>NZ_JACKZC010000001.1 GCF_014212495.1 Pontibacter sp. Tf4
ATGCACCGGCAAAGCAAACTAAAGGTAAAACAGTGGAAAAAGAAAACCTCCAACACAAACGCATTGGAGGTCTCAATTTAAAAAGTAATTTCGTCTAAAATCCGTCAACTTATTTCAGGACAAGACAGCAAGAAGAATTTCTTTGAAGATAAGAAGCGCATGCAGAACTATGCCTACGATAAGTATAAAGACCTTATCAGGCAATCGATAGCGCTGCAGAACTCCGAAGACTGGGAAGGCACCACCGCCAAACTAAAGCAGCTGCAAAACCAGTGGAAAGACATTGACAGCAGCCTGCCGCGCAAAGTAACCAGTAAGCTCTGGACCGATTTCCGGAAGGCACACAACCACTTTTTTGAGCGCCTGAAGGTTAAGATCAATAACGAAAAGAACGCCTCGCGCGAGCAGTTTTACGAAACCAACTACGAGAAGAAAAAGCAGCTGGTAGACGAAGCCAACACTCTGCTGGACACAAACAACCTGAACGATGCCGTACGCCGCGCCAAAGAGCTGCAGGCCGAGTGGAAAAAGGTTGGCCCGGTAAACCCAGCCGTATCAGACCAGGTGTGGGAGCGGTTTATAAAAGCCTGCGACCGTATTTTTGAGACCAGCAGCCTGGAGCACTTTATACGCAAGCGCCAGCAGGCCAACAACGAGAGACTGAGCGAACAGGATGGTTTACACGCCCGCATTAACGCGCTGAAGGATTTCATAAAGTCTGACAAGAGCGAGCTGGAAGTATTGGAGCAGAACCTGGATAAGCTGAGCGACTCGCCGAGCAACGACACGTTCCGGAACATGCTACAAGGGAAGATCCGCAACTTTAAGCGCAAGATCAACACCAAGCAGGAAATGATAGAAGGCCTGAAAGAAAAATTAGGCGCCTATAGTAACAACGCCTGACAGCCCGAACTTATACTTAAAAAGCCTGCTTCACCGCAGGCTTTTTAATTTGCCAAAAGTGCGTTTGCAGGCTATAGTTTACCTTTTGTTATGAAATTATAGTTGCACCGAAAATTTTTGATTACTATTCTGAACATTTAGCACACATATTCGTTGTGTTGTTAAAAACGAAGAAAAAAGCAATTTTTTTAAGTATAAATTTTTGTTTATATATTTATTTATACTTTTGCAAACCAATTTGAAAATAGCCAACAATTAGTTAAGGAGACACATACTATGTACTGGACACTTGAATTAGCATCATACCTGGAAGACGCACCCTGGCCAGCAACCAAAGATGAGTTAATTGATTACTCTATCCGCTCTGGCGCGCCTATGGAAGTAGTAGAAAACCTGCAGGCCCTGGAAGACGACGGACAGCCTTACGAGAACATCGAAGAGATCTGGCCTGATTATCCGACCAAGGAAGACTTCATGTTCAACGAGGACGAATATTAATAATGAGTAATTGGTAATGAATAATGAATAATTGCCAATAGCTTTAAAGCTGACTCATTATTCATTCGTCATTAGTAATTAATCATTGAATAACATCGTTGAAGTAAAAAATCTGGTTGCGGGTTATGAGTCGCGTACTCTTATCCGCAACCTTTCTTTTTCTGTACCTGCTCCTACTTTTATAGCTATAGTTGGGCATAACGGTGCGGGCAAAACCACCTTCTTCAAAACTTTCCAACAGAAGGTGCCTTACCAAGGCGAACTGCTGGTGCAGGGCCACAACCTGCAAGCCTTACCCAACGCTACCAGGCAAGGCATTCTCTCCTACCTGCCGCAACGCAATACGGTATCTTTCTCCATTAAAGTACTTGATTTAGTAGTGATGGGGATGTTCCGGAAAAAGCGTTTTTTTGAGCATTACACGGCACAGGATTACGAAACCGCTGCCAACGTACTGGCACAGCTACAGCTTACACACCTGCAGGACCATGATTTTACCACCTTATCTGGTGGGGAGCAGCAGCTGGTATGGCTGGCGCAGCTGATGCTGCAGGATGCGAGCATTAATTTGCTGGATGAGCCCACCCAGCAACTGGATGTGTACTATAAAAACAAGGTATTTCAGTTACTGCAAAGCTGGGTGCTCGAAAAGCAGAAAACCGTGCTCTGCATCACCCACGACCTGCACAACCTGATCCCGATGCAGGGCTACCTGCTTAACCTATCCAAACCAAACCCTACCCTGGAGCCGCTCTCTCAGGAAACCGTTTTAGAGAACCAGGCATTTTTAGAAGCGGAAAGGCTAGCTGTCTGAATCTTTAAATAGGACCCCTACCCCAAGGATTTACAGGATAAAAGGATTATGGCTTAACTGTTTATAAATCCATGCCGCAAGTTTAGCGTCAGCGTAACTTGTGGCTGTTTAAGGTGCCAGTTTGTAACTGGCGTTTCTGCGCAAGCAGAAAAATATAGTTTAGCAGAACTTATAGTTCATCGTAACAAATAAATTATAGGTTTAAAGTTACGGCTATCGTTAATCTTGCTTTTGCAAAGCAAAGCCAGTTACAAACTGCCTGCCATACACAACCACAAGTTACCGCTCCGCTCAAACTTGCGGTATGTAATCAGTTTATAGTTACAGCTATAGTTTACCCTGGCGCCGGTATCTAACCGGTGCCGCAGAGTGCGAGTTTCCAGACTCGCTTAGCTGTAGTTGCAAATAAAAGCTAAACTATAGTTGAGTCTATCGTTTCATCGCGGAGACGCAAGGTATTGCGTCTCTACAAATCCCAGGAATCTGTCAAATCCCCATTAATCCCGGTTCAGACTTCTTTCGCAAAGGCCTCAGCTAAAATCAGATCTTCGGGGGTTGTGATTTTTATGTTGCGGTAACTGCCTTCCACCAGGGCTATAGTTTCTCCTATGCTTTCCACTACCGAGGCATCGTCGGTGAAATGTTCCTGCTCGGGTTGCTCGTAGGCTTTGCGGAGTATAGTTGCGTTAAATACCTGCGGCGTCTGCACCATTTTATAGTTGGCGCGCGGCACGGCTTTGCTTCCACTACCTGTCAGCTCCCGGATAGAGTCTTTTGGCGATATGGCTACTACAGCACTGCCATAGTTTGCGGCAGCCTCAAAAGCGGCTTTGATAGTTTCGGTTTCCACAAACGGGCGCACGCCATCGTGCACAGCCACTAAGCCCTCTCCCATTACAGCCCCTAAACCATTTTTCACAGATCCAAAGCGCGTAGTTCCGCCCGGCACCGTCATATGGAAAAGCTTGAACTCATGTTTACGGCACAGTTCACGCCAGGTATCCAGTTGCTCCTGCGGCAGTACCACAATCAGGCGTATAGTTGGGTTATAGTTGTAAAACCGCTCAATGGTGTGCATCAGGATCGGCTTACCAGCTACTTCTATAAATTGCTTGGGCAAGTCGTGCTGCATACGGCTACCGGAGCCACCGGCAACTATAATCGCATATTCGGGAAGTTGTTTCGCCATGCGGCAAAGTTAGAAAAGTTTAGGAGTTAAAGAGTTTAGGAGTTAGAAGGTTTATGATTATCTGTATTCGTAGAGACGCAATACCTTGCGTCTCCGCTATGAAACTATAGACCTAACTATAGTTCTAAGCTGGCGCGGATCTGTGATCCGTGACTTGCCTATAACGTTGGATTTGTAATCCGACTGGGCCAGAGGCCCAAACTATAGTTCGACACGAGCGAGGACGCTCGTGCCATGGAATTGCTTTTACAGCTATCGCTCAACTACAGACCCCATCCAAACTATAGTTTCATGCTCCCGCAGAAAGCCAGTTTCAAACTGGCGCCATTGTTAACCACAAGTTACACTGTCGCTAAATCTGCGGCATTAATCCTGCTAATCCTTAAATCCTGTAAATCCCTGGGGTAGGGCCCTATTTAAAGATTCTGATAATTTAGCCATCAACAATTTAACAATCAGCAATCTGCAAACAAAAAAGCCCCGACCTGAGTGGCCGGGGCTTTTTTGTTTGCAGGTAAACCTTAGATAATCAGCATCACGTCGCCGTAGCTGAAGAAGCGGTATTTTTCTTTCACGGCTTCTTCGTAGGCTTTCATTACCAGGTCATATCCACCGAAGGCAGCAGTCATCATCAACAAGGTGCTTTCCGGCATATGGAAGTTGGTTACCAGCGCATTGGCGATCTTAAAATCGTATGGAGGGAAGATAAAACGGTCTGTCCAGCCCTCGTTCGCTTTCAGGCGGTTGCTCGCCGACACCGAAGACTCCAGCGCACGCATGGTAGTGGTACCAATAGCGCACACCTTTTTCTTATTATCCAGCGCCTTGTTTACCACCTCTACAGTGCTGGCAGGAACCATAAAGTTCTCAGAGTCCATCTTGTGCTTGGTCAGGTCTTCCACATCTACCGGGCGGAAAGTACCCAGGCCTACGTGCAGGGTAAGCGGTGCTACCTCTACACCTTTAATTTCCAGGCGCTTCAGTACTTCTCTTGTAAAGTGCAGGCCGGCAGTTGGCGCCGCTACGGCACCTACGTTCTTGGCATACACGGTCTGGTAACGCTCACGGTCTTCCGGCTCAGCTTCGCGCTTAATGTAGCGTGGCAGCGGCGTTTCGCCCAGGTCGTTTATCGTTTTGTAGAATTCTTCATCGGTGCCATCAAATAAAAACTTAATGGTACGGCCACGCGAAGTTGTGTTGTCGATCACTTCTGCTACCAGGTCGCTCTCGCCAAAATATAGTTTGTTACCTACACGTATTTTACGGGCCGGGTCAACCAGCACATCCCACAGGTGGATATCCTTGTTCAGTTCGCGCAGCAGGAAAACCTCGATCTTGGCGCCGGTCTTCTCTTTGTTACCGTACAGGCGGGCCGGGAATACCTTCGTATCGTTCACCACCATCACATCGCCGTCGTCGAAGTACTCCAGTATATCTTTAAAAATGCGGTGCTCAATTTTACCGGTGTCGCGGTGAACCACCATCATTCTCGATTCATCGCGGTTTTCGGTAGGGTGTAGTGCCAGCAGATCTTCCGGCAGGTCGAATTTAAATTCTGATAACTTCATAGATCAAATATTACGGTATTTGGATTCCAAACTTGGTAAAATACGCGGTAACTATAATTTTGTATTGCCTGCAGAGGTAAGGCATGCAACCTGGCAATTAGCAAAAAAACGAGCCGCAAATTTACTCAATTTGCCCGAATTATTCTTACTTTTAAGGAAATATACTTTAACGACATAAAATCCAGATGATCTATTTCCGGCTTTTGGCAGAAAGCATCCGTTTTGCATGGCAGGCACTGCGCGCCAACATGCTGCGTACCCTGCTCTCGCTGCTGGGCGTAACCATCGGCATCTTTGCCATCATCTCGGTTTTTACACTCGTAGACTCGCTGGAGCGGAACGTGCGCGAGAGCATGAGCTTTATCGGCGACAAAGTACTGTATGTGGAAAAGTGGCCCTGGAGTTTTGGCGGTAGCTACCCCTGGTGGAAATATTTTCAGCGGCCCGAGCCTACCGCGCGCGAGTACCGCCTGCTGGACCGCAACCTGACCAACGATGCCGGAGTAGCCATTTTTGCCCGCAGAGGCGGCAGTACATACAAATACCGTAACAATAGTTTCTCGGATGGCATGCTGATGGGCGCCACCTACGACTATAGCAAGGTAAGCGAAATTCCGATTGAGGAAGGACGTTACTTTGTACCACAGGAAATAGATGCCTCGCGCAACGTGATCGTGATCGGCAACGAGATAGCCGAGACCCTGTTCCCTTACGGCAGCGCCATCGGCCAGGAGCTTAAAGTAGGTGGGCAGCGCTTCCGGGTAATTGGGGTGGTAGAGAAACAGGGCGAGAACATTTTCGGAGCTCCTAATTTCGACCAGATGGGTATTATCCCTTTCGGCGCTTTTAGCAAGATGTATGATACCGGGCCCAATGGCATTGGCACAACTATAGCCGTAAAAGGCCGCGACGACGACGAAGGCCTGCAGGAACTGGAATACGAAGTACGGGGCATGATGCGCAACATACGCGGCCTGCGCCCCCGCGACGACGACAGTTTTGCCATTAACCGCCCCGAGATGGCCACACAGGCTGTTACCGGCTTTTTTGATGTGATTGGCCTGGCAGGCTGGGTGATTGGCGGCTTTGCCATACTGGTAGGCGGTTTTGGTATTGCCAACATCATGTTCGTGTCTGTAAAAGAGCGCACCAACATCATCGGTATCCAAAAATCTTTAGGAGCTAAAAACTATTTTATCCTTTTCCAGTTTCTGTTCGAGTCGGTTTTCCTGAGTGTGCTGGGCGGTGCCATCGGTATCTTCCTGGTCTTCCTGATCACCATCATCCCGCAGGACATGATGAAGATCAGCCTCTCGGTAGGCAACATTGTGCTGGGGCTTGGCGTATCTGCCGTGATTGGTATGCTCTCAGGTATAATTCCGGCCGTACTGGCATCAAATCTTGATCCGGTTATTGCAATCCGCTCTAAATAAAGTAATTTACACCCCGCGCCTTTGCAGTGCTCCCTCACTGCCTGCATTTTTGCGGCCTTATATTTTTTATAGATGAAGAATGGCGCAGACAAAAGCGCCGCAGGGCAACACGGCCCTGCAGAGAAGATGATTTAAAGATTATGACAAAGCTTAGAAAGACAAGCAAAACCAAGCTGCACGACGAAACACTGAACACAGGCAGCGGACAAACCATTTTAAACCCGGATGCTAACGAAAACAAGGCCCGCTCTGTAACCGACCTGCGCGAAAGCGGCCAGGTAACAGCACCACCTGCTTCTGAAGAAGATATCCGCATCCGTAAAGCGTTTGTAGACAAAGACTGGAACGAGATTAAAATAGCCGACTCGTGGCAGATATTTAAAGTAATGGCCGAGTTTGTGGATGGCTTCGAGAAGCTGGCCAAAATTGGTCCGTGCGTTTCTATTTTCGGATCTGCCAGAACCAAAGCCGACAACAAATACTACATTATGGCCGAGGAAATTGCCGCCAAACTGGTGCGCCATGGCTACGGTGTAATTACAGGCGGTGGCCCGGGCATTATGGAGGCTGGTAATAAAGGTGCGCACTCAGAGGGTGGCAAATCGGTTGGCCTTAACATTCACCTGCCATTCGAGCAGTTCAACAACATTTACATCGACTCCGATAAGCTGATCAACTTTGATTACTTTTTTGTGCGCAAGGTAATGTTTGTGAAGTATGCGCAGGGGTTTGTGGTAATGCCGGGTGGTTTCGGAACGCTGGATGAGCTTTTTGAAGCGATCACGCTGATCCAGACCAAGAAGATCGGTGCCTTCCCGATTGTGCTGGTTGGCCGCGAATACTGGGGTGGCCTGTTCCAGTGGGTAGAGGATGTGATGCTGAAAATGGAACGCAACATCAGTGCCGAAGACCTGGACCTGGTACACATCGTAGACGACCCATCAGAAGCCGTAGAAGTGATCGATGCGTTCTACAGCAAGTACCTGCTTTCTCCAAACTTCTAAGAGGAGCAACTATAGTTTAAAGCCCGCTGCCAACACAGCGGGCTTTTTGTTTATTAATCCGTTTACTAAATATTTTACCTGATCTGTATCAATAACATCCTAATAAAACTATATTTACAGTATTCTGGATACCTGTAGTTTTATAAAATATGGCCTTTGAGGTTTGGTTGGCGCTGGTAAAAAAAGCAGCAGCATTTATAGTTTGTTTTTTTATAGTTGGCAGTCTGACGCAAGCCTTAGCCCAAAGGGAAAACAACATCTGGTATTTCGGAGATGGCAATGGACTGGACTTTAATAACGGTGCACCTGCCATACTGAGCGACGGAGCAATGAATGCGTTTGAAGGAACTGCTTCTATAGCCGATGCACAAGGCAAACTACTGTTTTACACCAATGGTACTGCCGTCTGGAATAAAAAACACCAGGTGATGGCCAACGGATCCGGTCTGTCTGGGAGCTCCAATTCTGCCCAATCAAGTCTTATAGTTCCCAAGCCGGGCAGCCCCACCATTTACTACCTTTTTACTACCGATGCCAATGGCGGCGGCCGCGGCCTGCAATACTCCACTATAGATATGAGCAAAAACGGTGGCCTTGGCGAAGTAATACAAAAGAACGTGCAGCTTCACACACCGGTATCAGAGCAGTTAACAGCCGTGCGGCACCAGAATAAGCGCGACATCTGGGTGATCGTGCAACTGCATACCACCAGCAACTTTAAAAGTTACCTGGTAACACCCAACGGAATTGACCTAAATAACGCTGTAGTTTCCGGCTTCTCTGACAATATTTTTCCTGCTTCACAGAACTTTGATCATGCGATAGGCTGCATGAAAGTATCACCTGATGGTACCATGCTGGCCGCTACCAACCGTGGCTCACATTCTGTAAGGTTATTCAGTTTTAATACTGCTACCGGCGCTGCAAGCCTGTATAGCCCACCCGGCCGCGCTGGTACTCCTGTGTCTTTAACCCATGGGCTTAACCCTTATGGTGTAGAGTTCTCGCCGGATAATTCGAAGCTATATGTTACTACAAATGCCGGTAAGCAGATCTTTCAATACAACCTGAAGGTTAGCGATCCTGCCAGAATAAACGATTCCGGCACCCTGATCGCATCGCCTGCTTTAGATGCGCAGGTAAACTATGTTGGTGGCAGCCTGCAGTTGGGGCCCGACGGCAGAATATATTTTGCGAAGCCCGACAGCTGGCACCTGGGCGTGATTGAACAACCTAACATGACCGGTTTTGGCAGCACCTATAATGATGTAGGCATTGTACTTAACAGAAAGAGCGGATTAGGGCTGCCGGCATTTATCCAGAGCAATTTCCATTTCACCTACGACATCAGTTATGACATAAACTGCTACGGCCAGCCAAGCGTGTTCAAATTCAACGCTGCCCCTTCCGACAAGCCGACCTTTATGCAATGGGACTTCGGCGACCCGGCATCCGGCACAAACAACACAGCTTTTACCCTGTCAGCTACGCACAACTTTACAGCGCCCGGCAATTATAAGGTAACCTTTACCCGCCATTTCGATAATGGTGTTGAGATATACGAGATATTCTTAACCATAAAAGCCCCACCTATAGTTGACTTGGGCCCGGAACGCAAAGTATGCCCCGGCTCTGAAGTTACCTTAGATGCCAGCACGCCAAACGCCACCTATAAATGGAGCAACGGCAGCACCTCGGCCAGCATTACCACTACCGCAGCCGGCACATACTGGGTAGATGTAACCGTTGATGGCTGTACCACCCGCGACGATGTAATTATATCGCACCTGCCCTTACCAAACGTCAACCTGGGTCCGGACCGTGAACTTTGTGAAGGCCAGACAACAGAACTTAATGTGTTTAACGAAGGCGCTACCTACCTATGGCAGGATGGCTCAACCAACCCAACTTTTACCTTTACCAAAGCTGGCACCTATACCGTAGAGGTTACCAGCAAAAATGGCTGCAAAAAGACCGATGAGGTAACTATAGTTTACAATCCGCTGCCTGTAGTTGACCTGGGCCCCGACCGCGACATCTGTGCCAACACTACCACTATATTGGATGCCACCCAACCCGGCATGACCTACAAATGGAGCACCGGAGCCACCACGCCAACTATAACTATAGCCGATGCCGGCGACTACTCGGTAACTATAACCAACAGCAAAGGCTGCAGCGCCACCGATGTTATCCGGATCAACCACCTGCCTTTACCTATAGTTAACCTGGGCCCCGACGAAACCCTTTGCTCCGGCGACACAAAGCTACTTAACGCTACCTACCCTAACTCTACTTACCTGTGGCAGGATGGCTCTACCAGTTCTACTTTTTTAGTTACTGAAGCCGGAAAATATTGGGTGGATGTAACAAACGAATTTGGCTGTACCGTGCGCGACGAGATCTGGCTGCCTTACCTTACCCGCCCTGCCATAGAGCTCGGCAACGACACCACGCTTTGCTACGGCGATACACTTATAGTTGGCACGGAGATGCCCGGCAATATCCGTTACGAGTGGCAGGATGGCAGCACTGACGCCTTCTTTAAAATAACCAGGCCGGGTACGTACAAACTCAAAGCCTTTAACCAGCACTGCGAAGCCACCGATGAGATTACCGTTAAGTTTAAAGACTGTATAGGTGGTATGTTTATACCAAACATCATTACGCCGAACGGCGATGGCAAGAACGATGTGTTCTATATACACGGCCTGACCGAAGACGACTGGGAACTGGTGCTGTATAACCGCTGGGGTAAAGAGGTGGAACGCCTGCGAAACTATAGCAACAACTGGGCACCGCCACCTGCCACTGCAAACGGGCTCTACTATTACCTGCTCCGGCACCCGGCTACAGGGCGTACCTACAAAGGCTGGCTGGAAGTGCTGCAGTAAGCCTTATAACCTTTAAGGCTGCCATCGTATACTTCCAGTATGAATTGGAGAGGCATACTAAACCGCAGGAAACGGAAAGAGCTTAAAAAAGACCTGAAGGTACAGGAAAAACAGAACCTGGAAGTACGAGACAGCCTGGCCATGCAACGTACCCGAATGGCAAACGAACGCACGCTGCTGGCTTACATGCGCACTGCCACGGCTATGATCCTGGCAGGACTTACCTTTATTAAACTGTTTGATGATCTGTTCTACATAGGCATAGGGCTGGTCTCTATACCGATGGGTATAGTGGTAGCTTATTTTGGCTACAGGCGGTACAACAAGCAGAAACTGGACATAGCCCGGAATGCAACCTTATACTCCCCTACCAGCCCCATACTGGCCGAAGTAGTGGCCCAGGAAAAAGCGGAGCCAGATAAGAGCAACCCCGACCCTATAGTTTAACCTGCAACTATAACCCCGCTCACCATGAAGCAGTCAGACCCGGAAAAAGAAGAAATAAAGCGCCTGAAAAAAAAGCTGAAGCAGCAGGAAAAAAAGAATACCGAGATCCGGAACGAGATGGCAGTGCAGCGCACCATATTTGCCAACGAACGCACCCTGATGGCTTACCTCCGTACAGCCATTGCCCTGCTTGCCGGTGGTATTGCCGCCATCAAACTATCGCAGCACAAGTACATGGGGATAATAGGCTTTCTATTGATGGCTTTAGGTGGCGGATTGATCATCTATAGTTTTTACCGGTACTTCAAGAAACAGAAACTGATAAAGCGCCAGCAGCAGGAGTTTACCCAGACCAGCCACCACCACGCAGCCATCCACGAAAAGGAAGCCTCGCGCTACGGTAACTCCGACTGAACTATAGCTACAGGAAAGTTACCAAATGCTAAACCAATTGCGCTGATTTGCTGTTAAGAAGGGTTGGAGTTTTACTGTCGTAAAGCGCTGGCAATTTTATACCTTTGCTATTTAAAATCAACGCATCCTGAATGGCTTTAGAACAAAAGCAAACTACAGATACCGGCGTAGCTTCAGCAGCTTTCTCGCATAACGGCGAAACGCAGCAGATTGAAGTGTATGGCGCCCGCGAACATAATCTCAAAAACATATCTATAACCCTGCCGCGCTACAAGCTGGTTGTCTTTACAGGCATCAGTGGGTCGGGCAAATCGTCGCTGGCGTTCGATACCATTTACGCCGAAGGGCAGCGCCGCTACATGGAGACCTTCTCGGCCTATGCCCGCTCGTTTATGGGTGGCCTCGAAAGACCTGATGTAGATAAGATCGAAGGCCTGTCGCCGGTAATTTCCATCGAGCAGAAAACCACGAGCCGCAACCCACGCTCCACCGTGGGCACCATCACCGAGATCTACGACTTTATGCGTCTGCTGTGGGCGCGTACCGCCGAGGCCTTCAGTTATGTAACCGGCGAAAAAATGGTGCGCCAGAGCGATGACCAGATCGTAAACCACATCCTGGAGAACTTTAATGGCAAACGTATTGTGGTGCTGGCGCCGGTGGTAAAAGGCCGTAAAGGACATTACCGCGAGCTTTTCCAGCAGATCCGCAAAATGGGTTTCATTCGGGCACGTGTAGATGGTGAGTTGCTGGAGATAACGCCAAAGATGCAGGTGGACCGCTATAAGATTCACGACATCGAGATCGTAATTGATAAGATCGTGGTGAAGGAAGACGACCGTTTCCGTTTATCCAGCTCTATCCAAAATGCACTGACGCATGGTAAAGGCACGGCCCTTATCCTGGATGTGGATGCCGATAAAGCGCACTTCTTCTCGCGCCACCTCATGGACCCGGCCACTGGTATTGCCTACGACGATCCGGCTCCGAACTCCTTCTCCTTTAACTCACCTTACGGTGCCTGCCCGGTTTGTAATGGTTTAGGTGAAATACAGGAGATTACAGAAGAATCGGTTATCCCGGACAAAAGCCTGAGCATACGCCGCGGTGGTATTGCCCCGCTGGGCGAGTACCGCGATATCTGGATCTTTAAGCAGATAGAAGCCCTCTTCAAACACTTTAAAGTTTCGGTATCTACGCCTCTGAAGGACCTGCCGGAAGATGTGATGAAGGTATTGCTGTATGGTCTGGAAGAGGACCTGGAAGTAAATACCAAGAAAGGTAACTATGTAGTGGAGTTTGAAGGGATCATCAACTTCCTGAAAAACCAGATGGACTCTGATTCGGATAACATCCGAAGCTGGGTAGAAGATTTTACACAAACCAATACCTGCCCAGAGTGTAACGGTTACCGCCTGAAAAAAGAATCGCTGCATTTTAAGATCGACGGTAAAAATATTGGTGAGCTTTCGGTACTGGACATAAACAAACTGGCTGCCTGGTTCGAGGGTCTTGAAGACAGAATGAGCGAGCGTCAGAATGTGATTGCCAAAGAGCTCCTAAAAGAGATTCGGAAGCGCATCGGCTTCTTGCTGGATGTGGGCCTGGATTACCTGAGCCTGCACCGCCCTGTGAAGACTTTATCAGGCGGTGAGAGCCAGCGTATCAGGCTCGCAACCCAGATCGGCACGCAACTGGTGGGGGTGCTTTACATTATGGATGAGCCGAGTATTGGCTTGCACCAGCGCGACAACGAGCGCCTGATTAATGCTTTGAAAGACCTGCGCGATTTGGGCAACTCGATTATAGTGGTAGAGCACGACAAAGACATGATACTGCAATCGGATTATGTGGTGGATATAGGGCCAGGCGCAGGCATACATGGCGGGCAGGTAGTAACAGCCGGCACTCCTGATGAAATGATGAACGCCGGCACGACTACGGCTGACTTCCTGAGTAACCGCAGGGGCATTGCTGTACCGCGCACCAAACGCCCGGGCAATGGCGAAACGTTAAAACTGATCGGAGCTACCGGCAATAACCTGAAAAACGTAACACTGGAACTGCCTTTGGGCAAAATGATCTGCGTAACCGGCGTATCAGGTTCAGGTAAATCATCCCTGATCCACGATACACTTTACCCGATCCTGAACACGCATTTCTTCAGAGCGAAGCGCGAGCCGCTGCCTTATAAAAAGATAGAAGGACTGGATAAGATTGACAAGGTTATTGAAGTAGATCAGTCGCCAATTGGCCGTACGCCACGCTCTAACCCTGCCACCTATACCGGCGTGTTTACTGACATCAGAACACTGTTTGCTCAGCTGCCGGAAGCCAAAATAAGAGGGTATACGCCTGGCCGCTTCTCGTTCAATGTGAAGGGTGGCCGTTGCGAAGCCTGCGAAGGCGCTGGTATGCGAACTATAGAAATGAACTTTCTGCCGGATGTATATGTGCCCTGCGAAGTATGTAAAGGGAAGCGCTACAACCGCGAAACTCTGGAAGTACGTTTTAAAGGCAAAAGCATTACCGACGTGCTGGACATGACCGTGGAGCAGGCTGTAGATTTCTTCGAAAGTCAGCCGCGCATCCTGCGTAAGATACAGACGCTGAACGAAGTTGGCTTAGGCTACATTACACTGGGTCAGCAGGCAACTACCTTATCCGGTGGCGAGGCGCAGCGGGTGAAACTGGCAACCGAGCTATCCAAAAAAGATACCGGGCAAACGCTTTATATCCTGGATGAGCCTACTACCGGTCTTCACTTCCAGGACATCGAGCACCTATCCGAAGTACTGCATAAACTGACAGATAAAGGCAACACAGTCCTCATCATCGAGCACAACCTCGACCTGATCAAGATTGCCGATCATATTATTGATATTGGTCCGGAAGGTGGCGAAGGCGGCGGAACTATAGTTGCGAAAGGAACCCCGGAAGAAGTTGCCAAGGTAAAGAAAGGCTATACATCCCGTTTCCTGAAGGAAGAACTGGCCACCAGCCACTACCGCGAGGACGGACAGCAGTAGCAAACTATAGTTCCTGCACACAGAACTATAGCTGAGTAAGCGCGGCCATAGTCCGCAAGGTGGCTCACACCCGCGATACACGAGCGAGCGCTTGAATTTATAAAAACAAAAGCCGCAGCTATAGTTTATAGTTGCGGCTTTATAGTTTACTGTATCTTTTCTTCAAGGGCTTCGGCCTGCTCCAGGTGCTGCCGTATAAGCGGTAACTGCCGCGATGCATATTGCTTTACCTCCATCGACACACCGTTCTCGGCCATGTCTTCGTAGCGCTTCAGCAGCTGGTCGTGCAGGTAACGGATCTCGCGGATGTAAGCCAGGTCAAAGGCAATGCCTTCTTTCGACTTTACTTCTTCCAGCACCTCCTTATGGGCATTCCCGAGGGTTTGTGGCAACACAAAATTAGCTTTGTTACCCAGGTCCTGCAGCTCTGTCAGCATTTGCTCGTGGGCATCTTCCATCTCCTGCGACATCGCTTTTACTTCGGGGCTTACGCCTCTTGCTATAGCTTCCTGGCTTAACTGTAGTTGCAGCATGTTGGCGCTGGCGGCTTCGGCCACAAAAATGGCATCGTTTTCCATGTTTTTCTGCCCGGCCTGCTCAAACTGCTCCACGCTTTGCTTGGCGGCTGCTTTTACACTGTCGTCAGAGTTGCATCCGGTCAGCAGGCCTATGGCAACTACTGCCGTTGCACCGATAGATAAAAATCGTTTCATAGTTGTTGGTTTATAAACAGAAAGCATCTGTCAAGTATAGTTACTTGCAGATGCTTTTTTATGTTTTGGCGCAAGTTAATAAAACCTGCGTAGCTGCTATTATTTCTGTTTATCCAGCATGTCTTTTATCTGTTTGGCGCGCTCGTGATGCTTCTGCAACACAGGCAATGTTTTGCTGGCGAAGGCTTTTGCATCGGCGTCCTGCAGGTCGCGGGCGGCTTCCTCAAACTCATCTATGTCTTCCTGGTGATCTTCCACCATCAGTTTCATATAAGCTTTGTCGAAATCGGCACCGGTTTTATCGCGCAGCTCTGCTACGTGGTCCATGTGGTCGCGGCCCATGCTATCTGGCAACATAATGTTTTTGCTGGCGGCCAGCGCTTTCAGCTCGTCGTTGGCTTTGGTGTGGTCGGTCACCATCATCTGCCCGAAGCTTTTTACATCGGCATGCTGCGCCTTTTGTTCTGCCATCCTGCCTAATTCTACTTCCATCATGCCGCCGCTGGCAGCCTCGGTCATAAACTCAGACAGGTCATCTTTTGTCTCTTCCATAGGCGTGTCTTCAAACGCCTGTTCATTTGCTTCCTGCGCTTCTTCTACAGGTTCAGGCTTTTGGTTGCAGCCAAAGCCAATTAATAAGGTACAGGCGATCAGACCTGTTGTTACGATTTTTTTCATAGCTGTTATTTTAAATTTACTTATTCCTTTATTTTACTATAAACAATTTAGTATACGCCTCGCAAAAGGCATTGTTATACTTTATATTACTACTATTGCGGAACCTTTTGCGCAGCTATTGTTATTGTATATCCGGGCCCGGGCTTTGGCTTGAAACGGACTATAGCTATGCCTGTTAGCTACCTTTGTAAGCATTTAATATCTTCGTTTATAACCTTTTATGAGAACAATAATTACAAAACACATTAAGGCAGGGCTACTGGCGCTGTTTTTACTTGCTGGTGGTGCCGTACAGGCCCAGAACCAGGACCCCGATGCGCCCGATATCCGTGATATAGACAAGGCGCATGACCGCATTATAAAAGTGCACCCGCTTCAGTTAGGCGAGGCATACCTGTCTGTTGAAAAGTTACGCACCGAGCGTGTAAGCAACGAGTATGGCATCGGCTACATCTACAAAAGCTACCTGAAAGGCGAAACCGACGACTGGCAGGACTACGAAGCAAAAGATGTGACGGGTATTGGCATACACATGAGTCAGCGCCATTATACATCAAACAAAAAAAGCGCACCATTTGGCTTTTTCCATGGGCCGGTGTTTGGCTACCGCTTCCTGGTGTACGAGAAAAACGTATTCGACCTGCCTGAGCAGGACCCGTCTTCTCCGGACTTCCGGTTTGTGGGGCGCCTGTACCAGAACTCACTGGATGTAAGCTACCGTATTGGTGGTCAGTTTTTGTTAGGAAACCATTTTACCCTCGAAGTGGCCGGATCGCTGGGCGGTCGTGTTAAATATGCGAAATCCACCACAGCCGATGAGCTGCTGCCACAGCACATTATAGGATATGAACTGATAAGTGACGAGAGTTCTTATGTAGCTGCCACGCCACTGGCCCAGCTGAAATTCTCGGTTGGATACGCTTTTTAGAGCATCTACCTGAACTATAAAACGAAAGCCTGCCAATGTTAGCAGGCTTTCGTTTTATAGTTGATGTGCCCTATTTCACGACCTTGCTTAGTACACTATAGGAAAGCAGCTTGCCGTTGCGGTAAGACTCGGATCGCACCAGCCCTACTCCGGGCACAAAATACTCTACCGTCTGGATGTGAGATGCCGGCATGTTCATGCCCATGGCTTTGGTACGCATCTCCATATCCTGATTAATTTTAAAGGCATTATAGGCCCCGGCCGGCACATTAATATTTTCCTTTTCCCCCACAGTGCGGCCTGTTACGTGCAGCACAATAGAAGATATGGGTTGTCCGCTTTCCTTATCCAGCACATCCACCGTAAAGCTGCCATCCTTCAGTTTCTGCCCCGATGCTAAGTCCGAGGGATAATCCATCTGATCGCCCTGCATTTTTACTTCCATATTTTTATAAGCCGACAGCATATCCGGGTTCACCATCGAGCGCATATCTATGAACATGCTTCCGTTCTGGCAGCTTACCGTATAATCGCCTTCAGTGGTTAGATTACCTTTCTCATCGAAAACCCTGCTGTGTATAGTGGCTTCGGTTTTGGAGGGACTGCTGTTCACGGATGTAACCTTGTAACGTACCCTGCCGGTCAGTCTGTCCTTGCGGTCATAGTTCAGGAGTTCGTACTCGGCATTGTTTGTCAGGAGGTAATAACCGGCACAGTCCTGCGCTATAGTTTGGTGCGGCTTTGTGAGGCAGACCATGCCTATGCACAAGAGCAGGAGGTAAAAGATTCGGTTTTTCATAGCGTTGTGTTATAAGCAGTTGTATCAGTGGTAAAGTATAAATATACTATAGTTTATAGTTGCAATTCAGCATGTTATAGTTTTCCGGGTAAACGCCTTTTAAAGCCAGGTGAATGTGGCTCTGAGACAAGCATAAAAAAGGCCGGAGTGTTACTTCCGGCCTTTAACTATAGTTTACTATCGCTTTATGCTCCTTTAAATTGCGGCTTGCGCTTCTCGTTAAAGGCTGTTACGCCTTCCTTATAGTCAGCGGAGTTACCAGCAATTTTCTGGCAATATGCCTCGTAGTCCAGCATTTCATCCAGCGACGAGTTAAACGATTTGTTCAGCATCTTCTTCATCAAGCCGATGGCTTTGGTTGGCGCTACGGCATAGCGTGCGGCCAGTTCAGCCACGGCAGCATCCAGCTCTTCCGGCGCAACTACCTTGTTTACCATGCCCAGTTGTAAGGCTTCTTCCGCAGATACTTTAGACCCCAGTGTGCTCAGCTCAAACGCTTTTAAAGAACCTACCACGCGCGGTAAGAAGAACGACGAACCTGAATCCAACACCAGCCCCACATTCACGAACACTTCGATCATACTGGCTGCCGTAGACGCTACTACCATATCGCAGGCCAGCGCCAACGAGCAACCTGCGCCGGCAGCTACTCCATTCAGCTTACAGATGATCGGTTTTGGCAAATTGCGCATGGCTCGTATAATCGGGTTATAGCGTTTCTCCAACGACTCCGACAGGTCACGCTTGCTGGCACTGGCAATGGCTTTCAGGTCCTGACCAGAACAGAATGCTTTTCCGGCGCCGGTCAGCACCACCACACGCACGTTCTCATCGCGGGTTACCTGTTTCAGGGCATCCTGCAGGTCGTAGCTCTGCTGGTCGTTAAAGGCATTGAATACATCGGGTCTGTTCAGTGTGATGGTTGCAACACCATCCTGCACTTCGTATAGTAAGCACTCGTAAGTCATAGTTCTGTAGTTTGTTTTGTTCTTAGCCAAAGGTACTCTATATGGGTTTAAGTGCAAAGTGTGTGTTGTCTGTTGTCAGCTGTATTGTTTGCTGTTCTATAGTTTGCATCTTCTCGTGACATTGAATGGTATTGAGTCTCCCGACTAAACTGGCGCAAGAAGGACAGGCTTATCAATATCTTTGGCTATAGTTAGATAAACTATAGTTTCTCTATTTGTCATGTCGAGCAAAGCCGAGACAACTTATGTGTTCTATAGTAAATATTGTCATTTCGAACAACGTGAGAAATCTATCTCAGCTTATAGTTGAGGCTCAAAGGCTATAGTTCTATAGTTGACTTTGCCTACTGCTGGAGACAAGCCGTTATTCTATAGCTTCCTTTATTCCTGGGAGCTTTAAGAGCCTACTGTTCTATAGTTGCTTTGGCTCCCTCTGAGGCCGGGAGGCCCCGTCTTCGGGCATCGCGCTGCTGCCTTCTTGCTACCCTCGTGCCTCGGGTTGCCTGACGGCACCGCAACAAGTCAAAGGCGCTCAACCCAAAGACTGATATCAAGCTCGATAGCTTCCGCTTCAACTATAGTTACTGTACTTGCTCTTGGTTAAGGCAGATCTGATTTTCTCGTGGGTATATTTCCGTAGGGACAGGTCGCGACCTGTCCGCTCTCGGTCTGTAACTATAAAACTATAGCTGAATCAATAGCAAGACAGAGACTGTTCCCTTGAGGACAAGTGAGAACGAGAGTTCGAAACTTGCGAGCGCAGCTCACAGGGGTGTTAAAGCAGCAACTATGAAATATAGTTTCAACTATAGCAAAGGCCCTCATCCTGAAAATCCTTTAATCCTGCAAATCCTGATTCAGACAAAACAAAAACCGCCACTCCCTAAGCGGGAAAGTGGCGGTCCTATAGTTGGCTGATTTAACAATCAGCTATTAACAATCAACAATTAATACGCTTTGGCGAAGTACACGCGGCGCTTGCTTGGTTTGCCGGTTACCATGTCTACTCCGTCTTCGTCCGGGGTGTTAAGGGCAATGCAGCGGATAGTGGCTTTTGTTTCTTCTTTAATGCGCTCTTCCGTTTCCGGCGTGCCATCCCAGTGAGCCAGTACAAAACCACCTTTGTTTTCCAGCACGTCCTTAAACTCTTCGTAGGTGTCTACTTTAGTAGTATGGGCCTCTCTATAGTTCAGAGCTTTGTTGTAGATGTTCTCCTGTATCTCGTCCAGCAAGGCAGGAATGTAAGTGGCCAGGCTATCAAACTGCTGTGAGCTTTTCTCCTTGGTATCGCGGCGGGCAACTTCGGCGGTGCCGTTTTCCAGGTCGCGGGCACCAATGGCGATGCGAACCGGCACACCTTTCAGTTCCCACTCGGCAAACTTAAAGCCTGGGCGCTCGGTGTCGCGGTCGTCAAACTTCACACTGATGCCTTTTGCCTCCAGTTCCTTTTTCAACTGCAGTACTTTCTCGCTGATCTGCGCCAGCTGCTCATCTCCTTTATAGATCGGAACGATAACAACCTGAATTGGAGCCAGCTTTGGAGGAAGTACTAAACCCTCATCATCCGAATGCGCCATTACCAGGGCACCCATCAAACGGGTACTCACGCCCCACGAGGTTCCCCAAACGTATTCAAGGCCGCCATCTTTGGTCGCAAATTTCACATCAAAGGCCTTGGCAAAATTCTGGCCCAGGAAGTGCGATGTACCGGCCTGCAATGCTTTTCCGTCCTGCATCAAACCTTCGATGCAATAGGTATCCAGGGCACCGGCAAAGCGTTCGTTTGGTGTTTTTACCCCGCGTATTACCGGCAGGGCAATAAACTGCTCGGCAAAGGTAGCGTACACTTCCAGCATCTGCTCGGTTTCGGCAATGGCTTCTTCGGCAGTGGCGTGGGCGGTGTGGCCTTCCTGCCACAGGAATTCAGCGGTACGTAAAAACAAACGCGTACGCATCTCCCAGCGCACAACGTTTGCCCACTGGTTTACCAGTATAGGCAGGTCGCGGTAGCTTTGTATCCAGCCTTTGTACGTGTTCCAGATAACGGCTTCAGAAGTTGGTCGAACAATCAGCTCTTCTTCCAGTTTAGCATTAGGGTCTACACGAAGTTTTCCTGGCTTGTCCGGGTCGTTCTGCAGGCGGTAGTGGGTAACTACAGCACACTCTTTGGCAAAACCTTCGGCGTTCTGCTCTTCGGCTTCAAACAGGCTTTTGGGCACGAACAGCGGGAAGTATGCATTCTGGTGGCCGGTGGCCTTAAACATATCGTCCAGCTGGCGCTGCATCTTCTCCCAGATGGCGTAACCGTAAGGCTTAATTACCATACAACCGCGCACCGCAGAGTTCTCGGCCAGCCCGGCTTTCTTCACCAGTTCGTTATACCATAAGGAGTAATCTTCGCTTCTTTTTGGTAGCCCTTTGCTCATTTTTAAAATAATTTATTGTATATCCTTAATTAAAGATGTTTTTGGAATAATAATTGCTTTCAAATCAAAAGCAGTTTAGACATCAATACCGCTCAAAATTACGTTAATATATTGTACTATTGATAAGGTTTTGCGCCATTGTGTTTATATCTTTGATATAGAAGAAGTTTTACACCAGAAGGCCATGAAAAAGTTCTCCATTCTTACCATAATTCCGGCGCTGACCCTGTTGGCGGCAGGCTGTAGCAGCCCTACCGCTATGCAGTCATCAGAGTATGATGATATGTACTATAGCTCTTCCGACAGAACCGAGTACATACAGCCCGCCGAAGATACTTATACCGCACAGGCCACTGAGCAGGAAGCTACTTCAGAGCCCGGAGCCGCGAGCAGTGCAGCGTACAGCGATAACAGCAGTGCTATTACCAGCAATTATTACGCCGACGAAGATTATGAGTATTATGATGGCCGCGAATACAACCCGCGTGATAACTGGTACCGCCCTAACTATTCGTTTGTAGACCCTTACTGGGCAAATGATGTGTACGCAAGCAGCTATTATCACTCTCCGCGCAGCTACCGTTACCGCGCTTACTACGATCCATTCTACGATCCATACTTTTATGATCCGTTTTACTACGATCCGTTTGCTTACAGGCCTTACTGGGGAAGCAGCATAAGCATTTCCTTCCATTATGGATGGGGTGGCGGCTACTATAACCGCTGGAGCCCTTATTATTACGACCGTTACTACAACCCGTATTACGGCGGGTACTATGGTGGCTACTATGGCAGAAACTATGTGTACGATTACCCACGCTACGCACCATTACGCAAAGTGCAGTATGGCCCGCGCGGTGAGCGGGGCGGCACTATAACAGATGGTACACAGCGCAGCACCAGACCAGAGCGCGGCACCTTAACCGAAAGCCGTGAGCAGCAGCGTGCTACACAAAGCAGACCAGCCAGAACTACAGAGCGTACTACCAGACCGGCAACGCAGGATTCTAAAGAGGTGATCACTACCCGTCCGGGCCGCGAAACAACCCGCCCGCGCGATACAGGAGTTACCCGCGAGCGTATACAGCGCCCGCAGGAACAACAACGTGAGCAACCTGCTACCCAGCCCGTAGAGCAGCGCCGCGAGTACCGCCAGACAGAGCGCAGAACCGAAACCAGACAGGCTACACCACGCCGAGAAACTACCCGCTCATCTGAACAGCGCGAAGTACGCCGTTCGGAACCGACCCCTACCCGCAGCTATGAGCAGCGCGAGGTGCGTCGGTCAGAGCCGGTACGTAGCAGTGGCAGTAGCGGAACCAGTGGTAGCAGCAGCGGAAGTAACAGCCGCGGCGGACGACCACCAAGAGGTAACTAACCCTAAAACTCTTACCAACAGAACCCCATGAAATTAAATAAGCTACTTTCTGCCAGCCTGGCGCTACTGCTGGGCTGGAGTGGAACAGCTTTGGCCCAGAACGAGGAAGATGCCCTGCGCTACACCCGTTTAGGCCTGCAAGGTTCCGCACGCATACAAGGTATTGGCGGTGCACAAACAGCATTAGGCGCTGATATATCAACTATGGCTACAAACCCCGCCGGGCTGGGCATGTTCCGCCGTTCCGAAGCAAACCTGAGCATTGGCTTTACCAACAACAGTACCAACTCCCTGTTCCTGGGCCGCACAACCCCCGACGAGCGAAGTACGCTGAATATCCCGCAGGCTGGTATTGTGTTCAGTAACCGGAAGGACGATAGCGATGCCAGCGACTGGCGCGGAACATCCTTTGGTGTGAGCTTTTCGCGGCTGAACAACTTTAACAACCGCTTTACCTACGGCGGCACCACCTCCGAAACAGCCCCGGGCATAGCAGAATACATTTATGAAAGCGCCTTAGCCGAAGGCCGTACCGTGGCCGACCTGGATGATGAGTATACCAATGGCTATACCTCGCTGGCGGGTTTGGCGTACGGCACTTACCTGCTGGATGTGCTGGAAGATGACCAGGGCGAATATTACCTGCCAACTGAGCGCTTTGGCGCCCTGAACCTGCGCGAAGAACTGGAGCGCCGTGGTGCACAGAACCAGATCGACTTTGCCTTTGGTACCAGCTTTAAAGATAAAATTTACCTGGGTGCATCCTTAGGCATCGTTACCTCTAAGTTTACACAGGAGCGCATCTATAGCGAAAGCGAAACAGACCAAGACACCGATTTTACGAGCCTGGAACTGCGCGACGAATTTACGACCGAAGGGGCCGGTGTTAACTTAAAGGTAGGTGTTATAGTTAGGCCGATAGATGCGTTGCGTTTTGGGTTAAGCGTTCAGACACCAACTGCCTATAGTTTTACCGAAACGTATAACCGCTCGCTCTATACCAGCTTTAACGGTACAGGCGGTGCCGAGAACTATAGCGCATCGGAGTTGCCGGGCGAGTTTTCGTATAGTTTAACTACACCTTTCCGCGCAAATGGCGGGGTGGCTGTGTTCCTGGGCAAATATGGCTTTATTACCGCCGATGCCGAGTTTGTAGACTACAGCAACATGCGTTTTTCAGAAGATGAAGATGGCAGCGGATTCAGCGGTTACTTTAGTGGCGTGAACAGCCGCATCAACGATACCTATAAATCAGCGATGAACTATAGATTTGGTGCCGAAGGCCGCTACGAAGTGTTCCGTTTACGTGCCGGTTATGCTATCTCAGAAAGCCCGTACAAGAACAGCACCTTTGATGCGAAAGTGAACACCTTCACACTGGGTGCCGGCGTTAGGCTTCAGAACTTTTATACAGATGTGGCTTATGTTCACTCTAACGGCAACAGCCTGTATGCACCTTATACCTTTGATGATTCCAGCCTTAACCCGGTAGTGGACCTGGAGCATAAGCAAAGCAACGTGATGTTTACTGTGGGTATGAACTTCTAATGTAGAACCATACTTCCGGTTAAAAACAGACCTACGCTTAAGGCTGTAAAACAAAAGCCCGCTGCCTACACAGCGGGCTTTTGTTTAAGCATGAGACCAAATAGTCTAAGCTATTGAGAGTCTACAAAACTATTCCTAAATTTAACATTGTAAACAACATACTTGTCCTTCCTCTGCTTGCAAACCTCAACAAAATACAGGTTATATAACTTATTAAAATCTAAATCATGCTCTCTAAGAAGCTTTACCAACTCATTAAAGCTAATTAACTTCATTTTTTTATAACTATTAACAGAAATAGTTTTTGCCTGCTCCGAAGTATCTCCTACATCGCTGTTAGTATGTCCAGAGAAGGAAAGGTAACCTGCGATATGGCAATCACATGGTAATCCGAAGCTATTTAATGTAAATTTATTTTTAGAATAAGGTGATGTGTGGGTAGAGACATATTTAGTGTATTTAACATCAGTACTGTCTAACTTATAGTATATATTTTGCCTAACTTTTTCTTGTGCTACACATTCAAATGTAAGAGATAGTAGGCAACAAAGTAGGACTAAAAATAATCTATTCATTCTTTCGTTTATATGCACCTATCTACTGTAAAAGATTGCAGTATGGTAGTGTTTATTCCAATTTCTGTCTGTTCTTCTGTACTCAAACTTGTATATGCACCTGTTTCTCTTAGCCCGTTCCAAGCTACAGCTTTATACTGTTCTAACGTAATTTCTGAGTGGTTCTTTATCTCAGGTGTATTGGCTTCCACATAGTCGCGAATACCGATAGCTATATCAGTAATCAGCTTATCTGCCATTAAATTATGCTGAGCACTACTATTTTCCTCTGGTGAGTATACGTGTTTGTTATCTATAATCTTGACGTATTTAGAATAATAGTCAAATAGATCTGTAAAATTGGTATTTTCTGCATACTGTTTTAGATTACCAGGCCCACCAATAGAAACCAGCTTTTGAGCTAAATATGCGTGAGCCATTTCATGTACAAAAGTGCCCGCTACCTCCCATGATGGCCTGTCTAAGCGGGAACTATTAATTAATATGGTTATACTGGTACTCCCAATAGTATAGTTTGTAGTGCCATTTGCTGGATACCCTCTATAATCAGTTAAGTTATCCTGAAGTTTGAATATTACAGTATATTCTGAATCCTCTTGAAACTCTACTAAAAACTTGTCATAAGCATGATTCCCCGGACCTAACTTACCATAAATACAACTTGCTATTGGGTTATATGTTATAGTTGTATGTGGTATAACTGCAACCTCTACTTTACGAGGTTCCAGTGGGGCATCGCTGTAATCATCACTGCTTGGGTAACCACTATCGTTGCCATCGCCATAATCTCCATCATGGTGTCCACCTCCATCGTCGTTGCTACCACCACTATAATCACCGCCACCGCTTTCTCCACCGGTCCAGGAGCAGATAGTTTCTGTATATGAATAATGACACTCCCAACTGCTGCAGGTATACCAGTCAATTTCTTTATTACACTCATATGAAGGCATTTCATACATCACTTGCGTTTCAGATGAAGAACCTTTTACACGGGGAGCTAAAAGTTTTTTCACGGTTCCATTACCATCATAACTGTAACCGCGAATAAAGTTCCCCTGCCAGTTTTCAACTAAAACCATACCAGTAAATGATTTATTGATAGCTGTATTTGCAAGGTACGCTGCATCTGGCAGGCGATGAACAACTTCTGTCTGCCACCCGCGCGTATTGCGGTACATTAGCAAATATGATAACGAGCTTAATGCTAATTTATTCGGGCTATTTTTAACCTGGGCATATAGTTCTTTTGAGAAACTCAATGGTACCTGCACTGCTTCCCCAATCGAGAGTTGCACTGTTTTAGCATTAGACCATTCCGCATTTTTGATGATATTATGCCTATAGTTGTTACTGTTGGCGCTTTGTGTCTGCGCTTCTACGGCAGTACCTGTTAAAACACTTGTATTAAAATGCTCCATAGCATTACTAATAAGCGAATTATCTTGGGCTGCAGGAGCTATGTTTTCTGCATCTTTACTACAGGAAAACAGCAATAGTGCCAGGCAGAGCCATAAAAGGTTTGTTTGTTTCATTTGTGAATCTTCAGGGTTTAATTATAAATATAGAAACAAACCTATATTCAATAAGCAATGCCTAAAAGGAAGATTTCACATGAAAAGTAACATCAAAAATAGTGCGATATTGAGCATAACTTTGATAAAAACATGCTTTAAACAATATAGAGACATTTCTTAAAGCCTTAAAAGTAACATTAAAAGCCTTGCGCTTTTTGCTTTTACACAGGCTGTTTTACACTTTACACAGACACAGGTATGGTTTTGGCTGCAAACTATGGCAGAACCATAATATTCAATTAAATTAGGGGAGCTAAACTAAATTAAACTGATCGCATGCATATCAAACTCAGAACTAACCTTTTGGCTGCTATGTTGCTTTGCTTCGCTTTTGTGGCGCAGGCGCAGCAGAAAAAAGATGTAACCCTGGAAGACATCTACCGCAAAGGTACCTTCCGCTCGCAATCGGTGTGGGGAGTAAACTGGATGAAAGATGGCCAGTACTATAGCTCTACCATAGCCGACGAGCAGAACAAGGTGAATGACATTGTAAAGTACGATGTAACTACCGGCAAACCGGTAAGCACTATCATTGAAGGCGAAAACCTGAAGCCAGCCGGCAGCAACACACCGATAAAGTTCGATAACTATACCTTCTCTTCTGACGAGCAGAAAGTGTTGTTCTCTACCGAAACCGAGCAGATCTACCGCCGTTCTTCCAAAGCTGAGTTCTACATCTACGACATCGCGTCTAAAAAACTGACCAAGCTGAGCAACGGCGGCAAGCAAATGTATGCCACTTTCTCGCCGGATGCCAAGCGTGTAGCGTTTGCCCGCGAAGGCAACATGTTCGTGACCGACCTGAGCAACATGAAGGAAACCCAGATCACGACCGATGGCAAATACAACTCCATCATCAACGGTTACGCGGATTGGGTGTATGAAGAAGAATTCTCGTTTGCACAGGGTTTTCACTGGTCGCCGGATGGCAAGAAGATCGCCTTTTACACTTTTGATGAGACCAACGTACCGGAGTTTAACATGCAGATGTGGGGCGAACTATACCCGCAGGACTACAAATTCAAATATCCGAAACCAGGCGAGGCCAACTCTATCGTAACGGTATCGGTGTATGATGTGGCCAATGGCAAAACCACTAAAATGGATACCGGCAACGAGAAGGATATCTACATCCCGCGCATTAAGTGGACCAACAACCCGAACCTGCTGTCAATCCAGAAAATGAACCGCCTGCAGAATACCCTGGAGATTCTGCACGCCAACGCTACAACCGGTAAAGCCGATGTGGTACTGAAAGAAACAGATAAAGCTTACATTGATATTACTGACGACCTGACCTACCTGAAAGATGGCAAGCACTTTATCCATAGTTCAGAAGTGAAAGGCTTTAACCACCTGTACCTGTACAACATGAACGGGAAACTGGTGCGCCAGATCACGAACGGCAACTGGGAAGTAAGCAGCTACGAAGGCTACGACGAGAAAAACGACCGCCTGTACTATATGTCTACCGAAGTGTCGCCGCTGGAGCGCCACCTGTACAGCATCAGCAGCAAAGGCAAAAACAAAAAGCGCCTGACTGACAAAACTGGTACACACCGCGTAAACCTGAGCAACGACTTTAAATACTTCCTGGACTATAACTCAGCTGCCAACGAAGTACCAACAGTAGCGCTGCACACTGCCAAAGATGGCAAGCAGATAAAAATGCTGGAAGACAACGCCAAGCTGAAAAACACACTGGACCAGTTCGATATCGCCAAGCAGGAGTTCTTTACCATGAAGACAGCTGACGGCACGCAGCTGAATGGCTGGATGATCAAGCCAACTGATTTTGACCCGAACAAGAAGTACCCGGTGCTGATGTTTGTGTACGGTGGCCCGGGCTCGCAGACAGTAACCAACAGCTGGGGCGGTAACAACTACCTGTGGTACCAGGTGCTGGCCAGCAAAGGCATGATTATAGTAAGCGTGGATAACCGTGGTACTGGTGCCCGCGGCGCTGAGTTTAAGAAAGTAACGTACGCCAACTTAGGTAAGTACGAGATCGAAGACCAGATTGAAGCAGCCAAGTGGCTGGGCAACCAGAGCTATGTTGATAAGAACCGTATCGGTATCTGGGGCCATAGTTTTGGTGGTTACATGACACTGCTGGGCCTGACCAAAAGCAACGGCGTGTTTGCAGCCGGTATATCGGTAGCGCCTGTTACAAACTGGAGATACTATGACACCATCTATACCGAGCGCTTCCTGAAAACACCACAGGAAAATGCTGCTGGCTACGATGATAACTCACCGCTGTTCTTTGCTGATAAACTACAGGGCGAGCTGTTGCTGATACACGGTACCGGCGACGATAACGTACACTTCCAGAACGCGGTAGCGATGCAGGATGCTTTGATCAGCGCCAATAAGCAATTCGAGAGCTTCTACTACCCGAACCGTAACCACGGCGTAGGTGGTGGCATCACGTCGCTGCACCGCTTCAAGATGATGACTGACTTCCTGGAGCGCAAGCTGATCAACCAGAAGCAAGTAAACCAGTAACAAACTATAGTTACAATGATAAAAGGCCTGCCAGCAATGGTGGGCCTTTTGTTTTGCCAGGAACTATAAGATTTTATCGATGCTGCGGTACAGTTGCTGCTTTTCTGTTTCAGGGATGCGTAGTGTGCTGATATATTTCCGCAGCTGCGCTACTGTTTTAGTTCTGGACTGGGAGGTGGATGTTGATGCATTCAGTTCATCGGCCAAAGCTTTGATCTGCGTAATTGTCTCGTCGGCGTTGGTAGTAAAGGAATGGAGTATGCGCAGTAGAGCATCTGTAAGGGCGCTGTGTTCGTGATCAGGGTAACGGAAACGGTGGTCTATCTCACTCCAGGCTTCTTCCAGCAATGTGCGGAGCTGTATCTCGGCGTAATAGCGCTGCTTTCCGGGCTGGGTAGCGATCACATAATGTACTGCCTGATAACCGGCCGGATGGTACACCAGTTTACAATTGCTGTTCTTATAAAGCTGCACTATAGCTGCTGCGGAGTGCTCAGGGATGTAGGCATAGGGCTGGCGCTTTAGCGGCCAAACCTGCTCAATGTAGTTGCCAATCGTCTGCCAGTCGGCTTTATAAAGGTGCAGAACCCGTATCCCGATCAAATCATTTATATAGTCCAGGTAATTGCCAGGGTGCAGGTCGCGGCTGGGGTATTCTTTTTTCTTCCGGATGATCTTTTGCAGCAAATGCAGCGGGTCTTTCAGGCGATGCGTCAGGGCATGTACACCTTCCGCTTTCCGCAATGTTTGTACCACCTGCTCCGCAATCCCGGTCAATGCCGGCAAGCGGCTACTATAATCGTTGTAAATAGCAGCCAGCGTATCAGCATCTAACCCCTTCGTGTGCAGGCTTTCTGTGCTCTCGTTTAACTCCGAAAGTATAGTTGCCCGCGTAACTATAGTTGCTGCCTCCGACATGGTACTGTGTAAGCCTGTTCTTCTACCTATAGTACGCTTACAACGCATAAAAGCAGCAACTACAGCTTTATTCTGCCAGGTGCTCCTTGCTTTTTACACCAAGCTGTGCATTAATAAGCGGCGTTTTAGGTGCCAGGAAAAAACCTGTTAAGCTGGCAAACATGATCGGGATGAACTGGTGGAAGCCCGTTAAAGTAGACAGCAGAATAATAGTGCTGATAGGCGTGCGCGTAACGCAGGCATTGATAGCCGCCATACAACTTACCAGTATAAGCGGCAGATTTTGCCCCGGGAAAACAGCGTTGATAATAAGCCCGGTAGTAGCACCTACAAAGAACAGCGGAATGATAAAGCCACCACGCCAGCCCGAAGTAACCGTAAAAGCAATGGCAAATATCTTGGCAATAAGCAGGGTCAGCAGAAACTCAACTGTAAACTGTTCCTGCAGCAGCACCGATATTTCGTCGTGGCTGAAGTAGCGGGTAAGCGGCATGTAATAGGCTATAGTTCCTACCAGCAAACCACCTATCGCCATGCGTACATAAATGGGCATTTTTACCAGGCTGAAAAGCGATTTGCTCTGGCGCACGACAAAAATAAACAGCCAGCCCACTGCCGTACCGGCCAGCGCATACAACATGGCATAAAAGAAGTCGTTGAGCTGCGGCGTAGTGTAAACCGGAAAATTCCAGGTTGGTCCGATGCCGATGTGCGTGATCAGGATAAAAATAACGAAACTGGAGCAGCTGGCCACAAATGCCGGAATAAGTGCCTGGTAATATTCCACTACGTGGCGGTGATGCAGAATTTCGAGGGCAAACAAACTACCACCCAGCGGCGCACCAAACAGGGCCGTAAACCCCGATGCCATACCGGCTATAGTTAGCGAGCGCAGGTCTTCGCCTTTAAACTTAAGCTTACGCGCGATCCAGGAGCCGGTAGAGCCGGTAACCTGCACCAGCGGTGCTTCCGGACCTGCACTACCGCCACTCGCAATACACAGCAACGACGACAGGATCATAGATGGGTTATTCTTCGGTTCCAGCTTGCCGCCTTTAAAACGAATGTTGTTCACGATCAGGTCCATCTCGCCGGGGTCGCCGAGTTTGTGGATGATAAGACCGGCCAGCAAGCCAGCAGTAGCCATTAAAGGTATAACCAAAAGCCCCTGAAACCGGGACAGGAAATGCAATAGTTGCTCGAGTACGATCCAGTAAGAGCCGGCAATTACACCACCGATAACGCCTACTGCCACCCACAGAAAGAACAATTTGCTAAACACGAACGGGTTAAACCGAAGCGGGTAGTTTAGCCGGTCCCGTAACAAGATGAACCGTTTTGCTTTTTTATACCTCATGCCGCAAAGGTACGGAGAAATTTAAGCGAGGGTAAAGTTGAAGGGCAATATATGGGTAAATAGCCGTAAATGAGCGTAAAATCATACCGCCAGTTTGAGCGCAGCGGTAACTGGTGGTTAACTATGGGGCCAGTTTGTAACTGCCGTTAGTCTGGTTCTGGAATACGCCAGTTACAAACTGGCCCCATGCAAAGCCACAAGTTGCGCTTCGCTAAACTTGCGGCATGTATAACGGGGATTAGGAAATCCCCGGCAGAGTGCTTTCGGACTGAGAAGTCCGAAAGAGCGGAAGAAAAGTAATGTAAGTATCTTGCTGGATATATTGCTGGCGCGGGTTTGCAACCCGTGCCTTTTTATGATGTTGAGTTTGTAACTCAACTGGGCCAGAGGCCCAACTATAGTTCGTCACGAGCGAAGACGCTCGCGCCATGGATACCAAATATCTACCTACAGCTTCACACAAACATTCTGCGGCTCAGTAAAGAAACGCAACGCCTCAAAACCACCTTCGCGGCCAACACCGGAATTCTTCATGCCGCCAAAAGGCGTGCGCAAGTCACGTAAGAGCCAGGTGTTGATCCAGATGATGCCGGAATGTACCTGGTGTGCTACGCGGTGTGCCTTCTGTAAATTACTTGTCCAGATGGTAGCAGACAGGCCGTAGTCGGTGCAGTTGGCATATCGGATAACTTCTTCTTCCGAGTCGAAAGGCGTGAGTGTAACCACAGGGCCAAAGATCTCTTCGGTGTTGGTGCGGCAGTTATAAGGCAATCCCTCAACTATAGTTGGTGCTATAAACCAGCCATTCGCGCAGCGTCCTTCTACCTCTACCTGGTGCCCGCCGGTAAGTATATTTCCGCCTTCCTGCTTGGCCAGCTCAATGTAAGAAAGCACCTTCTGCATGTGTTGCTCCGAAACTACAGCCCCCAGTTTTGTACCATCTTCCATTGGGTCGCCTACCGTCATGGCTTTTACTTTTTCCACAAAAGCATCCCGGAATTTCTCGTACAGCGGTCGTTCTATAAATATGCGGGAACCACACAGGCAGATCTGTCCCTGGTTGGCAAACGATGAGTGTATAGTAGTGTGCAGCGCGTTATTGAAATCACAATCAGCAAAGATGATGTTTGGGTTTTTGCCACCAAGTTCAAGCGATAGTTTCTTAAACATAGGAGCCGCCGTGGCCGCTATAGTTCGCCCGGTAGCAGTGCCGCCTGTAAAGGAGATGACCGGAACCTTGGGATGGGCCGTCATAGCAGCACCCACTTTATGCCCGTAGCCATGCACAATGTTCAACACACCAGCCGGCAGCCCGGCTTCTATACAGATCTCCGACAGCAGAAAGGCCGTCATGGGTGTTACTTCCGATGGTTTGGCAACTACACAGTTTCCGGCAGCAAGGGCTGGGGCTATTTTCCAGGTAAACAGATACAAAGGCAGGTTCCAGGGAGAGATACAGCCCACTACGCCATGCGGATGGCGCACGGTATAGTTGATAGCATCGGTGCCTTCCATGTAATGCGCTTCGGAAGCGAAATGCTGAATGGCTGTACCATAAAAACGCATGTTACTGCTTGCCCGCGGTATATCCACCGACTTTGCCAGTTTCAGCGGTTTACCATTGTCTACAGATTCAGCTTCGGCCAGGCGGTCCTGGTTCTGATCTATCAGGTCGGCAATGCGCATCATAATTTGCCCGCGCTTTTCGGCTGGCGTCTTAGACCATGTCGGGAAAGCTGCCAGTGCTGCCTGCACCGCCTGCTCCACGTCCTGCTCATCCGAGTCAGGAATAAGCGAGTATACTTCGCCAAGCGCTGGGTTATAGTTGTCGATGTACTGCCCCGCCACAGGCATTACCAACTGGCCGTTTATATAGTTATGTATATGCTGCACGGTGCTACGCAATTATGAATTAGAAATTATGAATTATGAATGGGCTATGATTTTAGAGATTAGAAGGGTGGTATCGTTAATAGTTAAGCACAACTATAAGGTGGCGTGGCTTAATAATTAATCTATTTTTTTAACCTGACTGAACCTGTGCACGCATCTTCTTCTTCAACGCCAGCCAACCACTTACGAAGCTGTTCTGTTCTCTCTCTGGTTAGCTCCTCAAGATAGCTTGCACGGCAAATTGGATGAATTGAACCATAATAACCAACCTCCCTCTTTGGATACTTCATGTTAAGTTCTGCATCTCTAAAAGTTATCCATATTCTTTGGGATTCTCTTAAATTGTTGATGAAAACAGCATCCGACTTGTAGTCCACGAGTATCTTTTTATATACCTCATTCAGCTCTTTGTCAGCTTTTTGGTAGGAAGCATAAGCTTCCTCGTTCATTTCTGCCTGGGTCTGTCCAAAAGAGTAAGCTGTAAACAGCACAAAAACTATTGTAATAAGAGCTTTCATTAATCTTATATTTTAATACAGATATTCAACAACTACAAACACCCCGTTCTGCCACCATCAACCGGCACATTTATACCATTGATGTAAGCAGCTGCAGGAGTCGCTAAAAAAGCAGCGGCGGCGGCAACTTCTTCGGGTTCGGCGAAGCGGCGGGCTGGTATTTCCTTCATCATGTCAGCTTCTATAGTTTCTACTTCGGTTGTGGTTTTCTTGGCTTTGTTCTCGATGATGGATTCCAGGCGGCTGGTACGGGTTGCGCCGGGTAATACATTGTTTACGGTTATTCCGAATTGCCCCAGCTCATTTGCCATAGTTTTAGCCCAGCTGGCAACTGCCCCGCGTATGGTATTAGATACGCCCAAACCATGCAACGGCTGCTTTACCGACGTGCTGATGATGTTGATGATGCGGCCATAGTTGGCGGCTTTCATGCCCGGAATCACGGCTTTGGCCAGTAGGTGGTTTGCGATCAGGTGCTGGTTAAAGGCCGCTACAAACTCATCCGAAATAGCTTCAGTAATTGGCCCGCCTGCCGGTCCGCCGGTGTTGTTTACCAGTATGTGTACGGTTGGCTGCTGCTCCAGGTAAGCCTGTACCTGTATGTTCAGGTTATACGGGTCCGAGAAATCAGCTACGATATAGTCGTGTTGCTGCCCCTGGCTTACGTCCAGGTCCTGCAGGGCAGTTTGTAGTTTGTCTTCGTTGCGGGCGGCCAAGGTTACGTTGGCTCCCAATAGGGCCAGTTCTACGGCTATGGCTTTGCCAATGCCTTGCGTGCTGCCGCAAACGATGGCGCGTTTGTTCTGTAGGTTCAGGTTCATAGGTTAAATGTACGCAAAAGGAGGTAAACTTGCATCGCTATAGTACAAGCCATTTACAGTTGCATTACCATTTTTGCCAGCTTTTGCGTACCTTCCATGTATCAACCAAGCACCGTAAAACTATGGCCATACAACGACCTTTCAATTTTAAGCAGTGGATAGACGAACACCGCCATCTGCTGAAACCACCTGTAGGCAACCAGCAGGTATATAAAGCCAACGACGACTTTATTGTAATGGTAGTTGGTGGCCCCAATGCCCGCAAAGATTACCACTACGACGAGAGCGAAGAGTTTTTTTACCAGGTAGAAGGCGACATTGTACTGAAGATCATAGAAGACGGTAAGCCGGTGGATATTCCGATAAAAGAAGGGGAGATATTTTTGCTGCCGCCACGCGTGCCACACTCGCCACAACGCCCTGCCAACACGGTTGGCCTGGTGATAGAACGCTACCGCCGCGAAGGCGAAAAAGATGGCTTTATGTGGTTCTGTGAGAACTGCGGCAACAAACTGCACGAAGACTTTACCGAAGTAACCGACATCGTAAAACAGCTGCCGGTAATTATGGGCAACTTCTGGGATGATGAGCAGAAACGTACCTGCAATAAGTGCGGTGAAGTGCTGCAACCGCCCGTAAAGCCTGCCGAAGCCGCACAATAAACTATAGTTTTGATATATAACGAAGCCCTCTGGCACACAGGGGGCTTCTCTGTTTAAAACCATGAACGCTACCCTGCAAACCGAACGGCTGCAACTGCGGACAGTACAGCTGACCGACGCTGATTTTATACTGAAAGGCCTGTCTGATACACGCGTAACGCAGTACTATGCAGTGCATTATGATACTCCTGAAGCCGTGCAGGAACAGATGCAGTTCTACCAAAACCTCACGGACACCGGGACAGGCATCTGGTGGGTGTTCTCGCTGAAAGGAGAAACGGAGTTAATTGGCGCCTGTGGCCTGAACAACATAGAACGCGAGCACCGTAAAGGCGAAATCGGGTTTTGGCTGCTGCCCGAACATTGGGGCAAAGGCTACATTCCCGAAGCTGCAAAAGCTATTCTAAACTATGGCTTTACAAACCTCAACCTGCACCGCATCGAAGCTTTAGTGGAAGGCGGAAACGACCAATCGGCGAAGGTGCTGCAGAAACTGGGCTTTACCTACGAAGGCTGCCTGCGTGACCGTGAAATAAAGCATGGTAAGTTTATAGACCTGGCGTACTATAGTTTACTGGCGACGGATTAATTGTATGAATCTTTAAACCAGGCCCCTACTCCAGGGGTTTTAAGGATTCAGGGATTTTCAGGATTGGATTGTTGCTATAGTTGGTGGCTATAGTTTGTCTGAATCAGGATTTGCAGGATTAAAGGATTTTCAGGATTAGGGCTTTTACTATAGTTTAGGCTATAGTTCTATAGTTACGAAATTACACACCCCTAACCCCTCTCAAGAGGGGAATTTCTGCTATTGCTATAGTTGGATGCTATAGTTTCATAGTTGTGGCTGCTGGCGCGGATCTGTGATCCGTGACCTACTTATAAAGCTGGATTTGTAATCCAGCTGGCCCGGCAGGGACAAACAATCGCGCCGGCTATTGTTCTATAGTTACTGTTAGTCATCCCCCTGCCCCCTTCTAAGGGGGACTTTTCTTCTGCTACTATAGTTGCAGACCTCGCAAGCAAAATGGGTCTCCCCTCTAACTATAAACCAAACAATTAATAACCAGCAATCAATAATTAAACCTCCTGATTTTGATAGGCTTTCAGTTTTTCCTTGTGGATGATCTCTTCCTCAATCAGTTGTTGTACTTCGGGTTTGTTGTAGTCTTCTATGGTTTGGATATGCTTCATCACCTTTTTCATGATCTTGTCCTGCTGGCGGCCGGTTTCCAGAGCATAAGAGTAAGGCAGATCAGTAAAGGTTACCATGGAGTAAAGCGGTATCCATTTATCCGGGTATTGCTGGCTTATTTTGCCTTCTATTTTTTTGCGAAGCAGGAAACGTGGGTCGGCTACTTTGTCGCGCATTTCGATGAAGTTCATCACGGCCAAGTCGGCGATGGCGTCGGCGTTGGGTTTGCGGCTTTGCTCAAAGGCTTTAAATAACCCTTTCCAGTCGCCATCAAAGGTGTCCAGCATCTGGTCCAGTACGGTTATATCCTCGAAGCCGGCGTTCATGCCCTGCCCATAAAACGGCACTACCGCATGGCAGGCATCTCCAATCAGCAGCACCTTATCCTCGTAGCTCCACGGGAAGCATTTTATAGTTACCAGCGTACCGGTTGGGTTACAGAAATAGTCCTGGGCCAGATCGGGCATCAGGGGCACCGCATCCGGGAACACTTCCAGGAAAAAGTTAAGCAGATCGGTGTCGGTTTTGATGGCTGCAAAAGAACGCTCGCCTTCGTACGGGAAGAACAGGGTACAGGTAAAAGAACCATCGGTGTTTGGCAGCGCGATCATCATATAGTTACCACGTGGCCAGATGTGCAAGGCATTTTTCTCCAGTACCCAGCCACCGCCGGCAGTAGCCGGAATGGTTAGTTCTTTGTAACCGTACTCCAGGTAGCTTTGCTGGTAGTTAAAGCGCTCTGTTTTCTGCAGGGCACCCCGCACCATCGAGAAAGCGCCATCTGCCCCGAAAATAAGGTCTGGTTTTATTGTTTCGGTGATGCCGGCATCGTGGTTCAGCAGGCTTACTTCGCTGGTTTTCAGGTTTACGTCCTGCACCTGGCGGTTAAAGTGGTAGGTAATGTCCGGGTTTGGCTCCGACACGTTCATCAGCGCCATGTTCAGCCCGGCCCTGGAAACAGAGTAAATCGCCTGCCCTTCCTTGCCGTATGGCTGAAAAGTTAACTCGCCGTTTTCGCTGTGCATCATGCGTCCGTACATCGGTATTGCTACCTGCCGCACTTCTTCTTCCAGGCCAAGGCCACGCAGGGCACGCCAGCCGCGGTCGCTCAGGGCAAGGTTTATAGAACGGCCGCCATCCAGCGTGGTAACCCGCATATCAGGTCTGCGCTCGTACAAATCTATCTTATAGCCGCGTTTGGCCAGGTATAACGATAGCAGCGAGCCAACCAAACCGGCCCCCATAATGGCGATGTTCTTCTTCTCAGTCATAGGTTATAGTATAAGCACTATACTTCTGTTTCTGTAAAATAACAGTTTCCTTTTGTTTTTCACAATGCTAATTGCTGTTGCCGTGGCTCAGCTTAAAATGTTACGAAAAGTAAGGTTGATGCGGCTACCTGTAGGGCGGGCTGTTTTGGTGATGCTGTGCTGCCAGTTTCGCTGGGTTGCTCCCTGCATCAGCAACAGGCTACCGTCTTCTAACGTGAAGTACAGGTTCGGTTGTGCCTTGCTATGCCGGGGCTTAAAGCCAAACCGGCGTGGCGCTCCAAAGCTAACCGAAGCTATAGTTGGCTGTGGCCCGAGTTCAGGTTCGTCGTCGGAGTGCCAGCCCATGCCGCTTTGCCCGTGCGGGTACAGGTTCAGCAGCACACTGTTGTAGCTATAGTTGGTGGCTTGTTCTACTTGTTCTTTTAGCTGCAACAGTACAGGCAGCCAGGGCTGTGGCTCGTTTTTAAGGCCGGAGTAACTATAGGCTTTGTCGCCGTACCAGGCAGTGAGGCGTGGCAGCAAGGTCTCTTTGCCAAACATTTTTATCTTCTCCTGCTTCCAGGCTACCTGCTCCTGTAGCTGGCTATAGTATCGTTCGCTTTCCGGCTGGCTGAAAAAACCAGGCGCATACCATACATCGGCGTCGGGCAAGGGAAGTTTTTGAAGAAGCGGGTGCATATCAGAATAGGTTGACGTGATGGTTCTCAGGCACTGATACCCAGCGCCTGGTTTACTTTTTCGAGCTCGCTGTCTTTGTCTATCATAACCAAAAGCTTATCGTTGGGCTCCAGTACGGTGGCGCCGTTGGGGGTTACGTATTTGCCGCCCCGGTTTATGAGCACGATCAGCGATGTTTTGGGGAATTGCAGCTCCACTATCGACTTGCCGGCTGCCAGGCTCTCCGGGGTAAGCTCTACTTCTACCAGCGCGTTTTTCACATCCAGGCCCATTTCGTCTGCCAGTTGTATGCGTTTCAGGGAGCGGTCGCGGCGCGAGAGGCCCAGCCAACGGGCAACTATAGTTAAGGTCGTACCCTGCAGCATCACCGAGGTCAGCACAATAAAGAACACAATGTTAAACATCATATCGGCTTTCTCTACACCGGCCAGCAAGGGGTAAGTAGCAAACACAATGGGCACGGCCCCGCGCAGCCCCACCCACGAAATGTATAGTTTGTCGCGCAGGGTACTCCGGAACGGAATCATGCTCACAAACACACTTATCGGGCGGGCAATGACCATTAAAAAAAGCGAGATCAGCACACCCGTACCCAGCACCGGCACCATCTGCGACGGAAATACCAGCAAACCCAGCGTCAGGAAAACCATGATCTGCATGAGCCAGGCCAGTCCATCGTAAAACTTGGTTAAGCTGCCTTTGTGCAAAAAGTTACGGTTGCCCAGTATTACCCCGGCAATGTATACTGCCAGAAAACCGTTGCCATTGATAACAGTAGTAAAAGCATAGGTAAAAATAAGCATGCCCAGCGAAAGCGCCGGGTAAAGTCCCTCCTGCTGCAGCGTTATCCGGTTAATGGCCCATACCGTGATGCGCCCCATGGCAATACCCATTACAGCACCAATGCTCATCTGTAGAAAAAACATAGGCACCAGCTCCCACATGCTCGCTTTGCCTTCGTTCAGCACCAGGTAAGTAAAGCTCACGGTCAGGAAATAGGCCATCGGGTCGTTACTTCCGGATTCCAGCTCCAGCGTGGGGCGCAGGTTGTGCTTCAGGCCGATATTTTTGGAACGGAGGATAGAGAATACCGCTGCCGCATCGGTAGACGAAACTATAGAAGCCAGCAGCATGGCCTCCAGAAAAGTGAAATCAGTGATGCGCCAGACAAACAGCCCTAACAGCAGCGCCGTGATAAACACCCCGAAGGTAGATAAGCTTACCCCCCGCCAGAGAATCGGTTTGGTTGTTTCCCAGCGCGTGTCCAGGCCACCAGAAAAAAGAATAATGGTAAGGGCTATGGTGCCTATCGATTGTGCTGAACGGGGATCGTTGAAGTGGATGTTGCCAATGCCCTCGGAGCCAGCCAGCATACCCACCACCAGAAACAGAATGAGTGCCGGAATGCCATACCTGCCGAGGCTTTTACTTAGCAAAATACTTACCAGTAAGAGTATCGAAGCACCCAGTAAAACATTCTCGATCGAAAGGCTCATCCGTTGGTTTGGTAACAATAGATGCTATTTATACTTAAAAACCGTCTAAAGTTTTGAGCCTGATCAGGATTTAATAAAAAAATAGCCTGCTTTTTATCAAAACAGGCTATTGCAACAGGGTATAGCTGGCTTTTAGCTTATTGGTGTCCTTCCAGCGTCTTGTGCAGAATTTCGGAGAAGCGATAAACCTCCTCGAAGCTGTTGTAAAGCGGCGTTGGCGCTACGCGTATCACGTTTGGTTCGCGGTAATCCACTATAATTCCGGCCTCCATCAACTTATTAAACAGCTCGCGCGCATTCTTTTTAACGAGCAGCGATATCTGGCAGCCGCGTGCTTTCGGGTCGGTTGGGGTGATCATTTCCAGCACATCTTTGCCCACATGCACATCATTGATCAGGTACTCCAGGTAACCGGTCAGTTTTTCGCTTTTAGCGCGCAGGTTTTCCATTCCGGCTTCGTCAAACAGTTCCAAAGAGGCACGGTGTACAGCCAACGGTAGAATCTGGGCATTACTTAGCTGCCAGCCTGCGGCTCCCTGCATTGGTATAAAGCCTTTCTTCATCTGGAAACGTACGCTGGCATCGTGCCCCCACCAGCCGGCAAAGCGTGGCAGGTCCGGGTTATTGGCGTGGCGCTCGTGCACAAACACACCCGATGTGCCACCCGGGCCTGAGTTCAGGTATTTGTAAGTACACCACACCGCAAAGTCTACATCCCAGTCGTGCAGTTTTACAGGAATGTTTCCGGCAGCATGCGCCAGGTCGAACCCAACTATAGCACCTGCTTCGTGGCCTGCTTTGGTAATGGCTTCCATGTCGAATACCTGGCCGGTATAGTAGTTAATGCCCCCCATCATTACCAGCGCCAGTTCATCGGCATTATCTTTTATGCCCTGCAGAACATCTTCGGTGCGGAGCGTATGTTCGCCTTCGCGCGGGTACAGTTCAACTATAGCTTCGTCGGGGTTATAGCCATGGAATTTAGTCTGTGTTTCTAAAGCATACTGGTCGGATGGGAAAGCGCCGGCTTCGGTAATGATCTTAAAACGCTTGCCTTCGGGTCTGTAGAACGATACCAGCATCAGGTGCAGGTTCACGGTCAGCTGGTTCATGATCACAACTTCGCTTTCCCTGGCACCCACTACGCGGGCAGCGCCGGCTGCTAACAGTTCGTGGTAGTTAAACCAGGGTTCTTCGCCTTTAAAATGTCCTTCCACGGCCAGGTTTGCCCACTTATACATTTCGTTATCGATGTACATCTGTGCCGACTTTGGCTGCAGCCCCAGCGAGTTGCCACAAAAGTAAATGGCATCCTGCTTGTTTACCTGCGGAAAGTAAAATTTGTCTCTGAAGTGGTGCAGCGGGTCGTTCTGGTCTTGTTCCTGCGCAAAGGCTAAGGTATTCTGGTAGTTCATGTATAGCTATAGTTTCAGCCTTGGGTGGCTATAGTTAGTTAAGGTCTGCGAATATACTAATTTGTGCCGGTTTGCTTTTGTGCTTTAGCTGGGTTTGGCACGCCGGCTATAGTTTATAGTTTATGGCCAACAGGCAACTATAAAAATGACATAAGCTTTTGCACCGGCAGCTCGTATGTAAAGGATATAATTTGTATATTGTTGGATTGCCCGACAGTGCCGTACTTCGCAAATGCGGCATTCTCACCCTTTAAAACTATGCACAAACAAACCCCCGCCACACCTGTACTCACCGATTCTGGTCTGCTGAAGATCGATATACACACGCACATCCTGCCGGCTACCTGGCCCGACCTGCGCGAGCGATACGGCTATGGCGGGTTTATACGCCTGGAGCACCACAAGCCCTGCTGCGCCCGCATGATGATGGACAACAAGTTTTTCAGGGAGATACAGGACAACTGCTGGGACCCCAGGGTGCGCATGCACGAGTGCAGCCAGCACAAGGTAGGCGTGCAGGTACTGAGCACGGTGCCGGTTATGTTTAATTACTGGGCCAAGCCCGACCACACCTACGACCTGAGCAAACTGCTGAACGATCACATTGCCGGCGTAGTAGCCGATTACCCCGACCGCTTTGTAGGCCTCGGTACGATACCGATGCAGGACACCGACCTGGCTATAAAAGAGCTGGAGCGTTGTGTAAAAGAACTGGGCATGGCAGGCGTACAGATAGGTACCAACGTAAACGGCTGCAACCTGGATGAGCCCAAGCTGTTCCCGATATTTGAAGCCGCCCAGGATTTAGGAGCTGCCATTTTTGTACACCCCTGGGATATGCTGGGCAAAGACCGGACCAGCAAGTACTGGATGCCGTGGCTTGTAGGCATGCCCGCCGAAACAACCGTGGCTATCTGCTCCATGATATTCGGGGGCATATTTGAGCGCCTGCCAAAGCTGCGGGTAGCGTTTGCGCATGGCGGTGGCTCCTTCCCGTCAACTATAGGCCGCATTGCGCATGGTTTTGAAGTACGCCCCGACCTTTGTGCCATCGATAACAACGTGAACCCACGCGAGTATCTGGGCAAATTCTACTTCGACTCGCTGGTGCACGACCCGCTGATGCTGGAATACCTGGTAAACCTGGTGGGCGCCGATAAAATTGCCTTAGGTACCGACTATCCCTTCCCGCTGGGCGAGTTAGAGCCGGGCAAACTGATCGAATCCATGCCTTACGATGTGGCAACTATAGAACGCATGCTGAGCGGTACCGCCCTGGAGTGGCTTAACCTGAAAAAGGAACAGTTTGTAGCAGAACAGAAAGGCCGTTCTGTTTCATCGCTGACTACCTGACGGCCATGCACGAGGTAAAATTCCTGCTGCTCATCCCTATGATAGCAGCAGTTGTTTTTGCACTTGCCATGAGCGGCTGGATGAAGAGCATCCTGAATGAAAAGGGCTATAAAAGCAGAACAATAGATTTTGGCATCAGCCACCTCAACGATTACCCTGCCTTCTTGCTGGTGATAATGACGGAAGACGATGCACTGAAGAAGCGGAAATATAAAAGAATCTTCTGGCTGAATATCTTAGCTATAGTTGTGTTTATTACCATGGCAGTCCTTATGGTAAAGCTATAGTTTGGCAGATAACCATCCAGCCATCTCCAGAAGTTTATGCACAACTATAGCGCACGCCAGGCCATCGCCTGAACGTATTATAATTCCCCGATCAGGCAGGCCAATTGTAGCGTTTGGACATTTCTGCACCTGTTCACCTTCGCATTTCCTGTAGTAAAGGTGCCCCTCCCCTTTCCCTGTTCAACAACTAATCAGTTAAAAGGAGAGTATACCTTGTGCTGGCTTTCAGAAATTGCCAGTGTCGAAACCCTGTTTTTCATCTCTTAAATTTTAATCCTGAATTTTATGAACAACCTACATAATAAACTGAAAGGGCTTGTTGTAGCTATACTTGCCGTAGGAGCCACTACTATAGCAGGTACAGCCGTTGCGCAGCAAAAGCCTCAGCCTAAGCAGCAACCTAAAACCGAGCAGACAACACCTGCTTCTTCCTTTTCCGATGCCGAACTGAAGCAGTTTATAGATGCCAACAACCGCCTGATGGTGATACAGCAGGACGGTGAGAAAGCGATGCTGGCGATCCTGACAGAAGAGAAACTGAGCGTAGAGAAATTCAGCCAGATGGCCAAAGCGCATCAGGAACAGAAACTGAATGAGCTGAAAGCCACCCCCGAGGAGCTGGATGCCTTTAACCGATCTGCGCAGCGCATGATGGAACTGCAGCCAGCCATGGAACAAAACATGCAGGCTGCCATTGTAAAAGATGGCCTCACAGTAGATAAATACGAGCAGATCATGCTGGCACTACGACAGGACCCTGCCATGCAGGCCAAGGTACAGAAACTGATGGAGCAGCAATAAAAACGCTAACCTATAGTTCATAAAAAAGGCGCTGAATCCAAACGGGCAGCGCCTTTTTCGTACTCTCCAAAGTGGATATTATTCTGCGGCAAACTCCATTATTTTAAAGGTCTTGGACTTGCGGTCGTAGTACCCGTAGTGTAGCTTGTTGCCGTAGCGGTACACCGTTTTATAATCCGGCTCCGATTTCAGTTCCTGCTCAAACTTATCCAGTTTGTCCTGCACCAGCTCTTTGTTACTGCCTCCGGCTTTTGCCAGGGTATTGTTGTCCAGCACCGCCCTGAAGTAAGTGCTCACGCCCGGCCCGCTCGGCTGGCTGCTCCGCTGCCCCTGCGGGTCGTAAAAGTAGCGGCTATAGTATGGCGAGTTCAGGTAATAGCTTGGTATGTTGTAGGCCGGTACCCATCTGCCTGGTATCATCATCAGCCCACGCGAAGTACGGTAATACTGATCCGGCGTGCGTACCATCCGCGACATATCCGAGCTGCCACGCTCTGCCGGCGGATCGAAAGAACCAATCGTAAGCTGTAGGGTGCTGTCGGTAAAAGCATCAACGGTTATAGCCGGAAGTCCATCTGCCAGTTTCCGCATCACATTGTTAGTCTGCTTTACAGTATCCACATCCGACTTAAACAGGCCACGCACGCCCCGCTGATACACCGGTGTAGCCTTAATGGCAATTTCCTGATCGCCTTCAAAAGTATAGGTTTTAACCGGCTCCAGGTTACTGAAGTTATAGGCAGTCAGGTTCAGTTTGTCGTCCTCCAGTTGCAGCCTGAACAGTGTATCGCGGAAAAGGAAAGAGTTAAATACCGGTTTGTTACGCTCTTTTATAGATGGCAGGGTGCGGTAGCTGGTTTCGCCGGTTTCCCAGTTCAGGGCCAGTATTTCGGTGGTAGCTTCCTTTTTAGCGCCTTTCAGTGGCTGGCCGTCAAAGATCATGTAAATGTTGCCATCACGGGTGTAAATTTTTCCACGATGATACCCGCTGCTAACGGTCCGCTCCATATCCGGGTGCACATACACCAGGTCCATCAGGCGCGAATCGCGGGTACGGGTTTCAGGCAACTTCGGATCAAAGATCTGCAGGTCCATTTTAGCCAGTCCTTCCGGCGAGTCGCTGCTGCGGTACAGATGCAGGCGGTCTTTGCGGTCGGTATACAGCATGTAAAAATGGTCATCGTCGCCGAAACCACCCACAAAATAGGTATTGCGCTCTTTCTCCAACTCTACATCCTGCAGGCTCCGGAAAGCTCCGGTCTTGCGGTCGATGGCAAACGGACGCACATAGTCGCGGCGGCCATTCTCGTAACGGCTATAGAAAATAAAATCGGTATCGGTTACGCGGGTGCCCAGCACCTGAGGGTCGCGTTGCCAGCGGTAAGGAATTTCGTGCTGCGCGATGACATCACCAGCCGGTGAGACAAGGGTAAAGTGCAGCTTGTTGTTCTGGAAGAAGTATAAACACACATTGCCGTTATCATCGGCCAGTGTTACCAGATCGTCCGGCTGGCGGAGCGGCAGCTGCAGTGTTGCAAACTCGCGCTGGGCACTGGCCAGTTGCGCAACGCCCAGCAACAGGACTAAGGTCAGGATGAATCTATGCATAGGTTTAAGTTACGAATTACAAGTTGTAACAAGCAAATTTCCAGCCAGATTGGTGGGTTTTTTAGGATATTTTTTGACGTCTTATCAAGACCTAACAGCGTGCGCAGCTCCTGCTAGTGTCTGGTGCTATAGTTGACTTTGCCTACTGCTGGAAACAAGCCGTTTATTTCATAGTTGCTTCTAATCCTGGGAGCTCTACTTGCCTATCGTGCTATAGTTTATTTGGCTCCCTCCCGGGCCGGGAGGCCCCGTCTTCGGGCATCGCGCGGTGCCAGCTTCCTGCGCTCCTAACGTCGCGCTGCCTATTGGCACCGGAACCTGCCAAGGCGCTCAACCCAAAGACTGAAATTAGTTCGATAGTAATTGCTTTAGCTATAGTTGCTGTACTTGCTCTTAGTCAAAGCAGATCTATTTTACTCGTGGTTATAGTTCCGTAGGGACAGGTCGCGACCTGTCCGCTCAATATCGTTAACTATAAAACTATAGCTATTGAATTATAGCGAAGTAAGAGCTCCCCTCCTTGGTTAAGGAGGGGCAGGGGTGGTTTGAACCACTGCAACTATGAAACTATAGTTTGAACTATAACAAAGTCAGAGTTCCCCTCCTTGGATAAGGAGGGGCAGGGGTGGTTGGACTAATAGCAACTATGAAACTATAGTTCTAACTATAGCAATAGTCCAAATCCTGAAAATCCTTAAATCCTAAAATCCTGATTCAGACAAAAAAAGCCCGACCATACATGATCGGGCTCTCTTTAAAACTATAGTTTCAGCTTAAAACTCTGCGTTTTGCGGTGTTCTTGGGAAAGGAATTACATCGCGGATGTTGCCCATGCCGGTAACAAACTGTACCATACGCTCGAAGCCAAGGCCGAAACCAGCATGCGGACAGCCACCGAAACGACGGGTATCCAGGTACCACCACAGGTCTTCTTCGTGTATGCCTACGCCTTTCATGCGCTCCACTAAAATATCGATGCGCTCCTCGCGCTGCGAACCACCTACAATCTCGCCGATGCCCGGAGCCAGGATATCCATAGCCGCTACAGTTTTGCCATCGTCGTTCAGGCGCATGTAGAATGCTTTGATATCTTTCGGGTAATCGGTAACGATAACCGGCTTTTTGAAGTGCTTCTCTACCAGGTAACGCTCGTGCTCACTCTGCAGGTCGATGCCCCACTTCACGTCGTACTGGAATTTCTTCTTCTTGTAATGGTTCGAGTTCAGCAGAATATCGATCGCCTCGGTGTAAGTAACGCGCTCAAAGTCATTGTTCACTACAAACTCCAGCTTCTCGAGCAAGGTCATTTCCTGGCGCTCGTTCTGTGGCTTGGCTTTGTCTTCTTCAGCTAAACGCTGGCCTAAAAACTCGATATCTTCGCGGTTGTTCTCCAGTGCGTAACGGATGATGTACTTGATAAACTCTTCGGCCAGGTCAGCGTTCATTTTCAGATCGTAGAAAGCCATTTCCGGCTCAATCATCCAGAACTCTGCCAGGTGGCGTGTGGTGTTCGAGTTTTCGGCTCTGAAAGTTGGGCCAAAGGTATAGATATCACTAAACGCCATAGCAGCCAGCTCACCTTCCAACTGGCCGGATACTGTCAGGTTCGTAGCCTTGCCGAAGAAATCTTCTTCGTAGTTTACTTCGCCGTTCTCAGTGCGCGGCGGGTTAACCGGGTCCAGCGTCGTTACGCGGAACATTTCGCCGGCGCCTTCGGCATCCGACGCCGTGATGATAGGTGTGTGCATGTAAACAAAGCCCTTTTCGTTAAAGAACTTGTGCACGGCGAACGCCAGCGTGTTACGCACTCTGAAAACAGCGCCAAAGGTGTTAGTACGGAAACGCAGGTGTGCGATCTCACGCAAAAACTCCAGCGAGTGTGCCTTCTTTTGTAGCGGGTAAGCTTCAGGGTCAGCTTTGCCCAGTACTTCTATGGTTTTAGCCTGCACTTCAAACGCCTGGCCTTTGCCCTGCGATGCAACCAGCTCACCCGAAATAGAAACGGCAGCGCCTGTAGTCACATCCTTCAGTTGCTCTTCGCTGAAATTATTGGCATCGGCTACAACCTGAATATTATTTATAGTAGAGCCGTCGTTAACGGCAATAAAGTTCACGTACTTATTTCCGCGCTTGGTGCGCACCCAGCCTTTTAGCAGAACATCCTGGCCCGCTGCGGCGCCTGATAACAGGTCTTTAACTTTTGTGCGTTGCATGTAACGTTGGTTTATAAATTTAAAGGTAGCCAACTATAAAGGTATAAAGAAAGACCGGAAATGTAGTGGCCTGCAAACTATAGTTTATAGTTGAAAGTCTGCAAAGGTAAGGCAGAAACTATAAAAAGCGATAAACCGGACGGCGTGGATGTCTGTTACTAACAAAAAATGTGCTAAACCCACGAATTTTCAACCTTTTGTTGATATTGCGAGTAAAATTATTCTAAATTTGAAATACGGGTAACCGTAACAGAAACCGATTTTTAAACCATGCAGCGCCTCGACCTCAGACAACTTTTACAGCAGAAGCTATCGCCGCAGCAGATACAATTTATCAAGCTGTTGCAGATACCTACGGCTGAGTTGGAGATGCGCATAAAAGAAGAACTGGAAATAAACCCCGCCCTGGAAGAAGGCAACGACGAACCCGCAGAAGACCTGTATGGCGACACTGACAGTGACGATTACGGCGACAGCGATGACGATTACGGCAAAGACGACATCGACCTGAATGACTACCTGCACGACGATGAAATAAGCGGCTACAAAATGCAGGGCGACCGCGGCGGCGATGACGAAGAAGACCGTGAAATGCCGATCGCGATGATGTCTACGCTCACCGATCAGTTACTCGACCAACTCGGTTTCCTGGACCTGAACGATAAACAGCACATAATTGGCATGCAGCTTATCGGCAGCATCGACAGCGATGGCTACATTCGTCGTGAGCTGAGTTCTATCTCCAATGACCTGGCTTTTTCGCAGAACGTGGATGCCAGCGAAGAAGAGATCGAAGAAGTGCTGCACATGATCCAGACTTTCGACCCGGCCGGAATTGCGGCCCGCGACCTGCCCGAGTGTTTACTGCTGCAACTACACCGCCGCGACCAGGACGAAACCACCATATTGGCTGAGCGCATTCTGGAAGACGCCTTCGATGAATTTACCAAAAAGCATTACCAGAAAATACAGAGCAAGTTTGGCGTAAGTGAAGATGAACTGAAGAAAGCCATTGACCTGATCACGAAGCTGAATCCGAAACCGGGCGGCTCCGGCGGCAGCTCCACACGCATTCAGTACATCATCCCGGATTTTATCCTGACAAACAACAACGGCCAGCTGGAACTGTCGCTCAACTCGCGCAACGCCCCGGATCTGCGTATCAGTCGCTCTTATGCCGATATGTTTGATGCCTATGACAAGTCGGACAAAAAGGATAAGAAGCTGAAGGAGACCGTGGCGTTTGTGAAGCAGAAACTGGATGCAGCCAAGTGGTTTATAGACGCCATTCGCCAGCGCCAGAACACGCTGCTGCGCACCATGGAAGCCATCATTAAATACCAGCACGATTTTTTTCTGGAAGGCGACGAAAGTTTGCTGCGCCCGATGATCCTGAAAGACATTGCCGAAGACATTGGCATGGACATCAGTACCGTGAGCCGTGTGGCCAACAGCAAAGCCGTACAAACAGAATTCGGTATCTATCCGCTCAAGTATTTCTTCTCAGAAGGTATCGCCACCGATTCCGGCGAAGATGCCAGCAGCCGCGAAGTAAAGCATATCCTGAAAGAAATTATAGACGGAGAAAGCAAGCGTAAACCACTTTCGGATGAAAAGATAGAGCAGATACTAAACGAGAAAGGCTACAATATTGCCCGCCGCACCGTGGCTAAATACCGCGAGCAGCTAAACATACCCGTAGCCCGCCTGCGTAAAGAACTATAGGTAATGAATAATTTATAATGATGAATGAATAATGAGGAGTACAAAACAGGAAAGGTGTTTTACCACGTAGCTAGTTGACGATTTAATCATTACTCACAAATCATTATTCATTTAAATTAATCATTCATCATTATAAATTATTCATTAATCCCGTGAACCGTTCGCTCGCGAAAGCCCTTTCTGTAGTTCTACATCCGCTGCTGCTGCCAACGTATCTGTTTGCTTTTTTACTTTACTATTTACCCGCGCCGGTTCTGTCGCTGCCAATGCAAAGCCGCTGGATCGTGCTGGGCATGATCTTTTTTACCACGTTTATTATTCCGGGCCTGGGTGCCTATGCCATGGTACGCGCCGGGCAGCTGGACTCGATGGAAATGGAGCGTCGCGAACAACGCCGCCTGCCGCTACTGTTTACCAGTCTGTGCTACGGCATTACCACCTACCTGCTTTACCGCGAACCAGCTTTCGACGAGATCTTCTATTTCATCATGGGCATCATTACGGCATCGGTTATACTTACCTACGGACTGTCGCTGCTCTGGAAAGTGAGCGCCCATAGCGTAGGCATTGGCGGTGCCCTGGGCTTGCTTATGTTGCTGAGCCGGCTGGTGCCCGATGTACCAATGCTGCTGCCCATTTCGCTGACTATAGTTCTGGCCGGAGCCGTACTCTCTGCCAGGCTTTCGCTGCAGGCCCATACCCCTTCCGAAGTATACACCGGTTTTGGCTCAGGCTTGCTGCTGGCTCTTACCGCCGGTATAGTTGCGCTATAGTTGCAGTCTTAAACCAGCCTGCACATCGAGCTTCGGGCGTTTGCTATAGTAGCAACTATAGTTACATTTCTCGTTCCCAAAATGCCTTCTCCTCTTCTGTTCCGTACATAACAACAGGCGAATTAATGACAGTTATTCGCAGTTCTATCTAAAAAGCACTATATTTACCTAACAAGCTTTGTACTATGCTACTGGAGTGGGTAACCGTTATTTTACTGATTGTGATCGGGCTGGTCCTGATTATTGTGGAACTGGTTTTTATACCGGGCACCACGCTTATCGGCATTCTGGGGTTTGCGCTGGCCGCTATCGGTATCTGGTTTGGGTATGCTACCCTGGGCACTACGGTCGGGCATGTTATACTGGGGCTATCGGTGCTGGTAGCAGGTGTGGGGCTTTTTTATAGTTTCCGGGGAGATGCCTGGAACCGGTTTGCCCTGAAAGAAAGCATAGACAGCCGCGTAAACGAAGAATACCAGCACAACCTGGAAGTGGGCCAGACCGGCACTACCACATCAGCGCTTCGTCCGCAGGGCACTGCCCTGTTTAACGACCAACGCCACGAAGTACAGACCAAAGGCGAGTTTATCTCCCCCAATACCCCGGTCCGCATTATCAAATTAAGTCAACATAAAATAATAGTAGAAGCAGTAACCTAAGCCAAATGGAAAACTTATCCGTTATTTTTCTGATAGCAGGAGCCCTTATCCTGCTCATGATCTTTTTATACTTTGTTCCGATCAGCCTCTGGATCACGGCGCAGTTCTCCAACGTGCGTGTGGGCCTGCTGGAGCTGGTATTTATGCGCATCCGTAAGGTTCCGCCAAGCCTGATCGTGAACTCCATGATCAATGCTACCAAAGCCGGTATAGCTGTTACTACTTCTGAGCTCGAAACCCATTACCTGGCTGGCGGTAACGTGCCTAATGTTATCAAAGCGCTTATCTCAGCCGATAAAGCCAACATTCCGCTTTCGTTTAAACAAGCCACTGCCATCGACCTGGCCGGCCGCGATGTTTTCGAAGCCGTTACCACATCCGTAAACCCGAAAGTGATTAACACACCAAACGTGGCAGCTGTAGCGCAGGACGGTATCCAGCTGATTGCGAAGGCCCGTGTTACCGTGCGTGCCAACATTATGCAGCTGGTAGGTGGTGCCGGCGAAGAAACCATTCTTGCCCGTGTAGGTGAAGGTATCGTAACTTCTATCGGTTCTTCGGTGTCGCATAAAGGCGTACTGGAAAACCCGGATATGATCTCGAAACTGGTGCTGCAGAAAGGTCTTGATGCCGGTACGGCTTACGAGATCCTCTCAATTGACATTGCCGACGTAGATGTAGGAGAAAACATTGGTGCCAAACTGCAGATTGACCAGGCCAACGCCGACCTGAAAGTTGCCGAAGCCCGCGCCGAAGAACGCCGTGCCATGGCCGTAGCCGAAGAGCAGGAAATGAAAGCCCGCGCCCAGGCCGCCCGCGCCAACGTAATTCAGGCCGAAGTAGAAATTCCGCAGGCAATAGCAGCTGCTTTCCGTAGCGGTAACCTGGGCATTATGGACTACTACAAAATGCAGAACATCCAGTCCGATACCGACATGCGTAACTCTATCGCCAACCCGAACCAGGGCGGTGCTAACAAGCCAAAAGAGTAATTTATAGATAAACCATAGTTTGTAAAAGCCGGAGCAGTTATGTTCCGGATTTTATTTTTGCACCTAAGTTACCTCACCCAGCCCTGTCCTAAGAACAGGAGAGGGAGATTTGTCTAGATCAGGATTTGCAGGATTAAGGGATTTTCAGGATTCGGGCTGTTGCTATGTTTGAACAGCTATAGTTTTATAGTTAGCAAACACACCCCTACCCCTCTCGAGAGGGGAATTTCTGCTGTTGCTATAGTTTGAACAGCTGTAGTTTCATTGATAGCGTTTGTCATCCCCCTGCCCCCTTCAAAGGGGGACTTTTCGGCTACTGCTATAGTTGTTCCTATAGTTCTGTAGTGACTGCTTTAACACCCCTGTAGTCCCCTCAAGGGGACAGTCTCTGCCTTGTTATAGTTGGAGCTATAGTTCTATAGTTACAGCCTGAGAGCAGGACAGGTTTACCTGTCCCTTCGTAACTACAACCACGTGAAGAACTGATCTACTTTAACCAAGAGCAAGTACAGGAACTATAGCTAAGGCAGCAGCTATCGAATGTGTTATCAGTCTTTGGGTTGAGCGCCTTTGACTTGTTGCGGTGCCGCAAGGCAATCCGACGTAGGAGGATAGCAAGAAGGCAGCAGCGCGATGCCCGAAGACGGGGCCTCCCGGGCCGGGAGGGAGCCAAAGAAACTATAAAACTATAGGCTTTTAGAGCTCCCAGGATTAAAAGTGGCTATGAAATAGACGGCTTGGTTCGAATGGTAAAAAAGTAAACTATAGGACAATAGACAACAATAGTCTGAGATAGATTTCTCACTCTGTTCGAAATGACAGGAGAGTAGGAATGAGCTATCAGACACATAAGATGTATCGGCTGCGCTCGGGATGACACATAAGAAAACTATAGCAATAGCTTATCAAACTATAGAAAGCAGAAGGCCGGAACTACAATCAGCTCCGGCCTTCTGCTTTACCTAATGTTACTATATCTTAACTTTCTTTCAATGTAATCTTACGCTCTACAGTATTGTACGGACCAGGCAGTACATTGCCATTGTTATCCAGTAACTCCAGTTTTATAGTTGTTTCGCCCATTGGCAGACCTTCTATAATATATGGCAACCAACGATCCAGCATAAACTCGGTACCGTTTATAGTAGCACGTACCTTGTTACCGGTTGGGCTCAGATCCGTGTTTACCAGGTAAAAATCAAGCATGATCTTTTCGGTATCCTTGCCTACATATTCGCCTTTCGGACGGCTGTAGAACATGTGCGGCGCTTTCAGGTCGAACTGCATACGCTCGGCTGGCTTACCGGCTGTAACCATACGCAGATCATAGGCACCTTTGTGTTTTAAGCTCTCGTGGTAAGAACGGGAAAGGAACGACAGGATAACGTGGTCGCCTTCTTTCAGGTCTTTGGTGAACGTAGTCTCGTAATGCGCCGTATATGGTTCATTATCAACTATGTTATGAATGTGCTGCCCCTGCTGTGAGTTTGCCATATGCTCTGCGTTAGAGTGCGGCGTCATACGGGTAAGCTGGTAGTTCGACAAGCTGTAGTTAAATTCTACAGGACCCGGCTCCACAAGGCCACCTGCAGGTGGTGTGTTCAGGCGTAAAGCCGATTCCGGATACTGTTGCGAGTCGTCGAACGCGTAAACGCGTAGGCCGTTCTTGCTCATAATTGCTCCGGCAGGAGTTGGCCCGGTGTTAGTAGTGGTGGCTACAGGTGTCTGATTTTCAGCTTCCTGCGTCTGTCGTGCTGTGTCGCACGCTGTAACACCCAGCAACAGGGCGGCTGCCAGGCCAAGGTAGGTTTTTTTCATCTGTAAGAGATTAGGTTAGCAATTGAGCTAAGTTAGTGAATTTATTTTTTTCGTATATTGCGAACTACGTGAACAACACAAAAAAGTATACAGCAAAATAATATGAGTGAAATTTTGTTCGACGAAATTCCGTCTCTGGACTTAGCGGATTTTACGTCAGGTGACGCTGAAAGAAGGGCTCGATTTGTGAAGAAATTGGGTGATGCGTATCAGAATATAGGATTTATTGCCCTCCGTAACCATGGCCTGAGCGACGAGCTGACTGAAAGGCTGTATGCTGCAACTAAAAAGTTTTTTGCTTTGCCGGATGAAGAAAAGCAAAAATATGAAATACCAGGATTAGCCGGGCAGCGTGGCTATGTAGGTAAGTTTAAAGAGAAAGCAAAAGGCTTTAACACCGGCGACTTAAAAGAGTTTTACCACGTTGGCCAGGAACTAAGCGATATTCCGGACAGCGACCCGATCAAAGAAGAGTATCCTGAAAACGTATTCCCGACGGAAGTACCAGAGTTTAAAGAAGTAACCTTAGAGGCTTACCGTAAACTGGAAGCAGCCGGCAAACAAGTGCTGCGCGCTATTGCTATTCACCTGGGCCTGGAAGAAGATTACTTTGATGAAAAAGTGAAGTATGGTAACAGCATTCTGCGCCCGATCCACTACTTCCCTATCGAGGACCCGGACAGTGTACCAGCTGATGCCGTACGAGCTGCCGAGCATGGCGATATTAACCTGATTACCCTGCTGATGGGTGCCAGCGCAGATGGCCTGCAGGTACTGCGCCGCGATGGACAGTGGATTCCGATCACGGCTCTGCCGGAACAGGTGATTGTGAACGTAGGTGATATGTTAGCACGCCTTACAAACAACAAGCTGAAGTCTACGATACACCGTGTGGTTAACCCGCCACGCGAGCTGATGCACACATCGCGCTACTCTATTCCGTTCTTTATGCACCCACGCTCCGAAATGGACCTGACCTGCCTGGAAAGCTGCATAGATGAGCAAAACCCGAAGGCTTACCCGGATGCTACAGCAGGCGAATACCTGACCGAGCGTTTGATAGAACTTGGCCTTAAGAAAGCTTAAGTATTAATATTTTGAAATATTTAAAAGAGAGATAGTTACAAGCTGTCTCTCTTTTTTTATTTTTACCGCACATGAGTCTGCGCTACTACATCTTCCTGAAAGACGTTTTACTTCTTGCCCTTACTTCGTTTGGTGGGCCGCAGGCACATATCGCGTTAATGTTTAAGCTGCTTGTAGAAAAACGCCGCTACCTCACCGACCAGGAACTGATAGAACTGAACGCCCTCTGCCAGATCCTGCCCGGGCCTACCTCTACACAAACTATAACAGCTATCGGCTTCCGGATCGGGGGCCCTAACCTGGCTTACCTGACCCTGCTCGTATGGATAATGCCTGCCGCTACTATAATGGCGCTGGCAGCTTTTGTTATTTCGTACCTGCAGGAGAACAATATTTCGCTCCACTTCCTGCGCATCATACTGCCAATGGCGGTAGGCTTTGTAGCCTATGCTGCCTGGAAGATCAGCGTAAAAGTAGTAAACACGAAAGTGGCTATCGCGCTGATGGTAGTTTCGGCGGTGCTGTCGTATTTTTTCCGGTCGCCGTGGGTATACCCGCTGCTGTTGATAGCCGGTGGCGCTGTTACGGCCCTGCGTTTTAAACAACATCCCCAGGAAAAGGACAAACGCCTGAACATCCAATGGGCTAACTTCTTTCTGTATGTGGGTGTGTTTATACTGGCGGCGGCGCTGGGTGGGGCTACCTCGTCGTTACCAGTGAGGTTGTTCGAGAACTTCTACCGTAACGGCAGCATGGTTTTTGGCGGCGGGCAGGTGCTGGTACCGCTTATGTATACGGAGTTTGTGCAGTTTAAAGGCTACCTTACCGGCGAAGAGTTTCTGTCGGGTTACGCTATTGCGCAGGCACTACCGGGGCCAACTTTCTCCTTCACAGCTTTTGTAGGCAATCTGGCCATGCGCGAGTATGGTGTGGCCGGTCAGTTTCTGGGTTCGTTTGTAGCTACAGTGGGTATTTTCCTACCAGGCACGTTTCTTATCTTCTTCGTTATCCGCTTCTGGGATCAGCTTAAAAAGTACCGTGTCGTGCGGGCTTCCTTGGAAGGTATCAGCGCAGTAAGTTCTGGGATGGTAGTAGCCGCGGCCATTATGCTTTACCACCCGATTGATAACACGCTACTTAACTTTGCTATAGTTGTGGCTACGTTTGCGCTGCTGATGTTTACCCGCATTCCGGCGCCGGTGCTTATTTTAACCGGGTTGTTGTTGGGGTTTGTGTTGTAGTTAAGAGCGTCTTAAAAAGTAAGTCTTATGGTTAAAGCTGTTAGATTACATTTCTGCTTTATATAAGTTTGAGAAGTTATTCAATGCTCTCCCTACTAATTTCTCAGCTTCTTCTTTCCCACTTTTCTTTTGCTTAGCGGTTAGGCTCTTCTCTAATTCTTTTATCTCATCCACTATAGCTTGTTGCTGGAAATAAGAGAAATCTCTTTTAGACTCGTTATATAAGATAAACCATAAATAGCTCATAAAACTGTTCTGCTCAACATCTATTCCGTCACGGTACATGTAAGCAAGATTCAACCTAGCAGAAGTTATATATCCACTTTTCTGCAGGTCTTCTGGATTTACAAGCTTACCTAAACGAATAGCCCAGTCAAGCATCTTGCTAAGATTCTTTTCAGTACCCGTTCCTTCTTTATAGCAATTGATCACATTAAACATACATGTACCATCACCATTGTTCGCACACTTTAATGCATATAAGAAAGCCTTGTCAAAATCCTGAACTACACCATCTCCATTACCATAAGCCATCATCATGGCATAGAGTCCATCATTCCAACCCTGTTCCGCAGACTTTGCATACCATTCAGCAGCTTGCTTAGAGTCCTTCCCTACTCCTGCTCCCACTTGGTAGCAATAACCAAGATTATATTGTGCTTCGGCACTACCTAATTCAGCAGCTTTTCTCAATAACGGAAGAGCAGCATTAATATCCCCGTTTGTGAGGTACTCTTTTGACTTTTCATTCAGCTCATTTGCAGATTGAGCTGTCGCGTTGCACACGTTTATTAAAATGACAAGAGATAGTAAAAGTGCTTTCATTTTGCTTTTTTACTTTCTAACAACTAGTTAATAAGCAGGAACACTACCGTTAACGCGTTATCAAATATCGCTGATATACTTAATTAACTGAATTAAACCTATTTCTGAAATAAAACCAGCAATTACTCCACCGGCAAATAAAGCTTAATGGTGCCCGGACGTAGGTACAAATTGTCGAGGTGGCCCATTTGCTTTTTGTTTTTGGTGATTAGGTGCATGTGCAGGAACGTGTCGTGATGTGTGAAAATAGCTTTGTGCCCTGTGGAGAAGAAACCGACAATCTCCACATCCTGGTTCTGCAAACTATAGTTTACCTGGCCTTGGTGCGCTTCGTCGGGAGAGCTTACCTGGGTACCTTTGGGCAGGTTTACGATGTGGATCTGGGCACTATCAACAGTAGCCTCCAACCTGAAAGCAAACGGCCTTTTTGCCTGCTTCGTGGTTTGGTCCAAGAAAGCTTCCAGTTGGCTTATAGTTTGGATGCTGTCGGGCAGTTGCTGCTCTTTCCAATTGGGCACGTTGACATACACAAAAAAAGGCGCTTTTACATCAAAGGTCTCTTCGACACGCATCTCCGTCTCCGATATTACGGTTGACTTGTAGGATTTGCCATCTACAACCAGCAGTTCACCGGCAAGGTATTCTACAGGCCCCAGTCCGTACAGGTGCTCTTTGTCTGCGATAGTGTCTAAAGCTATAGTTCCCTGCAATTCTCCTTTCCACATTACATTGCGCATAGCTCCTACTACCTGCACAGTAGTATCTGGCTGGTTCTTTTCTATGGTTGTAGCACAGCCAGCAGATAGTACAACTATAGCACAGGCAGCGACTGTGGTGATAAAGTTGCGGAGATTCATAGCTATAGTTTATCTTTTCTCTTTTAGCATCCGGAGCAGGTATTCGCCATAGCCGCTTTTGCGCAGGGGTTCTGCGGCGGCTTGTAGCTGCTCGTCTGTTATAAAGCCCATGCGCCAGGCCACTTCCTCAATGCAGCCGATCTTCAGGCCTTGTCGCTCTTCTATGACCTGCACAAATGTAGCCGCCTGCATCAGCGACTGAATAGTACCTGTATCGAGCCAGGCGGTACCGCGGTCCAGGATGCCCACTTTCAGTTTGCCGCGGCGTAGGTATTCTTTGTTCACGTCTGTGATCTCGTACTCGCCACGCGCGCTTGGTTCCAGGCTCTTGGCTATTGCTACTACGTCGTTATCATAGAAATATAGGCCAGGTACAGCATAGCTGCTTTTAGGATGCTGCGGCTTTTCTTCGATTGAGATCACTTTATTATCCCCATTAAACTCTACTACACCATAGCGTTCAGGGTCGTGCACATGGTAGGCATACACTACACCGCCATCTGGGTTGTTATTAGCCTGCATTTGCTTGCTCATGCCTGAGCCATAGAAGATGTTATCGCCCAGTACCAATGCTACTTTATCCTTGCCAATAAACTCCTCGCCAATCACAAAGGCCTGCGCCAGTCCGTTGGGTACTTCCTGCACCTTGTAACTGAACTTGCAGCCAATCTGCGAGCCATCGCCTAAAAGGCGCTCAAACATAGGCAAATCGTGCGGTGTGGAGATGATCAGAATCTCGCGGATACCCGCCAGCATCAGCGTTGAGAGCGGGTAATAAATCATCGGCTTGTCGTACACCGGCATCAGCTGCTTGCTAACAGCCAGGGTAAGGGGGTGAAGTCTGGTTCCGGAGCCCCCGGCAAGTATAATTCCTTTCATTTATTGATGCCTTAATGGTTGCAGGTTAAATTGTTAAATGGTCAACTCTGGTTGCGATTGTCATCCCCCTACCCCCTTCAAAGGGGGACTTGGGAAGAAGTATAATTCCACTCCTTGGATGGATTGGGAATAGACCAGCTATAGTAAGCCAACAATTTAACCTTTAACAATTTAACAATCCCCAACCTATCGGTTGGTGTACTGCTCCTGGTAATAGTGTGTATAGTTGCCGCTGGTCACGTGCTCCAGCCACTCGTTATTTTCCAGGTACCAGTCTACGGTTTTGCTCAGGCCCTCTTCAAAGGTAACTGAAGGTTTCCATCCCAGCTCGTTTACCAGTTTGCTGGAATCAATAGCATAGCGCAGGTCATGGCCGGCACGGTCTTTTACAAAGGTGATTAGCTTGCGTGAGTGGCCTTTCTCACGACTCAGTTTTTCGTCCATCACATCACATAGCAGCTCTATCAGGTCAATGTTCTTCCACTCGTTAATGCCGCCAATATTGTAGGTATCGCCTACTTTGCCTTCATGGAAGATCACATCAATGGCACGGGCGTGGTCCAGCACATAGAGCCAGTCGCGCACGTTCTCTCCTTTGCCATATACCGGCACCGGACGCTCGTTTTTAATGTTGTTAATGGCCAGCGGAATCAGCTTTTCCGGGAAGTGGTTCGGGCCATAGTTGTTGGAGCAGTTGGATATTTTTACAGGAAGGCCATAGGTATGGTACCAGGCACGCACAAAGTGATCGGAACTGGCCTTGGAAGCCGAGTAAGGTGAGCGTGGATCGTATGGGGTTTCTTCTGTAAACAGACCATCTTCGCCTAGTGAGCCATATACTTCATCGGTAGAGATATGGTAGAACAGGTGTTTGCTCAGATCATCTGCCCAGTACTTTTTAGCCGCATGCAGCAGGTTCACGGTGCCTATTACGTTGGTCTGCACAAAAGCCAGCGGGTCAGCAATAGAGCGGTCCACGTGCGACTCAGCCGCCAAGTGGATTACCGCATCAAACTTATAGTTGGAGAAGATCTCGTCCAGGTAAGCGGCATCTACAATGTCGCCTTTCAGGAAACTATAGTTCTCTTTGTGCTCTATGTCTGTCAGGTTCTCCAGGTTACCGGCGTAGGTCAGCTTGTCCAGGTTATAGATCTGGTAGTTCGGGTACTTGTTTACAAACAACCGCACCACATGCGAGCCGATAAAACCTGCCCCGCCTGTTATTAATATCTTCATGTTATAAGTTTGCTGTAGTGTTTTGTAAATGTAATTGCCAGTCCCAGGCGCTTCTCATGGCTTCTTCCAGGGTGCTGGTAGTTTTAAAGCCGAGCTCTTCGGTTGCTTTGGTTACATCGGCATATATTTTAGGCACATCGCCCACGCGGCGCGGACCAATTTTATAGTTCAGTTTTACGCCTGTAGCACGCTCAAAAGCATGAATGGCTTCCAGCACAGTATTCCCCTGCCCGGTGCCAACATTAAAGAACTCAATAGCATCTGCTTTATTTTGCAGCAATCTTTCAATAGCTACCACGTGCGCTTTTGCCAGATCCACTACGTGTACATAATCGCGAATGCAGGTGCCGTCCGGGGTGTCGTAATCGTCGCCGAAAACAGTGATCTGCTCGCGGATGCCGGCAGCAGTTTGCGTAATAAACGGCACCAGGTTGTTTGGTACACCCAGTGGCAATTCGCCGATCTGTGCAGAAGGATGCGCACCGATCGGGTTAAAGTAGCGCAGGGCTATACTTTTGATGTTGCTGTTGCCGCTGTTGGCCAGGTCGGTCAGGATTTCTTCGCATACTTTTTTGGTGTTGCCATATGGCGAGTTGGCTTTCTGCACCGGCGTTTGCTCCGTTACTGGCAGTTGCTCCGGAATGCCATACACCGTGCACGACGACGAGAACACCAGTTTCTGTACATCAAACTCCTGCATTACCTGCAACAGCGTTACCAGTGAGCCAACATTGTTGTGGTAGTACATCAGCGGCTTCTCCACCGACTCCCCTACTGCCTTATAAGCTGCAAAATGGATAACGCCAACTATGGTTTGCTCCTGTTCAAACACATTGCGCATCGCGTCGGCATCCGTACAGTCGATGCGGTGGCATGTTACATCGCGGCCAACTATAGCTTTTATGCCTTCCAGCGAGCGCTCCTCGGAGTTAGAAAAATTATCAACTATAACCGGCTCATAGCCTGCCTGCAACAACTCTACTACCGTGTGTGAGCCAATGTAGCCGGCGCCGCCTGTCACTAAAATCTTTTGCATGTTTTATATGTTCAGCTCCGAGAGCCGGGTTTAATCTTTTATTCTTTGTAAAGTTACAACATTCTGTTTAATCATCTAACTGCCCGCACCATACGGTCTTTTCCAAACAGATCCTGTACTATTTTGGCTTCCGCAAAACCAGCCTGCAAGAGTACATCGCAGGTTTCCTGCCCGTAGCGCTCGTTTATCTCGAAGTATAGTTTGCCGCCTGGTTTCAGCAAACTATAGCCAACTACAGCAATGTGCTTGTAAAACTTCAGCGGGTCGGTGTCGGGTACGAAAAGGGCCAGGTGCGGTTCGTAGTCTAGCACGTTAGCACGCATTAGTTGCTGCTCTTTTTCCAGCACATAAGGCGGGTTGCTGGTGATAATGTCTAACGAAGCCGGAGCTATAGTTTGTACATCGTCAAAAATATCCTGATGCAGCCAGTTTATAGGTTGGTTATAGTTTGCGGCATTTGCTTTTGCCACTTCCAGCGCGTCTCCCGATACTTCCAGGCCATATACTGCTTCCGTTTTCAAGTTTTCAGCCAAGGCTATAGGAATGCAGCCGCTGCCGGTGCAAATATCCAGTACCCGTAAGTTTTGCTGATTCCGGTGCTCCTTTATCACCAGGTCCACCAGTTCTTCCGTTTCGGGGCGCGGAATAAGCACGTTCTGATTTACCTGCAACTCTAATCCATAAAAATGCGCTACGCCCAACACATACTGCAGCGGCTCGTGTTGCAAAAGACGTTTAACTATAGTTTGTAGCTTATTTTGCTGATCTATAGTTACTTCCTGAAGTTGATTTAAACTCAGCTGCACACGGTTCTGCTCCAGTACATGCTCCAGCACCTGCTGGGCCATAGCGCCTGCTTCAGACTCCGGGTAAATTGTAGTAAGCTGTTGTTTTAAAGTTTGTGCTATTTGCTGAACGGTGGCCACGGCTATAGTTTGTGTTGATTTCAATATCTTTGCAAAGTTAACTTTATCTATTTGAAAATTTGGAGATCTGAAGATGTGGAGATGAATTTGCACGTCTAACCAAAGACGCAAATGGAAAAGACGCAAAATCTTGCGTTTCTACATTCATAACTTTCTAACTTACAAACTTTTTAACTTTCTAACTTGAGCGAAGTGTCTTACATGCGGCGTGCACTGGAACTAGCCAGGTTGGGCAGCGGTTACACCGCTCCTAACCCAATGGTAGGCTGCGTGGTAGTGCATAAGGGGCAGATAATTGGCGAAGGATGGCACCAGCAGTATGGTGGCCCGCACGCCGAGGTAAATGCCATTGCCAGTGTGCAGGACAAAAGTTTGCTGCCTGAGAGCCGTATATATGTAACCTTAGAGCCTTGTTCGCATTTCGGTAAAACGCCGCCCTGCGCTGATCTTTTGATTGATAGCGGCGTGCGCGATGTGGTTATCTGTAACTTGGACCCGAACCCCTTGGTAGCCGGACGTGGTGTGCAGAAGTTGCTGAATGCAGGCATAAAAGTAGAAACCGGCTTGCTGGAGCAGGAAGGACTGGAACTGAACAAGCGTTTCTTTACCAGCCATCGTTTAAAGCGGCCTTACATTATCTTAAAATGGGCTGAAACTGCTGATGGTTTTGTAGCCGGCCCGGGTTGTAAGCAACTACAGATCAGCGGGGCGCTGGCCAAATGCTTTGTGCATAAACTACGCGCCGAAGAACAGGCCATTATGGTAGGCACCCGCACTGCACTGCAGGACAACCCACGCCTGAACACCCGACACTGGAGCGGCAAAAACCCGTTACGTATAGTCATAGATCGCCAGCTAATTTTGCCCCAAACTATAAACCTGTTTGATGGCAGCCAGCCAACTATAGTTTACAACTATAAGAAACAGCAAGACCAAGAGAATCTATTCTTTGTGCAGCTGCAGGAAACTGAACCGTTGCTACCACAGATAATGACCGACCTGCATAAGCGGAATGTGATCTCTGTTTTGGTAGAAGGTGGTACCTACCTGCTGGAAAGCCTGTTGCAAGAAAATCTGTGGGACGAAGCCTTCATCCTGAAAAACACTGCCCTAACTATAGCCGAAGGCACAAAAGCCCCAACTATGAACTTTGGCACCTTAATAGAGCAGCAAACATTAGGCACCGACCAACTGTTGCATTACAGAAATCAGTGAACAGTAATCATTTAACAATAAGCAATTAACAATTGCTCCTTTATTCAATCATTCAAAATTCAGTTATTCAAAATTAAACCCCATGGCCGAATCGCTTATCGTTGACCAGAACCTTAGCAAAGAAGAAAAATATAAAAGCCTGTTACCGCAGATCGAAGCCTTAACAACCGGCGAAACCGACCTGATTGCCAACATCTCGAACCTGGTAGCTGCCCTGAAACAGGGGTTTGGTTTTTTCTGGGTTGGCGTTTATTTTAACAAAGAAGGACAACTGGTGCTAGGTCCGTTTCAGGGGCCGATTGCCTGCACTCGCATACCATACCACAAAGGCGTTTGCGGCGCAAGCTATACCCGCCGGGAAACTATAGTTGTTCCTGACGTGGAAGCTTTCCCGGGCCACATTGCCTGCGCCAGCGAATCCAAATCCGAAATTGTAGTGCCGGTTATAAAAGATGGCGATGTAAAACTGGTGCTGGACGTAGACAGCGATAAACTAAACGACTTCGACGAAACAGATCAGAAATACCTGGAGCAGCTGATGAAGCTGGTAGAAAGCTGGTATTAAATATAGATGCTGGATTTTAGACTCAAGACATTAGACTTTATAATTTAAAGCTATAGTTACAAGAGCAAATCTATAGTTTGGGCTCGGTTCGAAAACTCATAGTCCAGATCAACGCTTAAACTATAGTTCTATAGTTTTAAAAACTGGCGCCGGTATCTGACCGGTGACGCACAGTGGGTGCGAGCCTCCAGACTCGCTTGGCTATAGTTGCAATGTACTGCCAAACTATAGTTGAGCCTATAGTTTCATAGCGGAGACGCAAAATCTTGCGTCTCTACATCAAATCCTGACAATCCTATAATCCTGTAAATCCTGATTCAGACAAATAAAAAGGCCGCTGCAACTATAGTTACAGCGGCCTTTTTGTTTTTATAGTCTAATGTTTAGCGTCTAATATCTAACGTCTTTAAAACCTTACCCGAACAAGGTTGGAGCTTCGGTTTTCAGCTGGGCAATTACGGTTTCGCCGCCTTTGGTTTTCTGCCCTAACTGTACTTTAATCTCCGTGTCCAGCGGTACAAAAACATCTACACGCGAACCAAATTTAATAAAGCCGAACTCCTCGCCCTGGCTAACTTCATCGCCTTCGTTTACATACCAGACAATACGACGGGCCATAGCGCCGGCAATCTGACGGAACAACACCTCAGGGCCTGCAGTAGACTCTACTACCACTGTAGTGCGCTCGTTCTGTGTGCTTGATTTCGGGTGCCAGGCTACAAAATAGTTACCCGGATGATACTTAAAATACTTTACGATGCCTGAAACCGGGTTACGCGTAACGTGCACGTTTATCGGCGACATAAAAATAGAGATCTGCTTACGCTTGTCCTTAAAGTATTCCGGCTCTTCTACTTCCTCTATTACCACTACTTTCCCATCGGCAGGGGCTACCAGCAGGTCTTCGTGCAGCAGCAGGTTGCGGTACGGACTCCGGAAAAACTGAAGTATAAGCAGGAACAGCACTGCAGATACACCGGAGAAAATTTTGTTGAAGGTATTGTTTTCGGAGTTGAAGTGGTAAAGCAACAAGTTGATTGCTACTAACCCTAACAATGTAAAAAACAGAATTTTTCGTCCTTCTTTATGAATCTTCATTCTTGTGTTGTGAAATTACTGCAGCTACTTTTATAAGTTATAATAGCCCATCCAGTTTCGTGGATGGGCTATTATCTGCATCAAAATTATATAAACTTTCGCTTATTTTTATAAAAATCTTTGCTTAGAAGCCTCCGCGGTATTTGTACGTCATGGCTACCTTGTCTATAGCCACAATGTAAGCGGCAATACGCATTGGTACATTATACTTTTGCGATGTGGCATAAACACGCTCAAACGACTCGTTCATGATACGCTCGGCACGCTCGTTTACGCGGTCCAGTGTCCATTTAAAGCCCATGCGGTTCTGTACCCACTCAAAGTAAGATACGGTTACACCACCTGAGTTTGCCAGGATATCCGGCACCACCATAATACCTTTTTCGTTGATGATGTTGTCGGCTTTGTAAGAAGTTGGTCCGTTGGCACCCTCCACAATCAGGCGGGCCTGTATCTTATCAACGTTCTTGATCGTGATCACATCTTCCACAGCAGCCGGGATGATCACATCTACTTTAGAAGTAAGCAGTTCATCCGGGTCCATCATTTCAGCACCTTTGTAACCTTCCAGTCGGCCGTTGTGTGCGTTCTTGTACTCAATGGCATCTTCAATATCAATGCCGTTATCGTTCCAGTAAGCGCCGCTCACGTCGCTCACGCCTAATATCTTCACGCCACGTTCGGCCATCAGTTTAGCAGCCCATGCACCTACGTTACCAAAGCCTTGTATAGCAGCCGTAGATTTTGAAGGGTCCATGCCCAGTTTATCCATCGCTGCCATCGCCGATACCATCACACCACGGCCGGTAGCCTCTACGCGGCCAAGCGAACCGCCCAGTACAAGCGGCTTGCCGGTTACTACAGCGTGTACCGTAGAGCCTTTTGTTTTAGAGTACTCGTCCATCAGCCAGGCCATTTCGCGCGGACCTGTACCCATGTCCGGAGCCGGAATATCCTGATCCGGGCCAAAAGTATCAGCCAGTGCAGCAGTGTACGCTCTTGTCAAGCGCTCTATCTCGCCGGCCGACATGGTAAACGGATCGCAGATGATACCGCCTTTTGCACCGCCATAAGGAATATCCACCACCGCGCATTTCCAGGTCATCCAGGCAGCAAGGGCCTTTACTTCATCCAGAAATACATCAGGAGCATAACGTATACCGCCTTTCGAAGGGCCCAGTATAGTAGAGTGTATTACACGGTAACCTTCAAATACGCGAACCTTGCCGTCATCCATCGTTACAGGCACGTTCACGATCACCTGGCGGGTAGGCGATTTTAATACGTTATATGTCTCTTCATCCAACCCCAATACTTCAGCAGCAATATTGAAGCGTGACATCATCGATTCGAACGGGTTCTCCCTATCCTTGATCGGTGCTGGCTCTTTGTATAACATTATTTTAATCTTTTGATTTGATCAGTTTGATTAAGATTTATGAAGTAAAGGTATATAATTTATGCATACAACCGCCTACTATACAGCAAACAAAAATCAGAAGATCTGAAGGAAAGCAACTATAAACGGGATGGCTATAATCAGGCTGTCGAAGCGGTCTAAAATGCCACCGTGCCCGGGCAGCAACGTACCCGAATCCTTAACCCCCAGGCTGCGCTTCAGCAACGATTCTACCAGGTCGCCGAGCACACCGAAGACCGATACGATCACGCCTATTCCCAGCCATTGGTACACGGCCAGGTCCTGCAGGTACAGGCTTAAAATAAAAGCTACTATCAAGGTAAGAACAGAGCCGCCTATCCAGCCTTCCCAGGTCTTGCCCGGCGATACGCGCTCCATCAGTTTATTTTTCCCGAAGTTTTTACCGGCAATGTAAGCGCCCGTATCGGATGACCAGATCAACAGCATCAGGCCAAGTACGGGTTGCCAGGTATAGGCCTGGGGCAGGTAGGCAATTTTGTGCAGCAGGCCAAACGGCAATGCTACATACAGTACGCCCAGCAATGTAAAAGCAATATTAGTGAATGGCTGCGGCTGCTTCCGGTATAGTTCCAGCACAAACGCCAGCCCCAGCAGCGGCATGGTCAGGTAAAGCAGTTCGCCCCCTATCAGGTCTTCTTCTATCAGGAAAAGGGCAACGTAAAGTACAGCTCCGAGGGTAATGCCTATAAACTTATTGGGTTTTATGCTTTGGGCTCCGGCCAGTTTATAAAACTCGAACAGCCCAAGCAGCATCAGCCCCAGAAAAAGCAGAAAATAGGTCCACTCGCTTACAACTATACCGCCCACAAACAAGGCCGCGCCCAACACTCCTACTATTATGCGTTGCCATACATTGCTCAGTCCCGAAATTTTCTTACCCATGTAGTAGAGGATGCTATTAGAGCACTAAAGGTATAAAATTATCTATATTTTAAGATACCTATAGTTCAGATTCTGCTGCTGGTTCCGGAAGCGCATCGTTGCGTCGCGGTACTTCCTTAAACTCAGTATAAAGGTAATAAAGCACGGCAGCGCTCAGCAGGAACGAGATCAGTACGCTCCACCAGTTCATCGGCTCCGTCGATTCCACGTCAAAATCTACCGCACCGGTTTGCTGCAGGTACAGCAGCAGCACCGTGAAACCATTGTTGAAAAAGTGTGCAACTATAGGCACCGAAATCCGCCCCGACCAGAAATACAGGTAGCCAAACAAAGCACCTAAAATAGCGCGCGGCACAAACCCGAAAAACTGTACGTGAATGGCAGCAAACACCAGCCCGGCAATCCAGATGGCCACATGCGGGTTGCCTGTCCAGCGGTGCAACTGTTTCTGCAACACACCCCGGAACACAATTTCTTCGCCAATGGCCGGTATCACGGCAATAACCAGCAGGCCTACCAGCAGTTTCGGCACATCATCAAAATTGGCGATCAGTTTGGTCAGTTCGGCCAGCTCATCTTCCTTGGCACGCGCCCACTGCTCAAACTCGTTCATAAAGTCCGGGAAGTTTAGCGTAGCGTTCCAGTTAATGACAACCGAGTTGGCCGGCATAATAATGATCATCAGAATACCCGACAACAAAACCAGCAGCGGCGTTACAGGCATTTTCCAGTTCAGGTATGGATCGATCTTATACCGTAAAACCCGCAGCATGATAAGCGGACCAACTATAAAAGACATAAACTGCACCACGCCCTGCAGTAGCAGCATAATGTTGCGCCCGCTGGGGTGCGAGGCCGGGTCAAGTGCTATATCAGGCATCTCGACAAAGCCAATATTGAAGACAGTGGTAGCCAGTACGGCAAATATAAAACTGCCCACAAAATAGCCGCCTATCATAAATGCCAGCAACAGCAGGATCACATAAACCGGATGTGTCTCTTTAGAGATGAAACCTTTCATACAGGAGTTTAGGTTAAATTGGTGTAAATTTACGCGAATAATTAAATTTTGCTTTGGTAAAGATAGCGAACATAGAACTGGGCGAGTTCCCGCTGCTGCTGGCACCTATGGAAGACGTGAGCGATCCGCCGTTCCGGAAAGTGTGCAAAGCCAACGGGGCCGACCTGATGTACACTGAATTTATTTCCTCTGAAGGTTTGATACGCGACGCAGCCAAAAGTGTGCAAAAACTGGACATTTTTGACTACGAGCGCCCCATTGGAATCCAGATCTTCGGCTCCGATATTGAGTCGATGCGCGAGGCGGCTATAGTCTCTTCACAAGCCGGCCCTGACCTGATAGATATTAACTATGGTTGCCCTGTAAAGAACGTGGCCTGCAAAGGTGCGGGTGCTGCCCTGCTGCGCGATGTGCCCAAAATGGTGAAGATGACCGAGGAGATTGTGAAAGCAACCAACCTTCCGGTTACTGTTAAAACCCGCCTTGGCTGGGACGAAAACACCAAGTACATAGTTGAGACCGCCGAAAGATTACAGGATATTGGCATAAAAGCCCTGAGCATACATGGCCGCACACGCGTGCAGATGTACAAAGGCGAAGCCGACTGGAGCCTGATTGCCGAAGTAAAGAACAACCCGCGCATGCACATCCCGATCTTCGGAAACGGCGATATCGATTCTCCCCAGAAAGCGCTGGAATACCGCAACCGTTATGGCGTAGATGGTATCATGATTGGCCGCGCCAGCATTGGCTACCCGTGGATCTTTAATGAGATAAAGCATTACATGGCCACCGGCGAAATGTTAGCAGGCCCGACCCTGGAGGAACGTGTGGAAGTTTGTCGCCAGCACTTTACGCACTCCCTGGAGTGGAAAGGCGATAAACTGGGCATTTTTGAGATGCGCCGCCACTATACCAATTACTTCCGTGGTCTGCCGCACTTCAAACCGCTCCGCATGAAGCTGGTACAGTCCGAAGATATTCAGGAGATTTATGATACGCTTGACGAGATTGCTGCCACGATGAGCTATGCGGAGTTAGAAAGCTGATTCAGTTAGAAAGTTAGAAAAGTATAAGTTAGAAAGTTATACGATAGGCGCCTGTTGCTTTTTGCGGCAGGCGCTTTTGTTTTTGGACCAGTGATTAAGGGGATTTTTCTGATTATCAGGATTCCTGTCTGAACTGCGGATTAATGGAGATTTAATGGATTTTGGGATTCGTTATAGTTTGATCTATAGTTCTATAGTTGCTGCAGCTACATATATTCGCTGGCGCGGGTTTTCAACCCGTGTCTGATTGTAGGGTTGAGTTTGCAACTCAACTGGCCCGAAAGGGACAGGCTTCAGCGCTGGCTATAGTTCTATAGTTGCCTTTTTAACCCACCCCTACCCCTCCCGAGAGGGGAATTTCAGCCCCTGCTATAGTTTGAGCTACAGTTCTATAGTTGCTGCTGGTCATCCCCCTACCCCCTTCAAAGGGGGCAATTCTGCTAAAATCATAAAAAATAACGCCCTCGCTCGCCTCTGGCGAGTGTGAGCTATTTGGTGGCGTCTCGCCACCTGCGCCTTAGGCGCAGCTTTAAGCGGCCTGAGTCCGCAGGTAACGCACGCTCGCCAGAGGCCGGCGAGGGCAAAATAATAGAATGAGACAGCCTTGCCTTTGAAGGGGGAAAATTCTGCTGTTGCTATAGTTTACCTCTACTTCTTTAATTCATACTTCCTAAACTCTTACTTCCAAACTTTTTAACTTTCTAACTATAAATTCCTCTACTTTTGCGCACTTCTAAATCTTAACTTTCTAACTCGCTTGTCTACTATTACTCAACATCAAAAAACCGGAATGCCGGCGCTTGCCTGGTTCCTGGTCGTTATACTGGCGCTTATCTGGGGCACCTCCTTTATCCTGATCAAAAAGGGACTGGTGGTGTATTCGTCGGATGAGCTGGGGGCCTGGCGCATAACAATTGCCTTTCTTACCCTGCTGCCATGGGCAATCAAACATATCCGGCAGGCAAAGCCGCGCCACTGGAAGTTTTTACTGGGCAGCGGCCTGCTGGGCAACCTGATTCCGGCTTTTCTGTTTGCCTATGCCGAAACCCGTCTTGCCAGCGGGCTGGCTGGTGTGCTTAATTCGCTGACAGCTCTTTTCACGCTGCTGGTGGGTGCCGTCTTTTTTCACCAGGCCATTACCTGGATGCGGATGCTGGGTATCCTGATCGGTATTGCGGGCACAGCGGTGCTTATCTTTTCGGGTGGCGAGAATACCAACTTCGACAATACTATGTATGGGCTGTACATTGTAGTGGCTACCATCTGCTACGGCGGCAGCGTAAACATCATCAAGTATAAACTGCAGGGTTTGCAGCCGTTTGTCATGTCGAGCCTGGCGCTGCTGACAGTGGGGCCGATGGCATTTGTTTACCTGCTCACCACCGATGCTTTTAACAAATTGCAGCATACACCGGGCGCCGGCGAAGCGCTGCTCTACATTGGCATCCTTGCCGTATTCAGCACAGCTGTCGGGTTGGTGCTATTCAATAAGCTTATTCATATCTCTACGCCGCTGTTTGCCAGTTCATCCACGTACCTGATACCTATAGTTGCGCTGATGTGGGGCGTGCTGGACGGCGAAACCATTCACCTGTGGCATTATGTAGGCATGGTCATTATCCTGGTTGGGGTATTTATCGTGAACCGCGCCAGGTAGCGGCATAAACTATAGTTATAAGAAAGGCTCCCGCAGAACAGGAGCCTTTTCTTTTGCAGAAACTATCAGGGTTTTATTCTTTGATGAGCTTCAGCGTTTGTTTGTGGTTGCCCAGCGTTACGGTGAGCAGGTACAGGCCGCGCGGCAGGTTCTGGTTTAGCACCAGCTGCAGCACCGATGCTCCCTGGGCTACCTCCTGCTCCTGTTGCAGCACTGCTTTGCCTGCAGCTGTGTATAAAGCTATAGTTGCTTTGCCGCTCTGCTCGGCCTTCACCCCGATCTGCACATCTTTTACAAACGGGTTAGGGTAAGCCATAAACGTGGTAGCGGTTACCTGCCCGAAATCGATGGCGCGGGGAGCGTATAGTTTTGATGTTCCGTCGTGGTCTGTTTGTTTGATGCGGTAGTGCAGCACGCCAAGTTTGCCATTGCGGTTATCGGTAAAACTATAGTTCTGGACTATGGCCGAAGTGCCTGTTTTGCTTTCTACAAAGCCAAGTTTCTGGTACGTTTTGCCATCTGCAGACACCTGCACCTCAAAGCCGGCATTGTTTTTCTCAGAGGCTGTTTTCCATTCCAGTACGGCATTCAGCCCATCCTTCCAGACTCTGAAATAAACCAGTTCCACAGGCAGCGGTATCAGGCGGCTACCCAAGGTAAAGCGGGCCAGCTTTTGCGCTCCGTTCAGGGTCACTATCTTTCCGGTTACATCCGGTTCGTTAGTAGTGGTCTCCAGTTTCCAGTTATCGGTGGTGTTGCTCAGGTTGGACGAAGAATAAATGGCCAGGTCGGTTTCTGTTAAGCCATTCAGTTCGTGGCTGTAGTATTGGAGGCTAACTGTCGCGTTCAGGTTCTGGTTTTCGCCCTGGGGCTCTACTTTATAGTTGCGCAGAATGCTGGTGCCGGATGTGCCCACGGTTGTGCCGGTTACGCGTGTTACTTTTGTTAAACCGGGTGCGCCGGCCGTAGGCGTAATACTGATGCCCAGCCCGTTAAAGGTCTCTGTGGTGTTTGCGGTAAGAGTACGTTCCGTTTCGATGGTGCCTTTTAAATAGCCCTGTGTATTGCCTGTTTCGGAGAGGGAACCGGTCGCGCCGTGCAAAATCACTTTATTGGCCGCTCCTGTCAGCAACTCCCCGGCGGTAAGGGTCAGCGCTTTCTCTACCTCTATAGTTCCGGCCAGGGTTTTAATGCCGGCAGCTGTAACGCTCAGGTTCTTATAGTTCAGGGCAGGTACCGTCTGGGTTGCGCCATCAAAAATGATCGTATTTTCTGCAGTCGTAAGGTCTGCGGTGGCAGCGCCGGCTAAAGTAAAGGCGCCATTCACAGCACTTATACCCGCAAAAGCTTTGGTACCGGAACCACTCAGGGTAAGGTTGTTATAGTTGAGCGGCAGCACCTGCTGGTTACCGGCTTTGGTATAGTTGATGGTTGTAGCATTGGTACGTGCGTCTACCGGCATCGTCCCTGTTCTGGTAAAGGCCTCTGCTATCCGGGTCTCGCCAGTGGCAAAGGTTTTAGCGCCTGTGCTGCTCAGCGTGAGGTTGTTATAGTTAAGTGCTGCCACCAGCTGCGCTCCGGCCCCGTTGTATTCTATCGTTAAGGGTGTAACTACTGTGGCTTCAGTTCCTTTTACCAGGTTGCCGGCAACGCGGGCTGTGCCTGCCTCAAATGTTGCTGTTCCTATATTTTGCAGGTGCAGATTCCCATATTGTATGCTTTTCACAAGCTGGTTGCTGCCTTCGTACACCGCAAAGCTGGCAGGGGCCAAACTATAGTTATCAAAGGTCGGCAATGTACTTGTACCAGCTACGCGCATGGTAGCAGCATCAGCAATTGTCAGTACCGATGTGCCGGTGGCTTTCTCGGTGAGGGTGCGGTTGGCAGCATTCAGGGTTCCGGTCAGTACATCTATGGTTTGCAACCCCGAAATATCTGCTGAGAGTGTAACTGCTGTAGCCGGCGCTGCTTTGGTAATACGCAGCTGGTTCATCAGCAAAGTGGATGAAGATGTTACCGTAGCCGCCACTGTGCCCGTAAAGGTTACCTGGTTTGCCGGTGCACTGAAATTGTTCCCGTTATTGGTCAGGTTACCGTACAAAATCAGATCTTTGGAAGCGCTCAGTCCGCTGCCTGTTGCTATGGTCAGGTTATTGATGCTGGTGCCGCCTATACCCGAGCCGTTCAGGTTAGCGGCCGTATTGGTGAACAACAGGTTTGTATTCGGAGCGTTGATAATGCCGTCGGTTGTCAGGTTTCTGTCTAAGGTAAGTGTTGCGGCTGCATCGTTCAGGGTGGTATTGCCGGCAATGTACATCTGGTTGGCTACGCGGGCATCTGCCAGTAACGCTCTCGTGCCCGCACCTTGCAGCGTAAGGTTGCCATACGTTACACCGGCTATGCCAGCACTACCGCCTTCGTAAATGGTGTTGCTGTTCAGCGCCAGTGTATTTGTGCCAAAGCCAGCCGGAAAAACCGCTGTTCCATTTATCTGCAAAGTTGCATTATCGGCCAGCGACAATTGTCCGCCGGCACCGTTGCGGTTCATGGTATGGCCGTTCAGCACAAGTGTTCCGGCATCTATAGTCAGGTTACCGGTTAACGTAGAACTGCCGGTTGTTGTCAGGGTGTTGGCGGTAGTCTTTTGCAGGTTATTAAAGCTGGTAGCAGCAACCAGCTGCGCCGAACTGCCTGAAAAAACAACGGTGCTGCTGCCCGGCACAAACGACGTTGTACCTGCCGTAAGCCAGTTCCCTTTCAAGTCTATAGTTGAGGCATTGCCCTGCAGCGAGCCCGCCAGTATACTTACATGACCAGCTACCTGCAACAGAGGCACCTGCAGATTTAAACCACCTGTGTTGGCTATAGTCAGGTTGCCGCTTATGCCTGGCGCTGTTGTGGCCGTATAGTTGGCGGTACCGGCTGTTTTGTTTATAGTTAAGTGATGATAGGGAACTGCTCCCATTTCCTGCGTGCCTGATCCGTTATAAGTTACTGTGGATGTGCCTGCTGTAAAAGAACCTGCTTCGTAAGTGTAGTTTCCACCAATGTTCAGGTTGCCGGATGCCAGGGAGATACTTCCGGTGCCGCGTTGCTCTATGTTACCGGTAACTATAGTTGTACCAGCTCCACTGCCAAACGACAGGCTGTTTCCGGTGCTGCCATCATTCAAAATCAGGTTGCCGCCTATAGTTACTTGCTGGGCTCCTGCATTCAGTTGATGTTGCACACCTGCTCCTGAGCCAGTGGCTACCAGGTTATAGTTTGTGCGCAGCGAGCCCGAAGCTATAGTTAGCTGCATCTGGTTCGCGCCGAAAAACTTAATATCCCTAACCCATTCTGCTGCACTTATAGTTGGTTGTGTTTGCGGCACCAACCCACCCAGTTCAACAAAATCAGAGCTGATCGGGCCTGTAATCCCACGGGTAGGGGCGCCATCGGTCCATACCTCCCAGTTCGCTCCATCTGACCATGCTATAGTGTTTGCGCCTCCATCCCATTTGTAAGTGCTCGGGTTATCGGTCAGGGTCCAGAAACCATTTATAGTGGCAAGGTTGTTCCGGCGCACCCAGTTTTGTGTCGCATCGTAAGCATGCCTGCTGGCATTAGACCAGGTTCCTGCCCCGGTTGGCGAATAGTATAGTTTCAGGCCATCTTCTTCACACCCGTTCAGCTCCGCATCTTTATACTGCAACTGCAGGCTGGCACTACTAAAGCTTCCGGATGGCATCTGTATTTCATAAAGCCTGTTGATCGATTTTCCGTTAACGAAACCTGTTGGCTGAAACCCCGCCGCTCCGGTCCGCATGGTTACCTCATTTATACCAGATGCTCCGGCAAAGGATAGTGTGGCAAGAGGCCCGTTAAAAGCATAACTGGTGCCGGAGGCAAAGGTGTGTAGCCGGGTTAAGGTCCCAACCACCCATCCGTTTCCTGTTCGGTTACCGAGTAGCGTTACCTTGTTTGCTCCGGTGTGTAAATCGCCGTTTGTCAGGCTTAAATTGGTGGTTGTAACATTGCTGTTAAGGGCAACATAGTTGATGGCAGCAGTCTTGTTTATAGTTAAGCCGCTGAAAGTGGTTTCGCCGGTTATAGTGGTATTGACAGCACCATTAAACGCAACCGTGCTTGAGCCCGGCACGAAAGCACCGTTGTTAACCCAGTTGCCTGCTACCGTGTGGGTAAGCGACGTTCCGCCATTAAAAGTGGATCCGGCCCCGATTGTTACATGCCCACCTATAGTTAAGGCATTGCTGGCGGTGTAGGTAGTATTGGCTGTGCTTGTCAGGTTGCCCGCAATGGTCATGGCTTCGGCAGGCATTGTTTTGGCAACGGGGCTGCTACCTGTCGTACTAAAAGTTAAATGCCCGTAGGTGTTGTGCTGAACTGTCTGGGCGCCTCCATAATACTCTACGGTGCTGGCCGGGCTAAACGTGCGGGATGTAAAGTTTACCGGTGTGTTCGCAGGCCCACCTATTTTAAGGGTGGCTCCAGCTGCAACGGTAAGGCTTCCGCCCGTTGCCTGCCGCACCAGTTGGTGAGCTCCCAAATCAAGGGTAGCACTGTTTACATTTACCTGTGTATCTGTCGCTCCCGACGAAACAGTGGTAGGCCCGATAAGCCGCTTTACACCAGAACCACTTATCACGAGTTTTTGATATACTATCTGATCATATATATTCTGATCTATAGTTCCGGCATAGTCTATCGTACTGGTATGTTCTATGGTCGTTCCATTGTAAGCTATAGTTGGCTTTATAGAATAGTTGTCGAGATAATTCTGAGCTTTTACAAGAATAGTGGCTCCATTCATCAACTGAAAAGCTACTGCGGATTTGTTGCCCCAGCTGATCTTGTAATTTCCTGGATCTATGACAGCTCCCGGATGCACAATCAGGTTACCATAGTTGTAATCAGTCAGATCAATTGTAACATTGTTTTCTAAAGTAAGCCTGCCCTTTACATGAAGCTCTAAAAATTGCGTTTCTTTTGAACCGGAGATCTTTTGGTTTGTACCATTAAATTCTACATAATGTATATTTATCCAATTCTTATTCTGAGCTACAGGTTTTTCAATATAAGTCCCATTATTAACCCAATCTCCTTTAATAAAAACTGGAGTTCTTAGGTTCTCTAAAGTACCATTTGGCAAAATGTTCAGCGTTGTTTCAATGTGCAACCCATTTAAATTTTCGACTCTAAGGTTAGCAGGTTGCTCTCCACCCCCTATTGTTAATGAAAAACATTCTGCTCTCTTGTTTTGCCCCTGATTAGTCTGGATAGATTCGGGTTGTTTCTGCCCCCCTGCACCATTAATAATAACATGCGTGTTAGCATCTGGCACTGCTGCTGGGCTCCAGTTACCTGGTTCCTCCCACTTAGAGTTTATTTTTCCTGTCCAGGTTGCGGTATTGGTTTGGGCAATGGCAGTGGTGCATAAAAGAATACAAAAGGCTGCTGACAGCAACCACCCGAAAACAAGAGACCATTTAGATAAGAGTATACTTCTATCCATCTGTAACTGAAATTAAAGTAAGAGTACCCGCCTCAGCTTTTGCCTATCGCGGTAGTTAGATTTTAATCACATCAGATTGAATTAATTCGTCTAAGCGAAGTAGTTCAATAGCGTAATTCTGTTTGTCAGATTTGGAAGCGAATATTCTATTCAGAAATTGAATTAAATCACAGGGCATTTGTACTTATGTCTTCTGTAAAGAAACCATCTTGTACCGTACTATAAATATATAGTAATTTACGAATACACAAAAGAATTTGTTAGGATTTTTTGTACAAATAATTTAACAGGCTTATTCACATATTCTTTCCCATGATCGAAATATACCAGAGGCTATTTAAGAAGAGTTTATAACATAACAGACCGGTAACTATAGGCTTTATAAAACAGAAAGGCCCCCGCGTTGGCGGAGGCCTTTTCCTTGTAGTTTCAGGTATTTGCGTTTATTCTTTCATCAGTTTAAGGGTCTGCACCTGCTGATTCAGTTCTATAACCAGCATATACAGCCCCGGCGCGTAAGTTCCTGAGCCCAGGTTAAGAGTATGGTCATCTTTACCAGCTTCAACCTGCAGCACTTCTTCCTTCAGTAACTGCCCGGAGACAGTGTATAGTTTAACATGCGCCTTGCCTGCCGTTGGAGTCTCAATAATGACACGCAGGTTATCGGTAAACGGATTCGGGTATACTATAGCCGGTGCAATTTTAGTTACAGTGCCATAGTCAATTACCTTAGGTCCGTATAGTTTAAAAGTACCGTCAAAATCGATCTGTTTGAGGCGGTAATATTGCACTCCATTTTTACCGTGGCGGCTGTCTGTAAAGCTATACTCCTGTTTAATAGCCGAAGTACCTACTCTGCTTTCTACAAAGCCTATTTTCTGGAATGTAAGGCCATCGGTAGAAACCTGCACCTCAAAGCCACTGTTGTTTCTCTCCGAAGCCGTTGCCCACTTCAGCACAGCATTGGTTCCCTGCTTAACCGCAGTAAAGCTCAGCAACTCTACAGGAAGTGGCGTTACATTGCTGCCTAAAGTCATTCTGGTCAGGCTGTTTATACCTGTGGAAGTCAATGAATTCGTGTAGGTATCAGGAGCAGCTCCCGAGTGTTTCACCCACTGATCTTGCGCCCCATTTACCCCTTGAACCAAATTATGTAAACGAAGCTCAGCTTCTTCGGCTTGCAAGCCATTCAGTTCGCTATCGAAGTATTTGAAAACGACTGTTGCATTCAGGTTTGTGCTGTTTACCTGCTGTGTACTTGTCTGAGAGTAGGTGCTGTTACCTGCAGTTGTGGAGCCTGTAAAGGTAAAGTTTCGGTTTATGCTTTGATTACCTGTACCACCTGTTATTGCTGCTCCAGCACCTGTGTGCCGTTCCACTGTAATCTCACCTGGCGCTACAGCCGCAGTAATTTCCAAGCCCATGCCGCCAAATGTTTCGGTGGCAGTGGTCAGCGTGCGGGTTGTTTTAACCTTACCAGAAACAGAATTGCCTTCGCTTTCTATGATCCGGGCAGTCGGGGCTAATGTAAATACTTTCCCTGTTGTAGTGATGTTACCTTTCTCAAGCTTCAGTTCCGCGGCTATGTCAGTATCATCAAGCAACGTTTTAACTCCACCTCCTGATACCAGCAACTTACTGTATGCAATCCGGCCCGGTATATTCTGTGCGCCCGTACCGTTGAAGTCAACAGTAGCTGTGTTTGTGGTCATGTCAACAGATGCATTATTTACTGTAAGAGCATTGGCAACTCCAGTTATGCCGGAGAAGGTTTTTATACCACCGGTACTTAGTGCCAGGTCATAGTAAGCTGTTGGTAAAACATTCTGATTACCTGTCCCATTATAGTCTACCTTAACTCCTGTGTCATCCGCATCAACAATAACAGTTTCTGCTTTGGTAAGAGCTCCGGCTATACTTAAGGTTCTATTACCTACTGCTTCAAGCTTTGCACTAAACGTTTTTGTTCCTGCATTGCTTAACACCAGGTTTTTATAGGCAAGCGGTGCTACTGTCTGATCGCCTGCACCATTGAATTCTACTGTTTCAGGAGCTACTACTACCTGAGTAGATTCGCCTTTAACAGTTAAGCTTCCTGCTATTTTTGCAATGCTAGCACCTTCTGAGTTGTTCTCAAAAGTAGCTGTGCCAGTATTCATCAGGGCAAGATTACCATACTGCACACTCTTTACCTGCTGGTTTGCTCCGTAATATTCTACTGTACTGGCTGGAGCTAGACTAAATACATCAGCAGCAGGTAATGTACTGTTGCCTCCTACTTTTATAGTTGCCCCTGATAGCACAGCAACTGTTGTATTTACTGGAGTAATGGTAGTAACACCATCTATTGTTTCTGCTAAATCAGGATGTGCTGCTACTTCGTTTGTCTCAAAATCTAATATCCCCGATTCAACTGATACGTTAAGAAGTTTATCTATATTAGCCTTCAGTGCAACCTTTAGTGTCTGGTCGGCTTTAGATACTCTTATATTCGACAAGCTAAGCGGCACCTTTGGAGTTGCAGCCATTCCAGTAGGCGCTGAAATGTCTGATGGACCAGCACCTACAAAACATATTGTTGCGCTACTTGCATTAAAGGAGCTTCCATTATGTGTCAGGTTACTGTACAGGTTTACATTGTTATTAACGGTAAGCTTTGAATTTGATGTCGTTACAATGTTACCTAAGCTAGTAATGCCTGTACCATTTATATTAGCGTTTTCATCAGTAAAAGTAAAAGTTGCCCTTCCTGCGGCCAAAGTTCCATTATTTACCAGATTACCACCTATGTAATAGTTGATTTTCAGCGAATCTCCATTTACTGGATTATAAACGAGGTTTGAACCACCCTTAAAGGTAACTCCTGCACCAATTGTTAAATTACCGGTAATGTTCCAGGCACCACCTAATAGTGGCATCAAGGTTTTATGTAGTGCCTCTCCTTTTACACCAAAAGCACTTGTGTTCGCTATAGTTAAGTTATTTAGAGTGGTCGGCACCGCTCCCAATAAGGCAACTGGCTCTGTTCCACCTATTCTCAAAGTGCCTGAGCTTTGGAATGCATCACCGCTAGTACCGAACTTCAAAGGATAATATGGCTTTGTAGGTAACAAATCAACTATTCCCTGATTTATAGGGCTAAAATCAATCAGGCCGGAGCTTGTGATCGTCCCTTCATTTGATATACCTGTGTATATGGTATGTGTATAACTTCCTCCATGAAACTTAGCTCCAGAAGTTACAGTTAGCACTCCTCCGACTGTCCAGTTAACGCTTGTGGTTACACCACCCGTATTGCTGATTACTACGTTTCCGAACAATGGTGCGGCAGTAGAGTTTAATACGGGAGAAACAGTGCCAGCGAATATTACAGTCGGAGGTCCGGCTGCCCCAGGTATAATTGGTGCTAACAACTGAATTGTTTGTGGTCCAGTCCCAGCAAAAATTGCTTGACCGCTCGCCTTTAAAATTCCGGTATTTATAAAATCCCCAACTACTTGTACTAATCCTTTAGCAGCATCTAAAGCACCCTTAATATCTACTTTACCAGCAATTACCATCACCGGATTAAGTGTTGGGTTTGCAGTACCTTCTAAAGTTTCTAACTTGTATTTCGCTCCGTCCTGAACAATCAGGTTATAAAAATTCAATTGATTTGTAGGTGCTGAATTAGTGCCCGCTGTACCTTTCAGGACCTTTTCGGTGCCATCAGAAGAAGCCAAGATAAGTGTACTTGCACCTCCTTGCTGGGTTGTTCCGTAGTTGATGAAGTTATCGCTAATTGTTAAGGTCTTTCCGTTTGCATTAAATATGGCTGAACTGTTAATTATAAGTTCTCCGGTTGCACCAGTTGTTCCTTCTAACTTCTTAGCAAAACCATTGCTGCCGCCGTTAGAAAAAACTAATTTACCATAGTTCAGCGCCCTAACATTTTGCTCAACAGTAGAGCCTGAATAAAGCACTGTACTACTACGATCTATTGTACTAGTGGTAAAGTTGGCAGGGAAGTTATCAGCGCCCTTCAGATCCAGACTAGCTCCTGCTGCAATAGTTAAGACACCACCAACGGTACTTCTGTTCATGGTAAAAGATTCCAGGTTTAGGATCCCCCGCTCCAAAGTCACATTACCATTCACAGCGAGATTACCTGCTACTGAAGCACCGGTTGCTGAAGTATTCTTAAAGACAAGATTGTTGAATGAAGATGCTGTTATAGTTTGAACTACCGTACCTTCAAATATAACAGTGCCTGTGCCAGGCACAAAGCTACCAATAGTTCTATACCAGTTGCCTTTTAAATTAATATTAGAATTTGTGGCGTTAAGCAATCCAGTAGTATTTGTTCCAGAATTCCCGATTACCACATTCCCGTTAATCGTTACAGTACCAGGCGCGTCTAAAGCTGCTTGTAATACTAACGTACCATTGAATACATTTAAATTACCAGCTATAGTTCTGCTGCCTGTAGTACTGTATTGTGCTGCACCACTGGCTTTCTCTATTGTAAGATTGTAATAGGGCACATTTGCAACGGTTTGCGCTGCGCCGCCATTATAAATTACAGTACCCATAGCAGTAGTAAACTTACCTGTTCCCAGTGCAGCCTTATTATAGTCTCCACCCACGTACAGGTTACCACTGCCAATGTATATGTTCGCCTTATCCTGGTTTATCGAGCCCTTAGCCACAATATTACCTGCTGATTTTTTCAGGTGCACTACCTGATTATCACTCTCCAGAATTAAGCTACCATTTATAGTCAGGTCTCGGTTTGCTGTTCTGATTTCATGCTTGGCTGTACCTGCTCCAATAGCTGCTAAGTTACCTCTTACAAGTAAGCTATAGGCTGGAACAGCAGTTGCAGTTGAATCTATAGATAGCGTCATGCCTGCATTAGGTTTGAACTGCAGACCTTTCACTTTCGCTTCTGACCGGATAACGGGCTGACGGTTATTAACTGGCGCAACAGAGCCTAATTCAACTATATCAGATGTTCCAGGAGCAGGTTTACTAACAATTAAATCACCCTTTGCATCATATGCTGACCAGTTAGCCGGAACTTCCCATGCATCACTCACACTACCATTCCATACATACAAGTTAGATTGGTCTGTTAAGGTCCAGAAGCGGTTCAGGTCAGTAATATTTTTTCTCGCTACTCTATTCTCATCAATATTCCAGTCGTGCTTTAGGCCAGAATCCCAACTCGTAGAACTATTCTCTGAAGTAGAATTTGCTAGCTTCAGGCCTTCTTCGTCCTCGCGCTCTGTGTTACCATTAAGTTCTGACTCTTCGTACTGTATCTGGAAAATAGCCTTCTTATAAGCACCATTTTCCACTTTAACTTTATACAGTCTATTTATTGGCACCCCGCTGGTTACTCCCTGCACAATCTGTGGTACTGAAGTAACCGAGATGCTTGTTATTTTGCTAGTAATGTTTGATGTTTGAGCATCAATATTCGGGAAGATTATTTTAACAAGCGGGCCATTAAAGCTATAGCCATCCGTTGCAGTAACCGTTATTCTTTCATCAGCCCGGTTATCTACGATTTCCTGCTGCTGAAATCCCTCAGTCAGTTCCCGTGTTATCGTTCCAATTACCCAGCCGTTACCTATCCGGTCTTGTAGCACTTTAACTTTGATGGCTGAAGCGCCAAACGGATCCACACCTGATTTTATAGTCGATATAGAGCCTTTAGTTAAGTTGAGCGTGTTAGTCGTTATATTAACTTCTGTAGTAACTACACTGGCAACCGTTTTGTCTAAAGTAAGGGTAGCAACAACTATAGCTGCAGCCGTAGTCGGGCCAGAGATTTTTGCATCAGAAGTTCCAGCAAATATGAGACTGCTGTTTGCGCCTGAATATATTCCGTTGTGTACCCAATCTCCATAAAGCGTATGTATATAGCTTCCTGCAGTAAGAGATACTCCACTATCTATAGTTAGTGTACCGAGTGTGGCAATATTTCCGGCCGCTGTTTTCGTCGCTGACACACCAGCTTTCGACAATTCTAAATGATAGTAAGTAAAGTTATTTACAGTTTGTCCGTCTCCGTTATAAACTACTGTGTTTGGAGCTGTTGCAATAAAATTTCCGGTGAGTCCGGTAAATGCGCCTTTCACACTCATCTTAGAGGCTGGCGCCATAGTAAGTGTAGTTCCGTCTGTTATAGTTACATTATTCAATTTATGAATACCACCAAAGGTTGAGTTTCCATTAAAAGTGACGGTTCCTGCAGTAGCCTCCAGGTTATTACCACTCAGGTTAGACCTGATAAAAAGATTTGTGCCTGTTTCAACGACCGCGTTTGTAGTAGCACGGGCGATGTTTAAATTAAAGAACTGCGTGACCCCGGCACCAGCATGAGAAATTGCATACTTAACTGATGGGTTTAAAGTGCCCATCGTCACTGTACCGGCTGTGGCAACAAATGATCCCCCGGAACTGGTGGTAAAATTGCCGTTAACCAGAAATGATGCAACCGTACTTGTGTAACCAGCAATTGTAAGGTTATTCAGCGTAATTCCGGAACCGCTTATAGTTGCTGGGGTTGTGTTTGTGCCCCCAGCCATTAACAATCCGTTAGTTGCTTGTGTTAGTGTACCTGCGCCTGTGGTAACCAGATTACCATTTATAGTTAAGTTTTGTCCGGTAGGTATTGTTATTGTGGTCCCTAAACCTGCAACCTGCAGGTTGTTGAATTCATTTTTGAGTGTTGTACTTAGCGCAACAGTTGATGTTCTTTCTATTTTTTTGCCGGTACCAGTTAATATGACTGTACTCGTATTTCCTGTAAAATCTGCATCATTAATCCAGTTCCCACCTATTGTATGCGTAAAGCTGCCACCTCTAAAAGATGCTGTTCCACTCAGGTGCACATCTCCGGCAATATTTATGTTGCTTAAAGCAGTGAAAGAAGCAGATCCTGCTCCTTTTAAATTACCTGCTATTACCAGCGTAGTACCTGTAGATGGTACAGGCATTGTCTTTACACCGGTACCTATTAAATGTAAGTTACCGTAACCTTTGGCTACCTCGGCCACGTTCTGTGCACCACCATAGTATTCTACTGTGCTTAAAGGCCCTAAGTCTACTGTTTGATAATTTGAAGGAAAGTTTGAAGCGCTCAACATGAGCTTTGCTAAGTTGGCGACGTTCATTGTTCCACCTAAGGCCGTTCTGTTTAAGGTAAAGGTTTTAATATCCAATGTAGCAGCATCCACAAATAAGTTCGACATCACGTACGAGTCTGCTAACAAGGTCTTTGTGCCAGTACCGCTAATCCTGAGCACGCCATAGCTATATTGCGCTCCTGAAAGTATATCCTGATCTATAGTTCCGGAATAGTTTATTACACCAAGTGCGCTTAACACAGTAGGAAACATATCGACTGTCGCAGTATGATTAGTGTAATTCCCCCTAAATGTAGCTGCTTTTACTAATAGAGTACCTCCCTCTGCTACCGTGAATACCGGAGTTAGTCTGCTATCAGCACTTGTTGTAATTCTAACCTGATTCGATTGTGGGTCAAGAATACCAGATGTACTTATTGTTAACTCTGGTCGGTTGGTAGTAACAATTTGATTGGGATTATTTGTTTTATAAGCATTTACCTGAATGATATTCAGGGTTTTTGATAGTGTGATGGCATTAGAAATTGTCAGGCTACCAAAACCACCTCCATTAGGGGCAATGTCTATTATTTTATCTTTACCTAAGAACTCTGATTCAGGCCAGATCTTGCTTCCGCTTCCTCTACCATTATTTTCTGAGTAGGCACTTTCTCTATATAAGCCCCCAACTGCAACAGTAAAACTTCCATGATAGTAGCCTGTAGCTCCCTGGTTCCAAAGAACACCATTAGCACCAATTCTTACATCCCCCGTTATTGTCATAGACCTTGGTGCCATCTTAAACTCAGCATCAAAGCTTTCACCTATTGTTAAGGAATTAATAGTATAATCATTCCAATCGTTTATAATCGGATACCTGTTGGCATTTATAAACCTGTCACCTATAACCACATCATCAGCAGGTCCTGGTATACCCATAGGAGCCCAATTACTCCCTGTATTCCAGTCGGTACTTGTGGCGCCTGTCCATGATTTTTTTTCTGCAAAGCTGTTAAAAGCTACAAACAGAAGTACAACGCATACAGCAGCCGAAAAACGCTTAGCTGACAGCAAGCTGTTAATGAATGTAAAGGTTCTCATAGGGTGAAATAAAGTATACTAATATGTATGGTGTTTTATGTAATGGTAACCGCTCATAAACTTTTAGAGCGTATGAGGCCAGGCTTTGGCGTGAATGTTAGGAGCGGAATAGAATTTTTCATAGTTTTCACTTCCAAAAGCCTGTAATTTTTCCTGTTTTGCATACTTAGCTGTTCATATCAAAACAGGCCATATTTCAACATAACGAGCATTTTTTCAAGTATTAAATATACTATAACAACACCCATCGTCTTATATTTATAGAAGTTATAGAAGGATTAACACTTAAACAATAGTCCACGCAGTGAGCATTATTCGATCTCAACTATATACAATACCCACCCTGCCGTATATCAAACAGGAACACACACGCATGGTAAAGTGCAACAAAAAACTTTATTAAATACCGAAACAATTAGCTTAAAGATACCGTATAAGCGAATCAGAATATTAGCAATATAATATATTGAACTTTTCTTAGCTATTTTTAAAAATAGCACAACAGCAGGCAAATCTTTTACTCAAAAACTTATAGATAATAAATCTGACCTGTTGGCGGGATTTAGCTCAGCTTTGGCACTTGATTTATAGAATCTTACTTACTTTACAGGTAGGCTATAAAAATCGTGGGTGAGGGCGCGGGCACCGTAGCTTTCTTTATACTGCACAAGGCTCTGATTTAAGAATTGGCCCTGTTGCTCCGTAGAAACCCCAAAACTAAAGTATAGTTTATGAGTAAATACGGCTGAGATCAGATGGTCTGTAAGCAAACCCAGCGCGCCAATACTTTGTCCCTCAGGAGTAGCAGCTATATACTGGCAGTGCGCCACAGTAGCTGTTTCGTAGATCAGGATGCCGGCCAGCATGTTGCCTTCTTTTTCAGCAGTATATAGTTTGATGTTACCGGAGAAGCGGGAAGCAAGCAGTTGCATTTCTGCAGCGGTGTGCGCTGGCGTGGTGCTATACTTTTCGGCAAGAACCTGACGAACTATAGTTTGGAAAGCTTTGTAGTTATGGCTCTGACCGAGTGTTATTCCCTGTTGCCTGGCTTGCTTTAACCTTCGTTTGCGAAGTGTATTGTATGGCAACCGATTCTGCAGTGAAATGACAGTGTTCAGGTCGCGGCGGTAGAAGACGGCTTTATTCCTGAAAAGGGCATATAAGTCTTCGTCGGCGGGTTGCTGGTGGTAAATGTGCGGAATGGCTTTATAGTTTATCGTCTCAAAACCAAGCTCCTTGTAATACTGCATCATCGCATCAAACACGTCCAGCATCAGCTGTGCTTTCATAGTTGCTCCGCTAACTATACCGCCGTAGCTCAACCCGCCATGCGACTGCACCTCCAGGCCCACCACATTGGCCGGCAGCAGCGCTACCAGTTTCCCATTTTTATAAAACAGTAACGAGTGGTCTTCAAACCTTTCAGCATGATACTCCATGTAGTCGCGGTACAGCAGAAAGGTGCCGTTTTTGGAAGTGCTTACAAAAGCATCCCAGGCATCTTTATAATTCGCGCTATACTTTACAACTTCCAACAGACCGATGATTAAGGGGATTTTACTGATTTATTATGATTTCTGACTGAACTGCATGTTAATGGGGATAATGGAATTAATATAAGCATCCACCCCCTGCATAACAACACAACAATCAACAATTTGACACTCAACGATTCAGCACGATCCGGAACGTGGTTCCCTTGCCTACCTCCGATGACCGGACATAAAGCCTGCCCTGGTGATAATTGTCAATAATGCGCTTGGCCAGCGCGAGTCCTAAGCCCCAGCCACGTTTTTTGGTAGTATAGCCCGGCAGAAACACAGAATCCATTTTACTTTTCGGGATGCCCTTGCCTGTATCGGTTATATCGATGGCAATGTTGCTTTTGCCCAGCAAAAGGAGTTGCAGCGTTATACTTCCACGACCTTCCATCGCATCCACCGCATTCTTGCAAATGTTCTCTATCACCCAGTCGAAAAGCGGTACGTTTACCTTAGCCGTTATTTCCGGCGAAAAAGTTGTAACCACCTGCATGTCTACCTTGCTCGAAATGCGGTTCTGCAGATAGTTGATGGCATTCTGGGTAACCTGCAGGATGTTCTCGTCACGGAGCAGTGGCACAGATCCGATGTTGGAGAAACGCTCCGTAATTACTTCCAGCCTGCGGATATCTTTCCAGAGCTCGGCAACTATAGGTTCGTTCTCAAATTTGGGGCTGGCCTTCATGTACTCGTACCACGCCATCAGCGACGACAACGGCGTGCCCAGCTGGTGTGCGGTTTCTTTGGCCAAGCCAACCCAAACCCTGTTCTGCTCTGCCTTACGCGAGTAGCTGAATGCAAAATAAGCCATCAGGGCAAAGCAGGCAATTACCATCAGCTGCACATACGGGTAGTAACGCAACTGCGAGAGCAGGTCCGAATCCTTGTAGAAAACATAATTCACCGATCCTTCTGCCCAGGGCACAACTATAGGTTCGTGCTGCGCCTTCATTTTCTCTATCTGGCGCTGCAACAGTTCATTCACTTTCTCGGGGTCGTCTGCAATATGCTGCGGAATGTCGATGTTTTTAGAGTCGAGGATGTTCTCATTTTCGTCGGTCAGGATAACGGGCACTGTAGTGTTAGCCGATAGTATCTCCTCCTCGATGAACACAATGTTGTCGTCGGATGGCGCACTGATCATGTAGCGAAGGCCCTTGGCATAAAGCTGCACCAGTTCCTGCTCCCGCTCCGACAACTTACTGACCAGAATATTGGTATAGGTTATAGTTGCAGCCCCGATAATGAGCGCGATAATAACAACTATAAACTTGATCCGGTTTTTCTGAGAATAGATGGGAATCATGCAGGCAACACGAAAATTATCTGAATTTAGTATAAATTGAATAATAAGGGCAAGTAAGTTTTATTTTTGTTAAATCAAACCGTAAATTTGCGTTTTAGTATTTCTAAAGCCATTATGCTACAGAATTTTAAAGCAATCAGCCTATCCTATAAGAAAGCACCGCTGGATATCAGGGAACTGATTGCCTTAGATGAGACCTCCTGCAGGCAATTCCTCCAGACGCTTAAGGATTTTATCCAGGCGACTGATATTCTGGTCCTTTCTACCTGCAACCGAACCGAAGTTTATTATAACGCCGATACCGACTATAGCCGCGAAATTGTAAAATTGCTCGGCATTACAAAAGGCATCGACAACATATCGCAGTACTTCGATTACTTTACCATCCTGAACGAGCATAACGATGCCGTGCAACACCTCTTTGATGTGTCGATGGGACTGGAGTCGCAGGTGGTGGGCGATATGCAGATCTCGAACCAGGCAAAACAGGCGTACCAGTGGAGTGCCGATAACGACACCGCCGGCCCGTTCCTGCATCGCCTGATGCACACGATCTTCTTCACCAACAAGCGCGTGGTACAGGAAACCGCTTTCCGCGATGGAGCTGCCTCTACCTCGTATGCTGCCGTGGAACTGATCGAAGAGCTGACTGCTGATATTGCTGATCCGAAGATTTTAGTGGTTGGTTTAGGTGAAATTGGTGCCGATGTGTGCCGCAACCTGAAAGACAGCAGCTTTACCGACGTTAAAATTACCAACCGCACCCTTACCAAGGCACAACACCTGGCCGAAGAGTGCAACATGCAGGTACTTCCGTTCGAGGAGATCGTGCAGGGCCTGAAGGAAGCTGATGTGATCATCTCGTCGGTTGCCCGTGAGACACCGTTCTTCACAAAGGAAATGATCCAGCGCCTCAATATCCTGTCATTCAAGTTCTTTATCGACTTATCGGTGCCGCGCAGCGTGGAGCCTGAGGTTGAAACGATACCGGGCGTGCTGCTCTATAACATTGATACTATTCAGAACAAAGCTTCTGAGGCACTACAGCAGCGCATCAATTCTATTCCGAAGGTAAAAGCGATCATCGCTGAGTCTATCGAGCAGTTCAACGACTGGTCGAAGGAGATGGTGGTGTCGCCAACTATAAACAAGCTGAAGAACGCGCTTGAAACTATCCGCCAGGAAGAGATTGCGCGCTACATGAAAAAGCTTGGCCCGGAAGAAGCAAAACACATAGACAATATTACCAAGTCTATGATGCAGAAGATCATAAAACTGCCGGTGCTGCAGTTAAAAGCAGCCTGCAAGCGTGGCGAAGCCGAGACCCTGATCGATGTACTGAACGATCTGTTCAACCTCGAAAATCAATCTGAAGAGATTCAACTATAAGACTATAGAAATAAGTAAATAGCTATTTTTTTTTAGTGAATGAAAAGGCCAAAGGCCCCCGATAATGTGCATAAGAGCAGCGTCGGAGGCCTTTGGCCTTTTAAATAACAGACTGACGTAAGTTAAGTGTAGAGGTATTAGATATCAATACAGCACTCTTCCAGGCAATCTATCACATCAATTAGTTTCGGGATTGAAAGCGAGTAGTAGATCTTTGTGCCTACCTTAAACGAAGAGAGGACGCCTTTATCTTTTAGCGTGATCAGGTGCTGACTGGCAATGGCCTGTGGCAGATTCAGATACTTATATATCTCAGTTACAGTCATTTTCTCCTCCTTGCCCAGCAGGTCAACTATAGCCAGCCTTTTTGGGTGAGCCAATACTTTGAGCATGGCAGCCGCCTTATCTATCTTCTTTGATTCGATGCGAGATAACAAACTTTTCATAATTAATAATTATACCTAACAGTTTCTACATTATTTTCCTATCCTATTCATAATAAGATATATACGAGGCTTACGTTATTTGGCTGAAGTGTTTGCCAGCATTTTTTTAACTTCGCCACATGGATACTTATCACGTGATCGGCTTGATGTCCGGCACATCACTCGATGGCCTTGACATTGCATATTGTAGGCTTACGTATAAAAACGAAAATTGGATATATAATATACTTAATGCTGAAACGTTACCTTACAGCCCCTATTGGATTGACTCTCTCCGGGGTGCCGAAACATCGGATGCACTTACCTTAATTGCACTTGACCATGCTTTTGGCAGATACATGGGCGAGCAGGTGCAGCAGTTCGTGAAAAAACACAACCTTAAACCAGACTTTGTGGCCTCGCACGGTCACACCATTTTTCACCAGCCCGGCAAACACATTTCGCTGCAGATAGGCAACGGCGCTTACCTGGCCGCCCACGCCCAGTTGCCCGTCGTCTGTGATTTCCGGACCCTGGATATAGCCTTAGGCGGACAAGGTGCGCCTTTGGTGCCCATCGGCGACGAACTGCTTTTCTCGGAACATGATTATTGCCTGAACTTAGGCGGCATTGCCAACATATCCTTTAACCACCACGGCCAGCGCATTGCTTATGATATAGCTGCGTGCAACATGCTGCTGAACACACTGGCCAGCCAGGCCGGCTATAGTTATGACAAAGATGGCGACATGGCCCGAAGCGGCAAGCTGGACGCACACCTGCTGGAACAGCTCAATGCCCCGTCTTATTTTTCGGAGCCTTATCCGAAGTCGCTGGGCAAGGAATGGGTACTGGAGCACAGCCTGCAAACTATAGCCAACAGCCCGGCAACTATAGCTGATAAACTGCACACCACCTGCCACCACATTGCGCAGCAAATTGCCAATGCCCTGCAACCTGCCAACTATAAACAACGCGTGCTGGCCACCGGTGGCGGCGCTTTTAACCTGTACCTAATGGAATTGCTGCAGCACTATGCCGGCACCAACTATAGCATAGAAGTACCTGCCCCCGGGATCGTGTCGTTTAAGGAAGCGCTGGTGTTTGCCTTTTTAGGCGTGCTGCGCTGGCGTAACCAGACAAACAGCCTGCAGTCTGTAACCGGGGCCAGCCGCGATAGTGTGGGCGGCGCCATTTATTGGGGCTAACCTGCGTGCTCTATAGTTATTTTGTACCTTTGCCCCACAACCCGAAATACCAGAATAAACATGAAAGATTTACTCGCAAAATTCGAGAATAAAAGACCTGAAATAGTATTTGAGTGGAAAGATGCTGAAACTGAAGCCGAAGGCTGGGTAGTGATCAACTCGCTGCGTGGCGGCGCTGCTGGCGGTGGTACCCGCATGCGCAAAGGCCTGGACAAACGCGAAGTAGAATCGCTGGCGAAGACCATGGAAGTGAAGTTTACGGTATCCGGCCCGGCTATTGGCGGCGCTAAATCCGGCATCAACTTCGACCCTGCCGACCCGCGCAAGCAAGGCGTTCTGGAGCGTTGGTACAAGGCCGTTTTCCCGCTGCTGAAAAACTACTACGGCACCGGTGGCGACCTGAATGTGGACGAGATACACGAAGTAATTCCGATAACTGAAAGCTACGGCTTGCTGCACCCGCAGGAAGGCGTGGTAAACGGGCACTTCCATGCCACCGCATCGCAGCGCGACAAACGAATTGCCCAGCTGCGCGAAGGCGTTGTAAAAGTGATTGAAGACGATAGCTATTCACCATCCACAGCACGCAAGTACACCGTAGCCGACATGATAACCGGTTATGGCGTAGCCGAAGCCGTGCGCCATTATTACAACATCTGGGGCGGCGACCTGAAAGGCAAGCGCGCTATTATACAGGGTTGGGGCAATGTAGGCGCTGCAGCCGCTTATTACCTGGCATCTGAAGGCGTAAAAATTGTCGGCATCATCGACCGCGTGGGTGGCCTTATCAACACCGATGGCTATAGTTTTGAGGAGATAAAAGAACTGTTCCTGAACCGCAAAGGCAACACCCTGCACGCTGATAACCTGCTCTCGTTTGAAGAAGTGAATAACCAGATCTGGTCTGTGAACACCGATATCTTTATTCCGGCAGCGGCATCGCGCCTGGTTACCCGGGAGCAGTTAGAGCGCATGATCGGCAGCGGCTTGCAGGTGATCTCGTGTGGCGCCAATGTACCGTTCCAGGACCCGGAGATCTTTTTTGGCCCGACCGGCGAATTTGCCGACCAGAACATTGCTGTTATCCCCGACTTTATAGCCAACTGCGGCATGGCCCGCGTGTTTGCCTATTTAATGGAGAGCGAAGTAGAAATTACCGACAAAGCTATCTTCTCCGACATCTCTCAAACTATAGCCAATGCGCTGCAGAAGTCGCATGCTAAAAATTCGGGCAAAACAGAGATCGCAAAAACTTCTTTTGAAATTGCTTTAAGCCAGCTGTTATAAGTATGGATTACACGCACTGGAGAGAAATACTGAACTATAGTTTCCTGGGTAATACTGTTTCGAATTACCTGTGGTTTGCGGGCATTCTGCTGTTTGGGTTTATCTTTAAAACGCTGCTATCCAAGCTGCTGTCCGGTATTTTGTACAGACTGGTAAAGCGTTTCTCGCACGAAGATAACCTGCCTGCCTTCCGGCGCCTGCTCATTCAGCCGCTGGAGGTGCTGCTGTTTCTGGTGTTCCTGTATTTCGCTTTCCAGGCGCTTAACTACCCGCTCGACCCAACTGAGATACGGAAAGGCGACCATATCATCAAAACGTTCATGTTCCGCACCTACCAGGTGTTTGTGATCGTGGCGCTGGCATGGGTGGTTCTGCGCTTTGTCGATTTTATCGGCCTCATTTTCCAGCACCGCTCCTCGCTCACAGCCTCCAAGCTCGACGACCAGCTGGTGCCGTTCTTCCGCGATTTTGCCAAGGTAATGGTGGTGATCTTTGCCTTTCTGGTAATGCTGGGCACAGTGTTTGGCGTAAACGTGGCAGGCCTTGTAGCTGGTTTGGGGGTAGGCGGTCTGGCCATTGCCTTTGCCGCAAAAGAGAGCTTAGAGAACCTGCTGGCATCGTTCACCATTTTCCTGGATCACCCGTTTGTGGTCGGCGACCTGGTGGAAGTTGGCGGCATAACCGGAACTATAGAAAAGATCGGTTTCCGGAGCACGCGTATCCGCACCCTCGAGAAGTCGTTTGTAACGGTGCCCAACAAAAGCATGATCGATAAGCCACTTAACAACCTGACGCTGCGCACTTTCCGGCGGGTGCAGTTTGATATACCGCTTACGTTTGATACCACTGCTGCCCAGATCAGAGCCATAAGCACCGAACTGCAACAGTACATCAACAACCACCCGCAGGCCAACCAGGATGCCATTGTGCGTTTCCAGACCATAGGACCGGCTTCTAAAAATATCATGGTGCTGTACTTTGTGGAATCGATGGACTGGACGGAGTATGTGAACATAAAAGAAGAGATGATCTATAAAGTAACAGAGCTGGTGGAGAAGCATGGCGCGCAGTATGCGCCTACGCAATCGGTGTTTATGCAGGCAAGCGGGCAACCATTGCCGGACACTTCCAGGCCAGCTGCAGAAACTAACAAGACATCAGACTTTGAGTAACTACAAATAAAAAAGCCGGAGAAGCTCCGGCTTTTTTTTCACCCTTATATCTTATTTTGTCTGTGTTACGTCAGACGTTATAGTTTCCCGGGTTCAGTTGAACCTATACAGGAAGCTATATCTAAATAAAACCTTATCCCTACAAACTACAACCAATCATAAATTGTAGTTTTGATTTGATTAACGCACCTACAAGGCTATAGTTACAATTTATTTATAATTTTTTCGTTATACCCACCATTTCAGCAGGTAAACATGCCTTATTTTAATGCTAACAAATAATAGGATTTATACAATATAGAACCATACATTTTAAACTATACTATAGTTGTTTGTAAGTGCTTGTTGCTTAGCAATTTAAGAACGCCCTGTGTTAAGGCAACTATAGGTATCAGATGAGAGGTGAGTTGATGGTCAGTTAAAATCGAAGTATTCGCCTTCTTCCAGCTCCACGGTCTTTTCCTTCTTCACGGGCTTTTTACCTTTCAGTAGCTGTTTTAGCTCCTGCCCTTCCTGTTTCAGGTCGTCTTTTATTTTCGCGCGCACGCGGTCATCGTCGTAGGCCAGCTTAAAGTTGTTTTCTTTTCCTTTCAGTGTCAGGAAGAGCATGCTGCTGCCGGCATCCGTATCTTCGGCCACCACACCAAACACAGCATCTTTATCCGGTCGGCGCTTCTGGAACAACGGCATCTTTATTTTATAGTCCATGTCCTGGTCAAAGGTGTGCATCCCCGAAATAGAGACCGAAGGCAGTGGCGACAGGTTGGTGCGGATATCCATTTCCGGGATATAGATGGTGCGGTCCTGGATGTAGAAATTGTTGCGCAGCTCCGAGAACTTCATGTTGGCCAGCTCCGAGCGCTTTACAAAGCCCGACAGCTTTTGCATTGGCGTAAAGTTGATGAGCTGCCCGTTGCGTATAACCGCCTCTATTTCGGCCTGTAGCAGATTGGTTTTCGGGCTGAGCTGGCTATCCAGGTACACATCCGAAATGATATTGGCGGTCAGGCTTCCGCGCAGGTGGCGGTCAACTATAAAATCCTGGTTAAAGTTCTCGAACACATAAAACAGGCTGTCTACGCTCATGTTGTTGAGCCTGGTAGCTGTACTTACCTTAATGTGGTTTCGCTGGCGGGCGTCCATGCTGCCGCGCACGGCAAAGTTGCCGCCAATAGCGTTAAACGAGATGTTTGGCGTGGTAATAACCTGGTTCCGAAGCGTTACCTCCCCTTTTATGTTCTCGCCTTTAAACCTCCGGAACTTCAGTTTATTAACCGATGCCCCCAGATTAAAAGCTATGTTTGGCGAAACCTCCAGCCTGTAACCCGATTCGCTTTTACGGGCGCTGGCCGGCGTGTTCAGGTCTTCGCGCAGCAGCTGGTCAAAGTTCAGGTAATTACTGCTGAAATCGGCATCTACCATCAGGCGTTGCTTGTCCAGCAGCAGCCAGGCCATTACGTTGTTAAACATACCGTTCAGCACAAAATCCGATTCGCCCAGCTTGCCCCTGAAATCCGACACGGCCACATCGTTGCGCTTAAACATAAAGTTGCCGTACATGCCTTTTACCGGCAGCGGCAGGTCGCGCAGATTCAGGCTTACATTGTGCAGCGTTATGTCTCCGGAGGTATTTACCGTCTGGTTACCGGGCCTTGCCTTAAACTCGTTAAAATTACCAGAGAAAGCGATCTTTACATCGGCCAGGCCACTTCCGGATGGCACCTGCTCCAGTTGCAGCAGCCCCAGCACATACGCCACATCCACCATACCGCGCGCATCAAAAGCTATAGTCGGGTTCTTAAAGTTTTTGTAAGACAGGTTGCCTGTAAATATCCTGTTGTTAAGCGAGCCTTTCAGGTTTCTGAGCACCAACTCTGATGTGGTGGCATTCTGTTTTGCGCCGTTGGTAAAGCTGCCTTCAAAGCTTAGTTTCTCCAGTCGCTGCTTTACATCGGGGTGGTAAAAGGCAGCATTGCGGCAGCCAAAGTTAAACGTGATCTCCGGGTTATGCTTCGCCGAGACCTTGCCTTTTACGGCTCCACTGAAGTACACATCGCCATCGGAACGATACTGGTTAAACTCTTTGGTAATGTGCTGCGGCAACAACGACAGCATAGACTGGATGCTCGTATTCTTGCCTTTCAGGGTCAGGTTCAGGTCTGTGGTAGTGGCAAAGTTTATAGTTCCGGCCACTTCGTAGGCAGCATTCTCTACATTTACCACACTTGGTTCCAGGTTTATGGTTTTGCCAATGCCGTCAATGGCCAGGGCCGTGTTCAGCTTTATTTGCTTGCCTTTAAAATACTCGCCACTGTTCAGCTTTATGGTGTTTATAGTTGCATCGCCGCTGGCTTCTATTCCGATCGTTTCCGGATCTATCGTTAAAGCTGCCTGTAGTTGGTGGGCATCTACTTCGTACGCCTGGTTCAGCTTCAGGTCTGTGTAATGGATGGCTACGCGTTTAAGGTCGATGTGCTCGAGGTTAAAGGCAAATTCGCCGTCTTCTGTAGCTGTCGTATCCGTTTTGATGATCTCGTAATTCACGCTGCCATCCTTTAGTACTTTAACATAAATCGCCCCGTCTTCCAGGTACAGCTCGTTCACGTTGTACTTGCCGCGCAGTACATCCCAGATGCTGAAGGTGAAGTATAGTTTGCTCAGCTTAGCCAAAGATGCTTCGCTCTCCGGCACGGCCTCCACAACATTTACTTTATCCAGCGACACGGCCACCTGCGGAAATTTATCGAACAGCGAAAGCGAGATAGTGCCTACTTCCACCTTCGTTTTGATGTGCTTGTTGGCTTCCGTTACAAAAAGTGCGATGATCTTGTCCTGATAAGTGTATACCAGCGCAAAGGCGATCGTAACTATAGCCACAACTATAGCTATCGCATAAAATAGCACTTTTTTAACAAGACCAGTTTGCTTCAAGAGAATTATCAGATTTTAAGCATCTTACAAAAGATAAAGGTACAGCAGTTAATACAGGCGAACAACAGGTGCAGCAGCTCCGAAAAAAAATTTAACAAATTTTTTTGAAATGTTTTGCAGTTACAAAAAATCGCCCCATATTTGCATCATCAAACGGGGACAACAGGTCAACGAAACAATAAAACGGGGTGTTAGCTCAGCTGGTTCAGAGCACCTGCCTTACAAGCAGGGGGTCACTGGTTCGAATCCAGTACGCCCCACAAAGGACAACTTAAAAAGTTGTCCTTTTTTTATGTCCATACTTTTCTGATCTGCACTTCAGTCTTCCTGCCAATCTATAGTTTAACGCCTCACCACAAGCTATAGTATAATTCCCTGATTTCCATTTGCTTGAGTTTGTATTTTTAGTGTATTTAAGGTTTCTATGGCTATAGTTATGTAGTTGCCAAACACACCCCTACCCCTCTCAAGGGGGGAATTTCTGGCTTAGTTATAGTTGGAGTAGCTATAGTTTCATAGTTGCCGGTTTCAAACCACCCCTACCCCTCCTTATCCAAGGAGGGGAACACTGCTACTACTATAGTTTGACTTATAAATTTATAGTTACAGACCACGAACAGGACAGGTTTACCTGTCCCTACAGAATTGCAACCACGAGAAAAACAGATCTGCCTTAACTAAGAAATAATACATCAACTATAGCTAAAGCAGTTGCTATCGAACTGATCTCAGTCTTTGGGTTGAGCGCCTTTGACTTGTTGCGGTGCCGTCAGGCAATCCGACGCAGGAGGATAGCAAGAAGGCAGCAGCGCGATGCCCGAAGACGGGGCCTCCCGGCCCGGGAGGGAGCCAAACAAACTATAGAACTGTAGGTAATTAGAGCTCCCAGGATTGGTAGAAACTATAGAACAATGGCTTGGTTCCAGTGGTAGGCAAAGTCAACTATAGGACTATAGCCAACTATAGTCTGCGATAGATTTCTCACTTTGTTCGAAATGACAATAGGTACTATCAAACACATAAGCTCTCTCGACTTCGCTCGGGATGACAATATTCGCTTAGTATGACAGTAGAATAACTATAGGTTGAGATATACCCTTCACAGCAAAGCCGACTCTTTTTCGACTCTTATCTCAAGAATGCTCAGAATGATAACAGTGAACTTTAGCTTTTAACCAATTCTTTGCCAAAAATGGAAAAAGAAACTATATTTTGGAGAGCAAAAGCTTATGAAGTTGCAGGACTTGCGGTATCAGGAGCTGCTGGTCGTCATTGTAAATGATGTGCTGGGCACGGGCTATTTTCTCCTCTTCCTCCAACTGTTTAGCAATAATGGCTTCCACATCGTGGCGGGTGCGGTGCGGGTCGCGTTGCAGGGTGCGTTTTATGCGTATGTCCAGCGGGGCAGCTACTACTATAATTTCATCCAGCTGTTCCCACGATCCGGATTCAAACAACAGAGCTGCTTCTTTTAAAACATAAGGTGCCTGCTGGTTAGCTTCTACCCATTTTGTGAAGTCGTTGCCTACGTGCGGGTGCACCAGGCTGTTGAGCAGTTCCAGTTTCTGAGGATCATGAAAGGCAACGCTGGCCAGGTAAATGCGGTTAAGTTCGCCAGCTTCGGTATAAGCTTCTGGTCCGAAAGCCTCGGTCAGTTCCTGTTTCAGCGCTTTGTCGTGGTGCATTACCCACTTGGCACGGGTGTCGGCATCATATACAGGCACGCCCAGCAGCGCAAACAGCCGGCAAACTATAGATTTGCCCGCTCCTATGCCTCCGGTTATGCCTATTTTCAGCATGTTAGTCCTGTACTGGGATTACTTTTACGCGCTGTGGCTGCAGCGTTATTTTGCGCACACCTACTGGTTTCTGCACCAGCTCTGTGGCAATAGTAGAGTCCTGAGGGTTATAGTTGGCGAAATTTATGACAGCTTTAAACAGCTCGCGGTTCAACAGGGCCACTGAATCGTCGAACAGCTGGTAGCGCACCACCACTGGTTGTGGCTGTATACTATAGGTTTTCCCCTTCGGAACGTTCACAAGCTCGGGCACCAGTTGGCGCTCCTCGCTTACCAGGGCCTTTACGGTTATAGTTGCCGTTGTTTCTTCTAAACTTGCAGCCACCAACTCAGGCGAGGCATGTGTGATAGGCACCTCTAATTTAGCCGATGCGGTTAAACCTACATTTGGCAGGCGCACCGGGTATGGGCTCGGGAAACTACGGATAATAGAAGATGGCCCGACAAAGGTAACAGAATCCGGCTCGAACTTGATTGGCCCTACCACTTCGTAGTTTTCTGCGGCAACTGCCTGTTTTGGGTCGTGCTGCAGGGCAAGGGTACGGCTTATCTTCCTGTCGAAATTGAAATGAAGGGTATCGGTTACCACAAAGTTGAGCTGCAGGCCATCCATGGCATTTACCAGAGCAGGGCGCAGCGCCGATCCTAAAAGATAGTTGTTACGCGGAAGGTTGCGGATATGGATCTCGGCAGGCTGCACTTCCAGCCGGAGGGCTTTGCGTAGCAGTTTCCAGCCTTTGGCCGTTACGTTTACCAGTACTTCTTCGGGCAGTGGCTTCAGGGGCACCAGTTGCTGCTGGTTGTAGATAAACTTTACGGGATACGTTGTCTGGGTAGAATAACTCTTATTGAGGGCGTTGAGCAGCCAGAACGTAGAAGCAGCCACAAAACAAAGCAGCACTACTCGCCAGTACTGCTTTGTTTGCGGCCTGAATGGTTTCGTAAACCATACAACTATATTTTTGACTCCTTCAAACGGCAATGGCTCTTAGCTGTTTGGTTGCTGATTTACCCTTGCCGTTGCTTCCATCGAAACAGCCGATTTGTCGAAGGTCAGGCGTACACCTTTGTCTACTTCAACAGTAATGGTATCATCATCCAGGGCTACAAGCTTACCATGAAGTCCGCCTATAGTTACAATGTTCATTCCTTTGGTAAGCTCATCACGAAACTTTTTCTGGTCCTTCGCCTTTTTCTGCTGCGGACGGATCATGAAGAAATAAAATACAAGGATGATGGCGCCGAACATCAGCAACTGAGGCAGTACGCCTCCGTCTGCTCCGGCCTGTAAGAGTATGGTTTGCATTAGTGTATTATAAATGTAGAATTAGTTTCTTTTTACCGGACCATCAGCGCCGGCTGTAGGTATGTTGCTGGCCTCTACTGTACCTTTCAGCGATACCTGTGTAATGTTAGGCTCGGTGTTGGCACGGATAGTTACCATTGGTGCCTGCTGGCCGTATTTGCCTGTGCTGTTAAACTGCACTTTTATTTCGCCGGTCTCGCCTGGTGCAACTGGTGTTCTGGTCCACTCCGGTACAGTACAGCCACAAGATGCCGAAGCGTTCTCGATGATAAGCGGCTCTTTGCCTGAGTTAGTGAACGTAAAGGTATGGTTCACTACTTCGCCCTGCTTCACAGTTCCGAAATCGTAAACAGTCTCTTTAAAGCTCATTACCGGTGCATTCGGGTTAGCAGCTGGTGCAGCCGTCTGCTCTGTAGTAGCCACATTCGGGTTGTCTACAGTTGTTTCCGCAGTTGGCATTGTTGCCGTTGCATCTGTTTCCGCAACCGATGCATCAGTCGTGTTTTCCTGGTTGCAGCTGGTAGCCATCAGGGCTACAGCCATTGCAAAAGTGAATATCAGGTTCTTTTTCATACTTATAATAACGTCTGATGTTAGTATTATAGTTTAGCTATGATGTTCTGAGCAAACTCCATCGTACTGGCTTTTCCGCCAAGGTCGCCGGTGCATTCTTCTTTGTTGGCCAGCGTTGCATCCAGCGCCGCCTCAATGCGGTAAGCCTGGTCTTTCAGGTCAATGTGGTGCAGCATCATAATAGCCGAACGTAACAGTGCTGTCGGGTTGGCAATGCCTTTGCCGGCAATATCCGGAGCTGATCCGTGCACAGCCTCAAAAATAGCCATGTCATCGCCAATGTTGGCACCGGCCACCACACCAAGGCCACCTACTAAGCCGGCACAAAGGTCAGACAATATATCGCCAAACAGGTTGGTTGTTACAATAACGTCAAATTGCTCCGGTTTTACAACCAGCTGCATGCACATGTTGTCAATGATCTTGTCATCAGCCTGAATATGCGGGTACTCTTTTGCAATTGCATTGAACTCGCCCAGGAACATAGCGCCTGCGCTTTTCAGGATGTTAGCCTTGTGTACTGCTGTTACTTTTTTGCAGCCGTGCTTATCGGCATAGGCAAACGCAGCCCTAATAATTTTCTGGCAACCTACACGCGTAAGGCGGGCAACCGAGTCAGAGATCTGCAGGCGCTCGTCAAACATCTCCAGGCCAGAGTACAGGCCTTCGGTGTTCTCGCGGAAAAGTACCGAGTTTACGTTCTCGAATTTGGTTACAAGGCCTTTGGTTGTTTTGGCAGGGCGCACGTTGGAGTACAGGTCGAATTTCTGACGCAGCTGTACGTTTACGCTTTTAAACCCTTTGCCCACCGGCGTCGTGATCGGGCCTTTCAGGGCCACTTTGTTTTTCTCTAAAGAAGCGATCAGTGTAGCCGGTATCAGCTCCCCGATGGCATCAAATGTGGTCTGCCCCGCATTTTCTTCTTCCCAGGTTACGGGAACTTGTGCAGCACTAAAAACAGCTTTTACTGCTTCTGTAATCTCAGGGCCTATTCCGTCACCCGGAATCAGTGTGATCTGTCTCATGCTATAGTTCTTTCCTGCTGTTGATCTCGTTAATAAGTAAGTCTACGTCGCCCAACAGTTTTTCTGCCTTGTCTTTTGCATCCTGTATCACGCGTTGTCCTTCGGTTCTGGCGCTGGTTGGTACGCTTTCGCCTTTGGCCACTAACTGCTCCAGCAGGTCAGACAGTGTATCGCGGTACTTCTCTAAGCGGTAGCTAAGCCAGCTACGTGTTTCCTGGCCCTTTTCAGGGGCGAACAGTATACCTGCGGCAGCTCCTACTGCGGCACCTGATACAAAAGCCAGAGCGGCGGTTGTTTTCTTACCCATAGTTGTATATGCTAATATATCGGATCTTAATTATTCAAATTTTCCTTACGGTAATTCCGGCAATGTGGTAAACCGGCGGTGCAGCTTATTTGTTATCAATAAGTCCGCGGCCCGATTTACGTATCTCGCCTTTGTTTACGAGCTCCTGTGCCAGCTTGTCCAGCACACCGTTCACAAACTGCTTGCTTTTAGGGGTGCTGTATATCTTGGATATCTCGATGTACTCGTTGATGGTAACTTTTACAGGTATGCTGCGGAAGATGTGCATCTCGCAAAGTGCCATCTTAAGTATGATCTTGTCCAGCAGGGCCACACGCTCCACGTCCCAGTTCTGTACGCTTTCCGCGATCATGGCTTCGTATTTTTCGTCTTCCTGCAGGGTTTGCTCGTAAAGTTCTTCAAAGAACGCCTTGTCATCTTCCCAGTTCGGCGACAGGTCCAGCAGCGCGATATCTTCGGTGTTGCCTTCTGCTTCTTCCCCGAACATTTTCAGGGTTTTGTTTACCAGGCTCTTTACAATGGCTTTGTTTTCGGCCCAGTTAAGGTCCTGCTCTTCAAACAAAGATTGTAAAGTTTTTTCTTTAAAGATAATGTTTTTATAAATATGTTTCACCAGCTCAAAGTCGTCTGTAAGCGACGGAGACGGGTTTTGCAGGTATGCCAGAAACGCTTCGTCCTGCTTCAGCACGTTGCGGTATACCTGGGTAATTTCACTTACATCGGAACCCCAGCTTATGTTGCGACGGATGATGTGCTGCTGGTAAGATTTGTTGTTTAGAATGCGCTGCACCAGCTGGTTGCGCAGGAATTGTTTTACATCGGGGCCTTTGGCTTCGGTAAAGCGTTTGCTACGCTTTTCTTCCTCTTCCTTTACCAGGTCCGTAAGTACTTGCAGCAGCTGCAGGTTAGCCAGGTAGTGGTCGTAAATGAGCTCTACAGCCGTAAGCATCTGGTTGTGGTAAAAGCGCAGATCTTTACGGGTCTGGTTCTGGTAGCTAACTATAGCTCTGTTCACCGCATCTACTATCACTTTTTCTGCATCTTCTGCATCGAACTGGTGCTTCTCGTACCACTCTTTAAACAGTAGCTGCGCGATCTGCTTTTGCCCTTCAAGCAGTTTTCTGTCCTGCACTTCCATGGTGTTCAGGTCCGGTGCAAAATCTTCTCCGATCTGGTCAAGCGCCAGCAGATAGTCAGAACCTTCAGCCTGCATGTATGCATAGATCGCCTGCATGGCTTTAATTCGTAGTGTTCTGCGGTTAAGCATAATTTTTTATAAAGAACGTGTTGTTTGTGTAAAATTAAAATGGCGCCGGGCGCCGGCTATACCATACGCAGACTGCAAGACAATCAGCCTATAGCACAAATAAATTGGGATACGTAATTAAAGTAAAAGTGCCACAGGTACTGCAGCACTTTTACGTTTATGGTTTCTCAAACAGATCAGGTCCGGATTAGTATCTTGACTTGATCTTGCTGATGCTGTTGATACGCTTCTCAGCCATTTTCATAGCTGCCAGCTGGTTGTGTATACCTTCTTTCTCAGCCAGGTCAAAGATATCCAGGGTGTAGCCATAGATACGCTCTGTCTGGGCGTAAGCGCTCTCACGGTTGTAACCGATCAGCTCAGAGTATACGTTGATCAGACCACCCGCATTGATCAGGAAGTCTGGTGCATAAATAATGCCTTTCTCCACAAGGGCCGGGCCGTGCACTTCTTCTTCGCGCAGCTGGTTGTTAGCCGAACCAGCAATGATCTGGCACTTCAGGCGGCTCAGGGTGTTATCGTTGATAGTAGCACCCAGCGCGCATGGTGAGTAAATATCTACATCCAGGTCATAGATCTCGTCCATGCCTACTACTTTTGCGCCGTATTTGTTAGAGATCTCACGCAGACGGTCTTCGTAGATGTCGGTGATGAAGATCTGGGCATTTTCTTTGGCAAGCAGTTCTACCAGGTAACCACCTACGTGGCCAACACCCTGTACAGAGATCTTTTTACCTTCCAGTGAATCTGAACCATAGGCTTTTTTAGCAGCCGCTTTCATACCCATGTAAGTACCGTAAGCAGTTACCGGCGAAGGGTCGCCGCTACCGCCCATAGACTCTGGCAAACCAGCTACGTGATCTGTTTCCATCTTGATGTACTCCATATCTTTTGTAGTGGTTCCTACGTCTTCGGCTGTAATGTAAGCACCGTTCAGGTTCTTCACGAAACGGCCGTAACGACGCATTAACGCTTCAGACTTATCTTTTTTGGCATCGCCAATGATAACCGCTTTACCACCGCCCAGGTTAAGACCAGAGATAGCAGCTTTGTAAGTCATACCTCTTGACAGGCGCAGTACATCGTTCAGTGCTTCCGCATCCGATGCGTACGTCCACATACGGGTACCACCCAGGGCCGGGCCTAATACTGTATTATGAATACCGATAATAGCCTTCAGGCCAGTATCGTGGTCATGGCAGAAAACAACTTTCTCGTGGTTGTATTCTGAAATCTGACCGAAGATAGAGTTCTCTTTCTTCAGTTCTACTTCTTTAATTTCGACCATTTATGAAATTGGTTTAGTGTTATTCTATCTTTGTGCCGAAGAGTACAGTGCCTATGCCCTTTTGCGCTGCAAAATTAATTCTTTTTTTGATTAATTCAATTTGTACTTTGCTTCTTATCGTAAAAGCTCAAAGGCTTTAATAACTAACTGTGAAATCGTTACGCTACTTAAATAAATACCTGCTTAAATATAAATTCCGCCTCTTCTGGGGGCTGGTATTCATTATTATCTCCAACTTCTTCCAGATTTTGCCGGCCCAGGTGGTACGCTATGCCTTTAACCTGATAAAGGAAGGCATTAACCTGCACAACCTGTACGAGGGCATGGACCAGCAAAGCCTGGTTTATGACATTTTCGCGAAAAGTATTCTGGTATATGGCGTGGTGATACTGGTGATGGCCTTGCTGCGGGGCGTATTTCTGTTTTTTATGCGGCAAACCATTATTGTGATGAGCCGCCTGATAGAGAACGACCTGAAGAACGAGATCTACGAACACTACCAGAGCCTGCCGCTAAGCTTTTACCGCAAAAACAACACCGGCGACCTGATGTCGCGCATCTCGGAGGATGTGAGCCGCGTGCGCATGTACCTGGGGCCTGCCATTATGTATGGCCTTAACCTGGTGGTGCTGTTTGTGATGGTGATCCCGTACATGCTGTCGGTAAACGTGAAACTGACGATGTATACGCTGATACCACTGCCTATCCTGGCCATCAGTATTTACTATGTGAACAACATTATCGAGCGCAAATCGGATGAGATACAGCGCAGCCTTTCGGGCATTACTACTTTTGTGCAGGAAGCATTTTCGGGCATCCGGGTACTGAAATCGTTTGTACGCGAAGACGACTCGCATCATAACTTTACCAAGGCAAGTGATACCTACAAAGAAAAATCGCTGGACCTGAACTTTGTAAACTCGCTCTTCTTCCCACTTATCCTTTTTCTGGTTGGCCTGAGCACCATCATCACCATTTACATTGGCGGCCAGGAGGTTATAAACGGTAGCATCACCACCGGTAACATTGCCGAATTCATCATTTACGTGAACATGCTTACCTGGCCTGTAACCTCTCTGGGCTGGACGGCCAGCCTGGTGCAGCGTGCAGCGGCATCACAGGCGCGCATCAACGAGTTTCTGCATACCAAAAACGACATTGTTTCCCGTGAAAACATCAGCAAGGAAATTACCGGCGATATCCGCTTTGAGAACGTAGATTTTATTTACCCCGATACCAATATCCATGCACTGAAAGGTGTGTCGTTTGACATAAAACACGGCGAAACACTGGCGGTTATCGGCAATACCGGCTCCGGCAAAAGCACAATCGCTACACTGCTTCCGCGCATGTATGATGTAAGCCGTGGCCGTATCCTGATTGATGGCGTGGACGTGCGCGACTATAACATCGAGAGCCTGCGCAGCCAGATAGGTTATGTGCCACAGGATGTGTTTTTGTTCTCAGACAGCATCCGAAACAACATCGGGTTTGGTTTGCCAACTATAACCGAGGAGCAGATGGTGCAGGCGGCCAAAGATGCTGATGTGTATGAGAACATTATGCGTTTCCCGGAGAAGTTTGAGACCAAGTTAGGAGAACGCGGCATTACCTTATCGGGTGGGCAGAAGCAGCGTGTTTCTATAGCCCGGGCACTGGTGCGTGAGCCAAGCATCCTTATTCTGGACGATTCGCTGTCGGCAGTAGATACCAAGACCGAAAATGCTATCCTGAACAGCCTGCGACGCATTATGCAGAACCGTACGTCCATTATCATTTCGCACAGGGTATCGTCGGTGAAGCTGGCGGACAGAATTCTGGTTCTGGATGATGGCGAGATCATTCAGCACGGCACCCACGAAGAACTGATCCGGGAGAAAGGCCTGTACAAAGAGCTTTACGAACGCCAGCTGCAGACGGAAGAACTGGAGTAGTCTGAACCGGGATTAATGGAGATTTGACTGATTTTCAGGATTATCATTTTGCTATAGCCTGGGCTATAGTTCTATAGTTGCTGCAGCATTACACTTCTCCCGCTGGCGCGAGAGTCCTCGCTCGTGCCTAATTATGGTGTTGAGTTTGCAACTCAACTGGCCTGAAAGGACAGGTTTAGTGATGAAGTTGGCTATAGTTTTATAGTTAGGAAACCCACCCCTGCCCCTCCCGAGAGGGGAATTTGGCTATGTTATAGTTTCGGCTATGGTTCTATAGTTGCCGTTGAACATCCCTCTACACGCTTCAAAGAAGGACTTTCTGCCTTTGCTATAGTTTGATCTATAGTTCTTTTTGCTGTTCCGGGCATCCTTATCTAAAACTATAGTTACTGGGGACTTCTCAGCGAGCGCTGAATTAACCCTGAACACTGCAAAATCTTACTTTTTACCTGTCTGTTTTGCCGGATATAACTATGCCATTATTGGGTTGTCGGAATTTTTTAGAGCAGATTCTGTTATAGTTACGTATAGCATAATCACATTCACCACTAAACTTACTATATATGGCTATTGACTTACAGCAGATCGGCAAGAGATTCAGGTTTTACACGCACCTGAACGAGTTGGAAATGAACGACCTGAAAGCGATGACAGGCAGCACAGAAGAAACGCTGAACAACATCCTGAATGGCTGCAATATTTTGTTGGATGAGTTGGTCGCTATTGTTAAACACTTCCCTGACCTGAACCCGCAGTGGCTGATCTATGGCGAGGGCAGCATGTTTAAACCCAAAGACCATAACGGCGACTGCCAGGATACTCCAAAAAACTGCCTGAAGAAAGAAAAGGCCGCTTACCTGCAGCAGATGAAGAATATGCTGCTGGAACTGGATGCCGCTGAAGTAGCAAAAGGCCACCATGCCGATGTTGATGCCCTGATGGCCAAACTGAACGAGCTTAAAACCAAAGCCTCTGAAGCTGAATAATTTACTCCTTCTTGCCTTAGCCCTGTTGCTTACTGCTGATACCGTTCCAGGGAAGCGGAACGGCAAATAGCTATTTTATCAGCTCTGCCTGGCAAACGCACCGGAAGCCCACTTTATCGGATGGGGTGGTGTATAGTTGCCTGTCGGTTATTTTGGAGTTGCTGAGTTCGTCTTTCCAGCTGCCGCCTTTGGCTATGCCTTTCTCGGCCACCATTTCGGCTACGTTGCCCTGCACGTGGTAGGCGCCATAATCATTTGGCCAGCCACCATACACATAAGCTGGCGTCCGGAACTGCAAAAAGTATGGGAGTGGCCGTTTTACATTTATGAACAGGTCATGGACTTCAGTTTCTTTTAAATCCTGTTTAATTTGTGCTACAGGTTTTGGCTCTACTATCTTTTTAGCTATAAAAGCTGCTGCCTTAGGATTTACTTTGTACTTTACTGCACCCGTAGCTGTACTCCAGGGAAATTTATCCTTATCCACTCCGGCAGAAGCTATTATCTCCCACTCCTGCTCTGTGGGCAGCCTATAGGTTACTTTTACTTTTTGCTCCCTTTTGGGAAATGAGTTTATAAATTCTGTCACCACTTTAGAGCGCCACTGGCAATAAGCCACGGCTTGCTCGTAACTCACGCCGACTATAGGGTAATACAAATACTCCGGGTGCCGGAAGTAAATAGAATCTACAGGCATTTGTTCCGACATCTCACGAAGAATTGTATCTCCTCCAATCACACTATAGTTGCGCCCCGCGCCACCACGTCTTCCATAACCTAACTCTTCGTATCGGTGATAGTCGCGTTCATTTAGCTTTATAACGGTAGAATCTGGCAACATGCTTTGGTAAAAGGCAGCTGAAGAATCCCGCTTTATGTAGTGCAGAAATTCCTGCCAATGAATATTGGCTACTTCCGTTTCATCAAAGTATAGCTGAAGTGGGGTTATAAATATACCACCGGGCGTGTATTTAACTGAAATGTCATCCGGGTTATTATCAACTATAACCTTGTTCATTGTTGCCGACTGCGCTTTACGTTCCGCCTCTTTTTCTTCTTTAGTCAGATTAAGCGTATCTACCCATTTTACACTTCCCCATTTAATCAGCTTACTTTCCTGAAAGCCTTTAGAATTATAGTAGACAGGCCAATCGTTGTATAAGCCGGTCTTGGTACTGGATGCTCCAATAAAAGCTGAATTAGGCGTTCTGTAGCTACACGCCGAAAGCAGGCAAACCAGAATCAGCAGAAGAAAACTATAGTTGCGCATAGGCTATAGTTGTTTTTGGGCAGAGATTCCGTTTAGGATTAGCGAAATGGTAAATAACACATCCTGCTCTATTTTGGCGAAGTTTATAGTTGGTAGTTGCTGGTAAAAGGCGCGCTCAAATTCATCGAACTGGATCAGGTCTTTCACTACCATCATAGAGTAGCCTACACGCTCGGCTTCGCAGGGAATAAACACGCCTTTCTCAATGCCTTCTTTTATAACAGCAGCATAGTAGTTGGTTTCCTTGGCCCGTGATTCGGCGAAAAGCTTCTGGAACAGACTGCGCGTTTCGATGAGTACTTTTATGGAAATGGTGTGCTGTGTTACGATCTCCTGGTAATAGCGCAACGACGACCGGATGTATAACAGAAGCTGTTTATGCGGGTCCGGCTCCTGCTCGGCAATTTTCTTTATCCGGTACAAACTATCTTTCCACTCCTGCGAGAAAGCCTCTATAAACAGTACTTCCTTGCTTTTGTAGTAGTAGTACAGGGTAGGTTTTTTCAGACCGATAGCATGGGCAATGTCATCGAGGGTGGCTTTGCTGTAGCCAAGTCTGCCGAACACGGATTTGGCCGCCTCCAGGATCAGCTCTTTTTTTACGTCTGCTTTTTTGCCCAAAGTGTAGCGGCTATAGTTTAGTTAGCCCTACCAAATATACCCGATTATTCTATAGTTGCAAGGTTATTCTTTCAGCGGCACTTCCAGTACTGCTTTGCGGTCCGCCGGAAACCACTCCACGTAAAATTCTTCCAGTTTCAGCTTGTTCTCCTCGGCGTACGCAAACAGATTAGTGTATAGTTTACCCGGCGCGATCATGTAATGGGCATTAATCTCGGAGTGCACTACCTGGCGGCCGCCCGGCACACGCAACAGTTCATAGCCCTCGGGCAGGCTTATAGTTGAGTCCTGGATAACCACGCCTATAAAAGCTCTGATGGTATCGGTTTTACTTTCGGGGTTGCTGTAGTACACATTGCCTAGCACGCCCTGGAGTTTATTTTCGGCCAGCAGCTTAGCGGCCTTCTGGAAAGCGTTTCCGAAAGCTTCGTCCTTCACGGTGCCCTTAAAGGGTTGTCCGGCCAGCAGCAGCGGCTCCGATGTAGCTACCAGCACTTTTGGCTCGCTGAACCCGCCAACGTAGGCATAGATGCCCACCATAATGGCCATGATAACCCCTATCGCTATTAAAAATTTCCTGCTCATATATTGATCATATTCTTGTACTGCATCTGGTATAGTTGGGCGTAATAACCGTTGTGGCGCAGCAGTTCTTCGTGGTTACCCACTTCTTTTATCTCGCCTCTATCCAAAACTATAATCTTGTCTGCTTTCTGTATGGTACTCAGGCGGTGTGCAATAACTATAGAAGTACGGCCGTGCATCAGCTGGTCAATGGCATACTGTATCAGCTCTTCGGTTTCGGAGTCTACGCTGGAGGTGGCCTCGTCTAAAATAATGATCTCAGGATTATACACCATCGCCCGCACAAATGAGATAAGCTGGCGCTGCCCTACTGATAAGGTGGCACCGCGCTCCATTACCTGGTAGTGCAGCCCGCCCGGTAGGCGCTCTATAAACTTGCGGGCACCCACCAGGTCGGCGGCGCGCCACATCTGCTCTTCGGTAATGGCTTTGTTGCCCAGGCTAATGTTGTCGGCTATAGTTCCGGAGAACAGGAACACATCCTGCAGCACCACGCCAATGTGGTGGCGCAGCACGCTCAGGTCGTATTCTTTTATGTCGTGCCCGTCAACTATAATATGGCCTTTGTTTATCTCGTAAAAACGGTTTAGCAGGTTAATGATGGATGTTTTACCAGCCCCGGTGGCACCTACAAAAGCAACCGTTTCGCCGGCTTTTACATTAAAGGATATATCGCGCAGCACCCATTCTTCGTCGTTGTAAGCAAACCACACGTTCTCGAACTGCACATTGCCTTTTATCTTCTCCGGTGTGTAGGTACCGTTGTCGGCAATCATTTCTTTGCTGTCCAGCAGCTTCATTAAACGCTCGGTGCTAACCACGCCTAACTGCAGGGTGTTAAAGCGGTCAGCGATCATGCGTATCGGGCGAAAGAACATCTGGATGTACAGGATAAAGGCCATCAATGTACCCAGCGATGTTTCGTTATCTATCACGCCGTGCGCGCCATACCACACCAGCAAACCAAGGCCAGCCGCACCAATTATTTCGGCTACCGGAAAGTAAATGCTATAGTACAGCACCGACTTCACATTGGCCCGGGTATGCTCCTTGTTGATCTCCCGGAACTTCTCCATTTCGCGCTTCTCGTTGTTAAAGATCTGCACGATGCTCATGCCGGTGATATGCTCCTGCACAAATGAGTTGAGGCGCGCCACAGCCGTACGCACTTCCTGGAAGGTTTCTTTTATCTTCTCTTTAAAAATGTAGGTACTGATGAGCATGATCGGGAAAGTAGACAAGCTGACCAGTGCCAGCTCCCAATCGATGTAGAACATGAAACCCAGGATAAATACCAGCTGCAGGATATCGCCGATCATAGCCGCCAGGCCTTCGCTGAACACATCCGACAGCGTTTCCACGTCCGACACGTTTCTGGTTACCAACGTACCGATCGGGGTGCGATCGAAGAATTTCAGCCTTAAATCCAGGATGTGGCGGTATAGTTTTACCCGGATGTCGCGGACCACGTGCTGCCCCAGCCAGCCGGCAAAGTACGTGTGCAAATACTGAACGATGGCATGTACCACCAGCAGCACGGCCAGTATCACGAACATTTTGTTCAGGCCCTGCCAGTCGTTCTGCAGGATCTCGTTATCTACGGTATATTGTATCAGGAAGGGGCGCACAGCAGCCAGAATAGCCGAGGCAAAGGTCAGGAATACGATAAAGTAGAAAATGCGCACATAGGGCTTCACAAACTCAAAGAGCCGCTTCAGCACATCTGCATCGAATACCCTGCCTGTATTTTTAGGTTTGTCTTCCAAAATCTGCGTTCTGTTTTAAATATAAACGAAGCTCCCGCCCTGCGCGTGCAGGCATTTATACTTAACCAGTCGCAAAGGTAAGTGTTTTTAACAGACTACAGCAGCAGTTAGCGCAGCGGAACGCTATTGTTTTACAACCTTTACGTGCTGCACCCCGCCGGCGGTTATCAACCGGATAAAGTATATACCGGGCAGCAGGCCTGCGGTGTTTACCTCCTGCACAAAAAGCTGGCCTTTGTTGCCATTGCCCTGCTGCAGCATACCGGCCGGTTGCCCCTTTAGTGTGAGGAGTTCCAGGCTATAGTTTCCGGCAGCAGGCAAGGCAAACTCCAAGGTGGTAGTGGCTCCCAGGGGGTTCGGGTAGGCCAGCAGCTTAGCTTCTTCCTCTACATACCCACCCGGCAGAAGCGGGTCGCAGGCGCCCAGGTAGCACCCGTGGTCTAAATGCTCCTGCACTTTACTTTTTGGTACACAAATCGTTTGCCCTTTATGGCAGATAAGTACTTTCTCATTGTTATCGCCGCAGCTGGCATCGGTCACTTTCAGGTAGATTTGCTGCACAGCCAGGCCGCCGTTGTGGTGCCATTTGTCTTCTGCCATCAGCTTTATGGTGTATTCGCCGGCATCGGCTATAGTTGGCGTCCCGGAGAGCACGGCAGTACCATCTCCCCTATCCATCAGGCGCAGCCAGGCAGGTAACTGGTCCGCCAGAATCGCTAACCTGTCGCCGTATGGCAGGTCGTTGTCCTGCACAGTTACCTCGTAGCTATAGTTGTAGCCAGCGGCCAGCGGGTATTCTGTCGGGGCTGAAGTGAATGTTGGCGGCGAGTTTACTACTATGTTAAAACTATGGCTTACTTCATTGTGCTGGTCGTCGCGGGCTTTTACAGTGATCTTGTTAACACCCCAGTTTCTGGTTTCGGGTTGCCAGTTTACCTGTAGCTGTACCGGGTTGGCGGCTATAGTTGGCAAAGTGGCTACACCGGCTGGCAGGCCTGTTATTTCGGTAAAATTTAATTTAGTAGTGGCACCTGGGGCCGATGCCTGTAGTTTAAAATCCATCGTTTGCCCGGGCACTACAAAACTATAGCTGCCGGCCACAGGCGTAGGTGGTACATCAAACGTGGGTTTATAGCTTACCTGTATGGTTACCGAAGTGGTGGTTTGTACGCCTTTTACATCCTGGGCTATAAAGTTGATGACGTGGGCTCCTACATTGGCTGAGGTGGGCATCCAGGAAAAAGAGCTTTGCACCGGGTTACCGTTTACGGGCAAAGCCGGCGATAGCGCAGCATCTGCGGGCAGGCCGGTAGCCTGAAGCATGATTACATCTCCGGCATCCGAGTCCTGTGCCTTCACCGTGAACTTTACCTCCTGCCCGGGCGCTACCTGGTAAACGGCCTGGTGTGCAGGCGTTATACTATAGTCAAAAACGGGCGGGGTTGATTGTTCGGTAATAAGGATCACGAAATCGGTGGTAACGCTGGCGCCGCGGCTGTCGGTAACGGTAATGGCGGCATTGTATAGTTCGCCTGCTGCCTTGCCTGCCGTACTGAATGTTATTACACCTGTAGTTGCATTTACAGTTAAACCACTGGGGTTAACGCCGCCGCCCATTTCTTCTTTTGTTGCAAGCCGGTAGGTAAGCGCATCGCCGTCTGGGTCGGTGGCCGGCACCTGAAAAGCTGCATTTGCATTGCCGTAAGGCAGGTTAACTATAGCTGGCAGCGTGGCTACCGGGGCGCTGTTGCTGTTACCCACGGTAACTATAGTTTGCAGATTCCAGCTGCCTTCGGGGTTATTTTTGAGTTCGCTTACGCGGCAGCAACCAGTAAAAGAGGCTTTGTAGTTGCCCGCCGAAGGGTAGGTTTTGGTAATGATGGCCTCGCCGTACATCCAGTCGTCCACTTTGTTTACGGCCGTAACTTTTAACGGAATAGAAGCCGCCGTGCCATCTCCAAAGTTAAAATCGCCGGGGTTTACCGTTTGCCCCACCTCCGCATAAAAAGCCGTATAGCGCCACGACTGGCTTACTTTAAACTCTACGGTGTTGCCACTCACCCAGCGCCAGCTCACGTTGCCATACCTGAAATGCGACGCCTGCGCTATTGTTGCCACCAGCAGCAAAACTATAGTTACGGAGAACATTTTTGTAACGCGATGGCAGCCAACCAGGCGCATCAGCGACTTTAAAACTCGGATGGCAGTTTCAGGGTGTAAAGGTGCCTGCATAGGCATTAGGGTTATAGGTCTGTTATGGCAATGGATTTAGAACTTTCTCCTGTTGCAACTATAGTTTGAAAACCGGGGAAACAACAGGCTTTTGCGAGGCGGCTAAAAGTAAACTATATTATACTTTGTCTATGCTTCAACGCGATTACCACACACAGGTTTCACTAAAAATTTAACTTTACCTATATTTAATGATCAACTACAAAACAAAAGAGCCGCAACTATACAGCTGCGGCTCTTTTACTTGTAATTAAACTTTTCTTATTTTACCCACCCCTAACCCCTCCAAGGAGGGGAATTTCTTCTAGCCTATAGTTCACTTCCTATCTCTATAGTTACAGTTAAAAATTAACTATAAAGCTATTGTTTATGAAAAGTCAACTACGGCAATTCCCCTCCTCGGAGGGGTTAGGGGTGGGTTCACTTTAGCTGACAATCAATCTTTAAGCATAATTTTTTACGCTTACCTGCACTTTTTCAAGCGCCTGCTCTATGTCATTAATGATATCTTCGGGGTGCTCCACACCAACCGAAATACGTACCATGCCTTCACCTATGCCCATCACAGCGCGGTCGGCCGCAGAAATATCAGAGTGGGTCATGGAGGCCGGGTGTTCTGCCAATGATTCTGTTCCGCCTAAGCTTACGGCCAGTTTTATCAGGCGCAGGCTGTTCAGGAACTTAAAGGCTTCTTTTTCGCCCCCTTTTATGTCAAACGAGATCATCGACCCTGCCGACAAGCACTGCTTTTCATAAATAGCCTGCTGCTGCGTATTGTTTTGCAGATCGCCTAAGTAGTAAATCCGGTCTATTTTCGGGTGGTTCTTCAGGTATTCGGCTACGGTTTCGGCACCACGTGCCATGGCTTCCATGCGAATTTTCAGGGTTTCCAAGCTTCGCATCAGCATCCAGCCGGTCCACGGGCTCGCCATCGAACCCATAAACGTACGCATGGCTTTTACCTGTTTCATAATGGCTGCCGAGCCTAAGCACGCACCAGCAATAAGGTCGGAGTGGCCGCCAATGTATTTGGTTGCAGAATAAACCAGCAGGTCAGCGCCGTGCTTTAGCGGGTGCGAGAACAGCGGCCCCAGGAAGGTGTTATCAACGGCAACTATAACTTTTTTATCGTCGGTAGAGTGTTTTTTAGCAAGTGCGGCACAGGCTTCGATGTCTACCAGGTGGTTGGTTGGGTTGGCTGGTGTTTCGATATAGATCATCGCCAGCTTACCGGCTACGCCCGATTGCTCCAATAATTCTGCTACCTCGTCGGCTTCCATGTTGGCCCGGAAACCGATGCTCTGGATACCGAACTTAGGCAGGATGTTTTTGATATAGTAATCAGAACCACCGTAGATGGGCTCGCTGTGCAAAATTACGTCGCCGGGCTTTAGCAGAGCCAGCAGCATGGTGCTGATGGCAGCCATACCGCTTGCAAATACGGCCGCATCTTCGGCACCATCCCAGAAGCGTAAGCGGTTTTCCAGTATCTCCAGGTCGGGGTTGTTCAGGCGACTATAGATCAGGCCCATTTGCTCTTCGGCACCTTTGTCGCGCAGGCCGTAAGCCAGCTCAAAAAATGCCTTGCCTTCTTCGGCGTTCTTAAAAACGAAGGTTGATGTCTGGTAAATAGGGGCTTTTACGGCCATTTCCGACCATTCGGGGTTGTAACCGTAACTCATCATTAAGCTTTCCGGCCGCAGGTGCTTGCCGTTTAAATGCGGTCCGCGCTGGTCCTCTTCAAGTTGCATAGATCTATAGTTTATTTTGGGTGAAATTCTGAAATAAGTGCTCCGGGTACTCTACTCTGGCTAAATACAAACCTTCGGATGGCGCTGCGCCGCTGGCCTGGCTCCTGTCCTGGCTGGCGATCATCTGCTCGAATTGTGCTATAGTTAGCTTTCCACGACCAACATCTACCAGCGCGCCAACTATAAGCCGCACCATACCGCGCAAGAAACGGTTCGCTCTGATGGTAAAGGTCAGCTCATCGCCTTGCTGTTGCCAGTGGGCTTCATACATGTTGCAGCGGTAATGTTTGGTATCGCCTTTTACTTTACTAAAGGTGGTAAAATCTTCGTACTTCAGCAATATATTGGCTGCTTCATTCATTTTGGCTACATCCAGGGCACGGCTGTGGTACCAGGCATAGTAGCGCTTAAACGGGTTTTTGCGGAGCGTAATATGGTAATGGTAGGTGCGGGCAAAAGCGTCATAGCGGGCATGCGCTTCGTCGGGCATCAGGTATAGGTTGTAGGCGGAGATATCGTTGGGTAAGATGCGGTTGAGGCGGTACACGACCTGTTGCGGATCCAGTTGCTGGCTGCAATCGAAGTGCACGAACTGCTGGCTGGCGTGTACGCCAGTATCGGTGCGGCCGCTGCCGGTAGTAACTATAGTTTCGCGCAGAATTTTACTCAGGCTGTCATCCAGCACTTCCTGCACCGAAAGGGCGTTGGGTTGTACCTGCCATCCATGGAAACGTGTGCCGTCATAGGCGATCTCTAAAAAATACCGCATGCAACAAAGTTATCATTTCCATTTAATGCGGCACCAAACTATAGCCCATAAAAAAGCCCGGCTACACAAAGCATAGCCGGGCTTCGGGACACTATTAGGTATTCTCTATGATTGGAAAAGTAAATTAGTTACCGGTTCTGCGCAGAATCACATCACGGATAGTTCTTGGGTTGCGCTCCTGCTCTTCGCGTCTGCGTTCTTCTACACGGCGCTGCTCCTCAGTACGGCGTCTTTCCTCCACACGGCGTTGCTCTGTAGTTTTCTCCCAAGGGTAATCTCTGCGGTCACCAATTCTTCTGTCACGGTCGCGGTCTCTTCTGCGGTCCTCATCGCGTTCCCAGCGGTCATCGTCGTCGCGGTCGTGCTTTTTATATTTTTTGTTATGCTTGGCATATGCTTTCTCGCGCTTCCACTCGGCGTGGGCACGGTGCTTTTCGTTCACAAATTCGGGGCGTTTGCTTCTTGCATTGCTGTTGCCCTGCGCCATGGCTTGCTGCCCAACTATCGTCAGCACGGCTACCATTATCAGTGTCAATACCTTTTTCATAAGCTTCAGTTAATATCTTGTTTTGCTATATACAAAGGCAGTGCCAAAAGCGAATTTACCGTTATAAATATTTTCTTACGGGCAGGTGCCAGCAAACAGAAAGCCTGTTCTTTCAGCAGAACAGGCTTTCTAAATATTGGTAAGAGACTTAGAATTATAGCCCCGGGGAATGATGATTTACAGGAACGATACAGAAAAAGCAGCATGAACATTGGTTGCATTCACTTCATCATCTGCTATCGTGTTGTATTGCCACTTGTAGTTAAAGGAGCGCACCAAACCAAGATTTGCGGAATAAATGAGCCGTTTCTTCATCCAGCTTTTATTCAAGCTGAAAGATAGATCAACCCAATGCCTTTCATAATTCTGCTGACTTGCAAAGGCATCGTAATAGAAGTCGTTGTTATGCACAGTTCTCTCTATTACTCCGCCAAACCTGTTCTCTCCCTTTATCCAGTTCAGCCCAATAGTCTGGCTACTGCCGCCGGGGCCAATGCCGGCACCCAACATTTGCCCTTTGTGCGTGTACCCGTGCATTACCTGATAATGTGTATACCAGCCTTCCAATGCTCTTACACTTTGCGTAGGTGGGCTTGGCAAATGGGTAATTTCCCCAAACAACTCTACCTCCCTCCCTGTAGCCGTTGGAAATAGTTTCTTTATTCCAATTAAATAAGCTCTTGCGTGCTCTGGCTCCAGTATAAAATCTCTTATGTTCTGGGCATGGTCGTTTCTGCCATACTCAAAATAGAATTCGGCTCTGCTTTCTGGTAAAACCATCCGTGCAAAGAGGCTGATAAGCTGATCCCGGCCAAATTCATCTTCTTTTTTTGCGTTACTTTTAAACAGCGCCGAGACAATCGGCAGATAGCCGTTCAGGTCGGAAGTAACATTATGGCTGTATTGGTAAAAAACTCTGCTCACACCCAGGTGTAACCCCGGTGTCCATTTCGGGTTCCAGGTAACCACCATGCCATTTAAGTATCTGTCGCCATCAGGCTTAGGAGTGTACAACTTTTGTCCCTGATAAGTGCGGGCGGTATCAGGCGGTAAAATATCAGAGCCTTTTAAAAAGCCGCCTACCACCTGCCATTCAAACGAACCTATCTTTGTTTTTACCGGAGCCGTTGTATTAAAAGTAAAATGTGCGAAACCTGCTGCGGTATTGCTCATTACCAAAGAGTTTCTGACGCCAGGGCCCCACCACAAATTTTCTGTAGATACCCCTAAGGATAGTTTCTTATAGTTAAACCGCACGCTGGACTGCCCTGGCAAAAGCTTGCTGTAAGTACCCTCTGCAAACCTTTCGGGTGCATCTATACGGTTTAATACTTTATAGTAACTCTTCCAGATGTTGTCATCCAGAGAGGTAGGGAAGGTAATGAAAGCGCTGTTTTGTGCAAATACGAGTTCTGGCTGAAGCTGAATGCTCAGTGGCCCAACTTTGGTATATAGCCCGGCAGACAACAGATTTTGGTAACCTCTCGCAGGTATCATGGCCCCATCATTCCAGCCGAACGGATGATGAGAGTTGTACTGTTGTTTTAATGTCAGCGGAAGCAACGATATAGCAACCCTGCTCTTTGTATACAGTACCTTCTGGTTTACGCTTAGGCCGGAACTATCTGCGGTTAATGCAAGAGAATCCGACACCGGAGCACCTGTGGAATATAAAGGTCTTATCAAAAAAGAGATATTCTCATTTAACTCTCCCCTTAACTGATGTAGCCTTGCACTTTCTTCTAAGAGAGGAGTACCAACAGGTAGCGTTTGAGCGTAAGAGGCTGTGCTAACGATAAAAAATAAAGAGCTTAAAAACGCCCGGGCAGTAGAACTGATCATAAAAAATATACTCCATAGCAGACTGGTTTAAAAAGGTTATTTCGACTCATTTTAAACCAGTCTGCTATTTACACAACGATTTTAAAGCTCAACAAACCGCCTGGTTACTTACACATTAAACATCTTCTTAGCTGCTCTTACACTTTATGGCAATAAGTATAAAACCTGCTATACAATAGCGTACTCAGCTATATAAAGCGGTTTATGCTTTTAATAACCTAAGCCTTGCTGCATTAAACTTACTTTTATGGCTACACTTTCTCGTAAATAATGGCTGCGCCCTGTCCTACGCCCACACACATGGTTGCCAGGCCGTAACGCACGTTGTCGCGGCGCTTCATTTCGTGCAGTAGGGTAGCCGAGATGCGCGTGCCGCTTGCCCCCAGCGGGTGACCAATGGCAATAGAACCACCGTTCACGTTCACGATAGCCGGGTCGATGCCCAGTTGCTGCACACATGGCAGGGCCTGTGCGGCAAAGGCTTCGTTAATTTCGGCCAGACCAATATCGTTTATAGTTAAGCCGGCTCTTTTCAGGGCTTTCAGGGTGGCAGGCACCGGGCCCATGCCCATGTGCGCCGGATCTACCCCAGCTATTCCTACACTTACCACACGCGCCATCGGCATTAAATTCAGGCGTTTCACGGTCTCTTCGCTCACTATAAGCGAGGCGGCTGCACCATCGTTTATGCCCGACGAGTTACCGGCTGTTACGCTTCCCCCTTTTTTGAAAGCTGGAGCCAGCTGTCCTAACTTTTCTATAGTTGATAAGCGCGGGTGCTCGTCGGTGTCGAAAATGATCGGGTCGGCTTTGCGCTGCGGCACAGGCACGGGGATGATCTCATCGCTGAACCTGCCGGCTTCGTGGGCGGCTTTATATTTTAGCTGCGAACTATGGGCAAACTCATCCTGCGCTTCACGTGAAACACCTTCGCGCTCGGCCACATTTTCGGCGGTCTCGCCCATGGCAAACGGGTGGTGCAGTTTAGATAAGGTTGGGTTGGTGAAGCGCCAGCCTATAGTTGTATCGTAAATTTCAGGAGTGCGCGACCATGCTGTTTCGGCTTTTGCCATCACAAACGGGGCTCGCGTCATGCTTTCTACGCCACCAGCCAGGTACACTTCGCCATCACCACTTTTTATAGCGCGGCTGGCATCTATAATACTCTGTAACCCGGAAGCACACAGGCGGTTAACGGTTACGCCACCAATCTCTAAAGGCAAACCGGCCAGCAGCAGGGCCATGCGGGCTACGTTACGGTTGTCTTCACCAGCTTGGTTGGCAGCACCCATCACCACGTCTTCAATCAGCTCGGGGGCTACCTGCGGGTTGCGGGCCATCAGTTCTTTTAAGATGAACGCGGCCAGGTCGTCGGGGCGCACGGTGCTCAGGCTGCCGCCAAACTTGCCAACCGGTGTTCTGACTATATCTACAATGTAAGCAGTATTCATATTTTAGTTTTACAGGTCTTTGTCTAATTTTGCATCTCTTTGCAAGTTAAATTAACCAACACATGATACAAAGAATTCAAACCGTATTTCTGTTTCTGCTGGTAATCGCTGTTATCTCGATGCTGTTTTTACCGCTGTGGTCTAAAACCGATGCCGCTACCGGCGAAACCGTTATACTGACTGCCTGGAACCTGAAAACAGAGGTGGCAAATGCCGATGCAACAGCTGCTGCAGCCTCAAAGAGCACGATCGCGATCGGGTTGCTGGCCATTGCTGCGGCTATAGTTGCGCTGGTAGAGATCTTCCAGTTCCGCAACCGCCTTACCCAGATAAAAATGGGCCTGCTGAATACCCTGCTGCTGGCTGCGCTGTTTGGTACGTCGTTTTACTTTGCGGCTTACGTTGGCGGCGAAATGGTAGGCGGCACCGACAATGGCTCTTACGAAGCCGGTTTCTATATGCCGATGCTGGCCCTGCTGCTCAACTCCCTGGCAAACCGCTTCATCAAACGCGACGAAGACCTGGTAAGATCAGTTGACAGACTGCGTTAAGTTAGAAAGTTAGAAAGTTTGGAAGTTAGAAAGTTAACTCTGAACTATAAACTATAGTTATAAGGCCGCTTCCGGGTAATGGGAGCGGCTTTTTGTTTTAGTATGAGACAATGTATTTTAAACCTACCCCTCCGAGGAGGGGAATTCTGGTTTATTATTTTTATCCAAACCCTTTGCTGGCGCGGATCTGTGATCCGTGACTTACCTATAAAGTTGGATCTGTGATCTGACTGGGCCGGAGGCCCAACTATAGCAAAATGAAAAAGCCGCTATCCGTTTCCGGAAGCGGCTTTTTACTACACAAACTGTTTAACTACTTTAACTTTAACACAAAATCTTATAGTTCTATAGTTGGCAGGACACTGTGAGGTCTGTGGCAACTTTCTAACTTATCCTTTTCTAACTTTCTAACTATAGTTACCGTCTCCGGCTGGTGTATTCTTCCAGCTCGCGCACGCTGCTATCGAATTTGAAGACGTCGTACACGTAGTAGAAACGCTCTTGGTCGCAGACGTAATCGTAAGCGAATTTGGCAAACTCTACGCGGGTGCTTTCATAGTCGAATTGCTGCAGGATGTATTTCAGGTCTTCGGCCAGGATGCTGCTGTTGCGCAGGGCTTCGCGGGCTATCGTTAATTTGGTGCTCTCGAAGCTGCGGCTCTTCATGGCATCAGCTAAGCGGTCCACATCCTGGCGGCTCAGCAGGTAATCACAGCGGTCATCGCTCCGGTCGTAACGGTCATCGTAGCGCGGCGGAGCTGGCCGGTAAGGCTCTGCCGGTGGGTACGGTACACGTGGCACTACAACCGGCGGCGGTGGCAGCAACGGCACTTCACTCAGCAGCCTCAGTTTTACCTTGCCTTTTCGTTCCACTACATCCACAGCATAATTGCTCTCGTAGCCATCGCGCACATACACTTTGGTGCCCAACTGATAATCGCGGTAGCGGTCGCGCACTTTTACTTCCACATAGTGCTTGCCGGGGCGCAGGTGATCGATGCGCACAACGTTTGATGCCTTGTGGTTTACCAGTTTACCGTTCAGTTTCAGGTAAAAAGGCTCGCCGGCAGGTGCCCGGAAAGTAAGTACAGAAGCTTGTACCAGTACCGGCATCGCCAGCAGCACAAGCAGGAGCGGAAGTAGAAGCTTTCTCATGGTAGTATAGTTTAAACGCTATACTTTACCATAACCAATTACTGTGCCAGATATATAGGTTTTTACTGTTAAAGTTTAAGGCTATAGTTACTGTAACCTTTTAAATTGTTTATTTACAGAGCTATGGCTTTTGCTATGAGCAACAAAAAAGCCGCAGGCAAAACACCTGCGGCTTAATAAATTAACTGTAAGCTAGGCGCTGTTGTTATAAATTATAGTTTACTCCAATACCTATTGACTTAGCTATACTTGCGTAGTAACTATTGTGACCTATGTTTTTATAGTACAGGTTAACTTTACCAAAGCCATCTAAACGGTTGCTAATTTTATAGTTTAACTGCAACCCGGCTGTAACTATACCATAAACGCCTGAGTCTTTGTCGTCATAAGTAACTTTCTTTTCGCCTTCGAACTCTTCTGATTGCTGATGCCAGACAGACCCAAATATGGGTACAAGGGAGGCAGTGGCTGATATTCGCAATCTTTGATTCTGGTGCGAACTGAATGGGGTAAATAATACTGTTAAGGGGACGGATAAAGCCTGTATTTCTCCTTTGCGATAATGATTAATAATCGTATCGTTTTGCCCATAGTAAATCCCGGAAAGTTCATCTACCCGCTTTCTACCATAAGTTAAACCTACCTGAAGGTTAAGGCTCTTCGCTAATTTGTAACCTGCATTTAAATGTAAAACTGGTGTTACACCACCTCCAACTCTTTTAGAAGGATTCCACATTGTATAAGATATACTACTAAGCTCAACTCCCACATAAAATCGCTTTAAGGGAGCTATAGTTGTATCCACCTGCACTTGCGCTACCACTGCTAAAGTTGAAAGTGTGAGTATGAAGGTTAAGAAAAGTGTTTTCATAAATGGTAGGTTGTTGAGTTTCTTACTTCTCTCGCTTCAGATTGAAGTTATAGTTAAAGCCTAAGGCTAAGGAGCCTGGATAAGGATATTCATCTCGTGGGCGAAGCCCTCTGTTAAAGTTACGGCTGATGACATAGTAATTGAAGTAAGTATCAAAGCGCTTACTTACAGGATACTTTAGTCCAAGGCCACCTGTTAAGTATGTGTTTATACCTGATGTTTTCTCCCTATAAGTTATAGTTTTCACTCCATCCCGTGTTTCTGATTTCTCGGCTAAGGTGGTGCTATACATAGGTGTCAGCATGGCTGTACCGTAAAATTGTAACTTCTTGAAAGGGTAAAACAAAACAAGATCTGCTGTAATGGGTACACCTACGCCTTTTGTTTTAGATATGTCACTATAGTAAATCAATTTATCAGCTGACTCTACGTAAACAGAGCCGAAATCTCTGCTGTCAGTGCCATACCATACTCCAGCCTGAATTCTAATTCGTTTAGTTATATTATAACCAAAATAGATAGAAGTATAAGGTTGGATGTTTCCGCCTTTAGATTCATTTTTATATTCCAAATCATAGCCTATTGCAAGGCCATTGATGCCTATGTAGAAGGGTTTATAGTTTTGCACTGCAATATCAGGATTAACCTGAGCAACGGCGACTAATGTGGAGAGTGAAAGCAGAAGAGACAGGAACAGTGTTTTCATAAAGGGTTTAGGTTGTTGAAAGTATGAGAAATAAGCCGCAGGAGTAGCTCCTGCGGCTTATAATCTAAGCTATCAACTATAGCAGTTATCTCCGTGGCATCCCAAATCTATACTTAATACCCAAAGTACCATTTGCCACATTAGTAAAGCCCCCTTGCCTGTTAGGTTTCAGGTAGTATATCCCCCTAAAGTCAGCAGAAAAGGCTAATGGAATTTTACCCAAACCGATCTCAGTGCCTATTACAAACCCTGCTCCCACTTGCGTTGTTGGTTTTGGTTCTTCTCCATAGAAACTTCCCCAACCTTCTTTAGTAATATGCAGCAGCCCGGCTCCACCTCCATAGTATAAAAGAAAGTGATTGGAGTTTAATAACTTGCTATGTCTTTCATACATTAGGGCTAATTGATAAGCATTGTTATTGAAAATGACCTTCGATACACTTGCCTCCAAAGCACTCTGCTTACCAATAAAGTATTTAGCGTTAACTCCCATATCAAAATCCCCTGCAAAATTCAGGAGCCTGACACCTATAGCCAGTTTATATGGTGGTGCAGTGGCGTACTCTATTTGTCTTTGAACTTCAGTTGAGTCTACCCTCTCCTGCGCTACCGCTGCTAAAGTTGAAAGTGTGAGTATGAAGGATAAGGAAAGTGTTTTCATAAAAGGTAGGTTAGATTGGTAAGCATGCCTAAACCTAAGTAATTAAATCCAACTGAAAAAGGTAATCGGACTACGCTTTGTAACATCGCTTTCTGAAACCCAAAATCTGCATAAAAGCTTCTAAAAGGCAATTAAGCCAAATTTCTGGCAAAAAAACACCCCTTTTGATGACCGTTTGTAACATCAGGCCAACAAAAAAGCCGCAGTTTTTTTTACTGCGGCTTTCTCTGTAGCTATAGTTGCGGCTATCCCTTAGCCTTCGTAGTAAAACTTGCCGTGGGCGCTTTTTATAGTTAGCTCGTTGCTGTTGCTGGCTTCTACGCGGCCAATGATCTGGGCATCTACGTTAAAAGATCTCGAGATCGCGATCAGTTCCTGTGCGTATTGCTCCGGCAGGTAAATCTCCAGGCGGTGGCCCATGTTAAACACCTTGTACATCTCTTTCCAGTCGGTGTGGCTTTGCTCCTGTATAATGCGGAACAGCGGAGGCGTGGCGAACAGGTTGTCTTTTATGATGTGTACCTTGTCGGTGAAGTGCAGCACTTTGGTCTGGGCGCCACCACTGCAATGCACCATGCCGTGTATGTGTTGGCGATGCTCCTGCAGTATTGTTTTAACTATAGGCGCATACGTGCGCGTTGGCGAGAGCACCAGTTTGCCCATTTCCAAACCGGTTTCAGGCTCCACGTCGGTTAGCTTATAGTTGCCCGAGTAAACCAGGTCGGCTGGTAGTTCAGGGTCGTAGCTTTCAGGGTACGATGCCGCAATGTAGTTATGGAACACATCGTGACGGGCCGAGGTAAGGCCGTTGCTGCCCATACCGCCGTTGTACTCGCTCTCGTAAGTAGCCTGCCCAAATGAGGCAAAACCTACAATTACATCGCCGGGCTGTATGGTGTGGTTGCTGATCACTTCGTCGCGGCGCATGCGGGCCGTTACGGTGCTATCTACAATTATAGTACGAACCAAGTCGCCCACATCGGCTGTTTCGCCGCCGGTGCTGTAAATACCCACACCGTTATCGCGCAGCAGTTGCAGTATTTCTTCGGTACCGTTTATAATGGCGGCAATTACCTCGCCGGTCACCAGGTGCTTGTTACGGCCAATCGTAGACGAAAGCAGGATATTATCAGTAGCACCTACACACAGCAGGTCGTCGGTATTCATTACTACGGCATCCTGGGCAATGCCTTTCCAAACGCTCAGGTCACCGGTCTCTTTCCAGTACAGGTAAGCCAGCGATGATTTGGTACCGGCCCCATCGGCGTGCATGATGTTGCAGTAGTCCGGGTCGCCGGTCAGTATATCCGGGATGATCTTGCAGAAGGCTTTTGGGAAAATACCTTTGTCGATGTTTTTGATGGCGTTGTGCACATCTTCTTTGGAAGCCGACACGCCACGGCGCAAATATCTGTTTTCCATAGTTCGGGATGATTTGCCTACAAATTTAACAAAGCAGCCGGGATAAGCGCTGTAAAGGGGCAAAATAGTTTAGGTTGAATTATGAATTATGAATGGTTTGGTTTGGCTGGATCTTTAAATAGGGTCCCTACCCCAGAGGTTTACAGGATTGGGGATACCTCACCCCAGCCCCTTCCTTTTATCGAGGGCCCCTACCCCCAGAACAGGAGAGGGAGTTAGTGCTATTGCTGTAGTTTGAGCTATAGTTTAGAGGTTTCCAGTTAACCTACCCCTACCCCTCCCAAGAGGAGAATTTCTGCTACTTCTATAGTTGGCAGCTATAGTTTCATAGTTAGCGTTGGTCATCCCCCTACCCCCTTCAAAGGGGGACTTTTCTGCTACTGCTATAATTTTATAGTTACGTTTGTCCAACCATCCTGCCCCTCTGAGCTGCGCTCGCTACCTTCGAAATTGCTTGTCGGTAGTTTATGGAGGTAATTTTTACTGCTACTCCTTCTATAGTTATTTCGGCTATGCCTGAGGCGAGAGTCGATAGGGACGAGCATAACTCAGTAGTCTGAATCAAACAAAAACCAGTTTGTAACCTGATCTAAGATCTTCCACCACTTAATTCTTCATGGAATAATAATATTATTTAACCCGCTGATACTATGTAGTTACCTTGCCTTTATTACCATTTACTAATATTATATGAGGAATATAACTATGGTTATTTCTTTTTGCATCCATAGGCGTACTATTAATGCTAAGGTTCCCTATTCGAATCAAAAATAAAGTTTCTAAAATTCAGATTCTGTCATCCAGTTGCAGGCGCTTTAAAGAACTGCCAATCACATTATCTCTATTTTCTACAGATAGCTTTTAAGTGCTTCTTTTACATTCTGAAGCATCTTACACCGGAAAACTCTCCCTCGACTGCTTCATGTGCTTAATCTAAATCCTCTGCTATTGGCCAATAACCTCTATTATGCTATGACACATTTATAACTTAAATCATTAACACTATGAAAACTGTATTCAAACTTATGGGAGGACTAATAATCCTTGTGTCTCTGGGGTCCTGTGAGAAGGATGAAATAGAATCTCTGGATCCTGCTGCTGCAGGTTCTGCCACTATCAAAGGTGTAGATAATTTTAATAACGGCATGATCAATTCGTATAGCAGCGAAGTGGTACTGCAGTGGAATGAATTGTTAAGCCGGTCTATTGACAACCGTATGCCACAGCCGGCAGAAGTAAAGATCTATGCTATGGTTACCCTGGCCATACACGATGCCCTGAACAATGTTGTTCCGAAATATAAGACCTACGCCTTAAGCAATTTAGATGTAGATGTCAGCGGAATTACTAAAAAGAACATACATGCCGTTGCCGACGCTGCGGTTTCACAGGCCGCCCGTGATATGATCGTAAGCCTCTTTCCGCAAGCTACTTCAGCTGCCGATGCGCTATTAGATACAATTCTTTCGGGCACTGAGGACGAAGCCATGGAAGCCAGGGGCGCTGACATTGGAAGCAGAGCCGCTGCTGCCGTGCTGGCTAAAAGGGCTGCCGACTTCCCTATAACATTTGCATCATCTACCTTGGGTACAGCGCCAGGTGAATATAAAGCTAATTACGAGCCGTGGGTTTCAAGATTTCCAATGTTACAGAATCCGGTATTTGCTCCCAACCTGGGTAGCCTGACTCCGTTTGGCATCGAATCCGGTGATCAGTTTAGAAACGAAGCACCATATCCCCTGAATTCAGCGGAATACATTGCGGACTATAATGAAGTAAAAGCCCTTGGCTGCACAGATTGCCCCTTAAGAACAGCAGAACAAACCCAGATTGGAGCCTTTTGGGTAGAAAACACATCCAGTTCTATGAACAGGCTGGCCAGAGCGCTGATTGTTCAACGAAAGCTGGATGGCTGAGAAGCTGCCCGGCTCATAGCGCTCATCGAAATGTCGCAAATGGATGCTTACATCGCTTCATTTGATGGTAAGTATTATTTCAATTTATGGAGACCGATTACAGCCATCAGGGAAGGAGACCAGGATGGGGTAGACGCTACAATAGGAGATGTTACATGGACATCTGTTTTTGACACACCGCCTACACCAGAATTTCCTTCTACCCATGCCTACAACGGTGCCGCCGCTGCAGCAATCTTTAAATCTTTTTTTCATTCAGATCAGGTAAAACTCGACCTGGTAAGCCCATACTATGCAGCCGGCGTAGAACGCCACTTTAGCAGCTTCTCCCAAATTGCCTATGAAAACGCTGTGTCCAGGATCTATATAGGATACCATTTCAGGTACGCGGTTGAAGTAGGTTTAAGACAGGGGACAGAACTTGGCTATTATGTGTACGAGAATAACCTGAGAGAACTTAAAAAGGTGCTATAGTTTTCGTGCTTTTAAAAGCTGTTTTACTTGTGGCAGGACAGTGATTCCGGGGAACAGTTCCTGTTCTATAGTTGCCTTGGTCCAACCACCCCTGCCCCTCAGAGCTACGCTCGCTACCTTCGAAATCGCTTCTCGGTAGTCCAAGGAGGGGAACTCTGATACTGCTATAGTTGAAGCTATAGTTCTATAGTTTACGATATTGAGCGGACAGGTCGCGACCTGTCCCTACGGAATTACAACCACGAAAAGTAACCGATATACTACAGCCAAGCGCAACAACAGTAACTATAGCCAAAGCATTTACTATCGAGCTTGATCTCAGTCTTTGGGTTGAGCGCCTTGTAGATTTCTGGTGCCGAAAGGCATTGCGAGGTACGAGCAAAGGAATTTACACCGCGCGATGCCCGAAGACGGGGCCTCCCGGCCCAGGAGGGAGCCAAGGAAACTATAGAACTGTAGGTAAGTAGAGCTCCCAGGATTGGAAGTGGCTATGAAAGAAAAGGCTTGTTTCCAGTTGCAATTGGCTTCAACTATAGCACCAGACGCTAGCAGGAGCTGCGCACGCTGCTAGGTCTTTACTAAACTATAGGCTGAAATAGATTTCTCACTTTGTTCGAAATGACAGTAACAGAAACTATAGGACACATAAGATCTACACCCGAAACAACAATGGGGAAAATAAAAGCGAAAAGGCGGCTGAAGCATAGACTCCAGCCGCCTTCTATGTATAGCGCTACACTGATTACTCCTGTATACGTACCACTTTGAATTCGGTACGGCGGTTGCGCTGGTGGTCTTGTTCGGTTTTGGCATTTCGTACCACCGGGCGGGTCTCCCCGTAACCTTTGGCGGTAATGCGACTGCGGGAAATACCTTTTGAAATAATGTACTCCACAGCTGACTCGGCACGGCGCTGCGACAGGTCCAGGTTGTAGATATCGGAGCCACGGGCATCGGTATGGGAGCTTAGCTCAATGGAAATGTTCGGGTTATCTTCCAGTATCTCTACCAGTTTATCCAGTTCCACGGCCGCATCTGGTCTGATGTTGGCCTTATCGAAGTCGTAGAAGATATTTTCCAGCACGATCGGTTTTTCTTTTACGATCTCGTTCAGCACCAGCGTGGCTGTCAGGCGTACATCGGTCACATCTTCGGTGAGTTGGTCCTGCGATGGCATTTTGCCGGTGGTGGTAATACGCTGGCGTGCTGTAAAGAAACCTGCTTTTTCCGAGATCAGCGAGTAGGTAGAAGCTGTATCCAGCGCAAACGAGAATTTACCTTCGGCATCCGAAGTAGTTTCTTTTATTTTCTGGCCTTTTTCGTTCTGTAGTACAACCAGCTGGTTTGGAACTATAGTTTGCTGCTTGGCTCCTTCGCGGCGCAGGTAAACCGTGCCATCTACATAAAAATTAACCTGCTTGCGCTGCGATTTCACAAACCCGTACAGATCGTCACCCCCTTTGCCACCTTCGCGGTTAGAGGAGAAAAAGCCACGGGTAGTGTTCTGGAAATAAATGCTGAAATCGTCACCGGGCGAGTTGACAGGCGCGCCCATGTTTACAGGCTTGCCGTTTTCCACGCGGAACAAGTCCAGGTTGCCCAGGCCAGGCAAACCATCTGAGGCAATGTACAGGGTACCATCGGGTGCTACATGCACAAAGCTTTCGTTGCCGGGTGTGTTAATATCCGGGCCCAAATTTTCAGGCGAGCCGAAACGGCCGTTTTCGCCTACTTCTACCTTATAGATGTCGTTGCCGCCCAGACCGCCTTTTCTGTCGGATGAGAAGTACAGCGTTTTACCATCCGGCGAGAAGGCAGGAGAAGAATCCCAGGCGCGTGGGTCGTTTATCGTTAACAGCTTCGGTTCGGTCCAGGCATTGGAGCGGAAGTAAGTAACGAACAGGTCCACGTTCTGGCGGCCTTTTTTGGTGCCCTCGTTGCCGCGGGCAAACACCATGGTGCGGCCTTCGTTGGTAAAGGTTGCCATGGCATCGTGTATGTCTTCCAGGTTTACCTGGTCAAACTTGCGGATCGGGTTGCTGCTTTCGGCCATCGAATCAGAAAGCGGTGTTGCATAGATGTCGATAAAACCTTCGCCGTTGCCCAAGTAGGCCTTGCCTGACCCCCGGGTAGAGGAAAATACCAGCTCATTGTTCAGGATGTAGGGTGCAAACTCGGAGCCTTCGGTGTTCAGTGCTGTCAGGTTTTGTATCTCGTATGCCTGTGTGCCACGCATAATATCATTCAGTTGGCTGAAGTTCTCTACTTCGCGGGCAGCCAGTCCTTTAAGGCGGGAGTTGGTACCAATGCGGGCATAATCCTGTAGTTGGTTCAGGGCTTCTTCGTAGTTGCCGTTCGCTTTCAGGGCCATGCCATAGTAGTAATACGCATCCTCTTTCTTAAAACCGGCATCCAGAGCAGCCTTGTAAAAAGGTTCTGCTTCGGCCAGGCGGTTCGAGAGGCGGTAAGACTCCGCGATCTTATAGTTCACTTCGCCCGGGTTACCGGCATTGGCAAGCGCGCCTTTGTAGTATTCTATGGCTTTGTCGTACTGCTCCATCTCAAACCTTTTGTCGCCTTTGCCAATTTGCTGAGTGGCGCCACAGGCACTTACTATAAGGGCAATAACAGCCAGTAAGCACAGGTGCTTTAAAGTATAGGTCAATTGGTTTGTGTGTAGCATCTACGTATGAGCTTATAGTATGTCGGGCAAGGTTAAAAGTACCGCGATAGCCAGCTGTGCTGTGCCTGTTTGGGCCAGCCGGTCTGCAGGTCGCCGTACGTGTTTACAAGCGTATCGAAGTATAACGTATCTTTGTTTATATCGCCGGCTGCTACTTTTTCTTTCAGCTGTCCCACACTTACCAACTCCACACCACCTTCCTTCAGGAAAGCCAACTGCGAACGGTCCAGGAACGACACCTGAAAGCGCTCTCCCAGTTCCCGTACAAAGTTTACAGACTTATCAATAGAGCACCCGCTGGAAGCTGTAGCACTCTCGTTGTTTGCCAAAACCAGGAAACGGTCGTGCAGCAGTTCTGCCGATGCCTGCAGGTCGTTGCCATGGCTGCTCCAGTCGGTTGCGAACGCCTGTAGCAAGGGTTTCATCGCTGCCTGCTCTGCCTCAGTCAGCGGCCTGTTTGCCTGGTATACCCAGACACGCGCCTGCGCCGGCAGCTCATCAAACGGAATATACATATTCTTAATTGTTGAATAGTTGATTGTTAAATTGTTAGTTCACAAAATGGGTGAACTGCAGTTACTGCAAACTATAGTTTCCGTGGTTAAGTATGATTTAACTCTATCAGCAAACAACCATTAAACAATTTAACAATGCAGCAATTATTTAGTTAGTCCTTCAGCTTGTGCGATCAGTTCAGCGATATCGAACACTTTTACGTTTTGTTCCTGCTCCTTGTTCTTTACGCCGTCGTTCATCATTACCATACAGAACGGGCAGGCTGTAGCAATCACACCTTCTGCTCCTAAAGTAGCCAGCGCCTCTTCGGTTCTTTCGATGTTTATTTCTTTACGGCCTGGCTCTGCTTCTTTAAACATCTGGGCACCACCGGCACCGCAGCACAACCCATTGGCGCGGCTGCGCTTCATTTCCACCAGGTCGGCATCCAAAGCAGCCAGCACATCGCGCGGCGCTTCGTAAATGTCGTTGGCTCTGCCTAAGTAGCAGGAATCATGATAGGTAATGCGCTTGCCTTTAAACGCCTCGCCGCCCTGCACGTGTACTTTCCCTTCGTTTATAAGTTGCTGCAGGAACGTGGAGTGGTGAATAACCTCATAGTTACCGCCCAGGTCCGGGTACTCGTTTTTGATGGTGTTAAAGCAATGCGGGCAGGCTGTTACTATTTTTTTGATGTTATAGCCGTTCAGCACTTCGATGTTGGTAAGCGCCTGCATCTGGAACAGGAACTCGTTACCGGCACGCTTGGCCGGGTCGCCGGTGCAGCTTTCTTCGGTACCCAACACAGCATATTTCACGCCCACATGCTCCAGAATCTGTACAAACGCACGGGTTACTCTTTTATAACGATCATCAAACGAGCCGGCACAGCCAACCCAGAATAATACTTCCGGTTCCTGACCATTAGCAGCCATTTCGGCCATGGTAGGTACTTTTATTAACTTTTTATTTTCTTCCATCTGAGTATTTGTAGAGATGTTAGATGTTAGACTATAGACTTAACAAAACTTTCCCGAAAGTAAAATCTACTGCTTTCATCTAAAATCTAACATCTAGTATCTATAATCTATAGTTTAATTCTTACTTGGTAAGTATAGTTCGTCGGCCCAGTTAAAGCGGTCGGATGCCGGGAATGCCCATGGTGCGCCGTTATTCTCGATGTTGGTGAACATGGCGTTGAGCGATGCCGGCGCAGCAGATTCTTCTAGCACCAGGTAACGGCGCAGGTCCATAATGGTAGACAGCTGGTCGATGTTAACCGGGCAGGATTCTACGCAGGCGTTGCAGGTGGTGCAGGCCCATAGTTCTTCCGGGGTAATGTAGCCACGCAGTAACGTTTTTTCATCGGTGGTTTCTACGCGCTCCACACCCATTTCCTTGTAGTGGTTTGGTCTGAAGATAGCCGGATGTTCGCCTTTCTCTTCCATACGGTCGCGGGTATCCATCACAATCTTACGCGGCGATAGCAACTTGCCTGTCAGGTTAGCCGGACAAACGGATGTACAACGGCCGCACTCGGTACAGGTATAACCATCCATCAGCTGTTTCCAGGTCAGGTCTTCCACGTCTTTTGCACCAAAGCGCTGCACTACCGGGTTGCCTTCGGCATCTACTTCCGGGGCAGGTGGCTGGTAGCTTGGGTCCAGCATTGCTTTAATCTCATGCGTAATGGCCGGGTTTGTAGTCATTTTGCCCTTTGGTACCAGTTTAGAGAAGTACACATTCGGGAAAGCCATGATAATATGGAAGTGCTTGGAACTTGGCAGGTAGTTCATAAACGCCAAAATACCAATGATGTGGATCCACCAGCCTACATTTGCTATAGTTGCCAGCGTACCGGCATCAGCGCCAAAGGCATTCACAAACATGCTGCTCACCGGGAAGGCGCCAGCCAGTTCGTGCCCTTTTAATTCTGCCAATTTCAGGTCAGCTATGTTAAAGGCAAACAGCGCAAACATCAGCACGATCTCGGTGATCAGGATCACATTGGCATCCATTTTAGGCCAGGCACGCATCTCTACGCCGGTCGCCAGACGCGGTACGCGCGAAACATTACGGCGCCACAGGAATATAGCACAAGCCACAATTACCAGTGCAGCCAGTATCTCGTTCACCGCCATCAGGCCATCATAAAACGGCCCCATGAAGCCCAGCACACGGTGCGTACCAAAAATACCGTCGATCAGGATCTCCAGCACTTCGATGTTGATCACCAGGAAGCCGACATACACGAACAGGTGCAGCACAGCCGGCAGCATGCGCTTAAACATTTTCTGTTGCCCAAAAGCCACCAGCAATGTTTTATTGATACGCTCCGACGGGTTGTCTTCCAGTACCAGGTCGCGGCCCAACTGTATGTTTTTTCGGATTTTGCGGATCTGCCATACAAACAGGCCAATGCCTATGGCTGCCACAATCAGGAAGATAATGTTTGAAATTCCTATCACGGTAAATTATTCGTTATACATACCAATTTGTAGCTAAAGATAGCAGGATATTAAGAAACATGTACACCTACGCACTTTTTTAAAATATTTTTCTGCCGAATGTTTGCTACTTAAAAGTTAGTTACTACTTTTGCATACCCTTACGGAAAAGGGTGACACAACAGAGCTGGTGATGTAGCTCAGTTGGTAGAGCAAAGGACTGAAAATCCTTGTGTCGTTGGTTCGATTCCAATCATCACCACAACCAAACCCTTGTCAGAAACGGCAAGGGTTTTTTGTTTTTATGCCTTCCGGTTCTATAGTTCCGCAGCTATAGTTTGCCTTACCCTATTTTATATCTTTTTGCTTATATTGTCTCAGCGTCTATACTATAGTTTATAAGTATTGGATGCACTACAGACTTTTCTCATTTCCCTTAAACTATAGATGATCCGACTTTTAATCGTTTTAGCGCTGCACTTTATAATATTCGGCTGTTCTGGGATGAAAGGCTCTGGACAGGAAACTATAACTAACAGCAGCAAACCGGCATCGACGCTCGTGGAAGAAAAGGGAGATACAGTACCCGGGACGGAAAACTCTTATTCCATTTTCAGCGATCCAGCACTAAAAGATCACGTGGTTGCTGCAGTTCCGGGGAATGATTTTACACTTATTACGGAGCGGTCCGGCATTTTTATAAGTCCTGATACGATAGAAATTGAACGCCTGAAGCAAGAATACGGGGAAGAAGACTTTTATACAGCAGCTGATGATAATCTCTACTATGAGTATGAAGCTACTGAATTTCTGAAGAAAAAAGGGGTAAAGACCATTTATCCGAACACTCGCTATCTAAAATTTAAGACGGGCTCGGGGCAGGAGTATTTTTTTGACACGAAACCTGCCGGAAGCCATAAATGGTACTTAATTCTATTTGATCCTTCTAAAGATCACCCCGCACTTATTAGTGCTATAAATATCACAGAGGATTACAGCAAGTATTTTGGCACAAACTGATACGCTGCATAACCATAGCTACAACTCTCCGGATTCTGAATGCAAGTTTTTTTAGTTACCTTAAACAGGATTACTGCCTTCAACCCAAAAAGTAACAAACTATAGTTAATAACAATTAGCCCTCAGCTCTAATATGGCAGCCGAATAGCCCACATCGTTTGCTTTATTGAAGTAGATGCACGCCGAGTCGGGCTCCTGTAACTCTATTTTCGTGCGGCCCATCAGCCAGTTCAGCCTGCCATTATCCTCATCCAAGGCCAGCGCCCGACGGTAATCGTGCTCCGATAGCTTAAACGCTTTAATTTTATAGTACCCGAAGCCACGGTACGTAAGGGCATCTATCCGCTTCTGCTCATTTTCGCTGTAGCGCAGGTAAGTAGAGAGGTCGCTTAGGGCAGGTTTATATTTTTTTAGGTAAAAAAGCCGCACTTCGCCGCGGGCAAGGTAAGCCTCCCAGAGTCGCTCGTTCAGGTTAATGGCCCGTGTCAGATCCTCTTCCGCCTGCAGGTAACTGGCAAGGTGTTGCCGGCTAACGCCCCGCATAAAGTACACTTCCGCCGACGGTTCTTTTTCGTGCGCGATGGCCTGGTTAAAATCCTGCAGGGCTGCCTCGTAATCTTCAAATACATTCAGTTCCAGCTTACCCCGCTCCTTATACGCTTCCGAATGCCCCGGCTTAAAATGAATGGCGTCGGTCAGCAAACTATGAGCGCTACTGTATTTACCATCAGCTATATAGGTTAAAGCTGTTTTATAGTTATCTTCACTTGCAATATGGTCCATTACCACTTTCAGCAGCAGGCTGAAAAGCACAATGCCACCAACAAGAGCCAGGGTAATGTAAGCGTCCTTGCGTACAAACTTGCGTTCATCAGTGCGGATAGGGCGGTAATAGCGTTCCGAAACAGGGGCAGGTTCGCGGGTGTAGCGGTAACGTTCCTGGTAATAAGCCTGCTGTTGCTGCATCATCCGTTGGCGCTCGCGCAGGTATTGCAGCTTCAGGTCGTAGCGGGCGCGCTTGCCGGGGTTCGACAGGGTTTGGTACGCCGTATTGATCAGCTTAAAACGGTCTTCTGCTAAGGTGTTGCCCGGGTTTTTATCCGGATGGTACTGCAGGGCCAGTTTTTTATACGCCTGCTTTATTTCCTGCTGCGTGGCAGCGGGCGTAATGCCAAGTAGGGTATAAAAGTTCTGCTCCAAACTATAAAGGTTAAGGTACAAAGGTAACTAAAACACAATTCAGCTCTTTATGGTATATAAGGCACCAATGTAATTATACTTTACGTAAATATTTGAATACACCTGCGTATACAGTGTGAGCACTTAAACAAGCAAAATAAAACTATGGCAATGGAAGATAACGGCACACGGGAAAAAAATACAAATATCATCGAGAACCTGATGGGTTACATCGATACCCGCATCGATATTATACGATTAGAGGTACAGGAAAAGCTGAAGTCTTCTTTTGTAGGCATAGTACATGGCGTTTTGCTTGGTCTGGTTGCCTTCATGTGCCTCATCTTTGTAAACATCTTCCTGGGCCTGCTGCTTAATCACCTCCTCGACAGTACGTTCTGGGGATTCGGCATCATTGCGTTGTTCTATGTGGTGTTGCTGGTAATACTGGTAATTGGCTTAGATAAAAAGATGTTCCAGGGCATGGCCGACAAAACTTTCGACAACACAATTTACAAGACCGATAAAAGAGAAAAATCTATATGAGCGACGTTAACAATCCTTTGTTCGATAACCAGCGGGAATTTCTGGAGCGCCAGAAAGAAGAATATAAGAATGCCTTGCTGGGCGATGTAGAACACATAAAAAGTCAGAGCCAGGAAATAGGCAAAAAGGTAGCCATAGCCGGCGGCGTAGTGCTGGCCGGTTTGCTGCTAAGACGCATGTTTACCAGCAGCGATAAAAAAAAAGCCCAAAAGGTAGCCAAGGCTAAAAAAGGCACGAAAGCCGCTACCGGCACCATACCTGTTTCGCACCCGATACCCGATTACGACCCGGTGGCACACCACGTAGTAACGGACTATAATGCCGAAGAACCTATGGCGGTAACGGCCGCCAAAGAGAAGGCCAAAAAGCAGAAGAAGCAAAAAAAAACCGGGCCTGGTCTGGTGCAGCGTTTTATGAGCTCGCCTTACGCCCGCACCATGGCATTAGAGGGTGTTGCGCTGCTGATGGCATATGTAACTAAAAAGGCAGCAGAACGCATGCATTCTGAACCTGAAAATAACGATATTGCAGCAAAGGCTGTTCCGGCAACCGAAGCAGACCCCGTTGTAAAAAGCGCTACAGAAAAGCATGCCATTTAACACTCTTCGCCAAACGCAGCAAACCAAACGCACAGGCCGCAAGCATTTTGCCGTTTTACTGGACCCTGACAACCTGGATGAAGCCAGTTGCCTGAACCTGCTGCAGCTTAGCGAAGCCAGCCACGTTGATTTCTTTTTTGTAGGTGGCAGCCTGGTTACCACCGAGAACCAGGCAACTATTATTCAGCTTATAAAACAGCATAGCCGCATACCGGTTATACTTTTCCCGAGCAACAGCATGCACATCGATAAACAAGCCGATGGCATCCTGTTGCTTTCTTTAATTTCGGGCCGCAACCCCGATTTCCTGATCGGCCAGCACGTACTCTCCGCTCCCATACTTAAAGCCAGCGACCTGCAGGTGTACCCTACCGGTTATATGCTGGTAGATTGTGGCCGCCAGACCACAGCTTCTTATATGAGCGGTACTACACCCATCCCTTACGACAAGCCAACTATAGCCAGCTGCACGGCTATGGCCGGTGAGTTACTCGGGCTAAAGTACATGTATTTGGATGGCGGCAGCGGCGCGGCTAAACCAGTGAGTGCGGAGATGATAACAGCCGTGTGCGAAGCGGTAGAAGTGCCGGTTATAGTTGGCGGTGGCATTAACACACCAGCTAAAGCGAAAACTGCGCTGGATGCCGGTGCCGATGTAATTGTAGTAGGTAACCACATAGAAAAAAACCCCGGCTTTCTGGCCGAGGTTTCCTCTGTAGTTAATTCTTATAATCTTGCCTTAGATGTTCATCGCTGATTCGCGGCGACGCATCTTACCGGCAGGAATACCGAACATCATCTTAAATCTGCGGCAGAAGTAAGCCGTATCTTTGTAACCAACTTCTTTACCAATTTCACGGATGCTCTTCTTGGTAGTTCTAAGCAGGAACACCGCACGCTCCATACGCTGGTACTCGATGTAATCCTGTGGGTTAATACCGGTCAGCATTTTGAAGTACTGCCCTACATAATCCTCGGATACGTTCGCAACGTTAGAAAGCACTTTGTTCGAAAGATCGCCACCTAAGTTCTCCTTGATGTAGTTGAACAGGTCTATCAGGCGTGGGTCTTTGAAGTAGGTGCTGTTGGTTGCCAGCTGCTCCACAAACATTCTGTTGCGAAGGATATGACGTACCACCTCTACTACAATGTTCTCGGTGTAGATATTGATCAGGCGCTCTTTACCTGGCAGGTCCTGCATGCTCTCTTCCACTACTTTGATCACCAGGTTGGCCAGTTTGTTGTTTCCTGAGATCAGGAACGCAGGCACATCCAGAGATGCAAAGAAGTTTACTGAATCGAACACTTTTGCTTCGAAGCTCACAAAGCTGTGGCTTTCTTCCGCATCGCCGATCAGGTCAAGATCGCTGTTATTTTTAAAGAATTTCTCTTTATTCGTGATCAGGTCATCGTTAGAGATCACCTTGCCTTCGCTGGCACCATATCTTACACGCGTGCTACGACCACCCGGAATAAACAGCAGTTCCCCCTCTTCTACCTGTTGCTCCTCGTCGCCGAATATTATACTCCCCTTATGGAGCAGTATCAGGTTGTTGCCAACATCGTAGTAGTTGCGTACCGTAAACGGCTGTTGCAACACCAGATTTTTAGCCTTAATGAACCGCACCCCAAGCGATTCAATAATTTTATTGTAATCTTCCATTGTGTAACCAACTAACTTTTTATACTATAAACCCGTTAATTATGGCTTAAAGCTAAGACTAATCTTTATAAAATTCAAATTAATTTTTAAAATAAATTTTAATTCAGAAAAACCTATAAATAGCCTAAGCAGCACAGAAACACATTTTTACAACTGAAATTATTTCAGCAGTTCTCTTGAAATTACTATTTTTTGTATTTCAGATGTGCCTTCGTATATCTGTGTGATTTTTGCATCGCGCATCAAACGCTCCACATGGTACTCTTTCACGAAACCGTAACCGCCGTGCACCTGTACCGCTTCTATAGTTGTATCCATCGCCACTTTTGATGCAAAAAGCTTCGCCATTGCGCCGGACTTACCATAGTCAGCATGTGTGTCTTTGTCGTAGGCTGCCTGCAGACAAAGCAGACGCGCCGCCTCAATGTTAGTAGCCATATCCGCCAGCTTAAACTGGATAGCCTGGTGCTTGGCGATCTCTACGCCAAATGCCTTACGCTCTTTAGAATACTTAACTGCCAGCTCATAAGCACCTGAAGCGATACCCAATGCCTGCGACGCAATACCGATACGGCCACCCGCCAGGGTAGACATGGCAAACTTAAAGCCGAAGCCATCTTCGCCGATGCGGTTCTCTTTCGGAACTTTCACGTCGGTAAACATCAGCGAGTGCGTGTCAGAGCCACGGATACCCAGCTTGTTTTCTTTCGGGCCGATCTCAAAACCTTCCATGCCACGCTCTACAATAAGTGCGTTAATACCACGGTGGCCTTTGGCTACATCTGTCTGTGCAATAACTAAGTATACAGATGCTGTGCTACCGTTTGTGATCCAGTTTTTGGTACCGTTCAGCAGGTAGTAATCGCCTTTGTCTTCAGCAGTTGTTCTTTGTGAAGTGGCATCAGAACCAGCTTCCGGCTCCGATAAACAGAAGGCACCAATGATCTCACCGGTTGCCAGGCGGGTCAGGTATTTCTGCTTTTGCTCTTCGGTGCCGTATTTCTCAAGGCCCCAGCAAACCAGCGAGTTATTTACCGACATTACAACAGAAGCCGATGCATCTACTTTAGAGATCTCTTCCATGGCCAGTACATAGGAGATGGTATCCATACCGCCACCGCCGTATTTCGGGTCCACCATCATACCCAGGAAGCCCAGCTCGCCCATCTTCTTGATCTGCTCTGCCGGGAATTTCTGGTGCTCATCGCGCTCAATTACGCCCGGTAAAAGTTCTGTCTGAGCAAACTCGCGGGCAGCTTCCTGCACTGCCAGGTGTTCTTCTGTTAACTGAAAGTTCATATAATGTATATTTCAAATAAGGTAAAACGATAATTATTCGGGTGCAAAACTATAAAATACAGCAATATAATTTTAACATGAATGCCAATAAATGTTTATATCTGTACCTGTTACCGGCCAGCAACTACAAACTACAGCTAATAACCTACAAACAGAAACGCCACCCGTACCGAAGTGCAGGTGGCGCTTTGTATATTTATAAACTATAGTTCATTAGTCGCGGCGGCCCATCAGCAGAGACGCATAGTATAATAGCGTGGCCAGCGAACCAAGCGCAGCCACTACGTAGGTCATGGCAGCCCATTTAAGTGCATCTTTTGCCATGCCGTATTCGCGCTGTGTTACAATTCCGTTTGAGCTGATCCAGGCAAGCGCGCGCTTACTGGCATCGAACTCTACCGGCAGTGTCACAAAGCTGAACAGCGTCGTCAGGGCAAACAGGGCCACCCCTATTGCCAGCGGAATTGGTGTAGACTGCAGCATCAGGATACCGATCAGCAGGATCCACTGCATGTAGCGCGAGGCAATACTTAAGGCAGGCACCATGGCCGAACGGAACTTCAGGAAACTATAGGCTTTGGCGTGCTGCACGGCGTGGCCGCACTCGTGCGCTGCTACTGCTACGGCTGCTGCGCTGCGGGCATCATACACATACTCGCTCAGGTTTACTGTTTTATCGGTCGGGTTGTAGTGGTCTGTCAGTCTTCCGGCTACCGAAATTACCCGTACGTCGGTAATGCCGTTATCGGCCAGCATTTGTTCGGCCGCCTCACGTCCGCTTATGCCGGAGCTCAGAGGTATCTGTGAGTATTCTTTAAACTTGCTTTTTAATCGCCAACTTACAAGCCAGCTTGCAAGCATCATGGCAATCATTATAATCCAGATCATGGTTCGTTTAGTCTATTTTTGTTTTAATTGATTCTCTATCTTATTTACGATGTTTGTAGTGGAATAACCGGTAACCAGCGGAACTGTTTTCACTTCGCCACCGGCCTTTAGTACTTCTTCGTGACCTACAATCTGCGCTACGGCATAATCGTCACCCTTTACAAGTATATCCGGTTGTATGGCTTTTATCAGTTCCAGCGGGGTATCGTCGTCAAACAACACTACGGCATCTACAAACAAAAGCGATGCCATAACCCGCGCGCGTGACATTTCGTCCTGAAGCGGCCGGTTCGGACCTTTTATACTGCTGATTGAGCGGTCTGTATTCAGGCCAAGCACCAGTTTATCGCCAAGTTGTCGTGCTTTTTCCAGGTAATCCACGTGGCCCAGGTGCAGCAGATCAAAGCAGCCGTTCGTGAAAACGATCTTCTGGCCCTGGCTGCGCCATAGCTGTAGTTGCTCTAAAAGTTGTGGTAAGGTAAAGATCTTATCGGTTGAGTTCATGGTCTGCTATAGTTTCAGGGGTTGCCGCCATAGTTGGCTTGCGCGACATACCTGCTATAAAACTAAGCACTCCCATTAAAACAACCAAAAGCGTTTGAGAAGTATGCGCCAGCAGCGCGTAAGCCATTCCGGCCTCTTTAGGCACCCCGTAAAGTAATAACGTGGCCTGTACCAGTAAATGATATACACCAATGCCGCCCTGCACCGGTGCTGCCATGCCCAGGCTGCCCACCACCAATACCGAGAGTGCAGCACCATAACCTAAGTTACTTGTACCCGGCAGCGCGTAAAAAACGACCAAACTGGTTCCGTAGTACATGAGCCACACAAAAAAAGTATGTCCCCAGAAAGCGGCCTGGTTATCCAGTTTGGTGATACTGAAAATGCCCTGTAACATGCCTTTCACAAATTGCACAGCTTTCTGGAAAAAAGCATTGTTGCGCAGCTTGTTCAGATACTTCAGGCCGACAAGGAACAGAACTATAGTTACAGCCAGCATAGCGGCCGCCACCCAGTAAAGCGAGCGTACAGTTTGCTCCAGGTTGCTGTACTTATCATGAAGCAGGCCCCAGAAAAAGTCTTTTATCTGGTTGAATTCCGAAAGAAAGGCAACAGCTATCACCAGCAGTAGCAGCAGCATATCCACAAAGCGCTCGGCTATAACGGTACCAAAGCCTTTGTTTACCGGCAGGCCATCGGAGCGGTGCAGCATGGTGCAACGTACCAGTTCGCCTACACGCGGCAACACCAGGTTGGCCACATAGCCCACCATCATGGCATTATAAGTATTTACCAGAGAAGGTTTATAGCCCGTTGGTTTTATCTGCATCTGCCAGCGGTACGCCCGACTCAGGTAAGCCGCTACGCCCATCACCAGCGACAGCAGCACCCAGCCATAGTTGGCATTCTTCAGCTCTGCCCATAGTTTCTCAAAGTCAAGTTCTTTTAAGGCGTACCACATCAGAAATGCAGATACACCAAGCAGTAAACCATACTTGAGAAAAGAGAGCAGCTTTTTCATGCAGTGGCTTGCTTAAACCAGGCGGTTATGCTGATCCGGGAAAACTAAGGTAGGTTTATGGGCTTTCGCATCCGCAAACGGAATGCTGCAGTAAGAAATTACGATAACGATATCGCCTACCTGCACTTTGCGCGCGGCAGGGCCATTTAAGCAAACGGTTCCGGTTCCGCGCTCCCCTTTAATTACATAGGTCTCGAAGCGCTCGCCGTTGTTGATGTTTACGATGGTGACTTTTTCATTCTCCACCACATTGGCGGCATCCATCAGGTCCTCATCAATGGTGATGCTGCCTACATAATGCAGTTCGGCCTGGGTTACCTTACAACGGTGAATCTTGGATTTTAAAACCTCAATATACATGGTTTGTAACTAAATAAAGCGCAAAGTTAGGCAATTGGCAGCAGACATACTATAAAACTATAGTCCCTGCCCCTACTGCCTTTATTCAAACAATTTATACTTCTGTAAGATTCACTACCAGGTTATCGATCAATCGGACAGGTCCTACAAAAGCGGCAATACACAAGGCAACCTCGCCTTCGGCTATAGTTTCTACGGGTTGCAGGTTCAGCGGGTCGGCAATTTCAAAATACTCCAGCTCCACTTCCGGCTTGTTGTTAAGGTAATCGGCCACGGCTGTTTTTATAGTTGCTACCGGCTGTGTTTTAAGCTGAGCTTTTGCCAGTTCCAGCGCCTCGTGCAAACTAACTGCTGTTTGGCGCTGCTCCGCATTCAGGCGTTTGTTACGCGATGACATGGCCAGTCCGTCGGCTTCGCGCACAGTTGGGTAGCACACCAGTTCAATATCAAAACCAAGCCCAACTATAAGCTGCCGAACTATAGCTACCTGCTGCAGGTCCTTCTGCCCGAAATAGGCTTTATGCGGCTGCACCATGTTAAAGAATTTGCCAACTATAGTTGCTACACCGTTAAAGTGTCCCGGGCGCATGGCGCCTTCCATTACCTGCTCCAGCTTTCCGAAACTAAACTGCAACATAGTGTGTTGTGGATATATAGCTTCCGGACTCGGGGAGAAGATAAAATCACAGCCAGTGGTTTGCAGCAATTCTATATCGGCCTCTAAAGTGCGTGGGTATAGTTTGTAGTCGTCGGGGTTGTTAAACTGCGTCGGGTTTACAAAAATGCTGCACACCGTAATGTCGTTATCTTTTACCGATGCGCGCAGCAGTTGCAGGTGGCCTTCGTGCAGGGCACCCATAGTTGGCACAAAGCCTATGCTTTTGCCGCTGCAGCGTAGCGCCTGCATTGTTTGCCGGAGCTCGCTTACCTGCGTAATTACTTGCATATGTTGGTTTTCAGTGTAGGAACTTTAAAAGCCGGCAAAAGTAAGTCACAGCAGATAAAATTGAAAATCAGAATAAAAAATACTAATTTTGCACGTCCCAATACTGTTGCTTATTAATTTTTAATTACAAACTCATGTCTAAATTGCGAATCCTTTACGCCGCCACCGAGATCCTTCCCTTCCTTCAGACCACAAAAGTAGCAGAGTTTCTGAATACGTTGCCACAGGCTATGCAGGAAAGAGGTATGGAGATCCGTATTTTTGTGCCTCGGTTCGGTATTATAAACGAGCGCAAGAACCGTTTGCATGAGGTTGTACGCCTTTCCGGAATTAATATTGCTGTTGGCGACGACGAGAAACCGCTGGTAATCAAGGTGGCTTCTATCCCGAATGCCAAATTACAGGTATATTTTATTGACAACGAAGACTATTTTCACAGAAAGTCCGTTTTTGTTGACAAAAACAACAAGTTTCATCAGGACAATGACGAGCGTGCCATCTTCTTCTGCAAGGGCGTGCTGGAAACCGTGAAGAAACTGGGCTGGGCCCCGGACATTGTGCATTGCAACGACTGGATGACCGGCCTGATACCAATGTACCTGAAAACAACTTACAAAAAAGACCCTATCTTTAAAGATTCGAAGTCGATGTTTACGGTGTATAACCACAACTATACCCATAAATTTGACGGCGACCTGGCCGAGAAAGTAAAAATGCTGGACATTGACGACAGCATGCTGGCTCACCTGAAATCTGCCGACATCGACAGCTTCCTGAAGATAGGAATGGAGTATGCCGATTCAGTGATCAAAACGAACGAAGACTTCAGCGACAACATTAACGCTCTGTTCAGCGACTTCACAGCCAAGAACATCAGCACTGTTAGCGCCGACGACACCCTTTTAGATTCATACTATAACCTGTATAATGAACTCAGCCGTTAGAAGATTTACCCTTTTCTTCTTTTCACTTGCCGCACTTGCATCCTGCGAAGATCCATCAGACATAGGTTTAGACCTGCAGGATGAGAACCTGATCGGAACACAATATACTGAGCTGGCCATAGAAGCCGGAACCGTACTGCAACCAGACTCCATTTTAGCTTTTAACCAGAGCCGTGCTGTGCTGGGAGGTTATCAGGATGCGACGCTGGGTAATGTAAAGGCTACCGTTTTTACAGAGCTTTCTCTGTCCGGGACTGACCTGAACTTTGGCGAAAACCCTGTGCTGGATTCTGTAACGCTTACCCTGGATTACGATGTGATCTATGGCGCGGCGGGCCATGAGCTGTCTTTCAACATTCACCGCCTGTCGCAGGGCTTTAACGAAAAGGCGTCTTACTTCACCAATTCGTCGTTGCCTTACGAGAGCGAAATACTGGGCGATACAACCTTTAAGCCGGAACTGATAACGGAAAAAGATAGTGTAACCAAACAGGAAAAACAGTTCTACAGAGTACCAACCATTCACCTGGAGCGTGCTTTCGGGCAGGAGTTGCTGAACCAGTCGGGCAAAACGCCGCTTAAAACGCAGCCTAATTTTGTGCAGTACCTGAAAGGCCTGGCTATAGTTCCGACAGAGGAATCGCCGCGCGTGATGATAGGCCTGAACCTGGGTAGCAATACCAAAATGGTGCTTTACTATAAGAATGGCACCGACACCACCCGTAAATCGCATACTTTCTTATTCTCGGGTATGGGCGCCAGAGACTTTTCGCGCATAACTGCCAACAGAAGCGGTACGGCGCTGGCTAACCTGCAAAAAGGAGAATTGCTTCCGGCTGAACAGGTTGGCGGAGAAACGTATCTGCAGTCGAGCACGGCACTTTTAACAAAACTGACCATTCCGTTCCTTGAAGAATTAAAGGAAGAGCACGGCAACATTGTGATAAATCGCGCCGAACTGGTACTGCCTGTTAAAAACGGAACAGAGGTAACAATAAAACCGCCTTCTAAACTGGCCATGTATATTGCCAATGGCAACCGCATTAAGGAAACCAGCGGCGGCGAGGCAATTACGGTACCAAAGGACCTGACCTATGCCATCAACTCGAATGGTTACCCGGCAGAACTGACCTATAACAGTAAAAAGAACGAGTACTCAGCCAACATTACAGCTTATATACAGGCCGTGCTGCTTGGCCAGAAACCAAACGCCAGCATCCTTGTAGGGCCCGCCAGGTTCTCTTCTACCAGTTCGGCAGGTACTACCATGGCAAGCAAGGAGATCATCCCTTACAGAGCTATCCTGAGCAACACAGCTGAGCGTGGCATGAAACTGCGCGTTTACTTCACAAAACTGGATTAAATTATATCATAAAATACTTTTTAACAGGTACCTTTGCGGGTACCTATTTTTTGTGGGTATCGATTATAGTATTTACACAACAGACTTATGTGCGGAATTGTAGCATATGTAGGGCACAGAGAAGCTTGCCCGATCATTATTAAAGGCCTGAAGCGCCTGGAATACAGAGGATATGACAGCGCAGGTATTGCCCTGATGAATGGCAACCTGAATGTTTATAAGAAAAAGGGGAAGGTAAGTGAGCTGGAAACATTCATAGCTGACAAAAATGTACACGGCAACATTGGTATGGGCCATACGCGTTGGGCTACCCACGGCGAACCGAACGATGTAAATGCACACCCGCACTATTCTTCTTCGGGCAAAATTGCCATTATCCACAACGGCATCATCGAGAACTATGCCTCTCTTAAAACACTGTTGATAGAGAAAGGCCATACCTTCCAGTCCGATACCGATTCTGAAGTTTTCATTAACCTGATAGAGGATATCCGCAGCACAACCAACTGCACCTTAGTAGAGGCTGTACGCTTAGCCCTGCACGAAGTAGTTGGAGCCTATGCTATAGTTGTGCTGTCTAAAGACGACCCGAACCACCTGGTAGCTGCCCGTAAAGGTAGCCCGCTGGTAGTTGGTGTTGGCGAAGGCGAATATTTCTTTGCATCAGACGCTACACCGATCATTGAGTATACCAACGATGTGATCTACCTGAACGACCACGAAATTGCGGTGGTGAAAGATGGCGTGTTAGACATCCGTACAAAAGAAGACGTGCAGCAGACACCTTATATTCAGCGCCTGGAGCTTGCCCTGGAGTCGATTGAGAAAGGTGGCTACGAACACTTTATGCTGAAAGAGATCTATGAGCAGCCACGCTCTATCCTGGACAGCATGCGCGGCCGTATGATCGCTGAAAACAACCACCTGATGATGGGCGGTGTGCGTGAGTACGAGAACAAGTTTGTAAATGCTAACCGTATTCTGATAGTTGCCTGCGGTACCTCGTGGCATGCCGGCCTTGTGGCTGAGTACCTGATCGAAGACCTGGCACGCATTCCGGTTGAAGTAGAATATGCTTCGGAGTTCCGTTACCGCAACCCGATCGTGAACGAGAACGACATCGTGATCGCTATTTCGCAGTCTGGTGAGACAGCCGATACACTGGCCGCGATAGAACTGGCAAAATCAAAAGGTGCTACTATTTTCGGTATCTGTAACGTGGTGGGTTCGTCTATTGCCCGTGCTACCGATGCCGGCGCTTATACACACGCAGGTCCTGAAATTGGGGTGGCCTCCACCAAAGCCTTTACTGCGCAGGTTACGGTGCTTACACTTATTGCCATGATCATCGGCAGCAAGCGCGGAACCATCGAAACATCCAAACTACACCAGCTGATTGCTGAACTGGAGCAGATACCGGCGAAGGTAGAGCAAACCCTGAAGCTGGATGCACAGATACAGGAGATCTCTGCGATCTATAAAGACGCTACTAACTTCCTGTACTTGGGCCGTGGTTATAACTTCCCAGTTGCCCTGGAAGGCGCGCTTAAACTCAAAGAGATATCTTACATACACGCAGAAGGTTACCCGGCTGCCGAAATGAAGCACGGACCGATCGCTCTGATAGATGAGCACATGCCGGTCGTGGTAATTGCCACCAAGGACAGCTCTTATGAGAAGATCGTATCGAATGTGCAGGAAGTGAAAGCCCGCAAAGGCAAAGTAATCGCGATCGTAACGGAAGGCGATACCACTATACCAGCCATGGCTGACCACGTGATAGAGATTCCGGAAACGAGCGAGCACCTGATGCCATTGTTATCGGTGGTACCACTGCAGTTACTGTCTTACCACGTAGCGGTAATGCGCGGCTGTAACGTAGACCAGCCTCGTAACCTTGCAAAATCTGTAACAGTAGAGTAATCTATAGTTATTATAAAACAGAAAAGGAGACCCGCACAGGTCTCCTTTTTTTATCAGCAATAGTTTATAGTTGCAGCTATAGTTTCGTTTAACTTTATTTCTGTCCTCGCTCGCGTCCCGCGGGTGTGAGCTACCTGCGGACTCTGGCCGCTATAAATCAGGTTTGCTACTAAACTATAGATTAATATGTGTTGGGGCTAACGTGGCGGGACGCCACCTGTTGCTCACACTCGCGGGACGCGAGCGAGGGCGATTACCTAAAACTTATAGTTCAAACTTTTCGCCACGCAGGAACTTGGTCTTCAATAGCGGACATACTTTGTAGCGTTCTTCTTTGGTGTCGTTGTACACGGCCTGCAGTACGTTGTAAACATTCTCTATCCCGATCAGGTTCGCCCACTCAAACGGACCTTTCGGGTAGTTGGTGCCCAGTTTCATGCCCAGGTCTATGTCTTCTATAGTTGCTGTTTGCTCCTGCAAAGTATAGCAGGCCTCGTTAATGATCATACAGATAATGCGGGGCGTAACCAGTCCGGCACGGTCTTCCACTACCAGAAACTCAGCCCCCAGCTCGTTACACACTTCTATCAGCGCCGACTCGGAGCGCTTGTTGTACAGGCTTACTTCCAGCACCGGGCGGTTAAAAAGCGATGGCAGTCCGTTAAAGCCGATCAGTGTGCAGGGTTTCTCTACCCCTGATGCTTTGACAAGGGCAGCCAGCTGCACCGTAGCAGTATTACAGAAAACAACTTGTTCGCGGGCATACAGGCTCAGGCGCTCCGGCTGTTCGTGCAGCAAAAAGTCAAATACCACATCGGATGGCTCTAACTGCTCGTCGATGATATTGTGGCTTTGCAGGAACGTGTAACGTACACCGTTGTTCGATTCCGGAAACTTTTGCCTGAACTCATGGGCCATTTCGGGGCCGGCCAAAACAAGTATGCGCATAAATCTGTATTTTTGATGGTAAAGATAAACATTTAACTTAATTCAGAATGGCACATACTATCGTTAACGCACAGAATGCACCAGCCCCGATCGGGCCTTACAGCCAGGCAACTATGGCCAACGGCGTACTTTATGTTTCCGGACAAATTCCGCTGAACCAGCAAACGGGCGAACTGGTAACGGGCACCATCGAAGAAGAAACGCACATGGTCATGAAAAACCTGCAGTACATTCTTAACGAGGCGGGCATGGATTTCAACAACGTAGTAAAGTGCAGCATTTTTGTAAAAGACCTGAACAACTTCGGCAAAATAAACGAAACGTATGGCAGCTACTTTACCAGCAACCCACCAGCCCGCGAAACCGTGGAAGTAAGCCGCCTTCCAAAAGATGTAACCGTAGAGATATCTTGCATCGCAGTAAAATAAAACTTCTGAACCAAGATTTTTCTGGCAAAGGACAAAAGACAAAGGAATAAGCTTCTGCGTTTTTTGTCCTTTTTGTCTGAATCAAGATCTACAGCATTATAAGATTTTCAGGATTTCGGCCTTTGCTATAGTTCAAATTATAGTTCTATAGTTGCTTCATTATCGTTGGCGCGGGTTTGTAGCCCGTGCCTAACTATAGGGTTGAGTTTGTAACTCTACTGGCCCGGCGGGACAGGCAATTCCGCTAGTGCTGGCTATAGTTTTATAGTTGGCGTTTGTCATCCCCCTGCCCCCTTCAAAGGGGGACTTTCTACTACTAATATAGTTAGAACAGCTATAGTTCTATAGTTAGCAAACACACCCCAACCCCTCTCAAGAGGGGAATTTCGGTTATTGCTATAGTTAAACTATAGTTTTATAGTTCAGGTAAGCTCCCATTTAAACTCCCAAACTTTCTAACTTCCCAACTTTCTAACTATCAAATATTCGCTCCCTGCACGGCTTCGCTTTCATCTTCTCCGGATGGTGGTGTAGCTATAGTTTCTTCGCCGTACACTTCCTGGGCATGTTTACCGGGTTCTGCGTTTACCGCCGAGTTGCCGACTTCTATTTCCTGCCTGATAACGCGCACGGCATAGGTGGCCGGGTAAATGTTATGGCCGTATTTGCGGGAATACACAAACGTAAAAACCGCTCCGAAAAAGATGATCTGGGAGGTAAAGAACACCCACGTCAGTATAATGACCACAGAGCCCGCCGCGCCGTACACCGAGGCCACATCGTTTTTGCCCAGGTAAAACCCGATAATTCCCCTGAAAACGGAAAAAAGCACCGCTGTCACCACAGCTCCTACCCACACATCGCGCCATTTGATTTTGGCATCCGGCAGAAACTTATAGATACAGCCAAACAGGAAGGTCATCATCACGAGGCTGGACATGAAATTTGCCAGATGCAAGATGTATACCACCCAACCTGATAACCGTGCCGTCAGAAAATCGCCGACTATAACCAGTACCGTGTTGGCCAGCAACGAGAGCAGCAGGATAATGGCAATGGCCAGGATCATCCCAAACGACAGGAAACGGTCGAGCACCAGTTTAATGTAACCCCGTTTGGGCTTGGGTTTAACAAACCATATTTCGTTCAGCGAGTCCTGCAGCGATACAAAAAGGCCGGTTGCGGCAATAAACAGTGCTGTCCCGCCAACTATAGCTGCCAGGTTCAGGTTACTGAAAGCATTCACGTTCTCCACCATCTTCTGCACCGCATAAGCACCTTCCGAACCAATAAGCTCCTTAATTCTATAGTAGATCTCGCCGGACACGGCCTGCTCTGACAGAAAATAACTGCTGGCACTGATGATGATAATGAGCATGGGCGGCAACGCGAAAATGGTATAGTAGGCCAGTGCGGCGCCCTTCTGAAATGAGTTATTGTCCAGGAACTCTAACCATGTTTCCTGGAGCAGGCACCAAACCATGTGTAGCCGCTTACGTACCATGCGGGTAGCTTTTAAACTGCATACTAAGCAGATACGCAAACGCCTGATATTGTTTGTACTTGCCCTACTCCTATTAAAGAATAGCCTGCAGGCAAACCAGCCTTTTTCGCTTACTATTCCATAGTTTATTTTGTAAATTGCGCCCGAATTAGAAGATTACAAGACGACGACCATACATGGAAAGAGAAGTAAGAGTACGCTTTGCACCAAGCCCGACCGGGGCGCTACATATAGGCGGTGTTCGCACGGCCCTTTACAACTACCTGCTGGCCCGTAAAACAGGCGGCAAAATGATATTGCGCATCGAGGATACAGACCAGAACCGTTTTGTACCGGGTGCTGAAGATTACATCCGTCAGTCGCTGGAGTGGTGCGGCATTGAGCTGGATGAAAGCCCATGGAACGGTGGCCCGTATGCGCCTTACCGCCAGTCGGAGCGAAAGCCAATGTACATGCAGTATGCCCTGCAGCTGGTAAACGATGGCCATGCGTATTATGCTTTTGATACAGCCGAAGAACTGGAGGCTATGCGTGAGCGCCTGAAAGCTGCCAAAGTAGCCACGCCACAGTATAATGCCATTACCCGCGCCACGATGCGCAACTCGCTTACCATGCCCGAAGATGAAGTAAAGAAGCTTCTGGAGTCTGGCGCACCGTATGTGATCCGTTTAAAAGTGCCGCGTAAAGAAGAAATCCGCCTGAAAGACCTGATCCGTGGTTGGGTAATGGTGCACTCTTCTTCTATAGATGATAAAGTATTGATGAAGTCGGATGGCATGCCGACCTACCACCTGGCTAATATTGTGGATGACCACCTGATGAAGATCACGCACGTGATTCGTGGGGAAGAGTGGTTGCCATCTGCGCCGCTGCACGTATTGCTGTACCGCTACCTGGGCTGGGAAGATACCATGCCGGAGTTTGCGCACCTGCCACTGCTGCTGAAGCCAGATGGCAATGGTAAGCTTAGCAAGCGCGATGGTGATAAGTTAGGTTTCCCGGTATTCCCGCTGCGTTGGGTAGATCCGTTTACAAACGAGGTTTCGTCTGGTTACCGCGAAAGTGGTTACCTGCCTGAAGCTTTCATCAATTTCCTGGCATTCCTGGGCTGGAACCCGGGCACGCAGCAGGAGATCTTCTCGATGGAAGAACTGGCAAACGAGTTTACAGTTGAGCGTATCGGTAAATCCGGTACCCGCTTCGATATTCAGAAAGCCCGCTGGTTTAACGAGCAGTATTTAAGAGCCAAGCCGGACAGCGAACTGGCAGTTTACTTATTGCAGGCCCTGGAAGAACACAATATCTCTTGCACCCCGGAGAAGGCAGAGAAGGTAGCAGGCCTGATGAAAGAGCGCGTTAGCTTTCCGCAGGAATTCTGGAAAGAAGCCGCTTATTTCTTTGTAGCGCCTACAGAGTTTAACGAGAAAGTAGCCTCTAAAAAGTGGAATGCGCAGTCGGTGGCGGTATTTGAAGAGTTTAAGAATGAGCTGCCAACTATAGCCGACTTCAATGCTGATTCGGTAAAAGACCTGCTGGTAACGATACTGGAGCGCCACGGCATGAAGATCGGACAGGTAATGCAGGCACTCCGTCTTGCTGTAACCGGCGCCGAAGCCGGCCCTGACCTGATGCAGATCATTGAGATCATCGGACGCGACGAGACTATAACCCGCGTCGAAACAGCTATTGCCAAACTGAGCCAGTACGTTACTGCTGCCTAAGCAACTATAGCTTTAAACTATAAGGCTGATCCTGCAAAAGGGTCAGCCTTTTTTATTGTGCCAAACTATAGCTAAAGTGCCTTATCGCAACTATTTGGCTTTTTATACTTATACATCAGGGAGTTTAAATGAAAAAAACATGGCCAGAAATAAGAAACCCGATAAGAGTAAAAAGAAATCGAAAGTGCACAAGGACCTGGAAGGCTTTGAAATAAAGGTAAACGAGCACGGCGAGATCATCTCAAACTATAGCATTGATAAGATCAACGAGTTCCTGAACAAGAATGTGGACGATAAGAAACTGATGAAGCGCGACGCTGCCGAAAAAGCCAAGCGCGAAGAAGAGGAAGAGTATCACATTGAGGAAGGTGAAGAAGTAGAAGAAACGGAAGAGGATTTTGTGCGCGGCACCAGCTCCGTGTCGGATGACGAGGAAGACCTGCCAAAGCTTAAGAAAAAGAAGGATACGGAAGAGGACGACGAAGAAGACTAACTATAAATTCGGTGCCTTTTACCAACTATAGCTGCAGGTTAGAGCTATAGTTGCCTTCAACTTTTCGGCTAATTCCCTATATTGCTCTCTATAACTAACCTGAATCTATACTATGAGAAATTCTCACGAAATTGACTACAAGATCTTTGGTAACGACATACAGGTGCTGGAGATAGAGCTGGACCCGCAGGAGACGGTAATTGCTGAAGCTGGCGCTATGGTGTATATGGAAGAGGGCATTGAGTTCCAGGCTAAAATGGGCGACGGTTCCAATCCCAGCCAGGGCTTTTTCGGCAAGCTGGTTTCGGCAGGCAGCCGCCTTATTACCGGCGAGTCGTTGTTTATGACGCACTTTACGCACATGGGCCACGGCAAAAGCCGCGTTGCTTTCTCGGCTCCTTACCCGGGCACCATCCTTCCGGTTGACCTGCGCAACATGCGCAACAACAGCCTGATTACGCAGAAAGATGCATTTCTGGCTGCAGCACTGGGCACTAAACTGAGCATACACTTTAACCAACGATTAGGCGCAGGCTTTTTTGGTGGCGAAGGCTTTATACTACAGCGCATGCAGGGCGATGGCATGGCCTTTATACATGCCGGCGGAACTATAGTTGAGAAGCAACTGAACAACGAAACCCTGCGCGTAGACACCGGTTGCGTGGTAGCGTTTGAAGAAGGTATTGATTTCAGTGTGCAACGTGCCGGCGGCCTGAAGTCGATGATCTTCGGTGGCGAAGGTTTGTTTTTGGCTACGTTGCGTGGCACAGGCCGCGTGTGGTTGCAGTCTATGCCGGTTAAGAAACTGATCCAGGCACTGATGCCACACGGCGAGAACGCTAAAAAAGAAGGCAGCATTCTGAGCAGCTTCCTGGAGTAGAAGGTCGCTTCGCTCCCAATTATGAATTAGAAATTATAAATTAGGAATGGGCTATAACTATAGTTTATAGTTTGGCTTTAACAATAAAAATCCCCGGCAGGTCTGTACTTGCCGGGGATTTCTTTTTATGCTGTTTTATGCCGCAAGTTTAGCGGAGCGTAACTTGTGGCTGTGTATGGCGGCCAGTTTGTAACTGGCCTTGCTTTGCAAAAGCAGGAAACACTATAGCTGCAACTATAGAACTATAGTTTATATCTTAGTAATGGCATCTTCAAACTATAAACCTGCTAACGTAAATTTTTCTGCTCGCGCAGAAAGTAAGTTGAAAACTTACAACCAAACACAGCCACAAGTTACGCTCCGCTAAACTTGCGGCAGAAACTGAATTTTAGTATCCTGCTCTAAACAAAAGAGACACAACGTATTGTGTCTCTACAAATCATGTTAAATCTGCTTCATCCCTTTAATCACCGGTTCAGACAGCAATATACTGCAACATCTCTTCCAGGAACTCGCGGGAGTTGCTCAGGCGCGGCACTTTGTTCTGGCCACCCAGTTTGCCTTTATCGCGGAGCCAGTTCATAAACGTACCTTTCGGGGCAGCGTGCACAATTGGTTCCTGCAGTGCAATGTCGTTCTGGCGCTTGGCATCGTAATCTGAGTTTACTTCGCGCAGCGTTTCATCCAGCAGATACGTGAACTGCTTCAGGTTGTCAGGTTCTTTTTCGAACTCTATTATCCATTCGTGCCCGCCACGTTTGCCGCTCTCCATGTAAACTGGTGCAGCTGTAAAGTTAGAGATAATTGCTCCTGTTACTTCGCAGGCCCTGGTAATGGCAGCCTCAGCATTCTCTACTATCACTTCCTCGCCAAAAGCATTTATAAAGTGCTTGGTGCGGCCTGATATTTTTATGCGGTACGGGCTCAGGTTTGTAAAACGAATGGTATCCCCGATCTTATAGCGCCACAGGCCGGCGTTTGTAGAGATAACGATAGCATAGTTCTTGCCTAACTCTACCTGGTCCAGTGTCAGTGTTTTGGGGTTTTCCTCGTCAAACTGGTCCATGGGTATAAATTCGTAGTACACGCCATAGTCCAGCATCAGCAGCATTTCGTCTTCGGTGCCTGCCTGGTCCTGTATCCCGAAAAATCCTTCCGACGCGTTGTACACCTCCAGGTAGTTCATTTTATCAGAAGGTATGATCTCGCGGAACAACTGGCGGTAAGGCCCGAACGCCACAGCCCCGTGGGTAAAGAGCTCCATATTCGGCCATACTTCCAGGATGTTGCTCTTGCCGGTCACTTCCAGAATGCGCTTCAGGAGCACGTAAGTCCAGGTGGGCACGCCGCTCAGGCTGGTCACATTTTCCTGCACCGTCAGCTCCACCATTTTCTCTATTTTCTCGTCCCACTTGTCCATCAGGGCAACTTTAAGCGGTGGCGTACGCATAGCTTCCGCCCAGATCGGCAGGTTCTGCATAATCACCGCCGACACGTCGCCGCACGATACCTTGGCATTTAGCTCGCTTGGCCGGTGGCTGCCGCCTATGCTCAGGCCTTTGCCGGTAAAAAGCTTGGTTTCCGGGAACAGGTTCACGTAGATAGAGAGCATGTCCTTGCCGCCTTTGTAGTGGCAATCTTCCAGGCTTTCGGTGCTGACCGGGATATACTTGCTGCGGGCATTGGTAGTGCCCGACGATTTGGCGAACCACTCTATTTTACCGGGCCACAGCAGGTTCTGTTCGCCTTTAATAACGCGCTCTATGTATGGGTATAGTTCCTCGTACGTGCTGACCGGTACACGTTCCTGAAACTCACGCACGCTCAGTTTATCGCTGTAGCCGTACATTTTGCCCCATTCTGTGCCCTTTGCTTTTGTAATCAGGTTCTGAAACAGCTCCTGCTGCACCTCATGCGGGTACTTCCGAAACAGATCAATATCATGTATCCGCTTCTTCATCACCCAGGTAACTATAGAGTTTATTATTTCCACAAATTCAGTTATCAGTTAACAGTTATTAGTAAACAGTAATCCGCCTAAGGCTTTAAATGTTTTGAGTTGATTCTTGTGGATTTCAGAATTGAAAACAGAATCTTGCTTAGCTCATCCACATCCTTTAACATACTTTCAGTAACTGAGCTATCTAAGTAATTAGTATCTCTAAGTAAACTTAACCAATATTTTGTTTCCAGACTCTCTTTGTAAGCCAGCGAAATCTTTGACGAGAAATCGGCAGTAGAAATACCACCATTTGCCTCTGCTACATTTGCACCTATAGAAGTACCACTACGCAGCAATTGCTTTGAAAGCACAAACTCTTTCTTCTCTGAACTAAGATGCTGATAAGCTCTTACAACCCTGATTGCAAAGGCATAGCACTTGTTATAAAGGTTATTGTCATTCATTCCGAAGCTATATAGGCTATACTTAGCGGAATAAAAAGCAGAAGGTTCTAAAATCTGATCATTGTTAACTGCTTACTGTTAACTGATCAGATTTTCCGCTTCAGCTCGAAGTGTTTGCCCAGGTATACGCGGCGTACCTGTTCGTCTGAAGCAAGGTCTTCGGCGGTGCCCGATTTCAGGATCTTGCCTTCGAAAAGCAGGTAGGCGCGGTCGGTAATGGAAAGGGTCTCGTTTACGTTGTGGTCGGTAATGAGTATGCCGATGTTTTTACTTTTGAGCTTGGCAACTATACTTTGGATCTCTTCTACGGCAATCGGGTCTACGCCTGCAAAAGGCTCATCCAGCAATACAAACTTAGGATCTACGGCCAGGGCGCGGGCAATTTCGGTACGGCGGCGCTCACCCCCGCTCAACACAACGCCTTTATTTTTGCGCACATGTGTTAACGAGAACTCTTCCAGCAGCTCTTCTACTTTCTCCTGTTGCTCCTGCTTGGTCTTGTTGGTCATCTCTAACACAGCCTGTATGTTCTCCTCCACCGTCAGTTGCCGGAAAACCGAGGCTTCCTGCGCCAGGTAGCCCACCCCGCGCTTAGCCCGCTGATACATTGGTAGTGCTGTTATATCTTCCGTATCCAGGAATATCTTACCGGCATTTGGCTTCACGAGCCCCACGATCATGTAAAACGACGTTGTTTTACCGGCACCGTTCGGCCCCAGCAACCCCACAATTTCGCCCTGGTTTACTTCCACGCTCACATCATTTACAACGTGGCGTGCTTTATATTTTTTAAATAGATGTTCAGCTCTGAGTATCATTTGGCTAAGTTACGGATAATGCAGCATACTGCAATGATGCAACTATAACGCCAGGCAGCGTGTTAGCGGTATACTTCTCCTGCTAATGTCCAATTTAACTTATACAACAATATGTATAAACGTTGCTGCATCAGCTTGTATTTCAGGAGATAGTTGTTTAGATTAAAATACTTTTAGCCACTTACCATTTTATGATGCTTTCTTTACTCCTATCTTTCAGTAGATATGCTGCGCTTACCGGCATGTTTTGGTATTCCTCAGTAGCGGGCCATAGTTCCGCTGTTGCAGAAAACAACCCCATAAAAACCGAAACCAATACCGACAAGACCAATAACAGCAGTTCTTCGCTGAAAGGGATAGATGTATCGCGGTGGCAGAAAGAAGTGGACTGGATGCAGGTAAAAGATGCCGGTGTATCCTTTGCCTTTGTAAAAGCCACCCAGGGCGATTTCAGGCTGGATCCATTTTTTGCACGTAACTGGGAAGAAACCAGACGCCACGGCATAAAGCGCGGCGCCTACCATTTTTTTAAGCCTGAAGCTCCTGTTGAAGATCAGATAAAACTGTTTACGAGCACAGTAACGCTGGCTACCGGCGACCTGCCACCAGTACTCGACGTGGAAGTAACAACACCCGGCATGAGCGGCGAGGAACTACGCGCCAATATAAAAACGTGGCTTGAGGCTGTAACCAAGTACTATGGCGTAAGACCTATTATCTATACCAGCCAGAACTATTACCGCCGCTGGCTGAAAGGTCATTTCTCTGATTATCATTTCTGGATTGCCCGCTACAGCCCGGTAAAGCCCGAAGTACACCACACCGATAGCTGGATGTTCTGGCAGTACACCGACAGCGGCTCGGTGGCCGGCATAAACTCAGCGGTAGATATCAACTTTTTTGCCGGAGACCTGGACCAGTTAATGAAACTGTGCTTACCCGAAATGGCTACTGCCAACGAGCAGGAAAGCCCGCTGCAGCAGTTCAGGCACACGTATCCGCAGCCATAGTTTGCTAAAGATAAACTATAGAAAGGCAGCCTTACCACCCGGTACAGGCTGCTTTTTTATTTCAGGCGGATGTCTTTTACAGACAGCTGGATGGAGATGTTGCCCCGGTAGTTATTCTCTTCTACGGTATAGCACACATCAAACGGAATACCTTTGGAGATGCGGTCGTAGTAGTCGCCAAACCCGAAGGCGATGGCATCAAAATACGTATAGTCGTCCTGGGTAAGGCGTAGTTTCAGGTGGGTATCGCCTACTACGCGCAGGTTGCCTGTATCATACACGCACTCCGACACAAACACCGGCCGCATGTTGCCCGGCCCGAACGGCTCCATCTGCTTTATAATACTGAAGAAATTCTTTGTGATCTGGTTCAGCCTGATTTTGGCGTCGATCTCTATCTGCGGGCACTTCTGCTCTTCGGTAATAGCATTGGCTACAAACTGCTCAAAACGCTCCCTGAAGGCCGGAATGTTCTCGACAGGTAATGTTAAGCCTGCGGCATACATGTGCCCGCCGTATTGCTCCAGCAGGTCTGAGCAGCTCTCGATGGCACTGTGCACATCAAAGCCATGCACCGACCGCGCCGACCCCGACGCTTTGCCATTTGAATGTGTAAGAATGATGGTAGGCCTATAGTACTTCTCGATACAGCGCGACGCTACAATTCCGATCACGCCTTTGTGCCAGTTCTCTTTGTAGAGCACCGTCGAGTTGGCTGTCCGCAGAAAATCGTCTTCTTCGATCATCTGCAGGGCTTCTTTGGTAATATTGCTGTCCTTGTCGCGGCGCGCCTTGTTCGATTCGTTGATGATGTCGGCCATCCGGAGGGCTTCGTCTTTGGTCTGGGCCAGCAGCATCCGTACCGAGTTTTTGGCGTCGCCCATACGGCCGGCAGCGTTTATGCGCGGCGAAAAACCGAATACGATGCTCGTAATATCCATTTCGCCGGTAATACCCGCCAGGTCTTTCAACGCGTCCAGTCCGGGGCGCATTGGCTTAGGAGAGTTCAGCAGTTGCAGTCCGTAGTAGGCCAGTATCCTGTTCTCGCCGGTAATAGGCACAATGTCTGAGGCGATGCTCACTACCACCAGGTCCAGAAAATTGAATAGTTCTTCCAGGTCTACGCTGTTCTGCAAACAGAACGCCTGCAGCAGTTTAAACCCAACCCCACACCCCGAAAGCTCTTTGTACGGATACAGGCAGTCGAATTGCTTGGGGTCCAGCACAGCCACAGCCTGAGGTATATCATCGTCGGGCAAATGGTGGTCGCAGATAATAAAATCTATCCCGAAGCTGGCTGCATAAGCTACTTTGTCTGCTGATTTTATGCCACAGTCCAGGCTGATGATGAGCCCGAAACCATTGGCGGCCGCATAGTCTATCCCCTGCGTTGATACGCCATAGCCTTCCTTGTACCTGTCCGGAATGTAAAACTCGATCTGGTGGGTATAATGGCGCAGAAAACCATACATCAGCGCGACCGACGTGGTCCCATCTACATCATAGTCACCATAGATCAGGATCTTTTCGGAGCGGTGCAGGGCTTCTGTCAGTCTGTTTACAGCGCGGTGCATGTCCTTCATCAGGAAAGGATCATGCAGGTCGGCAAGCGAAGGACGGAAGAAAGCGCGGGCTTCCTCAAAACTATAGATACCACGCTGGCCCAGTATGCCGGCCAGTGTCGGGCTTATCTTCAGTTCCCCGACAAGTTTGTCTATCGTTTCTTCAGCTACCTCCGGCTTATATACCCACCTTTTCTCCATTTTGCTTGCTGTACTAAATCAGATATCTGCAAAGTTAACTAATTTAAGCAGGTTTTAGTTTGTTCCTGGCTGGCTTCCGCGCCTTATTTGCTTTAAAATCTGTACTTTTACATTTTCACAACATTTGCCGCCATGAAACGATTCAGAGCTGTTTATGAGAAGTATAAGGATTACTCCCTTGATCTGGTGATGTACGGGACGTTTCTCCTCTTTCTCCTCATCCTGTTCATCTTTTTCAGCTAAGATTTAGGCCGGTTATTTTGTACCTATAGTTCTATAGTTGCGGTTGGTCCAACCACCCCTGCCCCTTAGATGTTACGCTCGCTGTTTTCGGAATCGCTTCTCGGTAGTCTAAAGCGGAAGATTTGCTGCTTTATTATAGTTTGATTTATAGTTAGCGAACACACCCCTACCCCTCTCAAGAGGGGAATTACTGCCATGATTATAGTTGGGGGAGCTATAGTTTCATAGTTGGCGTTGGTCATCCCCCTGCCCCCTTCAAAGGGGGACTTTGCTGCCTTTACCATAGTTTGAACTATAGTGCTATAGTTACCGTGGTTCAAACCACCCCTACCCCTCCTTATCCAAGGAGGGGAACTCTGATATTGCTATAATTCAATAGCTATAGTTTTATAGTTAACGATATTGAGCGGACAGGTCGCGACCTGTCCCTACGGAACTATAGCCACGAGTAAAACAGATCTGCTTTAGCCAAGAAACTTCAAGTAAACTATAGTTACAGCAGAAGCTATCGAACTGTTATCAGTCTTTGGGTTGAGCGCCTCGAGAGGTTCCGGTGCCGATAGGCAATCCAAGGCACGAGGATAGCAAGAAGGCAGCAGCGCGATGCCCGAAGACGAGACCTCCCGGCCCGGGAGGGAGCCAAGCAAACTATAAAACGATAGGCTCTTAGAGCTCCCAGGATGAAAGGTAACTATAGAACAACGGCTTGTTTCCAGTTGCAATTGGCTTCAACTATAGAACTATAAGACAAATAAGATCCCTCGACTTCGCTCGGGATGACAAAGGAGCAGCTATAACTTATCAAACTATAGCCAAAGCTTAAATCCTGTAGATTCACTAATCCTATAAATTCTGATTCAGGCAGCTATCAATTCACACTATCGCCGCGTAGTTTACGGAAGCGTTTTCGGGCTTCGGCTACGAAAATGCTGCCCTGGTGCTTCACGAGCAGGTCGTTGTACAGCTGTTGTGCTTTGACGGGGTCTTTCAGGTTCTCTTCGTAAATATAGGCCATCCGGAACAGGGCATCGTCGCTCAGAATGTCGTATTGCGGGTTTCCGGCTATTTTCTGCAGGCTGGCGATGGCTTCTGTAAAATTCCCCATTCTTTCCTGTATGGCGGCTTTTTGGAAATAGATCTCGTCGGTTAAACTATGGCCGGGATATTTCTGCAACATGGCATCCAGTTGGGTAAGGGCTTCCTGCATCTTGTTCTGAAACACCAGCAGTTCGATGGCGGCATATTCTTCCATGGCGGTTGTTGATGTATCTAGGCCGGTGTTATCCGTGATCAGCAGGCTCAGGTCCATGGCATCGTTGGCAATTTCGCGGCTGGTGGCCAGTTTCAGAATATCCAGGTGGGCCTGCGCCAGTTCAAAATCTCCTTTAAAGTAGCTCAGGCGGGCATTCCGTAATTTTGCTTCGTAGCCAACCGGCGTGTCTTTATGCGATTTTTCGACCTGCGAATAAAGCAGGGTCGCTTCCCAGGGTTCTCCTTTCAGCAGGTAAATGTCCCCCAACGTCAGCTTGCTTTCTGCTACGAGGTTGGCATTGGCGCGGGGCATGGCAATGGCTTCCTGCAGTAATTCAATGGCTTTGGCTTTATCATCCAAATAAAAGGCATACAGGTTGGCCATGTGCTGCAGTACCTCTGCGGTGGCGGCACTGCGGCCTACTTCTGTCAGCAGGGCATCGTAATCAGCAATCAGGGCGCGTATCTTTTCTCTATCAACCGGAAATGTATTCTGCACCTGCTCCTCGCGGGCATTGATCAGACGCTGGCGGGCCACCAGGTAAAAAGGGCCTTCCGGATACTCATTTACAATGTACTCAAACGCCTCTATGGCACTTTTATAGTCTTTGTTTTTGGCACTGATGTTACCGAGCTCCATAACCCTGGAGCCACCACTGCGGGTACGCTTGTCTACGGCGCGTGCCTGCATCAGGGCAGCGTAAAAGTCCAGCCGTTGTATATATAGCCAGATCAGTAGCTCGCTGTAGGCCAGTTTATCGGGTTGCTGCTGCACCCGCATGATCAGTTCCTTCTCCAGCGCATCCAAAGCTTTCTCGTCGCGCAAACTGTTCTGGAGCATGTTTTGTACATAGCCTATCTCTGTTTCATTTTCCTGCAGCAGGTTTAGCACTTCTGGCACCAGGGCTTCATTCTTCCGGCGGTACGTGTACAATGCTATCAAAGGGCGGTTGTGCTCCAGTGGGTCTTTGCTCAGTTCCCGGCTGCGCAGGTAGGTCTGCTCTGCCTGGTCGTATAGTTCGTTCTGTATAAAAGCGCTCGCAATGGCTATAGCCGATTCAGGAGTTGTCTGCGAAATGATCTTGTTAAAATGCTTCTCGGCGGCGGCCTTATCGCCGGCTGCCTGGAATACCAATCCCAGATCTACTTCATAGTTATAGTTGCCGGGGTTCTGTTTTATAGTTCGTTTTACAAGCTTTTCGGCAGCTTTATAGTTGCGCAGGGCCAGCAGCGTTTTAAGGTAATCAGGGTAAGTGGCTGCAAAATAGCGTTTGTCCTCTACCAGCTTTTCAAACAGGGCTTCGGCTTTCTGGTACTCGCCTTTGCTGTAGTACTCGCGTGCCAGTGCCAGGTCCTGGCCTGTTTGCGCCTGTGCCGTTACCGACAACAGCGCCAGGCAAAGTGCCAGTAGCAGGTATAGTTTTCTGAATGGAGCCATAGGTGTACTTACAACGAGTTTTTGCCTGAACTTGATATAGCTATTTGCTTGCTTCTGAGGTTAAAAGTTAAATGTTGTACGTTGGATATCCTATAAAACAAACGAGCCACTCTGCGGGAGTGGCTCATTTTATACTATAGCAACCGGCGGCTTAGAAGAACTTAACGCGGTTATCTACAATGTTGGATTTCTCTTTAATGGCATCAAATGCTCTGCTTTCTACGTTACCGGTGCGCATGTTTACTAACTGCTGCTTCACACCAGAAAGGTCTTTTACTTCCGGAGCTTTGTTCAGGGCAGTAAGTTCTACCACCATCACACCACCGTTTCCTTCGAAAGGCTGTGTACGGCCACCCGGCTTCAGACCGAAAGCTTTACCTACTGCTACCGGCTCCAGGCCGATGCCAGGTATTGTTCCGGCTGCAAACGTTACATCGTCAGCTGTTCTAAGCATAGCATCCGGGCCATAAGCGGCAGCCATCTGGTCTACAGTGCCTTTTGTTTTCTGTATCTTCTCGATGATCTGTTTTGCCTTCAGTTCGTTACGAACGGCAGCTGTCAGCTCATCTTTGATATCCTCAACTTTAGCGTAGCCTTTTTCGTGCTTACCAGTCAGTACAGCTACCACAAACTCATCACCGATCTCGAATACCGGCGATACATCTCCTACTTCTGTATCTTTGGCATATGTCCAGCGCACAAGCTCGCGGGCATTGGTCAGGTTGCCGGCCACAATGTTGTTCTTACCGATCTCTTTTACTTCCTGCTTTACAAGGGCTTTGTTTTCGGCAACATTCTTACGGAACCCTTCCAGGTTGTCGCTTGTGCCTGACAGCTCATCAGCTATCGCATAAGCAGCATCGCGGGTAGTTTCGCTTGGCTCAATAGCGCGCTGTATAGTTGCAATCTTGTACGAGCGGCTTGTTTTAGGAGCAGTAACTTTTACAATGTGGTAACCATATTCCGTCTCCACAAGCTCTGGCAACAGGCCAGCCGATGAAGCACCAAACACGGCTTTCTCGAATGGCGCTACCATCTGGCCAGACTCAAACCAACCCAGGTCACCGCCCTGCGAGGCAGTACCGTCAGAACCATGCTGCGCTGCCATCTGGGCAAAATCAGCACCTTTCTTTATCTGATTCAGGATATCAGTAGCTTTAGCTTTTGCTTCTGCTTTTGCTTCCGGGGTATCAGCTGATGGCTGGATAAGGATGTGGCTTGCTTTGGCAGCACTCTTACCACCATCTTTAACATCCAGTACTTTATACAGGGTATAAGATGTCTCGGTCGTATACGGGCCGTAAACTTTGCCTTCTACCAGGTTTTCGTTGCGCAGTTGCTCAGGCAACTGGCCCGGGATCACATAAGTACCGTTAAATGGCACATCAGAGTTTGTATTTACGAAGGCAGAGTCGTTGGTAGCTGCTGCAAACTGCTGCGCTACAGAGGCCATTTCTTCCTGGTACGACTTGTTATCTTCTTCTGAGGCAGCTACCGGAATGGAAACATACTCTATGCTGCGGCCTTCCTCTACTTTGTAAAGCTCTTTGTTGCGCTCATAAAAATCTTTCAGCTGCGCATCAGTTACGGTTACAGCCGAATCCGATATCGTAAAGAATGGTACGTACATTACTTTAACCGATGCGGTGGCATTCTGCGCGTTAAAGAAGTTTTTGGCTTCTGCTGTAGTTACATAAACAGACTTGCTCAGCAGGTTGGTGTATTTTGCACGAACGCGGTCGGCGGCTATACCCTGCTCAAAGTTGGTCCACATTGGTCTGTCTTCCGGCGACATGTTCTGCAGGTACTGCACGATCTGTGCCTGGTCGAATTCACCTGTCTGTGGGTTTGTGAAAGCCTGACGTACTGCCGGGTGTATGTTGTTACCCTGCACCATATCAAACAGTTCTTCTTCCGATACGGCTATGCCCAGGCGCTCGTACTCTTTCTCTAAGGCAATTTTAAAGATCAGCTGATTCCAGGCCTGCTCACGCATCATAGCCATTTCACCTTCGTTGGCGCTTCTGCCTATCTGCGCTTCATAGTTCGCCTTGGTTTGCTGGAAAATATTATCAAACTCCTGGTATTCAATCGTTTCACCAGCTATCTCACCAATCTCGTTGGCGTCGTTTCCAAGAAGCCTTGAGTTTGGCCCAAGCAGGTCGCCGCCTACTACAAAAATGCCAAGCCCAATGGCAATGGCGCCTACCGCCCAACCAGACTTCTCTCTAATCTTGTTAATTAATGCCATTATCTGTTTAACTTATAAAAAGGATTGTGCAAAATAAGGTTAATCGCGCTAAAATTCAAAATTTTATGCATTTCTGTTTAATGTTCCGGTTCTGCCTGAAAATCTGATGCTTTTACCAGCCGGACGGTGTTTATCCGGTTTTCGTCCATGGTCAGGATCGTGATCTGGTACGGCGGGTGTTGCAGCACATCGCCCGGCGACGGTATCTCTCCTATCTCTGAAAAAATAAAGCCCCCCAGCGTCTCATAATCGCCTTCGGGCAGATCCAGGCCATACTTATCGTTCAGGTAGTCAATTTCCAGGCGGGCGCTCAGCATGTATATACCTTTATCGGGCGCGGCCTGCTCCAGGGTATCATCCAGATCGTACTCGTCCTCTATCTCCCCGAAAATCTCTTCTATCACGTCTTCCACGGTCACGATGCCGGCTGTGCCGCCAAACTCGTCCAGCACCACGGCTATGCTGCGGTGTTCAGCTACAAACTTTACAAACAGCTCGCTGGCCAGCATGCTTTCCGGCACAAGGCTAACCGGCACCAGTATATCTGCTATCTTTTCCGGCCGCTTAAACATATCCAGCTGGTGGCAATAGCCAATAATGTTATCGATGTTATCGCGGTACACCAGTATTTTGGAATGGCCGGTCTCGGTAAAGGTTTTGCGCAGGCTTTCCACAGGGTCGTTTTCTTCCACAGCTTCTATCTCGGTGCGTGGCACCATACATTCGCGCACCTTTACAGTCCTGAATTCCAGTACATTATGGAAAATTTCCGGGTCAACTTCCGGGGCGTTCTCCTTATCCGGATGATACAGCCTGTTTTTGATGTAGGTGTTCAGATCCGTAAAGCCAAATACCGGTTTCTGGTCCGAGAATTCTATTTTAAACAGCTTTTCGGCTACCAGTTTGCTTAGCTTAACAATAACATACACTACCGGGAACAACAGGTAGTAAAACACAACTATAGGCAGCGCCAGCACCTGCAGCATGCGGTTCGGGTTGATAACGAACAGGCTACGCGGCAAGAACTCTGCTGTCAGCAGCATAACCACCGAAGCCACGGCAATCTGAATTACCAGAATAAGCAGGTCGTATTGTACCTGATCCGGGAAGGTGTGGGAAAGCACATTATGCAGCAGGCCGGCAATTGCAAAGCCATACAGCACCAGGGCAAGTGTATTTCCGATCAGGGCAGTGCCCATCAGGCGCGAAGGATGCTGCAACAGGTGCCACAATATGCGGCCGGAGAGCACCCCGTTTTTACCGCTAAGCTCTATCTGCAGCCTGTTGGCCGACATAAAAGCTATTTCGACGCCCGAAAAAAATGCGGACAACAGCAGGCCTGTTACTAAAAATATGATCTGGTCGGGTTCTATCATGTCAGGTTATACCGTTACCGGGACTGGCTCTTCTTTTTGCGGTAGCCATACAGGATGTACAGCCCCAAGGAAATCATAAAAATCCAGTAGTTAGCGGCAACACTTTCTTCTATGCTTCTGTGGATGCCAATGATCATTGCCACAAAAGACAGCGATAATAAAATGGTATTAATTAATTTTTGGTTCATTACTCTTCCAGGTCAAAAACACCTGTTATCTTTTGGATGGTATAATTCTCGAAGTTCTGGTCAGAGCGCAGCCCATGCCCGGTTACCACGCGGTTCGGAGTTGTTATCTTCACAAACTTATCGGTATAGATCTTGCGGCGACGGCGGTCCCAGTATAGTTCCTCTGTTTCCAGTTTTTCCTGTTTCAGGATGTTATGCACCTGCACATCTCCTTTTGCAAAATATATTTCCTTGCCTTTATCCTGGTGGCCATAGTTGGCGCGCATAGTAGAGGTTACCTGGCCTTCCTGCTGCATAAACTCCACGTAAAACCCTTTCGGGAAAACGCCGTCTCCGCCTTCAAATTCCTGCTGCACAGGTGCCTTCATCCGGATCATAAGCTTGGCTGAATCGCTGTACAGGGTAAAAACATCTTTGTTCTCGATCACAGGGCCCTTGTACTTCACTTCTTTATCCGGGTCTTTCAGGTCCTCGCGGCAGCCTGCGCCTGTTATCGCAAAGGTTAACAGTAGTACATATTTCCAGCATTTTCTGTTCATTGGCCGCTCAGTGGTTTCTGTGTGAAGTTAGCAAATTTTGTGCGAATGTGTAAATGCCCGGGCAATACGGTAGCTTATAACACAAGAAAGGCCGCTTTACAACGGCCTTCTGTTTCAATCTATAGTTGGGTATAGCTATTCTATTCTTCGCTTAATAAACCAGCGGCTGTTTACGGTAACGCCAATGTTGAACTGGAAGTAGTTTTCCTGTACACGGCCGTTGTCTTTAGTACCACGCATACCGTAGCCGAACGATGTGTTTAGCTGGTACATATCATAAATGGTAGAGCGGCCAAACGGAAATGTTGCCCCGAATGTAACGCCTTTGTCGTTCAGTTGCTCGCCGCCAACCTGGTAAGGCGTATTGCCATAGTAAAGACCTCCACGATAAGTCACACGCTCGAAGTAATTACCCACCGAGTTAGCATCTGGCGTGAATTCGGCACCAACGCTGGCACGGTAGCTGTCAACCAGTTTCTGTTCGTTGTTAAGGTCTTTAAAGTCAGACCATTTCTGTGTAAGGTAATCTGCTGCCAGTGTAAAGTTAGAACCGTTATCGATGCTGATACCTGCTGCAAAGCTCGACGGCAGATTTACCTTGCCTGTTGTGCTAACGGCAAATAAGCTGTCCTGTACGCTTAAAGGGGTGCGGCGCTCGAAGGATGCGTAACGGTCAGCATCCAGGTCCGTTTTGTGGGTATAAACAGCTCCGGCACTGAAAAACAGCTTATCGGTTACTTTGCTTCTATAGTTGGCTCCGGCTTTAAAAAGCAGTGCATTGTACTTTGTTTCCTGGCTTCTTACTACCTGCTCTACCTCTAAGGTTCTGGAGTCAGTTATAGTAGAATCCAGTATGGTTGAAATAGACTCCTTGGTGATATTACCGAACAGGTAAGACGCGCTGCCACCAATAGTAAGGCCTTTGGTCAGGCGGATACCGTGGCCGAACGACAGCTCTGAAATGCCGCCATCGCCAGTATATTGTTCTGTGATCACGATATCTTCCGAGATCCTGTTGCGTGATATCACATCATACGACACGTTGGAGTACGGGCGCAGGCTTAGGGCTGTGGTCCAGCGCTGCGACATGATCGGGATGGCTAAGGAAACTGCCGAAAGATTAGCAGTACCGTCTGTCTGCGACTGGGTGGCATTCTGCAGTTTTTTTACCTCACCGGCTACGCCTAATTCAAAAACAGTAGTGCTGTTATAGTAGAGCAATGCGGGGTTGGCCGTATTTATCTGGAAAATATTTCCTGCGCCAACGCCTGTATTAGCCATACCTGCATTCCGGATATTGCCTGTGTTATAGTTGTACTCGCCTATGCCGTAGCGTGAGTAAGGGGCATTACCAATATTCTGTGCCTGTGCACCATACCCTAAGCAAAGTACAGCAGCGCAAACCAGACCGCGAAGTGTTTTATACATTATGAATCAAAATTCTGTGAAGCCCGATCAAGACTAATTCAGGAATTACAAAGATGCGTCCTTTTAATTTACTTTCAAAAAATCCTGCATCGCCACCGCAAAGTATAACGGTTAAATCCGGCGCTTTTTTGGAATATAGTTGTATTAAACCGTTAAGTTCGGCTATAGTACCCACCAAAACGCCACTCAAAATAGACTCTTGTGTGGTTTGCCCGGTTAGTGTAAAGTTATCAGGAATTTGGTCTATTAACGGAAGCCTTTGTGTAAAAGTATGCAGGGCCTTTAATTTCATGCGCAGCCCCGGCGCAATGCCGCCGCCCTCGTAACTTCCGTTGCTGGTCACAAACTCATGGGTAATGGCTGTGCCGGCATCAAACACCAGGCAATTCTGTTCCGGGAAAAAGTAATGTGCCCCAACGGCGGCTGCAATTCTGTCGGCACCCAAGGTTTGCGGCGTTTTATAGTTGTTTAAAACAGGCAAGGCTGTCTGTGCCGATAAAACCACTGTTTTACCGGTTACAGACAGCCTTGCGCTATAGTCTGCAGCATCGGCGGCTACGCTGGCAACTATGGCATGCTCAAATGTATGGTTTGTTATCTCTGCCGGGATGTTTTCCAATCCCTGAAAATAGCCCTGTTTTACCAGGTTATTTCCTTCGAAGATGCCATACTTGGTGCCGGTATTGCCCGCATCAACCGCAATGCTTTGCATAGGTTCTTACATAAAGTATTTCAGACGGATCAGCTCTTTCTCTGAAAGGTAACGCCAGTTGCCGCGTGGCAGGTCTTTTTTAGTCAGGCCTGCATACTGCACTCTGTCCAGCGATACTACTTCGTAACCAAGGTGCTCGAAAATACGGCGCACAATGCGGTTACGGCCAATGTGTATCTCCAGCCCCAGGAACTTGCCTGTATCGCCGATCATCGCCACATCATCTACTTCGGCTTTGCCATCCTCCAGTTCTACGCCTTCCGCTACTTTCAGGAAATCTTCTTTCGTGATCTGCTTGTCCAGTTCTACCTGGTAAATCTTTTTAACACCGTTAGATGGGTGCGTCAGCTTTTGGGCCAGTTCGCCATCGTTTGTAAACAGCAGCAAACCAGTTGTATTACGGTCTAAGCGGCCCACCGGGAAGATGCGTTCGTTTGAAGCTTTTTCTACCAGGCTCATCACTGTTTTGCGGCCTTCCGGATCGTCTGTTGTGGTCAGGAAATCCTTTGGCTTGTTCAGCAGCACGTATACCAGTTTCTCGCGGTTCAGGATCTTTTTGCCATACTGCACGGTGTCTTCCGGACGAACTTTAAAGCCCATTTCGGTTACAACCTGGCCGTTCACTTTAATTTCACCCGATTCGATCAGCGTATCAGCTTCGCGGCGCGAGCAGATACCGGCATTAGCAATGTAACGGTTCAGGCGGATAGTGCCGTCGTTCTCTTCCTTACGGTTGCTTTTTTTGATGCGCGGATTGTTCTCGTAATGCTTGGTGTTATAGTTTGGTGTTTCCGGCTCGCCCAGTTCTTCACGGTTCGAGAAGCTGGTTCTGCGGTCTCTGCTATTAAACTTGCCACCACGGTCAGACTTGAAGTTTCTTTTCTCACCATCAAAGCTGCGCTCTTCTCTTCTGAAAGGTCTTTCTTCGCGGTTGTCTCTTCTGTCTGATTTAAACGGACGACGTTCGCCGCCTTCGTTTCTGTCTGAACTATAGTTGCGGCGCTCGCCACGATCTTCACGGTTAAAGCTACGTTTTTCGCCGCGTTCTTCTCTGTTGAACGGTTTGCGGTCCTCGCGGTCGTTTCTGAAAGAGCGTCTTTCCTCGCCACCTTCTTCTCTCGGTCCACGACGGTCCTCACGACGATCGGAGCTATAGTTACGACGCTCGTCTCTTTCGGTGCGTTCGCCAAACGATCTGCGTTCGCCACCTTCTCTTCTGTCGTTGTAAGGCTTGCGCTCTCCACGATCTGAGTTGAATGAGCGGCGCTCTCCGCGGTTATAGTTACGCTCCTGGCCTTCCTCGCGGCGTGGCTTAAAACCACCGCGCTCTTCACGCTCTTCGTTTCCGCGCTTAAAGCTGAATTTCTTTACGCCACTCTCCTCGCTGCTATCTTCTCTTTTAAAGGCAGGGCGGTCGTTGCCAAAAGAACGGCCTTCGCTATTTCTTCTGTCAGGGTTAAATGATCTGCGCTCACCACCTTCGTTTCTGTCTGAACTATAGTTGCGGCGCTCCCCACGATCTTCACGGTTAAAGCTGCGTCTCTCACCACGGTCTTCGCGGTTAAAGTCACGCTTTTCGCCACCTTCTCTGCGGTCTCTGAACGATCTTCTTTCGCCTTCTTCGCCTCTTTCAGAATTGAATGAGCGGCGGTCTGTATCTTCGTATTTATCTCTTCTGTTAAATATTTTTTTCTCGCCACGGTCATTACGCGGACGGTCAGACGAGAAGCGGTTATTCTCTCTTCTTCCTGCGCCGTCGTTGCCGCGGGCAGGTCTTTCGTTATCTCTTGCCATTGTTAATTTCTTTTGATGCAGTATCGCTACTGTACCTTATATGCAGTAAAATTGAAAATTCGTTGTTGTGTGGGGTCGCTAATCTGCTATTTCGCCAATGGTATTCTCTTCGGTGGCGAAGTCTTTTAGCTGTGGAAGGTCTTTTATGTGGTTGATACCAAAGTAATCCATAAACTTCTGCGAAGTGCCGTAAAGTACCGGCCTTCCGATGGTATCGGCTTTTCCTTTAATTTCTATCAGGTCTTTTTCCAGCAGTTTCTGGACGGCGTAATCGCAGCCAACGCCACGGATCTGCTCCAGGGCACTGCGGGTAATAGGTTGTTTGTAGGCAATAATTGCCAGCGTCTCGAGTGCGGACGCTGACAATTTCTTTTTGGATTTCTGTTTGAGGTAAACGCTTACCGTTTCCTGGTACTCCGGCTTGGTCAGGAACTGGTAGCCGCCCCCGATCGCGTAGATCTGGAAGGCAAAACCGGTCTCGTTCAGCTGCTCGTTAATGGCTTCTATGCTTTCCAATACATCACCAACAGCAATTTCCATCTGCAGCGCTTCGGTAAGGCAACGCTGTATCTCCTCTATGCTGATAGGTGACTGGGCACAGAAAACCAGTGCCTGTATATGGTGCTGCAGGATATTCAAAGAAGTAAAAGTCTAATCGTTACGCTGTAGTTTGGCTTCTATGGTATGCTGGGTGTGCGGCACGGCACGCAGTCTTTCTTTCGGGATAAGCTTGCCTGTAACTATACAAACGCCGTAAGTTCCGTTCTTAATGCGGATAAGGGCATTCTCCAGCTGCTGGATGAACTTCATCTGACGGGAAGCCAACTGGTTCAGGCTTTCTTTTTCTGCCGTATCAGCTCCATCTTCCAGTACTTTGGTAGGAGATGCCGTGTTATCAGTACCGGTATCGTTGCGGCGGCTAAGGGTTTCCTTAATGAACGCTACTTCCTTTTTGGCATTCGTCAGCTTTTCGTTGATGATGCCTTCAAACTCCATCAGCTCTTCTCTGGAATAACGCTGTCTTTCTTCGTTCGTATTCATTGTATGGTATAAGTATACTTGCTTGGACTTCGTTTTTTATAGTTACCCTTGCTTTGGTCTTCAACAGCAAAGCTTCTTTTATAGTTTATTTTACCAATTGTTACGCCCCTGTTCATTGCTTTTAACAGAGTAGTTTTTGGTAAAATTCGTGCAAAAATAGTAGTAATATTTATACTTTGCTACCTATCCTGCCATATTTAAAATTTTTTAACACACAGTATCAGCACTTTCCGTAACACAGTACAAACTTTTCGGGCTCCTGCTTCTGTTTGCGGGCACTTTCAGTACTGACTTACAAAAACCAGTCCAATTTACTGTGTTTCAGAACTATAGCTAAAAACCCTAAAAGCTAAGCATATGGATGACGGCTGCAGCTGCTTCCACGCCTTTGTTGCCATGCTTTCCGCCTGCTCTATCCAGGGCCTGCTCCAGGTTATTGGTCGTAACCAGGCCAAACGCTACCGGCTTGTTGTACTTCAGCGACACGTTGGTCAGGCCGTTTGCCACCGCGTGGTTAATGTAATCGTCGTGTTTGGTATCGCCTTTAATTACAACACCAATACAGATCACGGCATCAATCTCCTCGTGCTGGGCTAAAAACTGGGCTCCTAAGGTAAGCTCAAAACTGCCCGGCACTGTGTTACGGAAGATGTTCTCTTTTTGTGCGCCGTGCTTTAAAAGTGTTTCGATGGCGCCGTTGCTCAGGGCGTCGGTAATGTCTTTGTGCCACTCGGCTACTACCAGGCCAAACTTTTTGTCCGCCATATCGGCGAAGGTAGCGGTGTTGTACTCGTTCAGGTTCTTTAAAGCTGTTGCCATACTTTATAATTGCTGATTGTTAATTGTTGATTGTTGCCTGTAGACAAACAACTATAGTTATAGTTTAAGGCAGGTTATAAAACAGAAGCGCTTTTGCCTTATAGTTAAAGACAAAAGCGCTTGTATAGTTTATACGCAGGCGTAAATTAGTTTGCGCCTCCGGCCAGCATTTCTGCACGGGCCTTGTATTTTTTAGCGTCGTTCAGTTCAGCTGATGTTACGTAGTCTTTCACGATCTTGTCGTACGCTTCGGCAGCTGCCTTATAGTTGTTATCGGCTTCGTAAGCGATACCGGCTTTCATGATGTACTGTGGCGAAAAGAACTCGTTGGCATTGTGGTTAGCCGCTTTCATGTACTGGTCAGCCGCTTCCTTGTTCTTGCCTTGCTCTGATAAAGCATCACCGATTAAACTATAAGCACGGGCCTGCAGCAGGTAATCATCTGATTCAAATTCTTCCAGGTGATTCTGTGCTTCTGCAAACTTTCCTTCTTTTAAAAGGGCTACACCAGCATAGAAGTTAGCCAGGTTACCGGCATCTGTTCCGCTGTACTCATCAGCAATTGCTACAAAGCCTTTGTACTGGCCATCGCCGTTCAGGGCTTTGTTCAGCGAGTCGGCTTCGAAGTAATAAGTAGCCTGGAACATAGCTTCCTGAGCTTCCTGGGCCTGCGTGGTGCGGTGGTTATAGTATAAAAATCCTGCTACAATAAGGGCAGCAATGGCGGCAAACACACCGAGCAGTTTCGACTTGTTTTTCTTCACGAAATCATCCGTGTGCGACAGACGTTCTGCTAACGCATCCGGATTCTCAACCAGCTCCTCAAACTCGCTGTGCTTCTTTACTGTTTCTTTAGCCATCAGTATTAATTGAATTAGAAATTCAAAAGTAGGAATAAAAAATTGGATATAAATCTATGTCCCTTATTTCGGAACACCAAATTTATAATTTTTAATTCCTAATTCTAAATTATTTTAGTCCATCACGTAAGGGTAGTCCGGCTCCACGTAAATATCTGTGTACAACTCAGATGGGTCCGGATAAGGAGACTCTTCGGCAAATTTAACGGCATCTGCTACCTGCTGCTTCACTTTCTCGTCTATCTGCTCCAGTTCTTCTTCGGTGGCCCAGCCATTTTTAAGGATGGTAGCTGCAACTGCTTCAATCGAGTCGCGGCCTTTGTAGTCTTCCAGTTCCTCTTTTGTTCTGTACTTGGCAGGGTCCGACATAGAGTGGCCTTTGTAGCGGTAAGTTCTGAACTCCAGCAGGGTTGGTCCTTCGCCGGCGCGGGCACGTTCTGCGGCTTCTGCAACAGCTGTGTGCACGTTCTCTACCACCATCGCATCTACAGGCATAGAAGGAATATCGTAAGACAAGCCTAATTTATATAGTTCCTGTACGTTTGAGGTACGACGTACCGATGTACCCATCGCATACCCGTTGTTCTCGATCACGAAAATAACCGGCAGTTTCCAGGTCATGGCCATGTTCAGCGCCTCGTGGAAAGCACCCTGACGCACAGCACCATCGCCCATGTAGCAAATGCACAGGTTACCGGTTTTGTTATACTTCTCAGCAAAGGCAATACCAGCACCAAGCGGCACCTGACCACCAACTATACCGTGGCCTCCCATAAAGTTCACGTTCTTATCGAACATGTGCATGGAGCCGCCTTTACCTTTAGAGCAACCGGTTACTTTGGCAAACATCTCTGCCATGATAGCGCCCGGATCAGTGCCCAGCGCCAGCGGGTGTGCGTGGTCGCGGTAAGCTGTGATCCACTTATCGTCTTTGGTAAGCGCGGTTACGGCACCGGCCACACAGGCTTCCTGACCAATGTATAAGTGGCAGAAACCCTTAATCTTTTGCTGGCCGTATAGCTGACCTGATTTTTCTTCGAAGCGGCGCATGAGTTTCATCGACTCAAACCACCACATATATGTTTCCTTTGAAAACTTTGGCTCAGCCTGTACCTTTGCTTTCGCCGACTTCGCGCTTGCCTTTTCTTTCGTAGCCATGGTAAATATCTAATCTGGGTTTATCCGTTGCATGCTCAGGCAGAAAAAGTACCTTGCAGGCGGGGCTATAGGCCCGGAACGGGTTTAGCTGCGAAATTAAGGAAAAAGAAATCAATTAGAAACTGAATGCTCCTCGAAAATCTAAGTCTGCTGTTTTTCAAGAACTACGACGATGCCTCCCTGGCTTTCTCGGAGCACATCAACTGCTTTATCGGCGACAACGGCAGCGGCAAAACCAACCTGCTCGATGCCATACATTACCTTTCGCTTACCAAAAGCGCTTTTAACAGCTCCGATGCGCAAAGCATAAAGCAGGGCGAGGAGTTTTTTATGGTAAAAGGCCGCTTTATAGTTGATGATACCAAACATACCGTGCAGGTAAGCCTGAAGCAAGGCCAGAAGAAGACCGTAACGCATAATAAAGTGCTGTATGAGAAGATGAGCGAGCATATAGGCCGTTTCCCGGTGGTGCTTATTTCGCCTTACGATACCGACCTGATCCGCGAAGGCAGCGAAGAACGCCGAAAGTACTTTGACAGCCTGATCTCGCAGCTGGACCATAGTTACCTGGAAACGCTGATACAGTTCAACTATATTCTGAAGCAGCGCAACTCGCTTTTAAAGCAGTTTGCCGACCGCAACTACTACGACCGCGATTACCTGCACATCCTGAATGAGCAACTGGTGCCACTGGGCCAGCAACTGGCGCGGGAGCGCGAGAGGTTCCTGGAAATGTTTGTCCCGGTCTTTCAGAAGCATTACCGCCACATCTCCGACAGCTCCGAAACAGTTACGCTAACTTATAAGAGCCAATTGTTAGGTTCTGATTTTGCCCAGCAATTACTACAGCACGAGCGCAAGGATATGGCGCTGCAACGCACAACTATAGGCCCGCACAAAGACGATTTTGTGTTTCTGATGGATGGTAACCCGGTGAAGCATTTTGGCTCGCAGGGGCAGCAGAAAAGCTATGTAATAGCCCTGAAACTGGCGCATTTTGAAGTAATGGCCGAACGACAGCACCACAAGCCCCTGCTCCTACTCGACGATATCTTCGACCGCCTGGACGAGAAGCGCATCACCAAACTCATGCAAATGGTAGCCGCCCACACTTTCGGACAGATTTTTTTAACAGACACCCACTTAGATAGAACCGACAAAATACTCGAAGGCCTCTCCGAAAGTATCCGTAGATTTGATGTGAAGGATGGGGTGGTGAAGGTGATTGGGTAATTGTTGATGGTTAAATTGTTGATCGGGTAATTGTATATCATTCGTAGCGGAAATAAATGCCAATAAATATCTATAATAAGGTAGATTTTGAAAGTATAGTTTATCTATGTGATGATGTTTGGGACTTGCCTAGCCTGATTGATTCACTTGAGAATTGGCTTAGAAAAAAGGGTAAGAATTTACCAAAAGGATCTTATGTAGCAGATATTGGATTTGATATCAGGAAGGATGCATCTGGAGGCGGTGGAGTAATCAATTCTGAATCTATGAGAATAATGGGAGAAATCGGCATGGAAGTTTACTTCTCAGAGTACCCGGGTACCATGACAAAATAAAGTCAGAGAATCATGTAATTATGTTCTTTAGGATTTGCAATCCGAAAGAACGACAAAGAACAACGAACTATAAGAACCTAATTATTAAATTCATTCAATCACCTATTCATAATTCATCATTACTAATTCATAATTACAAACTGTGCGCTACTACAAGAAGAAGGAAGAGATCGCGAGACGAAAAGCGGACACCCAGCCGATCGGGGATAGTATAAAAGCGCTGCTACAAGCTTACCGCCTCGAAGGCAAACTGAACGAAGTTAACCTGATTCAGCGCTGGGAGGAATTTATGGGCAAACCCATCGCCCTTAAAACGCAGGAACTGTTCTTTAGGGACGGAAAACTGTTTGTACGCTTAACCTCTGCCCCACTCAAGCACGAACTCAACATGAGCAAAAGCAAGGTGGTAGAGCTGCTGAACCGAGCAGCCGGCCATGAGGTAGTAAAGGATGTGGTGTTCCTATAGTTTAAACATGGTGCTATAGTTACCGTATCTTTTTCGAAAAATATAAACTATGACCACCACCCCCGCTTACCGGCCTGTCTCCTACTCCCGCACTACCCTGACGGAGCTTATGATCCCGAGCTATGCCAATTTTGGCGGTAAAATACATGGTGGCATTCTACTTTCTTTAATGGACAAGGTGGCTTATGCCTGTGCAGCCAAGCATGCTGGTAATTATTGCGTTACGGTTACGGTGGATGGTGTGCACTTTTTACAACCCGTAGAAGTACAGGAACTGGTGTCGCTGATGGCCTCGGTAAACTATGTGGGCAATACATCGCTGATGGTTGGCATAAAAGTGATTGCTGAGAACGTGAAAACCGGCTTGGTAAAGCATACCAATACCTGCTATTTTACCATGGTAGCCAAAGGCGAAGACGACAAGCCAACCCAGGTGCCCGGCCTCCTGCTGGAAAACCATGACGATACCCGCCGTTTTCTGGAAGCCATTAAGCGTCGCGAACTGGCGAAACGCTACCAAACAGAGTTCGCCGAAGCCAAAACGATACTCTCTGTAGAACAGGAACTATACAAACTACAAGGCGAACGCTGCAAACTGGCCTACCAACTATAGTTGCCCGATACCACTCGCGCGAGCCTTCCGCTTATGGTTAAGCTATAGTTTGAGCTCTTACCAAACAGCAGCATAAACTATAGCCTACCAAACCAGATAATGCTTTTCTGATATTCTTATTTATATTTAAGGTCTACACCTATTACACATCATGACCTTAAAACTTAACCTCACCCGCTTACTGGCTTTGCTAACCATAGCCGCCTTATACCTTACAACTATACCCGCCACTTTTGCGCAAACTATAGTTCGCCAGGACGACGAAATTAAAAAGATGGTAGATGAAATATCTGCCCAAAACCTGGAAGCCCTAGTTCGCAAACTGGCTTCTTTTGACACCCGTCACTCGCTGAGCACCATTAAAGACAAGAAAAAGGGCGTTGGCGCTGCCCGCGAATGGGTAAAATCAGAGTTTGAAAAATATGCGCAGGCATCGGACGGGCGCATGACAGTGGAGCTTGACAAATACCAGGTAAAAGCCAATGGGCAGCGCATTCCGCAGGATGTGGAACTGGCTAATGTAATGGCTACGCTTAAAGGCACCGACCCGAACGACGACCGCGTACTGATCATCAGCGGGCACATGGACTCGCGCAACACCGATGTGATGGATGTAAAAGGCAGGGCGCCGGGCGCTAACGACGATGGCTCTGGCGTAGCAGCCGTGATGGAACTTGCCCGTATCATGGCTTCACGTCAGTTTCCGGCAACTATAATTTTTGTAGCTGTTACCGGCGAGGAGCAGGGGTTATTAGGTGCCCGCCACCTGGCCGAAAAAGCCAAAGCCCAGAACTGGAACCTGATCGCGATGCTGAACAACGACATGATCGGCAACTCCTCATCCGACGAAACAGAACTGCGCAACAACATGCAGGTACGCATTTTTAGTGAAGGTGTGCCCGCCCTTGAAACCGAAGACCAGGCCCGTATGCGCCGCTCTACCAACCGCGAAAACGACAGCGAAAGCCGCCAGCTGGCCCGTTACATGAAAGAGACCGGCGAGCGCTATGTGGACCAGCTGGAAGTAAAACTGGTATACCGCAACGACCGTTTCCTGCGTGGTGGCGACCACACGCCGTTCAGCCAGAATGGTTTCCCGGCTATCCGTGTTTGCGAAATGAACGAGAACTACAGATACCAGCACCAGGACGTGCGCGTAGAAAACGGCATCCAGTACGGCGACCTGCCCGAGTTTATAGACTATGAGTACATGCGCAAAAATGCGGCGCTTAATCTGGCTTCGCTGGCAAACCTGGCCTGGGCACCGTATGCACCAACCAAAGTAGGCGTAAACATCAAAAACCTGACAAACAAAACCGACCTGCAGTGGGAAGCGCCGACAAAAGGCAAAAAACCAGCCGGCTATTATGTACTGATGCGCGAAACCAGCAGCCCTTTATGGGAAAAGAAATTCTTTGTGAAGGACACAAAAGTTACCCTGCCTTACTCTAAAGACAACTACTTTTTTGCTGTGCAGTCTGTAGATGCCGAAGGCCACGAAAGCATCCCGGTTTTCCCGGTGCCGGTGCGCTAACTATAGCTAAACTATAGCCAGAAGGCAGAGACTAAACTATAGTTTCTGCCTTTTTGCTTTTTATGCTACCCGCCGCCAAAACTATAGTTGAAACAAAAAAAGCAGCCATAACAGGCTGCTCTTTCCAAGGTGTGTAATTGTATTCTCTTAAAGTTTCGATATACGGCTGGCTGCCGTTGTTTCTGCTTCTATTTTAGGAGAGCCGGCATACGCCACATGCGATGCGCCCGATGCATTTACCACCAGGTTATCGGTAGCGTGCACTTTTACACTGCTGGCGCCACTGGTACTTACTTTCACCCGCTTAGCTATTAAATCCTGCGTATTTACCGATGATGCTCCGGACATATCCAGCTTTAATTCGTCGGCACGGCCTGTCAATACCACTTTGCTGGCGCCGCTCATATTCGAAAATATTTTCTTAGCCTCTATATCCAGCTTCACATTAGAGCCACCGCTCATATCCAGCTGAAAATCACCAGCCTTTAATTTAGATAAGCCCGTCACTTTAACACCACCGCTAATATCGATCTTGTTCAGATCCTTTACAGTTATATAAGCCTTCATTCCTTTTCTGGAGTTAATGCTTCCTTCAGTGTAAATGTGCAGCACGCCATTCTTTACCTGGGTTTTGATGTTATCCATCAGGTTCTCTTCGGCTTCAATTTTAAGGCTTTCGGTGTTGCCCTGCTCTATTTCTACAGCAAAGCCGCCGCTAACTTTTATACCGTTAAAATCAGACACCTTGCGGGTTTGGGTCTGCAGGTTACCGTTTCCTTTTACCTGGGCTATTGCAGCGCCATTCAGTAATACAAAGGCCAGCAGCAGGGCAAAGATCGTAAGAGGGCGTTTGGTAGAGTTGTCCATAGTTTTATTCTGTTAGTTTATCTTTAATTCAGTTTCTTCCTGTCTGATTCTGACTAATAGATGCCCGAAATCCGGAAAGGTTGCTTCGGGCAGAAAAAATTTTTCTGTTTTTTTTGATGCATGATCTTTAAGCAGCTTCTCTGTTGATGTCAGAAATCGGATCATTGGTCCGGCAGGACTTGCTGTCTATCTAACAGGCAAAACTATAGCGGCTAAACTGGTATTTATAGTATAATTTTGTAGCACAAAAGGGCATACTAAAGTACGTCGCACCGGCGTTCTGACATTGTAGACAACGCCTTATAGTTAAGAGTTAAAGTTTAGTGAACGAGTGTTGTTTGTTGTTTGCAGCGGCAGGTGTTTAAGGCAGCACCTGCCGCTTTGCGTTTACGGCTGCACAGCCCGGTTCAGCGGCTTATTTACAGTAACCTGAAATATCAGGGCTCCCAAACTATAGAAGACCATATCCAGCGCATCGGCGGTGTATTTACTTGAAAAAGCGGGCAATACTAACTCGAAGCAGATACTGAACAGCACCACAGCTACCACACTATAGACAGGCGCAAATACAAAAGCAGGATTCCGGAAGTACAACCGCTCGGCTGTTAGTGCAATGGTCAGCACTACCGGCATACACAGCAGGTCGTCGAGGTAATGGGCGAGCAGTTTAATGTGCACCTGCTGTAGTTCGAGCACCTGGTTGAGCAGAAAAAGCAGCAGGCTGCCTATAAATACCGGATGAGTCAGCGTTCGCAAGGTGTTATACTGCTACCAGCCCTACCAGCAGCATCATTCCCCCTAATATCATCAGGAAGATCTCTGCCGCATTCAGGCCCTTTAAACTATACCATTTGTTCTTTTTTACTGGCGCTCCGCAGTTAGGGCATAAAGCAGCACCGGCAGGCAGCACAGCATGGCAGGAAGCGCATTGGGCGGTCGTTTCTGTTTGTGTCAATTTAAATCTGGTTTGTACTCTAACAGCGTTGCAGCAACTATAGTTTGCTTTCCGGTTTTAAGGCTATAGTTGGCGGCGCCGGCACAAAGGTAGCCCCTGTTGGTACAGTCTCAAAAAACGGGCACGGGCTATAGTTTAGCCAAGCTATGTGGTGTTATGAAGAAAAGGCGAGTACAGATGCAGAGCAAATGCAGGTTTTTACACCAAACCACCCGGATTTAGCTGCCAATCTGGGATGAGGAATAAAAAAATTCAGGGATAAAAAGTGGCTTTGCAGGCTGTAAACGGGCTTTTCAAAAAAAACAAAAAAATATCTGCCTGTTTCCTTGCTTTTAGAAAACAGTACTCATAATTTTGCACCCGAATTGAGAGGGATATATGTTTGGAAAGCTAATATTGAGATAAAAATTTAGAGTTCCAAATCCTGATACATTTTTTTCGTGCCCGGTAATTTATTTTCTGCCGGCCACCAGCTTTTAAGATAGAAAAATACCCTTTGCGGGTTAAAGATAAGGTTAGTTAAAGTTAGATTAGTTTAGTTTGTTTTAAGGTGAGAGAAAGCCCAGTCATTTTGACGGGGCTTTTCTCATTTCAGGGGGTTTGGTTTACTTCAGATACGCTGCCGGTATGGGTTGTTTTTCCGTTTCCGGGGTAAACAGCAGGCTGGCTATCCACCAGCGGCCTTTGTCATACACCAGCTGGTATGTGTTTACGCCACGTGCTTCTACCTTGCCATCTTTGCCATAACGGGTCTCATAGGTCTGGAAGGCAGTGGCCAGGTTACCGAAGCGCTCGATGCGCAGCCCCAGTACATTTTCATAAAAGCCCAACGCTGTATAAGCCGGTCCGTTGCGCTCCGCAAATTTTGCAACGGTAGTTATCCGCACAAAGCTGCTGTCGCCTTTATAAAACACGCCGCCCATCTGCGCCTCCGGTAAAAACAGCGCCTTAAATTTCTCCATGTCGCGCTGCTGCCCTTTCGGCCCCGAGATGATCTTTAAGCCGGTAGCCGTAATGGCTTCGATCGTCCCTACCTCGGCAGGTGTAAGTTTAGTTTGCGCCTGGGCAGCTATAGTTACCGTTGCGCCAAGCAGGAGTGTTAACAAAAGTTTTCTCATAGTTATAGTTAAGGAGCTATAGTTTATTATTCCATTTGGTACTGGCATGGAACCGGAACGGCAGGGTAAAGGCCATGTCTTCGGGTTCGCCTTCTATAAGGGCCGGGTTCCAGGCTGGCAAGGTTTGTACCACACGCACAGCTTCAGCATCCAGTTCCGGATCAACGGGCTGTACTACTTCTATATATTTAATAACGCCGGTCTTGCTTACTACAAAGGCCACCATCACAATACCGCCAACGCCTCTTTTGTAGGCCGACTTAGGGTAAACCGTATTCTGGGCGAGGTGCCTCATTAATTGCCGTTCGCCGCCTTTAAACTCGGGCATTTCCACCATCCTGAAAAACTCCAGCTCCTTGCCATCCCTATCAAACAGTTTCCCTGAGACCAATTCGTTCTGGTTATAAACTTCTATGCGACGCAGCTCACCGGTTTCGTACCAGGCTTTCAGGGTATCCTGTAGTTTATAGTTCTGGTAGTGCTGGATATAATGCAGCTGACCGCTTTGGTACCAGGTTTTAGACGGCCCGTGCAGCTCGCCTTTCACATAAACAGCTTCTGTTTGCAGCTTCCCGTTCGGGTACCACTCATAATACATGCCTTCCAGCACGCCCCGTCCTAAGAGGCCTCCGTTTAAATTGCTATAGTTAGCCAGGCTTACTTTTGAACTGTCAGACACAAGATAGCGCGTCCGGGTGCCTCCCCAACCCTCCTTGTTTTTCTCTTCCACTTCAAAATAGTGCGCTTCCGTAGCAGGCACTTCCGAGCGGCCACTTTTGCTTAGGTATTTTATAGTTTGTGCAGAGCTGTAACTAAGTGTAAAAAGGATAACTAAGGCGGTAAGTAAACTTGATCTCATGGATGATAGGCTATGCTATTACGATCTCTTCAACTTCCTCTGCTTCGGGCTGGTAACGCCAGGCCGGATGCAGCCGCTCCACAAAAGTAGCTTTTACCCTGTGCGACAGATTGAAGTAAGGCACCCAGATAGCAGCTGCTATAAATGCCTGCGCAATTTCTTTTGCTGTGTCGGCTCCGGTTCCTGTTCCCAGCCCCATCAGGCTGATCAGGGCATAATCGAGTACTATAAACGCAAAGTTGGCGGCGTAAAAAATTACCATAAGTCTTGGCACACTGCTACGGCGCTGAAAGAAAAGGTAAATCAATAGTAAACTGAACACCAGGTATGCTACGTTCACCACCAGTTCCATAGTTAGTATGCCCGCCAGCGCTGGGGAATAAACCCCGGAAGAAGTATCCAGTATGTTTTCCCACACGGCAGCATCAAAGTAACGTTCGCTGAGTATGCCAAAAACCAACCTGAAAGGGGTACCTACCAAACCAATAGCAACCAGAACCAGCCAGCCGCCAATGCTTCTGCTATCTCCCATAGTATAGTTTTCCGGCAGTTGCGGATCCCAGTGGTATAGTTTGTAAGCCCCAAACCCTGCAGCCAGCAGTGCTATAAGCGCAAAACCAGCCACAGGCCAGGCCGTACCGCCTTTGGACCCTATGCCTTTATGGTAAGTAAGGCCATACGAAAGCGCATCGAGCATGCTTTTCTGTTTGCGCACATATTGGCTGGTAGCTTCGGCCGGTACGTGGTCCTGTTTGGTTTTGTAGGTATAGGTTAGCTCCAGCTCTGTGCCCGAATTGCTATACTTCTCTGATTTTGTGAAAAGAAAAGCGTCATCTTCTACCGTCAGTTCATCGTTGCTCACGTTCCAGGTTTCCGGCAGGAGTATGTTTATAGTTTGCTCTACGTGCACCGGGTAACCAATGGCCAGTGGCATGGTACGCTTGCTGGTTTTTGGCTGGCTGATGTAGCTACGCAGCACCTGTGGTGTAAACCAGGCTTCTATCACCTGCTCGTTACCGGCCTGATCGGTCCAGAAATTCGGGATGGTGTATTTCTCAAAAACTGTAAAGCTGTTTCTGTATATATCGTCCTCGTAGCTGATCTCCACATCAGATTCTATTTCAGGATAGGTGTTGGCGTAAAAGTTAAGGTAGGTTTTTCCAATATCTTTTATGCTGGTAGTTGAGAAGTGCCGACGCTGGTAATCTGCCTCTGAGCCGCTATATTCTGTCCGGACCTCTAACTCCACATCGCCTGAGAAATCATTGATATAGTAGGTCTCCTTTACCTTTACTTCCGGCTTGTCGGCGGCAGTGCCTGTTACAGTAGCCAGTGCTTTGGTGTTGGGTTTAATCAGAAGGGCTTTGCCATAGTTAGGCAGGTAAATGTTTTTATAGTTACCGCGCTGCTTGCTGATGGTGGCATCATACCAGTAAGTTTTACCGCCCAGTAACTCTACCTGCACAATGCAATGGTTAAAAGCATAAGGCGATGGCAGCAGCTCTGAAATGTGCCCTTGTGTGTTTGAGTTTACCAACGCCGGGTAAGCTTTTATATCCATCTGGCGCAGCATGGCACACAGCAACTGCGCTTTATCTTTACAATCTCCGAAACGGTTGGCATACACCTCTGATGGCGGACGGGGCTTGAAACCACCTATACCAGCCTCAAAACCCAGGTAACGTACTTCGTCCTGCACAAAGCGCAGTGCTGCTGTCATACGGTCTTCGTCGCTGCCGTAGGTGTTCTTTATACTGTCTATGCTGGCTAAAAGCGGTTTGCTTAGCTTCTGGTTAATTTCGTAAAGCGGCAGCGCCCAGTCTACTACTTCGGCCCACGAATTAAACTCCGACAGATACACACCGGGATAAGGATCGTACCACGATGGGGTGCCATCGTCTACTACCGTGCCCGGCAGGTTTTTCAGGTGCCAGGTGTAAGTTGTGCTGCCGTTAGCAGTTGTAATGGCTGGTTTTTTGTCGGTCAGGTAGAGTTTATAGTTTAGTTTGCGGCTTTCGGGCATTACAATGCGCAGCAGGCGCTCATCCATAGGGTCGTAGCCCTGCAGGTTAAACGAGTTAAAGAAGCGGCCGCCAAACACCGGGTTACTCCCTTTTATGGTACAGGCATATTCCACCACATCGCCCACCCTGATATCATCCAGCACCAATACCGCCGTAAGGCTTTCATCATAAATGCCCTTGTCCATGCCGCTTTCGCGCTGCAGCACTTTCACTTTGTTCAGGTTCAGCTTATCAATGGGTTTGCCGTTGCGCCACACAATTACTTTATGGAACTGCAGCTGCTCGTGGTGCGGATCAAAAGAAAGGCGGATTTCCGATGAGTTCTGTACGCCTTCTTCGGTAGTAATTTTATAAATGCTATGCGAATACACTTCCTGGCGGGCCACCTCGTACTGTTGGTCCATGAGCAGGAAATGGTAGCCGCCGTTTACCTCATTAATGTTGATGTTGGTCTCGGTACGGTGCGGAAGTTTTTTGATCCAGGCAGGTTCGGGTGCCTGCGACACATTGCGCCGGGCAGCTATAGTTGCGTGTTGCCAGATAAGGGCTAAAAAAAGCAAGGCAACAGAAAGACTTCTAAGTTTGTTTTCAGGGTAAAAATGTTTCATACTATCTACTTAATAAACTTTTAAATATAGTACATTTTGTGTTATAGTTTATATATCTGCCTGCTGCTGAAAAATTTGTGCAATTTTCACCTTGTTGCTGGCGCCTGAACATTCTGCCTTATCAGTGGTATAGTTATTGTTGAGTTTGAATTAATAGATGAAGATTTTCCGAGATAAACCTGCTGCTGCTCCCAAAGCAGCTGATGATAAAAAAACCCTGAAAGAACAGGTAGGCGCGCTAAAGAACCTGCCAAAGTTTTTCCGGCTGATCTGGGAAACCAGTCCGGCCATGACGATCGGTAACCTGGTACTGCGCCTGGTAAAGTCGGCCCTGCCCCTCTCGATGCTGTATATCGGCAAACTGATCATTGATGAAGTGATCCGGCTGATAGACGTAACCGGCGAGAAAGACCTCTCTTTTCTGTGGATGCTGATAGCAGCAGAACTGGGCCTGGCTATAGTTTCAGACCTGATAAGCCGCGGCATTACTTTGCTGGATAGTTTGCTGGGCGACCTGTTCTCCAATAAAACATCGGTACAACTGATAGAACACGCAGCCACCCTGGACCTGACCCAGTTTGAGGATGCCACCTTTTACGATAAGTTGGAACGGGCTCGCCGGCAAACGGTAACACGTGTGGTGCTCATGTCGCAGGTGCTGTCGCAGTTGCAGGATATTGTAACCATAGGCTTTCTGGCGGTTGGTCTGATCGCGTTTAACCCGTGGCTTATTCTGATACTGCTGATCGCGGTTATCCCTTCGTTTCTGGGCGAGACGCATTTTAACGAACGTACTTACTCCCTTTCCCGCTCCTGGACTCCAGAGCGCCGCGAACTGGACTACCTCCGTTACATTGGCGCTTCCGACGAAACAGCCAAAGAGATCAAAACCTTTAACCTGTCCGGCTTTCTGGCTGATCGGTTCAGGGTACTTTCAGATAAATACTACCTACTCAATAAAAGCCTGATCGTGAGAAGGGCTGTATGGGGAAGTGCTTTGTCTGGTTTGGGTACGCTGGCCTACTATGGCGCTTATGTGTTTATACTGGTGCAAACGGTGGCCGGTGCCATCACTGTGGGTAGCCTTACCTTTCTGGCGGGCTCGTTCAGCAACATGCGCGGTCTGCTGCAGGGCATCATGACCCGTTTCTCGCAGATAGCGGAAAGTGCTTTATACTTACAGGACCTGTTCGACTTTCTGGAACTTAAACCACAGATAACGCCGCCGGTTAATCCACTGCCCATACCACGACCCATACAACACGGCTTTACGTTTGAAGGTGTAGGCTTTAAGTACCAGAACAGCGAAAAATGGGCTGTGCGTAACCTGAGCTTCCACTTAAGAGCTGGCGAAAAACTGGCTTTGGTTGGCGAAAACGGTGCCGGTAAAACCACACTGGTAAAACTACTGGCCAGGCTATACGAACCAACCGAAGGCCGCATTCTCTTAGATGGCATCGATCTTCGGGACTATGACCTGAACGACCTGCGCCACCAGGTAGGCATCATCTTTCAGGATTATGTGCGCTTCCAGATGTCGGCTTCCGATAACATTGCCATTGGCCAGATCAGCAACATCCGCGACAAAGACCGCATACAGGGATCAGCACAAAAAAGCCTGGCCGACCCAGTTATCCAGCGCCTGCCCGATAAGTACGACCAGGTGCTTGGCAAGCGCTTTAACAAAGGTGTGGAGCTATCGGGTGGCGAGTGGCAGAAAGTGGCCTTGGCGCGTGCTTATATGCGCGATGCTCAGCTGCTGATACTGGACGAGCCAACCTCTGCCCTGGATGCCCGTGCCGAGCACGAAGTGTTCCTGCGCTTTTCGGAGCTGATAGCAGGCAAAACAGCCGTACTTATCTCCCACCGCTTCTCGACAGTGCGTATGGCCGACCGCATCCTGTTCCTGGAGCAAGGGCAGTTAAAAGAACTGGGCTCGCACGATGAATTGCTGGCACAGAACGGCAAATACGCCGAGCTATTCCATTTACAGGCCAAAGGGTATTTGTAAATCGTTATTCGTTGATAGTTATTCGTTAATAGTTTGATATCAGAACTAAGAGCTTCAACTGTATAGCGTACATGAGGAAATAACCCTGCTAATCTTTTAATCCTGAAAATCCTGATCCCAACAATTAACTACCATCAATCAGCAATCAACCCTCTCCACGTGGAACATAATTGCTTAGTTAAGCGATGCTTGCCCGTGCTGGTTAAGCCAGGTTTCGGCTTCTTCTACCGAGTTGAAAGTGCGGTAAGGTAAGGTAGAGTTGGTCTTAAAAGAATTCAGCTGTAAGTGCGCTATCTTATCGGTGGGCATGACATGGGCTACCTGCCTTACACCTGAATCTATTATTATTTGTTGAGCAGCCATGTGCAGCTCGTTCATTTCCTGCGGATGCGTGATCATGGTACGCATGTCAGTCAGAACTGTAAAGCCCGGCTGTGTTAATGCTATTATCTTTTTCCAGTCGCCGAGTAGGTCCGGTACGGCACTTTTGCTTTTCCAGTAGCCGTGTATGGTAAAGTAAACCCTGTTCCTGGCTTTATCTACAGACAGGTCATAGCACGAGTTCTGCGCTACCTGGTGGTAGGTGCTTTCCGGAACATCGCTATATTGGCTGGCTGTATACATTACCGACTTTTACGAAATTGTACTCCCTGCGCCTTATACTTTATGAAGTTTTATTAGCCATGTAGTAACTTTTTACCTCCCTCAATACCATATCCGGGTAATCTGATATGATACCATCTACTCCGGCGTTCAGCATTTTTAGTACTGTTTCAGCATCGTTTACGGTCCAGGCAAAGCATTTTATACGTTCCTTTTGCAGCAGTTGCATCAGGCTGCCATCTATCAAACTATAGTTGGGGTTGTAGGCGTACGGCATAAATCCTAACTGGTCCAGGCGTTGTTCGGGCGGCGTGTTATCTTCGGTAAGTAACCCCAGTTTTATAGTTGGTTTTAAGTGGTGCAGCACCTGCAACGGCCTCACATCAAACGACTGGATCAGGGACTGCTCCGTCAGTTTATAGTTTGCCAGCACCTCTAACAGCAACTCTACAAACAGCTCCGGCCTGGGGTGGAAAATCTTATCGCCGGCTATAGTTGATTTGATCTCGATGTTGAAATACGGACAGGCTATAGTTTGCTGCGCACAATACGCCTGTACTGCTTCTATAACTTCGGATAGCAATGGCTTGTGTGCAACCTGGTTTTGCTGCTTTGGGAAGCGCGGATGTGTTTTGGAACCGCAGTCGTATTGCTTTATAGTCTGGTAGGGCAGCTTGTAGATGTTATGCTGCAATTCATCAGCCGGAGCTATAGTTGTGCCATCGGGTTTCAGGCAGTATTCTGCAGCAAACCAAGGCTCATGCGATACCAGTACCTGTGCATCTCCTGTTATCACCACGTCCAGTTCCAGGGCGTGTGCTCCCAGTTCAGTTGCTTTCAGAAAGGCGGGTATGGTGTTTTCCGGTAAGAGGCCGCGGCAGCCTCTGTGCCCGTGCACTTCTATTGCTTCGGGCATCTGCTAATACGTGAGGGTGCTGCTCAGATCATGAACCACACCGTTTTTAAGCTCTGTATCGGCTTTGGTAATAGCTACCCCGTTAACCAGGGTATTGGTTTTGCGGCAGATGGTAATGTTCTGTCCGTTCAGGGTTTCCAGCTTGGCTCCGTCTTTCAGGTCTTTTTCGGTGTACTTTCCTTTTACAATATGGCCGGACATCACCAGTTTCACTTTATCTGCAGGCTGACCTTTCAGCGCTTTCAGGGCGGCTTCGGGTGGGGCAAATAGGGTGTAAGGAGCATCGCCAGAGAGTACGGGCAGCAGTCCGGCAGTGGTCAGGAGTTCTACCAGCACCGGGCGTTCTTTCACAGCATACTCAACTATAGTTGCCCGAGAGGTGGCAGCAGATGCCAGGTCCTGGGCATGCAGGTTTATAGTTGCAAACAGGAAGGCAAGCAGGGTGAGTTTTATAGTTATATGTGAGGGGCGCATACGTAAAAGTGTTTGTTTTCAAACCCTTATACGTGCAAACCCCACTAAAGTAACTTCTCTCCCGAAAATCAGTGCAATTCCGGTTACTTAGCTAAACAGCCTCCAGCTGGCAATTTCGTTTATAAAATGCGGCCCTGCCTCCGGAACTATAGCCAGGCTAACTATAAACCCATACAGGGCACCGTACAAGTGGGCATCGTGGTTTATGTTGTCGCCCATGCGCTTACCCGAAAAGTAAGAATAGATCAGGTATAAAACCCCCAGAATAAAGCCCGGCACACAAAGCACGGCATACAGGCAGATATCGGCTGTGGGGTAAAACAGGATGCTCGAAAACACCACGGCTGCTACCCCACCCGATGCACCCAGCGCCCGGTAGCCCGGATCGTTGCGGTGCTTGATGTACGTGGGGATATCAGAAACTATAATGCCGCCGATGTAAATAAGCAGGTAGATCAAAATGCCGTTTACCTCCCCGAACCAACTTTTAAACGTGTACTCCACATTGCTCCCGAAGAAATAAAGCGTAAACATGTTAAAGAACAGGTGGGTAAAATCGGCGTGCAGGAAACCTGACGTGATAAAGCGGTACCAGGAGTTGTCGCGGTTAACTGTGTACGGATAAAATATCCACTTCTCCATAAGAGAATGGTTACTAAAGGCATACCACGAAATAACCGCAGTAAGGATGATCAGAATAATGGTAACGCTCATGTTTAAAGTTAGAGATTTAGAAAGTTGAAGAGTTAAAAATAAAGAAAGTTGTAGAGACGCAATATTTTGTGTCTTAAACTATACCAGAGCTAACAATTCAACCATCAACAATTTAACAATCAGCAATTAAGAATCCCGCTCCATTAGCTGCAGGGCCAGGCCGCGCAGGGTGGCTTTGCGCTCGTCCGGTACGGCAATGGCATCGAGGTGGCGCAGGGCTTCTTTAAAATACAGGTCTATCTGTTCTTCTGTCTGCTGACGGATGCTTAGCTGGTCGTAAACTGTTGTAATGGCCTGTACTTTGGCTTCGGAAGTGTGATTCTGGGTAATGTTGCGCCAGCTTTTTATAGTTTCCAGCTGCTCTCCGGTTGCCTGTTCCAGCGCTGTCAGCATCAGGAAGGTTTTTTTATCGGACAGTATATCGCCGCCCACCTGTTTGCCGAATTTGTCTTTATCGCCATACACATCCAGCAGGTCATCGCGCAGCTGGAAAGCAATGCCAATATTGTTACCAAACAGCCTCAGGTGCTCGGCATCTTCATCGGGCGCGCCCTGTAAAATAGCACCAAGCTCCAGGCTAAACCCTACCAGCACGGCAGTTTTCAGCGTAATCATCCGGATGTATTCCTGTATGCTTACCTCGGTGCGCTGCTCAAAATTCATATCCAGTTGCTGGCCTTCGCAAACCTCGGCGGCTGTATTGCTGAACAGTTCCAGCACCCGCGCCAGCTTGTCCGGCTCAGCCTGTGCCATCAGTTGGTAAGCACGCACCAGCATTACGTCGCCGCTCAGTATGGCAATGTTGGCATTCCATTTCTCGTGCACGGTTTGCTGCCCACGACGCAGCGGCGCCTTGTCCATTATGTCGTCGTGCATGAGCGTGAAGTTATGGAAAACCTCTACCCCTGCGGCTGGCAAAAGTGCCTTTTCAATATCATCATCAAACATTTGAGCCGACAAAAGCACCAGCATGGGCCGGATGCGTTTGCCACCCAGCGACATAATGTAACGGATGGGCTCGTATAGTTCGGATGGTTGCTCGCCGTAGCGAAGCGTTGCTAACGTATGGTTTAATTTTTCGGACAGGATGCTAATATCCACGAGGTATTCTATTTTTTCAGTGTCTCAATCAGTTCCAGATCGATGGTGCGCTCGGCCAGGTTGGCGCTTACAACTTCAACTATAACCTCGTCGCCAAACGAAATGATACGCTTGCTTTGGCGGCCAATAATTCTATAGTTGTCGGCATCCAGTTCGTAGTAATCGTCATTCAGCGTAGAGAGACGTACCATGCCCTCGCACTTGTTTTCTTCGATCTCCACAAATATACCCCATTCTGTAACACCAGACACTATACCTTTGTATTGGTTACCAATCGTGTCCTTCATAAACTCTACCTGCTTGTACTTGATAGAGGCACGCTCGGCATCCGCAGCACGTTTTTCCATTTCAGATGAATGCTGGCATCGGGCTTCGTAATCTTCCTTGTCCGTAGACGGGCCGCCATCCAGGTAATGCTGCAACAGGCGGTGCGCCATCATATCGGGGTAGCGGCGGATAGGCGATGTAAAGTGCGAATAATGCGCGAATGCAAGACCAAAGTGGCCTTCAGGCTCGGTGCTGTACTTGGCCTTCGCCATCGTTCTGATAGCCAGGTTCTGCAGTACGCTCTGCTCCGGTTTGCCTTCGGTTTCTTCGGCCAGGTTATTCAGTTCTGATGAGATGTTTCCTTCCGGGTCTACTTTATAACCAAATTTGCGGGCAAAGATCGAGAAGGTACTCAGTTTATCAGGGTCCGGGGCGCCGTGGGTACGGTAAACCATAGTTGGACGCTTTTTGCCTTTGCCCAGGTTATATACAAACTCTGCCACCTTTTTATTGGCCAGCAGCATAAATTCCTCGATCAGTTTGTGGGCATCCTTGCGTTCTTTTACATAAATGTAAAGCGGTTTGCCGTTGTCGTCGAGCTTAAACTTTACTTCTATCGTCTCGAAGCTGATGGCACCGTTTTTAAAGCGTTTGTCTTTCAGATTTTTGGCGATGCCGTTCATGATGTTGATCTCTTCTGCAAAGTCGCCTTCGCCGGTCTCAATGCGCTCCTGGGCTTCTTCGTAAGTAAAGCGGCGGTCGGAGTAGATAACGGTGCGGCCAAACCATTCGCTGTATAGTTTGCCGTTATCGTCCAGCTCAAAAACTGCCGAAAATGTTAGCTTCTCTTCCTGCGGGCGCAGTGAGCAAAGGCCGTTTGAGAGCCTCTCAGGCAACATGGGCACCGTTCTATCCACAAGGTAAACCGAGGTAGCTCTGTGGAAAGCTTCCTTCTCCAGCAAACTTTTGGTGTCTACATAATGCGTTACATCGGCAATGTGCACGCCTATTTCCCAGTTACCGTTATCCAGCTTCTGTATCGAAAGGGCATCGTCAAAGTCCTTGGCATCGGCAGGGTCAATAGTAAAAGTGGTTACATCCCGGAAATCGCGGCGTTTGTTGATTTCGGCCTGCGTAATTTTATCTGAAATGCTTTCGGCTTCTTCTTCCACAGACTCCGGAAATTCAAATGGTAAGCCGAATTCCGCCATAATAGAATGGATCTCGGCTTCGTGCTCACCAGCCGGGCCAAACACCCGCGTTATTTCACCGATCGGGTTTTTACCTGGTTTATCAGGCCACTCGGTAATTTTTACCAATACTTTGTCGCCATTCTCCGCTCCGTTCAGGCCGCGTTCGCCTACAAAAACATCGAAGTATAGTTTCTTGAAATCCGGAACTACAAAACCGAAGTTCTTCGATAATTGCAGAATGCCTACCAGTTCTTCGCGCTTGCGCTCCAGTACTTCTACTACTATGCCTTCGGCACGGCCGCCCTGGTAGGTTGGCAGTACTTCCACTTTCACCAGGTCTCCGTCCATGGCGTAGTTCAGGTGCTCCCTAAACACACGCACATCGTCTTCTATTCCTTCGGCTACAATGTAGGCGTATTTGTTATTGGCCATGTCTACCCTGCCGGTAATAATATCTACCTTCAGGTTCAGGGTATACTTGTCTTCGTCTATAACTATAACTCGGTTCTCGCGCTGCAATACACGCAGCATGTCGTTCACCAGTTCACGGCCTTTTTTATCTACCACCCCTAAGCGGCGGTAAATCTGGCGAAGTGTAAATTCTGTATCAGGGTTTCTGGAGAACAGCTCCAGCACCATGCCTTTTGCTGATCTGTCGCGACCACCGTCTCTGCGGCCCGATCCTTCTCTCCTATCACCTGATCTGCGGCTGCTACCACCTGTTGCTTCTCTTCTGGATGAGCTGCCACGTGGCGCTCCGTCTCTTCTGGATGATGACTCGCCACGGCGGGAGCCACCTTTTTCGCTGCGGCCTTTTTCTCTGCCGCCTTTGGTATCTCGTTTACTTCTCATGTTTTATTTTGTTGGTATACAGCTTCTTTGGCTGCATCCGGTAATTTTTAGCCTTTATAGATTTGATACTATACGCCACCTACAGTGGTTTGGCTAACCTATAGTTGCAATTATGGAGTAATTTATAGATAAAGCGCTATATAATGTACTTTGTTTGAAATTAAGTTAGTGTTATGATCGTAAAATCTGTTTGGTAAAGTGTGTAATAGAGGCTGTTTCTTTACTGGCGCGAGCTCCTGACTCAACTGGCTCCATAGGGACATATTTACCAGTATCGTTGGCTATAGTTTGTAAGCTAAGTTCTTCTTTTGTCATTCCGAGCGAATTCGTCTATAGTTACTTAAGTGTAATGTCGAGCATTCTTGAGAAGCGAGTCAAAGAGAGCCAGCGTAGCTGTGAGAAATCTTATATGTCTTATAGCTTCTTTTCTGTCATTTCGAACAACGTGAGAAATCTATCTCGGCTTATAGTTGATACTCATGAGCTATAGTTCTATAGTTGACTTTGCCTACTGCTGGAACCAAGCCGTTGTACTATAGTTACCTATCACCCTGGGAGCTCTAAGTACCTACAGTTCTATAGTTTGGTTGGCTCCCTCCTGGGCCGGGAGGCCCCGTCTTCGGGCATCGCGCTGCTGCCTTCTTGCTATCCTCCTGCGTCGGATTGCCTGACGGCACCGCAACAAGTCAAAGGCGCTCAACCCAAAGACTGTAATCAGTTCGATAGCTACGACTATGGCTGTAGTTGCTGTTCTTGCTTTGGCTTGAGTAGATCGTTTTTCTCGTGGCTATAGTTCCGTAGGGGACAGGTAAAACCTGTCCTGTTCACAGGCTGTAACTATAGCACTGTAGCATAAACTATAGCAGTATCAGAGTTCCCCTCCTTGGATAAGGAGGGGCAGGGGTGGTTTGAACCGCTGCAACTATAAAACTATAAATCAAACTATAACCACAGCCTAAATCCTGATCCAGATTATAGTTGTCCTGCCTTGAGAAGCTCGCGTTTCTGCTGGGCTTGCAGAATGTCTTCTACTTCGCCTTTCGGGATGGCATTGATGAGGGTGCGGGTGTATTCTTCTTTCGGGTTCAGGTATAGCTGCTGCGGTGTTCCACTCTCTACAATCTGGCCTTTGCTCATCACCAGTATGCGGTCCGACATATACTTAGCTACCGACAGATCATGGGTGATAAAAATGTAGGTCATCTGGAATTCGTGCTTCAGCTTGTTCAGCAGATTTAGTACCTGCGCCTGTACCGATACGTCGAGCGCCGAAACGGATTCGTCACAGATAATACATTTTGGCTGCAACACTAAGGCTCTGGCAATACTGATACGCTGCCGCTGGCCACCCGAAAACTCATGTGGATAACGTTGAAAGTGCTCAGCCGTAAGCCCCACCTTTTCAAGCAGTTCCATCGTTTTGGCTTTGCGTTCGCGGTCGTTGGCGTATAGTTTATGCACACGCATGGGTTCCATAATCGTCTCTCCTACGGTATGCATCGGGTTCAGCGACGCATACGGATCCTGGAAGATCATCTGGAATTCGCGGCGGCTTTTGCGTAATTCTTCTGAGCTAAGTTTTGCAATATCACGCCCGTTGAAGATAATGCTGCCTTCTGTGGGTTCTACCAGCCTAAGCAGCGCCCTACCCAGCGTAGTTTTTCCACATCCCGATTCTCCCACCAATCCTATCGTTTCGCCGGGTTTTACTTCAAAACTAACGCCATCCACTGCCTTCACATAATCCGTAGTGCGGCCAAAGAAGCCTTTCTTTATCGGGAAATATACTTTCAGGTTCTCTACTTGCAGCAGTGATGGTTTCTGGCGGTTTTCCTGCTCATGCTTGATATCTGTAACAGTGCTTACATAGTTGTTCACTACATCAACAAGTGATGGCTCAACAACTTCTTTCTTCCGCTCTATAATGTTGCCGTTCTCATCTTCCAGCATAAAATCAGAAACGGTAGGCAGTATAGATTGCGGTTTAGCAGACAGCTTCGGTCGGCAGCCCAACAGTCCTTTGGTGTAAGGGTGTTGCGGATTTGTAAAGATATCCAACACTTTGCCCTGCTCTACCAGCTTGCCTTTATACATTACCAGAATGCGGTCGGCAATTTCGGCAACTACGCCAAGGTCGTGGGTAATAAATAATACGGCTGTGTTTTCTTTTACCCGAAGTTCATCAATTAACTGCAGCATACGCGCCTGCACCGTTACGTCCAAAGCGGTAGTTGGCTCATCTGCAATTAGTATGCTGGGCTCGCAGGCCATGGCCATGGCGATCATCACGCGCTGCTTCTGTCCACCCGAAATCTCATGTGGATAAGCATCGTAAATTTTCTCTGGCCGCGGGAGCTTGGCCTTTTCAAAAAGGGCTATAGTTCTTTCCCTGGCTTCTTTTTCTGAAAGATCGGTGTGCAGCAACAGCACTTCGGCTACTTGTTTTCCACAGGTATACACGGGGTTCAGCGACGACATCGGCTCCTGGAAGATCATCGAAATATCGTTACCCCGTATCTGCTGCATCTGCTTTTCCGGCAATGCAAACAGGTCTACTTCTCCGAACTTTTCTGACTGGAAAATGGCTGTACCACCTGCTATGCGTCCTGGCGGGGTATTTATCAGCCGCATTACCGACAACGACGTTACCGACTTGCCTGAGCCGGACTCTCCAACTATAGCCACCGTCTCTCCCGGGTATACTTCAAACGAAACCTTATCCACAGCTTTGGTAGTGCCGCGGTGTGTGGAGAAAACGGTTTCCAGGTTGGTTACTTTAAGTATAGGTGTCGGTGTGGCCAAGGTAATTCGGGTTATGCTTCAGGTAAAAATAACAGTTTTTGCCGTATTCGCTACTCTATAGTTACATCTATCTGCTTGCCCCTGTAGGTATAAGCATGAATTAAACCGATACCTTCTTTTATGTAAATGCCTTCGACAAAATCCAAAGGATACTTATCAGATCTTGGTTCATTAGCTTCTATGTGAGGTTCTTTTATGTACAGGTGGTATACATTCTCATGCGAAACCCCATTCAAGGTTATAGTTGGTAAAAATTCCTGCATGTAGGTTATCTTATCAATTGTAGTGGTGGTTGCTTCTTCAAACAAGAAATAGCGCTGAGCCGAAAAGCTGTTGATGGTACCCGTTCCGTACGGTACTGGCTCAGGAAAAATGTTGTTATACCCCATTGCAAATTCGATCACATCACCCACAGCATTTTTGTCTGGAATAGTATTGTAGCGTTCCGCATCCGCATCTTTTCTGTATGTTGCTTTGATGCTAATCAGACTTTCGCCCTGAGTTTGGCCTGTGTATACTTTTTCTTCGGCGGTGTAATACTCTTTACACGAATTAGGATCGAATTTGCCAGTGTAGTTCGTTTTTCCGGCAGGGATGATAACCTGTGCATTTGTATTGGGTACAGCATAATTCATCTGCTGTTTACCACTTTCGGATGTTATATAATAGCTTTTCCCTGGAGCAGGTTGAGCTGGCAGAAAAGAAATGAGTGCATTGGTGAACTCCAGTTTGCCCAGGTTCACGTCTTCGCAGTTGTCGCAGGAAAAAAGGCTTACTGACAGCGCTACAACGGCTAAAAGTTTTGGTAATCTCATGTTAGTTAAAAGCTTGGGAAGATAGCTACCGGAAAAAAGGCACGAAATATAAGCTGAAGTTCTGAAACTATAAGCAGCTATTGTTTACAGATTTGAAATAAAAAAGCGGTTGCTCCACATGGAACAGCCGCTTTTCTATTGTTTATAGTTTGGCTTAGAAACCTTGTTGCTGCACAGCCTGGTGCTTTGGTTCCGGGTGCTCGCCGAAAAAGCGTTTCTGATTAAACAGGATCAGTAATACACCAATAAAGATAGCGGCATCGGCTACGTTAAAGATTGGCCACAACGACATAGGTTTGCCACCTAAAAGCGGTATCCAGTGCGGTACAATGCCTTCCCAGATATCCAGGTAGAACATATCGATCACCTGCCCATGGAACCATGGCGTAGAGGAACCATACAGCGCGTTATCGAACCATACACCATAGAACGTACTGTCGATCAGGTTGCCAACGGCGCCTCCTAATATCAGGGCAATACACCAGATCAGACCTGTCGGCGCTTTATGGTTTACCAGGTAGTACAGGTAGTACCCGATACCAAACATGGCTACCAAACGGAACAGTGTCAGCATGAGTTTACCATACTCGGAGCCCAGCTCCACGCCGAAAGCCATACCCGGGTTCAGCGTATAGTGCAGCTTAAAGAAGTCGCCTATAACGTGAATTTCGCCGGGTAAACCCATTTCCATGTTGTAATGCACGATCAGCTTTACGGCCTGGTCAATCAGGATCACAACAAGGCTGAGCAGGTAAAATTTCCAGTATTTCATGTGTGTTTGGTAAGCAGCTTTTTGAGATGTTAGTAGTTAGATATTAGATGCTAGACGTCTTTTACCTTAAACTATAGTATTCTTTTAACTGCAAGTATACTTAATAAAAAGAAACGCACCCGCCAGTATTAGACAGACGGGTGCGTTTATAGTTTAAACTGCTACGTTTTCAGTACGAATCTGCATGTAGATCTGGTACTCGTCCATTTCCAGCAGCGTTCCATCAGCCAGGCCATCCACAATCTCCAGACTCAACGCCTGTGTTTCGGTGCAGATATAATCTCTGAAGTTCTCAACGGCAGCGTTCACTTCCGGAGCCGATGGCTGCATCAGGATATGGATCTTGTCCTGAACTTCCAGGTTAGAATCCTTACGCAGGTTCTGGATACGGTTTACCAGGTCGCGGGCGATACCTTCCTGCTTCAGTTCTTCGGTTATAGTTATATCTAACGCAACAGTCAGTTTGCCTTCGCTGGCTACTAACCAACCCGGTATATCTTCTGAAGAGATCTCCACATCATCTGGCGTTAACACAGCAGTTTCATCATCCGCTATCAGTACTTCGAAACCACCTTCACGCTCCAGCTTCGCGATGTCTTCCTGGTTCATTTGCTGCACAGCGGCTGCAACCAGTTTCATCTTAGGTCCGAACACCTGACCCAGCTTCTTAAAGTTAGGCTTGATCTTCTTCACCAAAATGCCGGAAGTATCATCGATGTACTCCACATGCTTCACGTTCACTTCACTCATGATCAGGTCTTCTACAGCCTGAATCTGGTGACGTGTGTGCTCGCTTAGTACTGGTATAAGTATACGCTGTAATGGCTGACGAACTTTTATCATGTGCTTCTTGCGCAGCGAGTGTACCAACGACGATACCGACTGTGCCAGCGCCATGCGCTCTTCCAGGTCCTTATCTATAGCTGCTGTACTTACTTCAGGGTAATAAGCCAGGTGCACAGATTCTACTTTGTTTTTACCGCTCACGCTGTTCAGGTCACGGAACAATTGCTCGGTGTAGAATGGCGCTATCGGCGAAGCAAGCTTGGCTATAGTTTCTAAACAGGTATAAAGTGTCTGGTAAGCAGCGATCTTATCTTCGTTGTACTCGCCTTTCCAGAAACGTTTGCGGTTCAGGCGCACGTACCAGTTACTCAGGTCATCGGTCACAAAATCCTGGATAGCACGGGCCGCTTTGGTTGGATCGTAGTCATTGAAGTATGCATCTACGTCCTGTACCAACGTATTTAGTTTCGAAATGATCCAGCGGTCGCTTTCTGTTCTGCGTTCCAACGGCACATCGGCTTCGGCATACGTGAAGTTATCCAGGTTAGCATACAGCGCGAAGAAGGAGTAAGTGTTCTGCAGCGTTCCGAAGAAACGGCGCTGTGTCTCTACAACTCCATCTGCGTTGAATTTCAGGTTATCCCAAGGTGGCGCATTCGCGATCATGTACCAACGCACAGCGTCCGGACCATATGTACCGATCATGTCAAACGGATCGATGGCGTTGCCTAAGCGCTTGCTCATCTTGTTTCCGTTCTTATCCAGCACCAGTCCGTTTGCGATCACGTTCTTGTAGGCCACGCTGTCTTCCAGCATTACAGCCAGCGCATGCAGCGTAAAGAACCAGCCACGTGTCTGGTCAACACCTTCGGCAATGTAATCTGCCGGGAAGTTCTGCTCAAAGATATCTTTGTTCTCCAGTGGATAATGCCATTGTGCATAAGGCATCGCGCCAGAATCAAACCAAACGTCGATAAGGTCTGGCTCTCTGTACATTGGCTTGCCACTTGGGCTTACCAATACGATGTTATCCACGTATGGGCGGTGCAGGTCGTTTATTTCAATGGCCGCACTCATGAAGCCTTTGTTAACAGCCACATCCATGCGCTCGCTTAGTTCTGCAATAGAGCCAACGCAAACTTCTTCTTCCCCGTCTTCGGTTCTCCAGATCGGTAGCGGTGTACCCCAATAGCGTGAGCGCGACAGGTTCCAGTCTACCAGGTTCTCGAGCCAGTTACCAAAACGGCCTGTACCCGTAGATTCCGGTTTCCAGTTGATCGTCTTATTCAGCTCGATCATTCTTTCCTTTACAGCTGTGGTTTTAATGAACCAGCTATCCAGTGGATAGTATAATACCGGCTTATCGGTTCTCCAACAGTGCGGGTAGGTATGCTCGTATTTCTCTACTTTAAAGGCTTTACCTTCCTCTTTCAGTTTGATGGCGATTAGTACATCCGTCGGTTTATAGTCTGGTGCAGACTCATCCTGACCGTCGTAGTTCTTCACGTACATGCCGGCAAAGTCGGTTACTTCCTTTACAAAGCGACCTTGCTTGTCTACTAGCGGCATTGGCTTGCCGTTCTCGTCCATTACCAGCAGCGCCGGTATGTCGTTCTGAGCAGCAACTCTAAAGTCGTCGGCACCAAACGTTGGCGAGATATGCACGATACCGGTACCATCTTCCGTCGTCACGAAATCACCAACCACTACTCTGAAAGCTGGCTTGTCCGGCTGCACGTATGGCATCAACTGGTGATACTCCACTCCTGCCAGATCAGCGCCTACAAACTCTTCTACCACTTTAAACGGCACCAGTTTATCACCCGGGTTGTAATCTGCCAGGGCAAGGTCTTTGGCTTTGTCGTTGAAGTAGCGGCTTACCAGGTCTTTGGCAAGTATAACTGAGACAGGCGCGTAAGTATACGGATTGTAGGTTTTCACCTTCACATACTTTATACCTTTCCCAACAGCCAAAGCGGTGTTAGCCGGAAGCGTCCACGGGGTTGTCGTCCAGGCAAGGAAATATACCTGCTCCTCCTCGTTATCAAACAAGAACATGTTGCGGGTAATCTTCTTCAGCTCAAACTGCGCTACAATGGTGGTGTCTTTTACCATCTGGTAGCAACCCGGCTGGTTCAGCTCATGCGAGCTCAGACCTGTACCAGCACCAGGCGAGTAAGGCTGGATCGTGTAGCCTTTATACAAATACCCCTTATCGTACAGGCGCTTCAGCAGTGCCCAGCACGATTCGATATATTTGTTTTCGAAAGTGATGTACGGGTTGTCCAGGTCTACCCAATAACCCATTTTCTCGGTCAGGTCGTCCCACTGGTCTTTGAAACGCATAACCGTTTCGCGGCTGCGCTGGTTATACTCTTCTACCGTTATCTTCTTACCGATATCTTCTTTGGTAATACCTAGTTCTTTCTCTACCTGCAGTTCTACCGGAAGGCCGTGTGTGTCCCAGCCGCCTTTGCGGTTTACCTGGTAGCCTTTCAGGGTTTTGTAGCGGCAGAAAATATCTTTAACCGCACGCGCCATTACGTGGTGAATACCCGGCGTACCGTTTGCAGATGGCGGGCCTTCGTAAAACACGAAATTGTCGTTGCCCTCACGCGTCGCTACCGATTTTTGGAAGATGTTTTGCTCTTTCCAGAAAGCCAGTACGTCTTCGCCAAGCTTGGCGTAATTCAGATTTTTATACTCGTTATACTTCACCGTTTTCAGGTTTATCTTTATCTCACGAATGCACTGATAGTTAAACTATAAACTATAAGTTTTGAAGCTATAGTTGGTAGTTTACTTATAAGCCGGTAAAGTTAGGGATTTTTGCTCATTCTTATAAACTCTAAATGCTCACCGGCTTCTGTTAAGTTAACAACAACTATAGCAGATAAGTGCTGTAACAAAAAAGCCCCGTTTTGGCGGGGCTTTTCTGAATTGATTCAGTTAGCTTTTCTTTTTTGATGAAGAAGACTTGTTTTCTGGAACGCAGTTTGGCACCTGTTTACCGTCTTTGTTCTTCATGCCTACCTGCTCGTAGCCTTTCCAGCACGGATCTTCACTACCCGATTTGCTGCTACCCGATTTTGATTTGTTTGTCATAGCTTTTAGGGTTTGGTTGTGTAGATAATTAACAGCCAACCCGCAGCTATAGTTTTGTTCCCTGTGGAACGGCAGTAGCAGTCATAGTTGAAAAGTAAACTATAAAACGCTCCTAACTGCAGTACTAAAGCATAAATGGCCTAATTTGTCAACAGTTAGTTACTACGGCTGATCTCTACAATTTTGTCATTAGAGCCATTGCTGGTTGCCAGGTACACTTTTCCGTTTGGCGCTACCAACACATCGCGCAGGCGGCCATGCGCATTGCGATAGAATTCCTTTGTTTCTATGATCTCATCGCCGGCTTCGTTCAGTTTAAACTGGTAAAGCGTTTTGTCTTTAAGCGTTGCTACCAGCAGCGAGTTCTTCCATTGTGGTATCTGCTTGTTATCATAGTAGTCCATGCCACTTACGGCTATAGTTGGTGTAAAGCTTTTCAAGGGTTCTACCATGTTATATTCTTCACAAACGGCTGTCTCGTTAGGGTCGCAGAAGCCACTCAGGTCAGGCCAGCCATAGTTGCGGGCTTTCAGAATAATGTTGATCTCATCGTCAATGTCGGGTCCGTGTTCTGAGCTGTACAGGATATTGTTTACCATTACCAGCCCTTGCGCATTCCGGTGACCAAAGCTCCACATCGGGTTACCACTTATCGGGTTATCGGCAGGTACAGAGCCATCCAGGTTAATGCGTAGCACCTTTCCGTTTAAGTTGTTCGGGTCCTGTGGCGCGAAATAGTTGAAGGCATCGCCGGTAGTTATAAACAGCTTCATGTCCGGAGAGATCAGCAGACGGCTTCCGTTGTGTACGTTGGTAGCTGGTATGTTATCGAGCAGCACTACCGGGTTGGTAAGCGTAGTACCGTTGTATCTGAACTTTACTACTTTCTGGGTATAGGTGCCTGCTTTATCATAGTTATACACCAGAAATACATCAGGTGTAGCACTAAAATCAGGGTGCAGCGCCATGCCCAGCAAACCGCCTTCTCCCCTTGCATCCACTTCATCTAAATCGACAACTATAGTTACAGCGCCGGTTTCAGGGTTTAACTTGCTTACTTTGCCATTTCGTTCTGTAAACCAGATCTGGTTGTCCGGGCTCCAGGCCAGTTCCCATGGCAGGGTCAGGTTTTCAGCAAGCACTTTATCTGCCAGCACGGCATCGGTTAATACTTCATCGGGTGGGGTTGTTTCGTCATCGTCCTTGCATCCAACGGTAAATACCAACAGCGATGCCAGGGCATAAGTAATCCATTTGTTCATAGTGTATAAGTTAATAAGGGTAACATGCCTTGTAACTTAAGCTATGCTAAAAGGTTGGGGTCTAAATACAGAAAATTCTATACTTATCGGAGATTTGGTAAACTATAGTTCGGTGGAGAGTTTATGCTGCAAATGTGGTTTAGAAGCATTACTGCAGGATCTTGGTTTGATTTTCCACAGGATTCGTTTTGCTCAACATGCCGCAAGTTTAGCGCCAGCGCAACTTGTGGTGAACTATGGGGCCAGTATGAAACTGGCGTTCTGCGCCAGCAGAAAACTATAGTTAGTTAAGCCGTGCTTCCTGCTTTTTCGGACATCAGTGTCCGAAAGCCATCTGCCGGGGGACATCCTTGTCCCTGTATAGCGAATAACGCGTACTTGGAAGTCCTGAACAGCGGATGCAACTATAAACTATAGTTTAACACGGCCAGAGTCCGTTTGTAACTCACACTCGCGGGACGCGAGCGAGGGCGTAAATCACGTTCAACTATAGTTTCCACAGGGAACATCTGAACTATAGTTGCTGAAAATAAAAAAGCCGAAGGCTTTACAACCTTCGGCTTTTGCTCAAGCTATAGTTTATAGTTAGGCCAGTTTTTCCAGGATGCTACGGAAGTTAACGGCTTTATCTATATAAGTTCTAAGGTCTGCAATTGGCATACGTACCTGCTCACGGCTGTCGCGGTCACGAACGGTAACAGTGTTATCTTCCAAAGTCTGGTGGTCAACGGCAATACAGAACGGTGTACCTATCAAATCTTGACGCGTGTAACGCTTACCAATGCTGTCGCGCTCTTCGTAGATCATGTTGAAGTCGAACTTCAGCGAGTTGAAGATCTCGGTCGCTTTCTCTGGCAGGCCATCCTTTTTAGTTAACGGAAGGATAGCAGCTTTAACTGGCGCCAACGCCGGGTGCAACTTCAGGAACGTACGGGTTTTGGTCGCTTCGCCTTCGGTAATTTCTTCTTCCTGATAGGCGTTGCAAAGCGTCATCAGGAACAGGCGGTCAGCGCCGGCCGATGTCTCGATCACGTAAGGAATATAGTTTCCATATGGTTTGCCGTCTGCATTCAGGTCGTTGTCGAAGTACTGCATTTTTTTGCGGCTCAGTTCCTGGTGCTGGGTCAGGTCGAAGTCGGTACGTGAGTGGATGCCTTCTACTTCTTTAAAACCAAACGGGAATTTATACTCGATGTCAACGGCAGCGTTTGCATAGTGCGCCAGCTTTTCGTGGTCGTGGTAGCGCAGGCTTTCGGCCGGAATGCCAATGGCCTGGTGCCATAGTTTACGGGTTGCTTTCCATTTCTCGTACCACTCCATTTCGGTGCCAGGGCGTACAAAAAACTGCATCTCCAGCTGCTCAAACTCGCGCATACGGAAGATGAACTGGCGTGCCACGATCTCGTTACGGAAGGCTTTCCCAATTTGCGCAATACCGAAAGGCACTTTCATGCGGCCGGTCTTCTGTACGTTCAGGAAGTTAACGAAGATACCTTGTGCTGTTTCCGGGCGCAGGTAAATGGTTTGTGATTCTTCAGCCACAGAACCCACCTGTGTCGAGAACATCAGGTTAAACTGACGAACTTCGGTCCAGTTGGTAGTGCCGGAGATCGGGCATTTAATGTTTTCACGAACGATCAGTTCGCGTACGCCGTCCAGGTCTTCTGCTTCCAGCAGCTTGCCCATTTCGGCCAGCAGTGCGCCGGCTTCTTCTACTTTGCCTTCGTTCTCTAAAGCAGCGGCTTTTTCTTCTATCAGTACATCGGCACGGTAACGCTTCTTCGAGTCTTTGTTATCGATCATCGGGTCGTTGAAGCTGTCCACGTGGCCGGACGCCTTCCAGGTAAGCGGGTGCATAAAGATGGCTGCATCCAGACCAACTACGTTCTCGTTCAGTTGGGTCATGCATTTCCACCAGAGCTGCTTTATGTTGTTCTTCAGCTCCACACCCATCTGGCCATAGTCGTAAACGGCCTGCAAACCATCGTAAATCTCGCTGCTCGGGAACACGAAACCGTACTCTTTTGCGTGCGAAATGATGTCTTTTAACTGGGTATTTTCTTCAGTAGTCTTCTCTTTTGTTGCCATAGTTGCAAAGATAGCTTTTTTAGAATTGCTTCTGCCAAACGTGTTCTACAGTTTTTATAGTTGGTTAAATCTACTATAGTTTACAGCAGTGCCCGCTTTTTGGTATGTTAACAATTTGATAACATTAGTAACATTAACCTAACATTGGTTTCTGTTTAACTTGCGCCGCTTTTTTATTTTTCCACTTTTAGACACTACGATGCCTAAATCAAAAAAACTCCCGAAGCACGTTCTAACAGGGCAGCCTCACAAATTTGTTAAGCGCTATAGCCTGGTAGATGTAGTTCTTCAGAAAGAGAAGAAGTTCTTATACTTCATTGCTATTTCACTGATATTTGCCGGCGCTGTTTACCCTTACCCAAGTATTGCGATGTGGGTAGGTTTTGCTTTTGCCGGTTACTCTGCTATTGCCAACGATAGTATTCAAACTATAGGTACATTTATCGGCTCTAACGAAGACAAGAAGTGGTACTGGCAATGGCTCTTTATGGGGCTGATCTTTATTTTTACAGTAAGCTATAGTTGGATTGTGTTTGATGGCGACGTTTCCTATCAGCGTTTGGCCACGCCTGGCCTGGATAAAACTCCGACAAGCTTTGTATACCTGCAGCTGGCCTCTCCCATCATTCTGCTGCTGTTAACCAGGTTCCGCATTCCGGTGTCAACAACCTTTATGTTGCTTAGTGTTTTCTCGGCTACAGGCGGCACTGTTGTAAGCATGGTTAGCAAAAGCTTTGTTGGTTATGTGCTGGCATTCGTTTCTGCCCTTATTATTTACCTGCTGCTTTCTAAAGCCATTAAGCGGTTTATAAAAGGCGAGGCACACGCTTTCTGGACAGTTGCCCAATGGCTGATCAGCGGTTTTCTGTGGTACATCTGGCTGGCGCAGGACCTTGCCAACATTGCAGTTTATCTGCCACGCCAGCTTAATGTGTATGAGTTCCTGGCTTTCACGGGCTTCATTTTCCTTGGCTTAGGTTTCCTGTTCTATAAAAAAGGCGATAAGATCCAGAACGTGATTAACGAGAAATCGGAAGTGCGTGACGTGCGAAGCGCCACCATAATTGACCTGGTTTACGCCCTTATCCTGTATTACTTTAAAGAAGTGAATAACATCCCGATGAGTACAACCTGGGTATTTGTTGGTTTGCTGGCCGGCCGTGAGTTAGGTATGCGCCTGCGTGCCCACGACAGCGGCGAAAAGTTCGCTAAAACTTTCCGTTTGATCGGTAAAGATATTCTCTCTGTAACGATCGGTCTGATCATATCGCTGATCCTGGCCATTGCCATCAACCCGGTAATGCAGGAAGAGGTAAAGCACTTCTTCTTTAAATAAGAACTATAGTTTACCAAAACAGAAAAGGCGCTGCAGATTTACTGCAGCGCCTTTTTTATAGTTTATAGTTAAGTTCCGGCTTATTTTTCAGGCCACTTTACTTCCAGGTTGTCGTCAATAAACACACCGAAGTTTACGGCTATCAGCTGGTCCTCATCAAAGTACAGGTCGATCATTTCCTTTTCGTAGGAGATACGGATCTCGCCGCCTTCCATCTCTTCCACTTCCGGGTTTGTGATGTCATGATCTGCGAAAAGCGCTTTCAGCTGGTCCTGGCTCATTTCAAAAATGCGTTCATCCCACAGCTGCACTTCGCGGTTAGCTGTCTCGATGCAGCTCAGGCGGTAATCATCCTCCTTGTCGAAATAAAGCGAGTAGCCATCTTCCCAGTAGTTCCAGGCTTCATGCTCAAACTCATCGTCCTCATCCGACTCCTCCACCTCTTCCGGTTCGCCAATCAGTTCTTCTACCTCGTCTCTTGTCAGGCCAAACTTGATCTTACCAAGTCCTTTGCCTAACCTGATGTCCTTATTGATCATTTTTATGGTTGTTTCTTTTTTACAAAGATATGTGAATTACTCTTTTAGCGATATTTCGGTTACATGTAAAATTTTTTATCCTTCGTACCTGGCCTTAAACGCTTCTTTTTGCCGGATATAGTCGGTATTCTGTTTTGCCAGGTCCCATTTCTTTTTAAAGATAGCAGCCGATTCGGCTTTTACCGGGTCTATATCGCGCGGCAGTTCCTCGCGTCCGTGCGCTCCGCTTTGTCCTTTTTTGTCGTCGGGTACGGGGCCGTCGTATTTTTTACCGGATCTGTGGTTGGCATAACGGCGGCTGCGGGTGTAGCCCATCTGCAGAAACTTGCGTGCCATATCTGCTCCTACAAAATCCTCCTGCTGCAGGTACTCCAGAAACAAACTATAGATCTTATCGGCCGACTCGCGTGCTATGTCCGGTGTCTTAAAGCGCCAGTGCGGCAGTATCTCCGATTTGTAAGGCTCTACCAGCAACACGCCCTGCTCGCCCTTGCCCACGCGGTATAGTTCGGGCTGTTTCCTGAAATCTATAGTTTTAAAGTCCAGGCTATAGTCAAAGGCTTTGTTATTTTTAGGCATCCCTGCCATACGCAATGTTTATGTACATGTTGTCCTGCTCGGTTATGGGGTTCTGTTCCGGGTAAACTATAATAAAGCTGTTCTCTTTATAGTCTCTCGAGAGCACTCTTGGTACATAGTCCATGGTGTGGTTATAGGATACAGTTCCTCTTCTGCCTGATACCACCACGATCATATCATCTTTGGTGAGACTAGTCTTCATATCCCCGAACTCATTGAAATTAGAAAGCGGTTCATACTCTGCTTCCACAGCTGGTTTAGTAGTGGCCAGTGTCTGCCTGATCTTGTTCAGGGTTCTTCTTCGGCCCCGGAATATGATTTTGGCACCTAACTGGCTCGATAGTTTTTTAACGGCCCTGATCCATCGCAGATACCCTCTTTCCAGTTCGGCATTGATCGGAACTATAACTATGATGCGGCGGGTAGTGTTCAGCGGCTCCACGATCTTGCACACCAGTATCATCTGTTCCGTTTTTTCCAGCAGGTTATCCAGCACCGTCCCGAAAACTCTGTCGCGTGTGGTTATCTTTCCGTTCCAGCCAAGTACCACCTCAGTTATCATCATTTCCTTAATAGCCCGCAATATCCCGCTTGAGATGTTCATGTCTATTTTAGAAACCAGCTGTACGTCGTGGTCTGTAGCCGAGGCATGTTTGATAGCCTCCTGCAGCATTTTATTCTTTTTGAAGATCTCTTCCTCGGCATGTTCGTTATCTATCACTACTGCCAGCGGATAAATCGGCTCATTGTAATCCGGGTTCTTGAGCATGATAGAAAGGTCTATCAGGTTTTCTATAGTTGCCGGGTTGGCAATAGGTACCAGAATACGGTCTGGCTTTTCGCTCAGGTCCGGTTTTCTGCGGCTTTCAATAATGGCCAGGGCACGACCGGCTCTTTCTGTAATAAAGGAGCTTACAAGGCTTGTAGCCAGAATCAGAACTACAGTCAGGTTCAGCGCGAATTCTTCTACGATGCCTATTTCAAAACCAACCAGTATTACCGCCAGGGTTGCAGCTGCCCTTGCAGTACTTAATCCGAAAATCAGGTTCCGCTGTGTTATGGAGTAGCCGTACAATTTTTGAGTTATATAAGCGGCAATCCATTTTGTGAGTATAGCCAGTACAATTACGACAACTATAGTTGCCAGCGCTGCCCAGCCCTCAAACAACACGCTTACATCAACCAGCATCCCCACGCTCAGCAGGAAGAACGGAACAAATATATTGTTCCCCACAAACTCCAGCCTGTTCATGAGTGCTGATGTATGCGGTATGAGTTGGTTAAGCGCCAGACCCGCCAGGAATGCTCCCAAAATAGCTTCTACCCCAGCCAGCTCCGCCAGAAATGAAGCAGCAAAAACCATTGCCAGTACGAATATGAACTGGGCTCCTTTTTCGCTTTCAAGCTGTTTGAATATAGCTTTAGCTATCACCGGAAACAGGAACAAAACTACGGCTACAAATGCTGCCAGCTTAAGCGCCAATATTATCCAATAAGCCATGCTCACGTTGCCTTCCATCGAGCCAACTATAATTGCCAGCACGATCAGCACAGCCGTATCGGTTATAATGGTTCCGCCTATAGTTACTGTAACAGCCTCGTTTTTGGCCAGCCCGAGTTTAGAGATGATCGGGTATGCCAGCAGTGTATGTGAAGCAAACATACAGCCCAGTAAAACCGCTGACTTGAATTCGTAATCAAAAAGGTAAAGGAAGGTAAGCGCTCCTATCGTTATCGGTACAAAAAAGGTAAGAGCACCATACATAATGCTCCTTGTCTTCGTCTTTTTGAAACCGACCATATCCATTTCCAGCCCAGCCAGAAACATGATGTAAAGTATCCCCACTGTGCCGAACAGGATCATGCTGGCATCGCGCTCCATTATCCCGAAACCGTTTGGCCCCACTATCACACCGGCTATGATCAGCCCTACAATGCCCGGTATCTTTACCCTTTTCAGAATTATGGTGGAGACCAGTATTATAAAAAGTACCAGCGTAAATATGAGTACAGGATCTTCGAATGGCAGTGTCAGTTTCAGCGCTAATTTCATTCAGTTTTATTTTGTTCTACTTCTTTTTCTCTCCTTAAAGATATTCCTTTAAATTTTTTTCCGGCGATTTTTCTTCCTGTTCCACACCTTTCCACACAATCAACCTTCTAATTATTTTAAAAAGATTAAATTTTAAATCTCTTCTTCTTTCATCATTAGGGCTGTTTATAAGTGCATAAGTTTCCTATTCCACGCCCTTGTTTTATAAGTTGTGTATGGGTTTCTGTTTCTTCCACAACTGTTCCACACTATTCGGCTGGGCATCATTTTATAGTTCAGTAGCTTAAATGGCTTATCCACTTTTACATGCTTTTTGTGAATTTCTTTTTGCACAGTTGTTCCACGCGTGGAAAACTTTTTTTTCTGCTGTTAATTATGAACCTCTATCCACTTTTTGCGTGGAACATGGCCTTTTTTCGTGCAGGTGCCTCCGTGGGTGTTGATGTTTTCAATACGTTACCCACTTTTATCCACAGTTATACCCCCGCTTTCTGTGGATTTCTATTACCAACTTTCGTTTTCAGACTTTTGTTTTGATTTTCCGGGCTCATCAGCCGTTTTTTTCGATTTCTGCTGCCAGTGGAACAGCTTTCTGCAGAACTATACGGAGGGCTGTAACTCTGCGGGCATAAAAAAAGGAGACCATTACAGTCTCCTTCGTTTGCTATAGTTGTATCCGGATGTCTTCCAGATCCCAGTTGGCCCTTATTTCTATCAGGTCGGGGTGCATGTATATCTGTTCCGGTTCTTTTTTAAAGTCAGCGCTTCCCTGGTCCCATTTCCCGTTGTTGTTTTCGTCGCGTATCACGCGCAGTTTATAGGAGTTGGGCGGCAGATCCGTGAAGTGGAAGTTGCGCTGGTTCCTGACTTCTTTTAGCACTTTGTTCTGAGTGGTCAGGAGTTGGAGTATAAAATTTTGCTGGTTACCAGCTATAGTTCCTTTTACGCTCCCGAATCCCTGGGCCTCTGCTATAGTTAGTGGGATTGGCTGTATCGGGAATTTTTTGTTGTGCACCGGCACCAGCTGCGTGCTGTCTATTACTATGGAATAAGGTTGTTGCCGTGCCGCAAGTTTAGGAACTGTAAAGGTGAGTTCGGTTTGGGTCTTGTCCAAGTTTATTTGCTCCGGATACTTCAGGCTGGTTTTGTTTACCGAGTCTGCCTGAATGCTGATCGGGTTAGCGCCGTTAATTTTTACCTGGCCCTGTAAAGCGATGGTTAGTTTTTGTCCTGGTCTGTAGGTCTGTGTCTGCTGATTTCCATTGATAACCTTCAGTTGCGCTCCCTGCACGCGCTGTGTATAATCTGTTCCGAAATCTACCTGAATCGTGTCTAAGCTGCTGTTTCCCGCTGAATCGAGTACGGCTACCAACAGTTTTCCACCGTTAAATTTCGGGCTTCTGAACAGTTCGGCTATCTTTCCGTCCGGGGCAATTTTACTGCTCACTGTATCGGCGCTCCCTATTGTTTTAGCTGTAATCCTGCTGATGCCTTCGGTGTAGGTGATGGCAAATCTGTCGAGGAACTTCTGGCGCTGCAAGCCAATTGGTTTTTTGGTATCGATGCGGGCAGTTTGTAACACCACGTACTGCGAGTCCGGCGTTACCGTTATCGGTTCTGCTTTAAAACCGATGCGTTCAATTTCTTCGTAGAGACTGTTGGTGTTGGCATCCTGAAGCGCAAATATTTTATAGGTTCCTTCCTTCACGTTTTCCAGGCTGTATTCTCCCTGCGCATTTGCCTGTATCTGGTAATATGGCCTGCTTTTACGGATGTCCAAGGTATCGTTTGCGCGGTATAGCGCCACAACTGCGTCCTTCTCAGGTTCCTGTGTCAGCAGGTTCAGCACTTTGCCACTCACCCTGCTCGAATCTATATAGCTGCCGGTACTGAACGAAAGGCGCAAGCCTTTGGCCACGTTCTTTTCCGTTATATCCGCTATGCCATTTCTGAAGTTAAAAATATAGGTAGTGCTGTCCTGCAATGGTTTGTCAAATATCAGGCTCAGGTTATTATCCTTAAACCGGATGCGGTATTTATTATCTGTAAAGGGCGTTATCAGCAGTTCCTTCTGCACGCTGATCGGCTGTACATTTTCATTAAATTCCAGGCTTATTGTATTGGTGTTTACATTTAGCTGCTGGTTGGTCGGGTTGCTGCTTACCAAGGTTGGCGGTGTAGTATCTTTTGGCCCGCCTTCCGGGCTGCCTACGCTGGCGCACCCTGCAGTAACAAGTGCAGTTGCGGCGGCCAGAGCTGTGTTGATAAATCTCATGTGTTTGTGCTTATAAATGAAAATAGGCAAACTTTCGCTTGCCTTTTCCACGGTATCGTTTCAGTTAGTTCTATCGTTATTTACGCTTCGCAACATAGATCAGGCTGGAATAATCATTGCCGTTTTTCTCGGCATAGTTGTTCGACTTAAACCCGTTTACTACACTGCTGATCATTTTGGTTTTACCTTCTTTATGTTTTTCACTCAGCATGCTCACATAGTAGGCATCAAACTTCATGGGCAGCACTTCTTTCAGTTGCATTTTGTGCTTCTTTAAAAAGCGTTTCATGGTTGCCTGGGTAAAGTGGTACAAGTGCCTTGGTACGTCATAAGCCGCCCAGTTCTCCTTGTACTGCTGTGCATCATGCGAGTCAGCATTTGGTACCGCTATGATCAGGGTGCCGTCTTCTGTCAGGTGCGATATTAGTTCTTTTATCGTTTCGTTCAGGGTATGGATGTGTTCCAGTACGTGCCATAGCGTAATTACCTTGTATTTTTCGTCGGGTAGTTCGGCTATAGTTGTGGCTATAGTTGTACCTGTAGTTTCAGCAGCCAACTCGCGGGCCCGGTCGCTGGGTTCTACTCCCCTTACCTGCCATCCATCTTTTTTGCAGGCCGTCAGAAATACGCCGGTGCCACAGCCATAGTCCAGTATAGTTCCTTTGCCCGGAGCATGCCGGTTTATGAGCTCCACTTTTTGCTTGGTTGTAATAGAGCGCACAACGTGGTACGCTCTGTTAATGATGCCGGTCTTTGTATTGGTGTGCGAGATGTAGTCTTCCGACTCGTAATAACTGCCTATAGTTGTTTCATCCGGACGTGGATTTGTAAACTTAAAGGTGCAGTTCTCGCACTCCACAATCACAAAGCTCTCTTTAGAAACTGAGTTATCCTTTACTACCAAAAAGTTTTTGAATTCTTCCTTGCCGCAGATCGGGCAATGCTCCAGTCTTTCGTAGCTCATTTATTTTCCAAGGTATACCATCAGTACCGAAATATCTGCCGGAGATACGCCACTGATTCTGGATGCCTGGCCAATTGTTTCTGGCTGCACCTTCAGCAATTTTTCGCGCGCTTCCGCCGATAAGGCCGGTATGTTGCGGTAGTTGATTTTGTCTTTTATGATATAGTTTTCGAGCTCGCCCATTTTTGCTGCCATCGTATGTTCTTTCTCAATGTAGCTTTCATACTTCACAGCAATTTCGGCCTGCTCTACACTATCTACCTTAAACTTACTTAAATATTCTTTAACAGCAGGTATCGCTTCGGCTATATGATGGATTTCGATGTTCGGTCGCTTGATCAACTGGCCGGCGCGTTGCTTTTCAACTATAGGAGCTGAGCCTAAACTCTCCAGCATGCTGTTGATATCTCCGGGTTCGATCGGCTTATTATTTAAGTACGCGATGATTTCTGCCGTTTCCGCTATCTTCTTATCCACAGCTTTCAATCTGCTCTCATCAGCCAAGCCAAGCTCATATCCAAGCTTAGTCAGGCGGATATCAGCGTTATCTTGGCGTAACAAAATACGGTGCTCGGCACGCGACGTGAACATACGGTATGGCTCCTCGGTCCCTTTATTTACCAGGTCATCTATCAGTACGCCAATATATGCTTCCGATCGCTTCAGTATAAACGGAGCTTTTTCATTTATCTTGTTGTGCGCGTTTATACCCGCCATCAGTCCCTGGCAAGCGGCTTCTTCGTAACCGGTTGTTCCGTTTATCTGGCCGGCAAAGTATAGGTTCTCTACCAGCTTTGTTTCCAGTGTCAGGTTCAGCTGGGTTGGCGGGAAAAAGTCGTACTCGATGGCATAACCCGGGCGGAACATTTTGGCATTTTCAAACCCTACGATCTTGCGCAGCGCTTTTAATTGCACATCTTCCGGTAACGAGCTGGAGAATCCATTTACATAAACTTCTACTGTGCTCCATCCCTCCGGCTCCACAAAAATCTGGTGACGGTCGCGCTCCGCAAAGCGGTTGATCTTATCTTCTATAGATGGGCAGTAACGCGGACCTAACCCCTGAATTCGTCCCTGGAACATCGGCGACTTTTCGAAACCGGTCTTCAGGATCTCGTGTACGTCAGAGTTGGTATAGGTTATAAAGCAGCTGCGTTGTTTGGCGAGCAGAGTAGTTTCGGTGTAAGAGAATTTTGATGGGTTCTCGTCTCCGAACTGTTCTTCCATGCGGTTATAGTCCAGCGAGCGGCCATCCACACGTGGCGGTGTTCCGGTCTTCATACGGCCTGCTTCAAAGCCTAAACTCACCAGCTGTTCAGTCAATCCCTTTGCTGATTTTTCTGCTGAACGACCACCGCCTAATTGCTTCTCGCCGATGTGGATAATACCATTAAGAAACGTGCCATTCGTTAAAACAACGGCCTTTGCCCGTATAGTTATCCCCAGGCTGGTACGTACGCCAACGGCTCTCCCCTGCTCTACTTCAATGGCTGTAACCATCTCTTGCCAGAAGTCTACATTCTCGGTTTGCTCCAAGCTCAGTCGCCAGGCTTCGGCAAAACGCATGCGGTCGCTTTGGGCACGTGGGCTCCACATAGCAGGGCCTTTCGATTTGTTCAGCATACGGAACTGGATCATAGTCTCGTCGGTAATGATACCGCTCATGCCACCCAGTGCATCTACTTCACGAACGATCTGGCCTTTTGCCACGCCCCCCATTGCCGGGTTGCACGACATCTGGGCAATGGTGTTCATGTTCATGGTGGCCAGCAAAACCTTCGAACCCATTTTAGCTGCTGCAGCGGCGGCCTCGCAACCTGCGTGGCCTGCCCCTACAACTATAATATCATATTCTGGAAACATGTATTTCTGAAATTAGAGATGTTTCACGTGAAACATCTACAAGAGATTGGTAATTCCTTTTGCGATTAAAATTTTCGCAAAGATAAGCAAGAATCTTCTTGTTTGCGCATTTGTGCTTCCTGCTCTTCGGTCTTGTCTTTGTAGCCAAGCAGGTGCAGCACGCCATGAATGAGAACGCGGTGAAGCTCGTCCTCGAAAGGTATTCCTAAAGTCTGGGCATTGTCGCGAACGCGATCTATACTAACAAAAATATCACTTTCAATCACGCCTTCTTCATCGGCATTGTCGAAAGTGATAATATCGGTAAGCGTATCGTGATCTAAGTATTCTACGTTTATCTGATGCAGGTAATCGTCAGAACAGAAGATGTAGGTAAGGTTTGCTAATTCGTACTCGTGTTGCTCAACTATAGATGCGATCCAATCTGCAACCTGCTCCGGGTTCGATAGCGAAAACTCTACGTCTTCGCTATAAAACTCAATTGGATGATCCATTCTGTCCTGGTACGATGTTAAATTTCAACTGAACTTTCTTACCCTGATCAAAGAAGTTTACTTCGTCGCAAAGGTTACGCATCAGGAAAATGCCACGGCCACCCGGGTTCTCCAGGTTTTCAGGAGCAGTAGGGTCTGGCAGGTTCTCGTAATCAAATCCCGGACCTTCGTCTTCCACTTCAAACAGCAGCTGGTTATCTTCTACCTGCAGCGTAAGGTAAACGTTCTTGTCTTTGTCGAATTTGTTTCCGTGGCGGATAGCGTTATTCACAGACTCAGTTACAGCAACCATGATGTTGCCATAAATATCATCTTCAAACTCGAATTCTTCCTTTGAGTTGTCTATAAAACTTTCAATTACGCGGATGTTTTCGATTAAGGAAGGAATCTGAATTTTAACTTGATTCATATTTTAATCTAACGTGTGTAAAATAGGTGCTTCTTAAAACTTTACATTCTGGAAATACTCGCTAACCTTTTGCTTATAGTACGGAGACAAAGCAGGTGGTACTGTTTTGAGTAATTCTGTCTGTTTCTCTTTTGCTTTAATGTATTTGTCAAACGATGGTGGAAGTTTACGTGCAATGTCCTGTGCGGTTTTGGCTTCACGCTTGTTATCCAGCTCCCGCTCTTTCATTGATTTCTCTGCTTCCAGTAACCGGGTCAGGATCTCGCGCTGGCGCATGATCGTTTGCTCAGTTAACCGTTTATTAACGAGATCAGTCTCGCTTTGTTCCATCATCCGGCTAATATTTCCCAGATCGCCCTGTTTGCCCTTTTCGCCAGGTTTGGTACCCTGTTTCTCCATTTCCCGAAGCGCGTTCCGGAGAGCCTCCTGCTCCGCAGCTAATTTAGCTAATTCTTCAGACAGTGCCTTACCTGTTTTGCCACCTTTTTTCAAATCTTCTATTTTTTTATTCAAAGCATCCTGCACTTCTCCTAAACCGCCCGGTTTTTTCTGATTTCCCTTCTGTTTTCCGGCCATGCCGCCCTGCATATTCTGCATGGCCTGCTGCATTTGCTTCAGGGCGTCGTTCAGCATTAGGGCCAGGTTATTCATGCTGGTCATGGCGAGTTGTTGCTGGGCGGTGGCTTTGCCAACATTGCGGTCGCGGAGCTCCTTCATGCTGTTGTCCATGCTCTGGTTCATAGAAGCAACTTCGCGGGTAACAAACGACTCTATCTGGAATACTTTTTTAGCGAGGGAGTACAGGCTGTCTTCAATTACCTTGGCATTGTCGCGCAGGTTAAGCTGCTCCTGTGATAAAGCGATAAAGCGTGGGTCGCTCTGGTTTACCGTCCTGAAAGATTTCATCAGCGCTTCCTGGTCGAACGACAGCTTGATCAGGTTCTCCAGGATGTCGCGTAGGTTATCGAGGTTTTGCTGCATGCCGGCCATGCTCATAGAGTTCATCATCTGCTCCATGTTCTGCGCCATCTGCTTCATTTGCTTACCTGCCTTCTGCTGGCTTTCGCTGGCTTTTTTGTTTTGCTGTTTTTGTAGTTGCTGCTGACTTTGCTGCATGTTCTGCTCTATCTGCTGCTCGCCCTGCTCCTGCTGTTGCTCGTCCATCTGGTTCGGATTTTCGAGCTTGTCATTCATCTCCTTCAGCTCATCCAGCTGCTCTTTTACTTCCTCAAACTGCTCTTGCAGCTCTTTCTGCTGCTCCTGTAGCTTCTTGTTTTCTTCCTGCTTCTGTTCGGTTTTCTGAGCGAGTTTTTCCTGTTCCTCCCCCATTTCCTTCAGCTTCTCTGTTATGTTGTCCAGCTTCTGCTCAAACTGTAGTTGCTTGAAAAGCTCTAGTGCCCGCTCCAGTTCCCGCTCCAGGTTCTTCTCGCGGTTGTCTAGTTTGCTGAGCAGTTTCTGTAGTTCCGGGTCGTTGGCCTGTTTCTCCTGTAATAGTTTTTCGAGCTCTTCGTATAGTTTCTTGGTTTCCGGGTCCAGCAGGTCGTTCATGAGCTTCTGCAGTTCATGTGCTTTTTCGGCCAGTTGCTTATCCTGTTCGGTCAGCATATTCTGCTTTTTGTTGAGCTCATTAAACATTTCCTTCATGGCGGCCAGGTCCTGCTCCAGTTGCTTCTTCTTCTCTACCAGGTCTTCCAACTGCTTTTTGTCCTGCCAGTTCAGGTCGCGTTTTGTCTTCAGCTTTTCTTCGTTCTTCGCCAGTTCGTCCTGTAATTTGTTTGCCCGCTCCAGTGTCTTGCTTATCTGGCTGCCTACCGACTGCGCATTGCTGTTCAACTCTTTCTCCAGATCGCGTTTGCTTGGTACCTTTAGCTCAAAGGTGCGGGTGCGGGCACTTTTCGGACCGTGGATGCCATCGTTATCCCAGACCTGCACAAAATACTCCAGCTGGTCGCCGGGCTTCATGTTAAGGGCCGCAGTGTTCCATTGGTAATAATAGGCCTGGCTCAACTGCTGTGGCGCAAGTGGCAATGCTATTGTTCTATAGTTCGCCTTCGGGTTGTTCTGGTTGCTGATGCGGTAATGAATGGCCAGGCGCGATAACCCATAATCATCCGATACATCGCCGCCCAGCACCAGGAAACTATAGAGTGCTGTGTCCTGGAACTGCTCCACGGTAATAAGCGGGTGCTTGTCGGGGATGGCTGTGATCTGGTAATTGATGTTTTCTTTGTTGGTGCTGTACTGGTTTTTAAGTTTAATGCTATAGTTCAGACTTTCGCTGATCTTTTTGCTTGCCGTAAAGCCATCAGCTGCTTTTTTTGCCTGTAGTTGCTCCGCAGGTTTATCAAAATCCAAAGCTATAGTTTCAGTTTCGGAGGCTTTGAAGTTCCACGTGAGCGTGCTGCCTTCGGGCACGGTAGCATTACCGGTATTTTCGATCAGTTCGGGCTTGCGTTTCAGGTAGGCCGGGTATTGTACCTGTAATTCAAAGTCTTTCAGGTTCGGGCGTGAGAGTAGTTCTAAAGTATAGGTGTCGGAAGTAAAACCGGATCCTTCCAGCTCAAAATCTATGCTTTTCAGGGGTTGCTTGAAGGTGTAACTATAGTTTCCGTTTGCTACTTTTTGCAACGGTTGCCGACGGCCGTTATAGTTGATGAATACTTCTTTGGGCAGCATCTCCCCTTCTACGGCCACCTTCAACTCAAAATCCTCTCCCCGGAAAGTCTGTAGTTCATCGTTCTGTACCTTAAAAGTAAAGGGAGCAACCGGTGCATAGGCCTTTTTATAGTTGAGGATGCGCTCGGTGCCCTGCACGAAGATAGCTGGGTAGACCATGGCAATAAGGAGCGCAACTATAGCCGGAAGGGCCACATATTTCAGGATAGGCTTGTTTTCTTTGTAGGTAACGGCATCGGTAAACCGGAACTGCAGCAAATGGCCGGATCGCTGGTTTATACTGGCGGCTATCAGCTCGTTGGTTCTATCCAGGTTGTTTAACTGGATGGCATTCAGGAGTTTGTCTTTTATTTCGGGGTAGTGGTGACCAACTTTTACTGCCGCCTGCTCATCAGAAAGTAACCTGCTCAGGTTAGCCAGAGCCGCTACGGGCTGCGCTATCCAACGGATGAAGGCATAAACAACTATAGCTATAAAAGAGAAGAGAAGGATAGCCCGTACGGTTTGCGGAAAATAGAAAACGTACTCTAACAGGCTGTAAATGATGTAGATAGAAAGCAACATGCCGATAGCAAATAAGCTACCACGCAGCAACAGGTTCAGGTAAAATTTCTTTTTGAACTCCTGCAGCTGATGCATCAGTTGGGTAAGTGCATCCTGTTGTTTCATAGGTGTTTGCTACTTTAACGCTGGCAATGCCGGGCGGTTACAGCTATACGTAAAGCAAAAGCACCTAATTATCTGTATCTGAAACTATAAGATCAATCAGGTGCTTTAACTATAACTATAAAATCAGGCATTTTCGTATGCCGTTTTTACTCAATTTCGAGCAATACAGGGCAGTGGTCTGAGTGCTTAGCTTCGGTCAGGATAGCCGCGCGTTTCAGTTTGTCCTGCAGGTTAGCGGTGGCCATGTTATAATCGATACGCCAGCCCAGGTTCTTGCCTCTTGCACCGGCCCGGTAACTCCACCATGTATAGTTGTGTGGCTCTTTGTTAAAATGCCGGAATGAATCTACAAAGCCACTCTCAATAAACTTGCCCATCCAGGTGCGTTCTTCCGGCAAAAAGCCAGAGCTATTCGCGTTCGATTTCGGGTTATGAATATCGATTGGCTGATGGCAGATATTATAGTCGCCGCTAACTATAAGGCCCGGTAAAGTTTGCTTCAGATCGCCGATGTAGCCATAGAAGTCATCCATCCACTGAAACTTAAAGTTCTGGCGCTCCTCCCCGCTCGAGCCGGAAGGCATGTATACGCTCATTACCGAATAGTTATCGTAATCGGCACGAATTACGCGGCCTTCAAAATCGTAACAGTCCATGCCGCAACCGATCTGCACATGGTTAGGCTTGGTTTTAGAAAGTATCGCCACGCCGCTATAGCCTTTCTTCACGGCCGGGTGCAAGTATACATTATAACCTAAGTCTTCAAAAATGGCGCGGTCAAACTTCGACTCGTCGGCTTTTATTTCCTGCAGGCACAACACATCGGGGTTTGCTGCTTTCACCCAATCCTGAAATCCTTTGCTTATAGCAGCCCGGATGCCGTTTACGTTGTAGGTAATTATTTTCATTATTTTAAAATAGACTTAAGATATTAGACACAAGATTCAAGATTTTACACATCAAAAATCTAATGTCTAACATCTAGTATCTCATATCTTATTAAATTTAATCCAGCTGATTGAAATACTCCAGGATGTGCCACTTCAGCATTTTTTCTTGCTCTTTCAGGTTAGCAAACGGAATTGGTTTTACAGCTTTATAGTGCGGCCAGCCTTCTTCGTCTACCTTCTCCAGTTCGTAGTATCCCGACAAACTGAAAACCTTGCAGGTAGCAATGTGCATCAGGTCCTGCTTTTCTTCTTTAGTAAACTCGGTAATGCCTTTACCCAGCTCCTGTATGCCTATCAGAAACAGTATGGCATTCAGGTCAGGCTTCTTTCCGAATTGCTTCATCAGCAAAGCCCGCAGCTGTACCCATCTATGATCTAAATTATCTGATTCTTCTATCATAAGATAAATTGCTGCATGGCTAAATTGTTAAATGGTTATTCTGAAGAGAAATCAACAATTTAACCATGCAACCATTAAACAATTAACTTTTTTGCGCTTTCAGTTCTTCCCAGTACTCTACTGCTCTGCGGAAGTGCGGTATCACGATGGAGCCGCCTACCAGGTTGGCGATCGAGAATACTTCAAATACTTCTTCGTCGGTAACGCCTTCTTCAAAACTTTTACCCAGGTGGTATTTAATGCAGTCATCGCAGCGCAGCACCATAGAGGCCACCAAACCCAGCATTTCCTTTGTTTTTACATCAAGGGCGCCTTCCGCATACGTATTGGTATCTAAGTTAAAAAAGCGTTTGATCACTTTATTGTCGTAAGACATAATGCGCTCGTTCATGCGCGAGCGGTACTCGTTGAATTCTTCTATCTGACTCATTGTTGTGATTAAATTCTGAACTATAGTTATAAAATTACGGCAAAAAAATTACAAAACCTTAACCCCAAAGGCGCTACTATGTTTGACGACCTGCTGGCCTTATTTTTTCCGGAGAGTTGCTTTGCCTGCGATGGCATTTTGGCCCGCGGCGAGAAATTTATCTGCACCGAATGCAATGTAAAGCTGCCGTATACTGATTATCATGCGCATGGCGCTACGGAGCTAAACCCCTTGCAGCGCAGGTTCTGGGGTAAAGTGCCTGTCAGGTTTGCCTTCTCCTATTTTACCTTTCAAAGCAAAGGAAGTGTGCAGCGATTGTTGCACCATTTAAAGTATAAGGGCGCCAAAGAGTTGGGCGAACACCTGGGCCACCGCTATGGTAGTGTATTAAAAGATTACCAATACCACGAGCAGTTTGATCTGATAATTCCGGTACCATTGCATAAACAGAAACTCCGCAAGCGCGGCTATAATCAATCGGAGCACTTTGCACTGGGCCTCGGAGCGGCAATGGAAGTGCCTGCCTTAACCAATGTGCTTATCAGAACTATAAACACCAGCACCCAAACCCGGAAAGACCGCCTGAACCGATGGCAAAATGTGGAGCAGGTTTTTGAGGTGAAGAAACCCGAAACTATAGATGGTAAACATGTACTTATAGTGGATGATGTACTGACGACCGGGGCCACCTTAGAAGCCTGCGCGGTAGCGTTACTGGATGCCGGTGCCGAGGAGGTAAGTGTAGTAACTATAGCTGCCGCTTAATTTTATGGCAAGGGATTTTAGACAAAGGATAAAACAGCGAAACTATAGATTTCTTTTCGTTGCCCTCGCTCGCGTCCCGCGAGTGTGCGTTATTATACGGTCTCTGGCCGTGTTAAACTGTAATTTGCTGAAAGCTATAGTTGGAAAAAGCTATAGTTGCGATAGTTAACATGGCGGGGCGTCCTCGCTTTTGTCAAACTATAGTTGGGCCTCTGGCCCAGTCGGACTACAAATCCGACTTTGTAAGTATGTCCCTGATCTCAGATCCGCGCCAGTGTAATTGAGTTAGGAATAACCTATAGTTCTATAGTTACGGCAATGGGTAATCCTTGCTTTTTCAAAGCAAGGCCAGTTACAAACTGGCTCCAAACCCAGCCACAAGTTGCGCTGTTGCTAAACTTGCGGCATTTTATAAACTATAGTTTAACGCGGCCAGAGGGTGTTAAGGCTCTAATATCAAATACTCCTTTGTCAGGAAATTTAAACTATGATTCTGTTTGTTTGCGGTGCACGTCTGACAGGCTTGGCTCGGCATATTCAATTTCTTCTTCGGCTTCCAGTCTGTCCAGCTCGGCTTTTACCTGCTTATAGTCTACATCCTCCGGAATATCCAGTACAAAAAAGTCCTCGTTCACTACTTCCGATACACAACGCATCTTACTGAAGATCTCCCGGATCTGGTCCATGGCCATTGCTTCGTCGTTCAGTACCACCTGTACAGTAGAGTGGCCGCTATAGTTTACCGTTTTCTGATATACCAACTGCTTCGTTTTCGGGTCGAGGTCGGCAAACACGATGTCGTTGGAGGCGATGAGCGAGGTATAGAACGGGATGCTGTCGATCTGGTACAGGCGGTTCTCTTTGTCCAGCACAAAGGCCCAGAGCTGTTCTTCAATGTCCCGCTCAAACATATCACTATAGCTTCTGACAATGATCTGTACGTGTTCGGTGGTTTCTTCTTTCATGGTTGTTATAAAAATATAAAGCCCGGATTTGTGGTCCGGGCTTTAAAACTATAGTTAGGTAGTAATTATCTGTTTGAGCCAGCGTTGATCATGGCGCAACGGAAACCGATTGTTGCAGTTGAAGAGTCCTGCGTCATGAAGCGGCGTGTACCTGGCGATAACCAGTAAGCCACATCTTTCCAGGAACCACCTTTGTAAACACGAACTTCGTCGTTGATCAGTGAGTGGAAGTCTCTGGCATCAGTACCGTTGGCATAGTTCTCTTTCTCATCCTGGTAACCATCTCTACGGAACGGGTTCAGGTCTTCCATATCCTGGTAAGACAGCGGACGGTACACGTCCTGCACCCACTCGTTTACGTTACCAGCCATGTTATACAGACCGAAGTCGTTTGGCGGATAAGCATAGATATAGTCTGTGATCATGGCACCGTCGTTCAGGGCACCGGCAATACCGGCATAGTCACCACGGCCACGCTTAAAGTTAGCCATAAACTTACCCATTTGTTTGCCATACGGGTTACGTACCTGGTGGCCATCCCAAGGGTAAAGTCTGCGGTTGTTCTGGTTCTCGTCTTCAGAGTACTGTGTACCGATCATAGCCTGTGCAGCATATTCCCACTCAGCCTCTGTTGGGAGACGGTAGTTCGGAAGCACATAGCCCGACTCGATAGATGGTTTTTCGCCTTCAGCAGGAGCTTCGTCGCCGCCTTTTTTGCCAAACAGGCCTCTGCGGCCGCGGCCGCCATTCGCTTCTTTGGCCAGGTTTTCGTTAACCTTAGCAGTACGCCAGATGGCATAGTTATTAGCCTGTAACCAGCTTACACCGACCACCGGGAAGAAGCGGAAACCTGGATAGCGCAGATAATACGTTACGTAAGGGTCGTTGAACGAAAGCTGACGGGACCATACGGTTGTATCCGGCAGGGCAGCCTGGTATACTTCCGGCACCGAATCCTGCTTAATGTAGTGCAGATACTCCAGCCAGTGGATGTTGGCAACTTCAGTCTCATCCATATAAAAAGAAGCTACAGTTACCGTACGCTCGATATTGTCGCGCGTCATGGCAATGTCTTCTTCCATAGAACCTAAAACGGTACGGCCACCTTCTATAAAAATCAAACCCGGACCACCCTGTATATCAGCATAGTCTTCTACAGCAAAGGCTTTTTCGTCCTCGCCGTATTCTATACCTGTAGCAGTACTGTAGTCGCCGGGGTTTGTGCTGGTAGGGTTGCCTCCCCTGTTGCAGGCAGTAAGGAGTAAGCCTCCCATAACCGCAGCCGATAAATACTTAGCAAACTTCATAAAATAGCACCCAATTTAGATAAGGTTCTTGTAACGTAATTTAATGTGCAATTATAAATAAAATTAGAATGCCGGACAAACAATGCGCTTGCTTATTTTTGACCCGGAACGACCTCGCAACACATTATTTGTTGTAAGTCGTTCAAAAACCAGGGAAATTTCGGTTGCGCCCCCGTTTTGCCGGGTAAAGTCTGTAATTCCAACATCGTGGCTAAACCCGATTTTAAGCTGGTTTAGCTGTAGCCCTGCTATTACGGCAAGCGCCTGCTCGTGGTTGGCACCGCCTGTTACCGGTACTCCTTTATATATTAAGCCTAACGACAGCGGCGTATAATTAGTGTATAAACCCAGGTCCAGGCGTGTAAAATTTTCCTGATGTATAAAGGTGGCAACCGGCGATACGCTGAACTCTGCTTCTCCGTTTGAGCTTCGGTAGCCGTTAACGTAAAATTTGTAAACAGCGTTTGCCGTAAATCGTATGGGTAACCGTGTTTTTTCGCCGAAGCCATAGGTGGGCCTGTTTAAATGCGAGGCAGCCAGCCCTAACAGCAACTCTTCGCTATAAAGCAGCAGCCCGGTTGTAAAGCTCAGGTACTTAGTTGGTTCAAATGTGTTCGCCTCAGCCGATGTAAGCGCCACCTGGCCATTATCCGTCAGCTGGTCGCCAAACACAAGGTTGCTATAGTTTACGCTTAAAGAACCAATAGTGCCCTGCAAACCAGCCGACAAACTATAGTTTTTGGTTAGCCGGATGTGGTGGGCATATCCGGCCGAAGCGTGCAGTTTTTGTAATCCGCCAATACCGGACTTGTCCTGCTGCACTACCAGGCTAATTGCACTATTTGTATTTGGCAGCAATAAATCGGTGGAGAGCTGGTTAGTTACGAAGGCGCCGTTAAGCGCAGGCCACTGGGTGCGGTGGTGCAGGCTTACGCTCCAGTCGTGGCCGATGCCGGCAAAGGCAGGGTTATAGTACAGGCGGCTGGCATACTGCTGCGAAAAAAGAACATCCTGCGCTGTTGCAGCAACGCCACATAGCCACAAGGCAAGGCACAGGATCAGTTTTTTTAATCGCATTCTTTTACATCTATACTATAAACTATAGTTAAAAAGTGCAGTTAGTTATCCTCACTTTTAAACTTTTGCATAGTATTGGCTATACTTTTGCAGTTAGTGAATTTAATGTATGTTTAAACGCTGACTTGGTGCAGTAACGTGTACCATACACTTATAACCAGATATCCTTACCTATCCCTATATGAAAAAAGTAGTTATTGGCTTCTTTGTGTTCCTGGCGGTGCTGCTGGCAGTAGCGGCGCTGGTGCCTGTTTTGTTCAAAGATAAAATCAAACAGACCCTGGACAAAGAGATCGCAAAGAATATTAACGCCAACGTCATTTACCAGACCGATGATGTAAGCCTGTCGCTGTTCCGTGATTTTCCGGATGTTTCGCTGGGCGTAGAGAACCTGGCTATAGTTGGCATCGACTCTTTCGCGACTGACACGCTGGCGCAGATCCCCTCCTTCCGGATGGGACTGGACCTGATGAGCGTAATTGCCGGCGACGAGCTGGAAGTAAACTCTATTACGATGGACGAGCCAAAGATCAGGCTGATAGTTCTGAAAAGCGGCAAAGCCAACTGGGACATCATGAAGCCTGACACGGCTGCCGTAACTCCTGCCGACACCGTAGCCAGCGATTTTGCCATGGCCATTAAGAAGTGGGAAGTAAATAACGGCACCCTGTTTTACGACGACCTGAGCATACCTTTCGGGATGGCAGCTTACAACGTTAACCATACCGGCTCCGGCGACTTTGCCAAAGATGTGTTCGATATGAAATCGCAGACAACATCAGACCGCTTTACCATGACCTATGATGGCGTAAACTATATAGAGAACGGAAAGCTGGATGCCGATGTAACCATGGCGATGGACCTGAACAAATCGCTTTACACCTTTAAGGATAATAAGATACAGCTGAACGAACTGCCTTTCACCTTTGCCGGAACAATACTGATGCCCGACGAGGCCATGGACTTTGACCTGACCTTTAAAGCCACGGAGACTGATTTCCGGAATGTGCTGTCGGTGGTGCCGGGTATGTATACAGAGCAGTTCAAGGATATAAAAACGGAAGGTAAACTCAGCTTTGATGGTTACTTTAAAGGCCGTATGATCGATACGCTGATGCCGGGTTTTGGCACAGAGCTGAAGATCATCAACGGTTACTTTAAATACCCTGACCTGCCACAGGCTGCCCGCAACATTAACGTGGACATGCGCATCGATAACAAAGATGGCAACCCGAACAACACAACTATAGATGTACGCCAGCTGCACCTGGATCTGGGCAAAAACCCTGTTGATGCCAAAATGCTGGTAGAAGGCCTGGAGCCAATGAAGCTGGATGGCAACGTGAAAGCCAGCATCGACCTGACCGAAATGACCAAAGTGTTCCCGATTGAAGGAATGACGCTGCGTGGCTTGCTGAAAGTGGATGCCGATGCCAAGGGCGTTTACTCCAAAACAAGTATGCCGGTAATTGATGCCGATATGCGCCTGACCAACGGTTACGTGAAGTCCAAGGATTTCCCGGCCCCGATCGAGAACCTGAACATGGTGACCAACATCCTGAACAAGACCGGTAACACCGACGATACCCGCATCAATGTACAGAACTTTAATATGACCCTGGATGGCGAACCGCTTTCAGGCCGCGCCCTGATTGCAGGAATCGACAAACCATCTTTCGACTTTGATATCAGAGGTATCCTCGACCTGACCAAACTGACCAAGATCTTCCCGCAGGAAGGCATGACAGTGTCGGGCAGGATAAATGCCAACGTAGCGGCGAAAGGCAAACTGAGCGATGTGGAAGCGGAGAAGTATAACAACATCTCGGCAAACGGTACCATGGGCATTACCAACCTGAACTTTGTAAGCACCGACCTGCCGCAGGGTATCAAAATAAGCAAAGCCGATGCTGTGTTCAATAACGAGCGGATAGAGCTGAAGAACATGAGCGGCCACCTGGGTAAAAGCGATATCCAGGCAAATGGTACCATTTCGAACTACCTGGGCTATGCGCTGGCCGATAACCAGAGCCTGCGCGGTAACTTTAACCTGAGCTCGAACAACTTTAACGTGAACGAGTGGATGGTGGAAGAAACCGGCGAGCCCGTGGCCAGCACCGAGGCAGCAGGTGTAGTAGAAGTGCCTGCCAACCTCGACATAACGCTTAATGTAAATGCCAAACAGGTTGCCTACGATAACCTGAAACTAAACAACGTGAATGGCCGCGTGCTGGTAAAAGACAAGATCGCGAAGCTGGACAAGGTTACCTTTAACACCTTAGGGGCCACCTTTGCCACTAATGGTAGCTACAACACACAAGACCTGACCAAACCGCTGTTCGATATGGCGCTGGACATTCAGAACCTGAACTTCCGGCAGGCTTTTAATGCCTTTAATACGATAAAGGCATTGGCACCTATAGCTGGCGTGCTGGATGGTAACTTCTCTACCAACTTTAAGTTTGCCGGCGAAATGTCCCCGGATATGACACCTGTATTTAAAACGCTGGATGGCGCCGGTATAATAAAAGTGCTGAAAGCCTCGGTGCGCGATGTAAAGATTGTTGACAAAATTACCAGCCTGACGCACCTGGAAGAGCTGAAGAACTTTGTGATCGAAAACAAGATAATAGATGCGCAGATAGTGGACGGCAACCTGGTGATAAAGCCATTTGAGCTGAAAGTAGGCGATGTACAGATGACCGTAGGCGGCAGCAATAACGTGGAAGGCCACATAGATTATGTAACGGCCCTGAACGTACCGACCGGTAAAGTTGGCCAGGAAATAAACTCCCGCCTTGCCGGCATGATAGGCGGTACGCAGTTAAAAGCAGCAGAGCGCGTAACGCTTAACCTGAAAATAGGCGGCACCCTGACCGACCCTAAAGTCAGCCTGGCAGGTGGAAGCGTAAAAGAGCAGGCATCTAACCTGGTAAAAGAAGCGGTGCAGAACAAGTTAGATGACGCCAAACTGAAACTGGACCAGCGCAAACAGCAGGCAACCGATAGTATAAAGAATGAGTTGAACCGCCGTAAACTGGAAGCAGAACAGAAAGCACGCGAAGAGCTGGAGAAGAAACGTAAAGAAGCAGAGCAGCAGCTTAAGAAACAGGCAACAGATAAGATATCGGATTTCCTGAAGCCAAAAGCCAAGCCAGCAGCCAAACCCGCACCTGCCGATACCACTAAGGTTGGAACAAAATAATGCAATTTATAGCAGTACCTTGATATAAAATTGTTGTATTCATAGAAAGATGCCCGAAGTACCTGCTTCGGGCATCTTTCATATATAGGCTTACGTAATTTCCTGCGGTTATCAGCGTTCTACCCTTGTACATGCCAGCCGGGCATGCTGATAACGCCGGAGCTCAGGTAGTAAAGTTGAAGCATTTTACAATCTTCATGTTGCCTTCATCTTTGCATCAGATATTTGAGCCGTAACATTTAAGTACAATAAATATGAAAAGAAAACTGATTATCCCTTTCCTGCTGAGCGGCTTTGTATGGTTCAGTGCCTGCGACAGCGACTCTGACAACAACGGTGCCGGAACTTCCCAACTACAGGTGCGCATGACCGATGCGCCTGGCGACTATGAAGAAGTGAACATCGAGATCGAATCGGTACAGGTGCACAGAGAGAACACGGACAGCGAAGAAGGCTGGGTAACATTAGATGAGATCAACCCGGGCATTTATAACCTGCTGGACTTTGCAAACGGAAAGGATACCCTGCTTGCCAGCGCCGAGCTGCCTGCCGGTTCCATCTCACAGATCAGGCTGATACTGGGTGATGAGAACACTTTGAAGCTGAAAGACGGAACTATAGTTGACCTGAAAACGCCAAGCGGGCAGACATCAGGTGTAAAACTACAGGTTAATGCCGACCTGGAAGCGGACGTGACCTATGTAATGCTGCTTGACTTTGATGCTGCCAAATCGGTAGTGCCGAAGGGCAATGGCGGTTACAACCTGAAGCCGGTTATCCGTGTGATTTCGCAGGCTGTGGCTGGTGGTATTAAAGGTGTAGTAACTCCTGCCGAGTACAAACCAGGCATTTATGTGATCTCAGCTGAGAGCGACACCTTAGGAGGCTTTGCCGATGACAATGGTAACTTCCTGATTAAAGGTGTGCCGGCCGGTACTTACACGGTTAAGTTTTATACCGAAGGTGGCGCCCACGATACGCAGGTTGAAAACGTAACTGTATCGCAGAACGCCATTAAAGACCTGGGAACTATAGAATTGCCTGATGCTGAATAACGAGATTTGAGCCGGCCTGAAAACCGGTATCAACTATAGATAATTAATTTGTGAACCCCTCCATGTAAAAAGGAGCTCCACCTGGAGCTCCTTTTTATTTGTAGTAACTATAGTTTCGTGTTTGAATAGGTACCCACCCCTAACCCCTCCGAGGAGGGGAATTGCGTTCTGAACTATAGTTTAGCTGCAGTTTTATAGTTCCTACAAATTGTCAACTATAAATCTATAGTTTAAACTATAACACAAGTATAAATTCCCCTCCTCGGAGGGGTTAGGGGTGGGTAATTCCTACTTTTACTTCGTTAAAATTCTTACTTCTAACCTCTTACTTCAAACTTCCTAATACACCTGGCCCATCAGTTCGCGCACGTAGGTCACGTAGTCGGTGTTGGGTGGTGTGTGGCCGTTTTTGCGCAGGTCGGTGGCTACCTGGGCGCGGTGGTAGGTAGCGTGGTTAAACGCGTGCGTTAAAATATCCAGTACGCGGGTGCTGTATTTGTTGCCCTGGCTGTTGGTATAATCTATCAGGCGGTTAAATTCGGTTTCGTCGGCGTTGGCTACCAGTTCGGCAATTTTATAAGAGGCTGATTTGTGCAGCTCCTTTAATTGCTCCAGGTTGTGCTCCTGCCACACTTTTACCGGACTTTGCGTGCCGGTGATGCGGGCGATCCAGATGGCCTGTGCGTTCAGGGCGTGGCTCATCAGGCGGGCTGCGTTGTTTGGTACGCTTGGTAAGCTGCTGAAAACATCCAGCATGGTCTGGTTTGCCCAGATGTTATATTCTGATAAGTTCTTTAGTACGTCGTTTCCTGTCATTTCTAAATTAGCTTTCGCGTTTATCTTCCCAAATTATAGTTTCGTTTGTGCGCTTCTCAAAAAAATCAGGGCAGCGGCCATCTCCTTTTCCGGTTATACCGCCATCGGGTTCACAAAGCTGGTTTCCATCCTTATCAAACAGTTTGCTGGGTATGTCGCAGCAGCGGCCTGTCAGGTAGTATACTTCCTGGTTGTTATAAGTATAGCGGTAAATTTTGGCAGGTGGGTTGGCAGGTGCTTCCTGTTCCAGTTGCTGTATCAGGTCAGATAACCAGGGAGCCTGCGGATTTGTTGCCTCAGGCGCATCAGTTGGTTTGCAGGATATAGCCAGGCAAAACAGAACTATAGTTAAAAGGCGGGTCAGTGTTGTATACATATCCGTTTTTTGAAGCGGCTGCAAAGGTAACTATTTTAATTCTGAATAAAGAAGTACGGATAAACTATAGCGAAAGGTGTTTAACGGCTATAGTTGGCTACCAAGCGTTTAGCAGGTCCAGCAGGTAAGGGGTGAAAATGATGAGCCCAACTATAGCCGCCGTGATAGCAGCCACCAGAACAGCCGCCGCGGCCAGGTCTTTGGTTTTGCCGGCCAGCGGGTTGTGCTCCGGCGATACCAGGTTGGTAAGTGTTTCGATGGCGGTATTGAAGATCTCAGCGGTAATGACCAGGCCTATACTCCCGGCCAGCAGGCACCATTCCGTTTTGGTAACATCAAGCAGGAAACCGGCAACTATAACCCCGATAGCTGACAATATGTGCAGGCGCATATGCGGCTCCGATCGCACAGCCGAGTTCAGGCCCTGTAAGGCAAATTTAAAACTGTTGTAACGCTTCTTAAAGTAGCTGTCCAATCAATTAAGAATTACGAATTAAGAATTAAGAATTACGAATTAAGAATTAAGAATTACGAATTACGAATTACGAATTACGAATTACGAATTAAGAATTACGAATTACGAATTAAGAATTACGAATTAAGAATTACGAATTAAGAATTAAGAATTAAGAATTGATTTTGCTGCCTAACTATAGTTTGCGAAGGTTCCGGTGCATACGAAACACGATCAACCAATAACTAATAACCAACAACCAATAACTATCAACTATACTCCGGCTTCAGTTTGTCTTTAAATACTTTCCTGAATTTATCAACTTTGGGGCGAACTACAAAAGTGCAGTAAGGCTGGCTTCCATTTCTCAGAAAATAATCCTGGTGATACTTCTCAGCGGGGTAATAGTTGGTGAGCGGTTCTATAGTTGTCACGATCGGATCATCGTAAGCGCCGGATTCGTCTAAGGCCAGTTTATAGTTTTCGGCAAGCTGCTTTTGCTCTTCGTTGTGGTAAAATATAACAGAGCGGTATTGCGGACCAACATCGTTACCCTGGCGGTTTAGCGTAGTTGGGTCGTGCGTTTCCCAGAAAACCTGTAGCAATTCGTCATAGGTTATTTGTTTTGGATCGTAGGTTATCCGGAGCACTTCTGCGTGGCCGGTAGTAGCGCTGCAAACCTGCTCATAGGTCGGGTTTTCCACATGGCCTCCCGCGTAGCCCGACTCTACTTTTTCCACACCTTTTAACTGTTGAAAAACTGCCTCTGTGCACCAGAAGCATCCATTCCCGAACGTTGCTGTTTCCATTTATCTGTGTTCTTATTAAGCTATAGTTTATAGTTCAGCGCATCGGCATTTATGCAATAACGCACTTTGGTTGGTGTACGGCTATCGTCAAACAAATGGCCCAGGTGCTGCCTGCACTTACTGCACAACAGCTGAATGCGGTTTCTGCCATACGTATCTAACGGGTTATGCTGTATGTTCTCCCCTACCTGTTTCCAGAAGCTCGGGAAGCCGGAGCCAACTTCAAATTTATATTTTGCTTCAAACAAAACCTGTCCGCAACCAGAGCAGGTATAAACACCTTGCTCCTTTCCTTCCGCATCTATCTTCTGATTGCGTACGAATTTCATCTATAGTTACGCTCCTTTTTCCAGTTCTTCTACGGGCACAAACTTCATCGAGAGAGAGTTTACACAGTGGCGGATGTTTTTAGGTGTCAGATATTCGCCTTCGAACACGTGGCCCAGGTGCGCTCCGCAGTTGGCGCATACGATCTCGGTACGGCGGCCATCGGCATCCGGCACACGCTTTACAGCTCCGGTTATCTCGTCATCAAAACTTGGCCAGCCGCAGCTCGACTCAAACTTGTATTCTGATGTATAAAGCGGGGCGTTGCAACGGCGGCATAAGTACACGCCTTCAGCTTTGTTAGTATAGTACTCCCCCGTGCCCGGGTATTCAGTGCCTTTGTGTACTATAATGCGCTCTTCTTCGGGGGTAAGCTTGTTATATTCTGATGGGTCTTTCGCGATTTTCATAAGCTATAGTTCTGTTGTTTTCCTGTTTATACGTGTGGTTTTAAGAACAGCGGAAAGGTAAGAAGGTTTCAGAAACTATGGGGCCAACTATAACCGGAAATGGCCACCCACTGGCAAAGAGCCGCTACCTATAGTTTGATAACCTTCTCTGTGCTTTCCTGTTGTATAAAAATAACGTAATCAATACATCGACAACCTAAATTAGTAAACAACATGAAGATAGGAATAACCGGAGCCACAGGGCAGCTTGGCCGGCTTGTAATCAGTAAGCTAAAAAATAAAGTATCAGCAGATAACATAGTGGCCCTTGCACGCTCGCAGCAAAAAGGTGCAGACTTAGGTGTAACAGTGCGCGAAGCCGATTATACAAAACCGGAAACACTGAACAGCGCACTGGAAGGTATTGACACGCTGTTGCTGATCTCATCGAGTGAAGTAGGGCAACGTGCCACGCAGCACCACAACGTAATTGAAGCAGCAAAGAAAGCCGGCGTTAAATGGATCGTGTACACCAGCCTGCTGCATGCCGATAGCTCGTCGCTGAGCCTGGCCGAAGAGCACCGCCACACAGAAGCAGAGCTGAAGCAATCCGGTATTCCGCACACTATCCTTAGAAACGGCTGGTACACTGAGAACTATGCGGGCTCTATACCGGGCGCACTTGCCGGTGGTGCTTTTATAGGAAGTGCCGGCGAAGGTAAAATCTCATCTGCCTCGCGCGAAGACTTTGCCGATGCGGCCGTTGCTGTGCTGACCGGACAAGGCCACGAAGGAAAAGTTTATGAGCTGGCCGGCGACGAAGCTTACACGCTCAACGATCTGGCCGCAGAAATTTCCCGCCAAACCGGGAAAGACATTCCGTACAAAAACCTGCCCGAAGCAGATTATGCCGCAGCGCTTGCCGGTTTTGGCTTACCGGAAGGTCTGGCACATGCTATTGCCGGCTGGGATGTTTCCGCATCAAAAGGTGATCTGTATGACGATAGCCGCCAGCTATCCAAACTCATCGGCCACCCGACCACACCTATGAAAGAAACAGTAGCCGATGCGCTGAAAGCAACCTCAAAGGCCGGGTAAGTTTATAGTTGAACTATAGCCACACGTTGGTTACTAAAAAGCTACTTCGGTAGCTTTTTGCTTTTATACCGTAATCTCAAACTATAGCTGCAACTATGAACATTCTAAAGCAGCTGGTACCATTAGCTTAAGGGCAACTTTTATATGTTGTCATTTCGAACAGTGTGAGAAATCTATTTAAGCTATACTGAGGTTGTTTTAAACAGATCTCTCCTTTCGTCGAGATGACAATTTTTATTTAAGTTGATGGCATTCTAAAGCTAACTCACAAACTGTAGTTAAAGGCAATAAAAAAATCTGGCAGCAACTATAACTATGGGTTACGCTGCTGCTAGATCTATAGCAAAAGTTATCTTTAAATGTTCTGATTCCCCTGGCCGTTTATTCTGTTTTCCTTTCTGGTTTTCTGGAAAGACAGTACCACACTAACCACCAGGATCAGCGCAATTACAAGTAGGGAGATGAACGTAGGGATCTTGTAAATATCAACCATCACCATCTTCAAGCCTACAAATACAAGGATAATGGCCAGTCCGTACGACAGGTAAACAAAGCGGTCTACTACGTGGGCAAGGGCAAAATACAGCGAGCGCAGACCCAGAATAGCAAATACGTTGGAGGTATAAACGATGAACTGGTCCTGCGTGATGGCAAGGATGGCCGGAATACTGTCTACTGCAAAAATAAGGTCAGTGGCTTCGATCAATATCAGCACCAGGAAAAGCGGAGTTGCAAACCGTTTGCCGTCCTGCTTTACAAAGAATTTATCGCCATGTAATTGATTGGTTACCGGCATTATCCTTCTGAAGAACTTAATAACCGGGTTGTTTTCCGGATCTATAGCTGCACCCTTCTCGGTAAACATTTTGTAGCCGGTATAGATCAGGAAGATGCCGAAAATGTAGACGCTCCAGTGAAATTTCTGGATAAGGGCGACGCCGGCGAAAATAAAGATGACCCTCATGATAAGGGCACCCAGTATACCCCAGAACAGGATCTTGTGCTGATACATGGCCGGTATCTTGAAATAGCCGAACACAAGCACGAATACGAAAATATTGTCGATACTCAGGGATTTCTCGATCAGGTAACCGGTCAGGAACTCTACAGCTTTGGCCTCCCCGAACCAGTAATAAATAAGGCCGTTGAAAATTAAGGCAAGACTGATCCAGACACCCGACCAGGTTAGTGCTTCTTTTACCGATACGACGTGCGCCTTCCGGTTAAAAACACCTAAGTCGAGCGCGAGCATAAGCAGTACAAATACATTAAATCCTATCCAGAAGGCAGGTGTTACTTCCATAAAGTGTTGCTATAGTTTGATTTAGTTACAGTACTTATAAGGTGTTTGTTATAAGTAAGACCTGTTTTAATTTACAAAATTAATCAGATCGGGCTCTAAGAAGAGGCTGTTTTCAGCGATAGGCCTTAAAACAAGATAGAAAACACGAAAAGCAGCCCAAACAGCAGCTGCTTTTCCGTTAACTGTAGTCCGTGTACAGGTTTCTGAAATAGTTGCCGGCATTAGTTCAGGGCCGCACCGCTATTAGTAAACTTGGTTTTCAGGTGCCCGCCTAAGGATTGCCGTACATATTCGACTCGCCGCCGTCAATTGCTATAGTTTGTCCATTTACATAAGAAGCTGCTTCGCTTAACAGAAACGCTACTACTTTGGCTACTTCTTCGGGCAGGCCTAAACGCCTGGTAGGGTTTCGTTGGGCATAGTCGGCCTCGGCAGCTTTGGGGTCATTGGGGTTTACTTCTCTGAAAGCCTCGGCTACCATAGGCGTAAGTATGGCGCCCGGCGCAATGGCATTGGTTATGATGCCGTCCTTGCCGTATTCCAGGGCCGCGTTTTTTGTCATACCGGACACGGCGTGTTTGCTGGCTACATACGCTACCTGGTTCAGCACGCCCCGTATGCCCCCTACCGATGCCACATTTACAATACGCCCGTACTTCTGCTTCTGCATTACCGGAATTACATAGCGCATGCCGTAATACACACCCATCAGGTTAATGTCGATCACCTTTTTGAACACGTTGATGTCATACTCGATCATGGGTGCCTGCTTGCCCTCAATGCCGGCATTGTTGTACAAACCGTCTATGCGGCCAAAGGCTTTCTCCGTTTCAGAAACATACTTTTTAACGTCCTCTTCACTGGATGCATCCCCTACTACCGTTATGATCTTTACACCTGAAAATTCCTTGCTCAGCTCGTTAGCCGCATCCGTAAGCTGGTCTTTGTTGTAATCCATCAGGGTAAGGTTAGCCCCCTGGTTTGCCAGTTCTTTTGCCGCCGCCAGCCCCAGGCCCATCGCAGCACCCGTGATAATAATAGATTTTTGGTCGAATGTTTTCATCATAGTTTATAGTTATGTGTAGAACTCAGTAAATATGACAGGCTCCTTTTATCTGCTTTTCAGAAGTACAGTGTAGAAGCCTGAAAATAACCTGGGGTGATGAAGGGAAGCAGGGAAGTGTGAACTATGGATTATACGGCGGAAGGTGGGTTTCCGGTGGAGCTAACTATAGATGGGTAGCTATGAAGCGTATTTGTGCTATAAGCTCGTACTAGCGGTGGTGATTATTATAGTTGTGTTGGAGTATTGTACCAATTTATTATGTCTTCTAGCTTATAGTTTTCTCGAATTATTCTAGGTGCTCTTTCATATATTTCTTCGAGAAAGGTCTCTTCAGAAGCAATTTTATGTTCTTTAAAGATACGTTTTGACGCCCATAATATTCCTTGAAATTGTTCTCTAGCATATGTAATTTCTGGATCTTCAATATTCAAATGATCTAATATTGAATTCAGCTTCCAAGCTAAATTGATTATATTCTTATCTACTGTTGCTAATTTATCTTTTACATCATAATTAATTTCGATGTCCTCTTTTAACTTATGTGTACTCTCAGACATTTCACGATAAAACTCTTGAATGTTCGCTTCAGCGGATTCTACGCCAGCATAGACATCATTAAGCATGTCTCCAATATTACTTACAGCTTTTTCAATATTTGTTTCAGTTTCAACTGCCGTCTCCCACATACTATTCATTAAGGCATTGTTTTGTTCATTTAGTTCTTCACGTAATTCGACAGTTGCCCTTTTGAAATTGCTCAAGAAGTTATCAGATTCCTTTTCTAAAAATATATGAAACAGCTCGTCTGGGAGTAGTGCTTTGTTTCTTCCATCCTTTCTGATCTTATAAATTCCACTCTGAGTACAGTAGGGCTTGCTTTTACCGGACGGAATCTCTATTCTATAAAATGGTATACCTGAGATATTCTCAGCATGTATAGAAATTTCTATATGTGGTATACAGCTATAAGCCTTAGCGTTTATTTTTTGTTTATTTTCATCATTTATAGTACACCCTCTAATGTTAGTGTATTGCCTACTTTTTGCATCTCTGAGTTCTTCAATTCCTAGGAGAAGAGTACCTCCAGTATCAGAATTGGCAAAAGCAACTAGGTCTTCCGAATCGAGTTTAACTTCACTCTTGAAATCAACATCTAAGTTCTCTTCTTTGGCAAGAAGAGCCTTGGCTCTGGGAGAGATTCCTTTATAGGTAGGCTGTCCAAACATCATGTTATTCTAGTTTATTCTTATAAATATACTAAAAGCTGCATTATATTTTATAAAACAAAAAAGCAGCTCCAAACGGAGCTGCTTTTCCTTTATCTATCAAACTATAGTTCTTACTTCTTCAAGCTGCCGATCATGTCTTCCGGCTTCACCCACTCGTCGTACTGCTCGTTAGTTAGCAGTTCAAGGGCGATGGCTGCCTGGCGAAGGGTGGTACCTTCTTTGTGGGCTTTCTTCGCGATCTTGGCCGCGTTGTCGTAACCGATGTGCGGGTTAAGGGCCGTTACCAGCATCAGCGAGTTCTCTAAGTTCTCTTTAATGCGGGCAGTGTTTGGCTCAATACCAACCGCACAGTGCTTGTCGAACGAGTCGCAGGCGTCACCGATCAGCTGGGCGCTCATCAGCAGGTTGTAGATCATTACCGGCTTAAACACGTTCAGCTCGAAATGGCCGTTCATGCCACCCACCGAGATAGCCACGTCGTTACCGATCACCTGTGCGCAAACCATGGTCATAGCCTCGGCCTGCGTTGGGTTTACTTTACCTGGCATAATAGAAGAACCCGGCTCGTTTTCCGGAATCAGGATCTCAGCGATGCCCGAACGCGGACCAGAAGCCAGTAAACGGATGTCGTTGGCAATCTTCATCAGCGATACAGCCAGTTGCTTCAGCGCGCCGGATGTCTCAACTATAGCATCGTGTGCAGCAAGTGCTTCGAATTTATTAGGAGCTGTGATGAACGTGTGGCCTGCAAACTGAGAGATCTTCTCGGCTACCAGTACATCGTAACCAGCTGGTGTGTTAAGGCCGGTTCCTACCGCAGAGCCACCAAGGGCCAGTGTGCTCAGGTGCTCCAGTGTATTGCGAAGCGCTTTCATGCCATAGTCCAACTGGGCTACGTAACCCGAAAGCTCCTGGCCCAGTGTAAGCGGCGTAGCGTCCATCAGGTGCGTGCGGCCGATCTTCACCACATCCATGTAAGCTTCGGCTTTGCTGTTCAGGGTATCGCGTAGTTTTTTAACCAACGGCAGGGTGTGCTCTACCACTTTTTTGTAAGCGGCAATGTGCATCGCTGTCGGGAAGGTGTCGTTCGAAGACTGTGACTTGTTTACGTCGTCGTTCGGGTGAATCTTCTTTTTCTCGTCCATTAAGCTGCCGCCCAACAGTACGTGTGCGCGGTTAGCAACCACTTCGTTCACGTTCATGTTAGATTGCGTGCCCGAACCTGTCTGCCAAACTACCAGCGGAAACTCGTCAGCCAGTTTACCTTCCAGTATCTCGTCGCAAACCTGAGAGATGATGTCAGCTTTATCCTGCGCCAGTACGCCCAATTGTGCGTTGGCCTGTGCAGCCGATTTTTTAAGAATAGCGAAAGCTTCGATCACTTCCTTCGGCATCAGTTGGCCACCGATGGTGAAGTTTTCTTTTGAGCGCTGTGTCTGAGCACCCCAGTATTTGTCTGCAGGCACCTCTACAGGGCCCATCGTGTCTTTCTCTACGCGAACTTGCATATCGATTTATGTTTGGTTTAAAGGATCAGTTTGATTGCGGCAAAACTACGAAAAAGAGTTAAAAGTTAAGAGTTAAGAGTTTTGAGTTATAGTTTGTTTGTTATTTCTCCCTCTTTTGTCATTTCGAATGTAATGAGAAATCTTATACAGCTTTTATCTGAGATAGACCTCTCCTATCGTCGAGATGACATTTAGGTAGATTTCCATTTCTAACCCATAACTATAGTTACTCCCCGAAAACAGGGACTTGCCGCTGCTCTATCTTAACAGGTTTGCGCACCTGTTTGTTAACGTACTTCTTTTCCTGCTCAAAGGCTACGATTTTTAAGGTAATATCCAGACCGGTTACCGTGTTGCTGTTCCGGAAAGTAGCGTACAGGGTGCCGTCAGTAGTTTTAGGTGTTTCAGAAAACAATACCTTTTTATAGTCAGAGATAATGTCCGTGCCCTGTGCGAAGGTATAAGGTTTCCAGCCCTCTTCATCGGCCACAAACTTATCTGCCGATTGCTTATTCATGAAGTAATAATCGATGTTCCCGCTGGCATTTACCTGTGGCAGGCTCGGGATCAGGCCAAGTCCGAAACCGACTACCGGACTTACCGTGGAGGAAGCAATGACAGAAGCGCCTTTCGTTACCAGTTTGGTCACGTTCTTCAGGTCCTCTACCGACTGCTGCCCTACGCCTATCCAGTACACCCAGTGCACGGTATTGGCCGGCAACTTAAACGGCACCGACACCCGGCTTGGGTTCAGGTTCGCCATAGAGGCAACCCGGAAGGTCTTATCCACTATAGTCACCGGCGTGAGTTCGCTTTTCACCAGTACTTTTTCAGTTGTGGTTGCCCAGGTGGTATCGGCTATAGTTTGCCAGGTGATGTTGGCGTTAAAGTGGCGGGTCTCCTCTTTCTCGGGCAAGCGTTTAATGCTTAAGCGGGCTGAAATGGCTTTATCAGAAGTGGATGAAACTATAAACTTATAAACCAGCTTTTGCGGTATGGTCAGTTTCAGTTCTTTTACCTTTTTTACCGGCTGCGAACTGTAAACTATAGCTCCAGAAGTATATTCCTGCACTTCCAGGTTTACCGTTTGTCCGGGCTTGTCCGGTTCTATGGTGATTACTGCCACATCGCCCTTCTGGAAACCATAAAAGTACATCGCCTGCCGGCCTGTGGCTGGTATCGTTATCGTTTGCTCGGTTACCGTAATTGCTTTCTTCTGTGCTATAGTTGCAGCGCTCCATAGCAGCATCAGTACCAGTAATTTATATTTCATTTTATAGTCTCAGAAATCCGGGCGCAAAGATAAGAGGAAGGAGTTTTAAGATGGAAATATTTTGAGATTTACCTCAGTCCGGCTCTCAAAACAGGAGAGGGAGATTTGATGCAGTGCTATAGTTTGGGTTATAATTTTATAGCTATGGTTTTAACACACCCCTACCCCTCTCAAGAGGGGAATTTCTGCTATAGTTATAGTTAGGCTATAGTCTTATAGTTGCTGTAATCAAACCACCCCTGCCCCTCCTTATCCAAGGAGGGGAACTCCGTCTTTGCTATAGATTGAATTTTAGTTTTATAGTTACAGCCTGTGAACAGGACAGGTTTACCTGTCCTCTCGGAATTACAACCGCGAGTACAACCGATCTGCCCTAACTAAGAGCAAGCAAAGAAACTATAGCTAAGGCAAAAGCTATCGAATTGCTATCAGTCTTTGGGTTGAGCGCCTTGTAGATTTCCGGTGCTGAAAGCATTGCGACGATAGGAGCAAAGGAAATGTACACCGCGCGATGCCCGAAGACGGGGCCTCCCGGCCCGGGAGGGAGCCAACGAAACTATAAAACGATAGGTAAGTAGAGCTCCCAGGATTAGAAGCAGCTATGAAAGAAAAAGCTTGTGTCGAATAGTAGGCAAAGTCAACTATAGTACCAGACGCTAGCAGGAGCTGCGCACGCTGCTAGGTCTTTATCAACTATAAGCTGAGATAGATTTCTCGCTACATTCGAAATAACAAAAGAGAAACTATAGGATTATCCTAAAATATCAACCTATAACCTGTTATCGAATTACTTTCTTGCCTGATTTTTCAGACAACAGCGCGATCATCTCTAATTGCACCGGCTTCAGGTAAGTTGTGTTAAGGTTGGTGTTATCGTTAAACGTAATAAGATACTCCCCTTCTTTGCCAAGGTATTCGATTTTGGCTATATCCGTCATGGCATAGGTGCGATCAGTAAAAAGCTCATTTACTTTTACCTGGTCTTCGGTTATAGTTACATGCCATTGCAGCGAAAGCCATACAACCGCTGCCGACAACGCCAGCATAACATAAAACAGAATGCGCCAGATGCGGATAGAGCGTTCTCCTTCGGTTTGCAGCAGGTAGTTTTTATAGAGCGGGTAGTCGTGGTGGAGCAGGGTTGGCTGTGCCAGTCGTAGCGGTATAATGGCCAGGGTTATGCCCAGCAGCAGGCCGGGCGCAAACAGGGCAGTAAAGTTAGGTGTAAGCAGGTGCTGAAAATTGTGGGAACCTGAGTGAACAATGCTGGAAACCATAGCCAGTGCACCGGCACTGAAAACAGCCAGAATACAGACAAAAAAGAAATAAGCCCAGATCAGTTTCCATTCCTGTTTCTGCATGTAAGCCATTTCTTCGGAGGTAAGGGCCGTTTGGGGGCGGCCTGTCAGCAGACGCCTTACAGCAAAACGAACAACAGGCAACAGCAGCGCTACAGCAAAAAAGGTGATCAACAGGTTTCGGAAAATCTCGAGCATAGTCAGGTATTTTCCACAAAGTTAATAGGGTATGCCCAATTTCCGGTAAATAAAACCTAATAACCAGGCCGGCCCGATCAGCAGGAACTGTACATCCTTCAGGAACGACGGTTTTTTGCCTTCTACTTTATGCCCGTAAAACTGCCCGATCCAGGCCAGTACAAACACCACCAGGCTCACCAGCCACAGCGGGGCCTGCAGGTAAGTATCTACCAGGTAAACAAGCCAGAGCACTATAGCGCAAACTATAGCCATGCCTACAAACATAGTAGTTGACAGGCGCAGGTAAAAGAGCAGCCCCAGCACAACAACCACCGTCCCGAAATGGATGAACGGCTGCCAGGCTTCCGGGAAAGGAGCTTTCAGGAACCCGCTGGGGATACTTGCCAGCAACCCGATAATGCTGAAGAAGATAAGCGGAACACAGATCCAGTGGATCAATTTATTTGTTTCGTTCTGATGACTTTGTCCGTATTCATCGAACCAGTGTTGGATTGGTTTCATGGCGCTATAGTTGGAATGCCTCCTTTAAAGTTACTGTAATTATATAAAAATTACAATATGCCAGCAGCCCGGAATTGGGTAAAATGCAGCGTATATTTACATATTATAACTTGGTGTGCAAGCGGTTTTTTGTATATTTGGCTATACTATATCCGTATGGATATGGTAACCATTCATAAAACAAGCTACCGCACAAAACCCCTGTTTTAACCCCGGTTTATGAGATTTGCTAAAATTGTTTCTTTTCTTCAGGACCATTTAATAGCTGTCTCTTCTTTCCTGCTTATTTTTCTGGTAACCGTTTTTCTGTACTCCGAGACCCGCAATAAGGCACAGGAGCGAACCGAAAAGCTGTTTGAACTGCGGGCGAACCAGGCATCCGAAGCCATACAAACCCGCCTGAACGACTATATACAAGTGCTGGTAGGCGCCAAAGCCCTGTTTGTAGCATCTGATACCGTGGAGCGGGCGGCCTGGCACACATATTACAAAACACTTAATTTAGAGAAGAACTATCCGGGCATACAGGGAGTTGGTTATACGCACTTCATCAGGCCTGAGGAGATGGAGGCGCATGTAAAACAACTACGCGCCGAAGGGTACCCGCATTACAAGGTAAGGCCGGAAGGCGAGCGGCCTATCTATAGTTCCATTATTTACCTGGAGCCATTTACAGACCGGAACCTGCGTGCTTTTGGCTTCGATATGTTCAGCGAACCGACCCGGCAGTCGGCCATGCGTATAGCCCGCGATACCAAACAGCCTGCCCTCTCGGGCAAGGTGCGCCTGGTGCAGGAAACCGGCCTCGACCTGCAGCCCGGCTTTCTGATCTACCTGCCTGTTTACCGCAACAACGCCGACCCTGAATCCATAAAGGACCGCCAGTACCTGATAAAAGGGTTTGTGTACAGCCCCTTCCGGGCAAAAGATTTTATGGAAGCCGTGCTCAGCGACGACTTTAACGACATAGACATTGAAGTGTATGATGGCACCACCATGGATGAGGAATCGCTGCTTTATAGTACAGATTCTGTACAGCACCTGCACAGCAAAAGCCGCCAGGCACTCAGCAAAACCAATACGCTAACTATAGCCAACCATACCTGGCGCATCCACAGTACAGCCAAGCCGGCCTTCGCACAAACATCCGATGCCGGCCTGCCTTATTTTATATTGCTGGGCGGTAGCATCATCAGCTTCCTGATGTTCTTTATCATCTGGTCGCTGTCGAGCACGCGCCGCTCTAACCGCCTGAAACAAACAATTACCGATAATGCCACCGCAGCGCTTTTTATGATGGATGCCAATGGCTACTGCACCTTCATGAACCCGGCGGCCGAAGAAATGACGGGCTTTACCTTTGATGAGATCGGCAGAAAACCCCTGCACGAAATGATCCATCATACCCACCCCGATGGCACCCCATACCCACGCTCGGAATGCCCGCTCGACAGAGCGCTGCTCCTGAACGACGGCATGCGGGCGCACGAAGATGTATTTATCCGGAAAGATGGGACCTTTATTGATGTAACTGTAGCTGCCAGGCCAATTATTGAGAACGGCGTACCTACTTTTACCATTATTGAAGCGCGGGATATAACCGATGAAAAACGGGCCCAGCAAACGATAATAGAGAGCGAAGCCCGCTTCAGAACCATGGCCGACAACGCCCCGGTAATGATCCGGATAACAGACGCAGAACGGCAGGTACTTTACGCAAACAAGCAGTGGACCGACTTTACAGGCATTACGTTCGAGGATGTGGTAAAGCATGGCTGGCACCATATTGTGCACCCCGAAGACCGAGACCGGCTTGAGGCTGCCTACACAAAAGCCCTGGAGGACCAGACTCCTTTCAGAGTGGAATACCGCCTGCTGCGCCGCGATGGAGAATACCGAAGTGTGGTAGGTACCAATACGCCCCGCTTTGGCGCCCACGGCGATTTTTTAGGCCACATAGGCTCTATTATAGATATCACCGAAATAAAGGATGCCGAGCGCAAGGTAAAACAGAATGCCGAACTGCTGCAGAAGCTCTTCCTTGAAGTGCCGGCGCTGGTGGGCCTGGTGCGCGCCCCGGATTACCAGTATGTGCTGGCCAACCCGCCGTACCGCAAACTATATGGCAACCGCCCGCTGGTAGGCAAAAACATTTACGAGGTGCACACCGAGGCCGAAGGAGCAGGCTTTTTTGAGAAACTACGCGAGGTATTTACCACCGGTAAGCCGTTTACGGGCCGCGAAGTGCCGGTTATAGTAGAAGAAAACGGTCAGCAGGATCCGGCTCCTGCCTATTTTAACCTTGTTTACCAACCACTGATAGACAGCCGCGGGCAGGTAGAAGCTGTGCTTATTTTTGCCATAGAGGTAACCGAACTGGTGGCAGCCCGCACCAAACTGTTGTCGGCAAACGAGGAGATGAGCGAGAAGAACGTAGAACTGCTCCGCATCAACAGTGACCTCGATAACTTTGTATACACCGCCTCGCACGACCTGAAATCGCCGATAGCGAACATGGAAGGCCTGGTAACACTGCTCCGCGACATACTGCAGGGCAAGCTGGAGCCCGAGGACGAACAACTGCTGGACATGGTAAGCAACGCCATCAACAAGCTGAAAGGAACAATAGCCGACCTTGCCGAGATAACCAAAGTGCAGAAAGACCTGCAGTCGAAGGTGGAGCCGCTGAAGTTTGAGCAGATACTACAGGATGTACTGACCGATATAGAAGGCCTGGTACAGGAAACAGACACTAAGCTGGAAACCAATTTTGAAGTAGAGGCGATTCTGTATGCCCGCAAAAACCTGCGCAGCATTATTTATAACCTGGTATCTAACGCTGTAAAATACCGCTCCCCGAACCGCACCCCTGTGGTAAAGGTAAAAACCTACCGCGAAAAAGACTATGTGGTACTGGAGATAGCAGATAACGGACTTGGCATTAAAAAAGAGCACCAGCACAAGTTGTTCAGCATGTTCAGGCGCCTGCACAAACACGTAGAGGGTACCGGCATTGGCCTGTATATTGTGAAGCGCATTATAGAGAACAACGGCGGCCGTATAAGCGTGGAAAGCGACCAGGATGTGGGTACTACATTTAAAGTGTACTTTAAACAAACGCCTGCCGAGGTCGGCGCATAAGCCTTATCTGAAGCAAAATCTACCCGTTAACAGCCCATAATTTACCTGTTTTAAGGCGGCTTTTTTTGACCGTTTTATACCCGAAAGTTGTTGTAACCAGACAGAGAAATGACTCTGAAAACGAACAACACATAACGACCAACGATTATACATGGCTAAAATAAAAACCTCTTACTTCTGCCAGAACTGCGGTGCCCAGTCGGCCAAATGGATTGGCAAATGCCCGGCCTGCGGCGAGTGGAATACCTACGTGGAAGAAGTAGTACAGCGCGAGGAACTCACCCCTACCAGCATCTGGAAAGTAGGCAGCAGCTCGGCCCAGGTGGCCAGCAAACCCAAGCCCATTGCCGATATCTCTTTTCAGGAACAGCAGCGCATTTTAACGACAGACCAGGAACTGAACCGGGTACTGGGCGGCGGCATTGTGCCGGGCTCTATGGTACTGATTGGCGGCGAACCAGGCATTGGTAAATCTACGCTGATGTTGCAGATTGCCCTGAGTTTGCGTGGCCTGCGGGTGCTGTACGTAAGCGGCGAAGAAAGCGAACAACAGATTAAAATGCGTGCCGAGCGCATAGGGGCCGCCACCTCCGACTGCTTTATCCTGACTGAAACCGGTACGCAGAACATTTTCAAGCAAATAGAACAACTACAGCCGCAGGTACTTATAGTTGACTCTATCCAGACATTGCATTCATCATTCATTGAGGCGGGTGCGGGCAGTGTGAGCCAGGTACGTGAGTGTACGGCTGAGTTGCTAAAATTTGCCAAAGAAAGCGGAACGCCGGTTTTCCTGATCGGCCACATCACCAAAGAAGGTAGCCTGGCCGGACCAAAGATACTGGAGCACATGGTAGATACCGTGCTGCAGTTTGAAGGCGACCGCCACATGACATACCGCATTTTGCGCACTACTAAAAACCGCTTTGGCTCTACTTCTGAGTTGGGAATTTATGAGATGATGGGAGCAGGTCTGCGCGAAGTTAGTAACCCGTCAGAGATCCTGATATCGCAACGCGAGGATGCTTTTAGCGGCATTGGCATTGGGGCTACGCTGGAAGGTAACCGACCGCTACTGATTGAGGTGCAGAGCTTGGTAACGCCAGCCACGTATGGCACGCCACAGCGCACCAGCACCGGTTTTGATGGCAAGCGCCTGAACATGCTGCTGGCCGTTTTAGAAAAACGTGGCGGCTACAGGTTAGGCGCCCAGGACGTGTTCCTGAACATAGCCGGTGGCCTGAAAGTGGAAGACCCTGCCCTGGATTTGGCGATATGTGCATCTATCTTATCATCTTTTGAAGACATGCCAATACTAAGCACGGCCTGTTTTGCGGCTGAAGTTGGCCTGGGCGGCGAGATACGGGCTGTAAACCGGGTAGAGAACCGCATCACCGAAGCAGAAAAACTGGGCTTTACCGACATCTATATCTCCAAGTATAACAAGAAGGGGCTCGACTTCAGTAAATTCAATATTAAAGTGCACGCCTTTAGTAAGCTGGAAGATGTTTTCGGGGAGCTGTTTGGGTAAAAGGTTGCAGTAAAGCAGGAACAACTATAGAATTTCTGCAAATCTGTGTGGCTTCGGAATTTATAGTTAGTAAATTGATGTTCAGTTGCATAGTTCTGAAAACAGGACTGCTGTAGCTGAACATTTTTATTTTCCTGACCTTTTTATGAAGCGAATCCAATTACTGCTGTTGCTGGCGGCGCTGCTGCTGGTGTATAACACGTTTGGGCAAAATAAAGCCACCCTTACCGGTAAAATTACCAACCCGCTTTCCGACGACATTACGGTCATCACCTACCCTAACCCGCTTATCCCGGAAGAAAAAGAAACGACTGTAGCGCTAACCGGTAATACCTTTAAACTGGAGATTCCGGTGACGGAAACTACACTGGCCGAGCTGGTGCATGGCAACGAGGTAGTGCCCGTTTACCTGGAGCCCGGCTATAGTTTAACCCTGAGCTTTAACGGCGACAAGTTTCTGAAAACGATAAAGTTTGAGGGCAAAGGCGCCAACGAAAACAATTACCTGGCCCAGTATACCCGCCGTTTCGATGAAGTGGAAGACTACCAGGTACTGCCAGACAATATTAAGCTGAATGAAAAGGAGTTTACCGAATTTCTGGAGTACCGCCGGAAAGACCAGTTGAAAAACCTGGAGAAATACAACAGTAAAAATCCTGTGTCAGATGCCTTTAAAGCCTTTGCGCTGTCTGAGATAAACTATGGGTTTGCTAATGATAAAGTAACCTACCCGGCCTTGCGCCAGCGTGTAGGAGCCAGCAAAACCTATGTGTCGCCATCGGCAGGGTTCTATAGTTTCCTGACCGAACTGGAGGTAAACAATGGGGTAGCTATCAGCCCGGCCTACCTTGCTTTTCTGCGCAATTATGCAGCCCACCTTGCCAAAGCCACCGGCCTCACCGAAACCGACAAACTATACTATAAAAAGAGTTACGAGCTTATCTCAGATAAACTGCAGGGTACAGCACGTTCCATGGCGCAGGCACATATTCTCAAGCAGTCCATTCAGCAAGGGCACATCGGGTATTCTGAAGAGATCCTGAACAACTATAAAACCAGCGGCGCAGAGCCGGAAGTAGTAACCTGGCTGGAAAATTACCTGTCACAGAACAGCAAAAATGCCCTCGGCAGCCTTGCTCCGGATTTTAAGCTTAAAAGTATAGATGGCACGGAGGTAGCGCTGAGTGACTTTAGAGGCAAGATCGTTTACCTGAACTTCTGGCAGGCCGGCTGTGGCTTGTGCCAGATAGAGTTGCCGCATCTGCAGGCACTTACCAAACAGCTGCAGGGTAAAAATGTGGTGTTTCTGAACGTAGGCCTGGATGATGATGAAGCCAGATGGCGCAAGACCGTCACTACCAAACAGCTGCTGGGCACACACCTGTACCTGAAAGGGCTGGAAAATGACCTGGTAAAACGCTACGACCTGAAAGATGTGCCGGCTTATTTTCTGATAGATGAGGAAGGCAGATTTTTAACGATAAAAGCCCGGCGCCCTAATGACCGCGAAGCAGCCAAAGACATCCTGCGCCACCTGAACCAACAAGGCCAGGCCAGTACCAAATAACCCAACCAACCTTTTAACCCGTTCAACCGCCCGGCGCCTCTGGTACCGGGCGGTTTTTTGTTTGTCTGAATCAGGATTTACAGGATTAAATGATTTTCAGGATTCAGGCCGTTTCTGTAGTTAATGACTATAGTTTCATAGGTGCGGTTTGTCCAACCACCCCTGCCCCTCCTTATCCAAGGAGGGGAACTCTGACTTTGCTATAGTTTCAACTATAGTTTTATAGTTACAGACCAAGAACAGGACAGGTTTACCTGTCCCTAAGGAACTATAGCCACGAGAAAGTAACCGATCTGCTTTAACTAAGAGTTTGTAAGAAACTATAGCTAAGACTATGGCTATAGAGCTTGCTATCAGTCTTTGGGTTGAGCGCCTTTGACTTGTTGCGGTGCCGCAGGCAATCCGAGGTACGAGGATAGCAAGAAGGCAGCAGCGCGATGCCCGAAGACGGGGCCTCCCGGCCCGGGAGGGAGCCAAACAAACTATAAAACGATAGGCTCTTAGAGCTCCCAGGATTGGTAGAAACTATAGAAGAACAGCTTGGTTCGAATAGTAGGCAAAATAAACTATAGAACTATAAGACACATAAGATTCCTCGGCTAACGCTTGGAATGACAAAGAAGCAACTATAGACTAAGATAGATTCCTCACTACTTACATCATAGCACTATAAACCATCATCAGTATAACCCAAAATAACCGTTGCAATAGCTACTGCGTACTTAAATTTCACACCTCCGTTAATTTAACGGGGATTTTGAAATCAAACTACTACCGAAAACAATACTTAAAAGGCAAAGCATATGGCATTAATCCACAAAAAAGACATTGAGAAACTACTTAATGTGCAGAACAACACACAGAATGCACTGTGCATCTCCATCTTTATCCCAACGCACCGCGCCGGACACGAAACGCTGAACGGCAACGACCAGATTCTCTTCAAGAACAAGATAAGAGAAGCCAAAGCCTTATTAGCCCGCCACGATGTACCGGAAGCAGAAATAAGCGAATACCTGAAACCGGCCGAAGACCTGCTAAGTGATGGGAATTTCTGGCGACACCAGGCGGAAGGGTTGGCTGTATTTATCACAAAAGGCTTTTCGGCACACTACACGCTGCCCGTAACCATGCCCGATGTGGTGTATGTGCTGGACCAGTTCTACTTTACGCCGGTAATACCTTTGCTGAGCCAGAACGGACGCTTCTTTATACTTTGCCTGAACCGCGAAAAGATCGGTTTCTTTGAAGCCACCATGGACAGGATACGCCCGATAGATGTGAGCTCTTTCGTGCCGGAGACCATGACCAAAGCCCTGAAATTTGATATAAAAGGCAAGGACCAGGATTTCACGAACTCAACAACTACTGTAAACGGCTCTAATATTGTGCATGGCGCTGGCTCAACCAAAGGCGATGAAGAACATGAGCGTGTGCGTGAGTTTATGATAGAAATAGACAACAGCCTGCAGCAGATACTGCACGACGAGCATGTACCGCTGGTACTGGCCGGTGTAGACCATTACTGCAGCATTTTCAGGAACCATAGCAAGTACAAGAACATTGTGCCGCAGAATGTGCCTGTAAACGAGAATGCTGATATAAGCAACAGCAATGCGCTGCACGAAAAAGCACTGGCTGTTATAAAACCGCTGATGCAGCAGGCGCATACCGAGTCGCTGGAAAGATATGAGAATGTGGCCGGAACCGGCGTGACCTCCGAAGACATTGCCACCGTAGCTGCCGAAGCCGTGCACGGCCGTGTAGAGACACTGTTTATTGCACCTGGCCAACCGGTGTGGGGGCGCTACGATGCTAAAAATGCCGTGGCCGAGATACACGACGAATACCACCGTGGCGATGATGACCTGGTGAACCTGGCCGCCACTAAAACACTGGCACAGGGCGGACGTGTGTTTGTGAGCAGCTACAATGGCCTGAGCGAAGCCGCAGATGATGGCAGCGCCAATGTAAAAGCCTTGTTCCGCTATTAACGCACAACTATAGGTTAGGCTTTTTTAGCGATAACGTATAACTTAGGGGCAGCCGGTTGGTTGCCCCTAACTTTTGCAGCCTGTTTCAGCACTCCCCATGACACCACACCTCACAGACGTGCTTAATTTTTTGTCGAAGATGACGTGGAAGCGTGCGTTTAATGCACTGCAGGTGGTAAGCAGTTATTTGTATGCGAAGGTTACAGGCAAAGCGGTGCACTGGGGAATGCCGGTCAGTATATCCCTGGAGCCAACCACCTCGTGTAACCTGCGCTGCCCCGAGTGCCCCAGCGGGCTGCGCTCCTTTACGCGCCCTACCGGCATGTTGCAGCCCGAACTATACCGCCACATTATTGACCAGCTGCACAGCAAGCTTTTATACCTCATCTTTTACTTTCAGGGCGAGCCGTATCTGCACAAACAGTTTCTGGAAATGGTAAGCTATGCCAGTCAGAAAGGTATTTACACGGCCACATCAACCAATGCCCATTATTTAGACGATGCTACCGCCCGCAAAACGGTGGAATCCGGTCTGGACAGGCTTATCGTTTCGATTGACGGCACCACTCAGGAGACCTATAGTTCTTATAGAATTGGGGGCAAGCTGGACAAAGTGCTGGAAGGAACACGCAATGTGGTGAAGTGGAAAAAGGAGCTGAAGTCGAAAACGCCGCATATTATGTTTCAGTTTCTGGTGGTACGGCCAAACGAGCATCAGCTGGGAGATGTAAAGGCCCTGGCAAAAGAATTGGGTGTGGATGAAGTAGTGTTCAAAACTGCACAGATCTACGATTATGAACACGGCTCACCGCTCATCCCAACTATAGATTATTACTCCCGCTACCAAAACAACGGCAACGACAACTATAGCATCAAAAATAAACTGCTGAACCACTGCTGGAAAATGTGGCACTCCTGTGTGATTACCTGGGACGGCCTGGTAGTGCCCTGCTGTTTTGATAAGGATGCTGAGTATCGGTTCGGAGACCTGAAAGAAGACACTTTTACAACCGTATGGCGCGGCGCAAACTATAGCCGGTTCAGGCAGACGGTGCTGCGCTCGCGTGCAGAAGTAGAGATGTGCCGTAACTGTACCGAAGGAACAAGAGTATGGGCATAAATACCGGGTGCTAAACCCTGTAACTGAGCCCTACTCCGTATGAACGACATCGACAAAGCCCTTGAACTGCTGCTTACCAAGCTGGAACTATGGGGCCGGCACCTTGTGCTGATGCTGCCCAACCTGTTTCTTGCACTGCTTATTCTGGTCATCACCTTTTATGTAGCCCGCCTCATCCGCAAAGGACTCGAGAAAGTAATTGCCCGCTTCTCGCACAGCCCTGCCCTGAACAACCTTATTTCCACGCTGCTTTACCTGGCTATCGTCATGATCGGTTTCCTGCTGGTGCTGAGTGTGTTGAAGCTGGATAATGTGGTGGTGAGTTTGCTGGCTGGTGTGGGTATAGTTGGTCTGGCGCTGGGCTTTGCGTTTCAGGATATTGCGGCCAACTTTATTTCGGGAACTATCATAGCGGTGCAGAAACCATTTGGCGTCGGCGACATGATCGAAACCAACGACTACTTTGGTGTGATCGAACGCATCTCGCTCCGGACTGTAAATATCAGGAAAGTGACCGGTGAACTGGTGATGCTGCCCAATAAGATGGTGTTCGAGAACCCGGTTACCAACTACTCTTTTCACGGTATCCGGCGCGTAGATTTGGATGCGCGCATCTCATACGACGAAGACCTGGAGCAGATACAACGAATTGTTATTGAAGCGCTGCAGGATGTAAAGAACCGCGTAAAGACCCGCGATGTAGAAGTAGTTTATGATAAGTTTGATGAGAGCTCCATTAACTTTAAAGCCCGTTTCTGGGTAACCTACACCCGGCAGTTTGATTACGTAAGTGCTAAAAGCGATGCGATCATCCGCATTAAAAAAGCATTCGACGAGCGTGGTATTGTTATCCCGTATCCTGTTCGGGTGCTGGACTTTAACACGAAGCACAGCGAAGCGTTATCAGACCAGCTGGGTGCTATTAAAGTGGCTATTAAGAATGATGATAAGGAAGATAAGCAAAGAGACTAAGCTGCAACTATAAACTATAAAACAGAAGAGCCGGCTACATTTGGCCGGCTCTTCTGTTTACTTATCTCTTTTATCCAGGTTCTTACCTAAATCCTCTACCTGTTTCAGGAAGCTGTCTACACCGGTATCGGCATAGGGGCCATACGAGTTAGAAATGGTACCTTTCATACCGCTGGAGGTTTCAATTGCATACAGTATCGACATATCGTCCGGGTTGCTTTCCCCTTCAAAACGATAGAAGTCCACGATACGCACCTGGTCGGCAGCAAACTGCTCTTTTTCTTCCATAGTGCACAATTTACCTTCTCCGGATACTTTAAAATCGTACTTATAGCCGTCCTTGCGCAGGCGGTTCAGCACGTTTACCAAAGATCTTTCTTCTACTTTATCTTGCATGATATTTTACGTTAAGTTAATTCAGTTCTAGCATTATAAGTTGGCTATAGAACTATACGCAAATTATGGCTTTGGTTATGTGCACAACTATAAATTATGGGCGTAAAATGCCCTTTCTGTACGCTCAGGTTGCCTGTAAAAAGAAAAGCGCCACCTGTTTGGGCAGCGCTTTTTATCGTTTATAGTTGCAGACTATAGTTTATATTTTAGGCAGTGCAGCTTGTTTTCGCCGCTCCATCTCCTGCTCTATCTTTTTAAAATCGATGCCACCGCAGGCGCCGCAGCTTTTGGCACAACCTTCGGCTTTGCTACTGAAGGTGCGGTACAACATACGGGCGATATAAGCTACCGCCACTACAAAAAGTACGAGAATGATGATTTGCTGTACCATGATATTGTTACAACTATAAGCCGGTATAAAAAGTTTAAGACAGCGCCTGTTTCCAGTGCAAAGCTATGGTTTTAAGCATCTCGTTGTGGATGTTGCCGTTACTTGCCACAATCTCGCGTCCGAAAATATAGTCGCCCCCATCCGTAAATTTAGAAAGTTTTCCGCCTGCTTCTTTAACTATAACTACTCCGGCTGCTACATCCCAGGCATTCAGGTTGTACTCAAAAAAGCCTTCGAAGCGGCCAGCGGCTACATAAGCCAGATCCAGCGCAGCCGAACCAATGCGGCGCACACCATGCGAGGTTCCCATAAAAGCCCCCAACACCTGCAGATACTGCTGTGTCAGGTCGAAATCGTAGTACGGGAATCCGGTCGCGATCAGAGAATCCTTCAGCGCCGGGGCATCCGAAACATGGATCTGTTTATCGTTCAGGTAAGCACCATTGCCTTTGGTGGCGTAAAAGCATTCGTTGTGCATCGGGTTATAGATCACGCCCAGCACTACTTCATCGCCTTTCATCAGACCGATGCTTACGGCAAAGTGGTGCAGGCCGTGGGTAAAGTTGGTGGTGCCATCCAGCGGGTCGATGATCCAGTTATAGGTTTCTCCTCGTTCGGTAGCTGTTTCTTCTTCGGTTATAAAGCCGGCTTCGGGCAATGCTTTGCGCAGGTCGTCTACCAGTTGCGCTTCGGCCTGTTTATCTACATACGACACCAGGTTGTTGAAGCCTTTCATCTCTATCTTAGAACGGTCGAAGTTTTCGGCTTCGTGTTTTATAAAGTCTCCGGCGTGGCGGGCTATCTCAATTACGCGTTGGCAAAGTTGCTGCAGATCCATAGTTTATAGTTATGTGGCAAAGTTTATAGTTACGCAGGTTAAACGCGGCTTGCTACTTTTGCCTCGGGTTTTTGTTTGTTTCTGTTGATGACAGCGCCAACTATAGCTCCCGCAAAAAGCAGCAGCGCCAGCCATAAACTGGAGTGGCCAATGTATTCGCCGTGGCGGGTATAAAAGGTCAGCTCAGTATTAGCCAGTATAGTTTGCGACAGTACATCCTGCACCCACCACTCGGAGCGGTCGGTTATCTCGCCTTTCTGGTTGATGAAGCCTGAAATACCGGTATTGGCCGACCGGGCAATGCTTCTTCTGGTTTCTATAGCGCGCAAGGTTGCGTATTGCAGGTGTTGCTTGTAACCCGGAGAGTCGCTCCACCAGCCGTCGTTGGTGATCACAAAGATCAGGCTGGCTCCGTTCTTCACATACTCCGACACATATTCGCCATAAATAGACTCGTAGCAGATAACCGGCGCGGCGCTAAAGGTACTGTCCAGAGCGTGGTAAAACACGTCGCGCGTATCCTGGCTGCCCTGGCTACCTACAGTGCCACCTAAATCTATCGCCAGCGGTCCTAAGAATTTAAAGACTTCCGGGTAAGGCAGCTTTTCTACGCCCGGCACCAGTTTCGATTTATGATAAATATCGATCTCGCCGTTGCGGTTAATGTGCATGCCCGAGTTAAAGGAGTCGTAATAGCCAAAGCCTTCAAGGTGGCGGATAGTAGGGCTGGCATCTTTGTTATCGCCGTAAAACGTGTAGCTGTCGAGCCCGGTAACCAGTTCTGTTTGCGGGTGGCGGTTCACAAAATCCTTCAGCTCCTGTATGGATCGATAATTATGGAGTTGCTCTTCCCAGTAGCCCTGGTCCTGCCGCAGCGCAGTTTCCGGCCACACTACAAACTTTGTATTCTTCGTGATCTTCTGTTCCGACAGGTTGATAAGGCGTTGCTGCTGCTCTTCATAAGGAATAAAGTTTTCGTGGCCTGAGAATTTTTCGCGGTATGGGTCGATGTTTGGCTGCACTACCACCACTTCGGTTGGCGTGCCTTTCTCTTCGTAAGTGGCCAGTATGCCAAATGATATAACGATAGGCGCAACTATAAGCACCAGTGGCAACCACAGTCTTTTAAGCTCCACACGTTCCTGCGGGTAATTCTTGATCACTAGGAAGATGAGTACATTTACCAGCAGCACCCATACCGAACCGCCTAAAAAGCCAGTGTACTCGTACCACTGCACCCAGGTGTTAAGCGTGGCAAAGCCATTACCCAACGTCAGCCACGGCCACGACAGATCCCAGTTCAGGTGGAACTGCTCAAAAGCTATCCAGTAAACTATAAAAGAAATGTAGCCAATGGTGTTGCCCAGGTATTTGCGGGTAAAGTAAAAAGCCATTAACGGAATACACATCAGGGCTGCATTGAACAACACTGCTGCTATACCGCCCGGCAAGGTAGAGTGCGACACCCACCAGGTAGTAAAGGCGTTCCACAGCACCATAGCCACATACGACCACTTAAAGAATGTAAAGCCCGGCGACTTGTGCTTGCCGCTCTCAACTATAGCTTTCTCCATGTATAGCAGCGGCACAAACCCCACAAACAGGAAAAAAGCCAGCGGTTTGGTAGGCCAGCCCAGCCATAGTAAAAGCCCCGTAAGGAGCGCTGAGAAAGGAACTATATAAGGGCTATTTACTACCCTGTACAACAATGACGAATTCACCTTTAATTGCTTTGGTTGTAAAAGTTTGTATCAGTTCGTCGAGCGTACCATTTAGGGTCTCTTCAAACATTTTAGATATTTCACGTGAAACAGATGCCATGCGCTCGCCGCCGAAATACTCTTTAAACTGTGTTAGGGTCTTAAGTAGACGGTGTGGAGATTCATAAAAGATCATCGTGCGTTCTTCTTCGGCCAGGCTTTGCAGGCGCGTCTGGCGGCCTTTTTTTATAGGTAGAAATCCTTCAAACGTAAACCTATCGGTACTAAAACCTGATTTAACCAGCGCCGGCACAAAAGCAGTGGCTCCAGGTAAGCACTCCACTTTCAAGTCATGCTTCAGGCACTCGCGCACCAGGAAAAACCCCGGATCCGAAATGCCCGGCGTACCGGCATCCGAGATCAGTGCCATTACTTCGCCGGCTTTCAGTCTGTCAACTATATGGGCGGTGGCTTTGTGCTCGTTGTGCAGGTGGTGGCTGTGCATGCGCTTCTCAATACCCAGATGCTGCAGCAGTTTGCCGCTGGTGCGGGTATCTTCTGCCAGTATCACATCTACTTCTTTCAGTATCCGGATAGCACGCAGCGTAATGTCTTCCAGGTTGCCGATGGGGGTGGGTACCAGGTATAGGTTTGTTTTTTCAGGTTCCTGCATGCTGCAAAGATACTATTTTAATTGCTGATTGTCAGTTGCTGATTGTTTGTACGTTCAACTATAGACGCTTGTCAGGCACCAAAAATCATAGGCTCTATTCCTAACAATCAACTACCAGCAATTAAAGTTCAGAAGCGGTTATCTGATCGTAAATTTCGTCGATGCGACGGGCCAGCTTAATATCTTTCTCGGTAACCATATTGCCCGCATCGTGGGTGGTGAGCTCGATTTCGATCTTGTTATACACATTGCTCCACCACGGATGATGGTCCATTTCTTCGGCTACATCGGCTACCTGTTGCATAAAGTGCATGGCCTGTTTAAAATCCTTGAATGTAAGGCTGCGGTGCAGTTTATGACCTTCTTCTTTCCACATAGTTTCTCGGGTTATAGTTGCTTATACTTCATAAAGGCGTTTAACGATGAGCTGACAACGCATTAAAAATGGCTGGCGTATAGTTTAAAATTGTAATGATTACAGCTACAAACCTAAAGCTACCAAAACTATGAAAAACAAACCGAAGAAATTGCCGGCACAGGAGCAGAAAACCCAACCTGGGAAAGAACATAAAATGACACCAAAACCCGAGTACATCCGGGAGAACTATAAAGGCAGCGACAAACTGAAAGGTAAAGTGGCCCTGATAACCGGTGGCGACAGCGGCATTGGCCGGGCTGTAGCCGTTCACTTTGCCCGCGAAGGCGCCGACATAGCTATAGTTTACCTGAACGAAGACCGCGACGCCGAAGAAACTAAGGACTTTATAGAGCAGGAAGGCCGTAAGTGCCTATTGCTTTCCGGAGATATCGGAGACGAAAAGTTCTGCCAGCAAGCGGTAGCGCAAACTATAAAAGAGCTGGGTAAGCTGGATATATTGGTAAACAACGCTGCCGAGCAACACGAGCAAACCGACCTGACAGACATCTCTAAAGACCAGCTACAGCGCACCTTCCAAACGAATATCTTTTCGATGTTCTACATCACCAAAGCAGCCCTGGAACACATGAAAGAAGGAAGTGCTATAGTTAATTCTACATCGGTCACCTCTTACCGCGGCAGCGATCATTTAATGGACTATGCCTCTACCAAAGGTGCTATAACGGCCTTCACCAGATCGCTGTCGGCTAACCTGGCTGAGAAAAAGATCCGTGTAAATGCCGTAGCTCCCGGACCCATCTGGACACCGCTCATCCCAGCTTCGTTTGATGCGGAAAAGGTTAAAGAATTCGGGCAGAATGTGCCGCTCAAGCGCCCCGGGCAGCCATCCGAAGTTGCGCCAGCCTATGTTTTTTTAGCTTCTGATGATGGCTCTTACATAACAGGCCAGGTAATCCATGTAAACGGTGGTGAGCAGGTAGGATCGTAGCAATTGCCCAACCATAACTATGGAAATGGAGTAAAAAGGGTAATGCTATAGAGTAGCAGAGAACTATAATATTAACAGTTATGGCTGAAAATAAAGAAGATAAGAACTCACTAAAAGGGCAGGCTCCGAATGAGCGGCCTGTGCGGGTGATCGAAGAAGATACAAGTGAACTGGAAATGCGTGCCGGACATATTATACCAGGTGCAGATCCGCCTAAGAACGAGCATCAGCGTGGTGGCTTCGGTAACCGCGACGGCAAAGAAGGCTTCGGTAGCGATACCGCTTCGGAAGGACCATCTGCCACCGGCGTGAACGATTTTGCCGATGACGGTACGCCGCCACCGGATAACATGCGCACCGAGGACGAAGGAAGGGGAACCTGATAACACCTGCAGTATTTAACTTGCTGAAAAGTGGCAAGAAGTTGTTTAATAATTTAGAAAAGGAGGATAAGATGCCATCATATAAGCATACCCAGCCTGGCGGCGAAAATAAAGGAAACCCGACAGGCAGAGGACAGGATAAAGCCGGTGTAAAACCAACCGGCGAGAAAAATGAAGCGTTACGTAATAAGTATACCGAAGGCGCAGATGAAAAACCAGCCAACACCGGTAATGTGCTTAAAAACAACGATAACCGAAATACAAACAAGCCGGATTTGGACAAAGGCAAGTACAATTAACTATAGCCGGCCCAGATAAAAATAGCACCTGCTCAACACAGGTGCTATTTTTATGATACTTTTGCCAAACTATAGTTTAACCAATCAACAATGGCTCGTTACGCCCTTACGGATGTTCATGGCTGTGCACAGACACTCAAAGCAATGGTGTTGGAGCAGCTTTCTCTGCAAAAGACCGACGAGCTTTACATTCTGGGCGACCTTGTAAACAAAGGACCTGACAGCAAAGGTGTAATAGATTTTATAGTTCACCTGCAAAAGCAGCACTACAAGGTACACTGCCTGCGAGGCAACCACGACCAGATGCTGCTGAAAGCTGCCAGCAAAGGAGACGCTGCCCTGAACCCCACTTCTATCGAGAAAGAACTACTACTTCAAAGTTTCGGCATCCGCGACCTGGAGCACCTGCCTTCCAAATACAAAGCTTTTCTGAAAGAGCTCCCCTACTACTTGGAACTGCCGGATTACTTTCTGGTGCACGCCGGCTTCGATTTTAAACAAGCCGACATTTTCAAAGACAAAGAGGCTATGCTCAACATCCGGGGTTACAAACCAGATCCGGGTAAACTCAATAATAAACGATTACTGCACGGGCACACACCTACCGCGCTACATACTATCAAGAAAGCTGTGGCCCATTCCAATTATCAGGTAAACTTAGATGCCGGCTGTGTCTATTATAAAAACGCCAGTTATGGTAATCTGGTAGCTTTAGACTTAGATTCACAAGAGCTGTTTGTTCAGCCCAACCAGGACAGACCTTACCCCGTCGCCCGCAAAAGCTAATGGCAATGTACGAATTGAAATTTCACTTCTGAGTGACAATTCTGTTACCCTATATTGCATATTTTAAATAACCGATTGTGTTTCTGCCAAGATGCTATCCTCATAAGTGGGTAGAATTCTTGCCTTCCCTCCAGTCATTCCAACTACTTATTTTCCAATTATATATTCAGAAACACAAACGATCTTTTTTTTTGTACTTTTAATGTTTCGTTTTGTGAGAATTTTCTTTGAAAATAGTTTTAAGGTATTCTTATAGTTTTTATTTTAATTAGATTATACTTGTTAAGAAGCTGTAATACAGTGGTTTGTGTGATTGATATAGAGCGCATATTATAAGGTTGCAATATTTTGAAAAATGCATATTATATTTTGTAATTTATCATGTTTGCAGTTGAAACTATAAAAAAATAGTTATAAAGGTGTTGTGCAAGTGATGGATAAATTATCTTATTTTGCATATAACTTTCAAGTTGCAATAAGCTTACTTACAATATTTTAACAAGCTACCGATTTCAAGCTATGGCACGTTTCTACCCTTACCCTTATAGTTCAGCGCTTATAAGAACGTTGCTGCTAATTTTTTTGCTGGTATTTATAGTTGCTGGGTACGCGCAGGCACAGACAGCCCCTACTATTTCTAATTTTTCTCCAATATCCGGACCAGTAGGGACAGAGGTGGTTATAACTGGAAGTGGGTTTGCTACAGCCAATATGGTTTATGTTGGTAGTGAGGCAACTCTCGCTTTTGAAATTTTAAGTGATACCCAAATAAAAGTAAGCGTTCCGGCAACAGCATCAAATGGCAGGATACAGGTACATACAAGTGTAGGGGCTGCCTCCAGTTCAACTAACTTTACCGTTAATGGTGCACCAACTATAAGCAATTTTGTTCCCACCACAGGTCCGGTAGGTACGCCTGTAACTATAACAGGTACTAATTTAGAGGGTGTAACTTCTATGTCAATAGCTGGTGCCACTGTTACAGATTTTATTGTTGTCAGCAATACAGAGATCCAATTAACTATTCCGACTGATGCCTATAGTGGTGGTGCAAGAGTAACTGCCAATCATGGTTCGGCAAGCGGTTCACAAAGTTTTACAGTAACTGGTACACCAACCATTGTTTCTTTCGATCCTACCTCAGGTCCAGTAGGTACTACTGTAATAATTAAGGGTACAGGGTTTGATAATATTTCTTCCGTAATAGTAGGAGGAGCCGCAGTATCAGGCTTTACAAGAATAAGTGCCACAGAAATCAAAGCAACTGTGGCTTCAACTGCTGCTGGCGGTACAGTACGCGTAATAACGAGTGCAGGTGCTGGTGTTGGTTCTGGAAACTTTAATGTAACGGGCACTCCAACTATAACCTCTCTCTCAGCAAGTTCTGCACGTGTAGGACAGGAAATTACCATAAATGGCTTGGGTTTCTCAGGTGCATACAGAGTATATTTTGGCAGCGGCTACACAGATGAAGTAACTATTATAAATGGTGATCAAATTAAAGCAGTTATACCTAATACTGCTTCAACGGGTAAGGTAACAGTTTATACATCTATAGGTCGTGCAACAAGTGCAAATAATATTTCTATTGAAGGCGCACCTGTTATCAGTTCTTTCTCTCCAACTTCTGGTAACGTAGGAACTGTCGTAACGATTAGGGGCAAAAATTTTACAGAAGCAAATACGATAGTGTTTGGGTCAGGTTCCACAACTAACTTTACTGTTATAAGTGACACAGAGATAGAGGTGCTGGTACCATCTGTAGCTTCTTCCGGTATCGTTAGAGTTTATGCGAATAGTGGCCGTGCTTTAAGTTCAGGTCAATTTATACTAAATAACGCGCCGGTTATTACTTCTTTTTCGCCTACGTCAGGTCCTGTTGGTACAGTGGTAACAGTATATGGTGAAAAATTTACGGGTACCAGTTCAGTGTATGTTGGTAGTGGCTCTACTACAAACTTCACAATCGTAAATGATAATGAGTTGCAAGTGACAGTTCCAGCAACAGCTACAACAGGTAAAGTTTTGGTCAGAACTGCTACAGGTCAGGTTTATAGCACAGACGTCTTTAACCTTACTGGTGCACCAGAAATATATTCTTTTACGCCACAGTCAGGGGCTATTGGAGATGTAGTTACCATTAAAGGTATAAATTTTACCGGAGCTACATTAGTCTACTTTGGTAGTGGAAGCACAAATACTTTTACAATAGTTAACGATACAGAAATTAGAGTAGCAGTACCAACTTTAGCATCTACTGGTAAAATACAGGTTCATACACCCAATGGAAAAGCGTATTCCAAAACTAATTTCACGGTCACAGGAGCACCAGTCATTACATCTTTTACACCACACTCTGGCCCTGTAGGAACAGTAGTGACTGTTTATGGGGCAAATTTTACAGGTACGAGCGTAGTGTATATAGGTAATGGCTCTACTACTAACTTTACTGTTGTTAATGATAATGAATTGACAGTAGTAGTTCCAACGCTTGCTACAAGTGGCAAAATTTTAATAAGAACGGCTACTGGTCAGGTTTACAGTACAGATATTTTTAACCTAACTGGTGCGCCTGAGATACATGCTTTTAGCCCTACATCAGGCCCTGTAAATACTACTGTTACTATTACAGGTAAGAATTTCACTGGGGCAACATTAGTTTATTTTGGTAATGGCGGCACAAGCAAATTTGATAAAATTAGTGATACTGAGATAATAGTTAGAGTGCCAACTGCTGCTTCTACTGGACCTGTGCAGGTTCGTACGCCAAACGGTAGGGTATACTCTTCAACAAACTATATTGTAACAGGGACACCTGTAATTAGCTCATTTACACCTCTAGAAGGGGCTATTGGAACAGAGGTTATAGTTACCGGATCTAACTTTATAGGTTTGAGCAGAATATATGTTGGAAATGGTTATACTACAAATTTTACGATCCTGAGTAACTCCCAGATTAAATTCGTAGTTCCTGCTAATGCCAATGATGGTAAGGTAATGTTAGAATCAACAAATGGACGTGAATACAGCACACAAAACTACAATGTAACTGATCCTTACCTAAACGTAACCAAACCCGACATTACCTTCAACCGAGGCCAATCCTCTACCCAAGAATACCAAGTTAGCGGACTCGGCCTCAAAAATGGTCAGGCAGTTACGATTAATGTAGGTGAGGCTAGTCCATTTACTATTTCTCTAAACCCGGGAGATGGCTTTGGGAAAACTATTACGCTTAATTCTGTAGCAAATAATAGATTAAATGACACTCCTGTCTATGTAAAGTACACAGCTACTGAAACTGATACAGAGGCTGAGTTTGAGGTGCAACATGTGCAAACATCTGTTGCGCAAAAGGCACTAAGAGTTGCTATAATTACCCCACTTCCAGTTGAACTAACATCCTTTACGGCGAAGTTGACCAATGGAACAGTGCGGTTGGATTGGAGTACAGCATCTGAAAAAGATAACTCTCACTTTGAGATTGAGCGGTCGAGCGGGAATATGAGCAACTATAGAAAAGTGGCAAGAGTGGATAGCAAAGTGGGCACGAGCGCGATCACAATAAACTATAGCATCTTGCTGAACTATAGCAGCAACGGGCAGACAGAGTACTATCGGTTAAAACAGGTAGATTTTGACGGAACGGCTACCTACAGCAGGTCGGTGGCAGTAAGGCCTAATATGGTTGCCAAGCCAACGCTTATAGCGCCGAACCCAATAGCAGCAGACTCCAAAATTTACCTGACGGCACAGCAGGCCGGAACAGCCATTGTAAGGGTAACATCTATCAGAGGCAAGCAGATTTACTTTGAGCAGATGCCGGTACAGGCGGGAGAGAATGCGCTTCCGCTTAGCAAATACAAAAACCTGATGGCTGGTATCTATATTGTAACAGTAGAGTTCGACGGCAAGCAGGAGTTTATAAGAATTATGAAGAACTAATTCTTCAGCCAATGTTACTAACAAAAGCCAGGTTCCGGAAGGACCTGGCTTTTGTTTTGACCATTTATAGTTGGGCAGGTGGTAAGTGCTTTATATAAACCCGTTAAACATTGGTTTATTTCGGGGCATACGTTAATTTTGGATAATTATCATTTGACTAAATAAGATGCAGAAAGATACCGCTATATTCGACCTTATTGCAAAAGAAAAAGCCCGCCAGTTGCATGGCATAGAGCTGATCGCTTCCGAGAACTTTGTATCGGAGCAGGTGATGCAGGCTATGGGCAGCGTAATGACCAACAAGTATGCAGAAGGCCTGCCGGGCAAGCGCTACTATGGCGGTTGCGAAATTGTGGACCAGTCTGAGCAGTTGGCTATAGACAGGGCAAAAGAGCTGTTTGGGGCAGAATGGGTGAACGTGCAACCTCACTCCGGAGCGCAGGCGAATGCAGCGGTAATGCTGGCTGTATTGCAGTCAGGCGATAAAATTCTTGGTTTCGACCTGTCGCATGGCGGACACTTAACACATGGGTCTCCGGTAAACTTCTCAGGTAAATTATATCAGCCTTCTTTTTATGGTGTAGAGCAGGAAACCGGCCTGATCGATTTTGACAAAGTAGTAGAAACAGCCAGACGCGAGAAACCGAAGTTGATTATCTGCGGAGCATCGGCTTACAGCCGCGACTGGGATTATAAAAAGCTGAGAGCTGCCGCCGATGAAGTTGGTGCGCTGCTGATGGCTGATATCTCCCACCCTTCCGGTCTTATAGCAAAAGGACTGCTGAACAATCCATTTGAGCACTGCCATATTGTTACTACTACCACCCATAAAACTCTGCGTGGTCCTCGTGGCGGTATGATTATGATGGGCAAAGACTTTGAGAACCCGTTTGGCTTGAAGACACCAAAGGGCGAGACACGTATGATGTCGTCGGTATTGGACGGTGCGGTGTTCCCGGGTACGCAGGGTGGTCCGCTGGAGCACGTGATTGCTGCCAAGGCCGTGGCTTATTACGAAGCACTTTCAGATGACTATATGGGTTACATAAAGCAGGTGCAGCAAAACGCACAGGCGATGGCGAAAGCTTTTGTAGAGCGTGGCTATAACATCATTTCAGGTGGTACTGATAACCACATGATGCTGATCGACCTGCGCTCTAAAGGCCTGACCGGTAAGATTGCTGAAAATACACTGGTGAAAGCCGATATTACGATCAACAAAAACATGGTACCATTCGATGATAAGTCACCGTTTGTTACATCTGGTATGCGCATCGGAACAGCCGCTATCACAACCCGTGGTCTGAAGGAAAACGATATGACGCGTATTGTTGAGCTGATTGATAACGTGCTGACAAATCACGATAATGAAACCAAAATTACTTCGGTAAGAAACGAAGTAAACAACTGGATGCAGCAATATCCGCTGTTCGCTTACTAATTACAGGATTCTAATTGATGGATCAACAATTTCTGGATGAGGAACCGAAAGAGATGTCCTTTGTGGACCATCTGGAGGAACTGAGATGGCATCTTATACGTGCGGTAGCCTCGATCTTTATTTTTTCTGTTATTGCTTTTTTAGCCAAAGGCTTCGTTTTTCATGATATTATTCTTGCGCCGGCTCGCCCTGATTTCCTGAGCTACAGGGTAATGTGCGAGCTGGGCAACGCGCTTGGCATGGAAGCCTTCTGCATTGATGAGCTGGGCTTTACCATTCAGAGCCGGCAAATGAGCGGGCAGTTCTCTATGCACATGCTGGTATCCGTAGTGCTGGGGCTTGCCTGTGCTTTTCCGTATGCGTTCTGGGAAATATGGCGATTCGTTAGCCCGGGTCTGTATCCGCAGGAGCGTAAAAGCTCACGTGGGGCAGTGTTCTTTGTATCGGTGCTGTTTATGATGGGCCTGCTGTTTGGATATTACGTGGTGTCACCTATATCCATTAATTTCCTGGCAGGCTATCAGGTCGATCCTTCCATCGTGAATGAGTTTGACCTATCGTCTTACATTTCCACCCTTACAACTCTTTGCCTGGCCTGCGCGCTTATGTTCCAGATGCCGGTAATCGTTTATTTCTTTACAAGGGCAGGGTTGCTGACACCGGAAGTTATGAAACTATACCGCCGGCATGCCATTATCGTTATACTGGTGATAGGTGCTATTATTACACCTCCGGATGTTGTCAGCCAGCTGCTGATCTCTATTCCGCTGATGCTGCTGTACGAGGCAAGTATAATTGTATCGGGCTCTATCCGTAAAAGTGATCTGAAGAAGTTAAATCAAAACAATACGATCTGATGGCTTACAACATTGCAATTGGCGGCGACCATGCCGGCTATACGTATAAAAGCTTACTGATAAAGCTGCTGAAAGAGCTTGGGCATGAAGTACAGGATTTTGGACCGGGCTCTGAAGCGTCGGTTGACTACCCCGATCATGTGCACCCATTAGCAAAAGCTGTTATTGCAAAAGAGGCTGATTTTGGTATCCTGATTTGCGGAAGCGGTAACGGCGTAGCCATGACGGCCAATAAGTACAAGGAGATAAGAGCTGCCTTGTGCTGGCAACCGGAACTGGCCAAGCTTGCCAGATCGCACAACGACGCCAACGTACTTTGCATACCCGCCCGCTTTGTGTCGGAAGAGGTAGCTGAAGAAATGGTGAAGGCTTTTCTGAGCACCGATTTTGAAGGGGGCCGCCACCAGAACAGAGTAAACAAGATAGCCGCCTGCTAAGCGGCTATTATATTATTGTTTTAGCCGGTAAATGCCTGCCTTGTCGGTAAGGCTATAGTTGCTGAAGATGGCAGGAAGCTTATACTGCAATTGCTGCATCAGTGCTTTGTCTACTATAATATAGTCTGGCTGTTCGGCCTTAAAATTCTGGTAGATATTGAATAGCGCACTATAGGTATCTAACCTTCCAAAGTCGCGTTGGGCTAGTTGCCAGTCTAAATAAGGGGTGGCTGGTTTGTTTTGTATATAGTAGCGCGCGTCCGGCCCGAGCACAAGCACGCGTGCATTTACAGGTGTATCCGGTATAGTTTCTTCAGAAATAAGCGGTGTGCTTAAACCCAGCACATCGCGGTAGCGGATAAGCAGCGCAGCAGTAAATAAAAGCATAAAGGCGAGGTTCATGATCCAGCGCTTCATGTTGCTTGTAAAAAGAAATACACCGAAGTAAGCTATAGTTGGCAGCAGCAGAATAAATGTGTTGGCCGATATCTCGTCGCGGGAAATGGACAACAGCACAGCTACCAGCAACCACACCCACATTACCTGCTGAAACTTAACCTGGAATACCAGCCGCTGCGGCAGAGACAGGGATGAGAGCAGCGAAAATACCAACACAAGTACAGGCAACAGCATCAGTTTGGCCAGGTCGGCGGGCGGCATGGCAAACGCTACCTTAAACTGCCAGGGCCGGAACAAATGCATCACCAGGAACTCGTCAAGCGTGTCAGTATAGAAATAGAAGGTAAGCAGCACCGCATACGGAAACAGAAATCCGCACAGCATCAGCAAAATGCTCCTGAATGTGTTGGAGGCAAAAAGCAGCACTGCAAAAATTCCCACCAGCAGGTACAGGCCGAGCGGCAGGTAACACAAGGCGGCAAGCCCCAGTATAAATCCGCCTACAAACAGGCGGTTGTTCTCAATCCCCTCCCGCGAAACCGTGATCAGGTATGGCATTGACAGGATAACAAAAGTATGGCCGATCAGCAGGGGCGTCAGCATGCCAAACTCATAGGTTACACTGCCCAGCACTAGGTATAAAAGTGCAGGGATATAGTTTTTCGTAGCGAACGCCTGGTAACGGTTAAGAATAGAGTTAAATGAAAGTGCCTGCAGCAGCAGCAGGGCAATGGCTACCAGTCGGTACGTAAGTATAGAGCGGCCAGCCAGTAAATCCACCAGCCAGTAAACCATAGCCGAAATGGGTGCTGTGTCGTCGTATAGTTGCCTGTACATGGCAAAGCCATCTGCCAGCCGCTCTCCCACCAGCATAAAGTATAGTTCCTGCACGGTGCCCCCTGTAAACAGCAGGTACAGCGGCAATTGTATAGCCAGGAAAAGCAGAATAAGCAGAAAAATTCGGGAAGGCAGTATGCTTCGGAAGTAACTTACCAAGGAAAGAGTGAGTTAGAGACTACTATAAACCAATTGGCACCTGAAATGAATAAGGCGCTTTTGGGGTAAAAATGCAAAATAAATATGATATTTGCATCTTCGTATGGAAAGTAAAAGACAACAGAAATTCTCACGCCTGATACAGAAAGAGCTGGCTGAAATCTTTCAGAGAGAGACTACGCACCTTTTTGGCAGCGCCTATATCTCGGTTAGTGCAGTACGTGTATCTCCGGACCTGGGGATTGCTAAAATATACCTGAGCGTGATGATGGCTCCTAACAAAGAAGAACTCTTGCAGGAGATCCGCATCAATACCAAAACATTACGCCACTTCCTGGCGCAGCGTATTAAAAGCCAGGTGCGCATTATACCGGAGCTTATTTTTTACCTGGATGACACGGCCGATTACGCTGCCAAAATAGATAAACTGTTTGACGGGATCGAGATTCCGCCAGCCGACAAAGATTACTACGACGCCGACGACTACATCGACGATACCGACAACGATCATAAATAGCCATAGTTTCGCTTCACCCTTATGCAATACGACCCGATAAAGCGGGTACTGGGCGACGTTTTTAACAAAACGCCCTTCCTGCGTCGTGTATTTTTTAATTTACTGGACCTGTTGCTGCTGCGTACGTGGCATGTACATAAAGAGCTCCGCAAGTGGGCCGAAAGCCGCCGTGGCCAGGAACAGAACATTTTAGATGCCGGTGCCGGCTTCGGGCAGTACACCTACTACCTGTCTGGCATGAGCTCGAAGTGGAACATTCTGGCTGTGGACGTAAAAGAAGAGCAGGTATCGGATAACAACCGGTTTATGCGCGCCCTGAACAGGCACAACGTCCTGTTTAAAATAGCAGACCTGGTACATTTCCGCCAACCAGAGACCTACGACCTTATCCTTTCTGTAGACGTGATGGAGCATATCCTGGAAGACGTGGATGTGTTCGAAAACTTCTATGCCTCGATGCGTCCGGGCGGGATGCTGGTTATTTCTACTCCATCTGACCAGGGAGGCTCCGACGTGCATGGCGACGACGAAACATCTTTTATAGAAGAGCACGTACGCGACGGGTATAACATAAACGAGATACAGGAAAAGCTGCGCACTGCAGGTTTCAGCAAGATAGAAGCCCGTTATTCTTATGGCAAGCCGGGGCAGATCTCCTGGCGACTGTCTATGAAGTACCCGATGCTGATGCTGAACACATCAAAACTATTCTTTATAGTGCTGCCGTTTTACTATCTTGTTACATTCCCGTTCAGCCTTGTACTTAACTGGCTGGATGTGAATAACCGCCACACATCCGGCACCGGCCTTATAGTTAAAGCCTGGAAGTAATTGATGGTTGATTGTTAAATTGTTGATTGTTGTATCAGTATGTAACTATAGTTCGATTAAACAAGAAGTTAAAAACAATTAACAATCAGCAATAAGCAATATAAATGAACGTCCCTTTTCTCATAGCAAAGCGCTACTTCTTCTCTAAAAAGAAGCGGAACATCATCAGCATAATTTCCAATATTGCGATGATAGGCGTAGCTGTGGGCTCTATGGCGTTGATTATAGTGCTATCGGTGTTTAACGGGTTAGAGGATCTGATCCGGAAAATTTACTCGAGCTTTGACCCGGACCTGAAGATAACGGTGGTAGAGGGCAAGGCTTTTGAGACCGATACCGAATTTATGAACCGTATCCGCCGCTTGCCGGGCGTAGCTGTGGTATCGGAGGTGATTGAAGACAATGCCCTGCTCCGCTACAACGACCGCCAGATGGTGGTGAAAATGAAGGGCGTAAGTGAGAACTTCTTTCAGCAGAACGAGATAGACACATCGGTGGTGGAAGGCCAACACGAGCTGATTCGCGATGGACAGTATTATGCGTTGGTGGGCCGCGGTGTGCAATACCAGTTATCTATAAAGCCCGGAAACCAGTTTGTGCCCATGCAGTTCCTGTATCCGCGCAACACCAAGTTTAACCCCATGAACCCCGAAGGCGCTTTCAACAGTTTGCCTATACTACCGGGCGGAGTGTTTGCCATTGAGCGCCAGTACGACGATGCTTATGTTTTTGTGCCCCTCAATTATGCCGCCGAACTGCTGGAGTATGGCCGTAAGCGCACTGCCCTGGAAATAAAGGTGGAAGATGGCTACCGCATTGAGCAGGTAAAACAATCGTTGCAGCAACTATTGGGCGATAAATTCAGGATACAGAACAGCGACGAGCAACACACCAGTTTGCTACGGGCCGTAAAAGTAGAGAAGCTGTTTGTATTCGTAACATTCGCCTTTATACTCTTCATAGCGTCGCTCAACATCTTTTTCTCCCTTTCGATGCTGGTTATCGACAAGAAGAAGGATATTGCCATACTGGCTTCGATGGGCGCCACGGCCACTACCATCCGGAACATCTTCTTATTTGAAGGAGCGCTGGTTGCTTTTATCGGGGCTGCCTACGGGCTGTCGATGGGTATGCTGGTGTGTAACCTGCAGCAAACGTTTGGTCTGGTAAGCATGGGCATGGCCACATCGCTCATCGAGGCGTATCCGATCAAGATGAAGATCCAGGATTTTGTATTAACCGGAGCAGCTATCGTTATCATTACCTTGTTGGTTTCTATCAGGCCGGCACGCAAGGCTGCTGCCATGTCGGTAACCGAGAATATTTAACTTTTCCAGCCCTGCCCCAACTAAAGTTCCGGGGTATTTTTCCTGATTTATGTTGTGTTATAAAACATTAGCCTGCTACTTCGGGTTATTGCCTGAAATTACGCGTGCATACCAACGAAAAGCCTGATTTTAATAGGTTCTGACCATAATTAGAGGTAAATTCGTAGTCCGAAATTGTATCTGGCATGAAAGTTCACACTACTCAGCCTTTTCAGGTAGTTTATTCCTTGTTCGAGCACGAATACCTCGGCTTCCTTTTTGAATCTTTTGTAGTTCAGGTGAACTCGCGTGGGCAGCTCACTTTTCAACATCAGAACATCTCCGCAAAGAACGCCGAAGAGTTTGGCGCACGGCTCGATGCTAATGATTTTAAGCTGGTGCAGCTCATGGACCAGATACAGCAGGATGCAGTCCTTAAAAAGTTCTCGCCTAAGAAGATGTCGCCTGCTGATTTTTTCCTGAAAGTTTACGACCCTGAAAAAGGAGACAAGCCGCTGCAGGAAAGAATAAGCCAGCACATGCAGTCGCGGATGAGCAAAATACTGGATATGTTGCCGGGTAAGCAGACCTATATTATGGGCAAGGACGGCGAACCAACCTGGAAGAAACTCACCTTTGCGCCAGAGAAAGCATCGGTGCTGTTCCATTTCCGCCGCAACGAAGACAATACCCATTACTTCCCGACTATAAAATATGCCGGCCAGAAGCTGGAGTTTATGTATAAGGGGGCCTCGCTGCTTTGCTACGAGCCAGCCTGGCTGATGCTGAACGATACTGTCTATAGTTTTGACAAGCCGATAGATGGTAAAAAGCTGCAGCCTTTCCTGAACAAGAAGTTTATAGCTATTCCCCGCAACTTAGAAGAGAACTACTACCGCAAGTTTGTAACCCAGCTGGTGGAGTCGTTTGATGTGTATGCGAAGGGCTTTGATATCAACACCGATAAGTATAGCCCGCAGCCGTTGCTGCAATTCTCCGCTATAAAAGCAGCAAACGTGCCGGAGCTTTTTGCCAAAGGTTACTCTGAAGCAAAAGCAGACCGCGAGCCGGATAAGATCCTGTTTGAGCTGAACTATAGGTATGGGCAGAGCGAAGTACCGGCATCTGAAAACAAGAAAGTAAGCGTACACCTCGAAAAAACAGCTGAATCTTACATCTTCCACAGGCTGAGCCGCGATACCACCCGCGAAAAAGAGATCTGTAAAGAACTAAGTAAAACCGGACTGGAGCTGAAAGCCGGGAAAGCCGTGCTGGAAAAAGGCGAAGCATTTGCCTGGCTTGGTGCCAACATACCGGTGCTGGAGGCCAAAGGCTACTCTATAAAACAGTTAGACAGGAGCAACAAGCATTACTTTGTGGGCGATGTGGCCATAGAAGTAGGCATTACGGAAAACAACGACTGGTTTGATGTGCACGGCAGTGTGCGTTTCGGCGAGTTTGTTATCCCGTTTATAAAGCTGAAGCACCACATCCTGACTAAAAACAACGAGTTTGTGCTGCCTAACGGCCAGGTAGCCATTATTCCGGATGAGTGGTTTACGCAGTACATAGAGCTGTTCGCGTTCTCGGAGGGCGATGAGCAGATGACCTTGCGCAAACACCACATGGCCCTGGTAAACGACCTGCAGAACGGCAACCTGGCGCAGGTAACTATGAGCCGTAAGCTGGAGAAATTGCGCGAGTTTGAGACAATAGAAGACCATCCGCTGCCGGCCGGTTTTATGGGAGAGCTTCGGCCTTACCAAAAGGCGGGCTACAACTGGCTGCATTTTGTGCAGAACTATAAGTTTGGTGGTTGCCTTGCCGATGACATGGGCCTTGGTAAAACCGTGCAGACGCTGGCCATGCTGCAACACCGCAAAGAACATGGTGCTGAGGCGGCATCGCTGCTGGTAATGCCTACTTCGCTGATCTATAACTGGATGCACGAAGCACAGAAATTTACGCCAAACCTGCGTGTACTGACTTACACCGGCACCTATCGCAACAAAGATATCTCGCAGTTCCAGGACTACGATGTGGTGCTGACCTCGTATGGCATTGTGCGCCTGGATGCAACGCTGCTGCAACAATACTACTTCGACTATATTATTCTGGATGAGTCGCAGGCTATTAAAAATCCGGATTCTACTACCTCCAAATCGGTAAGGGCGCTTAAGTCGAAGCACAGGCTGATACTTACCGGTACGCCCGTGGAGAACAGCACGATGGATTTGTGGTCGCAGATGTCGTTCATTAACCCGGGTCTGTTGGGTAATCAGCACTTTTTCAGAAAAGAGTTTCTGAAACCGATAGAGAAGCTGAAGGACGAGCAGAAAACCCGTAAGCTGCATGCGCTGATCAAGCCGTTTATTCTGCGCAGGCACAAGTCGCAGGTGGCTAAGGAGTTGCCCGAAAAAGTAGAGCACACGACTTTCTGTAAAATGACGGAAGAGCAGGAGCACGCTTACGAAGAGACCAAATCGTATTACCGCAACAAGATATTAAAAGACCTGGAAGAGAACGGACTGGCCAATACACAGTTTGTGCTGTTGCAGGGCCTGATGAAGCTGCGCCAGATTGCCAACCACCCACTGATGGCCGACCCGAACTATGAAGGCGAATCAGGGAAGATAAAGGAAGTGCTGCGCTTAACCCGGAATGTGGTGGGCAAAGGGCATAAGGTGTTGATATTTAGTCAGTTTGTAAAGCACCTGGAAATTGTGCGTGCTGCCCTGAACGAGCGCGATATAAAATATGCGTACCTGGATGGCAACACTAAAAACCGGCAGGCCCAGGTAGAGCTTTTCCAGAAAGACGAAAGCATACAGGTTTTCCTGATCTCGATGAAAGCCGGTGGCGTAGGCCTTAACCTGACAGCTGCAGACTATGTGTTTATCCTGGACCCATGGTGGAACCCGGCCGTAGAAGCACAGGCCGTAGACAGGGCGCACCGCATCGGGCAGCAGAACACGGTATTTACCTATAAGTTTATCACTAAAAACTCTGTAGAAGAAAAAATACTGGCCCTGCAAAACCGCAAACTGCAACTGGTAAACGACCTGATCTCGACTGACGAGAACGTGATCAAAAGCCTGACCAAGGAAGACATAGACAACCTGCTTAGTTAATTGTTGATTGCTGGTTGTTAATTGCTGACCTGGTAAGGATTAAAAGCCGCTGCATTTATAGTTGCAGCGGCGTTTTTATTGGCACAAACTATAACTTTTATAGTTGTCTATAGTTTACCTTCAAACACAATCTATTGTCATCCCAACGTCTGGAGAGATCCGTCTTAAGCTGTGACAGATTTCTCGATAGGCTCGAAATAACAATACAAAGTTTACCAATCAGCAATCAACAACCAAACAGTGCAGCTACATCTTAAGACCAATGTCAGGCAGAACTATAGGCAGGTGTTTGATGCATTTGATGAACAGCTGTTCCGAAAACTGGCACCGCCCTACCCTAAGTTAAAGCTCATTAGGTTTGATGGCTCTGAACCCGGTAATGTGGTGGAAGTAGAACTACAGACAGGCATAAAATCCTATAGTTGGACCAGCCTGATAACCGAGCGAACTATAACCGACACCGAAGCCTGGTTTATAGATGAAGGACAAATCCTGCCGCCCCCACTCAAGCGATGGCACCATAAACACCTGGTAACGGCAAATAAAAGCGGCGCTACCATCCACGACATTATAAACTATAGTTCGGGTAATAAGATGTTAGATCTGGCGCTTTACCCGTTTATGCTGGCAGGCTTTGGCATGCGCAAACCAATTTACCAGAAGGTGTTCGGTAAAGTATAAGTCACGAAAACCTTTCGGGGAGATTTGAGTTTAGTGCACAGGATATATAAACGTACCCCAACGCATGGCGAAAGCGGCAATTATCGGAGCAGGTATAGGTGGCATTGCAGCAAGCATACGGCTGGCTGTAAAAGGCTATGCTGTTACGGTTTTTGAAGCCAACGAGAGCTTTGGCGGTAAAATGCACGAGTTCTGGCTGGGCAACTATAGGTTTGATGCCGGCCCCTCGCTGTTTACCTTGCCGCACCTGGTAGATGAACTGTTTACCTTAGCCGGCCGCAACCCATCAGACTACTTTACTTATACCCGGTTAGACCCGATCACACATTATTTCTGGCCGGATGGCAGCCGTGTAAAAGCCTGGGCCGAGCCGGAGAAATTTGCTGCGGAAGCCGAACAACAGTTGGGCGTGCCGAAAGATGCCGTACTGAAAGCCTTAGCCAAAAGTGCCCGGCTCTACAAAGGCACCGCCGATACCTTTCTGCACAAATCGCTGCATAAACTTAATACTTACCTGAGCCCGGATGTGCTGAAATCGCTGCAATGTTTGCCGGACCTGGGGCTGACCACCACCATGCACGATGCCAACTATAGTTTGTTTAAAGACCACAGGTTTGTGCAGCTGCTCGACAGGTTTGCGACCTACAACGGCTCCGACCCTTACCAGGCACCGGCCACACTTAACATTATCCCGCATCTGGAGCATGGCATCGGCGCTTTTTACCCGAAGGGCGGTATCTATAGTATAGCAGCCAGTCTGGTAAAGTTAGCCGAAGAACTGGGTGTGCAGTTTAACTATAACGAGCCGGTCGAGCGGATTGTGGTGCAAAATGGCAAAGCAACGGGCGTACAAACTATAAAAGGCAACTATAGCGCAACTATAGTGGTGAGCAACATGGATGTAATGCCAACTTACCGCAAGCTAATGCCCGACCAGCCGGCACCGGAAACCACACTAAGACAACCACGCTCCAGCTCGGCGCTTATCTTTTACTGGGGTATAAAAAAAGCATTTCCGGAGCTGCACCTACACAACATCTTCTTCAGCCAGAACTATAAAACTGAGTTTGAGCACATCTTCCAGCATAAAACCATCAGCCCCGACCCGACGGTGTACGTCAACATTACCTCTAAGCTGGAACCTGCAGATGCGCCAGCCGGTAGCGAGAACTGGTTTGTGATGGTAAACGTTCCGCACAACCAGGGGCAAAACTGGGCAAAGCTTACCGCCGTTACACGTGAAACAGTAATCCGGAAGCTGAGCCAGATGCTGCAAACCGACCTGGAACCGCGGATAGAAGCAGAACAGGTGCTGGATCCGCTGACGATAGAAGCACGTACTTCGTCGTTTGCAGGGGCTTTGTATGGCAGCAGTTCCAACAACCGGATGGCAGCTTTCCTGCGTCACCCAAACTTTAGCAGTAAACTGAAAGGGCTGTATTTTTGCGGCGGCAGTGTGCACCCTGGTGGCGGCATCCCCTTGTGCTTGTTATCTGCTAAAATTGTGGCCGACCTGGCTCCTGCCCCTAAACTATAGCTTATGAACATGACCGAAACGATACAGGATAGAACGACACTGGCCGCGCCTAAAACAACGATAGGTTTTTGGGTAGCGCTGGTAGTGCTGGTTATTTTTCATGCCGTAGGTTTCTGGGGGCTGCAGTTTAGCGGCAAGCCTGTCTATTTTCAGGAACTTACGCCGTTAAACCTTATTCTTACCAACATTCTGCTTTTTAGCCTGCACCGCCACTGGAACCTGACGTTTATAGTTTTTGCTTTTGTGGTAACTATAGTTGGGTTTCTGGCAGAGGTGCTGGGCGTGCACACCGGCTTGCTTTTTGGCAACTATAGTTATGGCAACGCGCTTGGCACAAAACTATGGCAGGTGCCCCTGCTTATTGGCCTGAACTGGCTGCTGCTGATCTATAGTACCGGAACAATAACCAACCGTTTAAATCAGCCTATAGTTGTAAAAGCGCTGGCCGGCGCAAGCCTGATGTTGCTCTATGATTTTTTTATGGAGCCGGTAGCTATGCAATATGATTTCTGGGACTGGAAAAACAGCCACGTGCCATTCTCTAACTACCTGGGCTGGTTGGGGTTGGCTTTTGTACTGCACCTGTATTTTCATACCTCTGCCTTCTATAAGCAAAATCCGCTGGCACCTTTTGTGTACATGGTGCAGCTGCTGTTCTTCGTAGCTTTATTTCTGTTCCTGCGCTAAATAAAAAACTATGTATTAAAAAACTATCTATAATTTTACCAGTGCAAACGTATTATCAATTGGCACTTACTTTGATAAAGTACTGTCTGTGATATAAAGCGTGTTCTGGATAAAATTAGTAGATGACATTTTTAGAAACCATACTGGAGGAGTTGCTGCAGCTGTTTAAGCGCGAAGGGATAGAAGCAAACTCAGATACAGATATTATCCGGAAACTGGATATACGGCAGTCCACATTTAAGGAGCTGTTTGCCAACCGGCAGGACATGGTACTGCAGGTAACCCGCTATGATTTGGAACAGCAGCAGCACCAGCAGACCATTATGCTCCAGAAAGCTTCGAATCCTGTTGAGGAGATCATGATGATACTGCAGGATGGGATCAGGAGGATTCGTGAGATAAACCCCGTTTATATTGCAGATATGCAGCTGTACCCCGAAGCCTGGCAAGTTAGCATGAACTACATAAGCGAAAATAACCAGCAGGTAAACGCCGAAATACTGAACCGTGGTGTGGTGCAAGGCTATTTCCGGAAGGACATAAACCTGCAACTGGTTACCAAAATTATTCTGGAGCAGTTCTTTATGATGGTGAACCCTGTTGTTTTCCCGCCTAACAAATACGACCTGGCCGAAGTGTTCCGGAGCATTTACCTGTACTACGTGCGCGGCATCTGTACCGACAAAGGTGGCAGGCTGGCTGAAGAATTTTTTGCGAATAATAATATCTAAAACAAAGGCCCGGGCACTTACGTCCGGGCCTTTGTTTTATAAGGTACTTATAGTTTAAACTATAGTTTTAGCTGATAGAAACGCGTACTTTCTGGGTATAGGCACGCAGTGCTGTTTTAAAATCAGTACCGTTATCGTTCATTTCGTTCAGGATCCAGACAGCGGCAAGTACGTGTGTCAGTTGCTCGCCTTCGTCGTCTCCTTCTACTTCTATATTCAGGGGCTGTTCCTCAACTATAGCTGCTTCGGCAGCCATCAGTTCGTCCAGCTTATAGTTTTCTACCAGTTTTTTTATGGCGGGTATCTTCATAATTAAGCATCTAATTTATGGATCAGTTCACGAACGGCTTCTTCTTTGCTGGCAGCTACAGAGTCTACCAGCTGTCCGTTCTTAAAAATAGCGAAGAAAGGTAGGTTCGTTACGCTGGCCAGTTTGCGGGCTTCCGGGCTTGTTTCGGCGTTCACATCTACAAAAGCTACGTTCGCAAAAGCTTCGTCGTCAGACATACGCTTGAATTTCGGAGAAAATAAACGGCAGCTGCCACACCAGTCAGCATAGTATTTCACTACCACCTTCTGGTTCGAGTTAAGTACCTGTGTAAAATCGTTGTCAGTTGCTACTATTACAGCCATATCATTATTGTTAGTGATGTACAGATTTAGTTTTGTCTCTTGTAATAACTACTGTCAAAAGTAAATGTTTCAGCCGACAATAGGGCAATAGAAGCTATAGATTTAATTTATTCGTTTATAGGTTTTGTTTATAATGTTGGCTGCAATTTTGCGCTGCGCCCACTGAAACTATAGTTACAGCTTTAAAGTTATAGCTTAGAACAGATTACGGCTTATAATTATACCGGAGCGGCAAAAAGGAATACTAAAATCTACATGCCAATTTTGTATCTTTGCAGCCTAAAACCAGAAAAGCACGATGTTAGATAAGTTAGAAGCCATTAATCAGCGTTTTGAAGAAGTAAGCCAGTTGCTTATTCAGCCGGATGTGGCCAGCGACATGAAGAAGTTCAAGGCGCTGAATAAAGAGTATAAGGATCTGGATAAGATCGTAGTTGAATATAAAAAGTATAAGAACATCCTGAGCAACATCGACAACGCCAAGCAGGTGATTGCGACAGAGAAAGATGAAGACTTCCGCCAGATGGCAAAAGAAGAGCTGGATGAGTTACTACCTCAGCGCGATGCCATGGAAGAAACCCTGAAAGAGCTGCTGATCCCGAAAGACCCGAACGACAGCAAGGACATTATCATGGAAATTCGTGCCGGAGCTGGTGGCGACGAGGCTTCTATTTTTGCCGGCGACCTGTACCGCATGTACAGCCGTTTCGCGGAAAAGCAGGGCTGGCGCATGGAACTGATGGATGCCACAGAGGGTACTTCAGGCGGTTACAAAGAGATTATAGTTGGTGTATCGGGCGAGGACGTGTATGGTAAACTGAAGTTCGAGTCTGGTGTGCACCGCGTGCAGCGTGTACCAGCGACCGAAACACAGGGCCGTATCCATACCTCGGTAGCATCGGTAGTGGTTTTGCCGGAAGCCGAAGAGTTTGATGTGGAAATAGACATGAACGACGTGCGCAAGGACCTGTTCTGTTCGTCAGGCCCGGGTGGTCAGTCAGTGAACACGACGTACTCAGCTGTTCGTTTAACGCACATCCCAACTGGTATTGTGGCGCAGTGCCAGGACCAGAAATCGCAGCTGAAGAACTTTGACAAAGCATTGGCGGTACTTCGCTCCCGTATTTACGAAGTAGAGCTGGCCAAGAAAAACGAAGCCGAAGGTGCCCAGCGTAAAAGCATGGTAGGCGGCGGCGACCGTTCCGATAAGATCCGTACCTATAACTATCCGCAGGGCCGCGTGACCGACCACCGTATTGGTTACACTGTGTATAACCTGCCTGCCGTAATGGATGGCGGCATCGACGACTTTGTAGAAGAGCTACGTATTGCTGAGAACGCTGAACGACTGAAAGAAGGCGCTACAGCAGAATAATAAAGCACCTGCTTAAATTTATGCAAAGGATGCAGCCGGCGAAACAGCCGTAACTGCATCCTTTTTTGTTGCTTATAGTTTAATTGCTGAGATGTTTACTGGCTAAATAGCTAAATTGCTGAACTGTTGCGTGCATAGCCAGTATAACGATTTCCAACCATCAACAATTTAACAACTAACAATTAATCCTTGAGATACCTGCTCGCCATATTGCCCCTGCTGTGCCTACTATCTATAGTTGGGTGTGAGCCGAAGGATGAAGTGCTGACAACAGACCCGGGCGCCATACTCGAGTTCTCGCAGGATACGGTACTGTTTGATACGGTTTTTGTAACGCAGGGCAGCGTAACCAGGCGACTGAAGGTGTATAACCGCAACAATAAAGCGGTTCGCATCAGCAACATTACCTTGGCCGGTGCCGAGGCATCTCCCTACAACCTGATCATCAACGGCCAGGAAACTATAGTTAAGAACAACCTGGAGTTGCGCGGGCAGGACAGTCTGTACATTCTGGTTAAAGTCAATATCAACCCTTCTGATAAAAACCTGCCTTTCCTGGTAGCGGATTCTATCCTGTTTGATACAAACGGGCAGCGGCAAACTATAAAACTGGTGGCTTACGGGCAAAATGCAGTATTCCACCGCAAAGAAACGATAGGCACTACTACCTGGACAAGCGATCTGCCGCATGTGCTGCTTGACACTGTGTTTCTGCCGCAAGGCGCCACGCTAACTATAGAACCCGGCACAAAAATATTTGCAGGCAGCAAAGGCGTGTTGCTGGTAAACGGTACTTTAAAAGCGAACGGCACACCTGAAAACAGGATCTCATTCAGCGGTTACCGCCGGGAGCCGGAATACCAGAGGGCACCGGGCCAGTGGGAAGGCATCCGAATCCTGACCCAAAGCAGCGACAACAGCATTAAGTATACTGACATACGGAACACAACCTACGGGCTGCGTATTGGTAACCCCGGCAAAAGTGGTACGCTGGTAGAAGGCTGTATCATAGCCCATGCTTTTCTGGATGGTATTATAGCCTTCACGTCGGATGTGCAGGTGGTGAACACGCTGATCTATAACTGCGGGCAATTTGGCTTTGGCGGACTGGGCGGCGGCAACTACGAGGTGCTCTACTCTACTATAGTTAACTATAACAACACATTGCCGCGCCAGAACCCGGCTTTTGTAATAACAGACTACATTCCGGAAACCGAGATAAAAGACAAGCCTACCAGCCTGCGCCTGATCAACTCTATCGTTTACTCCGATGATTATAGTATGGAGGATGAGCTGCTGCTGGATGTGGGTGCCACTGCAACTATAGAAATAGCCAATAACCTGCTGCGCACCGCCCTGTACGCCGATGAGCTGAAAGACACAGACAACATCCTGAACAAGGAGCCGAAATTTAAAGAGCCGGGCAAGTATAACTTCCAGCTCGATACGCTGTCGCCGGCCAGTGGTGCTGCCCGTGTATTGCCAACTATAGGTAAAGACCTGACCGGCAAAACCCGCAGCACTACCAAACCCGACATCGGCGCCTACGAACGCATAATTGATTGAGCTATAGTTAGAAAGTTAGAAAAGTATAAGTTAGAAAGTTTTAACACAGCAATTGTCTGGTTTATAGTTTAACCACACTAATTTCATTAACTCGTAAGACCTTTGTCATTGGTTGTTTTTCTACCACTAATTCAGGTAACCAACTTTATAATTAGTGGTGAAAACACACAGCAAGGTCTTAAACTCTGTAACTACGTAACTATAGCTCACTTTCTAACTTATACTTTTCTAACTTTCTAACTGAAAACTATGATTTGGTCCCAGAAAGAGATACGATTACCTGCTGTAGCGCGGGGTTTCCATTTGATCACTGATCTGATAACGTCGCAGTTGCCGGAGTTGGAAGACATAAAAGTGGGCATGGCGCACATCTTTATTAAACACACCTCGGCCAGCTTGACTATAAACGAGGATGCAGACCCTACCGTAAGGCAGGATTTTGAAAGCCACTTCAATAAAATGGTGCCCGAGAACGCCCCTTATTACCGGCATACCTCCGAAGGCCCCGACGACATGCCGGCACACCTGAAAGCTGCTCTTTTGGGGAGTTCGGTTACCGTGCCCATCACCAATGGTAAATTTAACATGGGCACCTGGCAGGGCATTTACCTGTGCGAGCACCGCAACCATGCCTCTAAACGCTGGCTGGTAGTTACCCTGATGGGCGAATAAACTATAGCTTACCTGATGATGGTGACTTTCCTGGTCTCGGTGCCTTCGGAGCTGGTTACGCGCAGGATATAAACGCCACTTGGTATGCCTGTTGTGCGAAGCTCTGCTGTACGCGTGGTAACTTCCTGCTTAAACATAACCTGTCCCAGTCGGTTTATTAGTTCCACGTGGCGCAGAGTAACTGTAGCCGGTTGCTCGATCATAATGTAGTCTGAGGCCGGAACGGGGTAAACCGTAAGTTGGTTCGGTGTTACCTCTATGTACTGCTCCCGGGTTTCGGTGCTGCTCATCTGGCTGTTGGCTATTGTAAGCGTAACTTTGTATTTGCCGGGCGTGGTGTAGCTTACAGTTGGGTTTTGCTCGGTAGATGTTGCCGGAACGCCACCTTCAAACTCCCACAGCCACGAGGTTGGCCTTACCCCTATCGATTTGTCCTGGAACGTAACAGCGCTGCCCGGCCTCACAAGGGTTTCGGTAGCAGCTTCAAAGCCGGCCACCAGGCCACCGGTACATGCCGGTGACTCCAGTATGTTGCTTCGGGATGAACTGAGCATCGCCTGCATATAGGCTATCTGGCCATTGGTAAACAGGTTCATGCAGGCATCATCGCTATAGTCCATGTAGTTCTCCGACATGTCGCCGTAAGGGCCGTTGTTGCAGCTTATGTTCACAGCAGAAGGGCAGCCGTAGGTTGGTTTGTACTGGTTTGGAGTGTCGGCTATGCCATCAGAGTCGGAGCAGGAAAAATCTGCGTCGCCCCAGATGTGGCGCAGGCCCAGCCAGTGGCCAATTTCGTGTGTGGCAGTACGGCCTTTGTTGTATTCCCAGTTGGTTTTGTTGTAGGGTGCAGCGCCTACCGTTTTGTAGTGCAGTACCACGCCATCGTTCTGTGCTGAGGAGCTACCCGGAAAGGTGGCCCAGCCCAGTATGTCATCTTCGATGTTGCCAACCCAGATATTGAGGTACTGGTTACGGTCCCAGGCGCTGGCTCCGCCATTGTCGGCACGCTTGATACGGTTATTGGATGCACTGAAGCTTTTGGCAGCGGTAAGTGTACGGGTAATGCCATTGGTTGGCAGGCCGTCCGGGCCTGTGGTAGCCAGGCAAAACTCTATACCTGCATCGCCGGCCAGTGCAGCAAAATGACTGGGTGTGTTAATACGGTCCTCGTTGGTTCTCCTGAAATCAGCATTCAGCACAGCCAGTTGCGAAAACAGCTGCTCATCCGGGATGTTCTGTTCCTCTGTGTTATAGATCACATGGAAAACAACCGGAATGGTGATGACACCGGCACGGCGCATGGCTTGCCCCTTTTCGGGATGCCGGCTCAGGTACTGGTTAGCTGCTTCGCGGGCTTTTTGTTGCTGTAGTTTGGTGCCCGGCTCCAGGCGCTCTAATGTTTCCTGGTACAGGTCTGTGGCGCAGGTACGACCGGTTTTATGCGTAGCAGAGGTTGCAGGCTGGCACCATGCCGGCACCGACAACAGCAGGGCAAGGCTTAAAAAAGCTAATAAACGCATAAAACAACGGGTAAAAGTATAGACTATAGTACGCTTACAGGTAAAGTAAGATAAAGTGCAAAATTACAAAAATAAGTTGTTGTAATGCGTTAAGGCTAAGCCTTTTATTTGCTTATAAGTTTACCTGTACACTATAGTGCAGCGAATCGCTGAAGACAAGTTTCTGCACCCCGTTGATGTGGTAGCTCTGCAGGTGTCCGCTCAACGGGTCAGCTTCCAGTACAGCCTTACGGCGCGAGTAAAAAAGCAGGTTCTGGTCCTGCAGGGTGGCTTCCAGGCGCTGCAGCTTGTTTTCGGGGCTCAGGTGCAGGTACAAGCGCTCTATCGGTGCTTCGGCGTCCGGCAGCCGGTTAAAGGTAATGGCCTTGCCACCTTCCGGTAATACTTGCTCCTCCCGGCTATAATATTCCTTCAGGGTAGGTTTGTTGATGTCGGCTTCTTCAAAAACGGCAAGCTCTTCGGCCCACTCTACCCGTTCCAGCTGTATAGTTTCGGCAGGCTCGTTCTCCGTTCTGACCGATTTAAGTACAGCCGGCTGGCGGGTCTGCAGGCGCTGGATTTCCTGCTGCACATACCCTGCAACATCAAAAGTGCCGTCTGCGCTGCTGTTGCGTGGCACCGGCTGCTCGCAGGCAACCAGTGCCACCAACGCTATTGCTATACAGGCTATACTATAGTTTCTCACCAGGTTTAGTGTTTTATCAGCGATGTTCCGGTCATTTCAGGCGGCTGCGGTATGCCCATCAGTTCCAGTATTGTCGGGGCGATATCGCCTAACTTACCTTCGTGCAGCTCGCCTTTAAAGGTATTGCTTACCAATACGCAGGGAACAAGGTTTGTGGTGTGTGCCGTGTTTGGTGTACCGTCTTCGTTTATCATGCAGTCGGCGTTGCCGTGGTCGGCTATCACTATAATGTCATAGTTATTTTCAAGGGCTGTATTTACTACGGCGGCGGCACATTCGTCTACTACTTCGCAGGCTTTTACGGCAGCTTCAAACACGCCGGTGTGGCCTACCATGTCCGGGTTGGCAAAGTTCAGGCACACAAAATCAGCGCTTTTCTGTTGTAGTTCCGGTATCAGCACATCGCGCAGGTCGTAGGCACTCATTTCCGGTTTCAGGTCGTAGGTGGCTACTTTTGGCGATGGGCACAGCAGGCGTTTCTCCCCTTTAAACTCGGTTTCGCGGCCCCCTGAAAAGAAGAACGTTACGTGCGGATATTTTTCGGTTTCGGCTATGCGTATCTGTGTTTTGCCGGCTTTCTCCAGCACCTCGCCCAGCGTATTGTTCAGGTTATCCTTGTCAAATATGGGTGTTACGTTTACAAACGTATCATCATAGTTGGTCATGGTAACGTAGTGCACGTTCAGTTTGTGCATGTTCTGCTCCGGAAAGTCGTGCTGTGTTAAGGCCTGCGTTATTTCGCGCCCGCGGTCCGTTCTGAAGTTGAAGCAAATCACCACATCACCGTCTTTTATAGTTGCTACAGGCTCTCCGTTGCCATCCACCCGAACGATAGGTTTGATGAACTCATCGGTAACGCCATTGTTGTACGACTCCAGTATAGAGCTGATGACGTTGGTAGAAGGAGTGCCATTGCCGTGCACCATCAGGTCATAAGCCAGTTTTACGCGCTCCCAGCGGTTGTCGCGGTCCATGGCATAGTAGCGGCCAATTACCGAAGCTATAGTTCCGGTAGTCTTATCAATGTGCTCGCTCAGGTCGTTCATGTATTTTACGCCGCCTTTCGGGTCGGTGTCGCGGCCATCGGTAAAGGCATGGATAAATACATCCTGTATGCCCTCATCAAAAGCAACTGTGCATAAAGCTTTCAGGTGGTTGATGTGCGAGTGCACGCCCCCATCCGACACCAGGCCGATCAGGTGCACCGGTTTTTTGTTCTCCTTCGCGTACTGGTAAGCATTGGCCAGGGCAGGCATGTTTCTTAGCTTGTGCTCTGCTATCGTTTTGTTTATCAGCACCAGGTCCTGGTACACCACGCGGCCGGCGCCAATGTTCATGTGTCCCACTTCAGAGTTTCCCATCTGTCCGTGCGGTAAGCCCACGGCCTCGCCGGATGCCTGTAAACTGGTATGCGGATATTTATGGATAATAGAATCGTAGAAAGGTGTGCTGGCCTTCTGGATGGCCGAAACTGCTGGGTTAGTGGCTATTCCCCACCCGTCCAGGATCATTAAAAGTACCTGCTTATTCATGCTGCAAATATAGGTATAATCTTGTAATGGCTGCGTGGCTGTGCTTAACTATATAAACTCCTGCGGAGTGGCATAAAGTATAATTTACCCGGGAAACTATAGGCCACGCCGGATTGCGTATATGCTACAAATAATGTTAACTTTAGGGACTGATACCGGGTGCATTAGTTGGCATAGTTTTAGCTTTAAGTGTGGCGGGTTACAAATAATATGTATGAAAAATTTTAAACAGTTTGCAGTAGTATTCTCTTTGGTTGTGGCGGTGGTGTTTATGGCTACAGGGCAGGCAATGGCGCAGGGCGGTGTAATGGAAAACGTGAAAGCCGCAATGAAAGCCGGATCGTCCAAGGACCTGGCCCGTAACTTTAGCGGCACCGTAGAGCTGGCGCTTGATGGCAAAGAGGCTACCGGATACAGCAGCACGCAGGCCGAATTTGTGATGAAGAACTTCTTCAGCAAAAATGCCCCTGTCGACTTTACGTACAGCCACCAGGGCTCGTCTGATAAAGGCCAGCAATACGCCATCGGTACCTATACCTCTAAAGGCGGAACCTACACAGTATTAGTACGAATGAAAGAATCGAAGATACAATCGATGAATTTTATAAAAGATTAAGTATAAAACGCATATTTTTACAAAGGCCCGGGTTTATCCCGAGCCTTTTTTTATTTTTGCACCGTGAAACCGACTTACCTTACCCAGAAAAGTATAAGCGATTTTATCGCGATGGCGCTGGCCGAAGACATTGGCGACGGCGACCACTCTTCGCTGGCTTCTATTCCGGCGGATGCGCAGAACCAGGCGCGCCTGCTGGTAAAAGGAGATGGCATACTGGCGGGCGTAGAGCTGGCCGGTTACATTTTTAACGCCGTGGACCCGGAGCTGCAGGTAGAAGTATTGTTGCAGGATGGGGCCAGTGTAAAATATGGCGATGTAGCCCTGACCGTGAAAGGCAAAGCACAAAGCATACTTACAGCTGAGCGCCTGGTGCTGAACTGCATGCAGCGCATGAGCGGTATTGCCACCTACACGCACCACCTGACAGAGCTGATAAAAGGTACCAACGCCAAACTGCTGGATACCCGCAAAACAACACCAAACTTCCGGATTATGGAGAAATGGGCCGTTGTGATCGGGGGCGGGCACAACCACCGCTTCGGCCTGTTTGATATGATCATCCTGAAAGATAACCACGTGGACTATGCTGGCGGTATTAAAGAAGCTATAGTTGCCACACAGCGTTACCTGCAGGAAAAAGGCAAGGACCTGCGCATAGAAGTAGAGACCCGTAACCTGGACGAAGTAAGACAGGCCCTGGAAACAGGAGGCATCCACCGCATAATGCTGGATAACATGACGCCGGACATGATGCGCGAAGCCGTAGCCATGATTGGTGGCAGGTATGAAACGGAAGCATCCGGCGGAATAACCGAAGCAACTATACGGGCCGTAGCCGAGTGTGGCGTGGATTACATTTCGGTAGGGGCGCTAACCCATTCCATTAAAAGTCTTGACCTGAGCCTGAAGGCTTATAAACTATAGTTTTGGCCGCGCCCTGCAGCCAGAGAACAGAAGCAGTAGAAGCAACGGCAGGGCAACAACTGATTAAACAAGTATAATGCAGCAATTAAACCAAAGATTTCGTGCACCACAGGGGGCAGCTCCGGGCACCATCCGCACAAAGAAATACCAGTTAGATAAAGACCTGTTCACCAAAGTGGCGCTAGGCAAAGTGTGGCGCCGTGAGTGGTGGTATGCGTTAATACCCTTTGCATTGTTCATGCTGCCGGCTGTTTTCAGCTTTTCGTGGTGGTGGGTAGCAGGTGCCGTAATTGTTACGCTTATTTTTGTGGCCCTGCGCTCGGCTCAGATCGTGGGTGTTACACGCGTGGAGCAGGGCAACCCGCTTTTCGAGAAACTGAATTACGAGATAGATTCACGCCAGATTGTGATGAAGCGCAACGAGCGCGAAGGCATGACCATGACCTGGGACATGATCGAAAAAGCAGAGCGCTCTGACGATGCCTTTTTACTGTGGCTGCAGCCGCCAACAAGCGCACAGCTGCCAGGCGGCTGGAAAGGCTGGGTAGCACGTACTTTTCAGGCGCCTGTTTTTATACACATGCCTTATCGTATATTTGTAGGGGCTAATGATGTAAAACTGATGGAAAGCCTGTTGCGCCGCAAAAACCTGCTGGCCTAACGGTGCTATAACCTAAGCTCTCACAGCTGTCGTAAACTATTAAAATATAACAAGTTGGCTGTTTGCCTGTTGGCAAAGCAACTATAGATCAAGTATAAAAACGTACAAAAATGAATAAGAACGTAATAGCAGTATTTGCCGCGGTTTGCGGTTTGTTTATGGCTTCCTGCGATGCGCCAAAGGATTATAGACCAGGCGAAAAAGTGTCTACTGACTATGTAGAGCCGGGAACCCGCAAAACGTTTAACGTATCCGATGCCGGAACTGAAGAAGTAGCTGCTGATGGCACGGTGCAGGAAGAAGTAACACACGAGGAAGTAATGCCAAACCATGATGCAGGCGCAAATACCCTGCAGCCGAAGGATAGCATTAACGAAGCTGCTGAAACAAACACTGCTGCCGGCGCTGTACAGCCAGGCGCTAAAAAGCAATAAGTTTAACAGCTTTAGGCATTAAAAAAGCCTGCCGCTACAAGAGAGCGGCAGGCTTTTTTTAATGATTTAAAACTATCGCTGCTTGTTATAGTACCCTGCCTGTCGTTATCCGTATATCCACGATCAGATATTTTAGGTTATATTTGCACTCAATTTGCTATTAGAATAAACTGCGATGGCCCAACAGGAACAAGAGTGGTTCAGTACCTGGTTCGACTCCCCCTATTACCATATATTATATCAAAACCGAGACGATCAGGAAGCACAGCAGTTTATGGATAAGTTGCTAACCTACCTGCACCCCAAGCCACACGAAAAAGTACTGGACCTGGCTTGCGGCAAAGGCCGTCATTCGGTTTACCTGAACCAGAAAGGCTACGATGTTACCGGCCTGGACCTGTCGGAGCAGAGCATTGCGTATGCAAAACAGTTCGAGAACGAGCGGCTGCATTTTGCCGTGCACGACATGCGCGAAGTCTATCAGCCCGAGTCCTTCGATTTTATTCTTAATCTGTTCACCAGCTTTGGCTATTTCGAGAACGAGACGGAGAACGTGGTAGCCCTTTGCGCGGTAGCCAGTACCTTAAAGCACGGCGGCAAACTGGTGATCGATTTTATGAACACCAACCTGACCATTGCCAACCTGGTAGCTGAAGAAGTGAAGGTGGTGGAGGGCATTGAGTTTCATATACACCGCGGGGTAGAGAATGGCTTTATCGTTAAAACCATACGCTTCTCGGATAAAGGCGAAGACTACTGTTTTGAGGAGCGGGTGAGAGCATTGCGCCTGGAAGATTTTATGGAATACTTTGGAATGGCACAGCTCCGCCTGGCAGAAGTATTCGGCGATTACGACCTGCATTCGTTTAAGCCGGAAAGCAGCGAACGCATGATATTTGTCCTTAAAAAATAAGTGCCCGCATGATTGTAGCTATACTTGTCCTGTTTTTTACGGTAGTACTGTCGGGCTTTCTGGTAAAGCTGTTTCCGCCGGACAATGTGCGGTGGCTTAAAATGGCGCTGGCCTTTAGCGGGGCCTACCTGTTTACCATTACTATAACCCACCTGCTGCCTGATGTGCTGGTCACCAACAAAGAGCCGCATATAGTAGGTTACTGGGTATTGGCCGGTTTCTTTCTGCAGCTTATTCTGGAGCTTTTCTCGCATGGCGTAGAGCACGGCCACATGCACACGCACACGCATAACCACCACACCGATGCTGTTCCGTTTCTGCTGCTGGGCTCTTTATTTGTGCACTCTTTTCTGGAAGGAAGTATTCTGATAGAGCAGGATTACAGGGCGGTGGGGCACATGCATCACCAAGGCAGCTTTTACTCGGTATTGCTGGGCGTGGCGCTGCACCATGTACCGGCAGCTTTTGCCTTAATGTCGGTGTTGCTTTCCAGGCTAAAGAATTTCAGAAAAGCGTTTGCGTGGCTGCTGGTGTTTGCAATAGGCTCGCCGCTGGGTATTTTGGTCAGCAATTCGCTGCTCGCCCACGAGTCGCATGGCGGGATGGTGTACACGGCGCTTACCGGGTTGGTAGCGGGTAATTTTCTGCACATCTCCACCACCATCCTGTTCGAGACAAGCCCTGAGCATAGCTTTAACCGCAACAAGCTTATCGCTACCATGCTCGGCCTGGTGCTGGCCCTGCTCACCGATCTCATATAAACCAGGGCCGACTATAGTTGATACTATAGCTGTTATTCCGTAAGTTAAGGTGTAAAAACTATAGTTATGGCTGATACACCTGACCCCAAGCGCTATACTTCTCTCAAAGAGTTTTATCCGTACTATCTGTCCGAGCATCAGCAAACCACTACGCGGGTGCTGCATTTTATAGGTACAGGCTTACTTATAGTGGTAGCAATAGTAGCTATAGTTACTGGTAAGTATTTGTGGCTGTGGGCAGTGCCCGTTATTGGCTATGGCTTTGCGTGGGTAGGGCATTTCTTTTTCGAGCGCAACAAACCCGCTACGTTCAAATACCCGTTCTATAGTCTGGCATCAGACTTTATGCTTTTCTTTGATATACTTACAGGGAAACAGGGCTTCCGGAGCTGGAAGTAGTAGGATTAAAGTACTGTAGACAGAAGCGTGGCCACCAGGGCTTTTACAGTGCTAAGCAAGGCAGGTGCTACCTCGTTATCTGATTTTTCGTCTTCCGGCGTAAAGGCTTCTTTAAAATAGGCAAGCGGGCTATCCAGCACATCCGCATCCAGTACGGACTTGTCGCGGGTTCTGGCAGCGGCGGGCTTGGTTTTGGATTTGGCAGCAGCAGCTTTGGTGCCATCAGCTTCCAGTGCGGTAGCAGTAGTTACACTCTGGGCTGAACCATTGTTATTGGCAAGCGCAACCGGGCATGGCAACGACAGCAGCATTGCGATTGCTGCTACAGGTAAAGAAAGCCGGAAAAGTTGCCAGAAGTTTTTCACACCCAAATATATGGTAATAATTACGGATTCACAATTAATATATTGTATAATTTAGAGAACGATTGTTTTCTTATTGTTAACGGATAAAATTGCCGGGTAAGTATATGGTAAACGCTATTTATTTTTTTGCTGCCGCTCTTATCACTTTCATTTTTACAGGTGCTACCCCGTCGTCTATCATGCCTACACGTTTTGCTGCCGCTTCTGAAAGGTCAATGATCCTGCCCCTCACAAATGGCCCGCGGTCGGTTATCTTCACTTTTACAGATTTGTTGGTAACGGTATTGGTAACTTTTACTTTGGTGCCAAAAGGCAGCTTTTTGTGCGCAGCCGTTAGTTTGCCTCGGCGATACGGATCACCGTTAGCCATTTTACGCCCCTGAAACTTACGGCCATAGTATGATGCCTTGCCTTCTTCGGTGTAGCCACGCTCCCCGAAGCTGGCTTTACTGCCTGCGCAGGAAAAAAGGCTCAGGCAAAGGGTGATAACGATAAGGGTAGAGAAAAAAGATCTGGACTTAAATAAAACGGAACGCATAACTCGCATAACTATAGAACAGGTATTGATGCCGGAAGGCTGGCAGTAAAAAGGTTTATTTCGTGTTGTAAACGGTCGGTGGCCACTGTTTCGAGTGGATGGCGGGTGGCAGGCAGCACCAGGAGCCTCGCGTTTGGCAACTGACGGTAAGCTGCTGTGGTTTCTTCTATGGTTACCATGTTATCCCGGTCGCCTACGGCTACCTGCACCGGCTGCTGTATGGTGGCAAGCACGTCAGCGGTAAGCACAGGCGCTTTGCCGAGGCCCAGCATCAGGCCGGCGGTCTGGTGCATCACCTCTTCCCAGTTCCGGGGAGCGTGGCGTTCGGCAAGGGTGGCTGCAAACTGCGGTACCTTTTCTTTTATCTTTTCAGGGTTCAGCAGCTTTACTTCTTTGGCAGCAGCCTCTTCAGACCACGCAAATTTGGTAGCCAGTGTAAAAACACTCTTTACCCGGTCAGGATGTCGGGCAGCAAGGTACAGGCCAACGTAGCCGCCCATACTATAGCCGAAAATATGCGCCTGCTGTAGTTGCTGCCGGTCCATGAAATCCAGCACGTTTTGCGCAAACAGCGGTATGCTGAATGGCTCGCTGGCAAAATCGCTGCCGCCATGGCCTGCAAACTCAGGTGTAAATACGGTGTAGCTGGCTGAAAGCGCCTGCTGCAACGGCATTAAGGTAGATGCTGCGCCCAGGGCGCCATGCAGCAATAACAGATTCTCCACGGTTTTTTAAACTATAGCTGTAACGAAACGGGCTTACTGTTTTACCTGGTAATTATAGACCTGCACTGCCTGCATCAGTTTATCTTTCCGGAACAGGTTAAACACCACTTGTCCGCCTAATATACCGGCCCCGGCATACAGTACCGGCGATAATTTTATGTCGCCATCGTAGGTGCGCTGCGAGTTCATGACACCTAAGGCCATAAGCCCGGCTCCGATGATAGTTACCCCTGTGTTTATGTATTTCTCGCGTTTGTAACGCTGTAGCAGAAGCAGGCTTGACGGGTTATCGCCAAGTGCCATTTCCAGGTTCTCGTGGTTATATAAATAAAGCGGACCACCGTCTTTGGAGAAATAGTACACCCGGCGTCGGCTGGTGCGGGGCGGACCATACCCATAACCATACGGCGAGTAAGAATAGCCATCGTAGGTCATGCGCGAAGTGTAGAACTTATCAATGCGTGGTCCTTCCAGTATGCGTTTGGCAAAAGCATCGGAGTGGTTGCCTGGCTCTATGCGGGCAAAATACCCTTCGCTGTTCTGGTAAGCATTTACCATGGCCGGACTATAGCTCAGTGAATCATCCACCAGAAAATAATTAGACTTGAAGAGCGGCGACTTAAGCTGGATCTTGCGGGCTGGTATCACCTCGCCGGTGTGCAGTTTTAAGAAGTAAGGCTGTGTATTCTGCGCCAGCAGCGTTACACTACAGGTAACATACAGCAACAGCAGCAGGCTTAGTTGTTTTCTCATCATGTTTCGGATCATTAACTATAGATTAACGCAGAAGCGCCATTATAGTATTTCAGTTAAAAAGGATAAACAGCATAACCGGCAGGCTTAGCAGGCCCAGGTATACCCAACGCATAAGCTGGCCGCGGTGTTTGCTTGGCACAAAGTTGCTTACTACCATAACGGCAATAAGCAGGCACAACAGGTATAAAAGTATAAAAACAACTGCTTTAACCCAATTGGGCACCACGGTATTCTCTGCCTGGTACTGGTTGGTTTCTCCTATGCCCGAGAGCAGGTAGCTCAGCCCCAGGTACACCACCAGCTCAAATATTACAAAGTAGAGCAGCCACACCCAGAAACCATATCTGCCTTGTTGTTGCATTACAGTGTTTTATAAAAATGATAGCTCTTGATGTGGAAACCCTCGCGGAAGTAGAACCTGTGCGCTGCGTTATTGCTGGTATAAGCATCCAGCATAATGGTCTGGCAACCTTCCTGCAGGGCCAGCGCATGCAGCCAGTCAGATAGGCGCTTGCCCAGTTGCAGTGAGCGGCTGCCGGTATCTACCACAAAGTTATCAATTTCGAGGTACCTGCCGCTGTATAGTTTCGTGTTGATCCAGAAACCAGACAGGCCAAGGCAGGTCTCCCCATCAAAAATACCCACCATGCGGTAGCCGTTTGGCAGCATCTGGCGCAGCAGTTCGGCATAGGCAGTTTCCGGCATCGCAGGGTTCAGTTGTTTTATTAAGTGGTATTGTGCCAGCATCTCATCCGGCAAGGTTATCTCTTTTATAGTTAGCCCGGTCATCGGTTTTTGTTGCAGCTGGCAGTTTTACAGGTTACAGAGTTGCTAATATAAGCATATTTGTATGCTAAGTGCATCATTCTCAATTGTATAAATATTTGCATGAAAGCATGGTATAACTTGGTGATTTTGAAACCATGACCCGGGGGGTAACCGTTTAAAATACCAGAAGATAGTAGGGATATGAGGTTACTGAGAAATATTGAATTAGATAAATATAATTTTTTAGGAAAGAAACGAAAGATCTATAGTATAGGATACGAGGATTTGACAACACTTATCTATTACCAGGACGAGAAGGGAAAGTTCACGCTGGTGGTGGCTAAGGAAGATGATCCACCGCTTATACTGGAGAAAAAGATCTCTCGTGCGGAAGCCTTTCGTTTGATGAATACCCGGCCCTGAAGCCGGGTTTTTTTGTGCCCCTACTTTGCCTTTACCCAACTATAGCGGCTATTCACAAAGAAAATTTATGTAATGGTGTAGATATGTTTATAGTACCTTGTGTTGCATAGTACTGTGTTTTATATTTGTGCTGTCTTCAATTGCAAACTACGGAAGATACCTACACGCACAACAAAATAAAACTATGAAGAAAATCATTTCTACACCTGCTGCCCTGCTCAGAGCATTGGTAGCTTTTACGCTGGTACTGCTGTTGCCCAACGTTACTGCGGCACAACCCTCACAGAATCTGTCGGCTAAACTGGATGAGTACCTGAATGCCCACCTGGCTCAGGGTACGTTCAGTGGTACTGTGGCAGTAACCCAAAACGGCAAAACCATCTATAGCAAAGGCTTCGGCATGGCCGACTACGAAAAAGGTATTCCCAATGGCACGGATGTGAAGTACCGTATCGGCTCTGTCACAAAATCGTTCACGGCTATTCTTATCATGCAGCTGCAGGAGCGGGGCAAGCTAAACGTACAGGATAAACTGAGCAAGTACCTCCCCGATTTCCCGAACAGCGACAAGATTACGTTGCAGCAGCTGCTTACCCACACCGCTGGCTTGCCGGATTACGTGACCATGTGGAAAGATGTAAACACCAAACCAGCTACCAATCAGCAGATAATCGCTTTTTTTAAGGATAACAAGCTGGAGTTTGAGCCTGGCACCAAATGGAAGTACAGCAGCACCGGCTACATATTGCTAGGGCGTGTAATTGAGGTAGTTACTGGCAAGCCTTACGAGAAAGTACTGGCCAGACAAATATTGAAACCGCTGAAAATGCACACAGCCGGGCTGGAGTTTAGCGCCCCGGTGCAAGGCATGGCCAAAGGCTACAACCACGACGGGCTGGAACGTAAGCCTGCCCGGTATATTGATATGAGCTGGTGCCATGCAGCCGGCGGCATGTACGCCACCCCCACCGACCTTGCCAAACTGGATGAAGGCCTGCGCTCAGGCAAACTGCTGAAAGAAGCATCGCTGAAAGAAATGTTTACCCCGGTTATGAAGAACTATGGCTACGGCTGGGTAATAGATTCGGTACACAACACGCTACGCATCAGCCACAGTGGCGCTATAAACGGGTTTAAAGCTAATTTTATACGGTTGCCGCAGCAAAACATAGCCATCACTATTATGAGCAACTATGAGTCGCAGCAGGTAAACGGCCCCATCTCTGCCGACATTACTGCTATCGTTTTAGGGGCGCCTTACGAAGTGCCGGTAGCCCGCCAGGTAGTACTGTTAAGCCCTGAGAAACTGGCAGCTTATGTTGGCGAATACCAGGTGGGTCCCAAAATGGTGTTCACCGTTACTTTAACCGACAACCTGCTGTATGTAAGCGCCGGCCCTGAGAGCTTTCCGATATTCCCGGAGGAGGAAGATAAGTTTTTTGTAAAAGTAGCGCCTGCCCAGGTTACATTTGAGAAAGATGCCGACGGCCGGATAACCAAAATGTACATGCACCACAAAGGTAAAGCCATGCCAGCCACCAGGTTAAATTAATTGTTTAGCTATAGTTTGTTTTAGAGCAGCAGCTCCGGAAGGGGCTGCTGTTTTTGTTTATGCTATAGTTGCTGCGTATATGTGTTCATGAAGTCTGCTGCTACATACTATCGGGTGGCCGTTGGTGGTGCCTTGCTTACTCTGGTGGCACAGGGCTACCTCTGGGTAGCAGTAGACCCGTTTTTGCCTGCTGTACTCTCACCGCTTTATGCCGTCTGGATAATGGTATTTGTAGTAGGCTGGCGCAAAAAACACCCGCGGCGGTAAAAACATGTTTATAAATGATGGTCTGCAGATGGCACTATTTTAGCTTTTATAGGTTTATAGTATAAACCAAAGCCAAAGTAAAGAATAGATTGCCTATGTCTGATCAGGAAATAATGTCGGATGTAAACCATGTACAGCACATGTTTCTGCGTGTAGAGACCAGCGATGCAGACTGCATCCTGAATGTAGCCGGTCACCCGTTCCGGTTGCGCGAACTTATTTATATGATGATCAATAACGGCTGCCGTGTATCGCAAACCACCGCCGATAGTTATAACACTTTCTCCTATGACCAGGAAACCGTAGAGGTGCATGATTACATGACATCCATTATTAAAGCAAAGTTTATAAAGAGCGAACTATAGCTCAGGAGAATTGAAGCGGAAAATAAAAAGGGCTACCCGAAACGGTAGCCCTTCTGTTTTATAGTTGTTTTATCTCGATCTCTTTTGGCCTGATGGCAGCGCTGTGGTAAGGCAACCTTACCTGTAGTTGTCCTTCGTGGTAAACTGCCTCAATTTCGTTAATATTTACCTGTGGCGGAATTACAAACACCCGGTTAAACATCGGTACATGCAGGTCAGGGTTATCATTGCTGTGTAGCAGCGAGAAGATGGTTAGCTGGTTGTTATGCACCATCACCTTAAATGACTCCGGACTTACACTGGCTGCCCACACTTTAATAACAGCTCCCCTGGTGTATTTAGATACTGTAACCTGCGTCTCACTCACCCCACCCGATATAGTATTGAACAGGTTAAGATGCTGCGCTATATTCTTCAGGAATTTCTTGTTATGTATTAAGTTCATGTCGTTCTCCTCTATCGATTACTCACAGGGTATTGTGCAAATCATGTGCCACACCGTTGCCTGCCCGCCTAACTATAAAACCTTGACATTATGGCTCTAAACTATTAAAACGCATTTACAAAGCGTGCCAACCTGACAGTTGCTGAAACAATATAGTGCTATTATGTTAAAGCTGCAACTATAGCCTGCTCTACATTTTTAATGACTCTTTTGCCTACTGTAAAATAGAAGTTAAGCCAGATGTTCAAATTTCCCAAAGACCTATGGTATTTCCCAAATATGGAATAATATAGCGATGGACGAATATTTTTTCGGTCTTACAAAAGATGACAGTTATCACTATTCAAAATTAGGTCTGCTTTATAAAATGCTTTAAATCAGTGCTTTAAATTAAGGGAGATTATAGCCAGTTTAGCGCTAAGTGTGCATAGGCTAAAGAGGCGGCTTATGGCATAGTTATTTCATATATAGCTGCAGTTAATCTGAATATGAAAAAGTTTTTTACTCTCCTCTCCTTAGTTTTATCTCTTACAGTTGCAGCCTCTGCACAGATAGTGCTTTATCAGGAGAATTTCTCTGGTACCGGTTCTGTTGCCGGCGTGTATGCTGCGCCTGCTAATAGCTGGGTGGTTGATAATGCTACTCCAAGCACAGTGGCTACATCCTCTAAAGGTAATTATGCCCGCACCTCTACTACCCTCAGTGGCGAGAAGAACATGTACCTGACTATATCCACCTTAGGGTATAGCAACGCCACTATCATGTGGAACCAGTTCAGAAATCCTCATAACAACAGTAATAGCAGTCAGTTTCAGCTTACAGAGTCTGTAGAACTGCAGTACAGTGTAAACGGAGGCGCTACCAGAACTACATTTTATACATCCAGAAACAACGTGAACAGCACCTGGAATAAGGTAAACAACGGTACTCCTATTGCTTTGCCTGCTGCTGCCATGGGTATGCCTGACGTTAGAATTTACTGGAGAATTGTTTACAACCCACAAAGTAAAGGCGAAGCATACTATGCTATCGATGATGTGATGATCTCAGCTATGCCAGAGACCGGCTTATCTACCTTCGACTGGAGCACACGCCCTTTAGACGAGAACCCGTTCGTAGTATCCGGCCTTACTGCAACAGCACCTTATACTGTAGATGGCGTTACCATGCGTTGGTCTAACTCGCTTAATACAGGCGTAGCTTACGAGATAGCAAAGGTTGATGATAAGAACTTTAAAGCTGGCACAAAATCGCTTACACTGGTGCAGGCAGGAGCCACTGCAACCGCCGGTTCTGTGGTACAGCTCGACCTGAGCCAGCCGGTAGAAGACCTGACCTTCACGATTTTTGACGTGGACATAACTGCGGGCCAGTTTATAGATAAACTGACAGTAGTAGGATATAACAATGGTGTGCAGGTGCCACTTGTAAAAAATAAAGTAAAAACGACCTCTTACAACGAATTGTCGGCAACTACTGCTAACACATTAAACGGCCTGATCTCAAACGACAATACATCTGCTGAAGGTGATGTAACTATAACTTTCCGTAGCGCAGTAACAAAGGTGGTAATACAGTACAACAATGCACTTACCGGAACGCGCAGCAACAATGGCCGTCAGGGTATTTCCATACACAACTTGTCCTGGAGAAAAGAGCAGCCGATCATGGCGCTTCCGGTGGAGTTGCTGGCCTTTAAAGCAGTTAACCGCCAGAGCACAGCCGCCCTTACCTGGGCAACCGCATCCGAGAAAGATAACGACCGCTTTGAGGTAGAGCGCAGCCAGGACGGCAGAAACTTTACTAAAATAGGAGAAGTAGCAGGCAGCGGCACCACCAGTGTTAAACGCAACTATAGCTTTACAGATGCAAAACCTGCTGTCGGAACCAACCACTACCGCCTGCGCCAGGTTGATTTTGATGGAACTGTGACTTACTCTAAAACGGTAGCTGTAGCTTTTGCCGCACCTGCACCAGGCGAGGCCTTAGCCAAAGTGTACCCAACTATGGCCACCAACCAGGTTACTGTAGCCATGTCGCGGGCCGTAGCGTCGGCGGATGTGGTGGTGCTGGATGCTGCCGGTAAAGTGGTAATGCAGTTTGCACAGGTTACCAATGCCGAGCTGGTAGTGCCGGTACAGAACTTAAAAGCAGGTATGTATTTTGTGAATGTAACAAACGGCATTACCCGCGATACTTACCGCTTTGTAAGACAGTAATTATTCTTCAGAAAACTAATCTAAACTATATAGGAAAGCCCTGGTTATATTAGCCAGGGTTTTTTATGCCGGCTTGTAACCTGTGGGTGTTTAGGTAGCGGTTTGCTTAAAGCACATTTTATTTAACATATTAGCCGTATAGTAGGTTATTATATAGCTGGTTTAGCATTGTTGGTAATCTCGCAGCTTTATCTGAATTTAGCACTGTTGGTCAATGCTGCTTTTAAGGTGTTCTATAGTTTATGATCTTAACATATTTCCAGAATGATGTGGTAACCATCACGTACGATGATGAGTTACGGCTTGGGCGTGCTGAGTGGAATGGCTTTATAAGCGGGCAACAGTTCCGGGATGTGGTGCAGAAATGTATAGACCTGATGAACGAATACGAGCCCCTGCGCTGGTTAGGCGATAACCGTAAGCTCAGAGCCCTTCGGCAGGCCGACCAGGATTGGTTTGTAGCGAACGTTATACCTAAAATTGTAGCAAGCTCTTTACGCCGCAATGCAACAGTCGTGTCAGAAGACCTGTTCAACAAAATGGCGGTTGAGCAAATTGTAAAACGTGCCGATAACCTGGGCGATATGGTGGTGAAAGATTTTGAAGACGTGGAAACGGCCATGGCCTGGCTGGCTGAACCTATAGTTGTGCAGGAACAGGCATAGCTCATCTAAAAGCAAACCACTCTCTTTTTCTATAGTTACAGGTATCGCTCTCTGCTGGCTTTTATAGTTTTTTGGGGATGGAATATCCACAGTTTTATCCGTGGCGTACTACTACTATAACTATCCACTTAAACTATGAAAAAGACTTTTTTATACCTGATTTGCGGGTTGTTAGGCGCCATGAGTGCCTGCGATAACATGAGCAAACAAACAGAAGCTGACAAAAATGAAGCATCTGAAGCCACCGCTGATACTGCCGTTGCCTTCGAGAACGAAAACGAACCTGATTCGGCTGCTGATGGCTCTATAGTTGACATTGACGCCAGCGGGGATGCCGACTGGAACAACATTGACATGAATTTGCCTGATGTGGATTGGCCTGAGTTTAAAGGCAGTGACGTAAAGGTGCGTGGCAACGACAAGTATAGCGTGTATGTACTGGAAGAAAGCATCCTGTTTGACACCGACAAAGCTGAGATCAGAAAAGGAGCAGAAGATAACCTGAAAAAGGTCAGTACTTCTATTGCACAACGCAACAAAGATGGCCAGATACGCATTTATGGCTACACAGACGCCCAGGGCGGTGCCGGTTACAACAAAGAACTGGCCCAGAAACGTGCCGAAGCTGTAAAGGACTGGTTACAGAAGAATGGAAACATTGCCGCTGCCCGTATCACAGTTCACTCCGTTGGAGAGGCCAAACCGGCAGCATCTAACGAAACTTCCAAAGGCCGCCAGTTAAACCGCCGTGTAGAGATTGTGGTGCGCAACAGCTAAGCAACTATAAACTATAGTTTGATAAAAGGCACCTGGGAGAGATTTCAGGTGCTTTTTGTTTTATAGTTCAGACGTTAGATGTAGTAAAGCTTACTGCGATTTTCTGTAGTTATTGGTGCTTTCAACAATAACTACAGCTGCTCTTATTCTCTATAGTGTGTCAGGAATCCGAAATCATCGGTATTTTCAATGTAAAATTTTGCGGATGAGAATAGGTATGCCTCGGGCAGAGAGGCGAGTTGCCACCTTTCCTGCAGGGGGTTATTATGAATGTAATCCAGTTTCTGCTCGGTAACAGCAACAGAGTAACAGTAAATTGACAAGGGATTTCGCTCCCATAGTTGGTAACGCCGGTCTTTGGCATCTACCCTAAATCTCTCGAGCACTAAAGGGTGGTTTTTTACAAGATCATACTTTATTTGCTGAGCAGTATACTTCAGAAAATCCCGTTGCACATCTCCCCGCTTATGTAGTTCTTCCATTTTCCAGAGTAAGTGCAGGTGGTTTGGCATGATTACGAAAGCGTAAATCTTCACTCGGTTTTGCTCTACGAGATAGCGTAAGCTATCAACAATGATTTGCTTATACTTATCAGGCTTTAGTAAGTGCTTCCACTCCAGGATAGTAGCTGTAAAAAAGGCGATATGCTCCTGTTCATGCATGTGCGGTCATACTGCTGAGGATATTCTGATGTTGCATAGAGAGGCTATAGGCGTCTTTTAAGGTAGCTCGATCTTTACTCTTCTGTTTACCCTTTCCCTCCGCCGTTGTTGGTGTTTTCACCAACAACTATACTATAGATACGAAGCTATATAAGAAACAATAGACAACACACCTTATCTATAAAAGACAGGCTATAACTATAGGAAGACCCAAAGTGGTTGTTGGTGAAAACACCAACAACGGCGGGACGGCAGATATAATCGGAAACTATAGTTTGTTATGCAAAACAAAAAGGGAAGCCTCTCAGCTCCCCTTTCTATAGTTATAGTTTCAAACTTTACGATCCGCAAGCTTCGCAAGCGTCCGGGTTGTCCAGGCTGCAGGCCATGTCGCTGCGGTTCTGGTCTTGGTTGTAAACCGGCGATAGGGTTTCGGCGGCTTGTTTCTCTACGGTAAACTTAATGGCATCTACAGCGGCTTTGGTGCGCAGGTAGTACATACCTGTTTTCAGGCCGCGCTTCCACGCATGGAAGTGCATTGAAGTCAGTTTACCGAAGTTCACGTTCATTACGTGTAGGTTCAGCGACTGGCTCTGGCAGATGTATGCACCACGGTCAGCACTCATATCAATTACCGTGCGCTGGCTGATCTCCCAAACCGTTTTATACAGATCCTTGATGTTCTGCGGAATGTTCGGGATATCCTGTACCGAACCGTTGGCAGCAATAATCGCATTCTTCATGTTATCATTCCACAGGCCAAGCGCGATCAGGTCTTTCAGCAGGTGCTTGTTCACCACCATAAACTCGCCACTCAGTACGCGGCGCAGGTAAATGTTGGACGTATAAGGCTCAAACGATTCGTTGTTACCCAGGATCTGTGCCGTAGAGGCGGTTGGCATTGGCGCTAACAGCAACGAGTTACGAACACCATGCTCCATTACTTCTTTGCGCAGCTCCTCCCAATCCCAGCGGCCCGACTTAGGCGTTACGCCCCACATATCGAACTGGAACTGACCTTTTGATAGCGGAGAGCCCGGGAATGTTTCATAAGCACCCTGTTTCTTCGCCAGGTCTTTAGAGGCCGTCATGGCAGCAAAGTAGATCGTCTCGAAGATGTCTTCGTTCAGGCGCTTGGCTTCTTCGCTCTCGAATGGCATGCGTAGCGCAATAAACGTATCGGCTAAGCCCTGCACACCCAAACCAATTGGCCTGTGGCGCATGTTGGAGTTACGCGCCTCTTCTACCGGGTAGTAGTTAATATCAATCACCTTGTTCAGGTTCTTGGTAACGTGGTAGGTTACATCAAACAGCTTCTGGTGGTCGAATATCTTATGGTTGCCGTTCTCTTTTACATAGCGTGGCAGGGCCAGCGATGCCAGGTTACAAACAGCAACTTCGTTCTCGTCGGTGTACTCCATAATTTCGGTGCACAGGTTCGAGCTTTTTATAGTTCCAAGGTTCTGCTGGTTGCTCTTGCTGTTGGCCGCATCTTTATATAGCATGTATGGCGTACCGGTCTCTATCTGCGACTCCAGGATATGGAACCACAGGTCCTGCGCTTTCACTGTTTTGCGGGCACGGCCTTCGCGCTCGTACTTTTCGTAGAGGCGCTCAAAGTCTTTACCCCAGCACTCGGCCAGGCCAGGCGCTTCGTTCGGGCAAAACAGGCTCCAATCGCCGTTCTCTTCCACGCGCTTCATAAACAGGTCTGGTGTCCAGAGAGCGTAGAACAGGTCGCGGGCGCGGTTTTCCTCTTTTCCGTGGTTCTTCTTCAGTTCCAGGAATTCGAAGATATCGGCATGCCACGGCTCCAGGTAAATCGCGAAAGCACCTTTGCGCTTGCCTCCGCCCTGGTCTACGTAACGGGCTGTGTCGTTAAACACCTTCAGCATCGGGATAATACCGTTGGATGTACCGTTGGTGCCTTTAATGTAAGAACCCGTAGCACGCACATTATGGATGCTCAGGCCAATACCTCCGGCGCTCTGCGAAATCTGCGCACACTGCTTCAGGGTATCGTAAATGCCCGGAATGCTGTCGTCTTTCATGGTCAGCAGGAAGCACGAAGATAGCTGTGGCTTTGGCGTACCAGCGTTAAATAATGTAGGCGTAGCATGCGTAAACCACTTCTCCGACATCAGGTTGTATGTCTCGATAGCAGACTCGATATCTTCTTTGTGAATACCAACGGCTACACGCATCAGCATGTGCTGCGGGCGCTCCACGATCTTACCATCCAGGCGCAGCAGGTACGAGCGCTCCAGCGTTTTATAACCGAAGTAGTCGTAGTTATAGTCGCGGTCGTAGATTATAGTTGAGTCCAGGGTAGCGGCGTGCTTACGGATGATCTCATACACATCTTTGGCCAGCAGCGATGCATTCTCACCGGTTTTAGGGTCGGTGTAGGTATACAGGCGCTTCATGGTATTGGAGAACGATTTGCTGGTAACCTTGTGCAGGTTTGAGATAGCAATACGTGCTGCTAATACTGCGTAGTCCGGGTGCTTGGTGGTAAGCGAAGCCGCTGTTTCAGCAGCCAGGTTATCCAGCTCTACAGTGGTTACACCATCATAAATGCCATCAATTACCTTTTTGGCAACCTCAATCGGCGATACATAATCAGCATGTAAGCCATAGCACAGCTTCTCTATTCGGGCTGTGATCTTGTCGAATTTAACGGATTCGCGCCGGCCGTCTCGTTTAACTACTAACATAAGGTATACAATTAGCGGGATTAAAGGGCCCGGGTTTTTAACTGATATATTTGGTTTGCCTGCGCCAGTGCCACAAGCTGAAATTTTAATGTGTAAGGTACTGCCAGCTCATACGCGGATAGGTATAAGCCGTTGTAGTACAATAGATTGTAAGTAAAGCAAAATGCCTTTACTATATAGCGGGGATGGCATTCCCCTGGTGGCGCTATGGCCTTTGGTACCGGCCCAGGTTTGCGGTCGCCTCTACTCTTCAGCTACTGCCCGGTTAGGTAAAGAAAGTATAGTTAAGTGGCGGCAGGAGTGCTCGCTGCCTTTGCCACTTAAATATAGAGAAGTTCTGATATTATTAAAAGTCTTCGTCCAGCGAAAAAACATTTTTGTCTTTGTCGCCCAGTACGCCGGCTTTCTGGTACTCGCCTACACGCTTCTCGAAGAAGTTGGTCTTGCCCTGCAGCGAGATCATTTCCATAAAGTCGAATGGGTTGGTGGCGTTGTAGATCTTCGCATAGCCAAGCGAAACAAGCAGTCTGTCGGCTACGAACTCAATGTACTGGCTCATCAGTTTGGCATTCATCCCGATCAGGTCAACCGGCAGCGCGTCAGTTACAAATTCCTGTTCTATAGTTACCGCATCACGGATGATCTCGTGCACGCGCTCCTGTGGCAGCTTGTTTACCAGCATAGAGTATAGCAGGCAGGCAAAATCGCAGTGCAGGCCTTCGTCGCGGCTGATCAGCTCGTTAGAGAAGGTTAAGCCCGGCATTAAGCCACGCTTCTTCATCCAGAAGATAGAGCAGAAAGAACCGGAGAAGAAGATGCCTTCTACAGCTGCAAAAGCAATTAAGCGCTCGGTAAAGTTTTCACTCTCGATCCACTTAAGCGCCCACTCGCCTTTTTTCTTAACGGCAGGCACATTCTCCAGTGCGTTGAACAGGAAATCTTTTTCGCTTTGCTTCTTTACATAGGTATCTATAAGGAGCGAATAGGTCTCGGCGTGGATGTTCTCCATCATGATCTGGAAACCATAAAAACAACGCGCTTCCGGAATCTGTACCTCGTTCATGAAGTTAACAGCCAGGTTCTCGTTCACGATACCATCCGATGCGGCAAAGAATGCCAGTACGTGGCTGATGAAGTGACGCTCGCCGTCGTTCAGGTTCTCCCAGTCTTTCAGGTCCTGGCTCAGGTCTATCTCCTCAGCGGTCCAGAAGCTGGCTTCTGCTTTTTTATACATCTGCCAAACCTCGTCGTGCTGAATGGGGAACAGTACAAAGCGGTTAGGATTCTCTTTCAGTATTGGCTCCATAATATACTAAGTGTTTTATTGGTTGAAGGGGTAAGCGATCCGTTGATCAGCTTAGAAAACACCCCGTGAATACTTTTGTTTTGATGGCCGTTAAATCCGGTCCGGGTAATATCGTGAGTTCAAATATAGACAAATGAACTTGAAACAGCTGGTTAAAGTTGTTCAATTTATGCACAAATATTTAACCTTCTGAATATTAATTGATTGCGCTAAAATCAACACCGTTATCAACATAGTTATTTTACTATATCTTTTGTTCAATATATTGTTAATAATATATCAAATAATTGTTAAGTGCAATGTTTTGCGGGTGCAGGCGCTGCGGTAGCCCCTTTTGCCGTGTGCCTGCCCTGAAGAAGTGCAAATAATAGGGTTTGTTGCTGCAGTTACTCTGCTCGTTGTTATAAGCCGGGTGTGGATTTGTGGAAAACAGAATTTTCCAGGGCGGCCTCTAAAGCATTGAATGGTTAGGTGTTAGGTGTGTTTTTAACAAGGTGTAAAAAGTTAGTCCGGGTATTTCAACATCGTTATCCACAGTGTGCGCAAGTATGGCTATAGTTGCAGAACATTTTAGATTACAAGTGTTTGCATATTTGATATAAGTGCCGTACTTTTGCAGACTAAATTTTAAACATACATTGAAGCTGATGTACGCAATTGTAGAAATCGCAGGTCAACAGACCAAAGTAGAGAGCGGTAAGTTCATCTACGCTAACAAGCTTTCCGGCAATGAAGGTGACGCCGTTGAGTTCGCCAATGTTCTTCTTACAGACGATAACGGAAACATCACCCTTGGTGCTCCTTTCGTAAGCGGTGTTAAAGTGGTTGGTAAAATCCTTGGCAACGTGAAAGGCGAAAAAATCCGTGTTTTCAAGAAGAAGAGAAGAAAAGGGTATAGAAAATCAAGAGGACATCGTTCTCACTATACCAAAGTTCTGATCGAGAGCATTGGATAAGCAGTAAGAGGAAATTTATCGTAGAACCATTTCGGGCCACGGCCTGAGTAAATAGTAAAATAAAATGGCACACAAAAAAGGAGCTGGTAGTTCTAACAACGGTCGTGAGTCGCACTCAAAACGACTGGGTGTTAAGATTTATGGTGGCCAGGATATCATCGCTGGTAACATCATTGTAAGACAAAGAGGTACAGCGCACCACCCAAGCGCAAACGTAGGTATGGGCAAAGACCACACCCTGTTCGCTCTGGTTGATGGTGTTGTAGAATTCAAGAAAGGTAAGAAAAACCGTTCTTACGTATCTGTAATTCCAAGAGTAGAAGCTGAGGCTTAATTCTTGCCGCACAGAATTGAAAGGGATGCCCGATGGCATCCCTTTTTTATTTTAAAACAAACTATAAACTATAGCCGGGGGCTTACGTATAATAAAGCAGAAGGAGTTATAGTTAATACAATTAAACTCTTTTTAGGAAAAGGACACTTAATGTGTCCTTTTCTGTTTTAAGGCCATTGGATAGTCTCAAATCACAACTATAGTTATATTCTAATGCAACAAAAATTCGCTTTTTGCGGATAAGTGTAATAACTTGCAGCTTCTTATCAAGAAAGACCGAGGGAAAGGGCCCTGTGACGTCTTAGCAACCTTGGCAAACTTGGTGCTAATTCCCTTCCGGAAGCATGCTATCCGGAAAAGATAAGATAGTCCATCCTTCACTTCGGGTGTCCTTTCTTGATGAGCGGTAGTAAAACGCAAGCGAGAGAAGGATATCAACATGAAGAAGAACAACCATCCCATTTACAATTTACTGAAAGAGCGTGTACTGGTCCTTGATGGCGCCATGGGCACAATGATCCAGCGTTACCAGCTCTCGGAAGCTGATTTCCGTGGCCAGCGCTTTAAGGCTCATCCCTCCGACCTGAAAGGTAACAACGACCTTTTATCGATCACGCGTCCGGATATTATCAAAGCCATTCATACAGAGTACCTGGAGGCCGGTGCCGACATCATCGAGACCAACACCTTCAGCGGCACAACTATAGCCATGGCTGACTATAAGCTGGAGCACTTGGTATATGAGCTCAACTATGAGTCGGCGAGGCTAGCGCGGGAGGCGGCTGATGAAATAGAAGCCAAAGATCCTTCACATAAACGTTTTGTGGCTGGCGCTATCGGGCCAACTAACCGTACGGCTTCGCTCTCTCCGGATGTGAACAACCCGGGCTACCGCGCCATAACATTCGACCAACTGGTAGAAGCTTATTATGAGCAGGTGCGTGGTTTAGTGGATGGCGGTGCTGACTTGCTGTTAGTAGAAACCGTTTTTGATACACTGAACTGTAAAGCAGCCCTTTTTGCTATTCAGGAATTTGTAAATGACGGTGGTAAAGAGCTGCCGATCATGGTTTCCGGAACTATAACGGATGCCAGCGGCCGTACCTTGTCCGGGCAAACCGTTGAAGCGTTCTGGAATTCCATTTCGCATGCGCCTCTGTTGAGCGTTGGCTTTAACTGTGCCCTGGGTGCGCGCCAGCTGAAGACGCACATTCAGGAGCTGTCCCGTATCTCAGACTGTTTTATCAGCGCTTACCCGAATGCCGGCTTGCCAAATGCTTTTGGCGGTTACGACGAAACAGCCCAGCAAATGGGTGCTATAGTTGAAGAATACCTGAAGGAAGGATTGGTAAACATACTGGGTGGTTGTTGTGGCACTACGCCCGTACATACTAAAGTAATAGCAGACTTAGTGCGAAAGTATAAACCGCACGTTCCTACCCCGGTTGCCCCACTCCCACGCTACAGCGGCCTCGAGCCTTTAACTATAACCCCCGAAAGCCTTTTTGTGAATGTTGGTGAACGCACCAATGTTACCGGCTCTAAGATGTTTGCCCGCCTTATAGTTGGCGAAAAGTTTGAAGAAGCCTTGGCCGTTGCCCGTCAGCAGGTAGAAGGGGGCGCGCAGATCATAGACGTGAACATGGACGAAGGTATGCTTGACTCGGAGCAGGCCATGACCAACTTCCTGAACCTGATCGCTTCTGAGCCTGACATCGCCAAGCTGCCGATCATGATCGACTCTTCGAAGTGGAGTGTGATTGAAGCCGGTTTGAAATGCGTGCAGGGTAAATCTATAGTTAACTCCATCAGCTTAAAAGAAGGCGAAGAAGCCTTTAAGAAACTTGCCCGCAAGGTACGCCAGTACGGTGCTGCCGTGGTGGTAATGGCTTTTGACGAAACAGGCCAGGCTGATACGCTGGAACGCAGAAAAGAAATATGTGAGCGCTCTTACCGCATTTTGGTAGATGAAGTAGGTTTCCCGCCGCAGGACATCATTTTCGACCCGAATATCCTGGCTATTGCCACTGGCATAGAAGAGCACAACAACTATGCAGTAGATTATATCGAAGTAGTAAAATGGATTAAGGAAAACCTGCCACATGCCCTGGTGAGTGGCGGGGTTAGTAACCTGTCGTTCTCGTTCCGTGGCAACGATGTGGTGCGTGAGGCGATGCATACCGTGTTTTTATACTATGCCGTGCAGGCTGGTATGGACATGGGTATTGTAAATGCGGGTATGCTGGGTGTGTACAGCGAGATACCAACAGAGCTGCGCGACCTGATCGAAGACGTGATCTTTAACCGCCATCCGGACGCAACAGAAAAACTGGTAACCTATGCTGAAACTATAAAAGGCAAAGGCAAAACTGCCACCGCGGCCGACACCGCCTGGCGCGATGCCTCTGTGGAAGAGCGCCTGAAACATTCTCTGGTAAAAGGTATAGTTGACTACATAGAAGAAGATACCGAAGAAGCGCGCCAGCAGGCAGTTAAAACCCTGGATGTAATTGAAGGTCCGCTGATGGCTGGTATGGGCGTAGTGGGTGATTTGTTTGGTGCCGGTAAGATGTTTTTGCCGCAGGTAGTAAAAAGTGCCCGCGTGATGAAGAAGTCGGTAGCGTATTTGTTGCCGTTCATGGAAGCCGAAAAGCTGGCCAATGATACCTCCAAATCAACGGCCGGAACTATACTGATGGCGACGGTGAAAGGCGACGTGCACGACATTGGTAAAAACATTGTAGGCGTCGTGCTGGCCTGTAACAACTATGAAGTGATCGATCTGGGTGTGATGGTGCAGCTGGACAAGATCCTGGCGGAAGCTGAAGCGCATAAAGTAGATATCATTGGTCTGAGCGGATTGATTACGCCATCGTTGGATGAAATGGTGTACGTGGCACAGGAAATGGAGCGCCGTGGCATGAAGATACCGCTGCTGATAGGTGGCGCTACTACATCACGCGTACATACAGCCGTGAAGATCGCGCCGCAGTATAGTGGCCCGGTAGTGCACGTGCACGATGCCTCGCGAAGCGTAACGGTGGTAAGTAGTTTGCTCAGCAGCGAGCGTGACGCTTACATTGCCGAGATTAAAGCGGAATATGAAAAGCTACGCGAAGACCACCTGGGCCGTACCAAGGATCGTGCTTTCGCAACTATAGAAGAAGCCCGTGCCAACAAGTATCAGGTAGACTGGAACACTACGCAGCCAACTAAACCGAGCTTCATCGGCAACAAAACATACACCAATTACCCGCTTTCGGAAATTGTGCCGTACATCGACTGGACACCGTTCTTCCATGCATGGGAGCTGAAGCGACAATACCCGAAGATTCTGAACGATCCGGAATTAGGCACGGAAGCTGCCAAGCTGTTTAACGATGCGCAGGCCATGCTAAAAGAGATTGTTGATAACCAGTTACTGGAAGCGCGTGCTGTAGTTGGTTTCTACCCGGCCAACGTGGAAGCGGATGATACGATTGAAGTTTACACCGATGATTCACGTGAAAACGTGCTGACGGAATTCCATACGTTAAGGCAACAAGGTAAGAAAGGAGCAAATGTGCCAAACCTGGCCTTTTCTGATTTTCTGGCTCCAAAGGAAACCGGCGTTAAGGATTATATCGGAGGCTTTGTAGTATCGGCTGGCTTTGGTATTGAAAAGTTGCTGGAGAAATACGAAGCCGAGCACGACGATTATAAATCCATTATGGTGAAAGCGCTGGCCGACAGGCTGGCCGAAGCCTTCGCGGAACTGATGCATGCTAAAGTGCGCACGGAACTATGGGGTTACGCACCGGGTGAGAACCTGAGCAACGAAGACCTGATCAAGGAGAACTATAAAGGCATTCGTCCGGCGCCAGGTTACCCGGGTTGCCCCGACCATACCGAAAAGATAACCTTGTTTAATTTGCTGGATGCAGACAGAACATCAGGGGTGATTCTAACCGAGAATCTGGCCATGTATCCGGCTGCATCGGTAAGCGGGCTGTACTTCTCGCACCCGGAATCGAAATACTTTGGTTTGGGTAAGATCGGCGAAGACCAGGTGACAGATATCGCACAGCGCAAAGGCATGCCGAAAGAAGAACTGGAGCGCTGGTTATCTCCGAACCTGAACTATGAGCCAAAGCCGCTGGCGCAGGTGGTGTAATCCGACCACCCCTACCCCTCCTTATCCAAGGAGGGGAGCCTGCTGTTGTTTTGCTACATTTCAAGTTTTATAGCTGAAGGCTATGGAATGCGATAAAGCAAATTATCAGCTGCATAAGTTGAGTAGTAAGTAATAGTTCCCCGCCTTGGATAAGGAGGGGTTAGGGGTGGTTGGAGCCGGTGCTGCTAAACCAACCATTTAACAATTGAACCATCTAACAATTTAAGTTTAAATTGAAAGTAACAGACCACTTCAAAAATGCGAATGGCAAAACGCTGTTCACTTTTGAGATACTTCCCCCGCTGAAGGGCGAAAACATGAAAACCCTGTTCAGCCACATCGACCCGTTGATGGAGTTTAAGCCACCGTTTATCGACGTGACTTACCACCGTGAGGAATATGTGTACAAACAGCGCGAAAATGGTTTACTCGAGAAGATCACGACCCGCAAGCGCCCTGGTACAGTAGGTATTTGTGCTGCCATCCAGAACAACTATAAAGTAGACACGGTGCCACACCTGATCTGTGGGGGCTTTAACAAGGAAGAGACTGAGAACGCCCTGATAGATCTGCACTTCCTGGGCATTGATAACGTGCTGGTACTCCGCGGTGACTGTGTAAAGAGCGAGCAACGCTTTGTAGCAGAGCCCGGCGGCCATAACTATGCAACAGAGCTGATAGAACAGGTCGTGAACATGAACAACGGTGTTTACCTGGATGATGAGCAGGCCTACCACAACGGTACTGGCTTTTGTATAGGTGTGGCCGGCTACCCTGAGAAGCACTTCGAAGCCCCAAACCTGAAATCAGACCTGCGCTGGCTGAAGAAGAAGATAGAACTGGGCGCCGATTACATTGTAACACAAATGTTTTTCGATAACCAGAAGTACTTCGACTTTGTGAACCGCTGCCGTGCTGAAGGGATAACCGTGCCGATAATCCCGGGGCTGAAACCAATGACTACCAAAACCCAGCTTACCTTACTCCCGAGCCTTTTCCATATTGAAGTGCCGTGTGAGCTGGCCGATGCCATAGAAGATTGTCCGGATAACAAAGCCGCTGCCCAGGTGGGGGTAGAGTGGGCCATCAAACAATCGAAAGAGCTGATGGAATTTGGGGTGCCATGCCTGCATTATTACTCAATGGGCAAGTCAGATTCGGTGCGCAAAGTAGCGGAGGCCTTATTTTAGAACACAACACTACACTCTTACAAACAACTAAACTACCTTAGGCCGGGGCGTATGCTCCGGCTTTTTTTATTTCCTGCAGAAGTATAAACAATTAACGAAGCAACAGCTATAACAGCTTTGCCCCTGAGCAGGCAGAATTTCTTAAAATTCATTGTCGTAAATATTTAAATTCTCGTATCCTTCTCTGTACAAGGCAGGCGCAACCAACAAGCCTGAAATTTCTTCAGTAACACAACCTAACATGTCAGAACAAAAATACGATACCATAGTAGTGGGAGCCGGTTTGGTAGGTCTCTCCGTAGCTTATCACCTGAAGCAGCAAAACCCTGATAACAGAGTACTGCTTATCGAAAAAGAGTCCACCGTCGCGCAGCACCAGTCGGGGCACAACAGCGGTGTTATTCACAGCGGAATATATTACAAGCCGGGCAGCCTGAAGGCCAGGAACTGTATTGCAGGCTATCACTCCATCATCGAATTTGCCGAAGAACACGGCATTCCGTATGATATCTGCGGAAAGATCATTGTGGCGACTTCGGTTGCTGAGCTGCCTAAGCTGAACGATATTTACGAACGTGGCATACAAAACGGGCTTACCGATCTGAAAAGACTTAAAAGCCTGGATGAGATCCGGGAGTATGAGCCGCACGTAGCCGGTGTAGAAGCCATTCATGTGCCACAAACAGGTATCATTGATTATCCGGCCATGGCTGCAACACTTCTGCGCCTGTTTAAGCAGAATGGCGGAGAAGCAGCCTTCGGAGAACAGGTCGTGAAGATCAGATCAGAAAAAGACACCGTGTACGTGGAGACGACGAAAGGCTCCTATACCGCTGCCAGCCTGGTAAGCTGCGGCGGCCTTTTCTCGGACAGAGTAGCCAACCTGACAGAAGAAGAAAATGACCTGCGGATCATTCCTTTCAGGGGCGAGTACTATAAGCTGCGGGAGGAGAAAGAGTACCTGGTGCGTAACCTTATTTACCCGGTGCCGGACCCGAGTTTCCCGTTCCTGGGCGTACACTTTACACGCATGATACAAGGCGGTATTGAGGCTGGTCCGAATGCAGTTCTGGCCTTTAAGCGCGAAGGCTATACGTTCAGCGATTTCAACTTTAAAGACACACAGGATACGTTAACCTGGCCCGGCTTCTGGAAGATTGCAGCCAAATATGGCAAAACCGGCTTGGGCGAGATGTACAGATCTTTGTCTAAAGCGGCATTTACTAAGGCGTTGCAAAAACTGATGCCCGAAGTACAGGAGCAGGACCTGGTGCCGGGTGGAGCAGGCGTACGGGCGCAGGCCTGCGACAGAAACGGTAACCTCATCGATGACTTCGACATTCTGAACCGCCGCAACATTATTCATGTGCGTAACGCGCCTTCGCCGGCGGCAACATCTTCGCTGGCAATAGGGCAATATATCTGTGATCAGTTAGTGGGCAGCCAGGCTATAGTTAAGCAGTAAGCTTTGACTTAGCTATAGCTATAGTTGCGGAAATACCGGCGACAAACTATAGAGTACTGGCTTGCTCGGGCTGGCATCCAGCTGCAGGCTGGCTATCTGTAAGTTTAGCAGGTACAAGCCATCTGCGATATGGTCGGGTACATAGATCAGTTCGGTTATAGTAGCGCCGCAGCGGGTATTTTTAGGGTATTGCCAGAAAGCGTGGTGGCACAGCAGTTTGCCTTCGTCCAGTTCACGGTCTACGGATGGCAGGTCCAGGAGCAGGTGCTGTACACCTTTCTCGGCTAAATACTGGCCTATAGTTGGCTCTAAGTATGGCGGGTTGGTGCCGGAGTAATGGCGGGTGAGTTTATCGTCGGTGTTAGGTAAGGTGCGGAGAATAACGGCTTCACATTTTATGCCCTGTAGTTGTTCGCGTACATCGTCCAGCAATACTACTTCGTCGCCGTTCTGCTGTTTCTGCGGAGCTATAGTTATGAGCTGGGCTACAAATAAAAAGCGTTTCAGGCAGTTGTGGATGGTGGCATACTCATCGGCGGAGATGTGGCCGTAGCACTCGGTGTGGGTACCGTTGCCGTGTGGCGTAAGGTGCACGCGCTTATAGTTGGTACTGCCACCGTTGGCTACTGAGCCTACAAAATCGCCTACCCGGATCACATCAAACTGAACCGGCTCTGCCCAGAAACACTCCGGCTGTGGTTGCCTGTCGTGCAGCGGCATCGAGATATCCAGTGGCTGCAGCGGGTTGAAACTATAGGTCTGGTTGTGGTAGGTAATGGTGGCTTCCATGGTTTGCGGGCTTTTTAACAAGTATAGCAGAAAATCCCGAAACTATAGGTATCCTATTCTTCCAACAGCCAGCGCAAAGCTTCTTCTTCCGAAGTAAAATCCTCGATCTCGTAGTTTAACAAGCCCGTAGCATCAGCCCGCGCTACTACCGAGGCCAGTGCCAGCTTCTTGAACAGGTTATCGGGCATGACGCGTGCCATTCTGCGCAGCGGTGTTTGCGAAAATAAATTGTAGTAGGTGTTGGAGAGCCAGTCTTTGGTTTCGGGACCAAGCACCGATACCTGTTGTGCGTTTACCAGTACCAGCTCAGCTGCCCGGGCTGCAATCACATCGTAGGCCCGCATGGTTTCGGTCTTAAACTGCTCATCGGTTAAAGGGCGCAGCCATTCCGTCCTGACGTAAGAAAGCGCATCATCAGCTTCTATTTTAAAATCATCGGAAAGAAAGACTGTAATAAGTTGCGGCATTTATTTTCGGGCATTGAGGATCATGCGGTAGTCCCAACATACGCAGCAAACAAAATTAGGTGTAAACTATATTATTATTTTAGCTATTCCGTCATCAGATCCAGCGTGATCTGGTCGGCCAATAGTTTGCCTTTGTCGGTCAGGTATAGCACATCATCTTGTATAGTTGCCAGTTCTTTCTGCTGTAGCTCCTGCAGGAATAGTTGGTGTGTTGCCAGCACATCGTAGCTATAGTTGGTGCGGAGTTTTGCCAGGTCGCAGCCCCAGGTGGTGCGGAGGGTAGTCAGCAGGTAGTCGTTGGCCTGGTCAGCTATAGTTAGCTCTTCTACTTCGGCAGGTATCGTTTGCTGCGCGATGGCATCGATGTACTTGCGGTTATTGGCTACATTGTACTGCCGGCTGTGGCCGTTAAACGAGTGCGCGCTCGGCCCCACACCCAGGTAGTGCACGCCACGCCAGTAGTTGCTGTTGTGTTTCGATTCGTAGCCTGGTTTACAGAAGTTAGAGATCTCGTACTGCACAAAGCCATGCTGCGCCATCTGCGCTAACAGGATCTCGAACTGCTGGGCCGTAAAGTCGTCTTCCGATGGCTTGAACTTGCCTTTCTTGCTCCAGCGGCCCAGTGCCGTGTCAGGCTCAATAGTTAGGGCGTAGCACGAAACATGCTGCACGTTCAGCGAGAAAAGCGTTTCTAAATCTTGTAGCCAGATGCTGTGATCCGGTGCCGGGATGCCGTAGATCAGGTCCACGGTAATGTTATCGAAACCGGCAGCCTGCGCATCTTTCACGCATTGTAAACTTTCGGTAGCGTTGTGGGCGCGGTTCATCAATTGCAGGTGCGGCTCATGAAACGATTGCAAACCTATACTTAAGCGGTTGATGCCGGCGGCTTTCAGTTCCTGTAGTTTCTCCGGTTTCAGGTCATCAGGGTTGGCTTCCAGGGTTATTTCCGCATTATCCGAAACTATAAACAGCCGATCTATAGTTTGTAGCAGAAGCTGGAGTTCTGGTTGGGTGAGCAGTGAAGGGGTGCCGCCACCAAAGTAGATGGTCCGTACTTCCTGGCCCTGCAAATAATCTTTTCTGAGTTCCAGCTCGCGGGCAATGGCCTGTATCGTTTTCTCTTTCGTCCCCATCGAGGTGCTAAAGTGAAAATCGCAGTAATGGCAGGCCTGTTTGCAGAAAGGAATATGTAAGTAGATGCCGGACACGGGTTAAATTGCTAAATTGTTAGATTGTTAAATTGTTGATGATCTGGAAACTATAGTTTGTGGTTCTTAAAGTACAGTTGAACCCGTTACCTTTGTTGCTAAACTATAGCTCCCTTTAGGATGACCAATTATGATGACCAACTATAGTTTAACAATTTAGCCATCAAACAATTCAACTAGTAAGAGTACAAATGTATAAAATAGCTGCCGTAGTTTGGTGTTTGCTTTTGTGGCTGCCGTTTGCGCAGGCCCAGACGCAACCAGTTGCGCCGCAGCCAAAAGTGATACTCAAGCTACACACCACGCCGCAGGATGCTCCCCGTCTGCGCGGCTATAGTTACCAAAGCACCCATCCCGATTCGGTAACGGCGGCTAAAGAAGTAAAAGCGCTGGTGTACCAGATGCAGCAGGATGCGTACCTGCTCACTTCTGCGGATAGTTTATTTCTGCGCAACGACACGCTTCACGTGAAACTGTACATCGGCAATCGCTTTGAGTATGCCCGCCTGCGCAACGGTAATTTAAGCGAAGGAATTCTGATCGAGTCTGGTTTCCGGGAGAAGTTTTACCGCGATGTGCCTTTTAAACCTGCCGAGTATGTAAAGCTGCAGCAACGCATACTGGATTATGCCGAGCGCAACGGCTACCCTTTTGCCAGTGTGTGGCTGGATACGATAAAGATAGAAAACGGTAAGATTGATGCAGCCCTGATGGTGGAAAAAGCCTTTGTGGTAACCTACGACTCGGTGCAGGTAATGGGCGGCAGCAAAACCAAACCAAAGTTTCTGATGCGTTACCTGCAGCTGCAACCAGGGCAGCCTTACAACCAGGAACAGATCGAAGCTACCCAGCGCATGCTCACTGCTTTGCCTTACATACGCATAACAAGGCCGCCTCAAGTGCGCTTTGCCCGCGACAAAGCCCGGGTTATTTATTTCCTGGAGGACCGGCAGGCCAACCAGGTGGATGGTATCGTTGGTTTCCTGCCCGACCCGACCCGCCAGGACAAACTGCTGATCACCGGCGAAGCCAACCTGAACATCCGGAACATAAAAGGAACCGGCAAAAGTATAGGGCTGCAGTGGCGGCGCGTCAACAAAGGCTCAGTTATACTCAATGGCGAATACCTGCACCCTAACCTGTTTGGTACACCGTTCGAGCTGGGCACACGCTTTAGTTTACTGAAACAGGATTCCTCCTTCATTACCATCCAGCCGCGTCTGCAACTGGGCTATTATACCTTAAAGTATGGCAAGTTTAGTGTGTATGGCGAGTGGCGCAACTCCCGTATTCTGGGCGCTGCTAATCCGCAAAGCCTGCGTAATTTAGACCTGGCCGATGCCCGCACCAGCACCTATGGCTTCAACTACATCTGGAATAACCTCGATGATTTCTATTTCCCGCGTAGTGGCCGCTTAGTAGAGTTTGACCTTGCTGCCGGTACCAAAACCCTGCTGCGTAACCCCGACCTGGAGAAAAGCTTTTACGACACGTTGGACATGCGCACTACACAGTTAAGCATAAGCCTGCGCGCCGAGAACTTTTTCCGGGTGAGTAAGAACAGCGCCTTACTGGCCAGGCTGCAGGGCGAAGCACTGCTAAATGACCAGCTTTTCCTGAACGACATGTACCGCCTGGGCGGCCTTACCTCTATCCGCGGCTTCGACGATTACTTCTTTTATGCTTCCTCCTACGCCATCGGGACTATAGAATACCGCCTGTTCACGGCCTCCGATTCCTATGTGCTTTTGTTCTACGACCAGGCCTATTACCGCAGCGAGTTGGAGAAATCGAAAGCCAGTGGCTGGCCATCGGGTGTAGGTGGCGGTATAAGTTTCAGTACCGGTGCCGGAATTTTTCAGCTGGTGTATTCGGTGGGGTGCTCTGAGCAACAGCCACTTTCGCTCAAATACTCTAAAATCCACTTCGGGATAACCAGCAAATTTTAACTTTTTTTGCCCTTTTTAAGTATAACCACTTGCAAAGTATACACCGATGTACTACTTTTGTAACACAATAACAGTGCGGGATGGAGCAGTTGGTAGCTCGTTGGGCTCATAACCCAAAGGTCACAGGTTCGAGTCCTGTTCCCGCTACCCAGTAAGACCGATCAGCTTTTTTGCTGGTCGGTCTTTTGTTTTTTGTGCTGTAACTGCTTGACATACTGTAAATTAGTTGAAGTATTGTGTTGGTTCTTTCGGTTCGATAATACTCTTTTTTAGTGCTGTAAGTTATTCCGGCTGGAAATAGGACTTTTTGTACAACCTGTTTCGTGTGAAAATCCCCTAAAAGCCACAATTCTGATAGATTTGTGGCAAATGACAAGCAAGCATCTATGGACTTTTCTAAGTTCGATAATTTTAAAGAAGATTTCGCTGCTTCTGTGTAAAGCTCATCTAATTTCTGTTTGTACTTTCTGCTATAGTTATCATAAATTGACTGGTCCATTTGACCTAGAAATAGCTTCTCTTGGGCATTTTCAATCGTTTCTTCTAATGCTTTGATGGAGGCTTGAATGTCCTTTCGCTCGTCCTCCTGTTGTGAAAAAACTGCCTCTAAAGTTCCATGTATAGCGTCTGTAATGGGAGCAAGGGCTAACTCATTGCAATCGTAGCTATGTAATAAGTCTACAAATTGTTTGTGCATATGTTCTGCACTCTTATTGCTGCCACAGCCTTTTTTGTTGCATTTGTAGTAGTGTTTGCCTTTGCTTTTAACTTCGTACCCCGTCATACTGGTGCCGCAGTGAGCGCACTTTACAAACCGTTTTAGAGGCAATGCATCATCGGTTGTCTTATGCTTAAAGCCGCGGTTATTTTTGGCTCGTTTCTCGTTTATTCTTTTAAAAATTTCCTTAGAAACAAGTCTTTCCTGCCTTCCTTCTATGATGTTGCCATCTAAAAGCGAATGGGAAATCAAGCCACAATAAAACGGGTTGCTAAAAATGGCAGATAGCTTCTGTTTGGATAGCTTCAAGCCCATTTTAGCAAGACGTTCAGCAATCTGCACATCTGTTAAACCTTCATTCGCTTTCATTAGAAAGGCTTTTCGAATCAGTTTACCAGTTTCATTTACAACGATGCGTTGCTCCCCATTTTCAGTTGTATGCGTAAAGCCAAGTGGTGCTCGGGTTACCCAAAATCCCTGGAGAAGGCGCTCTAATGTACCAGCCATGGTCTTCTGTCGGCGCTGATGGTTTTCATATTGCCCGAAAGACAGAAACATGTTTTGGTATAAAGAGCTGCTAAGAGCTGTTGGGTCTACATTCTGCAAAACAGAGTGGACGTATATACCTTCCTTACGTAGGTCTTCTATATTCTTTATGGCCTCTGCTCCAGATCTGGAAAATCTATCGATGCTATAGACAATAATGTTTTGAACTTTCTTAGTGCGTACAAAAGAAAGCATTTCTTTGAATTGCTTTCTTTCGTCAGTTTTAGCGCTCTCATGTGTGCCTCCAAAGTATTTAACTACTTGGAATTTTTTGGTGAGTGCCAGGTGCTCGCATTCTTTCTTCTGTGTTGTAAGGCTTTGGTTGTTTTCAGCCTGTTCCTTGGTAGATACCCTGGTGTAGATGACCGCATCTTGGTTATTGATGTCTGCTGTTTTAGCTGCCTTTGATTTAGCAAATTTTCTGAATTGATCTAGGTTAGTCATTGCTCAAGCTTTTAAAGGTTCTTACTGCGCATTGTGCGATCGTCCATAAGGATTGTACTAGCTCATTAGCCTCTGCGTCTGAAATAGTTTCAAATCCAGGATAGGTGCGAAGTTTCTCTACAGTTAATGGTGATGATGTTTTTTGTTTTTTCTGGTTTTGCTTAAAAGGTTTCAAAATAGTAATTGGTCTAGCACGTACCTGTTATCTGCAGTGTATGTACCGATAGTTATTTGACCCGCTTTCTACGGTGTCATTTGGGCAGCAATTGTTATTTTAAAATCGCAACCTTTTAATATAATTGTAAAACACTGTTTTGTTTTTTATAGAAACCATTGGAGCACTATGGTATGTTGGTAAACTTTCAATAGTTTCATGATATTTCTCTAATGATGATGATTTACTTTTCTTAAGAGTTAAGAGCCAGTTAAAGTTTTTATCAGCTGCAGCTCTATCAACTTGAATGCTCTCCCATTCTTTAGTTCTCATCGATTTTAAAACCTCATTTTCTGATTGTGAAACTAATGTTGAATAAGAAGTTAGGTTCGGTAAGTTTTTATCACCGACAAGCTGTAGTAAAATTTCGTGTACAGAGAATGAAACAGAGCCATTAATTTTTTTGGCTTCTTCAACAGGCACAAAACGGCCAACGAATCCCATTCTCCCATCTTTATTAAAATATATTTGTAAGTCTTCTCTATTACTTATAACTGTGCCTATAATAAAATCAAGCAAAGTGGGCGTTGTTGCAATGTTATATGTAATTCTGAGTGGGTTGCCTATACTATCTCGTTCGAGTTCTTGGTAACTGTGCTCTGACGGGAATATATCTGCAAAGAGCCACAGCTTGAAGTTGTACAAAATATTTGATGGGAAGTTGTAACTGATTAGGTTGTCCAAAATTCTCAACCATATATATTGGCTAGTATTTAATGATGTTTCTTTGTCTTCTGGTAGAAATGCCCATTTCTTCAAAAGTATTTCTTCATATGTACAGTTCTCTAACTCTAGCAAATCAAGAGTTACGATGCCTTTCTTTAAACGAGGTAATAGACTAGATTCAGGGTAATTTAAGCTATAGTTCACTAGACCTTGTTTTCTTTCTTTGAAAGCAGGTTGGCTAACACTTTTGTTGTTCATATGATGGGTTGCGTTATTCTTTGTCCTTTTTCTGTGAACCTTTAGATGTTTCTTTTATCAAAGCATCTAAAAATAGACCGATGCCATATCCCAGGAGGCTGATCTTATATTGCTTATAAGCAGCTAAAAGAGGGTGATCTTCTCCAATATTATCTTTGTTCAATATGAAGTCTACTCCATCAATTGCAAAGACAGAGGCTATAGCATTTGGTATATCATTCCCGCTATCTAGTTTCGATGAGGTGATCGGCTTTTGAAAGTGTTTTATTAGAGCTTCTAGCAGATTTTCTGAATTTGACTTCATGCGTTCAATTTGAGCTGCCTGTTGCTTTACTATTTCCTCAAGGGCTCCATGGTTTGGTAAGCCCAATCTTTCTTGTGCAGTCTCATGGTTGAGTATTTCTTCACTTGTCATGTTGAAAACACTCTGCAGAATTTCGAGCTTCTCAGGTGAAAGTGTTATATCTCCTTTTTCAATTCTGCTATAATTAGCTTTACTCATGCCTAGCTTTATAGCTATATCTTCTTGTTTGAGATTTTTTGCTAGTCGAATAGATTTGATTTTGCTATGTATATTTTGCATAAAGCAAATATATGCAATCTTTATTTTATAATGCAACTATATCAATAGAATAAATTTAAGTGCATTAATTGCAAAAGTTGCGCGCAGCCTGTTTGAGCTTGATAGTTGATTTAGTAGAATTCTATGTGAGGGGGTATAATATAAACAGTGATTTCAAATACAACTTAGTTTTTTCGTTTCTTATAAGATGGAATGTTAATGAAATAAGGAATCTCTAAATGTTAATAAGCATTTCTATCACCATGATTACACTAATTAAGAGCACATTTTTAATCAATGATATGATATGAGTAAGATACCATATGAATTAAGATGTGCAAAATCCGACGGCACAGATAACGGTAGATAGATTAGGATAACTAAAGAGATTTGCCAGTGAAAAAGAAACAGAAGTGCGATAAAGAATGCTATTTTGCTGACTAAATTATAGTCTCATTTTTATAAGGCGCAATATTCTACTAGGTTCATACTTGGATCATGCTGGATTTCTAAACCTAATCAGTGTATTACCATTGTCATAAAAAGCTTCTCCTTTCGGGAAGCTTGTGTAGCATAGATTACTGGAAATTATAGAAGTAAAGTAATTTAAATAGAAACTCCATTTCCAACATAAGCTTCCTACATATATGAACCGGCTTGGTAAAGTATGCTCATATATGCATTACTTAGCAGATCTCTGCAGGTTCAAAAAAGAGCTCCTTAAAAAAGTGAGGAGCATGTGTTGGAGCAAAGTGCACAAGGCTGAAAGCAAACTTAATAGCATACTCTTGTTCGTTAAAAACAGCATACTTTACTAGGTTGTACTTACTAAGTTGATCCAAATATAATTTAAAAATCTTTGGAGCCAGGTTAAAATGGGCTGGCGTAAATACAGCGCCTCCTATGCCTAAGGCTATCTTAGAACCAGTTCCCGCAAAAGCGCCTCTCACCAAGTTTAGGCAGAAGGTTCGTGTGGAATGAGAGAGTAAAAGCTCATCTAGGGCCAGTGGAACTTTGGCCGTTACATGGGTAGGATCATTCGGTTTTGAAATACTCACCAGTACCCGCTGCGCGTGCTTCCACCTCATGCTAGCTGGACAGAAACAAAGCATGTGCTTGAGGTTTTCTATCTGGTTAACAGGATCTGATAATGGAATCTGCAATTTAGTGTATACCTCTGCTGAGTTAAGTTTCCACAGCGTCTTTTCCCATAAAAAAATCCGCATATTGTTCCCATATCCTTCTAGAAAATAGCCATTCCCCAGCACTTCAAGGTGGTACACTCTGCGCAGGAAGTCCCTTCGCCTTATAACGAATTGTGATGAAGATGATTCTGGTTGCATTTGATCACTCTGTTTGGGTGGTCCAGCGAAGTTATCGTACTTTAGAACTTTAGCTTGAATTCTAAAACACACTTTATATTTAACTCAAGGTCCCCAAATATAAGCAACAAACCTTTATTATAGCATATATGCTATAATAAAGGTTTGTCTTTTTCCAGTCCTTTCATGGATGGAAAGAAAAGAGCTGTTTGATGAGGAGGGGCTACGCCTTTTTGCAGAGCACCTGAAGCAGTTGCGTAAGTCAAAGGGCGTATCACAGGAAGAACTCTCTTATCGTTCCGGCTTAGTACTCAGTCAGATTGCCCGCATTGAGACAGCCAGAACTAATCCTCGCTTGAGTACTTTGTTTCAGATTGCCCGCGGATTGGATATTGAACTAGCGGAGCTGTTCAGCTTTAGACTTCAGCCAAAACAACAATCCTAAATAGGTTAGATTCGTAGATAGAGGTTTTCTATTTATGGAAAAACCTATAATCATTGCTTATGTTAGACAGATATAATATGAGTCTATATTACGTAATTAATTTTTACCTGAAATACTAGCAAGCATTCAAATGGATGATCTGCTTTCTAGAAAAGCAGCTTCATTAACCTTTATTATTAGCCTTTCCTGAAAAGGTGACTTAATATCTCTAATCCTAACTTAGTGGTGTAGTACTGTTGTGCCGGACTGCTTAGCTTATCCTTCACAGTTCGATCTAATAGCTTGAACTCAAGTAAAGGTTCAATGTATCTTCTCACATTATCAGTATGATTAGAAAGACCTAACTCCTTCTCTAGTATATCTTTTCGCTTAACAGGTCTAGTCGCATAAGCTAGTATCTTTACTATCTCTAGTCCAATTCCTGCTATGGTCTTTCTTAGCTTCTTCTGTTCTGTAACTCCTAGTACTTGTTCAAGTGTGTCCTCTAACTCCTTTTGAACCTCGCTTCTAGTTTTAGTTCCTAGCCTATCTTGGTCGTTATCTTGGTCGGTTCCGACTAGGTCTTCGACTAGGAATGAAAGATGACAAAAGATCTCTACCTCAAAGAAAGTATGGTTATCATCTGTTCGAAAAGAAGGAACAGGAGATCCATTAATTTCTAGGGTTCGTTTGATAGTAGGAATACCAGTAGCTCTACCCTCAGTAAGATCTAGTTCTTTTAAGAAGTCTCCCAGTCTTCGGTTGCGGTAGCGCCTAGGTCTGATCCTGCCACTTTCTAAATCTTCTTGTCGGATAGAACGGTCTGGACCTCCGTAATTAAGAATGACAATAGAAGCAGGCGTAATGCGAATCTCTACTTGTTCCCGAACCTGGTAATCCCGGTGGTACAGGGCATTTACTATCGCCTCTTCTAAAGCTGCATAAGGATAATTCCAAACACGTACAGCTTCAGGTTGGTCGTGCTGCTTAATTATCTTTCCCCTGAGAAAGTTCGTCTGCAGTAGGTCTAAGGTTTTCTGGATCATGGAAGGCACAGGACCGGTTATCTTGGGGAATTCCGTAAATTCTGGATCTGCCTCACCTTTAGGAAAATATACTACATCCACCCAAGTAGCAGGAAAGAATTGTTCAGGATGTTCATGAAACATCATCAAAGCCACGTTTCGAGGAAACCGATGCTCTGATGGCCCTTCCACGAGTAGCATTTATTCAAACACATTAACTTTGTTTAACTGTGTTAGAGAATGCACTAACCTGCTACCTACTTTTCGTAAGTGATCTTGCACAAGCACAATGGATACATCATCAAGGCTTGCATTAGTATTAGGACGGTCGTCAAAGGGCACCTGGTTCGCTAAACTGATCAGCTCTTGCTGCGTCTCCTGATCCGCCTTAACAGAATTAGCATAACGGCGAACGTAGTAAAAATATCGTTTTTGATTAGCTGTTATCTGCTCGGGTACTTCATAAGGACAATTTGATACACTAGGCATCCAAATGATTATTAGCTGCTGAACATCTACTTCTTCTATTAAGATCTTAGGGCTATAGAGTGGCCTAATCAGATTATTAAACCCGATCAACTTCTATTGAATCTCGGCAATTCCTGAAGTGGCAAGTCCTTTTACTGGAGGCTTTGCAGACCAATTTTCTTCCGCTATCCCTACAATGATGTACCCACTGCCCGTAATATTAAAATCATTAGCAAAGGCACAAATAGACCTATAAATAGCATCAGGGTTCCAGCCTTCTTTAAACTCAATGCGGTCTGATTCGATGGAGCGGTGATGCAGCAGGTCTTCTATATTTATATGTAAGGGCATAAAGTAAAAGTAACATAGTCAAATGGATTGAGCAACATTCTAAAGAGCGAAAAGGCAATCAAATAATATTATAACAATGTAAAGATTTAATGACTAAAGAAATGTGCTTGGGATAGAAAACTCTTTCTATATTTATGTATTGTTATCTATAAGTCTATGACAAAGTCTAAAATTCGCATCTTTAAAATGGAGAACAGCCGGGTGTACTATACTCCGAATGCTTTTATTCCTATCATGAATACTTCCCTGGCAGGCAAAAACGTGCAGTTTGCGCCTAATACCTATTGGGAAGTAGAAATAAATAAATATGATGCTGCTACCGAGGAGATAGAGGTGAAAGTTACGGACTTTAGAAGTACAGCCATAAACGCATTTAAGGTACAGACAACATCAGTACAGCTTAACAGTTTAAAATTTGAACACCTCGCTAAATCTTATGCAAGATCTTCTGATTCAGAGTTTGAGTATCTAGTAAATAAACAAGTTGATTATATAGTACTTAAACAACCAATTGAAATTGAAGAGCAAGAAGAAAAACACCAAATAAGTTACTCTTTAAAGGATTTGGATTTTCAGAATGGGAAAGTCAACCTTACACTTAATGGAAAACACATCCCTGGAATCCTACAGGATGTGCAAGTAACTATCCCCAACCCGGCTTCTATAGAGCAACTAAACGCAATCAAGCCTTATATCATAAAAAGTCTAGGCTCCGAGCTGGTAACAGTACATGTACAGCTGAAAAGAAAAGGACCACGTGTGTATGGGATAACCGGCCACTCTGACGAGTTAGGAAAGATAAATGAGCAGCTTATTGAAAAAGCACAGTATGATTACCTGGTGCACATGATTGCTTCTTCACCTGCTAATCACACTACATCATTTAGCCCTGAAGAGTTTGGAGAGCAGTTAAACCTAAAGATCAATCCGGTTAAAACATTAGACTTTCTTCGGGATCTGAATCAAGTAAAAAAGGCACTTCATTTTGAACACATAGAGTACCTATGTGTTCGGCAGAATGATAGTTTTCCCATCAGGTTTATTACAGCTCCAGCATTTGCCTTTTTACTGGTTATAGAAGCACGTAACAGCTTTTATGCTGTCTTAGAGTGCTATGATAAACCTTTAGCCACCTATATCTGGCGCTATAGTAAAACTACGGAAGACATTAAGACGCAGCTAAAACAAGTGTATGCAGCGGTAGAGAAAGAAGTTGTAAAAGCGGGCAAAAGAGCTAGTTATATTAAAGACAAACCTGATAATTTCGTGAAAGTTGAGCATAACTACAAAGCCTTGAATGGTGCTCAATTATGGCAGCAAGAAATGGAATCGATACTGCTATAACTAGCCTGACGAAGGGCTAGGAAAAACCAAATGCTAAATCAATAGATATTATTCTTAAAGAATTGCTGAGCTTATGAGTTGGAACGTTGAGAGTGCAAACGATTATTTCATAAAGGAATATGAGCGATATAGCCCAGACAAATACAAGCACAAGCCTCAGAACATTATTTATAAAGGTTTGCATGACTTGGAACTGGCATACCAGGACTTATATTACAACTGTGCCCTTAACGCATGTTCCAAAGACGAGCTATTAGACTTCTTAGACTCTGTAAAGCACTCTAAGCTATTACTTGCAGGGAACAGCAAAGCTTTGGATGTAGAGAAATATGCTACTGTGTACGCTGAAAAAGCGACTAAGCTTAAGATAGAGATTGAAGAGGGTAAACTATCTTTCGCTTAAGATATAGCCGACGTATGTACATTTAACTATTCTCATTTGAAAAAGCCTAAGGAGGATGATTTATATTTTTTTATAATACTTAAGGATAAATAGTATAAAGCATTTCACGAAATCAAATTATTTAATTGGGATTTTATCGTAATGGCTTTAGCAAAGATTGGAAGTTGTGCTTTATCTGTTGTTGCACATCATTAGCAGCGATACCCCAAGCTTTCGACAGAAAATTAATAACAACTTTCACATCAGCTGGCTCGACTATTCTATTGTTATATTGGACATAAGGACCATCTGTTTCAGTTAACAGTTGGTTTCTAGGAATTTGCTTAATTAAAGTTTGTCCTTTATTTGATCGAATCATTTCTGGATTGACAGAAAAGTAATAACCCGATTCTGCAATTGTCTTTAGAATACTAGCAGAACCAGTATACCAATGAAATATAGCCAAATTAATCTGGTGCTTCTTTAGCATTGTTAAGGTATCACTCTCCGCACCACGAGAGTGTAAACTTAAAAGCTTTTTTTTGCCTCTTACCTTACTCAAAATATAATCAAAGCTCTTGATTTGTCTTTTTTTAGTTGCTAAGCCAATACGGCTAAAGTCAAGACCTACTTCACCTATATAAGATGTAAGATCGAGATACTTGTCAAAAAGGGAATATTCTTCTGCATGCCGATCTGCATAAAGAGGGTGCATTCCTAAAGCAATTCTAATATTTTTAAATCCCTGCAGATGTTGTATGCCTTGCCCGAAGTGACTAGGAAGATTAGTCATTGCTAAAGTAGTTACACCTGCCTGGTCACAACGTTTAGCTACCGCAATGGGATCAGGATAAAGATCTAAATGACAGTGAGAATCTATCATGGCATTCCGGCTTTGTGTCTGATTACGGAATCAGGATTTTGTCTAATCCAATCTTTTAGCTCTTTACGAGTTTTCTGGACTACATTAGCAAACTGCGGTACCATAGAAAAGTCATTTAGTCCGTTAACTATGAGCTCGGTTTGTATGTCATCAAAGCTTAAGTTATTTTTTAGAAATTCAAGGCATGCGTCAAGATCTTGACCTCGTTTGCCAATTAATCTGGAATTTGATGAATCACGTTTTAACTCTTCTATATAAATACCATATGTAGTATTATCAGCATAATTAGCTAGTGCTGCACGTCGATATACACAAGGCATACAGACACCACAATGGGTTGCACTACGCTTCCACCCGTTTTTGTGCCCACGTTTACCACATGAATTTGAAAAGTTAATGATACTTAGTAAAAATGGCAAGTCTGCGCAATTTACTACCATCTCCCCTTTAGTTAGAGTCTCATAGGGGTTTGTCACATTATTCGCCAATTGTAAGCCACCAAGAAGCTGTCTTACATCTTCAAGTAAACGTGGATGCGTTGTACGGGTACTGCAAGCAGAACGTCTTGAAGGACTAAGTGGGTAATTCAACGATACGCTTCCGTTCTCAGGAACCCATACAGGTATGCTATGACCATATGCGTTCGCTGCAAGTACTGCTAAGCTAATAAACAAAAGAGATCGGCTTCGTAGGGTATTTTCTCTGGTGCCTAAGGACGCATTTTCCAAATACACTCCCACAGATTCGCTCCAAGCGATTGGCTGCTTAAATCTACTAGATAGTTCAGTATATAACTTTATTTGATCCCCTTTAGGCCCAGCCATATTTGGGTCATAATGTGAAATTAATAGTAAGTTCTTAGTCGGTTCTTGTTCCAGGAAGTCTATTGCACCGATTAAAGAGTCCAGACCTCCAGAAAAAAGGTTTACATGATCAATTGTTTTATGTGATAGCAGAACAGTGGCTTGGGAAGGTAATACCAATGAACTTGTTGTGAATTGTACATCCCAATAATCACCAGTTAGAAAAGATAAAATTCCAGCCACTTCCTGCTCTTTACCCTGCCAATTAGTAATATCCAATACAGGCACTGTCATCTTCAGCTCGCGCGACCAGCCATCGACCGAGTAAGGACGACGCTCAATAAATCTATCAATGCCATATGCACAAGCTGCTATAAAGAAAAAATCAAAGGCACTTGCTGGAGCATGAGCGCACAAATCTAATATTCCGTCGCAGTTTATAATAATGTCCGCACTTTGACTTTGATTAGGCGGTGTAGTTCGAGGATCGTTAAATACTATATGAGCGCGCAAAATATTGTCAGCTCCTATTGCTGAACCTGAGCTAATACGTAAATCTAATTTCATTATTGAAAGATAACTAGTACACTATCGAAAATATCGTCTATAATTTGATGCCCCTGTGGCCCGTGCCAATTTATTTGTGATATAGGTTTTGTGGCTCCCATTACACGTACACGGCCAATTATGTCCAGCTTAATTTCATCAAACGTGGCTGAAGAAACTGCCTTTCCTCGATCTTGTGTAATTTTCTCCTGAAACCTCTGAGATAGATGCTCAAAAATGTAAAATCCGAAATATTCGCATAATAGAAACTCTACACCATTTGCAGCGATTGCGCCTTGCATAACTCTCTCAAGGTCTTCTGGTGTTTGGGCTTGTTCAGCATAATGTTGCATGAGGTGATTACAGGCTGCGTTAGCTGCCGTTTCATCCATTCCTGTGCTTGCATCGGAGCAATAAGCCACAATACGTCGTATGATTTCATCATTGGTGAGGCCAGTAAGATTAGCTAAAGGGCTGGTGACAGTAGACAATGCCGCAGCTAAACCACCAGTAGCAACTACTGACAAAAATCCAGAGAGACGCTGAGCTCCACGACGACCTGAGCGGCCGAGCGTAGCAGAGCGACCTGATTTTACTGCTGCTCGCCCACCGGAAGCTTGAATAAGGCGCCCTACAGTTTGTTTTACCTGTTCTTGCCGACGCTTAGTGAGTTGTTGTTGCTTTTTAGTATTAGGTTCATCTTTTTTTTCTTCAGTTTGTTCTTTTTGAATTGTGCCAGCAACAGAAGTAACACCTCTTGATATGTTCCCCCAGTTGGGCTCTCCAGTAACTCCCGGTACAATGCGTTGTGTAGTTCCCATTATTTCTTTTTAGTAATGAAAGCCTTTCCAATCTTAGATTTAGGATCATAAACAGTAGCTAGCTCCATAATAGAAGGTGTTTTGTTTGAGATCAATTCTATAGTGTTATGTATGTGGTATGGAATGTCCGTATGATTGGTTTTACCTAGTGCTTCCTTATAACGAACAAGAGCATTAGGCATTTCTATAGCTATAAATTCCAAGAATATGCGATGTCCTTTTACCAAAGCAGGTCGCTTAACGACTTCCTTTACTAACATTTCTAATAGTATTTCCTGCTCTGTTTCAGTTAAAGTTGCAGTTGCATTTAGTGCTTTAGCCCGTAGAATAGTTTCAGAGCCGTAGTCCATTAAATCCCTGAAGATATTCTTTATATGTGAAGGAATAAGCGAGGCTCCACTTATGCTAGTTGATAGCTGATCTCGTGATAACCAGAAGTAATCTCTCAAATCAACTTCAGTAAGCTTGGGTTCAACTAACAGCCATCTTACTAATTTAGAAGACTTCCAAACTGCCCCATACTTGGCACTGATCTCGTCAAACTTAGAATCACTAGCCCAGCTTTCTAGTTCAGCTAATTCAACTGACTCTCCCTGTTGTGAAGCTTGCCAATCATATAGCTTCCTGAATTGCTCAGGCTCTACATATTCTAACACCATAAGCTTAGCTAAAACATCAAGTTCGAAAGTGGCTAATTTAGCTACACCAGCTAAGCGAGTGCGCAGGGTAAATGAATTTAAGAACCGTTTAATTTGTCTTGGATTACCTTTAAGTCCTTCTGTAATGACAGGTGCTAATGATGTTATTAAAGGAGCACTCTGCCGCAGTTGCTCTTCTTCTGTAGCTGTTAATAGAGTTTGAATATCACCGAATCCAAAGGTTCCATAGCGATTAGCCGATCTAAACTCTGTAAATTTATCTAATACACATTGCTGCCTTTCTGTAGTCAAGTACTTTTCACAGAACAACAATGACAAGTAAGTCTCTACTTCTGGGTCAGATAGACGCGGTAAGTGATATGGCACTTGAATTAGCTTTTCAAGATAATCTTTTACGAATTGATTACTTATTTGCTCTGTCCTTGTGTCAGCGTTTGCAGGATCATCAGAGGTCATACGAGATTTGTATCGAAATTCTATCGCATGTTTAACGATACGGGGATCAGCACCTATTACAAAAGCTGTTTTGGGAACATTTAGGAAAAGCTTAATAGCCTCTAAATTCTCAATAAGTCGCTCAGGACTACAACGGTCTAAGTCGTCAATCAAGACTACTAGACGCTTGATTCTTGTTTCTGCTAAAAGCTCTTCAAACCTATCTCGGAATTCGCGAATGAGCATAGCTTTTTCCTCTGGCGCTTCGTTAAAGATTGAGTTTGAATCGGCTGGTTCAGCCATAGCTTTATCTGAGACTAACTCCTCACCTAAACCAACTATACCTGCTACCTTTTCGCCTAATCCTGTAGGTAATGCGCCCGAAAATGCAGCAGCAATACCTACAGGACCACCTACAGAAGCCATAATTAGTGGTAGCGCTACATTCTTAAATCCTAAGCCCATTGCCCGCATCCAGTTAACAGATTTAAATAGCTGCGTAACTCTAGATTTAACCTCTGCTCCAAACCTCTTCTCATCATCAAAAGCCTTAAGAATAGAGTCAAGTAAGGCGGCTTTGGCATCATCATATCCTTCAAACACCCAACCGTTAAAGTATAGGCAAACGGTATCATCATCAAGTGCCTGCAATCGATTCTCCATCATCTTCATGATGCTGGATTTACCACTTCCCCAATCGCCAAACACGCCTATTGTCACAGGTAGTATTCCATCATCCAGCACTAATGCTTCCAGTAAATCGGCATGCACCCTAAAACCAAGTAAATCATTGGTGGTTTCGCTATCTGACCACATATATTTTTATGTTAACTGAATAAAACATCTTTAATCATGATCTGTAGATTCAACTAATAAATTGAAGTTAATTGATAATTATAAATCCGCTTTGAATTCGACCGGCTCCTCCACAATAGCAACAACCTCTACGGCAAAGTGAATACCATCCAGACTAGCAGGATTGTAGAAGCCAAGAAATAAGTTCTCTCCTTTTTGCTTTACAGGTACAATTGCAGCTGTTAAATTTTCGCGTGAGCCTTCCCACACTGGGTTTGGATTCTGCTTCTGCATAAAATGATTCACCTTTGCTTTGCTGTCGAAGAGATAGACATTACACACGTCTCCTCCTGGGGGCGCAGTTAAAAAATCGGTGGTTAACTTTAATATGCCAGACTGGTCAATCAAAAGTGTCAGTTCCGAAGCTAATTTAAATTTATCCTGAGCAGCTTGCAATTCAGCCTTATTGCGAAAGGCGATGAATTCATAATACCACTCTAGCGTATTATCGGGTAATTTTATGGGTATAAATGTCCGGCTTGGTTGACTATTGTAGTAACTGAAGAGATAACCTTCATGAGGAGGTATCACGGTAACAGTCTTATATACTTTTCTTATATTTATCTCCTTACCATTAATATCCCATCGTCGAACATTTCCGACTATTTTTCCTTCGTGGTAAACAGCTTCTTCTATCTTTTGGCCCTTCTCATCATATGTTATGGAAGTACCCTGACGCACCTCCGGATGTTCCTTTAATAATTTACCATCCCATTGCAACATATTGGAATTTGCATAATAATCGCGTACCAGGCCTATTGGCTTTCCATTCTGATAGGTAACATTTCGAATAAAAGCAGCATCCTGTTGCTGCTGCACTTCTTCTTTATCGCGGTCTAGGTAAACTGTCCAAGCTCCTTGCCTGACGCCATTCTGGGTACAATTAACCAACGGCAGCTGCAGCGTATACTGCCTTTTGCCCTCCGGCACGTCTACTTTGACAAAGCCTACTTTCTGCAGGCCTTTGCTCAGGGTAATGGGACTATCTGTTGCTGCGTTAGCAATGGAAAAGGCTTCTGTTGGTTGAATTTGCATAGCATACTGCCCCTGAAAGAGCTGGTCGCAACCTGCAAGCTTACCAAAGTAGTAGAACTGCCCGCTAGCAATGCCTTCCGGTAGTAGGGTAGCAGAATCATGAGCCGCAATGTTGATCCAGCCCTGTGTGTGCCAGCCTTTAAAGAGTCCCTTCTCATGGTAAAAGCCGATGGCAATCGAGACGGTTTGATTAGAAGGATTAATGACTTTTAGCTGCGCAGAAACTGGCCTGATTGCAAATAAGCTGCAGGCAAGAAAAATAAGTAAAAGTTTATGCATTTCGCTTTCGGTTTATTTTACAGCAACTGTTTAAGCTGATGCCATGGCTGTTAAGGGATTGGATAATAAGCATCTTTGCAGTGCATGCAGCTGCGTGCATTGTCTTTGAAGTAGGTCATGCGGATGTGGAGTAAATATCATTTGTTTTCAATAGTCTTAGGTAGCTTTAGTAATGCTAAAATACTATAATTTTATATTTAATATATAGTAAGTTGCTAATGTTTATTTTCCCGCACAGCAGCTAATTCTACTGCTAGACATCCCATTGCAAAAACGGCCAGCGTATTACCTGCACCGGCCCTTTGTTTCTTATTTTGTAAAGCAGCCACTGCTTTAGCAGCTAATTGGGTATGCCTAATTTATCCGGCATCTGTGGCCTATACCCGACATTCCGGCCATTATAGACATAAACAGTGGCTTTTTTCCTCCCCTTCTTTGGTAAGTAGGTCTTCCTCCACTAATTCTGTTAAATCCCGTAAGGCTGTTCGGTCTGTTATGCTAAATTTTTCTTTGTACTTACTGTTCTGAATCCTGCAATCATTTTTCCAAAGCAGCAATGTCTCTACTGCCGGTTATTTAGTGCTAGCCCCTTAAGATGCTCTTCTGAATAGATGTCTTTGAATAATGTCAAGGAAACTCCGCCAATGGTCTTAATCTCTGGCTACGGAAATCCCAGGCGCCGGCACTCTTCTATGATCTTTACTGTGTACCGGAGCATCTTCATAATGCGGCGCATTTATAGCCTCTATAAGGTTTTATTTTGTACGTAAGCTTACAGATGGTCAGGAGTCGTCTGTTCTGCGGCTAGAAACGCTGTTTAGCGACAAAAGGCACTACAAATACTACATTGATACACCGCTGAAACCAGGTCCACAACTGCGACTGTTGCCAGCTCTCTAATAGTACCTTACCTGATTGCTTCGAAGGGCAAATACAAGCTTCTTCAACTGCCCAAATGAAGTTGCTTTGAAGCCAGGCTTTTCTACTGGAAAAACATTCCTGCCGCAGAAAAGCTATTTCTTACAACTGTATTATCGATACAAAATTTCAGGTACATACAGGTACAACTACTTTAAGCTTATTTAGCATAGAATCTTCCGTGTCAAAAAGCAACTCAATAATAGCTGCAGGGGCAAAGGGCAATGCGGTGAAGATTAATCAAATGCAGTGCTCAAGAAAATGATCTTTTCTCATAGGTAGAATGGCCAGGTACTACCGCAAAATAGCCAAAAGCTATTCTCCCGTAGTTGCGGTTCTACCCAATGCCTTTTTGATCTATAAAATCATGTAATTTTAGTAGTCTTTTCTGGCAGCTGATGCAGTTTAAAAGTGTTAAGTAAGAAAGCGTTATTAACCGGTCTATTGTTATCCTAATTTTACGTCGGCGGATCTAATTTAACGCAAAATAGATTAACGCATGCCCACGCATTTGCAACGGATTTATGTGCTGAATCTAGCTGTTCTAAAAAGGCAGCAAAAACGGCGCAAGATTACGGCAACAACACCGGTGCTTTGTAGCCAGTTTATCTATTCAGAGCAGCCACATTTACGCACTTCTTAATTGCTACTCTCCATATGAAGAAAAAGCAGGTGGTCTAGAGACTAGGCAACATGCCATTTTGCGTAAATCCGATGCCACAAAAACAACCCATTTTTTTAAGTAATACTTGAGTGATAATATCTGTTAACTAACAGCCTATTTTGCGGCCCCATTACTACTATTCCATGAAATTAGAGTAGGTGCAGAACACGCAACAATAGCGTAAAAAGGAGCTAACTTTAAGCAAACCGCGCGTATACACTAAAAGCGCTATAATGGCTGCCAAGTATGCCTGCTAAAATAGTGCACCCTTACAGGCCTTTGTACCACATAAATAGTTCGTTGCTGTGCTTCAAATCAAAACGAACTTTACTTGGCTATTTATAAAAAACAAGAGCAGGACATTTATACGGCTCAGGACGTTGTAACACGATAAATGACCCACTGCAGGAAACTATATATTATGGGATTTTATGCTGTATTAACTACCGCTTATTATTCTAGTTTCTATTCAAGTCTTAAAGCAAAGAAGTAGGTGCCTTTTTAGGCAGCATAGCTTGCCATAAAACAGAGTAGAGCTGTCGTGATAGAATCAGCAGCTTTTATCGCAAAAACAGCATTTTTTGCGCAGAAACTAGCATCCCATTTTAGATTTTTATTAACAATGTTTACCTATAATAGCCCTTGTTCGAACTTCCCGTAAAAGGGGTGTATTTGAACATATTACAACAAGTTTCCTAAGCGCATGATTTATTGCTTCATCGGCTACCATATTTATAGGGCAAAAAATCCTTTCGCAGACGTGCCGTTATAACGCAGAAATGTGCACTTCATACGACCGCAAAAAAGGGTATGCACTAACTTCTGTTTTAGACTACTTCCGGTACGGCTAGTTGGCGTGCAAAATCTGGTCATTTTAAGAGCCTATTTTCGTGCTACAGATGAGCGGAAACAGGTATGAAAAATACCACCTAAAACTGCGCTAGTTTATGGTCATTTTGCGGCATAAAAAACATTGTTGTTTTAGGTATGCATTGTTGCGTGTCTGGAGCACCTATTTTGCGGCTTCGTTGGCTGCATTCGCACAAAATTGATTTTACAGCAGGTATGTAAAATGCGGGGCTCAAACAATAGAAAATATGACCAGTTTTCTGCCTGACTAGTAGCACCTGATCTTACGTCTAAAAAACGATTATTTGCGGCCGCAGAAAGTAGCGTTTTAGAACAGAAAATTCTCCTGCTGAATTTTACTTAGCAGAGCGTTAAAAAAGTAGATCTTTTACGGAGTGTTATCTGCTATTTTAAAAGGCATTTTCTTTAATGGTTACTTTGCTACCGAGAGCAGTCGTAGGTATCGCTTTTAGGTTGTAAAAAACAGGAGTTTTATGGCAGAAGTTAATTTGCAAAAGCAGCATTATTGGATGGGAATTATGACATGTAAAGTCCACCATTTGGAGTAGGACTGTTTTACGTTGGAAGCGCTTCATTGCCACAAATAACTTATACAACTTTACTGTTTACGCGGTAAAATATAGCTGTAAGAAAGGCCTTCTTTTTGGGCATTGAGTAAGGCTACTTTGGCTATTGGATATGCAATATCTGCAGACACCGAAAAATAGCCATTTTAATACACTTTAAGATCATTAATCTCACTACCTAACACAGTTGGACGGAACTCCACGCAGATGTTTTTAGCGTGCACTAAGATCTGTTTATAAAGTCTCTGCCGAAGAAGCGCATCACACCCTACAAATGCGGTAAATTAAGTCGATTTTTTTTATAGTTCTATGCATAAATCCTACAAGAAGATAAAGTGAAAAAAATACCAAACTGACAGCTAAGCAACGTACCTTTCGAGAGAGCGAACAAAGAAGATTAGATAACAAGGTAATAGAATTACATGCGCACTTTCAATGACTCTAGAATATTGATAAGAGTAAGTTTAACTAGTAGATGTAATACAAATTCATTTATTTACCTGTTAAAATAAATACAAGTAGCTTTGCTAAGTCTTTTAACTGATTATACTACTACGAGTTAGTGACGACTATTCATACGCAAATTGTAAAAAGATCTTTAAATGAAGGTACTTGAAGTAAATCTGGAAAATATCCGAGCTATTGAGAAGCTAACTTGGAAATTACCTGATAAATGTCCGCCAGCTGGATGGCATGTTATCTTAGGTGACAACGGATCAGGCAAGTCGTCATTCTTAAGAGCTTTAGCAATAGGTTTACTTGGGTTAGAAAGATCCACAGCACTTTGGGTAGATTATGCTGCCTGGTTACGGCAGAATGCAGATGAGGGCCATATTTCCATCAATATACAAGCTGACGCAGGTGATGAGTTAAGTAATGCGAATGACGGCATCATTAAGGTGATTGGTGTTGGGGGCGGTGGAAGCAACGCTGTGAACCATATGTATAGCCAAGGCATTAAAGATGTTGAGTTTGTCATATGTAATACCGATGCTCATGCTCTTAAAAGTAGCACCGTTCCAACAAGGCTTTCTATCGGCCAAAACCTTACTGAAGGTTTTGGAGCTGGCGCTAACCCTGAGAAAGGCCGTCAGGCTGCTCTGGAAAGCAAAGAAGAAATTCGCGAAATGCTGGGCAATGATACCAAAATGGTATTTATTACAGCAGGTATGGGCGGTGGTACCGGTACAGGTGCTGCTCCGGTAATCGCTAAAGTTGCAAAAGAACTAGGTATACTTACTATAGGAGTTGTCACCATTCCCTTTGCTTTCGAAGGTCGCAAAAAAATGCAGGCTGCTGAAGTTGGCGTGAAAGAACTACGCGAAAACTGCGACACAACGCTAGTTATCCACTGTGACAATTTACGAGAGATATTTGGTAACCTTACTATTCGTGAGGCATTTACAAAAGCAGATAATATAATAATGGCAGCAGTAATGCCTGTTATCGATTTGGTAACGATTACGGCTGAAGTCAACATCGATTTTGACGATGTTAAAACAGTAATGAAAGACTCTGGTGCCGCAGTGATGGGTTCTGCGATAACAGAAGGCGAAGGCCGCGCGCTACGTGCTGCTGAAGAAGCTCTTTCATCTCCGTTATTGAACAACACTGACATCCATGGTGCTCAGAAAATCCTTCTTTCAATCATGTCTGGTGAGCAGGCTGAACTTGAAATGGACGAACTGACTGAGATTACAGAATATATCCAGGACAAAGCAGGCCAGGAAGCTGAAGTTATCTTTGGACATGGTATTGATGCTGACTTGGGTCAAAGCATCCGTGTTACGGTAATTGCAACTGGTTTTGAACTTAGAACTACAACTTATACTTCAGCTAATTCAACTCTAAATGATTCTGATTTAATAGAGCCTTCTCAAGAAGAAAATAGTATTTTATTTGAGCATTCAGGATTTGAGAAACTATCTGAAAGTTATTCTGAGGAACATTTACAGCATAAAAAGTACGTACTAAAAATAAACTTTGGCTTTAATAGTTCATTAAACACATACTGGACAAAGTCTACAGAAAACGGAGTTGATTTTTCCTATAAAACAGCATGGGGCCATAACAACGGATGGTTTTCAGCAGGGTTTGGTCCCTTCAGACGATTTACCGGAGGGGATGCCGAGTATGAAAAGCTTTTAGACGGTCCTAAAAACAAAAAGCTTGCTGCCCACCTTTCCCTTTTCAAAGAAAATGTTGCGTTGTCTGAGGCACTTAATTGGCTTCGCGAGTTGAAATTCCGAAGCCTTGAGTCGCATACTTCTGGTTTTTTAGACCTAATGAAGTCTTTTATAAATCAACCTGATTTTTTACCCCATAATACTCGGCTAGAAGAAGTTTCATCCGAAGGTATTTTCTTTTGTGATGCGAACCATAGCAGAGTAAATATTTTTGAATTGAGTGACGGCTTTCGCTCTGTGTTAAGTTTAGCGTTTGAACTGCTCCGCCAATTAGAAAGTAATTATGGGGAAAACATTTTTGAAGTAATACCTGATACTGAGATGATTCGAGTTAAAGTGCCAGGTGTTGTTTTAATTGACGAAATAGATGCTCACTTACATCCTGTATGGCAAAAACGGATCGGGTACTGGTTAACGAAGCATTTCCCGAAGATTCAATTCTTTGTAACTACACATAGCCCTCTTGTCTGTCAAGCATCTGAAAAAGGATCGGTTTTCCGGTTACCAGTTCCAGGAACAGACGATTTGGGAGGTATGGTAGAGGGGGCTGATTTAAATCGCTTGATATACGGCAATGTATTAGAAGCTTATGGTACAGAAGTTTTTGGGTTGGCATATACGCAATCAGAAGCAGGTCAAGCTTTGGCGACACGGCTTACTACTTTAAATGAAAAGGCACTTAAGACCGAGTTGACTGATGCGGAAAAGATAGAACGGGATGATTTGCGAAAGATTCTCCCAATAAGTGACTCTGAAGCCTTTGTAAAGAAAATATTAGGTGATTTATGATCTACCTAACTGCCCCATTAGCTCTTGAGGTAGCTGATCAGCAAGCTCTGCAAGCTATCCAACAACAAGTAAATAATGAAATAGATTATAGTACTCGGGTTTCACAAGCTAATCAACGCTGGAAGACTAAGCCGGTAGCACTTTTTCAACGAGTTCGTACAGCTCTGGAATCAACCTGTCCGGGAGCTCGACGTTGTGGCTACTGCGAAGATTCTCTTGCGGATGAAATAGAACATATCCGTCCTAAAAGTTGGTTTCCTGAGCTATCCTTCGACCCAAACAACTACCTCTTTGCTTGCGGTCCTTGCAATGGTCCTAAAAATAACTCTTATGCTGTTGTCGATGCAACCGGTGTATTAACAGAAGCAATCCGTTCTATACATCAAGCTGTTGAGCCACCTCCAGCTGGCAAGGAAGCCCTATTACATCCTCGCCATGACAATGCCATTGATTACTTCTTTTTGGATTTAGAAAATACTTTCCAATTTAAACCGCACCTTACTCTCGATACCCAACAGAAAGTTCGTGCTGAATATACATTGAAAGTACTTCGTATTAACAAAGATCCTTTATGTGTAGCTCGTAAAGAAGCTTTTTATGATTTTGTAAGTCGGATGAAGAGTTACTATTTAGCAATGAAGAGTGACGAGTCACTAAATAACCTCACTCGCTATCGTAGTGAACTACTTCAGAAACAACATATATCTGTTTGGCGCGAAATGCAAAGACAATCTATCTCTCTACCCTTCTTACGAGAGCTTTTTGCTCTCGTGCCAACCGCAATAAGCTGGTAAAGTATTCTTTACTGTGCCATTATCTTAAAAAAACGAGGGTGGTTGTTGCACAACTACGTTTAAGAATTACACTTTCTGCGTCTAAACTTCCTAAACTTATAGCTTCACACTAGCTTCAGGAGTTTCCGTTTCATAGCGCAGTAAAAACGTAAAAGAGTTGCTTACAAAAGCTCCTTTTTCCAGCACCTGCGCCATGCTTACAGCTCTGGCTGGCTTGCATTTCATGTACTTTTTGAGGTTGAAGGCAACGGCTGCCAGCAGCATTACTTTATGCGCTCCTGATTTGCCCAGCCCGTTGATCTTGCGCAGCCCATAGTGCTGCACCAGGCTTCCAAACACTGGCTCTATGGTGCTTTGGCGAAGCTTCTTCATGCGATTTCCTTACTTGCTATGTTGCCTGGCGAAAGCCCGCTGGTATTGCTCGTCATACGCGGTGCGGGTAATTTTGCGGCACCTGGTCTTAGGGGCACAGGTAGCTTTGCGAGGACATTGCCTGCAATCACTGGGTGCTGCCCAGTAATGTTTCAGTAACCTGCCGTCTAGTGTATGATCAAAGCTTTTGAACTGTAACGGTTTGCCCATCGGGCAGTTAAACTGATCTGCTTTCTTATCATAGGGAAATCCATTGATTTCAGGCTTGTACATTCCAAAAACCGGTATCCAGGCAGTAATCCCCCGTAGTTCCAGAAAGTAATAGTTCGACCCATTCGAATACCCTGCATCGGCCAGCAGATCTAGCATCAATAGCCCATTGGTTAGGAGTCGGCTTTGCACCTGCCCAGTCAGGTTTGACAGATACTGGCTATCACGGCCATCTGCATAATCGGCCTGTATATGTGAGTTCACTCCCATTGCTGTATCAACTGCCATGCTGCAGTGGTAGTTGAGCTTTCTGGCCTTTCCTGTCTTGACAGAGATGCGGGCATCCGGATCATGTGGGGCATAATGCCTTTTGTTACTAACCAGCTGCGCCTTCTCATGATTTGCCCCTAAAGCAGTTGGAGCGCTTTTGAGATTTTGCTGATGCTTTTCCAGCTTCCTGAGCTGATGGGCAGGAGCGGTAATAAATGGTAGCGGCTTAATGTTCTTAGAATGTTGAACGTCATGAAGCGTAGTGGCCAGGTGCACTTGCTCAGTCTCCTGCGGTTGTTTTAACAGCAGGCTTTCCATCGAAGCGTTGGCTTTAACAGGAGCGGAATCGATTGCCTACACACTGCCCGAGACCATGCCTTGTTCTACGCACAGGCTGACAACCCTGTCGAACAGGGTTTCAAACAGGCGTTCAGGGTACAGCTTGCGGGTGCGTGATACGGTGGAGTGCCAGGGTAACGGTTCGTCGAGCTGGTAGTCCAGAAAGTATAACAGGTCCAGCCGAAGACTGCAGTGTTCGATCAGCTTTCGGTCTGATATGATGTTTTCCAGATAGCTTATCAGGCAGAGCTTGAAGAAGACGACCGGATCAATACTTTGATGGCCGCACTTGCCGTAGAAGGGAGCCGTCAGCTCATAGAGAAACGAAAGGTCAATCCTGTCCTTGAGACGCCGGTAAAAGTTATGTTCCGGCACATGAGCCGAAAGCGAAAAGAGCAATTGCCGCTCATCTTTAAAATTCTTCCTTCCCTGTATAACACCATAGAATTAACCACTACCTATTATTTAACGACTATATCTAAGTTGGTTGTGCAACAGCCACGGAGATATTTTAAGATTGAAGTAAACTTATTTCAGACTAGACAACTAGACAAAGCTTTTCTTATCTATACCACTTCCGCTTAAACCAAAACGCAGCGTTTACCAGCAGGATCAACGCTGGCACTTCCACCAACGGTCCGATCACGCCTGCGAACGCCTGACCTGAATTAATACCAAAGATACCGATGGCAACCGCAATGGCTAACTCAAAGTTGTTACCCGTAGCCGTAAAGGAGATGGCTGCGTTCTTGGAGTAATCTGCACCCAATTTCTTCCCAATAAAAAAGCTGATGAAGAACATGATCACAAAGTACAGTACGAGTGGAATGGCGATCTGTACCACATCAGACGGAATCTGCACAATCAATTCCCCTTTCAGGCTAAACATCAGCACAATCGTAAACAGTAACGCAATCAGCGTGATAGGCGAGATCAAGGGGATGTACTTATTGTTGAACCAGTCCAGCCCTTTCCAACTGATCAAGGCATAACGACTGATCACGCCAGCAAAGAACGGGATGCCCAGATAGATCATCACGCTCTCGGCTATCTGCCCGATGGTAATGTTGATCTCGGCACTCTTTACCCCAAAATATGGTGGTAGCACTGATATGAACAGGTAAGCGTACAGGCTGTAGAAGAAGATCTGGAAGATACTGTTCAACGCCACCAGGCCTGCAGCATACTCCCTACTGCCTTCTGCCAATTCGTTCCACACCATTACCATGGCAATGCAACGGGCAATGCCGATCAGGATCAGGCCGACCATGTACTCAGGCTGGTCATGAAAGAAAATGATCGCCAGAAAAAACATCAGCAGCGGTCCGATCACCCAGTTGAGCATTAGTGATATGCTCAGGATCTTCACATTTCGGAACACTTCACCCATCTTCTCAAAGCGAACCTTTGCCAGTGGTGGGTACATCATCAAAACCAATCCGATGGCAAGCGGTATGTTAGTCGTTCCACTGGAAAAGGAATTGATGAATCCAGAGGATTCAGGTAAAAGATACCCGATACCCACGCCAATAAACATGGCAAGGAAGATCCACAGGGTGAGGTAGCGGTCGAAGAAACGTAGCTTTTTCCGCTCGTGTGTTGGGGCACAGTTGGTAACACTCATATCGTACAGTTTTAACAGCCTTTTCTTAAATTTTCAGCATAATCGTTCGGCAGAATGCATTCTTCAATGGCACGGGCAGCTTTCTCGTAATCGTATTTGAAGCGGATAAACTCTACCTGAATGCTGTTTTTGTCCAGCACCGAACTGTTCTCGTCAATAGTCAGCAGCACGTAGCCACCACGGTTATCGCCATCCTTGGGCTTGCCCACCGATCCGATGTTAATAGCATGTCTGTAGTGTGGCTTGCCCTCTTCCCCAGAATCCAAGATCCTGTGGTACGGCTTGTGCGTGTGCCCGAAGCACATGATGTCGGCATCAGCATCCTTCATAATGCGGAGCATGCTTTTTTCATCCCGATCTTCAAAGAGATACTCGTTTATTTTTCTTGGGCTTCCATGCACCAGCAGCAAGTTCAACTTATCATCGTTTAGCTGGTACTCTACTTTTATATGGGCTGGCAGCGACCGCAGGTACTGGCGTTGTGCTGGTTGGATGATCTCATTGGTAAAAGAGATGGATACTGCACCGTTGGCTTTTTCCTGCTCGGTCTTGTAGGCACAGCCACAATCGTTGCTTTCCCTGCCAATGCCGAAATCATAGTTGCCAGCAATAGTCGGGATGTTGCGTTTACTGATCTCGTCCACCACCTCGTTTGCCCAGATGTTATAGCCCACCAGATCCCCGAGGCAATAAATGAAATCTGGTTTTCTGGTTTCCACATCTTCAAAGAAAGCTTCCAAGGCTGGCAGGTTGGCGTGAATGTCGCTGAAGAGTACAATCTTACTCATAGTGTCTTGTATAAGGGTATATTATATAAGTCTGGATAGCTTTAAAAGAATAGTGGCTGCTTAGCAGCAGCCACTACCTGGTGTACAGGCGTTACCTGACTGCATCTCTTTGAGGTTGATTCTGATTTTCTCTTTCGGGATGCCGCACTTGTCTGGCGAAAGGCAGTTGGTCGTCTTTGACTGTAGCACGAAGGTTTTACCGTTAAAGCCAAGGTCGTACTTGCCGATGGTTTCGACTTGGTACTCTACTTCAATGTCCAGATCTTCCATACCCAACGCCTTTTCAGAAAGGGCGATAATGTTTAGCAGCTTCTGGGGCTTTAAGCGATGTTCGAAGTCGTTGGCTTTCCATAGCTGGAAGTTCGCCACTTTCTCAGTACGCACCGTGCCACCACAGTCAATGAAGTTCTTGGTTACCACACCTACCTCGGTTACGTGGAAATGCTCAGGCACTTTTACTCCGTTATCTAACTGAAAATCCACCGCATCGGCAGTTTGCAGTATATTTTTTACTTGGGATAGTTTCATGGTCGTCTTGTTTAAGATGTCAACAACAGTTTGATTGCTGGCACTTTACGTCTGCCAGTATGTTAGAAAAGTAACCTTTCAGGTAGTCGAATGCGTTTTCATCGAGGCAGTAGCAAACAGCGTTTCCTTCCACCGTGCCTTTGATGATGCCAACGTTCTTCAACTCTTTCAGGTGCTGCGAAACGGTGGCTTGCGCTAACGGAAGTTCGCTGACCAGATCACCGCACACGCAAGTTTTCATTTTCAGCAGGTGTTCGATGATAGCGATCCGTGCTGGATGCCCCAAAGCTTTGAGCAGTTTGGCTATATCGTTTTGCTTTTCGGTAAAGTTCTCTGTTTTCGTCAATCCCATAGATTCTAATCGTATGATTGCAATATTGCGATTAACTTTTCATAAGGCATAACGGTTCAGAATATTTTGTACATAAAAAAAGAGGCAATGCCAGATGCACCGCCTCTATCTGATAATATATTCTACGTGTTATTTTGCAGAGCAGCTTCCATCGCAAGCAGCCTCGGTTACAGCTTCGCTGACTACGGCATCTATACCATCATTGCCATCCCACTTCTCCATAACCTCTGGTGCTGGTCGGGCATTGATTCCCTCTCCATAAACAGTGGCAGTACCATGCGTATAGAATGCTTCCCAATCCACGCCCTGCGGATCTGTGATCCAGGATTTCTGGCTTTTAGAGTAGCAGCAGGTGCATTCGCCTTCTTCGAATACCTTGCCTTTGGCTTCCTGCATGTTGGAATACACGTGCTGTAGTTCCGCTTCGGTTTCCACCTGCAAGCCCAGATGCTCAATGCCAGTTTCGGCATGTCCTGTGGAGATAGCAAAGTTCACCCGTGGATCTTCCAGCATCCACTTGGCGTAATCTGCCTTTAAAATGGTAGCACCAGTATTAAACAATGCGTTGTAGAAAGCTACACTTTCCTCTAAGTTCTTAACTCTAACGTGTACGTGAAATCTTTTCATGGCTGTAGCAATTATAGTTTTTTAGTCCTTGTTTGTAAGGAAGACTGACAAGCCAGCGAAAAGACGCAGGTTTTAAGAAATATTTTATTCAGTGCCTCTGACCCTCTTGGAGCTAATAGTAGGCTATGAGCAACAAGACTTGTTTAACTGGATAGGTGGGCATGCTACCGTGCCATAGCTGCAATACACGCAACAATCACCCTGTTTAGGTTTCAGTACGATATGGCAATTAGCACACTCGTAAAAGTATTGGCAAGCATCCGTCGGCATTGTTTCTTCCTTAACAAAGCCGCATTCAGGACACGTAAGTGTTGACTGTAGATTAGGCGTATTTTCCATCGTAAATTATTTTTTAGAACAGCATGATTTACCACTTTCTGCCGAGCATGCTGGCTCTTTTCCAAAGACTGAGCTAGTAGCAGTGCATAGTTCCACATGCGGCATTTTACCCTTCCCTACATACTTTTCTCCAGCTTGCTGAATCTGACGCTCTACTTTGTTATAGGCTTCGGTGGTCAGGTCTTTGTAAGAAGAAATAGACAAAAACAGGTTTGTGTAGATGCCAGCGATGTCTTTCTCAAACTGCTTTTCAAATGCTGGCTTGATAAGGCCCTCTTTTTTGTAGCCAGCAATCGTGTTCTTCGCAATAATAGCGGCTTCCTGCTGGCTTAACTTATCCACTTCTCTGCCTTTGTACCAGGCGCTACCTTTAGGAAAAGAGGCAGTATAGCTCTTTGCTTCTGCAGAAGCTAATGCAGTTAATTCAATACTATGACTAGTACTTACCGTTTGGATGATCTCAGCTCTCTTGCTGTTAGCAGTGTTTGGTAGCCATTTAATAGCTACCACAGTTCCTTTCTTGTTCAGCCAAGCTCCCTCTACTGCCTCTTTGTGTTTCTCCAGATCGATCAGCATGAACTTGGCTTTACTACCACAGCCGATAGTAGGTGCTGCCTGGCAAACCAACGGGGCTTTATAGAAAGATACATTTGAAGTAGATGCAGTCACAAGGTTATGCGCGGTTACTTTATAGCCTGTCTTTTGTATGGCTGCTGTAATGGTCTTCACATCAACCTTTGCCTGATCAAAAGTCACTAAACTACTGTTGGTCGCATACGAAGTATTGAAGACCTCCACCCCTTTTACCTTAGCAAGTTCTTTGTTTACATGGCTTTCACAACCTGTACAAGTCATGCCCTGGATGGCGAACCTTACCTGTTGTTTAGTGTCATTTAACGCCACAGGAGTAGCCTGTGGTTGTGGCTCAGGATAGAAAACGTTCGCATAGAGCGGGAAGGACATCAGGCCAATCGCAACCACGGTTACGATGGCCAAAAAAGCCTTGGATTGAAGGAAGGATGCCATCTTCGGTGATTCGCAGTTACAGTCCATTGTAGTTGTTTTAACAGGCTTAAGTTTACTATACCAGGCTATGGCAAGCACTACCAGAGACACGCCTATCAGATAAGGCCTGGCTGATTCAAGCCATGAAAAGCTCGCAGCTAAACTGCTGCTGCCAGCCAGTAAGGCAATAACAGGTGAAACACAACAAAGCGATGCTGCCATCGCAGACAGGAATCCAGCACCAGTAAAGGTGCCTGACAATTTTAGACCGCTCATACTTTTTCCAGTTCGTTTGCTTGCTGATTGATATGTTTGAAAAATGGCTGCAGGATTTCCATATTATCCTGTGTGAGTGAATAAAAAATTGTTTGCCCTACTTTTCGGGTCTCCACAATGCTTCCATCCTTCAACTTCCTTAAATGTTGTGAGACGGCAGGAATACTGATACCTAGAATGTCAGCCAGGTCGCAAGGACATAATTCCTTTTCCGCTTCAAGCAGGTAGAGCATTTTTAACCTTACCTCATTGCCCGCTAAGGCTAATATATTGGATAGGTCGGTTAAGGATTTTTGGGCTATATCAAGCTTATCTTTACAATTTCTAATTTGGCCTTGATCTGCAAATAAGCGGCTGCAACTTTTACTACTCATACTGTAAAGATAGTCAGAATAAGTATTTAAGCAAATTCTTAAATACAAACTTTTTATAATCTTAGCTTATCATCGTTGTATCAAAATGTTTACATTAAAAAAGGTGTTGTATCAAGTACTATATTGATAAGTGTCTTCTTAACGTTGTATTGTTTGTAAAATAAAGAAGGAGACCCATACAACAGATCTCCTTCCTATTATTAAATCTTAATCAAAGTGCATCCGTTGAATACGCACCGCATTTAAGATAGCCAAGAAAGCTACGCCTACATCTGCAAATACGGCTTCCCACATGGTAGCCAGTCCACCTGCACCTAAGATCAACACAATGGCCTTCACGCCGAAGGCAAGTGCAATATTTTGCCATACGATCTGCTTCGTTTTCTTGCCAATGTTGATCGCGGTTGCTATTCTGGCAGGATGATCTGTCTGAATCACTACGTCTGCTGTTTCAATAGCAGCATCCGATCCAAGGCCGCCCATGGCCATGCCTACATCAGCCAGGGTGATCACAGGCGCATCGTTGATGCCATCTCCCACAAAGGCTACCATGCGCCCTTGGGCCTTCAGTTTTTCTACATGGCCTACCTTGTCCTGTGGTAATAGTCCACCATACGCTTCATCTAACTGTAGTTCTTTAGCTACCTTCTGTACAATAGAGTCTTTATCCCCCGAGAGCATCACCAATTTCTTTACACCCAGCTCCCGCATTCGCTTCACAGCCAGTGGTGCATCTGCTTTCGTTTTGTCGGCAATGGTAATGTAACCTGCGTAAATACCGTCCACAGCGACCAATACAATCGTCTCTACTATCTCTTTTATACTCGGGTCATAGATGACATTAAACTTCTCCAGCAGTCTTCCATTTCCAACCAGCAGTTCTTTGCCATCCACTGTACCCTTCAAGCCATGACCGGATATTTCTTCTACATTGCTTACAGCATGTTGTTGGTAGGCTTGGCCTGCTTCAGCAACAACAGCTTGTGCAATGGGATGGTTAGACTTGCTTTCGAGAGCGGCCACTGCAGATAAGAACCAAGCCTTATCGGACAAGACCGTTTCTATCTGCTGCACCTGGAAAACGCCTTCGGTGAGTGTGCCGGTTTTATCCATTACCACGGTGTCCACCTGTGTCATCAGGTCTAGGAAATTAGAACCTTTGAACAGTAAGCCGTTGCGCGAAGCAGCCCCGATGCCGCCGAAATAGCCGAGTGGTATGGAAATGACCAGCGCACACGGACAGGAGATGACCAGGAAGATCAGCGCCCGGTACAACCACTCGTTAAAGTCATAACTTTCGAAAACGATGTAAGGAATGAAGGTAAGTCCTACGGCCAGGAAAAACACGATCGGTGTGTATACTTTGGCAAATTTGGTAATGAACTGCTGGGTTTTAGCTTTGCGGCTGCCTGCTTCTTCCACCAGTTTCAGGATCTTTGACAAGGCGCTGTTTTCATAGGCAGAAGTAACCTTTAGTTCGATCACCTGATCCAGGTTGATCATCCCTGCCAGTACAGTTTCGCCTTTTGCCTTGGTATCCGGCTTGGATTCGCCTGTCAGGGCAGCGGTATTGAAAGAAGCGCGTTCGGTCAGCAACTCCCCATCCAACGCTATTTTTTCACCGGCTTTCACCTGCACGACCTCACCTATTTGTACATCCTTTGCCTTTCTCCTAGCCACGCCATTGGCAGTAACCACCCCTACTTCATCCGGTCTATTATCAATAAGTGCTTTGATGGAGCGCCTGGAGCGTAGCACTGCTGCTTCCTGGAAGTGTTCGCCGATCACATAGAAAAGCATCACGGCCACCCCTTCAGCATACTCTCCAATATAGAAAGCCCCAAGCGTTGCCATGCTCATCAGAAAGAACTCGTTAAAGAAACTCGCACGCAGGCTTTTGATGGCGTGCCATACCACCCGCCAGCCAACCAGCACATAAGCAATTCCATAACTTAAAAGGCGTATATAGCCTGTAAACCAAAGGGTATCCAGGTAGTCTAGCAAGATACCACCCAGCAGTAGAGCAAGGCTCAGGGCTGTCGGCAGATAAGATGCTTTAGCCTCTTCTTCGGCATGCGCATGCTCGTCAGCACCCTTTACCTTAGTTTTGCCATCTGCTGAGCAGCACTCTGCACCTACGTTTGGCCCAGGTGCTTCCGCAGTTCTTGGCGAAGTGATCTCTAGTGGTTTAAAATCTTCTTCTATATTTTTAGTTGATTCAGCGTTCTTATCCATATTTTTTACTTTTATAGTTAGCGGGCAGCCTGTATGATTTGCTGCAGATCAAGTGGAATAGGCATCGGTTTTAGTGGTGGTACGCTTGCCCCACCGGTATTGCCAAGCGGGATCATGCCAGCCCAGGATTTGATACCGCCTACTAGCAATCGCGGGATTTGCCCCATGACTTCTTTTCTATCCCTGGTACGAAAGCCAAACAAAAGCATTCGCCAGTGAACAGCGGTATGTGCAACCGGGTAGGGTTGTCCCAGAATATGCGCGCGTTCTAAGTGCTGCCATGCTTGTACTACTTTCCCCTGTTCCCAACTAGTATAGTAAGCAGCTAGCTCCTGCTGGTAATAAGGGCGGAGCGCAGCAGGCATGTTCCAGTTAAACTTCATGATCAAGTTCTTTTAGTTTCTGTTACAAATCTACTGTTCCTTTGCCTGCAACTGCATTGCATTTTCAGGTATGCAGCTTCCACAAATACCCTTTACGATCAGGCTGACTTCTTCCGCTGCAAAATCTGTAGGTATGGAGACTTCAGGAATGCGAGTTGTGGGCAGGCAATACGTTTCGGCACATTTGCTGCAATGGAAATGAACATGCAGGTCCTGATGGTTCTCGGTCTGACAATCACCTGCACACAGCGCGAACTTTACCGATCCCGTTCCGTCTGCAATAGGGTGTACCAATCCTTTTTCTTCAAAGGTCTTTAGCGTGCGGTACAAGGTAATGCGGTCTGAACGGTGAAAAGCGGTTTCCAGATCATTCAGGCTTACTGCTGCCCTTTGGGATTTCAGAAAATCTAGCACCAGCAAGCGCATGGCCGTGGGCCGAATGTGCTTTTCTTGCAGCAGCCTATCTAAGTTTTGTAGCATAGCTTCTTGATTAATGATGACCTTCTTCCTCGGCATTTCGCATTTTGGCCAGCAGCGAATGTGCGCCTTTGGTGACAAAGTTACTTTGTGCCGTATCGACTCCGGCAGGAAGGGCTACCTGTACAAAGCCACCTTCCTCTATGCCGCGTTCTACCGGCACCATGCGGAATTGCTTCATCACAGCCTCACCTTCCTTTGCTTGCCCTGTGTATAGAAAAATAAAGTTGCTGTTATTTTCCTGTACCACTGCCGCCTCCGGTAAAGCCAGTACCTGCCGGTTATCCAGTGCTACCTGTGCCTGCACATACATGCCGGGTACCAGGTCCTTGTCTTCATCTTCCATGTGCGCATGCACCTGTACGGTCCGTTCCGGGCTAATCTCTTTACCAATCAGGTAGATCGTAGCCTGATGGTTCACGACGGTTTCACCCGGAAGCGAGTAATGTACTCTCTGTCCCTTTTTCAACGTAGCCAGGTCTTTCTCGAACACGGTCAGCTCTACGTGCATGTGGTCAGTATCTGCGATGCGGAAAAGCACATCAGTTGGGGCTACATATCGTCCCACATCGGCATTAACATAGGTTATATAGCCTTCCAACGGGGCATAAATAGGTAAAACACGTTTGATCTTACCAGTTCGCATTGAACCGTTGGTAATACCGATGATAGCTAAGCGTTCCTGCAGCGCCTGTACCCGCGTTTGCATGCTTTTATATTCTGCAACGGTTTGCTGGTAAGTTTTCGCAGCTGTGACCTGCTCTTCGTGCAATTCCTTTTGGCGTTTATATTCCAGCTCCAGGTAATCCAGGCGGCTTCTTGCTTCCAGGTAATCTTCCTGTAAGGTCACAAACTCGGGGTTTTCAATCGTAGCCAGTAATTCCCCCTTTCGCACGAAGCGGCCTTCCAGCACTTCTGTTTTCCGGATAAAGCCGCCCAGCGGTGCAGTCACTGAAGCCATGTTTTGCGGTGGCAGATCCAGTTTACCAGTTAATGTAAGCATGTTGCTCAGGTTGCGCATTTGAGGTTTACCCAATGTAATCCCTGCTACCTGATACTGCTCTGCGGTAAGTTCTGCTCTATAGGGGCTTTCTTCTTCATGGGCTTCCGCCTCTTCCTGAACCGGTTCAGCCGTGTTACCACAGGAAGTAAAAATTAGAATGCACATAACGTATGCGATATAGATGATCCTTTTCATATCGGATGATTTCTCTTGTACTTGATTATAGTTGATTTTCCAGGAGGTACTGCAATTCGATAACCGCTCGATCATAAGTATAAAGCGTTTCCAGGTAGTTGGTTCGAATAGTCAGGCCCCTGTTTAAATTCAGAATGTAGTCCTGGTAGCTTATCTCTCCAGCCCGGTAAGCTTTCGTGGCCTGGGTAATAATAAGCTGAGCCTGTGGCAAGGCAGTCTTTTCGTAATAAGCTAAGCTACTTTGTAGTTTTAGAGCTTGCTGTAGTGCAACTTCAGCATCTGCCTGCACCTCGTTGCGGGTCTGCTCTAGGTTCAACTCTGCTGCTTCTGATTGTAGTTTAGCAGCATCTATGCGCCGCTTCTGTGGTCTTGCCCAGAGTGGGATAGCAAGCCCAACAGAAACTTCCTGTGGCGCTTCAAAAGCTTCTGCACCATCGCTGACATGGTTGCCCCCCAGGGTCCGGTTCGTATACCCAAGTTGCAGGTCTGGTAACAACTTCGCGCGTTCCAGCTTTGTTTCTGCCTGCCGTACAGCTACTTGCTGCTGTGCCAGGCGAAGCCTTGGATTTTGTTCCAGTTGCGCCTCAGTTATGATAGGCATAGGCAGCCGGTTCAGCATTGTATCTGTCGTCGCAACAAGCGTATCGGTTACCAGCAATGCCTGTAGCCTTTCCTGGAAGACGGCAACATCAGTTTCTGCCTGAAAAGCGCTGTTACGCACTTCAGACAGTTGTGCTTCGGCAGTTACTTTCTCGAGCAAGTTCGTTTCTCCTGTGCGCAGCCTCGTCTGTGCAGCTTTGGCAAACTGCACATATAAACTGTCCTGGTAGGCAAGTAATCGTAACCGTGACAGGGCATACACCAAACCGTAGTAGTTAAGTCTCACATCCCGTATAACTTCCCGCTGGCGTTGCGTCAGATTAACTTTGCTTACCTGGGTGAGTTCATTGGCAAGCTTGGCCTGCCTGCTATATAAAGTAGGCAGTGAGAAGGACTGCGAAACAGAAACTTCGTTGTCATAGGTGCCAGTGGAGAGTTTACCGGTTGAAAACTGTACTTGCGTTTTGTCCAGATCCCAGGAAGCTCCCTGCAAAGCTTGACTTCTTTTTACCTCTAACTTCGCAGCGCCTACAGCAGGATTCTGCGCGAGTGCGCGTACCTCTGCTTCACGCAAGGTATACTGTATGGCAGACCCTTGCGCTTGTGCAGCAGGTGCTGCGCCTACTATAAAGCCGAAGGTGGCAAGGATAAGGAATACAGAGACAGCAGTTGTAGAAAAATTACCACCGCCCGATCTTCTTTGCTTGCGCTGCAGGTAGTAGTTTTCCAGCAGGATGTAGAGTACAGGCAAGACCACCAGCGTAAGCAACGTGCTTGTAACAAGCCCACCAATCACTACGGTAGCCAATGGTTTCTGAACTTCTGCTCCTGCCGTACTGGAGAGTGCCATTGGCAGAAAGCCTAACGAAGCTACGGTAGCTGTCATCAGCACCGGTCGCAAGCGGATCGCAGTACCGTTCAACACCACATCCCGCAAGCTCATACCGGGCTGCTCTTTGCGCTGCCTGTTAAACTCCGCAATCAAGACGATACCATTCAACACGGCTACGCCAAACAAAGCAATAAACCCAACCCCGGCAGAAATACTAAACGGCATCCCGCGCACCCATAAGGCGAGTACCCCGCCTATAGCGGATAACGGAATCGCTGTAAAGATCAACAGCGAATGACGAACAGAACGGAATGTCAGGAAAAGCAGCAGGAATATCAGCGCCAAAGCTGCCGGTACAGCGACCGAGAGCCGTTTGTTGGCTTGCTCCAGGTTTTCAAACTGGCCACCATAGGTAACAAAGTACCCTACGGGCAGCTGTACGGCACGATCAATCTTTTCCTGTACTTCTTCCACGACACTAGCTATATCACGGCCACGAACGTTAAAGCCCACAATAATACGTCGTTGGGCATCTTCGCGCTGGATCTGGTTAGGCCCCTGTCGGTATTGGATGTTGGCCACCTGCGTGAGCGGTACCTGTAGGCCATTCGGCGTCGTAATATACAGGTGCCGCACATCGTCGATGTCCTGCCGCTCTTCCTGCGTAAGGCGCACGACTATTTCAAAGCGGCGATCCCCTTCATACACCATCCCGGCGCTTTGGCCGGCAAATGCAGCATTGATAGTCTGGTTGACTGTTTCCACATCCAGCCCGAACTTGGCAATCTGGTCACGGTTAATGTCCACTACAATTTGGGGAAGCCCCGATACCTGCTCTACATACAGATCTTCTGCTCCTTCGACGGATGCCACTACGCGGCCTACTTCCTGAGACAATCGGGTTAGCTCTGCCATATCTTCTCCAAAGATCTTGATGCCTACGTCCTGCCGCACACCTGAAATCAGTTCATTGGACCGCAGTTGAATGGGCTGTGACACACCAAACGTAACACCTGGAATAGTTCCCAGTGCTTCGGTCATCTGACTGGCCAGTTCTTCCCTGGTTTCTGCGCTGGTCCATTCTGATTTGTCCTTCAGCATGATGGTAATGTCAGCCGATTCCATTGGCATGGGGTCTGTGGGAATTTCAGCTGCACCGATCTTGCTGATGACTTCCTTTACTTCCGGAAACTGCTCTTTAAGGATACGGGATGCCAGGGATACTTTTTCTATCGTTTCAGATAAAGAGCTGCCGGTCAGCAACCTGGTTTCCAGCGCAAAATCGCCTTCTTCTAAGGTAGGAATAAATTCGCTGCCCATGCGCGAGAAAATAACCATGGACAAGGCAAACAACCCCACTGCCAGCAGTAAGACCAATGCTTTAAACTTTAGCGCGCCCCGAATAACCGGATCATAAAGACGTTGAAAGAAGTCCATCATCTTATCTGAAATATTGCGCTTACGATTCGTGTTTTTGCTAAGTACCAAGGCAGACATCATCGGCACATAGGTCAGCGAAAGTATAAAAGCTCCCAGGATTGCAAATGACACGGTCAAGGCCATTGGGCGGAACATCTTCCCTTCGATGCCTACCAGTACCAGGATAGGTAAATACACGATCAGGATGATGATTTCCCCAAAGGCAGCGGATGTACGTATCTTACGGGCGGAGTCGTAAACTTCTTCGTCCATTTGTGCCTGGGTGAGCCTGTTACCATTCCGAAGCCCCAAATGGTGCATAGTGGCTTCTACAATGATTACGGCACCATCTACAATGATCCCAAAGTCAATCGCTCCCAAGCTCATCAGGTTGCCTGTAACACCAAACAGGTTCATCATGATAATGGCAAAGAGCATGGAAAGCGGGATCACAGATGCTACCACGAGTCCTGCACGGAAATTACCCAGGAATAGTACCAGCACAAAGATCACGATCAAGGCCCCTTCAATCAGGTTACGCTCTACCGTGCCAATCGCCCGGCCTATTAACTCGCTGCGGTCTAGGAAGGCTTCCACGGCCACCCCTTCCGGCAGTGACTTTATGATCTGAGCCATCTTCTCCTTCACGCGAGCTACTACCTGGTTGGTATTCTCGCCTTTAAGCAGCATCACAATACCACCTACAGCTTCGCCTTTTGCATCTGTTAAAGCACCATACCGGTTAGCGGCACCAAACTGCACCTGCGCAATATCCGAGATAAGCACCGGTGTGCCATCTGATGTGTTTTGTACCACCACTTTTCCTACTTCCTCCAGGCTTTCGATCAGGCCTTCGCTGCGGACAAAATAAGCATTCGGTTTCTTATCAATATAGGCTCCCCCGGTGTTACCGTTGTTGCGTTCCAGTGCTTCAAGCACATCTGCGATGCTCAGGTTATGCGCCTTTAACCGGTCAGGATCTACCGCGATTTCATATTGCTTTAAATAGCCGCCAAAGCTGTTTACTTCAGCCACCCCCGGTGTGCCGAGCAACTGTCGGCGAACGATCCAGTCCTGGATGGTACGTAATTCCACAGGGCTATATTGCTTTTCGTAGCCTGGCTTGGCATGAACCACATACTGGTATATTTCCCCAAGACCGGTAGAAATTGGGGCCATTTCGGGACTGCCCACTCCAGGTGGTATGTTTTCGGCAGCTTCTACCAAGCGTTCTGCCACCTGCTGCCTGGCCCAGTACACATCTACCCGCTCCTTAAAGACGATGGTCACTACAGAGAGGCCAAAGCGGGATATGGAGCGTACTTCTTCGATGTTTGGGATAGTAGACATCGTTTGCTCTACCGGGAAGCTGATAAGTCTTTCTACTTCCTGGGCAGCCAGCGAAGGGCTGGTGGTAATAACTTGAACTTGATTATTGGTAATATCCGGTACGGCATCGATGGGCAGCTGCGTCAGGGAATAGCCGCCCCATACAACAAGCACCAGCGTAAAAAGGCCGATAATAAGCTTGTTGTAGATAGAAAAATGAATGATTCTGTCTAGCACTTGTGAGTTGATTAAACTTAAACAACCACATACAAAAGATGTATGCGCACGCTTTCCTGGTCGCATATAGTTGCAACTAAGCGTGTTTTCTTACTCTAAAGAAAAGTAGGTTAAGCTTTAGGCGGGTGCCAGAAGGGGATGATCGGAGCCACAGGCCCACGGACCATATAGGTCGGATGGTAAGTACTTTGTGGAAGCACCAGCGGCTGGGTTACTTTCTGAAATTGAATAGTTAAGGTAATACCTCCGCAGCAGTTGCATTCACATAAAGGGGAACATAGGTCTGCTTCCTGATCAGCGTCTGAATGGGTTAAATCAGCTTGTACTTCTGTTTCTATACCCTGGGCATAGACTGTCCCGCTGTCCGTGCAAGGCAGGCACGCCAGTAGAAAGATAACTATCCCCCAAATGACTGATGGGTACTTCATATACGCAAAGGTAAGAAACAATTTTTATAGGTGTACTCTATTTGCAGCGATGCTGTTTCTGCTTATCCTAATTTAAACCATACATTACAAACAACTTTCAGTCGTACAACCTTACAGAAGTACGATTCTTTGTACTACAAAACATACCGTTCAAGCTGGAAAGTAATCTTCTATATAAGCTAAAACCTTGTGAAAAGAGTTTAACAATGCTGCACTTTGGTCTACTGCAGTAATGCTTAAGAACCCGCTCATTTAGATAAACAATCGTTTATTTCTAGATTATCAAAAAGTTAGCTTGTTGTTAGTTAGCTTTTTAGGTTTTGGTGTATTGTTTCAACTTCAATAGTAAGTAGCATTCAAAGAAAATTTTTTTTCTACAAGATTTGCTAAAGGAGGTTGGCTGCTGCACAACTTTAGAAAAAGATATGATAATGTTTATCGCCTTGCTGCAGTGCGGATTTTCCGTGTCACATCAGCCTAAATTAATTGATAATATTGAATAATGTTACCCTATTAAGCACTTGTTTGTCATCCCGCATTGTGGCAAACCGCTGTTAGTGGCAGATGTTCTTCTTTTTAGTTGTCGTTATAAAATGTCCACTCAAGTTTCAAGGTTTCTTTTGATATGAATTCTTTTATTTTTTTTCTAAATGGTAGTCTGTGTTCTGCACCACAAATAAACAATGCTCTTTCAAATGGATACTGCTTACTGATGTTATATATGTTGCTTAACATAACGTATTCACGTTTGTCATGAAGTATCTTTTCTGCTTTGTGTTGGTTCAATAACTTTAAGTCGTTAATTTCTGTCAAAACTGCTTCTTCGATAGTACTTATCCTATCCAACATTGCTGTACATTCATTGCTGTTTAAAAAAACGTAACCGTCTTGGTTAACTCTCAATAATTTTTGATTCCAAAGGTCACGGTATTCACTACTGGTGTCCCATATGATTTGTGCATCACTCAAAAGTTCAGTTTCCTTGATTGGATAATTATCAACGGGAAAATGCTTAATTGAATGCGTGCGTAAATAGTGTGTGATTGTAATAGCCTCTACTGTTTGTGGTTGATAGCCTGCAGAATAAATTATGTCAAAACCAACATTAGAAAGCTCTTCAAAAATTATTTCTGGCTCTATTTCTTGAATGATTTTATATAATTCATGAGGATTGCATTTACCATGTATTTTGTGAAATGAAGAAAGTAGGGTGATGTTAAACATATCTGAAAACAGGTAGATATAATCAATGATTTAATCTAGGGTCATGGAACCGCAAAGTTAAGTTTATCTTAAATAGGTCAAAGCTGCGTTGAATTTGGAAACTGTTAAGAGATACACCTTAATTCAGCAATATGAAACTAAACAAACAATCAACCAAAGCAGGCAGGAACGTTAGAAATCTAGCAGGAAGAGATATTTCAATCCTAACGGGGAACAACAATATGGCATTCAACAAGATAAGGGGTAATCACAATATTCAGGCAGCCGGTACTGTGATCATCAATTACAATTTCAATAAAAAGCACCTTCAATTTCTTGAGTCTTTAATCGAACGCCTATACAACGAGAAAGAATGCTTACAAACAGAAAACAAAGAACTTAAAGCCCAATTACAGAAGCTTCAATTTGAAGTTAAACAGCAGCTACAAACAGCTCGTGATGTTTCAGGGCAAACTGCTTATAATGCTGATTTGAGTGCTCAGCTGCTTTCTACTTAAACTCTGTACAACAGCCCTAATTTTAGTGTTGGGCCAATACCCAGGCAATGCCAATCTTGTCTCAGTAACTCATATCAAATACAAGAAAATGCTTTTGATTTTTGAGAAGTCAATTTGAGAAAGAATCAAGAAGTATAAAGAGCGGTTTCTACCTCAATCATTTGTATCATAAAATGGAGTTTTGGTGAGAAAACTATTAATATCTAGACAGTAATTTATAGTGATTACTTCAAAAGCTGTGCAGTTGCCTCTTGTGATTTTGCTAGCATTTCCATGTTTATATCATAAGCATTATGATATAAGCGCAGCTCCATGAATTATTCCACAGTTGAGATCTCTCCGAGCAGCAAGGCCTTATCCAAAATTCTTACAGTGTCGGATTTTTCTTAACGACCAGTTACGTACATGTGGTACATTGAACAACTATTTAATTAATTTTAGACCCGGAACTCTACTTGTTAATGCTTCTGAACTTATGAGATTAAATTTTCAAGTAACTATTGTGATGCACTTACTTTAATCTAATTTATCGTCTTATGCTACTTAAAAGATATTTCATTGCAGTCTTACTACTTACTAGCATTTTCCCTAGCTGTAATGACCTTATGGTACATGAAGAGCAGACGATACCTCTAAACATAAACTACCCGGCAGCCTTTGTTGTGAATGGGCAGGATAATACCATCTCCGTTATTAAGCTTAGCGAAATGAAGGTAACCGAAACAATTAAGCTCAAAGATGCCACCACACCACATCATATCACGCTAAGCCCTAATAAAAAACAGCTAGCAGTAGCTATTACATCTGCTGATCTGAGCGGAGGACACGGTGGAATGGAAGAAGATGCCAGTAACTATAAAGTTATTATCCTTGATGCTGTAACAGGGTTGGTAATCAAAACTATCGTTTTACCTAAGATGCCCCACAATGCAGCTTATAATACTACAGGAGATGAACTTTGGATGGGACAGCAAGCAGAAGGTGCCGGGTCAGTTATAGTGTACAATACCACCGACTGGTCTATAAAAGATGTTATACCGGTAGGTAAAAGCCCATCAGAGATTACTTTCTCTGCAGACGGTTCATGGGCATTTGTAGCCAATACTGATGATGCCACAGTCTCTGTCATTGATCCGGTTACAAAATCCATTTCAGCAACTCTTCAAGTTGGGGAAGATCCTGTAGGTGCCTGGCCTGCTGCAGACGGTAACATGTACGTGGACAACGAAAATTCACAAACCATCAGCATTCTAAACGTAGCAACTAAAACTGTAGCGGAAACACTTAACCTGGGCTTTAAGCCTGGATATGCTGCTTACCAGGAAAAAGCCGGAGAGCTATGGGTGAGCAATGCCACGGATGGTAAAGTTGTGATTTACTCCCGCAACAATAACAGCTGGCAGCGCAAAACAGAAATTGCAACAGGAGCTGACGCACACGCCATTATCTTCGATGAGGATATGAAACTTGCCTTTGTCACAAATCAGGGAGCACACACTGTTACGGTTATTAATGCAACAGATTATTCCAAAATAACTACCCTTACAGTAGGCAGAATGCCTAATGGTATTGTTATCCGATAGTATACTTTAAACCCTCTAATTACCCCATGTTTATCAAACCTTACCTGGCGAAACCTATTTTAGGCATAGCTACCTTATACTTACTCTCATTTGCTCCGGCCCTGGCACATGGCGGCGAAAAGCATGAAAAGAAGAAAACTGAAGCCACAGCAGTAAAAAAAGAAGCAGCTGATACTGCCACGTCACAGCAAACTGCACCTGACACGGCAGCAGCATTAACTCCTGCTCCTACAGTTCATATAGAGGCGCACGAGCAAACTCCCAGCAAGGTACATGCTTCGCTCAGCGATTTTCCGAACACGCACCCGCTTATCGTTCATTTCCCGATCATGCTGTTGATGGTAGCGGCTGCTGTACTGCTGGCAAACATTGTTTTCCTCAGAAATGAATTAGACTGGGTAGCAACTATAGCTGCGTTAATAGGCTTTATAACTGCTTACCTGGCTGCTAACTATAACCATCCGCATACCGACGGATTGACTGCACACGCGCAGCTTGTACTGGACCAGCACGACCTGTATGCAGAATGGACAGTATACCTAGGCGGGATTGGTCTGGTAGCACAGCTTCTCAGCCAGTTCCTGTTCAAGGGCAAACGCTGGAGCGTAGCAGTGGCTGCGCTTATTTTAACAGGCTCAGCTTACGCAGTATCTATGGCCGGACATTATGGTGCGCAACTGGTGCACATAGAAGGTGTAGGCCCACAAGGTAAGTTCTTAGAAGAACACCATCATTAGAAGTAGCTAAACTTAAGAAAGTATAAGTTTAAATCTAAAGAAAACGGCTACTTATCATCTTGATAGGTAGCCGTTTTCTTTTATAGTTACCAGACTATATGCAGTATCAATAATTATACTTACCTGCTTTAATACACCAAGGTAAGACCGGCACCATACTTCATGTCGCTGTCGTAATGCGTAGATAGAGATACATACTTGGTAACCACATATCGCAGGCCGGCCATATATTCTTTATCGGTGTTGCCCATCAGGTTTAAGCGCAGGCGGCTGGTCAGTGGTACATCTTCGCGCCGCAACTGGAAACGCAGTTTACCTTTAGTGTCAATCCTCGCTTCTGATACGATCAGCATCGGCAACGTATACTGCACACCGGCCACTGCCACCTTCCGATTGTCCTGGTTGCTTAACTGTCCAAACATGTTTTCCTCTGGCTCATTCTCTATACTATTATAATGATAGTCAAAACCTATGAAAGGGAAGAGCCACTGCATTTTACCGAAATAACGACCAAAGTAGGTCTCGCTTTCAATTCCGTACTCTTTCTTAAATCCGATCCGCCACTCAGTAGAAAGCTGGTAGCGGGAGTTAGCAAGTATAAACTCTCCGTCGCTGCCGTTGCTTTCCAACCCTACCATCCCCGAGGGCAAAAACATTTTTTCCTCCATGTTCAATCTTTTCCAGGCCAGCTTCGGGTCCGGAAGTTCTGGGTTTGGCGGGGAATTCTGGTAGGTGAATACCCGACCCATACCCGCCATCATATGGTAGAGAATATGGCAATGGAAAAACCAGTCGCCGCTCTCGGAGGCTGCAAACTCCAGGGTATCGGTCTCCATCGGTAAAATATCGACTACGTTTTTCATAGGCGCATATTCGCCATGCTTGTTCAGCACCCGGAAATCGTGTCCGTGCAGGTGCATGGGGTGGCGCATCATGGAATTGTTGAACATGATCACTTTTACATTCTCCCCTTTTTTGATTAATATCTTATCTGATTCTGATACCGTCTTGTTATCCAGGGTCCAGACGTAGCGATTCATGTTGCCGGTTAGCTCAAAACGCAGCACTTTTTCCGGCCCGGGTTTAAGGGTTGTTTTCTCAGTTGCACGCAGCATGCCATAGTTCAGGGTTACCATCTCGCCATCGCTGCTACCGGCCGTTTTCATGCTGTGCATGTCATGCCCCTGCATGGTATGGCCCTGGTGTGAGGTGGTATCAGCTTTCTGCTTTATGTGCATACTTGTATCAGTAGCTGGTTTAGCCGCATCTCCTCTGTGTATGCTATGATCCTGTGCTGAGGCTTCCGGGTACATCACGCTGTTCATGTCCATCTGCTGGTTGCTCATGACCATGTCCATCGGCTCCATGTCCCCGTTCATTTTCATCATGTCGTTCATCATCTTCATGCCTTCAAAGTATTTCAGCTTGCCCAGACGCTTTGCGGGCATTTTCATGCCCCTGCCCAGCCACAGCGAGGTAGCATTTGTACGGTCTTCGGCAGTTGCCAGAAATTCGTATTGCATGTTCTCGGGTATGGTCACCAGCAGGTCGTAGGTCTCGGCAGGCGCGATGATCAGGCGGTCTACTTCTACGGGCTCTACATCGTTTCCGTCGTTACCAACCACAGTAATTTTGCTCCCGGAGTAGGTTAGCCAGAAGTAGGTAGAGGCCCCGCCATTTACCACCCGAAGCTTTACGACATCCCCGGCTGTAAAATGTGTCTGCTCGGCAACGTCCTGCCCGTTAGTCAGGAACTTCTCATACGCCACGTCGCTCACATCCATGGCTGTCATCCGCTTCCACTCATTTTTAAGCTTGGTACCGAAGTGCCCTTTCCGGATAGCCTCCGCATAGCCCTGTGTTGCCTCTTTCTGTATGGCAAACCAATCGTTGGCGCTACGCAGCGAACGGTAAACTTCCTTCGGGTTCATATCGGTCCAGTCGCTGAGAACTATAGGTATAGCCGGCATATCGGGCTCATTTACTTTATTAAAGATCAAGGCGCCGTACATACCGCTTTGCTCCTGGAACCCGCTATGGCTATGATACCAGTAGGTGCCGTTCTGGATGATCGGGAATTTGTAGAGGTAAGTAGAATGCGGCTTGATCGGTTTTTGGGTAAGCCACGGAACGCCATCAAATCGGTTGGGCAAGAACACCCCGTGCCAGTGTATAGAGGTTTCCACATCCATCTCATTGTGCACATAGATCTCAGCTGTATCGCCCTGGGTAAAGGTTAAGGCAGGCGCCGGAATGCTACCGTTTATAGCCACCGCTCTCCTGGTTCTTCCGGTAAAGTTTACAAGCGTATCCCTTACATAGAGGTCGTAACGAACGGTGCGGGGTTTATAGGTCTGCCCCGGGCTCTCGGGTTTATGCCCTGCTTTATGTACAGGCTTTTCTTTTTCTTCCGGATTTTGTACAGGTGTGACTGGTTTTTGCTGCGGCGGTTGAGCATGTTTATGTGCAGGCTGTGGTTTTTTCTGCTGCACAGTTTTTTTAGAAGGTGTCGCAGGCTTAGCTTTTACAGCTTTCTTTGGCGGAGCCTGTTGTTGTTTTTTAGCCGGAGCTTTGGGTTTCTGCTTTACCAGCGTCATGCCGCACTTTGGGCATTTACCGGGCTTAGTGCTTTGCACTTCCGGGTGCATGGGGCAAGTATAGATCTCGGTCTGTTGCTGCTGGGTTGGCTTATGCTGTTCGTGCTGTGCGAAAGTGAATTGCCCTATTCCGAGCAATAACACTAATATCAAAAGTTTATACATTTTAAGCTGGTACAAAATAAAAACGTTCCTAGTTTGCCTGTTACTCGCAATGCTAAACGGGTCTTTGAACAAGCTAAGCGAGTGCGGCCACAGTTATAATTCTGTTTTACACAAAACAGCTTAATAGGTTGGATGAATTAATTTTTATGCCTGTGGAAGATGACATTGTGCTTTCGGACAGGATGTAAAATGTAAAATGTAAAATTTAAGATCAAAGGAGCTTTAAAGAAGCACTTCAGGTCAAGGCTTCCGTATCCTTATAGATGTAGGAATACAGGAGTACAGCGTGATGGAAGACAGAACAAATCAACAGCAGTTTGCCCAGTCCGCTTCAGCACTTGGTGCAGGTATACTTGGCTTTGGCCTTGGAGCTAAATGGGGAAGTATAGCAAGTGATTATGCTTTAGTTATTATTCTGGTAGGTGCCGTGCTGCATGTTAGTGGGATGTACTTAACGCAGATGAGAAACACATCCAATACAACAAGTAAAGCTGCTAAAATGCTTTGGTTTTCAGCATGGGTGTGCTTTGTGGTATTAGTTGGCCTTTTAGTATACTTACTAATTAAATCCTAATATTTATATCACATGCCCAGCATGGTATGGGTAGCCCCCTTATCGATGATGTTTTTGCTGTTTAATAAGTATGCTCCCGAGGTCACAACCACCTCCCCTTCCTTCAATCCTTTGAGCACTTGCACCCTGTCTTTGTTTTCTATCCCTGTCTTTACCAGTCGCATCTCGAACTGATCGGTTGATGTCTCCACCCAAACAGCAGTATCTTCCGAAAACAGCAGCGCAGATTTAGGAACCGTAAGCGTCTTTACTTTTGCACCGCTCAGACTCACGTATGCCATCATGCCGGGCCTGAGTGTTCCTGCTGGATTAAGTACTTTGTAGCGCATTAGGTATACCTGGCTGTTCTTCTCAAGAGCAGGGCTCCGAAATGCAGGTATACCTTTGAACATTTGTCCAGGGTAGCCCTCGAATTCGATCTCAACAGGCACCCCGGCCTTCAGGTAGTCCAACTCATTTGAATATACTTGCGCTTCTACCCAAACGTTCGACAGATTGGCTATTCCCATCAGTGGGGTACCTTCTGCCACGTACTCCCCTTCTCTTACCTTCAGGTTCGTGATAAAGCCTGAGGCTGGGCTGTAGAAGGTAACTTTTGGATCGACCCTGCGGGTAGTTGCTAGGGATATGATCTGGTTTTCCGTAAGCCCCCATAACTGTAGCCTTTTTTTAGCTCTGCCTAGCAGTTGTACCATCGTCTGATCTGTGCTTTCCGCAGTTTGAACCAGCTCCAGCGCATTCAGGTATTCGTTTTCGGCAATCAGTAGCTCTTCGCTGTATAGGGCATACAATGCTTCTCCTTTAAGGATCTTTTCCCCGGAATTGCGAACGAACAATTTGTCTAGCCTACCACTTACCCTGGCACTTACCTCCTCTGTTTGGTTTTCAGCTATTACCACTGTACCAAGTATAGCCTGCTGATCTCCCATCCAGGTAGCCCTGGCAGTATCTGTTTCAATATTTGCCAGCAATTTCATCCGCCCGGTCAGGTGTATGGCGTTGTGTTCTTGCGGCGTTTCCATTGTATGGCCAACGTGCCCAGAACTTTTCTTGTCCGATTTACAGGCTGAAGTTATAACCAGAAGCATAACTATTGTAGTTATAGTAAGAACATACGTATGTAGACTGAGCTTTTTCATTCCTTTAGAGCTGCCGCATTAATCATACTTTCACTGTCGGCGAGCAGGCCGGCATCAGAAGCAATTTCCTGCCCTTCTTTTAAACCACTTATGACCTCAGTGGCATTTGCAGTAATGCTTCCGGTTTTCACTTCTATGGCCTCGAATATTTTTTTCCCCTGAGGTGTTTTGCCTGTTAGCAGCCATACTACTTTTTTTCGACCCAGATCCAGGAGCGCAGTGTTCGGAACCGTTAATACCTCTTTGCTGCCGCTTGCAATCATAGCTCGAACCAGGGCGTTTTCCTTGAAGTGCAAATCCTTGTTGGGCAGGTATACCCGTACTGTCACAAATTTCTGCCCTGGCTCAAACACCGGCTCTATCAGATCGATCTTTCCTGTAGTATACCTGGCAGGCTCTCGCTCGCTGTATACTTTAACAGGTGCGCCTGCTCGCAGCTGAGACTGGTGCCGGGCATCTACTGAAAGTAGAGCCCATACTTCACGGTAATCGTTCACTTCAAAAAGCGTTTGTCCCGCTTTTACATAATTCCCTTTCCGAAGCACACCTGGTCTGCTTCCTTCAGCACTTTGAGCTGTATTTAAGCTTGCAGTTTCTTCCCCCATACTGCCCATGCCATTACCCTGATTCGTACCCTGCATCCTTGCTGCTGGTTTTGCCGTAGCATCAGAAAATAAAACAAATCCCTCTGCAGGGCTTTCGATTTCAACTTTCGATTTTGGTATTTTACTAGTTTCTATTTCCCTGACCTGCTTGTTTGATAAACCGAGCAGGCGCAACCTTTGTCTGGCCTGTTCTAGCAGTGCTGCATCTTCAGGGTACTGGCGCAAGTAGCGCAATTCCTGCTGCATAGTGTTCAGCGTAGGGCTGTAAAGCTCCATAATCGGCTGGCCTTTCCTAACGTAGGCGTAATTATACTTTACATGCAGGTCTTCAATGCGACCTTCGAAGCGAGCAGCTACCTTCACATTTCTTCGCTCGTCGCTGCGAATGTAGCCTGTACCACTGAATTCAGATTCTCCAGTTACCGCACCCACTTTTACTGTTTTCTGGTCTGAGATTACATACTTATTTGTTGATTGGGCAATCGTTGCCAGGTAAGCTTCTTCTTCTGTTTTGCCTGAGTGTTCATGGTGGCTGCTATGCTCTTCATTTTTTTTGCCTGAGCAAGCTGATAGCGCAATAAGCAAGACTGCCAAAAGAAAGTATAATGGGTACTTATACTTTAAAGCTCTTCTTTTCCGGTATGGAGGTTGTCTATACATCTGCTATTCCTTTACATCCAACACTCTGATGGTGCCATACTTTCTAAGGTGCCATTCGTGCACTAACTGATAAACGACAGGTAGCACAATCAGAACAAACAGTGTAGCGGAGATTAGCCCGAATACAAAAGGGATCGTGATTGGCCGCATTACGTCGCTACCTGTTCCAGTTGCTAGTAGTACTGGCAAGAGCCCAAGGGTATCTGCCATAACCGTCATTAAAATAGGCCTTACGCGTAGAGCGGCACCACTGAAAACAGAATGGCTGATGTCGGTACTATTGATAGTTTTACTGCTATTCCCCTTTCTGATAGTAAGCCTGCGGAGTTCTTCATTCATGTAAAGTATAATCAGTACCCCCGTTTCGATGGCTACTCCAAAGAGTGCAATAAAACCGACCGCTACAGCCACCGAAAAATTCACGTTGAACAGGTATAGGGAGTATACACCACCAATCAGGGCAACCGGCAGGCTGGTAAGTATAATCAGTGATTCCCGGACTGAGTTAAAGGTGAAGTAAAGTATAAAGGCAATGATAACAAGCGTAATTGGGATGATGATGGATAACCGCTTCTGCGCCCTGACCTGATTTTCATACTGCCCACTCCACTCTATGTAGTACCCTTCGGGCAGTTTTTCGAAGCGTTCGCTTATTCGTTGCCGGGCCTCCTGCACTACACTTCCCATGTCCCGGCCCCTAATGTTGAAGAGCACCGTACCGCGCAGCATGGCATTTTCTGAACTGATCATGGGCGGACCTTCCTGCACCAGAATGTCTGCCACAGCAGATAGCGGAATCACACCATACTTGTTTGTTTGGATAGGTATCCTTTTGATCTCCGACAGATCATCCCGGTAATCCTGTGCAAGCCGCAGGTTTACATTAAACCGCTGTCTGCCCTCTATGGTAGTGGTAAGCGGCATACCACCAATGGCAGTTTCGATTACCATGTTCACGTCATCAATGCTGAGGCCATACCTGCCCACTTCCTTCCGGTTGATCTTAATGTCTAAATACTTTCCGCCTGTAAGCTGCTCTACATATAAATCCTGCATACCTTCCACGCCTTGTAAAGCTTTCTCAATCTCCAGCGATAGCGAGTAAATGCTATCCAGGTTCTGACCATATACTTTGATACCCACATCAAGTCGGATGCCGGTAGACAACATGTTGATGCGGTTGATGATAGGTTGTGTCCAACCTGATATGACACCCGGTATCTGCACTTTCTCGTTCAGCTCCTGCACCAGTTTTTCTTTGGTCATGCCACTGCGCCACTCGGATCTTGGTTTCAGGATAATGATAGTTTCGATCATACTCATTGGCGCGTTATCTGTAGCCGTATAAGCTCGGCCTGCTTTCCCCAGCACATTTTCGACCTCAGGTACTGATTTAATGATCCTGTCCTGCACCTGCAGGATGCGCTTAGCTTCTGTGTTGGAAATATCAGGCATGGTAACGGGCATGAACAAGAGCGATCCTTCGTCCAGCGGCGGCATAAACTCGGTACCCATATTGAGTACCAACGGAATGCTGCCCAGCACAATAAGCAGCGCGATAGCTATCACCGTTTTCTTCCATTTCAGGCACCAGCGGATAATGGGGCTATATACCTTGATGAAAAATGCAGACACCTTATTGCGACTCTCCGGCACTAACCTGCCTTTCATAAACGTGCGCAGCAACATTGGCACGATCAGGATGGCTACGATTGCGGAGCCTATCATGGTAAAGGTTTTGGTCAGCACCAGCGGCGAAAACAGTTTCTGTTCCTGCCCGGTAAGCAGCAGGATGGGCATCAGGGAGATCAGCGTGATTAGGATGGAAAAGAAAACAGCCCGGCCTACCCTTCTGGAAGAGCGTTCGAGTACCTCCACTCTTTTTTCTTCTGAAAATTCCTTTGTGTTGCCTATTCTCTCCATCTTTACTCTTCCGAACTTTGAAGCATTTCATTGGTCAGCGATTTGTAGGCATTTTCCGACATTACAATGCCGGCATCCACGAGGTCGCCAATAGCCAAGGCTATACCACCTAGGGACATAATGTTCAGGCTGATGTCGAAGAAGTGGATGAGCATGAAGCCAATTAGGATAGACAAGGGAATGGTGATAAGCGCTACCGCAGCACTCCGCAGGTGAAACATAAACAACGTAACTACCAGCGCCACTACCAGTATCTCTTCCCATAATGCCTCTTTGAGCGTCGCAATGGCAGCCTCTATCAGATCGCTACGGTCGTAGGCTACTTTGAATTTTACCCCGGGCGGCAGGCCTTTTTCAATTTCGGCAATTCTTGTCTTCACGCGGTCAATCACGACTTTGGCATTTTCCCCGTACCGGCTGATCACGATACCGCCAACTACTTCACCTTCTCCGTTCAGGTCTGTAATGCCGAACCGTAAATCTCCTGTTACCTGCACCGACGCTACATCATTTATCGTAACCGGAACAGATTTATAGTTTCCTATAGCAATGTCCTTAATGTCGTTTATATCGGTGATGTATCCGAGCCCCCGCACCAGGTAACCACTAGCATTTATCTCGTAAATACTGCCGCCTACATCGCGGTTGTTGCTGGCAATGGCATCCGTTACTTCCATCAACGGAATACCATAGTAAACCAGTTTGTTGGGATCGATATTAACCTGGTAGCGTTTCTGGAAACCTCCAAAAGAGGCTACTTCGCTTACACCTTCGGTATTCTGCAGCGCAAATTTGATATACCAGTCCTGCAGGGCACGGAGTTCTCCCAGGTTATAACCTGGGGCTTCCAGTGTATACCAGTATACATGACCAAGCCCGGTGCCATCGGGCCCGAGCGTAGGAGAAATGCCTGGGGGTAAAAAGCGTTGCGCGTAATTCAGCCGTTCCAGCACCCGGGTTCGGGCCCAGTAAATGTCCTCCTCATCTTGAAATACCACAAAAATAAAGCTCATCCCGAACATGGATGCTGCCCGTATGGACTTGACACTTGGAATACCCTGTAGGTTTGAGACAAGCGGATAAGTTACCTGGTCTTCAATGATACGGGGGTTCCTTCCCATCCATTCTGTGTAAACGATCACTTGGTTTTCAGACAGATCCGGAATGGCATCAACAGGGGTTTGCTGTGCAGAATAGATACCACCTACCAGAATAAATAGAATACCCAGCCAGACAAAAAACCTGTTATGCATGGACCAGGAAATGACTCGTTCGATCATGCTGTATAAGCTATAAGCACAGTATTATAGTTTTATACGCAGCACAACTTTTAATAAGTATAAGTATTATATAAATAACACCATAAATCAATTCACATCTCATCAAAAAAAGATGGTGGTCACAAGACTAGCAGTTCCTACCAGCAGTTTTATAAGCCATCCCCGCCAATGCCTATAGCTCGGATGATTTCAGCCATAAATCCTGCTTGCTTCACCACGTTTTCGATCTGCTGGGGATCAAGATCATTGCCAGAAACACTTAACAACTTATCCTGACTTTCTGTGTCAATGTGCCAGCGGCTTATACTTTCTTCTTTATCCAGGAAAGGTGCTACCTTGGACAAGGCTTCCTCATTCTCTACGTTGGTTTTAAACTTGATTATTTCCATAGCAATACGTGTGTTTTTACTTAAAATGAACGTGGCCTATGATAACTGGTTGAGTAATAGACATGGTTTATGGGCTATACACTTTCATTGTACGAGTTGAACTAAACCTGCTAGGGTGTGTCTGAAAAATGGAATTTAGTTAATTCTGCTCTGGTTGTTTCTAGTGGAGGGAGTAGAGAAAGTGAGCCACGGCAGGTACGAGTTAAGTGAGCGGCAATGGGAACTGGTAAGAGAAGAATTGCCACAGCCAGTTGTCAGAGCGGATGGTAAGGGCAGGCCCAGCAGATCCGACAAGGAAATTCTAAACGGGATTTTCTGGATCTTATGTTCGGGCAGCCCCTGGCGGGATTTGCCAGAGAAGTACGGCCCCTGGCAGACAGTGTATGACCGCTTCAGAAAGTATCAACAGCAGGGTGTTTACGAACGGATCCTTCAGAAACTAAGGTTACGCCTGCAACAGGACGGATACCTGGATTTGAGTACCTGGTTTGTAGATGCCACCATCAACAAGGCGCATAAGTCAGCCGCTGGGGCTAAAAAAAAGAAGCAGCAGACCAGGCCTTAGGCAGAAGCAGAGGAGGGTTCTCCACAAAGGTTCACCTGCTGTGCTGTGGCAAAGGTTTTCCCTTGCAGGTGCGGCTAACGGCCGGGCAGGCTGGGGAAGCCGGGCAATGTGTCAGGTTACTGGAACTGGAAGAGAAAAAGCCGAAGGTCTTAGTGGCTGACAAGGGCTATGACAGCCAGCTGATCAGAAAAGCACTGCGTGAGCGCCTGATAAGGGCGCAAATACCGGAGAGAAGCCTTCCGAAAGGAAACAGACGCCGCAGAAAAGGAAGGCCACCTGTGGTAGACAAAATACTCTACAGCCAGCGAAACATTATTGAACGGCTCTTTGGCAGACTCAAGGAAATGAGAAGGTTTGCTTGCAGGTTCGATAAACTGGCTGCTACTTACATGGCTTTTATTCAGCTGGCCTTTATGAGAATATGTCTAAAACCTTATTTTTCAGACACACCCTAGGATGATATTTCTGTAAACTCCTCTACCTTACAGTATACTCTGGTTTATACTTTTAAAAACATTAAAACATTGATTATACTCAAGCAAAAAGCCGCTCTTCATACTAAAGAGCGGCTTTTTGCTTACAAGATTTAATTTTAATGTTTAGGTACTAAAGTATAAGGGGTGCAAGTTCTAGCTAACTTGATGCATTCTCTTTTTTACTTTTTTTACGGAAGGTGAAGAAACGTAATAAAGTACAAAGCCGGAGAGAACAGTAAATAGTCCGAATATAGAAAATGCTCTTAACAGGATATTTCCGAAGTTATCCCTTCCTTCATAATCCATTGTGTGTAGCATCCATAAAAAATCGAACACGCGCCATTGGTTATGCCGGATAGCCTGAAAAGTACCTAACTCCGCAGAAACATACACTGTGCAATTATCGGGTTTGCTAAAGGTAACTGCATACGCTGGCAAAGGTTTTTCGCGGTACTCGTGGTGTGCGCCTACTTCTGTTAAATACTCTACCTTCTCTACTTTTACGGGATCTGCCATCTGGTTTTTGGCTACAGTTACAGCCTCCACTTCAGACAGGGCAGGTATAAATTTTCCGGTTTCGGCATTGGCCAGCTGCACTTTTATATTGGTTGGCTGAGCAGGCATATGCGTTCCTGCCTTGTGTGCTGAGTGGTCCATTTCTCCTGAAAAATACCGGACCTGGTAAGCAGGTGTACCTGCAATCTCAATTAACTGAACAGAATGTACAGAATCGACTTTAGAGCTGGTTTTAAGGGCATCCATCACCACCCTGGGAGATACCAATTTCAGATCGGTGGGAAAATAGCGCTTTTCTTTACGCAGGTGGTCGCCATGTACTTTGTCGATGTCGTTCCAACTGAAGTATAGGCCACCAAGGGTCCAGAACAGGAATTGCACACCAAGAATAATACCCAGGTAGCGGTGAGATTTGCGGATATAGTAGTTATTGCTCTTTAGCTTCATTCAGCTAATATAACAATAAATTAATATGATATAGTTAGGTCTTAGTCAGGCTTTGGTGTTGGTAAAAAGGAAAATGAGTACACCACTAAGTTCTATTCCATTCGCTTCAGAATTGCCTTCATTTCTGCTATTTCCTTTTCCTGCGATTCTATTATTTGCTCTGTTAGCTTTTTTACTTCAGGGTCTTTTATGCTTGCTTCTTGGCTTACCAATATGGCTGAGGAGTGATGTGGGATCATGGATTTTAAAAACTGTTCATCATCCACTAACGCCTGTTTCCTTAGCATGAATAATGTGCCGGCAAACACAACTATACTTACAACTACAATTATAATGTTGAGTTGTTTGTTCTTATACATCCCTGACATAAAACCTAACATAACCAGTGCCATAGGTGATACCATCAACAAAGCCATGTACAGCCTGTTCAGGTTCAGGTATACATGATCAAACTTATCGGCATTCAGGTACATTACCCCGTACATAATTACAAACGATACGCCGAGCATTAAAAGAAACTTCTTATAATTTCCTTTTTCCATTTTTTGACTGTTAAAGTATAACCGTACACTTACTTGACTTCTTCAGGTAAGCAATATTGCTTTTGTTCATTATACCGATACAACTATACTCAGGTTCTGTAATAAATCTAAAAGCCACTCTGGCAACAGTCAGAGTGGCTTTTAAATAAAAATATTTTGATGAGTAATACCTATACAGCAACCGGTACTGTAACTTTCAACTTGTCCCAGCTTATGTTAATGGCGCCTTTACCGTCAGCTTCTGCTGCGATCTCGTAACGAAGGCGCTCCTGTGGCTGAGCTGTTATTTCAGGCTTTATGGTAATGCGCAACACATCTTCCTTTTCTGAGTAATCGTCTGCCAGGTGCTGCTCCCAATTCTTGTTAATGATAATGTTCCACTCGTCTTTACCCGGTATGGTAAACAAGGCATACTTACCGGCAGGCAACTGCTTCCCTCCTATGGTGATGTCTTTGTCTATAGTTAGGCTGGTAGCCGAATGTGCGCCCGTTACCCATACCTGATCGTAAGCCACCAAGCCACCCCAGATGTTACGTCCGCGCACGGCTGGTGAATGGTAGTTGATCGTCAGATGTGCATCATCTATCATACCATGTGCTTCCGCTTTCAGGCTGCCTTTCAACGTATCCGGCTCTGCCTGTTCCTGTATCACCACGGCACCTTCGCTTACTTTTGGAGTATGGTTGGCATGCTCTGTTGCCTGGGCTGCAGGTATTTCCTGCTCCGGCGCCTGCTGGTTGCAAAAAGATAGGGTGCCGCAAAGTACAAGGGCTAAAAAGCTGTTAGAAATTCTGGAGTTCATGGTATTAGGGCGTAGTATGGATGTAAAGCTGGTTCTAGCAAAGTAACCAGTACGTGCTGTTTTTTTTAACTAAAGTTTAAAACTACAAATTTTATACTCCTGAAGAAACGGCTCTTACATAAAAAGCCCGGCTACTGGAAATGTCAGCCGGGCTTGTAAATCGTAAGTAAATTAAGATAAGACTACTACATTTTATGATGCTTGGCAGGGATACCATGTTCATTTAAGAATGCTGCCAGTTCCATTATTTCCTGTGATTGCTCTTCAATAATCAGTCTGGCTTCTTCTAATGCCATTGCATCATCTCCCCACTTCAACTCAGTTTCTGACATGGCTATCGCACCCTGGTGGTGGCATATCATTAACTGGGCAAAATCAACATCCGGATCAGGCGTATCTTTTACGGAACGCATGCAGTGCATCATAGCCATCATATCTTCCCGCATTTCCATCATAAACATCTTGCATTCTTCTTTCGATAGCGGCTCTGCACCGGGGTGCGAAGCAAGAAAAGCCTCCAGCCGTTCTTTGCTTTCCAGGTTACCAGCCTTTGTCTTTTCTGCCAGTTCCAGTGCTTCCGGTTCGTGCCCATACTTCAGCTCAATATCAGCCATCTTCACACCCATTTCGTGGTGCATGATCATCATGTGGGCAAAATCAATATCCGGGTCGCAGGTCATTTCCATCTGGTTCATCATCTTCATCATGGAGTTGATCACCTGCTGCATTTCCTTATCAAATGCTTTGTCATTTTCCCGGTAGGCTCCTTTTGCCGCTTGTTCTGAAGTAGCAGTTAATGGATTGACAACATCTTGATCTTTTTCGCAGCTGCTGAACACAAAGACGGCAACTAGCATAAGCGCAAAGATCTTGAAACTGTTAAATTTTGTTTTCATAAGTAATAGAATATGTGGTAAAAAAATTTTGATCTAGTAATCACTTATTAAGTCTCTTTAACTTGGAGAAACGTATGCCTTTGCCCTGTATCGGACTGTCGCTAAACAAAACACCCTGACCATTCTATAAAGCATAAAAAAATCAGGGTGATTTTATTAGTAATTATTAAGTTAGCATGTATTGGCTACTAAATTTATATTAGTACTACGCCTGCTGACAAGCTTGCTCGCAGCGGCGGCATGCTTCGGCGCACATCTGGCAATGTTCCATATGCGAATGTTTCTCACACTCTGCACCGCACTCGCGGCACACTCTGGCGCAAAGATCCAGAACTTCCCTTTGCATAGTAGAGTCGCGGGATACATAGTCCAGTGCCATCTTACAGATCGCAGCACAATCCAAATCGAGGCGAATGCAGCGCTCCATCATCTTCACATCATCTTCTTGTAAACAGGAAACGACACAATAGTTACAAGCGGCTGCACATTCGGCCAGCACTGAGATAAGTTGCTTATTCATAGTTACGTTCATGGTTTTATCGTTTAAGTGTAATATTCTAAAAGTATACCCATACCCGTAACTGTCGGTTACAAAAGATTAAAATTGAAAGCAATTATACTTACAGGCACAGCTTAATAGTGCTAATCGTTGGGAGTTGATGGAGCGCAACACATGCATAAATAGATAAGGATCCACCAGCAAAGTATATTAGAAACTGAACATCCTCATCAGGAGTATAAAAACAGGCAAAGGCCGCTCTTTTATTATGAACAAATAAAAAAACATGGACCACAACCATCAGCACCACGGGCATAATATAAAACAACAAGCAAGGCAGCAGAAAGACCAGGTAACGGAAAGGCTGGAAGAAAAAACGCTGCACGGCCATGAGCAAGCCATGCACCAGGATACCTCTGGCCATCCACCGCACGGGGCGCACGGCCACGACCATCACCGCATGATGATCGAGGACTTTAAAAAGCGCTTTTGGATCTCGCTCGCGCTGTCTGTACCTGTGATCATCCTGAGCCCGATGGTGCAGCACATTTTGGGCTTTACACTGAATGTACCCTTTGGCATGTACATCGCTTTTGTACTCTCCTCTATCATCTATTTTTACGGTGGCTGGCCTTTTTTAACAGGTCTGGCCGAAGAGGTGAAGAAAGGTGTGCCAGGTATGATGACGCTAATCGGTGTGGCTATCACAGTGGCGTACCTCTACAGTACGGCCATCGTGTTTGGGCTGAAAGGGATGGACTTTTTCTGGGAGCTGGCAACGCTTATAGTTATCATGTTGCTGGGCCACTGGATCGAAATGAGGTCTGTATTGGGGGCATCCAAAGCGCTGGAGCTGCTGGTAAGTATGATGCCTGCTGAAGCCATGCTTATACGGGATGGCGAACCCATAAAAGTACGTATCGAGGACCTGCAGAAAGGAGACCTGATACTGGTAAAGCCCGGCGAGAAAGTACCTGCAGATGGTAAAGTGGAGGATGGCGAAAGTTACCTCAACGAAAGTATGCTGACCGGAGAGAGCAAGCCGGTAAAAAAGAACAAGGACGACAAAGTAATCGGCGGCTCCATCAACGGAAACGGGGCATTGCGGGTGCGGGTGGAGTATACCGGCAAAGAGAGCTACCTCAACAAGGTGATTAAGCTGGTGCAGGAAGCACAAAAGACTAAGTCGGAAACACAGCGCTTGGCAGACCGCGCTGCAAAGTGGCTGACCTATATTGCCTTATTTGCCGGCTTTGGTACGTTTGCCATCTGGCTTATATTGGGGCAAGACCTGGCTTTTGCACTGGAGCGTATGGTAACGGTTATGGTTATTTCCTGTCCGCATGCGCTGGGTCTGGCCGTGCCGCTGGTGGTGGCTATTTCCACAGCTGTTTCTGCCAATAACGGGCTACTTATTCGCAACCGCACTGCCTTTGAGAACTCCCGCCTTATCACCACCATCATCTTCGACAAGACCGGTACCCTTACGCAGGGCTCCCATGAGATTGCCTCTGTGGTAACATTTGATAATGCGATAACTGAGCGTGAAATGCTGCGCCTGGCATCAGGTGTGGAGCAGAATTCGGAGCATTTTATTTCCCAAAGTATACTTCGCAGGGCAAAGGAACAAAGTATAACCGTGCCACCTTCCACGTCTTTTAACTACCTGCCAGGCAAAGGCTTGGAAGGCCTAGTAGAAGGTAGAGATGTAAAAGTGGTAGGTCCAAACTATATAAAAGAGTACAACATTGCCGTACCAGCCAGCCAGGCCGAAGAAGGTGTGGAAACAGTAGTTTACACGATAGTAGACGGAACACCTGTCGGTTACATTGCTATGCGCGACCAAATTCGCCCAGAATCTGCAGAAGCCATACGGGTGTTAAAAGAAAACGGAATCAAAAACCTGCTGCTGACCGGTGATAACGAGCGTGTAGCCAAAAGCGTGAGCGACAAACTGCAGATGGACGGTTACCTGGCTAATGTACTACCGCACCAGAAACAGGAAAAGGTAAGAGAGCTGCAAGCAAAAGGTGAATTCGTAGCAATGACCGGCGACGGCGTGAACGATGCCCCTGCCCTGGCGCAGGCCGACGTAGGCATAGCCGTAGGCTCCGGTACCGATGTAGCCGCCGAAACCGCCGACATCATACTGGTAAACAGCAACCCAGCGGATATTGCTTCGCTTATACTTTTCGGGAAAGCAACCTACCGCAAGATGATACAGAACCTGATTTGGGCCACCGGCTATAACGTCATCGCGTTACCACTGGCAGCAGGCGTGCTCTACAACCAGGGCATTATGGTGTCTCCGGCAGTTGGTGCAGCCCTTATGAGTTTAAGTACTGTAATTGTAGCCATAAATGCCCAACTGCTGCGAAGGCAAATAAAGTAAGCTAGCAGCAACAAGGTATCCCTCTCTTATACAACTACCTGAATAACAAGGCGTAAAACTGATCTTATAGACACATAAATAAACTTAAGACTATGAAAAATTTAGGAAAGCAGATCCAAATATTGGCCCTATGTGCAGTAACAGTGCTATTCGTTACAGCTTGTGGTGGGCAAGAAAGTAAAACAGAAGAAACCACTACAACCACTACAGAAGAGACAACAATTGAAACTGCTTCAGACACTACTATGGATACCGCAATGGCGGGCGGTGGCATGATGGCGCACATGCACCAGAACATGGAAGAAATGCAAGGTATGAAAGCTAATATGACCGGCGATCCCGATTATGATTTTGCCCTGATGATGACACACCACCATCAAGGGGCTATCAGAATGGCAGATGAAGAAATAGCAAACGGCACAGATGCTAAAATGAAGGAGATGGCTCAGAAAACAAAGACATCTAACCAGGCTGATATACAAAAACTACAGGCATTTACCAGCAAGCACACGCCTGCTAAAGGCGACACTACCACTACCATGCGTATGATGCACCCCATGAACCGTATGATGCAGCAGATGCATCAGCAGGATATGAGCAACATGAATACTGACCAGAACTTTGCCACTATGATGATTCACCACCATCAGATGGGTAATGAAATGTCGAAAGAGTTTCTGAAGATTGGAAAGACACAGGAAATGAAACAAATGGCGCAAAAAACCATAGACCAGCAGACAAAAGAGATCAAAGAACTGGAAGCCTGGCAGCAACAGAATAAAGAATAGATTTTAAAATCGCACCTTAGACTTTTATGGAAATCCAACATAACAACCGCTTGTTTAATCAAGTAAGCGGTTGTTATATTTTAAAGAGCTACATAAAACTAACTACATTCTTGTTTAAATCTTACCTTCAAATTTACTTGTAACAATATGTTACACGCTTAAAACAGACTACCTTGTTCTGGTGCCGGAATTAAAATGGCAGGTGTATTATTTGTTACGGAATTTACTAACGGTGATACCGCATAGGCCTTCATTTCAGCTGCTGGAAAAGGCTGCAATAAGTCTAGTAACAACTTGTTACTAGAGTTTTTATCCAGCCAAGATTCTTCATTTTCCGGAGCTAAAATTACCGGCATCCGGTCGTGCGTCGGCTTTACCAGTTCGTTGGCCTGTGTCGTAATGATCGTAAAAGTGTTCAATACCTCACCTGTTTTCGTATCCGCCCATTCATCCCATAATCCGGCAAATGAAAACAGTTCTTCGCTTTTAAGCAGGAACCGGTAAGGTGCTTTACCGGCTGTTGATGTACGCCATTCATAAAAGCCATCAGCCGGAACCAGGCAGCGCTTACTACTTATCAGTTCACGGAAACTGGGTTTGTCCAGCAACGTTTCGGCGCGCGCATTGATTGGTTTGATTTTAGAGTTTCCGTCTTTGGACCAATGGGGTAGTAAGCCCCAGGAAAAATGCTGAACCTGATCCGGCTTATCGCTTGTAACAACTGGTAACGGCTGAGAAGGTGCGGCATTATAGTGCGCTTCTAACTTATACTTCTCCAGTAGCCGGGCTACCCGCGAGGCTTTGTTATTTTTATCTTTTACCGTAATTGCTACGGAATATCTACCGCACATAAAATTACCCTTTTCTGTAGTAATTAATACATAACCTGGACTACACATTTATAGCTGTAACAATTAGTTACCGTCAATATCCAGTGTGCTATTTACCGAATAAAATCTATAGTTTGAAAAGCTAAACAAATAGCTATAGTTACCTAAGCTATAGATAATAAGCACGATGCTGTTACAAAAAGTTATGTGCTTATCAAGCGGCTTGCACAACTTAAATTTATTGTAAAGTTTCATCTCAATAGGTACATACTTTAACCTTATATAGTATAAGGTAAATATAACATTTGAGCTTGTAACAGGCATTATGTAAAATACCTATTGAGAAATTTCTTGCCTGATGCTATGATTTCTAATGCCTTAGATCTGGGGCATCCTTTGGGAATTGAATAACATTACACATTTCTCTAAGTCTAGACCTAGAAATATTCTTATAATATTCTGTCAGTTCTTCCACATTTAGGTTAGTCGTGAAATGGCTTTTAGCACCTGTCTTTTTAAAAAATAGATGACGTATATAAATTAGTTCTTGGCCAACAATAATCTTTCTGCCAAAGTGAGTAATTGGAGGATCTACCCCTAAGTCATCAAATAAACAATCAATTGGTTTACCTGATTGTGAAAAAATAGGTCCAAATCGGTATGGGCTAAGTGCTTTTTCGCCCTTTTCACTACAGTTCATCATTATATCATAAACATATTCCTCCTTGATGCCAGACTTTATAAACTTCTTGAGCATCAATATGATCTCAGTTTTTCCACAACCAACAGGTCCCATCAATAAAAGCCCTTTTTGGGGGTTTATATTTAGCTTTTGCATGGCTTCTATATCTTTTGCAGCATAGGCGGCAATCTTTTCCAATATATCGCGATGCCAGTTGAATTGAATAAGCTTATCTCTTATCTCTTTTGGCCAATCAACACACTGCATGGTCTGTATGAAGTAAGCTAGAATTGTTCCTGTAGACCACTGAGGAGCAATGCTATAACTTGCCGCTGTATTCTTTACTTCTGTCGGTACCGTGGTAGCTAGAGAAGCCCATCCATCTGTTATCTCTCTTATTGATCGTGCTGTGTTCATTTGTGTTAGTATTTGAATATTGGAAATTGCTATTTGTTTTATTTAACCAGTTTCTAACTGCTGCCTGCCAATCTAGAATAGGGCCGGCTTTCATTTGCCAGCCTAAAGCGGAATAATAATCTACAAATGACCGGGCCTCTTTGCCTTCTTTCTTGCTAAGCCATGGCAGCTTCAGGGTTTGCATATAATTCTCTACTTGTTCCTGATTAGGCCACTTTGCTTCAAAATGACTTGAAGAAAATTTTTCAGAATTTTTTCTGGCTTGAGAATACCCTTCTCTATCATCCTTATTTTTAATATTCTTTTTATATATAAGGAGTGAAGCCGTATTCTCTGGTCCATTTTGTCCCGAGGTAGAACCATTAGTGTCCATAGGTATAGACAATTCTGGGGTATCCTCACACAAAAAAATGCTTCTTTTATTTCCTTCTTCTTGATTGATTTCAACCCGGATATAACCGAGTTTGGCAAGGGAGGTGATGCTTCTGGAAATGGTTTTAGGATCTACACCAAACTTTTTGGCAAAGTGTGCATTGGTAGCCCAGCATTTTTTATGCTTTTTAGCAAGACCTATTATTTCAGAGAAAATGATCTTAGCAGTTGAGCTCAGGCGCTTATCGTAACGCACTTCAGCAGTCAGGATAGTTTTGATACCTTGCCTTGCAGCAGGTTGCTTTGAGCATCCTGTGTTTGCTGTGTCCAGTGAATAGGGGAGTTTCTCTGCCATCTCTATTTCTTTTTAGATTTAGAAGATGACTTTGGTTGGCTAGAAGATGTATAGCCGGTTTGGTGGTAGAAAGCTTCTAAGGCAGCAATGTCTTCTTCTAAAAAGTTCGATTGCTGCGCTAGTTGGTCTACCTAAAGAGAAGCCTGATTCAGAAATGAGTCAGGCTTTTTTGTTTTACAGTTCGGTATCAGGTTGTTGCTATAGTTGGCTTCTTTGGCAAACTATAGGCTCGTTACTTTTCCTGTTTTGTTGACCCGTAAATCGACTTTCGATATTCCGTTCCCCAGTTTGCAATTTCATTTATAATCGGTTCAAGCGTTCTGCCATACTCGGTTATCTGATATTCCACGGTAATTGGTTTGGTGTTCAGCACTGTGCGCGACACCAGGTGGTTCATCTCCAGATCCTGCAGTTCTTTTGAGAGCATCTTTGCGCCAATTCCTTCTACCTCCCGGATTAGGTCCATGAAGCGCATTTTATCGCTTTGCAGCAGGGTGCCTATAATATGAAACTTCCACTTACCGGATAGTATTTCCATTGTGTCTCTGATGGCAGTGATTCGGGAATTGCAAGTTGCCGTAGTATTAAGGTAGGCCTGTTTCTTCATCTTTCAGATTGCTTATTAATGCTTTTAGCGAAGATACAGAATAACCTGCAGTTTCCTAAAGGAAACCGGTTTCAAAAGGGAAACGCATACCATTTGTAAACTTAAAGGGGCGTAGGTTTGCATCAGTATTAACCAATAAAGAAATCGAAATGAAAAATTCAGCAAGATCAGTTGTAGAGAAAATGTTCGCTGCTTTTAGCGAAGGGGATGTAGATAAATTTGTTGCTACCGTTTCCGAGGATACGGTCTGGATCTACCACGGCACTCAGGTTATCCCAAAAGGTATTTACGAAGGGAAGGAAGGTGCACGTGCCTTTATCAGTGGCATTCTTAACAACACAGACATTATTAGTTTTGAGCCTCAGCAGTTTATAGTTGAAGATAACAAGGTCGTTGTTTTAGGCCAGGAACACCAGCGGGTTAAAAGCTCAGGAAAAGAACTGAAGCAGAAGTGGGTGCAGGTATATACCGTAGAAAATGACCTTATTACCAGAATGGAAGAGTTTGCTACATCTGAAGTGGTAAGCTAACAGGAGATTCGCAACATAGATGCTCCCGCTAGCTATAAAAGAAAGCCTGGTCCGTTTACGGGCCAGGCTTCTTTAGTTTCCTATACGTCTGTAAATCAAGGCCGACAATAGTTGCATACAAACGAATATACTTTATTTAATACACAAACTTTACCTTTTCTTAATATAGCTATACGGTGATAAATTTTCTTTAATAAAGTACCTTTGTGGCATCAACCCTTAGTTACATTACATGAAAAGATTTTTACTCGCTCTCAGTATTTTACTGTCGGCCACGCTGCAACTGGCAGCACAAACAGCTCCGCCCGCCAATCTTTCTGGCGAAGAGCTTAAGACCTGGCTCCGCACCAACTGGTACGATGGCAAACGGATAGTACTTGATTACAGTACCGCCCGTGGTAAAATGTACAACTACATAGATAACTATAACAACAAGGTTACCTGTGTGTACTCAGGCTATCAGGAGAGCAAAGCCTACAGCGAAACAGGTACATCAACTGCTATCGGCAGCATTAACTGCGAGCACACAGTACCGCAATCATGGTTTAACGAGGCAGTGCGTATGCGTTCAGATATACATCACCTGTTCCCAACTTACGACACCTGGAACAGCGACCGTGGCAGCGACCCGTTTGGCGAGATACCAGATAACCAGACCACAAAATGGGTACGTGGCAGCAGCTCACAAACTGCTATCCCGACCTCGAACATAGATGAGTACAGCGAAGATGGTCCGGGCAAATATGAGCCGCGTGAAGATCATAAAGGTAACCTAGCCCGTGCTGTGTTCTACTTCTATACCATGCACGCTACCCAAAGCTTCGATTCCGGTAAAAACGTGATTACAGCTGTAGCAGACCTTAACACCCTGTACCAGTGGCACCTGCAAGACCCTGTTGATGCCCGCGAGCGAGAGCGTAATGACAGAGTAGAAAAGGCACAAGGTAACCGTAACCCTTACATCGACTATCCTGAACTGGTAGCAAAAGCCTGGGGTCTTGCTCCGGTAAACTGCTCGCCGGCTACCCAGATCAGCAGCCTTACAGTAACAGACAAAACCACTTCATCTGTAAAACTTACCTGGTCTAACGGCTCCGGCGACAGAAGACTTGTGGTGGTGCGCGAAGGCGCTGCTGTTGCTTTTGCACCAACAGGTACTTATAGTGGTGTGAACGCTGATTTCAGTGCAGCTACAGACCAGGGCAATGGCCAGCGCATCGTTTATTACAACAGCGGAAACACGGTAACTATAACCGGCCTGAAAGCCAACACTACCTACTATGTACAGGCGTTCGAGGCTTGTTCATCAGACAATACTTACAATATCACTGCTGCCCCAACTATAACTGCTACCACCCCGGATTATGCCTGCACAGGCGTACCAACGGCCGTTACGGCACTTTCTTCAGCAGATGTTGCGCAAGGCGGCTTTACCCTGAACTGGACCAATGGTTCCGGCGATGGAAGAATTGTAGTGATCCGCAAAGATGTAGCCCCTTCGTTTGTGCCACAGGCTGGTACAGTATACAACGGTGCTTCGGCAAACTATAGCTCGGCAGCTACTTTAACCGATGGCAGCAAACTGATCTACAGCGGCGCAGGCAGCAGCGTAACCGTAACTGGTCTGCAGGCAGGTAGCTTATACTTTGTACAGGTATTTGAAAGCTGCTCTAACGGCAACCAATACGAAACGGCAGCAGCACCGGCACTGGCAGTAACCACATCAGCAGCCAATAACCCGCCAACCGGCAACGGTAACGTAGTTGCCATGCAGGACTTCAATGCTACAGCGACCGATGGCTGGGCAGTAATTTCCGGTTTCGAGAAGGTTTCTAACATAAATACAGGGTATCCGGATAAGCAGCGTCTGAGAAGCGGTTCAAGCTTACAGGTATCTGCCACTCCGGAGCCACATGTGCTGGAACTGAGCGAAGTAACTATAGCCGGCAGACAGGACGTGTACCTGGAACTATACAACTCAGCGGTAGCCACTACATCAGGTAACGGTGTAGAAAACTCTGACCTGTTTGAGGTGTATGTAGCCCTGGATGGCGCCAACTATAGCACTACCCCGGACGTAAGAATGACAGGTACTACCACATCCAACAACATACAGTATGGCATGAACGGTACGGCAACTATAACGACTGCTGCCGGCACGCCTGTTGAAAGAATATTCTCCGAAAATGGCGCTCTTCCTTTGGATAAAGCACCATCTATTCTGCGTGTAACGATCCCGAATGGTACTACTTCAGTAAAAGTAAAGCTGCTTGTAAAAGCGAACAGCGATAAAGAGATCTGGAACGTGGAAGACGTAGCCCTTTACGCAGCTGCTTCCGGCCCAACGGATTGCGATGAGTTTGCTTTGGAAGGCCATGCCGGTGAGGACGTAACATTATATGCAGGTCAATCAGCAACTATAGGTGCAGCGGCTGAAGATGGCTATACCTACAACTGGTCTCCGGCGATAGGTCTGTCTGATGCAACTATAGCTAACCCATCGGTATCGCATACTACACCTGGTACTTATGTGTACACCGTAACAGCAACCAAAGATGGCTGCTCTTCTACTGACGAAATTACTGTAACGGTACAGGCGCTCGCAGCACCAGTAGTTGCTGATGTTACCATCTGCTCTGGCCAGACTGCTGCTTTAGAGGTGTCTAATCCGGATGCTGCCATGGTGTATAAGTGGTACGATGCTGAAACGGCAGGTACTTTACTGGGTACAGGTGCTACTCATAATACTATACAGCTTACAACAACTACCTCTTTCTATGTAGAGGCAGTAAACACACAAGGCATAGCAAGCACGCGCACAAAAGTAACTGTTACAGTGCTGGCAGGTGCTCCGGCAGCTGCAACTATAGCTGGCCCAACCGCAGCCTGCGCCGGCGAAACTATAACTTACACCGCAACTGCTGCAGAAGGCGTAACCAACTATACCTGGACTGTTCCAGCTAACTGGACGATCGTATCAGGGGCGGGAACAGCAACTATAACTGTAACAACGGCAGGTAACTCTGGCGATGTAACGGTTAAAGTAGCAAGTACCTGCGGCGAAAGCGAAGCAACTACCTATGCCGTAACTGTAAATGCAGTGCCGGCTAAACCGGTTATCTCGCAAAACGGCAACCAGCTTACAGCTAGCGTAACCGGCAACACTTATGAGTGGAAGAAAGACGGCGTAGCGATAGCGGATGCTACCACCCAAACTATAACTATAGCTGAGGCCGGTAACTATACAGTTCGTGTAATTGGTGCAGGCGGTTGTGCTTCTGTAGTATCGGATGCATTTGTAGCAACCCTGCAGCCAACTGCTATTGAAGACGAGCTGGCCATGGGCGTTAAAATTTCGCCTAACCCAACTGCCGACAAGTTCAGCATCTCTACAGAAGAACCGTTACAGCAGGCAACTATAGTTGTAACCAACATGCTGGGCAATGTAGTGTACCGCACAGCAGTACCAATGCTTGCAAGCGAGCTGGAAGTTAACCTGAGCCATTTGCCATCTGGTTTATACCTGGTGCAGGTGCAGGCTAAAAAGCTGCGTGTAGTGCGCAAAATACTGTTAACAAAATAACGGTATAAATTTATACTTAACTGAGGCCCTGCAGCTAACCTGCAGGGCCTTTTTGCGTTTATATGCTTTAGTTCGTCAGGCAAACAATACATACCTCTGTTCTGACGTATTTAAAGTATAGTTTGTAATAAACAAAGCTGCCTGTGCGCTTTTGCTGCAAGTAAGCAAAAGTTACAGCCGCTGTATACCTGTGTTCAGCAATCGGAACAGATGTAGAAAGCCTTGTGTGCCGAGGAAAGTGAAAAGTCTGTGGATGCGTGTTTTGAAGTGTGTTGAAACCCGAATAAAACTCTGAAGGTGCAGGCCGTTTGTAGCGTCCTGGCCCGGAATTCACCCTTTAATGATGGCTTAATGCGCTTACCTTTATCAAAGTATATCCGTTGGCCTTTCCTGGTGATCTGCCTGCTGCTTGCACAACTCAGTTTTGCGCAAACGCAACCGGCATGTCAGATAGCTGTAGAGGCAGAAGGTTCTTCCTCGCTTTGCCAGGGAGAAACAGTCGTGCTGCGCGCTGTTTCATCTAACCAGCTTGCCACCTACCAATGGTTACTCAACAATACCGAGATAGCAGGCGCAACTGGTGCCACCATAACTGTCAGTGCTGATGGCGATTATTCAGTTCGTGTTACAGGTAGCACCTGCCAGGTAAATACATCCGCCCCATTCCGGATAACCGTATCGCCGAGGCCCGCCAATCCTAACTTTTTTGTTGACCCTAATTTACCCCAGGGCAGTTGCTCAGGTACTGAGCTAACTTTCAATGTAAATGCTCCGCAGCCTGATATCTTTTACACCTGGTTTTTCGGAGATGGGGCTACTGAACAAGGGCCTTCGGTAAAGCATACCTACAACGAGAAAGGAGTTGGTGTAAGAACATTTAATGCGAAAGTAATAGCCACAACCGCACAAGGCTGCCAATCTGATACGGTAACGCAACAGGTACTTGTAAAACGTCTGCCCGAGGCAGCCTTTGCCGATACATCCGGGTTTATTACCTGTTTACCCGATACCGTAGAAGACGGCGAAATAGAAGTATTTGCCTATATCGAGAACAAAACAGTAGAACCATACCTGTCCGATATAAAAACATACATTGTGAACTGGGGAGATGGCAGCCCGGATCAACTATACACACGCAATCAATTTCCAATAAAGAACCCGGCGGCTTATACCGAAATAGGAGAATATCCGATTAAGATAAGGGCTGTAGCCAGCAACGGCTGCGAGGTTGAGTTCGATACCGTTTATACTGTCAGCAAGGAGCCCAAGGCCAATTTCACTTTAGATAAGCAGCCTGCTTCCACGCCAAGTTCGTGTTTGCCCGTCATTGTGTCGGTGGGCGATAGCTCCACGGGGGGCGGCCTTTCCTATAAATGGACAATAACACCTGAAACCGGCTTTACCGTAGAGCATGGGGGCTTCGACCAGGACACCCTTTCGTTATTGTTTACAGAAAGCGGCATTTACGAAATAGAGCTTATAGTTGCCAACGGCTGCGACGACGATACTACCTCGCAGTCGGTGGTGGTGGGCTGGCCGCAGGTGCAGCTACCCCCAGATACGGTTTCCTGCGGGCCGATAGAATATAAATACACGGTCGGAGCGCAGCCCGGCCTGGGAAACGTGTTTGTCGATCCTAACCTGGGCCGCATCCAGAAAGCCACCTGGACCATAACCAGCCCTACGGGGGCAAGGCGCACACTTTCCGGGCAAAACCAAACTATAAAGTTTACGGAAATAGGGGTGCACGAAGTCTCGCTCGTTGTCGAAAATGAATGTGGCTCGTCGGAAGAACTGACGGGAAGTATGCCTATGGTGCAGCGCATTACGGTACAACCCATCCCGGAGTCGCCTACGGTGCAGGACCTGACTGTTTGTAACGGCGATGATGCAACTATTGAGCCTACAGGTGGCAGCGGTAACTATAACTTTTACGATGAACAGGGCACGCTGCTGGTCACAGGAGCAAATTTCACCGTCACCGGACTTACCCAGACCACCACGTTCCTCGTGGAAAGCATCGGCGACCAGGGTTGCCCGAGTGCGCGCGTGCCGGTAAAAGTAACCGTAGTACCACCATTAGCCAATAATATTATTCAGGGCGACCAGAGTTTGTGCCAGGGCGATGCGCCTGCCCCGTTAACCGGAAACGCACCTTCAGGCGGCACAGGCAGCGGCTACATATATACCTGGCTCAGCAGTACATCCGGCCCCGATGCCGGTTTTGCACCTGCCGCCGGTGTAAATAACGATGTAAACTATACACCGCAGCCATTATCACAACGCACCTGGTTCCGCAGGTTGGTTAGTGCTGCCAGCTGTACGCCGGATACCAGTAATGTAGTGGTGATAAACGCTGTGCCTAAAATACAGAACAACACCATTTCAGAATCGCAGGATATTTGCGAGGGGCAGGCACCGAAACCACTGGTGGGCACACGTGTTACCGGTGGCGATGGCTCAGGCTATACCTTTAAATGGCAGGTAAGCACCGAGGGGCCGGCAACAGGCTTTGTAGATGCACCTGGCAACAATACAGGAGAGAACTATAGCCCCGACGTGCTGGCGCAGGCATCGTGGTTCCGAAGGGTAGTTACCTCGGCCGGTTGTACGGTTATCTCTGAGCCCGTCATGATCGATATAGTGCCGGCACTGGACAACAACACTATTTCAGCAGCACAGACTATTTGTGTGGGCACTACGCCGGCCCCGCTTACAGGCTCTGCCCCCACCGGTGGCTCCGGGCCTTATGTTTATCTGTGGGAGAGCAGCATTACCGGCCCGAATGCAGGATTTGGCCCGGCAGCGGGTACCAACAACGGACAAAGCTATACACCGGGCAACCTGCGCGTAAATACATGGTTCCGCCGTACGGTTACCACACAGGGCTGCGAGGCCAGCATCAGCGAAGCCATCCTGATCACGGTTAACCAGGGGGTAGCCAACAACAGCGTAAGCGCGCCGCAAACTATATGCGCCGGCGATGTACCTGCCGCCCTCACCGGAACAACCCCGATTGGCGGCAACGGCACCTATACCTACCTGTGGCAAAGCAGCATAACAGGCCCCGACAGCGGTTTTGGTTCAGCAGCAGGAACCAATACTGGCCAGAACTATACACCGCAGGCATTAACCCAGAATACCTGGTTCCGAAGGGTAGTAGATTCGCAGGGGTGTAAAGCTACATCAGAACCGGTACTAATTACGGTTAACCCACGGCCATCGCCACCAATACTTACAGTGCGCGATGCTACCACCTGCCCGGGCGGCTCGGCTACGCTGAAGGTACAGAATGCCAATGGTGGTATTTACCAGTGGTTTACCGATGCCACCGGCGGAGAGCCTGTATTTGAAGGTGCCGAGTTCCGTACCCCAAACCTGACGGCACCAGTTACTTACTATGTAGAAGCTGTGAACACCAATGGCTGTGCCAGCGCTACCCGCACCTCCGTAAATGTAACTATAGTTGACCCGGTAGCCGATGCCGGCGAAGATGTAACAATTATACAGGGCAATACTGTAGAGCTGCGCGCCACCGGCGGCGATACCTATATATGGGAGCCGGCCGAGAGCCTGAGTAACCCAACTATAGCTAACCCGATTGCCCGGCCGCAGGAAACTACTACCTATCGGGTAACCGTGAGCACCGAAGAAGGCTGTACCGCTACCGACGAAATAACTGTTACCGTGATACCGGCCATTAAGGTGCCAAACGCCTTTACCCCGAACCGCGACAACGTGAACGAGGTATGGGAGATCGAGAATATCGAGAATTACCCGGATGTGCGCGTGGAGGTATTTAACAGGTGGGGCAACCTTGTATTTGCATCAAACGGGTACGGCAAGCCCTGGGATGGTACCCTGAACGGCGAAGACCTGCCGGTGGCCACTTACTATTACATGATCTTCCTGAACAAATCTGAAAAACCGATCTCAGGCAACGTTACCATCATCCGATAACTATGAAAAAGCGATACCTATACCTGCCTTTAGTTCTGTTGCTTTTGTGTGCGCCAACTATAGTTGCACAGCAGCGGCCGCAGTATAGCCAGTATATGCTTAACAATTTTATTCTTAACCCTGCTATTACCGGTATCGAGAGCTATGCAGATATTAGGGTGAGTAACCGCAGGCAGTGGATAGGGCTGGATGGTGCGCCGGTTACCTATTACCTTACCGCGCATACGCCACTTAACAAAGGCATGGGCAGCACACAGTACCACCGGGCGCTGGCACACCATGGCATTGGCGCCGTACTGCATACCGATAAGACCGGCCCGCTGCGCCGGACCGGAGTTGCCTTTTCCTATGCCTACCATTTGCCTATCACCAACTCCATTAACATTTCCGGTGGGGCTTCGGTGGGTATCATCCGCAACTCTATCAATACCAACGACCTCGAGTTTACCAATAGCAACGATCCGCTGGTAGGTGGCGGCAGCATTAACAACAACGTAGTGGACCTTAACCTGGGCCTGTGGATCTATTCGCGTAATTTTTCGGTGGGGGTAGCCGGGGCGCAGCTGCTGGAAGATGTGGGCAGTTTTAATGCAGCCGAAGAAGACCGTGCCGCCCTGGGTTTGCAGCGCCATTATTTTGCTACAGCCAGTTACCGCTTCGAGCCTACCAGCACACTGGATGTGATACCGTCTGTGATGTGGAAACTGGCAAACCCGAGCCCGGCCTCAGTGGATGTCAGCCTCAGGACAATTTACGACGAACGCTTCTGGGTAGGGGCTGCTTACAGGCACAACGATGCACTGGTAGGCATGGTCGGTGTTTATGTAAGCCCGGTACTTGATATCTCTTATTCCTACGACGCCACTACCTCCAGCCTGAACAAAGTAAGTGCAGGTACACACGAAGTGGTAATAGGCTTTAAGCTGATGAACGACCGGCGCATTCTGTGTCCGCAGTGGATCTGGTAACTATAGTTATATTACAAATAAAAATCAGAACAAAGGTGCTGCTATGCGGCACCTTTTTTGTTGTTCCTGCCTCGCTTCTCCGCACTTTATTTTTGCACCATTTTTCTGAAGAAGGTATCTGCTAATTTTAACATTTTAATAATAAAAATTAGCTCAATATTAGGGGGTGTTTATAATTTTCTTATATTAGTGTACATCTATGTAAGCTGATAATCGGGGAGGTATATTGTAATGCAATCTAAATTTTGTACTTATTTAATATAATTACACTTGCATGAACGATATTCGAAAATAGGATGTAACTTTCTGTGAATAAGCACCTGGAGTATTCTGAAGCAGCTTGGTATTTGGCAAACAAACCTGGTGAGATATTCCTGTAAGAACGAGGACTGATTACGGCTGGTGCTGATAAAATACAATCTATCTACAAACTTAATAGGGTTTATATAGCAAACCTTTACTTTTTGCCAAATGGGAAGAGTCATCAGGAAAGCGCTACTGTTTACAGTGGCTTTCTTTAGTGTTATGGCCAATTGTTTTGCGCAGGACCTTTCCCTGGGTTCTGCTGCTGCATTTAACATTCTGGCCGGCGAAAAGGTAGTAAACAATGGCAGTACCCTGGTACAGGGCAACGTGGGAGTAGGCTCAGGCGCTGTGTTAACGGGTTTTGCACCGGGCAGCATCAAAGGCGAGATCCATGTGAACAATGCCACCTCGTTAAATGCCCTTAGCGACCTCTCTGCTGCTTACCAGGCCAATTTCCAGAAAACGTATAATCAGGTTCTCCCTAACACACTTTCCGACGAAGCCTTCGCTCCCGGTGTTTACAGGATAAACGGCACTGCCAGCATAAAGGGCCCGATCATCCTGAATGCCAATAACAACCCCAACGCTACCTTCATTTTCCAGATCACCAAGGATCTGATAGTGGATCCAAACATCACCATTGCCCTGATAAACGGCGCCCGCGTGAACAATGTGCTGTGGCTTGTTGGCGAGAACGCGCAGGTAGGAAGCAGCGCCTACATTAAAGGTAACCTGGTAGCAAACAAAAACATAGCAGTTGCCGACGATGCCGCTATACTGGGCCGGATCATGAGTCTGGGTGGTAGTATTACCTTAAGTAACAACATTGTATCGCAGCCAACCGACCTAAGCATTGAGAAAACGAAAGTTTCGGACACGCCTAATAAGAAGTACGCCGTTGGCGATACAGTAACTTACCAGATAAAGATCCGGAACCTGGGTCCTGTAGATGACGAGCTGGTAATGGTGCGCGATGTACTGCCTGCCGGACTGAGCTTTATTTCGGCCACAACTTCCAAAGCAGGCACCAGTTACGACCAAACCTATGGCCTCTGGATGGTAGATGTGCTGAAGGTAGGCGAAGTACAGACGCTGACCATAAAAGCGCGTGCCACGATGGCCGGCTATATCGTAAATACTGCTACGGTGGCCGGCTCTACGGTAGACGAAAACCTGAACAACAACAAATCAGATGCTGACCTTTGCGTGGTGCTGTCGGATGCCGGTGAGATACAGGGGCCGACGGCCGTTTGTGCGGGAAGTACCAATACCTATAACATCAAACAAATTCCGGGTGCAACCTATACCTGGTCCGTTCCTTCAGACTGGGTCATTACGGCCGGAAGCAGAAACTCCTCGGAGATAACAGTACGAATTGGCAATACATCCGGATCTATTTCGGTAACGGTTAACAACATTTGCGGGGCCAGCCCGCCAAGCAGACTGACGGTAGAAGTGGTGCAGAACGTGCCGCCTAAACCCGGGCCGATATCCGGTACACTGGAGCTCTGTTCCGGTAAAGCGACCACCTATAGTATAGCACCCGTAGCCGGTGCTATTGGCTATAGATGGACTCTGCCCGCTGGCTGGACCATGGTAAGTGATAATGGTACTTCTATAGTTGTGACCACAGACGGTGATGCTACTACCAAACGCCTGAGCGTATCGGCTTACAACATTTGCGGCGACGGCGAGCCAAGCGTGCTGGATGTAACACCGGTATTAAAAGTGCCAAACCAGCCGGGTGTTATTAGTGGCCCTGCAGCTGTGTGCTCAACGGTAGCATCGGCAACCTACAGTATCAGCAAAGTAAGCAATGCCAGCAGCTATACCTGGACCGTTCCTGCCGGCTGGGTTATCCTGAGCGGCCAGGGCACAAATACTATCACCGTAAAGCCAACCGCGCAGGCCGGCGATATTACCGTAAAAGCCCTGAACGATTGCGGAGAGAGTACTGCTCAGAAATTAGTAGTTACACCGGTAGAGAATCCGCCGCTGGCACCGGGTGCTATTAAAGGCGCTGATGCCGTGTGTGTGAGCTCTGCAGGAAATGTTTATAGCATTGATGCCGTGCCAAATGCCAAAGGCTATACCTGGACCGTACCTGCGGGCTGGACTATAGTTAGTGGTCAGAACACACCTACGATAACGGTAGCAGCTGGTACAACTGGTGGCAAGATAACCGTAGTAGCCCTTAACGATTGCGGTTCAAACGGCAGCAGCTCAAAAGATATTCAGATTACCGACGCTGTTCCAGCTGCACCCACTGCTATCAAAGGCACGCCATACGGTTGCTCAACCCAGACAGCTACCTACACCATTGATCCGGTTTCAGGTGCCATCGGCTATACCTGGACAGTTCCGGCTGGCTGGACGATTATTTCCGGTCAGAACACGACCACGATCACGGTAAAAGTAGGTTCTGGCACAGGCACTATTTCCGTGAAAGCAAAAGGCAGCTGCGGCGATGGCCCGGCTAAATCGTTAACGGTACAGCCGCAAATTAACATTCCGGCTACGCCAGCGGCCATCACAGGTCCGGATGAAGTATGTAAGTCTCAGGCAGAGCTGACCTATAGTGTAACCCCGGTGGCCGGCGTTACCAACTATAGCTGGAGTGTGCCACAAGGCTGGACCATTGTTTCCGGACAGGGCACTGCCACTATAAAGGTAACAGCAGGCACCACACCAGGCGATATTACGGTGAAAGCCACCAACGATTGCGGCACCAGCACAGCCCAGATCAAAGCGGTAAAAGTATCCATAGAAGCGCCGGCCACGCCAGGCCCTATCACAGGGCCGGCCACGGTATGCGGTGGCCAGCAGAGCATCACCTATAGCATTGCAGCGGTAACTGGCGCTACGTCCTATGAGTGGAGCGCCCCGGGCTGGACCATCACTTCTGGTCAGGGAACTACCACTATAACCGTAACGCCGGGCACATCAGCTACAACAATAAAAGTAACAGCTAAAAATGCCTGCGGACTCGGAAGCAGCAACAGCCTGCAGGTGCAGGTTACCAATACACCGCCTCCGGCACCAACCGCTATCAAAGGCACACCTTATAGTTGCGCCACTACAACTGCCACCTACACCATTGATGCTGTAGCGGGCGCCACCGGCTATGTATGGTCCGTGCCAGCCGGCTGGACGATTGTGAGCGGGCAGAACACAACAAGCATTACCGTAAAAGTTGGTATCGGTGCAGGCACTATCTCGGTGAAGGCGAAAGGTGCCTGCGGCGATGGACCGGCCCAGACATTAACAGTACAGCCACAAACAAATATCCCGGCTGCTCCGGCTGCTATCAATGGCCCTTCCGAGGTATGTAAATCGCAGGCAGGCCTTATTTATAGTGTGGTTCCTGTAACAGGCGTCAGCACTTATACCTGGTCGGTGCCAACCGGCTGGACTATAGTTAGTGGTCAGGGCACGGCAACTATAACCGTAACAGCGGGTGCTACCAACGGCAACATTACAGTAACAGCAACTAACGACTGCGGCACCAGCACGGCACAGCAATTCCCGGTAAAAGTATCCACAGAAGCCCCTGCCAACCCGGGAGCAATAACTGGTATCGCCACAGCTTGTGCGGGCCAGCAAAACATAACCTATAGTATTGCAGCGGTGGCCGGCGCAACTTCTTACGAATGGAGTGTGCCAGGCTGGGTAATCGTAAGCGGGCAGGGAACTACCACTATAACCGTAAATGCAGGTGCTGGTAATACAACTATAACAGTAGTAGCAAAGAATGCCTGCGGCAACACCAGCAGCACAACCAAACAAATACAGGTAACCGATGCTGTTCCTGCTGCACCCACAGCTATCAAAGGCACGCCATACGGTTGCTCTACCCAGACAGCTACCTACACCATTGACCCAGTGGCCGGCGCCATCGGCTATACCTGGACAGTCCCGGCTGGCTGGACGATTGTTTCCGGTCAGAACACGACCACAATCACGGTAAAAGTAGGCTCTGGCACAGGCACTATTTCCGTGAAAGCAAAAGGCAGCTGCGGCGACGGTCCGGCTAAATCATTAACGGTACAGCCGCAAATTAACATCCCGGCTGCCCCAGCGGCCATCACCGGTCCGGACGAAGTATGTAAGTCCCAAACAGAGCTGACCTATAGTGTAACCCCAGTTGCAGGCGTTACCAACTATAGCTGGAGTGTGCCACAAGGCTGGGCCATTGTTTCCGGACAAGGCACGGCTACTATAAAAGTAACAGCAGGCACCTCGCCAGGCGACATCACCGTAAAAGCCACCAACGATTGCGGTACCAGCACAGCCCAGATCAAAGCCGTGAAAGTATCCACAGAAGCTCCGGCCACACCAGGCACTATCACAGGGCCGGCCACGGTATGCGGTGGTCAGCAGAGCATCACCTATAGTATTGCAGCAGTAACTGGCGCTACGACCTACGAGTGGAGCGCTCCGGGCTGGACCATAGTTTCAGGACAAGGAACTACAACCATTACTGTAACAGCCGGGGCAACCGGAACTACCATTTCCGTGATCGCGAAGAATGCCTGCGGCAATACCAGCCCGGCCCAGATCGCAGCTGTAGTTACACAGTCTATACCGGCCAAGCCGGGTGCCATTACCGGAACAACAGCTACCTGTGTAGGCAAAGATCAGACCTATACCGTGCCGGCAGTTTCAGGGGCAACAAGCTATAACTGGACCGTGCCGGCAGGCTGGACCATCGTTTCGCAGAATGGTAACACCTTAATAGTAAAAGCAGGAACTACCGCCGGAACTATAAGTGTAGCCGCCGTAAATGGTTGCGGAACCGGCCCGGCTACTACGTTAGCAGTTACTCCGATCACTGGCGCGATAACCGGAATCAACGGCATCACAGGGAATGCAGCTGTCTGCGTTGGTGGTACGGCCACTTTCTCCGTGCCGGCTGGCACCAACGTCAGTAAATACACCTGGGAAGTGCCAGCCGGCTGGACGATCGTTTCCGGTCAGGGCACAACCGAGATCACCGTTAAATCAGGCACCGCGAAAGGCACCATCAAATTAACAGCATCCAACGACTGTAGCGCAGCAACTATAACCAGAGATATTGAAATAGCCACTGCCCTTCCGGCCACACCGGGAACTATAACCGGTAATGCCAGTGCCTGCTCCGGCAGCGCACAAACCTATAGCATCGCCCCGGTAAACGGAGCTGTTAGCTATAGTTGGTCGGTGCCGCAGGGCTGGACTATAGTTGCAGGCCAGGGTACTACTGAGATAACAGTGCAGGCCGGCGCAACACAAGGGGAAATAACTGTAACGGCTGTTAACCCATGCGGTAACAGCAGCTCGGCATCAACCAAGACTATCAGCATTATCAGCAGTGCGCCAGCAGCCGGACCTATAACCGGAACAAGCGCCATTTGTGGGTCTACAAGCGGGTTAACTTATAGTATTGCTTCGGTAAGCGGCGCTACAAACTATAGCTGGAGTGTGCCACAAGGCTGGACAATTGTAAGCGGACAAGGCACCAACAGCATTACTGTAAACGCCGGTACCAACAGTGGTGAGGTGGCCGTGACAGCGGGTAACAGCTGCGGGCAGGGCGCCAGCAGCACCTTAGCAGTTACAATGCCAACACAGGTAAACAAACCGGGACCAATCATCGGGTTTATGGATGCCTGCAGCAGCCTGCCAACTACACAGTACAGCATTACACCGGTGCAGGGCGCTACAGGCTATGTATGGGAAGTGCCACTGGGCTGGACGTTAGTGGCAGGCCAGGGCTCAACAAGTATTACAGTAAATGTAACCAGCGCACCAGGTACTATAAAAGTAAAAGCCGTGAATGCCTGTACCCAGAGCGCTTACAGCGAGCTGATAGTGCAGCCGGTAGCAAACAAGCCTGCCAACCCGGCAGCTGTGCAGGGTCCAGCCGAAGTGTGTGTTGGCCGCGATGTTACCTATAGTGTACATACAGTAGATGCAGCGTCGTCCTACACCTGGGTTGTTCCGGCTACCTGGCGTATCGTATCGGGGCAGGGCACTAACCAGATAACAGTTACGGTTGGGGCTCTGAACGGGAAAGTGGAAGTGATGGCGAACAATGGCTGTGGCTCCAGCGGTGTAACAACAAAAGAAGTGCGGGTGCTGGAACTGGCCTCGATGGGCGAGATAAAAGACCTGAGCAACCCATGCGAGGGGCTGAAATATATGGTAGATCCTGTGCCAGGCGCCACATCTTATAACTGGACTCTGCCGGATGGCTGGAAGATCATAGCCGGGGATGGCACCAATATTATCATGGTACAGGCCGGCCGGTACGATGGTACCATCAGCGTAACAGCTGATAATGGTGTTTGCGGTACTATGCCATCCTCTATCAGAACAGACAAGTCATTGCAGGACACCGAGATCGTACTGCCGAACGTGTTCTCGCCGAACAACGATGGTAACCACGATACCTGGGTGATCAGCAGCTTCGAAAAGTTCACCGATAACGAGATTACCATACTTAACCGTTGGGGCACCGAAGTATTCAAGGCAAAACCCTACAAAAATAACTGGACCGGCGATAACCTGTCGGAAGGGACTTATTATTATGTAGGCAGAGTGAAGCTTTGCGACGGATCTTACAGAACGCTGAAAGGCTATGTAATGATCATCAGATAAAACCACAGACCAGATGAAAACAAAACTACTCTTTTTACTTGCGTTGCTCTGTACCCTTTCGGTGCAGCGGGCGGCGGCACAACAGGCCCCGCAGTACACGCAGTATATTTTTAATGAACTGGTCATCAACCCGGCCTACTCGGGGAGTAAAGATATTCTGAATGTGAACGCTACGTACCGCTCGCAGTGGACCGGGCTGGAAGGAGCACCATCAACCCAGACCCTGAGCGTTGACGGAGCTGCCAAAAACAACAGGCTGGGTTGGGGTTTTCATTTGATGAACGATGCCGCCGGCGCACAATCGCAGACAGGAGCGTATGGCAACATTGCCGTGCGTATTTTCCTGAGCCGCAAATCGCAGCTGTCGCTTGGCCTGGCTGGCGGGGTATCGCAGTACACACTGGATGGCTCAAAGCTAAACCCCGGCGACGATGTGCCCGATGCAGCCATCCCGGAATCGCCGGAGTCGCAGATTTTGCCGGATGCGAAGTTCGGGATGTTCTTTAATACGGAGCGTTATTACGCAGGCCTTTCGGTTGCCAACCTGGTGCCTTTTAAAGATAGCAAGACCATTATTGCCACCCCGCGCCGCCATTACTTCTTCTCGACAGGCTATATGTTTGACCTGGGGCCTTACCTGCGTATGAAGCCAAGCTTTCTGTTAAAAGAAGACTTTAAAGGCCCTGCCAATTTGGATTTCAACGCTTTTTTTGTGATCTATAACCGCCTGTGGCTGGGTGGCTCTTACCGCACGGCTGTGCCTATGTTTACCAAGGTGAAAATGGATGAGATCAAAAAGCGGAATGCGTGGGCGCTGTTAGCTCAGGTATACGCCACACCAAAGTTCCGCATAGGCTATTCTTATGATATGAGCCTCACAAAAATGCGTGATTATGCATCGCATGAAGTATCTTTGGGCTATTCCTTCTTCCGGAAGCAGAACGGCCGGACAATTACCCCGCGTAACCTATGATGTACAAGATCACCCGGTTTATCTTCTTATGGCTTTTTGTTCTGAGCGTAGTGCTGCCAGCCACAGCCCAGGATACGCAGAAAGCAGATAAACATTTTAACGACTTTGAGTTCAGCCTGGCACTGGACGAGTATAAAGCAAGCCTGGAACAGGGCGAGCCTACCCTGGCGGTGGTGCAGCGCATTGCTGATATTTACCGCATTCTGAACAACTCGCAGGAAGCCGAGTTCTGGTATGCCCAGGTAATAAACTTTACGGGCGCCGACCCGGCCAACTACTTTCTGTATGCGGAGTCGGCAAAACGGAATGGCAACTATAGCAAAGCCAAGCAACTGTTCCTGATCTATAGCGAAAGAGTACCGGCACAGGCTGCGCTGGCCAAAAAGCTGGCTGCCTCCTGCGACACCGCTATGAAGTGGATGCGCGACCCGCGACCTTATACCGTAACAGAGGCTAAAACCCTTAACTCAAAAGAAGGAGAGTTCAGCCCGTTCAAGACTAAAGACGGAATATACTTTGCCTCAGACAGATTACAGGGCCAGAACCGTAAAACCTACGCCTGGACCGGCCAGGGCTATATACAGATGTACTTTGCACCGGCGGGCAAAACAGATACGACCTGGGGTACCCCGGAACCACTGCCATCGTCCATTAACACGGCCTTCCATAACGGGCCCGGCGTTTTCCTGGAGAAAGACCAGACGCTGTATTTTACCCGTACCCATGCTGTGCGCCGCGAAAACACACAAAACAACCCTGACCCTACCAGTTGGTTTAAAGGTACCGAGGGCGGCACGCACATAAACCGTCTGGGTATTTACACCGCTGTTAAAAAGAAAGGAAAATGGAAAAAAGCGAAGCCATTCAAGTATAACAAAACAGAGCAATACTCCATCGGACATCCGGCCCTGAGTCCGGATGGCAAGGTGCTGTATTTCTCGTCGGATATGCCGGGCGGCTTTGGCGAAACAGATATTTACTACAGCGAGCGGCAACCAAATGGAGAATGGGGCACGCCGGTAAACGCAGGTAACAAGATCAATACGTCCGGCCGCGAGAGTTTCCCGACCCTGGGGCCGGACGGTACACTGTATTTTTCATCGGATGGGCACCTGGGCATGGGCGGCCTTGATCTGTTCAAAGCCATTGGCACACATAAGAACTGGACTGGAGCCGAGAACCTGAAATACCCGCTCAACACTTCGCACGACGATCTGGGGCTGGCTATGGACCCATCCGGTAAAACAGGGTTGCTCTCCTCAGGCAGGTTAGGGCAGGACGGGCTGGATGACATTTTCCTGTACAAAGAGAACCGCATCCCTTGTACCGTTATCGGCAGAACGATAGAATATGTGGCTGACACGCAGAACCGCGGCAAGAAAAGAGAGCTGGCTGTAGGTAACGTACGACTGGTTATTTCGGAAGTAGGAAGCGATGCCCGCCCGATAGAGATCTTCTCGGGTTCGGATGGTACGTTTATGCTGCCCGTTTATGCCGGTGCAACCTATACGATCCGGGGTTCGAAGCCAAGCTACCTGACACAGACTATAAAAGTATCGCCGGATTGCCGCACAACAGAAGACTCGGTGAAAGTAGAGATGGTGTTTAACCGTGATACCCCGAACAAGCCGATCGTACTGGACAATATTTACTACGACCTGGACAAGTATGACCTGCGGCCAGAAGCTACTGCCGAGCTTGACAAGCTGGTGCAAACTCTGAAGGATAATCCGCACATCCGGATAGAGCTTAGCTCGCACACCGACAGCCGACAGACCAACTACTACAACGAAATGCTTTCGGAGTTAAGGGCTAAATCGGCAGTAGATTACCTGGTAGCCCATGGCATAGAAATGCACCGCCTGGAAGCCAGAGGCTACGGTGAAACGCAGCTTGTAAACAACTGTGCCGACGGCGTAAGCTGTCCGGAAGAAATGCACCAGGAAAACCGCCGTACCGAATTTAAGATCCTGGCGAGGTGATTAACCAAAGTGCGGGCAGAACTGCCTGATGTAAAACGATTATGATATGTTAATCCAGGTAGTTACAAAGGTCCATCTAACTTTTATATACCTGCTTGTTGTTGGTGTTTTCCAGCGCTCGGAGCCCCCGGTAGTGGGTAAGTGGATGTATGAAGGTAATGCCAAGGATAAAACGCAGACAGAGGTAATTGAATGTCCTGATGTGTTTGAGTTCCGTGGCGATGGCACCTATACCGTATCAAACGACTGTTACGGGGATGCTATAAAACCTATCGTAGAAACGGGTAACTGGCAGATCAACGCTTCAGCTCAAAAGCTTATACTTAGCGAGAGAAGGTTTATTACCAATTACCATATCTACTCACCTACGAAAACGATAGCGCTTTCGATTCTGTCAGTTGACAGGAAAAAGCTGGTGATGCAATTCGCGCATGAGAAAGCAGAAGTGTATAGCAGAACAAAATAACTCTTACCTGAATGCGTGTGTAGGTGTAAAATCTACGGCTATAGTTAGTCGGAAATAACGCTAAACTATAGCTATAAAAAGAGCGGCTCCTTTTCGGGGGCCGCTCTTTTTAACTATAGCATTTGTGTAACTATAGCTGTTGCGTTAACTATAGTTGCTCTATTGTGCAGACCAGCCACCATCTATAGGCAGCATGGCGCCGGTCATCTGGCTGGCCGTATCAGAAGCTAAGTATAGTGCCAGGTTGGCAATCGCATCTATTGTTACAAACTGTTTTACGGCCTGTTTTTTCAGCATTACTTTTTCTATCACCTCCGACTCCGACATCTGGTGCGCTTTGGCCTGGTCGGCAATCTGGGCTTCTACCAGTGGCGTGCGTACATAGCCGGGGCAGATGGCGTTGCAGGTAATGTTGTGCGGGGCGCCTTCCAGGGCCAGTACCTTGGTTAAGCCGGCAATACCATGTTTAGCGGTTACGTAGGCAATTTTGTATTCCGATGCCCGCAGTGCATGCGCCGATGCAATGTTAATGATCCGCCCGAAGCCACGTGCCTTCATGCCTTTCCAGACGGCTTTGGCCGCATGAAACGACGCTGACATGTTAATGGAAATAATGGCATCCCACTTGTCTTCCGGAAATTCATCTACAGGAGCCACGTGCTGTATACCGGCATTGTTGATGAGCACATCTACGTGGCCCAGCTCCTGTTCTGCCAGCGCTGCCATGTCGCGTATCTGGTCCGGGTGCATCAGGTTGGCAGGCGAGTGTATTACCTTAACGCCGTACGTTTCAGCCATCTCTTTCACTATGTCCGGCCCGTTCTTCTCAAGTCCGTTTAGCAGCAGGTTGTAGCCTTGTGCAGCAAAGGCGCGCGCTATGCCTAAGCCAATGCCACTGGTGCCGCCGGTAATAAGTGCGTTTTTCATGATGTGTAAACTATAGTGCTGTAAAAAAACCGGAGCGCCCCTAAGGAGCGCTCCGGACAAATTAAACTGTAACCGATCTATTTATTCTCTTTCTTACCTCCAAAGTCGAAACGTAGTTCTACAGAGTACAGGCGGCCGATAACCGGTGAGCCTACATACTCGCGCTGCTCATCATCGAACAGGTTAGATACGCTGGCACCCAACGTAACCCAGTCAGTGAACTTGTAACCACCGCTCAGGTCTACAGATGTAAAGCCGCCCAGCGGGCCATAGTTATAGTTAGAGCCTGGTACACGCGAGCCGGCGCCTTTTTCAGCAGCTATCTGCAGGCCAGAGTAAAAATCAAACTCAGGCAGGTAGCGCAGGTTAAGCGACATAAACAGTCTGTTGTTGGCCAGGTTACGCGCTGTCAGGTTAAAGTTTACGCGGTGCTTGGCTGCATTCAGGCTGCTTTCTGCGTCAGATACCTTTTTGTCGCCGTTGGCATCATTGTCCAGGTTTTCTTTATCTGTAATATCTGAGTTAAAGTAAGAGTATTTCACACCGATGCTATAGTTGTCGTCGATGTAGTAGTTCAGGCCAAGGTCGGTACCCCATGAGTTTACCTTGCCATAGTTCAGGTAAGTAAGGTAGTAGTTCCAGGCAGTAGCTGCTGATTCCGATACATCTACATCGCCTTTTTTGATCACGCGCTCTTTACCGAACAGTGGTGTGATAGCTGTAAGCGGGGAGATAAAGTCTTTGGATTCAGAGTACCAGCTGCTGATGTCGAAATACAGATTTTTAATTGGTGTGCCTTTATAGCCTACTTCGTAGGTCTGTACTTTTTCTACTTTCAGTCTGTCTATCGTTCTGATAGCGCCGGTTTCGGTGTTTTCTATAGTCAGACCCGCGCCGTTACCAAGTATGGCCAGGGCACCGGTGTTGGCATAAAACTCCTGGAACTGGATAGATGGCGCTGAGTAAGCCTGGCCAAAGGTAGCTCTGAACGTACCGCCCAGTGCATTATAAGTTAAGGCAGCTTTCGGGCTGAACTGCGTGCCATAGTTGTCGTGGTTATCTACGCGGCCGGCTACAAGGGCTTTTAATTTGTCGGTCAGTTTACGCTCTACCTGTACAACACCACCGATCTGGTTCAGGATAATGTTGCCTGCTTTGTCGTCGAGGTATGTCTGGCGGCTATAGGCCACGTCGCGCTGGTAGCTGAGGCCGGCAATAACGTCGAAGCCTGCAAAGTTGTTGTTGTACTGTATTTCACCATTTAAGCGGTGGCTCAGGTCAATAAAGCCCGGGAAAGCAACGGCTGGCGAGCCGGCAAAGATCTCGCCTGGCTTGGCACCTGTTTTAGAGTATTTGTGTGCCTGCTCCTGGGTGGCACCGGCAGCTAACAGGGCGTAGTAGTTGTTGGTGCGGGCATTTATCTGGTAAGTATCGCCGGCATCGTTCCAGGTGGCGTAAACCTGCCCGAAAATTCTTGGCGTTACAATGCGGCCCTGCAGGTACTGGAAAGTCCAGTCGTTTATCTGGTTACGGCCGTTGCTGGTTACACCTATGTTAGAGCCCTGTCCAAATCCGTAATCTGCAATAATGTCGATGTTCTCATTCAGGGTGTAGTATAAAGCCGAGCCAAAGCGCTTCGATTGAAACTTATAGTCTACATCGTACTCAGGCAGTGCACCGAGGGCAGCGTTGTACACCGTATCCTGGAATTCGAAATCTTTACCTTGTGTGTACTCGCCGGTTACTTTAAAAGCAAACTTAGGGCTTAACACCATGGCGTGGCGGAAACGTGTGCTCAACACATCCTGGTTACCGGCGCCCAAAACTATAGTTGTACCCTCTGACTGGCGTGGGTCTTTGGTGATGGTGTTGATGATACCGTTGTGAGCGTTAGGGCCATACAGCGCCGACGATGGGCCAAGGATAACTTCTACGCGCTCAATATCTTCTTTGATAGTAGTGTTGTAGAAACCGGCTGGCAGACCCGTACCGCCTGGCAGCATTGAGTTACGGCCGTCGGTCATCTGGTACATTTTCACGTTAAAGGCGTTGTTAAAACCGCGGGCATTTATACCCACACCAATCACCCCGGAGCGTACCACTTCCACGCCCTGTACCTTGTTCAGCATCTCGCCGATGTTAAACGACGGAAGCTCTGTCAGGTCTCTGGAAGAGATCACGCTGATAGCTGCAGGTGCCTCCGTCAGTTTTTCAGGGCGGCGCGTAGCAGATACCACGATCTCATCGCCCATCAGCGCTGAAGAACGCATCGAAACAGCACCCAGCGAAGCCGTGCCCCCGTCGGTTACCGTTACAGAAACTCTGGTCTCGGAATAGCCTATGTAAGTAATGCGCAGGTTATAAGTGCCGGCAGGTACACCGGTTATAGTAAAACCACCATTGGCATCGGTAGTGGCACCTTTGGTAGTTTTTTCTACGAGTACAGATGCACCAATAAGCGGCTCCTGTGTGTCAGAACCAATTATCCTGCCGGTAATGCTCCCGGTTTGCGCCATCGCCACGCCCGTAAAACAGAGCAGCGACAGCAGAAGGAAGTAAAGCTTTTTCATAAATCGATCAGTTAATTTGTGTTTATAGTAAGGTGTTGTAATAACTTAGTTAAGGAACTCCCGGACTGCCTTGTTAAAGGCGTCGGCTTGTTCGTACTGCACAAAATGGCCTGCCTGGGGCAACAGCACTACCTGGCTGTTCTTTATTTTTTCTTTGCCTGTGTTGGCAACGGCCTGGGTCGTTAAGTTCGGGTTCAGGTACTTGTTCGGGATCAGGGCGTCCTGCTCGCCAAAAACAATAAGCGTTGGTGCCTGCAGCTGCGGTAGCTTGTCATACACAGGCTCGTCCACCATGGCGGCAACACTGGCGGCTACCGCTTTGCTATAGTTTCCAAAATCCGCGGACTGTGCCATTTTCAGGCGGTCGTCTATCATGAACTGTGCATCGGCGGGCATCTGGTAAAAATTTACCTTAATGTTGGCGACAGCTTTCTCGTCAGGAGTTTTCTGCACGCTTTCCGGCGTTACGGTGGCCTTAAAAAGTTGCTTCTGCGGTTCTGTAAACGTCTCGAGGCCAGCCGGGGCAGCCAGTACCAGTTTCTTTACCCGCTCCGGTGCCTGCAGGGCGGCGGTAATGGCAATCTGCCCGCCCATCGAGTGGCCCACCAGTACTGCCTGTTTTATCTTTAGTTCATCCATAAGGGCCAGCACGGCCTGTGCATAAGCGGCCATGCCTACCTGCACATTCTCTTTCGATGATTTTCCGTAACCCGGCAGGTCTAATGCTATTGTTCTATAGTTGCGGCTCAGCTCCCCGATGTTCTTGTCCCAGGCGGGCAGGTAGCTGCCGAGGCCATGAATAAAGATCAGTGTTTCGGGACCTTTGCCCTGGTCGGTATAGGCTATAGTTGTGCCGTTGGCCAGTTTCAGTTTTTTGACCGGGTATTTATAGTTCAGATTTTCGAAAACAGCATCGGTAGTGGTGGCCGGTGCTGCTGAAGTAGCGGCAGGAGCCTGGCACTGCGCATGCAGGCACAGCAGCAGGCCGAACCCTGCCAGCACTATAGTTTGTCTAAAATTCCTTTTCATAAGCTACTTTCTCTAAAGGTAAGGCAGCGGTTTCGGCCTCTGCCTCCTCCGGCTTCCGGAAGGTAAAATATAAGATCAGGCCCACCAATACAGAAGCCAGTATGGCCAGCGCGGCAGCAATACCCGGGTTTCGTACCGGAGCATCCATGTAAGAGGTTAAGCCCCCATAATACACTGCAAAATGCACCGCCACCGATGTAAGCGAAGCAGCTACCGGCGCAATAAGTGGCACCCGCTTCAGGAACATACCGAACAGCACCGGTACAAAGGCAGCCGAGAAATAAGCATACACGCCATTCTGCGCAAAAATGCCCACGCTCAGGTTCGGGTGCAGCAGCTGGTCAAACGTGAGCAGAATGGTAACTATAGCTAAGGCCGCAATCACCAAACGGTTAATGAACACACTTTTGGCCAGTCCTTTATCGCCTAACATTGGCGCCAGGATATCAGATGTTATGGTAATGGAAACCGACTGGATCAACCCCTCTAAGGTAGAAAGTCCGGCCGAGATAAGTCCCATTACTACCAGTAAGCCCATGTAAACCGGGAACTCCTGCACCACATACGCCGACATGATGCCATCCACAGGAATAGGAGTACCGTTTATGGTCAGGTCCGGGAACGAGATGCGGGCATACAAACCAGCTATCACTACCAGGAAAAACAGCGCCTGAATAATGATGCCGACTACAAGGTATAAGTTTACATCTTTATCGTTTTTGAGCAACAGCGATTTGGTAATAATATGCGGCTGGCAAACTATAGCAATACCAATGATGATCTGGCAAAAAATAATCTCGAAATTATCCCGGAACAGGAAGCTATCGGGGTTGGTAGTGGAAGTCAGCATCGGGTCGATGGCGGCAAGCTTATCTAAAAAGCCATGCACGCCGTTGCTGAAATGCTCGTAGCCCGAGCCAAGCAGGATAACGGCAACTATAACCATCAGCGCGGCCTGTATCATGTTGGTATACACCATGGAGTTGGCGCCGCCAAACATCATGTATCCGAAAACAAATACCACAATGCCCACGCATACATACAGCTCGTTCAGGTTAAGCACACTGGCCAGCACCTTGGTTAGCCCCACACAGATCAAAACTATAAATGTGATGAGCAGGAGCGATAAAAAGGCGAAAAACAGCGTATAGCCACGGCTTTTATACACAGCTCCCATCCACTGGGCCATGGTCTGTGCTTTTACAGCCGTACCCATTGCCCGGAAGCCTTTGGTAAGCACAACCAGCGAAACCAGTGCCGCTACAGGCAGGGCAATCCCCATCGAGATGACACCGCTGATTCCGTAGAGCGCTACAAAGCCTGGATTGATGATAAAGGTAGCCGCACTTGTCATGGAAGCAGCGAGGGCCAACCCCACCGCTACCGGCGAAAAGGTAACACTGCCCAGCGCATAGTCTGCTATCGAGCGCGTACGGAGTGCGCCGCGTATCACGAAGAACAGAATTACTGCAGCGTAAGTGATAACCAGTATCCAGCCGGCCGTAACCAGTTCCGAAGGGGCTAAATTATTCATGTAAGGAAAGTATAAGTGATGCTAAGTCATGATTAAGGTAAAAATTTAATCAGATAGCTATAAGTCTATACTTGCCAACACAGGATATTTCAAGGTGAAATCAGAAGCTGCGCAGGTGAGGGGTTAATTTTGAATGATCGAATAATTGAATAACTGAGTTTTGAATGAGTGATTGAGTGAATTGGGAATACAACTATAGCCGATAGGCGCAGCTCTAACCGCTATAGTTGGTATAGTTGTAACTATAGCTGCTATAGTTTCATAGCGGAGACGCAAAATCTTGCGTCTCTACATTTACACCCTCTAAACTTTCTAACTCACAAACTCTTTAACTCCAAAACTCCTAAACTATAGTATCTGTAAGCGGTTCAGCAGGTTGTCTTTGTGGGTGTTGCCAATGGGGATGTGTTTTCCGGCGATCAGGATGTTGTTGTCTTCGATGGCTTCGATGGCGGTAAGGCGCACGATGTAGGAGCGGTGCACGCGCATAAAATCTTTGGCAGGCAGGCGCTGCTCCAGGTTTTTCAGGCTCTGGCTTACCAGGTAAATGTGGTTCTGGGTTTTGATGTTGCAGTAAATGTCCTGCGCCTCGACCCAGATAATCTCTTTTAAAGCTACTTTCTCCAGGCGGTTGCGCACCTTTACGAACAGGCTGTTGTGCAGCAGGTAATTGTCGGTCTGTTCCGGGGCAGGAGCAACTTCGCCGGGTTGGGCTTCGGGCTGCTGACGCGTGGCGGCGTTGTGTATGGCTACTTCAATGCTGCTTTGCAGGGTGCGCACATCGAAAGGCTTTACCAGGTAGGCGTGCGGGTTGGTTAATTTGGCGCGGCCAATTGTCTCCTTATCCGACAGGGCAGTCATAAAAATAAAAGGTACCTGTGTGGAGCGGGCCAGTATAGCGGCGGTTTCAATGCCATCCAGTTTGCCATCCAGGGTAATGTCCAGTATCACCAGGTCGGGGTTGTGCTGGTGTACCTGCAACAGCAGGTCTTCGCCGGAGCTAACGGTGCCGCATACCTCATAGCCGGTCTCTTCCAGCGAGAGCGCTAAGTTCTGAGCAATCACCACATCATCTTCTGCAATCAGTAATTTTACCTTAGCCATAGGTTTTAAGCTTGTTCCGAAATACTAAATATAGCAGAATTAAAATAAATAAGCCAATACACTGGGCGCAGCTATAGTTCCGGATGGCTTTATTGCTTAACTTAATAGGATGAACAAGGGGAGCCGCGAATACAGACTTACGCTTGGCCTGCTGATAACAGGCTTGCTGCTGTTGCTGTGCATGACGCTGGCAACGGCAGGGCCGGCTAACGTAGTGGCGCTGCAACCCAATGGCCAGGTAATCCGGGGAACCCTGCAGGTATATCACGATGCAGGCGGCAAAGCAGATCTTAACGCTGTAAAACAACTTCCTTTCAGCCAACTTGATACAACCGCTACACTCGCTGCTGATAAAACTGTGCATTGGGTGCGTGTTATGCTGCACAACGATAGCCGCAGCCCGCAGGAGCGCTACCTGTATGCCGGCGACTGGAGCCGTGTAGAACTATACCTGCAGCACCCCGACGGAACTATAGAAAAACGACAGACAGGCCAGCTGCTGAAAATAGCCGATCGCGATGTGCCTCAGAACAAACCTTATGTGCGGGTACACCTGGCACCAGAAAGCAGCACCTTGCTTTACCTGCGCCTGCAGGGAGAGATAGACCTGTACAAACCCCGCCACCTGAGCCTGCAGCTCGATACGCCCGGGCAGGTAGTAAAAGCCAATAACAGCCGTTTGTTCGGGCAGGGCATTTTTATCGGTATCATCGTGGTGATGGCCCTTTACAACCTGGTGCTCTACATATCGGTGCGCGACCGGAGCTATTTATATTATGTGATGGCGCTAACGGGCACAGGGCTGTACTATATGTTTTACCACGGCTTTGCGCTGGAACTGCTGTGGCCCAATGCCCCGTACTGGAACGCCCATAGTTTTGCCTTTCTGGTTACGTTTAACGGTATTTTCCGCCTGCTCTTTACCCGCAGCTACCTCGATACCCGCCAGACCATGCCTGTCTGGGACAAAGTACTTACTTTCCTGGCGCTGCTGTATGCCATACCGGTAGCCATGGGCCTGCTTTCGTATTTTACTCCTTTAGATCTGCTGAAAGTTTGCGTAGACCTGATTGGCGTGATAGGTGGCGCTGTGCTGGTAGCCATGCTGCTGGTGGGGATTCATGCCTTTTACAAAGGGTACCGCCCGGCCCTGTACTTTGTTTTTGCCAACGTGCTGTTTGTGGTGGGCTCGCTGCTGTTTATTTTAAAGGAGATGCACTGGCTGCCAGATACCATGCTGACCCTTTACGCGGCACAGGTAGGCATGGTGGCGCAAGTGGTACTTTTCTCGCTTGGATTGGCGTACAGACTAAATACTGTTACCAGCGAGCTGGCCAACGAAGTGCTGGAGAAAAAGCGCCTGGAACTGGAAAAAGAAGTAGAGCGCAAACACCTGATAGAGCAACAGAAAGAAGAACTGGAAATAACCGTAGCCAACCGCACCGCTGCCCTGCGCCACAAAACCCAGGAACTGAAGCACACCGTTCGGCAGCTCAAGGCATCAGAGCTCAAACTCATGCGCATCAACAGCATCAAAGACCGCTTCTTTTCCATCATTTCCCACGACCTGCGCACCCCGCTGGCCACACTCGATTCTTTCCTGAACATCCTGCTAAATTTTTCGGACAGGATGAAGCCGGAGCAAATGCAGAAACTGGCTAACCATACCCAACTATCGGTGCGTAACCTGCAGGCTTTATTAGAGAACCTGCTGCAATGGTCGGCGGCACAAACCGGTTCCGGCGATATGGTAAGTTTTGAGCCCGAAGTAATTGAGTTGGCGCAAAGCGTACAGGACAACCTGGCCCTGCTGCAGGATACAGCTGTGGCCAAAAATATAAGCTGGCAGGTAACTATAGTTGATGAGTTAAAAGTATATGCCGATGCCAATATGTTGTCGTTTGTGATCCGGAACCTGCTGCACAATGCCATTAAATTTTCGGAACCAGGTAAAAAGATACAGCTGCACGCAACTATAGCTGGTAACAACATGGCAGAGATCAGCGTGGAAGACGAAGGCATAGGCATGGACGCGGCAACTATAGCCTCGTTGTTCAGCCAGGAGCAACTGGCGCAAACTACCAAAGGCACCGCCAACGAGAAAGGGACAGGGTTAGGCCTGCTGCTTTGCCGGCTTTTTGTGGAGCGTAACGGTGGCTTTATCTGGGTGAAAAGTAAGCCGGGCCAGGGCAGCCGTTTCTGGTTTACAGTACCGCTTGCCCCACAAACACACACCCGCGAGGAGCTGCAAACTATAGCACTTTCCGAAGCATAGCGCCAGCCGTGCATTTTGCTTTCTTATATTTTCGTATAGCTTTGCCGCTGCGAACCTTAAAATCTACCAACCCATGACACACCAACTACCCGACGGACTGAACCTATACTATGAGATACAGGGAAATGCAGAAGCTACCCAAACGCTTGTTTTCCTGAACGGGCTGTCGCAGTCTACGGCAGCGTGGGGAGGCGTGGTGCGGGCCCTGGGCAACAAGTACAAACTGGTGCTGGTCGATCTGCTGTTTCAGGGGCAAAGCGATGCTGCGCCCGGGTACCGCACCTTTGAAGGACATGCCGCCGACCTGGCCGATCTGCTGAAAGCGCTGGCATTGCCGGAAACTATAGTTGTCGGGATCTCTTATGGCGGCGCGGTAGCGCAACGGTTTTTGGTTAATTACCCGGAGTTGGTGCAGGGGGGCGTGTTGTTATCTACCTTCCCGTATAAAGATGCTTATTTTGATGCCATCGGCTATAGTTGGAAACAGGCGTTGCTGGCTGGCGGCTACCCGCTGATGCTGGATGTGATGCTGCCTTTTGTGCTGGGCCGCAGTTATTTTCTGAACCCGATCATCACGATAGAAGACCTGAAAAACAGCAAAGCCGGACAAAGCCCCTCCACCGAAAACCTGCTGAAACTGGTGCGTGCCACCGAAGAAAGCGGCAATTACCTGGAAAACCTGAAAAACGTGCAGCTGCCGGTGCTGGTGGTGCAGGGCGAAGAAGACATGCTTTGCACGCCTGAAATGGGCCGCGCCATGTACCAGGCCCTGCCAAACGCCGAGCTCGAAATACTGCCGAATACAGGACACACCTTAAACTTAGAATGTATACCTGACCTGGCCCAGTTGCTGGATGGCTTTGTAACTAAAGTAAAGCAAACGGTTTAAACTATAGAATAACAAAAAGGGGCGGATCTGATGATCTGCCCCTTTTATTTTATAGTTAAACTATAGTTCCTGTTTACGATTCCAGCACTTTGCCTTCCAGTCCTTCTTCCTTCAGCAGCTCGTTAAAAGCTTCGGCGTGCTGTTTTGTCTCAAACTGGCCAATGCGCAGGCGGTGCATCTTTTTACCCATCACTTTTTCTTCTTTCAGCTCCACTGTCAGGCTTTTGTCAAAGGCTTTCAGTTTCTGGCTTTGCTCCAGGGCAAGCTCTTCTGAGGTGTAGGCACCACGCTGTATGGTGTAAGTGTTCGGTTTAAACGGATCTTCAGCTTTTGATAAGGCGTTTCCCGGCAGTTCAAGTACTTCTACCTTTACCTGGGCTACGCCCTGCTTGTGCATATCCAACTGTTTGGCAGCTACTTCCGATACATCTATAATGCGCTTGCCTACATACGGGCCGCGGTCGTTGATGCGAAGTACTACAGATTCGTTGTTGGCCAGGTTGGTAACTTTTACCTTGGTGCCGAAAGGAAGTGTGTTATGAGCCGCAGTCATGTCGTTTTTATTGTAACGCTCGCCGCTGCTGGTTTTTCTGCCGTGGTATTTGCTGCCGTACCACGACGCTTTACCCGTTTGAGTCTGATTGGAGTCTTGTGCTAATGCGGTTTGGCCTAAGCCGATAAATAGAAAAATGATTACTGATAGCAGGATGCACTTTCTATTATATATCATAGTTTTAATTATTGGTGATCGGCAAATTTACGAATATTTTTTTAAACGAAGCCTTTTACGGCAATATTGCCCTTTGGATGTGGGGGGATACACCTCAATATACAAAGTTGCTATAAGCGATATAAAGCAAAAAGTGCCTTTCATGCGAGTATAGCCTTATTTTAATAGAACATGCAGCAGGTAAAATACAATAAAAAATTTATTAAAATATATTCATAACAACATAATTTCATGCGTCGTTTTTGAAATTCACACCTGCTACTACCGGAAGCGTATAACTAACAAACAGATTTAAACTATGGACTTTGGCAAACTACAGTCGATCGAGCATGTTGATTTTGCGCTGCCGCCAGATCACCCTGGTACACAGCCACTTTTGCGGCAGTATAAGCAGAGTGCGAAGCCGGAAGTATACATTGGGTTGCCGGTTTGGGTGAACAAGGCTTGGGCAGGCACTATATACCCGGCCACCATGCGCGAGAAAGATTCGCTGTTGTGGTATGGCAAACAGTTCAACACCATTGAGCTCAACAGCACACACTACCATATTCCGGGCCCCACCACTATAGACAGGTGGCGCAATGCGGTGCCGCGTGGTTTTAAGTTCTGTCCTAAATTTCCGCAGCTCATCAGCCACGAAAATATGTTGCAGAGCACACAAAGCATTACAGCTGCTTTTTGCGAGTCCATTGCCGGGCTGGAAGATAACCTGGGAAGCTCTTTTCTGCAGTTGCCGCCTTACTTTGCTCCCGAGCAGCTCCCGGACCTGGAGGTCTTCCTGAAATTTATACCGGAAACTATACCCGTAGCCGTAGAGCTTCGCCACCCCGACTGGTTTGTGGATAACATTGCCAGCCTGGAATTATTTGAGGTATTGGAGAAGTATGGCGTAGGAACCGTAATAACCGATGTGGCCGGTCGCCGCGATGTGCTGCACATGCGCCTGACCACGCCCACTGCTATGGTGCGCTTTGTAGGCAACGGCCTGCACCCCACCGATTTTACACGCATCGATGCCTGGGTACAGCGACTGAAACTATGGCTGGAGGACGGCCTGCAGCAACTATACTTTTTCGTGCACGAACCAGACAACACCCTGGCTCCCGACCTGGCCATTTACCTGATAGAGCAACTGAACAAAATTTGTGGTCTGGACCTGAAAGTACCGAAAAAATACGTACAGCCCGTGCAGGGAGAATTGTTCTAAGGTTCGCAGTTCAGGTTTATAGTTACTGGTTTAACAGGTTATGCGCTATGTGTACAAGTGTCTCACCTTTTCCCGGTCCTCACCTTTTATCGGGGCCCCGGGAGATTGTCTGAATCAGGATTTACAAGATTAAAGGATTTACAGGATTTAGAGTTTTGCTATTGTTTGACACTATAGTTCTATAGTAGGCGTTGGTCATCCCCTGCTCCCTTCGAAGAGGGACTTTTTGCTTTTGCTATAGTTTAGATTATAGTTCTATAGTTGCTGTAATCAAACCACCCCTACCCCTCCTTATCTAAGGAGGGGAACTCTGCCTTCAATATATTTTGATTTTTAGTTCTATAGTTTGTCTTATAGTTCTTTAGTTACAGCTCACGGATAGGACAAGTTTACTTGGCCCCACGGAACTACAACCACGAGAAAAATGATTTGCTATCACTACAAGCCAGCGTAGAAACTATAGCCATAGTCGTAGCTATCGAATGTGATCTCAGTCTTTGGGTTGAGCGCCTTGTAGATTTCGGTGCCGAAGGCATTGCGTGGCACGAGCAAAGGAAATGTACAACGCGCGATGCCCGAAGACGGGGCCTCGCGGCCCGGGAGGGAGCCAAGCTAACTATGGCAACTATAGGTGAGTAAAGCTCCCAGGTTAAAAAAAACTATAGCACAAACTGCTTGTGTCCAGTGGCAACTATAGCTAGCTATAAGACATATAAGATGCCTCGGCTGCGCTCGACATGACAAAAGAGCGGAGATGAACTATAGGACAAAAATCCCCCACAGCTACGCAGACTCTCTTCAACGCACATCTTAAGAATGCTCGGGACGGCAAAAGAGCATAAACAAAAAAAGGCTGCCTTAAACAAGGCAGCCTTTTTCAATAATCATGTAAATTCAGATTAGATCTTAAATGTATCGTCGCTGATGCCTTTATTTACTTCTACAGTCTGAACTTCAGCTTTAATAACCTGCGGGCCAACCGTAGTTTCTACTGTGTAAGGTACTTTAATACCATTCACTTCTTTGTAGTTGCTATAGTTTTTGGTCTGCGTCAGTACACCCTGCGGCGACTCCAGGCTTTTTACATCCTTCAGCAGCAGGCCGGTGTTCTTGTCGAAATAGTGCAGTGTTTTCTGGCCATTTGCTGTTGTTGCTTCTACCACATAAGCTGCTTTGCCATCTACATCCTCTATACCGGTTACTTTGGTTTTTACACCCAGTTTGTCGTAACGGGCGTGAGAGAAAATATCCGCTTCCAGTTTTTGAGTAGCAAGCTCTTCAGCAGTCATGTTTTTGTTGATACCCTGCATTGGAGCTTCCATTTTGCCTTTGTCGCCGTTGATTACCAGGCGCTGCAGCGGGCTGTTGTTCATGCTGACGATAGCTACAAACTTGTCAGAGCCTTTTTGCTGCTGCGTAATTACAAGCGGCATGCCCTGTATGGTAGCGTTGCTGGTTACGGTAATATCTTTCACCTTATCGATGTTTGCTTTACCGCCAATTGCTTTAATATAGCTGGCAAGTACTTTCTCAGCAGTTACGTCAGCCGGTACAGTGGCAGAAGCAGCTGTACGTTCTACTTTTTCGCCGGCAGTGTTGTAGTAAGCGATCTGGCCATCTTCCAGGTCAAACTTCTTCAGTTTAGAAGCTATATCAGAGGCATTGCCTACGGCTACAATGTATAGTTGCTCCGGCTTTACATACTTCTGGGCCACACGCTGAATGTCTTCTGCAGTTACGGCTTCCACTTGCTTTAAGTAGTTGGCATAGTAATCGGCTGGCAGGTTGTAGCGGGCAGTGTTTATGGCGTAGATCGCTACTGTAGCAGGGCTCTCAAGGCCACGGGCAAAGTTACCGGTCATGTAGGCTTTGGCGTATGCCAGCTCTTCATCCGACACGCGCTCATTGCGGATCTTGGTAAGCTCTTTCATAAACTCGGTGGCTGCGCTGTCGGTAACGGCGTTGCGCACGTTGGCCGATGCGTTAAAGCGACCCAGGATCTCATCAGAAGAAAGAGAAGAATAAGCACCGTAGGTATAGCCTTTGCTTTCGCGCAGGTTCAGGAACAGGCGGGCAGAGCTGCCACCACCCAGTATCGTGTTCATCAGCTGTGCAGCAACGGCATCCGGAGCGCCCGGCTTCAGGTCGGCAGGGTTCGTGAATGCCAGTACACTTTGCACGGCACTCGGGCGATCCACTATAACAACCTGGGTTTTGGCAGGAGCTTTTGGCAGGTCAAATGTTTTGCCCGGCACCTCGCCTTTTTTCCAGTTCTTCAGAGATTTGTTCAGCAGTTTTTTCGCTTCTTTCGGGGTGATGTCGCCAACTATAGCCAGGTAACCGATGTTTGGTTTAAAGTAAGTACTATAGTAGTTCTGGATGTCGGCCAAAGTGATGTTCTTCACTGTTTCTTCGGTCATCAGCTCGCCATATGGGTGGTTTTTGCCATACAGCAACATGCTGCGTGTTTTGCTGGCAATCGCATCCGGGTTGTCCTTTTCAGTGGCCAGGTTAGCCAGCATCTGCTTCTTTACCTTGTCCAGCTCTTCCTGGGTAAACTTAGGGTTCAGCAGGGCATCCGAAGTAAGGGTAAGCAGGGTTGGCAGGTGCTTTTTAAGGGCAGAGGCATTAAACCCGGTAGAGTTGAACGACAGGTTGGCACCGATGAAGTCTACCTGCTCATCGAATTGGTCTTTGGTGCGGGTAGTGGTACCGGTGCGCATCATCTGGCCGGCAGCCTGCACATAACCAGCTTTGTCGCCTTCCAGGATCGGGTCGCGGTCCAGCACCAGCGACATAGAAACTACCGGCTGCTTGTGGTTCTCTACCACATACACTTTAAGGCCGTTCTTCAGCGTGATCTGCTCGTATTTGCCAAGCTCAATTTTGGGAGCCGGGCCCGCCGGCGGCGGAGACTGTTTTGTTTGTGCCGGAGCAACAGTTACCAGCGCCAGAGCCAGCGCCAGTGTGCTATATAATTTCTTTATCATGATTTCTCGTTGATTTGTACTTTAGATATTAGATGTTAGAAATAGATTTTAGACTTTGAATTCGTTTCGGTTAACTATAGCTGCCAAAATATTACATCTATTATCTAAGATCTTAATACTAATATCTCTTTTGTTACTGTTTTGGCTGGGCTGACTTTGGCAGGTAGTGCAGTACTACACGGTTGTTCTTGGTCAGGTATTCCTTTGCCACGCGCTGGATGTCTTCCTTCGTTACCTTCATAAAGCGGTCGATCTCTGTGTTGATCAGGTTAGCATCTTTGTAGTACACGTGGTAGTTCGCCAGGTTTTCGGCGCGGCCGGCAACGGTGCTGTTCTGCTGTACAAACTGGCTCTCCACCTGGTTGCGCAGTTTCTGGAACTCCTTGTCGCTAAGCGGCTCTGTTTTTACGCGCTCAATCTCAACGTTCATAGCATCTTCCAGGGCCTGGGCATCTACGCCTACATTGGCAATGGCATACGTCAGGAACAGGCCCGGATCTTCCGTCGGGAACGGGATAGACATGGCGGCTACCGCTTTCTGCTGCTTATCAACAAGGGCTTTTGGCAAACGGGCACTCTCGCCACCTGATAACAAGGTAGTAAGCATAGACAACGCGTAGTGGTCTGGTGTGCCCTGCGCCGGAATGTGATACGCCTGGATAACTGCCGGAAGCTGAATGTTGTCATACACAATCTTACGACGCTCTTCTGTCTGGGCAGGCTCTTTTATAGTTGGTCTTGGTATGGCTTTGGTACCCTTCGGAATGCCGCCGAAATATTGCTCTATCAGCTTTTTGGTCTCATCAATTTTGATGTCGCCGGCGATAGAAAGTGTGGCATTGTTCGGCACGTAAAAGGTTTTATAGAAATCGCGGAACTCCTCTATTTTAGCATTGTTCAGGTCCTCGAACGTACCGATCGGCGTTACTTTGTACGGGTGCGTAGTGTAAGCCAGGCCGAACGTGTTTTCCAGGATGGTGCCGTAAGGCTGGTTATCCACGCGCATACGCTTTTCTTCCTGCACTACTTTGCGCTGTGTCTCCACGCCTACTTCGTCTACTTTAGCGCCTTTCATACGCTCCGCTTCCATCCATAATCCCAGGGCTACCTGGTTCGATGGCAGCAGCTCATAGTAGTAAGTTCTGTCGAAAGAGGTGTTGGCGTTAAGCGAACCGCCTGCTGCCTGCACCATGCTCATGTACTGGCCACGGTCAATGTTCTCGGTACCCTCAAACATCAGGTGCTCGAAGAAGTGAGCAAAACCTGTACGGCCTTTCTCTTCGTTTTTAGAGCCAACATGGTACAGCACCGATACTGCCACGTTTGGCGTTGAGTTGTCCTGGTGCAGGATCACGTGTAGTCCGTTCGGGAGGGTGTACTCCGTGAACTCGATCTTGTTGCCTTGTGTCTGGGCCAGTGCAGCTACACCGGACGCACACCACAGCAGGCAGGCGATAATTTTACGTTTCATATTTTAAGTGTAAAATGATACTGTGAAAGAGCAGCAACAGCCCGGATGGGCCACACTTACTCCGTTTAAAATTACTTCAAATACAGCCAACATCCCAGCCTATAGTTGCTTTCCTGTGTTACCATTCTGCAAACACACAGCCCTTGCAGACGAACCCGCCCGATAACTCGACGAACTATAGCTGGCTGTTTCGGGTAGTGCGGGGGGCTAAAATAAAAAGCGCCTCCTGTGCAGGAGGCGCTTTTAGTTATACTACAAACTCTGAGTTATTACTAAGGCAGAGGTATAGCACGGTATTGTGTTTCATCAACTTTTGGTACACTGGCGCCATAGTTCTTGTTGATAACATTGATGAACTCGTTGGCCACGATAGCAGCGCCACGAGGCGTCAGGTGAATGCCATCCAGCGAGAAGATGTTACCGGTAATGAAGCTTGAAGAATAAACTACACCATTTAAAACAAACGGCTTCGCGAAGCGCTCATTAAAGTATTTGTTCACATCAAACACCGGTATTTTGTTAGCAGCTGCTACCTGTGCAATAATGTCATTCAGTACTTTAGTATGATCAGTTACTTCTTTCACTTCATTTACATCCAGCACTTCATTGTCATTCAGTGGGTTTAACGGGTGGAAACCATGAGGAATAGGAGCGGTTCCGTTCGGAGTCTGGATCATGTCCACTCTTCCTAACGCAGACTGTGTAGAAAGCGGGATCAGGTCGCCTGCTGCTATTATTCTGGTAGTTTCACCATCCTTAAAGTAGATGTTCAGGTCCTGGTTGCCGGCCGATGCTCTTACAGCTGCCAGCGTTACTGTTTTAAAGAACGGCACACTTGTTACATCCGGAATGTTAGCGATAACACCTTCTACTTCGCCGCCTTTCGTAAGCGTTGCCACTAAAGCGCCATAGATCTGCTGGAACTGTGCAGCTGGTGTAAGGCCACTGAAAGGGTTGTTAGGATCTGCTACGGCACCGTTAGTTGCATAGGTAAGCACATCGTTGTTTCCTAACCACAGTGTAAAGAAGGTTGGCTGAGACTCACCTACTTTAGTAATATAGTTCTTCTGTCCAACTTCCGCGTCAGTCAGTAAGCGCTCGAAGTGTGGGTTGATACCGCCGTACACAGGTGTGAAGCTTGACAGTACAGACATACCTGGTACACCTAAGTTATTAACAGTGTCTGTGAACTTTGTAAGTCTTGGTCCACCCGGAAGCGGAGCCACATCGGTACGCACAGCCAGGTTGGTAGTAACCGGCGTTAAAATTGGTGATGGGCTTGCACCCGGGTTTGCCGGTGGGTTAAAGCCTGTCAGTTTTAAGTATCCGGTTCCGTTTGCCTGGGCCTCAGTGAAAAGTGGCTGCACAAACGCACCGCCGCCCACAAACGCGAACTGCTGGGCAAGTATAGCCGGGTAAGAGTTTAACTGCCCTTCGCGATATAAACCACGGTCCTGGTAGCCGGCGGTCAGGGAGTTACCTACGGCAACGTACTTTGTAAAATCAAGTTTAGCACCTTTGCTTGGCTCAAAGCCTTCTATTTCAGGGTCGCAGCTTGTAAACAGCACACCGGCAAAAAGGACCAGCGCACTAACTTTATAGATATACTTTTTCATATCAGTTATCGCGTAAATTAAAAGTTATAGTTGAAAGCAACACCCGGAATGTAAGCTATAGACTTAAATGTGCCTGGTACGCCGCCAGAAAGGTTTGCTGCATCTGTTCTCTCTTTCTTATTGATGTAAAGGAAGGAGGCATCTACCCCGAATTTTTCAGAGAAGGCGTAGCCAATACCAACAGACAGACCACGAGAGTCAGCATCAGGTGTTTCCGGAGTTAAATAACCGTCTTCAACTGGTGTTTTGTCTAAGTAAGCACCAGCGCGTAAGGCAAGGGCATCGTTAACTTTATATTCACCACCTAAACGGAAAATGTAAGTGTCTTCGTAGTTGCGGGCATTAACAGAGTTAGGTCTACCGGCAACATCTTTTGTGAAGTCAAAACGCAGTTCTTTGTAAGCGCTCCACTCTACGCGGCTAATGTCCAGTGCTAAGGTTAACTTATTAGTTGGGGTGTAACTGATACCAAGTGTAAGGGTAGCTGGCATTGGCAGCGCAGCAGAGAACTGCGTGCCTGGCTGGAAGTTAGCGCTTGCTGCAGCAGGTACGTTTGTAAAGGTAACGTCTCCTTCTTCAACTTCAAGATCAACCTTAGAGCGGTAGTTCAGACCAAGCGATAGTTTGTCTGTTGCCTGGAAGAAGATACCGGCATTGAAACCGAAAGCAGTATTTGCACCGCCATCCAGTTCTATTTTACCTTCATCGCCGTTCGAGTTTTCTACCGGCAGCGATCGCTGCAGGTTTACGCTACCAAAGGCAACAGTTAAACCGGCACCAATGCCCAATTTATCAGTTAGCTGGTAGCTAAGAGTTGGCTGTACGAAGATAGCCTGTAACGAAAGCTCATTCAGACCAAAACGGCCGTTCCATTCATCGCCCCATCTTACGGTGCTGCCAAATGGTGTATAAGCGCCTATCCCTGCTTTTAATTTATCGGTAATGCCGAACACGCCATATGCATGGAACGGGGTACCGGTTGGGTTATCGGCATTTACTGTGGTGTTTGTCTCCGGTGCCTGGTAGGCAATTTTAGACGTGATAAAGCTGGCCCCGATGGTTACACCGTTGCGCGCCTGTGCCATAGCACCCGGGTTAAAGAATATGCTGGAAGTTCCTGTCTGCAAACCTGTGCCCGTGTGGCCCATCCCTATTTGTCGCTGACTTGCCAGGTTTACCTGATACCCGCCGGCCATGGCTGTGCCTGTGAGCAGGGTGCTACCCAGTAAGGCTAAAATTTTGCTTTTCATAAAGTGCTACTTTTTAATGGTAGAAGTGTTAGTACATCTAAACAAATATAGAAATAATATATATGCTGCCTAATGTGGAGGCATCGATTTTTCAAATATTTTTTACTCTCGGTCGAAAAACCAACTAATATACCTTTTTCCGGATAACAATACCATTTTTTTGTTGCCGAAGTAGCATAACTATAGTTGCTTACAGTGCCGGTCAGGACAATCAGATAAAAAATTAACTCCGTACTACCACCCGGCAGCGGCGGGCTACGTTTACTAACTTTCGAAATAAGAAGTAAACGATACAGCTTTATGTATGATGTTATTATAATTGGCGGTGGCCCGGCCGGCCTGAACGCCGCCATGTTGCTGGGCCGCTCGCGCCGCAAGGTAGTAGTGTTTGACAGTGGAAAGCCCCGCAACCGCTGGGCTGCCAGCATGAACGGTTTCCTGAGCAGCGACGGTATGAGCCCGCTGGAGTTTATAAAAAAGGGAAGAGAAGAGCTGCAGCGCTACAATATAGAGTTACTGGATAAGCTTGTAGTTACGGCAACCTATAGCAAAGGCAGCTTTGTGGTAAACGATGCCGATGGGGCCGTGTACAGATCGAAGAAACTGCTGCTGGCCACCGGACTGAAGGATAAACTGCCTGAAATAGAGGGCATAGAAGCTTTTTACGGTAAAAGCGTGCACCACTGCCAGTACTGCGACGGCTGGGAAAACCGCGACAAGGCCATTGCCGTGTATGGCAAAAACCGCGACGGCATAGGGCAGGCGCTGTCGCTTAAAACCTGGAGCGACCGTGTAACTCTTTATACCGATGGCACCGATAAACTTCGCCGAATAGACAGGGAAAGACTACAGCGCAACGATGTAAAAGTTTGCACCATCCGCATTACCGGGCTGAAAGGCGAAAACGGAATGCTGCAGCAGATCTTGCTGGCTAATGGCGAGGCACACGAGCAGCAGGCCTTGTTCTTTTCATCGGCATCGGTGCAGCAGTGCGACCTGGGTGAGCAGCTGGGGTGCGAGTTTACGAGCAAGGGCATTATTAAAACCCGCCGCCAGCAAAACACGCACATACCCGGCCTGTACGTAGCCGGCGATGCCGACCGCGACATGCAGCTGGTGATAGTAGCCGCTGCCGAAGGTGCCAAAGCCGGTGTAGCCATTAATATAGAGCTGCAGAAAGAAGAATGTAAATAAAGTAGAGAGCAGGGTTTCTCAGGTATGGACCAAACTATAGTTTTATAGTTGCTTCGCCCCTTGCATTAAGGTTTACCGCAGGGGGCGCAAAGGTTTTACGCAAAGAGCGCGACGTACAAAACGCAATGCAGGTGCAGGCTATAGTTGTAGTGCTATAGTTGGGCAGCCTATAGTTTACCTGGCCGGGAGGATGGTACTTTTACCGTTCAGCTCGGCCTGGTAAGCGATAGGCTGGAACAGGTGCTCTTTCAGGCAATAGCGGTAGCCTTCTATCAGCAGGTGCATGACCAGGTTTTCTACAGCAATAGGCTCGTTTTCTTCAGCTTTGCGCACCCGCGAAAATTTTACCTGGCTGGCATCAATTATAGTTACCACACCCGTTCCGAACACTTCTACCAGGTTGCCCTCTTTTATGATGATGCCTGTTTCTTCGCTCAGGCCTATGCCGATGTGGGTTGGGTCGTGGGCCACGGCATGGGCTAGGCGGCCAAAGCGCCCGCGCTCTGCAAAGTGCGTATCGATGTACACATTGTTTATAAAGCCAAAGCCAAACGTGGTTTTCATCTCGCCTTTTATCAGCGAATAATGCCCGTACCCGTCATATATCATTCTGTCGGACATAACGGCAGCACCGGCACTGGTACCGGAAATAATAATGTCTTCCTCGCGGTAGCGGCGGCTCATAATATCCAGCAGTTGGGTGCCCCCCAGAAACTTGGAAAGCCGTAGCTGATCGCCGCCGGTAAAAAAGATAACGTTGGCCTGGGCTATACGCGCTAAGTTTTCAGGGGTATCGGCTTCGTGTTCTTCATCTATGCGCATAAACCGCACATTGCTGCAGCCTAATTCTTCAAATGCTTCCTTATAAGCTTTCCCCGAGTCCACGGCATCGTCGGGTTTGGGGGTGGCAGTGGCAATAACTTCTATATGAGAGTGGATATCGCAGATCTCTGAGCGGATAAGTTTTATCAGGCCATCGTCGTCGCCGCCGCCAAGAGCTATCAGTTTTCCTTTTACCGGTTTCATAGGGTGAGTTTACAGCGTAAGATGTATGTTATACTTCTTTTACCGGCGCTTTGTTGAGGGCGCAGCCATACTTTACCCTATAGTAAACAGCCCTGTTGCAAACCCTAAAGCCGGGCTGCGCCTATAGTTTAAAGGGGCAGAAACTATAAAAGCCGCTCATTCTCAGGTGGTACAGCTGTACGGGTTCCGTGCACCTGTTCGCTTCTGAACAATAAACTGTACGCCGCCGGACACTATTAAACTACAATATATGGATGGTTTGTTTGTAAATAACTGTAAATCAATAATTTATTCTGTTTGGCACGCAAAGTGTAATACGTCAATCAGAAATAAAAAAAATTATAGAGTGCCAAGCAACCTTTTGAGTATGAGCACCATCTATTAGTTACAAGATCAAAAAAAGAACCAAGTTTATAACCACCTAACTACCTAAAATTATGAAAATCATCGCACTTCTAATCGTCATGCTACTGGGCTTCGGAGCCATCTGCAAAAAAACACTGTCAGATAACAAAGAGATCGTTTACCAGCACGAGCTTAACCAGTACAAATCTTACCCTAACCTGTTGCCTGTTGTTGAAGTTGTAGCCCCAAGAGGCTAATGCTAACCCTGTGAATTAAAAGTCTTAAACTATAAAATCCGAAAACTATGAAAATTATTGTTCTGCTTTTAGCCTTCGCTTTTGCTTCTGCATTTGCCTTTAAAAAGGCCGCCGATGATGTAAGAAATATTGCTGCCCAACAGGAACTGAAACAGCTGGAAAAGTACCCTAACCTGCTACCTGTAGTAGATGTAGTGGCCACCCGTACCTAACCAGCCCATGGCCTGCCGCACAGACCACACCCATACCACCACAACTATGAAAACCGTACTGCTTTTGATTGCCCTGCTGATATGCCTTTACCTGGCCCTGGATAAGGTACGGCAGACCCGAAACCTGATTACGCACACCACCTACCCCGAAATGCTGGTTAGCCCTGGCCAGCAGCAACCAGGTGCCGCCGCTATGTTAGTATAAGTTGCCAGCCGGACCGGCACTACTCTGCGCACTCTTCAGAAAAAAAATTCACCCTTAAAACTGACCCCATGTTACAAAAGCAGGCTTTCGGCCTGCTTTTTTGTTTCGTAATGTGGCTCGGTTGGCTGTATTGCGGCTTTTCAGGTTTTAATGCGCTCAAAAAGTGATGTTACAACAGGGCATCCGATTACCTTTTACGGTAACTATAAAGTGCCTAATTTTACTATGCAGAATGAGGTCTAAGGTGTGAAAGTGAAAACTCAGTTCTGCAAACGGGACACGTAAACTATAAACCCCGTTACCAACTATAGTGCGGTTAACAGTAGCCAACAGCAGACTTACCCCTGTTTTAGCTGGCGGCTGCAAACAAAACCAACAAAGAAGACAAACTGCCGCATATGTTTACGTGTACCACAAAAGGCCCGGTTCCCCCCGGGCCTTTTGCTTGTTACAGCTTACTGGTTGCCGCCTTTCAGGATATCCCACACAGACGGGCCTTTGTCGCTGTCTTTATCTTTCTTCTTCTTTTTGTTGTCGTCGTCTTTGTTGCCAAACGGCCAGATGGATTTCTTCTTTTTCTTTTCCTTTACCAGCACATACCGCACCGATACCCCCGACGATAGGCCCACCCAGTCTTCGTGGTTAAGGTGGAAGGCCGGCTTTATGTCTGCGGAAAGCAGGAAAGGCAGCCCGTTTACTTTGTACTCCAGCCCCAGGATGGCATCGGCTCCGGTAAAAACACCTTTGTCTTTTAAATTGCCCAGGTGTGCGCCGGCGCCAATGTAGTAGTTAAAGCGTTCGCCCAGCAATGGGAAATGCCACTCGTACAGGGCCGTGCCGCTGTATTCGCGCTCGCCCAGCGCGCCTATTACTTCTAACGTGCCGCGCTCATGCAGTTTTTGTTGTAACGATAAGCCAATTTTGTCGCTCTCGAATCGTGGGCCAAGCGCCGTGCGGTACTTCTGGGCGGTAGCATCCAGGGCAAGGAATGTAAGCAGTAGCAGGAAACAAAAAGATCTTAAGTTCATAAGGCATGTGGTATTACGTTACAAGCGGCCGGTGCAAAAACCTTTCCGGTAAATGCTCGCAAACTATAGTTCAGGCGCTTTTGTGTAATATCATTTGTTTAATGAAAGAGTAAAGTAGTTAAGTTATATGCCTGCCCTGCAGCTATAGTTGCTACACCTATCTGGTTGCTGATTGTAAACTATAGTTCAGGGATAAGCGCAATGCGCTTGGTCAGGAGGTAAACCGGCGGTCGGCTTTTTTCTGGGCCTGCCGCTTTTTGCTTTCCAGGCGCTGTTTTACCGATGCCCGTGTAGGTTTGGTGGCTTTGCGTTTTTTACGTGGAGTAAGGGCCTGGCGCAACAGTTCGTGAAAGCGGCTGATGCACAGGTTTTTGTTCTGCAGCTGGCTCCGCTCGGTCTGGCACACTACCTGCAGGTACCCATCGCTGTTGATGCGTGCCGCCAGCTTTTCCTGCACTATAGCTTTCTCATCCTCAGTAAGTAGTTCTGAATCCTGTACATGAAAACGCAGCTCTACCTTGGTTGCCACTTTGTTCACGTTCTGGCCCCCTGCACCACCGCTCCGCGATGCCTGAAACTGCAGTTCCTTCTCAAAGTCCCGTTCTGTAATATCCATCTATAGTTGTGTTAGCTGTAGTTTACGTTGCCTATACCATACGCACGAACCATCCTTTAAAGTATAGCCGTAGTACAAAGTACTTAATTAAAATCTGCTTTAACGAGTATGGCTTTGAGCCGGTGCGGTGCGCCAACTATAAACTATAGTTAAAAACTGAAAGCCGGCTATAGTTGGTAGCTCCGTAACCACACCGGAAACCTGGCGGCCTGCCCCGAAAACAGGCTGCCTGAGGAAAAACTGATGAAAGAAAAAGACTTTTGGTATAAGCGGGCAGTGGTATATGCCCTGGATGTGGAAACATTTCAGGACTCTGACAACGATGGCATCGGCGACTTTCAGGGCCTGACCAGCCGGCTGGATTACCTGGCCACACTGGGCATTACCTGCATCTGGCTGCTGCCTTTTTACCCCACGCCCAACCGCGACAACGGCTACGATGTGATGGATTACTATAACATAGATCCGCGCCTCGGCGACCTGGGCGATTTTGCCATTTTTATAAAAGAAGCCAACGAGCGTGGCATGCGGGTAATCGTGGACCTGGTAGTGAACCATACCTCCGACCAGCACCCGTGGTTCCAGGAGGCAAGGCGCAACCCCGACTCCAAATACCGCAACTACTATACCTGGGTAAAAGAAGAACCCAAAGAGCAACTCGGGAAGCCTGCCTTTGCCGACAAGCAGGACGGCATCTGGAACTGGGACGAAGAAGCACAACTATATTACCTGCACCGCTTTTACGAACACCAGCCCGACCTGAACATTGCCAACCCCGACGTGCGCGAAGAGATTCACCGAATCATGCGGTTCTGGCTGATGCTCGGCGTGGCGGGTTTCAGGGTGGATGCCGCGCATATACTGGTGCAGAGCGACAGCGAAAAAGATAAGAACGAGTTTTATGATTTGCTGGAAGACATGCGGGAGTTCATAAATATGCACAGCCAGGATGCCGTGCTGCTGGCCGAAGCCTCGGGGCCGCCGCATGTGGTGGGTTCCTTTTTTAAAGGGCAGGAGCGCATGCACATGATGTTCAATTTTTTACTCAACCAGCATATTTTTCTGGCGCTGGCCCGCAAAGAGGGCGCCCCGATAGCCAAAGGGCTGCGCATGCTTCCCGGCAAGGCCTATTCCTCGCAGTGGCTCAACTTTCTGCGCCACCACGACGAGCTGAACATCGAAGACCTGGAACTGTCGGAGCAGGAAGATATTTTTAACGCGTTTGCTCCCGACGAAGACATGAGGATATTCGGGCGGGGCATCAGGCGCCGGCTGCCGCCCATACTGGGCAACAACCGCGCGCGGCTTGAGCTAAGCTATAGTTTGCTTTTTACCATGCCCGGCACGCCCATGATACAATATGGCTCCGAAATAGGCATGGGCGACGACCTGAGCCTGCCCGGCCGCAGCAGTGTGCGCACTGCCATGCAATGGGCCAACACTGTAAATGGCGGCTTTTCCGATACCGAAGGCGAACTCATCCGGCCTGTCATCAGCAAAGGGAAATACAGCTATAAAAAACTGAACGTAACCGACCAGCTCTGCGACCCCGGCTCGTTCCTGAACTGGATGGAGCGGCTTATCCGGGTAAGGCGGCAGTTTCCCGAACTGGGCAGCGGCGAAGTTACTATAGTAGATACCGGCAACCGGAAAGTATTTGCACACCGCTGTTACCAGAAATTTACGTTATATGTAGTACATAACCTGAGCAGCAAAGAGCAAGCCGTGCAGATACCGGAACTACAGGAAGCAGGGCCCGACCTGACAGAAGTTTTCAGTAACCGGAAGTACGATGCTCCCCAAAGTGGCGAAGTAACGATAGGCCCGTATGGGTACAGGTGGTTCAGGGTGCGGACATCGGTGGCCGGAAGCAGTTAGCAGGCGTACAACAAAAAAGTAACAGGCTATAGTTGATATGAAATGGTCGCTTACATTGGGTAGGGTTGCCGGCATCAGAATACTGGTGCACTGGACCTTTGTGCTGCTGCTGGGTTGGGTGGCATTTACAGAATCGCAGCGCGACAGCGACCTGGGCACCATACTGCTGGCTGTGGCCTTTGTGCTGGCTGTGTTTGCCTGTGTGGTACTGCACGAGCTGGGGCATGCCCTTACTGCCAGGCAATACGGCATTAAAACCCGCATAATCACGCTGCTGCCTATTGGCGGTGTGGCCAGTTTGGAGCGCATCCCCGAAAAACCGAAACAGGAACTGCTGGTAGCCCTGGCCGGCCCCGCCGTAAATGTTGTGATCGCGCTGATCCTATGGCTGGTGCTGCCCGGCCTGGGCACCATGCCTGGCGAGGAATTCTTTAGCAGGATAACGCCTGCCAATTTTTTATACCTGCTGCTGTTCGTAAACCTGATGCTGGTGTTCTTTAATGCCATTCCGGCCTTCCCGATGGATGGCGGGCGGGTGTTGCGGGCGCTGCTGGCGTTTAAGCTGGGCCGTGTGCGCGCCACCCAGATCGCGGCCAACCTGGGGCAGTTGCTGGCCATCTTTTTTGTTTTCTATGGTTTCTTTGTCAATCCTTTTCTTATCCTGATCGGGCTGTTCGTGTTTTTCGGGGCGCATACCGAGAACATGGTTGTGCAGCACCTCGATTTTTTGCGGGGCCACAGCGTGCGCGAAGGCATGATGACCAATTACGTAACCCTGCTCCCCACCGAAACCGTGCGCGATGCGCTGAACAAACTGCTGATGGGCTCGGAGCACGATTTTATAGTTGCCCAGGGCGGCACAGTGGCCGGCATCCTGACGCGCGGGCAACTGATGCAGGCCCTGAAAGAAAACCAGACAGAAGCGCCGGTCAGCAACATCATGAATACAGAATTTACTACATTTGATGTAAAGGGCAAGCTGGCAAATGCTTATACGGAGCTGCAGAAATCGCGCGCGCCGCTGTGCCCGGTGTTGGAAAACGGCCGTCTGGCCGGTGTGATCAATACAGATAACATCAATGAGTTTATCATGATAAAATCTGCCATGATGCATTAGTGCCGTATAGTTTATACTCTCCGGATGATTTTTGCGTAAAAGCAGTGTCGCTGCTGAACTCACGGCATCACTGCACCTGTACTAACGACACAAACAAGCGCTCTATGAACCAACTCTACTCGGGGTACTGCTCTCTTTTTACCCTTACCCGCGCCAGGTTATGGCTGCTGTTATTTGTAAATATATGGCTGGTGCAGTACGCGCTGGCCGGTACTGGCCGGCACATGTTGCCGCTGCCGCTGGAGCAGCGCCTGCAGGCATCCGACCTGGTGGTGGAAGGCGAAGTGATCTCGAAAAGATCGTTCTGGGATGAGCGCCACGAAAACATCTACACCTCCAACATCCTGAAAGTATACAAGGTATTTAAAGGCAGCGGGCAGCCGGAGCAGCTCGAGATCATAACCGAAGGCGGCACCGTAGGCCTGGAGAAGCATGTTTACTCGGTAGGCCTGAAACTGAAAACCGGCGAGCAGGGCATGTTTTTCCTGAAACAGCAGCAACGGAGACCGGTAACACCAAAGCAGGTAACGCTCAGCACACGCCCTTATGGCAGCGAGCAAGGGTTTATAAAATATGATATCCGCACTAAAACCGCCACCGGCGTTTTCGAGACCTACAACACGATAGAACAGGTATACCAGGCCCTGACCAGCCGCACCAATACAAACTATAGAACTATAGCTGTAAACAGGGAGCTGCAACAAGCCCGGCGCAACGCGGATGCCCAAAGCCCCATGGCGCCGGTTATTGCTGACTTTTCGCCGAAAACGATAAGCGGCGGTACCAAGTCTGTGCTGACTATAACCGGTACAGGTTTTGGCGTTACCCGTGGCTCGGGTGCCGTATTTTTCCGGGATGCCGATGATGGCGGTACCAGCTTTACCGAAGCCCCGGAAGACGCCTATCTTTCCTGGACCAATACGCAGATAAGGATGTATGTGCCCTCTACCGGCGCCGATGGCGGAACAGCCGGCACCGGCGAGATAAAAGTTACAGCCAGCGATGGCCTCAGCGCTACCTCGGTAGCCAAGATCACGATCCCTTACTCGTATACCAACCTGTATGAGGAAGACGACGACAACCCGGACGACAACATACCGGGCGTTTTTAAAACCGGCCAGCCTACGCTTATAAACGTGGACGGGCAGGGCGGTTATACCATCCGGTTCGGGCCAAGCATGCAGAATAACCCCGAGGCACAGAAAGGTTTCAGAAGAGCTATGAACAGCTGGATATGCGCCACCGGCGTGAACTGGAAAATAGGAGCCCCTACCACCAAAGCCAAGCCAGCCTCCGACGATGAGATAACGATCGTATTCGGTCCGGAGTCGGATGTGGGTGAAAATGTGCTGGCCCGCACGCTTAGCCGTTACCGCGGTTGCAAGGTGCTCTCTACAGGTGAGATCAGCTGGTGGCTGTCGGAGTTCGATATGGAGATAAATAACAGCGTTACCTGGCAATACGGCCCTGGGCCACCCGCAGGCAACCAGTTCGATTTTGAGACTGTGATGCTGCACGAGTTGGGGCATGCGCACCAGTTAAGCCACGTAATTCTGCCAAATGTTGCCGTAATGCACTATGCCCTCGAGAATGAGAAGTTCTACAGGTTGCTGAGCTCCGCTGATATTGAAGGTGGTAATTTTGTGATGAGCCGTAGCCTGCAGCCTAACATCTGTAACAGGCCGCTGATTGTGCTGAAAGAGGACAGAGCCTGCGAAATAACTGTGCTTGAGGGAGAGTTTACCCCGGAAGCCAATGTGCTACTGACCTGGGAAACCTCATCTGAAGCAGATATAAGCCGGTATGTAATTGAGCGCAGCGCCGACGGCAGAAACTTTGAGGACATAGGAACAGTGCCTGCTTCGGCGGCTAACACTTTTACAGATACCGATCCTCTGCCGGGCACATCCTACTACAGGTTGCGGGTGGTTTACAAAAATGGCGAAGAAAAATACTCCGACGACGTCCTAATCATAGATCCATCGCTGCTGTATGTGTTTGAGGTGGGGCCTAACCCGGTAGGGGCCGACAATAAATTTATGATCACGTTCTTAGTGGACCGGGATACGCCTGCGCAACTATACCTGTACGATACCAGCGGCAGGATCGTGCGCAGCCTGGAGGTTGTGTTTACAGATGTCAATCTTCCGTTGGAGTTCGATCTTTCGGGCGTGTCTTCGGGGCTTTATATTCTGCGGTGGCAGACAAATGCCGGTAGTGGTACCACCCGTATTGTAAAACTATAGTTTACCGGGTAGAACGGGATAAAACAAAGCGGGCGCTACCAGCAAAAGCCGATATGCGCCCGCATCACAAACTCTAACACTTTATGGTTTTTGAGGATCTCTAACACGGTGGTTCTGAGCCACTACGTAAAATTTTAGAGTTGTCGTCTGGTTTATAGCCTGGAAAGGATCGTAAAGTTTAAAGCAAATAACGGATGAATTAACAAGGCGCGCAAGGTAATCGGATGGGTGTTTGTAACATCAGATTCTGAGCCCTTGTTTTAGCGAAAACCGCCCTGCTGGCCTCTAATGGCAGAAAACAGCCAGAAAAAATGACCACTTTTTTGCTGTTTGTAACATTTGGTGCTAAAAAAACTTTTAGGTGTAGTATTGCTCTTTAGCTGTAGCGAGTTATAACTTACATAGTTATCTTTGAATATATAACCGCTACGCCCTGCCTTATGGCCAAAAAACGACGCAAATTTACCCAATGCCCCAACTGTGGCTATAGTTTTGAAGAGGTAAACAACTATTGCCCCAACTGCGGCCAGGAAAACCACGACCTGAATGTGCCGGTAAAGCACCTGATAGCGGAATTCTTTGAAGGAACCATCCACTTTGATACCAAAATCTGGAAGACCCTTAAACTGCTGCTCCTGAAGCCGGGCCTGCTTACCGAGAAATTTAACATCGGGCAACGTGCATCCTATGTTCCGCCATTCCGGCTATACGTTTTCATCAGTATTATTTTCTTTTTCCTGCTCGCTCTCAACCACAATGTAGTTAACATTGGCAGCACCAGGAAATTATCCGGCGACCAGGAACAGCAGCTTAAAGAAGGCCTGCAGGAAGTAGAGCAGGTAGCGCCCGGTATTGTAAAAGCAGATTTCCCCACCGACTCAACCGGCAGTGACAGCACAGCCTATAGTGCCAACCTAAGCTTCGGCGACTCCGAGACAGCCGTTTTTATGGAGAAGAAAGCAGAGCAGTTTTTCAGCAGTGGCGAAACGGCCCGCGCCAAACTCCTGAAAAACACTTCCCTGATGATGTTTCTGCTGATGCCGTTTTTCGGGTACCTGCTCTACCTGTTTTACTACAGGCAACGCCGCAACTATGTAGAGCACCTCATGTTCTCTATACACCTGCATTCGTTCTGGTTTATTCTGCTTAGCGTTATCATGCTCCTTAACATGGCATTTCCGGATGTGTCGCTGATGGGCTGGGGCTTTTTGGTGATGACAATTTACCTGTACCTGGCTATGCTGCGGGTATACAAGCGGCCTTATATCAAAACGCTGTTAAAACTGATACCGGTGGTGTTTATTTACCTGGTTAGCCTGATGGTGTTTTTTGTGGGTACCGTAGTGGTAAGCGCCCTGCTGTCTTAATTTTCTATCGTTCGATTTTACTTTTATGCAACATACTACAACCTGGGACCAGCTGATCTCAAAAAAGCGTTTCGAGAGTACCGATAAAAAGTATGCCTCCGATGAGTCGGTGCGGGGCGAGTTTCAGCGCGACTACGACCGTATTGTGTTCTCATCGGCGTTCCGGCGGCTGCAGAACAAGACCCAGGTAATGCCCATGCCCGAAAGCGATTTTGTACACACACGTCTTACCCATAGTTTGGAGGCATCGGTGGTGGGCCGTAGTTTGGGGCGTATAGTTGGCAAAAGTATACTGGAACGCAACCCGCAGTTAACAAAAGAAAAACACATACAGGAAGCTGATTTCGGGGATATAGTGGCGGCTGCCTGCCTGGCGCATGATATTGGCAACCCGCCCTTCGGCCATTCCGGCGAAGATGCCATTTCCTCGTACTTTGGGAGCGAGGCCGCGCAGCCTTTTATGCAGCACCTGAACGAGGCACAGCGCAAAGACCTGCTGAGCTTTGAAGGCAATGCCGCCGGTTTCCGGGTACTGACCTATACCTATCCGGCACACTGCAACTTGTCGGGTGGCCTGAGCCTGACCTACACCACGCTGGCCACGTTCACCAAGTACCCCAAAGAATCGTTGCCTGTAATTGCTAAAACCAAAAATACCAGCGAGAAGAAATACGGCTTTTTCCAGACCGAGAAAGACTGGTTTAATACCATAGCGCAGGAGTTAGGGCTGCTTAAAAAAGGAGATGACGGTACAGTTTTTTATCACCGCCACCCGCTCGCGTTTTTGGTTGAGGCCGCCGACGACATCTGTTACCGCATCATCGATTTTGAAGACGGCCTGAAACTGGGGCTGGTCGATAACGACAAAGGCATCGGGCTGCTGAAACAAATCCTGAACGACGATCCGAACCGGGTATCAACTATAAAATTTTACGACTGGCGCGAAGAGATCGGTTATTTGCGGGCCCGTATTATTAATAAGCTGATAGAGGAATGTGCCGCTGTTTTTCTGGAGCATGAGCCTGAAATACTGGCCGGCACTTTTGATACACCACTTATTAATTTACTGGATTGCAAAGCTGTGCTGGACGAGATCAAGATGCTTTCGATAGAAAAGATTTACCGTAACCGGCCGGTGCTGGAGATTGAAGCCGCTGGTTTTGAAGTATTAGGTGGTTTGCTGGATGCCTGCATGAAAGCCGTATTTTTGCCAGAGTCGAAGCGCCACCGCAAACTCGCCGACCTGATTCCGGAGCATTACATCAACTTGCCGGAAAACACCTCCGATTACGAGCGCATCATCCACATCACCGACTTCGTCACCAGCCTAACCGACCAGGCCGCCATTAACCTGTACCGGAAGATTAAGGGGATCGAGCTGCCGCGGATGTATTAGGGCGTGTGAAAGGTTAGTAAGGTTTACTTCATCCTATTCTAAAAACAGGAGGGGAGTTTTGTCAGAATCTTTAAATAGGGCCCCTACCCCAAGGATTTATTGGATTAAAGGATTTTCAGGATTTGGGCTTTGGCTATAGTTGAACTTATAGTTTTATAGTTACTGTTGGTCAAACCACCCCTACCCCTCCTTATCCAAGGAGGGGAGCTTATCCAGCCTCTACCAGTTCATGATTTATAGTTCTATTAGTTCTATAGTTGGAGTGTTAACACCCCTGTAGTCCCCTCAAGGGGACAGTTTCCGTCTTTGCAATAGTTTAAACTATAGCTCTATAGTTACAAACCGCGAGCAGGCAGGCGCAGACTGCCCCAAGGAACTACAACCACGAGAAAAACGATCTGCCTTAACCAAGAGCAAGGCACTGAAACTATAGCAATAGGTTAGCTATCGAGCTTGATATCAGTCTTTGGGTTGAGCGCCTTGGCAGGTTCCGGTGCCGATAGGCAGCGCGACGTTAGGAGCGCAGGAAGCTGGCACCGCGCGATGCCCGAAGACGGGGCCTCCCGGCCTCAGAGGGAGCCAAACAAACTATAAAACTATAGGTAAGTAAAGCTCCCAGGATTAGAGAAAACTATAGAACAACGGCTTGTTTCCAGCAGTAGGCAAAGCAGACTATAGAACTATAGCATATCGAACTATAGGACACATAAGATGTCTCGGCTATGCTCGACATGACAATATTCGCTATGGATGGCAGAGAAGCAACTATAGGCTGAGATAGATTTCTCACTTTGTTCGAAATGACAAAAGTGTGGGGATGAACTCTAAGACATATAAGATATCTCACAGCTACACTGGCTTTCTTCGGCTCGCGCCTCAAGAATGCTCGGGATGACAATAAAAAAGCGGTGGCCGGAGAATTATCTCCTGCCACCGCTTTAAATCAAACTATAAAAATCCTAATGTGCTTCGAGCCAGTTATCACCAACACCTAACCCAACCTCCATCGGTACACTAAGCGGCAGGGCATTGGTCATCAGTTCTACTATTTTTGGTGTTACTATCTCCACTTCTTCTTTCGGGGTATCGAACAGCAATTCGTCGTGTACCTGCAGGATCATGCGGGTTTTCAGCTTTTCCTGTTTCAGGTACTCGTGTATGTTGATCATCGCGATTTTGATGATGTCGGCAGCGGTACCCTGTATAGGCGCGTTAATAGCGTTTCGTTCAGCAAAGCCGCGGATGTTCTGGTTGCGGGAATTGATATCGCGGAGGTAGCGGCGGCGGCCCAGCAGGGTTTCCACATACTCATCGTCACGGGCTTTGTCTATGGCATTGTCCATGTACTCTTTCACAGCCGGGAACTCCTGGAAGTAAGCGTCAATGATATCGGCGGCTTCGCGGCGTGGTATGCTTAAACGCTCTGCCAGGCCAAACGCCGAGATACCGTAAATGATACCGAAGTTAATGGTTTTGGCTTTGCGGCGCATTTCGCTGTCTACCTGGTCGAGCGGCACATGGAATACTTTGCTGGCGGTAGAGGCGTGAATATCCAGTCCGTTCTTAAAGGCTTCTTTCATGGTCGGGTCGCCGCTGAAATCGGCCATAATGCGGAGCTCGATCTGAGAGTAGTCAGCAGAAATAAGCAGGTGCTTGTTATCGCGCGGCACAAAGGCTTTGCGTATCTCACGGCCACGCTCGGTACGTACCGGAATGTTCTGCAGGTTAGGGTTGGTGGAGCTCAGTCGGCCGGTAGCGGTTACAGCCTGGTTAAACGACGTATGTACACGACCATCCAGCGCGCAAACCAGCTGCGGCAGCGCATCCACGTAAGTCGATTTTAACTTGGTAAGCTGACGATGGTCCAGAATCAGGCGCACAATTTCATGCTCGCCAGCCAGTTTCGATAAGATCTCCTCGCCGGTAGCGTGCTGCCCGGTCTTGGTCTTTTTGATCTTGCTTTTGCCGTGTAGCTCCAGTTTATCAAATAAAATCTCACCTAACTGCTTCGGCGACCCGATGTTGAACTGCTCGCCGGCAATCTCAAAAATGCGCTTCTCGATGCGGATGATCTCACTCTCCAACTGCGTCGAAATATCAGCCAGTGCATCGGTATCTATCGTTATACCTTCGCGTTCTACATCGGCTAACACCTGCACCAGCGGGGTTTCTACTTCGCGGAACAGCTTCATCAGGCCGCGCTCCTGCAGCAGTGGTTCAAAGTATAGTTTCAGGCGCAAGGTAATGTCAGCATCTTCGCTGGCGTAATCCTTTACCTGTTCCGGCGAAAGGTCGGCCATGTTCAGCTGGTTCTTTCCTTTCGGCCCGATAAGGTCGGTGATCGGAATGGGCGTATAGTTCAGGTAGGTTTCGGCCAGCACATCCATGTTGTGGCGCATTTCGGGCTCCAGCAGGTAATGGGCCAGCATGGTATCGAATAACGGGCCCTGCACTTCCACGCCATAGGTTTTCAGTACCATGATGTCGTACTTGATGTTCTGGCCAATCTTCTGGATAGCCGGGTTCTCGAGCACTGGTTTGTACAGGTCCACAATGCGTTGCGTTTCGGCCTGGTCGTTGTGCGGAACTGGTATGTAATAGGCTTCACCGGAACGGTAACTGAACGACATGCCTACCAGTTTAGCCGTAATGGCATCGATGCTGGTGGTTTCGGTGTCGAAAGAGATTTCTTCCTGTTGCTGCAGGTAATTTATCAGGCTCTGGTGCAGTTCCGGTGTATTTATCAGGTGGTAATCAGCCAGTGAGTTCTGGAAGCTGCGCATAACGGCCGGTGCGGCATCAACTATAGTTTCCTCGGCAGGGGCTTCTATAGTTCCGAAGAGCGAGGTTTGCCCGGCGTCGGCAGTTTTGGCACGGCGGGCAGGTTTGGCAGCCGCACTTGTAGTAGCCGACCCCAACGATTGCCCTAATACACGCTGTGCCAGCTGGCGGAATTCCAGCTCATTGAACAGGTTGATCAGTTGCTCTTCATTCGGATCGTCGCAGTGCAGGCCTTCTTCACTAAACTCCAGTGGCACATCGCAGTGTATAGTAGCCAGCTCTTTCGACATCAGGCCCTGGTCTGCAAAATTCTCTACGTTCTCTTTCTGCTTGCCTTTCAGCTCATGCGAGTTGGCGATCAGGTTCTCCACAGAACCAAAACGCTGGATAAGTGCCTTTGCGGTTTTCTCGCCGATGCCCGGTATGCCCGGAATGTTATCTACGGCATCGCCCTGCAACCCGAGTATATCAATAACCTGGTCTACGCGCTCAATTTCCCACTTCTCCAATACCTTCTGCACATCCCACACTTCAACGGCATTACCTAAAAAAGCAGGCTTGTACAGGAAGATATGATCAGTAACCAGCTGGCAGTAGTCCTTATCGGGGGTCATCATGTACACATCAAAACCAGCTTTTTCGGCTTTACGCGCCATGGTGCCGATAATGTCGTCGGCTTCGTAGCCGTCCAGGATGAGCACCGGAATGTTAAAGGCTTCTACAATTTTTTTGCAGTAAGGTATAGCTACCGAAATATCTTCGGGCATGGCCTGGCGGTTGGCCTTGTACTCGGCAAAGTTTTCGTGGCGGAAAGTTTTGGCAGCGGAATCGAAAGCAACGCCAATATGGGTTGGTTTTTCTTTTTGCAGCACCTCTACCAGCGTGTTGGTAAAGCCTAAGGCTGCGCCCGTATTCATGCCTTTTGAGTTTATTCTGGGGTTCTTGCTGAACGCGAAATGCGCCCGGTAGATCAGGGCCATGGCATCCAGCAGAAACAGTTTTTTTCTTGGTTCGCTCATAGTTATAAAGGTAGCGCGTGTGGGCAATATCTGCAAGTATGGTACGGTTGGAGCTTGGTTAATAGTTTTTCTATAGTTAATCAGCGATTGCTATTGCTGGCGCGAAGGTCCGCGCTCGTGACTAATTTTGATGTTTGGTCTCCAGATTAAACTGGCCTGACAGGGACAAACTTACCAATAGCACTGACTGTAGTTTGTTAAGACCTTATAGCGTGCACAGCTTCTATGAGTGTCTGATACTATAGTTTACTCTGCCCACCATTCGAACTAAGCCTTTCTTTCATAGCTTCTTGTATTCCTGGGAGCTCTAAGAGCCTATCGTCCTATAGTTTGCTTGGCTCCCTCCCGGGCCGGGAGACCCCGTCTTCGGGCATCGCGCTGCTGCCTTCTTGCTATCCTCCTGCGTCGGATTGCCTGACGGCACCGCAACAAGTCAAAGGCGCTCAACCCAAAGACTGAGATCACTTCGATAGCTAAACTATAGCTATAGTTTCCTTATTATCTTTTGGTTAGGGCAGATCGGTTTTTCTCGTGGTTGTAGACTAGAGGGGACAGGTAAACCTGTCCTGCTCATGGTCTGTAACTATAGAACTATAGTTCAAACTATAGCAATATCAAAGTTCCCCTCCTTAGATAAGGAGGGGTAGGGGTGGTTGGAACCTCAGCAACTATAAAACTATAATCTAAACTATAGCAAAAGCAGAAAGTCCCCCTTTGAAGGGGGGAGGGGGATGACCATCGGCAACTATAGAACTATAGCAACCGCCTTTGCCATTTCTGTCTCTACCGAGCCAGTTGAGTTACAAACTCAACACCATAGTTAGGCACGGGTTACAAACCCGCGCCAGCAAAAATGGGCAACTATAAAACTATAGCAAAAAGCTCAAATCCTGAAAATCTTTTCATCCTGAAAATCCTGATTCAGACAAAAACCTGCCGCAGTTTATAGTTAATCCTGCTTTCTCCGGTAACATTTGCCCGGGACAAACTACAGTAGTTGTGTTATAGTTACAAACTATAGTCAGGGCAAAGCGATAGTTGCTGATGAAAGCTGCCGTGCCTGTAGTGCGGCCAAAATAAAAGGAGACAAGGCCAAAACCCTGTCTCCTTTTATTTTTAATTCATAGTTTCTAATTCATAATTGCCCGCAGGGCCAGACTACCAGCTGCTGCTCGCGCCGCCGCCGCCGAAGGAGCCTCCTCCAAAGCCCCCAAAGCCGCCGCCACCTCCGCCGCCGCCAAAAATACCGCCGCCGGTCCGGAACGTGCCAAAGCCGCCCGGAATAATAATAGGACCACCAAAGGTGCGGGAATAGCCCCGGCCACCTCGGCCGCCACCGCCTCCTCTGCCAAACCTCGAGAAGATGAACAGCACCAGCAACGCAATAATGATAATGAACATGATAGAGGGCCCGCCTTCGCCATCTGCATTCTGGCCTGGTTCGGCCTGGTACTCGCCGCTGGCCACGCTGATGATAAACGATGTGGCATCATCCAGCCCTTTGTAAAACTCGCCTTGCTGAAAATTTGGCTTTAACGTGTACTCTGTGATGCGCTTGGCAATGGCATCGGGCACCAGGTGCTCCATGCCGTAACCGGTTTGTATGGCTACTTTGCGCTGCTCTATGGCTACCAGAATAACAATGCCGTTGTCGAATTTTGCAGAGCCTACGCCCCAGCGCTCACCTAATTCGGCCGCATACTGGTTGGCATCGTAATCGCCGATAGATTTAATGGTAACAATAGCGATCTGGGTAGAGGTGGTATCGTTATAGTTTACCAGTTTATGCTCCAGTGCTGCTTCTTCCTGCTGGGTCAGGATGTCGGCCAAGTCGTTTACCAGGCGCGGCGGGTTAGGCCGTGGCGGAAAATCGCTGTCCTGGGCAAGGGCCAGCAGCGGCAGGCAACAAAGGCAGAGAAAAAGTATCGCGTATCTGAGCATAGGAAGTTATTTTCCGAACGAGATGTCGTCGCGAAGTTCGTTCACGTCTCCTTCTCTGTTGAATGGGAAATGCGTTTTAAGCTGCTGACCAGCCATTTTTATACCATTAGCCAGGCCGGTTGCATACTTTTTCTGCTTAAAATGGCGGATCACTTCGGCGGTAATATCTTCCCAGAAATGGTCGGGCACGTTGGCGTTTATACCGGCATCACCGATCACGGCAAACTGATGGTCTTTAATGGCCATGTAAAAAAGCACTCCGTTGCGGAGTTTGGTCAGGTGCATGTGCAGCTCGGCAAATACTTCGGTGGCGCGGTCCAGCACATCGCCCTGGCAGTGGTTTTCGATGTGCACGCGTATCTCCCCGGAGGTGTTCTGCTCCGCTTCCTGTATGGCCGCCATGATCAGCTGCTCATCTTCCGGCGTTATAATGTCTTGGGGCATGACCTTGATGGTTAAATTGTTGGATTGTTAAATTGTTGTTAATCAGGCAGAAAAATAACAATTAAGCAATTCAGCCATTAAACAATTTAAGTGATTTAGAACTGTACCGTCGGGGCTTGCTGGGCTCCGGCTTCTGCTTCAAAGTAGCCTTTCTTCTCAAAATCGAACCAGCCGGCTATAATGTTGCGCGGGAACGAGCGGATGTAGGAATTGTAGTCCTGCACGGTCTCGTTAAACTTACGCCTTTCCACGGATATGCGGTTTTCGGTGCCTTCCAGCTGGGCCTGTAGTTCCAGGAAGTTCTGGTTGGCCTTCAGTTCCGGGTATTTTTCTACGGTAACCAGTAAGCGGCTTAGTGCACCCGACAGCTCGCCCTGTGCCTGCTGAAAACGCTGAATATTTTCCGGGGTAAGGTTATCCGGGCTGATGTTGACGCTGGTTGCTTTGGCACGGGCCTCTATTACACGTGTCAGGGTTTCCTGCTCAAAGTTGGCGGCGCCTTTCACGGTATTTACCAGGTTAGGGATCAGGTCGGCGCGGCGCTGGTAGGCGTTCTGTACGTTGGCCCAGGCAGCTTCCACGTTCTCGTCTTTGGCCACCATTTCGTTATAACCGCACGACGACTGCGAAGCCAGTACTACAAATCCGATCAGGTAAAATAATAGTCTTTTCATAAGTTTATGTTTGGTTTGGGGTATACGTTATAGTTGTGCTGGTAAGGCGTTATGAGTACGCAAATACAGCTCCATCGTTTAAAGTTAGCCTTTTTATATTAAGAAAAGCGAATATAAGGCTGGTGGTAACTATAGGCAAGCATGTAACAGAAGGCCTGAATTATAAGGCAGGCAGCTATGGCGCAAAGGATATAAGGCCGTGCGGGTATAGTTTTTCGAAGATACTTAAAGGCCCGGAAACCCAGCTATAGCCCTTTTCAGGATATTTACTTATCTTAGCTTTTCCCGTATTACAACCTAAACTCAGACGGAAAACATTATGAAAAGAACCACTGTTCTACTGCTGGCTGGCGGCCTCACGGCTGTGTCGGCATGTAAATCCTCCCAAACAGAAACAACAAGTGTGAGTACCGAAACAACTACCGAGGCCGCCGTTGCGACGGCCGAACCTGCCTTAACTTACCCGACTACCAAAAAAGTAGACCACGTTGACACTTACCATGGAAAGCAGGTAGCTGATCCCTATCGCTGGCTTGAGACGCATACCGACGAGGTTGACCAGTGGATAAAAGCGCAGAACGAAGTAACACAGGAATACCTGGGCGACATCGACTTCCGCGATAACATTAAAGCGCGCCTGACCGAGATCTGGAATTACCCGAAATACGGTGCTCCGTTTAAAGAAGGCGGCAAGTATTATTTTTATAAAAACGATGGTTTGCAGAACCAGAGTGTGCTGTATGTGCAGGAAACCCTGGAATCTGAACCAAAAGTATTCTTTGACCCAAACAAGCTGAGCTCTGACGGAACGGTAGCGTTAACGGCGTTCTCTTTCTCTAAAGATGGTAAGCATGTAGCGGTAGGTACATCAAGCGGCGGTTCTGACTGGAACACCTACCAGGTAATGGATGTGGCTACCGGCAAAATGCTGGACGATAAACTGGAGTGGGTGAAATTCTCTGGCCCAAGCTGGTACAAAGATGGCTTCTTCTATAGCCGTTACGACGCCCCGACCGAAGGCAACAAACTGGCTAATAAGAACGAGTTCCACAAAGTATACTACCACAAAATCGGTACGCCGCAAAGCCAGGACAAACTGGTTTACGAAGACAAAGCACACGCGCTGCGCAACTTCTACGGCCAGACTACAGACGACGAGCGCTTCCTGATCCTGAATGCATCGGAAGGTGCCAGCGGAGCCAACGCGCTATACTATAAAGACCTGACTGACCCGAAATCAACTATAAAACCGATTGTAGATAACTTCGAGAGCGAGTACAATGTGGTAGATAACTTCGGCGACAAGCTGCTGGTGATGACCAACAAGAACGCACCACGCTACCGCCTGGTATTGATCGACCCGAAGAAACCGCAGGAGTCTAACTGGAAAACGATAGTTCCGGAATCAGCTAACGTAATGCAGAGCGTATCTACAGTAGGTGGCCGCATAATTGCCAGCTATATGAAAGATGCTACCAGCCAGGTAGTGGTTTACGATCAGAACGGAAAGCAGCTGAATACAGTAGAGTTACCAACATTAGGTACAGTTAGCGGCTTTGGTGGCGACCAGAAAGACAAGGAGACATTCTTCACGTTCACGTCGTTTACCTATCCGCCAACCATTTACCGTTACGATGTACCTAACAACAAAGTAAGTCTGTTCCGCAAAACCGAAGTAAATGTAGATACCGATGCTTTTGAGACGAAGCAGGTGTTTTATACTTCAAAAGATGGTACCAAAGTGCCGATGTTTATCGTGCACAAAAAAGGACTGAAACTGGATGGCACCAACCCGACTTACCTGTACGCTTATGGTGGCTTTAACATATCTATGACGCCTAGCTTCAGCATTGCCAACATGCTGTGGCTGGAGAACGGTGGCGTTTATGCCATGCCAAACCTGCGTGGTGGTGGCGAGTACGGCGAAGACTGGCACAAAGCGGGCATGACGCCAAACAAGCAAAACGTGTTTGACGACTTCATCGCTGCTGCCGAATACCTGATCAACCAGAAGTATACTTCATCAGATAAACTGGCTGTAGCTGGTGGCTCTAACGGTGGTTTGCTGGTAGGTGCCTTCATGACACAGCGTCCTGAGCTGGCTAAAGTTGCCCTGCCTGCGGTAGGTGTAATGGATATGCTGCGCTTCCATAAGTTTACCATTGGTTGGGCATGGGTGCCGGAGTATGGCTCTTCTGATGATGCGGCTCAGTTCGAGAACCTGTATAAATTCTCGCCGCTGCACAACATTAAAGAAGGCGTAAAATACCCTGCTACCCTGGTTAAAACAGCCGACCACGACGACCGTGTAGTTCCTGCACACTCATTCAAGTTTATCTCTGAACTACAGGCCAAAGGTGCTCCGGGCAACCCATACCTGATCAGAGTAGATGTGCGCGCTGGTCACGGTGCCGGTAAGCCAACGTCGCTGGTTATCCAGGAGTATGCCGATACGTATGCTTTCATATACAAAAACATGGGCGTAAACCCTTACGAAGGCGAAGCTCAGAACAAATAACAACAAGTATAGATCTGCCATTTATACTTCAGCCGCGCTGCCTGCTTCAGGTAGCGCGGCTTTTTTATGCTGTGTTATGATGTTAAAGTATAGTAGATCCCTTATATTTAAAGAAGTATAACTTTAACAATCTAACAACCTTAACTTCATGGAAGCAGAACTTTACGCTGACACACCTGCGCCGCAGGGCCTGAACCTGAACCTGGCATCCGAAGACTTTTTGAGAAACACTGCTAAGTGGGGTAAATTCCTGGCTATAGTTGGGTTTGTAGGCGTCGGATTTATGGTGCTGGCAGGCATATTTGCTGGTACTATGCTTGGCGCGGCTATGTCGCAGGCTGGTGGCGATGGATTTGGCAGTGCAGGCGGTGGATTCTTCACGGTTTTCTACCTGATTTTTGCAGCACTTTACTTTTTCCCGGTGCTGTACCTGTACAAATTCTCCGACAAAATGAAAGCAGCCCTCGACAGCAAAGACGAAGATCTGATTACTGAATCGTTTAAGAACCTGAAGTCGCTGTTCAAGTTTATGGGCATTTTAACTATAGTTATCCTCGGCTTTTATGGATTAGCCATCATATTTATGTCTATCGGTGCCGGGCTCGGTGCTATGATGTAAGCTATAGTTTAAGCTAAAGAACTATAGAAAGCACAGCTGGCAACAGTTGTGCTTTCTTGTTTCTATAGTTGGCCAGTTGCCTTCGCTCGCGTCCCGCGAGTGTAAGTTACCAGCGGACTCTGGCCGCACCAAACATTATAGTTCGGCAACTTTTAGCGGACTATCTGCGCAGGCACTGCTATAGTTGTAGTATTCCGGATTGCCAACAATTCCAGCACGGACAGGATTTTGATGGATGTATTCTAGCTTCTGATCAATTACAGCATTTGTATGTAGCAAAGTTGGATGATTAGTATAGTTCCAGAAATGATAATTACTGTATTGCTTGTTGTTACTGGCAAAATGCTCAAAAACGTTTAACAGCCAATCTTTTCTACTCTCTTGTGGATTTCTTCTAATTTCTTCGAGGATCTTTTTAGCTGTATAGCTTTTAAACCTTCCAAGCAGTTCTGTCAATTCCCCATCCTGCCACCTTGCAATCAGGTGCAGATGATTGGTCATGATAACATAAGCGAAAATCTCCAGGTTGAATTTCTCCTGGCAATACTTAAGGTTTTCTATCAGAATATCCTTGTACTCTTTTCTGGAAAACACATCTATCCAACCTGAAACAGTAAGCGTTACAAAGTATAACTCGCCGGGAGCTGTATTGCGGTATTCGCTCATAGAGGCTTTTTAGCAAATAATACGGGTGAAATACTGACGCGGCCTGAGTCCGCTTGTAGCTCACACTCGCGGGACGCGAGCGAGGGCGGCAAGACCACACAAACTATAGCTCACTATCACTAACATAAGCGAGGGCAGAAACTATAACCCAACTTACGTACCTTTGCACACCACCAAACCTCTGAAACTATGAAATCGTATCCCGGCAAAAGCAGTTTTATAGTTCGTTCCAGCGAGATAGATTACCATGGTGATGCTACTATACCGGCGCTGGTAAGCTACATGCAGGAAGCTGCCTGGGAGAACACCCGCAACATGGGCATCTCGATGTACGACTTGTTGGAGCGCGGCCTGACGTGGGTATTGCAGCGCATGCGCGTAGAGATGTTCCGGTACCCCAAACATGGCGAAACTATAATTGTGGAAACCTGGGCATCGGGGCGGGAGCGCGTGTTTCTGCACCGCGATTTCAGGATCTATAGTTCGGAGAATGAGTTGCTGGGGCAGGCGACCAGCGTGTGGCTGGTAATGGATGTGGTGAAGCGCCAGCTGGTATCGGTGCCGGAGTTTATAACGGACATAGAAGTAGCGCCCAACCAGGAACCGCTGCCCTTTGCTAAAGGTAAACTGCCGCAACTACAGGAGCCGGTTTATACCCAGCAAATGCCCGTACGCTGGCACGACATCGACCTGAACCGCCACGTTACCAATACCCGATACCTGCAATGGATACTGGACACGCTGCCGACCAACATCCTAGAAAAGCAACTGAAAGAAATAGATGTAATTTACAAAGCGGAAAGTGTGCTCGGCGATACCGTAATTTCAGAGGCAGGCACTACAGAAGAGCAAACTATAGTTTTGCACAAACTCACCAGCCAGCAAACCGGCAAAGAACTGGTACAGGCCAAAACAGTGTGGGCAGTTTAAGAGTTAGTGAGTTAAAGAAGTTAGAAAGTTAAAAAAGGATAAGTTAGAAAGTTAATATGGTAGAGACGCAATACTTTGCGTGATTTGCAGCAGGAAAATCAACAATGCAACCATCAACAATTTAACAATTACTACCATCCCAACAATCCAGCAATTCGACAATAAAAATGATACAGATACGAAAAGGAACGATAGATGACCTGCCGCAGGTGCTGCAATTAGTGCGGGAACTGGCTGAATACGAAAAAGCACCACAGGAAGTGACCAATACCGTGGAAGATATGCACTGGGACGGCTTTGGCGAGCGACCGATATTTGAGTTTTTTGTTGCGGAGTCGGAAGCGGACGGCATTGTCGGGATTGCGCTGTACTACATGGGCTACTCTACCTGGAAAGGCAAAATGCTGTACCTCGAAGACCTGATCGTGACAGAGCGCCTGCGCCGCAGCGGCATAGGAAGAAGATTATTTGATGCCGTGGCCGAAGAAGCAAAACGCGTCGAGGCCAAGCGTTTCAGGTGGCAGGTGCTGGACTGGAACGAGTCGGCTATTGCGTTTTATAAAAAAATAGGCGCCGACCTGAGCGGCGAATGGCTGAACTGCACCCTGACCGAAGAGCAGATACAGAACTACAAAGGCAAACTATAGCCAACTATAGTTTATAAAAAAGCCCTGGCCGCACGATACGTACAGGCAGGGCTTTTGCTTTCTGCCTGCCGGGTTTTACTCCTGCTCTTTTCGCTCCACATTCACGCCAACTACTTCCAGCATCGTCCGGAAAGAGGCGTAGCGGCCAGCGTAACGGGCATTAACTTTTTGCTGCAGCGCCGGTGAGTGGTCGCGCTGGTATTCCTGCAGGTCTGCCAGGCTGCGGCAGGTGTATTGTACGGCGTAGGTAGTACCGCCTGTATCTTCATCTTCCATCACCCGGCATATCTGGTTGGCCATAAAATAGCCTGTTCCCATCACTTCCGGTATATGTACTTCTTTCATCCACTGCAGCCACTCATCGGCCACGGTGTTGTCTATACTTACAGTTACATTATATAAGATCATATTCAAAATTACGAAATAGGTGCCGGTTTAGTGAGAAATACCCTTAAAATTATGCGTAATGCTATAGTCTTATGGATAAAGGGAAGAGTGGTTGCCACAAAATAATAGTTCTCGTATAAGTTATAAAAAAACTGGTTTAAGTATGAAAAATCTTCTTCTGATCTGTTTATGCCTTGCCGGCATCAGCTGGCTTCAAATACCGGCGGTGGCTGCTCCTGCTCTGGATGTTCTACATGTTGCCAAAGCTGACGTGCATCCTGCCGAAGCCAAGTACGACAAGATAATGGAGAAATATGTCAATGGGCTTAAAGCTGCCTTTGCCGAGAAAGACGATAAGAAAACGATCGTTATGGTGCGGAAACTGAACGATGAGATGGTCTCGTCATTCGAAAAAATAAAGCCTGAGATCGAAAGCTGGATAAAAGGCATGACAGAGGCAGATAAAGAAGCATTTTCTAAAAGAGCCGAGAACAAGCCTTACCTCAAAACCATTTTCACGATCATGTTCGACCCCGAGATCGGCAAGCGTATAGAACAGAACCCCGAACTGAAAGCCGCCCTGGACGAAGGCAATGCCCGCATGAAAGCCCTTGGGTTTGAAGGAGAGGCCGAAGAAGAATCTGATTACTAAACTGGCAAAGCCGGGCCTGTAACTATAGCCAGCCTACTGCAAACTATAGCTTAGCTCTTTACTTACAAATCCAGTTGCCTACGCTGTCGTCGTGCACAGCGCCGGGTAGTGTGCGCTTGTAAGCTACAATAATGGGCGCCTCGCCGGTGGTGGGCTGTAGTTGCATAGGGCCTTCCTGCAGTTGCAGTATTACATGCCCGCTCCTGTCGCTGATGGCTTTCAGGGTGCCATAGTTGTTGCGTAGCTTGTAGCTGTTGTAAGTGCTCAGGCCGGTGGCGGTCAGTTCTTTAACAGCAAACCTGCGCTGCGCAAAAGTAGCTTTAGGTTTACCGGCCGGGGGCAAGCATTCCACTTTCCCACCTATCCAAAGGTTTTCGCCCAGGCACTCCGATGTTTCCACAATCAGGTCAAAATAAGCTTCGTTGCTGGGTACGGTAAGTGCTGCTAATGTTACAGGGGCAGGGGGCGGACCGGCATGCACATGACTTGTCTGTTTTTGCGGTGCCTGGGGCTGCGAAGTATAAAGCACAACCGCCAGCAGAAGCAAAGAAGATATATCCGAGATTCTGGATATCAGGTGCTTCTTCATAACAAGTATAAAATTAGAGTGTGTCCTATGATTTTATACTTGCCCTGCCGGATTTAGTTGTACTGCTAAATGCTTTTAAATAACTGTTTTGGGTTGTAATATGTTGAAATAAAGCCATTTAATGCAACTATAGTTGAACGGATATGACAAGCAACCGGAAGTATAACTATAGTTAGTGCGGCTCCATATAGTCCAGGTCTTTGCCGTAGGTTTCGGTCAGGGTAAGGATAGAGAAGATGGCAACCACCAGGGACACAACAGCCAGCGCCAGCGCAGCAGGTATAAGCCCGATGCTGTCTTTCAGAACTGTAAAGGCAAGAGTTAGAGGTACAACGGCCCCGCGCACAAAATTAGGCACAGTAGTAGTGACAGTAGCCCGGATGTTGGTACCGAACTGCTCGGCGGCTATCGTTACAAAGACAGCCCAGTAGCCACTGGCAAAGCCCAGGGCCACGCACAGCGCATAAAAGCCACTCTCCGATATATGCTCGCTGATCAGGTAAATGCCTATAGTTACAGCAAGCAGCAGCATAAATACCAGCACCACAATGCGCCTGCTCCTGAACTGCTGACTCAGGTAACCGCTGGCAAAATCGCCGAATACCAGGCCCAGGTAGCAGTAAGATACCGCCTTTCCTGCCGAAATGCTGTCGCTGATATTCAGTGCCAGTCCAAACTCCGGCGAGAACGTGATCAGGATGCCAACCACATACCAGATAGGAATACCGATCAGAATGCACTTTAAGTACTTCCGGAAGCGCTTGCCATTGGTGAACAGACTCAGGAAATTTCCACGTGTAACATGTAGCTGCGTTTCCTGCAGGTTCTTAAACATGCCCGACTCGTACACGCCAATTCGCAGAAACAGCAACAGCATGCCCAGCCCGCCGCCAATAAAGTACGCCGTGCGCCAGCCAAAATACGCTCCTACAAAGCCTGCCAGTATCGCCCCCGATATGCCTATAGTTGCTACCACCATCGTACCGTAGCCGCGTTTTTCTTTGGGCAGCACTTCCGATACCAGTGTTATGCCGGCTCCCAACTCCCCGGCCAGACCTACTCCTGCCACAAACCGCAGAAAAGCATACGTAGGGATGTCTGTTACAAAACCATTCAGGATGTTGGCAGCCGAGTACAGGAAAATAGAACCGAACAGCACCGAAAGCCGTCCGCGCTTGTCTCCTAATATGCCCCAGGCCACACCACCCAGCAACATACCGGCCATCTGCATGTTCAGTAGCAGCACGCCGTTTTCCAGCAGTTGCGCCTGCCCGGTTATGCCCAGGTCCTGCAGGCTTTGTATGCGCACAATACTGAACAGCACCAGGTCATAGATATCCACAAAATAGCCCAGCGCAGCAACTATAACCGATGCGTTTAGCAGGTAGTGTTTAAAAGAGGATGCCGGAGATGTAACGGGCATAGTTTTAATAATATAGGTACTATTAAATATATGCGTTTGTACTAAAAAGTGCAACGCTTTGTGTAAAAAGTGCTGCTTAAAATTTATAGTTGCGGCGCCAACGGTTTCTGCTGATTTTACCTTAGTTTAGATGCCCGTATCGTATCATGTTAAGTTCAGAATAAAGTTATGCCCTCTATCTGCCAGAAACTACAGCTGAAAGCTCCCTATAGTTTGTTGCTCCTGAATGCCCCGGTGCACCTGCCCGCTGCCTTTGAGGAAGAAGGCGGTACCGTACAAGCTGCTACCACCACACAGGCGCAGGCCGCCTATGATGCTGTGTTGCTGTTTATAGTTACAAAAGCCGAACTGGATACCCTGGCATCACAGGCCGTAGCTGCTCTTAAACCCAATGGCATGCTCTGGATCGCTTATCCTAAAAAGTCAGCAGGTATAAAGTCGGATATGTCGCGCGACAATGGCTGGGAAACTATAGTTGCGCTGGGCTACGAAGGGGTGCGACTGGTAGCTGTAGATGAAACCTGGTCGGCTTTGCGTTTCAAGCCCAAGGCAGCGCGAAAAGAGCCCTCTAAAATGGGTGTAGATCATCCGGGAATAGACAGAGCTGCCAAAACCGTTGCTGTGCCCGAGGACCTGCAACTGGCCCTGCAGCAGGCAGGTGTGGCAGCGCGCTTTGAGCAACTTGCCTTCACCCACCGCAAAGAACATGTGCTGGCCGTACTGGAAGCCAAACGCCCGGAAACCCGCCAGAGCCGCATCGCTAAAGTAGTGGCAAAACTACAGGCCGTTTAACAGCAACTATAGTTCCGGAAGACTTCATCCACGGTTGGTTTATTCGTTAAACTATAGCAGGGTTATGGCTGAAAGTCCTTTGAGTAAAATCGCAGAATAGCAGTAACTATAGCAATAAAAAAGGGCGCCCGTTCGGAGCGCCCTTTTTTGTATGTTTGATTCAGTGGATTATTCCTGAATGATCACGTCGAATGTAACTTCAACATCTGTTTCACCTTTGGTAGCATCGCCTGGAGCAGCTGCTTTTGTGCCTTTCTGGTGCTTCAGAACTACTTTAAGTGTACCCTGGCTGGCAGCGCCGGTAGTAAAGGTAGTAGCCAGACCTACCGGACGACCTTTAGAGTCTGTATCTGTAGATTCTACTTCCAGGTCTAAGTTACCACCTGGCGTATAGAAGATCTGGTGGTCATCAGCTTCCTCCAGAATTTCATCATGAATCTCTACAGCCGGGTTTTCCTTTTCATTCAGTAAAAGGATTTCGCCGGTGTAAACCGTGTTAGGCTTTAAGATAAGGGTTTCTTTGGTAGGGTTTGCACCGCCTACGCCATCCATGTCTTTAATAGTGGCCATAGCCAGTCCACCTTTTTCAGGCTCCAGTATCAACTGTACTGTTGTGATCACTTCTGCATCAGATGCCGGTGCAGGGGTTGGATCATCATCGCCGCCGCAACCTGTTGTTGCAATCAGAGAACCCATCATTAAAAAGGCAAGGTATGGTCTTAAAAACTTCTTCATAGGTAATGTTTTATGTTAAGATGATAGACAATTACGATGAATTACATTAAATGATACTTATATTTTAAGATGCTTGTTTTAAATGCAGCGGTAAGTTAACACGAATCAGGAACATTCTTGCTGTTTCTGCTGCAAAATAACGCAATCTGTTCTGATAATCGCGATAAACTGTGTTTAGCAAATTGTTACCACTTACACTAATTGTTACCGGCTGGTTGCCAAGGGTTACTGTTGTGCCGGCCTCTGCCTGCAACAAGAAGTAACTGCCCGGCGCCGCTAACACAGGGTCTGTTCGCTCATCGGTACGGTTTTGCCTCGCCACATACGTCCCCCCGACCGAAATAAAACTGTTCTCCAGCCTGGAGCGTTCGTTATTCCCGAACTCATACTGCAGATCTGCTGTCAGGCGGTCGGCTGGGATGCCGGGCAGGTACTCGTTTTCCTGAGTGTTGTATGCCTTAACTATAGTTGCTTTGGTGTCCAGGGCAAGCTGGTCGGTAAAAGCATAGGTCAGGTTTACATCAGCGCCATAAAAACGGGCATCAGCCTGCTTGTAGTAATAAGCCAGGTGGCTGCCGCTTGTGCTTTCCACCAGCTCGGGCAGTAGTTGCAGGTAAATATAGTTGTAAATAGTATTATAAAAAAAGCTGATGCCGCCGTTAAGGTGCTGGTTGCCGTGATAGGTTATAGTTGCATTGGCATTTATGGCGTGTTCCGAGGCGAGGTCAGGATCTCCTTTCTCATAAGATGAGGTTCCATGGTGCACGCCGTCGGCAAACAGCTCGCTTACATGTGGTGCCCTGGAGGCATAGCCCACACTGGTGCCAAACGTAAAATGATAGCCGGCATCGTACAGCGCCCCCACGCTCCCCGACAGGTTATTGAACCTATAGTTCGGTTTGTTCAGGGTATTATCGCGGTCAATGCTTTTTACGCGCAGGTCTTTAAAATCGTAGCGGGCGCCGGCTTCCAGTTGCAGGTTGCCGCTTCTCCATTTTTCTTCTGCAAAAAGGCCTGCCGTAAAGTTTTTATAGAACGGTATAAACTGGCGTCCTTCATAAGTATTGTTCTGCCAGATAGTGCTCACCCCCATGCTGCCGGAAATGGCGGAAGGCAACGCATGTTCCCAAACCAGCTCGGTTGTATGCGTGATCAGGTCCAGGTGCAGTTCCGGTATAGTGGGGTCAGTTTCGGGGCCGCCCGGAGTGCTGCGCTGCACGTGCTTGTCATACTCATCGCGTATGTTGCGCTGAAAGCCATAGGTAAATAACAGTTTGCCGGAGTCTCCGGTGTTATAGTAGCCTTTGAGTTTAAGCAGGTGGTGGCTGATGTCCTGGTAAGGTCGCTCAATGTCATAACTGAACTCGCCGGTCTCCTCGGGTCGGCCGCGCTCTATGGCATGTTCCAAGTCTGTCAGGTTACCGATGTGTGCCGAAGAAAGCAGTCCTGTCTTGTTATGGAACAAACTATAGTAGCCTTCCGCGCCAAACTGCTTTTTATCATAAGCCAGGGTAGCTGCCAGGTTCTGCTCCTCATATCCGGTATTCTTCAGGTTATATTCCGGGGTATGCGAGTCGCCTGCTTTTTTTACTGATGAGTGCAGTCGCCAGCTGATTGGCTGTTGCTTTAGCCTGCCCTGCAGCAGACCGGCTATAGTTCCCATACGGCCGTTGGTATTCCCGATCAGGCCGATGTTGCCGCTTATGCCTGCGGAGTCGGGCATGGGGCTTGGGTTCACGAGGATGGTTCCGGCAATAGCATCAGAACCGTAGCGCACGCCGGCAGCGCCCTTTACTACTTTTAGTTCGTTAGCAGCCAAAGCGTCTATCTCCGGGGCATGTTCATCGCCCCATTGTTGTGCCTCGTGGCGTACACCGTTGTTCAGTATCACAATGCGGCTACCCGACAAACCATGTATCACAGGCTTCGAAACATTGGGGCCTGTCTGCAGTGTGCTCACACCCGGTAATTTCTCCAGCGTCTCGCCTAAGGACAAGCCGCGCGTTTGCGCCAGTTCCTGCCCGGCCAGCCTTTCGGTTGCCTGGGCTTCGTCTATTACTTTGGTGCTTATTACTTCTACGGAGCGCAGCATGGCCACATCGGAGTGCAGTTGCAGGTCTCTGACAGAAGAAGTTGTAATGCGGTAGGTGTAGGCTTCGGTGGTATAGCCTATAAAGCTCACTTTCAGGGTATAGGTGCCCTGGCATACATGATGAAAATGGTAATTGCCATAGGCATCGGCAATGGCGGCCCGGTCCAGTTGCGGAATGTATACTGTAGCACCCGGCAAAGGCGTACGGTTGTCGTGGTCCAGCACCTTCCCCGAAATGGTAAGGCCGCAGTCCTGTACTACATCCAGTTTTTCTTCCGGCGGTAGCATTTGCTGGGCGGCTAACGGCTGCACCAAAAGTACAAGGGGCAGCAGTAGCAGCAATCGCTGCAGGTTCTTATCTATATACACAATAATCAAAGTTAGGAAATATTAGCCAGATGCACTGGTAAAGGCATATTTCATACCCTGCGAGCAACATCGGCTTTACTAAAACATGGTGTGCCTGTAGTTAGCTGCCTGTTAGTGGCAGGTATAACTATAGCACGATGGGAGACTCAGGCTATAGGCGGGCCGCGAAGTAAACAATGCGCAGGAGGAGAACTATAGCTGGCGGCACTATAGGTAACGCTGTAAACGCTGCTGTATACAGCCTGCTCCGACCCGACAACTATAGTTGTGCCCTGAAAGGGAGCATCGAAAAGGTCCTCTACCGGACAATGTTTATGTTTCTGACCAACCTGGGCATCATGAGCATCGGTGTGGTCCGAGTGAACCGAGTGGGTATGTGGGTGCAGTTCCAGTATAAGCGCATCGGGCACCATTACTCTGGCAAAGAGCAGGAGCATTAAAATGGCAGTATAGTGGCTTATGCGGTACACAGTTTTTATAAGGTTCTTTTACAAATATAACATTACCTGCATTACAGTTATAGTTACGCAGCGCTTTTTGACTGTTTTGCAACTATAAGGTTTAACCTGTCAGAAATAACACAACTAATACCTGTTTATGTACCTACACTGCCCGATCGCTGACAACCTGTCACGATTACCGGATATGGAACGCAGTTTGAGAAGTACCCCGCAGAAGCAAATCAACTTTAGATAAAGCAAACTATAAAGTATAAACATGGAAGAAAGAGGCAGTATTTCGATACACACCGAAAACATTTTCCCGATCATCAAGAAGTTTTTATACTCTGATCACGAGATTTTCCTGCGCGAGCTGGTAAGTAACGCCGTAGATGCGTCGCAAAAGATTAAACGTCTGGCTTCTATAGGCGAGTATAAAGGCGAGCTGGGCGAGCTGAAAGTAACCGTTGCTGTTGATAAAGATGCCAAAACTATTACCATTTCGGATAACGGTATTGGTATGACAGCCGAAGAGATCAAGAAGTACATCAACCAGATCGCTTTTTCGGGTGCGTCGGAGTTTGTGGAGCGTTACAAAGAAACAGGTGGCGACAAGAACCAGATTATCGGTCAGTTTGGTCTTGGCTTTTACTCTGCCTTTATGGTGGCCGAGCGCGTGGAGATTGTTACCAAATCATACCAGGATGGCACTGAAGCAGCGCGTTGGACCTGCGATGGCAGCACTGAGTTTGAGATCACTTCTGCTAACAAAGACACCCGCGGTACCAATGTGATTCTGCACGTAGCCCAGGACTCTGAAGAGTTTTTAGAAGCTGCCCGCATCAGAACGATACTGAACAAGTACTGCAAGTTTTTACCAGTAGCGGTTGAGTTCGAAGGCGAAACGATTAACAATCCGAACCCGATCTGGACCAAGCAGCCAAACGAGCTGACCGACGAAGACTATAAGAACTTCTACAAAGAACTATATCCATTCTCAGAGGCGCCGCTGTTCTGGATTCACCTGAATGTAGACTATCCGTTTAACCTGACCGGTATCCTCTACTTCCCTAAGATCAAGAACGACTTTGAGCTGCAGCGCAACAAGATACAACTATACTCGCGCCAAGTGTTTATTACCGACGAGGTAAAAGACGTAGTGCCGGAGTTTCTGATGTTGCTGCACGGTGTGATCGACTCGCCGGATATTCCACTGAACGTAAGCCGCTCTTTCCTGCAGGCTGATTCCAGCGTGAAGAAGATCAACACTTACATTACCAAAAAGGTAGCTGATAAACTGGCAGAGATCTTCCGTAAGGATCGCGAAACGTTTGAGAAGAACTGGGACGATATCAACGTGTTCGTGAAATACGGCATGCTGAGCGACGACAAGTTCTATGAAAAAGCAAAAGATTTTGTGTTGCTGCAGAGCATTGATGGCAAATACTATACGATAGAAGAGTACAAAGCGCTTACGCAGGCTAACCAGACTGACAAGAATGGCAACCTGGTGCTGCTGTATACAACCGATGCTGACAAGCAACACGCCTTTGTAGAAGCCGCCCAGAGCCGCAGCTATGATGTGCTGAAGCTGGATTCGCTGATAGACAGCCATTTTATCGGTATGCTGGAGCAGAAGCTAGAGAAAACTACCCTGAAGCGCGTTGACTCTGAAACTATAAACAAGCTGATAGAGAAAGACGAGACCAAAGACAGCGTACTAAACGACAAAGAGAAAGACAGCCTGAAGGAGATCTACGAAAAAGCCATCGACAACAAGAACATGATGGTGGAAGTAGCTCCGCTGTCTCCGGATGATGCGCCGGTGGTAATTACGCTACCAGAATTTATGCGCCGTATGAAAGATATGAGCAAGACCGGTGGCGGTGGTATGATGTTTATGGGAGATATGCCGGACACATACAACGTAACTATAAACGCCAACCACAGCTTAAACCAGCGCGTGCTGAATGCCAAAGAAGATAACAAAGGCCGCATTGCCCGCCAAGCGTTTGACTTAGCGCTCTTGTCTCAGAACATGCTGTCAGGTGCCGCGCTTACCAGCTTCGTAAAACGTAGCTTCGAGCTGATTGACAAAGAATAGTGAACGATTAGTAATATACCTATAGTTTAAGGGCGGCGCCACAGGTGCCGCATTTTTGCTTTTTCCTGAAACTTACAAGCCGCAGCTATAGTTATAGGCGAGTTGATGGATATATAAAATATGTTCATCTTTACGTTACAACTATAGTATAACTATAGGCTTAATTGTTAGATTGTTAAATGGTTGATTCTTTGATGAGGGGGAAGTGAGATTCTGAATCCTGTTAATTCATTCATCCTAAAAATCCTGATTCAGACAATCACAATTCAGCAATTAACAATTTAACCATTCAGCCATTTAACAATTAATTCATCAAAATTAAATGACAAGGCACGCATCGCATATAGGTTATAGTTTGGTGGCAGTTCTGTTGCTAACCTTTGTTGGCTGTGGTGAGCCCAAATGGAACAGCGACTATAACCTGAACCAGGTGATGCAGAAAAATGCTGGTAAAACGGATTCTTCTGCACTAGCATCCGCCGATACTACCCAGCCTGACCTTAGCAACTCTCTGGTAAAGGATGAAGTAGAGAAAAACGAAAAGAAGAAGAAAAAGAAGCGCAGCCGATATTTCCTGGGCCAGAAAGTGAAAAAAGGCTTTACCCGCACCGGCCAGGGCGACCGCGAAACGCTGGAGTTATTTAGCTATTTACCTGAATATAAAGAACCACATGCCTATGCGCAGGAGAAGTATGTGTATGATGTGCGCAAGAAACGAATAGGCAAATTACGTGGCGAAATAGACCCGGCTAAATATAAGCTGCTGCATGGGCCATACAAGAAGAGCTATGGAGATGTGGTGATAGAAGAAGGATATTTTTACATTGGTACCAAGCACCTGCGCTGGGAAAAATATAACCGCAATGGGTTATTAACAGACAAATCGCATTACGATAAAGGCTTTTTACGTGACGCGGTTATCACCTATTATGATGGCAACTCTGAGAAGATAAAAGAGATCATACCGTATGCCTATGGCGAAGTACAGGGTACTTATTATCGCTTTTATGAAAACGGGCAGCTGGAGTGGATGGGCAACTATGACAAGGGCCGTAAAGTGGGTACCTGGATAAAGCACTACGATTTCAGGAACCGCCGCCACTATGAGTTTCAGTACCCGGAGTCTGCTTACGAACCGGCCGCCGAACCTGTGTTAATAAAGGAATACGACCGCCACGGCAAGCTTATTTACGAGAAAGATAAGTTTGATAAGCGCGCGGCACAGCGTTAATAAAAAGCATCTTCAAAGTGCTCTATAGTTGGTGGCACGGTCAGGGTTACAGCCATAATATCGAACCGGATATCCTGCTCCCAGCCGGTTGCTAAAATGTAAGCTTCGGCGGCACCCAGCAACATTTCTTCTTTGCGGGCACTTACAGCTTCTTCCGGAAAACCGAATTTGTCAGTAGTTCTTGTTTTCACTTCCACAAACACCAGCACATTATCCTTTTTTGCAATGATGTCGATCTCGGCGCGTTTATGTCTATAGTTCCTTTCCTGTATACTATAGCCCTGTTGCTGCAGGTACTGCTGTGCCAATCTTTCGCCGTACTGCCCCGTAAGGATGTGCCCATTTATTGGTGATGCCATGTAAAACTTGTAATTTGCGACAGGTATTACTGATACCCAAACCTTTAATATAAGTATAAGGTTGCGCGGCCCTGCTTTAAACTATAGCACTGCTGCATGTCTTATCACAAACTATAGCAACGTGTTACAGAATAAGGAAATACAGTTCCAGCGCTTAGGGCTGATAGATTATAAAGAAGCCTGGGACTACCAGGATAAGCTTTTCACCGGAATTCTTGATCTAAAATCCAGGAACCGTAACCTACCGGAAGATGCGCAGGTGCAAACGCCCAATTACCTGTTGTTCTGCTCACACCCACATGTTTATACCCTGGGAAAAAGCGGGCACGAAGAAAACCTGTTGATAGATGAACAGGGCCTGCAGGAAAAAGGAGCTACTTTCTACAAGATCAACCGTGGGGGCGATATTACTTATCACGGTCCCGGCCAGATAGTAGGCTACCCGATACTCGACCTCGATAACTTTTTCACGGATATTCATAAATACCTGCGTTTTCTGGAAGAAGCTGTTATCCTGACCCTGGAAGAATATGGTATTACTGCAGGCCGCATTCAGGGCCTTACAGGTGTCTGGCTCGACCATGAAGAGCAGAAAGACCCGCGCAAGATCTGCGCCATGGGCGTAAAGTGTAGCCGCTGGGTAACAATGCATGGTTTTGCGTTCAATATCAACACAGACCTCGATTATTTTAGTAATATTGTACCTTGTGGTATCAACGACAAGAAGGTGACATCGCTGGCAAAAGAGCTTAACCATGAAGTGCCGGAGACTGAAGTGGAAGAAAAACTGCTAAAGCACCTTGCCCATTTGTTTGATGCTGATATTATAACTGCTACGCATGAAGAAAGATATTGATTTTGGGACGGTAGAAGGCATTTCGGTGGCAGTGGCAACTACGCCGAACGAATCGGGAACGGATGCCTGGAATGTGTACCTGATCAACAACAGCCTTAACCCGATCGAAAATGTGCTGGTATCTTCCAAAGGATACGGCATACTGGATGGTGAAGAAGTAAAGACCTCTGTACTGCGGCACATGTTTGAGCGTATAGAAGCCAAAAGCTTTGCCCAGATAGAGCCAATCGACCCGGCTATTTTTCATATAAACAACGAATACTGGGTGAGCTATTACATTAACGGACAGATCTACGACAAGAAGTTTATTTTTGTCCCGGATTCTATTACCCAGGAAAATCTGATAGAGATCAGTATGTTAAACATGCAGGGTGTGCTGCATTCCTGACCCGGTCCGGGTCCGGCAATAATTTTTATAGTTTAATAGTTACAGGTAACAAACCCGGCAGGCTGTACAGTCGTGGCGGAAGAGGATTGCAACATGCCGTAGAGCAGCTATATGGAGCAAAAAGTCATACATCTGGTACTGTCCTTCGCCTGGTCGTTCCTGATCGCCATTTTTGCGGTGCCTTCAATTATCCGGGTGGCGCACCTTAAGAATATTCTCGATCAGCCCAACTTCCGGACAGTGCATGAAGAGCTTACTCCCCGCCTGGGCGGGCTGGCTATGTTTGCCGGCTTCATGTCTGCGCTCACTATTTTTGCGGACCTGGGTAATGGCGTACAGCAACTTCTGGCCGGCTGCGTTATCCTTTTCTTTATTGGCCTGAAGGATGACCTGATTGCTATTTCCGCATTGAAGAAGTTTGCTGTACAGTTATTGGCTACTGGTATCGTCATGTTTATTGCTGATATCCGCATCACCAGTTTTCAAGGGATCTTCGGTATAGGCGAGTTAGATATAGGAACGAGCTACGTTTTTACTTTTTTAGTCATTATCGGCATTACCAACTCCATTAACCTGATTGACGGGCTGGATGGGCTGGCCGGTACGTTGGTGATAATAGCCAGTACTACATTTGGGGTGTTTTTCCAGCTATATGGCGGCTCTAACTATGCCAACTATGCTGCTGTAGCATTTTGCTTGGTAGGTGGAGCTCTCGGGTTTCTGCGCTACAATTTCCATAAGGCAACCATCTTTATGGGCGATACCGGTTCGCTGCTTTGTGGATTTATCATCTCGGTATTGGCTATTCAGTTTGTTGAAATGCGGGAGGTTGCAGCTGCGCCTGCGGTGGCCATCGGAATACTTTTTGTGCCGCTCTTCGATACGATCCGTGTTTTCGCTATCCGGATTTTTAGTGGCAGATCTCCCTTTATACCGGATAAGAACCACGTCCATCACCGCCTGCTTTCTATGGGGCTGAGTCAGATTAATACTGTGCTTGTGTTGGCGGCAGTAAATATTGCTGTTATTCTCTTTGTAGTAAGCTTTAGTAGCTGGGGCAATCTTTATCTGCTTTCCATACTGGTGCTATTCTCAGTAATCTTCAGTATTTTTCTCGGCGTATTTAAATACAGGTCGGCGCAGCGTGTTTCTAAAGTATAAATCTTGCCTTTGGTTCTGGAGCTTTATGCTTGCCTTGCTTCTGGCTTCACAGCCTGTAGCTGCGCAAGTGCTACCTCTTGATCAGGAAAATACCATTACAGCAGACTGGCTGGTTTATAAAGGCAATACAAATCAGTTGGTGCCTTACGTTGCAGGATCAAATGTAGAGAGCCATGCAGTACATCAGTGGCTGCGCATATCATCCGAAAATCCCTTTCCGGTTTCACTTTCAGTGCAGGAAGGCGTATGTCTTTTTCTGAATAACCAACTGCTTTTTGTGGCAGACTCGACGGCGGCATATACCCTGGATTTGTCGGAATATGCGGTAGGCTTAAAACCTATAGATGGTAAATACCTGCTAACTGTTTGGCACCCGGAGCAGCGGCCGGCAATCTCCGGAATCCGGAACACAGAAACGGTACCAACTGTTGTGGCCCGGGAGCAGGACCAGGTTGCTTATAAGGTCAGAGTCCGCGAAACTATAAACCTGAGTCCATTCATCTTATTTATGCTGTTGATAGGCTTGCTGTACGGCGCGCTTAAAAATAACTACCCTTCTGATTTCAGCAGCCTTTATAATATCAACTCCTTTTTGCGGGTTAGCTCGCTGGAAGAAGGCTTTCTGTCAAAGCCGATCAGCTCATGGTCCAGTATCCTGTTCGTGCTTGTTTTTTCGCTGTCCTTATCGCTGCTTATAGCGGCTATACATACCGAGATGCACAATGTCCGGCTGTTTAACCAGATATTTCCGGTCTCGGCAGCTGATATAAGCACAAAGGTTTTGTTCTATACCGTGCTCATATTTCTGTTTATCCTGCTAAAATACCTTTTCCTGAAAATGATGGCCTTTATTTTTGGTCTGGAGCAGATTGTGCAGTTGCAGTATCGTGAGTTTGTAAGAACTATACTTTTCCTTGGTATTTTTATGCCATTTATTGTGCTTGTTTACCTGGCTTTTAATGCCAGTATGCCCGATCTGATCCTGTTTTTTTCGAATGTGGCAGTGGCCCTCGTGTTAATAATCACGGTAATACGCGTTTTTGCTACAGTAAATACCAAGGCTCCTGTACAAAATCTGCATTTATTTTCATACCTTTGCGCCACAGAAGTTATTCCGCTGGCAATAATTCTGAAATTGATTGTGTTTAACTTCTAAAAACACAATTCAGTATAGTTGCAGCGGTATCAGAGGTGTTATATTAAGAACCGCATATATGGTTGAGAGCAAAGCAAAAGGAAGTGCTAATCCTGAAAGACACAAAGTACCAATTAAAAGTATACTGGTAACACAGCCGCAGCCTACCACTGATAACTCACCTTATGTTACAATAGCAGAAAAGTATGGCATTAAAGTAGACTTCAGGGCTTTTATTGAAGTAGAGCCTGTGCCTTACAAGGAGTTCAGAAAAGATAAGGTAGATATACTTTCGCATACGGCTATTATTTTTACAAGCCGTAACGCGGTTGACCATTTTTTCAGAATCTGCCAGGAAAGCAAAATAGAGATGCCTGCGGATATGAAGTACTTCTGTATTTCGGACCAGACAGCTTATTACCTGCAGAAATACATTGTATTGCGTAAACGCAAATTGTTTGTTGGTGAGAAAACGGCAAAGGATCTGTTCGAGGTGATCAAGAAGCACAAGAACGAGAAGTTCCTGTTCCCATGCTCTAATATCCGGAAGGATGATATTCCGGCTTTTATGGCTGCCAACAAAATAAATTTTACTGAAGCTATTATCTATAAAACAGTAGCGGCAGACCTGTCGGATCTGGATGATGTAACGTATGACTGCCTGGCTTTCTTCAGCCCGTCGGGTATTACATCATTGTTTACCAACTTCCCGGATTTTAAGCAGAATAACACGCGTATTGCCGCATTCGGGCCAACCACAGCCAAAGCCGTGCGCGATGCCGGTCTGGAGCTGGACATTGAGGCGCCGATGCCAAATGCCCCTTCCATGACGGGTGCTATTGAGGTTTACATACAGAATCAGAAGCAGAAGTAGGCAAAAAAGCCTTTTGGCTGCAACTTTTCTTTCTGAAATACATAATACTAAACGCAAAGATGAGATAGCGTCATGCTGCCTTGTATTTGCGTTTTAGTGTTTAAGTAGTATATTTAAAACGCTATTCTTGCCAAACTACCTTATACCTTAATCCCAGCATTGTTGCGGTAGCCTATGAAAAAGCTTTTACCTCTGTATTTACTGTTGGTGCTTATTGGCAACCAAACGGTACTGGCTCAGCAACAGCCACAGTTTACCCATTATAGTTTTGCAGGCATGCAGCTTAGCCCTGCCTATGCAGGTATCACAAACAGGCCAGAGGTAATGTCGATTTTCCGGTACCAGTGGCTGGGTTACAATGCTACGTTCGATGATGGCGGGGCGCCACAGACACTTTTGCTGACAGCGCATACGCCGGTGCGTTTGCTGCGTGGCGGGGTAGGAATAACGCTTTTACGGGATAAGATAGCCAACACAACCCAGACAGGCGCAGCCCTTTCCTATTCATTGCACATACCTATCGGCGAAGCAAAATTAGGGTTAGGCATACAGGGAAATGTGAACAATATCAAGAAAGGCAACTATAGAGCCAACGACGACAATGACCCAAGCGTGCCTTACAACAGTTCGGATACAAAATATGACCTGGGAGCCGGTGTATGGTACGAATCAAGCACTTTTTATGCCGGTGGTGGTGTAACCAATCTGCTCAAGTCAGAGTATGAGTTTGCGAACCTGGAGGACGGGATAGTAGATGAAGGTAAGGGAAGCCTGCTGAGTGAAAACCATATTTACGTAACAGCCGGTTACCATTTGCCACTCACAAGCGAATTTGTACTTTCCCCGATGGCCCTGCTGAAGCACGATACCGAGACTTTCTCGTTTGAGGGAGGAGCCAAGGTAACGCTCAGCGAAAAATATTGGGCCGGAGTGAACTACCGTCATAAAGAAGCTGTTGGAGCGCTAATCGGGTTGGGTTTATTTGCAGATAATTCATTAAGAGTAGGATACGCATTTGACTTTACTGTTTTTGACAGAGTTGCCAAGGCCCCGACATCGCATGAAGTGATGTTATCTTACAGGCTGCCCGAGCCTGTGGTGCGGTTCCGGCCGCCAGTGCGGACGCCAAGGTATAACTTTACAAAATAAAGTATGAATACATGATTAAGCCTATATAAAGGCAAAACGCAATTCTTAAAAAAATACAGAAAAAATAGTGGTTTATCTGTAAAATAATCATTCGTAAACAGCGTTCAAAAATAATAAATGCGTGTAGCAGATAAATGTTTGTTTATTTGGTACTAAACCATATATATTTGCTACACCAGTGAAAATGTGCCAACAATACATTGCAGAAAATTTTACCTTTTTTAAGAGTCATCATGAACAAACTATTTAAGCTGTCTTCCTTCGCTTTGGCGGTGATGCTGCTTGCGGGTTGCGGGTTGAGAAACAGACCACAGGGAGACCTGATAGGTACACAGGATCGTCCGGACTACAATGCGCAAGAAATACCTTACGGTATGGTGGCATGCCCGGGCGGTACGTTCCACATGGGACAGGCAGATGAAGATATAGCCGCAACAATGGCTAACCTTAACAAGCAGGTAACCATTGGTGCCTTCTACATGGATGAGACAGAGATCACAAATAATGAATACCGCCAGTTTATGGATGTGATCATGCAGGACTCTCTTGAAATTGTAGGCGAGGCCTGGGTAATGGAAAATCTTTATCCGGATACTACTGTATGGGTAAAAGACTTTACATACCACATGGGCGACCCGTTAATGGAATACTACTACTCTCACCCCGCTTTTGATGACTATCCGGTAGTAGGTGTAAACTGGCACGCTGCGAAATATTTCTCTGACTGGCGTTCTAAAATGAAGAACCAGGCCAATGCTGACAACGGCATGGCGCCAATGCCAAGCTTCAGGCTGCCTTCTGAAGCAGAATGGGAATATGCAGCACGTGGTGGCCGTGATGTAACTGTTTACCCTTGGGGTGGCCCGTACCTGCGCAATGCGAAAGGCTGCTTACTGGCTAACTTTAAACCAGGCCGCGGCGACTACTATAGCGATGGTTTCTCTTACGCTGCGCCGGTTGCACAATACTTCCCGAACGACTTTGGCCTGTACGACATGGCTGGTAACGTAGCAGAGTGGTGCGAAGATGACTATGCAGAAGCGTATGTGCCAATTACATGGGACCTGAACCCGGTTTACAAGGCACCTCTTGATGCGCCAGAGCCTCGCAAAGTAGTGCGTGGTGGCTCTTGGAAGGATATTGCTTACTTCCTGGAAACAGGTACGCGTAACTTCGAATACCAGGACTCAGCAAGATCTTACATCGGCTTCCGTAACGCAATGGTTTACATCGGCCGATCTTCTGGCAGAGAGTTCAGATAAAAGAAACATCCCTCAATTATCATAACACAAACACACAAAACCCAATCACAATCGTTCACACTTTAATTTAGAAAACAACATGAGTAACAAGAAAGAACGCAGCTTTGTATACGACGTGCTGATGCCGAAAGTATACGGTATAGGTGCCGCAGTCGTAATCATTGGTGCCCTTTTCAAGATCCAGCACTGGCCAGGTGCTGACGTGATGCTGATCGCGGGTCTTGGAACCGAGGCCGTGATCTTCTTCCTTAGTGCATTCCAGCCACAGCCACACGATCCGGACTGGGCAAGAGTTTACCCACAGTTAGCAGACGACTATGCTGGCGAAGGTATTGTGCCAGCAACAACAACTGCTGCAGGTGGTAACGGACTTACCCGCAAACTGGATGATATGCTGCTTGATGCAAACATCACCCCAGAAACTATCAACTCATTAGGTTTAGGCCTGAACAGACTGAGCGAAACAACTGCACAACTGGCAGATGTAAGCCATGCCGCTTCAGCTACTTCTGAGTATACTTTAAGAATACAGGAAGCTACAGGTTCATTAGACAGAATGAACGTAGCCTACGCAACTACAGCAGATGCACTGGCCCAGATGGCTGGCTCTACAGTAGATGCACAAGCTTATCACCAGCAGATCCAAAGCATGACCAAGAACCTGGGAGCACTGAATGCAGTGTATGAAATGGAACTTCAGGACTCAAACAACCACCTGAAAGCCATGAACAAATTCTATGGTAACCTGAGCATGGCGATGGAAAATTTAACTGATGCCAGCAAAGATACAGAACAGTTTAAGCAGGAAGTTTCTAAGCTTACGCAGAACCTACACTCACTTAACACAGTGTACGGTAACATGCTGACGGCTATGAAAGGTTAATCCGGCCTATAGTTCTAAATCAAAAGAAAACAACAGTTAAATAAAGTATAAAATGGCTGGAGGAAAAGAGACACCACGGCAGAAGATGATCGGTATGATGTACCTGGTACTGACCGCACTTCTTGCCCTGCAAGTGAACTCGGCAATCCTGTTAAAATTTCAGTTCCTTGATCAAAGTTTGATGGGAGTGAACGGAAAGACAGTAACAGATAATGCCGGCGTACTCACCAATATTAAGAGTTCCGTAAGTAAAAACGGAAACAGACCCAACGATGCCACTGTTCTGAAGCAGGCGCAGGAAATTCGTCAGAAAACATCAGAACTGGTAAACTACATCCATAGCCTCAGAGAGGATCTGATTAAAACTACCGGAGGCAAGAACAAGGATGATGAGAACCAGTATGCCAACCCAAGCGCTGAGGACAAAGTTGCGATTATGATGATTGGCGCTGCCAATAAGAATAACGGGAAAGCATATGAGCTGAAAGAGAAACTGAACGAATATGCTCGTTATATAAAGCAGTTTAACCCGGATACTCCTAATAAGCTGGCTTTTGATGGCAAAGAAGACCCTGTGGCAAAGAATGACAAGTCGCAGCGTAACAAAGACTTTGCTGAGCTTAACTTCGGAGAAACACCATTAGTGGCTGCACTGGCGGTACTATCTCAGAAAGAGAACGAAGTTCTGAAGTATGAGGCAGCAGCGTTACAGAAGCAGGCTCAGAAAGTTGGTGCCGACATGGTGAAGTTCGAGAAGATTTTTGCTATGGCCCGTGCTGAGTCTAAAGTTGTAGCTGCCGGTACAAAGTATAAGGCTGAGATGTTTATTGCAGCTTCTTCTGATGCGATCACGCCAAAAATGAGCTTTAGAGGTCAGCCAATAAAGGTAGTAGATGGTAAAGGTCAGGTAGAGTTTACAGCTTCAGCTTCTCAATACGATGCGGAAGGTAACTCTGAGCAGACATGGAAAGGCCAGATTATACTAAACCAGAACGGCGAAGACAAGGTTTATCCGATTGAAGAAAAGTACATCGTAGCCAAACCAGTAATCCAGGTGCAGTCTGCTGCTGTACAGGCGCTTTACTTCCAGTGTGCCAACGAACTGAACATCCAGGTGCCAGCTTTAGGCGCTGTGTATGATCCAAGCTTCAGTGCAACTGGTGCGCAGACAATAAAAGGAGCTAAAAAAGGTTTAGTAACTATAATACCTTCTTCAACAGAAGTAACACTTAGCGTAAGCAGCGGTGGTAATGCCATTGGTCAGGAGAAGTTTAAAGTGCGTCCTATACCAAAGCCAACACTGGCACTGATTGTGAATGGCCGTCCGTTTGATGCCAAGCGCGGCGTACCTGCACAGGGTATCAGACAGGTAAGCATCGAAGCAATTTCTGATGAAGGCTTTAAACAATTATTACCGAACGAAGCACGTTTTAGAGTTACCAAGTGGAAAGCTTACCTGGTACGTGGTACCAGCATGGTTGACATGATCGAAGTAAACGGACCATCTGAAAACCTGTCTCGTTTTGCAGCAAAGGCAAGCAAAGGCGACAGAGTGGCCATTGAAGTACTGGACGTAAAACGTCTGAATTACAGAGGAACAGCTGTAGATATCAAGCCAAGTGGCGAGTCAATCTACAACATTCCGTTAAACTAATTAAATAGAAGCTTACAAGGAGTATGAAAGTATTAAAAGCTTTAGGTATAGCAGCAGGGGTTTTCCTTAGCATGAATGCAATGGCACAGCAGGTAACTTCAACTACCGCTACCAGCAGCTCATCAGCAAGGCCGATTCCTGAACATGATATCCTGTTCAAGAAAACCGTTTGGCGCAAAATTGACCTGCGCGAGAAGCAGAACAAGCCAATGTTCTCCGAGAACAGACAGATCACTAAGATCATCATGGATGCTGTGCAGAGCGGTGAGCTGACTGCCTACGCCAATGACTCTGTAAACAAGCCGCTGACCCGCGAAGAGTTCTCAACCAACATGACCAAAAAGGATGAAGGTTCAGGGTTAAGCCAGGAGGAAATTGATGCAGGTTTTGGTGCCCAGGAAGAAGAAGATGATGCCTGGGGAGCTGCTTTAGGCACTTCAGACGCAGGTAAATCAGGTCCTGTAAGCAACGTGTATTTCCCACAGGAACTATACCTGCTGGAGCTGAAAGAGAATGTAGTATTTGATAAGAAGCGTTCAAGAATGTATCATGACATTCAGACGATAACGATCAAAATACCAGCTACAACCAACGAACTAGGTATTGAAGTACCATTAGCATCATTTAAAATGAGCGACCTGGTGCGTGTGTTCCGTAACAATCCGGAAACTGCCATCTGGTACAATGCTCAGAACGATGCGCAGCACAAGAACTTAGCAGATGCGTTTGATCTTTGGTTGTTCAGCTCATACATCACCAAGATTTCGAACCCTGGCGACAGAGCACTGGCAGACCAGCATGGCGCAGGCGCTAAAGGCCTGCTTGCCGCACAGGAAGCACTGGAAGCTTTGATTGAATACGAATACAGCCTTTGGAGCTACTAACAATAGCACAGCATAAAAAAAGGAGATCAGCAATGGTCTCCTTTTTTTATGCTGATTAAAAATAAAAATGAGCTTTTAGAGGGTTGCTCCTATATCAAACTATAGTTTAAAGGATGTGAGCAGCTGCTTAAACTATAGCTATAGTTCAGACCTCAGATAGCGAACTATAGTTGTGGGCTAACTATAGTTTTAAACTGATCATTCGGCAGGGTGCAGGTAAGAATAAACTATAGTTGCTTTTGCTTTTCCTACTTCAGTGGTCAGTTCTTCCAGCGTAAGATCGCGCAGCTTTTTAACAGACCGGTACTTGGACAGCAATTGATCGGCGATGACAGGGCCGATTCCTTTAATATCAGTCAGCTCTGTTTTTAAAGTGCCGGCGTCGCGTTTGCTTCTATGAAAAGTAATGGCAAAACGGTGAGCTTCGTCCCGGATACGCTGGATAAGGCGCAGCGATTCAGATTTTTTGTCGATGTACAGTGGCAGGTTGTCGCCGGGGTAAAAGATCTCTTCCAAGCGCTTGGCAATACCAACTATAGCCACCTTGCCCCAGATATCGAGGTCTTTTAATGCCTTAACCGCAAAACTCAGCTGCCCCTTGCCACCATCTATAATAATAAGTTGTGGTAAGGGCTGGTTCTCGTCTAACAACCTCCTGTAGCGGCGTGTAACAATCTCGTACATCGACTCAAAGTCGTTGGGGCCAACAACCGTTTTTATGTTAAAATGGCGGTAGTCTTTTTTGCTGGGCTTGCCGTTTTTAAAACAGACCATAGACGCCACCGGGTTATCGCCCTGGAAGTTGGAGTTATCGAAACATTCGATGTGACGTGGCAACTCTGTAAGGCGCAGGTCTTTCTTAAGCGTTTCCAGCACCCGTAGTTCGCGCTTTTCGTTCAGGTCGCGGTTCTTTTCCTGGCGTCCTTCCCGTTCCTTGCGCAGGTAAAGCGCATTTTTTAGTGACAGGTTAAGCAGTTTGCGCTTATCACCAATCTGCGGATAGGTTACCGTTACGTTATCTAAAGGCAGGTTAACCTCAATATTCGTGATCACCTCGCGGGACGTACTCTCAAATTCCTGCCGTAGTTGCACAATTACAGAAGCCAGTATATCAGCATCTTCTTCATCCAGCTTCTTTTCTATTTCCAGCGACTGTGTCAGGATAATAGAGCCGTTCATTACCTTCAGGTAGTTCAGGAAAGCACACTGTTCGTTCGAGGTGATCGTGAAGACATCAATATTGGTAAGTGTATTACTTACCACCGTTGATTTTGCCTGGAAATCTTCGAGCATGTCCAGCTTCTGTTTATACTGATGTGCCAGCTCAAACTGAAACTCAGCGGCAGCGGCGGCCATATGCTCTTTAAAATAGTTCTTAGCTATAGTTAAGTTACCCGACAGAATGCTTTTTATCTGGGAGATGTGCGCGTTATATTCCGTTTCATCTATCAGCGCTTCGCAGGGGCCTTTGCAATTGCCAATGTGGTACTCGAGGCATACCTTAAACTTACCCGCCGCAATATTCTCAGGCGACAGGTTATAAGTACAGCTCCGGAGCGGATACAGCGTACGGATCAGATCCAGCACAATATTCATGGTGGTCACGCTTGGATAAGGGCCGAAGTATCGGGAACCATCGTTGAGTTTGTTGCGGGTACTGATAACGCGAGGGAAGCGCTCGTTTACGATACAGATGTAAGGATAGGTCTTGCCGTCCTTCAGCAGGATGTTGTACTTAGGCTGATACTGCTTGATGAGGTTATTCTCCAGCAGGAAAGCATCCGCTTCGGTATCAACTATAGTAAACTCAATGTCTTTGATCTGCGAGACAAGCTTCAGCGTTTTTTTATTATGCTGGGCCGAGCGGTTGAAATAGGAGCTCACACGCTTCCGTATATCAACCGCTTTGCCAACATAGATAATGCCGTTGTTATCAAAAAATTTATAGATGCCAGGTTTATGTGGCAGGTGCGATATCTTTTCTTTCAGCTCTTCGTTTGCGGGCATTGCATGGCAAATTATATCTCCGCATCCAGGTTTATTTCAGCGGGCAGCTGCAGGAACTCGTCCTGTTGGGTAGAATCTACCGGGAAAGCCCCGCTGTTATACTTGGCGCAGTCTAATTCTACCGATAAAGGCGCTAAAGGTTTAGGGAATGGCTCTTTTGACAGACCTAATGTTTTGTCGGCATACACTTTCTGCATAAAAGCGCCATAAATAGGCATAGCGAGTTTACCACCTTGGCCTAAGGCAATGGTCCGGAAGTGTATGGAACGGTCTTCACCGCCCACCCAGGTACCCGCAACAAGGTCAGGCGTAAGGCCCATAAACCAGGCATCGGACTGATTCTGTGTTGTACCTGTTTTGGCTGCTATCTCGTTCTTTAAACCATTGCGGTAGCGCAGGCCATAGTAGGCAGTACCACCCGGCTCGGCCGCAGCTTTCAGCATGTGCACCATCATGTAGGCAGTTTCTTCGCTGAGGGCTTCTTTGGTGTCCGGCACAAACTCAGCTACCACATTGCCGTGCTTATCTTCAATACGGGTAATATAGGTTGGCTCTACCCAGGTTCCGCCATTCACAAAAGTGCCATACGCCCCAACCATATCGTAGAGGGTAACATCGCTCGTTCCTAAGGCCAATGACGGTGTAGGATCTAAGGGTGTATGAATGCCCATACGCTTAGCTGTTTTAACCAGCGTTTCAGCGCCCAGCTTGTTTACCAGGAATGCAGAAATAGAGTTTACAGACTCTGCCAGACCTTTACGAAGCGTATATTTTTTACCAGAGAATTTATTGTCGGCGTTATTCGGGCACCACATATTGCCATCCGGAAGCGGAATACACACTTTGGTGTCAATTACTTCGTAGCAAGGGTAGTAGCCGTTTTCGATAGCTGCCGTGTACAGGAACGGTTTAAACGTAGAACCCGGCTGACGTGCGCCCTGCTTTACGTGGTCGTACTTAAAGTGCTTATAGTTGATACCACCTACCCAGGCCTTGATGTGGCCTGTCTGTGGCTCCATGGCCATAAAACCGGTCTGCAGGAAATGCTTATAGTAGCGCAGCGAATCCATCGGGCTCATTTCTACCTGCTTCTCGCCTTCCCAGGTAAAAATGGTCATCGGTATTTTTTTGTTCAGGTAATAGTTAATGGAGTCCTCATCGCCATCAAAGCGGGCTTTCAGGTTGCGGTAACGGTCTGAGCGTTTTATGGCCTGTTCTGCAAAGCCTTTTATTTCCTGGTTGTTGCGGTCTACCCACGGGTTGCGGCCTTTCCAGTGTTCAAAAAACAGCTTCTGCTGCTTCTTCATGTGTTCCGCTACAGCTTCCTCGGCATACTCCTGCATTCTGGAATCTATAGTTGTATAGATCTTCAGGCCGTCGGCATACAAATCGTAGCCGTTTTCGCGACACCACTGCAGCAAAAACTTGCTGGCTTCGGTACGGAAATAAGGTGCTAAGCCGATGTTCTGGTTCTCGACGCGGTAATCCAGCTCAATATCCTTTTCCTTTAGCTTATTGTATTCTTCTTCTGTCAGGAAATCGTACTTCACCATCTGCGAGAGCACCACATTGCGGCGTCGCTTCGAGTTTTCGGGGTTAAGTTTAGGGCTGAAGGCGGTTGGTGCCTTTAACAGGCCTACCAGCACGGCAGATTCCTGTACCTCTAAGTTTTCAGGGACTTTATTAAAGAAAGTTCTGGCAGCTACTTTAATACCAAACGCATTCGATCCGAAATCTACTGTGTTCAGATACATGGTCATGATCTCGCGCTTGGTATAGCTGCGCTCCAGTTTCACGGCCATGATCCATTCCTTTGTTTTCAGGATAAGCATGCCAAGGCCGGGTACATCGTTCAGCAGACCATTGTTCAGTTCTTCGCTACGGGTATCGAACAGATTTTTGGCTACCTGCTGCGTAAGCGTACTGCCACCACCTTTCAGGTCGCCGGTAATGATGCCTGATGCCACACGTAGCATGGCCTGTGGGTCAATACCAGAGTGTTCTTCAAAACGGATATCTTCGGTAGCGACAAGAGCATTGATCAGGTTCTCCGGAAGCTCCTCATAATCCACGGGCGTACGGTTCTCGCGGAAATACTTGCCCAGCAGTTTGTTGTCGGCAGAGTATAGTTCCGATGCCAGTTCGCTTTTAGGATTCTCAAGGGTGCGCAGGTTCGGCAGCTCCCCGAACAAGTTCAGGAAGTTGGCGCTCACAGCCCAGATATACAGTATAAATGCCACAAAGCCGCTCACAAACAGCAACCATAATGTGGTAACCACCTTCGGAACAACCGTTTTCTGTGGTTCAACAGTTTTTTGACGCGTAGTCATGTACTTAATAATTGTTTTTGAAGAAAGTCAGGTATGCCGCAACATCCTTCTTCTGCATGAATTTCTGATAGTTGGCAGAAGATATTACAAAGGTAGTGAATTCTACGCCTCTAATTCTACCAACGGGCGCTTCCGGCCCTTTTTGTCTGATATTATAGCTGTTTGCCAGTTTAAAATTATCAAAAGCGCGTGCCACCAGCATGGTCTTGCCCGCTTCAAATGGTTCTTCTGAGACCGTTAACTGCACCGGCCTGTAAAAGCTCAGGTTAAACCGCTCGTACTTGGTTAAAATGTCCTTAAAGGCGGCATGGTCCGTCGGGTAAATCAGTACATAATAATATGCGGTATCAGGTTCCGTGCTGAAGGTTACCGGAGCTTCCTCTGCAGGGTCAGCTATAGTTGTGGCAGTTGTATCCGCTATAGTTGGCGCAGGTGTTGTTATAGCGGTGGTATCAGGCTGCGTAGTTTGAGTGGTCCTTTTTTCCGGTGTTATAGTTGGCTGCACAGGAGCAGTAGATGCAATAACTGTGCTAACTTTTTCTTCGGGGCTGAGCGACGCTGTAGTTGCTTTGGGTTTAGGCGGTGCTATAGTTGGAGCCTCTGTGCGGAGCATGTTTTTTTGCTCCAGGGAACTATAGCGCTCCAGCAGCGCAGTGGCGTTGGCCTGCAGCGGGCTCGTCGGGAAATCCTTTTTAAACTGCTGTAGTTGCGCACGCAGGGCCTGTGGCTCCTTGGTACGTGCCGTGATCATGATCTCCAGAAAAGCGGCTTTGTCCTGAATGTCGTTGTGGGGGTACTGGCTTACCAACTGGTTCACGATCTGCTGTGCCCGGCTATAGTTGGCGTCCTCGTAAAAGGTGTAGGCTGAGTCGTACAGGGCGCGTGCTTTCAGGTTCTCGGCTGCGTTCTTCACATTAAAATCAGCATCGTCCACCAATTTGGCGAAGGCGGAGTTCGGGAACCGCTCCTTTATCTTGTTATAGTAAACCTGCTTGCGGTCGTTGCCAGCTTTGTCGTAGAGCAGGTACAGGGCATAGTAGGTCTCGGCAGCGTGCTCTGTGTTCGGGAAGCGCTGTAGCAGTTGTTCAAAGGTCTCTGTCGCCTTTTCGCTCTCTTTCAGGTTCTGGTAATAAATATTGCCCAGCGCAAAAAGTGCCTCTTCCACCATCTTCTCCGATCTCTGCATGGCAGCAGTGGTTAGCGGGATTTCCTGCAGATACGTCTGGATCTGGGCTTCGGCTCTGGCTTCAGGGCTTATAGTTGTGTCAGGTGCAGCGGTTATAGCATCCTGTGGTGTTTGTTGTGTCTGGTTGCCACTTTCTCCTTTACTCCTTATCCGCCAGAAATCCTGCAACGGTCTGTCGCCCCAACGCCGGATAAACTCGGAACGGGCACCGGCCATGGCGGCGGGGTTATCGAAATACCATACCCCACCGGTGGTTTGCTGGTTAAAAGCTACGGCCTCGTCAGTGTTTATACCTGAGCGGCGGCGTTCATTCTGTGTTTGTTGTGCCTGTTGTTTTGCCAGTAACTGCTGGCGTTCTTCCTCCTGGCGCTTTACCAGCTGCTGCAAAAAGTCCATCCGGTCGGCTTCGCTCATGCGGGCAATGCGTTGCAGGCTATCCTGTGTATGGATGGTGTTATATTGGGTGGCAAAGGCGGTAAGCACATTGCGGCGCTCGGCTACGGCATCGTACTCCGGGGCTGTTTTAGGATATACCTGCACGGCACTGTCGTAATAGGCCTGGGCCATGTTGTATTTGCCCAGGTGCTCAAAATAGATCTTACCGGCCAGCAGGTAACTATAGGCTTTCTGGTTTGGCAGCGAACCGCGTTCTTTTATAGATTGCTGCAGGTAGGTAAGTGCCTTGTCGAAATTCTCTTTCCGGAGCTCGAACTGCGCCATTTCATACAGGATCTTATCCTTATATTCGACGTTCTTCTCGTCTTTCAGCATTTTTTCGTAAAAGCCGGCAATCTTTTCCTGGTCCTGCTCATCGCTTAGTTCTGATACCTGCCCAATGTAAAGCCTGCTGAAAAAGCCAAGGTCGTAAGGCGGGTTTTTTCGCAGTATCCTGCTGTAATGCTTGTAGGCTTCTTTGTCCTGCCCGGTGGCCTGGTATAGTTGCGCCAGTGCAAAGCGTATGCGTGCTTCGGCATCCTTCTCCTCAAAGTTAGGTACAGATAGTGCCAGGTTCTCGATCACGGCAGCGGTATCGGCCTGCAGCCAGTGGTACTGGGCCCGTGCCAGGTATAGTTCGCGGGCATTGTCGCGGTTCAGGCGCTCTCGGCGTAGCAACTCCGATACCTGGTTGGCGTTGTCCAGTTCCTCCATCTGCAGGTAGGTGCGCATCAGCCAAACCAGGGCCTCGTGGCGGGCATCTTTATTTTTACTTATGGTGTTGGCATACTTAAAGGTACGGGCGGCATCGGCAAAGTCAAGCTGGTAATAACGGGCCCTGCCGATCAGGATGTAGCTGTCATCTATCCATTTGCTGCTCTTGTGGTATTGGATCGGGAACGAAGCTTTTTTTACCACATCTTCCAGGTCGGCGGCGGCTGCTTTGGCAGTAGTAGAATCTATAGTTGGGTAGATCGGGATTACCTTGTTATAGTCGTAGGTCATCTGAGCCTGCAGGGCTTCTTCGATGGCGCGCAGCTTTTCTTTTGCCAGAAAATAGCCATTGTAGCGCGCTGTAGTATTGTGGTAAGTTTTACTTAGCGGGTTATTGCGCTCCACAGAGCACGCGCCAAGTATAGTTGCCACCAGCAGGAGCAGTAAGTATGTTGATCGTTGCTTCAAGTTATATAGCAATACAGAGTAAGGAGTAAGGTACAGAAATAACGCTGCAGCTGGTTTATAAAGTATAGCAGCCCCTGCAACAAAGGCGCTTACGCACTTGCCGGCAACTGGTTTGGTTACAACGCTTCCTGCAAAAATACAGGAATATATGATAACCGGAAGCACCGTGCCAATTCAGGTAATGAACTATAGCCGGGCGGTTTTGGTTTCAGGCGCAGTTTCGGATACCGGTAACTATAGCTTTCGCGCTTATTTAACAGTTACAGCATGTTACATCCAAAAAAAGCCGTAATTTTGTGCAAATTTATACCAATGGCTACAACTCCTGACGATAAGGACAAAGATGGCGGTGTAAAGCCTTACCTGCGGTATTCGGGGCTGGCTTTCCAGATGATCGCGGTTATGGTGCTGGCAGCCTGGGGCGGCATGAAGCTGGATGAGCATTTCGCTACCCAGAATCCGTGGTTTACCATAGGTTTGCTGGTGTTGGCAGTGGTCGCCTCCATGGTTTTGGTTGTACTTTCTTTAAACAAAAAATAAATACCTGTGAATTTTATTAAAAAACTTGGGCTGTACTCTGTCGTGATCGGTTTGCTGGTGGGGGCGTTGCAGTTTTATACCGGTAACCAGCTGGTGCATGTGCATGTGTGGTGGTTGTTTGGGTTCATGATCGTGGTTACGGCACTTACCTTTTATGTGTCCAGGCTGGGTGTGAGCTATGATAACGATAATTTTCAGCTATACTACTTCGGCTCGATGGGTTTCCGGATGATCCTGAGCATTGCCCTGATCTTTGTATATGTATTTTTGTATTCGGAGAATGAGCTGCAGTTTGTACTGAACTTCTTCGTGTTATATTTTCTGTTTACCGGGTTTGAAATTTACAGTTTGTTGGCTAACTTCGCACCGCAATTGAAAAAGCAGAACGAACAATAAAGTAGCACTTTACAAACGTTGCTTCTAACTATCTCTTAATGAAGAAGTTATTTATTTTACTGTTTTCCTTCTTGACGATCACGGCTCATGCTGCGTCTTCTGAAGGTGGGGAGTTCAGACCCGGCGATATGATTACGCATCACATCGCAGATGACTATAGCTGGCACTTTGCTGATGGCGTAGTGTTGTATCTGCCAGTTGTTCTGATAGATAACGGACAGTTCGTTTCGTTTTCATCCAGCAATTTCTACGACGAGAACCATAACCTGGTGCCTTACCGTGGTTATAAGATGGAGCATGGCCATATCTACAAAGTAAACGAGGCCGGCGAACCAATTGAAGGTTACAAGGGTCTGTATGATATTTCTATCACCAAGAACGTGGCCTCTATGTTTGTGAGCGTGGCACTGCTGTTCTTTGTGTTTTTCTCTATTGCGGGCAGCTACAAGAAGAATGCCGGTAAAGCCCCGAGGGGTATGCAGTCTTTCTTCGAGCCGATCATCATCTTTATTCGTGATGAGATAGCGAAGGCGAACATCGGTCCTAAGTATGAGCGCTATATGCCATACCTGCTGACTATCTTCTTCTTTATCTGGTTTAATAACCTGCTGGGCCTGATGCCGGGTGGTGCTAACTTAACCGGTAACATTGCGGTAACGCTTGTGCTGGCAGCCATGACGCTCCTGATCACGGTGTTCAGCGGTAACAAAAGCTACTGGGGACACATCTTCGCAACGCCTGGTGTTCCGAAGTGGCTTGCTCCGATCATGATCCCGGTTGAACTGATCGGTATCTTTACAAAGCCTTTTTCCCTGATGGTCCGACTTTTTGCTAACATCACAGCAGGTCACATCATCATTCTTTCCCTGTTCAGCTTGATCTTTATTTTCCAGAGCATTGCAGTTGGTCCGTTAAGCGTGGCGTTCGCTACCTTCATGAACTTTCTGGAACTGTTTGTGGCGCTGCTGCAGGCTTATATCTTTACCCTGCTTTCGGCCATGTACTTTGGCGGAGCTGTTGAAGAGCACGATCACGTGGACGATATGGGCCACGGTGACGCACATTAATCTGAATTCTTTTTTTAACTATATATAACTACAATTATGTTACTAGCAATTTTGCTTCAAGCAGCGACCGATTTTGGTTTAGCTATCATGGGTGCCGGTATCGGTGCTGGTTTAGTTGCCCTTGGCGCTGGTTTGGGTATCGGTAGAATCGGTGGCTCTGCTATGGAATCTATCGCTCGTCAGCCAGAGGCTGGTGGTAAAATCCAGACTGCCATGATCATCGCGGCTGCCCTTATCGAAGGTGTTGCACTGTTCGGTGTGGTAGTTTGCTTGTTAATCTCTTTCAAAGGCTAATTAAGCTTTTGCTGGTCTCACGTCCGGACGCATGGTCCGGACGATGAGATCAAAAGTAGTTGAATAGTTAAAAAGCCATAGTTGCATAGGCAACGGGCAAATAAATAAAAATCCTAAAAGATAGTTTTCTAAAACAATGGAATTAGTAACCCCTGGATTTGGTCTGATTTTCTGGCAGTTAGTAACATTTCTGATTGTACTGTTTCTGCTGACAAAGTTTGCTTGGAAGCCTATCATGAACGCCCTGCGCGAGCGTGAGACTTCTATTGAACATGCACTGAGCGCAGCTGAAAAAGCAAAGCTGGAAATGCAGGGCCTGAAAGCTGAAAACGAAAAGCTGCTGGCTGAAGCACGCATGGAGCGCGACAAGATCCTGAAAGAAGCATCGGATGCCGGTAACGCGATTGTTGAGTCTGCAAAGAACAAAGCTAACGAAGAAGGTGCCCGCATGATTGCACAGGCCCGCGAAGCGATCGAGAACGAGAAACGTGCTGCACTTGCTGAGGTGAAAAACCTGGCCGCTGCCCTTTCTGTGGATATCGCAGAGCGCATTCTGAGAAAAGAACTGAGTGATCCGCAGGCGCAGCAAGCCCTGGCGCAGGATTACATCCGTGAAGTAACGCTTAACTAATAATAGAACTGGTGGCGTTGCCCGTAGCAACGGCCATACTTTATAAAAAGCAATATGTCAGAAGTAAGAGTTGCTTCCAGATACGCGAAGTCGCTGATAGAACTGGCTGCGGAAAAAGGCGTGCTGGAGCAGGTGAATGAAGACATGAAACTGTTCTCGGATGTTGTTTCCAAAAACAGAGACTTTCAGTTAATGCTTCATAACCCTATCGTAAAGTCAGATAAAAAACTGGCTGTGATAAACGGTGTGTTTAAAGGTAAAGTGCAGGAAATGACACTGTCCTTTTTTAACATCGTAGCCCGCAAAAACCGCGAGTCGCTGCTGGAGTTTATCGCTACCGAGTTTGTGAAGCAGTACAATGTGCTGAAGGGAATACAGAGAGCCAGCATTGTATCGGCTGCTCCGCTTTCTCCGGCACTACGCCAGCAGATAGGTGAAAAACTTGCTGCCCAAACCGGCAAAACCATACAGTTAGAAGAAATGATCGACCCGAGCCTGATAGGCGGCTTCGTGCTGCGTGTAGGCGACAGACAGATCGACAGCTCTGTGAAGAACAGTCTTCGCAAGCTTAAAAATAATTTTAAAGACAACTCCTATATTAATAAACTATAATCATGGCAGAAGTAAGACCTGACGAAGTATCAGCCATACTAAGAGAGCAGCTTTCCGGCTTCCGTTCTGAGGCAGAACTGGAAGAGGTAGGTACAGTACTGCAAGTGGGTGACGGTGTCGCTCGTATCTATGGCCTTTCCAGAGCCCAGTCTGGTGAACTTTTAGAGTTTGAGAACGGACTTCAGGCGCTTGTTCTGAACCTGGAGGAAGACAACGTAGGTGCCGTATTACTTGGCGACTACAGCGAAATTAAAGAAGGTGCAACCGTAAGAAGAACAAACCGCATTGCCTCTGTTAAAGTAGGTGACGGCATTATCGGCCGTGTGGTTAACACTCTTGGTCAGCCTATAGATGGTCGTGGTCCGATTGCTGGTGACTTATATGAGATGCCACTGGAGCGTAAAGCACCGGGCGTAATCTATCGTCAGCCGGTAAACGAGCCAATGCAGACTGGTATCAAAGCGATCGACTCAATGATTCCGATCGGCCGTGGTCAGCGTGAGCTTATCATCGGTGACCGCCAGACTGGTAAATCAGCTGTTGCGATCGATACCATCCTGAACCAGCGCGAGTTCTTCGAAAAAGGACAGCCGGTGTTCTGTATCTATGTAGCAGTTGGTCAGAAAGCATCAACCGTTGCACAGGTAGTTAAGTCTCTTACCGAAGGTGGTGCGATGGATTATACAGTGGTAGTTTCGGCTTCTGCTTCTGATCCGGCTCCAATGCAGTTCTTTGCTCCGTTTACTGGTGCTGCTATCGGTGAGTTCTTCCGCGATACTGGCCGCCCTGCACTGGTTGTGTATGATGACCTTTCTAAGCAGGCAGTAGCTTACCGCGAAGTTTCTCTGCTGCTACGTCGTCCACCAGGACGTGAGGCTTACCCAGGTGACGTATTCTACCTGCACTCTCGTTTATTGGAGCGTGCTGCTAAGGTTAACGCATCTGATGAGATTGCCCGTAACATGAACGACTTGCCAGAGTCTATCCGTCACATGGTGAAAGGTGGTGGTTCTTTAACTGCCCTTCCAATCATCGAGACGCAGGCTGGCGACGTTTCTGCTTATATCCCAACAAACGTAATTTCTATTACTGACGGTCAGATCTTCCTTGAGACGAACCTGTTCAACTCAGGTATCCGTCCAGCGATCAACGTTGGTATCTCGGTATCACGTGTAGGTGGTTCTGCTCAGATCAAGTCAATGAAGAAAGTGGCTGGTACTCTGAAGCTGGATCAGGCACAGTTCCGTGAGCTGGAAGCGTTTGCGAAATTCGGTTCTGACCTGGATGCTGCTACTAAGCTTACTATTGAGCGTGGTCGTCGTAACCTGGAAATCCTGAAGCAGCCACAGTTCTCTCCGGTTCCGGTTGAAGAGCAGGTAGCGATCATTTACGCTGCTACAAACGGTCTGCTGGATGATGTTCCGGTAACTGAAGTAAGAACGTTTGAGAAAGATTACCTGCGTACCATGCGTGCTCAGCACTCTGATGTACTGAACGCCCTGCTGGCAGGTAAACTGGATGACTCAACAACAGGCGTTATGCGCCAGGTAGCGAAAGAGCTATCAGCTAAATACAAGAAGTAATCTATAAGTTATGCGTTAAAGGGTAAGGTGTAAAAGCCTTAGCCTTTAACTTTTGCTCATAACAAAAACCATATGGCAAGTTTAAAAGAGGTTAGAAGCCGCATTACATCGGTATCGTCGACACAGCAGATTACAAAAGCCATGAAAATGGTGGCCGCTGCTAAACTAAGACGTGCTCAGGATAACATCCTGCGCATGCGCCCTTACGCGCAGCGTCTGAGCGGAATTCTGGCTAACCTGTCGTCACTAACCGAGGGTTCTGTAACAAACATCTATTCTCAGAAGCGTGAGCCGAACAGAATATTGATCATTGCAGTAACCTCTGACCGTGGTCTTGCAGGCGCTTTTAACTCAAACATTATAAAAGCGGCTACCTCTTTGGCAGGCAGCAAGTATAGCAGCCAACTGGCAGCAGGTAATGTTACTTTTTTAACTATCGGTAGAAAAGGTACAGAAGCGCTGACGAAGAGAGGCTTTAACGTGATCAGCGAATACAGCAATGTATTCACGAACCTGTCATTCGATACTGTTCGTGCAGCTGCAGAACGCGCTATGAGTGGATTTGTGACTGGCGAGTTCGATCAGGTAGAGATCATCTATAACGAGTTCAAGAACGTAGCTACACAGATTGTTCGTACAGAACAATTCCTGCCGATTGAAGAACAGCCGGTTGATGACAGCAAAGCCGCCACATTAGTGGCAGACTATACGTTTGAGCCTTCTAAAGAAGAGATCATTCAGGAACTGATCCCGAAATCGCTGAAGATACAGGTATATAAAGCTGTGCTGGAGTCGAATGCTTCGGAGCACGGTGCCCGAATGACAGCGATGGACAAGGCAACGGAAAACGCCGGCGAATTGTTGAAGGAGCTGAAACTGACCTACAACAGGACGCGCCAGGCCGCTATCACGAAAGAGATTCTCGAGATCGTGGGTGGTGCCGAGGCCCTTGCTTCAAAGTAAAGAAGAAAGAAATACAGATAAAGCAGCGCCCACTTCTAAAGGTGGGCGCTGTTGTTTTCTGTAGAAGGCCTGTTGATAAACTATAGATGATAATGAAGGTTTAACAGGAATCTTTCTATAAACCAGAATGTGTGTTGTAACTTTAGTGCAAACACAAGAAACCATGAGAATTTTAGCCACCAAAGTCCTGCTTGTTTGGGTGCTCCTGCTAACAGCTTGTGCAGCAAACAAAGAGGCAGCCAGTCAGAAAGAAATTGCCAGTAACCTGAACCGCCCGAAACTGGTGGTAGGAATAGTGGTAGACCAGATGCGGTATGATTTCCTTTTCCGCTACTGGGACAAATACAGCAACAATGGATTTAAAAAGCTGGTACAGCAGGGCTTTAATTTCCAGAATGCCAACTATAGTTATGTACCCACTTACACCGCGCCGGGGCATGCCAGCATTTATACAGGCAGTGTGCCGGCAGTAAATGGCATTATTGCTAACAGCTGGTATAACCGCGAGACGGGCAAAACCATGTACTGTGTGGAAGACAAAACGGTGAAAACAGTCGGCGCTACTTCCAAAGCCGGGCTGATGTCGCCGAGAAACCTGTTGGCAACAACTATAACCGACCAGTTAAAGCTGGCAACCAACAAGCAGTCGAAGGTGATAGCGGTGGCTTTAAAAGACCGTGGCGCTGTAATACCGGGTGGTTATATGGCTGATGGGGCGTATTGGTTCGATTCAGAGTCGGGTAACTTTATTACGAGTACCTTTTATAGAAACGAGCTGCCAGGCTGGGTAAAAGAGCTGAACGAACAGAAACTGGCCGACAAATACCTGAGCCAGACCTGGAATACACTGAAGCCGATAGATCAATACACCAGCAGTACGGCTGATAACATGTACTATGAAGAAGGATTGCCAGGCAAAAAAGAACCTGTTTTCCCATACGACCTGGCTACCCTGAAAGGTAAAGACTATGAGCTGATACGGACGACGCCATTTGGCAACACCCTGACCAAAGACATTGCCCTGAAAGCACTGGAAGGGGAGCAGTTGGGTAAAGGAGCGTCTACAGATTTCCTGTCTGTCAGCTTTTCATCAACCGACTATATCGGCCACGATTTTGGGCCTAACTCCATAGAAGTAGAAGACACCTACCTGCGCCTGGATCTGGAAATTGCAGAACTTCTGGCTGCACTAGAAAAACAAGTAGGAAAAGAGAACCTGCTGGTGTTTTTAACAGCTGACCATGGCATAGCCAACGTACCGGCCTACATGATAGATGAACGCGTAACGGCAGGCGCAATTGGCTACTATACGGTGGGCGATTCGGTGAAAGCTTACATGGGCAGAACGTATGGCGCAGGCAAGTGGCTGGAAAAATATACGAACCAGCAGGTGTACCTGAACCGTAAGCTAATAGCTGAAAAGAAACTGAACCTGGCCGATGTGCAGCAGGATGTAGCCAACTATATAATGACACTGGAAGGCGTAGCAAGAACTATAACAGCCGAAAAATTACAGAATGCCAGCTGGAGCCACGGACAAATGCGTTTGGTAGAGAATGGCTACAATGCCCGCCGCTCCGGCGACGTGATCGTGCAGCTGGAACCAAACTGGCAGAAACACGGACCCAAAGGTACCGCGCACGGCTCTTACTCCACACACGACACCCACGTACCGATGGTGTGGTATGGCTGGAAGGTGAAAGCCGGCGAAAGCGCCGCTCCCGTGGAAGTGACAGATATTGCCCCAACTATAGCTACCTGGCTCTACATGCAGGAGCCGAGCGGCAGTGTAGGCAAAGCATTACAGGAATACATGAAATAACAGTACCGCAAAACGTGCGGGAAGTATAATTTTTATTTATGAACAATACAGACAAAAACAACCCATGGCATAGCGTTAGCTACGGAGAAGAAGCGCCGGGTGTAGTAACAGCCATTATCGAAATACCAAAAGGCTCTAAAGCCAAATACGAACTGGACAAAGATAGCGGTATGCTGAAACTGGACCGTGTTCTTTTCTCCTCTATCCACTATCCTGCCAACTATGGCTTTATCCCGAAAACATACTGCGACGATAAAGACCCGCTGGATATCCTGGTGATCTGCTCGGTAGATGTGCAGCCTATGTGCCTTATTGATGCCAAAGTGATCGGGGTGATGCAGATGATTGACAACAACGAAGAAGATGACAAGATCATAGCTGTTGCTAACAACGACATGTCGGTGCGTCACATCAACGATATTTCGGAGTTGCCGCCACACACGTTGCTGGAAGTACGCCGTTTCTTTGAAGACTATAAGAAGCTGGAGATGAAAGAAGTGATCGTGGAGCAGTTCTTGGGTCGCGAAGCCGCTTATAAGATCATTCAGGACAGCATAGACCTGTACAACACTACGTTTACTGAAGAAAAGCAGAACGTACTGTAATACCTTAATTTCCTGTTTTAGCCTGGCGTGGGGTATCCTGTGTCAGGCTTTTTGTTTGTAGCCGTATGCTTTTGATTAACAAGCTATAGTTGCGAACTTGCAAACCTCATGAAACACGACTACATAGCCACGGAGGATGTGCCGGCCAAAGCAGGTTTGCTGCGCAGGTTACTGACCCATCTGCTCTACAGCAGCGTGTTTATCTCTGTTTGCGCCTTCGCCTTAACTATAGAAACCTATTTGCTGTCAGGCTTACCCGTTTCTGTGCCGATGGCAGTATTCGTGTTTCTGGCGACACTCTTTACCTATAACCTGAGCAGCATACAAAGCGTGTTGTTGCGCCGGAGCGTAAAACTGGAGCGGAACCAGCAGGATTCTTGGTGGCACCGCAACCGCAAGAACATGGCTATAGTTGGTCTGCTGAGTTTGGTGCTGGCCACTATCGTTTACTTCTACTTCGGCCTGCGGCTGAATTTCTGGTTTGTGCTGCACCTGGCCATTATCTCCATCGGGTATACCATCCCCATTGTTTATCGCCGTAAGCGCATGAAGCCGCTGCGCCGTGTGCCGCTGCTAAAGGTGTTCCTTATTGCGTATGTGTGGGCTATAGTTACTGCTACATTTCCGTTGCTGGATGCCGGCATGTTTGTGCTGGACGCGCAGGCCCTGCAGCTGTTTCTGCGTCGTTTCCTGTTCATTTTGGCCCTGGCCTTGCTGTTTGATATAAGAGATTACACCTACGACCGCGAGACGAACACCTTAACCGTGCCCGGCCTGATCGGGGTAAAATATACCAAGCTGTTCTCTATCGGGCTGCTGCTGCTCTATAGTCTGATAGTGGTGCAATCGGAAAGCGGCAGTACAATGACGGCGCTACTGGCCAGTACAACAGGCGCAGCGCTGGTGGTATGGTTGTCGTCGGAGTTCAAGCCGCGGGTGTACTTTTTGTTGTTTGCCGATGGAGCCATGTTACTGCATGCAGCGCTGGTCTTTCTGGTAAAAACTTAGCTATTCCGGAGCGTCATGAAAGCCTGTGGCAGGTAATCAATCACATCCGAAGCAATCAGGCTTATCTCTCCAATTTGTTGCGCTGCCAGGTCTCCGGCCAGGCCATGCACAAATACGCCTAATAAACAGGCATCTTCCAAACTATAGTTTTGCGCTACCAATGCAGTAATTATGCCCGTCAATACATCGCCGGTGCCACCTGTGGCCATGCCTGCATTGCCGGTGGTGTTAAAGTAGATATTCCCCTCCGGCGTACCGATAGCCGTGTGCGAGCCTTTTAAACAAACGTAGCAACCATAGGTCTGGCAGAATTCTTTTAGGTGCTCCAGGCGGTCATAATCGTTTTTGGTTTTGCCTACCAGGTGTTCAAATTCTTTAGGGTGCGGCGTGAAAATAACCCTATTTTTGGGCAACTGCGCTTTCAGGCGGTCGCTACTGGCAATAATGTTAATGGCATCGGCATCTATAACGATAGGCAGTGAAGAAGTGGCCAGTAGCTGACCTAACGTGGTTTTGGTGTCTTTATCTTTGCCAATACCCGGGCCAATTCCTACTACATTAAATTTCTCCATTTCCTCGGGTAGTTCTGAGATGTGTTTCCGGTGCTTGTCGGCTAAGGTCATGGCTTCGGGAACAGCTGTTTGGAGGATGGGATAGCCAGCCGTGGGTGCATGTATCGTTAACAGGCCAGCGCCACTTCGTAAACAGGCTCGCGCAGCCAGTACCGCAGCTCCCATTTTGCCAAACGCACCACACATAAGTAAGGCATGGCCATACGAGCCCTTATGCGAGAACTTACGCCGCGGCCTTACCAACTTCTGAACATCTGCAGCGGTCGTAAAATTATAGTTGCTTGATGCCTGTGCTATAAAAGCAGGGCTCAATCCGATCGGCACCGTATGCCACTCGCCTACATACCGCTCATGCTGCGGTAGGAAAAAGGCCAGTTTGGGCAGCTCAAAACTAATGGTATAGCTGGCCTGAACTATAGCACTCTCCTCGGGTGTCTGGCTGTCGGTGTACAACCCGGATGGTATGTCGATACTGGTGATGCAGGCGCCGCTGTTGTTCAGGTGTTTGATGACATCGGCAAACAAACCGGTTACTGGCCGGTTGAGGCCGGTGCCAAAAAGCGCATCAATAACAACACAATGCCCTGGTTGCAAAGCAGGAAGCTCAGATGCTGAAACTATAGTTTGCCGCTGCACTTGCTCCGGTAAGCGCTGCAGGTTTACCTGGTGGTCGGGAGATGTTTTTTCGGGATCACCCACTATAAATACTTTCACATGGTAGGCCCGCTGCGAAAGTAACCTCGCTACAGCCAGCCCGTCGCCACCATTGTTACCGGGACCACAGAAGATATGTACCTGCTGCGCTGGCGTAAACTTGTTTTCGAAGCAACCTGCAAACGCCCGGGCGGCCCGCTCCATCAATTCCAGCGAGTCAATGTCTTCGAACTGCAAGGTAGCGGCATCGGCGTTTCGGGTCTGGGCTGCGGAGAGTATTTTCATGTGGAACGGTGGTTAGATGTGTTGCATGAATATACTATAGTTTTAGCTACCAAGTTAGCTGCTATAGTTAGCTGTTAAAATATATACTATAGCTCTTTCTTTGTCATTTCGAATGCAGTGAGAAATCTAACTTAGAATATAATGGTTCTTTGTCATCCCGAGCGTTAGCCGAGGGATCTTATGTGTCTTGTAGTTTGATAAGTTATAGTTTTATAGTTTGCTTTGCCTACTACTCGAACCAAGCCGTTGCTCTATAGTTTCACTTCATCCTGGGAGCTCTAATTGCCTACAGTTTTATAGTTTGCTTGGCTCCCTCCTGGGCCGGGAGGCCCCGTCTTCGGGCATCGCGCGGTGTACATTTCCTTTGCTCGTTCCTCGCAATGCCTGACGGCACCGGAAATCTACAAGGCGCTCAACCCAAAGACTGATAACACATTCGATAGCTAATCTATAGCTATAGTTGCTGTATTTGCTCTTCGTCGAAGCAGATCTGATTTTTCTCGTGGTTATAGTTCCGTAGGGACAGGTAAACCTGTCCTGTTCGTGGTCTGTAACTATAGAACTATCGCTGTCAACACAGCAGTAAAAGAAAATTCCCCTCCTTGGATAAGGAGGGGTAGGGGTGGTTTGAACCACAGTAACTATGGAACTATAGCTCAAACTATAGCAAGGGCAGAAAAGTCCCCTTTGAAGGGGGCAGGGGGATGACTAACTGTAACTATAAAACAACAACCCAAACTATAGCAAAAGGTCCTAATCCCGAAAATCCCCTAATCCTGCAAATCCTGATTCAGACAAAAACTATTGTCCTATATCAAAACGCCAACGTAGCAGTGAGCTTGAACTTCAGGTTGTCTTTACTCTTGGGTAGCTCGTAAGCGCCGTAACGGTAAAATACGCCCACGCCAATTCCGGAAAAAGTGGAGCTGATCACGTTATTCAGCATCAGACCGGATTCGAAGAAGCCTTTGTTCATAGTTTTCACCTGCGGTAGTATCGCTTCAGGCAGGGGCTCTTTCAGGTCGCCGATGCCGATGTTGGTGACCAGTACCACGTCGGGTTTAAAGAATTTAGTGCGGAGCAGGCGTTTGCCTAAGTCCTGTTGCAGAAATAGAGCTGAGTAGCGGCTGGAGAAGAACTCGTATGGTGCCATCGTTTCGAAGCCTTCGCCGGCGTATACTTCATAATCGTCGGAATAGCTGCCGTATCCGTTGTACAGGTTTACAAACGGTACATTGCCTTGCACCAGACCGCCGGCTATAGTTATGTTGGTTTTGCCGAAGATGCGGTGCAGCAGGCTTGCTTCCAGGCGCAGGTCATATTTGTTGTAGCTATAGTTTCCGCTCAGCACGTTATCCAAGCCGCGGGTATACTGCAGCCACAATACCGGGTATTTACCTGGCATCGGCATGGTCTGGTTGAACAGCTGCATCAGTTGCTCGCCATAGGCAAAGCGTAGCCCGGCTTTGGCTTCGGTGATGTTATAAGCTATAGTTGGCTGGTCATCGGCAGTAAATAAAGTCGGGCGGCGTTCTTCCTGTTGTAGTTGGGTATGTACCTGCAGGTAGCGACCCAGCCTGCCCGACAGGCTCATGTGGCGGTGGGTAGTATAATCTAATAAAGGCAACAACGGCTGGCGCAAATCGGCAAGCAGGCTTTTCTCGCGGAAAGGCAGGCGGCGGCCACCTGGCTCTGTCACATCTTCCCAGAAAGCGGCCTGTAGTTGTAGGTTCGTCGGCTTGTGTAAGGTGAGGGTGGCATCGGCTCCGTATTTCTCCTGCTCATCTTTAAAGCCATAGCCCCAGTAACCACCCACACTAAACCAGCTCAGCAAACGGTCGTTGGTGTGCGCGCCTATACCTAAGCGCAGGCCTTCAAAATCAGAGATGTGCAGCAGTTTATCCAGGTCCAGGCTGATGGGGCCGATCGGTAGTTTTTTGGTAAGCAGGTATTCCATTAACCGTATCGTTCGGTCAAGGTTCTGCGCTTTGCCTACGCTGTCCATTACCGTGTAAGTGCGCTGCTCAAAAGCGTCTAATGTATCGGGGCGGTATTGCTGCCAGATGTAGTCGGGTTGTTTATTAGCCAGCGGACTTTGCTGCAGGGCAATGGCACTGAAATCGCGTTTCTGCAGGCCGGGGTTCAGGTTGATGTTGGTAATGTAAGTGCGAATGCGGCCGTATGGCTGATGCCCTCTCAGCTCTACCTGCGGAATGGTAATCTCCACATCCAGTTCCGTCGGGAACCACTGGCCCTGCACTTTACTGAACTGTTGCTGCAGGCGTATGTCTCGCTTATCGTCGCTGGCTGACTGGGCGATAACGTTCTGCACCGCCCAGCCATCAGAGTTGATATAAAGCAGGCCTTTTAAGCCGGTAAAGTTTTTGCCCCGCTGCGGCTCAAACGAAATGATAAAGACCGAATCCGGGCCACTGACTACAGTTTCCTGTAGTATAAATTCATACTTGCGCGTGCTGCCCGGGCTCAGGGGGCTCAGGTAGTTCTTCCCGAAAAAGATAGGCATATCGGCGTACACCGAAAAGTCGCGGGCCTCGGCGGCTACTATACCAAAACTGGGCTGCTGCAAACCCGACACGCGGGTGGCAATAATGGTTTCCTGGGTGCGGTTGGGCTTCAGGTAACTATAGTTGGTCACGCTTTCCATTAAAAACAGGTGCTGCTTTTCCAGGAGCTTGCGCATACGGTAGTAGCTCGAGTCTTTGGGGGCGGTGTGCAGGGTATCGGCTAAATCGAGGCCATTGGGGTCGGTGGCGGTGAGCACAAACTTGTTGTAGGTGCGGTAACTATAGCTGGGAAGGTTCTCGATGCGGTGACGGTCGCGGTTCTGAATGGCCAGTTCTATGATGCGGTGCGCCGGGTTTACGCCCGCCCGTACGATGACTTCCTGCAACTGGGCCGCCGATGGCTGCAGGCTGACATTTAGTAAACCGGTGGAGTCGGGCTGAAGGACCTGAGGCGTGTACCCCACATAACTGAAACGCAGGCTGGTAATAGGTTGTGCGTGGCGCAGGTGGTACTGGCCTTCGAGGTTGGTAGTGGTGCCGGTCTCGCCGTTGTTGGCGGCTATGCTTACAAAGGGTAGCTTTTCGCCGGTCTCGGCATCGCGCACGGTTCCGTGTACTTCCCGCACCTGGGCTATAGTTGTAGCAGTGCTCAGGCAAAAAATAAATAGGAAGACCAGGCGGAATTGTAGCATGCCGTAAAGATAATTGTCTGAATCTTTAATATAGGGCCCCTACCCCAAGGATTTACAGGATTTAAGGATTTTCAGGATTTATCGGGATGCTATATTTGGCGCCTCCGCTATGCAACTATAGTTCTGACGCAGAATTTACTCTGCCGTGAAACTATAGCCTAGGGCTTGAAACTCGCGCACTGCGCGGTGCCAGTTAGATACCGGCGCCGGGATAAACTTCATTTCTGTTAATCTTAAAAACCTCCTTCAATCCCGGTTCAGACGATCAAAAGCTGATATACATGCCTACGCCCGGGCTCCCGTTTGGCAGCATAACAGGTATAACGGCTGTGTTTAATCCGCCGCCGTGCGTTAGTTTAGCGTGTATCCAGTATACCGTATTAACCGAAAGTATACCGACGCCGGCGCCCGCCAGTACATCGGCCATCCAGTGGGCATCGTTCAGTACACGCAAAACGCCCGTTGCCCCGGCTATACTATAACTGGCAACGCTTACCCACGGGCTCTTGTGCCGGAACTCTTTATCCATAAAAGTAGCGATGGTAAAGGCATAGGCAGTGTGCCCCGACGGGAAAGCGAATGGCTCGCCATTAGGCCTTTCGACGTCGGTGAGCTTTTTAGTGGGCCAAACCATAGCCGAAGTAAGTGCACCTGCCGAAGCCAGCAGCAATGTTTGCCTGCTTAGCTCGTGCCTGTTCTGCGATGAGACGATGTTAAAGCCATACAGACCCACCAGGGGAGCCAGCATCAGGAAATCATCGGCTCTGGTGGCAAAATCTGGTAGCACCTTGTCGCGGGCATCGTTCACATCCCAACTGCTGATTGGACCACGGTCGTGCATGGTTAAAATGCCTGCCCCGACCAGCATGGCAGAAGGTATAACGGCTCGCTTCAGGTAACGCTTGTTGTTGCCTTCCAGCCTTTGCGATTCTGTGAAAGGATGTTTCTGGCCCGGTAGTACGGTATCGGCAGGTATTACAAAAGCCGAGTCTTTTTCCTGTGCTATGGCCTGCCACGGTGTGGCTACGATGCTAAGCCAGAGCAGGTGTATCGAAATAAGTTTGTATAGTCTCAAGGTATGTTCAGTTTAGGTGAGTTAAACTTCAAGGTTTATACAAACGATAGGAGATGTAGTATGTGTTTCGTTTTTCGTGTTCAGGCTTGAGATGTAACCAGAGAGAAACCTGGAGAATAGTATTCTCTTTGCTCCTCTTCAGAACGGCAGCTAACTAAACACGAAATACGAAACACAAAACACGTTCTACCGGTCCACCTCGCCCAGCACAATATCTACGGAACCTACTATAGCGATCAGGTCGGCCACCATGCAGCCGCGGCTAATCTCGGGCAAAACAGACAGGTTTACGAAGCTTGGGGCACGGCCATGGCAGCGGAAAGGAGCGTCGCTTTTGTCGGTTGTCCGGAAGAAGTAACCCAGCTCGCCGCGTGGTGTTTCGCCCCTAAAGTATAGTTCCTGCGAGCCGGTCATGCGCAGTTTTTTAGGGCAGGCTGCCTGCGGGTCAAAATCAGGGCTGCGTTTATAGTTGCCGGTCAGCTGGTCCAGGCATTGTAGTATAATTCTGGCAGACTCGCGGCATTCCAGGGCGCGTACATAGTTGCGGTCCCAGCAGTCGCCGGTGGTGCCTACAGTGCCCTGACCGATCGGTATCTCGAACTCCAGCTCGGGGTACACACTATAGCCATCTACCCGGCGCAGATCATACTTCAAACCGGAGCCACGCAGCATAGGGCCGGAACAACCATAGTTTATCGCCACATCCAGGGGCAGCACACCCACGTTGGCCGTGCGGTCTATAAAGATCTTGTTATCTAAAAGAATAGTGTCGAGCTCATCCAGTTTTGGCAGCAGGTAGTTAATAAACTCGCGGCAGCGCTCCTCAAACCCTATTGGCAGGTCGTAATACAAACCACCCACCCAGATATAGTTGTACAGCATGCGCGCCCCGGAAGTCCATTCCAGTAAACGCATTATATGTTCGCGGTCGCGCAACAGCCACAGGAAAGGCGTAAAAGCCCCTATGTCGATGGCGTAGGTGCCGATGGCTATAAAGTGCGAGGCAATGCGGTTAAGTTCGGCCACCAGCACGCGGATGTACTCTACCCGTTTCGGGATCTGGTCGGTGATGCCCAGCAGCTTTTCCACGCCCATGCACCACACATGCTCCGAGTTCATGGCAGCCAGGTAGTCCATGCGGTCTACGTAGGGGGTGGTCTGGTTGTAGGCCATGCTTTCGGCGTGCTTCTCGAAACAGCGGTGCAGGTAACCAATGTGCGGCGCCACTTCCTGTATCACTTCGCCATCCGTCACTACTTCAAGGCGCAGAACACCGTGCGTGCTCGGGTGTTGCGGCCCCATGTTCACGATCATCTCGCCCGCCTTCAGGCCATCCAAACTAAACTTGTTCGGTTCCGACTGCAGCAGGTAGTTTTTATACAGAGTAGACTGGCTCACGGCGAATGATTGATGACGAATGATGAATGAATAACAAAGGTCGGAAAATTGGGGGAATTATGCAGGTGTTAGTTATAGTTGGTCTTATGTTATATTTTATCAGGGATATATAGTATATTCGTTAATTCAGTTACGTTTATCCGACTAACGGTAGTTGGCTAAACGTAATAAGATACGTTTATACTATAGTTGTGAGGCATTTAAATAATGAATGAATTTAGAAATTAGATACATAGACTCCCGTGAAAGCTTTGGGATGTCAGGACCGTGGATCGGAAAGCTTGAGATTGGAGGACAGGAACTAAGGTATGAATATCTGGACGGAAACTACGTGCGGACTGATGACAAGGAACTCTACGCCTTTAACTGTTTCCAGCCAGAAAAAATAGAAAGCCGACTGATTGGATTATTCAAAATAGAAAATCAGCTGAGGAAGTTTAGGATATTAGTTTTCATTCCTGCCGTTGACAAATGGTTCATCAGTAAAGATTACTGGACTGGCTTGTATCTCACTCGAATTACTAAAGAGGAAATTTTCTTTACAGAGGCCTTCCATGATGGCGACAGAAAAATGTTTCCAGAGAAATCAATCGCACTTGGAGATGAGAACTTTGGGAAGATGAATGAAGAAGAAATAAGAAAAACGCCTCACAACACTGTGTAAACGCCAGCGGCCGACGGCTCGCCGTCGCTTACATTAGTCCGTTACATAGCATAAAAAGTAAAAATTATCAGATAATAAGTAATGGTGCTATTTCAATATTTATACTACCGAATGTTTAAGGCATACGAAGCCAAAAATGATTCCCCACAAGTGAGAGCCTTTATGTATCTCTCATTAGTGAGACTCTCTTTTGCTGTTGTAGCTTTGATTTATATAGGTGCATTTTCAGAATGGAGCAATCACAATACGGTAACTGAACTTGTGCAGAACAAATACTTTATTGGAGTTCTGGCTATGATAATATTAACCTCTACCTATTTTTTCTACTCAAGACGGGACTATAGATACTATGAAAATAGGTTTATGAATTGTCTTAGCTTGAACAAGAAAATAAAGATATGGATGTTAATCATTTTCCCATTTTTAATTCTTTTTGGCGGAGTGCTCTCTTGTATTTTGCTCTTTGGTGGAATAATATTTGGGAGTCCTGTATCGGGGCTTTTAAACTAAAAAATAAAAGAACATCAGCTAACACTGCACAGGCTCCATATTCGGCTACGCCTCGTTAGCAGCCTATACGTGGCCGTTGGCGTGCATAAGTAAGAATGAGTTTTCAATACCGTTGACCATGTTATTATTTGACTACCTAGGAGCTTTCTACTTTTGGGTCTATTTACTTGTTATCAATAGTTTGAGAGGTAAATCCAGACCTACATTTTTTGACGTAGCAAGTGGCAAAGGAATGTATAATGAAGATAGCTTAATGGACCTTCATGCTTATGGGTGGAAGTTAAAGTTAATTGGTTTTATTGTCACAATGAGCATTGTATCAATATTGACCAAATTTTAGAAATACGAATGCCAACAAAATATATAGTTCATTCCTAGGCTAAAGCCTTGCAAGTCGCATATATGAGAACCGTTATGTACTATAATAAATTTCCCCCGCTGGTGCGAGCTTGTAGCTCATAACTTTTTAATGCAAAATAGTACGAGCTACAAGCTCGCACCAGCAAACTAACTTGCTATTAAGGAATATAGAAAAGTAATACTACCCATGAAACCCCAATACCTACTTCTGCTCATCCTGCTGCTGATCGCCGACATCTTCGCTTATACCGAAGTGGTGGCGCTTATCCGGCAGCCTTCGGATGTGTCGGTTATAGTTGGGTTGGTGTTGCTGGTTGGCCTTATTGTTCTCAATTTTATAGTTATCCGTTTTACCTTTTCCAAACTTAAAGCTTAATGAACCGCCAGATCCTTACCTGGAGCATTTCAGCTCTGCTTATCCTTGTTTTCTCTGTTACCGCCATGACCTCGTGCACCCGCATTGATGCCGGCCACGAAGGCATACTGGTTAAACTATACGGCTCCGACAAAGGCGTGCAGGACGTAAGCCTGGTAACAGGGCGTGTATGGTACAACCCTTTTACCGAAGAGGTTTTCGAGTTCCCGACCTTTGTGCAGACCGTAGACTATAGTTCGTTTACCGTTAACGCCAAAGACGGCTCCGTTTTTACCGTAGACCCGACTATCTCGTTCAGGGTGCTGCCCGGCGAGAGCCCGCGCATCTTCAGCAAGTACCGCAAAGAGATAGCCCAGATAACCGAGACCACCCTTTACAACTATACCCGCGACGCGTTCCGCATCCAGTTTAACCAGTACTCTACCGACAGCATCATATCCAACCGGCAGAGCTTTGAAGACAAAGTGCAGAAGGCCTTAGGCGATGCCCTGCGCCGGGAAGGTTTTGAGTTGGAGCAGATGACCAGCGGTTTGCAGTACCCCGAAGTAATTGTACAGGCCGTAAACCTGAAAAACAAAGCCGTGCAGCAGGCCATGCAGGTAGAGAACGAGTTGAAAGTAGCCGAAGCCCAAGCGCGCAAAAAGATAGTGGAAGCCGAGGCAGAAGCCCGCGCCAACGAACTACGCCAACGCACCCTTACGCCGTTGCTGATACAGCAGCAGTTTATAGAGAAATGGAACGGCAGCACGCCGCTTTATGGCAACTCCCCTACCTTCTTTAAAAACGTACAATAAGTGAGCTACACAAACGATAAAAGGCTGCCGGAAACTATAGCTGGCAGCCTTCTATCGTTTAAAGGGCTTATATGTAAGCAGGTTTATAGTTTGCAGCGTGTACTTTCCGGTCAGTTTCCTTCTTCGCGGGGCAGGTGCGGGCCGGTTTCGTATTCTTTTTTCTCCATCTCCAGGCGGTGCAGTTCTTCGGGGGTAAGCGAGGTAGCAAGCGTACCAAGGCTGGGCTGGCCGGCATCTACCCAGGCGGTATACCAGTAACTGGCCACGGCTTGTATGGCTAAGCGCATCTGTCGCTCTACCTGCCCGTTCAGCCGCTTACTATAGGCCTCCGAAAATTGGCGGGAGTAAACGCGGGTGGTCAGGTTGTTGCGGAGCTCGAAACTATACTTCTTCTCTTCGTCGAACTCGCGGGTAAGCTGTCGCTCAAAATGCAGCACAGAGTCCAGGGCGGTATGGGCGCTGGCTACCAGATCCCAGGCTTTTAACTGTGGGTGCTCTATGTATTGGGCGGGCCCTGTAAAAAAGTCATAGTTATCCGAAAACAGCTCCGGCAACCGCGACTCCCAGAACGCATGAATGCCACGTTGCCCGGTAAGCTGTCCGTTATAGTTGCTGGTAGTGTGCAGCGGCACGCAGGCATCGGCTATGTAATGGCCAATGTCCGACGAAAGCCGCAGGATCTTATCCAGGTTGCGCTCTTTAAAAGCCTGCGTGAGTTGGTACTTCATAAAGTTGATGTGCCAGGGCACAATGCCGTAGGCCATCAGCGTGTCTTCGGTAAACTGTGCTACAGCGGGCTGCCAGTAACGGGGCAGTTTGTACAGAGCGCTGTCGCCGTATTCGTCCAGGTCAATGTAGTGGCGGGGTGCTTCGCCTTCCACGGCATAGCGGCGCTTGTCGGGGTTTACGGCATTCTCGGTAATGTAACGGATGTGCTTTTTGTAGAACCCGACCATTTCGGGAGGCAGGGCAAACACGGCCAGCCGGTTGATGCGCTGGTGTGCATAAAAGCCCCAACTATAGCCATGCAACGGCAACAGCAGAAACAGAAATACAACTATAGTTCTTATTGTCAGATGCATACTGGTGCCATACGGTTTTCAGGCAGAAGAAGCCGGGGTGTGATCTCAAATACAATAAAAAACCTATATTTAGGAACAGATTTTCTGATCAGTCTAACCTTAACCAACCCAGGCATGAAACGCTTAATAACAGTAGCCACCGGCCTCCTGCTGACACTACACCTGCAGGCGCAAACCTTATCCGAGAAAGTGATGCAACAGACATGCGATTGTGTGAGTGAGCTTACCAGCTTACAGCAGTTACAGGATAGTTTGCAGGATTGTACCACCAAAGCCATGGTTGCTGTTATGCAGGCCGGCACTGCCGAAGAGCGGGAAACACTGGGCAGAGTAGAAGGCATTACCGGTGTTTTTAAGGATGTAAAAGAACAACTTCCAGACTATTGCTACAACATGCGGCGCCTGGTAGTAGAAGGAAAAACAAAGGAGTTTTACAAGCTATCGGCAAACAGCAAGGCCAACAAACACTACGATACCGGCAACCAACTGATGGACCGCGGCGATTACCCCGGTGCCATAAAAGCGTTTGAGAAAGCCGTAAAGCTTGACAGGAACTTTGTATATGCCATCGACCACATCGCAGTTGCTTACCGCCGGCAGGAAAATTTTGCAGAGGCAGTAAAATATTACCAACAGTCTCTGGAGGTGTTTCCGGAAGGTAACCTGGCCCACCTGAACATTGCAGTTGCCTATACCTTTTTAAACGATTACGACAACGCCCTGAAGCACTACAAGCAATTGGCTTACCTGTATCAGGATGACCCGGAAGGATATTTTGGAGCCGGTAAGATATTTATGCTGCAGGCAAACTATGCCGATGCCCTGGATAACCTGTTTACGGCGCACCGGATGTATGAAAAAGCAGGCTCTGCTTACAAACAGGACAGCGAGAAACTGATAACTATAGTTTATGGCGAGCTTAAGAACAAAGGACAGCTGGACCTGTTCATGCAAAAGGCAAAAGAATTTAACATAGAGATCAACTAAGTAAGCCTACTGGCAACTATCGGGTGTGAAGGCGTTTGAAAGCTAAACAAAAGCAACTATAGCCAACAACAGACTTTTGCTGGCAAAACAACGGATTTTATGCAGTATCCCGTCAACAGCGACTGCCTTTGTCTCGTTCAGGATACTATAATTCAACACACAATAAATAATTACAACGCTTAAATTTACACCGACACCTAAACTATAACAATGCGATTATTTCTACAATGGACGAGCGTCCTTCCGGTGTTAGCCTGGCTCCTGTTCTTTTCGGGGCTTATACATGACAGCACATTCTTTCAGATCGTGGCAAGCGTACTGCTTATTGGCAGTGTTATGTCGGCGGTACACCATTCCGAGATCATAGCCGAGCGGGTGGGAGAACCGTATGGTACCATTATTCTGGCGGTTTCCATCACTGTTATCGAGGTGTCTATCATCGTGTCGCTGATGATGTCGGAGGGGCAACAGGCGGCTTCGCTGGCGCGGGATACCGTATATGCGGCTACCATGCTCATCCTGAACGGCATCATCGGGCTTTGCCTGCTGATAGGCGGGTTAAAGCATTACGAACAGAACTTCTCGGCGCCTTCCGTAACTATAGCCCTGATCTCGCTTGTGTCTATTATCGTGTTTACGCTGGTGTTCCCTACCTTTACCGAAAGTGTGCAGGGATCCTATTACTCTAATCCGCAACTTATTTTCGCCTCCATCGCCTGCCTGGTCATTTATTCCACGTTCCTGTTTGCGCAAACCAGGAGGTACCGCCAATATTTCCTGACCATTGGTGCCGACGAAAACGAAGAAGCCGCTGAACCCATCGTGATCAGTAACCAGGTATTCATTATAAGCCTTGTATTTCTGCTTGTCAGTTTAGGCATTGTGGTGCTGCTGGCCAAAACATTGTCGCCTACCATCGAGAGCATTATCATCAGCTATAGTTTGCCTAAAACACTGGTTGGGGTTGTTATTGCTGCCATCATTTTATTGCCCGAGGCCATGGCCGCTATCATTGCCGCACGTAAAAACAGGCTTCAGACCAGCATAAACTTATCGCTGGGCTCTGCGCTGGCAAGTATCGGGCTAACTATACCCAGTGTGGCTGTGGTGTGCATTATAATGGGAATGCCCATTATTTTAGGCCTTGATATTAAATCGATCGTGCTGCTGGGGCTGTCGGTATTCACTGTGATGCTGGCCCTAAGCAGCGGCAAATCTAATGTAGTATATGGCGTGGTGCTGCTGGTAAACCTGTTCGCGTTTATATTCCTGATGATCTACCCATGATCAAATACCACCAGCTGCTATAGTTGGTACTCCTTATAATTGCAAAAAAACAGTGCTCTGATAGTAGCTATAGTTAGCCGCTATAGTTTGAGTTGCTTTACTTGCCTTGATGGCTGATAAGACGAAAAGGCTTTTGTTTAGCTATGAGTTAGCACGATAAAATTTCCCTGATGAAGAAAATAGGTTTGGGTATTATCCTCTGGCTGTTGACCGGCAGTGCGTTAAGTGCGCAAAGCATCTCTGATATAGTGCTAAGCCGTGATGGAAAGAAGATAGCTTTTATAAAAGATGCAGACTCATTGTTTATTAAGCGCATAGCTACAGCAGACAGGCCTGTATTTGTTGACAGTGGCTTACGGGATAACGGAAACCAAAGGTTCCTGAACTGGACCTCGGATTCGGAGAGCCTTGTTTATGAGAAAGGCGAGCAGATTAAAGTCTATAGTTGCAAGGCACAGGCTACAAAGCTTGTACAACACCAATACCTTGATTCGCTCTGGTTATTTCAGTTCTACCTGATCCGGCAAACTGCTGTCAGTAATAAAAACGAACTGTTCTTCTCTGCTGAACTTAAAAACCAGAAATTGCCTATCCAACTCTTCAGGCTGAACCTGGAAAACGGGGCTATCAAACAGCTGACCAATTCTAAGTTGCACGTCAGTAATGTTGCGATTTCAAAAGATCAGAAGTATGTAGCTTATGCCTCTTACCAGGTCACAGACAATGTTTCGCAGTCCAGGGTTACTATAATAGAGGCTGGCAGCGGGAAGGCGCTTGCTGAAACAGAACTATACAACAACTGCTTTTTTTCGGAACTGCAATGGTCTGGCAAAGGCTCTCAACTTCTTGCCATTGATAGCGGAAACAACAGCAAACTACTGACCTTTAACAAGCGCGAAGGATTGAAAGAAGGTCCGCACCTCAACCTCTCTTCCACCGAAAAGCCTGTTGCGTTTTATAACAGTGTCAGTGTGCTGTATTCCGATACAAAAAGCGGCAACAACAGAATAGGCATCTATAATTTTACTGACCAGACGAAGAGGATATTACCTGGAAACGGAGCTGCGTACCTGGCTTATAACAATGCTGCAAAAAGGGACCAGCTTTACTATGTAACTGAGTCGCCGAAGCAACCGAAAACGCTGGCAAGCATAACAGTAGGCAAAAGTGACATCGGCAACACTACAACCATTCATAATTTTAGCAGCGAAAACCCTTTGCAGGCATACGGGCACCTAACTTACTGGTACACCAATACAGACGGCGATTCAACTTCCAGCCAGGTGTATTTCCCTAAGTCGTTCACGTCAGCGGGCGAAAAGCAATATCCGCTGCTGGTAATTCCATACGGCGGCTACAATAACTCCTACCCGGACTTTGGCTACTTTCTGAACGAAGTTGTATTCGATTATCTCAACCAGGGCTACATCATCGCCTTCCCGAACACAAGAGGAATTGACTATGAGCGGCAGCAGGATAACTATGGCAAACTGCAACTCGAAGACACAGAGAAATTCATCCGTGAGCTTGGCAAAACGCACCCCGTAGACAAGAGCAGAATAATGGCATTAGGCCACAGTCATGGTGCTACAATGGTATATTATTATTTAACGCACTCGTCGGTGTTTGCAGGAGGAATAGCTATAAATGGCGCCGCAGACTGGATAAAACAGGCAGAACGGAAATCGATGGCTGGTCTGCCTTTTGGCATGGGAGGAATGCCCGCTGAGCTTGAAGATAAATATAGAACCTTCTCCCCCTTCGAGAATATTGGCCAGCTTAAAGCCCCTTTACTGATTATTGCCGGCAAAGAAGACACCCAGATACCCTACGACCTTAACGCAGTAGCCTTTTATAACAAAGCCAGAGAAGCAGGCAAACAGGTTAAACTTGTAGTGTTCGCCGATGAAGGACATTTGATCGGCTCGCACACAAATAAGCAGCTACTGAACCAGGAGATAAAGACTTTTATAAAGCAAAACAGCGGCGAATAACTTTTTCTGCCACACCAACGCATATTAACTATACAGTTAGCTAAAGCTTAAAACACCATCGCCTGCTATAGTTGTATAGCAGGCGATGGTGTTTATATCAAACTATAAACTATAGTTTATAGTTTAGCGGCGCTTATCGGCAGCCGGGAATTTCATCTTATAGTCCGCGTCTACTTCGCCTTTCGATATTTTGGCCAGTTTATTTTTGATCAGGCGCTTTTTCAGGCCGTTCAGGTGGTCAGTGAACAGGATGCCCTCGATGTGGTCGTACTCGTGCTGGATAACGCGGGCGGTCATGCCATCATAGGTATCGGTGTGCTCGTTCCAGTCTTCGTCGAAGTAGTTGATCACGATGCGCTCGGGGCGGTATACGGTTTCGCGTACGCCCGGTATGCTCAGGCAGCCTTCTTCAAATCCCCATTCTTCGCCGTCCTCTTCAATTATCTCCGGGTTAATAAATGCCTTCTTCACGCCTTTGCCTTCGTCCTCATCGTCCATCATTGGCTCTGAGTCTATCACAAACAGGCGAATGCTTTTACCGATCTGCGGCGCTGCCAGGCCTACGCCGTGCGCATGGTACATGGTAGTGTACATGTCCTCGATGAGCTCTTTCAGGTCCGGGAAGTCCTGTGGTATGTCTTCTGCTTCTTTCTTCAGTACAGGGTCGCCGTAGGCTACAATAGGGTAGATCATAATATGTTTTTGCTCTCTAAATACGATTGTAAAATAATGGCAGCACTCACACGGTCAACGGTGCCTTTGTCCTGGCGGTCCTTCTTTTTGAGTCCGCCGGCCAGCATGGCAGCCTGCGCCATTTTAGATGTAAAGCGCTCGTCTATAGTATGCACCGGTATAGCAGGGAGCTCCCGCTGCAGTGTACGCATAAACCCTACCACATGCTGTGTGGCATCAGAGTCTTCGCCGGAAAGGCGGCGTGGCATACCCAGAACTATAGCCTCTACGGGTTCGCGCTGCACATAGGCCTTAATAAAAGCCAGTGCATCTTTGGCATGTACCGTATCCAGTGGATTGGCTGCTATCTGCAGCACATCTGTAACGGCCAGCCCCACACGTTTTGTTCCGTAATCAATTGCCAGTATCCTGCCCATCGTTCGCTTTTATACAGCAAAGGTAAGGATTTAAATTGTTGGTTGATACTGGTTGACTGACAGGAAGAAGTTGGCAGTGCAATTTAGTGGTGACGTATTCCAATACAATTTTATTCAAATCCGGCGCAGTCGGATGTAGGGACGTTTACGCCGCCGGCCTGGTTATACACCACCTGCGCGCCCAGGTGCCCGGCATAGGTCAGGAACCCGGAACCTGCCAGCATCAGCAGTACTATTACAATCCGGACCGGTTTCAACCAGTTTTTCAGGATGCCGAGACCGAGCAAAAGGTTCAGCACCGCAGCCGCCGAAAAAAGATAGGCAAGGTTGAAGGCTGCATTCTCGTGGTCCTTTAAAACCGTAGGGTCGCAGATCTTGCGCGACACAATGCCATCGGCCATGTCGCCGGTGTAAATGCCCACCCAGGCAGTAAAAAAGCCGAGGTAGAGCAGGTAAGAGCCAGCCTTTTGCCAGAAAAGATGCTGTTCATCCCGCACAAAAAGGGCGACAACTTTAGCCAGCGTTGCCAGCAGCAGAATAGCTATCGGGAAATGTACGCTCAGCGGATGCCAGATCTCGGTCCGCCAAAAGGTTGGCTCGTTCATGTTATTCCAGTATTCTTACAGCTTTCGGATCAAGGCGCTGGCCTGTCTTTTCAACATCTACCTCTACCTTACCGCCTTCTTTCAGGTGGTCGAACGGTACAGTTTCGCCGTTATGTGTCAGGGTAGTATTTTCTGTAAAGTATAGTTCCAGCACTTTGCCATCGTCTGTTTTTACATAGATCTCATCCTTATCAGGCTCTACTTCCTGAATGGTGCCCTGGTAGGTTCCGGAGTCAACAACATCTGTTGATTGCTGGCAGCTGTAAAAGAACGGCGCCGCAGCCACAAGTGCTGGCAGAAGCATTTTCGTGATTTTCATGTTTTATAGTTTAAGTGATAAATGAAATATATGATTTCTGAAGTATAACTCCTAAGTACGTATTTTGTTGATAGAAGCACAAGGCAAAAGCGTGATAATGTAAAACAGCCGGCCTGCCATGTAGTATGCCGGCACTACAGGTATACGTTTCGGTGGCCGGGCAGGCTTAATAAGGTAATGTATGCAAATAACATAGGGCGCAGGTAGTTATGCCGCTGCAACCTTGCTAATATTGTATTTGTATAGATAAGGAGCCCTTCCGTATATTTATAGCAACAGGCACTGGCAGGCTGGCTGGGCAGCGCCTATAGGTAAAGAAAAACTATGAACAACAACGCGCACGACGAAGAAAGGAAGAGAGTCCGTAATTCGCCTATTCAGATAAAGTTGCCGCTGTTTATTGCGCTGGCCCTGGCGGCTGGTGTACTGATCGGTGCCAATACGTTTGCCCCATCCTCTACCAACCCGCAGGATACCGCTAAAAGCTACCTCAAGTTCCGCGACATTCTAAGCTACATAGACCGCGACTACGTGGATACCGTGGATGTAGAGCAACTGACAGACTATGCCATCACCGAAATGCTGGAGAAACTGGACCCGCACACTTCTTACATTCCGGCTAAGGATATGGCCATGGCCCGTTCGTACCTCGAAGGCGATTTTGAAGGCATCGGTGTAGAGTTCAACATCTTTAACGATACCATTTATGTGGTTACCCCGCTGAGCGGTGGCCCCTCCGAAGAAGCAGGCCTGCTGGCCGGCGACAAGATCATAAATGTAAATGGCGAAACCGTGGCCGGCACCGGCATTACCAACGAAGGTGTATTTAAGCGGCTGCGCGGCAAAAAAGGCTCGGAAGTAAAGCTGGGCATTATGCGCGGCGATAACGAGAAGCTGCTGCCTTTCACCATCAAACGAGATAAGATACCAACCGTGTCGGTGGATGTGAGCTACATGGTGAACGACAAGACCGGTTATATTAAAGTGAGCCGTTTCTCAGCCAATACCTTTGAGGAATTTAAGCAGGCACTTACCGGCCTTAAAAAGAAAGGCATGACCCAACTGGTACTGGACCTGCGCGGCAACCCCGGCGGCTACATGGACCACGCTACCCGCATGGCCGATGAATTCTTATCCGGCAACAAACTACTGGTGTACACCGACGGCAAAGGCACCCGCTACGACTCCAAAACATTTGCCCGCACCAAAGGTGATTTCGAGAATGGTCCGCTGGTTATACTGCTGGACGAAGGCAGTGCCTCGGCCTCAGAGATTGTGGCTGGCGCCATACAGGACAATGACCGCGGGCTTATCGTTGGGCGCCGCTCGTTTGGCAAAGGCCTGGTGCAAATGCCAATTCCGCTGAACGATGGCTCGGAGCTGCGCCTGACTATATCGAGATACTATACACCAAGCGGCCGCTCAATTCAGAAATCCTACACCAAGGGCACCGATGAATATGAGAAAGATATGCTGAACCGGTTGGAGCGCGGCGAGTTCTTCCACCCCGACAGCAGCCTGTTTGTAGATTCGCTGAAATTCAAGACATCGCGTGGGCGCGTGGTGTATGGGGGCGGTGGCATTATGCCGGATGTGTTTGTGCCGCAGGATACATCGGAGTTTTCGGAATACCTGAGCCAACTATACAGCAAAGGTGTGCTACGCGAATTTGCCCTTAGTTACTACAAGGCCAACCAGAACCAACTGGAGAAAATGAGCCTGGCACAGTTCCGCAAATCGTTTGATGTGACCGACAAGATGCTGCAGGATGTGGTGAAGCTGGCCACAAGGCACGACGTGAAATACGACGCCGCCCAGTTTGCCCGTTCTAAAAACATTATCCGCAACAACCTGAAAGCCTTTTTGGCCCGCAGTGTTTACGGCAACGAGGGTTTTTACCCGGTGCTGCACGAAACAGACGATGAGTTTCAGGCGGCCATGAAGCAGTTTGGCAAAGCACAGAAACTGGCTAAAGGCGGTGTGTAATTATTTGTACATTTGTAAAGCTTACTATAACCTTATAGCAGTAACGCATGGCATTTTATCATAAACTGGGCGAGATCCCGCATAAACGACACACACAGTTCCGGCAGCCCGATGGCAGCCTGTATGCCGAGCAGCTGGTAGGCACGCTGGGCTTCAGTGGTGTTTCGTCGTTGCTGTACCACATTAACCCGCCCACCAAAATAAGCCGCATAGAGGAGCCTGTACCGTTTAAGCCAACTATAGCCGAAGGTATAAAACTGGCCCCGCACCACCTGCGCACTTTAGACATAAAGGTTACCGGCACCGATTACCTGGACGCCCGCAAAACCGTGCTGCTCAACAACGATGTGGACATCAGCATCTGCAACCCGAGCGAGCGCGACATGAACTACTACTATAAAAATGCAGCCAGCGACGAGGTGGTGTTTGTGCACGATGGCAGCGGCGATCTGCTTACCCAGATGGGCCGCATCCCGTTCAAGCCCGGCGATTACCTGGTTATTCCGCGCACGGTTATCCATAAGTTCAGGTTCGATGAAGGCGATGTGCGCCTGCTGATTATTGAGAGCCACAGCCCGATCGAAACGCCGCGCCGTTACCGCAACCACTTTGGCCAGTTGCTGGAGCACTCGCCGTTTTGTGAGCGCGACATGCGCCCGCCCATGGAACTGATAACCGAAACCGAAAAAGGCGAGTACCGCGTGCAGATAAAAAAAGAAGGTTACCTGCACCAGTACTACTATGAGTTCAGTCCGTTTGATGCCGTAGGCTGGGATGGTTACTTTTTCCCGTATGCCTTCTCTATCTATGATTTTGAACCGATAACCGGCCGCGTGCACCAACCACCTCCCGTACACCAGACCTTTGAGGCGCATAACTTCGTGATCTGTTCGTTTGTGCCACGTCTTTTCGATTACCACCCGCTGGCTATACCGGCGCCATACAACCACTCCAACGTAGACTCCGACGAGGTGCTGTACTATGTGGAAGGGGACTTTATGAGTCGCAAAGGTGTAGACAGGGCATCGTTTACCATACACCCGGGCGGCATTCCGCATGGCCCGCACCCGGGCACGGTAGAGGCAAGCATCGGCAAAAAAGAGACCCACGAATACGCTGTGATGATCGACACCTTTAAGCCGCTGCACCTGACCGAGTATGCCGCCGGCCTGATGGACAAAAATTACCCGATGAGCTGGAGCGAAAACCACGACACCAACGGTCCGCGCCCGGCTGATATGATGGATTAAACTATAACTTTGCGGGCCGGAACTGCTTTTCAGAAAGTAAGTCCGGCCCTTTTTACGCTATTTCCTTTTCCATGAAAAAATACTTCGGTGCAGTTTTGTTGCTGCTTATAGTTGCGGCCTCTGCCTGCGATTCGCTGGACGAGCGGTTTGTGTTCTACATCAACAAAAAAGCAGACCTGCAGGTAACGCCCGGCACGCCGGTAGGCACGGTAACCGAGTTAGGCCCTACAACTATAGTTACCAACGCCGATACCACCTTTATGCAGAACCATACCCGTGCCGAGCTGGTGCAGGACATAACACTGGATAAGTTTGGGCTGACGATAGCGGACACCGTTGTGAGAGAGTTCGGGTTTCTGGAGAGCGTGGACGTGTACATGTCTGCGGAGGAACTGGACGAAGTGCGCGTGGCCTTTTTAGAGCGTGTTGCCGAAAACGATACCATCCTTACCCTAAACCTGACCAACACCAAACTGGACGAGTACCTGAAAAAGGAAGCCTATACCATCCACACCCGGGCAAGGCTGCGCAAAGCTGTACCCAAAGATCTTAAACTGGAGGCAGAGATCCGTTTTAAAGTAATTGCCGACCCTATTTAATGCATAGCTTACCCATGAGAATTTCAGAAAAGAACAAACTGGAGAAAATTATTATAGTTGGAGACCGTGTTCTTATAAAACCCAAATCAGCGCGCGAGCAGACTAAAAGCGGCCTGTACCTGCCACCTGGTGTGCAGGAAAAAGAAAAGGTGCAGGAAGGCTACATTATGAAAGCCGGCCCCGGCTACCCTGTACCTACCGACTATGGCCTGGACGAAGAGATCTGGGGCGAAGATGCTGAGAACGTACGCTACATTCCGCTACAGGCCAAAGAAGGCGACCTGGCCATTTACCTGCAACGCGATGCAGTAGAGATCAATTACCTGAACGAGAAATATTTTATAGTACCGCAGTCGGCGGTGTTGATGCTGGTGCGCGAAGAAGACCTATAGTATTAGCTGTAACTATAGTTAAAGAGCCATGCCTGCGGGTATGGCTTTTTTATTTTTCGGTTGGCAGAAAACCGAAGCAACTTTTTGACTTTCGACTGCATCTTTATCGCATCAGGCGATAAAAGCTTACCGGTAAAAATCTAACTTTGTATTCAGAAATTATATACCCGCTCCTATAAACTATGAAGAAACACCTACTGACAGGTTTTATGTGCTCTATGCTATGCCTGTGTTGCCTGCTGGCACAAGGGCAGGCCGCTAAGCAAACTATAGCGCCTAAAAAAGAGCTTACCGCGCTGCGCATTACTGATAAACCTGAGATAGACGGTGTGCTCTCCGAGCCCATGTGGGAGCAGGCCCAGGTTGCGACAGATTTTATCCAGAACCGCCCCAACCCGGGCCCGAAAGAACGCTTCCCGACGCTGGTAAAGATCATATACGACGATGAAGCCATTTACATTGGCGCCGTGATGCAGGATGCCGCTCCCGACAGCATTTTTAAAAGCCTGAGCGAGCGCGATGACCTGGGCAATGCCGACTGGTTTGGCGTATTTCTGGATACCTACAAAGATGAAATAAACGGCTACGGCTTTTTTATAACCCCTGCCGGCGTGCAGTTGGATGCCCGTTACTCATCAAACGGCGAAGACTTTAGCTGGAATGCTGTCTGGGAAAGCGCCGCAACTATAGAGGGCAACAGCTGGGTAGCTGAGATAAAGATTCCCTACTCCGCCATACGTTTCAGTGCCAGGCCCGAACAGCTCTGGGGGCTTAACTTTATGCGCAACCGGCAGGCCACCCGGCGCGGCTATTTCTGGAACCACGTTGACCCCGCCAAAGATGGCTTTGTAAACCAGTGGGGCTTGCTGCATGGCATTAAAAACATCACACCGCCGGTCCGTTTATCGTTTACGCCATATATTTCTGCGGTGGCAAAAAGCTACCCGGTGCAGCCCGTTGGCTCCGACGAAACCACCTTTGAGAGAGAACTTAACTTTAGCGGCGGCATGGACCTGAAATATGGAATCAGTGATGCTTTTACCCTGGACATGACGCTGGTGCCGGACTTCAGCCAGGTACAGTCTGATAACCAGGTGCTGAACCTTTCGCCGTTTGAGATACAGTACAACGAGAACCGGCCATTTTTTCTGGAAGGGACCGAGCTGTTTAACAAAGGCGGCTTTTTTTACTCGCGCCGTATTGGTGGCAGGCCTGTAAATTTTCACATAGATAACGAGACCTTGCCCCAGCACGTGGTCGTATCCGAGAATCCGGTTGAAACAAGGATGATAAACGGCACCAAAGTATCGGGACGTACTAGGGCAGGGCTTGGTGTGGGTATTTTTAATGCCGTAATAGGCCGCTCGTATGCCACCCTGCGCGATACCCTGACCGGAGACACCTTTGAGCGCGAAACCCAGCCACTGACCAACTATAACGTAACTGTGCTGGACCAGTCTCTGAAAAACAACTCGTACGTTACTTTTGTAAACACCAACGTTATGCGGCAGGGCAGCACCTACGATGCCAACCTGAGCGCCCTGCTTTTCCGCCTGAATACCAAAGGCAACAAGTTTGCGATAGATGGTAATTTTGCCCTCAGCCAGCAATATCATACCTCCGAAACTGATCTGGGCTACACCTATAGCATTGGGGCAGGCAAAACCAGCGGTAATTTTACCTATAGTTTAAACCACGTTGTAAAGTCCGATACTTACGACCCCAATGACATGGGAATAAACTTCTACAACAACTTATCGGAGCAAACACTTAACCTGCAGTACAATTTCTACCAGCCATTCTGGAAACTGCTGAACCTTTACACAAACATTGGTGCAATTCACGCGCGCCGCCACGATTCCGGCGACTTCCAGAACTTTGCGATCTATAGCAATGTGAATGGTACGTTTAAGAATTTTCTGGGGGCTGGCCTGTACATGAACCTTGAGCCGGTGCTTACCTATGATTTTTTTGAACCCCGTGTGAGCGGCTGGTATTACGAGTACCCGGTAAACTATAGCATTGGTGGTTACCTGTCGTCGAACTATAGCAAGAGGTTTGCCCTGGATGTGAGCATGGACTACCGCTGGTTTGACGAGAACAATCGCAGGAACTTCGGTTTTGGTGTTTCGCCACGCTTCAGGCCAAACGACAGGTTACTGGTGGTGTACCGGTTTAACAAAGGCTACAACCTGGACCAGATGGGCTATGCCATTAACCTGAAAGGCCGGCAAGGCAAAACAGACCCTACACCTATAGTTGGCCATAAAATTATCTTCGGTCTTCGGGACGTGGATAATGTGTCGAACTCGCTGGAGGCGCAATACATTTTTAACAACAAGATGTCGCTCACATTGCTGGCACGGCATAACTGGTCGCAGGCGGCTTACCATAAGTATTTTGAGTTGTTGCAGAATGGCCGTTTATTAACCTCAGACTATGACCCTGCCAACTATGACGAAGTGCACGATCGTAATTTCAACTCCTTTACCATGGACCTTGAATACTCGTGGTGGTTTGCGCCGGGCAGTGAGCTATCTATAGTTTGGAAGGATGCCTTTCTGGAAGAGACCAACTACCCGAAAGACCGTTATTTCGATAACGTCAATCACACGTTCACATCGCCGCAATCCAACCTGTTATCGGTTAAGTTACTCTACTACATCGACTACCTGACACTGAAGAACCGTTTCGGGAAGAAATAGTCTTGCTGCCTGCCTCCGGCCCTTATAGTTTGCGAGGCAATCAGGCACAACAAAAAAGGCTCTGAAAAATCAGAGCCTTTTTTGTTGTGCTATAGTTTATTTTAATGCTGTATAACCAGTCGTTTTACCACAACGTCGTTGTTTTTGTAGATGCGTAACAGGTACATGCCCGATGCAGCACCGCTTAGGTCTATCTGCGCTTTGTATATCCCGTTAAAGTTGCTGACATCACCTTTACGTAATTCGTGCCCCAGCATGTCGTACACCGTGAAGGTCACTACATCCTCGTGCGCTACTTCTCCTTTTAATGTAAACTCACCTGCACTTGGGTTAGGGTAAACTATAAACTCTTTCCCTAACGGCAGGCCTTCTTCGTAGTCAAAGGTAAACGCCTGGGCATTCTCCGATACGCATCCGTCTTTCCCTACTACTACCGAGTAATCACCGCTTTTTGTCGGGGTATATTCCTTGCCTGTAGCGTCTGGTATAGCTTGGCCATTCAGGTACCACTGGTTGCCTTCGGCCGCGCTGGAGTACAGGGTGTGGCCGGTGCGCGTAATTACAGGTTGTGCCAGCGGTTCGGCACCTTTTACCTGCACGGCTACACGCTCGCTTTTGCAACCAAGGGCTTTTACTTTCAGGTCGTAGAAGTAGTAATAATAGGTATCTGAATCAGGTGATGCCGAGTTGCCGGTTATGGTAAACACACCATTCACACCCATCGGGTACACTACCTGCGACTGGTTGTTTCTATAGATGGTCGCATCATTGTCGTAAGAGATAGCAATGCGGTAATCGCCGGCAGCAGGCAGTTCCAGGCCAAGGAAATACACTTCACCTTTATCATTCGGGTCATCCGGAATATTGCCCGGCAGCGGAACGTTACGGGTTGCAGTAACATCCAGCACCCTCTTCGATACCTCTACATTATCCTTATTATAAACCGTGAACGTGATCTTGCCGCTGTTGCCAATGTACAAACGGGCACTTTCCATAATTACCGGGGCGTGTGTCTTCACAAAAACATCCGGCGTAAACTGGTTGTAGCCGCCACTGTTAAGCGCCGATTTGGTTTTAATCCCTACATTCAGGTCCAGGTCGTTAAGGGCGGCATACATAGTTGTACTTACCTTGGCTTCCGGCACCAGCAGCTCGTTCCCGGCAGCTACCGGGCTGGTATCGGTGGCAGATTTATACCAGAACACGGTACCGTTACCGGAACCAACAAACGAGTAGTTCGGGTCATGACCGCATCTGAAAATAGAAGCCTGCGGAGCAGCGTTGCCCTGGCTGACAGCTAATGTATAGCTCGCTTTGTTGTTGCCAGCCACTACATCGTTCGGTAGCAGTACTTCGGCTGTAATTGTGTAAGTAGCGCCTGCCTCTGTAGCAAATGAAGTAAGCACCAGTTCGGCTGTGCGCGATGGCAGAAGTATGCCTCTGTAAGTGCCGGATAGTTGCGTAAATGACGCCCCGTTCTTAAGCACTGTTACTTTTACCGGTATGTTGCTCTGCTCAGCAGCCCCGTTGTTACGGATCTTTACACGCACCGCCTGCGATGGATTGGCGCATACCAGCTCATTTACCGGCTCTACGCTTAAGGTTGCAAGCTCGCGGGCTGGTTTTGCAAGTTGTACCACATAATCCTGGGTTTCGCCTGCGCTATAGTTACCGCAAGGGCTTATTGTTGCTGCATCGGTGGTTTCGGCCAGGATAACGCGCATACGCACTTTATGATCCAGTGCCATGCCATCCGGGGCGGTTATAGTTGCTGTAATGGCAGTATTATCGGTTACCACTCCTGATACAGCTACCAGTTCGTTGGCATCTGCAAAGCTTCCGTTCGCATTCCAGTCGATAAACACCTTGGCTATTTTAGGAGCCTGTGTAGTGCAGGTGGCCGGCTGTATGGTAATGGTTTTGCTCTGGGCAGGCTCTATAGCGAACATGTGCTCAGTATAGTTGGTGTAAGCGGCACAGCCGGCTGCACGGGCCGGTGAAAGGGGCGCATTATTGATCGCGATGCTCTGGATATAAGTTCCCTGATCTGAAGTTGGTACGGATGTGCAGTACACGTTGCCGCCTACGCCACTGGCAAGCATCGAGAACGCCTGCGGGCCTTTTGCCAGGAAGCCTTTGTGGCTCACTTTTATACTATAGGTTTCGCCGGGCACTGCATTGGCAATGTATACCTGCTCCACGTTATCCAGGGTGTTGTTGCCGGGCACAGCTGCCGCCGCAGGGTTCGCCGGGTTCAGGGTCCAGGCCTGGTAGGTTTTGCCATTATGCAGCACCTGCACGTCCAGGTCGTTTACCAGGCGCGGGGTGCGGTTGTTCAGCACACTTGATAAACTGCTTATCACGGCGGCCTCAGGATCTGTCCAGGCAATAGTAACTTTTAGCGGGCCTGCACCGGATGCCACTACGTCTATTGTTTGGGTCTGGTCCTGCGCTAACTGCCGCTCTTCGAGTAAATGTTTGTATATAGGGTTTGATCCTCGTTTAAATTCAGAAATAAGTGTTGCGGCGCGGCCCATGTTCAGTAGTCCCCAGCCATAAATGTAATCGGGGCCTACGGAGGTGCCGGCCTCATCAGCGGTGTGGATCGCAAGGCCTTTCAGGGTGGCAGCGCGCATTACGTTGCCATTCATCAGGTTGGCATAATGCTCCTGCAGCAGCAAAAGCGAGCCCGATACGTTGGGCGACGACATGGAAGTACCACTGAAAATGCCATAGCTGTCATCTCCGGTAGCTACCGACGACATTACCTGCACGCCGTTTCCAACGATATCTGGTTTTATACGTCCATCGTCAGTCGGTCCCCAGCTGCTGAAAGTAGAGATCTGCACATCGGTAGGCGAACTATAGCCGGCAGGGATCGGGTTTACAGCGCCCACCGTCAGGATATTCTTAGCTGTTCCGCTTGTCGAGATAATGTCGTAGCCATCGTTGCTGCTCATATCGGCCGGGCGGGCAGCTACCAGGTCAAACGAGCCGGATTTGGTACGACGATAAAAAGGCTGCCCTACGGGCGGGCCGTTTTCAGAGCGGTTGTTACCCGACGACTTTACGATCAGGTAATAAGGGGCATCGAACGCGATCTTATCCCAGGCAGAAGCGCCGCTGTCGTAATAACCGAATTTATAGTCTTCGGTGGTGCTCACGTCGGGGTGTCCCCACCACTCCCAATACGGGTCGGTTGCAGTTCCTTTTTTATCTGGATTGTAGCGCCAGCCACTGATAGAGCCGTACGAGTGGTTAGATACCAGCAGGCCTGCGGCAGCACTTGCCATTTCCGAAACGTCGCCGTTAAAATCATAGGCCATCAGCATTTTGTTTCCAAAAGCCATGCCCTTGGCAGACGGATTTACGCCCGACGCCATCATGGTTCCCGCTACGTGGGTAGCGTGGTCGTCGTTAGAAGATGGATTGTCTTTCTGGGTTACACGGCCTTTAAGTTCCTGGTGTGTCTGGCGCACACGGCCACCATCCCATACGCCAAGCTTGTTGGTTACGGCGGCACCTGCCCCACTTAAGGCAAGCCCTAAGGATCCACCGGCCCATACCTGGTCGGTGCCTACTGTAGCGGCTGCACGTGTGTTGTTATAGGTAATGTAGTAGATGGGCATTCCCTGGGCATCGATGCCCTGCAACGAGATGCGGCTTCCGTCGGAGAAAGTTTTTTCTATTACCCAGTCGTTCTTTTTGGCCAGTTTAAGGGCCTTATTTCTACTGGCTTTATAATCTTTTGCTACCGCCGAAGCAAATCTGCTTAACTCCTGTTTGTTTGCCCGCAGTTCGGTCCGCTGGGCAAATGCCGTGGTGCTCGCTGTCAGGCCAAGTACAGCGAGCCAAAGGCTCCATCTTCTCATAAAAGGTAAAAGTTGTAGTTGTATGCTTCTAAATTACATTAAAAAGCTTTATAAAGCCAAAGTCGTTCCGGATTAGGTATAATTTATTATTTGGAGTTATAACATTGAAAACCAGCAAGGCAGAAACAAAAAAGCACCGACGCTGGCCGGTGCTTTTTATAGTTCAATATTTAAATCAGTTTATCTGCGGATAAGCTGGGCGTATTCCTTAGCAAAATAGGTCAGGATCACATCGGCGCCCGCACGTTTAATGCTGGTCAGTACTTCTACCATTGCTTTTTCGCCGTCTATCCAGCCGTTTTGGGCAGCTGCTTTTACCATGGCGTATTCGCCGCTGATGTTGTAGGCCGCAATCGGTAAATTGGAGTTATCGCGCAGCAACTTAATTACGTCCAGGTAAGCCAGGGCAGGTTTAACCATCAGGAAGTCTGCCCCTTCGGCCGTGTCCAGTTCGGCTTCTATCAGGGCTTCGCGGCTGTTGGCAAAGTTCATCTGGTAGGTTTTCTTGTCGCCTTTTTTAGGAGCCGAGTCCAGGGCATCGCGGAATGGGCCGTAGAACGAGCTGGCATACTTGGCAGTGTAGCTCATGATACCTGTTTTCTGGAAGCCGTTCTCGTCCAGCACTTTGCGGATGTGTGCCACGCGGCCATCCATCATATCTGAAGGACCAACTATATCGGCACCGGCCTGCGCCTGTACCAGCGCCATTTTGCCTAATACTTCCAGTGTTTCATCGTTCAGGATTTCGCCATTCTCTACAATGCCATCGTGGCCATCCGAACTATAAGGGTCCAGGGCAACGTCGGTCATCAGCACTACATCCGGGAAATTCTTTTTGATCTCGCGGATCGCTCTCGGGAACAGGCCTTCGGGGTTATAGCTTTCGGTGGCGGTTCTGTCTTTTAACTGTTCTGGTATGCTGGCAAATGGGGCAAAAGCCTTTATGCCAAGCTCCACGCAGCTGTTCACTTCTTCTAAAAGGGTATCGATGGAGTAGCGGTTGATGCCCGGCATGGAGTGGATGCCTGCTTTCTGGTTCTGGCCTTCGATGATAAATAGGGGAAAAATGAAGTCGTTCAGTCCCAGGGTAGTCTCGGCTACCATGTTCCGGATAACTTCGCTTTGTCGGTTACGACGCGGTCTTCTGGTTATCATATCTATATCTGAAAAATATAAAAAGCTTGTAAATCAAGGTGCTGCAAAGGTACGAGTTAAATGCTGATTGTTGAATTGTTAAATTGTTTTAATCCTGCTGCAGTACAAAAAACAAGGATTGGCAACCGTTTGTTCATAAACTATAAAAGCGACACCGTAGCGCCGCTTTTATAGTTTATTGGTCAGGCCGAAATCATTTCTTCAGGTTCTTCTTCGGCAACTTCATCATCTAACTGGCCATAGATAGAAATGTAGTAGCCAAAACCAAGTATAATTCCGGTCATAAGGCCACCTATATGCGCTGCATTATCAATACCACCAGTAAGTCCCATCGCTAAATTTATAGCTATAAAAATTCCGGCACTGATCAGAAGCGACTTATTAATGCTTTTATGGAATACTTTAGTGATCAAAAGCACCAAAAGGAATCCGTATAAACCAAATATGGCTCCTGATGCACCGATACTGACAGTTGCACTGTACCACATAATACTGGCCAGGCTTGCCATTATTCCTGATAGCAGATAAAGGAACGTGAACTTATACTTGCCTAACATAGCTTCTAACAAAGGAGCCACAAAAAGCAGCGCAACTATATTCATAAGCAGGTGCATCAAACCACCATGCAAGAAAATATTCGTCAGCAAACGCCACCATTCTCCGTCGGTAACTACCGCCGGACGCATATTTCCTCCCCAGTTATATAGGTCATAGCTCTCAAAAGAAATAAAGCCTAACCCTGCTATAACCATACAGGCAAACACCAGGACGTTTACAATTAACAAGACCGGTGTTATCAGATAACCTTCTTTAGGTGTGAAAATATCGATAAGATCTTTTAGCTCGTTGTCTTTTAGCTTCTTGCCTTTTTGGTGAAGGCGCACTGCAGGCATGTTTAACCCGGGTATTGAAATCATGAGTAACCATACTGCGGAGATAATTCCCAATGTAGTGAAGAACCAGAAAAGCTTGCTGCCATTGCGTGCTGCGTAGGGCTCGTGTACCGCTACCAGTATTACCGGCTCCTCAGTTGAAGCTGATCTATAGTTTGACTGTTCAATTGCTTGCTTGTACTTGTCCAGATCATAGCTGCTGCCAATTCGGTCAAGGTATTTAAACTGGTGTAGATCTGTTGTTACAAACTTCTGCCAGGTATCTTTCATAAACTCCTGGTAGGCAGCTTCTTTTTCTCCGGGGGATAACCTGTTGCTGACTTTCTTGGAAAAGTTTATGCCCAGCCAAGCCTTGACAGGAGTAGCGTATGATGTGTCAGCTTGTGAGTCAATAATAGGTAAAACAACATGTAAATAAAAGATCAGATCGTTGTTGTGTTTTCCGCTTGTCTCTGATGATGAGTAAGGTATGTATCTTTTCTTATCAATATGGTAATTCTGCAGACTGTAGTACTTTGACTTACTCTGCAGGCTTAAGTCTGATATGTTGTGCAGCTCTGTTAAGCTTCCTGTTGCTGTAATAATATATTTCTGGGCTATTATTACAGGTATCGATAATGCTATCCAGGCAATAAGCAAAAATAAAGTAGGCAGATCGCCGGTTTTGGTTTTTAAACGGAGCATTTTCAGGCGCTTACGCAGGAACAGGAATACAAAAAGGCCTGTGAAAACAACTGGTAAACCAAAATGGATAGTGACTTCGTGTAATGTTATCAGTTCTGCTTTAATGATCAGTAACCAATGCAGAAACGTGTAGATACAGGTAAAACCAATTGCCCAGCAGATGAAAGGGAGAAAAAGTAAGCGAAGCTTAAGTAAAAAGTTTGTCATTATAGCATAATAAGTTGTGTAAAGCTTAGCAATTTACTTGTTTCCGAAACGAGTACAAAAAAAGGCGATGTTTACACACCGCCTTTCTATAGTTTATAGTTTTATAGTTGCTTAAAAGCTCAGCAACACCGATTCTATAATATCGCAGCACTCATTTAATTGCTCTTCTGTAATAACCAGTGGCGGGGCAAAACGGATGATGTCGCCGTGGGTTGGTTTGGCCAGTAGGCCTTTATTCATTAACTCCACACAAACATCCCAGGCAGTGCGGCCATCTACAGTCGGTTCAATTACCACCGCATTCAACAAACCACGACCACGAACTATAGTTACCAGTTCCGGGCGCTGCACTTTTATCTGGTTCATACGCTCCCGGAAGATGTGGCCCAGGCACATGGCATTGTCGGTCAGGTTTTCGTCTTTTACTACTTCAAGGGCGGCAATGGCCACGGCTGCAGCTAATGGGTTACCGCCAAACGTAGAACCGTGCTCGCCAGGCTGTATGCACAGCATAATATCGTCGTTGGCCAGCACACACGATACCGGCAACACTCCACCCGATAAAGCTTTACCAAGTATCAGTATGTCGGCTTTTACATCATCATAATAACCAGCCAGCAGCTTGCCGGTGCGGGCAATACCAGTCTGTATTTCGTCGGTAATAAATAGCACGTCATACTCCTTGCAAAGCGCGTGGCACTTGGCCAGGTAACCTTCGTCGGGTACCATTACACCGGCTTCGCCTTGTATCGGCTCTACTAAAAATCCACACACATTCGGGTTCTCTTTCAGGGCCAGTTCGAGGGCATCAGTATCGTTGTAAGGTATTACCTTGTAGCCCGGCATGTAGGGGCCGAAGCCTTTGGTAGAATCCGGGTCGGTAGAGAAAGAGATGATGCCGGTGGTACGACCATGGAAGTTATGCTCCACCACAATGATCTCAGCGGAGTTTGGAGCAAGGCCCTTTTTGGTATAACCCCATTTGCGCGCCAGTTTAATGGCCGTTTCCACAGCTTCGGCACCCGAGTTCATGTAAAGCGCTTTGTCGTAACCAAAGAACTCACAGATATATTTCTCAGCCACACCCAGCTTGTCGTTGTAAAACGCCCTGGATGTAAGCGTAAGCTGCTGTGCCTGCTCGGTCAGGGCATTAATGATGCGCGGGTGGCAGTGGCCCTGGTTCACGGCACTATAGGCCGACAGAAAATCATAGTAATGCTTGCCTTCTACATCCCAAAGGTGCACGCCTTCGCCGCGGTTAAGCACTACAGGCAGTGGGTGGTAGTTATGAGCACCATATTTATGCTCGATATCGATAGCTTCCTGGCTCGAAGAAATGGTCTGTGTGTTCATAGTTTTTAACGTAAGCTCTGATATTAGGCGCAGGTATACCTTTGCCACTATACTTTTACATAAAATATAGTTTATAGTTGTAAATGTAGCAAAAGCCCGCCTCAAACAAAACCGGAGCGCAGTACTGGTAAGTATTAATTTGGCGAATGCAGCTTATTTGCAGATATTTGCACCCGATGCAGCCGCTGAAAGAAGGAGAGGACTATTACCTGAACGAGCAGGGCCTGATGGTTTTTACGGCAAAGTACCACTTAAAACGCGGCTATTGCTGCCAGAGTGGTTGCCGCCATTGCCCGTATGGTTTTAAAAAGAAGCAGGCTGCACAGCAGAATAAACGCGGTTAACGCAGCGCCCAGGCAGTTTTAGTAAAAATGTTCGCTATGTTTTTGACATTGTGTATCATTTTGCAGATATTTGCACCCCTATTGAAATAATTTAGAAGATAATACAAGATGGCACGAGTTTGCGACCTAACCGGTAAAAGACCTCAAGTAGGAAATAACGTATCACACGCTAACAATAAAACAAAGCGTAGATTCTATCCAAACCTTCAGAAGAAGCGTTTCTATGTACCTGAAGAAGATGCTTGGATCACACTTAAAGTTTCTACTTCAGCTCTGAGAACTATCAACAAGAATGGTATCTCAGCTGTACTTAAGAAAGCAGTAGAGCAAGGCTATATCCTGTACTAATGGCCGCCTTCCGGCTATGCGTGCTGCTGGTTTGGGCAACTATAACAGCTGCCACCGCACAGTCGCGCATCACCCCGGACAAGCCATCTGATACTTTAGATAAAGAATTTCACCGGCAACGGAGAGAGCAACTGCGTAAGCAGTTACCAGCTCGCTCCGTTGCTGTTTTTTTTGCTGCGCCCGTTCGCAATCGCGCCAATGATGTAGACCACTACTATCATCAGGATCCCGATTTCTATTACCTGACCGGTTACACCGAGCCAAACGCGGTGCTTATAGTTTTTGCCGAGCCGCAAGCTATAGACGGCAAACAGATACACGACCTGCTGTTTGTGCAGCCCAACGACCCGCGTGCCGAGCAATGGAACGGCAGGCGCCTGGGCGTAGATGGTACCGCTACAGCTTTAGGCATTGCCGCACAACCCAACACCGCTTTCAAATCCTATCTTAACAAAGCCAACCTTACGCAGGTATTTGCCAAACCGCTGCCCACCGATGTGCGCGACGACGAACGCGATGATGCTGATCTGTATAGTTTGTTGGAACAGTTTAAGGCTAAGAAAGCTCCAACCGATGTAAAAGGCCTGGAAATAGTAATGGCCCAGCTACGGGAGCAGAAAACTCCGGAGGAACTGGAATTGCTGCGTAAAGCCATCACCATTTCGGCGCAGGGGCAGATAGAAGTGATGAAGGCCATGAAACCGGGCATGTCGGAGATGGAGTTGCAGGGCTTGCATGAGTTTGTGCATAATAAGTATGGCGCTCAGTTTGTAGGCTACCCATCTATAGTTGGGGCTGGTAACAATGGTTGTGTGCTGCATTACATCGAAAGTGCCAAACCAACTATAGCCAACAATGAACTGGTGCTGATGGATGTGGGCGCAGAATACAAAGGCTACACCGCCGACGTTACCCGAACTATACCAGCCAATGGCAAATTCTCTCCGGAGCAAAAAGCCATTTACGAACTGGTGCTGAAGGCACAGGATGCCGCTTTTGCGCAGTGCAAAGTAGGCAACCAGTTTGGTGCACCTGGCCAGGCTGCGCAGGAAGTGATTGCCGAAGGCCTGGTGAAGCTGGGCATCATCAAAAACAAATCAGAAGCGCGCCGTTATTTCCCACACGGCACGTCGCATTATCTTGGCCTGGATGTACACGACCCCGGAACTTATGGCCCATTCAAACCCAACACTGTTATTACTGTAGAGCCCGGCATTTATATACCCGACGGCAGCCCTTGCGACAAAAAATGGTGGGGCATAGGCGTGCGCATCGAAGACGATATCCTGATCACCGAAAAAGGCTGGGAAACCCTTTCTAAACTAGCGCCCCGCACCGTAGCCGACATTGAGCAAATGATGGCGCAACCTAGTGCGTTAGATGATTTTGTGCTTCCGGAGATAAAGTAGTAAGCTTATTCAACTTATCTACCGATGAACTTTACAATAAAATTTATAGTTTGTTTGTAGTTAAGAATTTAAGATTCTATATTTGCAGTCCCAAATAAAAAATTACTAGAGAGATGGCTAAAAAAGCAAAAGGTAATAGAATCCAGGTTATTATGGAATGCACAGAGCACAAAGCTACTGGCCTGCCTGGAACTTCAAGGTACATCACTACCAAAAACAGAAAGAATACGGCTGAGCGTTTAGAGCTTAAGAAGTATAACCCGGTGTTGAAAAAAGTAACTGTACATAAAGAAATTAAATAACCATGGCTAAGAAGGTAGTTGCAACCCTAAAGACCGCCACAGGTAAAGACTGGGCAAAAGTGATCAAAGCCGTTAAGTCGCCAAAAACTGGTGCTTATAGCTTTAAAGAAGAAATGGTTCCTGTTGATAAAGTGCAGGAAGTTCTTGCAAAGTAATACAAGCCTACTCTACTATTTAGATAGATAACACGAAGAAGTCCCTGCATTGGGACTTTTTTAGTATATTACCGTTTCATCGCAAAAGCTTACCCAACAACTATAGCAGCATGGGAATTTTTGACTTTTTCAGTAAAGAGAAGAAAAAGGAATCGCTGGACAAAGGGCTGGAGAAAACCAAAGACAGCTTTTTTGGCCAACTGAGCAAAGCCGTTATCGGTAAATCTACGGTTGATGTAGAAGTGCTGGATGAACTGGAAGAAATTCTGGTGCATGCTGATGTAGGGGTAGAGACGACGGTAAAGATCATCGACCGCATTGAGAAGCGTGTTGCCCGCGACAAGTATGTAAATACATCGGAGCTGGACAAAATTCTGCGTGAAGAGATTGCTGCCCTGCTGGAAGAGAACCGCGCCGGAGACGGAGCGAATTTCGATCTGCCAGCCGGCATAAAGCCATACGTGATTATGGTGGTGGGCGTGAACGGTGTAGGTAAAACTACAACGATTGGTAAGCTGGCTGCGCAATTCCACAAGGCTGGTAAAAAAGTAGTGCTTGGCGCTGCCGATACCTTCCGTGCCGCCGCTGTTGATCAGTTGATCATCTGGGGCGAGCGTGTAGGTGTGCCGGTTATATCGCATGGCATGAACACCGACCCTGCTTCGGTGGCTTACGATGCTGTGAAGAAGGGTGTAGAGATTGGTGCTGATGTAGTGATCATTGACACGGCCGGCCGACTGCATAACAAAGTTGGTTTGATGAACGAGCTTTCGAAGATAAAGCGCGTGATGCAGAAGGTAACAGAAGATACCCCGCACGAAGTATTGTTGGTATTGGATGGCAGCACAGGTCAGAACGCCCTGATTCAAGCCCGTGAGTTTACCAAAGCGACCGATGTTACGGCCCTGGCCATTACCAAACTGGATGGCACAGCGAAGGGCGGCGTTGTGATCGGTATTTCGGATGAGTTTAAGATTCCGGTGAAGTATATTGGCGTGGGTGAGAAAATTGAAGACCTGCAGTTGTTTGATAAGCAGCAGTTTGTGGAGTCGTTCTTCTCGCGTAAGAAGTAAACTATAGTTATGAAGGGTATACTGTTTTTGGTGCTGCTAACATTAGCAGCCTGCTGCGGTAGCAAGCAGGGCAAAGCAACTACAGCTTCAGAAACAGGAACTATAACACAACCTGAAAATACGCAGGTGCAGCAAAGCCAGGCAATTATAAAACAAGGTATAACCGGTCGCATTTTATGGCAGGCTGGTAACCAGATGCCATCGCCGGATGCGCCGCCAACTGATAATAAGCGTGGCGTGGAGCGTACGGTTTATATCTACGAGCTGACCAACGCGAACCAGGTTACCACACAAGACGGTGTTTTTCACACCAACATTCAAACTAATTTAGTCGCTCAGGTTGTTACAGATGCTAACGGAAACTTTTCTGTTGCGCTGGAGCCCGGCAAGTATAGCCTTTTTACAAAAGAAGAGAAGGGCTTATATGCCAACTTATTTGATGGGGAAATGAACATTTTCCCGGTTGAAGTGAAGAAGGGCGAAGTGACAACTATAGAGTTCCTGATAAATTACCAAGCAAGTTATTAATACGTGAAAGTAAGAAGCTTAAAGAGAGATAAGGTAAACGTGATCACGCTGGGTTGCTCTAAAAACCTGGTAGATTCGGAAGTACTGATGGGGCAGCTGCGTGCCAACGAGTTTGAAGTGGCGCACGAGTCTGACAAAGATGATTCGAACATCATTATCGTGAACACCTGCGGCTTTATAGATAATGCCAAGCAGGAATCAATAGACACTATTCTGCGTTACGCCGATGCCAAAGAAGCTGGCCAGATAGACAAACTATACGTAACCGGTTGCCTTTCGCAGCGCTACAAAGACTCTCTGGAAGCCGAGATTCCGCAGGTAGATGCTTACTTTGGTACACTGGAGTTACCGCGTTTACTGAAGACACTGGAAGCAGACTATAAGCATGAGTTGATCGGGGAGCGTTTGCTAACCACACCATCGCATTACGCATATTTTAAAATTGCCGAAGGCTGTAACCGCCCATGCTCGTTCTGTGCGATACCGTTAATGCGTGGCAAACACGTTGATCGCCCTATTGAAGACTTAGTAAAAGAAGCGAAGCGCCTGGCAGGGATGGGAACAAAAGAGCTTATACTGATTGCTCAGGACCTGACATACTACGGTTTACAGCACTACGGCGAGCGCAAGCTGGCTGATTTGCTTCGTAACCTTTCGGATGTGGGAGGAATTGAATGGATCAGGATGCAGTATGCCTACCCGTCTCAGTTCCCGATGGAAGTGTTTGATGTGATGAACGAGCGCGACAATATCTGCAAATACCTGGATATGCCGTTGCAGCACATCTCGGATAACATGCTGAAGACCATGCGCCGCGGTATCAGCAAGCGCAGAACCATTGAGCTGGTAGATCAGATCCGCCAGCGCGTGCCGGACATTGCTTTGAGAACTACATTAATCGCAGGCCACCCGGGCGAAACAGACCAGGATTTTAGAGAACTATACGATTGGGTAGAAGAAACGCGTTTCGACAGACTGGGCATTTTTGCTTATTCGCACGAAGACAACACGCACTCGTTTACGTTGCAAGACAATGTGCCGGACGAAGTGAAGCAGGAGCGTGCTGATGCCATTATGGAGTTGCAGCAAGGCATTTCTGTAGAGCTGAACGAAGAAAAAGTAGGCAATACTTACAAGGTACTGTTCGACCGCAAAGAGAGTGGTTATTTTGTAGGCCGTACCCAATACGACTCACCGGAAGTAGACAACGAAGTTCTGGTACCTGCCGACAGTAACTATGTACGCTTAGGTGATTTTGCCAATGTAAAGATCATCGACTCTTCTGATTTTGACCTTTACGGTGAAGTAGTAGCGTAAATAACTACCGCTTAACTATATAAAAGTCCTTACCGGTACAGACTGGTAAGGACTTTTATTTTGTAATTCGGCTTTTCTGTGGCTAATTTGTAGCTGCTATAGTTTATACCTTTTATTTTTTGAACAAGTGCGGCTCAGAATTGTATTTATAGTACAATTGAGCGTTTCAACACCATAAGTGCCTGAACTGGTGGCGAAAGCTTGAATTTACCATGCGACATATAAACCTACTTAAGACAGAGTACCTTACCATTGAATACAATGCGATAGATGATTATGTGTATTCAGAGTGGCATGGCGAACTGACAAACGATACAATTAAGCAGGGATACGAGAGCATCCTGTTCTATCTCAAAAAAGAGTATTGCCACAAACTGCTCGATAACCACTACGATGTGCAGGGGCTGTGGGCTGACCTGGCAGAGTGGTGCGCCTACGACTGGCACCCGCGCGCTGAGGCAGCAGGTCTGAATTTCCACGCCGTTATTTACGCCAACAGCCACTTCAGTAAGCTGTCTACAGACAGAGCCATACAACTGGTGAAAAACGGTATTATTAAAGGCTTTGATTCGGTACAGGATGCTGAAAGCTGGCTTAAGTTTATGTAAGGCTACTTTAGTACGTACTTGCTAAGCACCTTGTAAGCCTCGTTTATATTATCGCCTTTCCGGAAATCCTGTTTTATAGTTGGTGCCGATTCGCCGGTCAGCCAGATCTTTAACTCGGCATCAAAATCCATCATACCGGCTGTCTCTTTTGAGAACATTTTTATGCTGCTGTACGGTATGCTCTGGTAATCCACTTTAGAGCCTGTGAGGCCCTGTTTGTTTACCAGTATCAGGCGTTTATTGGTAAATACCAGCATGTCCCTGATAAGTTTATAAGCTCTCTCTATCTGCTCGTTATCCAGCAAAATCGGCTGAAACTCGTTGGTTAGTTTTTCAATTGATACTTCGGATGCATGGCCCATCAGGCCGCTTAATAGTCCCATAGTTTTATAGTTTAAGGTTTGTCTGAATCAGGATTTACAGGATTTTAGGATTTACAGGATTACCTTCAAGAGTAAAAAATGAGATAAGTTCTGCTCTTATTTCCCTTTGTACCTGCTGTTGAATATCTTTTTGTGTTGCAAGCTGCTTGCTCCAAAATTAATAAGAAGGCCAATTGGTAGATTGTAAGCAAAAACATAATTCTTGGCCTGTGCTAAATGTACATCTTCTAAAGCAATTATCGCTTTTAGTTCAACCACAATATTATTCTCAACTATAAAATCAGCTCTTCTGTTACCTTCTTCTATGTTGTTATAGTATATCGTTTGGTCTTTCTCTCGCTCAAAGCCTAATCCGGCCAATTCCATTTCAATAGCTAAACAGCGCTGATAAATAACTTCCTGAAAGCCATTACCCATCGTATTATGCACTTTCATAGCGCAGCCTATAATTCTGAACGTTATATCATCTAATTGCATGGGTTGATATACGACCAAAACTATAAATGTATAGCTTCAGCCTATTTTCTAACTATAGAAATCCTGCTAATCCTAAAATCCTGTAAATCCTGATTCAGACAAATAAATAAAAGCCGTACTTTGTGGCGTGGGCGGTAAACTATAGTTTACCTGAAACACAAACCCGATAAAGCTGTTAAAGTAGCTATACAAGAACTCCTGTATTGATGGAAGTAACAACAATGAAGATCACGAAGATGGATTATGCCGCCACCGGCGCCTTCTCACAAACTATAGCAGACTACCTTTCCCAAAACGAAAAGCTGAAACCATTCTACAACCGTTTCCCGACGATAGCTGCGTTTGAAGCCCAGCTGCAGGAGAAAGGCTTTGGCCAGGAGCAAAGGCAGGTATTGCACAAAGCCCTGCAGGAGCAATATAGTTCTGTGTCGGAGATCAACCCGAAGGTGCAGCAGAACCTGGATCTGTTGTTGCAGCCCAATACCTACACCATCACCACCGGTCACCAGCTCAACATCTTTACAGGTCCACTATACTTTGTGTACAAGATCGTAACGGCCATAAATACCTGTAAGCAACTGCAGGAGAAGTACCCCAACTATAACTTTGTGCCGGTTTACTGGATGGCTACCGAAGACCACGATTTTGCTGAGATCAACCACTTTAATTTGTTCGGGAAAGGCTATAGATGGGAGAGCGAGCAGAAAGGCGCTGTAGGTAGATTTTCGCTTGATGGCATGGATACACTGTTAGATGAGCTGCCGGAGGAATTCCCGGTGTTTGAAGACGCTTACCGCAACAACAACACCTTAGCCGATGCTACCCGCGCCATTACCCATAGTTTGTTTGGCGAATACGGCTTGGTAACGATTGACGGCGACCACGCAGAACTGAAAAAAGCCCTGACACCTGTAGTTGAAAAAGAGCTGACCGAAAACCTGTCGCATAAACTGGTGTCGGCAACAAGTGCGCAACTGGAGGAAGCCGGCTACAAACCGCAGGTATATTCCCGCGAGATCAATCTGTTTTATTTGGAGGATAACCTGCGTGAGCGTATAGTTGAAGAGAACGGCAACTATAAAGTCCTGAACACAAACTATAGTTTCACGCAACAGGAAATACTGCAGTTAGCCAAAGAGCACCCGGAGCAGTTCAGCCCGAACGTGATTTTGCGCCCGTTGTACGAAGAACTGATATTACCGAACCTGGCCTATATTGGCGGTGGGGCAGAAGTGGTGTACTGGTTCCAGCTAAAGCAGGTGTTTGAGCACTATAAAGTGGCTTTCCCGGTGCTGATGCTGCGCAACTCGGCTCTGTACATAAACCGTGGCAACGCCAGCCGTATGCATAAACTTGGCCTGACCGCAGAAGAGCTTTTTAAACCATACCTGGAGCTGAAGAAACAATTGTCTGGGCAGCTGCACGACGAAGAAATTACCCTGGAAGCACAGCGCCAAACTATAGATGCAGCCTTTAAAGAAGTAGAGAAACTGGCCCAAACGATAGACCCGACACTGGTAAAAGCCGTTGCCGCAGAAGAGCAGAAAGCCCATAATGCGCTGCATATACTGGAGAAAAAGCTCTCCAAAGCACGCGACAGCAAGCACGAGCAAACCTTTAAGCAGTTAGAGAACCTGAAGGAGAAGCTGTTCCCGGGCGGTGGCCTGCAGGAGCGTCACGACAACCTGCTTTCTATACAGGCCAATAACCCGGACTTTATACCGGCACTTGTTGATGCCTTTGAACCACTGGAGTTTAAATTTACGATACTGGAAGAAGAGTAATGCAGAAAGCGGAATTACGGAAACTGATGCTGCAAAAGCGACGTGCCCTGCCTTCGGAAGAAGTACAGCACCGAAGCAAAGCAATAGCGGATCAGTTTTTTGCCACTTTCAAGCTACAGCCCGGCCAAACGGTACACGTATTTCTGCCAATCGTAAAAAACAACGAAGTAAATACCTGGCCTATCATTGAGCGCCTGCGACTGGAGCACCCCGAAGTGCGTGTAGCTGTGCCCGTAACCGATGTGGAGCAGAACATCCTGACGCACCACCACCTCACCGACGACGCCATTTTAATCGAAAACCCGTGGGGAATACCAGAGCCGCAAAATGCACAGCACATATTAGCACCTGAAGTAGACATTGTGTTGATCCCTTTGCTGGCTTTTGATACAGTTGGTCACCGCGTTGGCTACGGCAAAGGCTTCTACGACCGCTTCCTGGCCGACTGCCGCCCTGACGTGCTGAAAGTAGGGTTGTCGCTGGAGCCGCCCGTAGAAACTATAGCCGATCCCAACCCGTTTGATGTGCCGCTGGATGCGGTGATAATGCCGGATGGGGTATGGCGCAAGTAACCTACTGTTGTTTGGCGTTTTCTTCTACTGCTTCTTCTTTGCCTTCCTCAATCAGTTCGCTTGCTTCTTCCTGGGTTTGTTTATCGGCTTCGGGCTCTTCCTGTTCATACTTGTTTTCAGGGGCAAAGCTTAACCTGATATAGATCGGAAAGTGGTCTGAGCCAATGTCTGTCAGCCTTTTGATGCTTTCAACTTTAAAATGTGTCGAGTGAAAGATGTGGTCCAAAGGCCAGCGCAGGAAAAAGTAGTTTACATTAAACGTATTGTAAAAGCCCCGTCCGAGTCGTGGGTCCAGCAGGCCGCTTACCTCTTGAAACAGCTCTGTGGTGCGCGACCAGGCCACATCGTTAAAATCGCCGGCTACAATTACCGGGTATTTTGAGTTGGCAATGTCGCGGGCAATCATCACGATCTCAGCATCACGCCTTTCTGAAGTAGGGTCCTCGGTGGGTACGGGCGGCTTGGGATGCACGGCATGCAGTTCTACCCAAACACCATTACGAAGCCTGACAAACGTCTTCACATTGGGCACATCCTTATCGAGCAGGTAACTTACTTTTTGCTGGCGCAACGGCAGGCGGCTGTACAGGTGCATGCCATAGGTGTTTTCAAGCGGAATCTCTACACGGTAAGGGTAATGTTTTGTAACCGGCGTAAGGGCCTGCTGCCACACAGAATCAGACTCGAGTAACAACACTATGTCGGGTTTCTGCTTCTGAATAAGCGCGATGAGTTTCTCGTGTTCCTGGTTGTCCATGAGCACATTAGAGACCAGTAGGCTAACCCAGGAATTTGGGTGTGTTTTTCTGTCAGCGTCTTTTACCTCTTTGGGGGCCAGAAAAGTGTACGGATAGATATTGACAGCCTGGTAAATAATGGTGATTAAGAGCGCTGCCAGCAAGAATTTGTCGCGTTTGCGGTGCCTTGGGGCCAGCCAGATATAAAGTGGTAAACAAACTATAGCCAGCGCAAAAAGCTGCAGACGAGGGTAATCGAACACGCGCACATACCATTCCTGCGAATGCAAAAGCGGCAGGGCGGTACCCAGAATGGCAAATGTTGCGAGGGCTTGCAGTGCAATTACTACAGCAGGCCTCCTTATAAGGGCAGATGGTTGCGGTTTAGCAGGCACTATATTCTGTAAGAGGTATTTTTGCTGCAGTACGCATTTGGTTTGCCGTAGTTATTTTGCACCTTCCAACTGAAAATCAAAAGCCCTCCCGACAACTGGTGTCAGGAGGGCTTTTATAACTATAGCCGAAGCTGTTATTTCTTTTTATTGCCAGCGTTTTTCAGGTGCTGTACCGGGCCGAACTCCGCCTGCTCTATGGTTTTACCGCTCAGGTAAATTTTGCGCAGCTTCACTTCTACAGGCGCCATAGTTCTGGTCATGTCAGACGATACTACTTTGGTGTAGAACTCTCTTGCTTTTAAAGAAGCGCCGCGCTCAAAGGCGTGAGTCTGCTCGTTTTTGCTAACCGGCAGGCCCGGTATTACCTGGTAGGTAGTGCAAACCACTTCGTATTTCGACTGGAATGGTTTTACAACGCCACGGCCAATTGCCTTTATCGGGCTTACTATTGCTTTCGTAAATAATTTCTTCATTTGTAAACTATAGGGTAAAGGATGTTTCAAGCTAACGCAAAATACTACAATATCCGGAAAGTTAAAGTTCACTTGCTAAATAAAAGTATAAATGCAAGGCCAGTACAGCTATAGTTATACTTCTTGAAAGTGTAATTAACTGATAAGCAGGCAGAAAAAAACTATAGCACAGGGCGTGTGCCACGTGTCATTTCGCGTTTTCCGGGAGGTCCGGGCAGTGCCTCTACAGTAAATCCGGCCGCTTTCAGGTTGCGCTTAAAGGCACCTTTGGCACAGTACGTTACCAGCGCACCGCCGGGGCGAACCGCTTTGTACAGCTTAGCGAATACTTCTTTTGTCCATAGTTCCGGTTGCTTTTCAGGCGCAAACGCATCGAAGTAGATCACATCGTAGTAAGCATCCGGCGGGCAGAACTCTTCCAGGGTTTCGTGTATCTTTTGCAGTGTAAAATACGGGCTTAGGTCTGCGGGCACGTTCCAGGGGGCAGCGTGCATCTTTTTGAAGTAGTCCAGCAGTTCCGGGTTCAGTATAAACTGCTCAAAGTGCAGTTGCTCCACTACCTCGGCTGTAAGCGGATATTTCTCCAGGGTATCGTATTGGATGAACGCCTGCTGGGCCAGGGCGAAAGGCAGCGTCAGGATAGCATTAAGGCCGGTGCCAAAACCGATTTCCAGAATTTTTACATCGCGTTTCTGCTCCAGGGCATGCTCCAGTCCGTGCTTTATAAACACATGCTGCGACTCCTGTAACGCGCCGTGCACCGAGTGGTAGTGCTCGTTTAGTTCAGGTACATACAGGGTGTTAGAGCCATCTTTGGTCTGGCGAATCTCGAGGTGCATGATGATGAGTGTAAGCTACAAATGTAATCATAATTAGCACGATGATTCAGAAGATTTTACGAATTATAAGATTACACTATAGTTGGTAGCGCCATAAATATTTAAAATTAGTGGAAATGATGAGTAAGCCCGGCGGCAAGAGTGATAGTTTACTGGTACTTTTACAGAAATATGCCTGATCCGTTACTAATTCAGGGAGAACTCCTGTTAACAGATGCAGGCAATCAACAACTAACAAGCAGCAATACAAGTGGCACGCATAAAAGTAACCATACCCGAACACATACACTTTACGGCAACCATACCGGTGCGCGTAACCGACCTGAACTATGGCAACCACCTGGGCAACGATGCCCTGCTCTCCATTCTGCACGAAGCACGCATGCAGCTGCTGGGCAACTATGGCTGGAGCGAACTGGGCATAGGCGGCGCCAGTTTAATTATGGCCGATGTAGGCATCGAGTATAAAGGCGAAGGCTTTTATGGACATATCCTGACTATAAACATGGCGTTTGACGACATCAGCAAGTATGGTTTTGATATTACCTACCACGTACTAAACCAGCATGGCAAAGAAGTAGCCCGCGCCAAAACCGGAATGCTGTGCTTTAACTATACCGAACGCAAACTAATGCCCCTCCCCGACGAAGTAAAGGCAAAGATTGAAACTAAAGCCGGATGATTTTTGTAATTTTGTGGTATGAATTTGATCGCAGATATTCCTGTTTTAAATAAAAAAGACATCCGCAAACTGTCGCTCGACGACCTGAAAGCCTGGTTGGTGGAGCAGGGCGAAAAGCCTTTCCGTGCCAAGCAGATCTATGAGTGGCTCTGGAAGCACTCTATCCAGTCGTTTGCGGAGATGAACAACGTGAGCCTGGTCCTGCGCGAAAAGCTGGAACAGCACTTTGCCATTAATGCCGTGCAGGTGGCTACCGAGCAGCTGAGCAACGACGGAACTATAAAATCTGCGTTTAAACTATACGACAGCAACATTGTAGAAGGCGTACTAATACCGCACGACGAGCGCAAAACGGCCTGCGTAAGTAGCCAGGTTGGCTGCTCGCTTACCTGCAAGTTCTGTGCAACCGGCTACATGGACCGCGTTCGTAACCTCGATGCCGCCGAAATTTACGACCAAGTAGTGCGCATAAACGAGCAAAGCATACGCCAGTACGGCGAAGGCCTGACCAATATTGTGTACATGGGTATGGGCGAGCCAATGCTGAACTATGCCAACGTAATGAAGAGCATTGAGCGCATTACCGCGCACGATGGGTTAGGTATGGCCGCACGCCGCATAACAGTAAGTACAGCCGGTATTGCTAAAATGATCAAGAAGATGGCCGATGATGGTGTGAAAGCGAACCTGGCCTTGTCGCTGCACGCGGCAAACGACGAGAAGCGCAACCAGATCATGCCGATAAACGAAACCAACTCGTTGGAAGCCCTGAAGGATGCTCTGAAGCACTACCACCAGGTAACAGGCCGTAAAGTTACCTATGAGTACATTGTGTTCGATAACTTTAATGACAGCCTGCAGGATGCCGAAGAACTGCTTCGCTTCTCCAAGATCATCCCATGCAAGATTAACCTGATCGAATATAACCCGATTGCCAACGCTGATTTTGTGAATACGGATGACGATCGTTTGCAGAAGTTTATCTACTACCTGGCTGACCGTGGCTTACAGGTAAACGTGCGCCGCAGCCGTGGTAAAGACATTGACGCCGCTTGTGGCCAGCTGGCTGTGAAGGAAAAGCAACAGGCTTAAACTATAGCCGTTTCAACTATATAGTATAAACCCCGGTTGTTAAGGCAGCCGGGGTTTTTTGTGGTTCTTTTTGGGTTGGGGCAGGGAAGTAATAGCTCTCGCTCGCGTCCCGCGAGTGTGCGTTACAAGCGGACTCTGGCCGCGTTAAATTATAGCTTATTCTGCGAGTAAAAGTAATACAACTATAATTATAGAATTATAGCCAACATGCTCTTTCGGACTTCCTAATCCGAAAGCTATCTGCTGCGGACATCCGTGTCCGCGCTGCTCACAATGAACGCGTACTTAAAATGCCCCGAACAGCTGAAATCAACTTGTTATAGTTTTATAGTTACGGCTATAGTTTGTTTTGCTTTTGCAAAGCAAAGCCAGTTGAAAACTGGCTGCCATGCACAGCCACAAGTTACGCTGCGCTAAACTTGCGGCAGGAACTATGAACTATAGCTTGGCGCGGCCAGAGTCCGCTGGTAGCGCACACTCGCGGGACGCGAGCAAGGGCGGTAGAGCTATAGAACTATAGTTTGGTTAACTATAGCCCTGACCGAAACACGAAAAACGAAACACCAGACACGAAAATTTACGGATTCTTGTTATACCTGCCTTCTGGTTTTGGCCGGCCGCTGGTTTTGTCTGTTTTGTCAGAGGTTTCTTCTACGGTGCGCACAAATACGGCATGTGGTTTTGGCCGGATGTGCTGGCCGTAACGCTCGGCATATTGCTGTGTAAACTCCGCCCCGAAGAACACGATCATCGACGAATAATAGATCCAGACCAGGATAACGATAATAGAACCGGCCGCTCCATACGCCGAGCCCGGGTCTGACGTGCCGATGTACCAGCTGATCAGGAATTTGCCTAAGCCAAAAAGCAACGCCGTTACCACTGCACCGATCAGCGTGTCTTTCCAGCGGATAATGCCATCGGGCAGGTACTTAAAGATCAGGGTAAACAGCAGCGAGATGAGCCCCACGGAAACTATAAAATCAATTAGCTTGATGAGCCAGACGCCAATGCCGGGCAACATATCCGAGATATAACCGCTCAGGATCGAAATAGCTGCACTCATCACCAGCGAGAACAACATAAGCAACGCAATGCTCAGGATAATGCCGAACGAGAAAAGTCGCTCTTTGGCCATGCGCAGAATGCCATTGGTTGGCTTCACTTTCAGGTTCCAGACAGTGTTCAGGGATTGTTGCAGGGTTACAAAGAAGGTTGTGCCGGCAAATAACAGGGTACCGATACCAACCCAAAGGGCCCAGCCGCTTTCGCTCAGCGTGGCGTTCTGCACTATAGTTTCTACCTGCTTGGCTGCTTCGGGTCCAACTGCCGTCGAGATCTGATTAGAGAGTTCCCCGGAAACGGCCGCCTCGCCGAGGAAAAAGCCGGCGGCCTTTATAATGATAAGCAACAGCGGCGGGATAGAGAAAATGGCATTGAATGCCAGTGCCGCGGCCAGTCGCAACGAGTCGTTGTCAAGGAACTCGGAGACCGACGTTTTGAGTAGCGAGAATATATCTTTAAAAGTAAAAGTAGCCATTAGCGGGGCGGTTTGTTTAGGTTTCTGATTACGTTCTGCTATAGTTGATAGTTGGATTTACTGGTAAACACTTGCAGGTATGGCAATTTAAGCTTCAGGAACGTATAAAATCAAACTATAAACTGGTTGTAACATGGAAAAGCACAAACATACTTTTGGCGCAGCAGGGCTGCTGGCGTTCCTGTTGGTTTTAATAAGTGTGGCTGCTCCCGCTACAGCGCTGGCCCAGGATGCAAAGGCACAGGCAGTGGCGCAACGGGCGCTTAAAAACATGGGTGGCAAAAAAGGCTGGGACAATACCCGCTTTATAGCCTGGAGCTTCAGGGACCAGTACCAGGTGTGGGACAAAAAGCAGGACAAATTCCGGTGGGAGAAAGACAGCCTGGTAGTTATACTGGATACCCGTACCAAAAACGGCAAAGTATATGCTGCCGGAAAGGAAATCACGGATGCCGGAGAAAAACGTAAGTTGCTGGACCAGGCCTATGCCCTCTGGATAAATAACTCTTACTGGCTCGTGATGCCCTTTAAACTACAGGACCCGGGCGTACACCTGAAGTACCTCGGCGAAGGCAAGACCATGGATGGCGCTGTAGCAAATATGTTGGAGATGACCTTCGACCATGTAGGCCTGACGCCGGAGAACAAATATCACCTGTGGGTGGATAAAAAAACGGGATTGGTAACGCAGTGGGCTTACTACAAAGACTTTCATGACAAGAAACCCACTTTTACGCGCCGCTGGTCAGACTATAAACCATACGGAACTATAATGCTGGCATCGGACCGCAGCAACCCGGAAGGCGACTTTACCCTCGAAAACATTGCAACACCCAAGCAGGTGCCGGCACAGGTTTTTAACAGCCCTAAGCCAATCCGGAAACTATAAACGGCCACTTATTTAGCGGCCGTTTATAGTCTGGATATTCGCTTTACCTATAGTTTATCGATCGTGGCAGTCAGGTTGCCTTTGGCGTTTATTACGGTGCGGATGGCCGTCGGCGTCAGGTAAATGTTATCGGGCTCAATGGCCTGTATCTTTCCTTTCAGCATCACCGATTCGTGTACGCGGCCCTGTTTATCCAGCGCTTGCTGCAAAGATTTATGCGCATCTGTCAGCTGGTCTTTCACTGGTATGTTCACCTGCTGCTGAATCATATCCTTAAACTTGTTCTTGGCTAACCAGCTGGCGGTATTCAGCAGTTTGTCTTTCGTTTCTAAAGTATAATCCACGTCGCGCACTTTTATAGAGGATGTGGCTGCATCGTAATATGGGGTGCCGCGCAGGTATACTTTGCCCACTATCTTTTTCGTGAACAGCCCGGCTTTTGTTTTTCCATCCACATCCAGCATCAGGGTAAGCTTGTCGCCGGCAGGTGAGATGGCGGCATCTTTTACCGTGATCTGGCTTTTACCATCGTCGAATTTATAGGTCTGGTTGGCTACCTGCTGCTGCAGCATTTTGCTGGCGTGCGTGTACGGTATATCAGCGGTTAAGCCTACCTGTATGTTGTCGGTTAGCTTATTATCCAGCACCAGTTTTGGCAGGGCTTTGTTGGTTTTAACGGCAGGTTTGCCATCGGTGGTAACGTTTATGTAAGAGGTAATGCCAATGCGCATGGCCAGCGTACCGTTGCGTAGCTGCAGCGGCGTTACGCGTACATCCTGCGGCACTACCTGTAGCCAGGCGTTCATGTCGTCGTTTACTTTTACCGGCTCCTGCAGCATGGTCCAGGCCTGCAGTACGTATTTCTTTACATCTACCTGCTTCTGTAGTTCATTGTCCAGTTGTTTGGTCAGGTTAGCCATTTGCTTGCGTAGCTCCGGCTCTACAAAGCGGGCTAAGCCAATTTTTAGCGGACCCAGCTCCAGTACCGGTTTGGTATTGCCCCACTCAAAATTGCCGGTGGTGGTGGTCTTCAGCTTATAGTCCTCGGTCAGGTTTATTTTGCTTTCCGTATTGATCACCATGTCGAAGCGGGTGTCTTCGGTCTTGTCAATGGCCGGGCAAAGCTGGCAAGGGTCCCATTTCCAGCGGCCTTTGGCATAAATGTTCAGCGGCACGCTAAAGTATAGTTTGTCTTTCTCGGCACGTATGCTGATGCGGCCATTCTTATTTACCGTTACGGCCACGTTGTCATCGTCCAGGTTGGTGTCGCGGTACAATACGCCGGCAAATTCGCGGTTCAGCATCTCTTCTATAGTTGCTACCTGCACACTTACAGGTATAGTTATAGATGAGAGCTTTGGCTGGTAAGACGGGGCCGCCGAAACAGTAGCTTCCGGGGCCTGCGTCTGTAGTTTGGATGTACTGGTGCAGCCGGTTAAGTAAAGAACAGCTGCCAGTAAAAATGTAGAGGTCGAAAACGATACGTTTCTCACAGGTTTTTAGCGTTTTATGAAATTGCGGCGCAAGTTAGCACAGATTTAGGTTAGAGCATGATTAAAATTTATACTTTGAGTTGCAAATGTGCGCTTTCGGAACCTGGCCGCGGCTGTTTCTCGCGCAATAGCGCTGCTATTCCGCTCTAAACGACCCTCGCCAGAACCCAAAATCACCTATTTTCACATTCAAGAATAAAGTTTAATCATGCCCAGATCTAACACAGCTGTTGCAGAAAGAGTGCCTGATTTTATTTGAGCTATAGTTGAGTCTACAGGCCGGAGCATAAAAAAGGCGGGAACAAACCCGCCTTCTATAGGTTAAAATGTAAAAGTTTTACGCCGCTACCAGCTCCGAATGATCGGCCACGTAGGTTACAAAATCACCAACCGTGTTAATCGGAACTTCATCCGGAATAACGATGTGGTATTTCTTTTCCAGGGCAAGTATAATATCAACTACATCCAGGGTATCAAAACCAAGCTTTTGCTCTAAGCTTACGTCGGTTTTCAGGCGGGATGGCTTTACTTTTTTTGTTCTGCTAATGATGCGGATAACCTCCTGCTCAATAGCTTTATCTGTCGTAATCATGGGTACTATTAATATGTGTATTCTCTAACTTTACCATTCACAGGCAATTCGTCCTGCTTTATCTTCAGGGCTGCGGCACGTTTCTTTTTGCCTATCAGCCTGTCTTTCAATTTCTCGTTCAATAGGTACATTACCGGCACAATTAGTAGCGTAACTATAGTTGCAAACCCTAATCCGAAGATGATGGTCCAGGCCAGTGGGCCCCAGAAAGCTGCACTCTCGCCACCCATAAAAAAGTTCGGTTTGAACTCCGTAAACAGGGTATAGAAGTTAAGGTTTACACCCAGTGCCAGCGGTACCAGCCCCAGTATAGTTGCCGTGGCGGTAAGCAGCACCGGGTTAAGGCGCGTTTTTCCGGCCTCCACTATAGCATCCTTCAGTTCCTTGCCTTCTTCCAGCAACAGGTCCGTAAACTCAACTATAAGGATACCGTTCTTCACCACAATACCGGCCAGCGCCACAATCCCCACACCTGTCATAACTATAGACGCATCCATTTTAAAGATCGAGAAGCCCAGGAGCACCCCGATAATGGAGAAAAGTACTTCTGAAAGGATGATGAATGGTTTGGATACCGAGTTGAACTGCGTAACCAGGATCAGGAAGATGATGAAAAACGCCGATACCAGCGCCAGTAACAGGAACTGGAATGTTTCCTGCTGCTCTTCCTGCTGCCCGCCCATGCGTACTTCGTAGCCTTCCGGCGTCTGGAAATTCTGCAGCGACTGCTCTATCTGTTGCACCACTTCGTTGGCGTTGTACCCGGCCAGTACATTCGACTCCAAAGTTACGACACGTTTCAGGTTTTTTCGCTTAATACCGCCATAAGTTGTGCCATATTCTATACTTGCTACCGACGATAACGGGATCTGGCGTACCTGCCCGGAGTTCATGTCGCGGAACGTGATGCGGGAGTCCAGGAGGGCGTCAATGTTTTTGCGGTAAGGCTCGGCGTAACGCACCTGTATCGGGTATTCATCTTCGTCCAGTTTAAACTTAGAGGCTTCCCTGCCAAAGATAGCCGTTCTTATCTCCTGCCCTATCTGAGCGGTGCTGATGCCTTCCCGGTTGGCGCGTTCCCGGTTAATGTTGATCACGATCTCTGGCTTGCTGTCTTCCAGGTCCGATTTCAGGCCTTCTATTCCTTCAATCTGCTGGTTGCCGATGAACTGCTCCACATTTTTAGACAGCGCGATTAACTCCGGAAACTCTTCGCCGGAAATCTCGATGCTGATCGGTTTACCAACCGGCGGGCCATTCTGTTCTTTATCCACGGTAATCTCAGCACCAGGTATCCCTTTCACCGATTCCCTGATCTCACTCAGATATTCCGAAGTAGTTTTATCGCCGGTGCGGTCCATAAACTCTACAAAAGCCACCGTTACTTTGCCTTTATGTGATTGTGCGGTGGTGCTTCGGTCGTTCTGGTCGCCTGCGCCAATCGCCACGTTCGAGATAACCGACTCCACATCCGGATTGTTTTCACCGATCACCTTATAAATTCGCTTTTCTACTACCTGTGTTACCGAGTCTGTAACTACCTGGTCGGTACCTACCGGCAGCTGAATGTAAGCATACACAAAGTTCGGATCGCTGTCGGGGAAGAAAACCACTTTAGGCGAGCGGATGCCAACTAATACTATAGATAATATCAGCAGGCCGAAAATGCTGGCAAATACACCTATCGGGCGTTTGCCTACCAGCATCCAGCGCAGTAACCGTTCATAGCCAGCCATAAACTTAGGCAGTGTGTTGTTCTGGAACTTGTTGATCAGCACGGTGAAAACAAAGCGGTTCAGGGCTACCAGTATCACTCCCAGCATGATCAGGTTAGCCGTACCAAACGAACCTATGATGTAGAAAATAATGGCTATTACCACCGCTACCCCCATAATGATCAGGAAGCGTTTGTTGCTTTTAGCTGTCGGGGCGGCGTGGTCCTTCTTCATAAAAGACACGGCAAATACCGGGTTGATGATAAAAGCTACCAGCAACGATGCCATCAGGGTTACAATGAGCGTGATAGGCAGGTAGAACATGAACTCCCCAACTATACCGGGCCAGAAAAGCAGCGGAAAGAACGGCGCTATAGTTGTAAGCGTGCCCGCCAGCACTGGTACAAACACTTCGCCGGCAGCCACTTTAGCAGCTTTAGCGATGGGTAGGTTTGAGTTATGGAAAATACGGTGCGTGTTCTCGATCACAACTATAGCATCATCCACTACTATGCCCAGGGCCAGCAGGAAGGCAAACAGCACGATCATATTCAGCGATACGCCTGTAGAATCGAACAGCAGGAAGGCCACGAACATAGAAATAGGCACCGAAAGCCCCACGAAAATAGCGTTGGTGGTACCCATAAAGAACATCAGGATGATGGTTACCAGCACAAACCCGATGATGATGGTGTTGATCAGGTCGTTCAGGGTGTGTTTGGTTTGGGTAGCCTGCTCGCCGGTAACCGTTACTTTCAGGTCCGATGGCAGCACCGAGCCTTCCATTTCACTCAGCAGGTCATCTATCTTGTTCGATGCTTCGATCAGGTTTTCGCCGCTGCGCTTGATCACGTTTAGGGTAATAACAGGTGCATTGTCCAGGCGGGCAAAGCTTTCCTGCTCTTCAAAACCCTCTCTTACGGCAGCAATTTCCTTTAACTGGATGTTGGCACCCGGCACCGATTTCACCACAATATCGCCGATCTTGTTCGGGTCTACATACTGGCCCACCACGCGCACTGATCGCTTCATTTCACCCACGGTTACATTACCGCCCGAAAGCGTCATGTTTTCCATGGCAATGGCATTGGCAATATCGTTGAAGGTAACTTTGGCGGCCTGCATTTTATACATGTCCACATCTACCTGCACTTCCTTGTCCAGGGCGCCAGCCATATCCACGCGGGTAATCTCGCTCAGCGACTCAATGCGGTCCTGTATGTCTTCGGCATAGTTCTTCAGCTGGTCCAGACTATAGTTACCCGACACGTTTACCTGCATGATCGGGAACTCCGAGAAGTTGATGTCCTGCACGCTTGGTTCCTGGTCCAGGTCGGTAGGCAGGTCGGAGCGCGCTTTGTCCACGGCATCTTTTACCTGCTGCTTCGCTTCCGATACATCCACATCAGTATTAAATTCCACCACTACCATCGAGAAATCCTGGATGGAATTAGAGGTGATCTTTTTAACCCCTGAGATAGATTTTATTTCCTTCTCGATGGGCCGCGTAACCAGGTTTTCCATATCCGTGGGCGATGTGCCGGGGTAAATAGTACCCACAAACACGGTCGGGATCACGATGTCAGGGAAGTTCTCTTTCTGAATGTTGATGTAAGAAAAGATACCCCACACCGAGAGGATCAGCGTGATAATGTAGATGCTGGTTTTGTTATTGACAGCCCAACTGGTTGGTTTAAACTCTTTCATAGTTTCAAGGATGTAGGGTTTATTTCTGGCTCAGGCTGCTACCGGCGGTTTGCTGAAACACAACAGGCTGGCCTTCGTTCAGGCTTTGGTAGCCGGCGGTAATTACCTGGTCGTTGGCTGCGAGTCCGCTCAGCACTTCGGTTTTGCCCTGGTAGGTCTTGCCGGTCTTTATCTCGCGTTTGGCTGCTATATAGCCGTTGCCTTCTTTTTTAGCCACATACACGTACTCCGATTTCTCGTCTCTCTGCACCAGGTTTACCGGTACCACAATGGTGTTGTCGTTGCTATAGTCCCGGATGCGCACCACGGCCACCAGGTTAGGACGCAGCTCCACGGCTTTGGCATCTTTCAGCTTAAGCTCCACGGTAAATGTGCGGCTGGTCGGGTTTATGAATTTGCCTACTACATCCACTGTTGTTTCTACTTCTTTGTTCAGGTCCGGGAAGTAAACTATAGCTTTATCGCCTTTCTTAATGTTTGTGAGGTATGCCTCCGACACCTCGGCCACTATTTTGCCACCGGCAATGTTCACAACTCTTATAATGCCCACGCCCGGCGCTACTGCTTCGCCTGTATTCGGGATAACTTCGTCTACCACGCCGCTAACCGGAGCTTTCACATTAAACTGATCGCGCTGTTGCTGCAGAGCCGCCAGGTTACGTTCCAAAGCTTCCTTGTTATTTTTGGCCGTAAGGAACTGCATTTCGGTGCCTATTTTCTGGTCCCAGAGGTTTTTCTGTTTCTCATAGGCAATGCGGGCCAGGTCTAAGCGGGTGCGTAGTTCAGCCAGGTTCTGCTCCAGTACCTGTGCATCTATAGTTGCCATGGTCTGGCCTTTGCTTACACGGTCGCCGGGCTGCACGCGTACGCTGGTGAGCACACCAGGCACGCGGGCACTAACCAGCACGTCCTGGTCAAACGCCACTTTGCCCTGCATTTCCAGATAATGGCTAAAGGTATCCGGCTGCACCGTTGCCACCGATACCGGCACTGTTTTCTTTGGCTTGTTTACTTTTTTGCCTTCGGCTTTCAGTTGGGCTTCCAGGTCGGCGATCTGTGCTTCTATTTTAGTTTGCTGCGCGCGCAGGTCGGCTAACTGGGTTTCTTTATCTTTTTTTCCGCAGGCAGTAAGGCTAAGTATCAGCACTATAGTTGCGATGCCTATAATGCGTGTCATTTTCAGTTCTGTCAGGTTTTTCATGGTTTTATTTTGTGGTCAGGGTGCCGTTGGCTTTTTCTAAATTTACTTTGGCTATCAGGGCGTCGTAGATGGCGGCGTAATAGTTGGTCTGTGCCTGGCGCAACTCGGTTTCAGCGGTTATCACTTCCAGGTTAGAGCCCACACCTTCCTGAAACTTGATCTTGGCTACGCGGGCAATACTCTCGGCAAGTTCCAGGTTTTCCTGCTGCGATTTCAGTACATCCAGGGCGTTGGTCAGTTCGGTAGAAGCCTGCTCCAGTTCCAGGTCGATGCTTTGGCGCAGGGTTTCGAAACCATACCTGGTATTTTCTAATTTGAGTTTAGCCTGTTGTGCCTGGTAATGCCTTCTCAGCCCATCAAAGATCGGTACCTGGAATTGTGCGCCCACATACCCAAAGTCGAACCAGTTACGGTCTGTGGTATTGTTGGCGCCGGCGCGTACGCTCATAATATCAGAAAACGATTCCCCGACACCACTGTAACCGTAGCGGGCGTTCAGGTATAGTTTAGGCAGGTATCCGGAGTTAATGTTGCGCACATCCAGGGCAGCCAGGTCGCGCTGTGTTTCCAGAATGGAGTATTCGATGCGGTTGCTATAGTTAAAGTTCTGTGTGTTGGGCTTTGTAACGTCTACCTCCACTTCGTTTAACTTGTCGGTTAACACAATAGCCTGGTTCTGCGGTAAGCCCATCTGGAATTTCAATAGGTTCTCGCTTAGCTGCATCAGGCGATCGGCTTTCTGCTGCTCTACCTTCAGGTTGTTATAAGATACACGCAGGCGGTCTACATCCAGCTGTTCGGCCACCCCGTTCTGGAACATGATGCGGGTCTGGTTCAGGAGTGTGTCCAGGCGCACCAGGTTCTGGTTCAGCAGCTCGATGCGCTCGCGGCTCACCAGCACACCGTAATAGGCTTTGCTCACTTGCTCAGCTATCTCGATCTCGGTTTGCGTAGTGGTTTTGCGTGATAGCTCGGTATAGGTTTTGGCAGCCTTCAACCCGATCAGGTAAGAACCGTCGAACAAGAGCTGGCTGCCGGTTACAGTGGCAGAGCCGGTGTAAGGGCGCACAAACGAGATGACCTGCAAACCACCTTCTCCCGGGCGTGGCTCCGGGGTAGAGTAAGTGGGTGCAAGCGTTATCGGCTGGCCGGAAGCCAGTTGCTCTGGTGTGATCACGAACGGATCGAGTACCTGCGGCGCACCACCAAAGTCCTTGGGGTCCAGTAAAGTTTTCTGCTGAATAAAGTTATTGCCTACTTCAACGGCTGCATTCAGTTGGGGCAGGCCCATGGCGCGTATCTCGCCGGTTCTGGCTTTAGCAATCTTTTCCTCGTTCTGCGCCGCCTTTAAACTGGCTCTGTTTTGCAGGGCATACTCTATGCTTTGCTGCAGGCTTAGCGGCATAGCTTCCTGGGCCTGCGCGCCCGAAAAGCTGAACAGCGCCAGTAAAGCAGCCAGTAGTGTACTTCTTTTTTTCATGTTTTATTCTGGTCAGGTAGTAGGTTATTCTTCTTCTTTTATCTGCTTGAGCTCGTTTATCATTTTATGCCCTTTCAGGGTGGCTAGGCCCAGCATATAATGTTCCAGGGTAGCCATCTGCACGCGTTTCAGGTCATATTTGTGTGGCGGAAAAAGCACCGGGTTAAAGGGCAACTCCACCTGCACCAACCGTACTTTCGCCATCACTTCCACATCCAGGTCTTTGCGGTAAAGGCCTTCCCTGATGCCGCGCAGCAGGTTCAGCTTTATCTTTTCAAACATATAGTCGTCGCGGTGCTGCATCCATAGTTTAAAAGCTTCGGGGTGATATTTCTGCAGGTCGTGGAAAACGGAAGGGTGAAACTGGTTAAAGAGCTCGCGCGTCATGGCCATGATATTGAAAAGCTCTTCGATGGCATTGGCGGAGTCCTGAAAATGTACTTCGCAACGCTGCTGCATGTCCTGCAGGTAAGCGCCCGTAGAGGCCACCACGATCTCATTCTTGTTCTCGAACCACTTGTAGATCGTCTTCTTGGACATCGCCAGGAACTGCGCAATATCATCCATCGACACGCTTTTAATGCCCCGCTGGCAAAACAGCTGGAAAGCGGTGCAGGAAATTTTCTGCTTCGGGTCGGTTCTTTCTTCTATCTCACTAGTGCTCATGATGGCGTAAAACTATGGAAACGATTTTTATATCCAAAGTTTCCGAAAGGGTATTTTGTTTAAGAAAATGTGCATAAATTTCTCATTTCCAGTTATATTACAAAAAGCTATATGATGTCAGGTAAGCCGTGTATCCAGACAAACTCCTGTGTTATATGGACTAATGCCCTGGTAAACTATAGGAATAGCCGGGCAGGGCTTGCGTAAGGGTGATGTTGCAACACAGAAGATTAATAGAAAAAAAATTACAGCCCCAGCACGGTGCGCAGCCTGGTATAACCGCTCTTACTCAGTGGGATACGCACGCCGTTTTTGAGCAGGGCAACGTGGCTGTCTTTCTCTAAGGGTTCTATGCGGGTGAGCTGGGCAATCGGAATCATATAGGAGCGGTGCACGCGAACAAACTGCGCCGGGTCGAGTGTCTGTTCGTAATAGCCCATTGTTTTCTTTTTCAGGAAGAGGCCGTCTTTGCTGTGGATTTTTACATAATCGTCGTAAGCTTCCAGGTACAGCACATCCTGCACAGGTATGATGCGAATATCGTTGCCGGCTTTTACGACAATGCGCATGCGCTCTTCGGGCTGTTTAGCGGGCACTTCGCTCAGGTTTATAGTTGGCTTGTCTATAGTTTCTATCGTTCGCTTTTCCTGCCACTTCTTCAGTGCGGCATCAAAACGCTCCTGGCTGAAAGGCTTTAGCAGATAATCCACCGCATTGGCTTCAAAAGCTTTCAGGGCATAGTTATCGAAGGCGGTGGTAAAGATCACGCCCGGTCGCTGCTCTACCAGTTCCAGCATCTCGAACCCGTTTATCTTCGGCATTTGGATGTCCAGAAAGATAAGGTCGGGCTGGTGCTGCTTGATGGCCTTTATACCTTCAAAACCGTCGCCGCACTCCTGCACTATCGTTACATCGGGGTGCTGCTGCAGGTATTCGGCAACTATACTGCGGGCCAGCGGTTCGTCGTCAATTATGAGGCACTTGATCATAGTTTTGTGGTAAGGTTACGGTGGTGGTAAATTGATTTTCGTGCTGTTGGGTTTGTACTAGGTCGGGGCGGGCGTAAAGCAGGTATAATCTGCGCTGCACCGAGTTTAAGCCAAATCCTGTGCCTTCATGCGCCTGCGAGGCATCCGGGTCAAAAGGGTTCCGAACGCTGATAACTAATCCTTCATCTGCCCGGTCCGCTTTTATGCTTATAGTTGTGTCGCCGGTGGTGCCGTACAGGCCGAACTTAATGGCATTCTCTACCAATGGTTGCAACAATAAAGCAGGTAATTGCAACACTTTTGCATCTTCCGGAACATCAACTATAGTTTGCAACCGGTGCCCGAAACGTACTTTCTCAATAGCTAAGTATAGTTCCAGTTGGGTCAGCTCCTCGGCCAGGGTTACGCGCTGTTGGTTTTCCTTTCGTAGTGTTCCCCGCAAAAAGTCGGAGAGCTGCTGTACCATAGTTCTGGCTTGCTCCGGCCTGCTCCCCACCAGCGCACTGATCGAGTTCAGGCTGTTGAACAGGAAATGTGGCTGCAGTTGCTGGCGCAACGTATACAGTTCGGCTTCACGGGCCAGTTTCTCAGTGGCGGCTTTGCGCTCTTCGTGCTGTCGCTGCTCTTTTGTATAAAACCAGAACCAGTTTATCAGCAACAACAGCAGCAGCAGCAACCACCCAAATACCAGCCGCATCGGCAACGAATCTCCAACAAAATCCAGGTAGAGCTCATGGGTTATTAATCTCTCGATAAGCAAACTATAGATCAGTGTGCAGATACCGGCTAAACCCAAACTCCAGGCTAAAAGCAACACACCCTGGCGCAACGTAGGCTGATAATAGCGCAGCCCCGTGCCTGCAGCGTAACCGGCTATAGTTAGTAGCATGTTGTAAAGCAGCGCATCTTTAAAGGTCAGGCTCAGGCTATAGTTTGCAGGCAATAGCACCAGTACAAATACCCCCGACCAGAAAGCCGCCCACGCCACACAAAGCCAGATTACCCTTGTTGGAGACATCTTTTGCAGTAGTCTAAATTAGTAGCTTTTAATATCCAGGCCGCCAAAAAGGGCAGTGCCTTTTATGATAAGGACTTTGTTTGGATCGTAGCCGCCGGGCAACATCATGCGCTTGTCCGAAACACCGCCTAATATGGCCACAACCTCAGAGCGTACTTCCCAATGTGGCGGGATGATGAGCGATGTGCCTCCAAATATCTGTGTCGTGTCCAGCACAACCGGGTGCTGAATATCTGATTGTGAAAAGTTAAGCTCGTTGCCACCAAATACGCTCACTACTTCGCCGCCTTTAAAATTTTTAGACAGGATGTTGCGCTTTACGCCGCCAAAAATGGCTGTAGAGTTCACATAATCATCTCCGGATGCCGCTGCATCTTCGGTATAATTGCTTGTGGTAACAGGCTCAGAAGTAGCTATTCCAACAGGTGGGAACGTTGTAGTGCCGGCACCGTAACGCGCATTATAGTTATAGCTGTGTCTTGGTTTAAGCATTACCCAAAGGCCGATTACGATCACTACAACTGGCCACAGGTAATTTTTAAATGATATGCCGGGTACAAATCTATCGATCAGAAAGATTAGGCCTAACGCTACCGGCAATATCCAGGCTGGGTTACGGAATGAATGTTTGAAGCCAATAAATAAGCCCACCAAAATAGGAATCATCGGCCACGAGAATAGCCAGTTCGGCAAGAAAATAAGGTTCATTTTAGAAGCCAGCAATACTAAGCCAATGCCTATTAGCAGCAACCCGGCCATTACACGGCCATTTCTGTTGTCGGTACGGTTCTTCCAGTTTTTGTAACCTTTGTTTGTGTTCAGATCTTGATTTTCCATAGTTGTTATGTTTTAATTTCTGATCAAATGTACTTCAATCAGCATGTGGCGGCTATAGTTAGTAGGCTGGCAAAGGCAAAAAGTCGGTAAGCTGCAGGGTTGCGTCGGTAAACGAAGGTGTGCTGATACCCGCCGCTCAACAATAGTATAGTAAAGTTGCTATATTATTTTGATTCTGAAAGCTATCGTTATGGATTTGTCTGAAGCAGGATTTAAAGATTGATAGGAGTAAGACCTCGTAGCGTGCGCAGCTCCTACGAGCGTCTGGGCTATAGTTTGATAAGATGTGGTTCCTCTTTTGTCATGTCGAGCGTCAGTCAAGGCATCTTATATGTCCTGTAGTTGACTTTGCCTACTACTCGAACCAAGCCATTGTTCCATAGTTTCTACCAATCCTGGGAGCTCTAGTTATCTATAGTCTTATAGTTTCGTTGGCTCCCTCCCAGGCCGGGAGGCCCCGTCTTCGGGCATCGCGCCTTTGCCTTCTTGCTATCCTCCTGCGTCGGATTGCCTGCGGCACCGCAACAAGTCAAAGGCGCTCAACCCAAAGACTGAAATCACATTCGATAGTCAATACCTTAGCTATAGTTTACTTACTGTCTCTTGGTTGTAGTAGATCATTTCTTCTCGTGGCTATAGTTCCTTGTGTCAGGCTGCGCCTGCCTGCTCGCGGTCAGTAACTATAGAACTAAAATTCAACCTATAGTAGTAAAGACTGTCCCCTTGAGGGGACTACAGGGGTGTTACAATGCTAACCATAGAACGATAAACCAAACTATAGCTGTCCAAAAACTCCCTCTCCTGTTTTGGGGGTAGGGGCCCTCGATAAAAGGAGAGGGCTGGGGTGAGGTAAATATTCCCCGCCTTAGACAAGGAGGGGTTAGGGGTGGTTGGACCAACAGAAACTATAAAACTATAACTAAGCTCCTTCCCTTGTTTTTAGGGAAAGGTTGGGATGGGGTAATCCTTCAATTTATTATCTTTGCATACTATGGTGGAGAACATACAACGAGTAGCACAAGAGATAGAGGCCGCCCCGCTTGGCAACGCAGCCGAGCTGGAGCAGTTTAGAATTACTTATATAGGTCGTAAAGGCCAGATTGCAGCCCTTTTTGATAACCTGAAAGAAGTTGCACCGGAGCAGCGCCGTGAAGTGGGTCAGCAGCTGAACCAACTTAAAAACCGCGCCCAGGAGCGTTTTGACCAGGCACAGGAACAACTGGCAAACAGCAATGAAAGCAACACCGATACTGGTTTCGACTTTACGCTGCCAACTATTCCGAACACGTTAGGCACACGCCATCCGTTGTCGCTGGTGCGCCGCGAGATCGTGCGCATTTTTGAGCGCATTGGGTTTAACGTAGCCGAAGGACCGGAGATGGAGGATGATTTCCACAACTTTACGGCACTTAACTTCCCGGAGAACCACCCTGCCCGCGAAATGCAGGATACCTTCTTCCTGAGCGAAGATAAGAACCACCTGTTGCGTACCCATACTTCCAATGTTCAGGTGCGCCTGATGGAGAATAACCAGCCACCCCTGCGCAGCATTATGCCGGGCCGTGTGTATCGTAACGAAGCTATCTCTGCCAGAGCGCATATGGTTTTCCACCAGGTAGAAGGCTTGTACGTAAACAAAGGCGTAAGCTTTAAAGACCTGAAAGAAACCCTTTACTACTTTGCCAAAGAGCTTTTTGGCCAGGATACCAAAGTTCGTTTCCGTCCGTCTTTCTTTCCATTCACAGAGCCAAGTGCCGAGATCGATATTTCGTGCCTGATCTGTAAAGGCGAAGGCTGTAACATTTGTAAGCAAACCGGCTGGGTAGAAATCGGCGGCTCCGGTATGGTAGATCCTGCTGTGCTGGAAAGCTGCGGCATCGACCCGAACGTATATTCCGGCTTCGCGTTTGGTATGGGCATCGAGCGTATTACTATGCTGAAGTACCAGATAAAAGACCTGCGCCTGTTCACCGAAAACGACGTGCGCTTCCTTCGCCAGTTTGAAGGGGTGATTTAATTGTTGATTGTTAAACTGTTGATTGTTGAGCTTCGCCTATAGTAAGCCGTTAACTATAACATCAGCTTTTTAACAATTAACAACCAACAACTAGCAATTAAACTATGAAATTCGAGGATATACAGACGATAGGTATAGTTGGTGCCGGTACGATGGGGCAGGGTATTGCGCAGATCTGTGCGCAGGCAGGCTATAAAACCATCCTGTTCGATATAAATGCTACTGTGCTCGAAAAGGCGCAGCAAACCACCGCAGCAAATCTGGATAAGGGCATAGAGCGTGGCAAGCTAACTATAGCTGAGAAAGAAGCGACGCTGGCTAACCTTACTTTTACCGGCAATACGCTGGACCTGCATTGTGATGTCATTATCGAAGCGGTAGTAGAGCGCCTGGAAGTAAAGCAGAGCATCTTTAAAGAGCTGGCCGATATCAACTCTAACCAGACTATACTGGCATCCAATACTTCATCTATTCCGATTACGCGCATTGCGGCAGGTGTGCCCAATCCAGAGCGTGTGGTGGGGATGCACTTCTTTAACCCGGCCCATATTATGAAGCTGGTTGAAGTAATATCAGGAGCGGCCACTGACGCTGAAGTAGCGCATACGATAAAAAAGCTGGCCCAGAAGCTGGATAAAACGCCGGTTATGGCGCAAGATTCGCCGGGCTTTATCGTTAACCGTGTAGCACGCCACTTTTACGTAGAAGGACTGAAGCTGCTGGAAGAAGACGTAGCCGAAGTAGAAACCATTGACAAGCTGATGCAGGCCAGTGGCTTCAAGATGGGACCGTTTGAGCTGATGGACCTGATCGGTGTAGATACCAATTTCTCAGTAACCAGCTCCATGTTCGAGGCTTTCCACTATGATCCTAAATTCAGACCAAGCCGCATACAGCAACAGAAAGTTGACGCCGGCCACCACGGGCGCAAGTCTGGCAAAGGTTTCTACGATTATAAGTAGGCTTTTCGCGCTGCTGGCTATAGTTATAGTTAGTGCCTGTAGTTCTGATACCGTGCGGCCGGGCATACCTAATGTGCCGGTTAACGAGCAGATCAGCGTGAACAGTTTGCAGTACCCCATGCTGCGCCAGGACGGCGGTTATGCTTACATACAGGGCGGCTACCGTGGTATTATAGTGGTGCGCCAGAATGCCAGCACCTATTACGCTTTTGAGCGAGCCTGCCCTTACGACCCCGAAGCCAATTGCGGTGTGGTTTCGGTAGACCAATCGAACCTGTTTTTAACGCATAGTTGCTGTGGTTCGCAGTTTAATTTTCAGGGTGCAGTAACCTCGGGGCCGGCAGTTTATGGCTTGCTGCAATACCGCACCTCGCTTAGCAACAACATTCTTTACATCACCAACTAAATTTTTGCTTTGAAAGTCAGATTCTTATAAAAAAGTAAAAGATTTTTTAGCGACAGGGCTTGCATAATCGCCGGAAGGGCTGTAATATTGCATCATCATTCGGCGGTAGAGGCCGCCACTGAACATAAATATTCCTCCTTAGCTCAGTTGGTTAGAGCACCTGACTGTTAATCAGGGGGTCCCTGGTTCAAGCCCAGGAGGGGGAGCAAAAGCCACTCAGAAATGAGTGGCTTTTTTGCGTTCAGGGCTTTGGGTATCTCATCAGTAACATACCTTGCAAGCCGTTCTTCTGTGTTTTGCAGTCGCGTCGCGCTGCGAGACTTGCTTTACCTCATAGGCACAGCGGTTAAGTCCTCTGCAGGCTTTTGTTTTATGATAGGCATACGCTTTGGGGCTGGCGCAGATATAAACAGTACTCTCGGTGCTAACGGAGGTAGAAACTGCCGGCTTGGTACTTCTAATCCCCGCTGAAGCAAAACCGGCGCATACCATCAGCAGCATTAAAAGCCACAGGCGACTAAGGTTAAATAAGTGTTTCATAGCTATTATATATGGTTTTACTAATATAACTCATGTAGTTGTATTAATACAAGCTGCCAACATGCAAGCTATGTTTTGCTATGGCCACTGCAGGTCCTGCATAAATTCGCCTTCTGCAGTCATCTTCAACCTTTTGCCTGTATTTATAGTATCAACAGATAGGTATATTTTCATGTGACGGGTGATAAAACGCCATGAGAACACCTGTTGAAACTATAAAGGATAAAACTATGAATAACTTAAGGACATATTTACCAGCTCTGATCGTGGTGCTGATGCTGACCATGAGCAGCTGCGAACTGGTAGGAGATATTTTTAAAGCCGGCATGTGGACAGCCCTGATCATTATTGTGCTGATCGTGGTGCTGCTTGCCTGGATATTCCGGAAACTCAGAAGATAAAAAAAGGAGCCGAAAGGCTCCTTTTTCATTTCTTAGCGTTGCCGTTTGGGCATGGTTCCCAAAATGTAATCCCAGAGCGGCGACGATACCCCATAAGCTACTTCGGGGTCTTTATAGTGATGGATGCTGTGATGGATCCAGAGCGTTTTCAGGAAGTTTTTTGGTGGCGCGTAGGCATGAACCGCATAATGCACCCACAGGTACAACGCATAGCCAAATAACACACCCGCCAGAATTCCGAATACCAGTGGCCCGAAGATCAGCTTAAACACAAAGAACAGGAACGACGCGATCAGCACACTAACGATTGGCGGCATAGCCAGGCGCTCTTTGTCTTTGGGGTACTCGTGGTGGTTGCCATGGAAAGTGTACTGGATACGCGCTTTTACAGGCGTGTCGGTATCCATATGGAAGATGAAACGGTGCGCCGAATACTCCATCAGGCTGAAAATAAACCAACCCAGAAAGAACAGGCCGATCGATTCCAGCACATCCATAAAACCATAGGTAAGGCCATAATAGATCAAACCAACCGAGATGGCAATAAAAATAGTAATAGGAAGGGAAATGTGTGTTCTGGTGAGCCTTTCAAGAACAGGGTTCTCGAAGATCTGGGCTCTTCCTTTGTGATTGGGTTTCATAGTTTATTTTACGCTTTAGTTCTTTCAGGCCGCAAAACTAAATAAAATCAGAAAATGCTCCGATGCAGCGCTTAACCGCAGGTATAGTTTGGCTACCTGGTTTACAGCTGAAGCAACGCCAACAGTGCTTTAATAGTATACGGGGGCATTGCCAGTATGTGCTTTGCCTGCACATAAAACTGACGACGTTCTGCTAATGTTTTGCCTAAGAACGAGATTAGTTCGGCTTGTGTTTTGCCAGCCAGCAAAGGGCGCGTAGATAGGTCTGATTGTGAGAGCCTTTGGGCGAGCAATTCTGTTGGCACATCCAGGAAAAAAGTTTCTCCGGCCGCGTTCATCAGGTGCATGTTGTTATGGAAGCAAGCTGCCCCGCCGCCTGTAGCCACTACCGTTTGGCTAAAGTTGGTAACTATAGTTTGCAGCGCCTGATTTTCCAGTTCCCGAAATTTCTCCTGCCCATCGGTAGCAAAAATCTCAGCTATAGTTCTGCCTTCCTTTTCTTCGATAAAGGCATCCAGGTCCACGAAACTATAATTCAGCTTTTCAGCCAGCTCCCTGCCCAGCGTGGTCTTGCCACTCCCCATCATACCGAGTAAAAAGATTAACATCTTTTTTAATGATTAATTATGAATGAGTAATGAATAATTGTGGTCTGACATCATCTTGATATTAATCATTTATCATTATTAATTACTCATTAATCAAGTTTAACGCGTGGATCTAAGGCGGCGTAGAGCAGGTCTACGAAGATGTTGATAAGCACGAAGAGGAAAGCTACAAACAAAGTGGCACCCATTACCAGCGGGAAATCGAGGTTCTGAACGGCTTGTATGGTTACGGCGCCTAGGCCCTTCCAGTTAAAGATGTACTCGATGAAGAACGCGCCCGCCATAAGCGAAGCCATCCAACCCGAAGCTGCTGTAACCACTGGGTTCAAGGCATTTTTAAGGGCATGGCTAACTATAACTTTGCTTCGGTTCAGACCTTTGGCACGAGCCGTACGGATATAGTCCTGCGACATCACATCGAGCATAGAGCTGCGTGTGAGCTGAACTATAACTGCCAGCGGCCGAATACCCAGCGCAAAAGCCGGAAGCAGCAGGTTTTGCAGCTTCAGCTCTTTTCCTTCAAACGGGTCTATTTCGTATAGTTGTCCGGTCAGGCTCAGGCCGGTCCAGTCGCTCCAGTAAAAACCGAAGGTGATGGCAATAAGAATAGCCGCTACGAAAGACGGTACCGAGATGCCCAGCACGGATGTGGTGATGAGTGTATGATCTAATGTACTATGTGGTTTAAGCGATGCCAGTACCCCGAAAAGGATGCCGAATACGGTAGCGATAAGCATGGCAGCCACAGCCAGCCACAACGTGCCCGGGAAATGATCTAACAGGATATCGGTTACAGATTTATTGCTCTGGAACGAGCGGCGCAGGTAAGGCGTTTTCCACACCAATACATCATCGCCAAAATCAACTATAGTTTTGTACTCATACTTCTGCTGGTTGGCTTCCGTATCCTCATGCACCGAGAGCGGCGACACATCGTTTATATAGTACAGCAATTGCGCCGGCAGCGGTTTATCCAGGCCCAGGTCTTTGGTAATGGCTTCGCGGGTGCTAAGGTCGGAGCGCTGGCCGGCCAGCATCGCCACCGGATCGCCGGGCAGTACGTTAAACAGGAAGAATACCGCCACCAGCACACCCAGCATGATCAGCAGGCCGTGCCCCAGTCGGCTAAGTATAAATCCTATGAATTTCATCTATTTAATGGCTGAATTGTTAAATGGCTGAATTGTTAATCTCTGTTCACTAGCTATAGTTAGTTTTTACTAAAGTCTATTCGGTCAATAAGCTGCTTTGGTAAAAGCTTACCAAGCATAACCTTCTGGTCCTTGTCTACAACTACAAATCGCCAATCTGTTTTTCCATCTTTTGAGACAGCATAAACGTCTTTTTCAGCATAAATATCATAGAACTCAGTCTTCTCATCATACTTAACATTTCCTTCGCCAAACATTTTTTCAAATGAAAGTTTCATCAGGTTTATTCTGAACTTTTGCTCATCTTCAGTCTCAGTTTTCACATCAGCATTATTAAACTTCATCTTTAGCACATTAGAGTACTTTAGGAGCATGTAATGCTTGTCGTCAATCTTTTCAGTATCTCCGGCGTGTAGTATCTTAGGTTCTGTGATGTTAAACTCCATAGAAGGGTCGCTGAAAACTTTCTCCATTGCCATAACCATCTGACTTCTCGGAACAATCTCAAACAACTCATCAGGAGCGTAATCCATCGCTTTGTTAAAGTCTTTACTGATCATGTAATTTAGATATTCTGTTAACCTTGCTTCAACAGCTTTCTTATTATCCTGCGCAAAGGCAAAAGAGGACACAAACAGTAACAGTACCAGTAGTAGTTTTGCTTTCATATTTATCTCTAAAGTATAGTTCTTATACTTGTCATTTCGAGCCTTAGCGAGAAATCTATCTCAAATTCTAAATAGATCTCTCCTGACGTCGAGATGACAATGTTGAGTAACGATTATCAATTAGCAAGCGCCGCCTTTACTTCTTCTATAGTTGGTGTGTTGTTATGGTGCCACAGGCCTTTGGTGGTGCCGTCTTTTAGTAGCCAGATGCCCGGGTTGGCGCGCATAATTGTTTTCAGTACCGTATGGTCGGCGAAGTAGTAGGGGGCAGCCAGGTTTACTTCGTGGCGGAACATCTCGAACTCCGGCGCGCTGCTGCTGGTTAGCACCATTGGGGTAATACCTTCTTTCTCAGCGGCGGCTATCAGGGCGTTTATGCGTTCAAAATCGTCGGTGTCGGCTTTGGCTACGCTGTGTATTATAACGATAAGCTTGTTGCCGGTCAGCACTTCCTGGGTATAGTTGCCTTCGTCGGTCCAGACGTTAAAATCGGTGATCTTCGGGCCGTCCTCCGGGTTAACGGCTACCATTTCTTTAAAGGTCCAGGTAGTGTCGGTCGGGTATTCTGTGAACTCCTGCTCCTGGCCACCTTTGGTCATAATATACTTGTACTTCAGCGGTGCCGATGGCTTCATGAGCGTCGGGATATTATTACCGATCTTATAAGCGCGGAAGTCGATGTAAGGCAGGTTCTCGTAAGCAAACCAGCCAATGCCCACCGAAAGGATAGCCGTAAGTGCCGTTATAGTTGCCCCCACTTTCTGGCTGATAAATGGCTGCAGGTAACGTTGTGTCATCAGCAGCACAATGATCATCACAAGCAGCACAATGTCTTTGGTAAACGACTCCCACGGCGTAAGTTTAATGGCGTCGCCGAAGCAGCCGCAGTCGGTTACTTTGTTAAAATAGGCCGAATAGAACGTCAGGAAGGTGAAAAACACGATCATGGCCAGCAGCAGCCAAAGCACTTCTTTCAGTTTCCAGCGCACCAGCAGCGCCACGCCCAGCACAATTTCAAGCGCACTCAGGAAAATAGACAGAAACAGCGCAAACGGCTCCAACGATTTAAAGAACGGCGCAATGTCCGTCGAGAAAACTTCGAAATACTCCTCCAGTTTAATGGCAGTGCCAACCGGGTCGTTTATCTTGATCAGTCCCGAAAAGATGAACAGCACGCCCACAAAGAGCCAGAAGAATTTGGTGATGTATTTCATGGTTCTGCTTTCAGTTAGAAAGTTAGAGAGTAAGAAAGTTAATAAGTTTATAGTTTGTCTTTACTGATATTACAAGGATTGTCTAAATCAGAAAATTGGGTTTCTCCATTTGTGCCCTTTACCAATACATAAGGGCTTTCAGCTTCCTTAAAAATGGTATCTCCTTTTTCAACAAAATCAAACAATTCTGGAATAGCTAAAGTTAGCTCTGTTTCTTTAAAAGTTGACCCATTCACATTTATTGTTAAAGTCTTGAGTGCATGGTTTGGCTGGTCAATATATTTCTCAACTACTACTCCCTGAACAGAATGAGCTAAGTAATCATTATAGCGCCGACACTGCCATTCACCAACGGATTCTGCGCCTGTTATGAAGAAAACAAACATTAAAAATGGGCTTGCAATTGAAGCTAATAGTAGAGTTGCATATTTTCTCTTTTTGACGCTGTCTTCTGTATCAGATACAAGATCAAACATCTTTACATAGTCAGCCGGGCTAACAAGTCCACTTACTTTATATCCTTTCTGCTTAAGTATCTCCTTCATCCAGAATAAGAACACTATGCTAAGCATAGAAAAGGAGATAGCGAGAATCAGGTTAACAACATTCATATCAGGCTGTTTATAAAGTAAGTTGAAAAGTAACTATAAACCCCACTGTCATCTCGAACAAGGTGAGATATCTATCTCAGATTCTGAATAGATTTCTCGCTGCACTCGAAATGACAATTATAGAAGCAACTATAATTGGTAACTATAGCACTCAACCACAAAGTATAGTTTACTGCACCTTCTCCGCCGCACCCAGCTTTATCAGCGCGAAAACGGCGTAGTTGATCATGTCGCGGTAGTTGGCTTCTACACCTTCCGAGATCAGGGTCTGGCCTTCGTTGTCTTCGATCTGCTTGGTGCGGTATAGTTTCATCAGGATAATATCGGTGATGGAGCTAACACGCATATCGCGCCAGGCTTCGCCGTAATCGTGGTTTTTGGCCGTAAGCAGCTTTATATTCTCTTCGATGTGGTGCGTGTACTGGCGCTCTACTTCTTCGGCTGGCAGGGTTTGTTCGGCATCGGCTGGCAGGCTAAGCTGCATCAGGGCAATTACGCAGTAGTTTATAATGCCTACAAACTCATCGCGGATGTCGTCTTCTACCAGCTGCTTGCCCTTCTCCTGGATAGAGCGGATGCGCTGCGCCTTGATAAAGATCTGATCGGTAATAGAAGGTAGCCGGAGCACGCGCCAGGCCGTGCCATAGTCTTTCGTCTTTTTAACAAAAGTATCTTTGCAGCGCTGTACTACCTGATTATATTCCTGGAGTGTTTGACTAATCAACTTTTTAGTTTTAATTTTAAAATCAATAGACCTAAATGCCTACATTGGATTCGAAAGATACGCTTTTTAAGAAAAAATCCACACTCAATTGCCGCGGAAAGCTCCTCTCGCTGGACACGCCGCTGGTAATGGGCATTCTCAACCTTACCCCCGATTCTTTTTACCCCGGCAGCCGCCTGAGTTCTACTGAAGAAGCCGTTGAACGTGCCCGTGTAATGCTCTCTGAAGGGGCTGACATCCTCGATATTGGCGGTTACTCCACACGCCCCGGCGCAGCAGAAGTTTCGTCGCAGGAAGAGCAGGATCGTTTGATACCCGCCATTGAAGCTATAGTTAAGGAGTTTCCGGATGTGGTGATTTCGGTGGATACGTTCCGGGCCGATGTGGCAGAAGCAACTATAAAAGCCGGTGCAGCTATAGTTAACGATGTGGCAGGTGGTACGCTGGATGACAAGATGTTTGAAACTGTAGCCCGGCTGCAGGTACCGTACATTTTAATGCACATGCGCGGCACGCCCCAAACCATGCAAAGTATGGCCAACTATAGCAATGTAACTATAGAAGTATTGGACGAACTGCAGCAGCAGGTGGCTAAATTCACAAAGCTTGGCGTTAACGATATCATACTGGACCCCGGCTTTGGCTTTGCAAAAACGACAGAACATAACTTTGAATTACTGAACCGTCTGGAAGATTTCCGTATATTGGGTTTACCTGTGCTGGTGGGTATGTCGCGCAAATCGATGGTATACAAAACGCTGGGCATTCACCAGACCGACGCCTTAACTGGTACTATAGTTGTGAACACCATTGCGCTGATGAAAGGAGCCAATATTTTGCGCGTACACGACGTAAAAGAAACTAAGCAGGCAGTAGAACTATACAAGAAAACAACACTTTGACATTCTTATTCACGATAGGGTTTTTAGAGATCGAGCTGCTCGATGTAATTGATATACTGCTCGTAACCGCGCTGTTGTATCAACTATACAAGCTGCTGACCGGTAGCGTTGCGCTCAAGATCTTCTTAGGCCTGCTCTCTATTTACCTGTTGTACCTGGTGGTGCGTGCTGCCGGCATGGAACTGCTCAGTATTATTCTGGGCCAGTTTATGGGCGTAGGTGTGCTTGCCGCCATCATCCTTTTCCAGCCCGAGATCCGTCGTTTTCTGTTAATGATCGGTAAAACCACGGCTCTTAACCACGAGCGTTTCTGGGGTTTCCCGTGGCGCCGCGACACCTCCGAAAAGCTGAGCCTTACGCCGTTTATTGAAGCGGCCAAATCGTTGGCTGCCAAGAATACAGGAGCCCTTATTGTGTTTGCCAAGAGCTCTGAACTGAAATACTATGCCGAGTCGGGGGATCTGATTGATGCAGTTGTTTCGAAGCGATTGCTGATGTCGATCTTTAACAAGAACAGCCCGCTGCACGATGGCGCCGTGATCATAGCCAACAATCGCATTAAAGCGGCCCGCTGCATTCTTCCAGTGTCTGAAAACCAGGAAATTCCGGCATCTATGGGCTTACGCCACCGTGCGGCCATCGGCTTAACCGAGATCACGGACAGCATTGTGTTAGTCGTTTCGGAAGAGACCGGCCAAATTGCTTTGGTGCGTAACGGCGAAGCTTTTCGTAACCTGTCATCTGCCGACCTGCGCGTAAAGCTCAACCAGTTCCTGTTCGATACCGACCAGCGCCCAACTATAAGCCCTTCCGAGAAATCTGTAAGTGCTGCCTAATAAGACCGGTGATTAAGGGGATTTTTCTGATTTTCAGGATCTCTGTCTGAACCGGGATTTAGGTGGATTTTTGGGATTAACCGGAATGTAGAGACGCAATACTCTGCGTCTCCGCTATGGAACGATAGGCTCAACTATAGTTTGACGGTGCATTACAACTACACCCCAGCGAGTCTGGAGACTAGCGCTCGCTGCACGTCACCGGTCAGATACCTGCGCCAGTTTGAAGTCATAATAATCAGAGAAATCCCTTAAATTACCGGTATGTGCGCCTTCTCCACATTACCCAATACGCTACCAGCCCAACTATAGGCAGCAGCCACAGGGCCAGCATCCAGAGTAGTCGTTCCTTCAGGTTGTAATCCGATTTAAAGATCAGGTGAATAAGCGACACCAGCGCCCCGGCGTAATAAATAATGAGTAAGGTTACGATGATACTATAAGCCAAAGGGCTAAGGCTAGGAGTGACAATTTCCATGTGGTGTCTGTTGTTTAAACGTCAAGTTAGCAAATCCGAAGCATAAAAAAAGCCACTCCTATAGTTGGAGTGGCTTTCTGTAATTATTATTAAACTGGTGCGATGGTAAACTATAGTTGCTTACTTTATCACACCCAGTTCTTTGCCCACTTCGGTAAAGGCGGCAATACACTTATCAATATGTACACGGTCATGCACAGCTGACAGCTGCACACGGATACGGGCCTGGCCTTTTGGTACAACCGGGTAATAGAAGCCGATCACGTAAATGCCTTTATCCAGCATGCGAGCCGCAAATTCCTGGGCAAGCGGGGCATCATACAGCATTACCGGCACAATCGGGTGGTCGCCTGGCTTAATATCGAAACCGGCAGCGGTTATCTGCTCACGGAAATATTTGGTGTTCCACTCCAGTTTATCGCGTAGCTCAGTAGTTGAGCTCAGCAAGTCAAGCACGGCGATAGAGGCGCCAACTATAGATGGAGCCAATGAGTTAGAGAACAGGTAAGGACGCGAACGCTGACGCAGCATATCGATGATCTCTTTGCGGCCGGATGTAAAACCACCCATGGCACCGCCCAACGCTTTGCCCAACGTACCGGTAATGATGTCGATCTTGCCCATTACGTTGTGGTACTCGTGCGTGCCGCGGCCCGTTTTGCCCATAAAGCCCGTAGAGTGCGAATCATCTACCATCAGAACAGCCTTGTATTTGTCGGCAAGCGCTACAATCTTATCCAGTTGTGCTACGGTCCCATCCATCGAGAAGGCACCATCGGTAACTATAACGCGGTGCTTGGCGCTCTGGGCTTCCTGTAGTTTAGCTTCCAGGTCTTCGAGGTTGTTGTGCTCGTAACGGAAACGCTGCGCCTTGCACAAACGCACACCATCAATGATCGATGCGTGGTTCAGGGCATCAGAGATGATAGCCGAGTCAGCATCAAATAATGGTTCAAACACACCTCCGTTGGCATCAAAGGCAGCTGCGTACAGGATAGTATCTTCCGTACCTAAAAATTCAGATAGTTTACGCTCCAGTTCTTTGTGGATATCCTGGGTACCGCAGATAAAACGCACCGAGCTCATGCCATAACCGTGTGTATCAATAGCGTTTTTGGCTGCTTCAATTACCGCTGGGTGTGCCGACAGGCCCAGGTAGTTATTCGCGCAGAAGTTAAGCACATGTGCCTGCTGCGTTGTGTCGATGTCAGCACCTTGTGGGGTGGTAATGATGCGCTCTTTTTTATATAATCCGGCAGCTTCAATCTCTTTCAGTTGCTGTACCAGATCCGGTTTTAAAGTTTCGTACATGGTTTCGTTATTCGTTTATCGTTGTTCGTTACTCGGTCTGAATTTACTATAAACTATAGTTATACGCCGCTTGCATTGCCAGGCTCATCGGTTTTTGGCGGTGGCCTCCGGATGATGGGCCTTGGGCGAGGCGGCTTTGGTTTTATCGGTTCATCTGTTGGCTCCTGCGCAGGCGTTTCCGGTGCTATAGTTTGCGCAGCAGGAACTTCGGATTCAGTTGCCTTTTCTATAGTTGGCTGCGCCGGTTCTTCCGGTTTGTCTTCAGCTATAGTTTGTTCAGCAGCTGGTGTCGGTCGTTTAATAACCGGGCGCGGTCTTGGCGGCTTCGGTTTCTCAGCTTCCTGGGTCGGCTGAGCTATAGTTTGCTCACTGGCAGTCGTTTCCTCAGGTTTAGCTTCTTCAGTAGCCGGTTTCTGCAACGCAACAGGGCGTTTGATCACCGGTCTCGGGCGGGCTGGTTTAGGCGTTTCTGTGGCTGCTGCTGCTTTTGCTGGATTTATAGTTTCCGGTGTGCCTGTAGTTTCAGCAGGTTTATCTTCAGTTGGTTTCTGTAGTGACGTTGGTCTTTTTATAACAGGGCGTGGGCGCGGTGTTGCTGTTTCAGGCTTTGCTTCCGCAGCCGGAACTATAGTTGTGTCTGGTGCTGCCTCCTGTTTTGGGGTCTCTGCTTCAGTTCCAGGTTTCTGTAATGCAGCCGGTCGCTTAATTACCGGTCGTGGACGGGCAGCAGGAGCAGGGCTATCGGTTACTGGTTTTACTTCTGTAGTTTCTTCTTCTGTTGGTGCAGCCGGTTTGCTGATAACAGGCCTTTTTATAACCGGACGCGGCTTGGCTGGCTCAGCAGACTTGTTTGTTTCAGTTGTTTCCGGTGCTGTGGTTTCGCCTTCGGCTATAGTTGGTCTGGCTATAGTTGGGCGTTTCACTACAGGGCGTGGTTTTGGAGCGTCTTCAGTTGCAGCTGTTTCCTGTGGAACAGTTGGTGTTTCTGTAGTTGTTGCAGCCGGTGCAGCACGCCGCATTACCGGGCGTGGTGCTGCCGTAGCCGGCGCCGCTTTCGGAATGTCCTCTTCTTTTAAATGATAGCGCAACCGTACGTCGTTTATCACCATCTTTACGGCCACATAAAAGCTGTTGGGGTGCATCTGAGCGTACATATCCTGCCAGGCCGCAAAACGGCCGGGGTCGCCGGCGGCAAATGCAGCCTGGTTAATGCGCTTCTTTACAAGATATTCTTCAAACGTCATGCGGTATCCATCAAGCCATTGTGGCTCATACGTACAAATATAGGAAAATCCGGTGCGCAAGCCAGTACGGTAGTGGTTCGTTTTGCAGCCATATTATTTAATCTTTAAGTCTGCTGCCAGCTATTCCGGGACTCAGCTACCGGGCTTACCTTTGTTGCAAGGTGAGTAAAAAGTTAGATTAGTTTGGTAAAGGAGAGCGATGGCAACCGGCTTCGCTCTTTTTGCATTTAGGCAATAATCTTCTGCAAAGGCATGTGTTTCTTATAGTTTATACTTTCAGGATTGCACTGAAATAAGTTACTTTGCGTAACTGATTTTTTCTTTAACTATGGCAAACACAAGCGACACGGTATTGGTGATTGGTGCCTGCGGGCAACTTGGCTCTGAGCTCACCCTGGAGCTGCGTAATATGTACGGCGGAAGTAATGTAGTGGCAGCAGATATTGCAGCACCCAAACAAGCCGACCTGCGCGATTCCGGACCCTTTGAGAAGATAGACGTGCTGGACCCCAAAGCAATGGGCGAACTGGCCGCAAAATATAAATTCAAGCAGATCTACCACCTGGCAGCCGTGCTGTCGGCAACCGGCGAGAAGAACCCAAAATTTGCCTGGAAGCTGAACATGGATGGCCTGTTTAACGTGTTGGATCTGGCCCTGGAGCAGAAAGTGGAGAAAGTTTACTGGCCAAGCTCTATCGCTGTTTTCGGCCCGAACACCCCACGCCAGAACACGCCGCAGCATACCATCATGGACCCGAACACGGTATATGGTATCAGCAAGCAGGCAGGTGAGCGCTGGTGCGAATATTACTTTGAGAAATACGGCCTGGATGTGCGCAGCCTGCGTTACCCTGGCCTGATCGGGTACAAAGCGTTGCCGGGCGGCGGCACCACCGATTATGCCGTAGATATTTACCATCAGGCGCTGGAAAGCGCCAGCTACGAGTGCTTCCTGAGCGAGAATACCTACCTGCCAATGATGTACATGCCGGATGCCCTGAAAGCTACCCTGGACCTGATGCACGCCCCGACCGAGCAGGTGAAAGTACGCAGCTCGTATAACCTGAGCGCCATGAGCTTCTCACCAAAAGAGATCGCAGCTTCTATCCAGAAACATATCCCCGAATTTGAGATCAGCTACAAGCCAGATTCGCGTCAGCAGATTGCCGATTCGTGGCCACAGAGCATAGACGACAGCGCCGCACAGCAGGACTGGAACTGGAAACCAGCTTACGACCTGGATGCCATGACCGCCGATATGCTCCTGAACCTGAAAAAGATGAAAGAAGAGCAGACGGTTTAAGGTTTGCTTTTACCTCCCCCCAGCCCCCTCCTAAAAACAGGAGGGGGTTTTTGTTTGTCTGAACCGCTGATTAAGGGGAATTGTGGGAGTAGTGAGATAGAACTATAGTTCTATAGTTTGATGCAGCATATTTTGCTGGCGCGAGTTTCCAAACTCGTGACTAACTATAGTGTTGAGTCTCCCGACTCAATTGGCCCGTCAGGGACAGGCTGTGGCTATAGTTCTATAGCATTCCTTATCTAAGGAGGGGAACGTTTACTTACCATTCATCTTGTCATCCTGGAAGGCTCTTGTGAGAAGAGGCGTTAAGCCTTTGCCATAACACCCCTGCCCCTCTCAAGAGGGGAATTCCTGCTATAGTTGATACTATAGCCCCAAATAAAAAAGACGACACAGCAATGTGTCGTCTTTTAAGATACTTATAGTTCAGGACCCACAGCAAACTATAGTTGCCACTTAACCTGAATTCTTAAGTCTTGAAAATCTTAAAGTAGTTGTGTTCCGATAGCTTAGAAAATCGAGATCTTGTAATCTTTTAGTTTCTTGTCCAGGGCTTTGGAGTTGCCGCAGATTTTTTCCAGCAGTTTCCAGAAGCGGGGGCCGTGGTTTTTCTCTACCGTGTGGGCCAGCTCGTGCAGGATCACGTAATCGCAGAGGGCGTCGGGCAGGCGCATCAGGTGCAGGTTCAGGTTAATGTTGTTGGTATGCGAACAACTTCCCCAGCGGCCTTTTGCGTTTTTGATAAACACATTCTGGTAACTGAACCCGAACCGCTCTGCAAAAAAGGCAACACGCTGCGGCAGGTATTCCTTGGCCTCCTTGCGGTACGTTTCCTCCACCGATTTGCGGATGAACTTCTGCACCTCAGGATCTTTCTCGCTTTTGTGGGCAGGGTAAAATACGTTAATGTAGCCGTCTTCTATCACGCAACGCATAGTATACTGCGCATGCATCAGCAGGCGTAATTTGTGGAACCTGGTCCTGAACTCCGTGTCGGAATCGTAAACAGTAACTTTGGTTTCCTGTTCCTGCATGCGCTGCTGATGTTCACGTATCCAGTCGGCTTTGGTGTAAATAAGCTGCTCTGCCTTGTCGAAACTGATATGCGGGGGCACTGCTACTCTTACTCCTTTCAGAGGGCGTACACTAATGCTGATGCGCTTGGCTTTATCGCTGCGCTCGATCAGCACTTTCCCGATACCGTCAATGTGAACATTAACAGATGAGAGCTTTAAAAATGTTGTAGGCACCTTGGCTAAAAGTTAAAGTACAAAATCTCTAAAACCAAAGATAGAGAATTATTGCCTTAGCAATCCAATATATAGCGCCGTTTTTTCTTTTTTTATTTAGATAGATGTATTTGAATTGTACTATATCTGAAAGGAGTTAAGCCTGTTATGATGCCTTTGCAGGTAATAAAACAGCGTGTAGTATAAAAAAATACCCTGCCTTGCAGGGGCAGGGTATTGGACAAAATTTTCAGAAATATCAGCGGATGTTGCCGCCGGTGGTCATGTCATCGTGCCGGTTTTTAGGTACGCGGCTGCTGTCTGTAGTTGATGCGCGCAAAGTAGGCTCGCGGTTGGCTTTGCCAGTTCCGGCTACTTCCGGGTCCTGTTCCTTGTTTTGCGGCTGGGTGTTGGGTTTGTTTTGCTGGTCTTTGTCTTTCTTATTGGTTTCCATAGGTATAGTAGTTTAAGGTTATACATCTGTTTGCTTATCTACTTCTACGGTATTGTCCGGGCGGTCGGCGTACTTGGGTGTGCCAAAAGAGGTGTCGGCGTTGTGTGGGGCGCTGTTATGAGCCTCCTGACGCTGCTGCTCCTGCTGCTGCAGGTCCCACTCTTTAAAGCGGTCGAGCTCTGTTTTTATACTGGTCATAAACCAGGCCAGCAAGCTGGCGTCATCCAGCAAACCAACTACCGGTATAAAATCCGGTATCAGGTCGATGGGGGTAATAAAGTAAATGATAACAGCTACGCCACCTACCAGCGTGGTAGTGGGTATGCCTTTATACTCGCCGCCCACAGCAGACTTTATCATGCGCGAAAGCAGCTGCAGGTTTTCCCATGCTTCGGCGGCCAGGGTGCCCACACTTTTTTTCGCGGTCGCTTTTTTAAAGGCTTCGTTCAGGAGTCTGGTTACTTCGGCGGGGTGTTTAATGTAACGTTCTGCCTTCTCTATAAATCGTTGGAATAAAGAGCTCTGCGAAATTTTTTTACCGTCGGGTGCCTGGTTATCCATAGTTTTAATGTGGCTGTATGGTTATAGTTGGTGTGTGTTTCGGGGTGCAAAGTTGATAAACTATTAACAACCTACCTATACTTAGCGCTTATAAAATTGTTGTGCCGGCTGGCAAATAAAAAAGCTCTGCAGGTAGCTGCAGAGCCGGAACTTCTATAGTTGCCACGCCTTAGTTTACACGGCCGGCTGCATAATAGTTTCTGCTGTAAAATGGCTCCTTCAGCGAGCTTACCATCACCCCACCGTTGGTAGCAGAATGGATGAACTTACCGTTTTTAAGGTAGATGCCCACATGAAAAATTGGCTGCTTGGGGCCACGGCGGAAGAAAACCAGGTCGCCGGTGCGGATATTGTCTTTTTTGATGCGCTTCACATCCTGAAACATGGACTGGGAGCTGCGACTCAGATCAATGCCATACACTTCGCGGTAAATGCTGGTTACAAATCCGGAGCAATCGGTGCCTTTTTTAGAGCTGCGGCCGTAACGGTAGGGTGTTCCTAACCAGTCGGCTACCGTTTGGATAAGCGTTTTATTCTTGCTGCTGGCAAACTCCATCTTCAGCCTTTTCGAATAAAAAGATTCTGATTCTGGTTTGGGTTCGGGTTTTGGTTCCGGAAGCGTTACCAGTGGCTCCTGCGCCATAAGAGCAATCGCCAGGTCCTGGCCGGAGTTGATGGCGAGCGGCGAAATAGCGGCTGCCGGCTCTGCTTCAGGTAGCGCCGCCGACTCAGCAGGCGTTACTTCGTAAAAGTATGACAGGGCGAGCGACATGGCTGCCAGTATACTAAGGATGATGGTCTTTTTCATAAAGTTTGGCTTGTAGGCTCCTGCACTGCGCAGTGCCACAGTTTCACCTTATTTAAGCAGCGGTTTTTGCACTAAAATCGATTTAAACTACTGACAGGACATCCTGTTTTAAGCTGCTGCGGGCAAAAATAAGTACAAAAACATTAACAGCCAAACGGGCCACTTATTGTACCGGCCTGTAAATAAGATGCTTTCACCCTGCGTATATAGCCGTTCGCCCTTTGCGTTATAAGTATAGTTTAGGCTAATATTGAAAAAGGTACAAAATGGACTCCGAAAAAATAAACTATAAAATTGTAGAAAAGTCGTGGTTTGCGCGGATCGCACGCATGGTGTTAAAGAGCCGCAACGTAGCCATGGTGCTGGGCAAAAGCATACACCTGAGCGGTGTAGACAAGCAAACATTTTTGAACGACAAAGGCTGGTTTGAGCATGAGCTGTGCCATATCCGGCAGTTTCAGGAGCACGGGTATTTCCGGTTTTTGTGGCTGTACCTGAAGGAAAGTTACCGCGTTGGCTACTATAATAACAAGTACGAAGCAGAAGCCCGCGAAGCCGGCATGAAGCACAAACGCTTTTTCAGTGAGCAGCTTGAAAAAGAAACCGGCAACATTAAACCTACAGGCTTACCATTGCCGGCTGACGAAAAGAAAGTGTAACTATAGTTTATATGCGCCTGTTACTCCTTTGTTATCACCCTGAAAAACTCCCGGTCAAATACTTTAAAGTAAGTTTCGGCATCAAAGTCCTGGAACATGGGAATAAACTTGCCGATAGCATTAAGCTCCTCTTCACGGAACGAGCGGATAAACTCCATTTTAGTATTGGCCTGCTCCTGAATGTTAACCTGTGTGGTTGGTTCAGGCATGCCGTCGGAGTTATAAGCTTCCAGGGCCAGCATATACGGGTTGGGGTAGCCCCATTCTTCCAGCTGTTTGGTCAGGCGTTCTTTCAGGATCTTGTCTTCCATACTATCGGGGTACACGGTCTGGTAAATGTGCCCGGCTTTTATAGTTCCGGAATTAAACAGGTCGGCTACCAACTGGCTGATCAGCACATGCTCGGGGTGGCCGTAGCCGCCAATCTCGCTGTCCATGGTAAAGATCACGGTGGGGTTATAGTCGTTTATCTTTTGCGTTAAGAGTTGCGCGAGTTCTGCTTTGTTGAACACCTTGTCAATTTCGGCTTTGGCAATGGGCATGTAAGGCGCTTCGGTCTGGCTGAAATCGGAGCGGCGCTGGTCATGTGCTTTCCAGATAAATTCCACGTCATCCATAATCAGCTGTGCTGCCTGCACCAGGGCAGTGTCGCGCTCAGGGCTTTCGCTGGTAAAAGTGATCTGTTTTATATCCCAGCCATTTTGCTGTAGTTTGGCTATCGTGCCGGACATACCTACCAGGTCGTCGTCGTGGGCGGTAACTATAAGCGCCCGCTTTTGGGTGGCTGCGCTCAGAAATGTATCGTCCTGAAAGGTCTCGGTCGGGGCCAGAGCGGTTAAATCTGCTTCGGTGGGGCCGCCGCAACTATACAGGGCAGTAAGGCAGGCAAGGGCTAAAAGTTTGCGCATCGTTTTGGCTGTTAAAAGTTAAATTTCTCTTTACAGTAGTGCTGTTTTTCCACAACCGTGTTTCCGGCTGCATCTGTCGTCCGAACTATAGTTTCTTCGCATTCCTGGTGGTCGTTGCTTTTCCAGATAAAGAAAAGGGCGCTGCAGGTTAGCACAAGCGCAGCTATAAAGGCAAAGCGTGGTGTTACGGTCATGGGGCTGAACTATAGGTTATGTTAATTGATGCCTGTTCCGCCTAAGATTCGGAGCTCCTGCCCCTCTTGCGGCATGCTGGCAAGTATAGGCATGGCCTGCCCGATCAGTTCGCGCACGCCCGGCACGCTCAGCGAGTTGTCGTGGTCTTCTTTGCTGTCCCAGGCTTCGGTTACCCAAACGGCATTGTCGTCTTCTTTATCAGTGCTTATCAGGTATAGTTGGCAGCCTTTGGCCGTCGAAACCAGTCTGGAGGCCTCTAACAGGATAGCTGCCAGTTTATCGCGGTTGCCTTCGGAGGCGGTAAGTTTGCCGTGCAGGCCGTAGCGGGTGGTCATGTTGTACAGTTTTTTTAGTTATTGCTTAAGCTATAGTTTGGCGGGTTTTGTTGGGTGCCAGCTTGTAAGCCAGGTAAGCCATTGGCAGATAGGCGAATACCAGATCAACGATAGTATACCACACCGGCGAAGGCAGCATGAAAATGGTAGCAATACCGCCGGCCAGGAAGAACACGCCTATTGCCATCGCGAATTTGAACTTGTGGCTGGCGGCAACTATAGCAGCTACAAAAGCCCCTGCAAAAGTGCCCAGCGCATGCGCCAGAAACGGGAAAATAAAATGCTTCGGCTCAAACAGGTGCATGGCTGCTTTCAGGCCTTCGGAGGTGGTAACATCGGCGCCATCGGGTGGCGGAATAACAGTGCCGCTGATGTTAATAAGGCCCATGTTTACGATGCTGCCGATAACGATACCAGCAACTATGGCTAAAATGTTTCTGAGGAGGGTGTTCATGTGGTGTGCTATAGTTTGGGTCAGGTGTTTTGCGGTTCTTATTCAGTATTTATGGCTGTTAGTTTGCCTCTACGTAGCGCTTAAAGTTATCCAGTATCGCTTGCCAGCCGGCGCGTTGCATTTCCACATCGTTTTCGGTTTCCGCATCAAAAATGGTGGTTACCTTTGTTGAGGTGCCGTCAAGGTCTTTAAACTCGGTTCGCACCTGTCTGCCGTCAGCTAACGTGTAAATAAGTTTTTTCTGGTCTACCACTTCATCATAAACCGCCTCAAAATCAAACCCGAAGCTGCCGTCCTTGGCTTCCATTCTGGCAAAATACTTACCACCGGCACGCAGGTCGTTTTCTGCTTTGGGGCACTGCCAGTCTGGGGTGGCAAAGTTCCAGTTTGTAATGTGGGCCGGGTTTGTATAGTACTCCCATACCTTGCTTATGCCTGCGGCTATAGTTGCCGTAATCGTGATCTGTGTTTTCTCCATGGTTAGTTTATTTAGTTTAGTATGTGGGCTTTTGTGTGGTTGTTTTAGTGTGTATATGCGCTGTAGTTATTGGTGCGAGTGGAAATTTATGCCTTAATCCCAACTATACCGATATACTTTGCCTTTTCAAAGAACTCACGGCATGTCTTCTCATTTCCGGTTTCGCATAAGGTATTGCCATTGCAATCAGTCGGATTAATTGCCACATCCGCACAATGATTATCTAACACATAGTATTGCTTGTTCTGGTACTCATACAGCCGCAGGAAGAACTTACAACCTACATCTTCACCTTTGTAGCTGAGCATCTCATTTTGTTTCAGGTATGATTCCATGCAATCCGCAATACATGTAACTTCCTCTTTTTTATCGCAGCCCAAGCCTATAAAGGAAAGGATAATCAAAATGATGGATAAGCTTGTTTTGACTTTCATGGCCAGAATTGAGGCATAGATTTAATTTATTTCATTACGCACTAACGTGATCGTGTATACCCTGTGTGAGGCTTTCCGCTGAAGCATAAGGTATACACATTGTTGGTCCTTAGTATTTCTTATGCTCAATTCGCTTGTTATCTGACAACTCATACTCCGAGCCGTTATAGATGCCTACTAAGTATTCATCCAAAGCCCCTGATTCTGGTAGGACAATGTTTACAAGTAAGACTGGCATTCCGTTGATTTCTATTGGAGTTGGTAAAACGTCCGCAATCATATACTCCTCGTCCAGGCGCTTTAAGACTTTTATAGTGTTGTTCCTAAATTCAGTTAAGTATGAAATAGTCTTGCCATCTGCCTGATTGAATGCAATAAATGAGAGTACCAAATCGTAGGGCTGAACGCTCACATGTTGTTGATTCCAAATATATTCAGGCTTTATGTTTAGTTCTGCTTTTATCCTATCCGATAGGCCCTCATCCTGTATCGGATGGCTTGACATATCTTCAAGATTCACTTCATCGAAGCTGAGGCAATAGAATGATTTACCTTTTCCTTTAATGGGGCCTTCTGGTTTGTAAGTTGCTATGAACCCGTTGTAGAAAGAAATAAGGTACTCCGTTCTTACCAGCTTTGCACGTGCCACAAACTGGTGTTGTTCGTCATATATTTGAAGCACTTGAGGAAGTGAACTTAGATCAAACTCTTCTTTTGCCAGTTGCATAGGAAACTCATATCTAGCTAATTCATCCTCTTCATAAATCAAGGCCTCTCTTTTGTTACTTAATGCTTCAAACTCCTCAGAGGAGAGTTGCCGTTTCGAGTCCAGGAAAATGTAGAAGTCTCCAGTCTCTGGGAAATAGTCTATTTTGTTCAAATAGGTAGATGAGTCTAAACTAGATTCCTCATGTTCAGATTTATGCACTACATCTTGTTTATGCATCACATCTTGGGTTTCATTACTCTCCGTTTTGCTTGAACAGGAAAGTAACAATGTTAAAAGAACAATTTGATAGAGTGATTTCATTAATTCATATTAGGGCCAACTATAGTATAAACCACAACCTACGCTTATCTGCACTATAAACGTAATTGTTCATTTCATTAGACTGCACCTAAAACCATTGATCGGCCTAATATTGCAGCTTATATTTTATTTATACAATATAGTAGATTTAGCTGAACCTGGCAAACTGAAGGATAGATGAAAGGTATGGGCGGCAGGTGTAAGTAATTGTGTGGACTGAGGCTTGGAGGCAGTAAAGGTGGGTATTTTAAGGCATGGCAAGTGCAGAGGCGTATAAAAAACAAAAGGCTCCTTTTGCAAGGAGCCCTCGTTTATGAATAAGTTTATAAAAAACTTTTCAACTTTTAGCCATCCCTTTTTACGGGCGGGTTTTACCTAAGGTTACAGATTCCTGAAAAAAAATTAAAAAATTTTTAAGCGGCTGCAATTGATCGTGGTCTCTGCTTTTTCTTGCCCTTCTTTTTAAGCTTATTGATCCAGATTATAGTGCCTGTAACCGGTAAGCTGGTGGCTACCAGGCAGGCCAGGAAGTACAGGATCTTGGAGAACGTGCCGTATACATCGCCCAGGTGCAGCGGCTTTATCAACGATACGATCTGCTCGTTCAGGGGCTTTTCGGCGAAGATGTCTACTTTCAGGGGCAGGCCGTTGTGCTGGTCCAGCTGTACTTTGTCGGATGCGTTAAGGGCCATAAAGCCGGCTTTGCTCTTGGTGACAACTATAGCAGTGGTGTTGTTATCGGGCAGCGATATGCGCAGGTTGCCCTCGTAAGGCAGCAGTTTATTGGCTCTTGCTACAAAATCCCCGGTCGATAAGGTGGCGGCATCGGCTCCGGCAAAGGTAGCCATTGGTTTTTCTTTGCGGCCTTTAAATACCTCAGCTCCCATTACCTTGCCCAGTGCTTCGCGGTACCACTCAAACGACCAGCAAAGGCCTGTCAGCGCCATGATCAGCAGCAGGATAAAACTATAGAACCCAAAGGTGTTGTGCAGGTCGTGGTTAATGCGCTTCCAGTTGCCGCTTGTTTTTATTTTAAGGCCCTGCTTCCAGTTGCGCAGCTTTTTAGGCCACCACAGCACAATGCCGGTTAAGCAAAGTATCGCAAAAATGATGGTAGAAACCCCAACTATAATACGACCTACACTATCGCCCATCAAAAGCCAGCGGTGCATTTTCATTACCGTGCCAAAGAACTCGGATGCCGGGCCCTCGGTGGTGCCTAAAACGTCGCCGGTGTAAGGGTTTACAAAGTAGGTGGTTGGTCTTGGTCCGCCTTCGCCACCTTTGCCTTCCGCTTTTGCTCCGGGTTTGCCGGCAGGTTTTTCGGGGGCGGGAGGGGCTATGCTTACTTTGTAGCTTTCTTCTTTGGCAGCCGGTATTTCCAGGCTCACTACTTTGCCGGGTTGCTCCTGTTCCAGTCTGGCTATTAGCTCATCGGTTGGTATGGGCTGGGCAATGGCAGGCACATCCACGCTATATTTTTCAGGTTCCAGCAGCTGCTCAATATCCGCACGGAAAGTATAGATAGTGCCCGTAAGGCAAACTATAAACAGCACCAGGCCGCTGGCAATGCCCAGCCAAAGGTGCACATCGTTAAAAAGCTTGCGCAAACTATAGTTTTTCATGGAGTTAGAGAGCGTTTAGTGTTATAGGTGCTATAGAAAAAAGCTGCCGGTAAATATCGGCAGCTTTTTTATTATATGGAATAAGTCTAATTAAATTTATATGTCAGTACGCCGGCCACATTGCGGGGCTCTATCGGGTTAATGAAAGAGGTACGGTAAGCGTTGTAGCCACTGGCATCCAGAATGTTGTTGGCCAGCAGGCGCAGCCCGATGCTCTTATTGATCTGGTAGCTGGCCTGCAGGTTTACCGTAGTGTATGCTTTCAGGTTCCATGGCTTCTGGCCCGGCGTAATTTCGTGGTAATCTATACCGGCTTTGGTCCAGTCGTTTATCGGGCGCTCGCCTACATAGTATACGCCACCACCCAGCGACAGGCCTTTAAACGTGCCGTATTGCACCTGGTAGTTTGCCCAGAAGTTAGCAGTATGGTCCGGCGTATTTAGTGGCGACGAACCTTCTACAAACGTGGTGTGCTCTTTATACTTGGCGCTGATGCGGGCGTAACCGGCTATCAGTTCCAGGTTTTGCAGTACGCGGCCTACCAGCTCTACTTCCACACCTTTGCGTTCATCGTTACCACCTTTTATGTAATAAGGCATCTGTATCAGCACACCGTTGGCATCGCGTTCTACGGCCTGTATGTTCATGTTGCGGTTGTTTATCTTGTAGAGTGTCAGGTTAAAGCGAAGGCGGTTATCCAGCCAGTCCGATTTTATGCCTGCTTCCAGCTGGTCGATGCGCTCGTTGCCCAGTTCATTTCCATCCTTATCGAGGCGTGTAGCGGTGCGTGGGTTGGTGCTGTTGGTGTACGAGGCAAATACGTTCAGGCCTTTGTAAGGTGTAAGGATGATACCTGCCAGTGGGTTAATAGCATCACCTCTAACTATAGTTGCGTTGGCAGAGCTGCGGCTTTCGGTGGTGCTGTAACGTGCGCCCAGCATGGCTTTGGCCCACGGCGTAAACTCCATCACATCCTGTACCATAAAGCCTACACTGGCCTCGTTGCTTATAGTTGTGCTGTTGATCTTGGATGGTGCCGGCTTCGGCATTGTGTTCGGGATGTCGGTGTACACGTCAATAGTATCCATGATGGTGGAAGCGTAGGTTGGCAGCTCCAGGTTTGTTGTCCTGAAATCCATACCCGTCTGGAACGTGTGCTTGATAAAACCGGTCTTTACATCCTGGCCGATCAGGTCGAGCTGCACCACGGTGTTCTTATCCATGCGGTTAGACTGTGTGATGGAGCGCTGGCGCTGGTTGCCCGGCAGGATAAAGTTGCCATCGGCATCGCGCTTGCCCTGGCTCAGGCTGGTAGCAACTTCAGGCACCTCCAGGTTAGAACGGAAGAAAGCGGCACGCACGTTATAGTTGTCGCTTAGTTTGCGGTTCAGGCGGGCAGCAAAGGTGGTATTTTTAGTAATGGTGCGGTCTGTAGTAAAGCCCAGGAATTTTTCGAACGGCAAACTATAGATGTTGTACGTGTCGTCTGTTAAGGCTATAGTTCCGAGGTCCGGGGTGCGGCTGTCGTTCATATGGTCCATTTCCAGGGTCAGGGTGGTCATGTCATCGGGCTTCCACTCCAGCGACGGGTTAATGTAGAATTTCTCCAGTGATACACCTTTTCTGTAACTATCGGCACGCTCCAAAGCGGCATTCAGGCGGAAGGCAACCGTCCTGGATTGGTTTAAGGGGCCGTATACATCAAACGACGGTCGTACCTGCCCGAAACTGCCAACACGCAACGAAGCATAGCCGCCTTTCTCATATTTAGGTGTTTTGGTAACAATGTTCACAATACCGCCCGGGCTGCCCAGGTCGCCGGCTACACCTTGTGTAATAGAGCTGGCACCTTTCATTACCTGTATACTTTCCACGCCTTCCATATCAGTCAGCACGCCCACTCCCCTGAAATCGGAGTTGATGCGCACGCCGTTCTTTACAACCGGTATGCCCCGGAACCCACGCGAGGAGATGCTTTCGCGCTTGTTACCATAGGTAGCAAAGTTGTAAACGCCCGGCACGTTGCGGGTCACGTCGGTTATGGTCAGGGCGCCTTGCTCGCGTATCAGCCTGTCAGATACTACCGAGATGCTCTGGATCTGGTCGCTTGGTTTCAGGGGCAGGCGGGTAATTACATCCAGTTTCTCTGGTTGTCTGTCCGGCACGCCAAAAATCTCTACTTCGGCTATCTGGTTGCTTTTAGGCAGTAATGTAAACGAGAGGGTGGTCGTTTCGCCGGAGTTCAGGGTCACCTGTTGGGCGCTGCTTTCGAAGCCAAGCAGCAGGGCATGTGCTTTGTAAGTGCCGGCAGGCAGCCTGTTCAGTTCAAACGAACCGTCTTCTTGTGTCATGGTCCCGAAACTAGTGCCTTCCAAAACCACACTGGCAAATTCGATGGGGTTGCCGTTGGCGTCAGTTACTTTTCCGGTCAGGGTAGCACGGCTGTTGTGTTGTGCCGATAATATGCCGGGCATCATAAAGAGCAGGCATATAAGTGTAAACTTGTTAAACATATAGGTGGAATGTATACGAGTTGAGTTATGTTGTTTTTATTTAGATTAATTCTAAACAGTGCAAACATAGTAACAACCAGTCTATAGTTCCAAACTATTTTTCTTTCTTTTTATCCGGCATACTGCAGGCAGCTGGTTGTGCTAACTATAGTTTAAACAATGCTGTGTATTGACAATCAGTGGTTTAACCTATATGGTGTCCTGTCGTTTAAAATATGGAATACAATCATTTTAAAGAGACAGAACTATGGCAAACAAACTTGAAGGAAAGAAAATAGCCGTTTTAGTAGAAGAAGGATTTGAACAGGTAGAGCTTACCAAGCCCATGCAGGCCCTGAAAGATGCCGGAGCCGAAGCCCACATCATTTCGCCGAACAAGAACAGCGAAATAAAAGCCTGGAACCACACCGACTGGGGCGATAAGTTTAAAGTAGATAAAAAGTTAAACGAAGTAAATGCGGATAGCTATGATGGCCTGCTGCTACCGGGCGGTGTGATGAACCCCGATACGCTGCGCGCCAACAAGGATGCCGTAAGCTTTGTGGGCAAGTTTATGGAAACCGGTAAACCCGTTGCTGCCATCTGCCACGGCCCCTGGACTCTGATAGAGACCGGCAAAGTGAAAGGCAGAAAAATGACCAGCTACCATACCCTGCAAACCGACCTGAAAAATGCCGGCGCCGATTGGGTAGACGAAGAAGTGGTAGTAGACCAGGGCCTGGTTACCAGCCGCAACCCCGACGACATTCCTGCCTTTAACCGTAAAATGGTAGAAGAATTTGCCGAAGGAAAACACAACAGATAAGCATTTCCAACTATAGACTACCAACTATAAGCCGCGACAGCCATAACTGCCGCGGCTTATAGTTTTATGGGATCAGATTATACAGCAGCGTGGCTTTATCTTCGAGCAGCGCGGCAAGCACAATATCCAGTATCAGCAGGAAAATGCCCTGCAGCACCACGGCCTGGCCCCAGCCCTGCAACTGTTCTGTTTTCGGAGAGTAGCGTGCACGCTCCTGCAGCCAGATACCAGTCATAAAATAGGCTACATCCAGGCCAATGTTCAGGTAAAGGATCTTTTTATACCAGCTATGTTCCTGTATACTTTCGGCAAGCGTGCGGGTAGCGGGGTCAGTGGTGAGCAGAGAATACAGCGCGATGGCGGCAATAATAAGGTTAACAATGCTCCAGTAAATGTTCATCTGGAAGAAGTAACGCTTGTTGCGGGTGGCCTTCATCAGCCGGAAACTACCGACCAGGATGTTCAGCAGCGCCCATCCGCCCAGCACCATCATGCCCGTTCGTAAAATTTCGGAATGCTGCAGGTTAAAGGTTGCCAGCGTGTTGGTTTGTGCACTCGCCACTCCCGACCAGATCATACACAACAGCAGGCAAAAGTACTTTTTCATACATAAAAGGTTGAATACTATAGCTACAAACGCAGGCAATAGGATTTTAGCGTGCAGGGGCGTTCTTCAGTCAAAAAGCCGGGCGGGTGAGGTGTGGCAGGTTACTTCGGGAAAGCGGGGTGTGGGAGCGGTCTGGCCGGCAGGCATACAGCATGTGCATGCCCGCCGGGAAAAGGGTGTTGTAATTTTCTAAAAGCCTAAGCCTACGTATAGTTGCAGTACGTTATTTTTCAGATCCTGGCCCAGTGGCAGGCCTGTGTCGCCTTCGTCCAGCAGGCCGGCAAAGCCTAAGTTATAGCGTGCACCTACCCGCAGAAACCGGAAACGTGCTTCGGCGCCGCCCGCCAGGCCATAGTCAAAGGTGTTCAGGTCGTCCATGTTTATCTCCTTGCCATCCTGTTTGGCCGCTACCATTACACTTACCTGCGGGCCAAGGTGCAGGCTAATGTTATCCGTGATATTATAAACGGCCAGTAAAGGCACTTCCAGGTAGTCGAAGCGGTTTTCTGTTTCTGTTTCGAAACCTTTGCGCGAGTACAAACCCTCTATCTGCAGCGAGAACGCCTGGCTCAGGGCAAACTGTGCGTAAACCCCCGCATGGAAGTTCGTGTGTGTGCTGGCATCCAGGGCATCGGCATCGTCGCCGTACACGTTGGCAAAGTTTACTCCACCTTTTATCCCGAAGCCGGAGTTTACGGCATCAGCGCCGCTCAGTTCGTTGTGGTTGCGTTGGGTGACTCTTGGCCCGAGCACATCCTCGGGCTCCTGTTCCTGGGCAAAGCAGGCCAGGCTACAGCATAGCAGGATAGCCGAAAGCAGGTATTTTTTCATAGTTTCTGGGTTTAAAGCCGGGGCTGTTTTTTTCAGGTAGGGGCTGCCCCATAAGCTTTATACTATAAACACTATGTATAATGTTGCAACAGTCCTGATCCATTGCCAACTATAGCTGGTTTACCCTTAACTATAAGTAACAAAGCTGCTTCCGGCTGCAGCGCCCCCGTTGACAAAATACTTAGCATAATTTATACTTTGCAGGCTTTGAGTAGGATTATATAATACTTTTAGAAGTATTTCCACGGTAAATGCACAGCTGTTAGTGGATAACTCTGTTGATTCAACATAGTTATCCACATTTATACACATTGCAAAAACGGCATTTTCAGCTTGCTAAGCGGGCTCCGGAAAACTTATGCACCACGCTTGTTTGGGCTGCTAAACAGGTTAGCTTTTGCACTGTTGCCTTACTAAAAACAGAGTTGCTAAACCTGGCCTGGCGTATAGTTGTTACCTTTGCATGATGCTGAAAATTGCCTGGTCTCCGATGTTTGCACATGCCCTGCCCGAGGGGCACCGTTTCCCGATGGCGAAGTACGATTTGTTGCCTGAGCAGCTGCTTTACGAAGGCACTATTACCGAAACCAACCTGTTTGCCCCGGCTCCCCTCCCCGAACGGTTTATAGTAGATACCCACGATGCCGGTTACTGGTGCCGCCTGCGTCAGTTGGAGCTCACCCCATCCGAGATCAGGAAAACCGGCTTTCCGCTGTCGGAGGAACTGGTAAACCGCGAAGTGGTGATTATGAACGGTACTGTGCAGGCTGCCTTGTTTGCGCTGGAGTTTGGCGTAGGCATGAACATAGCCGGCGGCACGCACCACGCCTTTACCGACCGCGGCGAAGGTTTCTGCCTGTTAAATGATATTGCCATAGCAGCCAATTACCTGCTCAACTATAAAAGTATACAAAAAGTACTGGTAGTAGACCTGGATGTGCACCAGGGAAATGGCACCGCCCAGATCTTCCAAAACGAGCCGCGCGTGTTTACCTTCAGCATGCACTGTGGCCACAATTACCCGTTCCACAAGGAACATTCAGATTTAGATATACCGTTGGCCGAGGGGACCGACGATAAAACTTACCTGGCAGTCCTGAACAATACCCTGCCGCGCCTGCTTGACGAATTGGAGCCGGAGTTTGTGTTCTTTCAGTCGGGCGTGGATGTGCTGGCTACCGATAAGCTGGGCAAGTTGGGCATGAGTATCGCCGGCTGCAAAGAGCGCGACCGCACGGTGCTGGAACTCTGCAAACGGCACAACCTGCCTGTTGCCATCAGCATGGGTGGCGGCTACTCCAAACAAATCGCTCACATCGTAGAGGCTCACGCCAACACCTTCCGGCTGGCCCAGCAAATCTGGTTTTAAGTAAGAGATCCGGTTTCAGGTTGATAATTAAAGATGAGCTTTTCGTCATGTCGAGCATTCTTGAAACGCGAGTCGAAAAGAGGCAGCTTAGCCGTGAGACATTTTATTTTACCCATAGTTGTCGCTATTGTCAAGTCGAGCGTAGCCGAGACATCTTATGTGTCCTATAGTAACTATTGTCATTTCGAACAAAGTGAGAAATCTATCTCGGCTTATAGTTCGATAATCCATAGTTCTATAGTTGCCTTTGCCTACTATTCGACACAAGCCATAGTTACATAGCCACTCTTCATCCTGGGAGCTCTAAGAGCCTACTGTTCTATAGTTTCGTTGGCTCCCTCCCGGGCCGGGAGGCCCCGTCTTCGGGCATCGCGCGGTGCCAGCTTCCTGCGCTCCTAACGTCGCGCTGCCTATCGGCATCGGAACCTGCCAAGGCGCTCAACCCAAAGACTGATATCAATTCGATAGCTGCTGCTTTGGCTATAGTTTCTTTCTTCATTCTTGGTTAGAGCAGATCGGTTTTTCTCGTGGCTGTATTTCTGGAGGGACAGGTAAACCTGTCCTGTTCGTGGTCTTTAACTATAGAACTATAGCTGGCAACTATAGCAACATTCCAATCCTGAAAATCTTTGAATCCTGAAAATCCTGATTCAGACAAGCTCCTTCCCCTGTTTTTAGAGGAAGGCTGGGAAGTGGTAAAACTATAGCAGCTATAACCAAAATTATATAAGTACTAACAAGCAGCAATCCGGCAGTTAAATCCCTGTTATTCCCGATGCAGCCAATCTTGTTAAATAAGGTAAGCCCTTTGAATCACTGGTCTCAATGCCGCTTGCCAAGTTTATCATCCTCATCTACTGTTTTCTGGCCAGGGATGATCAGGCGGAGAACCAGGTACACGACTGGGGCGAGCGCTAAAATCAGCAGTAGCATTAAGATCACTTTCAGGGCTTTGACAAACACGGAGATAAGGACAGCCGAGATGACGATGGAAATGGTGATAGTACCCAGAAGTTTATAGTTTGGCGGCTCATGTTGGTTAGGGTTGTTAGGTAGGTTATACTTGGTTCGGTTGGTTTAGGATGTATACAGCACCAGCTGCCACCGGAAAGCCCACATCCAGCGCAAACTATAGTTGGTAATATTAGCCTGCTGCAGCAATTTCTGTAACTCATCTCTTTTAAAGGCCCGCCACACCGAGAGCGGCGCATCGTGCTGCACCAGCCGCGAGCCGGAAAACAGTTTGGTGATGTACTTAATAGAATAATATGCAAACCAGTGCCGGTGCAGGTCGTTGATGACGACGGCTATAGTTGCCTGCCTGTATAGTTGCCGGAAAAGCTTTACCAATTGTGCATCGGTGAAGTGGTGGCAAAACAGGCTGCACACAATGATGTCGTAAGTTTGTGTTGTAAACTCTGGGGAGAAAACGTCGTGCTGGGCTATGGTGATGTTACTATAGTTACGGCAGTGCTGGCGGGCATAGTTTACCATAAAATCATTGGCGTCAACGCCGGTTAACTGCACATTTACATTTTTGCGCTTTGCCCATCGTGCTATTGTTTTCAGGGTGTCGCCGCCACCACAGCCAATGTCGGCTATCGTTATAAGCTGGCCGCTATAGTTGGCGGTTAGTTTTTCCAGCGCATCTAACACTACTTTGTGGCCGCCCAGCCGGTTGTTAATGATCTCCAGCTCGCGCAGGTTCTGCTCCAGCTCGTCGCCGGCCAGGGTCAGATCATCCATCAACTCAGGTTGGTTACTCCGCAGCGCCAGCATAGTGCACTTTTAATAACATGGATTCCAGGGTAAGGCCAGGGCCAAAAGCAAAGCTCAGTACGGGCTCGTTCTTATCTGTTGAGGTCAGGTTCTCCATCAGCGCCTTCAGCACAAACAGCACCGTTGCCGACGACATATTGCCAAACTCGCGGAGCACCTGGTAGGCAAAGCGGTTGTCGTTGCGGGTCATGCCCAGTTCCTGCTCTATTACTTCCAGTATGCGGCGGCCGCCTGGGTGTATGGCGTATAATTTTATTTCAGACAGATTGGTTTTCAGGCCTTGCAGCAAGCGGTCGGTGAGTTGTTTTATACCGGATTTAATAAGATCGGGCACATAAGAAGAAAGCGTCATTTCAAAACCTGTATCGCCGATGTGCCAGGCCATGTCGCGTTTGCCGGCCGGGGCCAGGTCGCAGTGGAAAGATTGTAGTTCCAGGCTCATTTCTTTGCATGGGCGACCCTGCATCAGTACGGCCGCAGCGCCATCGCCAAACAAGGCATTCGATACCAGGTGGTCTTCTTCAGGGTTGTTCTGGAAATGAATGGTACAGATCTCGGTGCAAACCAGCAGCACATTGGCAGTAGCATCAGCTTTACAGATCGCATCAGCAAGTTTTATAGCATTAAAAGCGGCATAACAACCCATAAAATTCACGGCCGTGCGCTGCACTGTGGGCGAAAGCTGCAAACGCTCCACCAGTTCAATATCCAGGCCCGGTGCATACATGCCGGTGCAACTCACGGTGATCAGGTGGGTGATATCGGTTAAAGCTATAGTTGGTGTCTGTTCCAGGCAACGGCGCACCGCCTGCTCCGACAGGTCTACGGCGTGGCGCTTGTACACATCCATGCGCTGCTGCACGGTCGGGAAAGGCTCTAACGTGGGGGTGTTGGGGTAAAAGGTGAACTCGCCGTTCTGGCGTGTATAATCCTGCAACACACTATAGCGCTGCCCGATGCCCGACACACGGTAAAGTGCTTTTAGTTTGCGGGTATTCTGCTCATCGAACTGCAAAGCGCTGGCCATAAACTCTGCTACCTGCATCTGTGGTATTTTGTGTGGCGGGTTGGCTGTGCCTATCGAGCAGAGGTAGCTTTTCATGTAGAACTGCGTTAGCGTGTCTGGTATTTCGTGTGTCGTGTTTTGTCGGGCTGCTTCAAACCAATAACCGTGGCTTGTGTACTCCGAAATACTAAAAACGAAACACGAAAAACGAAGTACGTCATCTGCTTACGCATACGGTAACTATATAGATATGGCAGGCCGAAACTATAGTTCAGAAAGGCTGGCCATGGGTCTGGCGCATCAGCAACTGCACTGCAAAGGGCAGGTGTTTCAGGGTTTTTATAGTTACTTCGGAGAGGACGGGGTGCCCGAACAAGTGCTGCACTGTACGGCCCAGTTGCAGGCGGTTGGCAAACTGTTTTTTCCAGGCACGGCTATAGTTGTCTTCCAATTGCTGTCGGTTTTGTCCGTTCTTAAAGTACAGAGCGGTATGTTCGGCTGACAGCTTACCGGCGTGTATGGCCATAGCCATGCCGTTGCCGCACAAAGGCGCTATCATGCCGGCAGCATCGCCACACATCAGCAGGTGGTTCTCTACGCAGGTTTTAGATGCAAATGATATTTCGTTGATGACCTCGGGTTGCGCATACAGAAATTCGGCTTCTTTAAAAATGCGGCGCAGATGCGGGTTCTGGTGTAGGATAGCCTGCTCCATGGCGGGTATAGTGCCGTGGCGTTTCAGGTTCTGGCGGGTGGTCAGGTAGCAGAAGCAGTAGGTGTCGCCCTCCACAGCCGAGATACCGGCATAGCCATCTTTAAAATTATGCAGCGCAATCAGGTCTTTGGGTTGGCTATAGTTAACATGGTATTTCACGCCAATGTAAGGGGAGCGCTGCGCGAAAAAAGTGCGGTTCAGTTGGCGGTCGAGGTTGGTGCGTTTACCGTAGGCGCCTAAAACTATAGTTGCCTGTAGTTGCTCTCCGTTGCTGAGTTGTAGTTTAAAGCTATCCTGTTCAAATCCAACTTGCTGTACAGTTGTGTTTAAGGCAAACGTAACGCCCCGCGCCATGGCCAGTTGGTACAGGTAATTATCTAAGGTATAGCGACTGATGCCAAAACCGCCCAGGTCCAGGCTCGATTCCAGACTATAGCCCGACGGTGCCGACAACATAAACCGGTTGATTCGCGCAGGTTGAAGTTCCTCTATCTGCACGCCCAGGCCCTGCAGGTAAGGCAGCACCTCGTTGGACACATACTCGCCACACACCCGGTGGAAAGGATACGCTTTTTTTTCGATGACAAGCACCTGTATGCCCTGTGCGGCCAGCGCGATAGCTGCCGTGAGGCCTGCCAGGCCGCCGCCAACTATAATTACAGGCCACTCGGGTGTATTTGTTTTATGCAAAATGTCTGGTGCTAAAATTTGGTGAACGGCCCTGTTTTAAAGGGTATAATGCAATAACTATTTAAAAGCTTGCTCGTTTTAATAAATGGAACGACTTTTGTATTTCTACAACGTAGAATACTTATTTAACTACTTTATATGAAGCAATTTATACTTACGACTATACTTTCACTTTCGATGCTGGCAGCGCAGGCGCAGGAACAACAGGCAGGGCAGCAGGCAGAGAAAGAGAAAACGCTTACGGTACAACAGGACGATAGAGATTTTACTATATACCCGAACCCAAGCAATGGGGTTTTCACGGTTTCGCTTGCCAATTCCAACGCCAGACATGCCGAACTGCGCATCATGAACGTGATCGGTAACGAAATTTACCACGAAGTAATTACGCGTGAAGGCGGGCAGTTGGCAGCAACTATAGACCTCAGCCGTTACTCCAAGGCAAAAGGATTGTATTATGTAAAACTCGAAACGGATAATTTTAGTGTGGTGCGGCGTGTAATTGTGCGCTGATCAATTTCAGATAATACTGCAAAGCGGCAGCTCCGAAGAAGAGCTGCCGCTTTTTTTATGTAGTGCGGGCGCTGTACCTTTACACCGTTTAACCAAACTGCTTTACCTTAATGCGTACTCCTGCTACCTTGCTCCTGCGCCTGCTGCCGTTGCTGTTTATAGTTTCCGCCTGCCAGAAGCCAGCCCTCCAACCGGTTCCGGATCCTGTACAAACAATAGCATTTGGCTCCTGCAACCGCCAGGACCTGCCGCAGGTGATCTGGCCTGCCATAAACCAGCATAACCCCGATGTGTGGGTGTGGCTGGGCGACAACATTTACGGCGACTCTGAGGACATGGCCGTGCTGAAACAGAAATACGACATGGTACTGAACGAGCCGGGGTACCAGCAACTAAAAGCAAAGGCCAGCATTATAGGCACCTGGGACGACCACGACTATGGCCTGAATGATGGTGGAAAAGAATTTAAGATGCGGGAGCAAAGCCAGCAGCTGTTCTGGGATTTTATAGGCGAGCCTGCCGAGAGCCCGCGCCGCAAACAGCAGGGCGTTTATAGTGCACATACCTATGGCCCGGCCGGCAAACAGGTAAAAGTTATACTGCTGGATAGCCGCTATCACCGCGACGAGCTGAAGCGCATAAACCGCGTGTACCAGGTAAACCCAACCGGCGATGTACTGGGCGAAGCGCAATGGCAGTGGCTTGAAAACGAACTCCGGAACAGCAAAGCGCAGGTGCACGTCATAGGCAACGGCATACAGGTACTACCCGAAGAACATGCCTTTGAAAAATGGGCAAACTTCCCGGCGGCCCGTCAGCGGCTTCTCGATCTGATCGTGAAAACCAATGCGCCCGGCGTTATCCTTATCAGCGGCGACCGCCACATTGCCGAGATCTCCAAAGCTATAGTTCCCGGCTTACCTTACCCGGTTTACGAGGTTACCAGCAGCGGCATGACGCACGTTTACAGCGGCAATAATGTAGAGCCGAACAAGTACCGTGTGGGAGAGCTGGTAAACAAGCTGAACTTTGGTATGCTGCGGTTTAACTGGGGCGATAAAGTAAACGTGGAGATGCAGGTGCTCGGAAAAAATAACGAAATATTGTTGTCGGAAAGCATTGAGTATTAAAGTGTAATAAAAAATATTTTTGGTAAAAGGCAGCCAGGTAAAAATTTGGCTGCTTTTTTGTTTATAGTCGGTCAGCGGGCTAAACCATTGAGGAGCAGCTTAGTCAAACAATCAACTTAAAACAGATAATACCATGAAGACCAACCTTCTTAAAAAAGCTTTTGTATTAGGCCTGGGCATGTTCCTGAGTGTAGGAGCAATGGCACAGCAAGGTCCGCAGCAGGACAAGCAACGCAAACAGATGACGCCGGCCGAGCGCCAGGAAAAAATGGTGGAAGCCTACAAAAAGAACCTGGATCTGAGCGACAAGCAAACCAAAAAACTGCAGGAGATTAACCAGAAGCATGTACAGGAAATGCAGGCCCTGCGTAACGACCAGAATCTGACCCGCGAGGCAAAGAAAGAAAAAATGAAAGCCCTGCACGCCAGCCGCGAAGCTGAAGTTACGGCCATCCTGAATGCCGAACAGAAGCAGAAATACGCTACCTGGCAGGCTAAAAAAGAAGAGCGTAAGCAGAACATGCGCGAAAAGCACAATGGCAAGCGCGGTATGCGCCACGGCCAGAAACAAGGCAAATAATTTGTGCTGAGCAGCCTCTAAAGATTAGTTTGTAAAAAGCTCCCGGATCGGTTCCGGGAGCTTTTTTATTTTACAGCAGCTATAGTTGTTCCGGTAAAATGGCTTTGGAGATATAGCCGGTATAGTTTTCGTGATTGCGGTTGATTCGGGCTTTAAAGAACAGGGCATCGCTGGTATCCAGCAGTTGTATGACCTGCGAGGTATCGAACAGCACCAGCGAAACACTCTTAAAATCAGGGTGGCTGTACAGGCTGCCTCCTATCAGCGGCTTGGCAGTGGTCAGTACATCAGCAGGCAGGGCATAGGTTTCCTCACCGGCCTCAGCAACAGCCGAAGTCCCGTCTGCATCTGCCTGGTTGTTATTATTGCAGGCAGTACAGGCTATAGTTGCCGTCAGGCTCAGCAAGCATATCAGTTTCTGCATCGGGCGGTTTTAAAGGTAATACAGGTGCTATAGTTATCCTCCCGAATGGTACGGTGCAGCCCGGGCCGGGTTTAAACTATAGCTTATGCCAGGTTGCCTTTCTTCAGGTCAGCTAATATCTCGTAGGAGTGCAGTCGCGCTGCGTGGTCGTAAATGTTCGAACCTACCATCACCTCATCCACACCCGTGCTGTCCAGAAACTCCTGCAAATCCGATTTTATAGTGGCCGGGCCGCCAATAAAACTATAGACCAGCATCTGCTGCACCGCATACATCTCCGACATATCCCATTTGCCTTCCATGCTGTCAACGGGTGGTTGCATCTGGCGGGCCGTGCCGCGTATCACGTTCAGGAACGACATGTACAGCGAAGTGGCCAGGCGGCGCGCTTCCTCATCCGTATCTGCGGCTACAATGTTTATACCGGCCATAGTGTAAGGTTCTTTCAGGGTCTCGGATGGCTGGAAGCTGTCGCGGTACACTTTTAGGGCCGTATGAAGCAGCGTAGGGGCAAAGTGGCTGGCGAAGGCAAACGGCAGTCCCAGCATACCGGCCAGTTGTGCACTAAACGTGCTCGAGCCCAGCAGCCAGATCGGGATATTCAGCCCCTCGCCGGGCACAGCCCGTACGCGTTGCCCTGGTGTGGCCGGTGCCAGGTAGCTGCGTAGCTCTTCCACGTTGGCCGGAAAATCCTCGCCGGCACCCTGCAGGTCGCGGCGAAGCGCCATGGCGGTTACATGGTCGGTGCCGGGTGCGCGGCCCAGGCCCAGGTCTATCCGGCCCGGGTACAAGGTTTCCAGGGTTCCGAACTGCTCGGCTACTACCAGTGGCGCGTGGTTTGGCAGCATTATTCCACCAGAGCCAACGCGTATCGTTTTGGTGCCGCCGGCAATGTAACCTATCAGTATAGAAGTAGCCGAACTGGCAATGCCTGGCATGTTATGGTGCTCAGCCAGCCAGTAGCGGGTATAGCCCCACTGCTCAGCGTGCCGGGCCAGGTCCAGGCTGTTTTCAAAAGATTCGGCCGCCGTTTTTCCGGCAAGTATCGGAACCAGGTCCAGTATAGAAATGGCAATATCAGAGAGTTGCTTTTTTGTGCTCATGGGTTGTATAACTATGGCTGAAGTATAAACTCTACTTACACGTTATAAGTTGGGTGCAAGTATAAGTGTGTTATAACAGCTGAGCGAAAGGATGGTTTTGAGGAATATAGTAATGAAGCAAGTAGCATACCTTTTAACATGGACTCAGTACCTTTCACTCTCCTGATGGTGGAAGATGCATTATTGGTGCGGGTATTAATAAAAAAAGCCGCTACACAGTTTGTATAGCGGCTTTTCTGTGGCCCCGACAGGAATCGAACCTGTATCAAAAGTTTAGGAAACTTCTATTCTATCCATTGAACTACGAGGCCGGGCAGTGGCCTTGCGGCAAAATTAAAAAAATCTGCCTACAAACCAACCTGCTCGGCAACCGGCACACCATCCGAGAAATAAGCAATGGAAATACCAAACGCGATCACCGTAAGCACCAGGCCCACCATAAAAATAGTGTAGGAAATGCGCAGGATGTTATACTTGCGTTTCAGCACTTCGCCGAGGTAGTATATGTCCGTTATCATGTTGTTGTACAACGATTTTTTGTCGCGCATGATGTTATGCATGCCGTGCTGGAAATCCTCGAGGGGCAGGTTGGTAAAGTTACCGAAGAAGAGCAGGTTTACCTTGCGGCTGTTCATTTTCTCTTTCTTGAACGAGAAGCTGGTTACCTCGGGCTGGGCCGAAATGATAGCAAAAATAACAGAACCAAGTGCCGTGAGCAGTAGCGTGCCCACCGGTATAAGCAGCGAGCGGTGCTGGGCAAACTCGGCACCAGTCACGGAGCTTTTCGTACTCAGGTAGGTAATCACTACCGACAGAATGATCGCATTCAGGCTGATCATCATGTTGGCTTTGTTATCGGCAATAGCGCTCAGGTTCAGGTGCGTGCGGTAGGTGTTCCGGAACATGGTCTCAATGCCGCGTTTGGGCTGTGCCAGTGTTTCGCGGTGTTCCTTGTCCTCCTTCTTCTTTTTCTTGATCTCCTTTTGCAGGCGGTTGCGCTGCTCCTGTATGTTCAGCCCCAGCTGGCCGGCATATTTGCGTTGTGCCTGGTAAGTATAAAAGGTGGTGGATAACAGGAAATCCATCTGAAACTGGGCCCATTCCCTGTCCGAAAACGACTTATCCTGGAAGATCTCCCACTCCACGCGCAGCAGCTCGGCTGTACTGAAAAAGGTATCCTTCCCAATGTTCGACATGTCTGCATCTACCAATATCTCCTGTAGCAGTGTGGCCGGTTCGGTTTTGTGGCGGGTGGCCTCAATGCAGGCAGTTATGCGCTCAATACGCTCCTGCGGGTGGTTGTGCTGCTCCAGCCATTCGCTGGCAAAGCGTATACTTTCCTCTTCATGTCCCTCATACGTATTCACATAGCCGGTATCATGAAACCAGGCGGCCAGCAGCAGGTCTTCCATCTCATCAGGTGCCAGGTGCTGCATTTCGCCCAAGTCACGGGCTTCGTTCACGGTCTCGAAGGTATGGCGGTAATTATGGTATACAAGTTTCTTGGAGAGCTGATTTTTGAACAGCTTAAATACATATTCTCCTGCTTGTTTTACGAGTGTGTTGTGTTCCATCTTTCTGTGTTTGTGCGGCGCCCGGGTACGTAGCGGTGGGTTGCGGTTAACTATAGCCATAACAGGCGGCCCTGCACTACCTGCGTTACGGTTTTATGCTGTTTTTGTTAGCAACAGCGGTATGCCGGCAGCGCTAAAGCATAGCTAAAACTAAATAAACTGGATACTCGTTAATTTAGGTCAGTCTGGCAGCCGGTTACCACTTTATAAGCCGCCTGCCACCAGCCCTTACTGGCCTGTATGCTGCGCCAGCCATACAGTTTTGCTTACCATACTATGAGAAAAAAATACACTCCCGGGCACTCTACCATACTACGGTTTGGCATGGTGCTGTTCATTTTTATACTGAGCGCCTGCGCACCGCACGATGTATACTATGGCCCCCAGGCCGCTAACTGGCAGCAAACCAAGCCGAAACCCGATAGCAATCTACTGTACACCGTTTTCCTGATTGGCGACGTAGGAGCGCCGGACCTGCAGAACGGAGAGCCATCGTTAAAGCTGATGCGCCAGCAGATGATGGAGGCCGGCGAAAAAAGCGCTACTATCTTTTTAGGAGATAACGTGTACCACAACGGGTTGCCCGAGCCCGGCGCTTACGACCGCGAAGTATCGGAGCAACGCCTGAATGCCCAGCTGGACATACTACGAGGGTACCCCGGCGAAAAGTACATGATACCCGGCAACCACGACTGGAACCACAGCGGCCGCGGCGGTCTGCAGGCCGTGATGCGCGAGCAACAGTATGTAAACGAGTACCTGACAGATGAGAACATTGTAACCGGCGGCGACTTTTACGTGCCCGGCAATGGCTGTCCGGGGCCTTATGAGGTAAAGATCAGCGACGACCTGGTGCTTATTGCCTTGGACTCGGAATGGTGGCTGCACCCTTTTGACAGACCTTATGGCGAAAACAGCAGCTGCGGCGCTGCCACCGAGGTAGACCTGCTCATTCAACTGGAAGATATCATAGAGAAAAACGCCGGCAGCGATATCATGATCGTGGCGCACCACCCGCTCAAGAGCCGGGGTGTGCATGGCGGTTTCTTTACCCTGAAAGACCATATTTTCCCGTTTACCCTTCTCCGCGACTGGATCTACATGCCCCTGCCGGTAATTGGTTCTATTTATCCGTTTGCGCGTAAGTACGGTGGTATATTACAGGATATTCCGCACCCGCGTTACCAGGCTTATATTCAGGGCCTTTACAACATCTTCGATAAGTACGACAACATTATTTATGCTGCCGGCCACGAGCATGCCCTCGAGTACTTTAAACACAACAATGCCGGACTGATCGTAAGTGGCTCGGGCTGCAAGATACAGCACATAAAAGGCGGTGGCGATGCCCACTATGCCCACAAGATAAAAGGCTTTGCCAAGGTGCTCTACTATGAGAACGGCGAAGTATGGACCGAATTCTGGACACCTGAAGGCGATGGCTCTACTGGCAAGATCACATTCCGGACGCCGGTCTATTCCAAGCAGCCGCGCAAGGAGCGCCCGGTAATTCAGGACGATACCAACTATGCCGACAGCACCTTAACTATAGCTGCCAACCCCAACTATAAAGCAGGTGGCTTAAAGAAACTGCTGTTAGGCGAGCATTACCGCAAGGAATGGGCCACACCGGTTACCGTGCCTGCCCTGGATATGAAACTGGAGCTTGGCGGATTACGGCCTTACCAGAAAGGCGGCGGCCGCCAGACCACCTCCCTGAAGGTGCGTAACCCCGATGCACGCGAGTATACCCTGCGCAGCGTGAACAAAGACCCGACCATGGTGCTGCCCGAGTACCTGCGCGAAACCGTAGCCCGCGACCTGTTGCAGGACCAGATCTCGGCACAGCATCCGTATGGCGCGCTGGTAGTTCCTAAACTGGCCGATGCCGCCGGTGTATATCATACTAATCCTAAACTGGTGTATATTCCGGAGACGCCTTACCTGCGCCAGTACATGGACGAGTACAGCAACATGCTGGCCATGCTGGAAGAGGATGCCGACGAGAACCACGAAGATGTAGCCAGCCTGGGTAACGCCACCAACCTGATAGGTACCGACAAGTTGCTGGAAGAACTGCACGAAGACAACGACAACGAAGTAGATGAGCAGGAGTTTGCCCGCGCCCGCCTGCTGGATATGCTCATAGGCGACTGGGACCGGCACGAAGGGCAGTGGCGCTGGGCTGAAAAGGACAAGGACCCTGCGAACGGCGACCTGTACATACCCGTGCCCGAAGACCGCGACCAGGCATTTTTTAAAGTGGATGGCGTGCTGCCGTGGCTGGCAACCCGCAAGTGGGGTATCCGCAATATCCAGAACTTTGGCTACGACTATGGCGACATCATTGGTCTTAACCTGAGTGCCCAGTCCGTGGACCGTACCTTTTTGTCCAGCGTAAGCCGGCAGGACTGGCTGCGCATAGCCGAAGACATAAAGGCCAGCATGACCGATGCCGTAATAGAAGAAGCCGTGCGCGACCTGCCCGAGTCCATCTATCCGATATCGGGTCCGGAGATAATTGCCAAACTGAAAGCCCGCCGCGATAAACTCCCTCAGGTGGCCATGCGCTATTACGAGCACCTGGCCAGGTACGTAGATGTAACCGGCAGTAACAAGCACGAACGTTTTATAGTTAACCGCGCCAACGATAACGAGACCAATGTTACCATTTACAAGATAACCAGGGAAGGCGAGCTGCGCGATACGCTGTATAAACGTACTTTTTACACCAACGAAACAAAGGAAATAAGACTGTACGGGTTGGGCGGCCAGGACGAGTTTATAGTTAGCGGCGATGTAGATAAAGGCATTTTAGTACGCATCATCGGCGGCGAAGACCGCGACAGCATTGCTGACAACTCGAATGTAAGCGGTCTTAAAAATTATACGATAGTTTACGATAAATCAGAAGGCAATGCCTTTGCATTTGGCCCCGAAACCAAGGACAAAACTGCTCCTTATGCCGAAGTAAACCAGTACGACCGGACCAGCTATAAACAACCTTATATCGGACCGCGCCTGTCGCTGGAGTATAACGTGGATGATGGCTTATTTGTAGGTGCCGGCATACTGGCCCGCACTCATAAGTTCCGCAAAAACCCGTACGCATCGGAGCATCTGCTGGAAGCCAACTATGCGTTTCTCACAAAGTCATACAACATCCGTTACGCCGGCGATTTCAGACAGGTAATGGGTAGTTTCCACCTGCTGCTGAAGGGCGAAGTGGAAGGCCCACAGTACCAGCGTAATTATTACGGCCTGGGCAACGAAACCGAACAAAAAGCCGGTACAGATGATGCTTACTACAGGGTAAGATTTGAGCGGCAGCGGGTAAGTGCCATGTTGTACAAGGACGTCGCTTCATTCTTCCAGGTGGGCATAGGGCCGGTGTATGACCGGTTTAAGATAACGCAACCACAGCGCGAGAGCTTTATAGTGGACCAGGCACTGGCGGGCAATCTGCAACCGGGCACCTTTAACTCTGAAGAAGGCAGCTTTAATGCACAGCAATACCTGGGCGTGGAGGCTTTTGCCAACATGGATGTAGTGGGCGGCGGCACCGATGCCAACCCGCGTATCGGGTTGCGCTGGTACAACCACATCAGCTACAATCATCAGTTAGGTTCAAATGCCTTGGATTATGGCCGCATCAGCTCCGAGTTCAGGTTCTATATTACGCCGGGCTTCCCGTTCCAGCTTACCTGGGCAGGGCGAGTAGGGGCATCGCATAACTTCGGCGATTTCCGGTTTTACCAGGCCAGCACGCTGGGCGGCACCGACAACCTGCGCGGCTACCGCCGTACCCGCTTTTCGGGGCGCAGCGCTATCTATGGCAATGCCGAGGCCCGTGTCGAGCTGTTCGACTTTAACCTGTACCTGGCACCGGGCAATTTTGGCGTGCTTGGCCACTACGACACCGGCCGTGTGTATGCCGATGATGACCGGAAGTTTAGTTTTATAAAAAGTCTGCACCACGGCTACGGCGCTGGCGTATGGGTCGATTTCCTGAACCGTACCGTGCTTACGCTCACCCGTTCTGTTGGCAGCGATGATGAGCTCTGGATGCTAAACTTCGGTTTCCAGTTCTAAAAGCTACACTTAAACTAAACAGGGCCGTATGTAGAGCATGCACTATTTTCTGCGTAGCCGGCAGACTGCTTACACAACACAACTATGAATAAAAGGAAATTACTGATAATAGGGGCTGTTGCCCTGCTCTGGGCTGCACCTGAAGCAAAGGCACAAGGCCCCGAAACCGAAACAATAGAAGAGTACGCCAGCCCCTCGGTGCGCAACACAGGCAAGAGCCGCGGCATTATTATAGGTTATGAGCGTCTGCCGCAGTTCGATATAGAGTCGGAGTCTAAGGACCCGCGTGTTGAGAGCGGCAGCGGCCGTGTGCGGCGCAATAACAAATTCGAGGCAAAAATATACGCGCCTATCGTTAACCAGCCTCAGACCAAGGTGATAATAGGGTTAGACTACAAACTCGAAGAGTTTAACTTCGACAAGGTAACCCCGGCTGCTTACAATTTATACCAGTACCTGGAGGATAAGAACCTGCACAGCCTGGGAGCCCAAATGGCCTTCCTGCGCTCTATCGATAATCGTCGCTTTTACCTGCTCCGCATAAATGGTGAGCTGAACGGCGATTGGGAGAAAGATGGTGCCAGCAATAACCTTATAGATTACCTGAAAACTACTTTTGAAGCCGGCTATGGCTGGAAAAAATCACCGGATTATGTCATCGGGGTGGGTTTTCAGGTGGGCTATACATTCGGGCGCCGCAGCATTTACCCTGCCATTATCTACAACCGCACCTTTAACGATAACTGGGGCGTAGAAGCGATATTTCCGGCAAACGTGCGCCTGCGCCGTAACGTGAACGAAAAAACACTGCTGTATACCGGCTACAAAATAGATGGCGCCAGCTACAACCTCTACATCGACGAAGGCCCGCTTTCGCAGTTTAAAGAAATAGAGCTGCGGCGCACCGACTTTAAAGGCTTTCTCCGGCTGGAACGTGAGATCTACGATTTCCTGTGGTTCTCGCTGGAAGGAGGTTTCCGGCAATACTACCGCAACCGTGTATTCGACGAGGTCGGCTCCCGCAACGAAATCCTGAACAACGACCTGGCCGGCGCCGGCTATGTCCGAATTGAGTTATATGCCGTGCCACCGAGAAAGTTTATGGAGAAACAAAAGTAAGAGCAGGATTTTGGTTCTATAGTTTAGCTGGCTATATTTAGTATTGTCATGTCGAGCATTCTTGAGACGCGAGTCGAAAAGAGCCAGCGTAGCTGTGAGACATCTTATGTGTCTTATAGTTTGATAATATATCCTGCTATAGTTTGTAAAGACCTAGCAGCGTGCGTAGCTCCTGCTAGTGTCTGGTGCTATAGTTTACTTTGCTTTGCTTACTATTCGACACAAGCCTATTCTTTCATAGCCGCTTTTATTCCTGGGAGCTCTACTTACCTATCGTTTTATAGCTTGGTAAGCTCCCTCTGGGGCCGGGAGGCCCCGGCTTCGGGCATCGCGCTGCTGCCTTCTTGCTATCCTCGTGCCTCGGATTGCCTGACGGCACCGCAACAAGTCAAAGGCGCTCAACCCAAAGACTGATATCATATTAGATAGGTTATGATTTGGCTATAGTTGTCTGTATTTGTTCTTTGTTAAAGTAGATCTGTTCTTCTCGTGGTTATAGTTCCTTGGGGCATGCTGCGCCTGCCTGCTTATGGGCTGTAACTATAGAACTATAGTTGAGACTATAGCAGTATCAGAGTTCCCCTCCTTGGATAAGGAGGGGCAGGGGTGGTTGGATCACGCCAACTATAGGACAGTAGCTTAAACTATAGCAAAAAGCACGAATCCTGAAAATCCTCTCATCACCATTAATCCCAGTTCAGACATTTCTGTCTCTACCGAGCCAGTTGAGTTACAAACTCAACACCATAGTTAGGCACGGGTTACAAACCCGCGCCAGCAAAACGGGCAACCATAAAACTATAGCCACCAACTATAGCCTAATCCTGAAAATCCTTAATCCTGTAAATCCTTGGGTAAGGGCCCTATTTAAAGATTCAGATAATACTCCCTCTCCTGTTTTTAGGAGAGGGCTGGGGTGAGGTAATGAACGGTAACTATAGCTCCGGCCGAAAACAGCGCTTAACCTTAATCCAACAGACTTTGCAGGTAGTTGTAAGTGGCGTATTGGGCACGGATGCTGTCGTCGGATGAGGTTTGTACGTAGCTGTTATCTACGTGGCGCGATTTTGTGTTGTCGGAGCGTTGAAGGTCTATGATGGTGCGTACCTGTTCCACAAGGTTCTGCTGGTAGAGCGGGAAGGCAACTTCTACGCGACGGTCCAGGTTTCGTGTCATCCAGTCGGCAGAGGCTATGTAGTATTTCTCGTTGCCGTTGTTATGGAAAATGTACACCCGGGCGTGCTCCAGGTAGCGGTCCACAATACCCTGCACGGTAATGTTCTCGCTCAGGCCTTTTACACCGGGCTGCAGACAACAGATGCCACGCACCAGCAACTCTATCTTTACACCTGCCTGGCTGGCTGCGTATAGTTTCCGGATCATTTTTTCATCCTGCAGCGCATTCATCTTAAGGATCATAGACGCAGGCAGGCCTTCCTTTGCATGCTTTATTTCCTGGTTTATCAGGTCAGTGAAGCGCTCGCGCATGTTGATGGGGGCTACCAGCAGGTGCTTGAACTTCTTGTCGGGCTGGCGGTCAATAAAGAAATTAAACACCTGTTCCACATCTTTAGTCAGCCGCGGATCGCAGGTAAACAGGGCATGGTCGGCGTATATTTTAGAGGTGTCCTCGTTATAGTTACCGGTGCTCAGGTAGGCGTAGTTTACCAGCTTGCCGTCCTCGTTGCGGGTAATAAGGCCCAGCTTGGAGTGCACTTTCAGGTCCGGGAACCCGAGGATAACATTGGCACCGGCCTTCTGCAGTTTGCCTGCCCAGTACATATTCGATTCTTCGTCGAAGCGGGCTTTCAGTTCCACTACCACTGTTACCAGTTTGCCGTTTTTAGCAGCTTTGGTCAGGGCTTTGGCAATGGCCGAGCCGTCGGCAACGCGGTAAAGGGTAGCGCTAATGGCTGTAACCGCCGGGTCGTTGGCCGCCTCGTTAAACAGCTTTACCACATAGTCAAACTTCTGGTACGGGTAATGCACCATGTAATCCTGCTTTTTGATGGCGGCAAGCATGCTGGGCTCGTGCTCCAGCAACGGGTGCGGCAAAGTAGGCTGTGGCTTATACTTCAGGTCGGGTGTGTTGAAATCCGGGAAGCCGAAAAAGTCGCGGAAGTTGTGGTATTTGCTGCCTTCTACCAGTTCTTCTTCTGTTATACCGGTGTGCGCCATAATCGCATCCAGCAGTGCCTGTGGCGTTTCGGGGTCATAGAGCAGGCGTGAAGGAGTACCTATTTCCCGTTTTTTCAGTCCTTTCCGGATCTTGGTCATCAGGTTAGCCGATACATCTTCTTCAATGTCCAGTTCCGCATCCCGTGATACCTTCACGGCATGCGTCTCGAACCGGGTATACTCCGGAAACAGCAAGGGCATACAGGCGCGGATGGCATCATCTATAAACATCACGTAGCGGTTGTTCTTTTGGGTGGGCAGCTTAATAAACCGGCTTCCGTGCTTTTTGGTAGGCACCTCCAGCATGGCAAACTGCTCCGGTGCGGCGCTGTCTTTTTTGGGGTCACTCATCTGCACACCCAGGTACACGGTCTGGTCTTTCAGGAAAAAGTGTGTTTCCGTGTCGTCCATCACCATTGGCACCAGCAGTGGCTGCAGGTTCTCCTTAAAATAAGCAGTTATGAATTTCCGCTGCGAGGCGCTAAGGTCCTGTTCTGTCAGCAAATGGATCTTTTCCTTTTTCAGGTCGGCCAGAATACCGTTGCGGAACACTTCGCCAAATTCGTCCTGCTGGCGTTTTACTTCTTCCAGCACCAGGTCCAGTGTTTCCGATGGGTCCTCGTCCAGTTTTTCTATAGTTTTGCGCTTCAGTTTTATCAGGCGTTTGAGTGTGGCCACGCGCACTTTAAAGTACTCATCCAGGTTAGACGAGAAGATGGCCATAAACTTGATGCGCTCCAGCAGGGGCACCTGTCTGTCGCGGGCTTCCTGCAGTACTCTATAGTTAAAAGCCAGCCAGCTTAGCTCCCGGTTTATGAATTCCGGGGCAACCTCGTGCTTTTTCTTTTTCTCTTTTTCCATTGCTATAGTTGTTGTGCGGCATACGGCTGCAACGGGTGTACAGCCAGGTAAGCAATCTGTAAATGACCTTATTTGTAGTTCTTAGGGAAGTCGAAGAACAGGAACTCGGCATTGTCGCGGCTTATTTCGTACCAGCTTTCGCATTCGAAGGTCAGGGCAATTATACCGGCCGTCGGGATGCTGCCCACTACTTCCGGCGACAGCATGTTGGCAAAGTCAGTGATTGCCTCGTTGTGGCCTATGATCATCATGTTTTCGTGCTCCAGGGGCGTTTCCTGCACTACTTCAAGCAGTGTGTTCTTATCGGCGCCATAAATACGGTCGTCAATTACAACATCATCGGGGTCGTAGCCCAGTTCGCGGCCTACCAGGGTGGCGGTAGTAATGGCCCGCACCGCAGGGCTCGACACGATCAGTTCGGGCAGCACTCCGCGCGACGACAGTTCCCGCCCCATCAGGGTCGCGTCGGTGCGGCCGCGCTTGTTCAGCGGCCTGTCGTGGTCGCTCAGTTCTTCAAACTCCCAGCTCGACTTGGCGTGTCTCAGGATATATAATGTCTTCATGGGATTAGTGATCAAACAAAACCAACAGCATATTCAGGAGTTGCTATGGTTCTGTGTCTTTACTGTAAGTGCCGGTAATTTGTTGTGGTTGATGGATGGGAGGGGTGTAGTTAGGGGTGCTATAGTTATAGGACTATAGTTTCTCTTTTGTCATGTCGAGCGCAGCCGAGACATCTTACATGTCCAATAGTTCATTTCAACTATTGTCATTTCGAACAGAGTGAGAAATCTATCTCAGCTTATAGTTGAAAGGCTATAGTGCTATAGTTTACTTTGCCTACTACTGGAAACAAGCCATAGTTCTATAGTTTCTACCAATCCTGGCAGCTCTAATAGCCTATAGTTCTATAGTTTGCTTGGCTCCCTCCCGGGCCGGGAGGCCCCGTCTTCGGGCATCGCGCGGTGTACATTTCCTTTGCTCGTGCCTCGCAATGCTTTCAGCACCGGAAATCTACAAGGCGCTCAACCCAAAGACTGATAGCAAGCTCGATAGCTTCTGCTTGAACTATAGTTACTGCTCTTGCTTTTGGTTAGGGTAGATCATTTTTTCTCGCTGTTGTAGTTTCTTGGGGCAGGCTGCGCCTACCTGCTCATGGTCTGTAACTATAGAACCATAGTTGTCAACTATAGCAAAGACAGAGATTGTCCCCTTGAGGGGACTACAGAGGGTGTTGTATTGCTAACTATAGCAAAAGCAGAAATTCCCCTCTTGAGAGGGGTAGGGGTGTGTTTGTAAACTATAAAACTATAGCTGTTCCACTATAGCGAAATCCCCAAACCCCGAAAATCCTGTAATTCTGAAAATCTGATTCAGACAAACTAAAAAAGAGCTACTGTGCGGGTAGCTCTTTCAGAATATGAGTTAAACTATAGCTTACACATTATTAGGGTAGCGCTGGTAGTGTATCTCGGCGACGCGGCGCTGCAGTTCATCGCGCAGGTCATCGATGTTTACTTTGTTGGTAGCGGAAATGAACAGGGCCGGGGCGTGCACTTTTGCCATGTAAGTAGCTTTCAGGTCGTCTATCGATGGCATTACTTCGTGGCCTTCTTCCTGCATTTCCTGCTCACGTTTCTGTAAGTACAGATCTACTTTGTTAAACACCAGCATCACCGGTTTTTCGGCAGCGTTAATGTCTTTCAGGGTATCGTTTACTACCTCAATGTGTTCTTCAAACGACGGGTGCGACACATCCACCACATGCACCAGCAGGTCGGCTTCGCGTATCTCATCCAGCGTGGATTTAAAGGCCTCTATCAGCTTGGTTGGTAGTTTACGGATAAACCCTACCGTATCGGAAAGCAGGAACGGGATATTGTCCAGCACTACTTTGCGCACGGTGGCATCTACGGTGGCAAACAACTTGTTCTCGGCAAACACATCCGACTTGGATAGCAGGTTCATGATAGTAGATTTGCCTACGTTGGTATACCCAACAAGGGCCACACGCACCATGCCCGAGCGGGCTTTGCGTTGCTCAAAGTTCTGCTTTTCAAATTTCTTCAACCGGTCGCGCAGCAACGATATCTTGTCGCGCACAATACGGCGGTCGGTCTCAATTTCGGTCTCACCGGGGCCTTTCATACCAATACCACCTTTTTGCTTGGATAAGTGCGTCCAGAGGTTGGTAAGGCGGGGTAGCAGGTACTGGTACTGGGCCATTTCTACCTGGGCGTGGGCCTGAGCGGTTTTGGCACGAAGCGCGAAAATATCCAGTATCAGCAAACTGCGGTCTACAATCTTTATCTGCAGCTCGTTCTCAATGTTGCGCACCTGCGAGGGGCTCAGGTCATCGTCGAAGATCACCATATCCACGTTGTGCTCCTGCACATACGCCTTTATTTCTTCCAGCTTACCACTGCCCACAAAAGTGGCGCGGTCGGGCCTTTCGAGTTTCTGGACAAAGCGTTTTATAGTCTGGGCACCGGCTGTTTCCGTTAAAAAAGCAAGCTCATCGAGGTACTCTTTTGTCTGTTCATCGGTTTGCCGGTAACCTGGTACGGCCACCAGTACGGCAGTCTCCTGCGGTTTGGCGGTTTCGTAGAATTTCTTTTTACCCATGTATTATTTTTTAAGCGTCAAGGTATAGGCGGCCAGTTCTTCCAGCTCCTGCTCACTCAGTTGCTTTCCGAAGCCCGGCATCAGACCGCGTCCATTGGCAATTACCTGTTTGCGGTCGTTCAGGCTTAACTGACTTTGGGCAAGGTTGGTTGCGCCGCTGGTGCCTTTGGTGCCATCCTGTCCGTGGCATGTAGCGCATTGTTGTACAAAAACAGCCTGTGCATTAACCATAGCTGTTTCGTTAAGCGATGCTACAATCTCCTCGTGCACCACGCCCGATTCGCTCAGCGATACGTCGCCGGTCTCACTTGCGTCGGTTTCAGGGGTGGCTGTTGCGAACGTTTCCTGAAGCTGGTTTTTCTGCATGACCAGGCTGTCGGTTTCGGCAACGCCGTAGCTGTACATAAACACCACCAGCGCCAGTACCGACAGTAGTTTGTTTTCGCGTTTCAGGCCAACTATAGCCACCGGAATTGCGATCAGTACCAGTGTTACTTTCAGGGCGAGCCACGTCGGGATGCCGCCGCTATAGTTATACAGCAGCCAGCCACCCGTAACCAGTATAAGTGTGCCGAAGATCATTTCCAGTACTTTGGTCTTGTTGCGGACAGTGGCAAGGGTGCCGCGCTTGTTCAGCAGCAGCAGTATAACTTTGTAAGTTAAGAGCAACAGAAAAAGAACTACTACCAGCACGTGCGTATGTAAAAAAGCTGTTATAGGCATGGTGGTCTGGTTATAAGTAAAAGGTTTTGGAAGAAAGTATGCAATTTAGGGTAATTTTTCAGATGATAGTGCTATTTTAGGTAACTTGCCACCTTAAAAGACGGCAAAAGGCTGCCACCCGCCCGGCTTTTGGTCCTACACAGCATTTATGCGCATAGCTATTGTTATCAACACTTCCTGGAACATTTTTAACTTCCGGCTGAGCCTGATAAAGGCACTGCTTGCCGAAGGCCATGAGGTAATAGCTATTGCCACACCCGATGCGTACTCGCAGCGCCTGGCAACTGCCGGCTGCCGGTTTGTGCCGGTACCAATGGAAAAAGGCACCAACCCGTTTAAAGACCTGTGGCTGATCTGGCGGCTATACCGCACCTATGCCCGCGTCAAACCCGACGTGGTGCTGCACTACACTATAAAACCAAACATTTACGGTGCTATAGCGGCTCACTTTGCCAACATTCCGGCCATCAACAATGTGTCGGGGCTGGGTACGGTTTTCATAAAAAAGGATTACATCTCCAACATTGCGCTTAAACTATACAAGCAGGCATTTCAGTATCCGGCCAAGGTATTTTTCCAAAACCAGGACGACCGCAGGCTTTTCCTGAAGCACAACCTGGTGCGGGCCGGTGTTACCGAAGTGTTGCCTGGTTCCGGTATCGACCTGCAGGCCTTTACACCGCAGCCTAAACCCGACCCAGCAGCGCCCTTCACTTTCCTGATGATTGCGCGGGTGCTGTACGAGAAAGGTGTGGCCGAATACATGGAAGCCTGCCGCCTGCTGAAAGCAAAGTACCCCGCTGTAAAGTGCCAGCTGCTGGGCCAGGTAGATGAACAAAGCCGTTTCGGGATAAAGCAAACCGTGCTGGATGCCTGGCTGGCCGAGGGTGCTGTAGAATATTTGGGCACCACCGACGACGTAGCCACCATTATTGCGCAGGCCGACTGCGTGGTGTTGCCCTCGTACCGCGAAGGAACGCCGCGTACCCTGCTGGAAGCTGCCGCCATGGCCAAACCGCTGATAGCGACCAACGTACCCGGCTGCCGCGAAGTAGTACAGCAAAACATAAACGGCCTGTTGTGCCGTGTGCGCAACGCCCCCGACTTAGCTGATAAAATGGAACAAATGCTGCAACTGCCACCAGCGCAACTACAGCAAATGGGCCAGGCCAGCCGCCACCTGGCCGAAACAAAATTTGACGTGCACTTTGTGATACAGCGCTACCTGCACGCCATTACCGAAGTGACCGACCCCAGAAAAGTATAAACTATAGTTACCGTAACGTACAGATGGATTTTAAGACATTTGAGATAGAAGGATTAGTTGAGTTTCAGCCACGCGTGTTCCGCGACGACAGGGGCTACTTTTTAGAGACCTTCAGTATGAAGTGGTTCGAGCAGCTGGGTATACAACCCAACTTTGTGCAGGATAACCAGTCTGTTTCCAAAAAAGGCGTATTGCGCGGGCTGCACTTCCAGAAGCCACCTTATGCACAGGGCAAGCTGGTGCGGGTATCGTCGGGCCGTGCCCTGGACGTAGCCATTGACCTGCGCAAAAACTCGCTGACCTATGGCAAGCACGTTACTTGTATACTGGATACCGAAAAGCAGAATGTCTTTTTCGTACCCGAAGGCTTTGCCCACGGCTTTGTAGCGCTGGAGGATAACACTACTTTCCTGTACAAATGCACCAATTATTACCAGCCATCCGCAGAAGGCGGCCTGCTCTGGAACGACCCGGAATTAACTATAAACTGGGGTATTGAAAACCCGCTGGTATCACCAAAAGATGAAGTGCTGCCACTATTAAAGCATTTCGAATCTCCGTTTTAGGGCTATACATTTTAAGAAAGTAGAAAGGCCAGCAACTATAAATTGCTGGCCTTTCTGCTTATTGCATTTTGCTGCTTGCCTGATTTACATAGCATGCCATAAATCCCAATTAAGGTTAGTAATAAGGCTAATTTTATGATTTGATATTTCTGCTGTTCTAAAATCTGAAACTGGAATATTATAACCATAGGTTAAGTTTACTGCTCCAAGTAAACTTAATCCTGCTTCAGGCAGAAGTCTTAAATCGAGTTTTCTATTGTCAATATAACCAACTGCACTTCCTCTGAAAGAAAATATCAATCCTGAAAGTTCATACCCTATTTTAGGAGCATAAATGAAATGTTCAGGATTGAAATTCGTTTCAATACCTATTCTTGGGCCATAAATTGCCGTGCCAGAGTGAGATAATTCAAGTCGTGAATACATTAAGTTGACTTCTCCAAACACTTGATTCTGAAAAGATAAACCCGGCGATAGAATCAACCTTCTTTCCGGCAGATTAACTTGACCAATTACATCTGAAAGAACGATTAAATTAAACACAAGAAAGAGGACGAATTGTCTTGAGATATCTTTCATATAAGTGTAATTCACTCAACCACTCATTCAAAATTCATAACTATAGCAACTCCACCAGCGTTTCCAGGCCCATGCCGCGCGAGCCTTTTATCAGGATGTAACTATCGTTAACCGGATTTTGCTGCAGCCAGTTTTGTAGTTCCTGTTTGGTTTCGAAATGCTTGAAGTTGGCGTTGGCTTTAGCGGCGTGCTGCATATCTTTTCCGCAAAGTATTACCGTATCGAAAGGTTGTTCGGCGGCTATAGTTCCTAAGGCGGTGTGCTCGGCCACACTTTCGGCACCCATCTCAAACATATCGCCCAGTATCACCACTTTGCGTGGCGCGTTCATGTTCCCGAAGTTGCGGATAGCAGCGGCCATCGAGGTCGGGTTGGCATTATAAGCATCCAGGATGATGGTGTTGCTGCCTTTTTGCAGTACCTGCGAGCGGTTATTTACCGGGCTATAGTTGGCAATGGCATCGTTGGCTTTTTGTAGCGGCACACCAAAGTATTTGCCAATGCAGGCAGCGGCTGCCATGTTCTCATAGTTATAGTTGCCTACCAGCTGCGTGTGCACCACGTTCTCCTCTTCATCTTTATACACCACGTACGGCGAAGCCTCCAGTAACTCGCTGTGGTAAAAATCTTCTTTGGCCGGGTAAGTAACTTTGTGTGCAATGCGGCGGCTCATGCGCATCAGGTGGTCGTTGCCGGTGTTTACAAACACGGTGCCTTCCGTTTTATCGAGGTGCACATATAGTTCGCTTTTGCCGCGGGCCACGCCTTCCAGGCTACCAAAACCTTCTAAGTGCGCTTTGCCGATGTTCGTGATCATGCCATGCGTTGGCAGGGCAATGGTACATAGCAGTTCTATCTCACCGATGTGGTTGGCGCCCATCTCTATAATAGCCATTTCGTGCTCCGGCTTAATGCGCAGCAAGGTTAGCGGCACACCAATGTGGTTGTTCAGGTTGCCCTGCGTATACAGCGTATTGAATTTCTGGCTCAGTACCGTGTATATCAATTCTTTGGTAGTGGTTTTGCCGTTGCTGCCGGTAATGCCGATTACTGGTATGCTCAGTGTTTTACGATGGTGGCGCGCCAGGGCCTGTAGCGTTTGCAGGGTGTCTTCTACTACAAATACATTATCAGCGGCCATGTCCGGGTCATCCACTACAGCATATTTAGCGCCTTTTTCAAGGGCCATGGCAGCAAATGCAGCACCCTTAAAGTTCGGGCCATTCAGGGCAAAAAACAGGCTTTGGTGCTGGTCGGCGCGCGAGTCGGTGCTAACGTGGCTGCACTCAAGGTATTTTTGATACAGAAATTCGATGCTGGTCTGCATGAAATAGTTAATTTTAAAGTATAAAAGCTGTAGCCGTTTTTCGTTAACAAATGGCGGCCGAACGGGTTGCAATATACATCCAAAACGGCAAAGGCGCTACAGCCCGTCATCGCCCCAAACAACCCTATGAAAAAGATAGTCCTGCTGCTGCTCTTACTTACCGCTACCCCGGCCATAGCCCAGGAGCCGCTGCAGTTTGCGCTGCGCCACCAGGTGCCGGTAACTATAGCCCAGGGGGCGCTGCCACAACCCTGGAGCGGCGGGCTCAACACACCCCAGTTCTCAACTATAGATCTGAACTTTGATAACCAGCCCGACCTGTTTGCCTACGACCGCATGCAGCACAAAATATTTACGTGGCTGGCAGTAAACCGGAACGGGGCCTGGAGCTATAGTTACGCCCCCGAATACGAAGCCCTTTTCCCTGCCGACCTGACCTCCTGGGTATTGTTGCGCGACTATAACTGCGATGGCCTGAAGGATATTTTTACCAGCACGCCCCTCGGCATAAAAGTATACCGGCAGGAGAAAGGAGCAAACAACCTGCCCCGTTTTGTAGTTGCCCAGGATGCCCTGCTTTACGACAAAGGAGTAAACGTGCAACTGCTTGCTGCCGATATTCCGGCTATAGTTGACGTGGACGGCGATGGCGACCTGGATGTGCTGGTAACAGAGTTCTCGCATGGGCAGCGACTGGAATACTACCGGAACATGCGTGTAGAGAATAACCTGGACTGCAATGCCCTGAGCTTTACACGCAACGCTACGTGGTGGGGCGGCATAACCGAGTGCGATGGCTGCAACAACTACGTGTTCGGGGCAGATTGCCGTGTAGCCGCACCGCAACACTCCGGCCACACCGGCAGCACCCTGCAACTGATAGATATGGATGCCGACGGCGATAAAGAGCTGCTGATCGGGGGCATACAGTGCAAAGACCTGCTGCTGATGGAAAACAAAGGCACGGCACAACTGGCACAGATGGAGGAACTGACAACTGATTTCCCGAAGACGTCGCGCCCGGCCAGCTTCAATGTATTTCCGGCGGCGTATTACGAGGATGTAACTTTTGATGGGATACCTGATCTGCTGGTGGCATCTAACCTGGCCAAAACCGATGAAGTAAAGCCCGAACTACAGCGCTCCATCTGGCTATACCAAAACAAGAGTGCCGTGGATAAACCAGACTTCGGACTGGTGCAGGAAGATTTTTTGCAGAACCAGATGCTGGATTTTGGCGAAGGGGCCTACCCCGCTTTCGTAGACCTGGACAACGACGGCGACCTGGATATGCTGGTGGGGAATAACGGCTCGTACCGCAACGGCAACTATGTGGCAACTATAAGCTACTTCCAGAATACTGGCACCGCCACCGAGCCTGCTTTTACGCTTGTTACCGACGATTACCTGAGCCTGGCAAACGAGCAGCTGCGAAACATTAAACCCACCTTCGCAGACCTGAACGGCGACGGTGCCACTGACCTGGTGCTGACTTACACCCGCATACAAGGCAACGCCACCACAATAGCTTATCTGCCCGGGCCAGACTATAGCTTTAATGATCAGGTAATGGTACACATCGCTATAGCCGGCGATGCTCCTGCTTTTTTTGATGCCGACAACGATGGCGACCTCGACATGCTGCTGGGCAAAGCAACCGGCGAACTGCAACTATACACCAACACCGGCACCGAAAGCAGCGCCAACTATAGCCTGACAAAAACCAGCTTAGGAGGTATCAGTTTCAGTCTGGAAAAGCGCTACCTACACCCGGCAACTATAGACATAGACGGCGACGGAACGATAGACCTGATCACAACGGATGAAAGCGGAACTATAAAAATTTACCGTAACCTGAAAGCCATCCTGCACCAGACCTTTACCCCGGAAACAGATCTCCTGGAAAATCCATTGGCTGATGCGCTGCTGCCCACAAAACTGGGCAAAAACGGGAGCATAACCGCTGCTGCGCTGGGCGGCCCCGGTAAAAATTACCTTGTGGCAGGCACGCAGGGGGGCGGGCTTTACCTGTTACAGCAAACATCCGGTTACCAGACTAACCCCGGCGAGCACACCGGCGACCTTAGCTTAGAAATTTACCCAAACCTGGCGGATAAAAACACACAGGTACGCGTGCAGGCTTCCGAGCCTGTGATATTTATAGTGTATGATGCCATCGGAAGGAAGGTGTATGGCAGCGTTACAAACTATAAGCAATACAACAATGTGCCTATCAGTAATTTTAAAGCCGGCATGTATTTCCTGAAAGCCACTACCCGGCAAGGCAGGCACAAAACGGCGAAGTTTATAGTTCAGTAATGAAAGCGTTTTTATACATCCGTCTGCTAAGTGATGGCGAAACTATAGTTTACGGAAACCCCGTACTCGATCAGGTAAAAAAGCTGTCGCCAGACGTAGCCTTGCTGGACTTAGACTCCCGGTCAGAACAGCTGGTGCTGCATTATGCAAAACAGTTACTGCACGAAGCCACGCAAACTATAGTTTGTATAGATAGCACTACACCCGATGCCGGTTTCGGTAACGTTTTTCCGCTGCTGGAGCAGGTACTGGAAAGCGAAAACAACCAGCTCATCCTTTTCAGAAATAGCCATCACCGCCTGCAGCGCATGGTACAAGCCCGACCAGAATTAAAAGCTATAGTTGTGCAGGATAATGCGGCTTTGTTGCAGGCTGTGGAGCAGTTTTATAGTTAAGGTTACTTCTTCGGGAGCTCTTTCGGACATCCGTGTCCGAGACCTTCCTGCTGCGGACGTCCGCGTCCGCATTTATGGTGAGTGTAACGGGGACATGGATGTCCCTTACAGATTGCTTTCGGACTGAGAAGTCCGAAAGAGCCTATAGTTACCATAGCGCGAGAATCGAACTATAGTTGGGCGTCCCGCCCAGTCGGATTACAAATCCGACATTATGAATAAGTCACGGATCGCAGATCCGCGCCAGCAAAAGTTACCGCACCAACAATAAGCAATTCACAGGCAGAGGGGTAATATATTTAGTCTCTACAAATTCTACAGAAGCTCAAATTCATCGGCATCCAAATGCGCCGGAAAAGCCTCCCTGAAATCCAGAAACTCCTGTTTGTTCAAGGTTATAGTTAAGATGCTTTCCTGCTCGGTTGTCTCCAGTAGCTTATGGCCTTTCGGGTGGATGATGGCGGAATCGCCGGAGTAAGGATGGTTGTTGCCGTCGGTGCCGATGCGGTTGACGCCTACTACGTACGCTATATTTTCGATGGCGCGGGCTTGTAGCAGCGTACGCCAGGCAAGGCTACGAACTTTGGGCCAGTTAGCTACATACAGCAGCAGGTCGTAGCGGTCGCGGTTGTTGCGGCTCCAAACCGGAAAGCGCAGATCATAACAAACAAGGGGGCAGATCTTCCAGCCTTTCAGTTCTACAGTCAAACGCTCGCTTCCGGGGGTGTAGGTATGGTGTTCCTGTGCCATCCGGAACAAATGCCTTTTGTTATACTGCGCATAACTGCCATCTGGTCTAACCCAGTAAAGCCGGTTAAAATACTGCTCGTTTTCCTGCACAATAATGCTTCCGGTAACAACGGCATTATAAGTAGCCGCCTGTTCCCGCATCCAATGCAAGGTGTCGCCCTCGGGTTGTTCGGCCAGCGCCGGAGCATCCATACTGAAACCAGTCGAAAACATTTCCGGCAGCACGATCAAATCTGTTTCAGGAGCGGCTGCAGCCAGTTTATCAGCAAACATATTCCGGTTGGCAGCCGCATCATGCCAATGCAGTTCTGTCTGTACTATCGTTACCCGAAGGTCCATTTTTTTGAATTATGAATTACGAATTAAGAATTATGAATGTGGAATTGTAAAACAATCAACAATCAACAATCAACAATCAACAATCAAACCTATAGTTTTACCAGCTTTTCGGCGGCGGCGCAAAGGGTTTCGTCGCTTTTTGCGAAGCAGAAACGCAGGTAATGGTGGTCGGTTTTGTCGTGGTAGAAGGCTGATACCGGAACGGCAGCTACTCCTACTTCCTGCACCAGTCTTCTGGCAAAATCCTGATCGTGCTCCTGCGAGATGGCGTCATACTTCAGCAACTGGAAATACGTACCAGCCGATGGCAGAAACTCGAACCGCGATGGCGCTAAATAAGCTGCGAACGCATCACGTTTTTCCTGGTAAAAGGCAGGCAGGTTCAGGTAATGCGCTTCGTTGTCCATAAAATCGGCAATAGCCATTTGCAGGGGCGTAACAGTGCAGAATGTAATGAACTGGTGCATCTTGCGCAGTTCTGCTGTAAGGGCAGGCGGCGCTACAGCGTAACCGATCTTCCAGCCGGTGGTGTGGTAAGTTTTGCCAAACGATGAGATCACAAAGCTTCGTTCGCGCAGGATCGGGTTCTCAAGCGCGCTGTGGTGCTTCAGGTCATCAAACACCATGTGCTCGTACACTTCATCGCTGATCACATAAATGTTGTTGCCATTTACAATGCGCGCCAGTTCATCCATGTCGGCCTTGGTCATCACAGCGCCGGTTGGGTTGTGCGGCGTGTTAACTATGATCAGACGCGTTTTAGATGTAACACGTTTTTTCACCAGATCCCAATCCACGTTAAAACCAGGTAAGGCCAGCGGTACATACACCGGAATACCACCACTCAGGCGAATGGCCGGGGCATAACAATCGTAGCACGGCTCCAGCACCACTACTTCATCGCCGGGTTTCACTACGGCCGTAATGGCAGCAAACAAGGCTTCAGTAGCTCCGGATGTAACTGTTATTTCCGCGTTAGGATCCGGGCGGTAACCGTATAGTTTCTCGGTTTTTATGCTGATCTTTTCGCGCAGCGACTGCACGCCGGGCATAGGCGCATACTGGTTAAAACCTTCGTGCATGTACTTTGTAACCAACTCCATCAGCTCATCGGGGCAGTTAAAATCCGGGAAGCCCTGCGACAGGTTAATGGCCCCGTGTTCGTTGGCCAGCGCCGACATGACCGAGAAAATACTGGTGCCTACATCAGGTAGTTTGCTGCTTAGGTTACTTGCCATAGTTTTATGTGTTTTATATCAGTAGGAATTTCTTGCAACGAATATACTATAGTTAGGTTGAGGTGAGCAACTGCTGCACCGTTTCGCGCAGCACGGGCACGGCTTCCTGCTCAAACCAGGGGTTGTGTTTTACCCAAAACTGGTTGCGCGGCGATGGGTGCGGCATGGGCATATAGACAGGCAGATACTCGCGCCAGTTAGCTACTGTTTCCGTTAAGGTTGGTCGGGCGTTGGGTCCTAAAAAGTAATCCTGCGCATACTTCCCAACCAGTAAGGTGAGCTCAATGTTTGGGAGCAGGGACAGTAAAGCCTGATGCCAGTGCGCGGCGCACTCGGGGCGTGGGGGCAGGTCGCCGCTTTTGCCTTTGCCGGGGTAGCAAAACCCCATCGGAACTATAGCCACCTTACTTTCATCGTAAAACACTTCCGGTTCCATATGCAACCAATGCCGAAGACGCTTGCCGCTCTGGTCGTCCCAGGGAATGCCGCTGGCGTGTACCTTCGTGCCGGGTGCCTGACCAACTATAAGCAGCTTAGCCGTAGCGCTTGCACGCAGCACAGGCCGCGGCCCCAGTGCCAGGTGCTCTTCGCAAATGCGGCAGGCGCGTATCTGTTGCAGTAAATCTTCGAGTTGGTCCATAACTATAGCTGCAAAGGTACGAAGGTTTGGTTATTAGTTGCTGGTTATTGGTTGTTGGTAGTTACCGGCAACTATAGCTGTTATGTACTTTGTCTTTTGTCAAAAATCTCATTTGTCAAAAACCTGGGCGTGCCGGCACAGCCGTCGGGCTCTCGCGGCTCGCTCTATAGTTGGTGCCCAACTATAGGAGCTCAGACAACCGCTCCATCCCTCACGCTTTTCTATCTTTGCACCCGGAAACCATTCTATAGTTTAACTTTCGTATAGGTAACTGATGCACCGCTACACGTTTATACTTGCTTTCTGCTTTGCACTTGCTCTGCCCGGCCTGGCGCAGCAGGAAGAAACAGGCTACAAAAACGCTTTTACAGTTAAGTTATTCGGCTTATCGGTACACCTGAAAGAGAGCCCTCACCCCGAAATTTTCCCGAACCGGATTGATGACAAAGGCTATGTTACCCTGAACTATGGCGCTATAGTTGGCTACGACCGGTTTATAGTTGGAAACAAACACGCCATCCGCGCAGAGCAGGGACTTTATGCCGATTGCTCAGCATCCCTGGCAGGTTTTACACACATTGGCTGGCGCGGGCTCATCTTCCAGAAAAACAGGCACTCCATGAACGGTGGCATTGGCCCTACGCTGGTGTACCGCCGCAACTGGAACCGGCTGGATGGCTACCAGGACGATGGCTATTTTAACCAGCGCGGCGATTGGCAATACAAATTCTACTGGTATGCCGGCGAACTGGAGTATAATTACCAGCTAACTAACCAGACAGATTTTTCGATAACTATGGTGCCCGGCCTGCCTGAACTGATTTCGTTTGGGGTTGGTGTAAGGCAGCGGTTTTAAGTCACAAAAAAGCTCCTGATTTTCTCAGGAGCTTTAAAACTGTTAGTAATTTCTTCTGCGCTGTTCCTCGTAAAACCGCTCTGATGCGTGCCTTGGGTGATGATGCGGATGCATTTCCAGCCCTTCGCCCCAACGGTTATCGGCCTGCTGGTTTCTGTGGTGCGGGTGCTGGGTATGCCGGTGCCGGTCGTCCTGGAAGTGGCGGTTACGTGGCAGGTCGAACGGGCGCCAGTTCTGGCGTATATCTTCCTCCATTCTTCCATGCTCTTCCTGGCGCGGGTAATCGTCTTCGTGGCTGCTCATGCGCGGATCTGGTTTGCCCCAGCGGTCGGCTGCGTTTTGTTCGTGCCTGTGTGGGCGTCCGCGTCTTTCGTTATCGTAATATTCCTGTTCGTTTCTCATAGCTGTATCTGCAAAGTTGATATTAAGTTTACGACAGCCGCTTAAGGAAGGATGTAAGCCACAGGTAAGGATGGGCCTGAAAAAAGAAAAGCGAAGCAGGTGGGCCTGCTTCGCTTCTACTAACTAAAACTAATCTATAACCAATCTATCTAACCTGCTCCCTATACGTAACTATCTTCTATAACGTTGGGTTCTGTCGATATCATCGTAATAATTATCTCTTCCGGAGTCTGTTTCATCGGCCCAGCGCGGTCCGCCTTCGTATCCCCGTTCAAACTGCTGGCGGTTATAAAGCTCTGTGCCATAGCGTCTTCTTGAGTTCAGGCGGTCTTCGCTGGATGGGTAGTTGCGCTCGCGTCTGTAGTCCGGGTCATCGGAGTGCATAATGTCGTTCCAGGTATCTTTCAGCCTGCTGAAGAAGCCTCTGTTGTCGCGTTCTTCTGGTGGGGTCTCATCGCGGGTAAAGCGGCCTTCGGTGTACCAGTTATGCGTTCCGCTGCCATAGCGCGCGTCGGTCTCCTTGTAACTGCTGCGTTCACCGGATGTATCGCGCCACATATCGTTGGGCTGGTTGCTATAGTTGCCCTGCTGCGCGCTTCCGCCCTGGCCATAGTGCCGTGACCCGAATGAATCGCCGTGGTCTAAGTAGGAGCGCTCGTTGCGGTAGGTGCTGTTTGGGCGGCTGCCGTAGTGGTCGTTCAGGTGAGCGCCTTCGCCGCGGTGTTGCGGGCCATGCTGCTGCGGGTTGCCGGTGTTGCGGTTCATATTCTCACGGTCCTGGGCGCCGCGGCGGCTCGGGCCGGTATGGAAGTAATTGCCTTCGTTCCATTTCTGGTCTTTTTGTGCGCGGTAACCATAGCGCTGCGGGTGCTGCTGTGGGTTTTGTTCCATGTCGCGGCGGTGCAGGTCACGACCGATGCGCTGGTTCTCTTCTTCGTTATAGTTTGCCATAGCTTTTGATCTTTAGATGCTTTACTACCAAATGGCAGCTATTACACATTACGCAGGCGACAAGGTATTGTTAGCGAAGGGCTTATATGCAGACGGGGTGCACCCGGTAGAAAGTGCACCCCGCCTGAGGGAATAAAATCAATATTTTCGGATCAGAAATGCTCCTGCATAATTTCGCGTACATCAGCTTCTGCCAATGGTTTTGAGTAATGCTTCAGTACATCCGGGAACTGCTTCAACTTCTCAAGATCGTAGAAACTGGCCGAGGAAGTAAGCATCATCATAACAGTTCTTTTCTTATCCTCCTCGTTAAATTTCTGGTATTCTTCCAGGAACTCAAACCCATCCATCACCGACATTTTAATGTCTACAAAGATAAGATCGGGGCGGGGGTAACCTTCTACGTCGGCAAATGCTTTTCCAAGGTAGTCCAGGGCTTCTTCCCCGTTCGTCACAACCCGGATATCTTCAGCGGTATCCATGCGCGAAAGTAGCCGATGGTTCAGATAATTGGTGGTATCGTCATCGTCTATCAGTAAAATGGTTTTCAGTCGCTTCATGATCAATAGGCTGTAGTTGCCGTTTAGGCTATAGTTTACTCAAGTTATAAATAAAAAAGATGTTTACGCAACATCAGGCTGTTATTTAACAGCAGGTTAACAGGGGCCACCGGTTTTGCCGGCGGGTGCGGGTAGCATAACAGGCTAACAGCGTTACTGTTCATTTGTTTTTATGATGCAGGAATTTGTGCCGTTGCAATGCTTTTACGTAACCCGTCTTATACCAGGTTGCAGCCCTGTGGCAGTACTACAAACAGGATTTCTGTTTCTGCAGGGCAAGTGTAAGCCTTTCAGCTTTTTGCTTTGTCAGTACCAGTTCTGTTACTTCAGTGGCGGTGGCAAGTATCCCTTCCGGCTGGCCGTTGTTCAGCAGCGGCCTGTATTCCAGGTTCAGGTACACATCGGAGTATTGCCCGTTCCGCAGTTTGTCTATAGTTAGTTTGTGCTCGTTTACTGTAACTGTTTTACCGGTGGTGTACACTTCTTCCAGGATATGAAAAAAACGGGTATTGCTTAGTTCGGGCCATATTTCGTGTGCCGGCTTGTTCAGGTACTGGCGGTTGCCATAGAGCAGTGTTACGCCGGGAGTAATGTACTGGCAAATGTGCTCAGGTCCGCGCAGCAGACATAAATGTACCGGAGAGTGGTTCAGGATGTTCTCAAGCTGAAGGTCTTTTTCGCGGATGCGGTCCAGGGCCTGTTTCTGCTCTTCCATATCGGTAAGGGTGCCCAGCCAGTATAGTATGCTGCCATCGGAGCCGTGCATGGGCACGCCGCGCTCCAGAAACCAGCGGTATGTTTTGTCGTGGTGGTTGTACAGGCGGTACTCTGCCTCGTAAGGGGTGCCGCTGGCCACCGAATTGTACCACTCTGTTAAAACAGATGCCGTGTCTTCGGGGTGTATAACGCTGGTCCAGCCATCGGTGCTGCCAATGCTCATGCCGGTGTAACTATACCAGTTTTTGTTAAAGTACAGTACCCTGCCGTTGGCGTCAGCCAGCCATGCCATATGGGGCAGCACTTCCAGCAGATGCCTGAAACGGGCATCGCTTTCCTTCAGCTCCGTTTCCGCTTTCCGGTTCTCCGACAAATCGATGATAGAGCCCAACGTACGGATGGCGCGACCATCAGTATGGTAAATTATATAGCCCTGATCAAGCACCGGTACATACGAGCCGTCCGCTTTCCGGAAACGGTATTCGCCTGTCCATACCTTGCTGCCCGAGTTGTTGGCTCTTTCTATGCTTTCCTGCACAGCCTTAAAGTCGTCGGGGTGCACACGCTCGTCCCACGACTCGCCACCGGGCCCCATTTCTTCGGGCGTGTAGCCAAATATTTCTCTCAGGCGTGGGCCCCAGTACATTTTATTGTGTACCAGGTCGTACTCCCACGTTACTGCATTTACGGAACTATGGAGCAGCGAACTATAGTCGTCGGTTTGTGAGGCAGATGACCGGGCTTGTTTCTCGGATGCTTCGCGGGCCTCGTGCAGAATATACAACAGTTCACCGCTGTCTGACAGCACCGGGGTGTTGGTCACGCTCCAGTAGTACTCTTTTGTGCCGCCTCCGAGGGCATCGGGTATGCTGGCGCTAAAACACAGCAGAGTTATATGGTGCTCCTGTTTATGGCTAAGCACCTGCTGTAACGATTGCTCCAACGCCTGCACGGGCGGTGTATGAAAGAGCGAAGGATCTCCGGCAAAGGTATGTGGAAAATACGCGCCTATAAGGCTTTCGCGTGTGGTGTTTCGTGCTTTCAGGTAAGCGTCCGTTACGTCCAGAACTGTTAGTTCGGGCGAGAGGACGGCATAAAGACCGGGCAACTTATTAAAAATTAAACTGAGCTGAGGTAGTGTAGTAGGTTGCAGAGCTGGCATTTTTCAAAAATTTACCTGGCCTCCTTTAGATCAGGTCTGAGTAAATTTAATGAAAGAATTTTCCTGTTACAATATTTCGGAATACAATACTTATTACTATAAGGCGACTTAAAAAAGGTTTAATACCAATTTGCATCAAATCGGTGGAAGGTTATAGTTGCCCCAGGAGTCGCTTTGCTCGCGGGCATCGGTGTAAGAACCCAGCCATATCTTTATGTTGCCTGTGCTGTCGTAAAGCGGAACGCCGCGCTCCAGAAACCACTCGTACCTGTTCTCGAGCTTGTTCTGAAGGCGGTACTCGAGCTCAAAAGGACACCCCGACCGTATAGACTCATGCCAGGTGGTCAGTACACGGGCCGTATCATCCGGGTGCACGTAAGACACCCAGCCTTCCACCTGCCCGGGTGGCATTCCGGTAAAACTGTGCCAGGCTTTGTTAAAACTCTGTATGTTGCCGTTAGGGGATGCGATCCAGGCCATAAAGGGAAGTGCTTCCAGCAGGTGCTTAAAACGGGCGTCGCTTTCTTTGGCTGCCAGCTCCGCTTCTCTGCTTTTAGAAACATCGATCAGGGAGCCGATAATGCGGAGCAGGTTGCCCTCCGGGTCATATATAAAGTAGCGCTGATCGAGTATATGGGCATAGCTGCCATCAGCCTTCCGGAGGCGATACTCCCCTTCCCATAGTTTCGTGTGGTTTTTTAATGCCTCCTCAAAGCTCTGCAGGGTGGTCTCGTAGTTATCGGGGTGCACACGGCTTCGCCATACGTTCTCGTCGGTGCCCATTTCATTCGGTTCGTAGCCCAGCACCTGTTTTAGATTAGAGCCCCAGTTTACCTGTTTTTTTGCGGCATCGTAGCTCCAGGTTACAGCATTCACCTTATTGGCCAGTAACGTGAGGCGCTCCAGGTTCTGTTCGTATAGTTGCTCCTGCAGTACGGTGGCCGTTATGTCGCGCGTTTCGTGCAGAATGTAGACGATGTCGCCGGCAGCATTAAGGATGGGTGTATGAGTAGTGGACCAGTACCTGCGATCGAAGCCGCCCTGCGGCGCTGCCAGCGGCACATCAAAACGGACTACGGGCATGGTATGCGGCTGTTTGTTTTTGAGCACGTAGTGCAACGATGAGATCAGTTCCTGCTTGGCTGCCTCATCTGATTTTTCCGGGTTATCGGGGAAGGTATCCAGAATGTATTTACCTATTGCCTCTTCGATCCTGAAGTTTGAAGTGCGGGAATATAGTTCTGTGCAGTCCAGTATGTTAAGTTCCGTAGAAAGAAGCAGGTACAGGCCCGGCAAAGCACGGAACACAAGTGCAAAATCCGGCGAAAGTTTAACATCTGTTGATACCATGCAGTATTGGCCCCCGATAAGAATGATCTAAAGCAAATTAATGAAACTACGATGGTGTACAAAGAAAAGCTGCCTGTATGTACAAAATCATGCTGGTTATCTCCAAAGCAAGGCCCTGTACATACTTGTCAGGGACGCTTATGCATCCGGAGACATCAGCTCTTTTACGCCAAATCCTTCAAACACCTCCCGGGCATCGGTAATCGTCTGGATATCTTCCACAATAACGATTAGCTTGTCTTTTGCTTCCTTCAGGCGCGAACGGCGCGGATGCTGCTGCACGTATTTCAGGATATTTCCGAACGTTTCGGACTGGAAATACTTATCGTTGTTATCACTTGGCAGGTAGCCTTTCATTACTTCTTTCTTGATCGTCAGTTTCTCGAAGCCAAGTTGCTGTGCCTGCCAGCGTAGTTTCACGATCTCTATCAGTTTCTGTACTTCTTCCGGCAGCGGACCAAAGCGGTCAACTATACTGGCGCGCAGTTTCTCCAGCTCGCTCAGGTCCTTGGTGCTGTCGAGTTTACTGTAGAGGTTCAGGCGCTCCGAAATGTTGCCTACATACCAGTCCGGTATCAGCACTTCCATGTCGGTTTCGATATTGCAGTCGCGAACCGGCTCTAAGAACTGCTCCAGGTTATCGCCCAGAAACAGCTCCCGGAATTCGGTTTCTTTCAGCTCTTTCACGGCGTCATCCAGTATCTGGTGGTACATCTCAAAACCAAGATCGGTGATAAAGCCGCTTTGCTCGCCGCCCAGTAAGTTACCGGCCCCACGAATATCGAGGTCGCGCATCGCAATTTTAAAGCCTTCGCCCAGGTCCGAGAATTCTTCCAGGGTGCTCAGGCGCTTGCGGGCATCGCTTGGCAAACCAGCCACCGGCGGAGTTAACAGATAACAGTAGGCTTTCTTGTTTGATCGGCCCACGCGGCCGCGCATCTGGTGCAGGTCGGACAAACCGAACATGTGCGCCCGGTTAATGATGATGGTGTTGGCATTCGGAATGTCGAGGCCTGACTCGATGATGTTTGTGGAAACCAGTACATCGTACTCGCCCTCCACAAATTTCATCATACGTTTTTCCAGCAGTTCGCCATCCATCTGGCCGTGGGCAAAGGTAATGCGGGCATCCGGCACCAGCTTCAGTATCATGTTAGCAATTTCGTCGATGTCCTTTACGCGGTTATGCACAAAAAATACCTGACCGCCACGTTTCAGCTCAGCCGAAATTGCATCGCGGATCAGTATCTCATCAAATACATGCAACTCCGTTTGCACCGGCTGGCGGTTTGGCGGCGGCGTGGCAATCACACTCAGGTCGCGGGCACCCATCAGCGAAAAGTGCAGCGTGCGCGGGATCGGCGTGGCGGTAAGTGTAAGGGTATCTACGTTCACACGCATCTCTTTCAGCTTATCCTTCACCTTCACCCCGAATTTCTGTTCTTCATCTATCACCAGCAGCCCCAGGTCTTTAAATTTGATATCCTTGCTGACGATGCGGTGAGTACCGATGAGTATATCTACTTTGCCTTCGGCCACGCGCTTCAGGGTTTCTTTGGTATCCTTGGCGGTTTTGAACCGGTTAATATAATCTACTGTAACCGGGAACTGGGCCAGTCGGTCGCGGAAGGTTTTGAAATGCTGCATAGCCAGCACGGTAGTGGGTACCAGCACGGCTACCTGTTTGCCATCGCAGGCGGCTTTAAAGGCAGCACGCATGGCTACTTCAGTTTTGCCAAATCCAACGTCGCCGCACACCAGGCGGTCCATCGGGTGTGGCTGCTCCATGTCGGTTTTCACATCTTCGGTGGCTTTGCCCTGGTCAGGGGTGTCTTCGTAAATAAACGACGATTCCAGCTCAGCCTGCAGAAAGCCATCTTTCGAGAAAGCGTAACCGGGAGCGGCTTTGCGCTTGGCGTATAGTTTAATGAGCTCGGCGGCAATATCCTTTACCTTGCTCTTTACTTTCTTTTTCTTGTTTTCCCACTCCGGCGAACCCAGTTTGCTCATGCTCGGCGGGCCACCCTCCTTGCCGCTGTATTTGCTTATTTTGTGCAGGGAGTGGATACTGACATAGAGTAGATCATCGTCGCGGTATACCAGCCTGATAGCCTCCTGCAAACGCCCGCCTACTTCTACTTTCTCGAGCCCGGCAAAACGGCCAATGCCATAGTCTACGTGGGTGATGTAGTCGCCGGGCTGCAGTGAGCGCAGTTCTTTCAGCGTCATGGCCTTTTGCTTAGAGTGCCCTTCCTTGGCCTTGTGCTGGTAAAATCTGTCGAACAGCTGGTGATCGGTATAACAGGTTACTTTGAGTAGCTGGTCTATAAAGCCTTCGCGCAGGGAAATGCCCAGGTGCTGGAAACGTACGTCGTGGTCCAGCTCATCGAAAATGGTGGTAAGGCGGTTGATCTGGCGGGGCGAATCGGTAGCGATGATGTTCACGAAGCCGGCGCCCTGGTGCTCGTGCAGGTCTTTTACCAGCCTTGTAAAATCCTTGTTAAAAGATGGTTGTGGTTTGGCCTGTAGTTGTATCGTTTCAGCGGTCTTAAAATGGAAACGCTTGCCGATCTCGATGATGTTAAAGTTGTCTAGCAGCTTCTTAAACTGCTTTTGCGTCTGGAAAAGTTGCTCCGGGTCCGATACGATCTGCATACCCCCGCTGCCAGCCATCAGTTTGTCAAATGCCTGCGATGCCTTGTCGAAATACTCATCGATCACATCCAGCGTCTGGCGCACATCCTTGAACCAGATGTTGGTATTCGCCGGCAAAAAGTCCAGGAAGGCTTCGCGGGTTTCCTGTAGCAGCTTGGTTTGTACGTTCGGGATAATGGAGATGGATTTCTTTGTCTCCACCGACAGCTGCGTGTCCGGGTCAAAGGTTCTGATACTTTCAATCTCGTCGCCGAAGAGCTCGATGCGGTACGGCAGGTCGTTGGCATACGAGAACACGTCCACAATACCGCCGCGCACGGCATACTGGCCCGCTTCGTACACAAACTCGGTGCGCTCAAAGCCATACTCAGACAGCATTTCGCTCAGGAAATTCACGTCCAGCTTTTCGCCTACTTTGGCTCCCAGCGTATTCTCGACCAGCGATTTTTTGTTGATCACTTTCTCGGTCAGCGCTTCGGGGTAAGTAACGATGAGCTCGCCCTTGTCGGCTTTGCTATTCAGGCGGTTCAGCACCTCGGCCCGCATGAGTATGTTGGCGTTCTCGGTGTCGTCGAAACTATAGGGCCGCTTGTACGATGTCGGGAAAAGCAGTACTTCCTTCTCATCGCCGAGCAGGTTCTTTAGGTCAGTATAAAAATAGGCCGCCTCCTCTTTATCATGAAGCACGAAAAGTTGGTGCTGGTAATTTATAGTATATACCGCCGAAGCCATCACGGCATCTAAACTACCGGCTATACCTTTCAGCTGCAGGCGGTACGCATTGTTCGTTTTCAGTCGCTCGGCAATCGTTTGCACCATGCCATCGAGACGATATAATTCTAGAAAATCAGATACTTTCATTCAGCTCTATTACAAAACAAGAAAGGCAGAACACAGGGCTTATAGTTTAGCCGCGTTCTGCTGGTAGGTTGTTTACAAAGATACGGAAGTTAAAGTTTTGTTGGGTGGGGGAGTTGGGGTGTCTTAATCAGAATTTACAGGAACTATGGATTTACAGGATGCAGATATTGTGTTATCAGGTGCTTCTGCTTTGTAGCCCCGCCTGTCGCGCGGACAGGTCGCGACCTGTCCCTACAAGGGAATTGTGCGTAAGGTGCAATTTGCATTCAATACAAATTATTCTAGTGCCGTATACTTCTTCCATGAAATGGCCGGATCGGAAACGGAATAGGTTAAATGGTTTTGACTACAGCCGGGATGCGTTATATTTTGTGACTTCGTGCGTGAAGGATAAAGTCTGTGTTTTCGGGAAAGTACAGAACGAAGAAATGCAGCTGAATGAGTATGGTTCTATTGCGGAACAACAATGGCACAGGCTGGCAGAACAGTATCCATATGTTAATCTACATGCTTTTGTGGTAATGCCGAACCATGTGCACGGCATCATCGAAATTGACCGCGAACTTGTAGGGACAGGTCGTGACCTGTCCGCGCGAAGGCTGAATAATGAAACTAAAACTATAAACACCGCTATAGCTGGCTCTTGTCAACTACAGAAAATAAAGTCACTATCTGAGTTAATAGGCGTTTACAAAACGATAACTTCTAAACTAATCCGAGTAGAAGGCCTGTCGGACTTTTCCTGGCAACGCTCCTTCCACGACCACATCATCCGAAGTGATAAAGCCTATAAGAAAATCAGAGATTACATACTCAGCAATCCGGAGAAATGGCCGGAAGATGTGTTTTACCAGCAAGCATAACTATACTTCAAAATTACTTTTGTCATCTGTGGATTATCCTGCAGAGCTCTTTCATTTTGTTTTAACTGCTCCGGATTGATAGTCCTACGTCTTCATCTTGCTTAGCAATGTACCTGCAGTGTTTCCATCACCGAAAGGTGCAGTCGATAGATCTATCCACACTTCTTCTCTACAGTAAATTGATAGATATACCTTCATAACCAGAACAGCTTTTGTAAAAGTTCGCATTATTTATGATAATATTTATAAATAATTGTTTAAATCCGATTTGAAATGCGTATAGTCATTTAGAGTATCTATGACTGTTTAATTGCGCATGTAGTGCACTGCCAAAGAGATCAAATTGGTTGAAACCATGGATGTGATCAGGAGAAACAATGTCAAGCTGTTTGGAGACGGCAGCGAAACCCTTATGTTTGGTCATGGGTTTGGATGTGACCAGAACATGTGGCGCTTCGTGACGCCTGCATTTCAGCACCAACACCAGATTGTGCTCTTCGACCATGTAGGGGCAGGCGATTCTGACATTGCTGCCTATGACAAAGACAAGTATGGCACATTAAACGGGTATGTATCGGATATAATTGAAATATACCGGAGCTTAGACTTAGACAATGTGGTTTTTGTAGGTCACTCGGTAAGCGCTATGATGGGCGTGCTGACTGCGATAAAAGACCCCACATTGTTCAAAAAGCTTATTCTGATCGGACCTTCTCCCTGCTACATCAACGACGGTGATTATGTCGGAGGTTTTGACCGGGCAGATGTACTGACAATGCTGGACTTTATGGAGCATGATTACTTTACCTGGGCCTATACATTTGCGCCCCTAATCATGGGAAACCCTGAAGTTCCGATACTGGGAGAAGAGCTGATTGAGAGCTTATGTAAGACAGATGCTGAAATTGCAAAGCAATTTGCCCGCGTCACTTTCTTATCTGATAACCGGTCCGACCTGTTTAAGCTACAAACAGAAGCGCTGATCATGCAGTGTTCCGAAGACATCATTGCACCGGAAGAAGTAGGGAACTATGTACACAAGGCAATCAGGAATTCTACACTGGTCCATCTTAAAGCTACCGGCCACTGCCCCAATTTAAGCTCCCCTTTAGAGATCATAGAAGTGATGGAGAATTACCTCAAGGCATCATAACTATAACTACTACTTCAAAATCACCTTAATCATCTGCGGATCATCCTGCAGGGTGCGGACATTCTGCTTTAGTTGCTCAAGTTCTCTGGTTAGGTCTTCTTTGGCGGATTTAAATTTTTGATCCATTTGCTTTGGCGTGCCGCAGAAGCGGGTGTAAAATCCTGCATCGGGGCCATTTGCCAAAGCCTGAAATTCCGCTTTTAACTCTTCTAGTTGGTCGGTCAGGATCTTGACGTAGTATTGCAGTTGCTCGTCTTGTAGGGTATCTAAAGCCTTTCCTTGTTCTTGCATAAACTCCATTTGCAGGCGCAGCAGCTCAAAAAAGTCATCGTGGTGATAGGCCTGGGTTACGCGTTTCATGGCTTCTTCTTTCCAGGCGCGTTTGCTTTCGTCAGGTTCTTTGTCAGGGTGCAATTGCTTAGCCAGCTCGGTGTACACGCGGCGGCTGGCTTTGCTGATGTTGCTTAGCTCGGCTTTTGCCTTGGCTTCTTTTTCGCGTTGTGCTTTGGTTTTGCGAGTTTTCTGACGGTTCTGTTTGTCCTGCTCGCGTTGCTCTCGTTCCCGGTCCAGCCGGGCTTGTATGCGCTCAAAATCATCGAGGTCAGCAAAATCGTCTGCTATAGTTTGTTCGCCATCAACTATAGTTTCATGCGTTTCCTCTGTGGCAAAAGCGGTGCGCTCGGAATAGGTATATTCAGCGTACCGGTCGTGCAAGGCTATCATATCGCGGCGCTCATAGCTGGAGATCAGGTCGAACGTGATGTTTTCAATTAGCGCCGATATCTTCAGCTTCTCCCGGATACTGAAAATGGGCAGATGGAAAGCATCGTCCAGCAGGTACGCTAACTCCACTCTCTTTTCCAGTTGCTGCAATATAATAGGGCGCAGTTCCTTCTCGATGCGTTTCTGGGCCAGGTTTATACTTTCGCGACGGGTGGCTATCTCCTTTTTAAGTAGCTCAATCTGCTCTGTTTTCTGGTTAAACTCCTGCTGTAGTTTGCTCAGTTTCCGCTCCGCCGAAGTAGAAATTTGAGGTGTAAGGTTTGGAACAGGTTTATTGGAAGCGGGCATGAAAGAAGGTATTGGGGCTTTATAATTAAGGCTGACTCCTCTGCCATACGAAGGTATTGCTTTTTTGTGAGGCAGGCGCATGTAGCTAAACTATAGTTGCAGCAAAAGTTAAATCAGAAAACAAACTATAGCCAGGCAACCTGCTACTGTAATATAGCATCTGAAAGATATTAGCCTGCTGCGAGAGCTTTATTCCAGCCTGTTAACATCCAACTCACAAACTAAAACTATGATCAAGAGAATTCTACTGCTGCTGTTTTTCTTCGGGAATATGGCCATGGCTACTGCCCAGCAAACACAAATGGTAAACGTCGGGGATCACTCCCTCGAAATGATACAGGCAGGAACAGGCGAGTATACTGTTATTTTTGAATCCGGCTTCGGCACAGACTATAAGGTATGGGGCAATGTGGCTACCGAAATTGCAAATACCAACCAGGTACTGCTCTATTCAAGAGCAGGCACAGGCAAATCTGAACCTAACCCGAAGCCGCAAACCCTGGAGGCAGCCATACAGGACCTGACCACGCTCATCGAGAAAGCTAACCTGAAGGCACCCTTTATTTTAGTGGGGCACTCTTATGGGGCTTTTATTATCCGTGGGTATGCAGCTTTAAACCCTGACAAGGTAAAAGGTTTGGTTTTTGTAGATCCGGCACACGAAAAACTGATGCAGGAGCTCAAAAAGATCGATCATGCCAAAGCCGTGAAAGATGTGGAGCTGCAAAACAGCTTTATGCCAGCCAGGTTTAAACAGGAAAATGACCTGATCAACCAGATCTTCGACAAAGCGACCTTGCCTGATTTCGGGAAGCTGCCGCAGGAGCCTGCTGTGGTACTTACTTCGGTACAGCACAGACCAAACCCGGAAATGTTTTTACACGAGCCACAAGGCGTGGAAGTATGGCGAAAGTTGCACACTGAGTTTTTTGGCCAGTTTACCAGCGGTGCCCATCTCGTAACGGCTAACAGCGGGCATAACATCCATAGGGAAGAGCCGGAGCTGGTAATAAACGCTATAAACCAGGTAATACAGGCGGCTAACAAACAAAAGGCGCGTCAGGAGCATGAAGCAAAGATGACAGCGCTGGGCGAAAAACTGAATAAGGCTTCGGTTTTGCTCTCCAAGCGGAAAGAGCAGCAAGCCGAAACGCTTGTATTCGAAGCCTTGAAAAGCTCCGGTTTCGGCGAACGAACTATAAATTCCATTGCTTACCAACAACTGGGCAACCCACAAACTATGGCTGTGGCAGTACTCATCTTCAGGTATAATACCGTTCAGTACGCCGGGTCTGCCAATGCTTTCGATAGTTACGGCGAAGCGCTGATGCAACTGGGAAAACTAAAGCAGGCAGAACAGCAGTTCAACAAAGCCATTGAACTTGCCACTGCCGCCAACGATGCCGCTACGCTCCGAAACAGCCGCAATAACCTGGAAAAGATCAGTCAGTTAAAAAAGGCAAAATAGCCTGAATTTACCTTCGATTCCCTTTGGTTTCACTTTCAAATGAAAGCCTGAACCGAACTATAGTTTGGCAACTTTATACGTTGGAATATCTCTTTGGCGTTAGATGCGTAGTTATACTTTGTTTGTAAAAAATCACCATTTAATTTCACTTTAAGAGAATCACTATGAAGAACACGAAGATCTTTAGCTTTTTGGCCATGCTGCTGGTAGCGCTGGTAGTTACTTCTTCGGCAATGGCCCAGGACGCGAAACCAAAAGCCAGCCCGCCGGCAACAGCTACCGGTAAGGTGGGCGCTGCTACTGTAACTATAAACTATAGCAGCCCGTCGGTAAAAGGACGTACCATTTGGGGCGAGCTGGTGCCTTACGGCCAGGTGTGGCGCTCAGGAGCAAACGAGGCAACAACTATAACATTTGACAAGGATGTGATGGTAGAAGGCAAGCCGCTGGCAGCCGGAACCTATAGTTTCTACACCATACCTGCTGAAGACAAATGGACGGTGATCTTTAACAAAACAGCCAAACAGTGGGGCACGCAATACGACGAGAAGCAGGACGCCCTGCGCGTAACGGTAACACCACGCAAAGCCCCGACCATGAACGAGCGCCTGAAATACGACGTGAACAACCAGGGTCTGTTGCTGAGCTGGGAGAACATGGAAGTACCGGTTAAGATCTCGACAGCCAAGAAATAACTTAACTATAGTTTAAATTGCAAAAAGCCTCTGCAACCAAGTGTTGCGGAGGCTTTTTTTGTCCGTAGGCCAGTTCGCCCAACTATAGTTATATCCGGCAACTATAGTTGCTTTTCCATTTTATAGTGCTGTATAGTTCCGAACAGCAGGTGCGTTTTCTCAACTATAGCATAACCGTTTCGTTCATAAAAACTGACGGCCTTTTCGCGGGCCTGCAGCACTATAGTTTGCGCGCCCATGGAGCGGGCTTTGTCTTCGAGGTAATCTAACAGCAGTTTGCCCAGCCCTTTGCCCTGGTACTTTTCGTGGATGCCCATAAAACGCAGTTGTGCCTCCTGCGGGGTTTGCAGGTGCAGGCGACAAACTCCTATCGCGTCTCCGTTCTCCTCCACCAGCATGGCGTGTATGGCTGTTGCATCGTCGGGGGCTCGTTCGCTGCCTTCGGGCTGGCCCCATGGCTGGCGCAGGGTAAGGTAACGCAGGTGGTAATACTTCTCAAACTCGTCGGGTGTAGCAGGTTCTATGATGTGCATTGGCAAATGGCTAAATGGTTTAATTGTTAAATGGTTGGTGGCTGATATTGCGTGAGGGATAGAGTGGTTGTTTGAGCTCCTATAGTTGGGCACCAACTATAGAGCGAGCCACGAAAGCCCGACGGCTGTGCCGGCACGCCCAAACTATAGTTTCCTATCAATCTTCTTAGACTTATACTCCAAACTTAACTTATATTTTTGCTCCTCACTAAACTATAAAAGCTATAGTTCTGCATCGGCTTCTACTGCTTTAAGCTTCATTACTATAGTTCAGTTATAAACTTTTCGTTTAGTGATTATCTTAACAGCCATCAACTAATATAGCTGTTTAACAATTAAGCCGCTCTGCAAGTTAACAATCCACAATTAACAATAACTTTGTCGGTTTAAATCAGGTAAATCAGTTTCGACATATAACCTACACAAACTATGGCATCTTTTGATATTGTAAGCAAAGTAGACCCGCAAACCATGGACAACGCCGTGAACGTGGCGCGCAAAGAGATCATGAACCGTTACGATTTCCGCGACACCAAAGGCAGCCTGGAATATGACAAAAAAGGCAGCGAGGTAAAAATTACCATGGAAAACGACATGCGCGTGCAACATACCGAAGACGTGCTGATGAGCAAAATGGTGAAGCAGGGGCTGGATGCCACAGCCCTCGATTTCTCGAAAGAAGCTTACCAGAGCGGCGCTATGGTGAAGAAGGATATCAAAGTAAAAGCCGGCATCGACAAGGAGACATCCAAAAAAATAATGAAGCTGATAAAGGACAGCAAACTGAAAGTATCGGCAGCTATCATGGATGAGACCATACGTGTAACCGGCAAAAAGATAGATGACCTGCAACAGGTAATTGCCATGCTCCGTTCAAACGCCGAAGAAATCGGCATGCCGCTGCAATACGTGAACATGAAAAGCTAAATTGCTGGATGGTTAAATTGTTAAATGGTTGATTGCTGCCTGTTTGTTTATCTCCGGTTTCAGGAGTAAAGGGCAGTTACAGCCAAACTATAGGCTTTAAACAGAAGCCGCAAACTTCAACTATACAGCCTTCAGCCATTTAACAATTAGCCTTCCAACCATTTAACAACCAAAACCTAAACTATGGAAATATTTGCTAACCCGGACACCTGGATCAGCCTGCTGACGCTGACCTTTATGGAAGTGGTGCTGGGGATCGATAACATTGTGTTTATCTCGATCATTGTGGCCCGGTTACCCAAAGAGCAGCAAGGCAAGGGCCGGACTATAGGTTTGGCGCTGGCGCTTGTGTTCAGAGTGATCCTGTTGCTTTTTATCAGCTACATTGTGCAGGCAAAAGAGCCGCTGTTCACCATCGATCTGCCGTTTACCGATAATGTGCAGGCTGTCTCTATCCGCGACCTGATCCTGTTTGCCGGAGGTCTGTTTTTGCTGGCTAAAAGTACAACCGAGATACACAACAAACTGGAAGGCGAAGAAGAATCGCACGGAACCGGAAAAGCAACGGCTACGCTGGGCAAGATCCTGATCCAGATCATCCTCATCGACATTGTGTTCTCCTTCGACTCTATCCTGACAGCGGTGGGTCTGGTAGATAATGTGCTGATCATGATCGTAGCTGTTGTTATCTCGATGATCATTATGCTGCTGTTTGCCAAATACGTGAGTGATTTCGTGAACAAGCACCCGACCGTGAAAATGCTGGCCCTGTCGTTCCTGCTGCTGATTGGCGTGATGCTGGTGGCCGAGTCGTTCCATGTGGAAATACCGAAAGGCTACATTTACTTTGCCATGTTCTTCTCGCTGCTGGTAGAGATACTGAATATGAAGCTCCGCAAAAAAACAACGCCCGTACACCTGCGCCAGAACGAGATAGTGGGAGAAGATTAATAACCTGAACTATAGTAACAACTATAGGAAAGGCTTCCGGCTGCAACAACCGGAAGCCTTTTTGTTTGGGAACAGCAGCATCAATCCGGATTTATAGTTATATTCGGACTATACTATACACAGCTGATACACACGGTACTATGCGCCAACGTGATAATGCCATTGCTGCTTTTCTGCTGTTAGCTCTTACCGGGCTGGCGCTACTTAGTATTTACCTGCTGATGCCTCCCAAACCGGTTCGGGCTACGGCCCCTGCCACGGTGTTTTCGGCGGAGCGTGCTATGCAGTATGTAAACCAGATAGCCCGCGAACCACACGCCATGGGCACCGCCGCGCACGCCAGCGTACGGGCGTACCTGCTGCAGCAAATGCAGGAACTGGGGCTTAACCCGCAGGTGCAGGAAACAACCGTCCCGGATAGCAATGGCCCGGTAGCAAATGTGGGTTATGTGTACAATATAATAGGCCGTAAAAAAGGAACAGGCACCGGCAAACAGGCCATCCTGTTAATGGCCCACTACGACTCGCAGCCCAATGCCCGTGGTGCCGCCGACGATGGTGCAGGCGTGGCCGCTATTCTGGAAACTATAAGAGCCCTGAGCCAGGCAGCACCACTGCAGCATGACGTGATTGTGTTGCTGACCGATGGCGAAGAATATGGGCTGTTCGGGGCGCGGGCTTTTATGGCGCACAGCTGGGCAAAGGATGTAGCTATAGTTCTGAACGTGGAAGCCCGCGGCAACCAGGGCCCGAGCATGACCTTTGAGATGAGTCCGCAGAATGGCTGGGTGGCAAAACAATTCATAAAAGCGGCACCTTACCCGTTTGTCAGTTCACTGGCCTACGAGATCTACAGCCGCATGCCCAACGACACCGACTTCACTGTTTTTAAAGATGCCGGCTACACCGGGCTTAACTCCGCTTTTATAGATGGCTTTGTACACTACCACAAACTCACCGACTCGCCTGAGAACCTGAACTTGGGCAGCCTGCAACAACATGGCAGCAACATGCTGGCGCTGGTGCAGCACTTCGGCCACCAGGACCTTACCCATACCAAAGCCCGCGATACTGTTTTCTTTAACTTTATAAATGGCTGGGTGATCAATTACCCGGTTGGGCTGAACATACTCTGGATTGCCCTGGCAACGCTGCTGCTGTTTGTAACTATAAAAGTGGCACTGTTTAAAAATGAGGTTACCCTATGGCAAACTATAGTTGGAGCGGGGAGTTACCTGTTGCTGCTGGTAGTAGTGGCGGGTGTGTTCATCCCTGTAAACAAGCTGGTGCTGCAACTGCTGCCACTCACGCACGGGCACAATGGTGTATATGGTTCCGATCATTTTTTTATCTCTTATCTGTTGCTGGCGCTGGGGCTGTTTATTTTGCTGAGCTGGCTGGTGTTGCGCTGGCTGCGTTTGCTGCCTTTTATGCTGGGCATCTTTATAGTTCAGTTCGCACTGACTATCGTTTTATACTTGCTGGTGCCGGCTGCCGCTTGCCTGTTGCTGTTTCCGTTGCTGTTTAGCATGGGCGGTGCCTTGCTGGTGCTGATGCAGGACCTTTACAACCAACCGGAAGTTTGCTGGCGCTATGCCCTTATCCTGCTGGTAGCAGCTATTCCCGCTATTTTTATCATGATGCCGATCGTGCAGGTGGTATTTGTGGCGTTCGGGCTGCAGTTGCCGGTAGGGGCCCTGGCGCTGTTTGTGTTGCTGCTTGGGCTGTTGTTGCCCTTGCTGGTTATGCTGGAGCAGAGCTATAGTTGGCGGTTTATCCCGTTGCTGCCCCTGGTGCTGCTGGCGGCCGGTGTGTTGCAGGTGGCGCGTGCCATAGAGGCCGAAAAGCCATCCGATAAACAACCGCTGCACAGCCACGTTGCCTATTATCTGAATGCCGATACAAACAAAGCCTGGTGGGTATCTGCCTTCTTTAAAAATGATGATTGGAACAAACAATTCTTCCCCGCTCCTGAAACCGGAACGATACAGGATATTTACCCGCATGCCCAGCGCATCTATTTAAAAAACACGGCTCCCATTGCCGCACTAACGCCGCCGGTAGCTATAGTTCAGAAAGATTCTGTTAGCGGAGACGAGCGCCTGCTGGAAATAAAGTTGTCATCGCCACGCGGGGCAGCGCACATGGAAGTCATACTACAGCCGGAAACTATAGGTGCACTGCATGCCGTAAGCCTAAACGGAAAACCACTACAACTACAGCCCGTCACTACTGCGGCTGCGCCGGTATATCATATCCGCTACTATGGCCTGCCGGTAACCAAAGATGGTGTGCTGGAAGTGCGCCTTCAGAAAGATGTACCGCTTTACCTGCTGCTTTACGACCATAGTTTAGCACTGCCACAGGAACTGGTAAAGCAACCCATGCCGGCGCATGTAGTACCCGAACAAGGCCGCGACAGCAATCTTAGCGTTGTCCGGAAAGCGTACCATTTCTGAAGGTTTTAAAGATGGAGCTGTGCTTTTTAAGGGAATACCACTGAAACAGAACCTGAAGCACAGGAGGCGTAGTATAGGTAGAGAACCCTGCTACAACACAACAGCTTATGCACAAGATCACGTCACTTGTTCTGGTAACTATAGCACTTGCATGTACCGCCTGCAACAGCCGCACCACCGACACCGAGACAAGAGAATTAACCTACCAGCTGGACCGGAACGAACCAAGCGCCATGTTCTGGGATTATGCCGCCAGCACCAGCCTGCTGCAGAAAGAGCTCGGTGCCCTGGCAAAACAAAAGACCAGCGACCCGCGCATTACTGCCCTCGCCGACAGCATGCTGTATATCCACACCAATGCCCTGCACCGGTTAGTGCATATCGCCAAAAAATATAAGCACGTGCAGCTCCCCGACAGCCTGACCGGCGCCGACAGCACCACCGTAGAGGATTTTAAGCAGCTGGAAGGGGAAGAATTTACAGCCCGCTACCTTGAGTACCTGGAGCAAAGCAGCACCACGCAGCTCGAACGGTACAACGAAACACTTTCGGAAACAGAAGACCCTGCCCTGCGCAGCTGGCTCAATACCATGCGGGCACGTTTAAGCAGTCAGCTGCAGGCCTATACCGCCTTTGCCGACACCGTTACAGAAGATCAATAGGGAATTAAACTATAATCAGCTCCAGAGCTCGGCAGCTTTGCGGGCCATGTTAAAGAACAGATCGCGCTCGAGCCCCGAAACCTGGCGGGCTTCGCACTCGGTGTAGCCGTTTTCTACAGCGTTCAGGTAGTCGTAATAGAGTTGGGCCAGTTCCAGCGAGTCGTCTTCAAAGCACTCGGTCAGCTTGTCTTTTGCCAGTTTCTCCGGCTCAAATACTTTGGAAGGGTATAGTTTATCGAGCTGGTAGATGAGGTATTTCTGCGATGTTTTAGGCTTGCGGGCGCCAAACAGTTCCTCAATGGGCGTATCATCATCGTCATCATCCATGTCGGGCTCATCTTCCACGGCAAGGGGCTCATATACAATAATGTCAAAACCCAGCAGCTCCAGGTACTCGTCAAACTGCTCTTTTATCGGTATCAGGGTGGGGGTGTCGTAGGGTTTGTTTAGGATGTTGGCCATGTGCAGGGCCATTTCCTTTCCTTTCTCGCCGGCAGCAATCAGTATCTGGTTAAACTGCGTGAAATCGCAGCCCAGGTATATAAACTTATACTCGTCGTCGAGCATGGTAAAGCACCAAAGGGTAATAAACTCCGTATCGTCGATTACTACTGTATCGATGTAGAGTTCGTTTATCTGAACGTAGTAAGGCGAATATTCCGGAGCGTCCATGATGGGTTCGTTTAAAAGTCGAAACACATTTTACTGCATGGCTAAAGGCTTGTTGGCATATACGTCAAATCCGGAGATATGGCAGTGCATCTATATAGAAAGTTTGGTGAACTGCTGTATATAAAAGTAAGTTATAGTTGTAAATGTTTGATAAATAAAATGTTAGAATGTGCGGGTTTGCAGATTTTTTTGTAAAAGTATAAGCGTGGCCCTGTTACTCAACTCTCCAGATCCGCTCTAAAAATTGTTTGGCATTCCGGAAGGCAAGCTGCTGCAACTGCTGTTGGCTGAGCTGCTCACGCAGGCGGTTGAGAATGTAATGATAGCTGATACCGGCATTCACCAGGTCGGGGAAGTAGAAAGGCAGTCGGCTGGCATCTTTTTCGTCGGCAGTATAAAAGTAATCGGCCCCGAAGCTGATGACATTTTCGGCTCCGTTTTTAAAACCATACATAATATGGTCCAAAATAGCATCGGGGTTGTCGTTGTGCAGAAAGTGCCGCAGAAAGTTTATCCCTATCAACCCTTGCCGGCGGATGATTTCCTGTGCCAGCTCATCAGGCAGGTTGCGCTCATGCTGCCACAGCGCCCGGAAATTGGAGTGGCTGGCAATAACCGGTATGTCCAATCGCTCCTTATCAATGTGTTCCAGAATATCAAAAGCTAGGGCATCGCTGGTATGCGACATGTCGATGGCAATTTTACGGCCGTGCATGTAATCGAGCAGCATTTTACCATCGCGGGTGATGCCCTGAGTGGTAGAGTTACCACCGCCAAAACGGTTCGCCAAACTATGGGTCATACTGATGTAAAGTAAGCGGCCGGTATCTTCAATGATCTTTTCCAGCTTTTTGAAGCCATCCTCCAATGGCTCATCTTCTTCGCAAAACCCGGATGCATTCTCGATGGCAGCGATCATCCCCGTTGTGTCGGCCTGCAGCGCCTGTTCCAGTTCCTGTACACTGGTCACGGAGGTCAGGCAATTGTCTGCCTCGGCTAATAACTTAAACGCTTCGCTCTGCTTTTTGGCATAGTTAGTACTACCGGGTTTGCTGGGGCAGTAAATGGCCATTACCTGTAACTTTACATTGCCCTGTGTCAGGGCAGGCAGTGCGCAGCCAATCTCCTCTACATTGTCCTGTAAGGAGCCGGGTACATCGGTGAGGTATACCAACAGGTCGCAGTGCAGGTCTATGATAGGTAAGTTGGCAGGGGCTGGCGTGTTCATAAGTTGCAGGTTTTTGCTGTTTTACGGATGAATGGCTGGTTGGTGTTTGGAATATGAATGTAGGAAGAGTTTATGATTTTTCCTGTCTTTTCAGGTCAGGGCAGAAATCTATTTCAAGCTATAGTTTGTAAAGACCTAACAGCGTGCGCAGCTCCTACTAGTGTCTGGTGCTATAGTTGACTTTGCCTACCACTGGAACCAAGCCATTGTTCTATAGTTACTTCTAATCCTGGGAGCTTTAAGAGCCTACAGTTTTATAGTTTCGTTGGCTCCCTCCTGGGCCGGGAGGCCCCGTCTTCGGGCATCGCGCGGTGTACATTTCCTTTGCTCCTATCGTCGCAATGCTTTCAGCACCGGAAATCTACAAGGCGCTCAACCCAAAGAATGAAATCACATTCGATAGTAGCTGCTTTAGCTATAGTTTACTTTTTCATCCTTAGTTAAAGCAGATCGTTTGTCTCGGGGCTGTAGTTCCTTGGGGCAGGCTGAGCCTGCCTACTCTTGGTCTGTAACTATAGAACTATAGCGTAAACTATAACAATGTCAGAGTTCCCCTCCTTGGATAAGGAGGGGTAGGGGTGGTTGGACAAACAGTAACTATATAAAACTATAAGTTCAACTATAGTTATGGTCAAAATTCCCCTCTCGGGAGGGGTAGGGGTGGGTATTTCTCAACCACCGAACCATAGCGCCAACTATAGCAGACAAACCTAATCCTGCAAATCCTGATTCAGATAATACTCCCTCTCCTGTTTTTAGGAGAGGGTTGGGGTGAGGTATCCTTCCTAAAAATCTTCTTCTGAATCACCTCCGTTTTCGTTGTTCTGGCGGCGGTTGCGCTGGGTGTCGTTGTCGCTGTTGAGGCGGTAGGTAAAGCCCAGGTAAACGATGCGGCTCTGGCGGCGGTTCTCACTCTCTGTCCGGAACGTATCGCCATAGCTCAGGAAATTGAACTGACGGGTATTGAACAGGTCTGAAACACGGAGCGTAATGGTACCATTTTTCTTCAGTACATCTTTTTTAACCCCCAGGTCGGCGCTGAACATTTGCTCCATGCGGCCCTGTATGTCGGCCATAGGCGAGCGGTAAGAGGCCGAAAGCTGAATGTCCATGTCTTTCCAGACGGTCATGGAGGAGTTTAATTTGGAATTCCAGCTGACACGGCTACTGCTGAGTTCGGTATCGTTCTGGGTGGTATTTACTTCTGTCTGGAAACCGGACCAGCTGGCATTCAGGCGCCACCACGAGGTAACCGGGTAGTTTACACCGAGCTCAATACCGTAGGCTGTATTGCTGGCCAGGTTCAGGAACGTGATCCGGTTGGCAGGTACTTCACGCTCAACTATATTTCCGTTTTCGTCTGTTTCTGTAATGGTAATAGTAGTAGCCGTCCTGAAACGCTCTATCTCGTCGGTGGTGTGGCGGTAAAAAACAGTACCGTTAAACGAGGCATCGCCCATATAGCGCAGGTAGCCTAACTCCAGCGAGTTCACAAATTCGGGGCGCAGTGCCGGGTTGCCATACCGGACATTGTAAATATCCGAGCGGTCCTCAAACGGGTTCAGGAAGCGGCTGCGCGGCCTGTTGATGCGGCGGCTATAGCTGAACTGCACTTTGTTGTTATCGTCGAAATCGTTAGTGATAAACAGTGTCGGGAACAGGCTGAAGTAGTTGTTATCGATCGGCTCATAGTTGGTGTCCGGGCTGTCGGCGCGCTGGTCTGCGGTGGTCAGGGTTTGCTCGGCGCGTAAGCCTATCTGGTAACTGATGCTTCTGAACTTGTTGTTATAGTTGGCATACACGGCATGTACCGTCTCGTCATACACAAAATGGTTGCTCTGTTTAGGGTCCAATAACAGCTGGTCCGTGGTCCCGTTCTGCGAAAAAAACCTCGAATCTTCATCCAGGCGCTCAAAGGTGCTTCTGAAGCCGGCTTCGAGGTTGCTGTTCTCTGAGAGGGGATGCATGTAGTCTGCATTGGCCACAAACTCATAGTTGCCGTCGTCTACAAGAGAGCGCTGCAGTTCCGGAATGCCACTGTTCAGTTGGCTGAACTCCCTGTAGTTGCTTATTTCGTCGTCTACGTTGGTATTGTATACAATATCGGCTGTCAGTTCCTGTCCTTTTTTTGTAAAGGTCTGGCGGTAGCCCAATGTCAGGTCCAGTGCTTTTTCGTCTTCCAGGTCGTCGGTGTAGCGCAGGCGTACGTCACGCAGGTCGCGGTTCTCGTCCAGGAACGTGTAGCGGTTATACGAATCGCCTTCGTCCTGCCCGAAACGGTAAAGCGCCGACGCCGAAACGGTGATCTTAGGTGTTACAAAATAATCGGCGCCTAACCGGAAATTGTGTGATATATCGGTGCTGTTGCGCTCGCCATACTGCTGGCGGTAACTCGTACTATCCAGGCGGCCCTGTTCATCTAAATGGAAATTGGTAGTAAAGCTTTCGTTCTCGCCGGGGCGGGTGCGCTGCCTGTAATCATAGCCCCCGTTCAAAGACCATTTAAAGTAGCGGTAGTTCAGGTTGAGTGAGGTGTTATAGTTGTCGTACGTGCCGGCCGTAACCGATGCCGAGCCATGGAAGCCCGGCTTATTCTCTTTCTTCATTACCAGGTTGATGATGCCTGAGGTGCCCTCCGGGTTGTATTTGGAGGATGGGTTGGTAATGAGTTCAATGCTTTCGATCAGGTTGGCCGGTATCTGGTCCAGTGTCAGGTTCGAGAGGGCGGAGCGTTTCCCGTCTATCAGGATGGTGACGTTCTCGCTGCCGCGCATGCTTACATTGCCGTCAATATCCACATTTACAGAGGGCAGGTTCTGCATTACTTCGGCTACCGAGCCGCTTTGTGCTGCAATGTCCTTGCTCACGTTCACTACTTTTTTGTCGAGGTCGTACTGCACCAGCTCCCGTTCCGTCACGATCTGCACTTCGCTGAGTTGTGTAGCAGCAGGCTTCAGCGAGATGTTGCCCAGCGCCACCGTAGGGGAAGTAGCTGTAACCGTAATGTTGGGAACATATTTGGTAGGGTAGCCTACCATGGAAACCCGGAGCATGAAACGACCTGTTGGCACGCGTTCCATTAAAAATTTGCCTTCTATATCAGAAGTGGCGCCGGTTACCAGGCTGGAGTCGGTGGCAGTAAGCAGCACTACATTGGCAAAACCAACCGGCGCTTTGGAGGTGGCATCAATCAGGGTACCCGAAATACGCCCGGAAGTAGAAGTTTGAGCCGACAAGACTGCCGGGAAGATCAGGAGGAGAAGGATAACTATAGCTCTGTAATAATCTGTCATTATACTGGTCAATGTCAATTCGTTACAAATTTTAACGTGCCCACGGGTGAGAAAGTGTTCGGTCAGGGCACAAAGGTTCGGGAACAAGCTGGCTGGCCTGCCACAGGATTGAGACTGCAGCAACGTCGCCCTTGTAGGACAAACAAAAAGCCGGTTGGTTTAAAAATTTTCTGAAAAAAGAAGGAGAGGGTAGAAAATAAAACAGCAGCGCCGGCTATAGTTGCCAGCGCTGCTGCGTTTGGAAATGGTTGAGCTATAGTTGGGTACGGCTATAGTTGCTTGCTCAGGAAATCCCAGACCACTACGCCGGTAGCAACCGAAATATTAAGCGAATGCTTGGTGCCGAACTGCGGAATCTCCAACACAAAATCAGAATTGTTGATCACTTCCTGCTCCACACCAAATACTTCGTTGCCCAGCACAAGCGCATAATGCTGGCTTGGTACCGGGTTAAACTCATTCAGCTTTAAACTGTTTTCTGCCTGCTCCACCGAGCCAATCTTATAGTTCTGTTCTTTCAATTTCTTTACCAGTTCCAGTGTATCCGGCACATGCTCCCATTCCACTGACTCTGTTGCGCCCAAGGCGGTTTTTTCGATATCGCGGTGGGGTGGAGTGCCGGTAATGCCGCAGAGGTAGATTCTCTCCACCATAAAAGCATCGGCCGTCCTGAACACAGAACCCACATTATTCAGGCTCCGAACATTGTCCAGCACCAAAACTAACGGTATTTTTTTCTTATTTTTGAATTCTTCAACCGACTCGCGGTTAAGTTCATCCATCGAAAGTTTGCGCATTTTTGAAAGATATCAGACGCCAGACACAAGATGTCAGACTTTGCTTTGTTAGCGTTGCTGCAAAGGTCAGGCTGTTTGAGATAAAATCAAACTATAGTTAAGTGGTTGGTTGTTGAAGAAAGTATAAATCCCCTCCTGGGAGGGGTTAGGGGTGGGTTAACCCATTCATAATTCTTAATTCAGAATTCATAATTAAACTATAGTATGAAAGGAGAAGGCACAGTAACCCCTTTGATGAAACAGTACAACGCTATTAAAGCGAAGCATCCGGGGGCATTGCTGCTATTCAGGGTAGGCGATTTTTACGAGACCTTTGGCGAAGATGCCATTAAGGCCAGTAAGATACTGGATATAGTTTTAACCAAGCGCGGTGCCGGTTCTACTTCCGAAACAGCACTGGCCGGTTTCCCGCATCACTCCCTGGATACCTACCTGCCAAAACTGGTGCGTGCCGGAGAACGTGTGGCCATTTGCGACCAGCTCGAAGACCCCAAATCGGTAAAAGGCATTGTAAAGCGTGGCGTAACCGAACTGGTAACACCGGGCGTGTCGTTTAACGACCAGGTGCTGGAGCGCCGAAGCAACAACTATCTGGCAGCTGTGCATTTTGGCAAAACTGAAACAGGCGTTTCTTTCCTGGATGTATCTACCGGTGAGTTTATTACGGCGCAGGGCGACCGCAACTATATTGGTAAGCTGCTGCAAAGTTTTTCTCCTTCGGAAGTGCTGTTTTGCAAACGCGAAAAAGAAACGTTTACCGAGCGCTATGGCCCTGACTTCAGATACTATGCTCTGGAAGAGTGGGTATTTAACTATGACTTCGCTTATGAATCGCTGACCCGACAGTTCAGTACCAAATCGCTGAAAGGTTTCGGTATTGAAGGCATGGTGGAAGGCATTATTTCTGCCGGCGCAATTCTGCATTACTTAGCCGAAACGCAGCACAAAGAGATCAGCCATATTGCCACCATCTCGCGGCTGGAAGAGGATAAGTATGTGTGGCTGGATAGATTTACCGTGCGTAACCTGGAACTGGTATTTCCGCAACACCAGGAAGGCGTGCCGCTGATACAGGTACTCGACCATACGGTAACGCCAATGGGTGCCCGCCTGCTGAAAAAATGGGTTGTGTTGCCGCTGAAAGATGTGGCCCAGATAAAACGACGCCTGGATACCGTAGAGGCCCTGACTCAACACCGCGAATTGCTGACAGAACTAACTACGCACCTGAAGCAGATTAACGACCTGGAACGCCTGATCTCGAAAGTAGCCGTTCGTCGGGTAAACCCACGGGAACTGGTACAACTGGCAAAAGCCCTGGATGCTATAGTTCCGATACAAACGGCTTTGGCCTTGAGCAACATTCCGGCCCTGCAAAAACTGGCAGCTCAGCTTACACCTTGCGATGGCCTGCGCGAAGAGATCAAGAACATCCTGAAGCCCGAGCCTCCGATGCTCACCAATCAGGGCAACATGATCAACGATGGGATCAATGCGGAGTTGGATGAACTGCGTGCAATTGCTTTTTCGGGCAAGGATTACCTGGCGCAACTACAGCAGCGCGAAGTGAAGAACACAGGCATCAGCTCACTTAAAATAGCCTACAACAAGGTGTTCGGCTATTACCTGGAGGTTAGCAACGCACATAAAGACAAAGTGCCCGTCACCTGGATACGCAAACAGACGCTGGTAAACGCCGAGCGCTACATTACCGAAGAGCTGAAGACCTACGAAGAGAAGATCCTGAATGCCGAAGACCGTATCTATAGTATAGAGTTTGGCCTGTTTAACGAACTGGTGCTGCACGCCCTGGATTACGTGGCGCAGGTGCAGCAAAATGCGAAAGTGGTCGGTGTGATTGACTGCCTGAGCTCTTTTGCAACTATAGCCCTTGCCAACAACTATACCAAGCCGGAAGTAAGCGACAGTCACGTGCTCGACATCAAAAAAGGCCGCCACCCAGTTATTGAAAAGCAATTGCCTTTAGGCGAAAGCTACGTGCCAAACGATATTTTTCTCGACAATGAACAGCAGCAGGTGATCATTATTACGGGTCCGAACATGGCCGGTAAAAGTGCCCTGCTCCGCCAGACTGCACTTATAGTTTTGATGGCCCAGATCGGTTGCTTTGTACCTGCAGAGGCCGCCAGCATTGGCATCATCGATAAGATCTTTACCCGCGTAGGCGCTTCCGATAACTTGTCGAAAGGCGAGTCTACGTTTATGGTGGAGATGACCGAGACTGCCAGCATTCTGAATAATTTGTCGGACAGAAGCCTGGTGCTGATGGATGAGATTGGCCGCGGAACGAGTACTTATGATGGTATTTCCATTGCCTGGGCTATAGTTGAGCATTTGCATAATCATCCGAAGTTTAAAGCCAAAACGCTTTTTGCCACGCACTACCACGAACTGAACCAACTTGCCGAAGAATTGCCGCGCGTGAAGAACTATAACGTGTCGGTGCGCGAGGCAGGCGGCAAAATTCTGTTTATGCGCAAGCTGGTAGAAGGTGGTAGCGAGCACAGCTTTGGTATACATGTGGCCCAAATGGCTGGTATGCCAAACAGCGTAGTATTACGTGCCGATGAGATCATGCATCATCTGGAGAAAGAGAAAGTGGCAGAGCACTCGCCGCAGCAGAAAATGAAATCGGCTCCTAAAAATAATTTCCAGCTAAGTATGTTTGAGCCTGCCGATCAGCAACTGGTGCGCGCAAAAGAACTGCTGGAGCAGCTTGATATAAACACCATTACCCCGGTAGAAGCCCTTTTAAAACTGAACGAGTTGAAAGGTCTGCTGAAAGAAAAGAGTGAACCGGCCCGCTAACATAAAACCATGCAGCAACCTACCTTACAAACTATAGCCGGAAAGAAATTAGTAGGGATGAGTACCGAAACGAAGTTGGCTACGCATAACCCGGCAACGCTCTGGCAACAATTTATGCCCCGTCGTCACGAGGTTGGTGTTATAGTTGGCCCGGAACTATATTCGGTGCAGGTGTATGATGCAGGTTTTGTGAAGGGGGAATTCACAGCAAATTCTGTTTTCCGGGATTGGGCTGCGGTAGAAGTAACAGATAGTACTGACTTACCGGATGGAATGGAACAGCTTAACGTTCCGGCGGGCTTGTATGCGGTTTTCCTTCACAAAGGGCCTGCAAGCGCGTTTCCGGCAACGGCAGGGTATATTTTCGGGGAATGGCTGCCCAACAGCAACTATACCCTCGACGACAGGCCGCATTTCGAAGTGATGGGTGCAAAATACCTTGGTCATGAGCATCCGGATTCGGAAGAAGAAGTATGGATTCCGGTAAAATTGCGGCTGGTTTAGGTTTAAAGCATGCAGCAGAAAGCCGAACTATCCAGAGACTGAAAATAATTTTAAAATTTTCTGCCTGAAAATCAGTTTGAAACGCTTAAATGAGAGATTTTTTTTACGCAGGCTATTGACAAGTGAATTTTTGTCTATATCTTTGTATCACTAAATCGCTGGGACGGAAACGAAATGCGAAATAGTAAGACTAAAAGCGGGAGTAGCTCAGTTGGTAGAGCGCGACCTTGCCAAGGTCGAGGTCGCGAGTTCGAACCTCGTCTCCCGCTCAAAAAAGGCAGATAAAGACGTTGTGATAAACAACGTCTTTGTTTTTTAAAGTCACCTTCGGATGTCGTCCGGATGGCTGCCGGGATGGTGGAATTGGTAGACACGCAAGACTTAAAATCTTGTGGCCGCAAGGCCGTGCGGGTTCGATTCCCGCTCCTGGTACTCTCTTAGTAAAGAGAACCCCTGTAATTCAATGAGTTGCAGGGGTTTTTGTTTTTTGCGGGGTGTATATGGGGTGTTTCATTGGCAATCAAAAGCATTCACCGGCAATTTTGCTCACCTGATAAGTGCCTTCTCCTGCATATCCAAACAGGTAAGGGGTAATCGAATTTTAGACCTACCCCAATCTCCAATGATCTGAAAGTAGAAGTTTAAAGGACGTTTCCCTGCATCTGACAAGTCCCTAAAGTTTTGCTACTAACAAGTCTTCCAATCGGGTGGTGTAGCAAGGGGACAACTTTTCCCGCTTCAGTGTCCATGCGTTGGTAATACCCAATGCCGCTGCCTTAACCGTGCTTCGTCCGTAACGGGAATTTAGGCTGTCGAGTGCCTGCATTAGGTCTTTATGCTTGCCAGTATCAATTCCACTAAAAAGCCCTAATTGCAGGTTGTTTTCCGGTACGAAATCCGATACAATTACTCCTACCTTTTTATAGCTAAACCCTTCCCTGTAAATGCTTCGCAAGGCCATGTTTGCATACTTAATTAAGTAAAGGTCACAGTTCGCTGGGTCTGGTAATTGGATGGTCTTGCTGTTATAATATTGGGGTGTATCGGCATATCGGTTGGTTGTGGCAAACACGGTAATAGCAGCAGCGCATGAGGCCTGCTGGCGTAGCTTATAAGCGCATTTAGACGCGTAAGTAGCCGTTGCTTCCAGTAAGCCATCCAACGTGGTTACAGGCGTTCCAAATGAACGGGATGTGCAGATATTTTGCTTTTGAGGCATTACCTCTTCCAGTTCCAGACACGGTTCCCCGCGTAACTCTCTTAACATGCGCAGGCCTACTACTGTCAGGTGCTTCTTTACCCATGCGTCCGGCTGTTGTGTAAACTCATATGCATTGTGGATGCCATACTTTTGCAGGAAATTAGTGTGCTGTCTGCCAATGCCCCATACATCACTGATTTCCGTTCGCTTCAAGGCCGCTTCTACATGAGCTGGTTCCTGTAACACCAACACACCTTTTGCTTTCGGGCTTTTTTTAGCAAGACGGTTCGCTATTTTTGCCAGCGTTTTGGTTTTCGCTATTCCTACGCTTATCGGTATTTTCGTCCATTGTAGCACCCTTTCCTTTATCTGCCACGCGTATGAGTGCAGGTCTTTTTTATAGAAATGCCCAACATCTAGAAAACTCTCGTCGATGCTATATACTTCAATATGGGGTGTAAAAGTAGAGAGCGTTTGCATCACACGGTTGCTCATGTCCCCGTACAAGGTGTAGTTGCTGCTAAACACCTGTATATTATGCTGCTTAATTAACTCTTTCAACATAAAGTAAGGCGTTCCCATCTTAATACCTAATGCTTTCGCTTCCGCTGTCAGGGATATCACGCACCCATCATTATTACTTAACACTATAACGGGCAGGTGCCTGATTGATGGGTTAAAAGCGCGTTCACAAGACGCGTAGAAGCTGTTGCAGTCTACCAGTGCTATCATGCCTGCCGTCTTCTGCAATCGTGAATAGAATACGTGACTACGCCATAAAATTCAAAATCCATCCCATCGAGCAAGGGAATGGGCTTATAGTCGGGGTTGGCCGGTTCCAGTATTAACTGGTTTCCTTTCTTTCGGAATGTCTTTACAGTAAATTCACCTTCCAACCAGCATATCACATCAAACCCGTCTTTTACTTGTACTGAATAATCTACTATAAGTAAATCTTCATTTCGGATTAAGGCACCATTCATGGAGTTTCCGGTAGTCTTCAAATAGTAGGTAGATGCAGGATTAGAAACCAGATGCTTGTTCAGGTCAATGGTTTCTTCGATGTAGTCAGTGGCAGGGGACGGAAAACCTGCTGCTATCTTGCTGCCGAACAAGGGCAAATCCAGTTCCGTTTGAATGTCAGGGAAATATGCTTTCCCAAACACACTCATGTCCCTGTTGCGCAATACTGTTTCCTTTAACATTTGCTATCTATTTTAGTTGTTTGGATGCTAATATAGCAAATAGCTATTATGTAATACTAAATAAATTAGCATTTTTAACGATAACTGAGGCAGAAGGTTAATTTCTGGCAGGTAATGAGTGGGATAGCCATTCAAGGAATTACCATTCCTTTTTTAGGTGCAAAAATGGGATATCATTACTCATTGCTTACTTACCCCGTTCTTTTTGAAAAAATAGAAAAGTACACGCGTGCTCTCCCCATGCTATCAAAACTTGCAAGGGGGAAACCGGAATTTTGACCTACACTTTTTACGTTTCAAGAACGAGCCAATTTGCCGAAAAGTGATTTCAAACAGTTGTTACTATTTGTGTAAAAGTAGCCAGCTTATCTAACCTATCGTAGCCAGGTATATTGCGGAAGAGCTTTTTTACCAAACAGATCTATGACACCGGCAGAATCTGCAGACCAGTATTAATCCCATTAAACCAGTTAGATCCGGAAGAAGAAGGAACCGATCACTGCAGGCGTTCTGCGGCCTGCATGGCCAATAGCTATTGTTGCCGCTTGGCCTGCCACTCTTCATTCTCTCAGCTTGTAAAAAAGCACAGGTGAAGTTCCGGTATTTATTCTATTTATATAGAGACCTTCACCACCAGATAAAATCAGAAAGTGTATGCTGAATCTTTAGATTAACTCCTTCTTTTTGTCTACAAATCTGATCTTTTTGCCTACGACTTGTGTTATCTAAGTCAAATAGCTTATCTTCGTAACACATCTTTTGATAGCGTGACAAATATGCTGATCTTCTATAGGGAGTTTATCAATTCGACCAACATACTGGCAGCAAATGCAGATATGTGTCTGCCTTACAATTCTACTCTTTAACCGTTTACGCCGCGGATGTTACTTTACGAAGACGCTATCATACAAGTGCATTATGAACCTGCCAGCGATGTACTGACTACCTCGTTGCAATCAGCACGGGCATACGATGCTGGTGAAATCAGAAAAGCCTTCCAGTCTGTTATTACCAATATCAACGCGTATCATGTCACACGCCTGCTGTTAGACCTCTCCCTCAGCCAATCAGGTTTGCCGGAACATGCTTACAAACAGAATATGACCTTGCTTGTGGAAGGGCTGAAACATACTCAATTGCGTAAGATTGCCCGTGTAGGTACGCAGGACTCTGTGCGGGAAGCCAACATCCTTCATATTTTTGAGAATATCAATGCCGGGATCGGGTTGCAGGCCGAATTCCAGAACTTTTCTGCGCAGGCCGATGCGCTCCAGTGGCTGACTGAGGCCTGAGTATCTTCCTGTTTTTAACAGACTGCACCACTTCCTTATATCGCAGTTTGGCTATAGTGACGAACATCATACTTATTGCGATTTGCTTGCTGTAACATTGTAGCCTGATTTGAATTTATAGCAAAGGGCGTATAACGATGCAGGAAGTAAAAGAGCTTTTAAACAAGCTAACCAAAAGTGACTCAGTGCTGGTAACCGAACTGAAAAACAGGTCTTATTGCCGCTTTTTCCGGGATGGGCAGTACATTGACCGGATGTTTGTGACCAACCCTGCATTGCTGGCAGAACTGCTGCCACTGGTAGGTGAAGCATATGAGATTGATGCCACAGGCATTGCAACATTGGCGCAACGTCTTACTACTTCTGATAAACTGTCTTCTGTTGATACTTTATAGCGACCATATCATACGGCTGGAGTACGACCCTGCCTGCGATTTGCTGCTTACTTCCCTGACGGTGGCACGTGAGTACGATGTAAAAGAAGTCCGTAGTGCATTTCTTTCCATTATCACACACGTTAACGAATACAACATAACAAGCCTGCTGCTGGACTTTACCCGCAATACACTGGATCTGCAAGCCGGGGAGTATAAAGTTACTGTAGCACAACTGACCGTAGGGTTGCTGCAGACTTCTCTGCGTAAAGTAGCCCGTGTCAGTACAGCAGATCCCATCAGGGAAGAAAAAATAGCCAGCATGTTACAGGATATCCAAACAGCAGTGCCACTTCCTATACAGGTAAAAATGTTTCCAACAAAAGAGGCCGCTTTGCAGTGGCTGTTGGGCGCGTAAACTATAGTTCCCTGGCGCGTTACAATCAGCTTTGCTCTGAATTAAAGCGGCGGTTTTTATGGGTACGCTGCTAACACGGCTCATTTCAGTTGAAATCTCAGGTAAGTTCCTACGGTATAATCCTGATGAACTATACTCACTCCCTTAGGTCATAAGCAGTTTCATGAGTAAGATGACGCAGTAACATACTAACCACGCTAACGACTCATTTCATTACAGGCACGCAAATCAAGAAAGTTTTTCAGGAGCATACAGTTATGTTTTTGCCTCCGTCACCGGTACGCGGCCTGCCTTCATCAGGCGTATCAGTAGCCTGCCACAAGCGGTGCCGTATCTTTCCAGCGTCTTTTCCGAGATAACAGCCGTTATCAATGTAGCCAGTATAGTGGTCAGGTAGCAGATGAGGAGCACCAGGTGAGCGTCCAGGAAAGGAGAAAGGCTGAGGGCGAGCTCTCCGGAAAAGCTCCAGGCAAATACAAAATGGAACAGGTACATGGCATACGAGAGCTGCCCGATCCGGCTAAGAAACCTCACATTAAGGCTTTTAACTTTTTTTACGAGCTGCAGCAACACAACAAAGATCAACCCTGCTATAAAGGGCTTGCTGGTAATGTTATCCCGGAAAAAAAAGAAACCAGCTGCTAGCACAAGCGCATAACAAACGGCCGGCCATACAAAAGAGGCAGCTGGTAAGCTTACATGTATGTATTTGCGCGTAAAACAGTAATACGAAATGCCCAGCAAAAACACCGGCAACTGATTGAGCAGGTTAAAGTATAGGAAGGCATTTTCGTTCAGGCTATAGTTGCTGATATAGAGTAACAGTTGTGTGAGGAGCAGACAACAGACCATAGCTACCAGCGGGAAAAGCAGCATGCCGGTTCGGTTACGCACACGCCGCTTATAAAAGTAAAATACAAACGGGAAGATAGCGTAAAAAGCCATTTCGGTGCCGATTGACCAGCCACCGGGTACTATCGTGTTATTGGCCGGTATGTAAAACCCGTGAACAAAAAAAACATTGGCCAGTATGTTCTTCAAGGTAAAATAACTGGTGTCAGCACCAATCGCCAGGTGGTATAAGCCATACAGCGCAATGCCAAGGTAATAGAGCGGAGCAATTCTGAAGAAGCGCCTGATATAGAAAAACAGCAACGGGTTATCTTCCTTTTGGCGCTTGCTTGCCGAGAGGCACAGCGTATAGGCCGAAAGGACAAAGAAAAGTTGTACACCCAGTTTACCCAGGTCGGCTAAGGTATTTGTCAGGAAGGGCAGGTCGGGCACTACCTGAGTGGTGTGTACCAGCATCACCATCATAATGGCAACACCACGAAGTGTGTCAATGTACTGGAGCTTTTTAGTTTCGGGTTTGAGAAGAACTGTCATGGTGTTAATAGTTTGTTTACAGGTAATGCCGGCACATATTCTCCCTTGCTTATAGTTAAGCGCTTACCCCGCCCTGTGCCTGATTTCAGATCCGTGTGTTGTTGTACATAAAGGTTGTATTGTGAAATTTATTAATTGTATTATACAAGTATTTAATTAAAAGGTTATATAGCTCTTTATATATTCTGATGTCTTTTTGATTTAATAAGTGTCAGAGGCCTAAATACTTAAGCGCTGTCGCTGTTATCCAATGCCTGTCTGTTGCAACAAATTCGGTAGTTGCCGTACAAACTATAGTTTCCGGATTCTTCAGTCCGCTCTCTCCTTATAGTTGGTAATTTATAGTTAGCATGAACAGGTATATGGTAATGCTGGCGCTGCTGGTATGTAGCCTGCATGTGTCGGCACAAAAGAATAATCCGGTGCAGCACGCCGTATTTATCGGGCTCGGCATCTCTATGGCTCCCGAAGATCTGGCTGGAATTGAAAGTGCGGATAACAAAGGATATGTGAGAAACGGACCTGTCGGAACACTGAGCTACCTGGCCGGAATCCGTAAATATATTGGCGTGGGGGCTACGCTTGGGCACAGCCGGAACGACCTGAACGCCGCCGCCGTGGCGCGCGCTTTTTCCTCGGCCACTACCGTAGAAACAGAGCCTTATGCACTTACTTACCTGATGGCTGATGTTTATGGCATGTACCCTGTAAAACAATGGCAGTTCTATGCCAAAGGGAGCTTAGGAAGCATGTTGCCGGACCTGTGGGAAATGGAGATCAGGAATGATATTGCAACTGGTACCGTGCGAAGCGGTCGTACCTTTGTGCCTGCTTATGCTGGTGCGCTGGGCCTGAACTATAGTTTGGGTAAAGTAACAATAGGGTTGGAGTCCTGCCTGCTGGCTTCAGAACCAGAATTTGAAATAGAGCTTAATAACGTAACTACCTACCGCAAGCAGTGGCTGTCCGCTTTTAACCACATGCTGAAAACGGGCTACCGCTTCTGAAACTATAAGCTCGTTAGCGGGATAAATCCTGGGCGCGGTTGGCATCTATAGCCAGCAATATGTAGAGCAGAATGGTGAACGACCACAGCGATGAGCCACCATAACTAAAGAACGGCAACGGAATACCTACTACCGGTGCCAGACCGATTGTCATGCCGATGTTAACCAGGAAGTGGAAGAACACTATAGAGGCGACGCAATACCCATACGTACGCGCAAACACCGATTTCTGGCGTTCCGCAATGTTTACGATGCGTGTCATCAGCAATAAAAACAGCACAATAAGCACGGTACTTCCTATCCAGCCATGCTCCTCGCCAATGGTACAGAAAATAAAGTCGGTGCTCTGCTCTGGCACGAAATCGAATTTGGTCTGTGTTCCTTCCAGAAAGCCTTTGCCCCAGAAACCACCGGAACCGATCGCGATCTTGGATTGCGTTACGTTCCAGCCATAGCCCAGCGGATCAGCTTCCGGGCTTATAAGCGCCTTGATACGGTTTTGCTGGTGCGGCTGCAGTACATCGTTAATAAAGTAGTCTACACTGAAGATCATGCCGATGATCAGCACAAACAGCGCGATCATGGATTTGATACGGCGCATCAGGCGGTAATCGAACCAGATAGCGGCAGCCATCAGCACAGCGATGCCCAATATAAGGTATAGTTTAGGTACCAGCAGGGTGAGTATAAAAATAGCTGCAGCAGAGCCTCCGATGATCAGGATAAGCGGCGACATGCCTTCGCGGAAGTAAGCCAGGATAAATGCACCAAACACAAGGGCAGAGCCGGTCTCGTTCTGCAGGACGATAATAATAGGTGGCAGCAGCGTTATGAAGGCCAGAATCATCTGGTCTTTCATATTCTGCTGGCGCAGGTTTACATTGCTCAGAAACTTGGAGGCGGCCAGTGCTGTCGCAAATTTGGCCAGCTCAGCAGGCTGTAAACGCACACCACCTCCCAGATCAAGCCACGAGCGCGACCCCGCTACCGGGCTGGCAACTGCCAGCGTAAAAAGCAGCAGCAGAATAATAGCCCCATAGATCGGGTAGGCCAGGTGCTCATAAATCTTGTAGTCTACGGCCAGCATCATCGTGATCAGTATCACAGAGGTGCCTATCCAAAGGAGCTGCTTGCCGGAGTTTATATCAAAGCTGAAGATGTTCACTACGTTGTCCGGACTGTACACCACGGCGTAAATGTTCATCCAGCCCAAGCCTACCAGCAAAAAGTATAACAGCACCGTTACCCAGTCCAGGTTGGCCAGGATATTACGCGAGGTGCGTTTGCTACTGCGGGTAGCAATTTTATACTTTGGTATAGTTTGTTCTGCTGGCATTCGCTTTTACTTAGATCTTATATCAAGGTACTTACGGCTAAGCACCCATTTCTCCTGCTCCTTTATTGTTACCGTATCGGTCAGGTATTTCTCGATCATGAGGCCTGCAATCGGTGCTGCCGACTGACCACCCCACTTACCGTGCTCCACGTAAACAGCGATCGCAATTTTTGGGTTCTCTTTTGGTGCAAAAGCTACGAATACAGCATGGTCCGGACCCTGCGGGTTCTGGGCAGTGCCGGTTTTGCCGCACACTTCTATGCCTACTTTTTCGAGGTTAGCTTTGCGGCCTGTACCGGCACGTACTACATCGGCCATGCCTTCCACAATCGGGTCAAAATGTTTCGGATCAACAGATGTGTAATGCTTTTCCTGGTATTCCTTCAGTGGTTTGCCTTTGTCGCCCACAGCACGGATCATGTGCGGCGTTACGTAATAGCCACGGTTGGCAATGATCGCCATAAAGTTAGCCATTTGCAAAGGCGTTACGCCCAGTTCGCCCTGGCCAATGCTCAGCGAGTAAATGGTAGAATACTTCCAGCGGTTTTTGCCATACACACGGTCGTATAGTTCCGGCGATGCAATGATGCCGGCTTTTTCGCCGGGCAGGTCTATACCTAACTTCAATCCAAACCCAAAGGTCAGCACATGTTCGCGCCATTCTTTCAGGCCAATAGCGGTATCGGTGAAGGTATTGGGCGATTTACCCTGGTTAATGAGTGCTTTGTAAGCCTGGTAAAACCATGGGTTGCAGGAATGCTGCACGGCACCGTGCAGGTCGAGCGGCGATGGGTGCGGGTGGCAGTTTACCAGCGATTTGTTGCAGGCATACTTTGTATTAGGGTCGATCACGCCTTCTTCCAGCGCAATAAGTCCCTGCACCAGCTTAAAGATAGAGCCAGGCGGGTTCTGGTCGGCCATTACAGGACGGTTGAACATGGTTTTGTCCGGGTCCTTGAGCAGCTGCATGTAGTTTTTACCATAGTCCTTACCGGTAAACAGGTTCGGGTCGTAAAACGGAGCCGAAACGTAAGCCAGTACTTCGCCGGTAGCCGGCTCAATGGCAACTATACTTCCTTTGGCGCCATTCATTAACAGCTCGCCGTAAGCCTGCAGTTCCAGGTCTATGGTGCTGTACAGGTTCTGCCCGGCAACCGAGAGGGTATCGTAGGCGCCATCTTTAAAGGGGCCTTTCTCTATGCCGCGCACGTTCACCATAATATGCTTCACGCCGCGCTGGCCCATCAGGTGTTTCTCATACTCCAGCTCAATGCCACTTTTACCGATATAGTCGCCTGGGCGGTAGCCTTTATAGTTACTGGTGTCTTCCAGCTGGCGCGGGCTAATCTCGGCAATATAACCAAGTGCATGCGATAAGCTGGTGTGCGAATAACCACGCGCTGTACGGGCATTGATGTAGAACCCCGGAAAATCGATCAGGTTATCCTGGATGTGGGCAAAGTCTTCGGTGGTGAGTTTCTGGTAAAAGATGGATGGCTTAACGTAGGAATAGGCTCTGGCTTTTTTCAGGCGCTCGCGTACATCTTCCAGCGGCAGGTTCAGGAGTTTGGTCAGGCGGAGCGTGTCCAGGTTCTTGGTTTCCTTGGGCACCACCATCAGGTCGTATACAGGCGTGTTCTCTACCAGCAGTTTTCCGTTGCGGTCGTAAATAAGGCCACGGAACGGATACTGGATAACGGTTTTGATGGCGTTTGTTTCAGCGGCCTGCTTGTAGCTGCTGTCCACTACCTGTATGTAGAACAAACGCAGGGCGAATACCACCCCCACCACTATAAAAATGGCCTGAATAACGTACTTTCTGTTTTCTAAGTAATTCATGTACTATCTCTTCGCTCTTTTAACAGAGAAGAAAAGTAATTGGATGATCACGACTACCACTCCCGTAAACAATGTGCTCAGCAGGATCTTTACCAGCGTATACCACTCAAAGCTAATAATTTCCAGGAAGAAAACGGCTGCGTGGTGCACGGTAATAAGAATTGCGGCATAGGTCAGAAACCAGCTCCAGCCCATTGTGTGCAGGTTAGCGGAATCATTGGTATCGTAACCATCACGGGGGGTGAGAAGGTTCAAAACATGCGGGCGTAAAAATGCCAGTAAAACGCTTGCCGCTGCATGTATGCCCATGGTATCATAAAATACATCTACCGTAAACCCAACTATAAACCCCAGGAAAAGCAGCAGCACTCTGTTTATGTGAATAGGCAGGAACAGCAGAAAGGCGATGTAAATAAAACAGAAGCCCGTACTGAACAGCACCAGGTTGTCCAGGAGCAGGATCTGTAGCGCCACAAACAGAATGAACTGCACAATATGTCGGATGCCTGCTATGCTATTCATTTGGTAAGATGCCTGCTTTATATTCTAAGGTGTCGCGCTCTGCTTTTTGAAGGTTTTCCACCACATACACATAAGAGAGCTGGGCGAAGTCTACGGCCAGCTTCACTTTTATAGTATAAAAACTTTTATCTGCTTCTTTGGCTACGGAGCTTATAGTACCTACCATAATACCTTCTGGGAACACCGTGTTAAAGCCACTGGTAACTATAGTATCGCCTTTTGCCAGCTTTACGTGCAGCGGCACATAGTCCAGGATAGCGGTGCGGTAGTCGCCGCCCTGCCACTTAATGGTACCCATGGTGTTGTTCTTTTTGATCTTGGCCGAGATCAGCATCTGTGAGTGCAGCAGAGAGGTTACGGTTGAATAGTTATCCGAAACTGTTTTAACCCGGCCCACCACGCCATTAGACGCTATGACACCCATGCCCGGCTCCACGCCATCTTTTGTGCCGATGGAGAGGGTCAGGTAGTTGTTGGTTCGGCGCACCGAGTTGTTGATCACACGGCCGGCGTGCAGGTTAAACGTCTGCGGCCCTGTTCTGAGCGAATCAACTATAGTTGTATCGACAGGCACTACCAACGTTGTATCCAGTCTGCTGGTGCTGTCTGTAATGCCGGCCTGGCGGTACGTCAATAGTTCCTGGCGCAGCAAAGCGTTCTCGCGCGCAAGGGTATTGTTTACTGTGGCCAGGTTAAAGTAATCGGTAACGCCGCTCTGGAACTCCAGCACGCGTCCTACATACCTGTTGGCAGAGTTAAAGAAAGCCGCGCCCTGGTAGGTGTTGTACTGCACAATCAGGTAAACGCAAAGCGCCTCCAGCAGCACGAACACCAGGAACGCACGGAACCGGTAAATAAACGCAAAAAGATTCCGCATGCAGCCCTGTTACGTCAGCAGAACGTTTTTAAAGCCTTCAATATTTTTAATGGCAGCTCCGGTACCACGCACCACCGCTCTTAACGGGTCTTCGGCAATGTGGATAGGCAGCTTGGTTTTGGCAGCCAGGCGCTTATCAAAGCCACGCAGCAATGCACCGCCACCTGTCAGGTGAATACCGTTGTCGTAAATGTCGGCAGATAGTTCTGGCGGAGCAATTTCCAGCGCTTTCAGAACGGCTTCCTCTATTTTCGAAACTGATTTATCCAGTGCAATGGCAATTTCCTGGTAGGTAACTTTTATAACTTTCGGAATACCGGTCATCAGGTCACGGCCACGGATCTCATAGTCCGCAGGCGGGTTCTCCAGTTCGGTCAGGGCAGCGCCTACTTCAATCTTGATCTTCTCGGCAGAGCGCTCACCGATCAGCAGGTTGTGCTGGCGGCGCATATAATCCAGGATATCTTTGGTAAACACATCGCCGGCTACGCGGATAGACTGGTCGCAAACGATACCGGAAAGAGCAACTACAGCAATTTCTGTGGTACCACCCCCGATGTCCACGATCATGGAACCGATCGGCTGCTCCACGTCAATACCGATACCGATGGCTGCTGCCATTGGCTCCTGTATCATCCATACTTCTTTGGCGCCGGCATGCTGGGCAGAGTCGCGCACGGCACGTTTCTCCACTTCGGTAATACCAGACGGAATACAGATGACCATGCGGTGCGAAGGCTGGAACAAGCGACGGCCGGTATCGATCATGCGGATCATGCCACGGATCATCTCTTCAGCAGCGTGGAAGTCGGCAATTACACCATCTTTCAGCGGGCGAATGGTTTTGATGTTTTCGTGGGTTTTTTCGTGCATCTGCATTGCCTGGCGGCCTATGGCCAGTACTTTGCCTGTTGTGCGGTCCACGGCAATAATAGACGGCTCGTCTACCACGATCTTGTCGTTATGGATGATCAGGGTATTGGCCGTACCTAAGTCGATGGCTATATCGCTGGAGAAAAAATTAAAAAGTCCCATTTTGTATATGTGCGGGCGTGCGGTTGCCCCTTTAATATTTCAAATATACTATAAATATCGGGTAAAAACCCGCCGCAAAATTAGTGATTTTCAACAGATATTATAATCCGAAGCCGGATTAGCGCTTGCTTTTTACAGATTTAATACATAAAAAGGGCTCTGCTGCTTTATTTCAGGAGTATAACGGCTTTTCAGTGTTAAAATTGGACAGAAATTTTCTGCTGTAACTATAGCCAGGCAACCGGTGCTGGCTTAAAAAATTGTGCAACTATAACCGGTACTTCTGATTAACCATAGCTCCGGCATATGCTACTTTACCTGCAGCCTGTTTTCGATCATGCGGTTGTTGTATTGCTGGATGAACGCTTTTACACGGTTTTCGAGCTGGGCGCGCTTTTCTGGCAAAGTAGTTTTCAGGTCGTGCTGCAGCATTCTGTCCTGCTGGTAATTGTACAGGGCAATGGTCTTGTTGCCATTGAACTGCAGCAGCAGGCTATCTTCTATCCACTGGTACACACCGTTGCTATAGTTAACTGCAAAATCGGGGGCGGTAGTATCCAGTTTGCTTTTCCCGAACGAGAAATACGGTTTGCTATAGTTGAGGTAGCTCAAAATGGTTGGCATTACATCCAGTTGCTGCACTACGCGCTGCTCGGTGCCTTTAAAGGCTGGGTCGCCGGGAGCATAGAACAGGATAGGGGCCGCAAATGCACCCAAAGCGGTATTAAATTCCGGGTAATGGCGCGGCGCGGCCGGGTGGTCTGCCGAGATCACGAACAGCGTATTGTTGTACCACGGCATTTTGCTGGCCTTCTCAAAAAAATGCTGCAGCGCCATATCAGTGTAGCTGATGGTCTCGAAGACAGGCAGTGGCCCTTTGGCAAATTTACCTTTATACTGATCAGGTAATTTGTAAGGATGGTGCGAGGAGAGGGTGAACACTGTGCTCATGAACGGCTCCTGAAATGTGTTGAGCTTATCGACCGTGAACTGCAGAAACTTGTCGTCCCAGATGCCCCACATGCCATCGAAGTCAGCGTCGTTGTTGTACTCGTCCTTGCCATAGTATTCCTGCACGCCGATCAGGTTCATAAAGGCTTTAAAACCCATCGAGCCGTTGGGTGCCCCATGGAAAAAGGCGGTATGGTAGCCTTCTGAGCCAAGTGTGCGGGGCAGGCTGGGCAGGTTGTTGCTGGCATACGGTGTCAGCACGAAGGGCTCCTGTATGCTCGGTATACTGGTCAGGATGGATGGCAGGGCATCAATGGATTTTTGTCCGTTGGTAAACGAGTGCCGGTATACTTTGCTTTCCTGCATCAGTTTGTCCAGGAACGGGGTAAAGGTTTTGTAGCCGTCCTTCTGCAGGGTGTCGCCGTTGTAGCTGCCCATCATTTCCTTTCCAAAACTCTCCAGCACAATAATTACCACATTCTTTTTCTGAAAGGCGGCAGTGTCGGCAGGGAGGTGGATGGGGGAATACAGGGCATTGAGCTCCTGCTCCGGGAAGTAGTCTACTTTGCTAAAGTTGGTTTTGCCTATGGTTCGGAGCATGGAAAAAGGCGTGTTGAGCACCAGGTACATTTCGTTGGGCCGCTTTACATACTCGCCGGCGTTGCTGAGCGTGATGGGGCGTGTGCTGTGCGCAAAGCCGCCGCGCATACCGGCAATACTTAAAAATACTACCAGGCCAAACACTGCCGTATGCGCCGGGTAATACAGCCAGGATGACACCCGGGGCGGCTGCTCCATTTTTATTTTGCCGTACAGCCACACCATAAAGGCTACCAGCAGCAGCCACAACAGCGGAATGTACCAGAAATCAACTATAAAACTACCGGCCAGCGCGCCGCCGTTTTCGTTGGCGAACTCACGCAGCACGCTCCAGGTGGTGCGGCGCATGGTGTAGCGGTAGTACACAATATCTATCAGGTTGGCAGCCAGCGCGATGCTGTTGGTAACTATAAAGGTGTATTTCAGCAGTTTCTGGTATGGTGCCTTGTATCTGAACCGGAACGGGATCAGCATCAGGGCCATAAACAGCAGGTTGGTGTACAGCACCGCCGACAGGTCGAAGCGCAGGCCGGGTAGCAGCAGCGCAGCAAACTCGGTGATGCTGGTGGCCTCGAACAGGTGCCTGTTAAAAACAAAGAACAGAATGCGGGTAATGGTGTAAAGCAGCATGGCCAGGCACAGGTACAAAGCCAGCGCCACGTGCACATTCCGCCAGGTATATTTTTTATCTGAAAGCATTAGGGTCTAAAACTATAGGGCTGCACTCCGTTAAACTATAGTTTGACTGAAGCGCGGTGCAAAATTAAGCTATTTTAGGATGAACTATGGAGTATAACAGGATAAACTATAGCTGGTTCCCGCCGGCTACGGGCTTTCGGAACAAAATTTTTACCTTTGCTTTAAAATCAGGGCAAAGTGTCAGTTTCTGAACAATTGGCAAGCGCTTTGTGTAGTTATAGTAACAACTTTCAGAAAATTCATAATTCCGGTATAGATGCTCAAGTTCATAATCATCACCATTCTTATCTTCATGTTCCTGCGGCTGGTAGCTCCGTTTCTGCTGCGCTTTTTATTAGGCATGTTCCTGAAAAAAAGCATGCGTAACGGTGCCTTTTTTACCAACATGAACCAGCAGCGCCCGCAGCCCAACAATGGTAACTATAGCAGCAATGGCCGCAAGCCCGGCGATGTAAAGATCGACTACATTCCGAACCAGCCTGGCCAGAAAGATTTTAAAGGCGGCGAATACGTAGACTACGAAGAAGTAAAATAAACCTTATAGTTCTTTTCCCGTTTTCGCAGGCACGATACTTGTTGGTTGCTTTGGCTGGTAGTTATCGTTTATACTTTTAAAAGAGCATTTATGCGGAAGTGTTTATACTTCTATTTTGCGGCTGTACTTGCCGTGGCGGTTACAAGCTGTACCGCTCCCCGTTCCGTTATTCACTCCGGCAAGGTTACGCCCAAAGGCCAGTTTAAGGCCGGGTTTAACATGGGCGGCAACATTGCCACCGAGCCCTTGAGCCAGCTCGACGACATCACCGAAGCCGCTGTGGATGCCATTGCCAACGACGAAGAAGTAGAATACAGCCAGCAGATCGACGTGGCTTCCAGAGCGCTGGTAGCCTATGCCCTGGACCCGGTTGGTACTACGTTCGATTTTTACCTGCGCTATGGTGTGGCCGAACGCCTGGATGTAGGCTATAAATATGCTACCGGCGTGCACGTGTTTGACGCCATGTACCAGTTTATGGGCCCGACCGGCACCCCTGAAAACCCCGGCGTAGGTGATTGGTATGGCAGCGTAGGCCTGCAGTATTCCGGGCAAAGCTCCGGCATTTTCGATAAACTGTATTTAGATAAGCTGATACCGGTACTGGAGTTTTCGGCTACGCGCCGCGACATTGTTATTCCGCTGGTGTTCAGTAAATCCTTTGGTCCGGAAGAAGAGATCGGCAATATCTCGTTTGGGCCGGTTTACAACCACACCTTCATCAAATATGGCTTCGACCCGAGCAAGATCGTGAAAGATGCCGCCGGCGAGAAAGTACCTTTAGAGGGCGTTTTTGCGAAAAAGAACTTCCCGTCGTTTGGTCTGTTCGTGAACGGCAAGATCGGCTTTAAATACGTGTACATTCTGCCATCCCTTACCATGTATTACCAGGACTATGGAACGTATGAGTTCCTGGAAGGCAAGCAGTCCGATTTTTCAGGTATCACCATTATTCCATCCATAGGCTTGCAGGCAAATTTTGGCAGCGGCCGTGGTGGCAGAACCCGGTAAACTATAGCTAAGATTATAAACTATAAAAGTGGCAGAAGCAAACTATAGATACTTCTGCCGCTTTTGTTTTATGCACTTAATGATCGAGACACGCTCTGCCGCTCTTTCGGATTTGCAATCCGAAAGTACTGTAAACGCGGATTTGTAATCCGCAATACCAAAGGCCTTAGCAACTAGGAAACAAGCGGATTGCAAATCCGCAGGTAAATGGTTCCGGATTACAAATCCGAAACAGCGGAGTTTTCTGATATTATGGACTTTATTAGCTTTCGTAATTGATCAGAGTATCAATACTATAATTACCGTGCTTATTGGCTGGGCGATTTTCCCTTCATTAATTTTACTCTTTCCGTTGTGGACCAGAAGCAATTTAAGAGAATATAAAAGTGCGTTCATTAATAGTATTCTATTAAATGATTCACATCAGGAATAGTATCTGATTTACCAAGAGTTTTGAGGTTCTTTAACTATAGTTTATACTTCAGAAACAGCTACCGCACCGCGCCATAATGCAGAAATAAAATAATTGTCATATCTTTCATGCTCTATATTGATGCATCTAAAACAGATATGACAGCTTCTATTAACTTTAAACGCGATGTATTACCTCACCTGATCGCGGTTCTTGTTTTCCTGTTACTTACAGTGGTGTATTTTGCCCCGGTCGTGTTCGAAGACAAAGGCATGGCGCAGCACGATATTCTGCAGTTCCGGGGTGGTGCCCAGGAAATTATGCAGCACCGCGAAAAAACCGGCGAAGAAGCCCTCTGGACCAATTCCATGTTCGGCGGCATGCCATCTTACCTCATCAACACGCGCTATCCCGGCGACCTTTCAGGGGTAATTCACACGGTGCTTTCGCTGAACTTGCCGGCTATGGCAGGTAATATATTTGTAACGCTGCTGTGTGCCTATATTCTGCTGGTAACATTGGGCATGCGCTCGTGGCTGGCTATAGTTGGCGCCATCGCGTTTGCGTTCACCTCTTACAATATCATCATCCTGGAGGCAGGCCATAACACCAAATCGTTAACTATAGCTTACATACCGATGGTGCTGGCCGGTTTGCTGTATGCGCTGCGCAAAAACCTGTGGATAGGAGCTGCCCTGTTTGCCCTTGGCCTTACTCTGAACCTGCACTTTAACCACCTGCAGATGACCTACTACATGCTGCTGCTGGTTATAGTTTGGGGCATTGTGGAAGTTATTTACGCTGTTAAGAACGGAACTATAGTTGAGCTCCTGAAGCGTGGTTCGGTACTGTTGCTGGCGGCTGTGCTGGCCGTTGGCGTAAACTTTGGCCGACTGGCAACTACGGCAGAATACAGCAAATACAGCATCCGTGGTAAATCGGAGTTAACCGCACCAAACAGCGGCGATAAAACCAGCAGTGGCTTGGACAGAGAGTATGCCTTTAACTGGAGCTACGGCATCGGCGAAACGATAACCTTACTGATTCCTGATTTTTACGGTGGCGGCAGTACCACTCCGTTAGATAAAGACTCCGAAACTTATAAAGCGTTTGTGGGAATGGGCGCGCCGCCGGTGCAGGCCGAACAGATCGTGCAACAGGGCATGCCAACTTACTGGGGCCCTCAACCTATGACGAGCGGTCCGGTTTACGCAGGAGCTATAGTTTGTTTCCTGTTTGTGCTGGGGCTGTTTATCGTAGATCGCCGCTGGACGAGCTGGCTGGTGGCCGGAACCATCCTGTCGCTGGTGCTGGCATGGGGACATCATTTCTCCGCTTTTAACTACTTCATGTTCGACCATTTTCCGCTGTATAATAAGTTCAGAGCGGTTTCATCGGCGCTGGTAATTGCCCAGATCACTATTCCGTTGCTGGCTATGCTGGCGTTGTGGAGAGTCTTCAGAGATCGTAGCACTATAAAAGACCTGGATAAAAAACTGCTGATCTCGGGTGGAATAACGGCCGGTATCTGTTTGCTGGTTTGGCTGTTTGGCGGCATGGCCAGCTTTACCTCAGCTGTAGATGCTCAGTTGCAACAGGCCCAGTACCCTATCGATGCCATCCGTGCCGACCGTGAAAGCATGATGAAATCCGATGCCTTCCGTTCGCTGGTGTTTATTGTGCTGGCGCTGGCGGTGCTGTATTTCTATGTAAAAGATAAAGTATCGGCAACGATAGCTATTGCCGGCGTGGGTGTGCTGATACTGGTAGACCTCTGGACAGTGGACAAGCGCTACCTGCACAGCGGCGACTTTAAAGAGCAGGTAATTGCCAATTATTTCCAGCCGACCCCGGCAGACCGCATTATACTGGATGATAAAGACCCGGGCAAAGGCTTAAGCTACCGTGTGTTCGATGCGACCAATCCGTTTAACAGTGCGCGCGCCTCTTACTTCCACAAATCAGTGGGTGGTTACCATGGTGCCAAACTGCGCCGCTACCAGGACGTGATCGACCGCCACATTTCGCAAAACAACCTGGAAGTGCTGCGCATGCTGAACACGCGTTACGCTATTACCGGCGACCCGAAACAACCGGTGCAGCGCGTGCCGGGTGCATTGGGCAATGCCTGGTTTGTACAGAACATCGAAAAAGTAAATACCCCGGACGCAGAACTGGAAGCTTTATCAGGTTTTGATGCCGAGACAACTGCTATAGTCGACGTTACCAAGTTCCCGGTGCAGCAGGAGAAGTTCAGTGCAGATAATGCAACTATAAAATTGACCACTTATGAGCCGGATTATCTGAAATACGAGTACCAGGCAGCACAGCCGGGCTTTGTCGTGTTCTCGGAGATATATTACGATGCAGGCTGGCAGGCATATTTAGATGGCAAACCGGTAGATCATATCCGTGCCGATTACATTCTGCGCGCAATGCAGGTACCGGCTGGTAAACATACCATCGAGTTTAAATTTGAGCCAAAGACCTATTATGTGGGTAACACAATATCACTGATTTCTTCTATCATCCTGTTACTGGTAATTGCTGGTGCTATTGCCTACGGTTTCAAGAAGAAACAAAGAGAGGAAGCGATAGCTGCGTAAACTATAGATTTTCTTGTCATCTCGAACAGAGTGAGAGATCTATCTCAAATTCTAAATAGATTTCTCCTTTCGTCGAAATGACAATTGTTTAAACCACCAAAGCCCCGACTATAAAAGGTTGGGGCTTTTGCGTACACCAAACGATGCAGGCACCTTTACAGCAACTACAGCATCCGCTTCTACAAAAACACGGGCTTACCCTTTGGGTAAAGCGCGAAGATTTGCTGCATCCGCACATTTCCGGCAATAAGTGGCGAAAGCTGAAGTATAACCTGCAGGAGGCCAAAGCACAAGGCAAGCAAACTATAGTTACGTTTGGTGGGGCTTACTCTAACCATATTGCGGCTACAGCAGCTGCCGGCGCGGAGTTCGGCTATAAAACTATAGGTATCATTCGCGGCGAAGAACACCTACCCCTGAACCCAACCTTAGCTTTTGCTACAGAGCAGGGCATGGAACTGCATTATATCTCCCGAGAACTATACCGCCATAAAGCTGAGCCTGCATTTTTAGCTGAACTAGCAGAGAAATTTAACCAACCTTATCTTGTTCCGGAAGGTGGCACCAACTTACTCGCCGTAAAGGGCTGCACCGAAATTATAGAAGACATATCGATTGATTTTGATGTGATCTGTTGCGCCAGCGGCACCGGCGGAACTATAGCTGGGCTTATAGCAGGTTTGAGAGGAGAGAAGCAGGTGCTGGGCTTTCCGGCGTTAAAAGGCGGCGAGTTTCTGAAAGAGGAGATAGCCCAACTGGTGTACAACTATAGCGGACATAACTATAGCAACTGGCAGCTGATCACAGATTATCATTTCGGGGGCTATGCCAGGGTAAAACCGGAGTTACTGGCGTTTATTCGTGCGTTTCATGAGCAGCACCAGATTCCGTTGGAGCCGGTCTATACAGGCAAATTATTTTTCGGGCTTTTTGACCTGATTTCTAAAAGCTATTTCCCGAAAGGTACACGCATCGTTGCCATCCATACAGGTGGTTTGCAGGGCAACGCAGGCTTTAAAGAGCGGCTGGGCATTGAGGTGTAGTTATAACAGGAACAGTTTTTGTAACCATAACTATAGTTGCAGGGTTTTACTCCTGAAATCATATAAATCAAAAACCACATGCCCTTACTCCGATTCCTGATTCGCCTGCTCCCCTGGATTTTAATTATAGTGGCGGGTATCTTTATCTGGCGCAGCTTTAAGGATTTTTTCGGTGCTGAGGAAGAAACGCCTGCTGTAACCGTAAACTATAACACCATCCTGACATCGGTGGAAGAGCTGGGCAAAATGGAACTGGTGCGCTACAATTTTAAGGATGTAGTGGAATATGAGAAGGAAGTATCGCGGTACATCCCCAACTCTAAAGTGGTGCTGATTGTGGCCGGTGAGGCCGTAGGCTGCGTGGACTTTACCAAAATAGAGCCCGGCGACATTGTGTTTGAGGGCGACTCTACTGTACAAATTGCGCTGCCGGAGCCGGAACTATGCTACTATAAAATAGACCATAGTCAGTCCAAGGTTTTCAGCAAGGAGAATACTTATTTCCAGGATGCAGAGCTGGTGGAAGAAAGCTTTAAATACGCCGAGAACAACGTAAAACGCGCCGCCCTGAACTCCGGTATTCTGCGCCAGACACAGGTAAATGCCGAGAAAATTCTGAAACCGATGCTGGAAGAAATTACCGGCAAGCGCGTGGTGCTGGTACCGCAGCGGCGCATCCAAAACCCGGAACGGCCCCGCAAACTATAGTTTAACTGTCTTTACTTTTTGTTTACGGCCAATGAGCAGGTAAAGTATAGCGCCAAGTACAGGCACGAAAATGATCGTTACCAGCCAGATAAGTTTGGTAATGCTGTCAGTAAAGTTGCTACGGAGCAGGTCTATCAGAGCGCCAAGCCATAAACCGAAGGGTACAGCAAAAAAGAGAAGGATGAAAAGCAGTTCCTGCGCAGCTAATCCTCCGATAAAAAGTAAAGTTGTTTCAGGCATGTAGATTGGGTTTAGAATTATTAAAGCTTAGGTTTAGTTGACCTTATATTAACATTGACTATTTTTTGACGAACCACCTGTACTTGGGAGCTGTTTCAAAATCTTCAATTTTTAAAATCCCTTTTCTCATAGCAAGATAGATGTCTTTATTTTCAAAATGGATTGAGGAAGGATACAACATTCCCCAATAAAAAGGCGATTTTAGTATTTCTTCAATTTCTAAATTAGAATTTAACCTTAGAATGTACTGGCTAGTGATTATAATCGGTTGATTATCCTTTTTTGCAATCAGAGCAGGTGTTTCTGAAAGCTTTGAAAGTGTCTTGTACTTCCAGATGCCATCTCCTTTAAAAATTTCAATGATCTGTCCGGTTTGACTACCTAAATGTGCAAGCCCTTCTATTGCATACACTTTTGAATCCAATTCAAAAATTTCTTTAATTCTTAAAAACCGTCCAATTATATAGGTGGTTAAACCATCATCAGAAACAAATAAAAGGCCTCCTCCAAACTCTCCACGGTTCAGCCCAACTAAGTATCCTCCCTCAACACTCTTTACAAAACGATTACCCTTGATTTCTTCTAAGTGTTTTTCGATAAATTCCTGTGTAAATGGTAGATTATCTCCTTTTTCAGGTTTGAAATCGTTTTCCTCAATTAATATTTTGTTTCCCTTCTTGACGAAAGTCCAGTTATTTGATGATTGATTTGCAGAATAAAGCCTTTCGCCAGTTGGTAATGAATCTTGTTTCCAAGCCGACAAATCTATTGTTTGAGATTTTGAGCTATAAGCAAGTGAAATAAATAGAACAAAAGTTAAAATAGTTCTCATAGTTTAACTGGTATAACCAAAAATATACACTCAGCTACATTATAGCTATAGTTGTGTAAGCTCAAAAGTGATTACAATATACGCCTTAGCTAATATATAACTTTTTCTCGAATAAATTCAGCTATCTGCTCATTCCTTCTCCAGACCCTTCAGCGCATCCTGCACCAGGTCGTTCTCATAACCTTTGCTAAGCAGGTAATAACTGAGCTTTTGCCGGCGGGTGAAGGGGTTTTTCTCTTTTTCGGTGGTGTTCTTTTTCTCGAGCAGGGTGAGCAGGTTCTGTTCGTATAGTTCGGGGTCAATCTCTTTCATGCCTTGCTTAATGCAGTAATCGGAAATGCCTTTTGCTTTTAAACCCTGCATAATCTTGCGGCGTCCCCACTTTTTTAAGCCATACTTGCCACGAACATAGCTTTGGGCATAGCGCTCTTCGTCAATCAGTTTCTCCTGGCTCAGGCGTACAATCAGCTCTTCCACATCGTCGGGCTCCAGGCCGTAACTATAGAGTTTGTCGCGCACTTCCTGCTGGGTGCGGTCCTGGTATGCGCAATACGAAGCAGCCTTGATCAGCGCTTCTTTCGGGGTGTAGGTTTTCTGTTTTTTCTTCTCCAAACTATAGTTCGTTTACTCAACTATAAACATACGGCAAAGTTAAAGAGTTTGGGAGTTAGAGAGTTTAGGAGTTGTAAAAGTTAGAAAGTTTGGAAGTTAGAAATCCTGCAAATCCTTAAATCCTGTAAATCTTGATTCAGACAATCCAACCATTCAACAATCAACAATCAGCAACCAACAATCAGTTACCTTTGCTGCGCTAAACTATAGGTGCTTATGTTTTCGAAGGGTGTGCAGTACATGTTGCTATCGACGCTGTTTTTTGCGCTGATGAACGTTTGCATTAAGCTGGTTCCGCATATTCCGGCCGTAGAGATCATTTTCTTTCGTTCGGTTATCTCTGTGGTAATGAGCTATATGGTGTTGCGTAGGCAGCAGGTAAACATCTGGGGCACCCATAAAGGCCTGCTGATAACAAGGGGTATAACCGGGGCTGTTGCGCTTGTGCTATACTTTACAACCCTGCAGAATATTCCGTTGGCCACGGCCGTAACCATACAATACCTTTCCCCGATCTTTACCACTATACTGGGCATTTTTATAGTGAAGGAAAAAGTAAAGCCTTGGCAGTGGGTCTTCTTCCTCGTGTCGTTTGCCGGTATCCTGGTTATTGAGGGCGTAGATGTGCGTATTTCGCCGTTTTACCTGATGATAGGCGTAGCAGGCGCGGCTATTTCCGGTATTTCCTATAACATTATCCGTAAGCTGAATACCCGTGAGCACCCGCTGGTAATTGTGTTCTACTTTCCGATGGTGGCGCTGCCTTTTTCAGGAATCTATAGTTTGTTTGAATGGGTGCCACCTGCCGGCTGGGACTGGGCCATTTTGTTGCTGGTTGGTGTTTTTACGCAGCTGGCGCAGTATTACATGACCATGTCGTACCAGTCCGAAGAGCTTTCGAAAGTTGCGCACCTGAACTACATTGGCATTTTTTACGCACTGGTGCTGGGCTTTATTATGTTTGATGAGAGCTTTACGTTTGGCTCCTATGCCGGTATGGCGCTGGTGTTGCTGGGCGTTATCCTGAACATCCGGTACAAAAGCAAACTGGCTAAAACAACTGAAGCAGAGACCTCCTGAAAATAAAACAGGTATAAAAACAAGACAAACTATAAACGAAACGTATAATATGTAACGTTAGCTATATATATTGCATATAAGGCAAAAGCTAACCCAACTTGCATGCGCTTCACCTGGTTATTGTTCCTGCTTTTAGTTCTGCCACTGTTCTGCCTGGGAGGTACCCTGCGCGGTCGCCTTACCGATGAAAATGGCCAGGGCCTGCCGTTCGCCAGCATCTACATAAAAGAAACCAGCAGTGGCACCGCCACCAACGAGAACGGCTACTACCAGCTCCAGCTCGACTCGGGCACTTATACCATAGAGTTTAAATACGTGGGCTACAAGGCTAAAACCGAAGTTGTAAAAATAAACGGCCACCCCGTAGAACTGAATGTACAGTTACTGCCCGAAGTACTGAACCTGCAGGAAGTGGTGGTGCGCGCCTCCGACGAAGACCCTGCCTACCCCATTATGCGCAACGCCATTCGCCTGCGCAAATACCACCTGAACGAAGCCCTTGCCTGGAGTGCCCGCGTGTACATGAAAAGTGTGGCCCGCATGGATAAAGTACCAAGCAAAGTGCTGGGCATACGGGTAGTAGATGTAGATACGGGCATTGTGTACCTGTCAGAATCGGTGTCGCAGTTGCATGTAAAGCAGCCCAATAAAATTAACGAGCGGCTGATCTCCTCGCGGGTGAGCGGGCAGAAAAAAGGCTTTACGTTTAACCAGGCATCGGAAATGAACGTGAGCTTTTATGAGAACCTGCTGAAGATAGACGGCCTGAGCGAGCGCGGTTTTGTGTCGCCGCTGGCCAACAATGCGCTGTTCTTTTACCGGTACCAGTATTTGGGCGATTTTGAAGAGAATGGCCGCATCATTAATAAAATAAAGGTGATACCGCGCCGCCGCAACGACCCTGTTTTTGAAGGAATTATTTACATTGTGGATGGCACCTGGCGCCTGCACAGCACCGATCTGAAGCTGACCAAGAATGCCGGGATCGAGTTTGTGGATTTTATACGCGTGCGGCAGGTGTATGCGCCTGTGCTGGAGCACGTCTGGATGCCGGTATCGCAGAAATTTACGTTTGAGGCTGCCGGGCTGGGCTTTAAAGGGCGTGGCTATGTAACGGGCGTGTACTCCAACTATAAAGTGCAGGCCGCTTATAAAAAACCACCGGTTATAGAAGAAATTGCTCCCGAACCCGAAGAAGCTATAGTTGCCAGCAACCAGGCCGTTAAAACTGCTCCCAAACCAAAGTACAAGATCATAGAGCCCGAAAAAGCCGACCCTAACGAAAAGCCGATCCACAATGACAAGATCTTCAGCAAGGAGATTTTGGTAGTGGATAAGGATGCCAACAAACGCGACTCGCTGTACTGGGACAAGATACGGCCAACACCACTTACCAGAGAAGAGTCCAAAGATTACCTGAAGAAAGATAGTCTCGAGATCATTAAGGAATCAAAAGTGTACCAGGATTCGCTGGACCGTATCCGGAACAAGCCCACTTTTGGCAACCTGTTTTTGAGCGGCTACACTTACCGCAACAGCTACGAAGACAATTACCTGCGCTTCGACCCGGTCGTGAGCCCTACCAATGGCAGCATTCTGCAGTACAACACCGTGGAAGGCCAGGTAGCCGATGTGAAAGTTACTTATGGCCGCCGTTTTGATGACCGCCGCCGCTACATTATTGAGCCAACCGTGCGCTATGGTTTTGCCAACGAAAAGCTGAATGCCAAACTACGGGCCGCCTATGTTTATAATACCACCACTAATAGTATTGTGCAGCTCGAAGGCGGCCGCTATGTGAACCAGATCAACAGTATCGACCCGATAGCGCCCTTCATTAACACGCTGTACACGCTGGTGGCCGAGCGGAACTACATGAAACTATACCAGCGCGACTTTATACGGCTGGCCCACCGCGGCGAGCTCAGGAACGGCCTGCAACTGACAGCCAACCTGGAGTATGCCCACCGTATGCCCTTGCAGAACAGTACCTTCTATTCGTTCAGAGACAAAGGCCCAGAAGGTGAAAGCCGTTTCACCTCTAACGTACCCGAGAATGCTGAACTGGCAAATACGGCGTTCAACCCGCACCAGGTGCTGATGGCTTCGTTCAGCTTAAGTATAAAACCGGGACAGCGCTACATAACCCGCCCGGACCAGAAAATTAACCTCGACTCTAAATACCCAACTATAAGCCTGGCCTACCGCACCGGCATAAAAGCCTTTGGCGGCGATGTGCAGTACAATACCGCCGCACTGCGCATCAGCGATGAACTGAAACTTGGCCTGCTGGGTGCCAGCAACTATAGTTTGACCGGCGGCGTGTTCTGGAACAAAGAGGAAATGACCCTGATGGATTACCGCCACTTTAACGGCAACCGCACCATTTTTGCCGGTGCCTACGAGGGGTTCCAGTTACTCGACTACTATAAGTACAGCACCAACAACAATTACCTCGAGGCGCACTACGGGCATCACTTCAATGGCTTTATTTTTAACAAGATACCGCTCTTCCGGAAGCTGAAACTACAGGAAGTGGTCAGTCTGAATTACCTGAACACACAACAGTCGGGCAATTACCTGGAACTGGGCGTGGGTATCGAGCACATCTTTAAATTTCTGCGGGTAGATTTTGTGACCTCGTTCCAGGAAGGGCAGAAGGCGCGTACCGGGCTGGTGGTTGGCTTTGGGTTTTAGCTATAGTTGCAGATAACTAATTGAGACCGAACGCCGTTAAAAAAAGCCTGAATTAAAGCATGAACCACGATGAAAACGAAACTATCGATACTTAAAACAGGAGTTGCCGTAGCTTTTGCAGCTATAGTTGGCGTTGGGTGCGGCAATAAGCCGGAACCCGGCGATACAGGAACTGCCGATGCTATTGCCGAAGATCCTGAAGTTACCAACCTGTCAGAGCCACGGCCTGCCCCGATCGGCGACACAGCTGTTACCGGCGAACAGGCCGACCAGTTTGGCAACCTGCCACCTAACGTAGACACCGCCGCCCGACAGATGGAAAAACTGGACAAACAGAAAGAACGAGAAGGAGGTCAGCAGCAATAATTTTGTTGAGAACCATAAAAAAGGCCCTGCTTAAACGGCGGGGCCTTTTGCTATTTTAGAGTGGTAGCTGCCGAAGTGGGTGGTACTGGCATGCCGTCTGCAGTTTTGCGCCGCTTCTTCAGGTTCAGGTTATAAATGATCACCGAAATAAAGATGAGCACATAGGCCGCCACTTTTACCGCTGTGGTTTCCTCGTTAAAGTATACAAAGGCAATCACAAAGTTCATGATCGGGTTAATGTACATCAGGATACCAATGGTGCCGGAGGTTAGCTCTTTTAAAGCAAACAGGTTCAGGAACAAGGGCAGCACCGTAAACAAAGCACTCAGGATGCTTACGCTCAGGAAGAATTTTCCATCCAGGGCTATAGTTGCATCGCCTTTAAAGAAACTATAGAACGGCCCGATCAGCATAAATGCCAGCAACAACTGTAGCGTAAGCAGCACAATTTTATCATACGCCCGCAGAATACGCTGCGTGATCAGGTAAAACGCATAGCTCAGGGCAATCATCAGGCTGAACAAAAGGCTTGTCAGCTCTCCGGTACCGATCAGAATACAGCTGACAACACTCAGCCCGATGGCCAGCCATTGGTTGGGGCGCAGTTCTTCTTTCAGCAATAAAAAGCCCAGCACCGCAGTCAGGATAGGGCAGAGCAGGTACGAGAAAGAGCCCGTTTGTATGTTGATGTGATTTACGACGTAGATGAACGTAAGCCAGTTAGTGGTAAGCAGCAGCCCGCCCAGCAAGGTGTAAACTATAAACTGCCGCTTCTCTTTTGGTGCCGCATATTTTACCGTTTTAAGCGTTGCCTGTATGTTACCCCTCCGGAAGAAAACTGAAATAAACAGCAGCAACCCCACCGACAGCGCTACCCGGAAGTACAGGATCAGCCCGCTCGGGTAATCGGCCAGCGCTTTTAGCGGGAAAGGAATAAATCCCCAGATCAGAAAGGCTGCAATGCCAGCCGCATAAAAGGGATTTGCTTTGATTGTTTTCATGTTAAACTATAAAAAGAGCGCAAAGGTAACTGATTGTTGCTTGCTGATTGTTAATTGTTGTTTGGTTGAATTGTAAATTGCTAAATGGCTGCATGGTTAAATGGTTGGATTGTTGGGTTGTCTGAATCAAGATTTACAGAATTAAAGGATTTGCAGGATTTCTAACTTCCTAACTTCCAAACTTTCTAACTTTTACAATTCCTAAACTCTCTAACTCCTAAACTCTTTAACTGAATTAACTTATTTATCTCTTAACTTTCGGGCCTTAACGATAGTACCCTGTATATGCTCACGTTTCAGCAACTTGCCACTAAAACCAACGGAAAAGTACTGCAGTTTGCAGCGCCGCTTCCTGTTAACCAACTACTCACCGATAGCCGCAAATTGTCGCAGCCGGCTGGTACGGTGTTTTTCGCGATAAATGGCAAGTTTAACGACGGGCATAAGTACCTGGCCGGTTTGTACCAGCAAGGCGTACGGCAGTTTATAGTTGAGCACGAGCAGGATGCAAAAGGCTTTAACTATAGCAGGCTTTTCCCGGAGGCCAATATTATAGTTGTAGCCAATAGTTTGCAGGCGTTGCAGCAATTGGCGGCCTGGCACCGCGCACAGTTTACAATTCCTATAGTTGGCATAACGGGCAGCAACGGTAAAACGATTGTGAAGGAGTGGCTGGCGCAGCTGCTTGCCCCCGACGAACTGGTTGTAAAAAGCCCCCGCAGCTATAACTCGCAGTTGGGCGTTCCGCTTTCGGTGTGGCAGTTAAACAGCAACCATACTATAGGTATTTTTGAAGCCGGTATTTCCATGCCCGGCGAAATGGAAAAACTACAGTCCATCATCCGGCCAACTATAGGCATTTTCACCAACATCGGTACGGCACACGACGAAGGCTTTACATCGCGGCAGCAGAAGGTGCAGGAAAAACTAAAACTGTTCACTGGGGTAGATGTGCTTATTTACTGCACCGACTATGAGTTGCTGCATCAGGAAATACAAAAGCAAACTATAAAAACGTTTACCTGGAGCCGCCAGCACCCATCCGATATAACTATAAACGCCACTACCGCCGCCGGCCATAAAACTATAGTTGTGTACACCTACCAGGGCGAAAAACAACGCCTGGCTATCCCGTTTACCGACGAGGCCTCTGTAGAGAATGCCCTGCACTGCCTGGCCGTATTGCTGTACCGCAATGTGCCATTAGCCGAGATACAGGACCGGTTGGACCGGCTGCACCCGGTGGCCATGCGCTTGGAAATGAAGGAGGCCATAAACGGCTGCTACCTGATAGACGACACCTACAACAACGACCTGGCAGGTCTGGCCATCGCCCTGCAGTTTTTAGCAAACCAGCCACAACGCGGTAAGCGCACCATCATCCTTTCCGATCTGCTGGAGTCCGGCTTGTCGGAAGCGGCTTTGTACAGCCAGGTGGCTCTGCTTGTTCAGAACCATCATGTAGATAAGGTTATCGGTATCGGGCCAACTATAAGCCATCACGGGTTAAAGTTTGCTGGCGAGGCCGTGTTCTATAGTAGCACTGCGGAGTTTCTGGGCCAGTTTAAAGCCGAAGATTTCCGGAACGAGCTGATACTGGTGAAAGGTGCCCGTGTGTTTGAGTTTGAGCGGATCGTGCATGCGTTTCAGCAGAAGGTGCACGGCACGGTGCTGGAAGTAAACCTTGATGCGCTGGTACACAACCTGAACTACTATAGATCTAAACTTGCCCCGGAAACAAAGCTGATGGTGATGGTAAAAGCCTTTGCCTACGGAAGCGGAAGCTTCGAAGTGGCCAACCTGTTGCAGTTCCACCGGGTAGATTACCTGGCTGTAGCCTACGCAGATGAAGGTGTACTGCTGCGCGAAAACGGAATAACGCTGCCGATCATGGTAATGAACCCCTCGCCGGATAGCTTTGCCAAACTACGACAGTACAACCTGGAGCCCGAAATTTACTCGCTGGAACTACTGCAACTATACCTGAACGACCTGCCTGCCGAAGGCCCGCGCCACCGCATCCACTTAAAGCTGGATACCGGCATGCACCGCCTTGGCTTTACCCCGGAAGATTTTGATGCCCTGTTCCCGGTGCTGCAACAGCATCCGCAGGTGCAGGTGGTCAGTACGTTTACCCATTTAGCCGGCGCCGACGAAGCCCTGCACAACGATTTCTCGCAACTACAGATCAGCAATTTCAGAAAAATGGCGGCCGAAGTAGAGGCCAGGTTAGGTTACCCTGTTATCAAACACGTGCTGAATTCGGCCGGCATTGTGCGTTTCCCGGAACACCAGCTGGACATGGTACGTCTGGGCATTGGCTTATATGGCGTGGAAGCAACCGGCTCGGAGCAGGAAGCCCTTAAATCTGTCAGTACGCTTAAAACCACGGTATCGCAGGTTAAAAGCATTGTTGCCGGCGAAACCGTAGGCTACAGCCGCAAAGGTATTGCTGATAAGGACAAGACAATTGCAACTATAGCTATAGGTTATGCCGATGGTTACGACCGACGCTTCGGTAACGGAGCCGGTCAGGTCATTATCAACGGAAAACGCTGCCCGATCATCGGTAATGTGTGCATGGATATGTGCATGGTAGATGTAACTGGCCTGCCCGTAAAAGCCGGCGACGAAGCCATTATCTTCGGCCCCCAGCTCACCCTCACCGACATTGCCGACCGCATCGGCACCATCCCTTACGAACTGCTCACCAATGTCAGCTCCCGCGTAAAACGCATCTTTTATTCGGAGTAAGATTGTTGATTTGGAGATTTGAAGATGTGGAAATGATGAATCGCTATGCCTTATTTATATTAACTGAAAGTTACAAACTATAGCATCCTGTAAATTTTCTAATCCTGAGAATCCTGGTTCAGACAACTTTTATCATCTTCAAATTTTCAAATCTCCAAATCTCCTCATCTCCAAATGTGTAAAACTTTTGCTTTAAAGGTGAACACCTTGTAACTTGCGGTTGTTTATAAACAGTCTAAATAAAAACGGCTTACTGTGCAGAATAGGGTAGAAGAGCATAACGACAAGAAAAGTGTACGCGACCTGAGGGTTGGCGAGACAGGTACCATCTGTTGCCTGAAAGATCCTGAAATGGGCTTAAAGCTCCTGGAAATGGGTTGTTTGCCTGGTACGCAGGTAAAATTAAACAGCCGCGCCCCTCTCGGTGACCCGATCACCATCATTGTGAATGACTATACCTTGTCTTTGCGCCTCGACGAAGCCGAAACTATAATGCTGAAATAGCACCGCTTACATGACTGTAGTAGCCCAGCCTGAGAAAATCCAGACGCCGCCAGTTGCAGCCAGCCATGCTGTTGCCAGAGTTGCGCTGGTGGGTAATCCGAACTCAGGTAAAACCTCTTTATTTAACCAGCTTACCGGACTTAACCAGAAGGTTGGCAATTTCCCGGGCGTAACCGTTGATAAAAAAACAGGTACCTGCCATTTAAGTGCTACCCATAAGGTGCAGATCATCGACCTGCCCGGTACCTATAGTTTATATCCGAAGTCGCTGGATGAGCGCGTGATCATTGATCTGCTGTACGACCATACATCCAAGCATTATCCCGACCTTGTAGTAGTAACCGCCGACGCCTCAAACCTGAAGCGTAACCTGTTGCTGTTTACCCAGTTAGCCGACCTGAAAATACCAGCTATACTTGCCCTGAACATGGTAGATGTGGCTGAACAGGAAGGTGTAAGGATCGATATACCTGCGCTGCACAAAGGCCTGGGTGTTCCGGTTGTACCTATGAATGCCCGCAAAGGCGTAGGTGTGGCTGCCCTTAAGATCCTGATATCGCAGCAACTGGAGCCAACGGCCGTGCAGTTTTACACGGTGCCCGATGCGCTGAGACCGGTAACGGAAACTATAAAAGCCCGCTTCGGCCTGAATAACGACTACCTGGCACTGCATTACGCACATCAGTATAAGAGCCTGAAATTCTTATCAGCAGAGGATGTGAGCTTTATTGAGCAGCTGGTAAATGTGCACGAATTTAAATCTAATGTAGCCCAGGCTGATGAAACGATAGCCCGCTATACTTATATAAATGAGTTGCTGCTGGATGTGGTGCGCGTAGAGCGCGTTGAGAAAGACGAGAAGTTCAGTAACCGCTTAGACCAGATCCTGACGCACAAGGTATTTGGCTACCTGATCTTCATGGCTATTCTGTTCCTGGTGTTTCAGGCCATTTTTACCTGGGCCAGTTACCCGATGGACCTGATAGACCAGGGCTTTGCCAGCCTGAACGGACTGATACAGGAAAACTTCAGTGGCCCATTGATCAACCTGCTTACCGAAGGTATTATTGCCGGTTTGGGTGGGGTGATGGTATTCATTCCTCAGATAGCCATCCTGTTTGCTTTTATCGCCATACTGGAAGAAACCGGTTACATGGCCCGCGTTACGTTTATGATGGACAAGATCATGCGGAAGTTCGGCCTGAACGGTAAAAGCGTGGTGCCACTTATATCGGGGGTAGCCTGCGCGGTACCGGCGGTTATGTCGGCCAGAACGATCGAGAACTGGAAAGACCGGATGATCACCATTTTTGTGACGCCGCTCATGAGCTGCTCGGCCCGTATCCCAGTTTACACCGTATTGATCGCGCTGGTAGTGCCAGAGGTGTATTACTTTGGCTTCCTGAACCTGCAGGGCATTGTGCTGATGGCGTTGTACCTGATAGGCTTTTTGGCTGCCATACTTTCGGCGCTGTTATTAAAGGTGATCCTGAAAGCCCGCGAACGCAGCTATTTTATAATGGAGTTTCCGGTGTACAAAATGCCGCGCTGGAAAAACGTTGGCTTAACTATAGTTGAGAAAGTAAAAGCATTTGTGTTTGAGGCCGGTAAGGTGATTGTTGCCATTTCGGTTATACTATGGGTGCTGGCATCCTATGGACCAGGCGACAGCTTTGAGCGGGCAGAACAGCAGGCTATAGTAGAAGCCCGCCAGCAGAACCTGAACGAGACAGAATTGCAGAACCTGATCAATTCGCACCAGCTGGAGTCATCTTACGCGGGTGTGATCGGCAGAACAATAGAGCCTGTAATTGCGCCGCTTGGCTATAACTGGAAGATCGGGATTGCGCTGCTTACCTCTTTTGCTGCCCGCGAAGTGTTTGTGGGTACCATGTCTACGATCTATAGTATAGGCGAAGAAGAGAACGTGACTACCATTAAGGATAAGCTGATGATGGAGAAAGATAAAGAGGGTAATCCTTACTTTACACCGGCCCGCTCGTTCTCGCTTATGATCTTTTACCTGTTTGCTATGCAGTGCGTAAGCACCCTGGCTGTTGTGCGCCGCGAAACCAAATCGTGGATGTGGCCACTGGCCCAGCTGGTATACATGACCGGACTTGCATTTGTGACAGCCTTTATAACTTACCAGGTGCTAAGCTAAATACGATAGCCTGGTAAAAAACAGCCCGGTCTGCCTGCCAGACCGGGCTGTTTTTTTTATCCAATCCTATGTTCTTCGGCTGGCCGCTACAACAACGTATAAATGCCTGGTTTACAAGCCGTCGTTTTAATGCAACTATTGCCTGCCGCAACCGGCCAACTATAAATATTTAGCTGTACGCGCCTGATACGATATGCAATTAACAACTATCAATTCAGTTATGCGTAAAATGCGATAATACCTTTAAATAGTTATGTAAAAATCCTTTTTTATACCCGACTATTTACAATCGTGTTAAGGTGATTCTTACCCGTTCATTAAAAAAAACTATCGCTAAGATTGAATTAAATATTTGTAATGAATGATATTTATACTTATAATTGAAGTGTCGCTCACCTTAAAAACAGATTAAAATATGGATGAACATCTACTTTATCTTACCTTTCCTACTACCACGGCATCGTTCTTCTAAAGAACAATTTGCTAAACCATAGAGAGTTAACTGGCTCAAAACAAGCATATTATGTTTTGTTTCTGCTAAATGTTAAGCTTTCTGTTTCAACGCCACTTTATCATCAGTCAGAGTTTAAGTATAGCTGCAGTGCCTCTTTGGTAATGCAAGTTATTTGGTGATTTCTCTCAGTTCATACTGTCTGAAACGCAAAGGTTTACTTGTAATAGTCTGCAGGTATCTTAGTGCCCATTACTCTTTATTAAACCTATTACCAACTTAACTTTTTTCTTATCTAAAACTAAAGCAAATGAAAAAACTTCTATTATTGAGCTTTTTGCTGGTCTCTGTCTTAGTGCAGCAGGCTATGGCTCAAAGTAGGGCTGTTTCCGGTAAGGTAACAGATGCCGCTACTAACCAGCCATTACCAGGCGTATCTGTTCTGGTAAAAGGAACAACTGTGGGAACTGCCACTGGTGTGGATGGTTCATTCACGCTGAATGTGCCGGAAGGTGCAAACACACTCGTTTTCCGTTACATGAGCTACAAAACTGTAGAGCGTGCCATCGGAACACAGACTACATTTAACGTAGGCCTTGAAACAGATGCAAAACAACTGGATGAAGTAGTGGTAACGGCGCTGGGTATTGAGCGTAACAGAAACGAGCTTGCTTACTCAGCTCAGGAAGTTAGCGCAGAGCAGCTTACCCGTGCCAGAAACGAGAACGTTGTAAACGCCCTTTCAGGTAAAGTTGCCGGTCTGGATATCAGAACGAACAACACACTGGGTGGTTCTACTAACGTTATCATCCGTGGTTATTCTTCTCTTACTGGTAACAACCAGGCTCTTTTCGTTATTGATGGTGTGCCTGTAAGTAACGCCAACAACAACGGTACAAGCCAGGCTACTGGTCGTGGTGGTGCTGACTACGGTAACGCTGCAGCTGACCTTAACCCGGATAACATCGCCTCAGTTACTGTACTGAAAGGTGGTGCTGCAACTGCCCTTTACGGTTCTCGTGCAGCCAGTGGTGTTATCATGATCACAACTAAAAAAGGCCAGAAAAACAGCCTTAACATTACTGTGAACAGCGGTGTTACCTGGAGCAGCATCGACAAGGATACGTATGTAAAATATCAGAAAGAGTATGGTGGTGGTTACTTCCAGGGCTTCCGTGCCAGCAAAGACCTTATTCCGGATGTGGGTGACGGTGTAGCGCCGGTTGTTAGTTTCCAGGATGACGCTTCTTATGGTCCTAAGTTCGACCCAAGCCTGATGGTTTATCAGTGGGATGCACTTGATCCATTCTCTCCTAACTATGGTAAAACAAGACCTTGGTTAGCTGCTGAAAACGATGCAACAACTTTCTTTGAGACTGGTGTTAACTCTAACCAGAGCATCGTGATCAACGGTGGTGGCGACAAAACTACCTTCAACTTAGGTTACACCCGTAACGACATCAAAGGTAACCTGCCTAACTCTACCCTTGATAAAGACATGTTCAACTTTAACGGTTCATTCGAAGCTACTGACCGTTTAACAGTTGCAGCGTCAGCTAACTATACACGCACAGTAGGTGTTGGTAGATATGGTACCGGTTATAGCGGTAACAACCCTAACCAGCAGTTCAGACAGTGGTTCCAGACGAACATTGACCTGATGGAGCAGAAAGATGCTTATTTCAGAAACAGACAGAACATTACCTGGAACTGGAACAGCTCTAACGATGGCCCTATTTATTCTGACAACCCATACTGGACACAGTACGAGAACTACTCAAACGACAGCAGAGATAACATCTATGGTTTTGCATCTGCTACTTACAAACTCACTGACTGGGTTAACGTAGTTGGTAGAGCTTCTTTCAACACTACTACTGACATGCAGGAAGAGCGTGTAGCAGTTGGTAGCGCTGGTCTGCCTTACTACTTCCGTTACAACAGAGACTTCAACGAGTCTAACTTCGACCTGATGTTGAACTTCAACAAAGACATCACCGAAGACCTGAGCTTTACTGGTTTGTTAGGTTCTAACCTGCGCAGAGAGCGTACAAGCTCTATCAGTGCTTCTACAAACGGTGGTCTGGTTGTACCAAGACTGTACTCTCTGTCTAACTCTGTTAGCCCGATCAACCCACCAGCTGAAGCTTATATCCGCAGAGGTGTGGATGGTATCTTCGCTAACGCAAGCCTTGGTTTCAAAGACACTTACTTCCTGGAGCTTTCTGCCCGTCGTGATAAGTCTACAACCCTGCCAGATGGCGATAACGCATACTTCTACCCAGCTGCCGGTGTTAACGTAGAGTTCTCTAACTTCATCGAGACTCCTTGGTTATCACATGGTAAGTTAAGAGTTAACTACGCCGAAGTTGGTAATGATGCTCCTCCATTGAGTATCTATGACGTTTATGACAAACCAACCGGTTTTGGTTCTATTCCGATCTTCTCGCTGCCAAGCACGAAGAACAACCCTAACCTGAAGCCAGAGAGAAAGAAAACGTTGGAAGCTGGTATCGAAGCTGACTTCATGAACAGCCTGTTCGGTTTCGACTTTACCTGGTACCAGTCAACTCAGGTTGACCAGATCATGCCGGTTAGCCAGACTGCCGCATCAGGTTACACAAGCCGTTACGTAAACGCCGGTGAAGTAGAAAACAAAGGTATCGAGGTTACTGCTTTCGTTAACCCGATCCAGACAAACGACTTTACCTGGACAATGAACTTCAACTTTGCCCGTAACAGAAACAAAGTTGTTAGCCTGTACGAAGACGTACAAAACCTGACACTTGCTTCTTTGCAGGGTGGTGTATCACTTAACGCAGCTATCGGTCAGCCTTACGGTGTAATCCGTGGTAACGACTTCGTTTATACAAACGGCCAGAGAACTGTAGGTGAGAACGGTTACTACCTGCGTTCAAGCAGATCTGACCTTGTTATCGGTGATCCAAACCCAGACTGGACTGGTGGTTTCAGCAACAACCTGACTTACAAAGGCCTGTCTCTTGGCTTCCTGATCGATGTTCGTCATGGTGGCGATGTATTCTCTCTTGACCAGTGGTATGGTGAAGCAACAGGTCTTTATGCACACACTGCAGGCCTGAACGCTAAAGGTAACCCATCTCGTCTGCCAGTAGCAGAAGGTGGTGGTGTACTGCTGCCAGGTGTTAAAGAAGATGGTACTCCAAACGACATCTATGCTGAAAACCAGGATGGTGACGGTATGACTCCTTACGGTTACGCTGCTGATAACTATGCAGGTGCTCCAAGAGCAATGTATGTATTTGATGGTAGCTTCGTGAAACTGAGAGAAGTAGCTTTAACTTACGCACTTCCTGAGTCAGTTTTAGGTAACCTAGGTTTCATTAAAGGTGTTGACGTTCAGCTGATCGGCCGTAACCTGTGGATCATCCACAAGAACATGGAGTATTCAGATCCAGAAGAAGGTCTGAGCTCAGGCAACTTCGGTAGAGGCTACCAGTCAGGTGCTTACCCTGCTGTTAGAACTTACGGCTTCAACGTAAAATTAAATTTCTAAAGTAACAGAAAATGAAGAAACTGATAATATGCCTTTTCTCGCTGGTGTTTATGGCATCATGCGTGGATGATCTGGACGAGTATAACTACGACTCGAAGAAGGCAACAGCCGTTCCGGCTGAGACCCTGTTTACAGGTGCTACCAAGAACCTGACAGACGTGTTGACAACTCCAAACGTTAACACAAACAACTACCGTTTCTACGTACAGCACTGGACATCTACACAGTACCTGGATGAGCCAAGATACAACATGACATCGCGTATCATTCCTCAGAACATGTGGACTACGCTTTATCGTGATGTGCTGAACGACCTGAAAGAAGCCAAAAGACTGGTAAGCGAAGATCCGACGCTGCTTGAGGCTGTTAAGAACAACCAATTGGCTCAGATCGAGATCATGGAAGTTTACACATGGTCTGTACTGGTAAATACGTTTGGTGATGTGCCTTATACTGAGGCCCTTGACCCGCTGAACGCACTGCCTAAGTACGATGATGCTCAGACAGTATACAATGATATCCTTGCTCGTCTGGATGTAGCTATCAAAAAGATCACGCCTGGTGCTGATGGTTTTGGAACTGGTGATATCATCTATGAAGGTAACATGAACCAGTGGTTCAGATTCGGTAACTCACTACAGCTGAAATTAGGTATGGTGATTGCTGATGTTGACAATGCAAAAGCAAAGACCCTTGTTGAAGATGCAGTAGAAGCTGGTGTGTTTATTGATAATGATGATAATGCTGCATTCGAGTACTTACCAGCTCCGCCAAACAATAACCCGATTTCTTCAAACGTAAAAGGTCCTCTTTCAACTCGTGAAGACTACGTAGCTGCCAACACACTGGTAGACGTAATGAACGCGCTGAATGACCCAAGAAGAGATGAGTACTTCACTACAGTTGATGGTGCATTTGTTGGTGGTAAATATGGTTTCCCTAACAACTTTGCTACACACTCTACAGTAAGTGCTAAAATTGCAGATCCTACTTTCGAAGCCCTGCTTATGGATTACTCAGAAGTGAGATTCCTGCTTGCAGAAGCAGTAGAAAGAGGTTACGCAGTAGGTGGTACAGCTCAGGAGCACTATAACGAAGGTATCATTGCCTCTATCGAGTACTGGGGTGGCACACGTACTGAAGCGCTGGCTTACATCGCTCAGCCTAACGTAAACTACCTGACTGCACCTGGCGACTGGAGACAGAAGATCGGAACGCAGGAGTGGATCGCTCTTTACAACCGTGGTTACGATGCATGGTTAACCTGGAGAAGATTAGATGCTCCAACACTTCTTCCTCCGGTTGAAGGCCTGATCGTTCCAACAAGATTGATCTATCCTGTTAACGAGCAGACACTTAACCCAGAAAACAACCGTTCTGCAGCATCAGCCATCGGCGGTGACGATAGCAGCACGAAACTGTGGTGGGATGTGAGATAATCTCTCCCACTTATATAAAAGGGCTACCAGTAATGGTAGCCCTTTTTGTTTACTACAACTATAGATAGAGATAAACTATAGCAAAGCTCCGAAGAAGCATGGTAAACTATAGTTACCAAAGGCTATTATTGAGTTACAACTATAGAAATGGAGAAACAAGAGAAATAAGAGAATTTATGTCTGTTAAACTATAGACTATAGTTGGAGAAATAACTAAACTATAGTTGCTATCGATAATTGAGCAATAAAGAAAATAAGGAGTGTAATAAAATATTTACTCCAATCCGGAACTATAGCCTGGTCTTGAACTGTTACCACTTCACGGCCGGCCGACCGGGCAGACCGTCAGAAGCAAGAAGAAGGGAAGTAGCTATAGGAAACAGCCAGGCAAAGGGAAACCTGAAAAATAATCCGGCTTATTTCCAGCTACTTAGCTTTTGACAGGGAGAATCTTTACAGGCCGGGTTTGCAAAACGGAAAAAGAGGTGTACTTTTGCATCCCCGTTCAGCAGGAAGGGCAAGGAAAGTGAGAGAGGAGAAGGGCCGGCAACGGACGGGTGCAAACCCCCGCTGGCACAAGCGTAGCTACACTTTAGCTACCGATCTTCCCCAAAAAAAAACTTTCTGATTTCTTTTTTACAAATGCTTGCAAACATCACCTAAGTGGTGTTACCTTTGCAACCCGGTTCAAGCAGTGAGCCGGAAGCAGTTCAGGGCTTTGTGGAAGGTGGAAACACGCCGACAGTGGCCTTGAAAAAAGAAAAAAAAGATTTTTGAAAAGGTATTGCAAGTTTAAAAATGCTTCTTACCTTTGCACTCCCAAACGGCAGCAGGCCAGAAGGGAAAGATAAGAAAAGCTAATAACAGCAGCTACTTACTAGTAGCAACTCCCTTTGACAGCAGGGGGAGCAATGCCAGCCAAAAGCGACAGGCTTTTGGGGAATAGGCAAAAGAGTTCTTTGAGAGAGTGGAATTGAAACAGACAAGCACAAAGTCTAAATGGTGGGGCCGGCCACCTTTAAAAAATCCGGCAGAAAGATTAGCAAGCATACAGGGGCTGGATCAGGCGAGACAC
>NZ_JACKZC010000010.1 GCF_014212495.1 Pontibacter sp. Tf4
ACAAAGCCGGGTTAGAAGGCATGGGCGAAAAGGCTATAGGTGCGCCATCCAACCGGAACGATGCGGCCTGCGCCGTAGGGATGACCACGTTGATGAAGTGCTCGTGGATGTTGACCAGGGATTTGGAAGTGATCGTCGCTTCTGTTACCCCCTGCTCTACCGGGGCCAGCATCACGGTTTCCGGCTCCCCTTTCGTCTCATCCCAGTCGCGGTGAAAGTACTGCGCCACGGCAATGGGCTTGTCAGCTACAATATGACAGGCAGCTTCGCTGTCGAACTGGATAAACTCTCCCTGCCCGATGGTGACCGGGGCTGCGTTGTTGATGCTGACCTTGGTGTTGCAGTAGGCGGCCACCACTTTGTAGGTATGGCGGACGGCCCTGTTTAAGAGCGGCGTTGAGACGTATTCCTGGCCCCACAAACGCACCGGGAAAAGTTGCTGGTGGAAACCATCTATCTCGCGGATAAAGGTCAGATTTGGCGACATGTTAAGGCTTGTAGCAGTGACGGCAATCTTTTTCCGCCCATGAGTACCGTCGCTGATGGACCTGATCCTGCTGCCCGTCGGGTCTGCCTCACCCGAACCCGATCCTAAGGAATAGCTTTGCCCGGCCATCAGGCGCAGGGTGAAAGGCTGGTGGGCCGGCTGGCTTAGGGAAATACTGAAAGTTGGGGTTATCTCTACTATGGTGTTATCTTCTATGGCCAGTACAGTAAAGACGCTGCGAGATACACCGGGATACTGGTAGCGAAGCTCCTGGTTCAAAGTAAAGTAATCGTACCCAAGCATAGAGGCAGGGTAATGTTGTGTGATCTGATGCCTGTTGTTCCCAGCAATAGTACTGACCATCACCTCAATGGGCTTTTCAGAGGTGACATGCATATCCGATTGCTGGATCGACTGTAATGAGCCCGAACCTCGGTAATAAACTAATGGTATGGCCTTTGTTTCCCCTGCCGCAACAAAGAAAGGGGTAACATGGCCTATAGATGGAATTTCTATCTTACCGGTAGTGGCAAACGCTGATGTAACATAAAGTGTGGGGGGTTCCGTACTTGAATGCTCCCTGACAAACAACCAAAAGTCAGTACCCCCCGGACCTGGCAGTTGCTGCGCACCGGCGAGGTAAGGTAGCAGAAACAGTAAAAGATATAATAGGCACCCTTTCCTGTTTATAGCTGCATTCAGGAAACAGGCGGGGAGCAATAAGTTTGTTTTCAAGGTTAAAAATTGCCGTTTTTTCACCATACAATTAAGTAAATATATTGGATGTTAGCAATCTTTATATGCTTTAGGTAAAACAGACTTTCATCACAGTGCATCTATATATTTGAGGTTAATACGTAGATATAACTTTAAGTAATTAGTCCGGCTGATCTCGGTGTTTGTTATTAAAGTTTTAAAGCTTGAAGTTGCGATGAAGGGAAGCCAGACCCAGCCAGAGGGAGAACACCCGAGAGGTGGGCTTTGTTTTTTCGCCCTCTTGCCTGAGACGTATTATAAACTCAAAAAACATAATAGCAACAACCGTGAGGAGTACAGCAGGTTGGCAAGCATAGGCAAAAACAAGTCCGGCTAAAGGACATTTATTTAGCCTTCCTTTTGCCGGAGCGCAGTCCAGGCGAGGACACGCACGGACGCCGCTTATCTTGTCAACAGCTTTAGCTATGGTAGTCGCGGTGGCTCTAGTATGAACGGGGGAAAAGTAAAAGCCCAATCCACGATGGAAAGGACTTTTACTATGGAATAGGAGTGTGGACACTGGCTTCAAGCCCGCGCCAGCAGAGGGAGTGTCACAGAACCTGAGAATAAAAAGAATTTGCCTTCAATTATATTTACTAAATATTAATCAGGATCTCCGATAATCTTAAACCTACTCTTTGTACAATTGTAAGTAAATGTAGGAGGATATTTGCTACTATCTTTATTCTTGTTTAGCTTATTATATACATCTACCTCTTGTTCTTCACACTGCCAATCTGGAACTAGGCCTACTTGTCTTGGAGAGAACATTTGTACTAAAATTAGTGTATCAGAAACATTGTTTTTTACAAACCAGTATGTTCTATAAAACTTATCATAATAGTCATAGTAATTGGCTTTTATTGAATTCTCAAATTGTGTAATGCATACATCTTTTTTATCTGTTTCAAGATAAAATGGTTTAACTACATATCCTATTAAATCTCCGTTATTCGTAACTTCATAGCTACCACATTCTGTCTTTGAAAGAGTAATAGTAAGATCGTTCGTATTTATAATTTTTTTTGACACACTACACGAAGCAAAAATTATTAAAATTATTATAGCCAGTACCTTCATTACCTCTGATTTTAAAGTCCAAGAAGTGTTTGCAAAATATGAATTATAGGCATGTTAATACCTTGAGACGCAAGATTAGCAGGCAAAGGTTCTAAATTACCTTTTGCATCGAGTATATTTCCTTGAGTTACGCCATTTGCTTCATAATAAGCTGCTCGTCGTGGCAAACCATTTGCTTGACGTAGAATGTTTTCATAATACATAGCGTTATATTCATCAACACCTCTTTGATCCGGCGGAACTCCAAACCATGGATAATTTTTACCTCCTAGATTTTGCATGAACTTATGAGCCATTTCATGTCCTAAAACAACATAACTTGGCGAATAATTTGCTTGGCTACCCTCCAGTACTTTCTGAATATCACTTACAGAACCACTGTAATAAATATTAGGATCATGCAAGGTATTATTATTGGGACTGCCTCTTTTAACATAGTGATCTTTTGTGTCTGTAGCTAAATTGGTAACTATTGTATTGCCAAGTTTATTTCCTTGATTAGTTTTTAAATCATTAAGGACCATGTTAGAAAACTTGGTTGTCTTTCCAGTATAGGCGCTTCCATCTCTGTTATTCCAACGCTGGTTTTTTTCGTCGTAAGTAAGGTCGGCCCTCTTTCCAAAAATTCCTAAAAAGCCAGTTCTAAAACTATGTCGAATAGTATCTCCAAGTGGGTCTGAAAATCGTAACGGATTATTATCCATGCTTGCATAACCGCTTATTCTTACGTTGGGTTTAGGGTCAATTTGCCACCAACGGCCCAGTTGGGGATCAAGGATACGGAATTTGGCTTCTAAAACATTCAAATCAAGAGCATCATTTTTCTCAATGCCGTTGTACTGGAACAGGTGATCCGGTGTATTTTGCCTTTCAATGCCGGCGAGATTCAGGCCCCACGGATCGTAGTGCTACAGAAGGCAAGACTGTACCCGGTCGGTGCAATTTGTGTTACTAAAGATAGTGGATTTACTATATATAATGCGTAACGGGAAATGGCAAAAAGGAGGATTTCATAGCACGAGTGAGCCGAAGGGTAGCCTAACTTTGTGGTCTGCCGTAACTAAGTGAGCAGCCACTACCACTAAACCGCGCAATAGCATGTCTAGTGGTAGTGGCTGCTGTTCTTTTGATGAACGGCGGAAAAGTAAAAGCCAGATCCTAAAGACAAGGGCTTCTGCTGTGTTTTGCAAGCAAAATATTCACACGGACTATAAGCCCGTATTAGAGGAGGATATGGAATATCTCTTCTTATTAACTAAAAAGAACAACCAAAAGCATAACTATCAAACCAATTAATAATATTATTAATTGGATACTACCCGCTCTTGAAAATGGATTATCATTATTTTTCTTCATTGAAATATTCAACTGTTTTACTATAAATTTTATTAAACATAGTAGAGATGGTTCCTAATGCTGTTTCTTGAGTAACCTCCTGCTTAGAGTTAGTTATATTTCCAACTCTCTTAGATTGATTAATTGCTGCACCTGTTAATTTATTAGTTACAGCTCCTACAGCAACATTACTTGCCTCTTCAAGTGCTTTGTTATAATCGCCATTCGCTGTATACATTGTAGCTTTAGTCATCTTAGCAGTAGCTGAAATTCCTTCTCCAACAGGGATTAAACTAAGGGAAGCTCCTTTTGTAAAGGGAGCAGCAAGTAAGCCACCATCTGCCAGAGCTTCACCTCCTGCATCGGCCACATTAGCAGCATCTATAACCGCTTCTCGACCCAGCTCTTTCCCAGTTTCAGCAACCTTGACAGCATCTTGTGACACACCAACTACCTTAATTATTCTTCTTGTACTCTCACCCATATTTATATTAGAGGGTGTAGAGCCTGATTTATTAGACAAAAGCCTTTGAGCAGGAGCGTGAGCCTTCTGAGCAATAGCAGAATATTTAGTATAAAGTTGTACTAATTGAAATATACAGTCAGGACAATCACCATCAGGGTCATCATACCTTATAGGATTGTTTAAGTTTGAATTATAAGGAGTTAGGTCATAAAACTCCTCTACCATTGGATCTACCTGCCACCATCGGCCTAATTGCGGATCCAGCGTTCGGTATTTAGCCATGAGTACATTTAAACCCAAGTCTACTTGTTTCTCGATTCCGTTGTACTGGAACTTATGATCAGGGCTGCCTTGCCGTTCGATGCCTGCCAGGTTCAGGCCCCATGGATCGTAGTGCTCTAGAGCACATTCCAAGGCTATAAAAGTATTTCTTTTCTTATGTAAAGATAGAAGGTAATGTCAAGCAGGCAACGGATAATTTCTTGCGTAATTTATTACAGGGTTTTCTTATAACTATTTTCTGGACTACATGTATACGATCTTTACCTAGCGCAGCCTATTAGCAGCTGTAAGCAGCGCAAGAACTCTGCTAATCCTACCAAACACATTTGAAGGATAATGGCTTTAAAACTAGTATTCTACAAAGAAAGATACGGCCTATAACCCCAGCTAGTACCTCTTATAATTAATTAAAGTATTTATCCTTAATGGTATGAGGAACTAAAAGATAGATGCTGTCCTGCGTTACCAGATAGAAGTCTTCTTTTTGTTTATTATAATTAGGAGGTATCACAATTATCTCGTAACTAATTGAGTCTGATCTAGTAACTAGTATGGCATTAGAACTTTCCATATCAAGCAGACGCTTTACTGAATCAATATGTCCTTGTAGCAGGGAATCATTATAAACCTTGATTTTGCTGCTGTCTATTATCTCTTTTAGCCTTTTAGCAACTATATAATTAAAATCAGGATCTACAATAGATGCTCTACTCCTACCGCTTTCATTATTACAAGCCCAAATAATACTAGCAACTATGAATACAAGTATAGCTTTACTTAAATGATTCTTCATTTTTACTTTACTTAGTGAGGTGATCAAAGTATCTCGTTTCTCCATTGTAATTGTTTAAGTCAGATTTATTAATACCTGGCTGATCTTTATATACCGTATATACAGTTTTTGCAAACTCTTTAACAGCTGCCCTAAAGGCTTTTTCATTTGCCTTGATTGCTTTTGTATCACCAGATCTTAGAGCTTCAAAATAGCCTTTAGATGCTTCAGCGAATTTCTCCCCATTTGAAACAGTTTGCTCCCCACCTTCAAAAATTCTTATAATTTTTGCTTCGACCTCAGTAGCAAGTTCATTGTTCTTGATAGCACCGTTGTCATCTCGACCATAAAAGCTTGCCTGCCCAGCATGATAGACTTCTTCAGCTATTGTGCCAGCATTATCTACTTTTCCTGGTCTTAACTTTATGTAACTTTCATACTTCTCTACTAGCCCAGTCCACCCAAATAAACTGTGCATAGTGGTTCTTGAAGATTCGTAGCTCCCATTTTCTGGAACAAAGGCATTTGAGGTATATGAAATGTTGTAAGTTTCACTACTACTTTCTAATTGTGAATAAATACGATTAAATATTGAAGAACTGCTTTTTAGTTGTGATACTGCTGCATTGTATTTTTTTTGATCTTGGAGAGTCAGAAAGCTCTTAACATCATTCCCATCTGGATCAAGGAAAACAATAGGGTTATTGAGGGCATAATTATAGGAGGAATAGCTACTATATTTATCCGCCATCTGATCCACCACGTGCCACCTACCGATCTGCGCATCGTACATCCTGGCCCCGTAGTCACTCCAGTTCAAGCCCAGCTCTTGTTGCTTCTCCTTACCGTTGTACTGGAACAAATGATCTGGCGTATTCTGCCGTTCAATGCCCGCGAGATTTAGGCCCCATGGATCATAATGGTTCTCCTGCACCAGGATTCCCCGCTGGTGCTCCACTTCCAGGTCATCAAAATAGATGTCCACGTTTTCAAAAGCATCATGGCTTAACTCGATCATGACATAACCTGCCTTTTTCATCTCAGGCACCGTCAATTCCAGCACCTGGTGCTCCTCAAGAAGTGAAGCCTGGCCGGTAACCGCAGCCTGAGCACCAACAAGTTTTGTATCACTACCTAATTCAATTCCATAGTCATCCCATACCATGTAGTTTAAACTGGCTTTAGGCAGTGTCTGTGGATCAGGCTCCACAAGGCTTGCCACAATAGTATTGGTAACAGTATTCGTAATAACCGTTGCCCCTGCAGCATCTGTAGCGAACGAATAGCCTGGAGCATTTGTCAGTGCTGCCACAATCGCATTTGCATTTACAGTAGTACTAGGATGGCGGAGGTCCACATACTTTACATGCACCCGTGCCTTTACCTTATCACCTGGCATGACTTTTAACGTAATGCTTGGCCGTGCTATTGTGCCTGCTGCTGTGTTTAACCTTACCACTTTGGGTTGCGCATCTGTTGGATGTGCAGTTTTATTGGTGTGGTCTAGCTGAGCAATAACACTCACCCGTACATCAGGCTTGTCCTCCTGCATATTCTTATCTGGCACTCTAAAGCTGTAATCGTTAAAGTAGAAGTCCTCGTCTTCCCTCCTGTTTTCTTCCATTGTAGCCATATATACCGTTGTTGTCGGCTCAGCGAAAGCTACCCGTGTATTACCCAGATGGTCTTTAATGTGATACTCATAGTTCCACTGGCTACCATCAAGCAATACCCTACCTTCTGAAGTATGGGCAAACACAGTATCTTGTTGATAAACAAACGATCCTACGTAATCCATGGTAGCCTTAAGCGTCGTTGAGGTGCCGCCCGGGGCATATTCGAATACTTGTTTTCTTAACTTACGACCGTCACCTGCATAGGAATAAGTAATATAACCCTTATTCGTATTATTCTCCCGGACATAAATCTTCGCCGGCAGGTTCATGTCGTTATAGATTACCTTATGTATTCCTTTGTTCTTATCTCTGATCATGTTGCCATTAAGGTCATAAATATACTCCATCGTAGCAGTATCACCTTCTATATAGTTCATGATGGAACCATTATCACGGAAATCCCCGGCCGGGTTTTTACTGAGATCCAGCGGCACTACCTTATCGTTGACAACAGCCAGGCGATTGCCTTTGTAAGTATAGGTAAGGTCGTCGACCAAATCAAAGCTCATTCCATTAAAAGTGCGTCTATCGTTTGCCGAGCCTTCTTCTAATCCAAAACGCTTCATTTTGCGGATATTTCCATTGGCATCATAACCATGTTCCGGCTGTCCATTTGCATTGATGATAGTTTTAATTTCGATAGAGTATTTTTCCTTTTCATCGGTCCAACCTGCTGTCGCTGTTTCCCTGGAACGGTATAGACCATGAGTTAGGCGATTAGCTTTATCATAAGCATAGGCATAGCCTCGCTCTATTCCGTCCCCAATGCCCTTCCAGCGCATCTCTGAGATGTTGCCATTTAACTGGGCTTGTGTTAAGTTTAACACCTGATCTTGATTGTATCTTAACTCAAGGCCAAACAAATCGCCATACGGCCCTTGTCCGCTATCATTATTTTTGTCGTCTGTTTCAGAGTCCCAACTGTTAACACTTGTTAGCCAGCCACGTATGTTATAGCGGTAATCCACTGATTGCAAAAAAGCAGGAGTTTCATATTTTGTAGTGTAATCAGTAGAATGCAGCCCCTTGTCCACCAACTGCCCCAACTCGTTATAGAATGAATTGGAGAGCAAAACAAAATTTGCCGGCTCTGTACCACTTCCATTCACACTGGTCCAGATTTTATGCTCTTCTATCTTTTGCCTGCCCATGTGGTCGTAGGTAAACTTCTGGCGCACAAAATGGGTGGTTGCTGCATCTTTGTGATGAGCTGTTAAGACTTCTTCTGGACTGCCGGTGAAGTTGAACCTAGTTGTGGCTTGGTCTACTTCACCTAAGTGGTTCTTGGCCAGCACCTGAATGGGCTGATACTTCTCATCGTAAAAGGTGACAGCTTTGAGCCACTCACTGTTGTCTAGCCTGCGGGTACGGGTGCCGGTCACTTGCCCTAGGAGCCTTTCATTTTTGCTCCCTAATGTGTATCCCAGCTCTGGACTAAAGTTAAAGTCAGAGTCAGTTAAGGAACCATAGCTATCATAGTAGGTTTCTGTGAGCAGCGATGGTTCAGTTACAGGAGGAAATGCTTTTCCTAACGTATAACCGATACCCGACTCATTCCGCTTTTCAAACAGTGGAGCAGGAGCTGTCAGATCGGGCGTCGTATAATTATCAGCAGTTGCCTGCATGGTAGCCCTGTCCCTGCTGTCCGCTACCACGCCCGTCATCACCTGCCGGCCTAACTGATCATACTTAATGTACGACCAGCGCTGCGTGTTTTCAGGATTAGCAGAAGCCTGATTGGCATCCCGCGTCAGGATCACCTGGTCGCGCTTGTTATAGACCATCTCCACTTTCCCGGCCCCGGGCACCTCCTTTTCAATGATTCTTTTCCTGTTATCATACTTGTACCGGAAACACCAGTTTTCTTTAAAGGCAGGTGTTAAGGTAACCGTACCGGTAGCTGGTAAACGGCGATGACCTTCGGGTTGTATCACCAGTACCAGGTTGCCCAGGTCATCGTATACATATTGGGTCAGCATAAAACCTGCATCTGCATGCGTGGCAGTTATTGTAGCATCTTCCTGCACTTTCCGGGCGACCACACGGCCCAATAGGTCTGTATACTGTATTGTCAGAGACTCCTGCTCGTCCCGGCTTTCTGTCACATATAAAGTATTCGGTAAATAGAAGCCTGTAGATGTGATGCCATCGGTTGCAAAATCATAGTCCCAGATCCTTACTTCATCCACAAGGTTCGTACGCCATGCCGACTTGATGGTATTGCCTGTGGCTGGTCCTGCCACGGGCTGCCATGCTGCTCCAGGGGCTCCTTGTTCCAAAATTCTGCTCAATGGCGATGCTTCATACTCGGACACAGCAAATGGGCTGTTGTCTTTGGCTATCGTACCATCTCCAGGAGATGAAGGATCATAGAATGTTGCCTGCTCACTTACTCCATCCGGGCGATACATCCCCAGATCACCCTGCACATAAGGCAGGTAAGTTTTGTCTTTACGGCCTAGTGGGTCATATGTTACAGGTGTAACAATGTCCTGCTTTGAACGGCTAGCCCGGGTTAAAACAGTTTGTAGTACTCTTCCTAATCCATCAAAGTACACCACTTTCTGGCGCATAGACTCCTCTGACAACAGGTTGGCCGCAGCTGTGCTGGTAATATCTTTTTCTGTTATGGTGTTTTCAATGACGTAGTTCATATCCGAAGCCATTGGCCCGGAACTTACCCCAACAGGCGCTGCTGTGTATGTGAATGTCATGCCATCAAGCATGGCTGTTACGACTACCCTATAATACCCCCATTCTTTTACATCTATTAAAGAAGAGGCCGTTTTTCCAGTTAATGACAGCCCGTCCCGCTGCCATTGGTAACTATTGTATACTGACTGCACCGAAAGCGACACCTGGTCCCCCGGGCCTAAGATGGTTGATCCTTCCAAAACCGTTACTACCGGCACCGTGAATACGCCAGCGGTTACAGCTTTGCGACTACTCTCGCAGCCTTCCGGACTTACTGCCGCCACATAATATGTTTTAGTGGCAGATAAGTTCGGGGTAAAGGATGTACCGGTATGGACTAAAGTTCCGCCCGAAGCGGCATCATACCATCTGTAGGTTTGAGTAGAAAGCGCATGCTGTACTTCCAAAGCTACCGGCCCCGAACCAAAGCGCCCGTTGGATGAAATGACAGGCTGAGAAGGAATTGAGTTCATCGTTACCTGTACGCCTACAGCAGGGCCCCAGCAGCCCGTTTGATCATTTCTGCCCCGCAGGTAATAGGTTCGGGTGCCTGAAAGTGTTACTGCATAGGAGCTATTGCTATTAGCGGTACTCTCGCCGTTCGCATTGGTTCCCTGCCAGTACCAGGTTATGTTTCCACCATCAGGCAGCGCTCCCCTACTCAATGTTTTGGTACCACAGAAATTAGCAGACAAAAACGGCGTAGCTGGTGCTTCCGGTATTGGGTTTACCGTTACCGGGATAGCCATGGAAGATCCCCAGCAACCGGTAGCATTATCTTGCGCCCGGAAATAATAAGTACCTGACACCTGGACCGTGTGCGTTATAGCTCTATTCTCAATACCTGTGGCAGTTCCATTAGCATTAAGCCCCTGCCAATAGTGGGTCACCCCATCCGGGGCAGCCGGCAGGGTTACTGTTTTAGGACCGCAAGTATTTGTTGAAACAGTCGGAAACGGAACCGGCGGGAAAGACGGTTGATTGACATACACAGAAACACTCTTCTGCCCAGATAGGCAGCCATAGGCACTTACTCACTGTATAATTATGCGAACCTCCTGCTAAAGTATTTGGTATTTGGTAAGTACTGCCTTCATGTAGCTGCGTTCCAGAACTATCATACCACCGAAATGTGCTGGCCCCACTCCCACTGGCGGAGAGCGAAGTGCCCTGCCCGTAACAAATGGTGCCGCCCCCAGTTACGGTCGGCACTGAAGGCACAGGGTTCACATTAATTGTAATCTCAACTGTTTTTGGACTACATCCGCTGTTAGTACCTGTTATGGTATAGGTGGTTGTCACAGTAGGTGTTACTGTTTTTGAAGAACCTGTGCCTAAGCTATGGGACCAGGAATAAGTGTTGGCGCCGGAAGCTGTCAGCGTCACCGCCGTACCCGCACAAACAGTAGTGGCTGATGCCGTAACTGAAGTAGCCGGTGCCTGAACGACATTCACATTCATAGAACCGCTGGTTAAGTACATGTTTCCATTACCATCTGGGCATCCTCCGAAGGCCATTACACTATTATTCCCAGCTTGCGTCCAGGTTACGATAGCCTGATTCCCGTTTTGGACATAGGTGCCCCCTTCAATATTCCAAGTGGGCGTACTACATCCTCTTTCTCCATATGCTGTATACGTCTGTGTCGTACCAACACACACGCTTGATGGTCCAGATATAGTATACACGGCCCCACCGGGAGAACCGAACTGGGCGATAGCTGAAGGCACCCAACAGAAGAATATAATGACAAATAGAACAGTTTGCCATAACAGCGAAGTGTGGTGCTTGTAGAGGGTGTAAATATTTTTCATTCTGAGTTTTCTTTAGCTATTGGCCCTTGTAGTGGTACTGGTAAGTTTTGAGAACTTGCCCTTGATCATCCTTTGCAGCCTGCAATCTGCCAAACCCATCATATTCATAATAGGTGGTCCGGCCATTAGCATCAGTTGACGAAGTCATCCCTACTAAAAGGTCATAAGTATAGGTTGTCATAAGTGCGCCAGGAGGAGTAATTCGCACTTCATCAATTCGCTCACCATAGCATGTAACATTGCCGCCAGTATACTCTTCCTCTTCCCATGTCCATTTACCTGTAGCACTAGACCAACTATAGTAGGATAATTTACTGCCTGAAAGTGGTGTAAAATCCGCTGGGGGGGTAAAAGTGAAGTTCCCGATGTGGTACCTAGACCCCGTTTTGGCACCTTCGTCAGCTGTACCCGAATCTTCAAAGCTGGTATGAAAAACCTGGGAAGGCAGTGCATTCTGTACTCTTGCAATCGGCAACGTCTTATTATAGCCCCAAAGGAAAGAGTCTGTCAGATCACTTTGTTTAACAGCATGTAATAAGTTGCCTTTGTCATCATAAGGCCCCAGATTAAGCTCCACCTCATAACGGGCATCCTGCATGAATTGGTAATCGCTGTTTATATGTGAAACGGTAAAGTCCGTACTAGGCAGGGGTGCTTCTAATGGAGCCCTTAAAACACTTTGTAATTGTATTCCACCTGCAGTAGCTCCGTAGTCTTTGTATTGGTTAAAAGTAGCCCCCGTAAGCCTTTTAATACTCCCCTTTTCAATCCAACTCAGTTCTTCAATAACGGAGGCCGGCATAAAGGCATCCTGCATTTTCTTAATTAATAAGGGAATGGGATTATTGGCTACAGCCTGATTGATTACATTTGATGCTTCCAGTTCACAGGTGTGACTTTTATTTTCAGTATCCCCATCAGGTGTTGTAAATAGCATGCATTTATCGTAACTACTTTTATAGAGCGTTTTAAGAATGGATGAATTGTTGTAGTCAAATGGATACTTAAATTGGGCGATGTGTGTCTGTCCTTTACTATCTATCACAGACTGCTCTGCCAATAGCTTTTGATTATTGTATGTAAACTTTTTAGTGGTAACGATCGGATTAAGACCATTAACATCGTAAATAGTTTCTGTCTCTTTAATCGGCAGATAAGAATAAGTATAGAATTTATAGGGTGTCCCTTCTTCTACAGCTGAGAGATATTCATTGCAAATAATAAAGTTTCTGGCTTTCAAAGATCTTGCATATTCATTCAGTTTATTAAATGCGATGTATTCAATCTCTTTAAGCTTGACAGGATCACCCTTAAAATTAAACTGTTCTTCTTTAACAAGTTTACCCCGCTGTTCTTCATTTGATGAATAAGGATCATATAACGTTTTTGTTGGCTGTAATATCGAAGTAACTGGTGTGACTTCATCTAATCGACCATTATCAAAATTACTGTAGTAGTATATGGTATAGCTACCATCACTTCTCTTCTCCACTACCTCGCTATACCCTATGTGACTACCTTGACTATTACTGGAAGCTGGAAGTATAGATTGGGAGGAAAATACACTCTCCTTATACGTTGCAGGGGAATTAAAAGCCTTGGCCTCATAGTCATCATACAGGTACCTGGATTGTCCACCTAACACACCAGATGACGGAAGGGCAGCTACATCTGATATTGTGCTGTTATAACCAGACACATAAAAATACTCCTTCTCCAGCTTAAGGGTAGGATCATCTGTACTATAGCTACTAATCTTCCAAATTCTTACTCCTCCTGCATCTTTGTTAAAACCAGGGCTATCAACATCAGTTCTATCTTCCTTAAGATGCTTTGAATAATCGTGTTGTTCAAACTCAAAAACAGAGGTCCCTCCAGTTGGGTAAGTTATTTGCTTTAGCATGCCAGCAAGGGCTGTAACCTTATCGCTGGTAGGTTCCCTATAACCAAAGTAAGTAACAGGATTAACATTATCTTCTGGAGGTAGTTGTCTGCCATTAAAAAAGCCCCAATGATCTGTTTTGTGTGCTAGATAAGGAGGTAATAGGTTTATATCCCTATAATTAAACTTATAGGGTGGCTTTGAATTTCCCGCAGCATCTCTTTCCTGAACTTCAAGTAGCGTTAGCCTTTGCTGATTGCTGTTAGAGTAAGTGAACTCAAGACTTTTTATTAGTCTTTCCTTATTTTCAATCCGTATGGCTTGTAATTGTTTCCATTGTAGATTCTGCAGGCATTCAGGAAAAGTATATGGCGCTGAATTATGCGGGTATTGTCTCTGGAGATATGGAAAATGGTTCCCTCCATAAGGATATTTATTTTTATTCCACTTCTGGAAATAAGGGTTTGGGATGGTAAAATCACTAATGTCTTCTCCGTAGCGAAGCTCATTAGTATTATCCAGTTCAAAATACACGGTACTATTAGGAGTTACAATAGAAGCCAAATAGACCGGTGTAATTAGCTTACCTTGGTAAGCTTCATTAAGATTTAAATTTGTCACTGGCGGGCATGTTCCATTTCCGACAGATACCAACTGATAAAGTGAAGTATACATTTGGGCAATAAAACTACCCCTGTCATAATCTAAACTTATTTCATGCCCATTTTTTATAATTTTAGTTAAATACCAGGTGTCAGCAGTCCACAGGTCATTGTTTTGATTAAAAAAGTCCATACTATACTCTATGGCATCCGTATTCCCGCCAAATACAAATATTGTCCCATCTTCTGTAGTCAGTGTAAACCCAGAAAATGTCTTTGGGTAAAAAAGCACTTGCTCTCCGGATGCAGTTGGCCTAGACAGATGTTCAAAGGGCACATCTAAAAAAGCAGAAGAAGCAATTATATCAACTTTTACAGGCTTGTTACATTTTACTTTCCATGTTCCGTCTGCCCCCCAATAAAACTTACCACTATAGCCTAGAAAATTAAAGGAAAATGCATCAGGCTCCGTGTCCTTATAAAAAAGACTCCTTGCTACAAACTCCACATTACCTTTATAATCCCAATATTCGCCATCTAAAATTTCATTTTGAAAATAAAATCCTGCGTAGGAGCCTAAACTATATTGTGGATCAGTATTATTGTACTCATCCGGAAGATCGTTTACCTGCCTTGAGATCGCTCCCCCTGCATTCAGGTTCCACCCCATGCCTACCCATCCCGGATGTTGATCAGGACTGACTCCGGAGGCGTGATAACTTAATGAGATGGGAAGCGTAATACCAGCATCTTGTATAGTATACAGCGGAATATCTATAGAAGGTAGTCCAGTAAAAAAAGAAACTGGTATTTCACCAAACATTTCCAAACTTGTCGCATTCGGGCTTTGAAGGTTGTTCAGGGTCCTGTCAAGAATTAAAGGTGTTTCCTGATTCTGAGCTAAGAGTGGAATGTTAAGGCTTATTAGCAATAATAAGAGTAGAAGTCTGTTCATGTAATAGTAAGAATTAATAACTATAGTAGTTTTAATTTAGAGAAAGAGGAATAGTCTATCAATTTATTATATCAAGTAAAACATTTTAATTTGATGCAAAATCCTTGTAAGAAAGGAAACTAAATTATTTCTAAACAGGAATGTTTATACCTAAAGGTAACTTTTATATAACAAATAATATATATTAAAATTTATATATAAAATCTTATTCTATTCCGTTTATACCATCTTTTCAAACTATTTCTCTACAGCTTGAAAAGATTAGTAACTTTTAAAGTTAAGATTAACAAAGAGGTAGTAATTAGCACAAATAAAGTACTAGAATCTAGCAATCCAGCTCCACACTGACACAAACCGAATGATGTAAATGGATTCTTAAGAGTTTAATCTAAAAGCCTTCAGCTACTTCTCCAACATTTAGCGTCCATATTCATTGTAAGAGAAAAAGGTGCAACTCGGGCATCAAAGTTCATACCTCTTTCAACATAATAATTTCGTTCAAACACATAATGACCTTGTAACGCTCTTCTTGTTACAGGTTCGATTCCTCCTATTTATTTTGGACTTATTGCTTTCTATTAAATGTACTTGTTAAAAAGTCTATAAGAGTTTAAAAAATAAAGGCAAGCTATCTTGCTACACTTAAAATGAGCTTATAGCAGGTGTTATGTTAAATAAAAGTATAAAAGGAAGAAGCAGACTAAAGTTGCTTTGTATCTATAGGTGCAACATCAGTAAATCCTACTGAGAAAAACTCAGAAAGGGTAACACCAAAATAACGGCAAACCGCTTCAAGGGTTGAAAGGGTCACATTTGAGCGCCCTGCTTCTAAGCGAGCCAAATGTATACCAGTATCATGAAAAAACACTTCGAGTGTTATTTCTCTTTCTGTTCGCAGCTGTTTAACACGCGTTGATACTGCATCAAGTAGCCGTTGGTTTTTCAGTCTCGCCATTGCAAGTGGCAAGCTGTAAAATCAATGAATTCTTTTTAATGACATATATGTCATTAAAATACAAATCTACTTACCTTTGCCTAGTAAACTTTTAACCGTTACTATATGCACCTTGATTGTAAAATAACATACAATGGAGAGCCATTCAAAAATGCTGTTGCTGCTATGTACTGGACTACTTGGCCCTGGCATAGCCGGCGTTTTGGCTTTACCTATAGCATCGATACGTTGGCTCAGATGTTTCACTTAGATCATGCAAACGTCATTCAAATAGCCCTTGCTGCTAGTTCAGTAATTATAAAGTGTAAGCTTTGCAGCAATGAAATTGCTTTATCCAGTCGTGACGAATTAGAGGAGCTACAGTACCGGTTTAACGGGTATCATGTCATGTGCACTACGTGTGAATCTGAACTACATAAACAGGCAGAAACGGTGCAATCATTATTTAAAAAAGAACAATCATTAAGTAGAGCGCTAATTTCCCAAGCACCAGGCAGACAAGAATGCTATGAACGGTTAGTATCACTTTTCCCACGAGTTTTTGCTGCCGTAAGCCCGGTCGCCTTTATAGATTCCACGCAAGCCAGCAGGACTATGCTGGCAACATCTGAGAAAGACTTGTTTTACAGTACTCGTTTTTCATTTATAGTGTGTGGTAATGATAATTACCCTATTGCTGCCTTAGACTATCCTGTTGTTTATTCTAAAACAGATTGGGAAAGAAAATATACTTTTAAAAAGCGCCTACTTAACACTATCAGTCTCCCCTATTATGTTTTTCCACAGGATGAGCAAAATTTCTTTAGCGAAGAAGTTGACTCCCTATTAAAAATGGAAGAACTCAGAACTAGGTTAATAAAAACGGATATGTTAGCTGCTGCAGCCTACATAACTCAGCCACCAGCCTTTTGATCAAGATAACTTATTTATTCCCAAGACTTATGGTAACTACTTTACCTGTAAAATCCTTTAACTAACCCACTACCCTTCACCTTAAACAAGATCAAGTACAGTACTACTGCTAATGCAATTTCATTAACTCCTATTTATGCTTCCTAGTTAGAGGTTAAAGCGGATAGTTTTTAAAGCCTCAGGCATTGGGCTAATGCACCTGTGCAGCAAGTACAAAAACACATCAGCAATAACGCTAATTTCCTTTTAGGCTTTAGCGTGGATTGTCTAATTGGTTTTATCCACTCAAGCCGAGCTATAAGGAGAGGCTACAAGTTGTTACCCGCTAAAACAGACTCCCCTGTTCGGGTGCCGGACGCCAGAGAGCAGGCGTATTATGCGCTACAGAATTCACTAAGGCCGAGACGGGGTAGGCTTTCAGTTAAGCTGCCGGAAAGGGCTGCAGTAAATCGCGTAACTTATTGTAACCTTTATTTGCAGTTAGCCAGGTATCCTCCATTTCAGGATACAAAACTACCGGCATCCGATCGTGTGTCGGTTTTACCAGCTCGTAAGCTTGTGTGCTGATGATGGTAAAGGTGTTGAGCACCTTGCCCGTTTGCTTATCTGCCCAGGTATCCCAGAGTCCGGCAAACGAAAACAGTGCTTCGCTTTGCAGCAAGAAACGGTACGGTATTTTTCCGGCCGTAGTGTTGCGCCATTCATAAAAGCCATTGGCCGGAACCAGGCACCGTTTGCTTGTGATTAGCTCCCGGAAGCTAGGCTTATCCAGTAGCGTTTCAGCACGTGCGTTGATAGGCTTACTGCGTGAATTTAGATCGGTAAACCAATGCGGCACCAGGCCCCAGGAAAAAAACTGCAGCTCATCTGGTTTAGCGCCCGTAACAACCGGTAACAGGTGCGAGGGTGCGGCATTGTATCGCGCTTCCAGCTGATACTTTTACAGCAGCCGTGCTACGCGTGAAGCTTTATTATTTTTATCTTTTACTGAAATGGCTACTGAGTACCTGCCACACATAGTGTTCTTTTTAGTATGCTTTTATGCTTTTGATTGCAGGACGCAATTCGTGCAGTAACAAAAGGTAACGCGCTATTTTTTTGCATGTTTATGTATCCTATAAACTTAGTGCACGTTCAACCCTTGTTAGCAAAGCTACCCTTGTTTTCAAAGGCCATTAGTTGCAGTTTGGTTACCATAAGTTACCTGCACCGAACATGTTCCGCACCTGTTAAAACTACTTAAATTTTTTTGAAGTATGGTCGAGAAAAAACTTGTCTTTCTAGCCCGTTTCGGAAAGCCTATTTCTACGCGTTACTTTATGTTACGCACTAAAAAATACCTATTCAGAAGAGAACAGTACAAGTGTATAATTACAGGTGTTTAAAGGTGCAATCTAAAGGTGGATTAAGCTTGTTACGTCCAACACTGAAGTAGTGTAGATTGGCTCATCAGCTGAGGGGCTTACCCCTAAGTATAGGCGCTAAGGTAGAACTAGCATACCTGTTATACCTGTAACCTCTTGTTACAACTTACTGGATGGCTAATAGCACTTTAAGAACGTGCCTGAAAAGACACCATAGCTACAGCCTGAAAGACCATATGCTGTTAAAACAACGCACAAAGTTTAAACTTGAGCTAGCGCTGTTAAGGAAATTAAAGCTTGTTACTGCTCGGACAATGCTTGTTTGGCTATCCCTATTCCTAAATCTAGATCAGGCCATACAAAGGCTTTAAACACCCTTGCTCTACAATCCCAATTAAGCTCAAGAGAATGCGTTCGTATAAACCATACTTTTGTATGAACCTTAATTGATCTTGGGTAGATAAAAAAGTCTGTGCTGGATCGGCCTTTATCAAGCTATAGTGTACTCTAACCACTAAATAGGGACAGTCAGGTATGTGGCCAATACCTTAGACTTAATCTAATGGCTAATCAGGGCAGAAGCTGAAGCACAACAGGTTTAGCATCGGGTGCTGAGCCATAACATAACAAAGCGTACAATAGCCTCTTTCGTGGCCAAAGCTAAGAAGTCTGAGCCATTAAGCTCACAATTCAAGAATAGAAGTGATGCAGGTGGAAAGTAATACGAGAAGCTGAACAGGTTTAGCGCAAGTAAATACAACGGGGCTATAAAATAAAAACAGGATGCTCGGGCAGTAGCATCCTGTTAATTACAGTTCAGGGAGTAGTCGTTTTTGGCGTGGCGGCCGCCGCTCTTGCAGGAGCAGGTAGAGCATTACCCCCACCACGACAACCCCTAGGATGACCAGCAGCCATAACAGGTCAGCCCCCTTGTTACCTTGTGTTTCAGTAGGCAGCGGCAGGGCAGCTGGCCCAAATTCAAAATCAAACTCGTCCATACTTACCTTCTTTTAAAAATGATGATATGGGTTCGGGTAGCATCGACATTGGCCCAGCCATAGGTGCCGGTATACTGCACCTGTTTGTCGCCTTCTCTGCCACCAGTTAAAAAGACATTAGCGTGGTAGTGCTTTTCTTGCAACCGAGCGACAGGAACTGGCTTAGAACCATAGGAGGCATACAACTCTTGTAAGACCTGTTCGTTGTGCAGCACTTTAGCTAGCAGCGTAGCATAGGGCTCCTGCTTCCAGGGCGATGCCTGCGCTTGCTGCAATTGCTGCTCTACCACTTCCAGCTGCTGGGTGAGGGTTTTCAGGTGCTGGTCTGCTTGCTGCTGATCGGCCACATACTCGGTAAGCGAAAGCAGGTGGGTAATAAATTGAGCCCGGCTCATGCCCCTGCGGGCGGCCGCCTTGATGATCGCCTCGTTTTCCTCGGGGAAGATACGACACGCTACCGGCACGGTTCTTTGTGCTTTCTTTTTCATCTTCATTAGGGATTTAGCGTGTAACAATTCGTAACCACATGCGCTGCCAGCTTAATGCGTAAGGTAGCAGGGGTAGATTGGCTTACCATTTCTTGCCTCCTTTCTTCTGGGTTCTCAAAACGGCTTCCTGCTGAATCTCATCAATGGTACGTACCGTGTTCAGGCGCATGTAGGCTTCCAGGTGGGTGCGCTCGATGTAGATGCGCTTGCCATTAGGGCGGGAATGCTTAAGCTTTAATCCCTGGATAAGCCGGTACACGGCATCTTCTGAAATGTCCAGGTACTGGGCCGCTTCAGATACATTGAAAAAGGGTTTGGTGTGGAGTGCTTGCGCTAGCAGGATGCTCTTGATCTCTTCTAGCTCCTTTTTTAAATTGGTCATGTAACTGTAAATTTTGAATGGTGAATAAATTAGTACAGCACATAATTAGCACGCTGCTGCCCCCTTCACAAGCCAGGTGTAAAAAGCAGCCTCACTTTTGATAATTCAGCCTCACTTTTGAAGAATCAGCCTCACCTAGGAGCTTCTGAAATGACTTTTCAGCCTCAGTAAAAAAGCGTGTTGCAATTTGTTACACGCAAAAAAGACCGCTCCTGGCGGCCTCTTTTTTTGCTACTGCTACCCATCAAATAATGTTCCTACTCCGCTCCATGACCGCCACCATATCGCTGTACCATTTCTCATGTACAAGCTGCTCGTATTTCATGCGGTTGACAGCATTATTCAATTGTTTCTTGGTAAATCTTTTTCCATCGCTGCTTCGGAAGGTACCGATAAAGCGCGGGTACAACCAACGTCCAAAGCGCCGCAGCTCCGCTTCAGAATAATCTTCTAATCCCAATTCATCTTCGACGAGTAGTATATCGTTTATAGATAGCCAGCGGAACATGTGAATGAGCCTTGCTGGTCCCTTGAGCAGTCTGATCGGAGCTGCAGGACCTGTCTTACTAAATAAACTGCCTACTACAACAGCAGGGGTTTCCTTCGCATCAATAATTTTTCCTTCCACCAGAAAAGCATGAATTTTGGCCGTAGCAGTCGATGCTGGCCCTTTATCCCAAGGAAAGCCATGGGTACGGTGCATTAAGACCTTTTTGGAGCCTGCTTTTATGTCTTCTGTAGTAGCTATATCCTCTTTAACAGCACTACCAGTAATGCCTTCTTCTGCCTCCGGCACTTGGCTTGTGCTGTTGGATGCAGCAAGTTCTTCCTTTCTGTCGCTCGGCTGATCTACTGATGATGCATTGTCTATAGGCCAAGTGGCAGTAAGCGCCTTTTCTTCCTCAAGTACTGCAGCTAGGGCTACTTTTCTTTCTTTTATTAGAGAAAGGCGAACCAGCAATTGGCATACCCCATCAACTAGATACTGTACCCGCTCCTCTAGGCGATCTACTTGTCTTAACCAGTGTAGTGCCTTCTCCGGGGTAGTACCAGATAGATAGGCCAATGCAAAGCGGTGCGCCAGCGTTTCTGGCGCTAGCTGTGCGTCCAGGTCCATAAAGGGGTTGCGGTTGCTTTTGGCTTCCATTAGGGCGATGTGCGCCTGCAACACGTCATCTAGTGTATTTAAGTAGATACCGGGGCTACCTTTCGCCCTTTGCAACCGAGAGTTCATGTCTTCTAAGGCGAGTGCTGCATTGGCCCTGCCCCCGGCCAGGCTTAGCTGCGCCACCCGTAAGAGCTCCTGTTGGATGGCTTCTCCCCCGTCTTGCCAGTGGTCGTAGTACGTGGCTAACGCCTCCCAATCCATTTGATGTGCTGCTGTATTCTTTTCCATCACATCCACCATTAAAATACAATCTCGGGTAGGTTATCCACTGCCTTCTCTTTTAGCGACTCCACCAGCCTAACATACTTCTGCGTCTCCACCAGGCTCGAGTGCCCTAGCAGGCCCGATACCGAGCGCACATCCGCGCCAGTTAAGAGCAGGTTGGTGCCAAACGAATGGCGGGCGCAGTGCCAGGTGACCTTCTTGCCAATACCGGCCTTATCGGCCCAGTTCTGCAGGTGCTTGCCACAGGTGTTGCTCGAAGGCAAGGTAAAGACTTTTGGGTTTACAGGAGCTACTGGTTGAACTGCTTTCTTGTCGATTTCCTTCTCTCCTTTTTTCGTGATTGCTTTTGTAGCTTGTTTCGGCCTATCCCCGAGCAGCTTCATAGCCGTGGTGTTCAGGTTCACGATGACGTCTTTGCTCGTTTTTTGCTGCTTTAGGCGCATCACCGTGCCCGAAATGGATTTCCACTCCAGCTCGTTCACGTCGCAAAACCGAAGGCCTGTTACGCAGCTAAACAAGAAGGCCCGCTTTACTTCCGGCAGGTAACAGTCTACCGAAGCCATCTTTTGTATTTCCTCCACCGAGAGCACTTCTTTTTCAATGTCTTCACTGTAGCGGTTCTCCACCTCTTCTGCCGGGTTCTGCCCGATCAGCCCGTCTTTCACGGCCTGCTTTAATACCTTTCTAAACTTTTTAAAGTAGTTATAGGGCGTAGACCCTGAGCAACTCTGTTCCAGGTGCATACGAAAGCGCGAGCATAGCCTGACGGTCACATCCGAGAAGGGTAGCATGTCCGGCTCGCCGACAAACTTCTTGAACTTGGCCCCCATGGCCTTGATCACGCGGGCATCTTTTTTAGGATAGGCATCGGTGTACTCGTCCAGGTAAAGCAGAAAGTTGGCTTTGCGCTGCACGGAAGCTTTTACAATCTGCGTGTTTTTCGACAGTTGCAGTTCGCGCTCGGAGCGGATACGCTCGGCCAGCAGCTGGTTGTCTTTGTTAGCCGTGCGTTCTTCTGATGTTTTAGGACTGGCAATGAGATGCAATCCTAAAAAGTCGTACTTTCGCTTACCGTTTTCCTGGTAGTCTAGGTAAAACGATTCGCCACCGGAAGGCAAGAGGCGGGCACGCAGTTTGACTAGTTTGCCTTTCACCACCACACGGGTAGCAGGCACCTTTTCTGGAGCAGGTTTAGTAGAGGGTTTGGCCATGAAGTACAAGGGTGATGTAGAGGATTATTTTACGTTTTAATTGCAACACATCAAACGTAGCAAAAACAAACCAGAGTAACAAAAAAGTAACAAAATATATTTTAACACCCCCTTTTATCACCTTGTATCACCTACCTAAAAGTGCGATTAAACGCTGTTAACACGTTTTTACAAGTTGATTTTAGGTGATAGAAACATGTTCAGTTCCCCTACGGACTACTGAAACATGACTCATCCCGGAGTTTGCCTTATAGACAGAAAGGGCAGCTTCCAGAGCTTGGCCAGCGCCAGGCGGATGCGGTAAAGCGGTGCGGGAGTATTCCCGCACCGCTTTCCTGTTCTATGGGCTCCCAGACGCAGGAGGCGCTCTTTTTGTTTTTCCAGCGCCTTATCCAGCAGGAAGGCGTACACGAGCATGACGATCTGCAAGGGCTTCATGCGGTTCTCCCAAAACCATAAACGGCAACTCTCCATGCCCATTTCTGATTTATTGAAGCGGAAAGCCTGCTCTATCTGCCAGCAGCGGGCACAGGCAAAGATCAAGTGCCAGGCATCACGCTCACTTTTAACGTCTCGCCTGTGAGCAAGTACCAGGGCTGGCGGCCTTTGCGGCAGATAATCAAAGTGGGCAGTCCGGATAGTGCGGGTACAGACACGGCATCCACACCAAGCTGCGGCGATAGCTCACCTTTCGGACCATCTCCCTGACGAAGCATGAGAAGGTGGCTTTTTGCCTAAAACAGGAAGTATGCCTCTTTCATCCCAGCCTTAAACTCCGGCATGACTCATGTCTTGCTCTTTCTTGCCGTTTATTTCTTTCAGTACCTCAATTGCATTTCTAACGTGCTCCAGCGGTTTGGTCATCGAGTTAAAAACGTAGCGCACGGTACCGCTCTTGTCTATAATATAGGTTACGCGCCCCGGCACAATACCAAACTTTTTAGGAACCCCGAACATCTTCCGCACCTGGCTCCCGATGTCGCTTAACAGCACGAACGGCAGGCGGTAGTTTTGCTCAAACTTTTCGTGCGAGGCTACACTGTCGGAGCTGATACCTACAACCTCTGCATTATACTCTTTAAACACTTCGTACTGATCGCGGAACTCGCAGGCCTGTCTGCTGCAGCCGGGCGTGTTATCCTTGGGGTAAAAATACAGCACCACGTTCTTTTCCTGCAGCAGGTCCTTCAGCCTGAACAAACTTCCATCGGGTTTCACCAACTCAAAATCAGGGGCTTTATTGCCTGCTTTTAATTCCTGGTTCATAGGTCATTATCGTTTAAAGTCAATACAAACAGCGCTGTTGGCTAAAAGGTTACCGGCTGTATGTTTTACATTGTGTTTGCAAAGCTACCGCATAAATGGGCATATTTGCAGCTTAGGTTCACACATGGCACGCATCAACGTCATTATTCCGGCTTTTAACGAAGAACAATCCATCGGCAAGGTAGTTTCGGCTATACCTGCGGGACTGGTGGATGAGGTGATCGTGGTGAACAACAACTCTACTGATGCCACACCCGAAAATGCGCGCGCTGCCGGTGCCACCGTATTGCACGAACCCCGCCCCGGCTACGGCCACGCCTGCCTGAAAGGAATTGCCTACGCAGCTGCCAAACCAGCCACCACGCGCCCGGACATCATCGTATTTCTGGATGGTGATTTTTCGGATTTCCCGCATGAGCTGCCTGTAGTTGTGCAACCTATAGTTGATGGCTCAGCGGACATGGTGATCGGGTCCAGGGTGCTGGGTAAGCGCGAAAAAGGCTCTTTGCTGCCGCAGCAACTGTTTGGTAACTGGCTGGCTACGCAACTGTTGCGCCTGCTCTACGGTGTAAACTATACTGACTTAGGGCCTTTCCGGGCTATAAAGCTGGACACGCTCCTGCACCTGAACATGCAGGACCGCACCTATGGCTGGACCGTAGAAATGCAGGCCAAAGCAGCCAGGCAAAAGATACCGTATGCCGAAGTACCGGTCTCGTACCGCAAGCGCATTGGCAAATCCAAGGTATCCGGTACTATAAAAGGAAGCATACTTGCAGGCTATAAAATAATTTTGACGATATTTAGGTACATGTAGCCCCACTTTTCATGACATTGGCAGCGACCCTGGTAATAGTGATCTATAGTTTGTGCCTGGCATTTATCTTTTGCTACAGCCTGGTACAGCTTCACCTTACCTGGCTCTACCTCTACGGGACCAGACAACAACCCAAGCCAACTATAGCTTTTGATGCATGGCCTGCCGTAACTGTGCAGTTACCGGTTTACAACGAGCGTTACGTGGTGGAACGACTGCTGGAGGCCGTAGCCGCCTTCGATTACCCAGCTGACAAGCTACAGATCCAGCTATTGGACGACTCTACCGACGACACCACCTACATCATCAGCCGGAAAATAAAAGAACTTGCTCCAACAGGCATCCAGATCGAACATATCCGGAGAAGGGAACGCACAGGTTTTAAGGCGGGCGCTCTGCAGCACGGTTTACAAACAGCCACTGGTACGTTCATTGCCATTTTTGATGCCGATTTTACCCCTGCCCCGGACTTTCTGAAACAAACTATAGTTGCCTTTACCAAACCCGAGATTGGCGTCGTGCAAACGCGCTGGGGACATCTGAACAAGAATTATTCGCTGCTTACCCGGCTACAGGCCTTTGGGCTGGATGCCCATTTTACAATAGAGCAACAGGGCCGGAACAATGGCCATTTCTTTATGAACTTTAACGGCACGGCAGGCGTGTGGCGCAAAAGCTGTATAGTAGATGCCGGTGGCTGGCACGCCGACACCTTAACCGAAGACCTTGACCTGAGCTACCGGGCGCAGCTGAAAGGCTGGCAGTTTGTATATCAGCAACAAACGGAAGCGCCGGCAGAGCTTCCTGCAGCGATGGGCGCCCTTAAATCGCAGCAATACCGCTGGACCAAAGGGGCTGCTGAAACCGCCCGCAAGCACCTGGCAAACGTACTTACCTCTTCCAAAACGATTGCTCCTAAACTGCATGCCACTTTCCATTTGCTCAACAGTGGGGTGTTTATCTGTGTGCTGCTTACGGCTGTGCTTTCCATCCCGATGCTGTACATCAAACACGATTACCCGAACTATAGCTGGCTGTTTAACCTGGGTGCTTTTCTGATCATCAGCCTGTTTTCGCTGGTTTTGTTTTACTGGATTGCGGCAGGTGTTGGTGGCAAGCGGTCTTTCCGCCAGTTTATTCCTGATTTTCTTTTGTTCCTGAGCATGTCGATGGGGATGTCGTTGCACAACAGTGTGGCGGTGCTGGAAGGATACCTGGGACGTAAAACGCCGTTTATCCGGACGCCGAAGTACAACATTGTGCAGGCGCAGGACAGGTGGCAGCAGAAGATCTATACCTTACCCGGCATTGGTTTGCTAAGCTGGCTCGAAGGATTGCTGGCGCTGTATTTTGTATGGGGCATCTGGCTTGGCTTCAGGCTGGGGGATTATGGGTTGCTGCCGTTCCATGTAATGCTGGCGCTGGGGTTTGGCCTGGTGTTTTGCTATAGTTTAGTGCATAGCCGGAAAGCATGAGCGGGGAAAGAAAAACGATAGCAGCTTACGTGCTGTTAACTATATCGGGTTTGCTGTATGTGGCCCTGGGCTATGCTACGCCCCGCCAAAATTTCACGCAGCTGCTGTTGCTGTTTGCGGGTTGCTTTGCGGTGTATGTGTACATCATCAATATCCGGTTTAAACTATGGCATGGCATCGCAGCGGCTGTCCTTTTCAGGTTGTTGTTACTTTTCGCCACGCCCCAGCTCTCCGACGATTATTTCCGGTTTGTATGGGACGGGCGCTTGCTGGCTGCCGGCGTAAACCCTTACCTGTATTTACCTTCTCATTTTGTGCAGCAGGGCGCAACTATAGTTTCAGGCATAACGGACTCGCTTTTTCTGCAGCTCAACTCCCCTGACTACTATAGTGTGTATCCGCCGTTGTCGCAGGCGGTTTTCTGGCTGTCGGTTAAACTGTCTCCGGAATGTATAGCGGGCAGCGTGGTAATCATGCGTGTTATACTGCTACTGGCTGAGGTGCTGAACATGCTGCTGCTCCTGCGCCTGCTCCGTAAAACCGGCCTCCCCGATGGCTACGTGCTGCTTTATGCCCTGAACCCGCTTGTGATACTGGAACTGACCGGCAACCTGCATTTTGAGGCGCTGATGATCTCCTTTGTGCTGCTGGGCCTGTACCAGCTGTTTTACCACCGGCCGGTTTGGGCAGGTTGTGCGTTTGGGCTGGCGGTAGGTGTAAAGTTGCTGCCTTTGCTGTTTCTGCCGTTAGTATGGCGTAAACTGGGGCACCGGCAGTTCTTTTATTTTGCGGTAGCGCTGGGGCTTACGTTACTGGTTATTTCTTTCCCGCTTATCAACGCCGAGGTTATCGGGCACATCGCCAGCAGCCTGGATCTGTACTTCCGCAAATTTGAATTCAATGCCAGCATTTATTATGTGCTGCGCTGGATCGGCATTCAGTTTACAGGCTACAACCAGATAGCTTTTATCGGTCCCCTATTATCTATAGTTACCCTGGTGCTGGTACTATGGATGGCGGCTGTAATTAAACTGGGCTCGGTAAAACGGCTGATCGGCTATATGGGCGCGGCGCTCACGGTGTACCTACTGCTCACAACCACCGTGCATCCCTGGTACCTGACAACGCTCGTGGCCCTAACAGCTGCCAGTCTTTTCCGCTTTGCCATTGCCTGGTCGGGTCTGGCCATCCTGAGCTTTTCGGCGTACCGCACACCTACCTATTTCGAAGATACTGCCCTGATAACGCTGGAATATACGCTGATGCTGCTGTGGTTGCTGGTAGAACTATACCTGTACCGCCAGCGCCGCCAACACGCCAATTTAAAGTAGCCTACTCCTCGCCTATATCTTTCAGTGGTGCCGTCAGGAAGTCGTTGAACGGCTTCAGGTCTTTAAAGCCCTGTAATACCACATCCATGAAATCTTTGCTAAGCACTACTTTGTCGGGTAATGGCATGGTGGCATTCCAGCTTTTAAAGCGCAGGTATTCTATGGCCGGGTTGTCTTTGTCGTAGCCTTTGGGAGTGGTTTTTAGCTGCTCGCCTTCAATGTCTCCGAATTTCTTTTTAAAATCAGGCGCCTCTACAATCTGTTTAAAATGGTCTAAACTATAGTCTATTTCCTGGCGCACGGCTTTCAGGTAATCGGCAGGTGGCATCCAGAGCCCGCCGGCCAGAAAGGAGTTGTTGTTACCGGCCAGGTGCAGGTAGTACCCCGGCAGGATAGATTTACGACCACCTTCGGCTACATAAGCACCAAAATGATCTTTGTAAGGCCGCTTGTCGTTTGAGAAGCGCACATCGCGGTAGATCCGGAACACCAGGTCTTTGCCTTTCTGCCCGATAGCAGCCGGTTCAAAGGTTACCATGTGCTCCAGCATCTCGTCCAGGAAAGCAAGGTAGTTTTTGCGGGCTGCCTCGTAGCGGGGTTTGTTCTCGGCAAACCACTCGCGGGTGTTGTTCTTGCTGAGTTCGTTCAGGAATTGTAAAGTACTTTTATCTATAGTTGTTGCCATTTTTATAGGTTGTTAATCGCCCTGCCAGTAAGCATAGCGGCTTATCTTTTTAAGTTCAAGGTTGCGTCCGTCCCAGGTCCGCTGCCGGATCAGCTTGTTAGGGTACTCCGTTGAAAACCAATAGGAGTTCACTTTGTTGGGCGCCAGCTGCACATTTACCTGCCAGGCTTTTTCTTCCTCATCTGTTCCATTGCCAGTGGACGTACTATTTACCTGAATGGTGGCCTTGTATACAGCAGGCGCGGTGGCTTTGTTGGTTTGTTGTGTTTCGGCAATGTCGGCGTTAAAGCGTAGCCCATCCCGGAAACGCAAAGCCCGCAAACTATAGGGCAACTGGTCTTCAAACAAAAGCGCTTTGGTAAGCTGCCGGTTACCTTCGCCCTGCCCGTCGAAATACGAATTATAGTACATGCTATAGTTGTTCCCTTCGTCGGTAACGGATTTAAAGGTATTGCCGCACCACTCCTGCGACGAGGTAGTTAACTTATGCAGCTGCCAGGGTTTGCCCCGGTGCACAAATACAGAAGTGAGGTAATGGTAAGGATAATTATCGGTGGGGATGCGGCAGAACTCATTCACTTTCATCACCGGAAACAGGTCATCGCGGTTATAGTTGTCGGTTTTAACATTGTGTTCGCGGTTAAAATCCTCCTTCACTGTGATCAATGTAAACTCGAATTCCCGCTTTTTGCCGTACACTACCCGCTCTGCGTCGTAAATGGCCACTTCTGCCAGCCCATCGTCCCATAGTTTATCCATCGCCCAATCCGGGTTAAAATTTTCTTTTATGGCGTCGTAGGCGTTGGTTTCGGTGGCTTTGCGGTCCGGAGCGGGACCGGAGCAGGCCGAAAGCAACAGAAGCGTCAGAACCAGGGAATATAGTTTGCAAGCGTACATATACAGAAAAAAATTAGGTACCCTAAACGGTATTTTACCTCCAAATTAAAGCTTTTAGCTTAAAACCATACGACAGCCGGATAACTACGTACAGAAAAACAGGGCACATTACATTACGATCATGGTTTACCGCTGGCTGATACTGCTGCTACTGTTGTTGCCGGGCAGGCTGTTGGCGCAACTACCGGAACCAGCATGGTTACAAACAGAGCGGCAGGCCCAACTGATGCAGCAGGCCATCGACCTGTACAGCTGCATTTCCACTACCAATACCTGGTACACTTTGCCTGCAAACCTGCGGCTAAGCCCCGGCGATACAAACCAATACGTGCCCAACTTACAACACAACCTGCTGCTCACCCGCGATCTGCAACCCGACTATAGTATGCCTACCACCATTTACGACACCTTGCTGGTGAGTGCCGCCATGAGGTTTCAGCAACGCCATGGCCTGAAAGCGGACGGGCGCATTGGCCCCAGAACAATTGCAGAACTGAATGTACCACCTGCCCGTCGTCTGCAACTGCTCCGCAACAACCTGCAACGCTGGAAAAACACGACCTCCTGCGCTCCGCGGCCTGCCATTTACATCAACATACCAGCCTTTGAACTATACGTGCTGGATACTAGCCGCGTGCTGCTACAAATGAAAGTGATCACCGGCAAGCCCGCTACGCCTACCTACCAGATCACCACCGAATTACAGTCTATAGTAGTTAACCCTACCTGGAACCTGCCCCGCTCTATTGCCGTGAACGAGATCGTGCCCATTCTGCGGCGCAACCCTAATTACCTGAACAAACGGAACATGCGTGTTTATTTGAATGGCCGGCAGATAAACCCCTGGCGCGTGAACTGGAAAGCCGTGAACAGCAGCAACTATAGTTACCAGATCACGCAGATGCCCGGACGGGACAATGAACTGGGCGAACTGAAGTTTTTGTATGACAGCAAAGTAAACCAGTACATGCACGACACGCCCCGCAAAGAGCTTTTCGACTATTACCCGCGCGATTTCAGCCATGGCTGTATTAGATTGGAAAAACCCTACGAGCTTGCACTTTACTTACTGCAGTACCACAATGGTTTTTCTAAAGCAAAAGCCGAAGAACTGCTGCATACCAGGAAGCCCAACCACTACCTGCACGTGAGAAAGAACATGGCGCTATTTATACTTTACCAGACCGCCTGGGTAGACCAGCATGGCCTGGTGCAGTTCCGGAAAGATGTGTATGGTTATGAGAAGGTAAACCTATAGTTCGTGATCTTCTCCTGTCAGCCAGTCAAAATCCACATCTTCCACATGGTCTACATCCGATAGCTCAGGCAAAAGTTTATGCGAGAGGTGCAGGCGTTCCACATCGTAAATAGTGGCAGGCAACACTTCCGAGGTGCTCCACTGTTTATCCCGGAAAAGCTCGGGGTATAGTTTGTTCATGCCCAGCAGGTAATAACCGCCATCCAGCGCCGGCCCGATCACTACTTCGTGGGTTTGCAGCGCCTCAAAAGCCTGTTCAATTATTTCCTGGGTAAGCTGCTTGCAATCGCTGCCGATAATGACAACTGAACTATAGCCAGCGGCAAAAGCCTCTTCAAACGCAGTCTGCATTTTCTGGCCCAGGTCGCCTTCGGTCTGCAAATGGTGCTGGTAGATTTGTTTCGGCCACATGCCATCGTCTACTATATTATCGGCAAAGTAAACGGCCTTGTCAGCAGCTAATTTTTCGGTTACCTGGCGGGTATGCTGCAGCAGATGGATGTAGATCTCTAAAGCTACTTCGGGGCCAACGGCTTGGGCGAGGCGGGTCTTTACTTTGCCCAGTTCAGGGGCCCGCACAAACAGCAGTAACAGGTTTTTATGGCTCATACACTTTCTCTCCGTTGGTTAACCAGAATCCCCAGAAATCGGAATAAGGATGTATACGGCTGGTCCGGCCCCCGGCATCAAAAACCGGAAAGCCTTTGTTCACCCAGTTAAAGATACCGCCCTGCAGGTTATGTACATCCGTATAGCCTACATCCAGCAGTTTAACGCCTACATTGGCGCTCCTGGCTCCAACAGCACAGTAAAGTATCAGCTTTGCATCCTTCGGTATGTCTGCCAGGTCTTCCAGTTTAGACGTGTTATAGTTCACAAACCTTGCTCCCTGCAGGTGGCTTATTTCATACTCTGCGGGTGTCCGTATATCCAGCAACATATAGGGTTGTTCCAGCGCCTGCAGTTCTCCGGGTTCTATAGTTGGCACTTTTTGGTTTGCAACCATACTGGTGAGCAAACTATAGGCGTAGTGTTTTCCGGTGTCAGTTAAAAGGATGGCAGCAGCTATAAGGGCTACTAAAAGTAGTATGCGTTTGGTCATAAAGTAAATTGAGTGTTAAACAACTGTCTGGCCGCCGCAACTGGAACCTGCCCCTGCCGTGCAGCCATAGCAGTGCTGGTTTAGCACTATGCTGCGGTTATTCAAAGCCTGCAGGTCAAAATTGCGGATGTGTTGCGGCGCAGTTGGTGCTACGTGCAGTTCCAGCATCTGGTTAAAGTCGCAGTCGTACAGGTACCCGTCCCACCCTACCGAAATGGTATTACGACACATCACACTGGCAGCAGCAGCCGGGTTAAACGCATCCACCAGTTTCTCCATATAGCTCTCATAGTTACCACTTTGCAGCAAATACTCCAGGTAACGACTGATGGGCAGGTTGGTAATGCAGAATAATTTATTGAAATGGACACTATAGCCAGCCAAAAGGCGACGTTTGAACTCCGCTTCCAGCGTCTGCTGGGCAGCTGGCAGAAAAGCGCCGGAAGGATTATAAACCAGATCGAGTTGCAGACCTGAGTTTTCAATGCCATAGCCCACTTCGTTCAGCATCTTCAGCGCTTTGATGGATTTTTCGAACACGCCATCGCCGCGCTGTGCATCGGTACGGCTGGCCGCAAAGTATGGCAACGATGACACCACCTGTACCTTATGGGCTTTAAAGAATTCCGGCAGGTCGTGGTACTTCGGGTTGGCCAGGATAATGGTCAGGTTACACCTAACTATAGTTTGCCTGCCCAGTTTCGAGATCTCTTGTACAAACCACCGGAAGTCCGGGTTCATTTCAGGGGCACCGCCGGTTATGTCAACTATAGCCAGTTCCGGGTTATGCGCCAGCGCATCCAAACAAAGCTGCATGGTTTCGCGGGTCATGATCTCCCGGCGGTCCGGGCCGGCATCAACATGGCAATGGCGGCAGGCCTGGTTGCACATTTTGCCTACATTTACCTGCAGAATGGTAGTGCCTGTGGGTTTAAGGGGTAATAAGTTATGCTGTTGCAATTTATCGGCAAAGGCCGGAAACTGTGCTCCCTGCTGCAATACAGTCAGCTGAAAACCGGCATCAGCCAGCTCATGGTGTTGTTTTTTAAGAGAAGTTACAGGCATGCTTACATGGTCAGTTCTTTGATCTTGTTCATCATCTGCACGCCGTGCACCAGTGCCGCGCCGCCTTTAATAGCTGCTGCCACATGCACGGCTTCCATCATCTGGTTCTCATCAGCGCCTTTCTCCAGGCAATCCGACGTGTAGGCGTCAATGCAATACGGGCACTGCACCGCATGCGATACCGCCAGTGCAATGAGCGCTTTTTCACGGGCAGTCAGGGCGCCTTCCTTGAACACTTCGCCGTAGTAATCAAAAAACTTGTTGCCCAGTTCCGGCTGCAGCTCGGTTATGTTGCCAAACTTTTTCAGGTCGGCTGGGTTATAATATGTCTTTTCCATGAGTATAATTGCGTATGAATGGTTAAAACTGAAACGTTGCCTTTTGTTATAGCAACAGTAAAACTACACCTGTAAGCCCGGAATGTAAACTATAAATACGAAAAGCATAAGGCAACACGTCGTATATTTACTTTAAATACCTGATCCTATGGCCATCCAAACTATGAATCCGGCCACCAACGAGGTGGTTAAAACATTTAAACCGCATACTACCGAAGAAGTTATCCAGAAAATAGAAGCTGCAGATAATGGCTTCCGAAAATGGCGCAACACACCCTTTGCCGAGCGCGCTAACCTGATGCAGAAGTGTGCCGACATTCTGGATAACGAGGCCGAAACGTATGGCCGCATCATCAGTCTTGAAATGGGCAAGCCGCTGAAGGATGGGATTGCTGAAGTGAAGAAATGCGCCCTGGCCTGCCGTTATTACGCCGAAAATGCCGAAGATTTCCTGAAGGATGAGCTGATTGAGACCAAAGCCGATAAAAGCCTCATCGCTTACCAGCCGCTGGGTGTTATTCTGGCCGTAATGCCCTGGAACTTCCCGTTCTGGCAGGTTTTCCGGTTTCTGGCGCCAGCGCTGATGGCTGGCAACACCGGTTTGCTCAAACATGCATCCAACGTACCGCAGTGCGCGCTGGCTATCGAAGAAATTGTACGTAAAGCCGGCTTCCCCGAAGATGTATTTTATACCCTGCTTATCGGCTCAAAAGAAGTGGATGCAGTCATTCAGCACCCGGCTGTAAAAGCTGTGACCCTAACCGGAAGCGAAGGCGCCGGTGCCCACGTAGCTGCGACGGCCGGCAAAGAGATCAAGAAAACTGTGCTGGAATTAGGCGGTTCTGATCCGTTTATAGTGTTAGATGATGCCGACCTGGAACTGGCTGCTGAAAATGCGATAAAATCCAGAATGGTGAACACAGGCCAGAGCTGTATTGCCGCCAAACGGTTTATAGTGGTTGAAACTATAGCCGACGCTTTCCTGGAAAAGATGAAAGAGAAAATGGCGGCACTAAAAACCGGCGACCCGCTGAAAGACGACTGCGACTACGGTCCGATGGCACGCCCTGACTTAGCAGAAGAATTAGCAGAACAGGTTAAAAAATCCGTAGCCAAAGGCGCAGAAATAGTGCTGGATGGTGGTCAGGAGAAAAAAGGCAGCGCTTACTTTAAGCCGATGATCCTGAAAAATGTGAAGCCCGGGATGCCCGCTTACGACGAAGAAATGTTTGGCCCTGTAGCTGCCTTTATAGTTGCCAAAGACGAACAGGAAGCTATCCGCATCGCCAACGACTCCCGTTTTGGGTTAGCCGGCTCCGTCTGGACGCAGAACCAGGAACGTGGCCTGAAAGTAGCCCGTCAGGTAGAATCAGGTGCTGTGTTCGTAAATGCCATGGTAGCCTCCACCCCCGAAATGCCTTTTGGCGGCATTAAAAAATCCGGCTACGGCCGCGAGCTCTCCTACATCGGCATCCGCGAATTCGTCAACCAGAAAAGCATCTGGGTTAGTTAGAAAGTTTAGATGTTAGAAAGTTTAGAAGTTAAATATCTTATTTGGGTATATGATAATTTACATCACTATTAAGATTGTTGTATAACCACTTTTAACTTCCAAACTTTCTAACTTATACCTTAAAGATATCCCATCAGCTTATACATCATGTAACCGGCAACTTCGTGGATGAGCAGGTGCCAGTTGTTGAAGGCGGAAATACTCGGGATGATGGTTTCGTCGGGAGTCAGGTAACGGGGGCCGGAGTAGAAATCCGTGCTGTAAGGATCTGCAGCTATACCTTGTTTGGTAAAGCAGCCTTGCGCGCGGCGCATGTGAAAAGCGGAGGTTACCAGTAGCCTGTTCTTCCACTCGGGGTGGTGCTGCAGCACTTTTGCTGTGTTTACCGCATTTTCGTGGGTGTTACGGCTATTGCTTTCCGTAATAATGTCTTCTTCCGCCACGCCGGCCATTAACAATATCTTTTCGATCTGCTCTGCTTCCGGAACGGCTGTACCTGTTACCCGTCCGTCGCCTCCTGATATCAGGAACTGGTCTATTTTGCCCAGGCGGTATAGTTGCAGCGGGTGCAGAAAGCGGTCGGCTCCTTTGTGCGTATGGATACGGTCGGCCATGTCTTCGCGGTAGCCGGTTACACCCGTCAGGATGATGGCCACATTGTAATGCGCCACTTTACGCACAGGTGTAGCAGGCACCTCCCAGGCACGCCAGGCCTCTTTCTCTAAAAACGGATTAGAAAAAACAACAAGTATAGCTAGTGCTGATAGTAAAAACCTACGCTTGTACTTTGGCTTCTTCAGGAAAAGACTCAGAAACAAAAACAGCAGCACCCACAAAAAAGGCATCAGGAATAGGTGCAGCAGCTTGGATAACAGGAAGAACATAAAGGGCTGAAAGTTGAAACCGTACCGCTTAAAAGCTACAACTATAGTTTCAGTCAGTTTCTGCTTCCGAAACTTGTATGACTATAGTTTCCAGGCAAGATAGGAAAGTATGGCGAAACCTTAAAACAACTATAGCTTAGAAGAACTTGCGGAAGAGCCACATAAGCAGCGAGAGCAGTGCGCTCAGCAGCAGCATGGTGGTAAAAGGAGCAAATATTTTCACGTTCTTTTTCTCCACGCGCACATCGCCCGGCAGGTTCCCAAACCAGTTCAGTTTGTCGCCGGCAAACCAGACCAGCAGGCCTACCACCACTAAAATTACCCCAACTATAACAATGTATTTCCCGATTGGCTGCATCGCTTAAAAACTTACCCTGGCCCCCAGCGAAATGTTAACAATATCCCACAACCGAAGCGCCTCCCGCTCCTTAAACCACGATGTCGCGATCAGGTCGTATGTGCCCAGTTCGCCGTATAAGCCTATTTTATCTATACTGCTGTTACGGATATCTCTCGTGACGGATGCACCTGCAAACCCAAGTACCCGCACCTTCGGCGACCACCAGTAATAACTTTTAGGGTAATTATCGGGCCAGGAAAGCGGGTATTTGTCGTCAAAATAATAGCTGAACCCTAACCCAGCCTGTATTGGAATGACTGTGATCTGCTTGCGCCGTTTTATTTTCCAGGGTTTGTAGGTTCCTTTTAAGGTCAGCAGGTGCTCGGCCTCATCGGAGTCAAATTTGGGTACGTAGCCATACAGCAGGTCGGCGGTCAGGCGCTCCCGGGCAAACTCGTAGCTCGGGCCAACAGCCAGCATGCCCATGTTACCGGCAAACTGCAGCACGGCTGCATCGGGCACATACCAAGGCGCTTCCTGCTCCAGCGTGTCGCCGGGGAAGTGCTGGGCAAACAGATTTCCGGAATAAAAAAGAGCTACGCAAAAGCAGATAACTCTCAGGACATGTTTTCTCATCTGAAATCAGGATCTGCAGTGGATACCCGTTCAAATGTTACGCTGTTGCCGTTGGCACGCATTACAATGTATTCTTTATCCTGTGTATCGCCTACGTTCATATATTTTGTGCCGCCCTCTTTGTACTGGTACGTCTCAAAGTTATGGCCATGCCCGTGTATGCTCATGCTTACGTTGTACTTATCCATCAGTTCACGGTAACGCATCAGTTTATCGGCCCCAAACGAATCGTCGTGTGGTGGTATATGCGATAGCACAAATACCTGCTTATAGTTGGCACGGTCCTGCAGTTCGGTCTCCAGCCAGGCCAGGTTCGGGGCGGCTCCGTCAAACTCCCAGTTATTAGTGTTCAGGAAAATAAACTTGGCGTGTCCGGCCACAAAACTAAAATCGTAGGGGCCATACATTTCGCGGTATACCTGCTTGCCGTTGTTGGTGGCATCGTGGTTGCCTATTACCGTTACCAACGGAAACTTCAGCTTGCTTAAGCGGTCATTTATCAGTCGGTACTCTTTCAAAACTCCAAAATCTGTGATGTCGCCGTTGTGCAGTACAAACTGTACATCGTTGCGCTTGTTCAGGTGGTTAACGGTGGCTTCCGTTTCTTTGTAAAATCCCTGGGTATCCGATATCAGCGCAAATGTGATGGTAGCATCTGCGGGTATGTTCTGTGCTTTTATACGCTCTATGTTCTTCAGGTTCAGTTCCTTTTCGTTGTCATTCAGGCGTACTTCGTAAGGGCTGTATTCAAATTTATCGCAGGCCTGTAAAGCCATCACCGACAACACCAGTGTGGTAAGCGTAATCTTATTCCGGTAGTTAAATTTTGTAGTTGTATGTTGCATATATTGGTACTTACAGTAGTATATACCAACAGTGCAATTATTTGTTTAGAGAAAGGGAGTAATTTTTAGCTAAAAAAGTTGCTTTGAGTCTTATAATCAGATAATTCTGTAGTTTTTATACTCCCATAACCTGTAGCCTGTAATACCTTCCACAAACCGTCTTATCCTATCTTTTAAGTTAAACCGGCGGTAGCTCAGGTCATAGTCGAACTTCCAATTGATCCTATTTACCCGCTCCTGCATCACGGCAGGGTGCGTATCTTTAAAAAGTGCAAGTGCATCCACACCAGCATAATCAAATTCTTCGGCTTTGGGAATGTTCGTTTCGATCCATTCATCGGAATGGTACATGCGGTTAAAGCTCAGCTGCTTGCCCTGCATAGCACGCGGGTCTCTTACCCAGCCGTAGTGGTAAATATAAGCGTCTATCAGCTTCACGTTCAGCTTCTGGTTGTCACCTTTCCGGAAACCCTGCGCATCGCGGTACGAGTAAATATCCTTTCTATTCTTTATCACACGTATCTCGCGGCGGTACCAGCGGGTGGCCTCCCCTACATAGTCGTAGGAACCATAAAAGTGTTTGTACTTAAACAGCAGGCCGTCAACTTTCGCGTTGTCCTTGTGCTGCTGCATGGCGGCTTTTATAGTTGGCAGGTACTGTTCGTGCACTATTTCATCGCCCTGTATGTAAAAAGCCCAGTCGGCGTCCGGCGAGATGGCGGCAAACGCTTTGTCGGTTTCCTGTGCCAGCACCCGGCCGCCTTCCCGCAGACTATCGTCCCAAACGGTTTCGATGATGCGGATCTTCGGTGAATCTATACTTTGAATAAGGGCCAGCGTGTCGTCTTCGGAGTTACCAACGGCTACTACTACTTCATCGCAGATGGGCAGGATGGACCGGATTGCTTCTACTACCGGGTAGTCATATTTTATGGCATTCCGGACAAAGGTAAAACCGCTTACTTTCATGGGCATGGTTTAAGATGAAGTGGGGCGTAAAGTTACAGAAAATGCTACGAACTAACCTGCAAAAGCCGTAAATTTGAGTTCTGTTGAAGAACCAAAACATACTATAGTTTGAAAGTTTGCATTGCTGAAAAACCAAGTGTAGCCCGCGAGATAGCCAACGTAATTGGGGCCAGAACCAAGAAGGACGGTTATTTTGAGGGTAACGGCTACCAGGTAACCTGGACCTTCGGGCACTTTTGCCAGCTGCGCGAGCCCGACGACTACCGCCCCGAGTGGAAGCGCTGGAGCATACACGACCTGCCCATGCTGCCGCAGCAATACGGCATAAAACTGATGCAGGACAGCGGGGTGCAGAAGCAGTTCAGGATCATAAAACAACTACTGGACAACGCTGAAGAAGTAATAAACTGCGGGGATGCCGGCCAGGAAGGAGAAGTGATCCAGCGCTGGGTACTGACCGAAGCCAAGTACAGAAAACCTTTTAAACGCCTTTGGATCTCGTCGCTGACAGAAGAAGCTATACGCCAGGGGTTTGCTAAACTGCGCGAAGGCTCCGAGTTCGATTCGTTGTACCAGGCCGGTAAAAGCCGTGCTATCGGCGACTGGCTGCTGGGCATGAACGCTACCCGTTTGTTTACCCTGAAATACGCCAACGGCAGCCGCCAGACCTTATCGATAGGCCGTGTACAAACGCCTACGCTGGCCATGATCGTGAATCGCTACCATGAGATCATGAACTTTGTGCCGCAGCCTTACTGGGAGCTGAAGACCGTGTACCGCGAGGTAACGTTTGCCAGCACCAACGGACGTTTCCATAAAGAGGAAGATGCACAAAAGATACTGGAAGCCATTAAGCAGGCCGAGCTGACGATAACCGATGTAGAGACCAAGAAAGGTACCGAAGCACCGCGCAACCTGTTCGACCTGACCTCGCTGCAGATAGAATGCAACAACAAACTGGGCATGTCGGCAGACGAAACCCTGAAAACCGTGCAGAGCCTGTACGAAAAGAAAGTAGTGTCCTATCCGCGCGTTGATACTACCTACCTGCCTGATGACATTTACCCGAAGATACCGGGCATTTTGCAGGGGCTGGACAACTATAGACAGGAAGTAGCGCCATTGCTGCAGGACAAGATCCGGAAAACCAAAAAGGTATTTAACAACAACAAAGTAACCGACCACCACGCCATTATCCCAACCGGTGCCAGTGCCGGCAGCATCTATGGCCGCGAAGCCGATGTGTACGACATCATCACACGCCGTTTTATAGCTGCTTTTTACCCGGATTGTATTGTGAGCAACACCACGGTTAATGCCGAATCTGCAGGCTATAGTTTCAGGGTTCGGGGCAAGCAGATATTGGAGCCGGGCTGGCGCGTGCTGTATGGCGCTGAGGATGTGAAGCTGGATAACACGCCAGCTAAAGAAGGCGAAGCCGAAGAAGTAATGGCCGGTGTGCTGCCGCATTTCGAGAAAGGCGAACATGGTCCGCACGAACCGCTGCTGGAAACCAAAATGACCAACCCGCCTAAAGAGTATACCGAGGCCACCCTGCTGCGCGCCATGGAAACAGCCGGTAAACAAATGGAAGACGAAGAACTGAAGGATGCCTTGAAGGAGAACGGGATTGGCCGTCCTTCTACGCGCGCTGCTATCATCGAAACCCTTTACAAACGCCAGTACATCCGAAAGGATAAGAAGAAGATAGTGCCTACCCAGATGGGCATTGATTTGATTGGTGTGATCAAAAACCAGACGCTGAAGTCGGCGGAGATGACGGGGCAATGGGAGAAAAAACTGCGCCAGATAGAAGGCGGCGAGTTTAAAGCCGAAGCCTTTTTGCAGGAACTCCAGAACTTTGTAATAAGCCTGGTGCAGGAAGTGAAGAACGACAACGCCCGCGTAACCATCGAACCGCAGGCCGCTGCTGCTCCGGCTCCGAAACCAGCAGGTGCTGCCAAAGAGAAAAAGGCAAAACCGGCAAAAGAGAAACCTGCAGCGCCAACGCAAGGCCTTGGCTCCTGCCCTGCTTGCCAGCAAGGCTATATTGTTAAAGGCTCGTCGGCGTATGGCTGTATCCGCTACAAAGAGGGCTGCCGCTTTTTAATACCTATTGAGCAGTATGGCAAACCTCTGAACGAAAAACAGGTAACCGCCCTGCTCACCAAAGGCAAAACACCAACTATAAAAGGACTGAAAGGCGCCGATGGTAACAGTTTTGACGGCATACTGAAACTGAACGGACAACAACTACAGGTAGAGATAGCACCTAAAAAAGCAGAAACCGACCCGTTTGCCACCTGCCCGCGCTGTAAGCAAGGCAAATTGCTGAAAGGGAATACAGCTTACGGCTGCAGTCGCTTTAGGGAGGGCTGCCAGTTTAAAGTACCGTTCGAGATCGGAAGCAAAACCTTATCTGAGAAACAGATTGCCACGCTGCTTACCAAAGGCAAAACAGGGAAGATAAAAGGCTTTATATCGCCTAAGACCGGAAACGCTTTTGAAGCTGCCCTGGCTTTAAACGATGAATGGAAGGTTGTATACCAGTTTTAAACAGCAGGCAACTATAAACAGAAAAGGGCACCTGCTATAGTTGCCCTTTTCTGTTTATAAAAATGTAGAAGTTTATCTTACCGTAAAGCTAACTTTCTGCTCGGCTACGTTTGTGCGGCCATCTACAGCACGAACCAGCAACTGGTAGGTTCCCGCTGAGGCGTTGCTCATGGCAATTGTAGTATCGTACTCAAAAGCTTTCTTATCCAGTGCTCTTTCAAAAGATAACACATCTGTCTCGTTCTGCTTTACTGTAAACCGGAGTGTTTTAACAAGGTCTTTATCGAACCCAGTTATAAAAATGCGCAGGCCCTGTGTTTGCTGCACATTCTGGTTTATGGTGGGGGCGTTAATGGTCAGGCTCGGTTTAGAGCCGTCTGGCTGCATATCTCCTTCTTCAAAAAGATCTTCGCAACCGGTGAGCACAGCTATGGCAAACATAGCGGCTACTGTTGTTTTCAATTTCATGGTACTGTGGCTAAAAGTTTACGCTAAATAATGGCAGAGCCGGGTGGTGATATTCTATTTCAGGCCGGCACCATTATTCAGGCGTACCAAAGTACAAAGCAATTTTTAAGCTGCAAAAGACATTGCTTACTTTTATCTAAAATTCCATCCAAAAACCACATTCATATCAACATAATCATAAACCTCACAAGCCACTGTACTTTAACACCTTGCAAAAGGCTTCTATTTATAAAAAACAATCTCACCGCAAAACCAATCATCCTATAAATGCAATTAATCCGGGTATCGAAACACTATAGTTTCAGTGCAAAAATCAGCTGCACCATCTGCAGAAAACGGGGCTCCAATACCAGCCCTGCAGATAACTAAATGCTGTCGGTATCGTAGAAAAAAGCGTTGTGTCAATTTGTATTGGCACAGCACCAGTTAAGTATAATTTTAATCAATAAATAAATCCAAAACCTATGAGAAGCTATGAAAACTCGGGTTATAACCCGTACAATGACAACTACAGATCTGAGAGCAGAGGCTCTGGAAGAAATTATTACTCCGATAACTTTTCGAACAGAGGCACCAACTATGGCAGCAGCAGAAGCAGCTCTGATTTTGGATCTGGCAGAGATTACAGCGCAGGTTCAGGATACGGCAGTGGCTCTACCTATGGCCGCTCAGCTGGTACCACCGGCAACTATGGCTCATCGTCAGGTTACGGTTCTTCTTCCGGATATGGATCTTCATCGGGCTACGGCTCATCAAACTATAACAGAAGTTACGGCTCTTCCAGCCCGCGCTATGGCAGCGATTACGACCGCAGCAACCGCGATACCTGGAGCCGCACCGGAGACAGAATAGAGAACGCCTGGGATCGCACTAAAAACCGTGTATCCAACGCCTGGGACCGCATGACAGATGACGACGACAACAGATATAACAGAGGCTCTTACGGTTCATCGTCGAACTATGGCAACCGTTACGGATCGGGCAACAACTATGGCTCGTCCAACTATGGTTCTGGTTATGGCAGCAGCGGTATGGGTTCATCTAACTATGGCTCATCTAACTATAACACCGGCAGCTATAGTTCAGGCAACTATGGCCGTGGCACTTATGGCAGCTCTATGGGCACATCAGGTTATGGCTCCGGCAGCTACAACCGCTCATCCAGCGATTACGACCGCGACCGTTACGGAAACGAAGACCGTGGCTTTTTTGACCGTGCCGGCGATGAGATAAAGTCATGGTTTGGTGATGAAGAAGCAGAGCGCCGCAGAAGAATGGACGAAATGCGCGACCGTGAAAACGACAACGACTATAACCGTTATGGGAGCAGCAGCCGGTCATCAGGGACCTATAGCGGACCTCCCTACTCTTACGGATCGTCTTCGCGAAGAGACTATGAATGGTAGAACTAACTACCGGCGGCCGTATAGTTACGGTTACCAGTGGTAATTCTCCGATTGGATAGTGGATGGAACTCCACAAAAAATGCCCCGCTGTTGCAGCGGGGCATTTTTATTTGCACATTTGCTCTCTTTTAAAAACGGCAGGCAGCTATCGTTTACTTGCCTGTTATGTCTAATTGATTTTCAGCCAATTACTTATACTTTATCATGAAAAGAATTTTACTTCTGATCTGTTTCTTCTCTTTTGCGCTTGGCGTATCGGCACAGCAGCTGGGCGTAAAGGCCGGCGCTACTTATGCTACCTTTAGAGGCGCCGACGCTAAAAACTATGACCACCGCTTAGGTTATTCGGCCGGTTTATTTTACCAGCAGCACATCAACGACCTGATCGGGATACAGATAGAAGCCCTGTATACCTCGCGTGGCGCTAAAGTAGAGAATGTATCCTCAACAGGTGTGAAGACTGAGGACAAGTTCAGAATGAATTATGTGGATGTGCCCTTGTTGCTGCACTTTTCGGCAGGTGGCCTGTTCTTTGACTTAGGTCCGCAGGCAAGCTTTATTGCCAAAGCGCGTCGCATCATCGAGACCACGTCGGCAGATGGCAACACTACTACTACCAAGGAGAACAACATTACCGACCATCCTTATACTGTTGACCTGGGCTATGCAGCAGGCATTGGCTACCGTGGCGCCAGCAACATTGGCCTGGAAGTACGCTACACCGGCGGCCTGAAAGACATAGACGACGAAGGCCCGTTTGTGAACCAGGAGCGCCATAACTCCACTATTTTCCTGATGCTGAGCTACCTGTTTTAAGAAGCAGTAACTATAGTTTATAAAAAAGCCCCGGCCAGCAGCCGGGGCTTTTGTTTGGTATGTAGCTTATTTTAAACTGATAAAGACGCAGGTTCCTCTATTACACTATAAATATGCTCGTAACGCTTAAACCCCTGTACATCAACTTTCAGGTCGCGTAGCAAGCCTTCCTTAATGTCGTAAACCAGCCCATACAACCTTGGCGGGTTATCCGATAGCATGGCATTCTGGATGATGGATGTTTTGGACAGATTATGCACCTGCTCGATCACGTTCAGTTCTACCATGCGGCGCAGCCGGGCTTCTTCATCGTATATGCTCATCACTTCGCGCTCGTGCTGCCTGATCACATCTTTAATGTTGCGCAACCAGTTATCGATCAATCCATATTGTTTATTGCCTGCCGCAGCCGCAACCCCACCGCAACCATAGTGGCCGCAAACTATAATATCTTTCACTTTCAGCACTTCCACGGCATACTGCAGTACCGAAAGCAGGTTCATGTCGGTGTGTACTACCAGGTTGGCAATGTTGCGGTGCACAAACATTTCGCCGGGGCCTGTTCCGGTAATCGCCGAGGATGGCACACGGCTATCGGAGCAGCCGATAAACAGGTAGCGCGGCTCCTGGCCCAGGGCAAGCTTGTTAAAGTAATCCGGGTCTTCATTCAGTTTATCCGCAACCCACTTGCGGTTATTCTCCATTATCTTTCTCATATCTGTCGTTGTTACTCGGTTTTTAATTTTTCGCTTCAATTTTATACCTGGTTAGTGAACATTCAGCGCCGCTACTTCCGGTACGTTCAGCACCTCTGCCACAATGTTTCGTTCGTGGGCGGTTTGCTTAAACTCCTGGATCGCTTCCAGCACATCGTAATCTATAAATTCAGAGTTCTCACCGTCTATGATCACATGGCTGTTGCCCGGCAGGTGTTCGAGGGTCAGCACAATACTGGCCTTGTTCAGAAACGAGACGTGCTCACTTAACCTTAACCGGATGATATCCTTTTCCCGCTGCTCCTCTTTATGGTAAAAGTATGGCGATCTATAGTTGGCTTTCAGGATAAAGAAGATACCCACGGCAAGTCCCACGCAGATACCTATCAGCAGGTCGGTGAACAGGATGGCCAGGATGGTAACCGCAAACGGTATAAATTGCTCGGAACCTAGCCTGAACTGTGATTTGAACAAGGTTGGTTTGGTTAGCTTATAGCCCACCACCAGCAGCACCGCCGCCAGCGCCGACAACGGCACCTGGTTCAGGAAACCCGCCAGAAACAGCACTGATAATAGCAGAAACAAGCCATGTATAAAGCTGGACATTCTGGTTTCGCCGCCGGCTACAATGTTGGCAGAGCTGCGTACAATTACCGCCGTCATGGGCAGGCCGCCCAGCAAACCACTGATGATATTCCCAACTCCCTGCGCTTTTAGCTCGCGGTTGGTAGGCGTGCGGCGCTTGTGCGGGTCCAGTTTATCTACTGCCTCCACGCTCAGCAGGGTCTCTAAGCTGGCAACTATAGCAATGGTAAAGGCCACTACATAAAGCGATGGATTGGAAAAGACGCTGAAATCGGGCAGCTGTAACTGATTCCCGAGGTCGGCAGCGCTGGAGATGAATGGCAGGTTAACCAGGTGGCTCGATGTGATCTGCAAAGCAGGAAAATAAGTCCCGAACAGGGCATTGATACCTACCGAAACCAATACCACAATTAGGGCGCCCGGTACAAACTTAAACAGTTTAATACGCTTTACCGGTTCGGTATCCCAGAGCACCAGGATGACCAGCGACACAGCTCCAACTATAAAAGCACCTACGTTTATGCTGGACAAAGCACTGGTGATACCCGAAAAGGTGTTCTTGCCATCGGCCTGCGCAAAATACAGGCTCCCGAAAAAGTCATCATCGGCACCTAAAAAATGCGGAATCTGCTTCAGGATGAGGATAAGGCCGATGGCTGCCAGCATACCACGGATAACCGACGAAGGAAAGTACAGCCCGATCACCCCGGCCTTCAGGAAACCAAGTACCAGCTGCAATACACCGGCCAGCACTACTGCCAGCAGAAAGGCTTCGTACGTCTGTAGTGTTTCTATACCGTTCAGTACAATTACTGTCAGCCCGGCGGCCGGGCCGCTTACACTCAGGCTCGACCCGCTTAACCACGATACCACCACACCACCAACTATACCGGTGATCAAACCTGCAAAAAGGGGTGCCCCCGAAGCTAAGGATATACCTAGGCAAAGCGGCAGGGCCACTAAAAATACCACCAGACCAGCCGGAAAGTCTTTTCCTAAGCTGGCAAAAGCTGTTTTTGTTCTCTCTTCTGAGCGCATAAATTAATCTGTATTCTAATCCGGTAAAGCAATTGCCCCGCCCCAAAACGGGACAGGGGCAAAAGCCATTAGTCTCACCTAATGCTCCAAAAGTATAGTGGCGGCATTAAGGCGGAATTAAAACGAGATTAAAAAGAGATTAAAATCAGGAATGAGCTGTTGGAGCGCCATTGGCCTGTGGCAGGGTAAGCATAACTTCGGTGCCCTGGTTAATCTGTGACTTTACGACAATTGAACCACGATGCAGCTTAAGAATCCGCTCAGACAGCGGTAACCCTATGCCATGGCCAGTGATGCTGCGTACGTTCTCTGCCCTGAAGAAAGGCACAAAAACGTGCTTCAGGTCTTCTTCGGCAATACCGAGGCCTCGGTCCTGTACCAGCAAATGCACATCCTTTTTATCTACCACAATAAGCACCGAAGCACTTTTGCCCGACGGCGAAAACTTAATGGCGTTCTCGATGACATTAACTATAGCTATCAGCAACAATGCTTCGTTGCCTTTCACAACCAACCGGTTTTCGTCTTCCGGAAAATCAGCGAAGTTGATGTGTATCTGTGCCTCCGGCTGGCGTTTCAGCACCTGGTCATGCGCCATCCACACCAGTTCATCAATGCGCAGGTGCTGCCGGGTAATTTTTGACTGATCGATGCTGGCCTGGGCAATCTGGAGCAACCCATTGGAAAGTTCGGTAAGCAGGCGTACATCATCCAGGGTAGAATGTAACACACGCTGGTATTCTTCCGGTGTACGGGGCTTCATCAGGGCCACTTCCAGTTCGCCCATCATGGTAGTAAGCGGCGTGCGCAGCTCATGCGAGGCACTGGAAACAAAGGTGCTCTGCATTTCAAATGCCAGTTCCAGACGCTCCAGCATTTTATTAAAGGTCTGCGAAAGCTGTGATATCTCGTCTTTGCCATCGGCATCGCTCACGCGCATATGCAGGTCCGAAGCCGTAATTTTCTCTACTTCGCTTACTACTTTAGTGATGGGCCGCAAAGCCGCCTTGGCAAAAAACCAGCTTGCCGCCAGCACCACTACCAGCGAGCCCAGCAAGCCAACTATAAGTATCACCTTCAGGTGCTCCAGTTTTTTTAAACTATAGGCATCTATAGATGAAGCCAGGACAACATACTGCCCTTCAGAAGTAGTGTAAAGGATACCAACAACCTGCCTGATATCCTGCTCATAATGTACTTCCTTTTCGGTACGTATGCGCTGCAACAGCTCCGGGCTGATCTCCAGGTCGCCGGTGCCCTCTGTAAATATACGCCGGCCACGTTCATCAAAAATGTTTACCACCTCGTATGGCAATGCCTGGTAGTAACGTATCTGGTTCCGACGGCGGGTCTCGGTATCAGCCTGTGTGTTTTCCAGCGCATAGCGGGCTACTGCCTGGGCACGTACTCGTATGCGGTCATAAAAATCTTCCTGCCGGTAAATAGACGTAAAGTAGTAGATCACCAGCGAGAACAACACCAGTATAAGCGCAAAAACACCAGCAAACTGCAGCGTTAATCGGGTTCTGATCTTCATGCGTCGTGCTGCTCTTTTAATACATACCCCATCCCTACTAATGTATGGATAAGCTTGTTCGGGTGGTCTTTGTCTATCTTTTTGCGCAGAAAATTAATGTATACATCAATTACGTTGCTGCCGGTATCAAACGATGTTTCCCAGACCTGCTCTATAATATCTACCCTGGATACCACACGTTCCTTGTTGCGCAACAGGTAATACAGCAGGGCAAATTCGCGGGCAGTTAAGTTTACCGGTTTCCCTCCGCGGTTTACTGTTTTCTTTGCCAAATCCATCTCCAGGTCGGCTATGCTTAGCTTTTCGCTGGTAGCATTGTCGGTGCCACGACGGGTAAGCGCCCTGATGCGGGCCAGCAGCTCTTTAAACTCAAAAGGTTTGGTCAGGTAATCGTCGGCGCCGGCATCCAGGCCGGTTATTTTATCGTCGGTGGCGCCAAGGGCGGTAAGCATCAGTATAGGCACAAGCTGGTTCTGCAACCTGATCTCGCGGCACACTTCCAGGCCATTGCGGTTCGGCAGAATCACATCCAGTATGATCAGGTCGTACTCGTTCTGCAGGGCCAGCTTTATGCCGAAGGTACCATCGTATGCCTGTTCTACTTCATAGGTCTGTTCTTCCAGCCCGCGCTTAATGAAGGAGGCTACTTTGGGGTCATCTTCTACCAGCAGTACTTTCATACAGGTTTTTGCTTCTCTTGCTTTTTTGCTTCAACTTTGGCTACAAGGCATTTGTTTACAGCCGCGAGCTTTTGCAAAGGTACGCGCAATATCTAAAAGAGCCACGCAACGTTTTACTACTATGGCACATTCGCATCACCACTGGCATGATCATCACCATCATGGAGGCAGCAATATAAAGCTGGCTTTTTTCCTGAATCTGGGCTTTACTATTATTGAGTTTATCGGCGGATTCTGGATAAACAGCGTGGCCATTATGTCGGATGCCCTGCACGATCTCGGTGACTCGCTCTCGCTGGGGCTGGCCTGGTATTTCGAAAAGCTATCCAAAAAAGGCAGCGACAGCACGTTCTCGTATGGGTACAAGCGGTTCTCGTTGCTCGGCGCTGTTATCAATTCGGTTATCCTGCTGGTTGGTTCGTTCTTTATCCTTTCAGAGGCTATTCCGCGCATCTGGAACCCCGAAGCGGTAGATGCTGCCGGTATGATTGGTTTTGCAGTGCTGGGAATTATTGTGAACGGGGCGGCTTTTCTGCGGCTGAACAGTGATAACTCTATAAACGAACGGGTGGTACGGCTGCACCTGCTGGAAGATGTGCTGGGCTGGGTAGCGGTGCTGGTGGGTGGCGTAGTACTTTACTTCTTCGACTGGCCTGTGATCGACCCGCTCTTATCCATCGGGATTACTTTGTTTGTACTATATAATGTCATAAAGAACCTGCGCCAGAGCCTTACCATTTTGCTGCAGGGAACACCACCCGAACTGGATACCGAAGCCATACAACAGCGCATTACCAGCATTCCGGCCGTAGACTCCATACACGACCTGCACATCTGGACGCTGGATGGCAGCTACAACGTGCTTACTTTACACGCCGTGGTAGCCGACGACCTGCAGCTGCACGAAGCCGAAAACATAAAACAACAGATACGCCACCTGCTGACAGATGTAGGTGTGCAGCATATTACCATAGAACTGGAAGTACCCGGCTACGCCTGCGAACACGCAGACTGCGGCAATCCTAATTCTGGTTAAGCAGCACAGCTTCGCGTATCAGCTCGGCAAAATAGGTTTCGTCAATATCTTCGGAAGTACGGATCTTGATGTGGTAGGGCTGGCCGTTGCGGCTCACCAGCCGGCGGGCAGGGTCAGAGAGCTCTTTGCCCCTGAAAAAGCCGAAATGAATGCCACTGCGGGAAGAAGCGAAGTAACAAACAGGACCATAGAAAAAATAACACGGGTTATCCCAGCGTACACATTCTTCCAGGTGTGCCACCGAGCCATTTATGATACGCCTGATCTCCTGTGCCAGCACAATCTTTTCAGGGCTCAGTTTTTCGATGTACTCGTCCACCTGGTTGGTTGTAGCTTTCGTTCTCATAGTTCAGATATGCTTTCAGCAAGTTAATCGCTAAATATACAATTTATTTAATGTTCAAGCGAGTAGCACCTATTTTATTTGCTGATTGTCCGGATCAGGATTTCCAGGATTGGGCTGCTGGTTTAGTTAGATGCTATAGTTTTATAGTTGAGGAATTACACATCCCTACCCCTCTCAAGAGGGGAATCTCTGTCCTTGCTATAGTTTGAGTTATAGTTTTATAGTTGCTGTTGGTCATTCTCCTTCAAAGGTGGACTTTTAGACATAGCTATGGTTGCAGCTATAGTTCTATAGTTGCGCTGGTCCAACCACCCCTGCCCCTCAGAGCTACGCTCGCTACCTTCGAAATCACTTCTCGGTAGTCCAAGGAGGGGAGTTTAGGTTACTGCTATGTTAACAGCTATAGTTCTATAATTATAGTTTTAACACCCCTGCAGTCCCCTCAAGGGGACAATCTCTGCCTTTACCAGCTTAATAACTATGTTTTATAGTTTCAGCCCACGGGCAGGGCAGGTTTACCTGTCCCTATGGAAATACAACCACGAGAAAAACAGATCTGCCTTAACCAAGAATGAAAAAGGAAACCATAGCTACATCATATACTATCGAGTATGATTTCAGTCTTTGGGTTGAGCGCCTTGTAGATTTCCGGTGCTGAAAGCATTGCGAGGCACGAGCAAAGGAAATGTACACCGCGCGATGCCCGAAGACGGGGCCTCCCGGCCCGGGAGGGAGCCGAGCTAACTATAGAACGATAGGCTCATAGAGCTCCCAGGATTAGTGGAAACTATAGAATAACGGCTTGTCTCCAGTTGCAATTGGCCTCAACTATAGCACCAGACACTCACAGGAGCTGTGCACACTGTGAGGTCTTAAGCAACTATAGTCTGAGATAGATTTCTCGCTGCACTCGAAATGACAATAGTGGGAACTATAAGACACAAAGATCCTTCAAAGCTAAGCCGACCGAATTCGACTCACGTCTCAGCCATGCTCGGAATGACAACAGTAAACTATAATACTACTACCCCTTGCCTCAACCGCTCTAACAACCTCGTTTCCAGTTCAGGTAGCTGACAGAAGCCTTTAGAGATAAGCTCGGTGCCCTGACGCGTGCGGAGGTACACGCTTGGAAAATTGGTTGCGCCCAGGGCGGCAGTAGCTTCAAACTCGTCGTCTAATTGCTGCATCACCTCATCCGACTCAAAAAGGGCCAGAAAAAGGTTCTCTGAAACGCCGAACAGGCCTGCTATTTTAACCAGCACTGCAGTATCGGTCAGGTCCTGCCCGTCGGCAAAGAAAGCGGAATGCATAGCGCGAAGCACTTCTAACGTTAGTACCGGGCGTAACAGGCGCATACACAGCAAGGCACGGCAGGCAGGTTCGGTGGAAAACACATAGTTCTTCTGCAGAAAGAAACGGAAATCGAAGGGCAGATGCGTGCGCTGTTGCACCCAGTGCCAGTTGGTGGCGAGCCGCTCCCGTTCTTCGCGTTTCAGGGGTTCGGTATTGTAAGCCTGCAAATTTCCTAACTGCACCTGTACCTGTAAGCGCCCCTGCCATAAGGCAGCCAGCCGGCGTACCACATAGGTAAAACCGTAGCACCAGGCGCACATTGGGTTGGTAATATAAAAAATAGTAGGCGTATTTGGAGACTGTACCATTTGTAGCCGCTTGGGTTTAACTATAGTTTACAGGTGCCAGGCGTTTCAGGTTGTTCGTTATTGATTGATTGCTGATTGTTGATAGTTCTTAAGAGTCTGCATTCATAATTCATAATTCATAATTCATAATTCATAATTCATAATTCATAATTCATAATTCATAATTCATAATTCATAATTCATAATTCATAATTCATAATTCATAATTCTAATGATAGATCATCTTCACGGTCATCCCGCCATCTATAGTTAAACTTTGGCCCGTAATAAAACCTGCCTTCTCAGAACATAAGAATAACGCTGCTTCTGCAATATCTTCCGGTTTACCCACACGGCCGACCGGGTGCTGCTCCTTATCTTCTCTGGTGTGCGACGGGGTGTACTTCTGGCTTTTCTTCTGCCACTCCCCTGTTTCTATCCAGCCCGGAGCAATGGCATTCACTCTGATCTTATCTTTTGCCAGGCTCACTGCCAGCGAATGCGTAAGTGCTTCCAGCCCGCCTTTAGAGGCAGAATAGGCAAATGTATCGGGCTCCGACATAAAAGCCCGTGTGCTGGTAATGTTCAGGATGGCAGGATGTAAGGACTTACGCAACAAGGGCAAACTATATTTACTGCAGAGCAAAGGCCCCCGCAGGTTCACGGCCAGCACACGATCAAAGTCCTTCATCTGCAGTTCATCCAGGTTCCCCATAAAAGGATCCGCAATCCCGGCATTGTTGATGAGGACATCCAGTTGGCCATGCTTCTCACGCACGTACTGCAGCAAATCAATAACCTGCTGCTCAGAACTCACATCGCAGGCGATAAAGTCTATTGTTAAATTTTCTTTGGAAAGTCTCGCTACAGCTTCCTGTCTGGCTTCTTTATCAGCATCTGCTATCAATACATATGCCCCGGCTTTTGCAAACGCCTGAGCCATACCCAGGCCAATACCTTGGGCACCCCCCGTTATTAAAACAACTTTGCCTTTATAGTATGTATCTGCCATTTAATTACCATTAACGAACTGCTTAAGATAGAAAGTAAAAATAAAACCCGCTGCCAGTTGCTGATTGCACTCCGGCAGCGGGTTTATAGTGATCAAACTATAGTTATCGTTTATCCAGTTGGCGTTTCAACTTTTCTGAAACATTATCCAGCAGCTGGTACCAGTTATCGCCTTCATCATGGGCAAACACATCGTTGCCAGGCACACCCACGCGCATGCGCACACTTTTCTGGTTTGTGGCCTGGTTTGCTTCCTCTTTAAAATAAACATCCACCGAGTCTATTTTGGTACCATGGCGCTTCAACTTTGTAATTATCTCGCGGATGTTCTGCTGGATGGTGTCGGGAATTTCAATGTCTACCGCTTGTATGTCTAATTTAATGCCTTCAAAGTTCTCTGTGTAGTTCATATGCATTTGTTTTCATAAGTGATGCCGGCAATTTTACCGGCTTTATTTGTGTAAAATTAAACGTACAGGCACGGCTTAGGTTCTTGCGGTATGGCTATAGTTTTGTGCTGTTCGGGCAGGTTATATTCACAACATAAAATATTTTACTCATTTTTCAGACCAACTACTTGACTTTACGTAAACCGTTATTAACTTTGAAACTCAAAGTACTTTATTATGAACCAACAGCAAGACCAGTTAGCTACCCTGCACGAGATCCGGAACATCATGGATCGTTCTTCCCGGTTTATTTCGCTTAGTGGACTTTCGGGTGTGGCGGCAGGCGTATCGGCGCTAATAGGTGCAGCTGTCGTAAAATGGTACCTGGTAACAAACAATATCGTTTACAATGAGATTTATGGCCTTACGCTAACCAGAGAGGCTATTATCTTTATACTATCGGTTGCAGCCTTGGTATTTATACTCGCCCTGTCTTCGGCTACCTATTTTACGGCACGCAATGCCAAGAAGAAGAGCCATCGTGTATGGGACAGCAAAACAGAGCGCATGCTGATCAACCTGTTTATACCCCTGGCAGCTGGAGGCATTTTCTGCGCTATACTGATGTATCATGGCCTGTTTTATTTGGTGGCACCGGTAATGCTTATTTTTTATGGTTGCGCCTTACTAAATGCCAGCAAGTATACACTGAGCGATATCCGGTACCTGGGCATTATTGAGATTGCACTGGGGCTTGTCGCCAGCTTTTTTGTGGGGTATGGTTTATTAGCCTGGACGTTGGGGTTTGGAGTGCTGCACATTGTGTACGGTACACTGGTGTATTTTAAATACGAACGCTAACAGGCACGTGAAAGATTACCTTGAAAATATAAATAAAGCCTTCGAAAGCAGGGCGCGGTTAGGCATTATGTCGGTACTGATGGTGGAAGAGAAAACCGATTTTAACACCCTGAAAGAGACGCTGCAGCTAACAGACGGTAACCTGGCAAGTCACCTGCGTGCACTCGAAGATGCCAACTACCTGCACGTAGAAAAGCAGTTTGTAGGTCGTAAGCCAAACACTACTTACCAGGCTACCGATGCGGGCCGCGAAGCTTTCAAGAGCCACCTGGACGCACTGGAGCAGTTAATTTTAAATAACCGGAACGGCATCTAAATTTTTTTATCCATCAACTTTGAAACTCAAAGTACTTTAAAGGAAAAAATTAAAATTTTATAAACGATGACACATCAAAGCGAAATACACAATCAGCCTGTTCATCCGGCTCCTGTAGGGAAGCGGATGTTGCTGGGCGCAGGAATAGGTTTGCTGCTTATCTCCTTTTTCCTGATCGGGGCAACAAAGGCGCCTGAGTGGCCAACCTACTGGTGGATCAGACCCTTGCTGGTGGTACCAGCAGCTGGTGCACTGGGCGGGCTGTTCTTTTATAACATGGATCACCTGCGCAGCCAGGGCGGCTGGAGAACCGGACTTGCAAATGTACTGAGCCTGCTCGTGTTTATAGTTGTGCTGTGGTTGGGCACTGTTTTAGGCCTTGCTGGCACTTTGTGGGATTAAGAAAACCTGAACAGCAATTGAGAATCAAAATCTGAAACTATAAACTATAGCAACATGACTGAAAGAAACGAATACCAGGGCGAAGTGGCCAAGAACGACGGCTCTACGGCCCTCACCATCATCAGCTGGATTTTTGGGCTGGCTTTTTTTGCGATCGGCATCGTGAACACGTTCTGGGGAGGCGATACCGGCTTCGGAATTTTTATAGTGCTGCTCTCGCTGGTCTATTTTCTTCCGGCAAACGAGATCTTCCATAAAGTAACGGGCTACCGGCTTCCCCAATTCAGATTACTAAAGATCCTGCTCGGCATCTTCATTATTTGGGCAGCTATGGGCGTTGGCGAACTATTCGACAAGATCGAAATGATGACACAAAGCTTTTAGTAAAAAATGTAACTATCACATAATAGATCAATTAACTTAAAAACTAAATTTTATGGTAACTCAAAACAAAAGACTTATTGGTATTGTGCTCGGAGTAGCGCTTATCCTTTCTATTCCCTTAATAGCCATGCAGTTTACAAATGAAGTAGACTGGAAGCTGTTCGACTTTGTGATCATGGGTGTACTGCTGCTCGGCACAGGTCTGCTATGCGAACTGCTGATCAGAAAAGTAAGGAACATGAATTACCGCATCGGCCTGATTGCTCTGGCACTGGTAGTGCTTTTCCTGATCTGGGCTGAACTGGCCGTGGGCATTTTCGGGACGCCATTTGCCGGTAGTTAAGCAGCCAAACTATAGTAAGAGAGGATAAATAAAACTTAAACGAATCAGTGATGGAAAACAAAACAACAATGCCAAACAAGTCAACCATCTGGACTATAGGCGCATGGGCATTCAGTATACTGGTGATACTGATCGGGATACTGAACCTGTTTCTGGTGCACCCGGTTCCGGGAATTGCTTACCTGCTTATTTCGCTGGTATTTCTTCCGCCTTCCAATACCTGGTTCAGGAGGAAATTCGGCTTTTCCTTTCCGTTACTTATCAAGATTGTGCTGGGCGTGGTGCTGATCATGTTTACGCTTGGTGTCAGCGACATCGGCGACATGATTGACAAGCTGTAATTCTGACATAGCAACTATAGCTTAATCCGGCAATAAATACATCAGCCATGAAAAACGAAATACTAACCCACCTGAACGATCCGGGCCGGCTAGAAAAACTATACCGAAGCAACAAAGCGCCTTTTACGCAGGAGTTCAGAGCCATTTACCCCGACCTGAAAGGCAACCCACTTGCAGAGTTCTGGAACGAACGCCTGCGCTACGAGAGCGACGACATTTCGTGGGGCACCAGTCGGGATCTGCTGCTGGTAGTACTGGCGTCGCTGGTGGCAGGGTTCATTGCTAAAATACCGGCTTACCTGCCTGTGGAGGAAGAATTTTTCTATCCCCGCAACATCGGCTTCATTGTTTTCCCGCTGCTGACGGCTTATTTTGCCTGGAAGAACAAGTTGCAGGCTTACAAAACAGCGCTGCTCGGTGCCATCATGCTCGTATCGCTGGTGTACATCAACCTGCTGCCTGGCACTACCACAACCGACACCTTGGTATTGGCCTGCCTGCACCTGCCTTTGCTGCTTTGGGCTGTGCTGGGCGCGGCCTTCACCGGTAACGACTTCAACAACTATAGCCGTCGACTCGGGTACCTCCGCTTTAACGGCGACCTGCTCGTTATGACCGCCCTGCTGGTGATTGCCGGCGTGATCATGACAGGCATTACCATCGGTTTGTTCGCCATTATCGGGCTGCAGATAGAGCAATTTTATGCGGAGTATATTGGTGTTTTCGGGGCGGCGGCCATTCCTATAGTTGCTACGCACCTTACCCAAACCAACCCGCAACTGGTAAACAAGGTTTCGCCTGTCATTGCCAAAATATTCAGCCCGCTCGTGCTGATCATGCTTACCATTTACCTGATCGCAATCCCCTTCTCCGGCAAAGACCCTTATAACGACCGCGATTTCCTGATCCTATTTAACATCCTGCTGATCGGGGTAATGGCGCTTATCTTTTTCTCTATTGCCGATAATTCCCGGAAAGAGCAGGACGCCACCAGTACCTGGATCCTGTTGCTGCTGGCTATAGTTACCATTGTGGTAAACAGCATTGCCTTGTCGGCCATTATGTTCCGGATAGCCGAATGGGGCATTACACCAAACAGGCTGGCCGTTTTAGGCAGCAACATCCTGATACTGTTTAACCTGATTCTGGTTACCGGTTCACTTTTCAGGTCAATTACTAAAAAATCTGACATCACAGCATTAGGCAGATCGATAGCCGCTTACCTGCCGGTGTATTTTATCTGGGTAGTTATCGTGGTGTTCCTGTTCCCGGTGCTGTTCGGGTTTAAGTAAACAGCAGCCTCTTACATTCTCTTTTCAAAAAATATCCATCTATCCGGCACTCAAGTGGTGGGGTGCCGGAACTATGTCTAAAATAAAATGAAAACACTGATAAAAACGCCTGTTAAAACCGAGCTCAACCTGAAGCTTATCGGTGTAGGGCTGATTATAGTTTCCTTCCTGTTGTTTATGCTTCCGGAGTGGGGCGTCGGGGCAACCGATGAGGCTTCGTTTGGACTCTTCTGGATGAACTATAGCCTGACTGCCGTTTACTTTGTTGTGATGTTATCCAAGGGAGTATTTTCCTTTAAACGGCCTTTCCGGCACTTGGAATACCTTTATCTCTACCTGGTACTTTTTATCATCAGTTGTTACGCGCTTAACCGCCAGATGAGCATTTTCCAGGATTCTGTTCCCTGGCTCGAAGCTTTTATCACACTTTTCTGCGTAACCCTGATGGCCTATAGTTTCCGGGAGCTGTTACCGAAAAAACTGAACCAGGTGCTGCTCTTTGTACTTGGCGCCGGATCTGTGCTGTGGTTATACTATGCCATTTACCTGTTGCCACTTTACATCATCAGTATTTTCGGGGTGCTGGCCTTGGGCATGTCGTTACACACCTATGTTCCGCTTTGGGTTGCAATATGCCTGGGAGTTGGGGTATATAAAGCCGCAACTGAGGACAGGCAATACCTGCGCACTTTTGTGGCTGGTGCCGCTTTCCCTGTTCTTTTCGGCATCTTTTACATCTGGCAATGGCAAAACCGTAACGAGCAGCTCGCCTTTAGCGGTAACGATTATGTGATTCAGGAAGATGAAACGCTGCCACGCTGGGTAAAATTAAGCCAGCAGTTACCAGCCGATTACCTGACCGAACGCATATTAAAGACCGACCTTGTTTACCAGGTTCCTACTGGTGAGTTCAGTATGTGGGATATGCCCCGAGAGAATTTTGAGGAAGTAAAACGCCACGACCCACTTGTGAGTTTAGCGGTGCTGTTGCTGGGCGAACCAAACCTGGACAGGAAAGAGAAGATTAAAATACTGGAAAGCATATACGACGCGCGGCACCAGGCCGAGGAGCGGCTTTGGTCGGGTAATAACCTGAAAACAGCCAATGTAGTGTCGCAGGTGCGCATTTACCCGAACTATAGACTTGCCTACACAGAGAAGGTGCTAAGCGTGCATAACAACATGGCGCACAGCAATAACCAGCAGGAAGCAATCTATACCTTTTTCCTGCCCGAAGGCAGCGTAGTGACGTCGCTCTCGCTCTGGATAAACGGCCGAGAAGAGAAAGGCTACCTCACTACCAAAAGCAAAGCACAAACCGCTTACAAAACTATAGTTGGCGTTGAAGCCCGCGACCCATCGGTAGTGCATTGGCAGGAAGGCAACAGGGTATCGGTAAGAGTTTTTCCGTGCACCCCGGAAGAAAACCGCCAGTTTAAGATTGGGATTACCTCTCCCCTTCAGCAGCAGGGCGAAGCGCTTGTTTACCAGAACATTTACTTTACCGGACCAAGCACACTGGGCGCTACTGAAACATCTGTGGTGTATCTGGATGAGAATGTAAACGGCCTTGAATTACCCTCAAACTATAAACTTACGCGCAGCAACACATACAAACGCCAGGGAAACTATAGCCAGGACTGGAGCCTGCGATTTAACGCTCCTGCCTTAGCGAACAGCAGTTTCAGCTTTGCCGGCAACAACTATAGTTTAACCGAACTGCCGCAACAGCTTGTACCATTTGAGCCACAGCAACTCTACCTGGACATAAACACCAGTTGGTCGGAGAATGAATTTGAGCAGGTATGGGATATGGCAAAACAAAAGCCGGTGTATGTGTGGGATGGGAAAATGGTGCAACTGAACGAGCAGAACAGGGCAGAACTATTTAGCCTGCTGCAACAGCAACGCTACTCCCTCTTCCCGCTACACATGATCAAAAACCCGGAGCAGGCACTGGTCATCAGTAAAAGTAACGGTGTATCTCCTAACCTCAGCGACCTGAAAGATACCCCATTTGCAGAACAGATGGCAGAAATTTTGCCGCAACATGCAACTATAAGCGTGTTCTCGCTTGGCGAAAAGTTATCGCCCTACTTTAAGAGCCTGAAAGAATTACGGGTAATTGCTCCTTTGCACGGCGACACTAAACAACTGGCTACACTACTGCAGAACAAGCAGTTTATCAACACAACTATAGATCATAACACCGTTCGCCTGGGACAGTCCGGGCTGGCTATAGTTAAAACAAATGCAACTATAGCCGGCGGCACAGCGCCAGACCATGTTCTGCGGCTGTTTGCTTATAACCACGTGCTGCAGCAGATCGGGGCACGGTATTTCAGTAAGGATTTTATAGAAGATGCGCTGATCGCAGAAGCCACCCAGGCCAATATTGTAAGTCCGGTATCCAGCCTGATCGTGCTGGAAACACAGGCAGATTACGAGCGCTTCGATATCCAGAAAAGTAAAGCCAGCCTGGGCAATGCCAGCATGAACGGCTCGGGTGCGGTACCGGAACCGGAAGAATGGGCACTCATTATCCTGGCTGCACTGATCATTGGGTATTTCACCTTAAAACCATACTTCCTGAGATGAAGTTAACTGCTGTAAGGCCTACAGAGCAATGGCTGATTCCGCTGCTGGTCATGAGTCTGTATTTGCTGGCTGGTGGTTTTCTGCTGGGCGAGTACCTGCTCTGGGACAGCCAATGGTTACTGGCCTTGGTACTTGTGCCTTTTGTAGCGCAGGTACAGCCGCAAAAGGCACTCTCCTCATCGCTGTTGATTGCAACTATAGTTCTGGCCATTGTTGCCACCACGCTGCAAAACAGCACCTTATATTTCTTTGCATTTGTAGCAGCACTCTGGTGTGGCGCGCAGCTTATAGTTGGCAGAATCTCCATTTATCCCGTGCTTTTGCTTGCAGTAGCCTCGCCTATCTTTAAGTACATCGCCAACATCATCAGTTTCCCGCTCCGGATGGAGTTAACTACCTGGGCTGTGTGCATCCTTAACACGATGGAGAAACAGGCCGAAGCTGCCGGTAACATCATCCTGGTAAATGGTGAAGAGTTCTCTGTAGATCCGGCTTGTGCTGGTTTGTCGATGCTGTCGCTGGCCCTGATCCTGGCTGTTTTTATTTTGGCGCACCTGCAGAAGACCTATCAGAGAAAATTTCCGCTCTGGTTTATTGGCCTGATGCTGGGCTTTATGTTGTTCCTGAACCTGGTATCAAACTTACTGCGCATCCTGTTGCTGGTTTGGTTTAAGATCCTGCCCGGAAACCCGCTTCACGATGTGATAGGCTTGCTTTGCTTGCTGGCTTATGCACTGGTGCCCTTTTATTTCACGGCAAAAAGGCTGCAACAATACCTATCTGAAACAACTACAAATGCAGCGCGGAAGTCAACTGTCAGTTTAAGAGGCTCCTTACTGCTGAACTATCTGCTACTGCTTTTGATGACCGGAATTGGGCTGACAGTAAAACGAGATAAACCCGAGATGGTACTGGAACAAACTATGCCGCAGCTAAACGGTTTTCAGGTAGCCACGCTGGGGAACGGGGTTACCAAATACAGCAACGAAAACGTATTGGTCTACCTGAAACCGGTGCAGGCTTTTTACTCTACGGAACATCACCCGTTAATCTGTTGGGAAGGAAGCGGCTACAAGTTCAGACATGTGCAGCAGCGGCAGGTGGGCAACTATACCGTGTATGTGGGCGAGTTACAAAAAGGGAACGACACCCTTTACACGGCATGGTGGATGGATAACGGGCAACACAAAACGATAGACCAATGGGACTGGCGCACGCGCATGCTGAAAGGGGAAGCGAAGTTCAGGCTGGTAAATGTTACGGTTGCGCAAAAAAAAGAACTGCCCGAAGCTATAGTTACTGTTATAGAAAGCCAAAACAACTATAGCCACGCAAGCACAATGCAATAAGCCTCCCAAAACTATTCTCAACTATAGGCACCAAGTTTCTGCAGAAATTTCAGACCTTTGCTGCCGAATTTATCTAACCTATAGTTTCTTACATCAATGGCATTTAACGCGCTTAAAAAATTACTGCTGGTGGGTTTGTTCCTATATCTGCCGCTTCAGGGTATGGCCTGGGGCATGCTGGGGCACCGCGTAGTAGGCGAAATTGCAGAACGTAACCTGAGCTGCAAGGCAAAAAAACAAGTAAAGAAAATCCTGGGCACCGAGTCGGTAGCCATGGCCAGCAACTGGGCCGACTTCGTAAAATCGGAGCCGAGCTACAAGTACCTGGACACATGGCACTACGTAAACTTTAAGTCCGGCATGAACAAGGACGAGTTTACCGCCGCCCTGATGGCCGATACCACGACCAACATACACACCAAACTGAACATGCTGGTAGCTGAGCTGAAGAAAAAAGACCTCCCAAAAGACAAAGCCCAGATGTACCTGCGCCTGGTGATCCACATGGTAGGCGATATTCACCAGCCGATGCACACTGGCCGTCCCGATGACCTGGGTGGTAACCGTGTAAAACTGTTCTGGTTCGGAGAGCCGACCAACCTGCACCGCCTCTGGGACAGCGACCTAATCGAATCGCAGGATCTGAGCTATACTGAGTACAGCACGCACCTGAACCACACGACCAAAGCCCAGCGCAAAGCCTGGATGAAACAGCCGGTAAGCGAGTGGTTATACGAATCGTACCTGGTGAGCAACAAGATCTATAGCGAAGTGCAGCCGGAACAAAAACTGAGCTACCGCTACAACTACGACAACGTTGATACCCTGAACCAGCAACTACTGAAAGGTGGTATTCACCTGGCCGGTCTGCTGAACGATATCTTCGGTTAAAATAGTTTACCTGAAACTATAAAAAGCCTTTCTGCTATAGTTGCAGGAAGGCTTTTTTGTTCTGTAACTATAGTCCAGTCTACTTTTGCTGTTCCGGATTTGCAATCCGGAACCTATTAGCTGCGGATTTGTAATAAGTATGTTTGCTATTCGAGAAGGCCTTTACAATTGCGGATTACAAATCCGCGGTTACTATACTTTCGGATTGCAAATCCGAAAGAGCGAAAGCCGTAAACTTTGATAAGCAGTTTGTATGGTTTGAAGCTATAGTTCCATAGCTGAGACGCAACGTATTGCGTCTCCACATTCCCCAACTTTATAACTTTTTAACCTCCAAACTTTCTAACTCTCCAAATCCTTCCTGCGTTTAATACAGCAAGTTTAAACCATTAAAGTTGAAGGCTATGAACACCCTACCCGTCAACTGGCTTACCGAAGGACTCATCGACTTTGAGTATAAAAAGTACCTGCTGCTGGCTTACCTGCAGGCAGCAAAAACCGAGTTTGGCCAACAACGCCTCTACCCGGTATTTTCAGACCTGATCATGCATTACCGCAACCTGAAGCAGGTTAAAGAGCACAAACAGCTGGTTTACGAGCAGTTTCCGCAGCGCATCAGCCGCGCCGATTTTGAGAAGCTGGAGCTGGTATACCAGAAAATCGTGGAAGACGACGAAACTATGCAGCAGATCGAGGAGATCATTCAGTATGCCACGCCACTGTTCACCCAAACCCTGGAAGAAGGCAAGGAACTATACGAGTTTGTGGAGAGTAATCTCGAAATCAGTCCGGTAGGCATTACGCCCATGTACCACGACGAAGGCTACCTGTTCCTGGATGCTTTTCCGGGCAAGGAGACACAGGTGTACCTGTACCGCATCACGGTGTTTAAAAACACATACGAGCAGTACCGCGGCATCAATACCGAGCATGTGCAAACCGTGCGCCGAAGCCTGGCCCTCACCCACGAAAACCTGAAAGTACAACTACTGAAGGAGAACAAAGAGCTGCCCAACCCTGCCACTTTTGCAGTTATAGCGCGGGTGCCGGTACCGCTGGAGCACAGCCTGCTGCCTATTGCCAAGCGCTCGCTGGTAAAATATGTAGCAAAATTAAGCGCCTGAACTATAGCAGCTCCAGCGTATAGTTTATGGTGGATGTTTTGTACAGCACCATGGCTACAGAGCAGTATTTTTCCAGCGACAGCTCGATGGCGCGGCGAACTTTGTCTTCGGGCAGGTTGCCGCCAAGCATAAAGTGCAGGTTAATGTTGCGGAATTCGGTATGCTCGTTTACAGGTTCGCGATCGGCTGTAACTTTTATATCAAACGAAGTAGCTTCCAGGCGCTGCTTCTTCAGGATCATGATCACGTCGATGGCGCTGCAGCCACCCAGGCCCATCAGCAGCATCTCCATTGGGCGGGCGCCCTGGTTGTGTCCGCCAATTTCTGGGTTTGCGTCCATGTGCACTGCCACACCAGATGCCCCGGTAGCAGCAAAATGAAAGTCCTGGTCCAGGCGGGTAAGGTTAATTTCCATGAGTTTTAATTTTACACGAAAGTATAAACTCTGCCCTTCCGGTCAAAATGCGTTATCCGTTGGTCGTTAATCGTTGTTTGCAGACACTTTCATTTTAATTAAATAAAAGAATGCTCCGGCCATTTAAACTATAGTTTCATAGCAGACTTGCCGATTATTTTTCCCCTTGGGTTTTACAGCGAGCAACCAGCAACAGACAACGACCAACAATACTTAAAACATCGACCAAAATCTCATCGGTTTCTTATGCCTTTTTATATAGAAATGCGGTGCATTGGTATAATCTGTTTTAGCAGGTCGCAAATGCTCTGTTTCTTTGTAGTGTGGAGTTCGAAGTACCCCGCGTGGTTGGATTTTTAAGAACATTTCCGATAAAAAACTATGAAGAGACACGTATTATTGTTAGCCCTTGGCCTGTCGTCGGCCACTGCATTTGCGCAGGGGCAGGCAGCACCCCAGGGTCGTGCGGCACAGCAGCCGGCAGCTACCATGCCGGGCGCAACTATAGCCAAAGGTAACGCCAAAATAAGCGGTGTGGTGTTAGATGCCGACACCAAAAGCCCGGTAGAATTTGCTACTGTAGCCCTTGTAAGCGTAGCTACCGGCAAACCTGTAGATGGCACCATGGCCGATGAGAAAGGCCGTTTCACGATTCAGAAGGTAGGTGCCGGCAACTATAAGCTGCTGGTTTCCTTTATCGGGTATGAGCAGAAAACACTGGCCGCGTTTACCGTTAAGTCTGACAACGACGATGTGAACCTGGGCAGCATTACCCTAACCTCCAGTGCTCAGAAACTGACCGAAGTAGTGGTGACCGGCGACAAGCCGCTGGTAGAAGAGAAAATAGACCGCACCGTTTACAACGCCGAAAAAGACATTACCAACGCCGGTGGCAACGCCGCCGATGTACTGCAGAAAGTACCGTCGCTGTCGCTGGATAACGATGGCAACGTGCAGCTGCGCGGTAGCTCCAACGTGCGTGTGCTTATCAACAACAAGCCTTCTGCTATCATGGCCGGCAGCATCGCCGATGCCCTGAAGCAGATCCCGGCCGACCAGATCAAATCGGTGGAAGTGATCACATCGCCATCTGCCAAGTACGATGCCGAAGGTACAGCCGGTATCATCAACATCATCACTAAAAAAGACGGTGGCCTGCAGGGTGTTACAGGATCGGTAGCACTTACGGCCGGTACCCGTGCCAGCAACGGCAATGCCAGCGTAAATGTGCGCCGCGGCAAGCTAGGCATTAATGCCAACATCGGAGCGCACACGTTCTACAACAAAGGCGATATGACCAACGTGACAGCTGCACCGGGTTATGTAACGCCATCCGTTGACCGCCGCGTTACCAGCCAGTCCGGCGATACGCAGATAAACGGAAGATTCCTGAACGGCCAGTTCGGATTTGATTACGACTTTACGCCTAAGAACACCCTGTCGGGTAGCATACGCAGCAACGGTGGTCGGTTTAATATGGAAAATGACCAGCAACAACTGGTAACCAAGGGCGGTGTTGAGGATGCTGTAAATACTTACGCAACTGACATCCAGAACCGTAACGAGCGCTTTGGCACAGACTATAACCTGGACTTTGTGCATACATTTGCCAAGCCACAGCAGGAACTGACCCTCCTGTCGCAGTACTCGGTTACTGACGCCGATACCCGCAACAACCAGGACCGCTACTATACCAACGAAGCACCTTTTTACCTGCAGCGTAACAACAACGACGGCGGCAACAAGGAACTGACTTTCCAGGTGGACTACGTGCATCCGTTCCAGAACAAGCAGCTGATGGAAATCGGGGCTAAAAGTATCTTCAGGGATGTGACCAGCGATGCCGTATACAGCAAAGACGACCGGGGAGATGAAAAAGGAGGTGACATGAGATTCGATTACGGCCAGAACGTGTACGCCTCGTATGTAACCTACGGCTTTGCCATCCGCAAAAAGCTGAACGTGAAACTGGGTACCCGCTATGAGTACACCGATATATCCGGCGACTATAACAGAACCGAAAACAACGGCCCGGAAGAGGTAAAGAACTATAAGGACGATTATGACAACCTGATCCCGAGTGTAGCTTTATCTTATACCATAAAGGACAAGCACACCATTAAGGCAAACTATACACAGCGTATTCAGCGCCCATCGCTTAATTACCTGAACCCGTTCAGACAGGATCAGGCCCCGGGAACAGTTGTGCGCGGTAACCCGGGCCTGGATGCCGAACTTACAAACCTGTACGAACTGGGCTATAGTTCATACTTCACCAAAGGTTCGGTCAGCACCAGCCTGTACATGCGCCAGACAGATAACGCCATCGAAACAGTGCCGGAGTACGAACAAGAGACCAACTCCACCGTGCTCACATTTGATAACGTGGCCGTGAACAAAACCTACGGTATCAGCCTGTTTGGTTCTGTAATGCCGGTAAAAGCCTGGACAATAGGTGGTAGCTCCAACATTTATTATGTTGACCTGAAGAGCAAAGATTACGCGAACAACGGCTGGATGTATAACATCAACGCTAACTCATCTTACAACTTCGGGAAAGGTTTCAGTGCGCAGTTTAACGGGGGCTTTAACTCGAAGCGCATTCAGCTGCAGGGTAACTTCGCTTCTTTCTCTTACCACAGTTTAGCGTTTAAAAAGGAGCTGTTTGGTGGCAAAGGTGGTTTAAGCCTGGGTCTGGATAACCCGTTCCGTAAGAGCATGAAGATGGAGATCGACGTGAACGCCCTGGAATACGAGCAGCACATCCGCATCAACAACTATAACCGTGGCGCCAAGGTTACCTTTAACTATAGCTTCGGTAAAATGGAGCAACAGCGACCGCCACGCCGCAAAAAAACAATCCGTAACGATGATGCCAAACAAGGCGAAGGAAACGGATTACAATAACCAATTTGCTTAACCTGTTTTATGAAAGCAAAAGCCCCGCCTGGTTCAGGCGGGGCTTTTTTATTGCTGGCATTTAAATTCTTAAACTATAGCCACTTGCGGAGTATGGCAATTAATTCGGATCGGGTAAAAGGCTTACACAGGTGGTCGTCCATCCCGGCCTCCATACTTTTGGCAATGTCGTGGTCATAAGCGTTTGCTGAGAATGCAACTATAGGTTTCTTGAACCCGGACCTGCGCAGTTTCCCGGTCGCTTCCAGCCCATCCATGCCCGGCATCTGAATATCCATAAATACAAGGTCGAACCGGGTCTCGGCGCAGGCCTGCAGCGCACTTTCGCCGTCCATGGCAGTTGCCACCGTTGCCCCGAACTGTTCCAGCATTTCCTGCATCAGGAGCACGTTCATCGGGTTATCGTCTACCACCAGCACACACGTATTTGCAGGGAGCTGGTAATTTTCGTCCTGTGCAGTTAGTTCTGGAGTTTCGGCAACTTTTGTGGCCTGTGTCAGGGCTACGGTAAACCAGAAGGTAGTACTGCCGGCCTGGCTGTCCACTCCTATCTCACCCTGCATCAGGGACACCAGTTTTTTAGAGATGGCCAGTCCAAGCCCAAAGCCACCGTATTTGCGCGTAGTAGACTGGTCTGACTGCGTGAAGGCGTCAAAGATCATTTCGAGCTTATCGGCAGGTATGCCTACGCCGGTATCTGTTACACTGAAGCGCAGCACAATTTCCTCTCCGGTGCATACTGTATCCGGGGCACAATGTATACTTATACTGCCTTCATCGGTAAATTTAATGGCATTGCTAACTAAGTTTATAAGCACCTGCGCAATACGGGTCGGGTCTCCGTTTACTACCTGCGGCACAGCTTCATCAAAACTATAGTTCAGAACCAGTTTTTTGCCCTGGGCCAGGTAGCGGTACGGCTCCAGGTGCGATGCTACGGTTGCCCTGATATCGAATGGTATCTTTTCTATCTCGATCTTGTCCTGCTCCACCCGGTGCAGGTCCATGATATCTTTCAGCAGTTTGGTGAGCGTGGAGCCAGAGGTACGGATCAGATGGACGTATTGTGCCTGTGCATCGCTCAGCGGCGTTTCCTGCAACAGGCTGGTAAAACCCATTATCCCGTTCAGTGGTGTGCGTATCTCGTGGCTCATGCTTGAGAGGAAACCGCTCTTGGCCTCGTTGGCAGCTTCGGCTTTCTCTTTTGCCTCCTGCAGTTCGCGCTCCTTGTTCTTTAGCTCGGTTATATCTTTGGCTATGATCAGTATGCCGTCGGTTTCCTGCCTGTTACTTTTCAGGTAAGAGAAAGAGCAGGAAGTTGGAATGGTCTTATCGGAACTGGCGCGCATCAGAAACTCGGTGTTCAGGCATTTGCCTTCTTCCTGTAGTTTAAAAAATGCTTCCAGCAGGCGCAGGCTTTCTTCTTCATCAAACAATACCGATACATGCTCTCCTACCAGATCGGCTTCGCGGTAGCCTGTGGCTTCTTCAAAAGCGTGGTTGGCGTTGCGAATAGTATAGTCCGTGTTCAGTACGAGCAGCATATCTACCACGCCTTCGTAAATACTCCGCATAAAATCCCGCGACACGGTGGAGTTCTTCAGTTCCTGCCCAAGCATACTGATACCGGCAATAACGGCATCCATTTCGTCTCCGGTCTCTGATACATCCAGTTCGTAGTCGAAATTACCGTTTGCTACTTCGGCAATCAGCATGATGATTTCCTCTATTCGTTTCTTCAGCACTTCCACTTCTTGTACTTCTCTAAGTTCCCGGTACAAAGTTCGCTACTCTCTTTCAATCAAAAAAGTAGCTTCCATTAATTCCATTGTAAAATTATCTTTGGCCTGGTAATAACCTACTTTAGGGTATACTGCAGCGCCTATTCTTTTTTTCTCGAGCGATGCCGAAATGCCAAAGTTTATTTTTGGACAACTCAGTGTATTCGCCCGGTTTATGATCTGGAAAAGCGCCTGCCGATAAACCCCGTATTCCATCAGGTAAGCATAATCCATCCCGATCAGCATTGGGCTGTATACCTTAGCCTCATTTATATGGCAGAAGCATACGGCCACCGCTTTGCTGCTGGTGTTTTGCTCTTCTTTCAGGTACAGCAGGATGAATTCCCAGTCGGGGCTCTCGTTTATTTCGGCAAACAGCTTTTCGGGGAACAGAAAATTATTGATTCCGAGGTTATGCTCCTTTACCTGCTGAAAGAGCTGGTAAGCGTGGGCCAGTTCCGCTGTAGTCAAGTTGCTCTTAACTTTTACCTCGTAAAAAGGCTGGTAGCGTTTGATTTTCTGGACATAGTGGCGCCTGCTTTTCTGGGAGAGCCCTGCCACATAAGCATCTTCCGCCTGGCCAGCCAATCCCGCTATTTCACATGACTCCGGCAGGTCCACTTTCACAAACCCCTGGTCTACCATAAACTCGTGCATTTCCTGGTCGGCAGCGTCGAAATCGCGGAGAAGGATGGTGGCGGCCTGTTGCTTTTCCTGTTCTGAAAAAAGCTCCTCCAGCAAAAGTCTCAGGGCAGGTTTCCAGCTATCGCTACTCCGGTCCAGGTACAGGTGACTGCCTTCGGTAAACAAACTACCCAGCACAATGCCTTTCGAGGTCAGGTAGTAGGGGTTCAATTCCCGCTCCTTCTCAATTTCCCGCGATACGGATACCTGCGAAAACATATCCTCCTTGCAGAGCGCCGTACAGGCAAAGGTCATCAGTACGACCTTACCAGCCGAATCCTCTACCACATAATACCTGAAATCATGGTTGTTCTCCGGCTCCTTGTTATTGCTGAAAGAGCGCTCCAGAAACTGCATTCCTTTCCAGTCGAACATGGCGCGGTGGCCCAGGTACTGGTTCCAGTCGGCTTCGGCTATAGTTGCTATAGTTGTATATCTCTTAAGCTGAAGTGTTGTAGCAGCTGGTTTAGCTGCAGTTGGTACAGGGCTGACTATAGCCGGCGGCATTTTAAACGCTTTTCGTATATTTTCTTCTGTCTGGCCGGTAACCTGCAGGGCAAGGGCAAAGTGATGCTGTAGTTTACGCACCAGCAAAGCAATATCTTCAAAAGAGTTGCCCAGCGAAAGGGTGATCCGGATGCCGATATTTTTGGCAGGCACAGCCGGGAAAGTAGCCAGGTTAACATACACGCCTTCCTGCAGGAGTTGCTGCACCAGGTAATTGCCCATTTCCATAGTTCCGGTGCCTATAAAAAAGATGGGACTGTTGTTTTCGTGCACTAAAGGCAGACTGGTTGCGCGGAGCAGCTCATTAAAGTAGGTTATACGCTCCTGCAGTTCCTGCTGGTAACTATAGATCTCGTTGCTGAGGTGTATCCTGGCCGAAGCAATGGCCGCCCCCAGCGTAGCCGGCTCTATCTGCACCGAGAAAGTAAGTGGCCCACCAGAGTTGCTCACTTTGTCGCGCCATTCCTGGTTTGGGAAAAGCGACAGCCCGCCGCATGCGCCAAACGCCTTGCCAAGGTTTGCCGTGAGCACCATTTTACGGTATAGTTTGCCCTCCAGCTGGCTCATGACGTACCCCGTGCCATGCTTTCCGGCCCAGCTCATGCCATGCGCATCATCTATATACAGGTATAACTGCTCGTACTTTTCAGCCAGGGCTATCAGTTCCTTTACAGGAGCATAGTCCCCGTACATCGAGTAAACGCCATCAGCCATATACCATATCCGTTCGTATTTGTTCCGCTGCTTTATCAGGCGGTCTTCGAGCATTTCGAGGTTGTTATGACGGATCATTTCTACAGAAACACCCTGCCCCAATAACTTCTTTACTGCTTCCTGCATGCTGGCGTGCGCCTGGTGGTCTAATATTACCAGATCCGTCTGCCGGATAATGGCCGGTATAGTGGTCTGGTGCGCAAGGGTACAGTTCTTGGATATCACGACCGGTGCTTGGTACATCTGCTCTATCAGGGCCTCCAGCTCACGGTAAAGCGGGTTCGAAACATAGGTACGCGACATCGGGAATTGTGTACCGTAGCGCATGATGGCATCTATAGCTCCCTGCTTCAGAGCGGGGTGATGTTCCAGACTAAGATAGCCACAAGTCCCAAAATGAGAAACTTTCTCCCCATTCAGAGTAAGCACTCCCCCGTTCAGCTCCCTGTCTTCGGCATGTAAATGTATGATTCCCTTTTTCTTAGACACCGATAGCACTGAATCTACCGTATCTATTATATTGTTATGCCTGATTTTTGCCACTAAATTTTGTAAACTTGCCGTGTGTTGCTGCTAAACAATACTGTTGCAACATATAATTTCACTTTTAACAATTATTTTGGAAAAGAACACTGATATCTATGAAACGCCTCATGCGAAGATGTTCATAGAAGATGGTATCCTTCATTTCTATTACAAAGAGATCAACACGATGGATCTGGAAGTTGCCCGCCAATGTGTGAGCGACCGGATGAGCTTTACCAAAAATCAGGCCTACCCTTGTCTGGTAGATGTGATTAAGCTGAAAAATTTCACGAAGGAAGCCCGCGATTATTTTGCCTCAGATGGCAATGTAGGCATTACGGCAAACGCTATTCTGACCAGTTCTACGGTAACCAAAATGATGGCTAATTTTTACATTACGGTAAACAAGCCCCACAACCCTACCCTTATGTTTACCGACAAACAGAAAGCGTTGGAGTGGCTCAAGCAGTTTAAGTAAGACTTCCTGAGAAACCGGAAACGGCCCTCTGCATAAGTCCAAACGCAGCACCTTTACTGAGATAACTGTCTTTATTTTACATATGCCTTATAAAGCTTTTCCTTGGCCGGGAAAGCTTTTTTTGTTTAATAATGCTGCTATCAGAACCGGCCCAAAAGCGTAAACTATAGTGTAATATGTTTAACTATAATGCCTACGATTATGAACGAGACTGAATATAGAGCGCGCGGAAACTGGAACGAGCTGAAAGGCAAAATCAAGCAACAGTACGGCGACATGACCGATGATGACCTGACCTACGATGAAGGCAAACAGGACGAATGGCTGGGCAGGTTGCAACAAAAAACAGGCAAAGCCAAACACGATCTTAAAAAATGGATCGATTCGTTGTAGCAGCTGTTTCCCGCCAAGTCTGGCCGCTTGGTTTGAGCACGCATAAACTATAGTTGCACCTCCAACACCCTGGGCTAAAGGTATCTATAGTTTTAAATGTGCTTAAAAACGAAGGGCACTTCAAACAAAAAAGCACTTATCTCTTTTTAGAAATAAGTGCTTTTTACTTGTGGGCCCAGCTGGAATCGAACCAGCCACCTACTGATTATGAGTCAGTTGCTCTAACCGAATGAGCTATAGGCCCGTCCCTGAAAGTTGGCGCTAAAAAGTGCTTTCTTTGATTTGGGAGTGCAATTCTACATATTTGTACTGAGATTTTCAAACTGAACGCAAAAATTTTTCTGTGGATCTACAAAATATCAAGAACATCATCTTCGACCTGGGCGGGGTGATCATCAACATAGATTATCAAAAGAGTTTACACGAGTTGCTGAACTATAGTAGAACCGGCACAGCCATGGAGTTTACCCAGAAAGCACAGTCCAAGCTGTTCGACCTGTATGAGACCGGGCAAAGCACCTGCCAGGAGTTCCGTGACAGCCTGCGCCAGGAATACGACCTGCAGGCTACCGACGAGGAGATTGACGCCGCCTGGAATGCCATGCTGCTGGATATACCAAAGGAGCGCATCGACCTGCTGCAGGAACTCGGCAAAAACTACAGGTTGTTCCTGCTGAGCAACACCAATGCCATCCACCTGAAAAAGTTTAACGAGATCGTAGCGCACAGCTTTACCATCCCGAACCTGGACTCCTTATTTGAGCAGAGCTACTACTCGCACCTGGTGGGCAAGCGCAAACCCGATGCCGCCATTTTTGAGCAGATACTGGCAGAGAACAACCTGAAAAAAGAAGAAACCCTGTTTATAGACGACAGCATACAGCATATTGAGAGCGCACGCAACATTGGCTTACACACCCTGCACCTGCAGCCGCCGTTAACTATAAATTCGTTTTTTAAGAATGCCCTTCAGTAAGCAGCAGCGCACATACGGCCTGCATCTACTGCTGTTTATAGTTACCTGCCTTACCACAACTATAGCCGGCGCCGAATGGATGACGGACAGGCTGTTCTTTGTGGGCCCGGAAGGCTTAACCTGGACCGGAACCTTTACCTGGGCTGAAGTACTGGCAGGCTTATACTTTTCGGTACCATTCCTGGGGGTGCTCACCGTACACGAGTTCGGGCATTATTTTACGGCCAGGCACTATAAAACACGTGTTACACTCCCCTATTACATTCCGCTGTGGTTTGGCATTACGGCAGCCATTGGTACGATGAGTGCCTTTATCCGCATCAAAAGCCGCATTTACTCGCGCCAGCAGTTCTTCGACATTGGTATTGCCGGACCGCTGGCCGGGTTTATAGTTGCTATTCCGCTGCTGTGGTATGGCTTTACGCACCTGCCGGCACCAGAGCATATATTTACCATTCACCCGGAGTACAGGCAATTCGGGCTGGATTATGCCGCGCATGTGTACGAGCAGACGATGGGTAATTTTTCACTGGGCAAAAACCTATTGTTCGTGTTCTTTGAGCAATATGTAGCCAACGGGCCGGTGCCAAATGCATACGAGATCATCCATTACCCGCTTTTGTTTGCCGGCTACCTGGCACTTTTCTTTACAGCCTTAAACCTGCTCCCGATCGGGCAGCTGGATGGCGGACATATTCTGTATGGCTTGCTGGGATCTAAGCGATTTAACAGGCTCTCTCCCGTCTTTTTCTCTTTCTTTATACTATACGCCGGCCTCGGGGTAGTATCGCCGCACAACACACCACTCTGGTCCGATGAGCTGCTGTTTTTCTTTGTGCCTTTCACCTACTGGGCCTTCCGGAAACTGATTGCTGACCGCCGCTATAGTATGAGTGCAGCACTGTTAATGCTGATGCTGCAGTATAGCTTAGCTACCACTTTACCTGATTGGGCCGGCTATATCTGGGTGTGGCCGACGTATGCGTTGTACCTGGTGTTTGTGCTGCAACCAGCGGTGCCAAAGTTACCTTTCGCGGTTTATGCAGCTATCGTTATCCTGGTAGTGCAGTTCTTCATCTCGTTCCTGTTTCCGGGGGCGGATGGCTATAGTGGTTGGCTGCTGTATGGGCTGTTGCTGTCGCGGGTGATGGGCCTGTTCCATCCGTCCTGCCCCAACGAGCGGCCTATTACTCCCCTACGGAAAGCACTGGGGATACTGGCCTTTGTCATTTTTATCCTCTGCTTTACCCCGACACCATTCATCATCGAATAACACACCAACCTAAATAGCGCACTAAAAAGCCCGGACCAGTTAAACGGCTCCGGGCTTTTTACTTATTGTTAAACTATAGTTTTAGCCATTGTAGGTCTGTATACCGCCTAACAGGTTGCGCACATTGCTAAAGCCCTGCTGCTGCAGAAAAGCCTTTGCCGTGGCCGAGCGCGCCCCTGATTTACAGTGCACGATCACTTCCTGCTCTTTCAGGTCTTCCAGGTCATCCAGGCGCTGTGGCAACGTACCGAGTGGGATGTTCTGTGAGCCGGCAATGTTGCTTTCCTGGTATTCCCAGTCTTCGCGTACATCTATAATAACCGGTGTTTCGCCTTTGTTCAGGCGTTCTTTCAGCTCTTCTGCCGTAATATCTGTCGTGATCATAGAGTTATTATTACTTTTCTGGTGATGATTGTTTTGCCTGTATTTATCCGGAAAGTGTACATACCAGCCGGCAGGTGACTCAAATTTAAGGTATTTACCTGAGCATTGCGCTGTTGGGCATAAACTTGCCTGCCGGTTACATCATAAACAACTATAGATCTATAGTTGCCGCTTAACTGCAACTCGCCTTTGCCCGGGTTAGGGTAAACCTCTATGGCAGCTGTTTCAGGCGTTTCGTTCTCTATGCCAAGTGCCGAGCCGGTCATCAGGGGGCGCAGCATAACAGCGCCCTGCAGGTAGGTATCGGGTTGCCAGCCGGTGTTGCTGCTCCATATAAAACGTGTGCCCGGGCTGTTGCTATTCCTGTCGAAACCGAAGTTAATGAACTGGTTGGCCGGCTGGCTCCAGCCCAGGTAAAAAATACCACTCACAGATACGGGCTGGCTTAGCACCACTTCGTAAAATTCGTTTTCTGCTTCGGTGTACTTTACCTCAAAGCTTTCCTGGTGCAGCACACGGCCTGGCTGGCCATTTTCTTCTTCCCAGATCCTGAGGGTAAGTTGACGGCCTTCGTGCAAAGGTGGTATAACCGGGAAGTAAATCTTAAACCCGCGCACCTGGTCCGGACGGTTCAGCTCGAAACGCATGGCAACCTGCGTTGTATTGCCGGAAGCCAGCAGCGCAAAGCCGCCTTCGGCTGTGCCATCGTCATAGGCAAAGAAATCAGCAAAGGTGGTGTAACGAAAGGTCGTGTCGTTGGCAGCCTGTAGCGGGTTTTGCTCCTGCGTATTTAGCCGGAACCCATGCACCAGCGTGAAACCCGCAGATGGCAAAGCAGTACTGTTGACACGTGGCTTTCCGCCGATTTTATACTGCCACGCCTTAGCAGGCACCAGCCCCTGCGCCACCAGAAACGTATCGGCAGCGGAAGTACCGGCCCGTTTCAAAAACCCACGCCAGCTAATGGCGCCTGGCACAATGCCTAAGTTGTTCAGGGTTGCTGTCACAGAATCGGCAAGGGCTGCTTCGGGATTCTCGAGGAATTGGATCGCCGGCATGGCGGTATAGTTACGGAGCAGTGGTGAAACCGGCTGGCTGATGGCAATATCGCGGGTTGTGTTCTGCCCCTTGCGGCGGTTTTTATCCAACTCTATGTAGTCCAGGTTCCAGATATCAAGTAAACCGCTTCGTTGGCCAATGTTGCGGAACCTGAACTGGAATTCGTTATGAAGGTAGCGGGCTTCTTTTAACCCCAGAAATACCTGTGTAAAATCCGTTGTCTGGCCCGGAGCGTTCTGTCGCCATACCTGCTGCCAGTTACCGGAGCTGTCTTTAAAATCGAGGGCCAGGTAAAAAGAGTTTTCTACCGTTCTGTCCGGTACATTTCCCACTCCGCCCGACTGCCAGTAAAAACTCAGGTAAACCGAATCGGCAGGTGTAAGCGCGCCTAAGCGAATGGGCTGTGAGGTAAGCGTATCGGAAGGGCCAGGGTTGGTAGCGCCGGGCAGGTAGGGCTTGCCTGCTGTATTTACCCCGTCAAAAGTCGCTACATTTTTAGTGACCGGTTTATCGGCAAACCGGTTGCTGACATACACGCCGCCGTTTATCCAGCGTGCAGGATCGGGCTGGTTGGTAGTGGTAGCAAAATCATCGAAAAAAGGCAGGCCTACTGCAGCTACTGATGCCGTTCTATAGTTACCGCTGTATTGTACCTGGCGCTGTTCTGCGGGCAGAGGCGTAAATACCACCTGCGCCCGGGCAGCCCAACTATAGCTACAAAGTACAACGGCAAGCAGCAGGATCTTTTTCATAGGGTTCGGCAGATGAGGGAACAAAGGAAGAAGTTAGGGATTTTATGGGTTAAAAGCCATCACCTGTACGCAATTTTTGAGTTTAAGTAAACTACTTAAACCAAAACGCCCGCCACAGGGGCAGGCGCTATAGGTATGGTACGTTGTTTACTCTATGGTCTCGATCGGTTCGGTACCGGCCACCCACAGGTCCACCAGTTCACCTACACGTATTTTGGCACCTACTTCGGCAAACGGACGCTGTTTCAGCACTGTTCCATCCGGCTCGCTGCTGCCCTGCACGTAAAGTATGTTGCCTATCTGCAGCCCCTGCCCTACCAGCAGCACCGACGCTTCATCAACCGGCATTCCTACTACATCCGGCACTTCAAACTCGGTATTGCCCAGGCCATCGCCTACGTGCAGGTCCACTACCGAGCCTTTTGGTATCAGTTCGCCCGGCTTTACTTCTTTGCCATTCACCAGCTGTTTCAGCACCGCGTTTTTCTGCAGGTCCGGTACATTTTTGATCTTGCCTACTTTCAGATCGTAGCTTTTCAGGATCAGTTCCGCATTCTTCACCGACCCGTCGATCAGTTTTGGCATCTTGATCATCGGCGGGTTTTTCATGTTGATGGAGATGTAGATCTTGCGGCCCTCCTTTACCTGCGCGCCCGGTGCCGGGTCCTGTGTTAAGATCTCGAACGGCTTGCGGTCAGAATTGTAACTGGAGTCGTTTACAAAGTAGTTCAGGTTCTGCTCTTCCAGAAAAGCTTCGGCATCCGACAGCAGCATCCCTGTAATTTTAGGCACTGGCACGCTCTCGCCGTGGTTGGTACTCGATGGCAGGTAAAAGTAAAAGAAGCCTATTACAAGCACGCCAACTATAGCTGCCATAATAGCCAGGTGCTTCAGCACATCGGCAAACGAATTCGCTTTTAACATTTTTTTCTTAGACAATAGATGTTAGACAATAGACATAAGACTTTTTATCCTGCACTATTACCAACTTTCTAACTTATAAACTTTTTAACTTTCTAACTATAAGACGCAAGGTATTGCGTCTCTACACTATCGCTTTCATCTTCGTTCGCTCCACGCCGTAGGTCAGGATGCGGTCGATGAAGTCGTATGGTTTGTAGCCGTTGATGGCGGTCTGGTGGAAAATACAGGTTGCCGGCGTCATGCCTGGCAGCGAGTTTACTTCTATGATGATCGTTTCCACTTCATCGTTCTCCAGCACACGCACAAACGCATCGATACGCGCATAGCCTTCAATGTTCAAAATCTGGGCCACACGCTTCAGGTCTTCCTTCACCTGGTCTGATATCTTCTGACGACGCTCCGGGTCAGCGGCATAACGCGCAGGCGTAATGTTTTGTCCTTCTCCAGCTAAAAACTTCTCTTCCAGGCTCAGAACTTCGCCTTCAGCTAATGCTTCCGATGCTTCAAATACTTCGTACTGCACGCTTCCGTCCGGGCCATGCGTTGTCAGCAAACCGCCGGTAATTTCCAGGAAGTGCTTGGCGCCGTTTCTGGAGATAAGCGTCTCTACTAAAAAGCCCTGTTTATTCGGGAATTCTTCTTTAAAACCTAATGACAAGGTGCGGGCACAATCAGTATCCAATTCTTCCATTTCGCGGAAGATCAGGGTAGTAAAGGCTTCCAGTTCGGCACGGTTCTTTATCTTTTTCACAGCAGAGCTGCAACCATCGTCGGCTGGCTTGGCAATGAACGGATAAGGGAAGTCGGTTTCTATAGTTTGGAAGAAGGCTTCTTTATCCTGCAGCCAGTCTTCTTTCCAGGCCATGCGGTGCTTGGCAACCGGCACGCCATGTTTGCCCAGTATTTCGTTGGTTTCGTACTTGTTTATAGTTATCTGCGACGAGCGGATACCCGAACCGTTGTACGGGATGTATAGTTTCTCCAGCTCCGCCTGCAACGCGCCATCTTCACCCGGACGACCATGCAATGCGATAAACACGGCATCTACCAGGTTTTTCAACTGGCTATAGGTGATGCGCTGTGGCTCCTGTAGCGTGCTGCCTGTATACTTGCGGGTGATACTTTCAGCTTCTTCTGCGATCTGGGCCAGCACAGGGTGCGGCTTCCCACCATTCTCAAAGTACAACACCTTCTCTTTAATGTCGTCTGCATTATCCTTCAGCATGATGTTGATCGGGATGGTATACAAACGGTGCTCTTCGTTGCTGCCCGTCAGGAACACCGGAACCGGCTCATACTTTACAGACGAAGAAAGCTTTTCGTAAATGTTACGGCCACTCTCCACCGAAATATGGCGCTCCGACGAGTAACCACCCATGATCACACCCACCCGGATCTTATCATGGCGATGCGCCTGCTCTTCCCTGATGCTCTTATCCAGTTCGGCCAGCAGTTTGGTAAATTTCACCGTGTCCTTGCCAGACTTCAATCGTTCAGCAATGGATGTACGGATAATATAAGTCAGGAATTGTGATGGGTTAAGCCCGATCTCAGCAGCCTGGTGGAAGAAGAATGACGACGGCAACATACCCGATGTGGTATTCGGGTCGTTCAGGAATATCTCGTTGTTATCGGTAATAAAGCCATCCAGGCGCGCATACACGTTAAACCCGAAGGCTGTGAACAAACGGCTGGTAGCTTGTCTTATGCTTTGGATCTGCTCTGTTGGCAGGTTAATTGGCGTAATTTTACGGCTCAGACCCGGCAGGTATTTCGAACGGTAGTCAAATACTTCGCTACCCTTCACGATCTCGGTTGGCGGCAAGGCAATTGGCTGACCCTGCTCATCCTGCACTACAATGCAAGAGAACTCTTTGCCACGGATAAAGGCTTCTACTAACACCTGTTGCTCATGCTCTATGTTGGTCAGCGTAATTGTATCAGTAGCAGTTGTGTTGAAGGTGTTGTTTATATGGTTGAACAGTTCTTCCGGGTGGTAAACTATAGTTTTGTCCTCTAGCTGCACCGGCATACCGATGCCTTCACGAATATCCACCAGCTGCTTGATGCTCATGAGCTGCTTCTCCTCGCCCATTGCCAGCCACTGTGCTTTGTAAATGGTTTTGGTAAAGAAACTGCGCTCTACTCCTAGCTCAAAAACTGAAAAGTCATTCTCTTTTATAATAGAAACCCCGATAGAAGAACCTTGATGCGGTGCTTTTAACACTAGCGGCAAGCCAAGATCAGCTACCAGTTTCTCAAATATCTGCGTACGGTTCTGCTTATCAGACCACTCTGTATAGTTGATGATGCGGTAATCCGGTGTCGGGAAGCCGTGCTGTTTTAGCATTTCCTTCTGCGCCACCTTATCAATACCGATCGCCGACGGAAGTATACCCGAGCCTGAGTAAGGAATATGATACCACTCCAGCAAACCCTGAATACTACCATCCTCGCCATAAGGGCCGTGCAGTGCCAGAAACGCAAAATCAAAATGATTCCGGAATTCGTTTGGCTGCAGACGCTTGCCGGCTTTGGCTATAATTTCGTCCTGCTCTTCTATATTCAGTTCACCCAACGATTCCAGGTATACCTGCAGGCTGTGCTCACTTTCCGGAAGCGCATCAACCGGCGGATAAAAGTCGCGGATCGTACCTTTGTAAATGTACTGCCAATCTAAAAGTATAAAGTTGCCCAGGCTGTCCACAAATACCGGAGCAGCTTCAAAAAGGGCTTTATCTAAGTTATCGTAAACCGTACGGCCACCTGCAAACGAGATCTCACGCTCACGCGACGGCCCACCGAAAATTATTCCTACTCTCATTCCTGCAAAGGTAATAAATTGGAAGCGTTTATTAATAGGGTTAAAAGGTAAGGGTTTTATTTAGAATTTATAACTGGAAGTATAGGTTCAATAGTATAATTCTATTGTCATGTCGAGCGATAGTCGAGACATCTTAAGTGTCATATAATACCTATTGTCATTTCGAGTGCAGCGAGAAATCTATCTCAGCTCATAGTTAATTAAGACATGGCAGCGTGCGCAGCTCCTGCTAGCGTCTGGTGCTATAGTCGACGTTACCTACTAACCGAACCAAGCCGTTGTTCTATAGCATCTACCAATCCTGGGAGCTCTAAGAGCCTACCGTTCTACAGTTTCTTTGGCTCCCTCCCGGGCCGGGAGGCCCCGTCTTCGGGCATCGCGCTGCTTTCGCTTCCTTGGCTCCTAACGTCGCCATGCCTGACGGCACCGGAACCTCTCGAGGCGCTCAACCCAAAGACTAAAAACAAGTTCGATAGCTACGACTAAGGCTATAGTTACTGTGCTTACTTTTAGTCAAAGCAGATTGGTTTTTCTCTTGGTTGTATTTCCCTAGGGACAGGTAAACCTGTCCTCTTCGTGTACTGTAACTATAACACAATAGTCGCAACTGTAACAAAGGCCAAAAGCTCCCCGCCTTAGACAAGGAGGGGCAGGGGTGGTTGGACAACTACAACTATAGAACTATAGCCGTTGACGCTGCAAGAGCTCCGCACAGTGCCAAGCCAAAATCCTGAAAATCCTAAGATCCTGCAAATCCTGATTCAGACAAACTATACTGTTTTCACTATATTTGTTCATCTTTATAAATTTCAGCAACAAAATAAGCTGAAACTCGAACAACGTTAACAAGAAATAAAACTATAACCTTACCACATGAAGACGATTGACCAGTATAACTTTGCCGGCAAAAAAGCGCTGGTGCGGGTAGACTTTAACGTACCACTCGATGCCGATTACCGCATCACCGACGATACCCGTATCCGGGCGGCCGTACCTACCATACAAAAGATTTTAGCCGATGGCGGCGCTGTTATCCTGATGTCGCATTTGGGCAGACCGAAGGCCGGGCCAGAAGAAAAATACTCGCTGAAGCACCTGGTTAACCGTTTGTCGCAGGAGTTTAATACGAATGTACTTTTTGCTGAAGATTGCGTTGGGCCCCAGGCAGCACAACTGGCGCAGGAGTTAAAACCAGGCGAAATCCTGCTTTTGGAGAACCTGCGTTTCCATAAGGCCGAAGAAAAAGGCGATGCTGATTTTGCAAAAGAGCTAGCCACACTGGGCGATGTGTATGTAAATGATGCCTTCGGAACGGCTCACCGCGAGCACGCTTCTACGGCGGTTATTGCCCGCTACTTCCCGAAAGACAAAGTGATGGGCTACGTGATGCAGGCCGAACTGGACAATGCCCGTCGTGTGCTGGGCAACGCAGAGCGTCCTTATACTGCTATTATGGGTGGCGCTAAGATATCGGACAAGATCCTGATCATCGAAAAACTAATGGACCGCGTGGACAACCTGCTGATCGGTGGCGGTATGAGCTACACATTTGTGAAAGCGGATGGCGGCGAGATCGGTTCGTCGTTGGTGGAAGAAGATAAAATTGACCTGGCGAAGCGACTGATTGCCATGGCCCGTGAAAAAGGCGTGAACCTGATGATTCCGGTTGACTCGGTTATTGCCGATGCATTCAGCAACGAAGCCAACATCGACACCAGCCTAAGCCACCACATTAAACCGCTCTGGATGGGACTTGACATAGGACCAACTGCCCGCGAAATGTACGCCGACGTGATCCGCAACTCTAAAACGATACTTTGGAACGGCCCGATGGGTGTATTCGAGATGTCGAACTTCTCGGTAGGTACAGAAGCTATTGCCGATGCTGTGGTAGATGCTACGCGCATGGGGGCATACTCGCTGATCGGTGGTGGCGACTCTGCTGCTGCGGTTAACAAGTTCGGCTATGCCGATAAGGTTTCCTATGTATCGACGGGTGGCGGTGCGCTGCTGGAGTACATGGAAGGCAAAACCCTGCCAGGTGTAGCTGCCATAGAGCGCGACGATTACTAAACTATAGTTTGCTATAGTTGCAAAACATGACTCATCCCGGAGTTTGCCTTATGGACAGAAAGGGCAGCTTCCAGAGCTTGGTCAGCGCCAGGCGGATGCGGGAAAGCGGTGTGGGAGTATTCCCGCACCGCTTTCCTGTTCTATGGGCTCCCAGACGCAGGAGGCGCTCTTTTTGTTTTTCCAGCGCCTTATCCAGCAGGAAGGCGTACACGAGCGTGACGATCTGCAAGGGCTTCATGCGGTTCTCCCAAAACCATAAACGGCAACTCTCCATGCCCATTTCTGATTTATTGAAGCGGAAAGCCTGCTCTATCTGCCAGCGGCGGGTATAGGCAAAGACCACATGCCAGGCATCACGCTCACTTTTAACGTCTCGCCTGTGAGCAGGTACCAGGGCTGGCGGCCTTTGCGGCAGATAATCAAAGTGGGCAGTCCGGATAGTGCGGGTACAGACACAGCATCCACACCAGGCTGCGGCGATAGCTCACCTTTCGGACCATGTCTCTGACGAAGCGCAATAAGGTGGCTTTTTGCCTAAAACAGGAAGTATGCCTCTTTCATCCCAGCCCTAAACTCCGGCATGACTCATGTCTTGCTCTTTCCACTAAAAATCTTTTGTGATAGTAACCCCTAACCAACACGCTCTCCCATTTTATCGCAAACTATAGTTTATACTTTTGCTTCATACATTCTATAAGCGCTTTTTCCTTGTCGAAATCAAGTTTCTGGGCAGCAAAATATTTCCAGATACCATCGATATGGATCAACAGAAGTTCTGCCTCCAGATCAGGGTTGCTATAGTTTAGCTCCCGGAAACACTCTGCCAGCCGGACCTGGCAGGGGCGCATAAAATTTTCGTGGTAACGGGCCGATATCGGGTTAAGGGCCATGATCTTGTATTGCATTTCCCAGAAACCAGGGTTCGAACGTGTCAGCAGGATCGGGAGCTCAATCATATTACTGATATATTTTATTGCCGTCAGTCCTTTCAGGTATAGGTTCGTTTCTAAAGCTGCTGCCTGGTAAGCTTTTTTAAGGATCGCCTCCAGTAGCTGATCTTTGGAACCATAGTGCTTGAAAATGAGCGCTTCTGATGTGTTTGCTTCCGCAGCAATAGACTTGGTGGATGTTGCCCGGGCACCATTTTCCGTAAACAGCTTTAAAGCAGCATCCAGTATCGCTTGTTTCTTACTCATTTATTCACTTCATAATCCTGAAAAAGGCATCTAAACCCTTTCCAGAATAACAGCATATCCCTGCCCCACTCCGACACATATTGTCGCCAGAGCGTATCGCTTCTGCTGTCTTTTAAGCGAAAGCGCAGCGCTTAACACAATGCGTGTACCCGACATACCGAGCGGATGCCCCAATGCAATAGCGCCGCCATTTACATTTACGCGCGCATCATCATCGGCCAACCCTAGGGCTCTGGTACAGGCAAGGCTTTGTGCGGCAAAAGCTTCATTCAGCTCAATAATGTCCATATCCTCTAACCGTAGACCCGCTTTTTCTAATGCCTTTTCAGTGGCGGGTACAGGTCCGATTCCCATAATGCGGGGCTCTACGCCCACTACTGCCGAGCTAACGATGCGGGCCAAAGGTGTCAGTTTATACTTTTTCAGGGCATCTTCAGAGACCACATAGGTAGCAGCTGCACCATCGTTTAACCCCGAGGCATTGCCAGCGGTAACAGTACCATCGGTTTTAAAGGCAGGCTTTAGTTTGGCCAGTGTTTCTATAGTTGTGTTGGGCCTTACAAATTCATCTATTGAAACTATAACCGGGTCGCCTTTACGTTGTGGTATAATTACAGGCATGATTTCTTCCGCCAGGTTTCCGTTTTCCTGCGCTCTGGTGGCTTTCATCTGCGAGTGGTACGAGAACTTGTCCTGGTCTTCACGGGAGATCTTATACATTTCAGCCAGGTTCTCGGCTGTAATGCCCATCGGGTCCACGCCGTACATTTCCTTCATTTTGGGGTTTACGAAGCGCCAACCGAAGCTGGAGTCAAACATCTGGGAATCGGTGCCGAAAGCTTTGGTAGGTTTGGAAACAACCAATGGGCCACGCGTCATGTGCTCTACGCCACCGGCGATAAACACATCGCCATCACCAGCCTTTATAGCCCGGGCTGCATTTATTACCGCAGACATACCGGAAGAGCATAAACGGTTAACGGTTTCGCCTGGCACCGTTACTGGCAAACCCGCCAGCAAACCAGCCATGCGTGCCACGTTGCGGTTATCCTCACCGGCCTGGTTATGGCAACCAAGAATCACATCATCCACCGCTTCTTTAGGTATGTCCGGATTCCGGCTGATCAGTTCTTTTATCACCATAGCTGCCAGGTCATCCGTACGAACCGGTGAAAGCTCGCCCCGCAGATTACCGATCGGGGTTCTGATTCCATCTATGATATAGGCTTCTTTGCTCATAATTTTAACTTTAAAGGTGTTGTATTCAGTTTGTTTTCTTTTTGATATTTTCAGACAGGAAGGCTGTGACAGTGGAAACGCCAAGTCCGATCATACAGCCTAACGTTACGGATACAAACCGCTCTACTGCCGCCCAGTTGGTCATGGTTTCCTGTTCATGTATCACCACGATGATAAGGGCAACTACGGCTGTCCGCGCCACATTCATCAGCTTAAAGAAATGGCAGATAACTATGGCAAGCGTAATACCAAGTACCATCATAACCACTTCCGGCAGCGGCAGTAAAAAGCAGAACAACCCCACACTGGACCCGATCAGGTTAGATTTTACCCGTTCGTTGGTCAGCTTGGGCGAATCTTTTACTTCCGGCGACAGCACAAGTATGATCGAAAGCATTGTCCAGTATAGTTCGAACTGCGGGAAAGCCAGGTATAACAGATAACCGATCAGGAAACCAACCGAACAGCGGACAATGTATAAGATCATGTCTGCATCTATGCTATACTTTCTGCCTTCCATGGTTTCGGTTATAGTTTGTACTCAGGGAAAGAAAGTCAGCAGCTCGTTCTTTTGCTCGCGAAAGCATCCCCTGTTCAACCCGGAGCATTGCTCTACTCCATAAGCGCCTCTTTAAATTTCGCAGTGGTTTTGCTCCGCACCTCTTCCAGGGTAGCGCCGGGCATGAGCTCTGTAAGAGTCAGTTGTCCGTCAATAAACCTGAAAACTGCCAGGTCCGTGATGATCATATCTACCGCTTTAAGTGCCGTTAATGGCAGCGAGCAGGTAGGTACGATCTTGGGCGAACCGTCTTTGTTGGTATGGGTCATGGTGATGATGAGCGTTTTGGCTCCGGAAGCAAGGTCCATGGCGCCGCCAACACCCAGCAGTGGCTGACCAGGCACGGCCCAGTTAGCCAGATTAGCTTTTTCGTCTACTTCCAGGCCACCCATTACCGCAATGTCCACGTGTCTGCCGCGTATCATGGCAAACGAGTCGGCACTATCGAAATAGCTGGCGCCCGGCAGGGCTGTAACCGGAATTTTACCGGCGTTTACCGGATAATCCATTGCACCGCCGCCATCGGTCGGCGCCGGACCAACGCCCAGCATGCCGTTCTCGGTGTGCATCACAATACCATCTTCAGGCGTGATCAGGTCGGCCACCAAGGTCGGGATGCCAATGCCCAGGTTTACCACATCTCCTTTTTTCAGTTCCTTCAATGCACGTTTGGCCATGTTCATGCGTCTTTCACTTACTTTCCGGGAAGAGTCTACAGAGGCTGAGGAACCCAGGTCTTCCGGTGTAAGGGTTGCCTGCACCAGGTAATTCACATAAGAACCCGGAGTATGTACATGTTCCGGGGCGATCTCACCTACTGGCACAATTTCTTCGACTTCCGCAATTACAAGATCGGCAGCGGTGGCCATGGCACGGTTAAAGTTCTGCTCTGTCATGCGGTAAGTCAGGTTGCCGGCGGTATCAGCTTTCCAGGCGCGCACAAAAGCCACGTTGCCCCGTATACCCTCCACAAAAACCTGCTCCACTCCCCTAATCATTTTTGTTTCGCGGCCTTTTGCCAATTCGGTACCAGCTGAGGTTGGCGTATAAAAACCACCAATACCGGCCCCGCCTGCACGTATGGCTTCAGCCAATGTACCCTGCGGTAACAGTTCGTATTCTACTTTACCATCCTGTGCCGCTTTCACTGCTTCCGGGTTACTGGTAAAGAAAGAACCGATCATTTTTTTGATCTGCCCGTTGCGCAATAGCCTGCCGCCACCTATACCGGCTTCGCCAACATTGTTCCCGATAAAGGTCAGGTCCTTTGTTTTGGTTTCAGCCAGTGCGTGCATCAGGTGTACCGGGTTACCCGTCATCCCGAAGCCACCCTGCAATAAAATATCGCCATCCTTTACCAAAGCAACTGCTTCTTCAAGGGTTATCTGTGGTACCGATTTCATCTTTATATCAATGGAAAAATTTTCAAATAAAAGTCGCCTTCATTTTTGGCTGCGTATAGTATATTTTTTGCAAATGCAGCAGGCTGTTCTACACTGGATAAATGGTTGGCATCGAGTTGCACATGCCGTGTGCGGGGTATGTTGGTTGCCAGAAAATCACCGTCTTCTGTGGTGGTCACTTCGTCCTGGGTGCCGCTAATGATGAGCGTAGGAACGCTCAGCTTTGACAGCTCCTCTCTGAAATCCGCATCCCGCACGGCAGCGCAATTAGCAACATAACCTTGCAGAGAAGTTTGTTTGAATTTCTCCAGCACAGCGTCAACAATAGCTTTATGCTCTTTCCTTAATTCAGGGGTGAACCAGCGTTGTGCCGTGCCATCTAAAATGCTCTGTAAACCATGTTCTTTTACCTGCGCAATGCGGGTGTTCCAGCCCTCTGCGGTCCCGATCTTAGCTGCTGTGTTGGCAATGATGATCTTTTTGAAGCGCTCCGGTTTGTGTATGCCCAGCCACTGCCCGATCAATCCACCCATCGACAACCCGCAGAAGTAAACTTTGCCTAACTTTAAATGGTCCAGCAGGTCAATTACGTCCTGGCCCAACTCAGCTATAGTTACCGCATCCGAACTGATAGTACTCTGCCCGTGGCCCCGGGTATCATACCGCACGATATTCAGATGCTCCCTTAGGATATGTGCTACCTCATCCCACATCGACAGGTCTGTGCCCAGCGAATTTGAGAACATAATGGTATCATCATGCCCCAGGTCTTCATAGGTATAAAAACAGTCGTTATCAGCGATTTTTATAGTTGGCATAGGTTGTTGTTTCTATCTTATAGTTTGACTGGCTGATACTTATTCGGATGCAGCAGTTTGCTCCCGGCTAAAAACACAGATAAGATGGAGTTATAAACTATAGCTCCATCTCATCCGGAAATTATAGTTTAAGCTGGCCCGTGCGTACGCTCGATCTCTGCGGAGAACACACCTTCTTTCTCTTTGTGTATCTCAAAATCAAAATCAATGGAAGCAAACGGCTCATCGATGTTGAATTTCTCTTTTGCTTCTGTAGCTGAATAGCGGGTAATATGCGGCACCAGTTCTTCACGCGTGGCAAAAGCAAAATCATCCCAGATAAGCGGATCGCCTTCGATGTTGATCTGTGTGGTTAGTTTGCGATGTCCTTCGGCGGTTACAAAGAAGTGGATATGCGCCGGGCGACTGCCGTGGCGACCAATGGCTTTGAGTAACTGGTCTGTAGCGCCGCCCGGCGGACAACTATAGCCAACCGGTAAAATGCTCTTGAACCTGTATCTGCCGTTATCGTCAGTAATAATAGCTCTTCGTAAATGGAATGGCGGCTGAGAAGAATCAAAAATAGAGTACATGCCTCTCAGGTTGCAATGCCACACTTCTACTTTAGCGTTTGGAACCGGCTTGCCCGAATCATCACGTACTTGGCCCTGCATGTATAGTCTTTCCCCACCTACTTCTGGCTCCGTTTCAAGCTCAGCATAGGCATAAGATTCCGGTGAACCCGGCACGTAAAGCGGGCCTTCAATAGTTCTTGGCGTACCGCCTGTTATACCGGCTTTAGCTTCAGCTTCGTCCATACGCAGGTCCAGGAAGTGCTCCAGGCCAATGCCAGCTACCACCAGTCCCCATTCGTTATTTTTACCGGTTAGTGTCAGCCAGTCTACTGCTTTCCAGATTTCTTCCGGCTGAATATCCAGGTCTTCGATGGCGTAAAACAGATCGCGGGTAAGGCGGTTTACAATCTCTTTTATACGATCCGAGCCGTGGCCCTGTACCTCTGTAGATTTTATCCTTTCGATAACTGCGTCTATCTGACTTCTTTCCATGTTAGTAAAGTTTTAAGGTTATAGTTTAGATTGTTAAAAGGTGCTTGTTTAGTGGGCTTCTTCTTCGTTTTTGACAGATGAGTAATGCTGGCAGAGCGCTGTTACTTCTACTTCCATGAACGGGTAAAGCGGAAGCGACATCAGGATATCGTGCAGTTCGCCGGCACTGGCAACATTAAAAATGCTGATGTTGGCGTACTTGCCTGCAATACGCCAGATGTGCGTCCATTTGCCCTGCCGTTGTAAGTCTTGCGAAAGTGCTTTTTCCTTCGCTTTCAGGTCATCCACATAGGTCTTATCCAGGTCCAGAGGGATATTCACTGTCATGTGCACATGAAATAACATAGTTTATTTTCTTTTATATTTTTCTACCTGATTCATATCCAGCGCTATCCCTAATCCCGGGCCCTGCGGAATCTGCATCACGCCATCGGCATAGGTCAGCTTTTTTGTAACGATGTCGTCGGTGAGCAGAAGTGGTCCGAAGAGCTCGGTGCCCCAGTCAAGGGTAGCGAGGGTGCTGAAAACATGTGCTGAGGCAACTGAGCCAATCGTACCTTCCAGCATAGTTCCGCCATAAAGGCTTATGCCTGCGCCCTGTGCAATGGCTGCTTGTTTCTGAATATTAGTCAGGCCACCTGCTTTTGAGATTTTTAAGGCAAACACACTGCCTCCACCAATTTTGGCGAGCTTAAAAGCATCCGACACTGTTCCGGCAGCTTCGTCGGCCATGATCGGTACTTTAAAGAATTGGGTAAGCCGGGCGAGTCCGTCGAGGTTTGTTTTGACAATGGGCTGTTCGATCAGGTCGATGCCCGCGTCCTGTAAGTACGCAATGCCTTGCTTGGCTACACCTTCTGTCCAGGCCTGGTTAATATCAACTGTTACTACTACTTCTGGCCCTACAGCATTTTTAATAGCGGCTACGTGGGTTACATCAGTCCGCCAGTCGTTGCGGCCAATCTTTAGTTTAAAGGCTTTGTGCCGGCCGTTTTCCAGGAGGGTATGCGCTTCCTGAATGTCTTTATCCGTATCGCCGCTGGCAAGTGTCCAGAGCACGGGTAAGGTTTGGGTAACCGCCCCACCCAGTAGCGTGGCAACCGAAACACCTAATCTCTTGCCCTGGGCATCTAAAAGGGCCGTTTCGATGGCGGATTTTACAAAGTGGTTGCCTTTTATAGTTTGCTCCAGCAAGGCCATAATGGCATTTAAACTCAAGGCAGATTTACCCTGCAGCAGCGGAGCAATGTACGTATCGATCGTCAGCTTCATCCCTTCCGGCGATTCGTCGCCGTAGCTAAGGCCGCCTATAGTTGTGGCTTCGCCTAACCCTTCTATTCCATCGCTGCAAATCAACCGCACAATTACCATGGTCTGGTTGCGCATAACGGCCATCGACAAATGGTGCGGGCGTATGGTAGGCAGGTCAACTATAAGCGATTCAATACGCTCTATTTGTATGTCTTTCATATAGTTAGCTGTACGAGTAAACTTAAAAATGAGTGTTCACTTACTTTAGGAAGTAACCACTCACTAAGTATTACAAATGTAGCCGTACAGCCCTCCGGGGGATAGGATTTATCCTTTAATATTAAGACAAATCGAACATGATGTGCTTACGAATTATTAACGCCTATCTTTTTGCGGAATTCTACAGGGGTCTGGCCAGTTCTTTTCTTAAAAATTCTGGCAAAATAGGCGGGATCATCAAAGCCAAGTGTATATGAAATTTCTGAAATACTGCTTTCTACATCAGAAAGTGCCAACTGGGCTTTGGTAATAAAGTGGTCTATCAGAATATCTTTAGGTGATTTACCAGCAATATCCCGGCAGATGCGGCTAAGATGCCCGGTTGAAATGGATAGGTCACGGGCATATTCTTCCACATGTTTTTTGTAAGATTCTTCTGCCCTGATGAGTTGATGAAACCTGCGATAATAGACTTTGCTGCTGTTGGAAGAAGCAAAAAACAGGGACTTTCTGCCCAATGCAATCCGATACAACTGCACAAGCATCTGCCCTACCAGGTGCTGTAGCATCAACAAGCGCCCCGGCAACTGGCTGTTATACTCTGCCACACACTTCTGCATGGTTTCAAATACTTCTGAAATGGCCGATTGCGCTGGAGAAACTTCAACAATATGAATTTCTTCCATCCCGAAAATAACATCGGCTTCGCGTTGCAGCATGTGCTCCAGCACCGTGTCGGCCAGGTTCAGAATCCAGCCGGTAACATGCGTCTGGTGCACAAAACCATGCTCTATATTTTTAGGGACAACTATAAATGTGGGACCTTGTATTTCGGTTTTCTCTGTTCCGCAATAAAACTCCGTTTGGCCACTCTGGATCAGGAATATCTGCAGAAAATTATTGTGCGCGTGTAGTTTTACATGTCCCTGGTGTTGTTTGCCGATTTCCCCGAATGGGTGCACATTGATAAGGCCTTTTGCAAATTCGATGGAGTTGGTGCCGTAAAGTCCTTTGTAAAACCGTTTTGTGTGCATGCTTTAAGTTCAAACTTTTAGGGGCGAAAACAAAGCAATTACCCCGTTTTAAAACCTGGAACAATAAAAGATTTATCCTCAGGATTGTTTACCCGAGTTGGCAATAAGACAGGAATGAAAATAAGCAGGACAGATCAGGTTGCTTCAGGAGCTATAGTTGGCTGCTTTGTTTCGTAAGGTTTCCCGATCAGCTTTACTTCGTAGGCATTGCTTACGCCTTTCAGGTTCAGGTAACTACGGCCCATAGAGTAAGGTGGATTTTTGAGAAGACGATAAGCCAGATCAGAGATCACAAAGCTGTTATTGAGCTCCCGGGTGGCGGCCTGCAGTCGGGCTGCAATGTTTACCGGATATCCCATTACGGTCAGGTTGTTGCTTAGGCCAATGCCTACGTTTCCTACGATCACCTTGCCCACATGCACGCCAATACCTACCTCAAACGTATGGCTAAAATAGGGCCGCATGTACGTATTGTTAAAGATACGGAGGTCTGCCAGAATTTTTAAGCCAGCTAGCACCGCCGACTCAGTGGCCTGCTTTATTTTACTGTTCAGTCCGAAAACAGCATAAAGCCCGTCGCCTGCGGTTTCTATGATCTCGCCATTATAGTGTGTAATGGCATTCTGGAAAATGGCAAAGATCCGGCGCATGATATGGATCACATCAAAAGGCAGGCTCGCCTCAATGAACGGTGTAAAGTCGCGGATATCGATAAAGAAAAGTGCCAGCTTTCTACGCTCGCCCATCACCCTGGTCGTATCTTCCGAATCATTGATAAGAATGTAACGGTCCGTTTCGTCCCGGATCAGACGCTGCACTTCTACCCCATCGCCGTTTACCCGCGACTGGCAGGCTAATCTTACGTTATCCGGAAACTTCTTTACATTTTTGATGGCCCGCTCATAACTGGTGGGCGGGGTAAGCTGTTCCTGCCCCTGCAACACCAATACCCTACAAGTAGTACATTGCCCTTTCCCACCACAGGCGTGGTAGTGTGGTATACCAGCAGCCAGCGATGCCTGAAGCATTGTCTGGCCTTCTTCTACAGGCACCACCTGCTCGCCTTTGAAATTTACATAGTAGGGCATCAGCACATATCGTTTACTTATAGTTTACACATTTTCACCGGCGTCCTCTTTCACCAGATCCTGGTACTCAGGGTGCTTTTTAAGATAGGCCCGCATATAAGGACATAACGGAATTAACTGTAATCCTCTTTCACGGATCTGCTCCAGCGCAAACTTTGTCATGGCGCCGGCTATGCCACGGCCTTCCAGCTCCTTTGGCACCTCAGTATGCAACACAGTTATTACGCCGGGACGAAGCTTATAGTCTATAATTGCCGTGTGGCCTTCTATAGTTGTCTCGAACCTGTGCTGCGCCGGATTATCTTTTACTTCAATTTCCATAGTTTTAACCTTTCTCTACTACTGACAGAATTTTGCCGGCCAGGCCCAACTCTTCCTGCAGAATAGTGTGTGGCCGGCCAGGGTATATTTTTTTGGTAACAATAGCGCCCAACTTTTCCATCGTTTTGGCCGTCTCATCTACTCTGCTTACGGGCACATGCGGATCAGGGTCGCCGGTGGTAAGCAGTACCGGTGTACCGTCAAAATTGCCTTTATAGCGGTCAGTAACCAACTGCTGCCCGATAAGACCTCCAGTAAACAGCAACAGTCCGCCATACTTTCTGGCATTTCGGGTAGCATATTCTGAGGTTAGACAAGCGCCCTGCGAAAAACCACCCAGGTATATATCTTCACTTTTTATGCCCTGCTCCAGTATAATTTTTACTACTCCGTCCAGTAACTCCAGGGCAGAATCCAGGGCTGGTTGATTCTGCTCTTCAGGTGCCATAAAGCTATACGGATACCAACTATGGTTTGTAGCCTGCGGTGCATACAGTGTAAAGTCCTGCACGGGCAAGTGGTTCGCCAGGTCCAGTATACTTTGGGCAGATGCCCCACGGCCATGCACCAGTATCAGTGCTTTACCTGTTTCGGATAAAGGTTTGCCCCGCGTGATGACGTCGTTCTTATGTGTGTACATGTTACTCTCTTTTATCAACTATGGCGCTTAGCCTTATTTCAATGTCACGAACACCGAACTGCGCGTAGCAGGCTTCAGGTTACGTGTTTTGTGTCCTTTGCCGGTCGTATCCTCCAAAAGCAGCACGTGCCCGGTTTCAAATTGCCGCTTTTCGCCTAACGAGGTTTCTATCTCAATTCCGCCATCCATCAGGAAAAGGTATTGCCTTTCAGGTGCATTATGAAAATCGTAGTCGTACGTAGATTTTACCTTCCTGAAAATAATACGCTCCACCTCTTCCCGCTCCGACAAAAAACCTATTTCTCCTTCTTATTCCAGCGGTCTTGAAAGGTCTTCGAAGCGGCTGTCTCCGTTTTCATCGGCGTATATTCTTGTGATGGCATAAGCGTCCATAGTTTTCGTGTTTAATGAATGATGAAACTATAGTTTAGTGCTGCGCGGGCTTAGTCAACTTTAGGCAACACAGCTTCTATCTCGGCTCTGCGTGGCTCGTACTGCGGCGGCAACAGCAGATTACTTCCCAGTTTATCCCAAGGCTCATCAATGCCGAAGCCCGGGTTATCGGTAGCAATTTCGAACAGCACACCACCCGGCTCCCGGAAATAAAGCGAATAGAAATAGTTTCGGTCTATCTTATTGGTAATGTTGTAGCCCAGGCCGGAGATCTTATCATGGAACTGCATCAATTCGTCCTCATTTTTTACCCGGAAAGCAATGTGGTGGTTAGTACCAGCCCCACCAATGCCGCGCGCCTCGTTCGGTAATTCTACCATGTCAATGATGTTGGCTGTATCCACGGCGTCGGTTTTGTAGCGATAGCGGTTACCACTTTGCTCTTGCAAACTATAGCCGAAAATATCGGTCAGGATTTTCGCTGTTTTCTCTTTATTCTGCAAGGTTAGGGTTACGCCATGGAAGCCTTTAGTTGCCACATTTGCCTTCACTTCATCAGTTTCCCAAGGCTTGCGGTTATCGCCGTTTTTCGGGATCACCAATTCCAGTTTTAACCCATCCGGGTCCAGAAAGGTCAGGTATTTTTCGCCAAACTTTTCGGATGGCTTGTTGTAGATCACGTTGTGCTTTTCGAAGCGGTCTATCCAGAAATCGAAACTGCCTTCCGGCACGGCGTAGGCAATGTTGGTGGCCATGCCTGTACCGGCGCTGCCCCGGCGGGCCCCTTCGTATGGGAAGAACGTCAGGATGGTACCGGCACTGCCTTTTTCATCTCCGAAATAGAAATGGTAAGTGCCCGGGTCATCAAAGTTCACGGTCTTTTTGAGCAAACGCAGTCCCAGTACTTTGGTGTAAAAATCTAAATTCTGTTTGGCCATACCCGCAATCGCTGTGATGTGGTGCAGCCCTGCTATCTTCGTTTCCATTATCTTATTTTAGAATGATATTTCAAGAAAAATTTAAAAGAGGTCAATCTTCTGCCTGTCTTAGGACTGCTTTACAAGCTGAACTTCAGCCAGTAACCTGATCTCATCACTTACTACTACGCTGCCGGCTTCTGTAACGGCATTCCAGGTAAGGCCAAAGTCCTTTCGACTGATCTTCCCTTCCACTTTAAAACCGGCTTTTGTTTGTCCGTAAGGGTCCACTACTATACCACCAAGCTCCACGCCAACAGTTACCGGCCTGGTCACATCGCGGATGGTCAGGTTGCCATGCAACAGGTAATCATTGCCGCCTACGTTCTCATAACTTTTGCCTTCGAAACGTATCTCTTTATACTTCTCAACCTCAAAAAAGTCTGCCGATTTCAGGTGTGTGTCGCGTTGCTCATTGTTGGTGCTGATCGAGTTAACATCGGCTGTGAAGACAATCTTCTCTGCGCGCGTGAACTTGTCGTCTGAAGTGATTGCCTCTATGTTAAAATTTTTGAAGTAGCCGGTCACCGTCGTGATCATCAGGTGCTTTACTTTAAACTGTACTTCGCTGTGTGTCGGGTCTGATACCCATTTTATAGTTGCCATTTCTGTTTCTTGTTTTAATTTTTGGTATTGCTCTGTTAAATCAACAAAACAAATGTATGTACATTTAATGTATATACAACAATTACTGTTTTAATTTTGTTTCGCCCAATCACAATGTCTCTCGAACATAAGCCGCGAAAGCTTCCGTAACTACCTCAAAAACACAGAGAACTATAGTTTATCAGGCTCCATTCTTTGATACCTGAAAGGCTTACCAGTTACAGTAAGATTGAAGGGAAACTATAGCTGGTTTAGATCTATAGTTAGTTATAAAAAACTATAGGCTGGAACAGCAAATCATACACTTTTAATAGAAACTATAGTTGATAGAGCGGGATGAGCTGATCGATTTTGCCAAACAAACTACACCTATCGTTTAAAACTATAGGTAGACTGCCTGCCATTATTATGCGTACTGCTATAAGTGTAGGTATGACGATCAATTTTAACTAATCTTATGATGGAAGAGCAGCACAACGATAACGGGCAGGGCCATATACGTTTACTTGTTTTCTCGGCTTCTTTGAGACAGGATTCACTTAACACCAAACTGGCCAGACTGGCAGCAGAGGTCATCCGCAAAAATGGTGGTACCGTTGACTTTGCCTCGATGGAAACGTTTGATTGCCCAAGCTTTAACCAGGACCTGGAAGTAGACAACTATCATCCGGAGGGCGCAATAGCTTTTCGTGAACGTATCCTGTCAAACGATGCTTTCATCATTGCCTCGCCGGAGTATAACGGCTCCATGCCCGGCATTATCAAGAATGTAATCGACTGGACCTCCCGCTTCCGTCCGCAGCCTTTTAATCAACACCATGCCCTGCTTATGTCTGCCTCTCCGTCTATGGCCGGCGGTAACCGCGGACTTTGGTCCCTCCGGATCCCATTAGAGCACTTGGGTACCAGGGTGTACCCGGATATGTTCTCGCTGGCGACAGCCCACCAGGCATTCGACTCAGAAGGAAAACTGAAAGATGAAACCCTGGCAAAACGCTTTGAAGACAACCTGGTCGGGTTTATGAACCAGGTAGAAGCATCCAAACACTATCCATGCATCAAAAAAGCGTGGGTGGAATTCCTGGGCGAAAAAGCAGACAAAGAAACAGAGCGGGTGGAATAACCTATCAGACTTACCCGGAACTATAGCCAGAACCCTGCACATCTTTCCTGTACTGTTCTTCCTGACTTCACCTGAAGTTACAGGTCATTTCTGTATTCCTCATATTCAGCTATAGTTCACCAACTATAGTTTTGTGGCTTTAAAGTGCTGCATTAATTCCTTTCCACTTATCTCATCTATAGTTACAAACAACTGCGGCCATCTGCTAACCTGCGGTAAGGTAAAATACGGCTATAGTAACACTACACCCTGTAGTAAAAAGCATTGTTAAGAAAAAAGGAAAGCTGCATATAAGGGAACAATTTTAAACTTAATTTTGCTACCTATAAAAAATTGTAACTTACTGCATTTAAGCAACCGTCGGGAATCGCTTTGGTTCCTGTTTTAACCCTGAACCGGCTTATGCAAGAATTATACACCGTATGCTAACAATCCAGAAGCTGTTAAGTGCTGCAAAGGAAAATCAGCGCGTATTTGTCGGAATCACATCTGGGTTGTTCCTCTTTTTTGCACTCATTTTCGGCATTTCCTATAACCTGAAGCGAGAGTCCGAAATATCACGGTGGGTACTTCAGGCTCAGGAAGAAATTTACCAGATCGAGAAAACCATCTCGCTGATGAAAGACTACGAGACCAGTTCCCGTGGTTACCTGCTCACCGGACAGGATTCCTATGAAAAACCCCTAAAAGATGCTGCCAGCCACCTGGATGTTGTGATACAGGAATTAGAGCAGATGGCTGCTGACAATGAGATCCAGAAAAAAAACCTCGACTCCCTGGTTTTTTACCTGAGAAAAAAGGCTGCATTTTCGACAAAGATCATAGAGATTAAGCGCCGGCAGGGACACGAAGCGGCCATGCAGATCTTCAGGACCGATATTGGCATGAAGTACATGGATAAGATCAGGCATCATGCTGATATTATGCACGCACATGCCAGAGCCGAGTTAGCCCAGCAAAAAAAGGAAAGCAAAGTAGCAGTGCGCATGACTAACCGTTTTTTAACGGTAGGAGTCATCTTTTTCGGCATATTGCTCCTATACGCCATCTGGAAAAGCCTGCAACAGGAAAAGGAAAAACGGTTTGCCGCCATCCAGCGGAAAGCAGCAGAGGAAAAACTGAAAGAGTCGGAAAAAAACATGCAGGCCATTCTGAGCAGTTCGCAGGAAGCTATCTATTTACTGGATCTGAACTATAGAGTGGTATTGCTGAACGACCACAGCCATAGTATTATACAGCAGGCCTACGGTGTAGATTGTAAACCGGGAGATGATTTCCGTATGCTGTTTGATGATGATCAATTAGAAAAGATCGCAATAATTTATAACCAGGTACTTGAGGGCAAGAAGATAGATGTAGAAAGAACTTTCCCGTTAGCTGACGGAGAAGCCTATTACGTTTCTACCTACTTCCCGGTAAGAGACACCGACGGTACCATTATCGGTGTCTGCTGTGCCTCCAAAAACATTACCCAGCGCAAGCTCAGCGAAGAAGCTGTCCGAATTGCAAACGCCGAGAAAGAAGAATATCAGTCGCGTTTCAAGGCCATTCTGGACTGCTCTCCGCAGCCAGTTCTGATCAAAGACACCGAGGGCCAGCACATTTTCTCCAACAAGGCATTCCATCAGCTTTTTGATTTGGGAGAGAGCGAGGAGCCAAACTATAGTTTACAGGCCGTTTTAGATGATACAATGGTGTTGGCTGAAGTTGAGGCTACATACGATGCCAACGGTAACAGCAAACCGAGCTCGAAAGCATGGCAGCAGCAGGTGGTATTGCACAACGGCCAGGTACTGGAAATGGAGATTGTAAAGTTCCCGCTTTACGACCGCCAGCAGCAACTGTTCGGGGTTTGTACGCTTTTCAAGGATATAACCGAGCAGATAAAGCACCAGCAGCAGTTGGTGGAAGCCCGCGAAAATGCCGAGCAGGCCGAACGCTTGCAGGAGCAGTTTTTGGCCAACATGAGCCACGAACTCCGCACTCCTATGAACGGCATCATCGGCATGGTAAACCTGCTCTTAACTTCATCATCCTTACAACCCGACCAGAAAGGACGCCTCCAGGTTATCAAACATTCTTCCGATACTTTACTTAACCTGATTAACGACATTCTGGATCTTTCTAAAATAAAAGCAGGCATGCTGACGATAGAAAAACTGACATTTGATTTTAATGACACCATCGCGGGTACTGCTATGCTGTTTCGCGAAAGAGCCCGCGAGAAAGGCATCAAACTGGCCGTATCTGCAGATCCGTTCATTCCACGGTTCCTGACCGGCGACCCGCACCGCTTAAACCAGATCCTGAATAACCTGCTGAGTAATGCAGTAAAGTTTACAGAGAAAGGCTTTGTGCGCCTGGAAGCTACGCTGCTTAGCGAGACCGAAGACCAGGCTATAGTTGAGTTTACAGTCAGCGATTCGGGTATTGGCATTGACACCAGCAAGTTGGAAACGATCTTCGATAATTTTACCCAGGAGTCGACTGATATTTCGAGTAAGTATGGCGGTACAGGTCTTGGGCTTGCCATTACCAAAAGACTGATCGAGTTGCAGGGCGGCGAGATTACGGTTGAAAGTGTAAAAGACAAAGGCACAACCTTTACCTTCACGATAAACTATGGCATTGCCCACGATACCAGCAATGTAGTAGTAACCAACAACCAGGCAGCCACAGCATTTGTAAAGAAAAACTATAGCGGAAAACGCGCGCTGATTGTGGAGGACAATGAGATCAACCAGGCGGTACTTACCTCTTCCCTGAACCAGTATAAAATGGAATCGGTTGTTGCTAACAATGGCCAGGAAGCCGTGGATCTGCTACAAGCCGGCGAGCGTTTCGACATCATTTTTATGGACCTGCGCATGCCGGTCATGAATGGTTTCCAGGCAACTGCTTACATCCGCCAGACACTGCAAAACCAGACTCCTATAGTTGTGCTTACGGCCAGTGTACTGCGTAACGAGCGCGACCGCTGCCTTGAGATCGGCGCTTCGGACTACATGGCCAAACCTTTCTCTATCAACGACCTGGCAAAGACCCTGGAGCGCTTTATATCGGAACAAACCGAACCTGCAACTATAGCTACTCCTGTTGAAACTATAGCAGGCAGCCCGGCTGAAAAACCTTATAGTATCGCCAGTTTACTGCAGCTAAAAAATCCTGATTTTATTAAAAAGATTCTGGCCCTTTTCACAAGTAATCTGCCGGAATACCTGCAGGAGCTGAAAGACCTGGCAAGCGCCAACCATAAGACAGAATTCTTAGAGAAAGCGCATAAAATAAAGGGCAGCCTTTCGGCCATCCAGATAAATGAACTTTACCAGCTGATACTTTTGATGGAAGAAGAAGCTCCGGAGCAGGAAAACCTTGCTGTTTTTGAGCCGCAGATTGACAGGTGCCTTGCGCTTTGCACGGCGCTTATGCCAGCCATTACCACAGAAGTAGAAGCACACCTTTCCCTAACAGAAACAGACGCCTAAGTACCATGAAGATTTTAATTGCAGAAGACGAGCCGATTACCCTTGCCACCATGGAATTTCGCCTGGTGAAAGACGGGCACGAAGTGATCAGCGCAGAAAATGGCCAGGATGCACTTGCCAAGCTAACAGAAGTTACGCCGGACCTGGTAATTACCGATATCATGATGCCTTTTGCGTCGGGCCTGGAAGTGCTGAGTGCTGTAAAGAAGCTGAATGCAAACATTCCGGTGATCGTGCTATCGGCCATGGGCCAGGAAAACGTGGTGCTGGAAGCCTTTACGTTAGGTGCTGACGATTATATTACAAAACCCTTCAGCCCGAACGAACTGGCCTTGCGTGTAAAGCGGTTCTCGCTGCGGACTTCTTAAACTATAGTTAGTAAAACAAGTGACTTCAACCCTCTCTACAGCACTTCAGCAGTTAGCGCGCTTTACCAGCATCGAGTTGTTTTTTATAGCTATTAGTGTGCTCGCCACAATCATTATTGCCCTGATCGGCGCCATGCTGTACATTATGCTGGCAAAAAAGAACATCGCCAACCGGCAGGCGCAACTACAGCAACAGTTTAAATACTGGCTGGTAAGCATCATTCTGCAGGACGCCGACCAGCAGCAACGCTTTGAGATACCGGATGACATTAAGCCACTGGTGCACCGACGCTTTGCAAGAAAAGCCTTATTAGCCGAATTGGTCCGACTGAAAAATGACCTGAGCGGACAGTCGGGCGACAACCTGATAAAACTGTACAACGAGCTGCGGTTAGACAGGCTGTCGGCGTATGATATGCGCAATGGCAGGTGGTTTGTAAAGGCCAAAGGCATACAGGAACTGGCCGTAATGGAACAGACAGCCTACCTGAATGAGATCTATCCGTTAGCCAACCATCGTCACCCGATGGTACGCATGGAAGCACAGATTGCCCTGGTTTATCTGCAGCAATACGATGGCCTGTCCTTCTTCGAAAATCTGAAGTACCCGCTTACCGAATGGCACCAGATCAAGCTGCTCCAGTTGCTGGCAAACCATCCTATTCCTTCCGAAACTATAGTTACCAGCTGGCTCAACTCAACTAACCCAAGTGTGGTGCAGTTCACGCTTAAGCTCATTGCCGAGCAGCATGCCACGCAGTTCCAGAACGAAGTAATTGCCTGCTTAAGCCACCCGGACGATGCCGTGCGCAGACAGGCCATTGGGTGCTTAGGCGAAATACCATCTGCTCCGGCTGCCAATGCCTTGCGCGCGCGTTACACTAACGAAAGCAGCAAAGTACTACAGCTAACTATACTTTCAGGCTTGATGAAAACAGGAACTGCAGGCGAGCTGCCTTTTCTGCAGGAACTACAATTAGCACAGGACGAAAGCGTACGGCTGGCTGCCCTAAAAACCATACAGCACCTGCAACAGCAAGCGTAAACAAACTATAGCTCAAACTTTTAGCCAACCCAAATACCGAATTACTGCATGGCCTTTTTATACAATCTGTTTCACTATGGACTACTGGTGTATGCCGTTTCCATGTTGAGCTGTTACATTTTTCTGGGGACACTTGCTATAGTCGAAGCTGTTAAATACCTCCGCCGCAGTCGCCTTACCAACTATAACCTGCTCGCGTCCTCTCCCTTTGCACCCTCGGTAAGTATACTTGCTCCGGCTTATAACGAAGGCGCCAACATCATCGAAAACGTGCGCTCGCTGCTCAGCATCTACTACAACAACCTGGAGCTAATCGTGATAAACGATGGCAGCAAAGACGACTCGATGGCGAAGTTGATTCAGGCCTATCAACTGGAGCCGGTACAGCTAAACTACCACCAGCAGCTGGCTACCAAGAAAGTAAAAGCTGTTTATAAAAGTACCAACCCGGTTTACAGCAAACTTCTGGTTATAGATAAGGAGAATGGCGGCAAGGCTGATGCGCTTAACTCGGGCATAAACCTGGCTACCAACCAGTATCTGGTTTGCATTGACGTGGATTGTATTCTGGAGCAGGATGCCCTACTGAAGCTTGTGAAGCCGTTTATGGATCAGACGGATAAAAAGGTGATTGCCACAGGCGGTGTAGTTCGGATTGCGAATTCCTGTGTGTTTAAAAACGGGAAACTGATTGATGTTAACCTGCCGAAAGATTTCCTGCCACGCGTGCAGGCACTGGAGTACATCCGGGCGTTTTTACTTGGCCGTATGGCCTGGAGCAACCTGAATGGTTTGCTGTTGATTTCCGGTGCGTTTGGCGCGTTTGACAGGCAGGTAGCTATAGATGCCGGAGGCTACAACCACAACACTGTGGGCGAAGACATGGAGCTGGTAGTGCGCATGCGCCGTTATATGGCAGACCGCAAAATTCCGTACAAAGTAGCGTTTATCCCGGACCCGCTGTGCTGGACAGAAGCACCGGCCAGTTACCAGATTTTAGGAAGACAACGCAACCGCTGGATGCGCGGAACCATCGAAACGCTGAGCATGCATCGCAAGCTTTTCCTAAACCCGAAGTATGGCGTGCTGGGGATGATGAGCTATCCTTACTGGCTGTTTTACGAACTGCTTGCGCCAATTATAGAGTTTACAGGTTTTGTTATCTTCCTGATTCTCGCGTTTATGGGCTACATCAACTGGCCTTTCTTTGCAGTACTAACAGCCTTTATCCTGATCTTTGGCTGGCTGTTTTCTACGTTCGCGATACTGATGGAAGTGGCTACCTTTAACCAGTACAAAAAGCGCGGCGAACTACGCAAGCTTATCCTTACGGCTATAGTTGAGCCATTCGCTTTTCATCCGTTTGTGGTGTGGTCATCTATAAAAGGCATCTGGGACCTACTACGCAAGAAAAACTCGTGGGGCGAAATGACCCGCCAGGGCTTTAACACTGCACCAACAGAAGCACCTAAAGCTTAAGCAAACTATAGTTTAAAACCGGAACTGGTAAAGTGTGGAAATGTTCAGCTGGTTGCCTTTGGTTTCCGGCAGGTATTCTACGTTTTCGTAATTGCCGTTCAGGGAGAAAATGTGTCGCTTGGCCACTGCAAACCTGTAGCCCCCACCAATCCGGAAGGACTGTAGTTTCTCATTGCTGTTTAACCGCACCGCCTGCGAACGGTCGTCCGGCGAAACGCCCCAGCCAACTATAAGCGAGGCGTAGTTATCAGCGCCTTTCAGATAATAGCGCGTGTTTAAACTATAGGCATTTGCTACGCTGTTATTCCCCTGCGTGAGGTAGGTTCTGCCATTGACCCAGAAATTCTGAATATACTTGCCCACCGAAAAAGTATATGCCCAGATCGACTCATCGAAGCGCAAAAACCTCGCTCCTGCTTCCACTTCCCAGGCTTTCGGCAGATTGGCATACAACGACAAGCCCGCTCTTACTTTCGGGAAAATTGGCAGATCAGCTGAATAGGCAAAACTGGTGTAAGTGTAGAATGTTCTGGAAAGCCTAGGATAAGCGTCTGCTTCAAACTGCCAGCCTTTAGACGCAAACCTGTTTGCATAGTTTACACGTCCGGTTATAGGGCCTATTTTGGTTTGCCTTCCATAACTGATACCCGCCAGGTGCCAGGCATCCGCAAACTGCTCGTCAAAATGGGTATAGTCGTAGGTTAGTTCTATGCGGTTTTCATAACTATACTCGCGTAATTGGCTGGTTAAGGCAAGCAACTGGTCATTATTAGGGTCGCCTGCCAAAAGGCTGTCAGCCAGACGATAGGCTTGCTTATAGTTGGCCTTACCTGCCAGCACCGTAGCTTTCCGGGTTAAAAGTCCGCGCGACTGCGGATGTTGCGTTAACCCGGCAGCAAGATAATGAAGCGCTTCGTCGTATTGTTTCTCAAAGTACAGCACATCCGCTAAAGCCTGCGTTGCATCTTCGTAAGCGGGCATCTGCTCATACGCCTTTTTCAGTTCAACTATAGCCGAGTCTGCAGCACCATTCCAGTAATACAGCCGGCCTAACAAGATACGGGCATCTATGTACTCCGGGTCCTGCTGCAAAACCTGTTTGCAAAGTTGTATTGCCTGGCTATAGTTTTTCTGCTCAAAAGCAATTTCCCGGGCTTTCTGAAAATCAGTTTCCGTGGAAGATTGCGCAAAAGTTAAGAATGGAAACCAGCCGGTTAAGACTAAAAAAGTAAGTGTAAAGAGAAGTGCTTTCAAGGTGATACAACCAGAAGATGAAGAAAAAGCCAACGTAAGGTCAAATTTAATACTTCGAAGGTAAAACATTTTCCGAACTCAAATGACATTTTATAAGCAGTTCCTATAAAAGCGGTTACCCGCACCTGGGTTACACATGCGCCATGCAAATAGTTACTGTTTCAACATCCCTGAATCAAACTATAGTTACCCTGATAAAAAGCATTATCAGAAGGTAGGAAGCTGCAACTCCATAGATTATAAAAATTCTAAATTCATATTTCTGTTTGGTATTGAGAACATTAGAACTTACTTTAAGAGTCTGGAAACTGTATCTATAGCTTATTCAGCCTGTATCTGCAGCTTTTGTCCAGCTTTTAATTACTAAAGTTTAAAATATAGCATCACCTTTACCGCGTGGATACCGAACTCTGGGATAAAATAAGACAGAGCGATAAAGCAGCCTTCATGGTACTGTATCAAAATCAGTATCAGCAGCTTTATGCCTTTGGCTGCCGTGTGCACGCAGACCGTGAGGTAGTAAAAGACTGCATTCACGAAATGTTCTGTGAAATATGGAACGGCCGTCACCGGGTGCAATCGGTGTCCAACAGCCGCTCTTACCTGTTCACTTACCTGAAACGGAAGATCCTGAAAGAAGTGCAGCGCGTGAAGTTAAGCGACCAGTTGCCAGAAGACCTCAACTATACGGGCGATGACTTGCAGGAAGCTTCGTATGAAGACATCCTGGTAAAACTGCAGACCGATGAAGCCACCCGAATAAAACTGCAGCAGGTGCTTTCAAAGCTTTCCCAGTCCCAGCTGGAGATCATCCGGATGAAGTTTTACGAAGAGCTCAGCTTTGAGCAGATCGCATCAATTCTCAATATAGAGACACGCACGGTTTACAACCACATCTACGAAGCACTGAAGCGCTTGCGCCAGCACATGAAGGTACTGATTCCCTTTCTGTTGGCTGCAAATGACGTTTTAAAAATTATTTCAGAAAAAGTCTGGTAAATAGCCCACGAATCCGACACTGCTCTCAAAAGGCACTCTACCTCGGATCAAATGGACTACACCTTATACAAAGCGGAAGACTTTGCTGCAGATGAATCGTTTATCAGCTATCGCTTAAGAACTGATAAAACGGCCATCGACTTTTGGGAAAACTGGATCAGTCGTCATCCCGAGATGATAGACGAAGTGATGACTGCCGAGCACCTGGTTGACCTGCTTCATATCCGATTGCCACAGGAAGAGTTTGAAGCCGAATTCAATCGTCTGCAGGATTTCATTCAGTCGGACGTTGCTACCACGCAAACCCGGTTACAGCAATACAGAGCAGGAAAACCTGCCCGTCGTAACATAAGACGCTGGGCTGTGATAGCGTTTGCCTGTGCATCGGCCTTTCTGATCGTTATCTTACGCAAGCCAGCCGACAAAGCCCCTGTTGCAAACCCAACCGAATGGGTAACCACCTACAATCCTCCCGGCCAGCGCAGTACTATACAACTAACAGATGGCTCTACTATCATCTTAAATGCCAACAGTACCCTGACCTACCCGAAAGCCTTCAGAGGAGAGACTCGTGAGGTAAAACTGGAAGGGGAAGCTTTTTTTGAGATCGCCAGGAACCCACAGCAGCCCTTTATAGTGCGGGCGGATAAACTGACAACCACTGTGCTTGGCACCAAATTCAATATCAGGTTTACACCGGGCAAGGATAAAATAGAAGTTGCGCTGGTAGAAGGCAGCATTAAAGTGGGAGCAGATGATCTGCAGCAGGAGGTCATTTTAAAACCAAATCAACAGATAACCTACTCCGAAACCGACAAAACGCTTACCACAACCGCCTTTAATGCCGGGGAGCTGTTAGGCTGGACAAACGGTACCCTGTCGTTCCACAACGCTTCCTTTAAAGAAGTGTCTGACAAGCTGTATCAGAACTATGGCATTACCCTCCTTAACGAGAGCCCTAATAAGCAGTGGAGCTACAGCGGAAGATTTGAAAACAAGAATTACTTAGCGGTTATAAAAAGCATTTGCTATGCAAAGCGCCTTTCTTATACCATTCAGCAGGATACAGTTATTATAAGATAGATTATGGTACATCTCACCAGCCTTAAACCTTTTGTTACGCGTTTTTACCTGTTGCTGCTGGCCTGCCTGCTGCTGGTTCTCTCCTGCCCTGTTGCCTACGCACAACAATCCACCGACTGGAAAAAGATCAATGTCAGTGTGCAGGCAACCGGGCAACCTATCCGCCAGGTGTTAAATACTATTGAAAAACAGATCAGCATGAACTTCAGCTACGATGCCGCTGAGGTAGACCTGGATCAGAAAATAACCATCACGTTTAAGGGCAGCCTTTACAATGCTTTCCGGGAAATCGGCACACTGGCAAGCCTGGATTTCCTGCAGAACGGCAACACCATTACCATCCGGAAAAGAAAGACTACCCTGAATGTGGCGGATGCAAGGGTCATAAACGGGAAAGTAGTTGACAAGGAAGACAACACGCCGCTGCCAGGCGTTATGGTGGTTGTTAAAGGAACAACCAAAGCTACTTCCACTGACCTGAACGGGGAATTCTCTTTCAGGTTGGTAAAAGAGAACATACCTGCCACCGTGCTGGAGTTCCGGTTTATGGGCATGCGCACGCAGGAAGTGGTGATCGGCAACCAAAGCCGCTTTGAAGTTGCCCTGGAACAGAATGCCCACTCGTTGCAGGAAGTGGTGGTAACCAGCTCTTACGAAGGCGAAAAGCGACGCGAGGAAGTAGTGGGCAGTATCAGCCAGCTTTCGTCAAGGGAACTACAGGTTGACAGACCGATAGAGAGCTTTGATAAAATGATGCAGGGCCTTATTGCCGGTGTGCATGTAGAAACATCTACGGAACCGAACAAACCGGTTAAAGTGAACATCCGCGGCCAGAACTCTTTTACCAGTTTCGGTGGAAAAAGGAATACTTCCACACAACCTTTATATGTTGTGGATGGTGTGCCTATGTATGAGCAGCAGCGGGGCGATGAGAGCCTTGTCTTCAGCGATGAGAATTACCTTAACCCTTTATCTAATATCAACCCGCAGGATATCCAGTCGATCTCCGTGCTGAAAGACGCTTCCGCTTCCGCCATCTATGGTGCTGATGCGGCAAATGGTGTGATCATCATTACAACTAAAGCAGGCAAAAGTGGCAAACCAAAGATAAACTTCGATTATTCGACCGGTGTTTCCACGTTCATCAACGAGTTTAAATATCTGAGCGGCCCGCAGTATTATGAGCTTCTGCGCGAAACGTACATTAACAATAAACTTCCTGTTAAAACAGCCGAAACTCTGGCTGGCAGCAAAACTATAGACACAGACTGGTTTGATCTGCTGAACCGCAATGGCAGCTACCAGAATGCAAACTTCAGCTTAAGCGGCGGCAGCGAAACAACCACCTACCGCTTCTCAGCCGGCTACATGAATCAGCAGTCGAGCGCAAAAGGAAATGAGCTAAGCAAAATGTTCGTTAACCTGCGCCTGAACCATAAGCTATCCGATAAGTTAGAGTTTGGTGTGAAACTGAGCCCTACCCTAACCCGCCAGTCCGGTGTGAATAGTTTCGGTGGCATTATTTTACCGCCAAATATTGCGGCCTACGACGAAAACGGCAATCCCAATGAGCTGCCGAACTTTAAAGTAGCCAACCCGGTTGCTGTGCAGGAACAGAACGAAGACTTCCATGAAGGGATCTCGTTAACCGGCTCTGCAAACCTGAACTATAAAGTAACACCGGCACTCAGCTTTTCGGGTACGGTCGGTACCGATTATTATGACAAGAAGGAAACGCAGTTCCGGTCGGCACGCAATGCTACGGGGCGTAACCTGAACGGTGCGCTGCGCATTTACGACAGAAAGAACCTGGGCTGGATCGCGTTTATGCAGGGGATGTACGATAAAACATTTCTGGACAAGCATAGTGTTAACATAATTGCCGGTACGCAGGTACAGGACCAGGAAACTAACCTGCTTTATGGGTATGGGTCCGGCTTTACCTACGACCGGATGCGTGAGCTAAGCCAGGCGCAGAATGAGCAGTCCGGTTCCTCCAAGAACGCAAAGGCCACTTTATCTTACTACGCACAAGCGGGTTATGACCTCAATAAGAAGTATTTCCTGAACGTAAATGCACGGGCTGACAAATCATCGGTGTTTGGCGGCGACAAACAGGTTGCCTTAAATGGTTCGATTGGCCTGGGCTGGATTGTGACCAAAGAAAGCTTTTTACAACCGAATGCCATCCTGAACCATATGCGCCTCCGGGCCAGCTATGGCTCAACGGGTAATTCACGCATCGGTACGTATGCAGCACGTGGTCTTTATGCATTTACCGGCACTTCTAACTATGATGGTAACACCGGTTCTGTGCCGGATGGATCTGCTGCCCCAAACCCGGACCTGGGCTGGGAAAAAAGTATCAAGCTTAATGTTGGCATGGATGTCTCCCTTTTCAACCGTATCGATATCACCGCTGAAGTTTACCAGAATACCATAAAAGATTTGATCACGTCGGTTGAAGTACCGAATGAAATAGGCTTTGAGACCGTATCGGCCAATACCGGCACCATGCAGAACCGTGGGTTTGAGCTTACCATCAACAGCACCAACGTACAGAAGCAGGACATGTACTGGACCAGCAGCTTTAACCTTGGTTTGAACCGCAATAAAATTACGGCCCTTAACAATGGCTTGCTAAGCCAATACTCTGCTGCTACCAGTGCTTCTGTTAACCGGGTAGGCATCAGTACAGGCAGCATCTGGGGTTATGAATGGGGAGGCGTGGACCCGGCCACAGGGGAAGAATGGTTTTATGACAAACACGGAAACAGGCTGAGCGCAAGAGAAATAAATGCACTTCCTATTTCAGAGGGTAAGGTGATTGGTGACCGGCTTCCGCTGTTTGAAGGCGGCCTGGTAAACACCCTGAACTACAAAGCACTGACCTTCAGCTTTAACATCATTTACTCCTACGGTGCCAGTTTCCTGGCCGATTATACTGTTCAGTCGGACGGACGGAATCTGGACCACCGCAACCAGAGCATCAACCTGCTTGACAGATGGCAGCAACCCGGCGACATGACCAATGTACCAAAGCTTTACTTTCCACGACCTATGTCTATAGTTAGCAACTCGTCACGGTATGTGCATGACCTTACCCACATCAAGCTATCCAATGTTTCGCTGACCTACCAGTTACCGGAACCGATGACGCGATTCCTGCACCTGGAGAACCTGTCGGTGTTTACCAATGCATCCAACCTGCTTTACTGGTACCGGGAAAAAAGCCCGGAAGGCAGAAACGGAATAGCAGAAACAAGATTTATTTACCCCGAAATGATGACCGTAACCGGAGGAATCAGGCTCGGATTTTAATTGCAGCAACATGTTTAAACGAAAATATATCATCACTTTTTGCCTGCCTCTCACCCTGCTTGCGGTTACCGGCTGTGAGAGCATCCTCGATAAAGAGCCTACCGACCGACTTTCGGTGGAAGAGACGTTTAAGGACCTGGATGGCGTGAAGACCGCGCTGGCAGGTGCGTATGGCTCCCTGATGGAAATTGAGACCTACAACGCCCGGCTCATGCTTTACCCCGATGTAGCAGCCGGTAACAGCCATTACATCAACCGCCAGACCGATTTCCTGTACGAGGAATATAATTTCAGCCAGTCGGCGCAGGAAGGAACAATGCAGGAATCCTATGTTTCCCTGTATAGTACCCTGAACAACGTCAACAACATAATCAGGTATACTCCTACTACCCTTTACGCGACCGAAAAGAACAAGAACAGGGTATTGGGCGAAGCCAGTACGCTCCGTGCACTGATTCATTTCGAACTGGTACGCCTGTATGCCAGGCCTTATGCCCACACAGCAGATGCCAGCCACCCGGGTATAGTTTTGAGCCTGAAAAACAGGTCGTATGCTGATCCGCTTCCGGAACGGGCTACGGTAGCCGAAACCTACGCAGCCATTGAGGAAGATCTTTTAAACGCCATCGCATTTTTTGGCAACAGCAATGCAGTTTTCAAGGGCAGTAGCCAGTATTATTTCAATGCCAGTTCAGCAAAGGCGCTGCTTGCAAAAGTATACCTGTACAAAGGCGACTGGAACAAGGCCTATACCTATGCCAATGAAGTGATCAGCAGCAACCAGTACCAGTTACTGCCAAACAGTACGTATGCGGCCAGTTGGGATGCTAAAAATCCGAGCTCAGAATCGGTATTTGAACTGGCAATCGGTCCAGAGTTTTCGGGTACCAGCCTGGGCAGCTATTATGATGTACTGGATAGCAGGCTCACCTTTGCAGCAACCAATGACCTGCTATCGCTTTACTCTGAAACAGATGTGCGGGGTGTAAAAAGCCTGTTTAACAGCAAAGACATAAACGGAACGCCCCATTACTTCACCAGAAAGTACGGCAAAGGCGGCGTGAACGCTACGAACGTAAAACTGCTTCGCCTCTCTGAGATGTATTTGATACGGGCAGAAGCGGCAGCGGAATTGAACAACCTGACACAGGCCAACCAGGACCTTAACCTTATCAGACTGCGGGCCGATACAGCAGCCGCAGAACTTGAGATAACCGATAAGCCTGCCCTACTGGATGCTATTTTACTGGAGCGCCGCAAGGAACTTGCCTTTGAAGGAAACTTACACTTCGACCTTATGCGCCGCAAGCAGGGCATCAGCAGAACAGATTGCAGAGCACAGGTTTGCAGCCTGCCTTATGAGGATGACAGGCTCGTGCTTCCCTTACCAAAGAGTACGACCGATGTTAACCCGAAGCTTAAACAAAACCCCGGATATTAATTCACTTAACCTTATTTATTCACCTTTATAGTACTAAGACCATGACTAAACTGCTAACCCGTTACCTGACTATAGCTGCCATGCTGTTTGTCGCCACCGCCTGTGAGAAGAATGATGAGCCGGCACCACCAGCCACGGTAGGCCTTTCGTTTGCTGAGGAAGCAACCGTTATTGACAGAAACACGGATGCAAAGACCGCTACTATAGTTATAAACGTAGATGCGCCGCTTACAAAAACCGAACTGGAACAACGCCTGAAACTGAACTATACATCAGAGTCGGCTAAGGAGAATACGGACTACCGAATCGTTAGCCAGACAATTACGGAAAACCCGTTACGCGTAGCCCTCGAGGTAGAAGCACTTCCTTCGCTGGCACGTACCAGCCAGGAAATAACCATCTCTTTCGACCAGAGCATGCAGCCTATTACCTTAGGCACCATCCCTGAGTTTACGTTAACGCTGTTGCCTTACTCTCCGGCCAGCACCTGGGCCGACCCAAGCAATATCTACTATCAGCCTAAAGTATATTATAACAATCCGGAAACCGGTACCTGGCAATCTATAGCGAGTAATTTTACAGTACTTGTTGAAGATGATGCCGCAGTGCTTGGCTTTGTGAACAATGCCGTGGCAGAAAGCGGCGTTGCCCTGTTTAATATGGTCAGACTCTATAGTGCAGAAATAGGATCAACCAACATTAAAACAGCCCGCATTAACTCCGAAAGAACACTTGAATTCATTCCATCGGCGGCTGGTGCAAAACAGGGCACAGTGAACGTCATTCCGCAGGATGTTACCATTACACGTGCCAATGGCACTACGTTTAAGATCGGTATCAGCGGCCAGGGCACTTACAACGAAGAAACAGGCCTGATCGATGTAGTTGTAAACTTTAACGAAACAGCTATCGGCGGGGCAGCATCTGTTGCAAGAACCTACAAAATAAGCACTGTAACTTTATCCCTGTAGCATGGCTTTTAAAAAACATCGTAGCTTAACTATACTTACGTTAGTGGCTACCTGTATGGCACTGGTCTCTTTTATAGATTTCGGGAATGAACCTGCCTACACGGTAGAGGAGCTTCGCCGCATCTATAGCGGAGACCAGTCCAACTGGCCAGCCCCTCACCTGGACCCTGAAGCAAGAGAAGGGTTCCGGGATATAGGCAAGCTTGGTAAAATGGAGTACCCTGCCGACAACCCTTATTCCAAGGAAAAAGAACTGCTGGGTAAAACGCTTTTCTTCGATCCAAGGCTTTCGCTTTCGGGGCAGATTGCCTGTGCTACCTGCCACGACCCTGAACTAAGCTGGGGTGATGGCAGACGGGTATCCTATGGCCACGACCGGCAGACGGGGAAACGCAATGCCATGACGATCATCAACACAGGGTATTACCATACTTTTTTCTGGGATGGCCGGTCGCCAAGCCTCGAAGACCAGGCACAGTTTCCGGTACAGGATAAAGTGGAAATGGCCCAGAGCCTGAAAGCGATGGTTAAGAACATAAAAGCGATAAAGGGTTATAAACCAAAGTTTAAAGAAGCATTCGGTTCGGACGAAGTGACGCTGGAGAAGATCCAGAAAGCCATTGCTACGTTCGAGCGCAGCATCGTCAGCAACTCCAGCCGCTTCGATTCCTTCGTTTCAGGTAATCCCAAAGCCATGACCGATATGGAGATAAAAGGCCTGCACCTTTTCCGGACAAAAGCCCGCTGCATTAATTGCCATAACACGCCGCTTTTCTCCGACAATAAATTTCATAACGACGGGCAGGCCTTGTACGGCTCTAAAATGGAGGACTTTGGCAGGTACCACTTAACCGGGAAGCAGGAAGATATCGGGGCATTTAAAACTCCGTCCTTGCGCGAGACAGCCTTGACAGGCCCCTGGATGCACAACGGAAACTTCCCATCTTTAAAGGATGTGATCGAGTTTTATAACCTGGGTAATCCATCGCCAATACAACGGCATGTAACGGTAGATGAAACCAAGCGCCCCATACCGTCTCCCCTGCTCCGCAAACTTAACCTGACACTGGAAGAAAGACAGCAACTTGAAGCATTTTTAGGAGCTATCAGCACCCGCACGCAGCGGATGGCGCCACCTGAACTGCCTCAGTAATTCCTGAATTTTCCGGTACCCGCATTCAAACTATAGCTCACCACAAAACCAGATCAAAGAGGCCACTCCAGGTAACAGGGAGCGGCCTCTTTTTTATCACGAAACCGTGTTTTTATACATGCTGCACCCCGGTAAACAAGAATATTTCTCGCCCAGAACCAAGCACATCACACCAACTTATAGTTGTACTTTTTGCACCAGAACTATAACTATAGTTTTGAAACGTTTTTAAACATTTTTTAAGAATGCCTGTAATACGAGCATCATTTGTATATACAGCGCTACATGAGATCAATACTTCTACTTTTATTTATGCTACCAAGCCTGGTGTATGCCCAGACGGGCATTATTACCGGTACCGTGCGCAACCGGAACACACAGGAACTGCTGATTGGCGTAACTGTGCAGGCAGAAGGTAGCCAACTTGGTACTGTCACCAACGACAAAGGCGCTTTCAGGATAGAGAATATACCGGTAGGAAGTTACACCGTCAAAACCTCTTACCTTGGTTACCAGTCGCAGTCGCGGTTTAATGTGAACGTGACGGCAGGCAACGTACAAATCCTGAACTTTGAACTGGTACCGGAAGCCAGCACCCTGCAGCAGGTGGAGATCGTCGCCAATCGCAGGCAAAGCGCTGCTGTAGCCGACCTGATCACACCGCTGTCGGTGCAGAGCCTAACCACAGAAGAGATCCGCAGCAACCCTGGCGGCAACTTTGATATTTCTAAAGTGGTGCAGGTATTGCCGGGTGTCGCTACCAATGGCACCGGTGGCGGCAGCCGCAACGACCTGATCATACGTGGTGGTGCCCCCAACGAGAACGTGTATTACTTAGATGGCATCGAAATTCCCCTCATCAACCATTTTACTACGCAGGGCAGCGCAGGCGGCGCCACCGGCATTTTAAACGTTTCTTTTGTTGAAGACCTGAAAGTAAGCTCTTCCGCCTTTGATGCCCGGTACGACAATGCCCTTGCTTCCGTCTTTGAGTTCCGGCAGCGCTATGGCAACCCCGAGCGTTTTTCCGGAAACGTGCGCCTGAGCGGCTCCGAATTTGCCACTACGTTGGAAGGTCCGGTTGGCCCTAAAACAACGTACCTGGTATCAGCCCGCAAATCGTACCTGGAATTCCTGTTCAAGTTGTTGGACCTGCCTATCCGCCCGAGCTACTGGGATTTTCAGTATAAAATTGATCATCAGCTTAACGACAAAACATCCATCTCGCTTATTGGCGTAGGTGCTATAGATGATTTCTCGTTTGGCGTGCCGCGCGAAAGCACACCCGAGAACGAATACATCCTGCGCTCCACACCGTACATCGACCAATGGAATTACACCGCCGGTATAGCTGTAAAAAGGCTGATAGCGGACGGCTACATTAACCTGGCGCTGAGTCGCAACGCATTTAACAACTCCCTGACCAAGTACGAAGCAGCCGAAGAAGGAGAAAGCAACAACCTTACCCTGAACACAAATTCCCGGGAAACGGAAAACAAGCTGCGCCTGGATATAAACAAATATAAGAATGGCTGGCGCTATGCCTATGGTGTTTCGGGGCAGTATGTACAGTTCAGCAACGATATCTTTAATATCATCCGGAAGGAGCTGCGCGATGAGCAGGGCAATCTGGTGCAACCCGGGGTAACACTGGACTATAACACCAACCTCGAGTTCTTCCGTTACGGCGCTTTCGGGCAGGTTTCCAGGTCGGTGCTGGAAAACAAGCTGGGCCTTTCGCTGGGCATCCGGACTGACCTGAACTCTTTTACCGAAGACGGCAACGATCCGCTGAAAACCCTTTCTCCAAGGCTGGCGGTTTCTTACCTCCTGAATGATAAATGGACCATAAACGCGTCGTCAGGTATCTACTATAAACTGCCTATCTATACCGTGCTGGGCTACCAGGACGAGGGCGGGTACCAGAACAAACAAGCCGACTATACCAGATCCATCCACTATGTGCTGGGCACGGAGTTTCTGCCACGCCAGGACCTACGCTTTACTCTGGAAGGATTTTACAAAGACTATAGCAACTACCCGGTGTCGGTCAGAGATGGTATTTCGCTGGCAAATCAGGGCGGCGAATTTGGCGCTATCGGCAATGAAGCTATAGTTACAAATGGAAAAGGCAGAGCGTATGGTGCAGAATTTTACCTGCAGAAGAAGCTGACAGGCACCGTTTTCTCGGTATTATCCTACACCTATGTGGTCAGTGAGTTTGCAGGCCTGGATGGCCGCTACATTTCCAGCGCCTGGGATTATCGCCATCTGATATCGGGCTTGCTCGGTAAAAAGCTGCCGCGCAACTGGGAGTTCGGAGCCAAGTACCGGTATGCCGGAGGCGCACCCGCTACCCCGTTCGACCTGGAAGCATCCCGCAGAAACTATGCTTCGCTGGGGGTCGGCATCCTGGACTACGCACGATTAAACTCCGAACGGTTAGACCCTTTCAGCCAGCTGGATGTACGCATCGATAAAAAGTGGAACTTCAACCGTATTACCCTGGACCTGTTTCTGGATGTTGCTAACGTACTGGCCAGCAACACTCCGGGCTTCGACCGCTATACGTTCCAGCGCAATGCTGATAACACAGGTTTTGAAACGACTGATGGTAACCCGTTACGCCCGGACGGCAACAACGCCATACCCGTAATACTTAAAAACAACGACGGAAACCTGGTGCCAACGCTGGGTTTTATAGTTGAGTTTTGAACAGGAAACTATAGCAGCACAATTACAAACAAGGCTCCATACTATGAAAAACATAAAGACACTTGCCACACTCAACGCAGTTTTCTTTCTGCTGCACTTATTGCCTTCGCAACTGACACAACTGAAGCTTTTCAATGACCAGACAATAGGCGATGTATCAGCTAAATATCCGGCACTTTTTACACCGGCAGGCATTACGTTTTCTATCTGGGGAGTTATCTATCTCGCCCTCTCCGCTTTTTGTATTTATCACCTGTTAAAGGCGTTTAAGGAACCTGCCGGGCACGAGGCCAATACCGACCTGCAGCAACTGGGCTACCTGTTTATGGTCAATAACCTGGCAACCGGGCTCTGGACCATTGCCTGGGTAAACGAGTGGCTGGCCCTTTCGGTGGGGCTGATACTGGTACAGCTGATAACGCTACTTGCCATGCACCTGCGCCTGGGTATTTTTGATAGTAACCGATCGGCTGCTTCGAAATGGTTTACCCAAGTGCCGCTCAGTCTGTACTTCGGCTGGATCATCATTGCTACGGTTGCCAACATCAGTGCTGCATTAGTGGGCTGGGGCTGGAATGGCTTCGGATTAGCGGATAGTACCTGGACTATAGTTATGATCACAGCAGCTACCCTGATCGTGCTGTTTGTAGTATATACCCGCTCCAATTCATTTGTTGGTCTGGTTGGTGTATGGGCGCTGTACGGCATCATTCTGAAACACCGCAGCATGAACCTGGCAGAAAGCCCGCAGATCATAACAATTGCCTGGATCGGCCTGGCTGTGCTGGCCCTTGTGGTTGCCCTGATCTTCTACCGGAACTATAAGCTAAAACAACAAACTGCTCTGCATTCCTGAGCTCACAAGGGAGTGATATTCTGAAGCAATAGCATCTGCTGAACTGCATTCCGAGCTAAAGAGGAGGGTGTTACTTTTTGTCCAACAGAACTGCTCGTTTGTCTATTTTCGATTCGTATAAAAAAACAGAACTTTGCCGCCAGACCGAACGATAGACTATGCACATCATCATCCCCGACGATTACCAGAAAGTTGTCCGCTCGCTGCCCTGCTTTCAGTTACTCAGCGGCCACCAGGTTACCATCTACAACGATACCATTAAGGATATCCCAACTATAGTTGCGCGCTTTAAGGATGCCGATGCTTTGGTGCTTATTCGGGAGCGAACTGCGATCACAGAAGAACTGGTATCGCAACTGCCCAACTTAAAACTCATTAGCCAGACCGGAAAAATATCCAACCACCTGGACCTACAGGCTTGTACCAACTATAGTATTGCTGTAGCCGAAGGGGTTGGCTCCCCGGTAGCTCCGGCCGAACTGACCTGGCTCCTGATCATGAATGCGCTCAGGCAAGTGCCACAGGCGATAGCAGCTATGAAAGAAGGCAGATGGCAGACCAATATTGGCAGTACGGTAAACGGCAGACTGATCGGTATCTGGGGTTATGGAAAGATAGGGAAACTGATTGCAGGTTATGCTCAGGCCTTTGGGGCAAAAGTTATCGTTTGGGGAAGCGAAAACTCCAGGGCAAAGGCCGTGCAGGACGGGCATCTGGCAGCTGAAAGCAAAGCAGCCTTTTTTGCGCAGGCAGATGTGGTAACCCTGCATTTGCGTTTGACTGAGAGTACCAGAGCTATAGTTACAGCGGCAGATTTAAGTTTGATGAAACCCGACGCAGTGCTGATAAATACGAGTCGGGCCGAGTTGATTGAAGAAGGTGCGCTGCTGCACGCTCTGAAGCAAGGCAGACCCGGCTTTGCGGCGGTAGATGTGTATGAAACAGAGCCGATCTACGACAAGGATTATCCGCTGCTGCAATTGCCAAACGTAATCTGTACGCCGCACCTGGGCTATGTAGAGCAGAACAGTTACGAACTATACTTCCGGAAAGCATTTGAGAATGTGGTTGCTTTTGCAAACGGTACACCCACCAACATTGCTAATCCCGAAGTGCTGAAAGGATAAACTTCAACTATAGCCTGTGCTACGCAACACCAGTAAACTATAGATTTAACGATAGCTTCTTTATCTTTATCACTTCCGCAAAAACATACAAAACTATGGCTAAGCCAAGCATTCCCATTCCTGTTTTCACTGAAGCAGAGAGCTTTACCAAAAGCAAATTCCGTGACTTTTACATTGCTTCTTACCAGGATGCGCCCGATGCCGGCTTACGACGTGTTGCGCCCCACCGCCATACTTATTATGAGATCATCTGGATAACGGAAGGGAGTGGCTTGCATACCATTGATTTTCAGCCTTACGAGTTTAAAGGCCCCTGCCTGTTTTTGCTGCAGCCCAGCCACATTCACCAGATCCGGAAAGATGGACCTACCAAAGGCTTTGTGCTGAAGTTTAACGAGTCGGTGTTTGCCGTGGAAGCGGGTGCTGAGAACCTGCTGCTGAAGTATGGTATTTTCGACAACATAAACGTACAGCCGGTACTGCACCTGGATGCTGCTGCCGTAACGATGCTCGACGACCTGATGCAGAAAATGCTGCAGGAGTACAAGCAGCCAACCGATCTGTCGGAAGTGATCATTGCCTCTTACCTGAAGATATTTTTGCTGCAGGTGTATAAGCTGAAGGACATACATACGCAAACTATAGCACAGCCTGCACCCGAGCCGCGTTACCTGACCTACCGCACGTTTAAGCAACTGCTGGAAGAGCGCTACCAGCAGCAACACGCCGTGCAGGATTATGCCGATGCCCTTGCTCTGACACCCCGCACCCTGAACGAGATCACGCACAAGTATGCCGGCAAAAACGTAAGCCAACTGATAAAGGAACGACTGATGCTGGAAGCAAAACGCCTGCTGCACCATGGCCAGTTATCAGTGAAAGAAATAGCGGCGCAGCTGGGCTTTGAAGATGCAGCTTACTTTACCCGCTTCTTCACAAAAAACATCGGTGCCTCTCCCCTGGCTTTCCGGAGCAAAGAGCTGGAGCCAATAAGCTAAGTTCCTGAATGTGCAGAACAAGCGTGGCTTTGTCCATTGAAGCCCGCCGCCCAACTATAGACATTTGTGCTGTTAAACAATGTGTTATCTCGTAAAACAGCATATGATGAATCGTAAATCATTTCTGAAAAATTCGTTGCTGGGCTCATCGCTTTTACTCGTGCCCGGCCCCGCTCAAAACTTCTTCTCAGGCAGTAGTTCTAAACCTGTAAAGCTCACTGTCCGCGATGCGCAGCAACAGAACATCTGCGCTACCTGCGGTACCCGCTACAGCACCGCCAAAACCGAAACCGACACCTGCCCTATCTGCACCGACGAGCGCCAGTATGTAGGCGACGGCGGCCAGACCTGGACCAGTTACAACAGTTTAGCAAAGAGCCACAGCATAAAAATTGCCAAGCTTCAGGAGAACATTTATGAACTGAAAATTACACCAGACTTTGCCATCGGCCAGAAAGCGCACCTGGTACTTTCCAAAAGCGGCAATGTGTTGTGGGATTGTATTCCGTACCTCGATGAGCAGACCCTCACGTACATCAAGGCGCTGGGCGGTATAAAAGCTATTGCTATTTCGCACCCGCACTACTATAGTTTAATGGCCGAATGGGCCGCAACCTTTAACTGCCCTATTTACCTGCACCGCCTTGACAAACAATGGATACAGGACGAAAGCAAACACCTACAACTTTGGGAAGGCAGCGAGCTGGAACTATGGGATGGCTTAAAGGTAGTACACACAGGCGGGCATTTTGATGGAAGTACCGTACTGCATCTGCCCAACCACGGCAAAGGCACCCTACTCACCGGCGACACCCTGTACGTTTCCCGCGACCGACGGCATGTATCGATGATGTATAGTTACCCCAACCTGGTGCCGCTACCTAAAAAAGCAATCGAACAGATCAACAGTCGCATAGAACCGCTGGCGTTCGACACCATACACGGCGCTTTTGACGGGCAGCTTATAGCTACGGGCGCAAAAGATGCTTTCAGAAGATCGGTGAAGCGCTACCTAAGGATTTTTGAGGGATAAGTTTTAATACCGCAAGTTTAGCGATAGCGAAACTTGTGGTTTTACATGTCAGCCAGTTTGTAACTGGCTTTGCTTTGTAAAAGCAATAATGGCGATGGCTGCAACTACTTATCTATAGTTTGGTGCTGAGTTATAGTTCCTGCAAACTATAGTTGTATGCTGGCGCGGATCTGTGATCCGTGACTTGTCTATAAAGTTGGATCTGTGATCCAACTGGGCCAGAGGCCCAAACTATAGTTCGACACGAGCGAGGACGCTCGCTCCATGTTCATAACTATAGCTTTCCCAACTATAGCCTTCCGTAAAACTATAGCTTTCTGCTCGCGCAGAAAAGCCAGTTACAAACTGGAGCCAAACTCAACCACAAGTTGCGCTGACGCTAAACTTGCGGTATGGTAAAAAGGCAAGACCACTACTGTTGGGTAGCGGCCTTGCCTTTCTTATGATCAGCAGGTTATAGTTTCATCGTACACTGCTCTCCTGCCAGTTCCAGTTCTAAGGTAGCTTCTGTGATGGCAAAAGGTGCAAGGAGGTAGCGTATTTCCTGCTTCAGAGCGGCCATGGCGGTGGGTTCCTTTATCGTTTCTACTACTACATGCGCCGAGAGTACGTGGTGTTCCCCATCCAGCGACCATACTTTCAGCTGATGTACTTCCTGCACATTCCCGACCGACAACACCTGCGCTTTTATGGCAGATAGTTCTGAAGCCAATGGGTTTTCCTGTAGCAGCACTTTGATGGAAGCCCACGCACCTTTTCCCGCATTCACCAGCATAAACAGGGCAATGCCCATCGAGAGCAGTGCATCGAGCCACGGCCACTCGAAAAACAGCAGCACCACACTGGCTACCAGCACAGCCGCCCAACCCAACAGGTCTTCGAGCATGTGCAGCGATACAGCCCGCTGGTTCAGGTTATGTCCACCTCTTAGCCTGAAAAAAGCAGCACAGTTTACCGCTAACCCAACTATAGCAAACAGCAACATGCCGTATGGGTCGGGCATTTCGGGGTTCAGCAGTCTTTCTGTCGCTTCTGAAAGCACAAACACAGAGCCTGTTATAAGCACCAGCGAGGTTACCAATGCGCCTGCCACCGAGTAGCGTTTGTAGCCATAGGTATAGCGCTCGTTGCCTTGCTGCTCCGATTTGCGCTGCAGAAAGTAACTTACGCCCAGCGTAAAGGCATCGCCGAAGTCGTGGAGTGCATCGCTCATAATGGCTACGCTGTTCACAAAAAAGCCCCCGATCAGCTCTACGACAGCAAAGCCCAGGTTCAGGAAAAAAGCAAACCGGATGTTGCCGGTTGCATGATGGTGATGCCCGTGATGCGGATGGTGATGTCCCATAGTTTTATAGTTTGGAAAGTAGGAATATAGTTACAGCGCTTCTGCCTTGAAGCCGGCCTTTGCTATAGTGGCAATTACTTCCTGCTCTGAAAGCGAATCGGTTTTGATAGTGAGTACTTTGCCTGGGTTAGCGGTGTCTACGTTCCACCCGCAAACCCCTTCGGTAGCATTCAGCACCGGTGTTACCTTAGACACACAGCCGCCGCAGTTAATGTTGGTTTTGAATTGTAGCTCTTTCATGTTCTTGTAGTTTTATTTTGTTGAACATGCCAAAGGTAGCTTGTTAGTAAGGTAGAGCTGTTACAGAATTTAGGGTTAAAGTTGTAGGATTTTAAAAAATAAACAGCAATTTTATTATATCATTTTTATATTATATATATATAAACAATCTAGATTTGTGATTATCGTGACTTTAGAAAATTTGATTGAAACTTTTACTGGACTACCTGAAACAACTATTTTTTTACTGGATTTGGATGATTTCAGCAAATACAATTCTGTTTATAGTTATGAAAATGGAAATTATATACTTAATAAATCTGTAGAAATTATTTCTCAAATACCTACATTGATAAATTGTCTAAAATTTGGGGGTGACGAATTTCTCTTTACTTGCCTAGGTAATTTTGAAACCAGCAAAAATTTTATTTTCTCGATGCTTCAATCATTTGAAAGTGAATTAAAAGTAACTGTCTCAATAGGAGGAGTTCAGAATATAAACAAGATTAAAAATTCGCAACACTTGATTGAATTGTTAAAGACTAATGTACTATTAGCGAAGAGTAACGGAAAGAACCAAATTTGCATTAGCTAATGAGATATGCTTTAATTGATAATTCGACTTTAACAGGTATTCAAAGACTTCTAGGAGAGATCCCTGTAAGGAATAGAGCTATAGTTGATAATGATATAATTTCTTTAGAGAACTATATTCAAGCAATTCTTTTCTATGATGATATAATTTGCATCGATGATTACATCGAGAAGTACCGAGAGAATAGAACAAAATTCTTCCCTAATATCCACTTTATATCAAAAGATCTTTTTGCATATAATAGTTTTGTTAAAAAGGCTATTGAAGTAACTGCAGATATTGTATTAAGAATAAACGGTGGTAGGATTACTGATAAAGATTTCAAAGATTACTTTGAAAAGCTTGAAATGACTTTTCAATTTACATGGGATATGTCTTCCAGTAGTTACTTCCTTACCCAAAAAATGCTTCTAGGGAACTCTGCACTTAACCAAGAGCAGTTTAGTAAACTTCATTCATTATTATATAATGAGAAAAATGAGCAATTTGAAGTACAGGAAACACTAATTAATAAGTCTCCAAAACTTTATGACAGTAAGGGTAATGAAATTTTTATAGATAATACTAATGGTAAAATTCTAAATTCTCATGTAGGTGAAGGGCTTTCTCCCCAACTTAATGCTTTAGTTTCAAGCTTAAACTGGATGTCACAAAGAACAGCATTTTATGTTCTGGCTGCAAATTATTTATATGCTGATCTTTTTCTGCAACCTATACGACAAAACTTTCTGCAAAATATTATCAGAAGGACCCACCCTAGCTATGATTTAGGAGTTTTTGGAGACTTTCGTACTTCTATTAATAATCTATCACAAGAGACCCTCAATAATATCTTATCAAACTCAAGTAATTTTGGTTTATCAGTAGAAACGCCTTTGTTCGCTGCTTTCTTTGCTAAGAAAACTCAAGACTCAAAGTCAATAATTAGTGCTGCTTTAAATGAACGAGAGAAAACCTATTTCCATCAAGCAAGGACAAAATTGAGAGAGTTAAATGTTTTACTAGATAATAATGAAAGATCTAAGTTTGTCCGAGATATAAACTTATTAACTACTGAAATAAATAAGACATTTAAAAATATAGAAAGAAAGTATGGCCTAGGCGAAAAACAAGGTATTGGCTTAAGCCAGCTAAAATTTCTTTATAGTTCTATACCTCTTTTAAGAGAATTTACAATTCCTGAAGGGCTCGATATTCGTATTAAAGAATTAGAATTTATGAAACATTTACTTCCTAAAAAAGGGTTCAATGCGGTATATAGAAACGTAATTGGAGATTTACTTCAATTTGAGAAGCTTGGACAATATAGAGATATATTAATAAACAATGTTGTCTATCATAAGGATGCTACATTTTGGGGAGTAAGAACAGAAGATCCAAAATTTGCAAGAGCTACTTCATCATGGAAAAAGCCGATGTAAAATTTTCATTGTACGCAGCCTAAACCCTACAAGGCGGTTTTCTTTTCTCCCCCAACTATAGCTAACCCATATACTTTTAACACCTGTCCTGTCAGCGCGCTTTTATGCTTCAAACTTAAGAAATCTCAACTTTGCAGAAGCTTATAAATATGCCCGCTCTAAAGAAAGTGGCATTATAAAACTTCAACTATCAATGCTTCAACTATGATCGAATCTGTATCAGCTATAGTCTTCGCGGTGCTAACCGGAATTGTCATACTTTTTCAGGCGTGCCTGGCAGCGGGAGCTCCTTGGGGAGCGGCTTCTATGGGCGGAAAATATCCCGGAAAGTATCCACCAAAATTACGCGTAGTTGCCATTATCAACATGCTGCTACTGGGTTTTATCGCTGCTATCGTTTTATCTAAAGCAGATGTATGGCTACCACAATTAAAAACAACTGCAACGATAGGTATCTGGGTGGTTGTCGCTTTTTTTGTTTTGGGTACGGTTATGAATACCATCACCCCAAGTAAGATCGAGCGCATCTGGGCACCCGTTGCCTTCTTACAATTGGTTACAAGTCTGATCGTAGCAATTGGTTAGTTTTTAAGTGAGGAAAATTACAACCGCCACACAGCCAACCCTGCGTGGCGGTTTTCTTTTCCCCAAACTATAGTTTACCCATACACTTTCAGCACCTGCCCTGTCAGCGCACTTTCTAAACTTTTCACATAAGCATTCACCACCCGATGCATGGGTACAGGGTTGTGCCCCGGGAAGCTGCCGCCTATAGTTGTCACAGAGTCTTCTACCAGACCGGGGCTTACAGTGTTCAAGCGCACGCCGTTTTCCAGTTCGGTAGCAGCGGCCATGGTAAAGCCGTGCAGGGCGCTGTTGATCATGCTCAGCGAAGTGCCGCCGCGTATGGGTTCTTCGGCCAGGATGCCGGATGTTAAGGTAAAAGAGCCGCCGGGGTTTATGTAATGCTGGCCTATCAGCACCAGGTTTATCTGTCCCATTAGTTTGCTGCGAATGCCTTCGTAAAAGTCGTCGGTGCGCAGGTCGGGTAAGCTGGCAAACACGCCGTGCCCCGTAGCCGAAATCAGGGCATCAAACTTACCTACCGTTTCAAACATTTCCCAGATGCTGTCAGGCTGCGTGATGTCTACTTTTACATCGGTGTTGTTTCTGCTGGCGGTTAATAGGTCGTGATTTGGGGCGAGTGTTTGCTGCAGGTGGCGGCCAATGGTGCCGGTAGCTCCTACTAAAATGATCTTCATAGTTTTATCTGTGCTATAGTTTATAGTTGCAAAGGAAGCCGATCTGCTGGCCTGCTCACTTATACAATTCAGGCTATCTGTTACAGAATTTCTCAGAACGCTGGAAAATTTTCGGAAGATTGGTACTTTTGCACCTTCCCCTGAAAAAATCAGGTTTAAACTATAGCTGGCAGCTGCTTTATGTTGCCAGCCAACACGCATTTACACAAAAAACTATGAAAGATTCCAACCAGGCTCCGGCCGAAGCCGCTGATCCGGCCACCCGTACTCCGCAGGCATTTACCAGATACCAGGTATTTGTCGTGGCGATCCTTGCTATCCTGCAATTCACTATCATTTTAGATTTTATGGTGCTCTCGCCGCTGGGGGCACAGCTTATCAAAGAGCTTTCCATTACGCCAAAACAGTTTGGCTGGGTGGTATCGGCCTATGCCTTCAGTGCCGGTGCATCGGGTTTGCTCGCGGCCGGTTTTGCCGATAAGTTTGACCGCAAAAAGCTGCTCCTCATTTTTTATGCAGGCTTTATTGTTGGCACGCTTATGTGCGGCCTGGCTCCCGATTACGTGTCGCTGCTGGTTGCCCGTATTGTGACCGGTGTGTTTGGCGGCGTTATCGGTTCCATTTCTTTTGCCATCATCACCGACCTGTTCCCGATGCAGCTGCGCGGGCGCGTGATGGGCTTTGTGCAGATGGCTTTTGCCGTGAGCCAGGTAATGGGTATTCCGCTGAGCTTGTACATTGCCAACGCCTGGGGCTGGCATGCGCCGTTCCTGGCGCTGGTAGGTATCAGCATTGTTACGGCCATAGCTATAGTTCTGTACATGAAACCGATCACAGCGCACCTGCAACTGCAAACCGAGCGCAAAGCTTTTGGCCATCTGGTACATGTGTTATCTGACAGGCATTATTTAAAAGGATTTGCTGCCATTGTGTTGCTGGCTACAGGTGGCTTTATGCTGATGCCGTTTGCCAGTGCTTTCACCGTATATAACCTGGGCATCTCGTTAGAAGACCTGCCGATGATCTACATGGTAACCGGTGTGTGCGCTATGATCGCCGGTCCGCTGGCCGGTAAGCTCAGCGACCAGTTGGGCAAGTACAAGATCTTTGCCTGGGGCTCTGTTATTACCATGATAGTAACCGGAATTTACTGCACTATGGGTATTTCGCCGCTCTGGCTGGTGCTGCTCATGAACGTGCTCATCTTTATCGGGGCAACATCGCGTATGGTGTCTGCTTCTGCTTTGATGAGTGCCATCCCCGAGCCCGCCGACCGTGGCGCTTACATGAGCGTGCAGTCGTCAGTGCAGCAGGTGTCAGGTGGTCTGGCTTCGGTGCTGGCGGGGCTTATAGTGGTACAAACACCAAGTGGTACACTGCAACACTACGACCTGATCGGTTACCTGGTGGTGCTTACCACGCTGATTACCATGGGCACGATGTATTACATTAACAGAGCCGTTAACCAGAAAGCAAAGCAGACGGCTGCCACCACAGTAGTACCTGCCTAAACTATAGTTTATACATGAAAAAAAGCCGGGTTAAGCCCGGCTTTTTTGTGTTATATCACCTTGTCTATCGTTTTGCGTTTACTGGTTTTTATCTCTTTAAAATGGCTGGCGGTCAGGCCGGTTACTTTCTTAAACTGATTGGATAAATGCGCCACGCTACTATAGCCCAGTTCATAAGCAATCTCTTTCAGGCTCAGCTCATTGTACACCAGCAGTTCCTTCACCTTCTCAATGCGCTGCAGGATCACGTACTTTTCTATCGTAATACCTTCGGTAGCCGAGAACAGCGTGCTCAGCGTGTGGTAATCCACACCCAGTTTCCGGGCCAGGTACTCCGACATGTTCAGGTGCATACCTGCTTCGCCCTGCTGGTGTATCAGTTCTATCACGGCCAGTTTTATCTGTTCTATCAGGCGCACTTTGCGGTCGTCGAGCAGCTCAAATCCATTTTCGGCCAGCACCTGCCGTATCGTTTCCAAATCGGTTATGTCGCCGGTAATTTCTGCTTCGCCTAACTCCACCTGCTGCACCGTATAGCCCAGCTTTGACAGTTCTTCTTCTACCACACGCCGGCAGCGGTCGCATACCATGTTTTTGATGTAGATCTTTGTCGTCTCCATAGTTTTAGTTTGTACGGCAAAAGTAGCACTTCCCCCTCGCCAGACTTTTACATTGTTTTACCAAAGATTTACAGATTTTCTTTCCGGTAAAAACCTTTCAGACCAGCGTGCACAATTGTGCAGGAGATGCGCCGGTTTGTCTATTTTGCCCCCGTAAAAAGTGCCGCAACTTTGTACCGCAATAAAACATGCACATGCGGCATTGCACCAGCTGCATATAGGGCAATCGCAGAAATCTATAGTTCGCTTTGCAGCCTTAGGCAACCAACTTTAACCTGTTTTCATCTATCATCAAAACGAACCTAACCACTATGAAAAAATTAGTACTCGCCGCTTTGCTGCTGGCAGGAAGTTACATTACACCTGCCGAGGCGCAAAAATCAGCTCAGAAAGAGAAACGCGCACAGGTCATGTTGCTGGGCACTTTCCATTTCTCGCACCGTAACCTCGATGTCATCAAAACTGAAAAGGAAGATCAGCTGGACGTGATGACACCCGAAAGTCAGCAGGACATACAGAAAATTACGGGCAAGCTGGCTAAGTTCACGCCCACCAAAATTGCCATCGAAACCTTCCCGGAAGAGCAGGCAAAAGTAGACTCACTATACCAGGCCTACCTGGATGGCCGCTACGAACTGAAAGCAGATGAGATAGACCAACTGGCGTTCCGGCTGGCAAAACAACTGGGGCACAAGCGCGTGTACTGCATCAACGCCTGGGGCGATCTGGATACGTTTGTGAAGCCAGGAGCCAAAAATTTTGATGTGCGTGACTATAAGAAAGAGCGCCTCGAAAAGTTCTGGACCTACATGCAGGCCAAAACGAAAGAGCGCGGCAAAATTGATGATGCTATTTACAACCAGAAAGGCACGCTATACCAGGTGCTCCTGAAATACAACAATCCTGAAAACATCCGTCGCAAGCACGAGAACTATTTCCGGGATGCGTTTCAGTATGAAGAGCAGGAATACGACTACACCGGTGTGGACTGGTACAATGCCAGCTGGTTCAGCCGCAACCTGCGCATTTTCCGCAACATCCAGCGCATCACCGAAAGCCCCGACGACCGCATCCTGGTCATTTACGGAGCGGGACATTTAGCAACTATCCAGCAGGCTGTAGATAGTTCTCCTACCCACAAGCTGGTATCGGCTTATAAGTTGCTGAAGTAACTATAGCTATAGTTTGCGGAAAATTAAAAACGGTAAACTGGCCTGCTCTGCTGGTTTACCGTTTTGCTTTTTCAGGCCACCTAATTCAGGTCTGCTTTTACTTTTATTTTTACTTTCTCCCCTATCCAGTATTTTTCGAGTTCCCTGTGTTTGCCGAGCCGGGTAGCGAGCCATGCCAGAAAACCGAAGATCTTTTTCTGTAAGAGCAGCGGTATACCGGGCAGGTACGACTCCCCGTAAGTAAACAGCAACGCCATGTGCCATATACTGGCAGGAATTCCCTTGTTGTTGGTTTTGCCATCATTTACCAGCCCATAGGCAATGCGCAGTGTCTTTTCAAAGTTACGGGCCGGCCTTATGTAGGTCCGGAACAGGATCGTTTCAGTCGGGCTGGGGTTGTAAAAGCGGTGCAGGGAATTCACAGGAGCTACAGCCATTTGCCCGGGATGCACCTGTAGTTGTCTGCCATCCAGTTCAATGCCCAGTATTCCTCTAACAGGCTCAAACTCTTCGGCAAGGTTGGTATGGTAGTGCAGCCCCACGCCGCCACCCGGCGCCAGTTCAACTTCCACCAGTTCGTAAGCACCACCGGTTTCCTCCCCTGAGGCCAGGAAAGTTACCTTATCTTTTGCGAGCGGATTGTATATGGTTTTGGGTAACATTACTTTAACGATCTTAAATACAGGTAAATAGATTCCACTTCTTCATCGGTATAGTATGCGGTCATTTTCCAGGGCATATCCTCGTTCCGCATCACACGGCCGTCCGGCAACTGCCCCGATCTGAGCACAGTGGCAAACTGGGCTTTGCTCCATTGCCCCACCCTTCCGGTGGAAGAAATATCCGGGATGGGCGGGAAGCCCGGTACAGGTGAAGGCCCGCCTTTATAGTTTGCTTTATGACACCCGGAGCAGGACACGGCCAGGTATTCCCCGTACTCAAGCGATACTTCTTTCAGCATTTCTTTGGGTTGGAGGTACGTGTGGTCTACTGCCTCTGCAGCAAAGGCCGGCACTACGCCAAACATAGTGAGCGCTTTTCCCATCACGTTGAACTCGCTGGCAGGTAATGTTCTGTTCACAGGCGGCAACTGCATGCAGTATGCCACCAGCGCCGCTACGTCCTCATCCGACAGCTTTGAAGTTTCGTGGGCGGGCATTACCAGCAGGCTTCTGTTGTTCGTGCCCAGGCCATGGCGCAAAGCCCGGATGTAATCAGTTGCTGCATAGCTGGCCGGTAAGCCACCGGTCCCTTTGGTAATATTAGGCGCAGTTACCAATCCAACAGCAGGATCATCAATCATGATCTTTCCGCCCATGTCTTTGCCGTGGCAATCGTTGCAGCCTTTAACTATAGCCAGGTGCCGCCCGTTCTGCAGCGCCTCCGGTGTAAAAGCAATTTCAACCGGCCGTGGCTGCACGTTGTAGGTTTTCTGTGAACGCAGGTAAAAGTCAGCCTGGAAGGCAACTATGGCCCCCAGCAGCACGACCAGCACCCCGATGCTCACATACAGGAGTACTTTCTTTAATTTTTTCATAGTTCAGTCAGCTTAGGATATCACTGCAAAACTATAGCACCCCGAAAAGAAAGCCTCTACGCAAAAAGGAGCATCTTCTACGCGAAAAGTAATTTCTGAAAAGATATTTTTTATAGATTTGTTTGTCTTTTACCAAAGCATGAAAGGGTTAAGCTTCATAGATCTACAGGAACAGATTTTACAGGGGCAGGCCGGGCACTATACCAGCCGGGAGGAATCGGGTGTGCAAACCGCACTGATAGAAGCTGCGAAAGGAGAACTTGGGCTATGGCATAAAACCATACAGCTGCCGGGCATCCTGGTAGACCATTTAAAGATAGATGCACCCGGCCCTATAGTTATTCAGACGTTAGAGCACATGCCTTCTGCTGTTAATCTCAGCTTTACGCTGCAAGGGTCCAGCGAGTCGGTTTTTGAAGATCTGGCCCACCCGATCCGAAACGATCAACAGAAGCATAACCTGTTATACCTGGCCAACGCGGCCGGGCACCATACGCTAAAACCCGGCAGGCATATCGAGAACATTCACATTGCTTTTCAGCCGGAATACTTCCGGAACATGACCGGTACCGACGAGGCAACCTTTGCGGGGCTAAAAGATAGCATGGAGAAAAAGCGATCGGCACTTTTTACACCGGACCATGGCCTGATAGACCTGCGCATTCAACAGACCCTGTCGGATATCTGTAACTGCGTGATGACGGGAAGCATTAAGAGACTGTACCTGGAAGCAAAGCTGATGGAACTCCTGGCCCTTCAGGTAGACGCACTTGGCAGCACCACACGAGCGCAAGATCCGGCTGAAAACGAGCTGTTCAGGGAGATAAAAGCATACCTTACGGCGCATTACCTCGAAGAGATCACCCTGAACAGCGTGTGCAGGCACTTCGGAATAAATGAGTTCAAACTGAAAAGAGGCTTTCAGCAGCACTTCCGGACCAGTGTTATCCGGTACCTGACCAGCCTGCGCATGCAACAGGCCAGGCAGTTGCTGGAGAGCGGCCAGTGCACCATACAACAGGTTACTGACCTGCTCAACTATAGCCATGCCAACCATTTCTCCATCGCCTTCAAAAAATACTTTGGCATAGTTCCTTCCCAGATCAGCAGGGTAAAAAAGGTATATTAAGCCAGGAGGTTAGCTATACTTTGGCTTCGTTTGTGGTTGGTTGATTTCTATAGTTGTCTCATCCTTAATCCTGAATTACAGCGGTTATAGTTTTCGAGTAGCTATAGTTTATTACAGATAGCTATAGTTTAAAAGCCGTTCCACGGAATGTGAAACGGCTTTTATAGTTTGGTAAGACCGCTTTTATGTTTGCTTTTTTCTTAATCCTATCTTCTTAAAATCAGTTTTATAATTTTGCTGCCGGAGTCGCTCACGATACGGGCTACATACAAGCCGCTGAAAAGCTGGCGCGCATCAATTTCTACTTTCACCACTTCATTAGCCTGTGCCCTGCCTGTCTTTACTTCTCTTACCAGGTTGCCTTTCAGGTCGTGGAGGGTTACCGTATATTTTTCGGAGGTAGCCAGTTTAAATTCGATCATGGCTTTCTCTGTCACCGGGTTCGGGTGTGCCGTTAACTGACTGATAGCTTCTGTAGCTGCCGGTGCCTGTTTTTCATCCACGCAAAAAGCAATGTCGTCTATGGCAGCAGAACCCACCAACGCAGCGCCTATACCACCCAATGCAATGCGCATCCTGGCCACGCCTTTTGTATTGCCCAGGTTTACGGTTTGCGTGCTGTTGTTACCAATTGGCTGCAAGTGGGTTTTATAGAGCTCCTTGCCGGCTGCATCATACAGGTATACCCAGGAATCGTTCTCATAGGTATCAATGTCCAGTGCTTTCAGCGATGCTATAGTTACAGTGCCTATTGCTGAAAAATCCAGAAGCAGTTCTCCGCCCCACTGGTTATCATTAGGCACGCTTGTCAGGTCCTGGTTAATGATCAGCACTTTGCCCCAGTCCGGAGCATGCAGGTCTTCGTCGTCGCCGGTAGGTATGCCGGCATCAAAAATAGCAGCGTGGCTTTCAGGGGCATAAGAGCCATCGGGGTTGCGTTTGCGGCCTGTTATAGTTACCTCGCCGGCTGTTGTTGCTGTACTGGATATAAGTCCGGTATTTTCCCCGTTAAAAGAAATATACTGGCAGGCCTCTCCGGTGGGTGGCGCCGCTTCTCCGCTTAACTTCAGTACCCAGAAGTCTTCGTAGCCACGGCTCGGTTCACTTTTATCCCCTTCTGCGCCAGACCTGGAATAACCTCCCAGCAAATAACCGCCGTCAGCTGTCTGGAAAATATCTTCCACATAATCTGTATTACTGCCGCCAATGGTTCGCTGCCACTGTATCGTTCCGTTCTTGCTTAAGCTAACGATCCAGATATCTTCAAGTCCTTTCGATCCTTCTGTTTTGTCGCCGCTTATGCCGGAAAAAGAAATGCCTCCTATCAGGTAATTACCTTCCATCGTTTCATAAGCAGCTGTTAAAAATTCACGTGTGCTGCCGCCAATGGTTTTATCCCATAGTTTGTTGCCGTTTGCGTCGGTTTTTATCACCCAGTAATCTTCCCCGCCCCGCGAGGGCTGGCTCTTATCCTCGCTCACACCGGAACTGGTCATGCCTGTCAGCAAATAGCCGCCTTCTTCCGTTTCCAGGATCGCGGAGAACCAGTCCGCGGAATTGCCTCCATAGGCTTTGTCCCATAGTTTATTTCCGTTCTGGTCCAGCTTCACGATCCAGTAATCGGATTCTCCTGCTGACTCCTCGCTTCGGTCGCCGCTTTTACCCGAATGCGATTCGCCGGCAGCTACATAGGCCCCGTCGCTGGTCTGTATCAGCGATCTTATGTAATCCTGGCTGCTTCCGCCAAGGGTGCGGTCCCACTGTTTGTTTCCTGCGGCATCCAGTTTCACGATCCAGTAATCCACACTCCCGTTAGAGGCTTCGGTTTTATCCCCGCCGATCCCGGAAAAAGACATGCCTCCCAGTACATAACCGCCATCAGCTGTCTGTAGCAGGGCAGTCAGGGTTTCGTCATTGCTGCCTCCTATTGTTTTATCCCATAGTTTGTTTCCGGCGGCGTCCAGCTTTATGATCCAGTAGTCTGGTTTGCCTCTGGAGGGTTCTGTCTTATCGCCACTGATGCCATTATGAGAGCTTCCGCCAACTATATAGCCGCCATCCGTGGTTTGCTGCACAGAAGTAAAATAATCCGCATCTAATCCACCAAAAGCCTTGTCCCATTCCTTGTTGCCGGCAGCATCCAGCTTTACGATCCAGTAATCTGTACCACCGCGTGAGGGCGCCGTTTTATCCCCGCTAATACCTGAACCGGTTGAACCACCCACAATATAGCCGCCATCGCTGGTCGGGTTGGCACTGTAGAGTAAGTCTGTGCTACTACCGCCGTATGTTCTATCCCATAGTATCTGCTGGGCAAAAGCCGGCGAAGTGAGCAGTATAAGGACTTGGATCAGTAACAGGAATGGCCCCTGAAAACCGTGTTGTAGCTGGAAATTGAATAATGCGTAGTTGTTTTTCATAGTGAAGTAGTTAAGTTGAGGCAAGTGGATCTTACCTGTTAAAATTTTAATATTTTATTGAATTCTGTAAAACCTGTATACCCTTTCTATTTGTTAAGTGTTAGCCCCTCCCGGCCTGGAAACCGCAGGCTTTGGTGAAAGATTATTTTTGCCGGGTAACCGATACTTGCAGGTGGGTGAAGGGAAGCTATGGACCAACTTTAGGAGGAACTACAGCTATACTATGCTTGAGCCACCAGCTATAGTTTGAGAAACTATAAAACAACCGGAGGCAGCTACTGAGGCTGCCTCCGGTTGTTTAAACCAATCTTCTAAAAACAATTACTTCTCAATCAGCAGTTTGACGGTGCTATTCTCAGACTTACTTTCCAGCCTGATGAAGTACAGGCCTTTGGCAAGTCCGGTGCCGTTAATCATCACTGTCTGCTGCTCTCCTGCGTCGGCTTTTCCGGTTTTCAGTTCCCGAACCAGCACTCCCCTTTCATCATACAGGTTCAGTGTATAGTCACCTGCCTCAGCCAGGGTAAAGTTTACGGTACTGAAGTCAGCGGCCGGGTTAGGGTACACGGTTAACCCAGACTGTATTTCCACGTCAGTGGCCTGCAGCACCGACCTTGATGAGGAAGCATAGGACAGCTCCAGGATCGTGAACCAGTCTTTGCTTGTATAGCTGCCGGCCGGCGAAGTAACTTTAATTTTTACGTTAGCTGGCAATCTGCCCAGCACTTTAGGAACTATAGCTTCCAGGTTGCCTTTGCCATCGTGCGAGAAAGTCGCGCTGTTTGAGCCGAAGCTCACTTTGGTTACTGTCGTCAGGTTTGATCCGCTGATCAGTACTTTGGCACCTGCAGCTCCTCTGGTAGGGCTGAACTTTGTTATGACAGGTGCAGCGGTGGGTTTGGTAACGATAAAGCTGGTGCTGCTCACGGCTGTACCACCGGCGGCGCTGACACTTATTTTACCTGTAGTGGCTCCGGCCGGAACAGTGGCAACTATATACGTAGGGCTTAATGCGGCATACACTGCTGCCACGTTATTGAAATACACTGCCTTCACGTCGTTAAAGTTACTTCCGTAGATAGATACCCGTTGACCCACATTACCCATAGTTGGTGTAAACCTGGTAATAACAGGTTTTGCTATAGTAACAGGTCTGGTGACTTCTATAGTTACGTTTTGTGTGGCCTGCGCAATGCCATCACTCACCTTGAAATTGATCTTATAGCTGCCAGCCTGGTCTGCTCCAGGTTTCCACTGGAATATCCCGGTTACTGCATTCAGCGTAGCACCTGCTGGCAGTTTATTGGCACTGTAGGTAAGTTTCTGTGCCGGCAGGTCCTTATCGCTTCCGGATAAGGTAAAGCTAAGTGTCTGGCCAACAACGACTTCTTTCGGACCGATGGCAGCCAGCAAAGGCGCCTGGTTAACCTCGCTCACCTGCACCTGAATGGTTTCTTCGTCTCTCAGGGCTCCGTCCGAAACGCTGATCGTGAACGAAAACTTTCCAGGTCCGTGGGCTTCTGATGGCGTCCAGGTGAATACCCCGGTTGCAGGATCTATCTTCGCTTCCGGTACTGTTCCTTCCAACGCATACGTGAGCTTGTCGGCTGGCAGGTCTGCATCGGTCGCAGTGGCTTTAAAGGTCAGCAAGTTGCCTTCCGGAGCCGTTTTGTTACCGATTGCAGCTAAAACCGGCGCCGTGTTCTGTTGGGTTACCGTTACTGTTATGCTTTCGGCATCTGTTAACGCACCATCCGACACTTTAACCGAGAAGGTGTAGCTGCCCGACTGATCGGCGGCCGGAGCCCACGAGAAAGCACCCGTTGCACTGTTAATAGTTGCCCCAGCCGGCGCATTGACTAACGAATATACCAAGTTGTTGGCCGGAATATCCGCATCGGTCGCCCTGGCAGTAAAGGTCAGTGTGTTGGGTTTAACTACTGTTTTAGAACCTATAGCTGCCAGCACTGGTGCCACGTTCACCTCCTCCACTTTCAGTGTAAAGGATTTCGAATCTGTCAGCGCTCCGTCTGATACCTGCACTGTAAAATTGTAGGTATTGCCATTTCCCTGTGCTTCTGTCGGTGTCCAGCTGATCAGGCCTGAGGTAGCATTTATTATGGCACCCTCCGGCGCAGCTGTCAGGGAGAAAGTCAGGGTATTGGCCGGCTTGTCCGGGTCGGTGGCAGAAGCCTGCAAAGTGAAGGCGGTCAGTTCCTGCACTGCAGCCGGCACAGACGCTAAGGTTAACACTGGTGCCGAATTGCCTTCCGTTACGGTTACAGTGATCTCTTCCGAATCAGAAAGTATTGGCGTGCCGTTATCTGTTACTTTCACCGTAAAGGTGTGCGTGCCATTCTGCTCTTCTGTCGGTGTCCAGGCAAAGGCGCCGCTTTCAGGGTTGATTGCGGCACCGGTCGGCGCACCCACCAGACTATAGCTCAGTCGGTTGGCCGGCACATCCGCATCGGTGGCAGACGCTGTAAATGTAAGCACGCTTCCTTCTGCTACTGTTTTATTGTTGATAGCTGCTAAAACAGGAGCCCGGTTCACTTCAGTAACAGTTACCTTAACGATAGCTTCATCAGTTAAGCTTCCGTCCGATACTTTTACCTTGATACTGTGTTCTCCGTCCTGGTTTTCGGCAGGTGTCCAGGTGAAGGCGCCATTGGCTGTAATGGCTGCACCTGTTGGCGCATTCTCCAGCGTAAATATCAGGATATTACCTTCGTCCGCATCTGTAGCACTCGCCTGGAAACTAAGCTGGCTGCCTTCTGCTATCGTCTTATCGGCTATAGTTGCCAGCACTGGTGCCCGGTTAGCCGGTTTGCTGATGGTTAGCCTGAACTCATCGCTTGCAGATCCGCCTTTACCATCTGCTGCTGTAACGCTGATGTCCAGGGCAGCAGGGCTGTCGGTTGGCGGCGTGCCGCTGAAGGCAGTTCCGGTAAAGCTTAACCAGGCAGGCAGCGCCTCGTTATTCGCCATTTTAGCGGTGTAAGTCAGGGCGTCCTTATCTGCATCCGAGAAAGTATTGTCCGGCAAACTATAGCTGAACTGAGTACCGATAACAGCCTGCTGGTCCGGGATAGGGTTGCTTACAACAGGAGCCGCGTTAACCGGAGGAGCTGCAGAAACCGATACTGCGACCAGCGCAGATGTTGTGCTACCGCCTGTTTTATCAGTGGCGATAGCTTTTAAACTATAAGTGCCTGCCCCTACACCTGTCCACGCATAAGACCAGGTCTTGTCTGCATTCAGGGTAGCATCTCCTATCTTCGTGGTGCCGTTATAAAATTCTACCTTATCAATTTCACCGTCAGCATCTGTGGCCGAAGCTGTTATGGCTATAGTTGCCGGCGCTGTATAGGTTGCACCATCCGCGGGAGCCGTGATGCTTACTACTGGCAGTTTGTTCTCAGGCGCATTCACTGTGATACTCACCACTTCCGAAGTTGTAACTGCATCCTTGTTGTCGGTGGCTTTGGCAGTTAAACTATAGGTGCCCGTTGCCACGTTGTTCCAGGTGTAGGCCCATTTGCCATCAGCAAGTACGCCATCCCCTATTTTATTTTCACCACTATAGAATGCCACTGATTTTACTTCGCCGTCAGCATCTGCAGCAGTGGCGGCTATAGTTACAGAAGCCGGCGCTGTGAAGGTGGCATTATTGGCCGGCGCTATAATAGCTATAGTTGGTGCCGTATTGGCAGGAGTTGCTATGGTTGTATTAAACACCACATCTACCCAGTAATTGGATGCCTTGTAACTGTTTGTAGGGAATGCAGGGACGCCCGATACGGCATACACCCCGTTACCACCACTTTCAGCACTCGACAACACCCGCAGCGGATTACGGTCTATCGTGCGGCCAAAAGCTGAGTTGCTAGCTGAATAGGTACCGTTACTGCTGTGGTACGAGATGATATAGGTTGTGCCAGCTTTAACCTCAACCGGGGTAGTGAAGGCAGCTTCCTGCCAGCCTGTGGCTGTTTCGTTGGCAAACGTTACACCTGCCAGCAAGGCACCAGTGCTGCTATACAGTTGCCCCGTGTGTGTACCTGTGTTCTGACTATGTTTGTAAAACCGCACGCCGGTCACATAGCCGTCGACAGCCGACGTGAATTTCATACCCAACTGTATACCGCCGTTCTCTGTAAACAACGAATCGTTTGGTACATCGCCGGTATTGAAAACGGTGCACGGACATACAGCTTTTACTGTAACTATAGTTGCCTCCGAAACCGTGATCGCACCGGCATTATCTGTCGCTTTTGCTGTTAAACTATAGTTTCCGGCCGAAACGTTGCTCCAACTATAGTTCCAGCCATCTGTGCCATCAGTATCGGTGCCCAGGCTTTTGGTGCCGTTAAAGAACTCTACCTGTTGCACAGTTCCATCTGTATCCGTAGCATTGGCGGTGATGGCTATAGTGGCAGGTGCCTGAAGCTGCGTATTGTTGACCGGTGAGGTTATCGTTACTGCTGGCGGCGTGTTGCCTGCCGGGACTGTTGTGTTAAATACTACATCCACAAAATAGCTTGCTTCGTTAAAGCTCACGGTCGGGAAAGTGGCTGTGCTGGTGTATTTAAACAGACCGTTACCCGCATCTGTTGTGCTGGCCGGCGCTATCAATGGAGTTCTGACTACATCTGTCACAAACGCATCTCCTTTTGCAGAATAATAACCTGCACTACTAAAATAAGAGATCACATACACAGTGTTTGCCTTGATAGCTACCGGATTAGCAAAGGTAGCCTCCTGCCAGCCTGCTGCTGTTTCGTTCTGAAAGGTTACCTCGGCGAGTGCTGTACCTCCAGTGCTGTTATACAACTGGCCGATATGCGTACCGCTGTTACCTTCCTGCTTGTAGAACCGCACACCTGTTACGTAACCATCCACGGTAGCTTTAAAGCGCATGCCCAATTGTATACCGTTTGCTCCTTCCGGATCTCGTTGTAAAACTAATGCCGGCGCATCGGTTGGCTGAAAAATACTGCAAGGGCAGGCAATGGCTCCTGGTTCACCTATTGTTACCTGCAGGGTAACCGGCGCGCTCATGTTTCCTGAATCGTCGAAGGAGCGGCTTTGTATAGTTGCCGGGCCCTGTGTAGTCGGTGTCCAGGCAAAAGTCCAGTTGGTTGTACCGGTCGCGGTTTTCCAGGTAGTACCGCCGTCTGTAGAGATTTCCACACCTGCTACCGTGGCAGCATCTGTAGCCGTACCACTCAGGATAACTTCTTTGCCGGCAGGCAGGGTAGCATTGTTTGCAGGACTGGTGAAGACGGTTATCGGTGCCTGGGTGTCGGTTGAAGCGGTGGCCGGAACCAGGCCAGACTGCAGGCTGGCTGGCTGCACGCCCATATCGGCAAACAGGTTAACAGTTGCCTGCTGCATATCCGGGCTGGCCGCTGCACTGCCACGGTCGTGGTTGCTATCCAGGCCCCAGGACCACTGCACGGTGCCTGCCCCGAAAACCCACGCGCCACTGCTGTGCCTGTAAAGCGACAGGTGATGTACTTTACCGTCAACTATAGTTTTGGAAAGTATAATTCTGCCCTTCGGATAGGTGGCCCGGTACTGTTCCTGTTCCGGGTTCCATTCGTACCCGATGGTGCCCTGGGTCAGGGTAGCAGACTGGCCGTTACCCAGCGAGGCTATCGATGTGTTGCGCCAGAAACGCAGGTTCTTATAATCACTCGGCACCTGGATCGGAGCTGTATTTTCGGCCCAGCTTATCTGGCCGCTCAGCTCATTTTCAGGGTTACATGCCAGCGGGTCTCCGGCTTTGTACTCGCATCCGGTACGCCATAATCCGGTCCATTCCGAGCTTGGGTCGCATTTACCGTTGCAGGTATTCTCGCCGGCTGCGCCCTCTTTGTAACACACCAGCGTACGATGCGATACACCGTTGCCGTCGATACTGTTCTCCCAGCGGGTTTTCCAGTATACTTCGTTGCCACTGAAGAAAGCGAGATTGGTGCCGGAATTACGTGCATTTGTGACGTGCGTACGCTGTGCTCCGGACCAGTATTCGTCGTGGCCTACTGATAGAAAGACCCTGTGGTTGGCAATAAGATTTCCGCGTCGGTCGCTGTCTACGTTGGTAGTATAGGTAACATTATAGCCGTTTGCTTCCAGCCAGCGGATCATCGGATACTCGGCATTGAACAGCCAATCCTCTTCGGCGCCACCGCCTCCCCCTCCATCACGGGTCACAAACGGACGGTTATAGCTCACTTTTACTGCTTTTCCGCCCGCACCGGTATACAGGCTTCGGCCGTTATTGTTATCACCATACACATTATAGGCCTGCCAGGTAGCATCCGAGGTCTGGAAAAGCAGATCGGACGTACTCGCATCGTCTCTTACGATGAACACAATATGGCTCGAGCCACCACCAGTCTTAGTCAGTTTTGCAATATAAATCCCTGAAACAGCATCAGCAGGAATTGCCCAGCTGGCAGACTCGCTCCAGTTTCCGCAATCGAGCAGGCCGGTTGCGGAGTTAGTGATACAGGCTGGCTGCGTTTGCGGCAAGGTGGCAGTTACGGTAGCATTGCCCTTAAATCTGGCACCATTGCCCTGGTAATAGCCAAGCCGGTAAATCTTTATTGTATAGGCGCTGGCATCTGTCTTGATCTTGAACCGCGCGGTCTCCCCCCGGTTATAGCTTATATCGGTGGCAAAACCCTGTATGGTCCGGTCACCGGCACCTGATATCTGCCACTCTGCTTCCGGATTACCAGGCAATTCATTCTCGGCTTTTATGCTGACCGGGCTGCCAGGTGTGGTTGTGCCGGTCACTTGTACGGTTACAGCATTGGAAGTAGTGGTTTTGTTGTCGCTGGTGATCGCCTTTGCTATTAGCTGATAAGTTCCTGTCATCACATTGGTCCAGGTATAGGAATACGGGCTTTCAAGGTCCTCGCCAAGCAGAGTTGTACCATTGTAAAATTCTACCTTCGCTATTGTACCACCTGAAACAGCGGCATTTGCAGCGATGGTTATAGTAGCCGGCGCTGTAAAAGAGGCATTAGCTGCCGGAGACGTGATGGCTATAGTTGGAGATGTGTTACCGGGCTCAGTCGTTGCGGTAGTGAAAACGGCATCTACCCAATAGTTAGCCTTTCTGCCAGCATTTACCGGCAAGGCTGGGCTTGCTGTATATAAATAAACGCCATTAGCGCCTTCTGCTCCATCTGCAAGTGCCAGTAAGGGTGTTTTGTCTACCTGGCTTGTAAAGTAGTCGTTCGTAGCCGAATAATATCCCGAGCCACTATGGTAAGAAATAACATAAGTTGTGCCGGCTGTAACGGCTACAGGTTCAGCAAAACTGGCTTCCTGCCAACCGGACTCTGTTTCGTTTTTAAATTCTACTTGTGCCAGCCGGGTGCCGGTGCTGCTGTAAAGTTCGCCCGTATGGGTGCCTGTATTTCCGGCCTGTTTGTAAAAGCGAACGCCTGTTACAGACCCGTTTACAGTAGCCTTAAATTTCATACCCAGTTGTATGCCGGTTGTGTTATCCCGGAAAAGCTGTGCTGTAGGTGCCGGACCTTCTGTAGAACTGAAAACGGTGCAGGGACAGGTGGCAGCTACCGTTATCGTTACCGGCTCCGAGGTGGTGACAGCGCCTTCGTTATCTGTAGCTTTGGCGGTTAAACTATAGGAACCTGCTGCCACATTGCTCCAGTTATAGGTGTAAGGAGCAGTCAGGGCTTCGCCTAAGCGCTGGGTGCCGTTAAAGAACTCTACTTTGGCAACAGAGCCTCCTGCATCAGACGCTTCGGCAGTAATGGTAACAGAAGCAGGAGCCTGCAGTTTGGTACCGCTTACCGGCGCTGTAATGGCAACACTTGGTGCCTGGTTTGGCAACGCATTCTTGTCATAGGTAGCTACATAGGTTCCTGAGTTGATGTTGAAAATGGCGTACTCTACGCCTTTTATAGTTTCTGTGCGGTAACCAACAGCAGCGCCATTGGTTGTCAGGCTGACCAGTTTGCCGGTGCGCTCTGTCATGGGTAGCATGCCTTCAATATTCCGTGCGCCGCTGGCTATGCTGGCTGTAAAGTTCAGCGTATTTCCACTCCAGGTCATGCTATTGAAAGAAGAACCATTGCGACCCTCCAGCCAGGTAAGTAATTGCTTTGATGAAATTACCGGAACATTACGGGCTTTAGCGGCAGCAATGATCGCATCCGAGCCTTCGGAAGTGATGTTGTCGGTGTGCATGTTTGCGCAGAAAGTGCCATAATAGCCGGGCGCACCAATTGCATTATCAAGCAGCTGTGAGATATGTTTACTGTAGCTAATTCCGGATTCGTCGGTCATCTGGGTAGTTACCTGGTAACAGTTTATCGTTTGGCCGTTCATGCTGGCAAACCGCATCGGCATACCAGACCCGGTAAACAATCCTGGTCTGTCCTGTAGCCAGGCTTCCGGCCAGTAATAGTAATTTGCGTCAAGCCGTATGTTATTATTTGCTTCAATCTTTGGTTGCGAATCCCAGTCGCTCCAGGCAATGCAGTGGGTGCGGTTAGTAGCCGGTGCTGCCAGGCTTGTATACTTTGCCTTGAAATCGCCTAACTGGTCTGCATAGAACTGGGTTAATGACGAGCTGGTATAGTTGCCGCAATTGGTGTTCAGGTGCAATGCAATTTCAAAACCCTGGTCTTCCAGCGCCTTGGCTTCCGCATTAGTTATAGGCGTACCCGGGTAAATATACGATGTACCCCTTATGGCTTTCCAGTCTGCTACCGCTTCTGTACTGTTATCATCGCTTAGCTTCAGGTATTGTTCAAAGCGGCCTTTAGTGCCTCCGTTTCCGTGGTCGTCCCCTGTCATCACTACAGCAGCTTTCAGGCCTCTTGGCAGGTACCAAAAACGGGGCAAGGGCTTTTCAGAATTCTGCAGGATGATATTGGCGAGCAAACGCTGCTGCTCATCAGCCTGCGGAATGGCTACTTTATTCAGGTCTACCCAATCCGGGTAAAACAGATCGTTGGCACGTATCGGTCCTGACTGGCCATCCCGTTCCTGCCCTGCCCACTCCGGATTTCCCTGGCGTAAATACACCACAGACTTAGCCAGGTCATACGTAAAGGCCACGGCTTTCCCTCCTAAAGTGCCTACAGAATGCGTGGTTACGGCCGGATAGTTGGTGGAAGTAGAAGCCCCGGAATATAAGGTTGCGATAGCTGTCGCGCCGTTTAAGGTGTACAGATCGGAGGAGCCTTTGTACTGGATAGTCTGATTGACGATACCTTTACCAGGACCAGAAGAAGTATTTACCAGTAAGTAACTGTTAGCCATGGTGCCCCCGTTCGGACTAAGTCCTAAAAGCGGTGCCAGTTTTGCATCGGGGCTCAATGCAACCAGCGTGCCACCTTCATTGGTCCAGTTGGTCAGTACGTTCACCTGCGCATCAGGTAAGGCAATATCTCCAACTATAACAGCCTCATAGTTGGCAAGCAGATCAGCGGTAACTTCTGAAATATCTGCAACCCTGAACCCGTTAAAACCTTCTGCTGTCAGGATCTCAGCGGTATACTGGCTAAACGGGTTGGCAGCTGATGTTACCAGCAGGATCGAGCCATCGGCAACGGCGGCCGGAGCAGCTGCACTGGCTACATCCGCTGTTATAAACGCCGAAAGGTTAGGACGAACCTTGCTATTTTCAGGGGCAACATGCCCTTTTCCTGGTAGTGCTGCTTGTTTTTGTTTACCAGGTGTAACAGTTGGTATAATCAGTTCAGCGAGCACAGCCGCCCTCGGGATCAGTAACTGTAACTGGGCAAATGTGCCGTAAAACAGGAACAGTAAAGGAATCAGCGTTAAAAGAATCCGTTTCCAGGAAGATGTTAAAGTAATTTTCGTGTACATCGTTCTGATTGGTTTGGGTGACCAGGGTTAAAGCAAGCCATAAGTACACTTAGCAGATTGCCAAGCAAAAGTGTGTAGCATCCTGCACCAACCGGACGGTTGGATACAATTGTTTAAACTGAAAAGGGGTATGGTATTAACTTACCTGTTTATGCAGGACATGTAGTTGAGGTGTTGCAGTATCATTTGTGTACAACCTCTGGAGTATAAGGCAAACTGTCCATAATATAGTAGAATTATATATATTTTATCAATATTTATTATAATATTTTTTATAATGACAGCATACGGGCATCTCCAGACACAGATTACATGCCGGCACAATTTGATGTTGAACAGCCTCTATTGTTTGATGAAAGCCCGACTTTTATGAGTTAAGATTCTACCTCGCCTTTACCCAAGATTCGGACCTTTTACACATTGCCTGAAACAGCCCTACGTATTTAAACGGAGCCTTTACGTAGTAAACAGAATGTCCGGTTTATGCAACCAGCACGTAGCTACCGCTCCTTTTTTGCTGACCTGCCACCAATTCCTTAACTTAGCCAACTGCAACCTCCACCTGATTTAAGATCCGGGATCACGTGTATCTTGTCTGAATACCTTCTAACTTTGATCCCGAATTAGCATTTGTGCCGGGTTGCAGCAAACCCTGGTTATTTACCCTGTATCATCATGTTGTCGAAAAAGACAAAATACGCGTTCCATGCCCTGAGCTACCTGGCCGAAAACCAGCACAAGGGCGCTATCCTTATCCAGGAGATCGCATCCAGTAAAAAGATTTCCCAGAAGTTTCTGGAGAGCATTCTGCTGGATCTGAAAAAAGCGGGCATACTGGGCAGTAAAAAAGGCAAAGGCGGCGGCTACTACCTGTTAAAGCAGCCCGAAGAAATTACCCTTGCCCGGGTAATCCGGTTACTGAACGGACCCATTGCCTGGCTCCCCTGTGTAAGCCTTAACTTTTATGAGAAATGCTCTGATTGCGTAAGCGAGGCCACCTGCAACATGCACCTGATCATGTGCCAGGTACGCGACCAGACGCTGAGTGTGGTTGAAAATAAAACGGTGCGCGACCTGATAAGCTCAAATTAACTGGTTACCAGCCGGTTAAAATTAAAAATAGCAGATATTCTGTTTTTTTTGCCCTATTACTCTACTAAGTATATAGACTTTGTGTATTTTTGGGCATCAAAACAGAGCTATGCTATTCGACCAATACCTCAAAAAAGCTTTCTACGGCAAGCGTAAACCAGGCACAGACAGCAAGCTGAAAAGCGTAGGAAAAGCCATTTCCTGGCGCGTTTTAGGCACCTTCGATACCATCCTGATCTCCTATATTATTACAGGCGAACTGAAAATGGCCTTCTCGATAGGCTCCATCGAAGTATTCAGCAAAATAGGGCTATACTATGTGCACGAGCGGGTTTGGGAACGATTTACAATTAAAAAAGATACTCATGAGCTTAAAAGACCAGATACCATCGCTGCTTAGCAAGATCACAGATCTATCGCTGCCCGAGGCGCTGGCTTATATGGCGCAGGCTTTTCCGGGTAAGGTCGCATTTTCGTCGGCACTGGGCCAGGAAGACCAGGTGATCACCGATGCCATTTTTACCAATAACCTGCCTGTCCGGATTTTCTCGCTGGACACGGGCCGCCTGTTCCAGGAAACCTACGAACTATGGGCGGAGACCGAGCAGAAATATAATAGCAAAATAGTGCCTTACTTTCCCGATGCGCAGGAAGTGGAACAACTGGTAAGCCAGAACGGCATCAACGGATTTTATAACTCCGTGGAGAACCGAAAGGCCTGCTGCCAGGTGCGCAAGGTGGTACCGCTACGCCGGGCACTGCAAAACACCGATATATGGGTAACCGGCCTCCGGGCTGGGCAAAGCGAGAACCGCAGCAGTTTCAGTATGCTGGAGTGGGACGAAGCTTTCCAGGTCATCAAGTTCAATCCTATCATCAACTGGTCCTATGATGAAATGCTTGCCTATCTGCAGCAAAACCAGGTGCCTTATAACAAGCTGCACGACCAGGGCTTTATAAGCATTGGCTGCGCCCCTTGCACACGTGCTATAGTTGCGGGCGAAGAACCACGTGCCGGCCGCTGGTGGTGGGAGCAATCCAAAAAAGAGTGCGGACTACATGCAAATTACTTTAACAAATAATACAGATATGGCTGATCACGCTACTGTTTTTCCGAGAGAATTAGAAGACGAAGCGATCTATATATTACGCGAGGTGGCAGCACAGTTCGAAAAACCTGTGCTCCTGTTCTCTGGCGGAAAAGACTCTATTACCCTGGTGCGCCTTGCTCAGAAAGCATTTTACCCGGGCAAAATTCCGTTTCCGCTGCTACATGTGGATACCGGGCACAACTTTGAGGAAACGATAAGGTTCCGCGATGAACTGGTGGAAGAACTGGGCCTTGAACTGATCGTGCGCTATGTGCAGGACAGCATAGACCAGCAACGCGTGGTGGAAGAAACCGGCAAATACGCCAGTCGCAACGTACTGCAAACGGTTACACTGCTCGACGCGATTGAAGAATTTAAGTTTGACGCCTGCATTGGAGGCGCCCGCCGCGACGAAGAAAAGGCCCGCGCCAAGGAAAGGATCTTCTCTGTCAGAAACGACTTTGGCGAGTGGGACTCCAAAAAGCAGCGCCCGGAGCTGTTTGATATGCTGAACGGCAAAATAAACCTTGACGAGAACGTGCGTGTATTCCCGATCAGTAACTGGACGGAGCTGGATGTGTGGAATTACATTAAAGAGGAAGAACTGGCGATACCGTCGATTTACTACGCACACGAGCGTGAGACCTTTGAGCGCGATGGCCTGATCCTCCCCTACTCTTCGTTTATGACCGTTTCGGAAGACGAAACTATAGTTACCCGGCAGGTACGCTTCCGCACCGTAGGCGACATGACCTGTACAGCGGCAGTAGAATCTTCCGCCGTAGAGATCGATCACATCATCGAAGAGATTTTAAGTGCCACGGTATCGGAGCGAGGTGCCCGCATAGACGACAAGCGCTCGGAAGCAGCCATGGAAAAAAGAAAACAATCCGGATATTTTTAAGGTATGGACGTTCTGAAAATAGCAACCGCAGGCAGCGTAGACGATGGGAAAAGCACCCTGATCGGCCGCCTGCTGTACGAAACAAATTCAATTACTACCGATAAACTACAGGCCATAGAAGCCAGCAGCAAAAAGAAAGGCCTGGACTATGTAGACCTGTCGCTGCTGACTGATGGGCTGATCGCTGAGCGGGAACAAGGAATAACGATCGATGTAGCGCACATTTATTTCTCAACGCCGCGTCGTAAATTCATCATCGCTGATACGCCGGGCCACTTTGAGTATACCCGCAACATGGTAACCGGTGCCTCTACGGCCAATGTGTCTATGATTCTGGTGGATGCCCGCAATGGTGTGGTGGAGCAGACCTACCGCCATTTTTACATTTCATGCCTGCTGCGCATACCAAATGTTATTGTGTGTGTGAACAAAATGGACCTGGTTAACTATAGCCAGCTTACGTTCGAAGAGATACGGGAGCAGTTCATGGCCTTCGCCGAAAAAGTAAAATTTAGTGGCCAGCAGATCAGCTTTATTCCGGTATCATCCCTCTATGGCGAGAACCTGACCGGGCCATCTGAAAACATGCCGTGGTATACCAGTGCTCCCCTGCTTACCTTGCTCGAAAATGTGCCCCTGGATGAGCATTTGTCTGAAGAGCCGAGCCGTTTTCCGGTGCAGTATGTGGTAAGGCCTAAATCAGAAGAATTTCATGATTACCGCGCCTATGCCGGCAAAGTAACCAGCGGGCTGCTGCGCAAAGGTGAGCGCGTGGTGGTACTGCCAAGCGGCCAGGAAACAACTATAGCCCGGATCGAGAAATTTGGTCGGGAGATAGAAGCGGCGCAGGCCAAGGAATCCATCAGTATACTGCTGGAAGATGACGTGGACATCAGCCGTGGCGACATGATCGTGCCGGTTAGTCAGCTGCCACAGCAGGGCCGCCAGTTGGAGGCTACTATTTGCTGGATGGATAAAAAACCGTTGCGCGCAGGCGGAAGCTACCTGGTGCAACATGGTATCAATGTGTCGCGGGCCAAAGTAAGTGCCCTGTCAAACCTGGTAGACGTGGTATCGGTGGAGGCTGCTGAAACGGTAAACGAACTGAAGCTGAATGAGATTGCCGACGTGCAGCTCCGCACAGCCAAAGAAATCTTCTACGACCCATTTACGGAAAACAGAGCCAACGGCGCCTTCATCGTTATTGACGAACAGACCAATAACACGGTTGGCGTCGGGCTGATAAAATAAGTCCCGGCTTCATGCTGAAGTATAGTTGCAGGATCGCTCCATGAAAGTGGGGCGATCTTTTGCGTTTTATATCTGTGTGTCTGGTTGGGCAGGAAGCTTAAACGAGATATCCGATATGTTTGCCTGTATGTACAGCAGCAGCGCGCGGATAAGCAATACAAGGCCGGCCATTTCCAGGGCTTCTTCAAGGGTCGTGAGCACTTCATAGGTAATATTGGCTTCGCCGTGCATGGAAGCATAAGCGCCGCTAATCATCTCCATCCCTATTAACCCGCACATATAAACGATAGCCGGAGCCATAAAACGGGCCTTAAACGTATTGTTGAGCGCAAAAAAGAACCTTGCAAAATAGACCAGCACAACAAATATTACCGCCATGCCGGGTATTACCCACGAGAAATGAAAAGCGCCGCTGAAGCTGTAGAACTCATTTAAAGGCCGCATAACAAGTCCGTGAATCTCGCAGGCTTCGTCTACGGCCATGTACATAAACATACATGCCAGCAGGAACCACTGCTGCACAAAAGCATCTTTTACCGACCGCTTGTATAGCGCGATCAGTAAAAACAAGAACCCGGATGCCATCAGCAGCAATGCCGCGAAAAAGGTGGGGATATTGCCTTCGGTATCTAAATTGAACTGTGGTATAAAACCGTAGACTGAGTCGTAGTGGAGAGTATACTTTATGAAAGACCCTATCAGGCTAAGCGAGATAAAAACTACAGTGGCGGCCGCCAAAACAGATACAACTGCCTGTATGCGCAGGCTTACAACCAAAGATTTAGCTTTTGCTCTGCCCGCAGTTACAGGCCTGCCCTGCGCATCGTACGTAATGCCCGCGCCCGGTATAGTATTATAGTGTGCCATCTTATTTATATTAAAACAACCTATAACGGGTTTAAGGCCCAATTTAATAGTTTATATCACATTTTATATTTATATATTTATATTATACGCACCATGTTGTTTTATGTTATAACTATAGCTATAGTTTATCTTCCGTTGCTTTTGCCTTAGGTCTGTTCTTCAGGAACCTGTAATTGTGCAGATAATCTGAAGTGCGCCATTCTCGCAGTAATTGATATCGTCGGGTATTTCACTCAGATGAGACATTTACATTTTTAAGATACCGCTCCTGCTCTGCCTGGTGCTGAGGCTGGTATAGTTTCAGAAGTTACCTGACATGTTGATGAACGGGTTAAATTATGGGGCCGGAAGGGCGCCATCTACTTATAATTGACTATATTTACTGCAAACATCAACTAAACTAAAGCATGTATACAGGAATACAGCATTTGCATTCTTATCTCAGCTACCTGGTACTACTAGGTCTGCTTGTTAGCTTTTTGGCTGCCCTGATGGGTTGGCTGGGCAATAAAAACTTCACTGACAAAGACCGTAAGCTTGGTCTGCTGGGACTTATCCCGGTGCACCTGCAGTGGGTGATCGGCGTGATTCTGTACTTCGTATCGCCGCTGGGAATGGAAAACTTTTCCGGCGAAGCCATGGGCGACTCAACCTCAAGGCTATACATTCTGGAGCACCCGCTTACCATGATCATTGCCGTGATCCTAATCACAGTGGGTTATTCGCGCGCCAAGCGCCAGATCGGTATGGGTAACAAAGGCTTTAAGAGCATCGCCATTTTCTACGGCATCGGCCTGATCCTTATTCTGAGCCGCATTCCGTGGGGTGCCTGGCCAGGAAACTAATCCGCCACTGTTCCGAAATGAAAACAGCCGCTCTCACTTTACATGGTGGAGCGGCTGTTTCTTTATGGCCACTGTAGCAAACAACAACGCCACGCAGTTTAAATCCTGCGTGGCGTTGTTGTTTGCTTCCAACTATTACTCATTCAAACTATAGCCGGCTATAGTTTCCAGGTCATAACCCGAAGGTTTACATGTGTAGTTTCACAAATTTCCGGGTCACACGCTCTTTGCCTATCTGGAACACCAGCACATAAATGCCCTGTGGCAAATTGCCGATGTAAAGCGTTCCTTCATTTGCTGCCGCGGCTCCAAAGTTATACTGCCTGCCCTGCATATCCAGCACCGAAACGTGTTCTACCTTTTCTCTTTTTACTGTCTCAAACCTATAGTTGATGTGCGTAGTAGCCGGGTTCGGGAAAACTAACAGGTTTTTGTCCAGCAGGTCGTCATTAACACCGGTTACCTTACCATCCGATAGTACCCAAAGCTGCCTGCCTGCATCCGCAGAATTTGCCATAAAATACAGCTTACCGTTTACCAGTAGCAGGTTGGTTGGGTCGGAGTGGTTGGCGCCAGGAACCATTTCTGCTGCCAGCGTAGCTGTTTGGCCATCTGTTACCCATAGTTCGCTTCCTGTATCCGGGGTGGTAGCGTTAAAGTACAGTTTGTCGCCGGCTGGCGTTAAGTGTTGTGGCATAGCCGGGCTTGCCCCTGCCGCAATGTTGGCTACCAGGCGGGTGTTTCCGGCGGTACCGTCGGTTTGCCATAGCTCTGTACCATAGGTGCCATCATCTGCTGCAAAGTATAGTTTGTCCTGCCATACCGCAAAGTGTGGCTTGCTGATGGCCGACAAAGCGCCCGGAGCAATATCTTTCACCATGGCGGTACCGGCTGCTGTGCCATCTGTTCTCCATAGTTCGGCGCCGGCGGCATTGGTATGGGCTACAAAATAAAGGGCATCCTTGTACGCAAACAGGCTGGCCGCATTCGCGAACGGCTCGGTCGCTGCCCCGAATACCGGCACGGTGCCGTCTATTGTTCCGTCAGATTTCCATAAGTTGGTTTTACCGTTGCAATCTCCCTCCCTGCTGGCTGTAAAGTATAAGTTGCCGTTGCTATAGGTCATATTCCGGATGTTGCAGAAATCCTTTAGTTTGAACGTGCCGGCATCGGTTCCATTGCTTACCCAAAGGTCTGTTCCGTCTCCCTCAGTCGTGAAAAAAAGGTTGCTGCCGGCGGCGTTTATGGCTGTAATTGTAAATGGCGAATTGTACTTGTTCACCCCAATATCCTTCACGGTTGTGGTAGTTGTACCATCCGTTTTCATTAGGAAACAACGGTAAACATCATTATAGATCACATAGTACAGGTTTTGGTCGGCGTGGTTGGTTAACAAATCCGGCGACTGGGACCGGGAATCCCTCGAATAGTCGCTGAGCAGGACGGTTCCGGAGGTGGTGCCATCGGTTGCCCATAGTTCACGGCCGGTTTCCTGCTGCAACGCAATAAAGTACAGCTTATCCCTGAACCTGACAAACTGATGTGGACCCGATGATGCAGTACCCGGGTTTATGTCGGCTAATAACGCGGTGGTTTGTGGGCCGGTATTATAATGCCATAGTTCCCTGCCTGCACCGGACTCCCTGTGGGTTGCATCGAAAATAATATGATCACCAAAACTGACTACTTCCTGTGTATACAGCCCTGTTTTTCCCTGGTTTATATTTTTCACCAGGCCATAGTTGTCCAGGCTTTCATTGGACGACCACAGCTCCAACCCCGAATCGGTTGCCAGGCCTGGAAAGTAAAAGCGGTCGTTAAATGGGTAGAAGGTTTTGGCATAGGTTAAGGCCGGTGCTTTTATACTGCCTCCGTTCACAATGTCAAGAACAACGTAATCCCGCACATCCAGGTAGTTGGGCTTGCTTAACCCCAGCACTACTTTGCCAGGCTTTAAACTGAAAAGCTTGTTAGTGTTCATATCCAGTGAGCCGTAGATGTTATACGGCTTTACTGTATTAGCCTCTACCTGCGCAATGTGTGTTACCTGGCTGGTTTGCGGGTTGTAACTGAGCAGTGAGGTGCCGCTGCCGTTATCGCCGGGGCCGGTAAACAGTAGTTTGCCCTCCTGCACCAGCAAATCCGAGGGGCTGAAATAAAGCGTTGCCTTGTTGTCGTAAATTTTAACCGTGCCGGCGGGCGTACCATCCGTCTCCCAGATAAAAAGTCTTTGCTGGTCTGCTTCGAAAAATGAGAAATAGAGCTTCTGTCCCAGCCTGGCAACCGACCCGAAACTGATGAATCCTTCGTGCACTGTTGCAAGGGGTACATTCGTGTTGGGGTTGCCGTCTGTTTTCATGATCCCGATGCTTAAGGATGAACCAAAAACATGACCGCGGCCCACAAAATACAATTGGTTATTAAACAGGATGTGTTGTGAGAACATAAAGGAACCCCCACCTCCAAACCCATCAAAACCGCTGCCGCTGCCATCCAGCTGTGCTGTTACAGGGTACGTTCCTGCTGCGGTACCGTCGCTTCTCCACATTAAATTATCGCTCACATACGACTCGAACAGGAACAGGCCGTTACAGGAGCCTTCATAAGAAGTAACGTTGCTATAAGTAGTGATTTTGTCCTTAACCAGCAGCGTGCCGGAACGGGTGCCATCTGTTTTCCAGACAGAGAGGTTACCATTATCAGTTATCGTGAAAAAGAGGTGGTTACCTACCTGCGTTAGCCGTGGTATTGTTTTATCTGTAAAGCTGGTCAGTTTCTGTATCTGGGCAGGGTTGCCGTTTGTTTTGAACACCTGCTGCCCACTGATGCCGTCGTCGGCAATAAAATATAGTTCGCTGTTAAACACCAGCAGGTTTTTAGGAGAAGCATTTCCGGATCCTGGGTGCAGGTCTGTAAACTGTTGCGTACCCGATCCGGTACCGTCGCTCACCCATAGTTCTTCGCCATAGTTATCGCCGGCGGCTGCAAAAAACAGTTTGCCATTGTACTCTATAAAGTTTTTGGGCATCGAGCTCAACTCACTGTTCGACCATTGTATGTTGGTGAGTTTGGTCTGGGCCTGTAGCTGCGATGAAAACAGCAAACTGCTGAAAAGAAGGAGTATAAGTTTATTTTGCATAGGATATCGTTGAAAAGAATACAAAAAGCTAAATATAGGAAACTTTGAATTCTAAACTATAGACAGCGCCTCTCCCCTTTACCGTTATATCAACTGAACCGGTGACTTCTGATGACGTGCAGATACAGTACTGCCAACAAACTATAGGTATGCCTCTTTAAGATAGTGGATTAAACTATAGCAGTTCACAAAACAGCCGCCCTGAGGATTCCCAAAGCGGCTGTTCTTATCTGTTGTTTTTATCAGGAAAACGATATCCCGAACTATAGCTGGCAGTTTAAAATCCTACTTTCAACTACTTCTTATTGCTTGCTGACGCCGGTGGTGCCGGGGTGATCATGATGTGGGCGCCATGAGTGCCAGGGTGCATGATCCAGGGCATGGCTGGGCTTTCAGGTTTCAGGGGCAGGCCGGTGCTCTCGGCTGTGGCATACGGAATGTAGACCACGTAACGCATGTACCCGTCTTTCACTTCGCCGTTTGTCAGGTTCACGTTCTCATCGGTGGCCATAAAAACGAAGAGCGATGTAGGTTGTTTAGGCATTTTCAGTTTGCCGCTTTTAACTTCCTGCTCGCGCATGTCAAATATCTCCTGCCCTGCTTTGCCGGATTTTCTCAGCTCGCGGCCGCGGGCCATAAACGGTTCCAGGTCTTTGTGGTAGCAGGATACCGAAAAGCCTTTCTGTTTCGGGTCGTCGGCGAGGCAAACCATTTCGTTGGTGCCTTTGCGCAACTGCACCAGTTCGCCTTTCTGGTTGTAGCCCAGCACAGTGGCGCCATCCCGCTTGTCAGCCGGAGCGGCCAGTACGGCTGTTTTTATTTGTACTTCAGAGGTGGGTATGGTTTGTGCCGATGCAAACAACGCCATCATTAAACCAAAAGTAGTTGCTGTAATTCTTTTCATGTGCTGGTCCCGTTTATAGTCTGTTTCAGAAATACTCCTGTTTACGCATTAGGTTTTACCACAAGCCCCTGAATGACCCTACACTCCTTCAACCAACTATAGCATAGCTGATTACTTCCCTGTTACCGGGCCGAGATTCAGAAATGCAAACTATAGCTATAGTTCTGCCTGTAGTTTGTTGCCCCTTCAGCTTCCTGCTGCAAATTAAACTATAGTTAAAGGAGAACTTCCGACCCCGCAAGGCAGATTGAACAGTTATTTTACACCTGCTGCCGGGGTGTTATACAAACAAATTTAAGAATGTTCGTAAATTGTTCACGGCTTAGGGTTGTCGGTTTGTGGCAGCCTACGCCCGGCAGCTTTGTTTTGGTTGCCGGCTACCCGTTTTCTTTTCAGGCTTAAACTATAAAAATGGCTTCAGGATTACTCGCTTTATTGGATGACGTGTCTGCACTTGTGAAAGTGAGCGCAGCAAGTCTGGATGATGTACCGGCACAGGTTTCGAAAACAACAAGTAAGGTTTCAGGCATCGTGATAGATGACACGGCCGTTACCCCTAAATACGTGGTGGGCCTCGACCCGTCGCGCGAGCTTTCCATCATTTACCAGATCGCTAAAAAATCACTGATCAATAAGTTGTTTCTGATCAGCCCGGCGGCGCTTATCCTTGGCTTTTTTGCCCCCTGGGCCATCACCCCGATCCTGATGATGGGTGGCGCTTTCCTGTGTTTCGAAGGGTATGAAAAAGTACACTCCATGTTCGGCGGCCACGCCAGTGAGGCAGAAAATACCGAAGAAATGGAGACCATTACCCCGGAAGAGCTGGAAAAAGAGCGGATACAGGGAGCCGTGCGCACCGACCTGATCCTGTCCTCTGAGATCGTGGCCATTACCTATGCCACCGTAGCCGACAAACCCCTGATGAACCAGATACTGGTAATGCTGGCTGTAGGTGTTTTTATTACGATAGCTGTGTACGGTTTTGTGGGCCTGATCGTGAAAGCCGACGATATAGGTGTACACATGGCCAAAGAAAAGCATCACCCAACCATCCGGAAGATGGGATATGGCATTGTAAAGTTCATGCCAAAATTCTTAAAGATACTGAGCTACGTGGGTACGGCCGCTATGCTGTGGGTCGGTGCCGAGATCATTGCACATGGTATTCCGTTTACCGCCCACGCGCTGCATGACCTCGAAGTATCGCTGGCAGATACACCTGCCCTGGCTTGGTTTGCCAAAGCGCTCATCTGCGCCATTGGTGGTCTCATCCTGGGCTTCTTCATTGAAAAAATAGTAACGCTGGTGCGCGGACTTATAAAGAAAAAGCCAGCCAATAAAGAACTATAGTTTAGCATCGAAACAGAAATAAATAAGAAAACCGCGCCAGCTACACTGGCGCGGTTTTTTGTTGCTGTTCACCCAACTCAGGGCCTTCGCTAGTATCCTGCGAGTGTGAGTTACCGGTGGCGTCCTACCACGTTTGGAGCAGCTATAGTTTCAGAACCATAATCCGATCAAACTATAGTTTACGAAGCGGGTACGCTGTCGAGTTCTTTTATCTGGTGCATGTACGCGGATGGCAGTATGATGGCTTTCAGGAGCCAGTCGGCGTTGATCATTCGGCTAAGTTTGTAGAGGCCCAGCACAGGACTAAGTAACGAAACGGGCCGGAACCCAAGCAGATGGCGCACGCGTGGCGGTACTACCAGCATCTGGGCTTCCAGCAGCAGGCGGTAGCGCACCAGGCCCAAGTGTTTGCGGTACTGGCGGAACAGGTCGGAGGTATAATGACTGTACTGCAGGTTTTGCTGCAGGTGTTCGGACCGCATCTGCTCCCACGCGGCAAAAGTATCGGGCAGCCCTGTGAGGCCCATACGGTCGCCTACGCGGTAAAAAACATCGAACACTTCTTCTTTCTCTTCAAGGGTCAGCCGGCGTTCCAGTACTTCAAACGAACGGATGGAGTAATCGATGAGCATGAACAGAACATCGCGGTAAGCCCAGTCAGGAATGCGCGCGCCGCGCTTTGCTTCCACTCCGGCATGAATGGCCGCCATGGAATCGATGGCACGCAGGGCACCGGCCATATCCGAGAAAACAATGCGGCGGGCATAGGCTACCGTAGAGAATAACCTGCCCAACGGATCGGCGGGAAGGCGGCCGGTAAAGTACAGCCAGTCCACCGCTTTGTTCAAGGCAAACTCGGCAGAAGCTCCCGCAAAAATAAACAGGATCGTATCGCCTTTGCCCCAGATCTGGCGCACGACCGAGCCCGGTCTCACAAAATATTCCATGTCTTTATAACACTGCAAAGGCTGTAAATGTGCGAAGAATTCTGATATAAAAAGAGGAATTTCAGTGAGGGCTATAGTTCTATAGTTGCCTTTCGCTGTTTCGGACACAGATGTCTGAAACTAAACTGCTTCGGATGTCTGGGTCCTTGTTATGCGTATTACGGGGACATGGATGTCCCCTTCAGTGTGCATCCGGACAGAGATGCCCGGATGAGCTTATTCATAAGACTATAGCTATTGTTTCTGCTTTATCCTACGGACTGTGCTGTGTATTACAGGTTTCTTTGCCCTCGCTCGCGTCCCGCGAGTGTGCACTATTTGGTGGCGGCCCGCCACGTTCAGGTTAGCGTCTGATTTTTAAACTATAGCTGTAAATTATAACCCATAGTTTAACGCGGCCAGAGTCCGCTGAATAACTCACACTCGCCAGAGGCGAGCGAGGGAGTTACTTATGATCTTAACAGGCTGAAGGGCTAAATAATCAAGCTCTCATTTAATGCATCACAACTATAGTTTCAGGCAACTATACACTGGAATAAAAATCCTTCTTACTCCCCGGATCTGCGCGCCTTGTTAAATGTGCCGGTAGCATGCGTGGCGGGGTAGGTATAGCTTTCCTGCAGGTATAGTTTGCCTTCATCTCCGCGCACCTGCATGGTAACGGTGGTACCGGCGCCGGTCCAGGCAATGTGCAGTACACCAAAGTTTAGCGCTCCAACCTGCTCGCCTACCCGGTAGCGGTTACCATCTTTCTTGGCTTCGCGGTAGTGGGTCATGCCACTGGAGGTAAGTTCGTAAAGCGGGTAAGGATAGCCTTTGATCTCAGTTTTGGAGAGTTCGCCAACGTGCCGGTCGCCGGAAATGAGGAGTGGAATGGCAGGCTGTGTGCGGGCAAGTAGCTGCAGCAGACGCTTGCGGGCAGCCGGATAAGCCGACCAGTTGGTGTACGAATTGGAAGTAGGCAGCACCTGCAGGTCAGTGGCGATAATGTGGACGGCGGCATCGCTGTTGGTAAGCTCCTGTTCCAGCCACTGCCATTGTGCTTCGCCCAACACATCGGCGTGGCTGTTGGGGACATACAGGCCAAAAAGCGTGGTCAGTGGGTCGCGGTGGTACAGGCCGTCGAGCAGCAGGATTTTTACTTTGTGGTTGCCCTGGCCCAGCGTATAACTGCGGTAAATGCCCTCCTGCTGCCGGAGCGGATGCTGCGCCGGAATGCCCATAAAATTCAGGAAAAGCTGCTGGCTCTGCTTTTTGTAGGCGGAGTTCTTGTCGGCGTTGTCGTTGGCGTAATCGTGGTCGCTCCAGATACCAGTTACCGGGCAGATCTGCAGCAGTTGCTGGTAGCCGGGCACCTGTAACTGGCGGGCATAAGAGTGTTCCATCAGCTGCATGTCGTCGGTATCAGCATAAATATTATCGCCCAGCCACACCCACAGATCGGGCTTTGCCTGCACAATGTCGTCCCAGAGCGGCTGGGGCTGCGACTGGTTGTTACAGGAGCCGAAAGCAATGGTGGTGTTGCCGGTGGGTTGGGCTGCCGCGGGCAACCCAGCCAGCCCCAGCAAGCAAAAACAGCAAAACAGGGAAAAGCGCATACGTTACGGTAAGGTACAGCTACACAAGCAGGTTAGCCACGGTTTAAGTTTCGTTTTTACAGCATAAGGTAAAAATTTTGCCTCATACTATAGTTACCCACGAGCCGGCTAAATTCCCTTCCCGTACTTCACGATCACGCCGCTGCCTTTTTTACTGCCTTCGCTGGCAATATACATTTCGCCGTTCGGTCCGAAGCTCAGGCCTTCCGCCTGTCGGAACAGGTCCTTATCCAGTTCCACGGTTTTCTGGATGGTGCCCTGTTCGTTTATAACCAGCAGTCGGTGGTTCACGGCATCAAGCAGGTACAACTCGCCCGTCTGCGGGTGTATTTCCAGCGACGATGGCTGCAGCACGGCGTAAGGATCTTTCTTTTTGCCTGAGGTGGTCTTCAGTTGTTCCTGCGCCAGCGGAATAATAATGGCCGGTGTTTCCTGCATCTGTTTGCTATCAAGCGGAAGCGCGAAAATGGTCTTTACGGGGCCAAACTTTTCGTCGTAGCCTTTGCAGGCAATCAGCAGGCGGTTATTTTTCTCGTCCAGGGCCAGGCCTTCGGTGTTCTGGCTGATGGGCAGTATGGAGGCGTGCTCGGTAACGGCAGGCTTACCACTTCTGAAATCCTTTACTTCCAGCACCGCACCATCCGAGCGCAGAATGTAAGCGGTATTCTGGTGCAGCACAATGCCTTCGTAGTCGCCGGGGCCGGCAAACGGAATTTTACCGGTTACCGCTTTCTGCTCCAGGTCATATAAATAAATGGCCCCTTCCTCGTCCTGCACGCAGGCCATCAAACCGTCGTCCAGCAGGGCAATGCCCGATACTTCGCGCAGTTCGGCTGGCAGGGTCCAGCTGGCCATTACGCGTGCCAGGTCGTCGGTAGAGGCTGCTATAGTTGGTCTGTCGTCGGAGCTATAGTTCTGGGCGGTGGTAAAGGTAACAACTCCGGCACCCAGCAGGGCGCAAAGGCTTATCGTTTTAAAAAGTCTGTTTTTCATAGTGTGTTATCGTTAGGCTTATAGTTGTTTGTAACAGAAATTCCTGCCGGCTTGTGCGGCCGGCAGGTATCTCTTCTTACAGTTTAAGGCTGTAATCAGAAATTAATCCCAGTAGCTTACGCCGCTGGCTTCTTTACCGGTTTCATCAAACACCAGTTTTGTGTCTTTCAGTTTGCCATCCAGCTCCACCTGGTAGTAGGTGCGGCCATTTTTCTCCACCACATCCACATCGTCTATCTTCTGGTTGGCGTAAGCCGAGCTGATGGCGCTTTTAACGGTAGCCGGCAGTTCTGCTTCGGTTGCATCAATTTTGGTCTGTACAATAGTGCCTGATGCGTTCAGCTGCACAGTATACTCTTTGGTATCCTTGTCGAACTCGGCTTCATACAGGTCTTTGGTTTTTTCCCACTCAATATTAGCTACCCCCGGGTGCGCAGTGGTTACGGCGTTCAGCACTACCGATGGTACTTCGCTCTGTTTCAGATCTTTGTCAGTATCCAGGCCCAGGAACGAAAGCGAAAAAGCGGAAGCCGCTACAAAGGATAAGGTCATTAGTTTCATGTCAGTACTTTTTTAATGAACAATCAAATTATAGCACTAAAGTACAGGGCGAATCTGGAAAGAATTGGGAATCAAGGGGTGTTGCGCAAAAAAAATTTACTTTTTTTCAGGCACGCGGCGGCTTCTCCCGAACACGATGGTAAGCAGGTGCTGCCCGCTGTAACTATAGTTTACCTGGAAGTTGTAGATATTGGCAATGGCCTTAACGATAGGTAGGCCAAGGCCGGTTGATGTCGGGCTGCCGCTGTCGTGGTGGAAACGGGAGAAAATGTGCTGTGCATTAAGCGGCTCCGCTTTTTTGCCACTGTTGGCTACGGTTAGCTGCTGCGGCTGTATGGTTATAGTTACGGTGCCCTGCTGGTGGTTGTGTACCAGCGCGTTCTTCAGCAGGTTGGTGAGCAGTACGGTAGCCAGGTCGGGGTTCATGTGCAGGCGGCACTCTCCTTCTTCGTGCAGGTGTATCGTAATGGCTTTGTAGTGTATCTGTTCTTCAAAATCGTTCAGCAGTTGCTTTACCAGCGCGTTCAGGTCTACGGTCTCCTCGGCTACAAACTGCTTGTTCTCTATTTTGCTCAGCAGCAGCAACGATCTGTTCAGGCGGGCCATGCGCTCCAGGTTCTGTATGGCGCCCGACAGCAGGCGCAGCTGTTCCTCGTTCAGGTTGTTTTCTTCTACCAGCAGCTCCAGTTTGTTCAGGCTGATGGCCAGGGGCGTTTGCAGCTCATGCGAGGCATTCTCGATAAACTGTTTCTGGCTGACGTAAGTGTCGGTGCTGTTCTGGATGAGCTTGCCTACGGCCTGGTTCAGGGCTTTGAACTCTTCTACATTGGTTGCCTCGTAGGTAATGGGCTCCTGCTTTTCGAGGCGGAAGGTGCGGAGCTGATTGATGAGCCGGTAAAAGGGTTTCCAGGTTTTTTTGAGCAGGAAGTTGTTCACCACCAATATGCTGGCCAGCAAACCAAGGTAAAGCCACACAATGGAGTACAGCAGGTCCATGATCAGGTCGTCGGTCTCGACCATGGTATTGATGACGCGGAGCTGGTAATAGGCATCCTGGTGGCGGAAAACGGTTTTAAGCATGCGCACCGGCTCCAGGTCCTGCTCGTATTCCATGTACATCAGGGTATCGGTGTAGCTATCGGTGTGTGCAAGGGCGCCGGGACCCGAAATTGGTTTGATGGCATAGTTAAACTCCCCGAACTGGTGGTGCTGCAGCAAGGTGCTGTCCTGCTCCACGCGCTGCAGGATCAGCAGTTTATAGTTGGCCAGACCATCGTCCAGGCTGTCGTAAATTTCGTCCAGCATGTTATAGTACAGCAGCGCCGACCAACCCGTGATCACGATGAACAGAATGGCGGCCAGGTACGAGATGGTATGGTTCAGGAGTTTCATGAGTGCGTTAGTTTGTACCCGATGCCGTAAATGGCCTGTATCTCGAGCTGGGCACCGTGCTCTTTTAGTTTTTTGCGCAGGTTCTTTATCTGGGAATAAATAAAATCAAAGCTGTCGGCCTCGTCTATCTGGTCGCCCCACACGTGCTCGCCCAGCGCGGTTTTGCTTACCAGCCTGTTTTTGTTGGCTATAAAATAGAGCAGGATGTCGTACTCTTTCCGGTTCAGGGTAAGTTCCCGGCCATCTACAAACACGGCGCGCTCGTCGGGGTCTATGGTCAGGTTGTTGAGGCCGATGGTCTGGCTCCCCTCGAAGTGGCGGCGGCGCAGCACCGATTTTACGCGGGCATGCAGCTCGGCCATATGAAAAGGTTTGGGCAGGTAATCGTCGGCGCCCAGGTTAAGGCCGGCTACTTTATCGTCTACTGCGTTTTTGGCTGATACGATGATAACGCCCTGCGCCGGGTTCAGCTGCTTCAGCTCTTCGAGCAGGGTAAGGCCGCTGCCACCGGGCAGGCCAATATCCAGCAGGATGCAGTCGTACTGGTAGAGGTTTATTTTCTCGGAAGCGGCATCGTACGTATCGGCGGTCTCTACCACATATTGCTCTTCCTGCAGCGACCGGACCATGTTATCCAGCATTTCGGGCTCATCTTCTACTACCAGTATCTTCATGGGTTTTAAAGCTAAAGCGCAATTCTGTAAAGTTTCTGGAAATACGGGGAGGAAGGTGGGAGGTTAGGTAAGTTAGAAGTCGGAAGTTAGAGGTCGGAAGTTAGAAAGTTAGAAAGTTAGAAAGTTGCTATAGTTTAGAAATGTAGAGACGTGCTACGTTGCGTCTTTTTGTCTGAATCAAGATTTACAGGATTTTTGGATTTTCAGGATTTGGTTTGTAGGGACAGGTCGCGACCTGTCCGCCGGCAGACTGTAACTATAAAACTATAGTTGTTGAGCTGGTAAAAGCAGAAGGTCCCCCTTTGAAGGGGGCAGGGGGATGACTTTCGGCAACTATAGCACTATACCCCAAACTATAACTATAGCAGAAATTGTCATGATGACGGCTGTTTAATTCTAATTTCCTGTGTGTTACCTGCGGAGGCTGGCTGCTTAAAACTGTACCTTGGGCACAGGTGGCGGGACGCCACCAGGTAGCGCACACTCGCCCGAGGCGAGCGAGGGCGTTAGATCGGTTATCGTGCTATAGCTATAGTTGGTCATCCCCCTGCCCCCTTCAAAGGGGGACTATTGGCTACTACTATAGTTTGGGCCATAGTGCTATAGTTGCCTTCACACAAGTAAAACTGGCGCGAGTCTCCAGACTCGTGACTTATTATTGGGTTGAGTCTCCTGACTCAACTGGCCCGGCAGGGGCAGGTAATTGCGATGGCTATAGTTAACACACCCCTGCCCCTCCTTATCTAAGGAGGGGAGCTTTTCCACCATCTTAATGCAACAGTTATAGTGCTATAGTTCAGCCTATCGCGCGGACAGGTCGCGACCTGTCCCTACCAGCCCAATCCTGCAGCCCCTATTTGAAATACCGTTAATCCACCAATCCTGCAAATCCTTCCTGAGATGCCGTTAATCCTACCGCATGCAAATCAGCTAATCCAGAGGTTCCTTTCATTTTAATCCTGTAAATCCTTTAATCCTGAGAATCCTGATTCAGACATAAAAAAGACGCAACGTATTGCGTCTCTACATTCCCTAAACACTCCAACTTTCTAACTTCTAACCTCTGACTTCTGACTTTCCTACCTTTCCTTACTATAGAGCCATTCTGCGGCGCTTTGCTCGGATATGAAGTTGCGGACCTCGCAGGGCAGGGGCGTTTCGGCGGCTATGTCGTAGATGGTTTCGAGGGCGATCTGGCCGAAAATGTCGGAGCTGGTGAGGTTGGCTACTTTGCGGAGCTTGCTGTGTTGTAAAATACGGGCTCCTGTACGGGCTATCCACACCTGGTCCTCGCGCGAGGGGGCGTGCATGCGGCTAAAGTCTGCCAAAATGAGCTCGATGTTGTTGGCTGCCACGTACTCGCTGGCGAAACGGACGGCGGCCCGCAATTTGCCCGACGGTATGGCGCCTTTCCACTCGTTCCAGAGCAAGCGCTCATCGGGGCAATGACGTATGGTAACGTATTCGGAATCCAGTACTTTTTCGAAGGTTTTGGTTCTCATACGCAAAAAGTTTTTTTGTACTTTTTACTATACGCAGCAATTTACATGGCAACTATAAAATTACCATATAACTACATAAAACCAAATAAGTTACGCATTTTTAAACTATAGTTTACACCTGCGCCGCAACAGTCCGCTGGTTGTACTCTTCTTCGGAAAGGGCAAAGGCAGGGTCTACGAGCAGTACTTCCTGGTAGGTCAGGTTATACAAACGGTACACCAGCACATCTATCTCCGCCTCCAGCCCCGACGTATCGGCAGCCGCATCGGCCTGTTTTATAGTTAAGATCTGCTCTACCAGCGAGGTTATAGTTGCGGTAACTTCATTGTCTACATTTGGTACAGCAAACTGAAGAATATCCCTAATCATTATCTGTGGGAAAGTATCTTCATTACTGATTTGGAATTTCTTTCTGAAATACCAGCCAATGAAGTTTGAATTGATAATACCCAATAATGGCTTATACTTTATTTCAGCCTTATCTGGAATTAACTTTAGCACAAACAGAAGTGTGTTGCAATAAGAAGTATAAGGTATATAGTTTGCAATTAAAGTTCTGCCAACAATTTTCCTTATCAATATTTTTTCATCTTCGAATTTTTCAGGAACTCTTGGTTCAGCCAACCAAGGTCCATAGTTTAACCAATTGTTTTCTTTCCAATTAAGAATGTATTTACCAACATCCTTACCATCAAAGAATGGCTTCCATACTTCATTTATCTGATTAGACGAAGTGAAAGGTTTACTGTCCCTAATTTCTGCTGTCTGCGCAGGCTTACCTTTTCCAACTTGGTATACTTTTATACCATAAAACATTGTAGTGAATTCTTCTAATTTGGTAAATTCAGAATCAACTTTGTTAATGATACTGAGATCTTCAGAATTACTCTGAACATTGAATGCCTTCTGCTCAAACCACAAAGCTGTAGAAGCAATAAACTTGTTCTCAGGCATGTCTATAGTTGTAATCAGATCTTTTTTATTGAAAGTCTTAACTGTTACCTGAGCTTCATTATAGTTTTCAGATTCTGTAGTTTTCCTAAAAAATAACAAAATCGTATCAACCGTAGCTTCATCAAAAATTTTGGAAGGCAATAAAACCACTTCTTCCAAAATTGTAGCCTTTAATATAAGTTCTCTAATAGCCTGTGTAAATCCTAAATTGAGAATAGTATCAGGAATTATAAAACCGAACTCACCCTGCTGCTTTAAGATATTGATGGCCTTCTCGATAAATAGAGCATAGCTCTCGCCACGTAAAGCAAAAGAAGTATATGATTTCTTGTAAAGATTACTCTCACTTTCTGTAAAACTCACACCATACGGCGGGTTTCCGATCACCACGTCAAAGCCTTTATAGTTGCCGGCTTCGTCGAGCACTTCCGGAAACTCGAACCGCCACTCAAAAGCGCCTTCATATAGTTTGTTGGCTTCAATGTCGGCCCGCTCCTGCTCCAGTTTCTGTAGCTGGGCCTGTAGTTTCTGCAGCTGTTTTTTGTCTACTTTTTTAGCGCCAAACAGGTCGGGGTCCTGCATTACGGCAATGGCGCCGCGCAGTTTGGCCATGTCGCGTCGCAGGGGGTCGTTGTTGGCCAGCGTGGTTCTAAAGCCCTGCTTTATCTCGTCCAGGAAAGCGACAAGCTGCTTTTTAACCTCTTTGGAGTTGGTGTGCTTATAGTTGGCAACAGCGGTGCGGTAAGCCTGCAAACTATGGCCTTTCTTGCCAAAGGCCTCGTGCAGGTCGGCGGTAAGCGGGTAGCGGCTCAGCAGCGAGTTGCCCTGCTTTATGTTTATATCAATGTTGGGCAGCGTCTGCAGCTGCGAAAATTTGTCGGAACCTTTAAGAGGGCTCTTACCCGCAGTATTTAAGGATGAACTGGATCTTTCATCAGTAAACCCATCGCGCAGCCCTGCAGCGTTGGCATAACATACCGGCGAACTATAGTTGTCTGCATCAGCTTGCATATCCTGCTCCTGGCAGTAGTAGGCGTTCTTCAGCAGTTCTATCCAGAGGCGCAGGCGGCAAATCTTTACCGAGTTGGGGTTTATATCCACGCCAAACAAACAGTTCTCGATAATGGTCTGCTTCTCATGGAAAAGCGCTTCCTGCAGCTCCTGCACCTGCGGGTTAATGGTGCGGTGGCCGTCGGGGTGCTGGTGCACCACATAACTGAACAGCTCGCCATGGTGGTCGGTCACGATCAGCTCGTCGTTCTGCACCTCAATGCTGCCGTAATGCAGCGGTTTGCCCTGGCGGTTCAGCAGCAGGCGCAGCTCGGCTTTTATAACGATAAGCTCGTTCAGGGCGCTTACCAGGTAGTGCCCCGAGCCCACGGCCGGGTCGCAGATGCGCAGGCTGTTTATGAGCTGGTTGTACTCCTTCAGGTGCTCTATACTATAGTTTCTGCTGATGTGCAGCTGCAGCGCTTCAAAGGCCTGGTCGGTTGAACTATAGCCTGCCTGCTCCGCCCCTGTTTTTGTGATCCCAGCTGGACCTGAACCGAGCACCCAGCCATATTTCTCTGAAAAGCGCTGCACAACGGCCCGCCGGATGGCTTCGCGGCTCATGTACATGGTTATAAAACCGGGCGTGTAAAAAGAGCCGTCGCGGTAGCCGTTTATCTTTTCAAAAATAAGTCCCAGTACCGATGCCGTTATCAGCGTTTTGTTTTCTTCCTGTATCTCCTCCTTGCCCTCGGCGCCGAAGTCGTAGCTGCCCAAAAAGCGCAGCAAATACTCCAGGGTGCGCATGTCGGGCTGGGTTTTGCCAAGGGGTTTGCCGGTTTCGTCGCGCAGCACGGTTTTGGGGTACAGCGGCAGGCGGCTGGTGTCTTTCAGGTTAGAGATGCGCAGCGTGCGTTTCTCCAGGGCTGTGGTCTCGAACAACGACGAGTTGAGGTACGGGATGTGGCCGTATTTCTGGCGCACGTTTTCGGAGCGGAGATGCGGGCGCTCGGCCAGCACATCAAAAAAGAGCTCGTTCAGGTCATCAAACTCCACCAGCTTTTCGGGACGCATAAACACGTAGGCCTTGTCGCCGTGGTGGTAACTGGCCAGTTGCGCCTCCAGCAGCTTCAGGAACAGGATGCGGTTCATCCAGGTAATGCACAGCTCCAGGGCCACGTTAAACAATTGCTCTTCGCGGGTGCTGCCGTAACTATAGGCATTGTCCAGCCCGCTGATCAGGTCTTCGGATTTCAGTTTCTGGTACGCCGCCTCCAGCAACGAGCCACTGTCGGGTTTTGCTTTGCGCTGTATCAGTTTGCGGCCTCCCTCCTTCACTTCCTCCAGGCCAATCAGGTGCAGCAGTTCCAGGTAAAAGCCGGGGTCCAGGGAGTTGGCATCGTTGGCAAAAGGCTCTTTCAGCAAATGCGCCGGCGACAGCAGTTTGTAGAGCTGCACCAGTTTCACATCGTCTTTCAGGTCCTGGTTGCGCAGCGGCTTTTCGTATTCTTTTAAGTTGAAGTAGGTGTAAACTATAGTTCCGTCGGCGAGGCCGGCAATAAAAGGCGCTACAATTTCCTTGTAAAAAAACTCGGTGCTGTTCCCCGATTTCTTGCCCTGGCTCCAGTCGGTAAAGTCTTTGCGCAGCTGGCCGTTGCGGTAAAACAGGCGGTCAAATTCCAGGGCATCAAACACAAACCACTCGTGCACGCTGGTAATGATGAGCTGTTTCAGGTCGTTGTTCTTGTGCTCTATCCGTTCGCGCAGGTAATACAGCACCAGCTCGTGCATGGCCTTGTAGTTCAGGCTGTCGGCAGTGGGCATGTCGGCTTTGTTGGTTGGCCGTTTTACCTCCAGCAGCACGCCGGCGGGGCTTTTGGTATCGGTGCCGGTATGTATCACCAGGTCAGTCTTGCCTTTGGTGTTCAGGCCATAGCGGTCGTAAAAGGTCGCCTTCAGGAAATCGCGCAGGTGGTTCTTTACATGCTCTTCGCTCTCGTTCAGGTCGATGCTGTCGAGCAGGGTACGCAGCGCATTTTTAAAGCCCTCGATGTGGGTGCGGGTGGTTTTGCTGCGCAGGTAAGCCTTGTTCAGCGCCTGTTTCGGCCGAAGGATCGTTTGTTGCATGGCGTGGTTTGTTTTCTTAGGCAAAATAGGGAAATTAATTTTCAATTATGAATTAAGAAGTTAGAAGTTAGAAGTTAGAAGTTAGAAGTTAGAAAGTTGGGAAGCTGCTATAGTTTGGGAGTTGTCATGTCGAGCGTCCGCCGAGACATCTTATATGTTCTATAGTTCATTTCCACTCTTTTGTCATTTCGAGTGTAGCGAGAAATCTATCTCAGCCTATAGTTCCTTCTATTGTCATCCCGAGCATAGCCGAGAAATCTTATATGTCCTTTAGTCCTATAGCTGACTTTGCCTGCCATCCGAACCAAGCCTTCTTTCTATAGCTTCTACTAATCCTGGGAGCTCTAATAGCCTATAGTTTTATAGTTTAGTTGGCTCCCTCCCGGGCCGGGAGGCCCCGTCTTCGGGCATCGCGCGGTGTACATTTCCTTTGCTCGTACCTCGCAATGCCTTCGGCACCGGAAATCTACAAGGCGCTCAACCCAAAGACTGAAATCATACTCGATAGCTGCTGCTTTAGCTATAGTTGCTGTATTGTCTCTTGGCTGTAGCAGATCGGTTACTTTCTCGTGGCTATAGTTACGTAGGGACAGGTAAACCTGTCCTGCTCACGGTCTGTAACTATAGAACTATATGTCAAACTATAGCAAGACAGAAAGCTCCCCTCCTTGGATAAGGAGGGGTTAGGGGTGGTTGGACCAGCAGCAACTATGAAGCTATAACTCAAACTATAGCAGAGGCCCAAATCCTGAAAATCCTTTAATCACCATTAGTCCCGGTTCAGATATGCCTGTCCCTGCCGGGCCAGTTGAGTTACAAACTCAACCCTATAAGTAGACACGGGTTACAAACCCGCGCCAGCGAAATGTAGTACTCCAGAAACTATAGCACTGTAGCTTCCAACTATAGCAAACCCATATCCTGTAAATCCTTCCTGAGGTACCCTCCGTTTTCAATCCTGTAAATCCTTTAATCCTGATTCAGACAAAAAAGACGCAAAGTATTGCGTCTCTACATTCCCAAACTTCCCAACTTTCTAACTTTCTAACTTTCTAACTTTCTAACTTCCAAGCTTTCTAACTTCTGACTTCTAACTTCTAACTTCTAACTTAAATGGCTTTCTGCTCCAGGTAGGCAGACGTGAACGGGTGTTCGGTGGCGACGCCTTCTTTGAGAATGTGCATCACCTGCCAGCCGCGCTCTTTCAGGTAATCGGAGATGATGGCCCGGTGACAGCGCCACCATACGGCTTCGGAGCACATGTAGGCAGTATGCTTTTGAGTGGCAAGATTGGTCAGGTTGGCGATGGCTGCTTCAAATTCTTTGGTCTCGGCATAATCGGCATAGCCCCGGAACGACTCGCTGCGCCAGACGGTGTTCGTGGAATCGGGACGGGGTTTGCGACGGCCACCTAAGTCGGTCATGGGTTGGTAGGCAATGCCGGCGGCGGGCAGAAATTCCTGCAGCGCCTCTACGTTAAAATGCGGATATTTCCTGGAACCCGGGTAACGGCGCACATCCACCAGTACTTCTATTTCGAAGGAGTTAAGGGCTGCTACAACTTCGTCGGTGGTACGGGTAGAGTGCCCGAAGGTCCAGATCGTGGGAATGTTCTCTTGCATGGCGGTATCGGGGTGTGCGGCCAACTATAGTTTGGTGAGCGCAGAGCCTTTGTGGGCAGCAATGTGGTCTGTTTTATCGCTTTTTATTTCGTATTGCGGCTCGTCTTTGCTGGCATGGTGCGTGTAACCTTTATAGTCGAAATCGGTGGTATGCACTTTTACAATGGTGCCGGTAACGTGGCCGGCTTCGGAGTTCCAGCGCACATGGTCGCCTTTCTTAAACTGCTGTTTCATAGTTGCTCTTCTGATGGTTCAAACGGTTCCGGTAGCGGCCTTGCTCAGGCCACACCTCCCCTCCTGTATTCGGCAACCTTCCCGAAAGGTTTTTACCAACCTGCCGGTTTGCTTTGTTCAGACTATAGTTCCGGAATAGCCTGTAGCCAACTCCTCGCCGATAAACGCACAACGATTACCTGAATTCCGGGTAAAATAAGCAACTTGCCACCCCATTTACCTGCGCCTTTACATGAACAGACTCTTACCCACCAATGCCGCCCTGCAGCTGCTGCGCTACCTCAGCCAACAGCTCGGGCAGTTAGAATACGATGCCGAAAAGCACCGCCTGCTGCTGCCCCACGAAGCCGGTGATGCCACGCTTTACTTCCGGTTACCGCTAACTATAGCATCGCCCGTGCAGGGAAAGTTTGCTATGCAGCAGCCAGTAAACTATATCATCCTGCTCATACAATCGGGTAACTGTGCGCTGGGTTATTTCGAGAACGGCCGCAACCTGAACCACAAAGTATTCCGCTCGTACATGGTGCGCAAAAAGCAGGGCAAAAGCCAGGTAAAGTATCTCAAAACCAAAGGAAAGTCGCGCGCCGGTTCGCGTGTTCGTTTAGGTGAAACACTGGAGTTTTTCGAGAACATAAACGGCCGCCTGCAGGAGTATTTTGAACACCATACCATCGACCGCATTGCTATCAGCTGCTCTAAAACACTCCTGCCTTACCTGTACAGTTCCAAAACCGAAACACCTTTCACCAAATCAGACCCGCGCCTGCTGAAGATACCACGCCACGTGCATACCCCCATCTACGAGGTGCTGCTCGATACCAACCGTTACCTGCTGCGCGGCGAACTGGTGTTCGACGAACAGGGCCGGGAACGCGCCACCCAACTGCTGGAAGCAGCCGGCATTACTGGTTTACAACACACCCCGGAAGAAGATTCTGACAGCTGGGAGGAAGACCAAGAAGATGAGAGCGCGGACGAGGATGTTTTTTATGATGAAGAAGATGAGGAAGAGGATGAAATGGAGTGGTAATTCTACTTCTGATGCCGCCAGATTGAGTGTAGCGGTAACTGGCGGTTAACTATGGTTCCAGTTTGTAACTGGCGCTGCTTTGTAAAAGCAGGAAACTATAGCTTCCACTATAGAACTATAGTTTGCCTCATTCATTGCTGGAGCGGATCTGCGATCCGTGACTTATTTATAAAGTCGGATTTGTAATCCGACTGGGCCGGAGGCCCAAACTATAGTTCGACACGAGCGAAGACGCTCGCGCCATTGATAATCAAACATGCCGCAAGTTTGCAACTTGTGGCTGCACAAGGCAGCAAGTTTGTAACTTGCTTTGCTTTGAAAAAGCAACAAAACCAGTAGCCGCAACTATAGAACTATAGTTTTTTCCATTCGAATCTACCCGCAAACTATAGTTTCTGCTCGCGCAGAAAGCCAGTTACAAACTGCCGCCAAACTCAGCCACAAGTTGCGCTGACGCTAAACTTGCGTTAACGCCCTCGCTCGCGTCCCGCGAGTGTGAGGTACCGGTGGCGTCCCGCCACGTTTCATAGCAACTATAGTTTCAGAACTATAAACGGAGCAACCTATAGTTTAACGCGGCCAGAGTCCGCTAAATAGCTCACACTCGCGGGACGCGAGCGAGGGCGAAGGGGATGCGAACGAGGTTGAAGCAGCGTTTTCTATTGCGCCGAACTATAGCTGTGCATTACTCAGCGCAAACTATAGTTTAACCTTGCTTTTGGTACAGGCTTTCGTTCCGGAACCTGACGAGGGCTAATACTACGGCCTGTTCGTATAGTTGCATGCGGTCTACGGCGTTGTGGGTCAGCAGGCCGATGGCGCCGGTGGTTTGCTTGGAGTTGCTTTTCTGAAAGACAATGTCGTCGGCGTGGCCCAGTTCCATGCCCTGCGCTACCAGGTTTGCCACAGCAGGCGGAAGGAAAAAGGCGCCGGAACGTGCTTTGCCTGTGGCGTGCCGGGTGCGCACCACCACCCACGCAAACGAAGCCAGCTCCTCTTCCTGCAGCTCAACCCCGCCTTCTATCCCGATCCAGTAATCTGCGTCAGGTTGTTTGGCAAAGGCATTGTTTACCCTGTTCAGGGCACCGGCCAGGGTTTCGGCATCGCTCATAGGCTGATCTGCCACCCCCGATGGTACCTGCACCTGCACGGCCTCAAAAGCAAGCTCCGGAAACATCTTCCGGAAACCGCGCAGAGCTGCCTCTGTTTTAACCGGGTTGTGGGAAGCCACTGCTATCGTTCGTGTTGAATCAGACATAAAAAGGAAAACATTTATTTTTGTAGCTGGTTTATGTAACCGGTTCCGGATTGGAATGTACTGCTCCGCACGTTGCAACGCTGCCGGCTACCAGACTATTTTTTACAAATTTAGAAACAGAAGTACCGCTTACCAATGAAACAGGAGTTAATTAACCCCTTCGGCCGTGTTTACCTTACCATTGAAGAAGATACCACTAACAAATGGATACACGTAAACTGGATGGGCCACTTAACAGAAGATAACATTAAAAATGGTGCACGAGCCTACACCGACGTGCTTGCCAGGTCCGGATACCGCTGCATACTGAACGATACCCGCCTGATACTCGGCAGCTGGGGGCACTCCATTGATTGGGTACTGCACAAATGGGCTCCGGACGCCGCCAAAGCCGGGCTGCAGTATTTTGCCATGATCACCACCCCCGAAACCTTTGGCAGCTCTACTGCTTCGGAGTTTTATGACAAAATAAAAGAATTTACGGTAGCAGTTTTTGAGGAACGACGCGAGGCCGAAGACTGGCTGCGCCAACACTCCCTGCCTAAGCTGCAGGAATCAGAATAACAGCAAAAACGCTGTGCCCGGATTTTGAAGCCAGTACACAGCCATAGTACTATAACTAAGGCCTTGTACAAAACAAACGCAGCCCCGAAACCGTGCTGGCTTCGGGGCTGCGTTTGTTATAATCTATAGTTGTTACCTGCTGCTAATCGTCGTCAGAGTCGCGGGTGAGCATGTAAACGGCGCCGGCGGTAATGGCCGCAAAAATAGCTACCCTTGCCAGTAAGCCCGTTTTGTTGTGTTTCAGATCTGCCTGGTATCCTTTCTCCGACAGGATGTTCGGGAAAGTACCCTGCACAAAGTCATCGATAATGCCTTCCACCACGTTCACGCGGTCGGCAATGATCAGGGGAAGCCAGTGGCTGTACTCGTTCTCGCTTCGCTTAAAAGCCATCCTGCGGATCATGCCGCTCAGGCCGCTTGGTGGTACCGCCGTACCAAACACCGCCGTTACATTGGGCCTCTCAATCGAGTGATGTATCTCGATGTTGATGGGCTGCTGTGTGGGCCGTTCCCAGGTGTAGCCTTTGTGCTCTTCGTTGGTACGCTTTTTCATGGGGTAGGTCGGGTCGTTTTTCGGATCCGCATCTATCCCCCAGCCAATGATATGCGAATGGTCGGCCGGGCCCCTGTTATTTTCAAATGGTCTGTTATCTTCCATGGTATTTTAATTAAGATCTTGCAGTTGGTGGAATAAGGACAGGCTTGATGCAGTTGTCAAGTTTCTCGGAGAACATGCGGTACCCTTCGGCCACTTCTTCCAGCGGAATGCGGTGCGTGATCAGGGCTTTCGGGTTGATGATGCCGTTCTGCACATGCTCTATCAGGCGGGGCAGCAGGCGTTTTACCGATGCCTGGTTTGCCCGTATGGTCAGGCCTTTGTTAAGCACGTTGCCGATCGGCACGAGGTTATCCGTAGGTCCGTACACCCCAACTATAGATACGATACCTCCTTTTTTAACGCAGTTGATGGCCCAGTGCAAGGCGGTGGCAGAACCGGCCTGCAACAACATTTTACGGCCTGTGATGGTCTGCATCAGGTTACCGGTAGCCTCTGCTCCTACGGCATCAATGCACACGTCCACGCCCAGCGAGTCTGTCTGTTTTTTGGCAAATACGGCCGGGTCGCCTATCTCCTCATAGTTAAAGGCTTCGCACTGCGCATAGTTGCGGGCAAACTCCAGGCGGTAATCCAGCTTATCGATAATGATGACACGGCCCGCACCAAACAGCCACGAGCATTTGGCCGCCATAATACCGATTGGCCCTGCACCAAACACCATCACCGTATCCCCTTTCTGAATACCTGCCATTTCAGCGGCCTGGTAGCCCGTAGGCACTACGTCAGTCAGCAATACGGCATCGTCCAAATCCATGCCTTCGGGTATAATAGTGGGGCCTACGTTAGCATAGGGTACGCGCACATATTCTGCCTGGCCGCCGTTGTAACCGCCCGCTGTGTGCGAGTATCCGAAAATAGCACCTACCGCTGTTGCCTGCGAGTTGGCCTCGTGGCAGTTGCCGTATAGTTCCTGCCGGCAGAAGGCGCACCTGCCGCACGAAATATTGAACGGCACCAGCACATTATCCCCTACTTTCAGTTTGGTAACTTCAGTGCCTATTTCCACTACTTCGCCTGTAAATTCATGCCCGAAGGTGGTGCCTACGCGTGTATCGGGCACGTTGCCGTTGTAGAGGTGCAGGTCGGAGCCGCAGATACACGAGCGCGTTACCCGTACAATAGCATCTTCGGGGTGCAGGATTTCGGGCATAGGTTTCTGGTCGATCCGGACACGTTTTGGTCCGCGGTAGTTCATTGCCAGCATAAGTTTGTTTTGAGTTTAGTTATACATCCGTAAAACACACAGCGGCTTTTGCATCAGTACCGTGCTTTGCGGCAGGCTCGGAATAGCATCTGTATGGTAGCATATAATTACTGATATAAGCTTACATAGTTGCAAAAATTGTACTTATACCAGTTACCACTATATTTATATAGTACTATAGTCAGGCTGCGATATGCGAGCAAAGCCGGGAGAGTTGGCTATAGTTTGGTTAAGCAGACAGAGTTGATGCAGTAGCGCAGGCCATAGGGTTCCGGCCCATCCTGAAACACGTGCCCCAGGTGGCTGTCGCATACATTGCAGCAGGCTTCGATGCGCTGCATGTGGTGGCTGTCATCAAAACTATACTTTATAGCTGCTTTGGTGGCTGGTTGGGTAAAGCTGGGCCACCCCGAAATGGCCCTGTATTTTTCGCTGGCATTGAACAACAGGCTGCCACAGGCGGCACACAGATATGTACCAGGCTCAAACACCTTACAGTACGCATTGCGGTAGGGTGGCTCGGTACCCTTTTGTCGCATTACGGTATATTGCGCCGGGCTTAGTTTCTGTGCCCACTCCTGCTCGGTAAAGTCCACCCGGTGGTACGGTTCCGGGTTGCCATACTTGGCGTAATAAATGATGTCTTTCCAGCGGAGCATAGTAATCTGAGAAATAAAATTACCAGAACGGCTTCTTAAACTATAGGTTAATCGTCAGTACCAATCCGCGCTGTATAAAAGCAAAAAGGGCAACGATCTGTTACAGCCGTTGCCCTTTTACGTGGTTTTAAACCTTATTATTTTATTTCGTAGGAAAGCAGCTTTACCTGCCCCTGGGCTCCAAAATCGCTCAAAATCAGGCCTACACCTTTTGCGTAGTAGTAGTTTGCTACTATTTCCGTTCCCAAATCCTGGCCCATGTACGAGTAAGTGTAAATGGCTTTCACATTCACTACGTCATCAAATGTCTTGTCGCCCACGGTCTTGGTTATTCCTTTCTGCTCTACCGACATGGTCAGGGTGGTAAGAACCCCGTTTATGGTAAATTCCTGCACCCATGGCTTGCCCGCAATGCTCTCTTCCTTTAAAATAAAGATTTCCATCTGGCCGGTGTTGGGCATAAAACCTACTGCCGAATAATTGCCGTTTTCTTTCAGCAAATACGATTTGTTACTGGTGCTGCCCTGCTGCGTTTCGTACTCGAAGTAGGTTTTACCATTTATTTCTTTGGTATTGCCTGTTACGCGGGCGGTGTACTGTATGGCCCCACCATAGGTCCAGTTAGAACCAGCCGTAGTCGGGAAATAATCCTCTGCAGCTTCAAGGTTGGGGGTGGTGTCGTCTTCTTTGGTACAAGAAGCAAGGGCGCCAACTACAAGGCACCACAACAGGATGAGTTTAAGTTTGTTCATAACTATATAGATAATCCTGTGCAATTTAAGATAATTATCAGAGGCTGCCATACTTATTAAAAACAAAAGCAATGCATACAAAAAAGCCACCCCGCAGCAGGCAGGGTGACTTTTTGTGGTGATGTAAAGTACAATTATTTTTCCGACTGCCTGATGTTGTTCAGTGTTTCGATGTCTTCTGAAGATAGTTTGATAGCTGCTGCTTTATAGTTCTCTTCGAGGTGCTTTACCTTAGAGGTACCCGGAATGAGCAGGATGTTGGGGGCATGGTGCAGCAGCCAGGCCAGGGCGATCTGGTGTGCTGTGGCATCGTACTTCGCTCCTACCTCCTGCAGGGTATTAATGGCACCCACGTTGCCGGCATTGATCGGATTCCACGGGATAAAGGCAATATCGTTCTGGCGGCAGAACTGCAGTTCGTCTTCCCACTTGGTCCTGAAATCGACGCTGTACTTGTTCTGCACCGATACGACCGGGAAGTACTCCTGCGCTTTCTTTATCTGCTCTACCGACACTTCAGATAAGCCGATGTGCTTTACCAGGCCTTCTTCCTGCACGCGCTGCAAAAACTCCAGCGTTTTTTCGTAGGGCACCTCCGGATCAATGCGGTGCAGCTGGTACAGGTCGATGCGGTCTTGTTTCAGGCGTTTCAGGCTGCCTTCGAGGGCGCGCTGCAAGTAATCGGGATCGGCGTTGATGGGCCATACGTTGGGGCCGGTGCGGGTAAGGCCCCCTTTGGTAGCAATAACCAGGTCTTTGGGGTACGGATACAGGGCCTCGGCTATCAGCTCTTCCGATACGTTGGGGCCGTAACTGTCGGCGGTATCAATAAAGTTAATACCCAGCTCCACGGTGCGCTGCAGCACCCGGATGGCTTCGTCGTGGTCTTTTGGTGGCCCCCAGATGCCTTCGCCGGTAATGCGCATTGCGCCAAAACCCATGCGGTTAACGGTAAGGTCGTTGCCAATAGTAAAGGTCTGGGACACTTCTTTTGTTTCTGCCATAGTTTGTTTGTTTAAGATAACATGTACGGCCGGAGCACTTGCCTGTTGAGGCAAATACTACGGCCGTGCAGTAAACAACTATACAGCAGTAAAAAAGTTTAGGTTTAGTAACGGGTATCGGCGTGGGCAACAGTGCCACCGCGACGGGCAGCATCTACACTCCAGATACCCGAGCCGCGCGCTGCCATGTACAGGAACAGGAAGCAGTAAAGCAAGGCCAGTTCGCCCTGGTTTTGGATGGGGAAGGCTGCCTGCGGGGCATGCGCCATAAAATAAGCAACAGCCATTTCGATGGCAGCAATAAGCGCAACCCAGCTTGTCAGAAAACCGATAGCGATCATCAGCCCGCCTACCAGCTCAATGATACCGGCAACACCCATCAGGGAGGCAATCTCTACGGTGCTGCCGTCGCCGGGCCAGCCAAATAGTTTCTGGGTGCCGTGCATGGCAAACAGCAGACCCGCCACAATGCGCAGTAAGGCATACAAGTGGGGCGCATAATTTCCTAAAAATCCGTTCATACCTGTTTTTTTATAGTTTAAGATGAGAGTAAAGCCACTGATGATATTAGCATAACGCTATAGACGAATATGTTACAAATAAAGTTGGAATAGTATATAGTTTACAACACGACAACTATAGTAAACCCGGCACCATTTGCCCTGAACACATAAAACCTGCCTGCAATAATGTACAGGCGGGTTTTGGTGGTCTTTAACCGGAAGCACTTAGTAGGTAAACTGCTCCCGAAACGGTTGGGCATTCGGGTAGGCTTCCAGGGTGGTGACGCGCAGTTGGGGCATGCCCGAAGCATGGTAACTATAGCTATAGTACTCTTTGCCCTGGCCGGCATCGCGGTAGCCTGGGTTGTTTACAAATAACTTTACACCTGGCAGGTAAAAATCCGAGTAAGCAAACGGCAACGGGTTTGGGTTGCTGTCGTAGCCGCCCCAGCGGATGTAGGTGGGTGCGCTCAGGTCTTCTTCCCTATCGCTTGTACTCCAGCTCACCGCAGACGTTGTCAGGTTTCCGTTGGTATCATAGCTGTATTCGGTTACGCCAAGCCTGCCGGTATTTGATGTGGCATAACTCATGGTGGTCTGTTTCACCAGCTTATCGCCTTCGTACTCAAATGTGTAGCGGTAGTTTACCAGGCCTTCGCCATAGTAACGTGTTGCAGCCACTACTTTGTCGCCTTCATAAGTATACTCCAGCCAATTGTTGCCTGATACATAGTTTAAACGCACCGGCTTGTTGCCTTCATACACTATCGTGTAGCCCTGGTAGGTCAGGTCGGTGTAGCCGATGCCGGATAAGCGGCCCTGGGTATCCCAGGTGAAGGTGCGGGTGCCCATGCCTTTGAGTAAACTATTGGCAGTTACAGGTGGTAGCGTGTTGGTTGGTGGTGTTGTGTTAGGTGGTGTGGTGTTAGGCGGCGTACCTACCGGTGGCTGTTTGGGCGGGTTGGTGGATGGAGGCACCGGCATCGGGAGGTCGTACTCTTTTTCGCAGGAGGTTAGCACAACCGACAGGCCCAGCCCGGCAAGCAGCATTAACTGATGTACTTTCATAGTTTTATGGAGGTTAAGATTGAATTGGTTATTCTATATTGGCAAGACAGGAGCCCCTGCCAAACCGTTGCCCGGAGATCAGAAAAATTTTAAAATATTTTTCCCATGAAAAAACGCCATCGCTTTTGAGGCCATGGCGTTGATTTCCGGGCTATAGTTTTGCCTAATAAAAACGGCGGCGCAGCTGTATGCTTAGCCCCAGCGAGTAAGGTTTAATGCCGAAGGGTTCCCGTTTGGTATAGGTGGAGCCTAAAAAGTAATTCAGGTTTGGCATCAGCATCAGTTCATACTTATTGTGCAGCGTTGTGTTGTAGCCGGCTCCAACCATCAGGTTATAGTTGGTTTGCTCCAGCAGGTTGTCTTCCGACGGAAAATCAATGGTCTCTGTCAGGGTGCCGTTGCTGTAGGTACTGGTGCGGCCTTTCACGAGTAGGTTCGCGCCGCCCGCCATGGTCAGGTTAAACCGGCGTTGTGCCTGCTCCCAGAAAAAGTAGGTTACGCCCAGCCGCAGGCCGCCATACATGAATGAGCTTTTCAGTTGTCGCTCGCCGGTAGCATACACAGGTGTTGCCTTGTAAGACCCATCAGCCAGGCGCACCTGTAACAGGGTATCAACTTTGCCATTGGTAAAACTATAGCTTACATCTTCGCGCAGCTGCATCACCGACAGGCCTGCTTCTAAGTAGAGTTGTTTCTTTAGTTGCCGGCCCACCTGTATGCCAAACTCGTAACCCATGCGCTCGGGGTCCAGTTTGCTGTTGGTGCGCAGGCTGGTAATGTAAACATCATCAGAAGTGGCCGGCGTAACTGCTTTAAAACTATAGCGTGGCGCAAATGCCAGGCTAATGTACCACTCCTTCCGTTGTTTCTCATCAAGGGTATCGCGGTCAGTTTCGGTCTGCTTTGGTACAGACGGGTCGTGGGCAAATATGAAAGGCACTCGTGCCGGTGCTGATAAAACAGAGTCGCCGAGTTGGGTTTCCCGCATCGTTAAATAGGAAGCTGTCAGTTCTGCGGATATATTAACTGTAGCAGTGTTGTTCGTATCTTTGTCTATAGTTCTGGCTGGTTCTATGGTTTCCTGATTTTCCTGTGCAGCTATAGTTCGTGGCTTTTTGTGAGGCGCTGCCGTTACTAACACAGGCACTTTTACAGGAGCTGGTCTATAGTTTGGTTTTGGCACATTTGCAGTCTCCGTTGTATTTGTCTGTTCAGTAATGGCAGGTTTATCAGCAGGTTTTTCCGGCTGTTCTATCTCTTTGTTGGTTTTGTTATCAATTTTTGTGGCTGGCTGTGTTACAGTTATTTGTGTCTTACCATCAGCAAATCCTGTATTTTCTTCAACCGTGGCGCCAACTATAGGTGCAGGTTGTACAGCTATAGTTTCCGGTTGCTTAGCCAGTTGAGTTTCTGATTTTTTAGTTTGCAAAATGTACACGCCGGCACCTGTTAATAGCAGAAACAGGCCAGTTAACCAAAGCCACCACAAGGGGCGTTTGGGAGCCGGTGGCCGGATCTCGGCGGCGATCTTTTTCCAACCATCGGCAGGAGGCTCTTCTTCCAGCCCCAGCAGTTTGCGCCGTATTTCTTCCTGTTCTTTATCAGTCAGCATGTTCAGAAATTGAAAGTTGTTGGAGCATTTTTTTCAGGTAAGCTTTGGCCTTGGCCAGCTGCGATTTAGAGGTTCCTTCCGCAATCTGTAGCAGCTCGGCTATTTCGCGGTGGTTGTAGCCTTCTACCACATACAGGTTAAAGATCAGGTTATAGCCCTGTGGCAGCTGGTCAATAATGGCCAGTAACTCCTGCCCCGAAATCGAACTGATGATGTCGTCGGAGGCAGGCACAATTTCTTCCACTACACTATAGTCCAGTTGCTCCTGGTAGCGGTGGTTTTTATGGTAATGGTTAATGGCAGTATTCACAAAAATGCGGCGCATCCAGCCTTCAAAGCTGCCGCCACTATAGCTGTCCAGGTGTTTGAATACCTTCACAAACGCTTCATGAAAAATATCTTCGGCCTCGAACCTGGACCTGGTATAGCGTGAGCAAACCGCCATCATACGCCTGGAGTATAGCTGGTACAGCTTTTCCTGCGCCGATGCCTTGCCCTGCCTGCATCCTGCTATAATCTCCTCTTCAGTTGTCACGGGGCCGGCTTAAATGTGTGCAGAGAAACTATAGGTCGCAGAAACACCAAAAGCCCCGGGTTTGCACCTGCGGCTTTTGCAGCAAAAACAGTGGCGTGGCAGCTAGCCCTACTCCGCTTCATGTTACTCGGTTACGGTTACGGTAACTATAACTTCTTCGTAAGTAGAGCGGTCGCGGCTGGTATACACCCTGTACCGGAAAGAGTCCTGCCCCACATAATCCTTCGGCGGGTAATACACATAAATGGTGTTCTTGTAACTACCGGAATATTCTATTGTCTCGAAGGTACCCAGCCTTGGGCTCTCGATAGAGTTGCCGCCATAGTTCTCGCCAAAGCAGATCGTGTCGTTCAGGAAAATCCTTACCTGGCCCGGCGTGTTTTTCTTTGTGGTCAGCGAGTCCTGGCCCAATACGGTTTTGCATTCGTTCGGGTCGCCTGGCTTCTCCACAATCAGGCGCACTTTTTCGGTCTGGCAATCCTTGCCCACACAAACGGTATAGTACAGGCTGTCGAGGCCTGCAAAGTCGGTGTGCGGTTTGTAGCCCATGGTGCCCGGGCCGTCAAACTCGGGGTGCAGGTCGCCGTGGAGTGGCTCGGTGTAGGTCACATCTACCTGTACTTTCACACTGTCGTTTGCCAGCACATCCAGCCGGTTAATCCAGTCGGAGTTAGCGTTGATGATGTAGATATCGTCCGGGTAGAGCTGAAACTGCTTAAAGGAAGCAGGCAGCACATCGTCGGTGGTTTTATCGCAGCTCCAGAGCAGCAGCAACAGCATGGCCAGCAGGGGTATATGTTTTTTCATACGAATGGATGCTCGGGTTATACCGCTAAGACAGGGCCGTTTATAAAAGGGTTGCCTGCGCTAAAAAAGTATTTTAACAATCTTATCACCCAGCACAGGCAGGCTACTTTCCGTCCTTCAAACTCACCAAAAGAGCACACAAATTAACGTAAAAATACTATAGTCTGCTACAGCCTGCTATCTATAGTTTAGCCCCAGAGCCAGCTATTTGCGTAGAACAACAACTGCAGGTCAGGCCTGCGGCAAACAAATTGATCTTAAACCTAACTGAAAACAAACCATGAGCAGTAATAACAGAAACGTGTCAGAAGATCCGAACTCAAGAAAAGGACAAGGTGTAAGCGGCTTAGGCCAGGGTACTCAAACCAGAGGCGTAGCAGGCGGTGCCGATAACACCCGCGGCGAGAACAAGCCAAGCCGGGAGGGCAGCAGCGGTGGTGCCAAAGCCGGAAAAAACACCCCGAACACCGACAGCCCGCAGGGAGCTAACCAGAACCCTACCACTACCACCCGCGGCGCCGACAGCACCGACAAGGAGTTCCGCAATAACCAGCCAAATGCCAGTACACTGCAAGGCAAGAAAGGCCGCGCCGACGAAGACATCGCACATAAGTAAATCAACAGGCTATTTGACAGACAAGAGACCCGGCCAATGTCGGGTCTTTTCGCATAGAGTGGTTTATAGTTCTTATCTTCGCGGTGTAAACTATAGCTGGTTTATACCTACAGCCAACATAGCAACCATGAAACTGACAGGCAACCTACAGGATATTAAAACCAAACGCGACAGCGCCAACAAGCACATTGAACTGCACATAGACCGTGTAGAGTACATCACGCTGAAAAAAGACGGCAAATATTACCAGCCCTTCGACCTGGTAGTGGAACCTGAAACGCCCGTTGTGATTACCGGCGACTGCCTGGCCCGCATACCAAACAAGCAGCTGGAAGAAGGCGAATACGAATTTGAAGTATATGACAAGGTTGGCGAAGACGAATACGAGCTGAACCCCAATAAAGAACTGGCCCTGACGGTTACGTATGATTTTGATGCCGACCTGAACATCCTGACCGAACTATATTATACCGTTACGGTGGACAACGAGGAATTTAAAGAGCTGAAAGCCGCACAGAACAAAGCAAAAAAAGGAAAAGGCAGAAAATAAAAAAAGGTATGAGTGTTCTGCTCATACCTTCTGAAGGGGCTTATCAGCCGTCCTGGCGCCCCAGGTAAATGGCGTACCCGATGAGGCCTGCAGCAGCAGCAAACAATAAATACTGCTTTTCCTTTACCGACAGACCGTTATAAAAATCCAGCCCCGATTTAGAAGGGTCTTTCATGATATCAGCCAGTCGGGAAGGGTCTTGTATCAGGCTTTTCAGCGATGTATTCTGAAGGTTATTTTCCATGTTTCGTAGCGTTTTAATTCAGTTCCTACTACATACGTCAGGTTCCGCTTATTGGATATAACAAAGTATACGCGGCCAGCTATAGTTTAAATGGCTCCGGCACAACTATTTCAGGCACAGGATTGTTACCATTAGCTGCCTGTATTGCAACTACAGACCGGCAGCTTATTTACCACTAAAAAGAGAGAACAATGGAGAGCCTCCGCTCAAAAAAATATAAGCAGGAATTTGTAAGCACTTTTCCGGGCGACGATAGCGGCAACCTGACACCCCGCCAGACCCCGGGCAAACTATACAGCAAAGCCATCCCAACGCCTGTAGAGAAAGTAAGTCTGCTGGCATGGTCTGATGAACTGGCTGAGGAACTGGGCATACAAAAACCTGCCGACCAGCAGGAACTGGATATACTGGGTGGCAACCTGGTGACTGATACCATGTACCCTTATGCGGCCTGCTATGCCGGCCACCAGTTTGGCAGCTGGGCCGGGCAGTTAGGCGATGGCCGCGCTATAACCTTAGGCGAATGGGAAACCACAGCTGGCAAAACCTATGAGCTGCAACTGAAAGGTGCCGGGCCAACCGCTTACTCGCGCCGTGCCGATGGCCGTGCCGTGCTGCGATCGAGCGTGCGCGAGTACCTGATGAGCGAAGCCATGCATTATTTAGGTGTACCCACTACGCGTGCGCTTAGCCTGGTAGCAACCGGTGAGCCTGTTCTGCGCGATATGTTTTACAATGGTAACGCCGCCTACGAGCCGGGGGCCATTGTGATGCGCGTGGCGCCCAGCTTTTTAAGGTTCGGTAATTTTGAAATGCTGAATGCCCGCAAGGAAACCGAAAACCTGACCAACCTGGTAAACTGGACCATTGACCGTTACTACCCACACCTGCAGGGCGAAGACCGCGTGCTGGATTGGTTTAAGGAGATAGTAGAGCGCACCGCCCGCCTGATGGTGGAGTGGCAGCGCGTCGGGTTTGTGCATGGTGTAATGAACACCGATAACATGTCGGTGCTTGGGCTGACGATAGATTATGGCCCCTACTCGTTTGTAGATGACTACGACCCTGATTTTACACCCAATACTACCGACCTGCCGGGCCGCCGCTATGCCTTTGGTAAACAGCCCGGCATTGCCTACTGGAACTTAGGTTGCCTGGCCGCTGCCCTGCTGCCACTGGTAGCAAAAGATAAACTACTGCCTGCTCTGGAAAGCTATAAGGAACTGTACTGGCAGAAATATTACCAGATGATGGGCAACAAACTGGGACTGGACAAGACCACGAACGAAGACACAACCCTGGTAACACAGTTTGAGGAGACGCTGGCTACTATAAAGCCGGATATGACGATCTTTTTCCAGCTGCTGATCGACCTGCCGCTTTGCATGGAAAATGCAGAAGCGGTAGCCGAACATTTTAAAGACAGCCTGTACAACGACCTGACACCGGAGCAAAGCGAGCAACTTTATAGTTTAATAACAAGTTACCTGCAGCGCCTCAACCGGAACACGATCACACGTGCCGCCTCGCAGGCACTGATGCGCAAAACCAACCCACGGTTTGTGCTGCGCAATTACCTCCTGCACCAGGCCATTGAAGAACTGGAACGCGGCGATAACACTTTGTTCCGGAAACTACAGCAAGCTATAAAAGAACCATACAGCACTAAGTACGACGAGTTCTTCCAGACGCGTCCGGAATGGGCCTCGCAAAAAGCCGGATGCTCCATGCTGTCGTGCAGCTCATAAACTATAGTTGCTTCCAGATGTTACAGCCGCTCCTGTTTTGCAGGAGCGGCTTTTTTATGGTTCAGGCTACACAGCCCGGGGCAACTTTAGTTAAAGTTTTGTTAAAGTACCTGCAGCGGTGCAACCTCTCTCCCAACTTTTACTCTTTCTTCAGCAGGCAACTATAAACCGGGCGGCATTGTCCATTTTCAGACGAATTGCTGTCCGTTTTCATACACAATACACCTGTTACAGATAAGAACAAAACTATAAAATAAATTACAAAACACTGTAATACAACAACTTATAAAACTGGCACAAGAGTTGAAAAGGCGGATTTCTAAAAACTATAGATGAGCTGTCTTTTAAATCTATCCCAGACAAATAAAACTATAACCAAACACATCTGAAACTATGAAGAAATTATTACTCCCGCTCCTGCTGCTGGTATTTACCAACCTGAGCGCACAGCAGGCAAGCATTAAGGGCAAAGTGCTCGACGGCGCTAAAAATCCGGTAGGGTATGCCAACGTGCTGCTATTACATGCTGCAGATTCATCGCTGGTAAAAGGCGCACTCTCCGAAGAATCGGGGTCCTTTATGTTTGATGGCATTGCCGCCGGAAAATACCGGGTAGTGGCCAGCATGGTGGGCTATGCCCGCATCATGACGCCCGTACTGAACATTACCGAAACCTCCGGCACAGTGCAACTGGATAACCTTGTGCTGCAGCAGAACAGCACCGCCCTGAGCGAAGTGGTTGTGGAAGGCCAGCGCCCGCTGATAGAGCAGCACCTGGACAAAACCGTACTGAACGTGGAGAACAGCATTGCAGCGGCCGGCAACACGGCCCTGGAAGTGCTGGAAAAAGCGCCCGGCGTAACTATAGACCAGAACGACAACATTGCTATGCGCGGCCGCAGCGGTGTAATTGTAATGATAGATGGCAAGCAGGTGCCGATGACAGGCGCCGAACTGGCCAACGTGTTGCGTGGTTTATCAGCCAACTCAGTAGAAAAGATCGAACTGATCACCAACCCGTCTTCCAAGTACGATGCGGCAGGTAATTCAGGCATCATCGATATAAAACTGAAACGCGACAAAAGCCTGGGCACCAACGGAAGTGTTAGCTCTTCGTTTGGATATGGCGAGAAGTTTAAGACCAACCAAGGCCTGCAGCTGAACCACCGCGCAAAAAAACTGAACGTATTTGGCAGCTATAACTACGTGTACCGCGATGATTTTACGCGCCTGGATATTTACCGCAACTTCCTGGACAACGACAAAAACATAACCGGCACCTACGACCAGCGCAACCGCTTCGACTTCCAGTTCAGCACCCACAACATACGCGCCGGCGCCGATTACTTTATCTCTCCTAAAACTATAGTTGGCCTGGTTGCCAGCGGCTATTACACAGGCATTGACCGTACAAACCTTAACCACGGCGACGGCCTTGACCGCCAGGGGAACATCGACTCAACCTTTATAACTACTGCCGATGCCGGCCACGACCGGCAGAACCAGGGCATTAACCTGAACCTGAAACACACCATTGACACAACAGGCCGTGAGATAAGCGCCGACATTGACTACATTGTGTACCAGAACGTTGATTTCCAGGACTTCGATACCAGAACTTATACCCCGGAAGGTACCCTGAAGCGCAGCCCTGATCTGCTGTACGGCACCCTGGATGGTAAACTGACCATACAATCGGCCAAAGCAGATTATGCCCAGCCACTCAACAGTATAAATGGTCGTCTGGAAGCAGGTTTAAAAAGCAGCCTGGTACGCGCCGACAATAACCTGGAATTTTATGACCGCAGCAATGGTGGCAACGTGTTCGATACGGATAAGAGCAACCACTTTTTGTATGACGAAAACATAAATGCCGCTTACCTGAACGCTTCCGGCAAATGGGATAAAGTGAGCCTGCAACTGGGCCTGCGCGTAGAGAATACCATTGCCGAAGGCGAGCAACTGGCCGAAGTGGTAGATGAAGTTGAGCGCAACCTGGACCGCAACTATACGCAGCTTTTCCCGAGTGCATTTTTGGGCTATAATGTCAGCAAGAAGCATGACCTGGGCGTTTCGCTGAGCCGCCGCATCAACAGGCCGTCGTATAACCAGCTGAATCCGTTCAAGAACTACCTGGACCCAAGCACATACTCGTCTGGCAACCCGTACCTTGACCCCGAAACATCCTACAACTTTGAGCTGACCCATACCTTTGACCAGCGTATTGTTACCAAGCTCAGCTACAGCTACACCACCGATGCCATTGTGCAGGTACTGCAGCCTGTTGAGGAAACGAACGCAGAGGATCCGGAGAAGAGCAGCAAGATCGTGAAGCAATCGTTCGAGAACCTGCCCCGCTTTGACTACTATGCCCTTTCGGTGACGCTTCCTTTTTCGGTGGGCAACTGGTTTAACAGCGTAAACAATGGTACCGTTTTCTATAGTTTGTACCGCGGCAACTTAGCCAACACCGAGCTGCGCAACGGGCAACCAAGCTTCAGCATCAACTCCAACAACAACTTTACCATGGGCAAAGGCTGGTCTGCTGAGCTGGTTGGGGTGTACCGAACAGCGGAAGCTTATGCCTTTATGGACATAGAACCGATCTGGTTTGCCTCGGCGGGTGTTCAGAAGCAGTTCTGGGATAAAAAAGCCAGCCTGAAACTGAACGTAAGCGACATCTTTTACACCAACAAAACTATAGGGCACACCTTTACCGAGTCCTACACCGAAACCTTTCATCAAAGCCGCGACTCGCGGGTAGCCACTCTGAGCTTCAGTTACCGGTTCGGTAAATCGCAGGTAGCTCCGTCGCGTCGCAGAACCGGTGGCGCCGAAGATGAAAAGAACCGCGCCGGCAGTTAATATGTATAGTTTGTTTTAGTTTGTAATACAAAAGAGCCGCCCCTACTCAGGAGCGGCTTCTTTGTTTTAGAATTTATATGCAAACTATAGCACGGGTGTACTCGTCCAGTAATATGTCCGGGATCTGCACCCCGTATCCAACTATAGTTGGTTTCTGGCACAGTTGAATCTGAGATTCGATCTTATAGTTCGTCACGGAAATAATTTCCCGCGCCAGCAATAAGGGGTTGACATTGCCTGAACTATAGTTTACAGAACCAGTTGCCGGAAAAGTTTGTGCAGAGTTTCGTTGGCGTCAGTGCACAGGCCGGGGTGTACCGGCGATGTTTGTACAATGGTGCTGCGTGCTGCTGTAAGCCACCTAAAGCGCTCGGCTATGCCCAGCTCCCCTATTCTGCCACCCTCTCTGCGGCCACAGCAGATCCGCTCAAATGCCTGTAGCCGGTCCTGTAGTTCCTGCATGTCCAGGTGCGGAGCGAAGGCCAGTAGCCGGCTTTCGTTTAAGGTGTACAGTGTGTGCAGAAAACCCTGGTCGCGGCAATACAGGATAACGCCTACATTCAGGAACTCTTCCCGCTCTACCCGGGGCACTACCCGGATAACAGCATACTCAAATAAGTGCTTTCCTTGCATGTTGGGCCTCCGTGGTAAATATTTCTGAATTTGCGATGCGGGTATTCAAAAACTGTACATACGCCTGCCTGTGCTCCGCTGCACTCTCAAACGGCGATTCTACCTGGTCCAGCCACTCATCGGGTACCAGGTCAACTATAGCCTGCACCACAGCCGGGGTAAGTAGCGCTTTAAAGGCAGCATTGGTAGCTTCCAGTTCTCCGGCCTGCGGCAGCAGTACATGGTCTTTTATCTGGGCGAAGGGGCGTTTAGCCTGCTCTTCCCAGTTCTGCCAGGCATGATGGAAAAACAATGAAGCGCCGTGGTCGATCAGCCATAGTTCTTTGTGCCACATCAGCATATTGGTGTTGCGCGGAGTGCGGTCTACGTTGGTGATCAGACTATCGAGCCATACAATTTTAGAAGCCAGTTCGGGCTCTATTGTGGTGACCAGCGCATCGAATGTAATGGCCCCGGACAGGTAATGCAGCCCCAGGTTCAGGCCTTCGCTGGCGCGCAGCAGGTCCTGTATTTCTTCGTCGGGCTCGGTGCGGCCAAAAGCTTCGTCCAGCCCAACAAAAACAATTTCGGGTACCCGGAAACCAAGCCGGCGGGCAATCTCCCCGGAGATCAGTTCGGCGATCAGCGCTTTTATGCCCTGCCCTGCTCCCCGGAATTTAAGGACGTACATAAACTCGTCGTCGGCCTCCACGATGGCTGGCAGTGAGCCCCCTTCGCGCAGCGGCGTAACGTAGCGGGTTACCTGCACTTTCCGTATCTGTGATTCTTTGTTCATCATGGCTTTTACGCACTTCCCTCTTCAAACAGAAACTATAGGTACGTGCCGTGCGTGTGTTTGCCCGAAGTTAAAGCGATTTTCTGAAAATAAACTATAGTTGCGCTTCCAGGGCCGGCAACTTGCATGCGCATTTAGCAGTTTCAGGAGGTAATCAGTTGAATAATGTATGCCACACATCGCCATTATCTCCGCCAGCGTGCGCACCGGCCGCACCTCGCACCGCGTTGCGTTGTTCTTTCAGCAATTTATAAAAAACAACAACCTGGGCACCGCCGAAATGCTGGACCTGCAACAGTACAATTTCCCGGTTTTTGAAGAGCGCCTGCAATACCAGGAGAACCCCGCTGCGCAAACCCTTGATTTTGCAGAAAAGATACGGAGAGCGGATGGGGTGCTTATAGTTACGCCGGAATACAACGGCGGCTACCCTGCCAGCCTGAAAAATGTGATTGACCTGCTCTACGAGGAATGGCATCGCAAACCTGTCGCGATTGCTACTGTTTCGGATGGGGTGTTTGGTGGCACACAGGTCATCATGTCGCTTCAGTTTTCGCTCTGGAAAATACGGGCGTGGGTAGTACCTGCCAGGTTTCCGGTGCCAGAAGCACAAACTAATTACGACGAGCACGGCACCCCGACAGACAGAGCCACCACCGAGAAAAGGGCCAGGCACTTTATAGAAGAACTGCTGTGGTGTATCGAAGCCAGAAGCCGTATGGAGGCAAAGCCACAACTATAGCTTTTAAACTATAGCCAACTTAAACTATAGTTAGAGTGGATGTTTTGCAGCGTATCAAGGGGCGGTCTGGTGGCAGACTATAAATCATTTACTGCCTTAATATCGTACAAACTATAAAGCACGTACAGGTATACCCTGCGGATGCTGTATGTTTAAAGTATAAAATAAACTATGAAAGCAATGAAAAAGATAATAGCTGCAGGTCTGTTCATGATTGGCTCCGTCGGAATGATGGCCTGCGAAAGAAGCAACCATAACGATACCAGCCTGGAAGCCGAGGACAACAAAGTAGTAGTAGACCGCGACTCGGTACCGACTGAATATGAAGTAACGGAAACAGTTGTGGAATACGACACCACTACCCACACCAAGACCGTGGATGCTGATGCCGATAAAGACCACGACAAAGACAGAGATAAAGACAGACATTAAGTAGCACCAGCTACCTGAAGCAAAAAGCGCTGCCTATAGTTTAGGCAGCGCTTTTTGTTTAGAGTGGCAACTATAGTTACCTGGTTACGGTTCGCTCTATTTCACGCAGGTTCTCCATCTTTTTGTTGCGCAGGAAACCGTTGATATCCTCGAAGTGTTCGCGGATGCGCTTGTTGCCAAACTCAAACACCTTGGTAGCCAGGCCATCCAGAAAATCTCGGTCATGCGATACCAGTATCAGCGTTCCATCAAACGCTTTCAGGGCGTCTTTCAGGATATCTTTGGTATTAATATCGAGGTGGTTGGTTGGTTCGTCCAGTATGAGCAGGTTAACCGGTTGCAGCAACAGCTTTATCATTGCCAATCGCGTCTTCTCCCCTCCCGATAGTACTTTTACTTTCTTCTCGATCGTATCGCCACTGAACATGAAAGCGCCCAGCAGGTCTTTTACACGCGTGCGCGCATCACCCACAGCAATCTCATCTATCGTCTGGAAAACGGTCAGGCTCTCATCCAGCAACGATGCTTGGTTCTGGGCAAAATACCCGATCATGCAGTTATGGCCCAGTTGCAGGTTTCCTTCAAAATCGATCTCCCCCATAATGGCTTTCACCAGCGTGGATTTACCTTCGCCGTTTTTGCCTACAAAAGCAATCTTCTCGCCCCGGTTAATCGTCAGAGATGCATCTTTAAAAACCGTATAGTCACCATATTTTTTGGTCAGGCCTTCAGCAATTACCGGGTAATTACCGGAGCGCGGCGCCGGCGGGAATTTCAGGTTCAGTGCCGAAGTATCTACTTCATCCACTTCCACCAGTTCCATCTTCTCCAGCATCTTCACCCTGGACTGTACCTGCAGCGTTTTAGAGTAAGTGCCTTTAAAGCGCTCGATAAAGGCCGTAATTTCCGCAATCTCTTTCTGTTGGTCGTCGTACTGTTTCTGCTGCTGCTCGCGTCGTTCTTTGCGTAACTGTAAATACTGGCTATAGTTTACCTTGTAGTCGTAGATACGGCCCATGGTAACTTCTATAGTTCGGTTGGTAATGTTGTCTACAAAGGTCTTGTCGTGCGAGATCACGATCACCGCCTTCGCGTTGTTCACCAGGAAATCCTCCAGCCACTGTATCGATTCAATATCCAGGTGGTTGGTCGGCTCATCCAGCAGGATCAGGTCCGGTTTCTGCAGCAGTATCTTTGCCAGCTCAATACGCATTCGCCAGCCCCCACTAAACTCATTGGTCGACCGGTTAAAATCTTCACGGCTAAAGCCAAGGCCTTTAAGTGTTTTCTCAACTTCGGCGTCGTAGTTAATCTCTTCAATCGAGTAGTACTTCTCCCCCAGTTCCGACACCTGCTCAATCAGCTTATAGTAGTCATCCGAGTCGTAATCGGTACGGGTTTCCAGCTGACGGTTCAACTCATCCATCTGCGCCTTCATCTCCAGCACTTTCCCAAACGCTTTGGAAGCTTCCTCAAAAACGGTGCAGTTGTCTTCTGTAAGCAAATGCTGTGGCAGGTAGGCAATCACCGCATCCTTCGGCGCCGAGATCTTACCACGAGTAGGTTTCCCCACCCCTGCAATAATTTTAAGCAGTGTCGATTTACCGGCACCGTTCTTCCCCATCAGGGCAATCCGGTCGTTTTCGTTGATGTTAAAAGAAACGTTACTGAACAGCGTAGAGCCATTAAACTCCACTGCCACCGCGTCAACTGAAATCATACATTAATAGTTAAGGCTGCAAAGATAGGGGTAATCTTCTGATTTATGCGCTACAAACTATAGCTGGTTTGCTATCCCCGTGGAGTAAGGAAAATGTAAAGGAAAAGGTTTCATCTGTTTGACTTGGGAATAAGAGATTTTCAGAATGGATGTATGATTATCGTTCTATAGTTCTTCTTTGTCATCCAGAGTAAATGTAAGAGGCCTTTCTTTTGTCATGTCGAACATAGTGAGAAATCTATCTCAGCTTACATCTGGATCTCACGAGCTATCTTTCTATAGTTGGTTTTGCCTACTGCTGGAAAAAAGCCGTCTATTCTATAGCTTCTTCCAATCCTGGGAGCTCTAAGAGCCTATCATGCTATAGTTAGCTTGGCTCCCTCCCGGGCCGGGAGGCCCCGTTTTCGGGCATCGCGCGGTGTACATTTCCTTTGCTCCTGACGTCGCAATAGCTGCGCCACCGGAAATCTACAAGGCGCTCAACCCAAAGACTGTTATCACATTCGATAGTTACGACTTCGGCTATAGTTGATGTGTTAGCTCTTGGTTAGGGCAGATCATCTTTTCTCGTGGCTATAGTTTCTTGGGGCAGGCTGCGCCTGCCTGCTCCTGGTCTGTACCTATAGAACAATAGTTGAATCTATAGCAGTATCAGAGTTCCCCTCCTTGGACTACCGAGAAGCGATTTCGAAGGTAGCGAGCGTAGCTCTGAGGGGCAGGGGTGATTTGAAACCGGCAACTATAAGACGACTTGCTGAATCTATAGTAAAGGTACAGATTGTCCCTATGAGGGTACTATATGGGTGATAAAGCTGCAACTATAGCCCCTGCAGAAAGCCCTACCCTTCCTTGAGCAAACTAAAAACAAAAGCCCTATCAACCTTGACATGCTAGGCTGATAGGGCTTTTGTTCTTGATAGTCTAAACGTTACTCCGTTACCGCATCAAGCTCCTCGAATCTTGAATTCTTGCTCAGGAACTCCGGGACAATTGACTTCATTTTCTTTACAGCTTCTAACTCATCACCGTTCTTGCAAAGGGAAAGCAGGTCGTTAACGTCACTTACAACTTTGCCATACTTATACTCCCGCACTTTCGAGATCTTGATCTTATGGTGATGTGTTGGGATCGTTGTTTCTTCTTCGTTCAGCAACTCTTCAAACAGTTTCTCTCCTGGGCGTAGGCCTGTGTATACGATATCAATATCAACACCCGGTGTAAGACCTGCCAGCTTGATCATCTTATTTGCCAGGTTAACAATCTTCACCGGTTCACCCATATCAAATATAAAGATCTCGCCCCCCTGTCCCATCGTTCCGGCTTCCAGCACCAATTGTACCGCTTCCGGAATGGTCATAAAATAACGGGTGATATCCGGATGCGTAACAGTGATAGGGCCACCTTTCTGTATCTGAGAACGGAACCTTGGGATTACCGAACCATTGGAGCCAAGCACATTCCCGAAGCGGGTCGTGATAAAACGTGTTTGCTTCTCACTAAGAGCAGTACCATCCTGAGGGGCTTGCTGGCTAACTTTGTTCAGCGACTGAATATAAATTTCAGCAATGCGCTTCGAAGCTCCCATAATGTTGGTCGGGTTTACCGCTTTATCCGTAGAGATCATCACAAATTTCTCCACCTCAAACGTAATCGACAGGTCTGCCAGGTTTTTAGTGCCTAACACATTCGTTAATAAGGCTTCTGAAGGATTATTTTCCATCATCGGCACATGTTTGTAGGCAGCAGCGTGGTAAACAATCTGTGGGGTATGCTCTTTAAAAAGCGCGTACATCCGGTTAAAATTCTGAATATCAGCGATACATAACCTGATGTCAGCATCTGGGAAATGCTCTTCTATTTCTAATTGCAGCTCGTGCAACGGAGATTCTGCCTGGTCGCAGATAATAACTGTTTCCGGTTTGTAGTTAAGTACCTGCCTTACTATTTCAGAACCAATAGATCCGGCTCCGCCTGTTATCAGCACGCGCTTACCTTTCAGGTCGCGGTACAGTTTCTTGTTCTCGATCACGATCGGTGGACGCTGCAACAGATCTTCAATTTTCAGGTCCTGTATCTGGTTCATGCGCAGGTTACCGGACATCCACTCAGAGGTTGGCGGCACTGTCAGCACTTTTACACCAAGTTCTATCGCTCTTTCTACAAGTTTCTGGTTAGATGGCGCTTTCAGATCTTCGCTAAGAATAAGTAATTTTTCAACGCCAAGGCTATTATGCAACCTTCTTATGTCTTTGCTGCGGTAAACACGTATCTGTTGAATCGATTTATCAACCTTACTCGGGTTATCGTCAATAAAACCTGCAATATTATATCGGCCCATGCCGCTCGTTTCCAATGCCTGTTTTACCAGCAGCGAAAACCCATTAGCGCCATAGATCAGAACCGTTTCTCTTACTCCACCTGTGCTGCGTTTGATATAATAGAAAAGTGCTTTGGCCCCTATTCGCAGCATGATCAGCAGGGACGAAGAAATGAAGAAGTTGACCAGCAGTACAACAAAGATGTTTACCGAGCGCAGATGGAACATCGGCCCTACAAATAAGGCAACCGCCGTACCGTAAACTACACTGGAAATAAAAACAGCCGAAAAGATACGGTAGATATCATCCGTGCCCGAATAACGGATCAAACCAGTATGAATGCGCATGGCAAACGATACAGCTAGATAAACAAGGCAGTACAACCCTACATAGATCGTAAAATGGCCTCTTAAAAGATCAGTAAATTCGAACTGACGAATGAGCAGAAAAGAAAAGACAAATGCCCAGCTGGTAATTACCTGGTCGATCAGTAAAATGATCCATTTAGGTAATGACTTATTAAGTAAAAATGTTTTCATGTATGGGTGAATAATGGCTATTGCCATCGCTAAACAGATGACAAGTTACGCAACTTCTGTGCAATTTGTTAAGGCAGTATCGGCAGTTTTGATACAACTCCAAAACCTGTTATTAGTTTTGTTTAATCCTGCTATTTACTCAAATAACTTAAAATTGCGCCGCTAAGTTACTAAATAACTGTAACACAAGCACAAACTATAGTAACATAGATTTCTAACTAACGCAGGACTATAGCACAATATTATAAAAACATAAAAGGGCAATAATTACTTACAGCCCTTTACTATTTCAAAAAAAGTAAAAAAATTAAGCTGTTACTTTCTCAAGGCAACGTTTCATGATAGTTGTTACACGTGCCAGATCTTCGGAGGTAAGGTTAGAACCAGAAGGAAGACAAAGTCCATTATTAAATAAATTTTCGCAGGTACCATCTCCATAAAACAGAGCATCTGCAAAAACAGGTTGCAAATGCATCGGCTTCCATAATGGTCTACTCTCAATATTCTCCTTTTCTAACGCAAGTCGTAGCTCCTCCCGGTCTGTGCCCGAAGCCGGATCTACCAGAATTGTGGTTAGCCAGCGATTGGAGTAAAAATCGGATGTTGGTTCTTCAGGTAAAGTAATAGCTGCTTTTTCTGCAAAAGTTTCTGCATAGTAACTATAGTTCTGACGGCGCTGTGATACTCTATCCTGAAGTACTTCCATCTGACCACGGCCAATACCGGCGCAGATATTACTCATACGGTAATTATACCCAATGTGTGAGTGCTGGTAATGTGGCGCGTTATCGCGCGCTTGGGTAGCCAGGAAACGTGCTTTCTTTATCCACTCTTCATTAGTAGAAACCAACGCACCACCACCCGAAGTAGTAATGATCTTGTTTCCGTTAAAGGACAGGATGCTCATCGCACCAAAAGTACCCAATTTTCTGCCTTTATAGCTCGAACCTAAGGCCTCAGCTGCGTCTTCTACCACTGGTATCTCATACTTGTCAGCAATCTCCATGATGCGGTCCATTTCGGCAGGCATGCCGTACAGGTGCACCACAATAATAGCTTTTGGCATTTTGCCTTTGCTGATCCTGTCCTGAATAGCCTTCTCCAAGTACTCCGGCGACATGTTCCAGGTGCGGTCTTCGCTATCTACAAAAACAGGCGTTGCTCCCTGGTAAGAAATCGGGTTGGCAGATGCGGAGAAGGTCATCGACTGACAGATTACTTCATCACCTGCTTTTACGCCAAGTATAATAAGAGCTAAATGCAAAGCAGCAGTACCCGAACTAAGTGCTGCCACATGTACATCATTCCTTAAAAAGCTTTCCATGTCTTTTTCAAAGCCATCTACGTTAGGCCCCAGTGGGGCTATCCAATTTGTATCGAAAGCTTCTTTTACATACTTCTCTTCAGTTCCTCCCATGTGTGGGGAAGAGAGCCATATTTTGTTATTCATTGTTCTATTCATGAAACTTAATTGGTTTAGCAGGAATACCTACAGCGGTACAATTTGCTGGAAGAGTTTTTGAAACAACGGCACCAGCACCAACTATTGTATTTTCCCCAATCTCGAGTTGATTAATTATTTTAGCACCTGTTCCTATATATACACACTCACCAATTTCAACCTCCCCAGAAATATTTACAGATGGCATAAATGAGCAGTAATTTGAAATATTTGTATCGTGACCAACAGTACAGGATAGATTTAATATTACATGAGAGCCAATATTAATATTAACAGTAAGAATATTGCCTGCAGTAATTATACTTCCATCACCAACCTTAACATCTTTATCACCCATTAACACGGTAGGATGAATAAGAATTGGGTAGCGTAAATTAGTGTTTTGTATTTGGGAGATTACTTTCTTTTTAATTTTAGGATCACCTATTGCGAATACAACAAATAGCTCATTTGGCTGATTATTTAACTGATCTATACCCCCAAGCACCTGATAACCATACAACTCCTCACCTACAGCAACTCCATCATCATAAAAGCCTACAATTTCCCATGAATCCTGTTTTTGGTTAATTTGTTCTATAAGCATGGCTACTTCGCGGCCAAAACCTCCTGCTCCAAAAATGGCAATTTTCTTCTTCATTTATAAATGTGTGTTACCAGTAAATTTTTCCATTGTGGCTGCTGTTGCTGAATTTATCCCATCTGATTTAAAGACCTTCTGAATTGTCAAAAATATTATTTTCAGATCGAGTAGGAACGAAATATTATCCACATACCATACATCATACTTAAATTTTTCGCTCCAGCTTATAGCATTTCTACCATTAACCTGAGCCCAACCGGTTATTCCGGGTTTGACTTCATGTCTCCTTTTTTGAACTTCATTGTAAAGAGGAAGGTATTCTACCAGCAAAGGACGCGGACCTATCAGACTCATATCGCCTTTGATCACGTTTAGCAATTGTGGTATCTCATCTAAAGATGTTTTGCGCACAAATTTACCAATTGTCGTCAATCTTTTACTGTCTGGCAATAATTCTCCTTGAGAATCTGTCATGTCATTCATCGTTTTAAACTTAATAACATGAAAAACCTTACCGCCTTTTCCAGGCCGTGGCTGTAGAAATAAAGATTCCCCTTTGTTAGCTACTTTTAAAAGGATTAAAATAATTACGAAAACAGGCAGTAATACAAGTAAAGCCACTGAAGCTATTAACCTATCCAGAATGGATTTAAAGAATGCACTATACATTATTGCAACTATAATTAACCATAACAGATGACTAAGCTTTACCAACTTTTGTAGTGCCCAATATCTGATTGTAAATTTCAAAAACTTCTTTACCTGTTTTATTTACATCCATAATTGATTTAACCTTTTCTCCACCAGCTAATGCCATTCTTTTAATTTTATCATAATCAGTAAAAGATTTTTTAATGGATTCTGCTATTTCATTAGGGGCTCCCGGATTTATCAGATAACCTGTTTCATTGTCTACTACAATATCCGGAAAACCTCCTACATTAGTAGCAATTGTTGGCACTTCTAGTAACAAGGATTCTGCGGCACCCCCTAAGTTTTCACTATAGGATGGATGCACCACTAAATCAATATCTGCATAAAGCTCGGGGACATCATTTCTGGAACCAAGGAAATAGATGTTGTCTCCACATAATTCTCTGCCCATATTAATTAGTTTCTGCTCATATGCTACAGCACCATTCCATGCTCCGCCTACAACAATAGCCTTTATCTTATTATTTTCCTTTATACATTCAGATACACCAATAAAAAAATCTTCATGCCCCTTTATCCCGTTCTTTTGACCTATATAAGGCTTGGGCGGATACATAAAAGCAACCATACCAACTATAAAATCATTATCTTTTAAACCGAGTTCAGATCTTAACTTTCCTTTTCTGTGTTTCTTTACAAAAGTCAGATCTGTTCCGTAGTACGACAGAAAAACTTTCTTCTCAGAAATACCTGATGAGGTGTATTTATTCTTCGTCCAATTACAAGACGCAACCCAATAATCGTACTTATTGCTTGTTAAAAGGTCTGCATTTCTAAAGATAAAGTGCTCCAAATGTAAAGGGCCCGGTACCTGAAATACTATGGGGATATGCAATGAATTAAATAGCCTGTAGAGTCGGACAAAAAGAGTTGTTATTACAAAATGGCTATGTATAAGATCTGGTTTAAAGTCATTAACTGCTTTTTTAAATTCCCTGAATGCATAAGCTTGTTTAACTGGGTTAACGGTATAATTCAGTTCATAAACTTTTATTCCTTCAGCTAAATACTTGTCCCACATTTTACCTTTAGGCATACAAACTGCCACCTGAATACCTTGCTCAAGAAGCACTTTAATTTGCCTATATGCCCAGGTTGCTCCGTCTGCTGTCTTTATTAATTGAAGTACCCTCATTGAGCTGTAAAGTATAGTTACCTGTTTTATGATCTATAATTTTATGAATGCTCAAGGAAGTAGGCTTTCATAAAATTTCAAACGTCTTTGTGTTAATATTTCTGTTGAATATAATTTTGCTTCTTCCAAATTTCTTGCTGCTAGCCTCATCATGACCTCCGGATGCTCCAACAGATACTTTATCTTTTTATACAATGCTTCAGCATTATCTTTGGGAACGATCATTTCTTCATCGAGCAGCTCAGGTATACCGCCTACATTTGTACCAATGCACGGCAATCCTTTTGCCATTGCTTCAACTAAAGCCCTAGGCAATCCTTCTGTTCTCGAAGCAAGAACAAACATATCAGATTCATCCAAATACTTTTGAACTCCATCACCTGATAGCACCTTCCCAGGAAAGCGTACATAGGAGCTTATATTTAGATTTCTGGCTATTTGCTCGACTTCGCTTTTGTATCTACCATCTCCTAGCCATGTTAGTTTGCATAAGATACCGTCATCAAGCAGCATTTTAATTGCCTTAAGTACTATGTCTGGGGCCTTGTACATTTGCTCCAATGAACCAACAGAGATTATCTCAATGCTTTTCTCATTAGATTTTGTTTTCGGCGAGCTTGCAAATGTTGCGCTATCCAGAATTACATTGGATGCATATGTATTGAAAGCCGAAGCATCACAAGGATATCTTCTTTGAAGTTGCTCTTTCGTGACAAATAAGGCAGAATATGCATTTTTAACAATGGTCTTCAGTTCCTTAGTAAAATAGAGCCTGAGAAAAGAGCGCAGAGGATGGTTTACAGCACCTGGAGCAAATACATCGTATGGATCACCAACTACTTCAACCCCATATCTTATTTTTTTTTCACGACAAATATTAGAGGCTAATTTACCCAGTATGCCGGGCACCTTGAGTATGTAGACATTACCCGGCGTAATATAATGCTCTAATTGGTGCTTAATTGAAAAATAGTTTTTAACGAATCCTCCTATACCTAGATATCCGGTTAACGGCAGTACTTGGACATTGGCCCCTTCAACTAATTCCTCTTTGATGACCAAACAATCTTCTGCACTTGTAACCCTGCCTACAACATAAACCTTTTCAAAGACATCTAAATACCGCTGAAAATACTTGTATGTGTGTGTGCCATCCGCTGTAAATAAACTTCCGGATTTATCTTTTATAAAGCGAGCTTCGGTAATGTAAACTAGTTCCAAAATCCTATTTAAGCTTTTCCATGAATAAACTAAAACAATTGTGAGCAGAATATTTCTCTTTCGCCCAGTCAGCACATGTATATCTGCTTCTATTATCGCTCTGATAAATATCTAATAGTTTAGAGACAGCACCATCGACATCCTTTGGAGCTACTAACTGTTTATGTAGACTGTATGGTACTGTCTCTAGGATCGGATTAATGTTAGACGCTACAAAAGGTAAACCTATTACCATTGCCTCTATAAGGGCATTTGGCTGCCCTTCAGTCAGAGAGGGGAAATAAAATGCGTTTAATGTCTTTAATACTTTGTTAACATCAGATCGATATCCTAATAACTTAACCTGATTGCCGAATTTAGACTCTTTAATAATTTCACCTAAGTTTTCATCTACACCTTTTCCACATAAAACAAAGTAAATGTTGGAATCATAAGTGGAAAGCCTCTTTATAACCTGTATTATAGTTTGATGATTTTTTGCATTATCGAACCTGCCTACATGTCCAATCACAAATGATTCATCCGGTATAGAAAGCTCATTTCTCAAGTTACCGGTTCCTTCACAAAATTTGGCACTATCTATACCATTAGAGATTACTTGATATCTTTTATCATCAACTGATCTATCATGAAAGAAGAAATTTAGCGCAGATTTGGAGTTCGATAATATATAATCTGCATTATCCATTACTAGCTTTTTTACCATACTATTATAATATAGCCTAATTTTGTCTTCCTTGAAGCGATTAGTTGCTCCCCTGTAAAATGCGATCCTCTTTTTTACCCCAACGAGCTTTGCGATAAACAGCGGTATACCGGCAAAGTTACCCGTAAAGTCACATATAGCATGTATTTTATCAGAGCTTAATAATTGATATATGTTTATAAATTGCTTTATATTAAAGAAACCACCTCCTACTTTCAAAAGTTTTATATTCTTTATTTGCTGGTAATCCCCTAATAGGTCTCCATATTGGTTGCTTTTACAAACTACAATAGGTAATATTTCACCCTCGGAGTACTTTAGAAAACGTAGCAAATAGTTCTCTATCCCACCAGCATTTAAGGAGGTCACAAAAAACGCTATCTTTTTCATTTCAATAACCTGCATAAAAAGTATTTATTAACAACTAGTAATATAACTGTCCAAATTACTAACTTCATATTAAACAGGTAGGATGATCTAGCTATATAGATAGCATAGCTGAGGTATATTATAAGAAAAGCATGAGAAAGCAAGCTGGGCAGCTTTCTAGAATACATAGAAATCTCTGCGTATCTCATAGAGTACCCAAATAGAAACATACCAACAATGACTCCTGGCAGTCCGAAGTCAAAATAAAAATCTGCAATACAGGTGGTCCCATCGCCAGACCTCCAGTAATCGCCTTGGTTGATCCAGGTTACAAACGAAGCAGACCCCTTGTATTTGAAGTCATTGTTATCGAAAATCAATGTATTGAATGCACTGACAAAAGGTACAACAATTGACAACTGCTGAAATTGAAAACGACCAAAGAGGAAATCATGATTCGATGGAATATAGCTAACAGTTGTATGCAGGGTCCTGACGGACCCTGCAAGCTCTTGTGTCTGTGGCAAATAAGACTGCTCTGCATACTTACTCTCACTTTTAACACCCTCTATGATTCTGGACTGGAAGTCTAGCTCTTTGTCTAAGCTCCTTGCAATTCCCAAGATAGACATCAATGAAGCACTGGCTATAACAATTAAAACAGCATATTTAAACTTTAACTTCTCCTTTGAAACAAAGAAGTAGCCTGTACCCATGCTTAGCCCAATTGTCATTATCGGTCCTCTGTCTCCACTTATGACTACTGATACCAAATAAACACCAATCAGAAATAGAAAGAAGTAACCCTGCTGAAGCAAATAGCTACTAAAGCTTTTAGGTTTGGCTTTGCTCAAGATTATATTTCTGCTATTCTGAACAATAATCGCAAAAACAGAGACCGTAAATATTAGTATAGCATATGTAGCACTAGCCCCCATCTCCTCGCTACCATAGTAACCTAATAGGTACCGAGGATTAACAGTATAGAAATAAATTGCCAAAGAAACAAAAGCCAAAAAGGTTAAAGCTTTTGTGCTTCTAGGTTTTTCTGGTGCTGATATAAAATTTGCTACAAATCTATGATACATGGAATAACCTAGTAAAAAACTTAATAATCCAATAACAGATAGTACAAACGCTTTTAAAACAACATTCCTGTTAACCCATATGAAATCATTATTTTCAGTAACGTTTCCAAGTACAAAATCCAAGTAATACTGAAAGTGGACTATAGTAAAGCCAATAAGTACAAGTGTAGAATGCTTTAAAAGTTGGCCTTTTAAAAGTTCGAATTTCTCCTTTTGGAAAGTGTGTATCGTCAACACAACTAACACCAGTATCAGCAGTAGCCCCATTACTTCTCTGTCCATTGTTTCAGGAACAAAAAAGTAATATATAGACAAAAGTATTATAAGAATAAGATATGATAATCTTTGCAACATAGATAAATCTACTTCTTTATAAACCTAGATTCATCTAAGTTTAAGAGAAAATCTTTCTTTTGAACAGGATTCATGCCGTAGGCAGGTACACTGATATTTTGTATTTTGGATATAAAATCCGATGTTTTCCCAACTACCCTTGCTGGATTTCCCGCAACTATCAAACCATCTTCTACACTTTTTGTCACAATGGATCCTGCGCCAATTATTACATCGTCACCTAATGTAACCCCAGGCATTATGTATGCACCTTCACCTATATAAGTATAATTCCCTATCTTTATTTTTCCAAAATAATCCAAATTACTATATTTCTTCCTTTGTGACCAAAGCCCTCCATGTGTAAAAAAAGATACATTTTTGGCAACCCTTACATGATCTCCAATTTCAATAAGATATGGCTCAGATGGAAAATTTTTTGTCGAAATCAAACAACCCTTGCCAATCTTAACACCGATGTACCTTGCATACCTTTCAGGTGCCCAAAATTTATATCTGTATTTATTTAATATCTTGCCAATCATATAGGTTGTTTCTTAAGAAGATTAAAAAGTGCCTTATATTCGCTTTTCAAATCGGCAACTCCTATAATTTGTGTTAGTACCAAGTATAATCCCACGCTAATCGGAAGTAAAGCAATTGAATTGATACCTGTTAGCCCCAATGTATTCTTCGCATAAATAGATATACCACTTATTGTGAGAGATACTAAAATAATTTTCAAGGTAATTAGCATTTCACGCAATGCTATACCTTTTATGATCTTTCTACAATAATGTAAATTAATTAAGTAGCTTAAAATACTGGTTATAACGAAGCCATTTAATAAGATGGTTAGATCAAGGTAATACACTCCTACAATGATACTAATTGATTGTATTACTTTCTTCACTATTTCGAGGTAGAGTATTTTATGGGTTTGGTCATAAACTTTAAAAATGACTCTATTGAACATTTCCTGCATGTAGAAGAAAGAAGCGATTGCGAGCAACTGAATGTAAACTGCTGCTTCGCCCCAACTTTTACCATATAATAGCAGAATTAAACTCTCGCTGTATACATATAATATAGAGGTTAGCAAGCCCATTACAATAGTAAAAAGTAACACTATTTTTGTATATGTCTTACGAAGCAATTCAGTCTCATCCTGAATTTTAGACAGAGATGAAAATACAACACCTAAAGTTGTTGATTTTATAATTCCTACTGGAACTTCCTGCAATTTTTTTGCCTGAAAGAATAATCCTACTTGGCTTATTGAGAAGTACCTACCTAAAATCAATTGGTAAATATTATCAAAAGCTGTATTAAGTATGGATGCTAACGTTGTGTTCATTCCAAATGAGTACAGGCTTTTAAATGAATCGCGTCTGAACGTCAGAGAAAAAAACATTCCCTCAAATCGCCAAAGAATAATTGTAGTGAATAAAGCAGTAGTCAACTGCATGATGACCAATGCCCATACACCCATTCCCAACATTGCAAACAATATCCCAACAATTGAGCCGATACAAACTGCAACAAAGCGGTATTTTGACTTTTCCTTAAACTTCAAGTCCCGCATTAAACGGGCATTCTGCGTAATTTGAAATGCATTTACAATTAAAATAAGGGAGGAAACCAGCAGAATATTCTGAAGCGAGCTGTCGTTATAAAAGTCAGAAATATAACCAGAGGAGACAACCAATAGTAAAAAACAGACCAAACTTATCCACAAGTTAAACACGAAAACAGTTGAGTAATCATCTTGTGTTACCTCTTTCTTTCTTACTAAAGCACCTGCCAACCCGCTTTCAGTAAGCACATTAGCAAGTATAATAAAAAACATTATGACACCTACTTGTCCAAACTCATATGGTGTTAAAATGCGTGCAAGTACGATATTAGACAACAAGGAAATAATCATTGTCCCGAATTGGCCAACTACCGACCACAATGTCCCATGAAAAATATCCCTGTTAAGCTGACTCATCGAATCTTAAGACTTTATGTTTAGCCATTTCCTAGTGCAACTGGTAACTCCAATACTATTTGCTAGCCGAATTCCTATACCAGTTTGCAGCAATTACTAAGCCTTCCAATACAGAAAGCAAAGGGCTATAATTGATTATCCTACTGGCTTTACTTATATCGGCTAAACTATGCTTTACATCTCCTTTTCTCTCTTCTCGATATTGAGGAGATATACTCACACCAGCAATTTCAGATATTTTATTCCATAATTGATTTAAAGTAGTACGTTCTCCAAAAGCAATATTAACAACTTCATGCTGTGTTATATCGGTAGCTAGCATTGCCTTGATATTAGCCTGCACTGCATTCTCCACAAATGTAAAATCACGGCTAGTCTCTCCATCACCATTTATAAAAGGTGACTCTCCTTTTAAAGCAGATTCTATAAATAATGGAATAACTGCAGCATAAGGCCCCTTAGGATTTTGCTTTGGACCAAACACATTAAAGTAACGGAGACCTATGGTATGGAAATCGTAGGTTTTAGAGAAGACATCCCCATACAATTCATTCACATACTTGGTAATGGCATAAGGAGAAAGTGGCTTACCAATTTTATCTTCTACTTTAGGCAAACCCGGATGATCACCGTAGGTACTTGAGCTAGCAGCATACACCATTTGCTTCACACCTGCATCGCGGGCGGCAACCAACATGTTTAGGAATCCACTTACGTTTACATCATTGCTAGTTATAGGATCATTTATAGAACGAGGGACAGAACCTAGTGCTGCCTGATGGCTCACATAGTCAATTCCATTCAAAGCTTTTCTGCAGGTTTCCAAATCACGGATATCTCCTTCTAACAATTCAAAAGCAGGATTAGCTTTGAATTCTTCGATATTGGCGTGTGAACCCGTAGAAAAGTTATCTAATACTCTTACTTTGCCAGCACCATACTTTAACAGGTACTCTACAATATTAGAACCTATGAAGCCGGCACCGCCAGTTACTAAAAAGCTGTATTGACTGAGATCTTCAGTATGATAAAGGGTTTCGTACACTTCTGTGAGAAATTTTGAATGATGAATTAGGAATTATAAATGGGTAGTAATCAAACCAACCCTAACCCCTCCTTATCTAAGGCGTTGAATTTTGTTGTTTTGTCATCTCGAACTGCGTGAGAGATCTATCTGGTATTCTATTTAGATTTCTCACTTCGTTCGAAATGACAATTTGTTGTTACAGTCTTGCGTCTACCGACTCCTTTGGCAGTACGCCTTTTACGTCGTAGATCACGGCATTTTCTTTGCAGAGTTTACTTAGGTCTAAAGTTTTGAATTCATCGTGGGAAACGGCAAGTATAACAGCATCGCAGTTGCTGGTACCATTTAATTCTTTTATAGAATCCCATCCATACTCATGTTTTACTTCTGCGGGTTCAGCCCATGGATCATAGATAGTGATGTTAGTATCGTAGTCTTTAAATGTGTGTAGGATATCTACGACTTTTGTGTTGCGTACATCCGGACAGTTCTCTTTAAAGGTGATACCGAGAACTAAGATGTTAGCACCTTTTACTGGTATTTCCTTTTTCACCATCAGCTTAATCACTTCATGTGCTACGTACTCGCCCATACCGTCGTTCAGCCTTCGACCTGCCAGGATAATCTCTGGGTGGTATCCAACTTCCTGTGCTTTCTGCGCCAAGTAGTATGGGTCAACGCCAATACAGTGACCGCCAACTAAGCCTGGTTTAAACTTCAGGAAATTCCATTTCGTACCAGCTGCCTGTAGTACCTCATCTGTATCGATCTCCAGACGGTTAAATATTTTTGCCAGCTCGTTTACAAAAGCAATGTTTATATCGCGCTGTGCGTTCTCAATAACTTTAGCGGCCTCAGCTACTTTTATTGTGGTGGCTTTATGGGTACCGGCCACTATAACAGCTTTGTAAAGTTGGTCTACTTTCTCGGCAGCTTCAGGTGTAGAGCCGGAAGTTATCTTCAGTATCTTGGCTACTGTATGTTCTTTATCTCCCGGGTTGATACGTTCCGGGGAGTAACCTGCAAAAAAGTCCACATTAAATTTAAGGCCAGAAACGCACTCCAGTACTGGTACGCATTCGTCTTCTGTTACACCAGGATAAACCGTAGATTCATAGATAACAATATTACCACGCTTTAGCACTTTCCCTACTGTCTCACTGGCTTTATAAAGCGGCGTCAGATCAGGGCGGTTATGCTTATCAACTGGAGTTGGTACGGTAATAATATAAAAGTTGCAGTTTTCAATTTTAGCTAGGTCGTTGGTGCAATACAAACCTGTAGGAGTTGAGCAGTCATTTGAAAGTACTTCTTTGAGTTTGCCTTCTTCAACTTCTAGCGTATGATCATGGCCTTCACTAAGCTCTTTAATTCTTGCTTCATTTATATCGAAGCCAAATGTTTTAAATTTTTTAGCAAACTCTACTGCCAACGGCAGGCCAACATAGCCTAAACCGATCACAGCTATTTTAGCATCTTCTACTAAAGCTATACCAGACATTTTTATTATTCTATAGTTTGTTATTCGATTCTTTTCTTACACTTCAATCCGCATCCCCTTTTTAAATACCCTTCTAAGGGATGTCTTGCTAAATTCATTATATCCGTATCCATAGCCATAGCCATAAGCTTCCTTCATATCTGCATCATTCAGCACGATCATTGGGTGCTTCAGTTTCTTATTCTGATAAATATCATCCACAATAGCGATTTGGGACTTGAAAGTATAGTTGTAGCGAACAATATATACAGACGCGTCGATAAGTGGTGCCAGCGTAAAGGCATCAGCCACCTGTCCGGCCGGTGAAGTATCCAGCAACACATAATCAAATTGCTCTCGCAATTCTGCCAGCAAATACCCCACCTTAGGGCTCATCATCAATTCGGCAGGGTTAGGCGGAATAGGACCCGATCCGATAGCGTATAAGCCTGTCACTTCCGGCGATGGTATCAGGATATCCTGAATACTTAGTCGTTCGTCGATGATATAATTCGTGATACCTGTTTCATTAGACAGTTCCATATCCTGCAGCAGCCGTGGTTTGCGCAGGTCGAAATTCACTAATACTACCCGTTTGCCGGTTAAAGCCAGGCTGGCGCCCAGGTTAATGGTAAAGAAGGTCTTGCCTTCGCCACTCATACTAGACGTTATCATGATCACTTTGCTATCTTTACCTAAGGTAGCAAACTGCAGGTTAGTACGGATCAGGCGGAATAGCTCCGCTACGGTGCTGCGGCTGTTCTCTGTTACCACCAGTTTCTCAAAGGTATCGTTATGAGCAATCTCCCCTAAAATAGGAGTATCAGTTGCTTTCTTCACATCCTGCTGCGTCTGCACTCGATCATTCAACAACTCTTTGATATAGATGCCTGCAAACGGAATACCTAAACCAACCAGAAAAGCCAGCAGGTAGACCAATTGCTTTTTAGGTTCTACAGGTTTATCGCCGGAAATAGCAGGATCGATAATGCGGGAATTAGCTACTGTTGCGGCAAGGGATAGCGCAGATTCTTCGCGCTTTTGCAGCAGATACAAATACAAGCCTTCTTTTATGCTCTGCTGGCGCTTGATCTCGATCAGGTCTTTCTCGATACTTGGCACCTCTTTGATGCGGGACTCGAACTGTGCAGAACTTGCCTGCAGGTTGTTACGGGTAATGATAAGCCCATCCTTTATGTTGCGCAGGTTCTCCAGGATATTGCCACGCAGGTTTCCTAATTGTTCATTTATATTCTGTACCAATGGGTTACCTGGTTGCGATACACGTAATAAACGTTTCCGTTCCAGCTGTAGTTCGTTGAATTTGGAGATCAGTCCTAACAAGGTTGGGTCCTGAATGGTAAGTGTACTAGGTACCAGTTCAAACTGGCTTTCCTGTTTTAGCAGGTAGTTCTCTATCGACTCCAGCACATCGATCTGGATAGCCCACTCCGACAGCTGACGGTTATATTCACTTGCTTTCTCCAGGTACAGTTTTGCTTCAGAACTTACATCTGTTACACGATTATCCTTCTTATAGCTCTCAACATCTTCTTCTACTACGGAAAGCTCCGATGTCAAATACTTCAACCTTTCATCGATGAATTGGATAGTACTGCCGGCAATAAGGTTCTTATCTTCAACAGCTTCTTTGTTGTAAACTTCTACCAACTTATTCAGGATAGCTACACCTTTAGCCGGAACCGGGTCTATCAAGCTCAGGCTAAGCACACTGGCATTCTTGTTTACCGGAGCAACCGTAAGCTTTTGGTTGTAGTAATCTGCTACTTGCCGGATGTCATGGAATTTAACCGTAACCTTCTTATTTTTTGCAGTATTAGGAGTGCCTGCTACTACCGTAAAAATTCCGTAAGGCTTTTTTACCTGCTCCCCAAACTTATGGCTGGTTACAGTGCCATCCTCATCGATCTGATACCCGTTTTTGCCTGTCGCTTGTACGACAATACTTTTGTTAAAAGCGGAAGAGTCCAGCTTGCTTACGATCACCTTCAACGGCATGGAAGCACCATAGATCTCTGTGCTCTTTACACGGCCGTCTACATAATAGGAGGTATTCAGGGCAAGTTCCTGCAGCACCCGGTTCATTAAGCTTTTCGACTTCAGTATCTCGATCTCGTTATCAATATTTTTTCCAGCCTGGAACAGGTTCAGATCATCGAGTACTGCATTCTCTGCCAAAGAAGGACCTTTTTTATCATCTTTTATTAGAAGTGTGCTGCTAATACGATATTGTGGAGTACTATAGCGTAGATACACAAATGCTACAGCACCTGCAACTATAACGCCTATCACAAACAGGTACCAGTACCGAAGATACTTTTGCAGTACTTCTTTTAGATTTATCTCTTCAGATTCGAGCTGAAATATTTCCTTTTCCGACATAAAAACGGATACTAATTAAAATAATCTGGTAGCAATAACTATAGCTAATGAAGTAAGTGAAGTGATGACAGCTAAGGTACGGGTGTTGGTACTTGCCTGCACCTGCTTCATTTTATCCGGCTCTACATATACCACATCATTCTGTTGCAGGTAAAAGTAAGGAGAGCTTAGTACTTCTTTTTTGTTCAAATCCAATCTGGTTATAGTTCTGGTCCCTGCTTCTTCACGCATCACAATCACATTCTCACGCTTACCAAACGGCGTCATATCGCCGGCCATACCTAAAGCTTCTAAGATAGATATTTTCTCAGCAGGAACAGTAAAAGTAGAAGGCCGGTTCACTTCCCCTATCACTGTTACCTTAAAGTTCATATTTCGGATACTCACTACAGGGGCTTTTAAATACTTCCGAAGTTCGGTTGTAAGTGTTTCCCTGGCTTCCTGCTTGGTAAGTCCTGCCAGTTTTACTCTGCCTACAACCGGGAAATCAATAAAACCGTCTTCGCTCACCAGGTATCCTTCCAACTTGCTCTCATTGACTGCCAGCATTCCCCGGTTAAACTGTATATCAGATTCCGGACTCTCGCTGCTTACGGTAATGCTCAGCAGGTCGTTCGGCTGGATTTTAGATACAGTAACATTTTTTATTTCTTCGGAATAGGTGGCCTGTTCCTTCAGATCACTAAAATAGGCCAGGTTACGTGTAGGGCCGCAAGACGAGAAAGTCAGTAGAACTGCAAAAAAGAATAGCCTTAAGTTCATTTATACAAGGGTGATGAAAAGCACTTAGTACATTGGTTGTATCTAAATACTATTTTAATGTTGGAACAAGAATGCAAATGTAAAATTTTATAAGCTGAAAACTTAGCTATTTATATAAAATCTTAGGTACTTAACAGTTATATTGCATTAGTTACAGAGAGTCTGAGCAAATATAAGTACAACTCCTAAAAACGAAAAAGCCTGTCAACGTTAACGCTTACAGGCCCTCGATATTATTAACGGACTTATTATCTTCTGAATCTGAACGGACTCCTACGGTGTGCGGTGATGTTATACATCACTTTTACTGTTGCCGTTAAGTAGGCATCATTTTTACCTGTTAATGGGCTTTTGTAACCATAGCTTGTATTGTCAAGATAGTCCGTGGTAGTGAAATTAACATTTAGTTCCGGAGCTATAGTTAGCTGTTTAGAGTACTGAATCTTAATCCCACCGCCCAATGGTGCAACTAAGGCTATATCAGGGTAACTAGTCGCATCAGGAAAATCAACTCCTTGTCTCTCAATTGAAGAAGAAGAAGTGTACATTACTACGCCTACCCCAGCTTTAACATAAGGGACTAATAGTCTTAAATTCCTTGACCGTGTAAAGCGTGAGCCTACATAGGTATTCGTTAAATTATAAATTAATGATGCGGAAGCTTCAACAGCATGAGTTTTAAAAGTAACATCATCCTTGTTTACCCTTTCTCTCTCTCTTGCGTCCTCTTTACCATTAATATTCAAATAGCCTAAACGTCCTTCAACACCAAAACTGTTTGAGAATTGGTAAATTGCACCTACATTTAATGTCGGCCCCATACCATTGTTTTTCAAAACACCATATTTATCTAAATCGCCGCTATCACCCTCATTCTCACTATTCATCACAACTAAACCCGGCGAAGCAAACACTGTCCAGCTTGGTTTGAATTTGCGTTTGTAGGGGCTTCTGAACTTGGCGGTGCTGCTGCCGCGCTGAGCTAATACGTCGGTAGCGCCTATAGACAGGATAAGAGCAAAGGCAGCTATTATAAATTTGTAATTCATGGGCCTGAATAAAGGTCTATGTTAAAGTATGATCTTATGCAATCAAGTCACAAGTATACATATAATTGCACAAATATATTGTATTCTTAATTAATTTTCTTTCAATTTTTATAATATTCTTTGTCTATAATGAAGAAAGTCATCATATTTCAGCAATTTGTTTAACTCATAATCACCTATAGACCAATCCTTTTATTATATTACTTTCACCATTTTACCTTTGGTATGCTGTGTCTGTATATGTTTTAGTGCTTCGGCAGCTTCATTTAAACTATAGTTTTTACTTACAAGCGCTTTCAGTTTACCGGTTTCTACCAATTCACACAGGTGATCCAGTAGTTTGGAGTTTGGCTCTACAAACAAGCAGGTAAAGTCTATAGTTTTGTAAAGCTCTAGGCCACGATTTAGTATGGATACAAGATTACCAGCCGGTTTTAGTGCCCACAAACTTTGCTATAAAGTGTCACCGCTGGCTCAACCAAATATCAAGTCTACTGTTTCTTGCCTAAACCTTTTTGCTGCTTCGCCTATATGCTCAGTTTTATAGTCTATCGTATGGTCGGCACCGAGTTCTCGCATAAAATCATAGTTTTCTGACTGGCTACTCCTATTACGGTTGCTCCTTTGGCTTTGGCTAACTATAAGTCTAAACTTCCAACACCACCTGAAGCTCCAAGTATAAGAACGGTCTGCCCGCTTTGTAATTGCCCAGCATCAAACAACGATTGATAGGCAGTAACTCCTACCAATGGGATACCCGCAGCTTCTTCCCATGAAACAGACTGTGGGCGCAACGCCAGATAACTTTCTGACAGTACAATATATTCGGCAAAGGTGCCGTACTGTACCACAGGCCTGCGGTATAGGCATACACCTCATCACAAATAATAAATCTTCGGGCACTCCCCCCGGTCTTCCACTATTCCGGCTACGTCCCAACCGGGTATGGTCGGAAACTTTTGTGGCAGAAAATTCTTCAGGTATCCCTCCCTCACCGCATAGTCCACAGGGTTTACGCCACAGCTTTTACACTAATCAGCACTTCTCCTACTTCTGGAATGTCTATAGTTTCTACCTGTACTTTGTCAGAACTACCAAACTCATTGAATGAGGCTGCCCGCATCTGTTTTGCCATAGTTCCTTGTTTAAGTCCCGCATATCCAAACATCATAGGTACGCAACTATAGAAATGCTGTTGGCAGGAACTTTTCAGCTACATAAAACTTTGCGTCTTTTAAACCCTGAGCCTGCTGTTTGGTCAAATAAACGCTTAAAAAAACAAATAGGTATAAAAGCCACTTATTAATCAGTAAATGTTATTTTTAAGCCGCATTTGGCGCTAACTTTTTATAGTTGCGGTCATCAGGAACAGATACAAAATTTTCAAATTTAAAAACAATCTAACTAACAATTTATGCAATCTACTAACGCTGGAGAGCGCAAGGGTAAACTGAAATCACAGTTCAGATACCTGGTGCTTGGAGCAGCCTTTATGTGTGCCTTTGATGCATCGGCACAGTATGGCACCAAAGCGCCGAAAAAGACACCTTTTATTAACAAAGCCAACATGGGACTGGGTGTGAAGCCGGGTGATGACTTTTATACTTATGCCAATGGCGCATGGTTAAAGGCAAATCCGGTTCCGGCCAAAGAGACACGCTGGGGAAGCTTTAACGAGCTACGCGATTTCAACATCAAGGCTGTGCAAAGTATCCTGAATGAGGCTGCTGCAAACAAAAATACCAAAGCAGGTTCTGTTGAAAAACGGGTAGGTGATTTTTATGCTGCTGCCATGGACAGCGCTGCGATCGATAAGCTTGGCTATTCTCCAATAAAAGCAGACCTGGAGCGCATTAAAACTATAACCGATGTGAACGGAATACTAAACGAGGTAGCGTACCTGCGTACTTCAGGTGCCGGCGCACCAATGTTCGGTTTTTATGTAGGCCAGGACCGCAAGAACGTGGAGAATATGGTGCCACAGCTGAGCCAGGGCGGCACTACCCTACCCGACCGCGATTACTATCTAAAAGATGATGCCCGCAGCACCAAAATTCAGGAAGCTTACAAGAACTATGTCACCACGCTGTTCACGCTGACTGGTGTAGATAATGCTACAGCGCAGAAAAATGCAGAGACCATTTTCAACTTAGAAAAGAAAATGGCTGCTGCCCAGATGGCGCGTGTGGAGATGCGCGACCCGTACAAGACCTACAACAAATTTGCCGTAGCCGACTTCAGCAAAACTACTCCTAACATGGACTGGAAAATGCTGCTATCAAAAATGAAAGTTACTGGCCAGGACACTGTATTGGTAAACTCGCCTAAGTTTTTCACAGAACTGAACGGTTTACTGACCAGCACGCCGGTTACTGACTGGCAGACTTACCTGCAGTGGAATGTACTTAAATCGGCGGCGCCTTACCTGAGCGCTGACTTTGCAAATGCCAACTTTGCTTACACGCAGGCATTAACAGGCCAGAAAGTACAGACACCACGCTGGCAACGTATGTCGCAGCTGACTGACGGAACTATTGGTGAGCTGCTGGGCCAGTTGTATGTAGCCAAGCACTTTAAGCCGGAAGCCAAAGCCCGTATGGATGAAATGATCGCTAACCTGATCAAGGCATACGAGATCCGCATCAAAGGCCTGGATTGGATGAGCGCTGAGACCAAAGAAAAAGCGTTGGCCAAACTGCATGCTTTCCGCCCTAAAGTTGGCTACCCTAACAAATGGGAAACATATGACGGACTTACCATTTCCCGCGATGCTTTCTTCCAGAACGTGCGTAACGCCGGCGAGTGGGGCTATACTAAAATGGTGAACCAGTTGGGCAAACCGGTTGATCGTGAGCGCTGGGGTATGACCCCACCAACTGTGAACGCCTACTATAACCCGGTGATGAACGAGATTGTGTTTCCGGCGGGTATCCTGCAGTTCCCATTCTTTGACCCGAATGCCGATGATGCTGTGAACTACGGTGGAATTGGTGCGGTGATCGGTCATGAGATTTCCCACGGATTCGACGACTCTGGTAGCCAGTACGACAAAGATGGCACCCTCCGCAACTGGTGGACAGCCGAAGATTTAACCAAGTTTAAAGCCAAAGCTGCTGCGCTTGCCGCCCAGTACGATGCCTATACTGTACTCGATACGATACATGTAAATGGCAAACTGACTTTAGGGGAGAACATCGGTGACCTGGGTGGCCTGAGCGCTGCTTACGAAGCCTTTAAAATGACCAAGCAAGGTAAGTCAAACAAGAAGATAGATGGTTTTACGCCTGATCAGCGTTTCTTCCTGGCCTGGGCACAGGTTTGGAGAGCGAACACGCTCCCGGAAACTGCCGCCCAGCTTATCCTGACAGACTCGCACTCACCGGGGCAGTACCGCACTATAGGTGCACCAGTGAACATGGATGCCTGGTATAAAGCCTTCAACGTGAAGCCTGGCGACAAGCTTTACAAAAAACCGGAAGACCGAATCAGAATCTGGTAATTACCAGCTAAGATTTGTCTTGTCCTGAAATAAGTTGACGGATTTTAGACGAAATTACTTTTTAAATTGAGACCTCCAATGCGTTTGTGTTGGAGGTTTTCTTTTTCCACTGTTTTACCTTTAGTTTGCTTTGCCGGTGCAT
>NZ_JACKZC010000011.1 GCF_014212495.1 Pontibacter sp. Tf4
CTCCTGCCGTATCGCTGCTTCCATCTACCCTGATCAAGTATGTGCCGTCTGCCCCGGTGGCCGCGGATGTGAACCTGAAAGTGCTCTACCGGGATTTCCTCTGGGCCGGAGCCTCGTACCGCAAGCGTGATACAATGGTGCTGCTCGGTGGCGTTAACATTAAAAAGCAGTGGCAGCTAAGTTATGCGTATGACGCGTCCGCTTCCGAAGTAAGCCGCAACAGTAAAGGCAGCAGCGAGATTGTGCTGGGCATCCTGCTAAACAACACCGGCAAGGTCATCAACCCGTCACAGTTCTGGTAGGTGGCTAATTATTCGAACTAAAACTATAGTAGCTTTTAGCGTCTTTTGTCTGATTCTTTAAATAGGGCCCTACCCAAGAATTTACAGGATTAAAGAATTAACAGGATTTGTAGAGACGCAATACCTTGCGTCTCTGCTATGAAACGATGGGCCTAACTATAGATTAGCCTTATTCTGCAACTATAGCCAAGCGAGTCTGGAGACTCGCACCCATTGCACGCCACCAGTTGGATACCGGCGCCGGTGTAAACTATAGTTGCAGCCACAAGATTAGCGCCTGCGAAACTGGCCCCAGCGTTAACCAGTTACCGCTGCACTCAAACTGGCGGTATAATCACTGTATAGATATTTATGGCTGGCTCACCTGCCCCTGAATCAAGCCTTCTTTTGCCATCTGGTTTACAGTTATCTCAGCCAGCTTTTCGGCTGCTTTGCGCAAGCTCGACGGACTATAGGATTGCGACTGGGCAGACCAGAGCAAATTATCATCCGCCACATTATACAGGTTAGTCTCTACAAAGTAAATCTTATCTTCGGTGTAATAACCCGGGTCGTAGAGGATTGGGTACCAGTACGTATAGTAGCCCCTGAAATTGCCATACCAGGCATAGCGAGTAATCGGTCTGTAACCTACATTGCCGGGTACATAACGTGTCTGTGTCTGTTCGTCTACCAGGGCAACGGTTAGCACGGCATCATAATCATCGCCGCGCATTTTCTCCAGCAGCAGGTTAACATCCGGACCGTTTTTACTTGCCCCGCTCGGCGGGAAAATGTCGATACTCCGGGTTGCCTTTATGCCACGTTGCTGCAGTTGGGTCTGCATATCGGTTTCTACTTTCTGGCGGGCCAGGATGTTATCGGTCAGGGCACCTACTACAATGTTGTTATAAGTTTGGGTAGCCTCGGGGCTCTTCCAGGTGCCTGTTATCTGGGTAGATGGCGCACAACCAGCTACTACCAGTAGCAACACCCAAAGGCAGCAAAGTAGCACATGGCTGTTCAGGTTCTTTTTTGTTTCCATAGTTGGTAAGGTTAAGGTCTGTTTATTTAACGATTGGCAGGTTAAATGGGTGTTACTTATAGTTGTAGTTTCGGGGCGATTACTGTTTTATTTGCCGGGTAAAATGCTTAGGTTAACAGTGCTAAAACTAACCTAACTTATACTTAACCTTCATCATGAAAAACAGGAACAAGTTGCTGGCAGCGCTTGGTGTAGCCGGATTTCTGCTTACCGGCAGCACCATGGCCCAGGAACAGCCGCATGTGTTTAAAGGTGCGCGCATTATACCCATAGCCGGCAAACCCATCGAGAACGGCGTGCTGGTAGTACAGCACGGCAAAATAACCGCAGTTGGCGCAGCCGGCCAGGTAAAAGTACCCAAAGGCGCCACCGAAATAGATGTGACCGGAAAAGTGCTAATGCCAGGTCTGGTTGATACACACTCGCATTTAGGCGAAGGCTCGGGCGGCGATGGCTCCGGCGCACTGCACCCCGATGTGCGGATTATAGATGGCATTAACCCCATGAGCGACTCTTTTAAGCGGGCGCTGGCAGGGGGCATTACTACGGTGAACGTAATGCCCGGGTCGGGCCACCTGATGAGCGGGCAGACCGTGTACCTGAAAATGCGCGAAGGCAAAACCATAGGCGACCTTACCTTTTGCGAGGACCCGGGTAGCGGCATCTGTGGAGGCATGAAAATGGCCAACGGTACCAATCCCATCAAAGCAGCTCCGTTTCCGGGTACCCGGGCTAAGTCGGCGGCTATGGCGCGGCAGTTGTTTTTAGATGCCCAGCAATACCAGAGCAAAATAAAAGCAGCCAAAGGCAAAGCCGATAAAATGCCGGAGCGCAAACCAAACCTGGACCCGCTGGTAGAGATACTGGAAGGCAAGCGCATTGTGCATTTCCACACGCACCGCTACGATGATGTGCTCACAGCGCTGCGTCTGCAGAAAGAATTTGGCTTTAAGCTGGTGCTGCACCACGTAAGCGAAGCTTGGAAAGCTGCCGACGAAATTGCCAAAGCCGGTATTCCTGCCTCTATCATCACTTTAGACTCGCCGGGCGGTAAGTCCGAAGCCGTAGAAGTGCGCAACTCCAATGGAGCTGTGCTGGAAAAAGCAGGCGTACTCACCGCCTTCCATACCGACGATGGCATTACCGATTCGCGCTTGTTTATGCGCAGCGCTGCCTTAGGTGTGCGTGCCGGCATGAGCCGCGAGAAAGCCCTGGAAGCCCTGACTATAGCTGGCGCTAAAATGCTGGAATTAGATGACCGTGTTGGCTCACTGGAGAAAGGCAAAGACGCTGACTTTATCATCCTGAACGGAGAACCATTCAGTGTGTACACCAGAGTAGAGCAGACTTGGGTGGAAGGCAAAAAACGCTTCGACCTCAGCAACGAAGATGATAAGAAGTTTGCGACCGGCGGTTACAACACCTACCAAAGCGACGTTCACTATCACGCACATTAAAAGACTGTAGACGATAGATGCTAGACATTAGACTTAAAAATGTAGCAGACTTAAAAATGTAGCGCACAGCTGAGTCTAACATCTAATTTCTGGCTTCTAACATCTTTAAAAAGAACATCATGAAAAAACATATTCAAATTGCTGCGGCTATGGTTGCTAGTGTGGCTATAGTTGGCGCCGGTAAGGTGCAGGCACAGGTAGCCATAAAAGGCGAAACTGTTTATACTATGGCAGGCACTCCGATAAAAAATGGGGTGGTGCTGATAAAAGACGGTAAGATTGAAGCCGTTGGTGCCAACCTGCAGGTGCCGCAGAACTATAAAACCTATACCGCCAAAGTAGTAACACCCGGTTTTGTGGATGCGCATACTTCCGTTGGTTTAGCTGGTATCTATAACGTGCCCGCCGATCAGCAACAACTAGAAAGAACAGCACCCATTCAACCGGAACTACGCGCCATAGATGCCTACAACCCTAACGAAGAGCTGATAAAGTATGTGCGCAGCTATGGGGTTACAACTATAAACACGGGCCACGCACCCGGCGCATTGGCCAGCGGCCAGCTCATGACGCTCAAAACATCTGAAGACGGTTTCAGTAGTCTGCTGGATACGACCAGTATGGTGGCTTTTACGCTAGGTACAACTGTAGGCGATAACTATAGCTCTCCGAAAACATCGGCAAAAGGCATGGCCATGCTGCGTGCCGAGCTGCAGGCCGCACAGAACTATAGCAGAAAAATGGGTAACTCCGATGCCACCAAACGCCCGGACCGCAACCTGAAACTGGAAACCCTGGCCGATGTACTGAACAAAAAGTACAAAGCCCTGATCACTGCAAACAGAGCGCAGGATATTATGGCAGCCCTGCGCTTAGCCAAAGAATTTAACCTGGACCTGGTACTGGACGGCGCGGCCGAAGCGTACCTGCTGGTAGATGAAATTAAAGCGGCCGGCGTGCCGGTTATAGTTCACCCAACTATGGCGCGTGCCTACGGCGATAACAAAAACATGTCGTTTGAGACGGCAGCTACACTTGCCAGAGCAGGGATACCGGTTGCCATACAAAGTGGCTTCGAGGCTTATGTGCCACGGGCGCGCGTGTTGTTGTTCGAAGCCAGCGTAGCCGTGGCCAATGGCATGCAACCAGAGCAGGCCCTGGCAGCCATTACGTCTACGCCAGCTAAAATGCTGGGGCAGTACGGCAGGGTGGGCTCGCTGGAGAAGGGCAAGGATGCCGATGTGGTGTTGTTTGATGGCGACCCGTTTGAGTATACCACCCACGTGTGCACGGTACTGGTAAACGGCACAGTGGTGAGCGAAGAATGTATATAGTTAGCTCAGAACTATAGCTGAACTATAGTTGCAGCGCCTGTTTCTTTTAAAGCAGGCGCTATTTTTTTAAGTAACTTTTTTTGGCTGGCAAAGTATGATGTGGGAGCTGTTGTGCAGGCTGTGTTAAGATACGTTCATCTGTAGCTGACCACCATTCGGCATAAAGCCTGTAAATTGCAATATTGTTCCTGAAAAGTATAACAGAAATAATATTAACCTTACTATATTTGTATCACCAAATCAAAGTGTCTCTTACCACAAATTATTAAAAGACAAATGAATTACGATAACATCGTTTCTTTACTTGGTTCTGAAGGAGAAAGCCTGCTTCAGTATGAAAGCAAAACTATTTCTAAAGAGCAGCTGCACGCGCCGGGCCCGGATTTCGTGGACCGTATTTTTGCTCAGAGCAACCGCAACCCACAGGTACTGCGCAGCTTACAGCAACTCTTCGACCATGGCCGCCTTGGTGGCACGGGTTACCTGTCTATCCTGCCGGTAGACCAGGGTATTGAGCACACTGCCGGTGCATCGTTTGCACCAAACCCTATCTATTTCGACCCCGAGAACATCATTAAACTGGCTATTGAAGGTGGCTGTAATGCAGTAGCAACCACGTTTGGTAACCTGGCCATGATGTCCAGAAAATATGCACACCGCATTCCGTTCATCGTAAAAATTAACCACAACGAGCTGCTGACTTACCCTAACAAGTTCGACCAGATCATGTTCGGTTCTGTGGATGAAGCCTGGAACTTAGGTGCTGCTGCCGTTGGTGCAACCATCTATTTCGGTTCAGAAGAGTCTTCCCGCCAGATCATTGAAGTGGCTGAAGCCTTTGAAAGAGCACATCAGTTAGGTATGGCAACTATACTTTGGTGCTATGCCCGTAACAACGCCTTCAAAAAAGACGGTGTAGATTACCACGTAGCTGCTGACATTACAGCACAGGCTAACCACCTGGGCGTAACTATACAGGCCGACATCATCAAGCAGAAACTTCCGGAGAACAATGGTGGCTTTACAGCTATCAACTTTGCGAAGTCGCATAAGGCGATGTACGACAAACTTACTACCGATAACCCGATTGACCTGACACGTTACCAGGTGGCAAACTGCTACATGGGCCGTGCCGGCTTAATCAACTCTGGTGGTGAGTCTAAAGGCGAATCGGATCTGGCAGATGCAGTGCGCACAGCTGTAATTAACAAGCGTGCAGGCGGTATGGGCCTTATTTCTGGCCGTAAAGCATTCCAGAAAGATATGAAAGTTGGTATTGAGTTACTGAACGCCATTCAGGATGTTTACCTGAGCAACGAGATTACATTAGCGTAATTTGTAGCAGAACTGCTGATAATTACATAATTTTGTGACCTGCCTTTTTAAAAGCTCTCCGGAGCCCGAAAAGGCAGGTCACTTTTTTTGATATACCGGCCGGTTGGCTGTTTGTATTTTATCACATTTTATGTGCCCAGTGCACACTTTAAACTATGATGCCTTGGTTTAAACGCGTAGAAAAAGGAATTCATACCCCTACGGAAGAGAAGAAGGAAACACCCGACGGATTATGGTATAAGTGCCCGAGCTGTAAAGCTGTAACCAGCATGGCAGAGCACCGCAAAAACCTGAACACCTGCGTTAAGTGTAATTACCATGACCGCATTGGCTCAAAAGAGTACTTTGCTATTCTTTTCGATAACAACGAATTCACGGAGCTGGATGCCGGCCTTACCTCTGGCGACCCGCTGGACTTCGTGGACTCCAAGCCATACCCGAACCGTATAGTTGCCACCCAGAAAGCAACTGGCCTGACAGATGCAGTGCGCAGCGCCTATGGCAAGATGAACGGCCGCGATATTACCATCTCTTGTATGGACTTTGCTTTTATCGGTGGTTCGATGGGCTCGGTAGTAGGAGAGAAGATAGCCCGCGCCATTGACCATGCACGCAAAACACGTACGCCGTTCATGATGATCTCAAAATCAGGTGGAGCGCGTATGATGGAAGCCGGCTTCTCGCTGATGCAGATGGCAAAAACCTCGGCTAAACTGGCGCTGTTGTCAGAAGAAGGCCTGCCATACATCTCGATGCTGACGGACCCTACAACTGGTGGCGTAACGGCATCTTACGCCATGTTGGGCGATTTTAACATTGCCGAGCCAGGCGCACTGATCGGTTTTGCCGGCCCGCGTGTAATTAAAGAAACAATTGGCAAAGACCTGCCAAAGGGTTTCCAGAGTGCTGAGTTTGTACTGGAGCACGGCTTCCTTGATTTTATAGTTGACCGCAAAGAACTGAAGCAACGCCTGACAGACCTGCTAAGTATGGTGTGCGAGAAAAGCGCCGAAGATGCAAAGGCCAAGACTAAAAAAGTAAGCAAAACGTTGTAGTTCCTGTAACTTATACTTTTAAAAGGCCTGTCATTTTAAAAAGTGACAGGCTTTTATTTTAAGCAGCAGTACAAGCCAATTCTGATAGTTTGTTAACTATATATTAATTTTGCTTTGCTTGTATTGTTTTAAGGATTGCCGGCGTTTGTGTAAAGTTGGCACTCGGATTGCAATAGGCACTCTGGCAGAAAGCCGTTAATTTATCATCATCAACTTTATAAATCACGTAAACCAAACCTTTACCAATTTTAAGAAACATGAAAGCTTTAAAATTATCATTGACCTCGTTTCTGGCTGCAACTATGTTGTTCACTTCTTGCCAGACCACGCGTCCTACAGCTGATACAACAGGTACCTCAACCGGAACTACCACTACTACCGAGAAAAAGGGAATGAATAAAACTACCAAAGGTGGTATAATTGGTGCCGGCTCCGGTGCTGTAATTGGTGGTATTATTGGTAATAAAATGGGTAACACTGCTGCAGGTGCCATTATTGGTGCAGCTGTGGGTGGTGCAACCGGTGCCGTAATTGGCCGCCGCATGGATAAGCAGGCCGAGGAACTGGAGAAAAGCATGGAAAACGCGAACGTAGAGCGTGTAGGCGAAGCGATCCGTATCAACTTTGATTCAGGTATCCTGTTCGCAACAAACTCTGCCGAACTGAGCGCCTCTGCCAAGCAGGACATTGCCAAACTTGCCAAGACCCTGAAGGAGTACGAAGGAACCAACGTAATTATTGAAGGCCACACCGACAACACCGGTAGCTACGAACTGAACCAGAAATTATCAGAGCGTCGTGCGCAGTCTGTACTGAACTATGCCAAGAGTCTGGGTGTAGAAGCATCACGTCTGCAGGCCAAAGGCTATAGCTACGATCAGCCAATCGCCGATAACTCTACGGTAGCAGGTCGTCAGCAGAACCGCCGTGTAGAGATCATCATCGTGGCAAACGAAGAGATGAAAAAAGCTGCCGAAAGCGGTGAACTGAAATAAGCAGAAACTATAGTTTATAGTTACAGGGCGCCTGTCAGCTTCGGTTGGCAGGCGCTTTTTTATGCGTTCGTATTTACCCTTAGGTTCAGCGCATTCACTTTTTTGAAAAACCTGTTAAATATTTCAACCGTTAACGTATACTATATAAGCTATATAAAGTAATAAGTGTCAGTTAGATAGGTTTTTGAAGCTGTTGCTATCCTGATTACGGGAGGAACCTGAACGGTGCAAAACCGGAACATTTTTAAAAATAAGCAGTAAGAAGCACTGAATCTTCGGATTCGTAACGTTGAACAAAAGAATAGAACATATGAAAAGTATCAGAATTTATTTATCCATTCTTGTCGTTTTTGGGTTGCTGTTTACGGCATGTAACGCCAGCAAAACAGCAAAAGGTGGTGCCATAGGTGCCGGTACTGGTGCTGTGGTAGGTGGTGTAATTGGTAAAGCTGCCGGTAACACTGCTGCAGGTGCTATTATTGGTGCCGCCGTAGGTGGTACAGCTGGTGCACTCATCGGTCGCCACATGGATAAGCAGGCTGCAGAACTACAGCGCGACCTGGAAAATGCCAAGGTAGAGCGTGTGGGCGAAGGTATCAAGATCACGTTTAACTCCGGTATCCTGTTCGCTACAAACTCCGATGCACTACAGTCTAACGCCCAGACAGAGATCGCGCAGCTGGCTACGACACTTAAAAAGTACGAAGACACCAACATCCTGATAGAAGGCCACACCGATAATACCGGTACTCGTGATCTGAACCAGCGTTTATCGGAGCGCCGCGCCGAATCGGTAGCCAACTACTTATCAAGCCAGGGTGTGAGCCGCAACCGCATGACAACCCAAGGCTATGCCTTTGACCAGCCAGTGGCTGATAACAGCACAGCAGCCGGTCGTCAGCAGAACCGCCGTGTGGAAATTGCCATTTTTGCGAACGAAAAGATGAAAAAAGCTGCCGAGCGTGGCGAGTTATAGTGTTTGAATAAAAGTGTGATTTGTTGATTTTTCAGCCGTGCCTTCGGGTACGGCTGTTTTTTGTACCTGTTCTATGAAACTATACTTAAAGATGGCGCTGTTAAGTGCTGCTATTTCATTGCTCGCCTGCGCCTGCGAAAAGTTTACGCCGGATACAAAGTTACCCCAACCTAAAAAAGCTACGATTTTACCAGCTTTGTTTAAGTGATTGCAGGAGAAGCTAAATAGCTTCTCTTTTGTTTTTGCTTGTTCTTAGTTAAATAGCTGTGTTTATATGAATTATAGTTGGCGCTACTGTCATGTCGAGCACCGCCGAGACATCTTATTTGCCTTATAGTTGATGCTCAGGGCTATAGTTCTATAGTTGACTTTGCCTACAATTCGACACAAGCCGTGGTTCTATAGTTTCTACCAATCCTGGGAGCTTTAATTACCTACTGTTTTATAGTTTGGTTGGCTCCCTCCCGGGCCGGGAGGCCCCGTCTTTGGGCATCGCGCTGCTGCCTTCTTGCTATCCTCCTGCGTCGGATTGCCTGACGGTACCGCAACAAGTCAAAGGCGCTCAACCCAAAGACTGATTACACATTCGATAGTCTACGCTTTAACCATAGTTGACGCGATTGCCCTTCGCTGAAGCATATCTGTTTTCTCGTGGTTGTAATTCCGTATGGACAGGTAAACCTGTCCTGCTCACGGTCTGTAACTATAGAACTATAGCTGAATCTATAGCAGTAGCAGAGTTCCCCTCCTTGGATAAGGAGGGGTAGGGGTGGTTGGACCAACGCCAACTATGAAACTATAGCAGTTAACTTTAGCAAAAGCCCAAATCCTGTAAATCCCGATTCAGACAATCTCCCTCTCCTGTTTTGGGGGCAGGGGCCCTCGATAAAAGGAGAAGGTCGGGGTGAGGTGGAGAGGACAGGGGTGAGGTAAACCCATTATTTCCTGCTGTGTTGCAGGAGGGCGAGACCCATTGTCAGGATACTTCCTGCAAAGCCTAAGGCAATATCCTTTTGTGCATCCCAGATGTCGCCCTGCATTCCCAGGAAATCCATGCCCTGGGCGGTGCCGTTATAAAGCAGGTCAGCTACCGCCCATTCCACCAACTCATACAAGGCACCCAGCGAGAGCACGAACTGCACAGGCAACAGGTAGCTGAGCCACCCTTTCACGTGAAAGCTGCGGACCAATACTTCGTGCATGGGATACGAGAGCAGCAGGCCGAAGCCGAAATGCACGAGCCGGTCGTAATGATTGCGCTGCAGGTTGAACTGTAGTTTGGCCCACTCACCTAAGGGGGCGTCGGGGTACTGGTAGTGGCTGCCGTACACGTGCAGCAGCAAAAACAGGAAAATGAAACTATAGCTGGCGTCGGAGAAGCGGAAAATGTTGTAAAAAGCTACCAGGAAAATAAGCAATGATGCGGTCAGGATATTCTCGGAGAGCCAGTTTAGCAGGTCGGGCGTAGTGAATGCCGAGAAGCACCAGTACCCCGTAAACAAAAGCAGGTAAGCCATGTGCAAGGGCTGCTGCAGGAAAGGCTTTTGCGAAACAGGCTGTCTGCTGGTCAGGGGCATAGTTTAGAAATAGGGTAAGGATCAACTTAAAAGTAATACCTATGTTTTTACAATTTTGATGCAGGCCGCGTATCTTTGGGCGGTTATCACCTATAGTTTAACTACGATACGATGAAATTACGATTACTGACAGTGCTATACTTTATGTGCTGGAGCCTTGCGGCCGTGGCGCAGGAAAAACTTTTGCAGGCAGGCCCTATGGTGGGTTACTCCGAAATGCGCGAAGTGAAACTATGGGTGCAGACCAAAGAGCCAGCCAAAGTAAAAATAAAATACTGGGCAAAAGATGAGCCGGGCAAGGTTTACACTACCTCCGAAGTACGCACCGACGCTGCCAATGCCAATGCCGCACACCTGCTCGCCGACCAGGTAACCTATGGCAAAAAATACAGCTACGAACTATACATTAACAATAAAAAAGTAAAGCGCAATTACCTGCTGGAGTTCCAGACGCAGGACTTGTGGCAGCACCGCAAAGATGCCCCGGATTTTAGCTTTGCCGTGGGCAGCTGCTTTTACGTGAACGACACTCCCTACGACCGCCCGGGCAAACCTTACGGCAGCACCAGTTTCGAGATCCTGACATCAATACACCAGAAGAAACCGGATTTTATGCTCTGGATCGGCGATAATACTTACCTGCGCGAACCGGACTGGAACACGAAAACGGGCATCCAATACCGCTACACGCATACACGCTCAGTGCCGGAACTGCAGCCGCTGCTGGGCTCGGTACACAATTACGCCATCTGGGACGACCACGACTATGGCCCTAACAACGCCGACCGCAGTTTCTGGGGAAAAGAGCTGACCGCCGAAGCATTCCGTACTTTCTGGGCTAACCCGAACTATATTTTTGACGAAGGCCCTGTAACCGGTACGTTTCAGTGGAACGATGTGCAGTTTTTTATGATGGACGACCGCTGGTTTAAAAGCCCGAATTCCCGCACGACTGATAAAGCTTACTTAGGCGAACAGCAACTTAACTGGCTGATAGATGCACTGCACTCGAGCACAGCCACATTTAAGGTTATTTGCGTGGGCGGACAGGTGCTGAACCCGGCTGCCGTGAAGGAGAACTATAGCAACCACCCCGAAGAGCGCCAGAAGCTGCTGGATGCCATTGCGGAAGCCAAAATAAAAGGCGTGATCTTTATGGACGGCGACCGCCACTTTACTGAGCTTACCAGGCTGGATCGCCCCGGTACTTACCCGCTTTACGACTTCACTATCTCACCACTCACAGCCGGTTTGTCTAACCCGAAGAATGAAGCCAATACCCTGCGTGTGCCCGGTACGCTGGTGCAGGAGCATAACTTTGCTATAGTTACTGTACAGGGACCGGCCAAAGAGCGCAGTTTTAAAGTGACCATTTACAACGCCAAAGGCGCCGATATCTGGCAGAAAGAAGTAAAAGCCTCGGAGCTGCAGTAAAATAGCTGCCCTTGCTAAACTATAGTTGCTCCAAAAGTGGCGGGATGCCACGGGATAGCTCACACTCGCAGGACGCAAGCGAGGGCGTTCAGCCTTCTTTTATGCCGCAAGTTTAGCGGTAGCGTAACTTGTGGTTAAAATGGCGCCAGTTTGTAACTGGCTTTCTGCGCCAGCAGAAACTATAAGTTTGCTGAAATCTATAGTTGGGAAAATTTATAGTTGGGATTATAACTATGGCGCGAGCGTCCCCGCTCGTATCAAACTATAGTTTGGGCCGCTGGCCCAGTTGGATCACAGATCCAACCTTATAGGTTAGTCACGGATCATAGATCCGTGCCAGTGTGGGAGACCTTAAACTATAGTTGTGGTGATAGTTTAAGCCATCAGATCGGGTTCGTAAAACACCAGCCGGACCGGGTTATCCGAAGGGTTTTTGGTAGGATCGCAGTGGTAGCCGAATACCTCGTAGTTGGCAAGGTAGGGAAGCAGCTTTTTATAAAAGGTGTGGCCGGTATTTTCGGCGTTAAAGGTTATCTCGTGAAACACACAGGTGCGCAGCGGTTTCATTTTTTCCAGCCTGTCGAAAAGCGTTTCGGGTTTGCCTAAGTCGCCGGAATAGGCAATGCGCTCTTCGCCCTCGTCAAACACATAAGCGTAAGTTTGCATACCTTCAGAGTGCTGGCCAAAGGTATCGATGGCGGTGATGCCTTCAAATTGCTCCAGTGGTATAAACTCCGCGTATTTATCAGGATTCTTTAGCTGAGGCTCCAGGATGGCGTACAGCTGATTCTTCAGTTGCTCCGATGGGTACAGTATGACGGGGCGCGGGCTTTTCTCGATAATGCTTTTATAAAGCAGCATGGTGGGCAGGCTGCCGATATGGTCGTTGTGCAGGTGTGTGATCAAGATGTGGTCTACCTGTTGGATCAGATTTTTATGAACCAGCGCCGGAAAAACAGTAAAGCCGCAATCGATAAGAATATGTTTACCCCTGAAATGTAGTTTTGCAGCTGAGTTCAGGTAATCTATATCAAAAGCGCCGCCGGTTCCTAAAAATTTTATCTGCATACAAGGTCTGTAACTGGTGTCCTGCCAAAAAAATCCTACAGCATATAGCGTACAAATCTGCAAATAGTTGTGTGTAAAGTTCAATGTGCCAGGCTGTAGCTATAGTTACAACCGGCAATTGCTACCTATAGTTATAGTTTGTGCGGGTGCCAACTGTGCCTGCCGTAGTCCGTAGAAAATATGCAAACTATAGTTGCCATGGATGCACACGAACTATCTCCGGAAAAGAAAACGCTGCTGACGCACGAGCTGCTGAACAAAGCCTACAAGCGCCTGAAACTGGAAAAGCGCCGCGACCACATGCACGAGCTTATCTCAACGATGCTATCGCACCGCACCAACCACAAAGACGAGGAGAAGGCTTTTTACACTATGCTGGAGCGTTTCGGGGATTGGGATGGCGTGATGAACGCTGATTTTGAAGCGCTGGCAGATGCTATAAAAACTACCCGTTACCCCGGCCAGAAAGCACCTCAGATACAGGAAACACTGCGCAAAATAAAAGAAGAACGGGGCGAGTTTAATATTGATTTTCTGGAAGACTTACCCGTAGAGGAGGCCATGGACTGGCTGACCAACCTGCCGGGTGTAGGCCCTAAAACAGCAACGCTGCTCTTGCTCTTTAACTTCTACAAACCGGTAATGCCCGTTGATACGCACGTGTTCCGGATAAGCCAGCGTGTAGGGTTGATAGGAGCCAAGGTGACCGCCAACAAAGCCCATGACCTGCTGTTGCACATGCTCCCCGAAGACCCTGTCGAGCTATTTAATTTTCATGTGCACATGCTTCGTCATGGCCAGCGGGTGTGTACATTTTTCGCGCCTAAATGCGAGGAATGTGTGCTCCACAACATCTGCAATTATTACCAGGATGTACGCTTTAAAGGAATTGATAAGGCTGCGTAAGGCAAACGATAGTTAATGCCACTCCAGAAATTTAACTGTCTGCACTTGCTGCAGCTGTGGTTTTTCCTGGTTCAGGGTCTGGCCATTCAGTACGGTAGCATATTTTTCGAGGTAGCGCTCCGCCATCAGCCTGGAGTTGAACAGGTCGGCGGCGTATTCGTGGCAGCGCTTGCGCGAGTATTTGTCTATAGTTCGGGCAGCTTCTGTCAGGTCGCGGCTGTTGTTTGATAGAAAGCCTACCTCAGCTGGCACCAGTTCCGGGAGCGAGCCATAAGGGGTTCCTAATACCGGGCATCCAAAGTATAAACTCTCGGTTATAGCCAGCCCGAACGGCTCGTGCCAGCGCACCGGGAATACGAGTCCTTTTGAGCCCTGCAGTAAGCGTAGTTTTTCGGCGCCGCCAACCATGCCATGGAACTGTATATTGGGGTTAAGCGTGAGCCGGAAGCCCATTTTAATGTTCAGCCTGTTACCGCCCAGCACTTTCAGTTTTCCGCCTTTTACGCCGCTTATCACTTTTATAGCTCCCTTCACGTTTTTTACGCGCCAGGCAGCATTGCCCAGGAAATGGAAGTAATTCCTCTTGTTGTCGAGCTGCACCGGGCCATAGTCGTTCCAGTCCATGCCGTTGTGCACAAACGAGGCAGAGTTATAGCGGCTGGCATGGTTGCGCGACACAAATGTGGTGTTTATATCCAGTGGTTCGGGGTTGGTGTGGTTGCCGTGCAGCGTGTAAATGTACGGTTTGCCAATTCCTTCGGCAGGCGGCATAATGTTAAAATGCACTACATCCACATCGTCGGGTATCTGGGCAGCCATAGGTTTGGCTGGATCTAAAAACAACACGTCGGCAAAAGGGCAGTGGGAGCCCTGGTTCACGAGGTAAGTAACTTTGTGGCCTAAGTCTGTCAGTTCTTTGCCCAGGTACCAGATCACGCGTTCGGTGCCGCCATAAGTTGTAACCGGTATCCGGGTGTTGTTAACGATCAGGATGTGCATAAAGGCTATAGTTGAAATTGAAGCAGCCTCTAAATTAGAGAAAATAAAATTATCCTGTGCGTAGTGCTATAGTTGTGTTGGAAGATTTTGCGTGGGAATGCAGATACTTAACACAAGCCTATACACTTTAGCGCTGCGAACGAAAAGCGATCTATCAGGTGGAAAGCAGCTTTCTATTATCTGCAATATTTTAGCTGCAGGCACTATAACGAAGTTGAGGATTTCTGCGATCGATTAAATAACTAAAGTGAAGAACTGATGGGATTGTAACTATAAGAGGGACCCCTGAAGTCCCTCTTATAGTTGTGCTTTAAAATAGTTAACTAAATACTGTTTTACTTCCTGAAGACATACTCATGCTCAAGAATGCTGCTAAGCGTGTAGTCTGGGTAATAAGCCCCGTCTTTTTTCAGAACCTCTACTTTTTCTACCAAACCTTGCTGATTATAGTGGTAAACATATTTTTCAAAAAAGTTTCCCCCGAAGCTTCTGATTTCTTCAGCAATTTTGCCATCCGGAGTATATTTATATTCTGTCAGCTTAGTTATTGTTGTTGTTTTAGTCTGAGCCGAATAGAAAGTTTCTTTCGTCAGATTATTATGCTCATCGTATTCCCAGGTAAAAGTACCTTTCCGGTGTGAATGTGGATGTCCTGCATAATCATCGGAAATAATGTTTTCCTTTATTTTGTTGCCACGGCTATCGTAAGTATACTCGAACACATCAGGCTCGTAGCTAAAATTATAATGGTTGAAATACATTTTGCTTGGTTGGTCACCAGTAGCGTACTCATACCAGTATTTCTGAAGTAATGTCAGGTCGGTACCATACCCAAAGTAGTAATCCTTGGCGGTCAGTTTTTTGTCTTTATAGGTGTAGACATATTTTTCCGTAACTGGTGGCTCGGCCCGTTCTACAATTTTAATCATCAGCACCCCGCCTTCATAAGTGTTGGTTTCGGTAAATAAGTTATCAGGAATAGGGTATCCGGAACCTGAGTAGCTAAGCTTTCGGTACTTTTCTTTTATAAGCAAGCCTGCTTCGTCATACACTTTTTCTGTCCAGAGTCTTTTGTAATTTGTAAGAATCTCTCCTGATTCACTAACAGGTATTGAATAAGAAGTCTCCCTCTCTATTAAAGGTTGTGGTTCGGGGTCATTCTTATCACCACATGAGAAGGCTATAAATAGTACAAGAAGCGGAAGCGCTTTCAGAAGATAAGAGGTAAAGCTTGTTTTCATAAAAGGGTTAAATGAATTACATTGAATATTAAAAGCCTAATATATTGAATTATGCTTATAAGTACAAAGTGAATTAATCTATACCTCTTTTATAGCATATTAGAACTGTTTATTATTGATAACTTACTTACCGAATGTGGCATTGATGGAAGAAACAGACAATTGGTATAAGGTATCAGACTTTATAGAATGTAATAGTTTCCCAATAGATTTCCCGTAACCTACACCTACTCGCCCAGCTTATACACTTTAACCCATGTTGTGAGCATGGTAAAAGGTAAAGAACTAAATTATAGAAGTGTGTAACCTATTTAAGTTTACCGAACCTGTAGGTGAGCGACAGGCTGAACTGGCGGATACGGGTATCTGTTTCGCGGCGCTGATAAAAGGCGGGGTTGGTAAGCTCGGTGGTAGCGCGGCGTTTTTCCTGGAACGGGCTCCTGACAGCGAGGCTGATGCTGGCTTTGTTGTTCTTCAGAAAGTCCTTGTTTACCGACAGGCTGCTCCAGGTATACCCACCCGATCTGCCCTGCAATAAAATGTTGGGCGAACTATAGCCCAGGTTACCGCTGGCACGCCAGTTTTTACCGAACCGGTAATTTGTATTGCCCTGCACATAGTAACTGAAGCCTTCGCTGTTTTGCAGGTTGCCTTCCTGGCGGCTGTTAAAAACAAGGTAGCTTGCCCCCGAGTTAAGGCTGATGTTGAGCTTCCGGAATAGCGTGGTGTTGCCGCTCAGGGTAAAACTATAGTTTCTGCTTTTGCCGATGTTCCCGAATGTAGTGCGTGCCACCGAGTCGGAGCCGAGCACTGTAAACTCCTGTATCGTGTTATTTGTAAAGCTGTGCGAAAGGCTGGCGTTTACAAAACTGCTCCCGAAAAATGAGTCAAAATCAAACTGCAGGGTGTGGCTGGTAGCGGGTTTTAATTCGGGGTTTCCGAAAAAGATATTCAGTGGGTCTGACTTGTCTACAAACGGGTCGAGGTAATACAGACCGGGACGCTCGATGCGCTGGTTGTAAGAGAATTTTAAGGTGTTACCTTTTTTGAAGGCCCGTGAAAGTGTGATACTCGGAAAAATGTTCTGGTACCGTTGCCTGGCGCTGGTGCCCGAAGAAACAAAAGCGGCATTCAGGCGCGTGTCTTCTACCCGGATGCCGCTGCGCAGTCCCCAGTTTTTATGTTTCAGGTTTACCGAAGCATAAGCCGCATTTATAGTTTGTTTATACCCGAAGTTGTTACTCAGTGCTGTATCAGGTTTAAAGATGCCTGTCTCCGGGTCTTTGGTACGGTACTCGTAATCGCTGCTGTTCTTTTCCTGGTCCGACCTGATGCCCAGTTCCAGCGTTTGCCTGCCGAGCGGTTGCACATAATCTGCCTGTAGTGTATGGTTCCGGGCATGGTACAGGTTGAGCGTTGAATTTTCGCTGCCGGTATAGTTTAGGATTGGTTGAAGCCTATAGTTGCCGTTACCATTGTTGGCATTATCGGTCAGGTTTACGCTTACGGAAAGCAGCTGCTCTTCATTTTCTTTAGGACTGAACTGGTATTGCAAGCTGGCATCCTGCCCTGTGCCGGCACTTTCGGTGGTGGTTATGTTGGTATAGGCCTCGGTCAGCACATCGGCCTCGTTAAACTGCAAAGCCTGTTGTTTGAAATTGTTGGTGCTGCCGTTGCTGTTATAACTATAGTTTGCCGTAAAGCTGTGCCGGTTATCCGGTTGATAGCTTAATTCGCTGGTTACATGCTGCGACCTGCTGCTGTTATTGCTTTCGGTGGTTTGCTCCAGCCGCATCTGCCTTATCAGGTCATTCCGGAGGAGGTTGCTGCTGCTGCCCGGAGAGGTAGCATAGCTATGCCGGTAACTTCCGGAAACCCCAAACTTGCCCATCGTTGCGCTCAGGGTACCGCCCGCGTGGTAGCCCCCCGGACTATTGCCTGCCAGGTTCAGTGTGCCATTGTAGCCGCTGATGCTTTTTTTATGTGTAATAATGTTTATAATGCCGCCTATACCTTCAGCTTCGTAGCGGGCCGAGGGGACAGTAATAACCTCTATCTTTTTTATAGAACTGGCTGGCAGGCTCATCAACACATCGCGCGGGTTACCCGTTATCAGCGCCGATCTTTTGCCGTTCACAAGCACCTGGTAGTTGCCTTTGCCGTTGAGTAACAGGTTGTCGTCCGCGTCTGTGGTTATATAGGGTACTTTCCTGAGCATGTCCAGTGTATTCAGGGTGTACTGTTCCGGGTCGTTTTCTACGTTATAGATCAGTTTATCGGCGCCCTGCTCCAGAAGCGGGCGCTGGGTGGTTACCTGCACTTCTTCCAGCAGTGTAGCCACCGGCGATAGTTGTACTTTCCCTAAATCGAGCGTAGGAGAAGAAAGATCAGATATGTTTATAGTTTTGGTTTTGTAGCCAACATAGGAGAGTATTAGCTGGTATGCCTTTGGAGCGAGGCCGGTAAGCTTGAAAGTGCCTGATTCGGAGCTCAGAACATGCTTTATAGTTTGCTTTTCTTCTTTATCCAGTACAACTATAGTTACATAAGCCAATGGCGCGCTGGTAGTAGAATCTGTAACGGTGCCTTTTATAGTTGCAGGTTTTACCTGACTAACGGTAGGATAAGATGTGAAATAACAAGGTAATAGAAATAAAAACCAATGCGTTTTTAGCAGGGCTGCTATTCTCAAGCATCTTGTAAGATATTTCTGATATAGCATTCCGGCATCTTATTTTATTATAAAATAGGCATTATCAGAAAGTAGCGTTTAATATGCGTTCCTGATAATGCCCAGATTAGGATATATTACTCTTCCTCGCAATTTGGTATAGCACCGATGTAGTCAAGCAAACTTAGGCTCTCACCCTGTATTACAAGATTTAATGCAGAAAAGTCCAGATCAGTTACTACAGAGTAAAGTGACTTGCCTTTGCATGAAGCACCAATTGTGAAAGTAGCGTTGTAAGTAGCAACTCCGGGTTTTATGGTAGTAAGAGTTACATTTTTAACAACTCCGGATACCGGGCCAGATTGTCCCGGAACTGGGCCGGCGTCTGCACCCCGGTTATAGCAGTTAAATTCTGCATCATAGGTATAAGTTATAGTACCTGTTCTGGCGTTGCCTATACCATGTACTGTACCTGATATAGTTACAAGATAAACAGTACTGGACCCTTGTTCTTCACAGGTTACAGTAACACTTTGAGTCTCATTTGAATTAAAGTGTGGATTCTGGGCAAAAGCATTGTTAAAAGCCAAAAGGGCAATAAATGTGACTACTAAGCTTAAAATTCTTGTTCTCATAATAGTGTTTTGTTTGTGTTATTACTAATAGTGAAAATTGGTTAACTATAGGCACAGCGGTGCCGGGTGAGGATGTAGGATCACCTGTGATTTTTAAAATGTAAGAGGGAGCACAACGCTGCAGTATTAGGAGCGGTAGGGCATAGTTGCGAAGCTTATACAGCTATGCCAGTGTTAGCTTAACTTGGTTCTACTTTCTGATTATACTTAATGGAAGTTTAGTGAGAAGCTTGTAAATGCAGACCGGGGAATAAACAGCCTTTTGTAGAGAAGGGTGGCTATTGAAAGGAGTATTAGCTGGCAGCAAACCTGATACGAGCTCTTTATACCATAATCTGCTGCCATACAAATATACGGATGCAGTTTTGGCGGATAACTTTTTTCAAGCTTATTATTGTGATATGTTTATAGCGACAGGTAAGTAGCTGCTTTGAATTGGTAGACGTAGTAAAGTTTAGTAAAATATAATAAAAATTAAATTATACTGAATGCAGTAAAGCAATTAAACGATAGCTACTGTCGGCTCAACACCGGTCCGTATTTTTGCTGCTCTGAAATGAATTGAGGGAGGAGCTCTTCCGGCTCAACAGGGAAACTGCTGTCAGGTTTTGATCATCTTATAGAAAAGATAAGGCGCAACAGCAACCCAGAAGGGAATCAGAATCCAAAGGCGGCCTGCCAGTAAGTTATAGTCTTCCAACATTTGCGCCCAGGTTCTGCCCGACATAAAACCTACTCCGAATTCGAAAATAAGGGTTAAAACAAGCCACAGCATTCCTATAGTTAAAGCTTGCCCCGAAGTTGCAGGTGGGTACTTTCTGACCACAAACCAGATATAAACTGCAAAAAGTAACAGGAGCGTGATGGTTGAGATCTGCCGAGCAGCTAATTCACCTACATACTCTTTGTACCAAAGGTCCCGCGCCGTTCCGTTCAGCACTGCCAGCACAACCATCGGAAACCATAAAAAGAAATATTTCAACATAGTGCGTTAAAACTTAAATGGTTATGAGTAAGGGTGCGCCAGAACGCCGAACTATAACTTAAGCCGGTGTAACTATAAGCTCATAGTATAACAGCTCTTCGTTGCTGTCGGGTAACTGCACGGTTTTCTGGTATCTCAGGCCCAGCTTTTCAAGCAGCTTCTGCGACGAGGTATTCTCTTTTACAGTAATGGCGCCGATGCGTGTAAGGCCGAAAATTTCTATGGCAGCACGTTTTACTTCTGTAGCAGCCTCCAGGGCATAACCATTGCCTTCGTGTTCGGGCAAAAACGCAAACCCGATGTCTATGCCTTCCAGGCCTTCGCGGTCGTAAAGGCCACAGTTGCCCAGTTTCGCCCCATCCGTTTTGCGTGTTACCGTATAGTTGCCGTACCCTAACCTTGCATATTGTGGCAGCATCCTGTTCCGGATATACTCTTCTGCAGCTTCCAGGGTATGCACGTTTCGGTCGCCGATATACTGCAGCCATTTGGGCGTGTTCAGCAGTTCCAGTACAAAAGCAGCAATCTTCCTCGGTACTTGGTTTAAGCAAAAGCCGCTCTGTTTCGAAAGATCTATAGTTGGGCATAGTTTGGATTGGGGAGGTAATGGGCTGGTATATGGTGCTGTGGTTGACGATATGAAACCATACACTATATACCTTGTTGGACTTAGTTTTTTATCATGTTGATTATTAGCTTAGTCATAACTTCTCTTTGTTCTGGAAGGCTTTGGGCTACAGCTAGTGCCAGTGCAGGCAGGGTGATTTCGTTTATCTTTCTTTCCCCTTTTGAGTTGAGATGAAAATTGTTCTGCTCAAGAAACCAAACAAATAAAAAAGAACCTATTCTTTTATTCCCATCACTGAATGCGTGTCCTTTTACAACTGAATATAGGAGTTGTGCTGCCTGTTCTTCAACGGTTGGATAAGCTAACTCTCCAAATACAGTTTGGGATATACTTCCTAAAATACCCTCAAAAGATTGGTCTTTCTCGTTTCCAAATATTTCTGATGCTTCCCCTTTTGCAATCAAAGTCTGTTTTAGCTTTTGTATTGCTTCTTTTACATCTGGATAATTTATTACATAGATTATTTCACTGCTTAATCCCTCTATTGAGAGTTGTTCTGAATCATATTTACTAAGTAGTTCAAATGATTTTGAATAATCAGTTATTATACTTAAAAATCCTTCAGTAAGAATTTTTTGTTCTTGAAGTGCTTGGTCATGCAACTTATCTAGAGACTGTTCTAGTTCTAAGATTCTTGATTGTTGTCCTTCTAATAGTTCTTTATTAATTGAATATCCTTTGAGTAAATACTCTTTAAGTTTAGAAGTTGCCCACTTTCTAAATTCAATTCCTACTTTGGATTTTATTCGATATCCAACTGATATTATTACATCTAAATTATAAATGGAAACTTTCCTAGAAACCTCTCTATCACCTTCTCTTTGAACTTGGCGGAATTCCCGCCAAGTTGATTCTTTGTCAAGTTCTCCCTCAGAATATATATTCTTAATATGCTCACCAATAGTCCTCCTAGATTTTCCAAACAATTCTACAATTTGCTGTTCTGTAGCCCAAACAGTATCATGTTCACTATCAAGAACAACTTGGAATTCAGTATTACCACTTTCAGGCTTAAAAATAACTAATTCATCATTTCGTCCCTCTGGAAAACTCATACTCTTCTAAATTATAGTTTATCAAATTAAGCCCAACGTGTTCGTGCTATAATGTGGGTGAGGCATTGCCGAAGCCTAAATTATGCATCTTGTTAGGTTTAGGGCTTTTTTGTTCGTCTCTTTCGATTTATTTCTTTTAATCTATTCTTGATTGGCACAAACTCCTGTCCATAACAGGGTTGCTTTGTAGTAAAGAGTCCTTTTTTATATGCTGTTAGGTGCAACCCAGGCAGCTTCTCAAACCGCTTTTTCCGAAGTCTATCAATTCTTCCTACCGACATAAAATCATAATGCCCATGGTACATTAGAATTATGTCAAGCTGGTTACAGTGGGCAGGAAGCTGAATAGTTTTCCACTCCATACCAATCCAGCCAATCAATAGGTCTTCTGTTGTAGGAGCAATTTCTATTTCAAATCTCCCTTCTTTATCTGTCGTGCCAAGTACTACAGTGTCTGAATTATGAATCCTAACTTCTGGAAGAGTTTCCAAGTTTTCAGTTATCAATCTCCCAGTTATAGTTCTTGTTTGTCCATACACCTTCACGCATACAAAGAGTAAGAGCATTGAAAAGCATAGTGTTAGTTTCATCTCTTCTCGTTTGAATGTGCAGATTCTATAGTTTGGATTAAACCCAACTATAGTTTATTAAGAGTTTATTCCGTTTATAAGCCCAAATAAAGCGGCTAAACGGAATCGGACTAACGAATATACTATATACTTAAAATCTAATGTAGTACTTTTTGGTTACAAAACATACTCCAGTTTAGCTCCCAGTTCACTCACTTCAAGCACGGCCTCTCTGCCGCACACCAAGGCTAAGTTAAGCGGCTCGTGGCCAACCGGGAAGTTGTAGCAAACCGGGTAATTATACTTGCCGGTGTGCTCTGCTATAATCTCGTAAGCTGTTTTGCCGAAGGGGATGGTGTTGTCTTTCATGTCGCTCATGTCGCCAACTATAAGGCCGGCCAGGTTGCAGAGTTTGCCGCTGCGGTCGAGGTGCACCAGCATGCGGTCGATGTGGTACAGGTATTCGTCAAGGTCTTCTAAGAACAGGATCTTACCTTCGGTGCTGATGTCGGATTGAGTGCCGGTAAGCGTGTGCAGCATGGACAGGTTTCCGCCTACCAACTGGCCCTGCGTGGTGCCGGTACGGTTAAAAGGATGCGGTGCCGAACTATAGTTTACACGTTCGCCGAACAGTACTTTGCGCAGCGTTTCCACGGAATCAATTGTTCCTTCGCGGCCGAACAGCACGGGCATAATGGCGTGCACGGTCTCGATGCCCAGGTTATGGATGTGGCTGTGGATGGTAGTGACATCGCTGAACCCTACAACCCATTTAGGCTGTTGTCGGAACCTGGTAAAATCTACCTGGTCGATGATGCGGGTGGTGCCGTAGCCGCCGCGTGCGCACACGATGGCCTTTATCGTTTCATCATCAAGCATCTGCTGGAAATCCTGTAAACGGAGCGCATCGTCGCCGGCAAACTGGTTGTAGCTGGCATCTATTGTTTGCCCCAACACTACCTGCAAACCCCAGTTTTTAAATGTCCGGATGGCGGGTGCAAGCTCCTGTGAAGTTATTTTTCGGGCCGTAGAAAGGATGGCGATACGGTCGCCGGGTTGCAGAGGTGGTATCATAAAACGTGTAAACTATAAGCGGCTACCAAGTTAGGGATTTCCCCGAAAGTTTGCAGGTGCGGCCTTTTTTAAAGATATTCAGGAGCTAAACTAAATCTATCTGGCCAATAGCATCTGTTTTTTGCATTGGCCGCATACCATTCACCTTATCTTATGCCTGCAGTTCAAGAAAAAAAATCCGGCATCGACAGGTTTCTGTCTGTGATAGAACGTATCGGAAATGCCCTGCCACACCCGGCCACACTTTTTGCCGGCTTCGCCCTGCTCATCATTATTTTGTCGTGGGTAGCCAGCCTGTTTGATATGGCCGTCGTGCACCCCGGCACCGGCGAAACAGTAGCCCCTGTTAACCTGATCTCCGCAGAAGGGCTGCACATGATCCTGACGCGCATGGTGACCAATTTTACCGGCTTTGCGCCGCTGGGTACAGTGCTGGTGTCCTTGCTGGGCATTGGTATTGCCGAGGGGACAGGCCTGATTGGGGCAGTGCTGCGCCTGGTAGTGCTGGCCTCGCCGAAGCGCCTGCTTACATTTGTAATTGTATTTGCGGGCGTAATGTCGAACACCGCTTCTGAGGTTGGATATGTGCTGCTGGTACCACTGGCGGCTATTATTTTCCTGGCAGCGGGCCGTCATCCGCTGGCAGGTCTGGCGGCGGCCTTTGCCGGCGTATCGGGTGGTTATAGTGCCAACCTGTTGCTGGGCACCGTCGATCCGTTGCTGGCCGGCCTTTCCACCGAGGCTGCCAAGATCATCGACCCAAACTATGTGGTTAACCCTGCCGCTAACTATTATTTCATGTTCGTTTCTACTTTCCTAGTGGCAGCGTTAGGAACATGGGTAACTGAAAAAATTGTGATACCACGCCTTGGCGAGTATACCGGCGATGAAAAGCCGCAAAGCATCGACCGCCTGAATCCGCAGGAAAAGCGCGGCATCCTTTACGCAACTATAGCTGTGTCCCTGATGTCGGCATTTATTCTGGGCGGTTTGATTCCGGAAAATGGCTACCTGCGCGACCCTGAGACCGGCGACATCCTGAACTCGCCGTTTATGTCGGGTATTGTGGCGTTTATCTTTATTCTGGCTGGTGTGGCTGGTATTGCTTATGGTATTGGCGCCAAAACCATTAAAAACGACAGCGATGTGATGCGCGGCATGGCTAAATCGATGGAAACCCTGGGCTCTTACATTGTACTGGTGTTTTTTGCGGCGCAGTTTGTGGCTTACTTCAACTGGACCAACTTAGGGCTGATACTGGCCATTAACGGTGCTGAAGTACTGCAAACGATGGGCCTGAGCGATATTCCGCTGATGATTATGTTCATACTGGTAGCCGCAACTATAAACCTGGTAATGGGATCGGCTTCGGCCAAGTGGGCTATTATGGCGCCAGTGTTCATCCCTATGTTCATGTTGCTGGGCTACACCCCGGAGTTTACGCAAACCGCCTACCGCATCGGCGACAGTGTTACCAATATTATCTCGCCTATGATGTCGTACTTCGCCCTGATCGTGGCCTTTATACAGCGCTATGATAAGAAAGCCGGTATCGGAACGGTTATCTCCACCATGCTACCTTACACCGTCGTGTTCCTCATCGGCTGGACCCTGCTGTTCATCGTCTGGATCATTTTCGGATGGCCGGTTGGTCCTGGTGCCGAGATGTATATGCCGAAGTAGGAGTTTATTTTAATACATTTGATACAGAAACCGCCGGAGACATTCGCTTTCCGGCGGTTTTGTTTTATCATTTTGTAAACGCCGTTGCTGCTCTCTTGTTGGCGCGAGCGTCCTCACCGTAACTTATTATGGTGTTTAGTTTCCCAACTAAACTGGCCCGATGGTGACAGGATTACCAATAGCGCTGGCTATAGGTCAATAAGCTATAGTTCGTTTTTGTCCTGTCGAGCAACGCCGAGGCATCTTGTTTATCCTAGAGTTCCACTTTTGTCATTTCGAACGCAGTGAGAAATCTATCTCAGCCTATAGTTGGCTATAGTTCTATAGTTGATTTGCCTACTACTGGAACCAAGCCTTTTCTTTCATAGCTGCTTTCATTCCTGGGAGCTCTATGAGCCTACAGTTCTATAGTTTCATTGGCTCCCTCCCAGGCCGGGAGGCCCCGTCTTCGGGCATCGCGCTGTGTACATTTCCTTTGCTCGTGCCTCGCAATGCTTTCAGCACCGGAAATCTACAAGGCGCTCAACCCAAAGACTGAAATCACATTCGATAGTTGCTGCCTTAGTTATAGTTTCAGTGCTTGCTCTTAGTTAGAGCAGATCATTTTTCTCGTAGTTGTAGTTCCATGGGGCCAAGTAAACTTGGCCTACTTATGCCTTAAACTATAGAACTATAGCTTAATCTAAAGCAGTATCAGAGCTCCCCTCCTTGGATAGGGAGGGGCAGGGGTGGTTGGACAAACCGTAACTATAAAACTATAGCAGTGCCAACTATAGCAAGACAAGGACTGTCCCATTGAGGGGACTACAGGGGTGTTAAAGCAGTAACTATAAGACTAAAGCTCAAACTATAGCCAAGCCCAAATCCAGAAAATCCTGATTCAGACAAATTCTATTCTGTTGTCGGGGTGAGGTAAAATTATCCGCAACGCTAACTATAGTCCTTCAACCTAAACTACCGTAAAGAAAAACCTTCAGTTTGTGGATGTTCTGCGGACAAAAGGGCTGTTACTTCTATCTCTACTAAAAGTTCAGGATTTATGAGTGCGCTCACCTGCACCATGGTAGCGGCCGGTTTTATAGTCCGGAACACCTCGCCATGCGCGCGACCAATCTCTTCCCAGCGGGTTATGTCCGTTACAAACATGCGGGTGCGTACTACATCTTCCATTGTTGCGCCGGCTTCTTCTAAAGCTTTCACTATTTTCTGAAGAATGAATTTGGTCTGTTCGTAAGCATTGCCTTTTCCTATGATCTGGTCGCCGTCGGTAGCGGTAGTGCCTGCCACTTCAATTACATTGCCCACCCGTACAGCACGGCTGTAGCCTACAATGTCTTCCCACATAGCGCCGGATGAGATGTTCTGCCTTTTCATAGTTAGAAAGTTAAGATTCTTAGTTACAATAATCAATCAGTAGCAATTAAGCTATATTTCGTTATCTCGTTCTAAAATTCGTAATTCGTAATTAATAATTCGTAATTAAGATCGTGCTCCTGAGAACCAGACCTGTACTTTGCAACTACTACGTTACTTATCGCTGTAACGCAAAGTGCTCGTTCTGCGATATCTGGGAAAAACCTTCGCCTTACATAACTATAGATGATGTAGCGCAAAACCTGCGCGACCTGAAGAAACTGGGTGTACAGGTAATCGACTTTACCGGGGGCGAGCCGTTGCTGCATCGCCAGATCGACGAGATGCTGGGACTGGCGCACGACATGGGCTTTATTACCACGCTCACCACCAACGCTATGCTTTACCCTAAACTGGCCCAGCACCTGAAAGGGAAAGTTGATATGCTGCATTTCTCACTCGACTCTGCGCATAAACAAACCCACGATGCGGGCAGGGGAGTAGCTTGTTATGATTTCGTGATGGAATCTATTAAAGTAGCTAAAGCGCTGGGCGAGCGGCCGGATATTCTTTTCACCGTTTTTAAGCACAACCTGCACGAGCTGGAAGAAGTGTACCGAACCATAACCCAACCCAACAAACTGGTACTTATCCTGAACCCGGCCTTTGAATACAATGGGGTAGAAACCGGCGAACGCTTAACGGAAGCAGAACTGGAATACCTGTCGGCTTTTGGTAAACGGAAAGGCGTGTACCTGAACGATGGTTTTATTCAGCTTCGAAAGGATGGCGGAAACCATATCAGCGACCCGGTGTGTAAAGCAGCCACTACAACTATAGTTATTTCGCCTGAAAACGAACTGGTATTGCCCTGCTACCACTTAGGCGCTAAAACCTACCCGATTAACGGTAACCTGCAGCAACTATACTATAGCCCCGAAGTAGAAAAGCAAAAGCAACTGGAAGGAAGACTGCCCGCCTGCGAAGGATGTACCATTAACTGCTACATGCAACCCAGTTTTGCCGTAAACCTGAATAAATACTTCTGGAAAGCCTTGCCCAGCACCCTGAAATACAACTACAACAAAGGCACCTGGAAGCGGTTAATTGTTTAATTGTTAATGGTTAAATGGATGATTGTTAATTCTCTGAATCAGGATTTACAGAGTTTTAGATTTACACGATAAGAAATACTTTACAAGAGTAACAATTTAACCATCAACAATTAAACCATAACTTTACCACCCATTCATAATTCTTCATTCATAATTCAAAAAGCTATGCCCCTTATACTTCCGGTGAAAGGCGTGATGCCACAGATTGGCGATGATACATTTGTAGCAGAGAATGCAACGATAGTTGGCGATGTGGTGATGGGGCGCGAATGCTCTGTCTGGTTTAATGCCGTGATCAGGGGAGATGTAAATGCGATCCGGATCGGAGACAAGACCAACATACAGGATGGCGCCGTGATACACTGCACTTACCAGAAAGCCGCCACCACCATTGGTAGCAACGTATCGGTAGGCCACAACGCTATTGTACACGGCTGTACCGTAGAAGACAACGTACTGATCGGGATGGGGTCGATTGTGATGGACAATGCTATAGTGCAGAAGAACTGTATCGTGGCTGCCGGCGCTATCGTTTTGGAAAATACCGTGTGCGAATCGGGTTGGATCTATGCGGGCATACCGGCTAAAAAAGTAAAACAGCTGAGCCAGGAACAGGTAGACGGCCTCGACAAAGTAGCCAACAACTATGTAATGTACAGCGGCTGGTTTACAGGAAAAGAATAACCGGTCTGTAACTATAGCCCATACCTTCGCTCGCGTCCCGCGAGTGTGAGCTACCCGCGGACTCCGGCCGCGTTTAGACTATAGCCGCAACTATAGAGCAACACCTGAACTATAGTTCGACATGAGCCAGGGCGCTCGCGCTATAGCTGTAATCACAACTATAGCTCTTTCAGCAAAACTATAGTTGGCTCAAAACTATAGTTGCAGTTTAATGCTCCGGCATTTCGCGCAGTGTGGATTCTTCCCGCATTTCTTCGCGTATCTTAAACAGTACCGAATCAATACTTCTTTCTGATTTCTCGAGCACACGAACTTCATACTCGTTAAAATCAATGGTATCGGTAATGTTTTCCGGTATCTGACCATAAATCACACTGATCAGGCCGCCTACAGTTTCGTAATCTTCGCCCTCCGGCAGTGCATAAGGCAGGTAATCGTTTGCATCCGAGATCGAGGCAGCGCCACTTACTTTGTATTCGTAGTCGCCTAACATTTCTACCAGCGGCACTTCTTCATCGTACTCGTCCTGTATCTCGCCTACCAGTTCCTCAATAATATCCTCAATGGTAACAATACCTGATACGCCGCCAAACTCGTCGGTAGCGATAGCCATGTGCAGGTGGCGGCGCTGGAACTGTTTCAGCAGGCGGTTTATTTTCTTGGTTTCCGGCACAAAATAGGCAGGGCGCATCAGTTTCTCTAATTCTATCGGCTCCCCGAGGCGCATCTTGCTCAGCAGGTCTTTTACATACAGCACACCCACAATATTGTCGATGTTGCCGCTGTACACCGGCAGGCGCGAGTAACCCTCGTTAAAGATGATCTCCATCAGGTCGTGCTCTGAGATGTTAAGGTCTACGGCAACCATTTTGGTACGCGGCACCAGTATCTGCTTCACCATGCGCTCGTTAAACTGGAACACATTCTCGATCAGCTCGTGCTGCGAATCCTGGATGGCACCTCCCTCGGCGCTTTGCTCAAAGAGCAGGCGCAGTTCTTCGGCAGAGTGTACCTCGGCGCCATGCAGCGAGCGGATGCCCATAGAACGCAGGATAAAGTTTGAAAAACCGTTGAGCAGCCAGATAAACGGAATGAACAGGATATAGAAGAACCGCAGCGGCAGCGCAATAGCCAGCGTAGTAGACTCCGGGCGCTGTATTGCCAGCGATTTTGGGGCCAGCTCGCCAAATACAATGTGCAGTACTGTAATTAAAGCAAAGGCAATAGGCAGGGCAATGCTGTGGGCTACTTCGGGGCTTGGCTCAAAACCAAAAGCAGCCATAATGTTGATGATGATCTGCGACACAACGCTTTCCCCGATCCAACCAAGGCCCAGCGAGGCCAGCGTAATACCCAGCTGTGTGGCCGACAGGTAGGCATCGAGGTGCGATATCATGTGGGATGCCATTTTTGCCATGGTGTTGCCGGCCTGCGCCTTCAGCTCTATCTGCGAGGCGCGCACCTTTACGATAGCAAACTCGGCAGCCACGAAAAAGCCATTAAGCAATACCAGGAATATGGTAAGAAGTATATTTAGGATCATAGTTTAAGTATAGGCAAGCTAAGGCGCTACTCTGTAAAATTAACTAAAATACGATGTTAAGCCACAAATGTATATAGTTTGGCAAATATTAGCGCTAAATATGGCCTTTTAGCCCGTTTATAAAAACAAAAGGTGCCTTGCGGGGCACCTTCGTGTTACAGATACGCTGGCACTAAACTATGCATGCAGTGCAAAAGAAGCCTTGGCGGTTGTAAACAACTCGTGGGCGTTTTCAGAAGTAAGCTGGGGCAGAAATATTTTTCTGGCCTCTTCTTCCGAGATCAGTTTGTACGTGTTTGGTGCCAGGGTATCCAGGAAGGGATTGCAAAAAGAATAGATATACTCATCCGTCATGGTTTTGTAGACTACATGAAAATTATGCTTTTCATCGCGTACAAGCTTCATTGCTTTAAAGATGTAGCCAAACACTCTGCCGCACTCTGTCTGTAATAGCTGCTCATCGGTATGCTCAAGACGTTGTTTCATGGTGTTTATTGGTTGAGTTATACTTATTCTTTGTTATAGTACAATCAAAAGTAGGCTAAAATTCCGTTCCCGTCACCCCTTAACAGCAGTTACAAGTAAGCGGTAGTTTTATATTGGTATACTTCAAAATTTAAAGGGTGAAAGTTTATAATTTATGTGTTGCACCGTAATAATTTTAACTTGTATAATATACGGAAAATATTTTAAAATAGTTATCTTTTTATATATTATTTTTAATGTATTTTATAAAAATTTGTGTTTGACTTTGAAATATTGCTATAGTTATCGAAGCGAATGTTAGGGCTGTGAAAGCAGGAAAAATATAACTGGGGTTGCTATAGTGGTGGCGGCTTTTGTAACTGTAATGCTGTTGTTTTAGTTGGTCGGGAAGGCAAAGCAGTTTATAGTGCGCAGGTAGCTATACATCTGCCGCAGCCGGAATAAACTATAGTTGCTACCCAAGGCAGCGATATATTTTTTACATTTGTAGCTATAGTTGTTAACATTGTTTCCCTGGCTTGTGTTATGCTTTTAATAACACGGGTTACACAACCTACAAATTAAAGAAGCACGTATGCTTACTACTATATCTTCTAAAAGCCTTTGGGCTGCTGCGCTGTTCTGGCTGGTCACCTTTTCGGCAGTTGCGCAGGTACTTAAGCCGGCTACCTGGAGTTATGATGTCTCTAAAAAACAAGTCGCGGTTGGCGAGGAAGTTGAGCTGATCTTTAACGTTCGCATCGATAAGGACTGGTACCTGTACTCGTCTGATTTTGATCCGGAACTGGGCCCGATGGTAACGGAATTTACCTTTGCCAAGCATCCGTCTTACGAACTGGTAGGCAAAATAAAACCGGTTAACCCCAAAAAGAAATACGACGACCTGTGGGGCGGTGAGTATACTTACTTTACCGGCACAGCCCAGTTCCGCCAGAAAATACGCGTGCTGCAGCCCGAGCTGTTGGTAAAAGGCACTTACGAGTACCAGGTTTGTACCGACATAGATGGCCGCTGCATTCCGTTTGACGACGATTTTACGTTTAATAACAAACAGATTCAGGTAACCGGAAAAGCCGCTGCACAGCCAACAAAAGCTATAACTGCTGAACAACCTGCTCCTGCTGCTCCATCTGCAGGCCAGCCTACTGGCGAATTGCAAACTATAGTTCAGCAGCCTGCCACTACCGATACAGCTGCCAGCGTGGCTTTTGGCCTGGGCGAAAAAGCAACTACAGATACCGTAACCGCTCCGGAAAACAGTGAAACTATACAGGCCGCCGATGTTGCCCTGACCGCACCTGCCACCGATGAAAGCGACCTGTGGACATTTATGATCATGGCCTTTGGTGCCGGTGTGCTTGCGGTACTAACACCATGTGTATACCCTATGGTGCCGATGACGGTGAGCTTCTTTACCAACAGCAGCGAAAGCCGCGGAAAAGCAATCCTGAAAGCCTTTGTGTACGGCCTTTCTATCATTGCTATCTACACCCTTGTCGGGACTATATTTGCGAGAGTTTTTGGGGTGGATGGAGCCAATTTCATCAGTACACACTGGTTCCCGAACCTGCTTTTCTTCTTTGTGTTCATCCTGTTTGCCATGTCGTTCTTCGGCATGTTTGAGATCACGCTCCCAAGCTCGTTCCTGACAAAAGTAGATGCGCAGGCAGATAAAGGTGGCTGGGTAGGTGTGTTCTTTATGGCCATGACCCTGGTGCTGGTTTCCTTCTCCTGTACCGGTCCGCTGGTTGGCAGCATCATTGCCTCATCCTTCCAGGGCGAAGTGATACGACCTATAGTTGGCATGTTCGGGTATTCGCTGGCTTTTGCTTTGCCGTTTACCTTGTTTGCCATTTTCCCGTCGTGGCTAAGCAGCCTTCCTAAGTCTGGTGGCTGGCTGAACTCAGTAAAAGTAGTGCTGGGTTTTATAGAGCTGGCACTGGCGCTTAAGTTCCTGAGCGTAGCCGACCAGGTGTACCACTGGGGCATCCTGGACCGCGAAGTGTACCTGGCGCTCTGGATCGTGATCTTTACGCTGATGGGCTTTTACCTGCTAGGCAAACTCAAGTTCTCGCACGACTCTGACCTGAACTATATTAGTGTGCCGCGCCTGTTCTTTGCTATTGTTACGTTTGGGTTTGTAGTGTACCTGGTGCCGGGCCTGTTCGGTGCACCGCTTAAAGCACTGTCCGGTTACCTGCCGCCACAAACCACTCAGGACTTCGATATCAATAAAATTGTAAGGCAGAACAATGGTGGCAACGCTGGCAATACCGCTGTGTTAGCTGCCAACACCAATGAGCAGTGCGAGGCGCCGAAATATGCTGATTTCCTGCATCTGCCGCATGGCCTGCAAGGCTACTTCGACCTGGAACAAGCCAAGAAATGTGCCGCTGCCCAGGGCAAACCGATCTTTATAGATTTTACCGGACACGGCTGCGTGAACTGTCGCGAAATGGAGCAAAATGTTTGGTCGGACCCGGCTGTGCTGAAACGCCTGCGCGAGAACTATGTGGTGGTAGCGCTGTATGTAGACGACAGAACCGAACTGCCGCAAAGCGAATGGTACACCAGCACTTACGATGGCAAGGAAAAGAAAACGATCGGCAGAAAGTACGCCGACTACCAGATCACGAAGTTTAACGTAAATGCCCAGCCATATTATGTGCTGATGGACGAACATGAGAACGTGCTGGTAAAACCAACTGCTTACGACCTGAGCATAGATAATTTTGTGAAGTTTTTAGATGCCGGTGTAGAGGCTTACAAGAACAGACAAAGCAGCGTAGCTCAGAGGTAGACCGGTTATTAAAGAGATTAAACTGATTAAGCAGGATACCTGCACCAAACTACAAACAAAAATCCCCGCCATTTCTGGTGGGGATTTTTGTTTGTAGTTCAGAAGTCTAAAATCTAACGTCTATCATCTAGTTTCTAAACTACTACTTTGCTTCGTTGTAGCGGCGGGTTACTTCTTCCCAGTTCACTACGTTCCAGAAAGCGTTGATGTAGTCCGGACGACGGTTCTGGTAGTTCAGGTAATAGGCGTGCTCCCACACGTCCAGGCCCAGGATTGGCTGACCGCCGCAACCTTCAGCGAATGGCATCAGGGTATTGTCCTGGTTAGGCGTAGAGCAGATCTCCAGCTTACCATCTTTTACGCAAAGCCATGCCCAACCAGAACCGAAACGGGTAGCTGCAGCGGCGTTAAATTTCTCTTTCATCTGATCGAAAGAACCGAATGCTGAATTGATTGCATCTGCCAGCTCACCTGAAGGCTGACCGCCACCGTTCGGAGAAAGAATTGTCCAGAACAGGTTGTGGTTGTAGTAACCGCCACCGTTGTTACGAACCGCTTTGTTTTCGCCATCCAGGTTTTGCAGGATATCTTCAATGCTTTTGCCTTCCATGTCGGTGCCGGCAATGGCCTTGTTCAGGTTGTCGGTATAGGCCTGGTGGTGTTTTGTATGGTGGATCTCCATGGTGCGTGCATCAATGTGCGGCTCCAGTGCATCGTAAGCATAAGGTAATTTCGGAAGTTCGAAAGCCATAGTTTTGTATATTTTTATATGTGAACAATTACATACGTAGCCATTGTAGGAGTACGTATGCGTTTAAACTCTTAGTTTCAAAATTAGTTATTTTCTTCTGGCTGCAAAGAAAGTTGCCATCAGGTCGGCACATTCCTGCGCCATAATACCGCTAACCATCTCGGTTTTAGGATGTAGTAAATTGCCTACTCTTCTATAACCGCGCTTCGGCTCATTTGTTCCGAACACTACCCGCTTAAGCTGTGCCCAGTAGCTGGCGCCCGCGCACATAATGCAGGGCTCAACCGTTACATACAGCGTACAGTCATGTAGATACTTATTGCCCAGGTACTCGGAGGCAGCGGTAAAAGCCAGCATCTCGGCATGGGCAGTTACGTCGTTCAGTTTCTCGGTCTGGTTGTAGGCTTTGGCTATAATGCGGTTGTTGGCAACTATAACAGCCCCAATCGGAATCTCGCCTTCTTCAAAAGCCTGCTGCGCCTGCCGGTAGGCCTGCTGCATAAAATACTCGTCGCTGTAAATAGAAAGAAAATCTGTAGCCATAGTTGTAAAGGTAAAGGCTAAGGCCAGGTTAAGCAAGGTTTAGTTGCTGGTTGTTTGGTGAGGATACTATCTGCACATAAACTGTAACTATAGAACTATAACTCAAACTATAGCAGGACTGTCCCCTTGAGGACAAGTGAGAACGAGAGTTCGAAACTTGCGAGCGCAGCTCACAGGGGTGTTAAACGCCAACTATAGAACTATAGCTATAACTGTAGTCGGACCACTGAAACTATAGACCGATAGCCAACGACACTACTTTTGTTGTCCCTTGCGGGCCAGTTGAGTCGGGAGACTCGCGCCAGCGAACAATGTTTTGGTAAAATCAACTATAGAACTATAGCTGCAACTATAGCAATCCCACTAATCCAGCCAATCCCTTTCACTGGTCCATAAAAAAAGCCTCTCCTGGTTGCAGAAGAGGCTTTTAAGCTATAGTTAGGTAAGCTTACTTTTTAATGTTGACTGAACCCATGATCTCGCGGGCGGTATCCTGCCACTGGTTTTTGAGCTGGAACGGGATATGCAGGGTGTAGATCTGAAGCTGATTGCCGGTTATGGTGTACATGATGATGCTGTATTTCTGCACCGGTTTCAGGTTAGAGGCGCCGCGCGTATCTGCAAGGTTCGATACAAACTCAAATACTATAAACTGCTTTCCGTCTATGGCAGTAACTTCCTGGCGGATGAAATCGATGTTGGTGAACGTTTCGACCAGGTTGGCTTTATAAAACTCACGAAGCATGGTCAGGTCACGCTCACGGAAGGTAGTGCGCTTCTGCGTTAAGCTAAAGTCGATGTTGCCATCCGGGCTGGTATATACAGCCAGCGGCTTGGTAGTGGCAGGGTACTCGCGGGCAATGTCATCATCCGACATCGGCGTAAAGTCTTTGGGCAGTTTAATGCTGATCTCTTTGGTGAGATTTATCTTTTTCAGTTTTGGAGCGGCAAAAGCAGCACCGGCTATAAGGATGATGGCTAAAAATGCTAAATAACGCATGTTCATAAGGGTTGTGTAGGCAAAGCTATAAATTATTGTTCAAATAACAGGTAGTAAGCGAAAGTGGTGCAATTTCTCTGCCAAAAGTTTGAGATTGCTAACGAAGCCGGAGATTTAAAAAGTATCCTATAGCTATAGTTGCCGTTACAAACTATAGATCGATCTATAACTATAAACAAACTATAACTATGCTAAACGACTTGATTAATTCGGTAAAAGGACAACTGACCGGCGAACTGCAAAACAAATTTCAGTTGCAGCCCGACACCGCCAACAAAGCCGTAGACCTTGCCAAGGATGACCTGGAAAATGGCTTGAAGAACGAAGCGACCAGCGGCAATTTTGGCGGCATACTGGATGTGCTGAAAGGCAACAAAGGTACTACAGAACATCCTGCAGTAAATAACATGATCGGGAAGTACGTGAACGACCTGAGCACGAAACTGGGCGTGCCGGAATCTATAGCCAAACAGGCCGGGCCATTCGTTATCTCGTTCATTATGCAGAAGCTGTCTGGTAAAGTGTCGTCGGAAGGAGACCTGATGGGCATGCTCGGCGGCGGCCTGAAAGACAAACTGCCCGGCGGCTTAGGCGATAAGCTGGGTGGAATGTTTAAGTAACTATAGTTTATAGTTGCTCGAAACTATAAAAGCTACTGCCTTCGCTCGCGTCCCGCGCGTGTGAGCTTCCTGCGGACTCTGGCCGCGCTAAACTATAGTTTACAGTTACAACTACAGATTGAAACCGGATGATAACGTGGCGAGACGCCACCAAATAGCTCACACTCGCGAGACGCGAGCGAGGGCATACATACGAACTATACCCAACTATAAAAATGAAGCCATACCTAGTCAGGTATGGCTTCTGTGTTTAATCTAAACTATAGGTTTTTATCCTTCGGTAACTTTTTTGGTGTTATCGGTTGGGTTTCGGTCAATGAGTTTGTTCATCGGATCGATGCCGGCTTTTTCAGGCTTCTCGTCAACTATAAACTCGAACTTGTTTTCGCCGGCTTTTAGCTGGTGCTTCTTCAGGTACAGCGGTTTGTCCTGCCAGTTGCCGTCTACTTTGTGACGGGCAATTACCCCAATATCTACCCAGTCGTTCATTTTGGCTGGCGCTTCGTTACCCAGGCTGTCCGCATACCATTTTTTGGCATCTACAGTAAACGTAACCTTGTATTTGTTGTCATGTAGTTTTTTGTAGGTCGCGTCGGTGGTTTTGTTCTCGTAGAGCGTGATCTTCTCAAACATGTCCGTCACCATATACTGCAGCGAGTCCGGCGTAGCTTCGCGGATGTAACCTAAAAACTCGACAGAATTAGTATACGGAGCCCGCTGGAACGCCACTTTCTGAATGTACTTATGTAGCGCCTTGTTCAGGTTTTCTTCGCCAATGTAGTCGGCCAGTGCATACATGATCACGCTGCCTTTGCGGTAGTGGATGTATCCCTGGTTTTCTACTTTGTATAGCGGCATTTCTTTTTTACGCTCCGTGGTTCGGCCCAGCAGGTACGAGTTCAGTTCATATTTCAGGAACTTGTTCATGCGCTCTTCGCCGTACTCATGCTTCATCACCATCAGGGCGCTGTACTGGCTCATCGTCTCCGACATTAGCACTGAACCCTGCACATCGCCACCAATTACCTGGTGTGCCCACCACTGGTGCGCTATTTCGTGAGCCGTTACATAGAACGGGTAATCCACATCTTCCGGGTCGTTGTCGTCCACATCCGCTATAAAGCCGATAGATTCGGAGTAAGGAATAGTGTTCGGGAAGGACTGGGCAAACGACTGGTAACCCGGGAATTCCAGAATGCGCACCTGCTTGTGCTGGTACGGGCTGAAATTCTCAGTAAAATAATCCAGCGATTTCTTCACCGATTTTATCATGCGGTCCAGGTTATACTCGTGGCCTTTGTGGTAGTATATCTCGATAGCTACATCCTGGCCGTTTTTGCCTTTCCAGTGGTCTTTCTTCACCTGGTAATCTGCCGACAGGAAAGAGTAGAAATTCAGGATCGGCGCATCCATTTTATAGTGGAAGTAGCGGCGGCCGTCTTTTGTCCATTCTTTCTGCAGGTAACCCGGCGCAATGGCAATCTGGCTTGGAATAGTGCTTACTGTAGTTTCAAAGTTCACCCAATCTGCTTCTTTGCTGATATAAGTGTTCATGCGGGCTACCGAGTCGTTTACATCGGCCATGCGAGGCTTTGGTTCCAGGCCATGCTCTTTGCGCATATCGTCTTCGCTCAGCTCCAGCCCGGACTGGTACCCTATTTTAGGCAGATAATCGCTGTTGATAAATGTGCCGTTGTAAACGATGCCTGTGTTGGAACCGCTGTTACGGAAACCTTTGGTGGCATAGTGCAGGTCCATGTTCAGACGCATAGAATCGCCGGGCTGCATTGGCTTGTCCAGTTTGTAAATGCGGTAACCATAGTCCTCGTCATGCAGGGCCAGTTTGGCAGGCCTATCGAATTCCAATTTGCGCACTTCAGCTTCATCCGACAGGTTAATGTGCACCGAGTCGATTGGCTGGCTGTGTGTGTTCTTTATCCAGAAATAGCCTTTAAAGTCGAAAATACGCTCTTCCGGGTAGATATCCACGTTCAGGTTTACATCTGTAATGCGCGGCTGCGGAATGCCATCGTACTTTTTATAGGTCTTTTCATAATAAGCCTGGCGCTCTTCCTGGTCGTCTGATGTGCGGTACTTGTTCAGGATATTGGTGTTGTAGAAAATAAAGCTACCTGTGATCAGGAAAACGATAAGTCCGGCTGCGGTAACGAAAAGGGTAGATTTTGTAAGCTGCATGCTGGCCAGTTTCAGGCGCCACTTCAGCATATTCTCCGAACCGCGCGACCATAGCATATTGGCAACTATAGCCAGCAACAGGGCAAAGGCTCCCCAGTAAATTTTATAGATGGTAAATGGCCACACAAAGTGCCCATAGCCGTTCATGGCCGAGTAGGTAATGCCCGGATCGGAACTATAGGAGTAGAGTGTGTGCTCAAAACCAAGCTGGCCTTTAAAGATGTTAAGCAGGTAATACACCACCATCACAAAATGGCCGATAAACTTGTTGTTCACGATCACCTGTACCAGCATCGCCAGTACGCATAGCAGCAGGTAATCTATCAGGTTAATGCCGAACAGGCCCTGCAGGTACACATCAATTTCATATTTATAGTAGCCCTTAAACGTCTGGATGATGATACCGCAGATCATAATAACGAACAGCAATACCACCTGCACCAGCATCAGGGCAGTCATTTTAGAAGCAAAAGGCACCCAGTTCGGAATAGGCAGGGAGTCGTAGATCTGGTTAATACTGTTATCGCGCTCGCGCCACACCAGCTCGCCAGAGTAGAAGGTAATGATGATCAGGAAAAACAGCGCGAATGTGCCGTTCAGCACCGTTACTACCTGCGAGGTAACCGGGAAGGTATTGGTGTCATACATCTTGCCGACCTGCGCCCCTGAAACGAACAGGAAAATAATGCCGGCTGTAACTATAGCTATAAAATAAACACTTTTGATAATGCCATTGAACTCCAGCTTGCTCAGCTTGAAATACTGCTTCAGGCTCAGGTTAAACGAGAAGCTCTGCGATACTTTGGGCAGGTTCAGGCGCTCAGACGGAATAATGGCTCCTACGGCTTCAGCACTGTTTTTACGGCGGAACAATTTGATGCCGGTGTTGGCAAACGAGAAACTGAATTTATAGTAGCAGAACGCCAGTAAGCTCAAACCTATAGTTAGCCAAAGCCCACGGTTCAGGAGCACATACTCGCTGAAAGGCAGCATCATGGTATTTCGCTCGGCAGTGGTCCAGTAGCGTTGGGTCAGGTAAATGGCAGAAGCACCGAGCGGGTCGGTCAGGTTGGCGATAAACTCGTTGTCCAGGTCGCTGGTAAGGCTGCTGGCAATGCCGTACATTACCAGGAATATAACGCCGCCTACATAAATGGAAAGCGCGCTGCGGGTAAGCGATGCCAGGGTAAAGAAGATAGCACCGGTCAGCAGCAGGTTGGGGATGATAATCGTTAAATAAGGTTGTATGTACCAGATCAGGTTAAACGGCCCTACTTTTTCAGGTGACATCCACGGCATAAAAGTAGCAACCATGGCACCAAGCGCCACACCCGCAAACACGAACAGCGTAACCAGGAACGAACCCGTAAATCGGCCGAAAATATAGCCTGCCTTTGAGATGGGCGTAGTGTAATAAAGCGAATGCGTTTTGTGCTCGAAATCCCGGAAGATCGGGGTACCCATCATGGAGCAGGTAATGAGCACGCCAAACCAGCTGAGCAAGGTTACGATCCAGTTGATCTGGTAAGGAGAGTTGGCAAACACCTTTCCTCCGCTGGTATCACCGATCACCACACCGGCACCAAAAGCACCACCCAGTCCAAGCATCGCAAAAAAGGCCATCAGGAACAGAATGAAGAAATAGATATAAGTAGCCGGGCGCTTCATCCGGTACTTCAGTTCGAACAGGAATATCTCTTTGAACATCTCTTTAATAATTATGAATGATGAATTATTAATTATGAATTAATGTCTTGTGTCAAAATTTAAATGAATATGAAACAGAATGTGGTGGCTGATAAGTCTTATGCCTTTGCACTGCGTGTTGTAAAATTGTACAAGCATCTTCGTTTTTCTGAGCAGGAATTTATCCTTTCGAAACAGATTCTCAGGAGCGGAACATCAATCGGGGCTAATGTAGCCGAAGCTATAGCTGCCAGTTCCCGTGCCGATTTTGTGAACAAACTGAACATTGCCGCTAAAGAAACCCGCGAAACGATTTACTGGCTGAAACTGCTAAAAGACAGTGAGTTTATTTCCACAAAATCTTTCGAATCAGTTCATCAGGATGCTACCGAGCTACAGAAAATCCTGAGTAGTATTTTACTAACCACCAAAGCCATTCATAATTCATAATTTTTAATTCATAATTACTTCAGCAGGCTCAGTGCGCTCGCCCCTAGTAGCCTCGTGTATCTTGCTGAAGTACACGTCTTCTAGGTCTGCGTTTACAGGTTCAAATTCTACACCCGGCTGCACATCGCTGAGCACGTGGATAATAGTTTTGCCGGCAAACAGGCGCGACGAAATGACATCGTACTGTAATTGGTGTGCTGCCAGCTCTGACTTGTGGATGAATTTGCGCCAGATGCGGCCATTCAGGCTGTTGATTACTTCCAGCGGGTCGCCGGTAAGCAGTACTTCACCTTTGTTGATGATGGCAAAGTTGCGGCACAGGTCAGTTACATCCTCCACGATGTGTGTAGAAAGAATTACGATCACGTTCTCGCCAATCTCGCTCAGCAGGTTATGGAAACGGTTACGCTCGGCAGGGTCCAGGCCGGCGGTTGGCTCATCCACTATAATCAGTTGCGGGTTGCCAAGCAGTGCCTGCGCAATACCAAAGCGCTGCTTCATACCGCCCGAGTAACCACCCAGGTTCTTTTTGCGCACATCGTACAGGTTGGTTTGCTGCAACAGCGCTGCCACCACTTCCTTGCGTTCTTTCGGGTTGCTGATGCCTTTTAATACAGCAAAGTGGTCCAGCATTTCTTCGGCACTTACCTTAGGGTAAACTCCAAACTCCTGTGGCAGGTAACCCAGCACTTTCCGCATTTCTTCCTTCTGGCGCAGCACGTCCAAGTCGCCCAGCATAATGCTGCCGGTATCTGCTTCCTGCAGCGTAGCTATAGTTCGCATCAGCGATGATTTTCCGGCGCCGTTGGGTCCCAGCAGGCCAAACATTCCTTTCGGAATAGTCAGGTTGATGTTTTTAAGGGCCTGAGTGCCATTAGGGTAGGTTTTGGACAGATTCTGTATGACTAATTCCATAGTTGTATTTTATACTTAATATTTTCGATTTCCAGAGATAACTATAGCTAAAGAAAATCAATCCATTTTTCCATTCAAAATAAACTATACAAACCTGCCCTTTTTCCCGACCAACCTGAGTTATAGTTGTTTAAGCCCTGTGTAGCCTGTGTTTAGAATTGTCTGCGGTATTTAGATGTAGTTTATAGTTTACATCCCGGTAAATAAGCGGTGCTATAGTTGCTCATCTGCCCGCTTACTGAGTTCTTGCATACTCCTGCTATTTTAGCTGCAACCTAACGTAACAATTATTACTTTTGCGCTATATACTTTACAAAAAACGATTATGCTCCGAACTCATACTTGCGGCGAACTACGAATAGATAATGTAGGCGAAGAAGTTATCCTGGCTGGCTGGGTACAGCGCCTGCGCGACAAAGGCGGAATGCTCTGGATAGACCTGCGCGACCGCTATGGTATCACCCAGCTAAGCTTTGAAGAAGGCATGACGCCGGAAGCGCTTCTGAACCAGGCACGTAGCCTGGGCCGTGAATTCGTGATCAGAGTAGTAGGTAAAGTAATTGAGCGCGAATCGAAGAATGATAAAATTCCTACCGGCTCAATAGAGCTGAAAGTGACCAAGCTGGAAGTACTGAATGCCGCCAAGTTGCCACCTTTCATGATTGAAGATGAGACCGATGGGGGAGACGACCTGCGCATGAAGTACCGTTACCTGGACCTGCGCCGTAACCCGGTGCGCCGTAACCTGGAGCTACGCCACCGTGTGATGCGCGAAACCCGCCATTACCTGGACGGACATTATTTTATTGAGGTAGAAACGCCTGTTCTGATCAAATCAACGCCGGAAGGTGCCCGCGACTTTGTGGTGCCAAGCCGCATGAACCCGGGTGAGTTTTACGCCCTGCCACAGTCGCCGCAAACATTCAAGCAGCTGCTGATGGTGTCTGGTTTCGATAAGTATTACCAGATTGTGAAATGCTTCAGAGATGAAGACCTGCGTGCCGACCGTCAGCCGGAATTTACACAGATAGACTGCGAACTTTCTTTCGTAACCCAGGAAGATATCCTGAACACTTTTGAAGGCCTGATCCAGCACCTGTTCCAGAAAGTAAAAGGCATTAACCTGCCAAAGCTGCCCCGCATGACCTATGCCGATGCCATGCGCCTGTACGGGTCTGATAAGCCGGATACCCGTTTCGGGATGCAGTTTGTAGAGCTGAATAACCTGGTAAAGAACAAAGGTTTTAAAGTATTTGATGACGCCGAGCTTATAGTTGGTATCAATGCAGAAGGCGCTGCCAGCTATACCCGCAAGCAACTCGACGAGCTGACTGATTTTGTGAAGCGTCCGCAGATCGGTGCTACCGGTTTGGTTTATGCGCGCGTGAATGAAGATGGCTCTGTAAAATCATCGGTAGATAAATTCTATTCTCCGGAAGATCTGGCAGAATGGGCTGCTGCTTTTAACGCCAAGCCTGGCGACCTGCTGCTGGTGTTGGCCGGTGGAAAAGATAAAACCCGTAAAGCCCTGAACGAGCTTCGCCTGGAAATGGGAACACGACTTGGCCTGCGCGATAAAGATACATTCTCTGCCCTGTGGGTAGTGGATTTCCCGTTATTAGAGTGGGACGAAGAATCAGGCCGTTTCCATGCGATGCACCACCCGTTCACGTCGCCAAAGCCGGAAGACCTGGAGCTGATCGATGACCGACCGAGCGACATCCGTGCAAATGCCTATGATATGGTTATCAATGGTGTAGAAGTGGGTGGTGGTTCTATTCGTATCCACGACCGCCGTTTGCAGGAGCAGATGTTCCGCTTGTTAGGTTTCTCTAACGACGAAGCAAAAGCCCAGTTCGGGTTCCTGATGGAAGCGTTTGAGTACGGTGCGCCGCCGCACGGTGGTATCGCTTTCGGCTTCGACAGACTTTGCTCTATTTTCGGCGGTTCTGATTCTATCCGCGATTACATTGCTTTCCCGAAAAACAACTCAGGCCGCGATGTAATGATCGATGCTCCATCACCAATTTCGGATGCACAGTTAGATGAGCTGCATATTAAAATGAGAAATATTTCTGCTTCGGAGAAGAAGTAGTTGTAAACTATAGTTTGACAAAAAGCCTGTAGCAGTAATGTTACAGGCTTTTTTTGTTTTGGCTGAATCAGGATTTACAGGATGAAATGATTTTCAGGATTCGGGCTGTTGTTATAGTTTGAGTTATAGTTTTATAGTTGCTATAGGTCAAACCACCCCTGCCCCTCCTTATCCAAGGAGGGGAACTCTGCTACTACTATAGATTCAGCCATAGTTCTATAGTTAAAGCAGTAGATAGGACAGGTCGCGACCTGTCCCTTCGTAACTATAGCCACGAAAAAAACGATCTGCTCCCACCAAAAGCAAGAACAGAAACTATAGTTTAAGCGGAAGCTATCGAACTTGTTATCAGTCTTTGGGTTGAGCGCCTTTGACTTGTTGCGGTGCCGTCAGGCAATCCGAGGTACGAGGATAGCAAGAAGGCAGCAGCGCGATGCCCGAAGACGGGGCCTCCCGGCCCGGGAGGGAGCCAGGCAAACTATAAAACTATAGGCTCTTAAAGCTCCCAGGCTTGGTAGAAACTATGAAATAAAAGGCTTGTTTCCAATGGCAGGCAAAGCAAACTATAGAACTATAGCCTTTGAGCCTCAACTATAGTTTGAGATAGATTTCTCGCTACACTCGAAATGACAAAAGAGAGGAATGAACTATAGGACAAATAAGATGTCTCGGCGCTGCTCGACATGACAAAGAAAAAAACTGCTTCAAACCTCAAACATGGAGAAGAACTGCACGTGCTGACGAAATCTGAAGCCTTGAACCAGACATTTTCAAACTATAGCGCAAGTAAACAGTTACATGATAGGCAACAGGTGAAACCCATTAACACACAAGCTTATTTCCAGAAATAGCCTTACCTTTGCACCATGGTTAAATCAACCACCCAGAAGCATATTTTAAATCCTTAACTATAAACTACATGGCAACCGGATTTTTTAAAGTACCAACACCCATAAACGAACCTGTAAAGTCTTATGCACCGGGCTCACCGGAGCGCGAAGAACTGCAGCGAACTTATAAAGAACTGAAGTCGAAAGAGATCGATGTGCCGATGTACATTGGTGGCGACAAAGTTTTTACCGACAAAAAGAAGCCAATGCTGCAGCCCCACGACCACAAGCATATCCTGGGTCATTTCAGCGAAGGCGACTCGACACACGTAGAGCAGGCTATAAATGCAGCACTTGCGGCACGCGAGGCCTGGGCACACATGGGCTGGGAGCATCGTGCATCTATCTTCTTAAAAGCTGCTGAGTTACTGGCTGGCCCATGGAGAGCACGCCTGAATGCAGCTACTATGCTGGGTCAGTCTAAAAACGCGTACCAGGCGGAGATCGACTCAGCTTGCGAACTGATCGACTTCCTGCGCTTTAACGTGCAGTACATGACAGAAATTTACCAGATGCAGCCGGAATCTTCGCCTGGTGTCTGGAACCGCATGGAGCACCGCCCATTGGAAGGCTTTGTGTTTGCGTTAACACCATTCAACTTTACAGCCATTGCCGGTAACCTGCCAGCTTCTGTAGCCCTGATGGGGAACGTAGTGGTTTGGAAACCAGCTAACACCCAGATCTATGCTGCCCAGATGATCATGGAATTGTTCCGTGAGGCTGGTCTGCCGGATGGCGTGATCAACTTAGTATATGTAGATGGCCCGACTGCCGGCGATGTGATCTTTAACCACTCTGATTTTGCCGGTATTCACTTTACAGGCAGCACCGGCGTATTCCAGAACATCTGGAAAACAATCGGTACCAACATCCATAAATACAAATCATATCCACGCATCGTAGGCGAAACCGGTGGTAAGGACTTTATCCTGGCTCATAAGTCAGCGGATGCCAAAGCGCTTGCTACAGCCATTTCGCGTGGTGCTTTCGAATACCAGGGCCAGAAGTGCTCTGCTGCATCGCGTGCCTACATCCCAAGCAACCTGTGGGACGAAGTGAAAGGCTACATCATCGAAGACCTGAAGTCGTTTAAAATGGGCGCTCCGGAAGATTTCGGCAACTTCATTAACGCGGTTATCGACGAGAAATCTTTCGACAAGATTGCCAAGTACATTGATAATGCGAAAAACAGCAACGAAGTAGAAATTATAGCTGGTGGCGGCTACGATAAATCGAAAGGTTACTTTGTAGAACCAACAGTGTTACTGTCGCATAACCCGCTGTATGTTACCATGTGCGAAGAGATCTTCGGGCCGGTTATTACCATTTATGTATATGATGAGAATAACTTTGAAGACACGCTGGAGCTAGTAAACACTACATCGCCTTACGCCCTGACCGGTGCCATTTTCGGACAGGACCGTTATGCTGTGGAGTATGCAACCAAGAAACTGGACCAGGCCGCCGGTAACTTCTACATCAACGACAAGCCAACTGGTGCTGTAGTTGGTCAGCAGCCATTTGGTGGTGCCCGTGCATCTGGTACCAACGACAAGGCCGGCTCTATGCTGAACCTGCTGCGTTGGGTATCTGCCCGTTCTATCAAAGAAACATTTGTTCCGCCGGTAGATTACCGCTACCCGTTCTTAGGCGAGAACAAATAATAAACCTATAGTTTAATGCAAAGGGCCGCACTCTCGGGAGTAGCGGCCCTTTGTTTTGTTATACTTGTATTTAGATAAGTTAAACTGCTGGAAAAGGTGAGCTAAATCATCCTTTTTGCCCCGATTTACAGGCAACTTATACTTTTGATTGTTGGCTATTTATGCCTAATTTTGCTCCCAAATTTCAAGAAAGAGTTACAACTTTATGGAACCTACTGTAAATCAGTACTTACCGTCTGACTACCTGCCGATTTTAATACAATTTGCAGCGGCCCTTGGTTTTGTGATTTTTGCTTTAGTGGCAACGCACATGCTGGGTCCTAAGCGCAGCAGTGCTGTAAAAGGCGCCGCCTTCGAAAGTGGTATCGAGTCGGTGGGGGATGCGCGTACGCCGATCTCTTACAAATACTTCATGACAGCGATCCTGTTCGTGCTTTTTGATGTGGAGATCATCTTTATGTACCCTTGGGCAGTTAACTTTAAAGAGTTTGGTGCAGAAGGTTTCCTGCAGATGCTTTTATTCCTTGGCTTGCTGATGTCCGGCTTCTTTTATGTGCTGAAGAAGGGTATTCTGAAGTGGGAATAGATTAAACTATTACAAGAACAATATTGTTAGAGCAAGAGGCCTTAAAGCGCCTTTTTGTACAACAAATATAACTCTGAAAATGAGCGATTCTAATAAAGATATTAAAATGGCAGAAGCCCCGGAAGGATACACCGGAGCGGGTTTTTTTGCTACCTCGTTTGAGAAAGTAATTGGTCTGGCCCGTGCTAACTCGCTTTGGCCATTGCCTTTTGCTACATCGTGCTGCGGTATCGAGTTTATGGCTACCATGGGTGCAACGTATGATATTTCCCGTTTCGGGTCGGAGCGTCCAAGCTTCTCGCCACGCCAGGCAGACATCCTGCTGGTAATGGGAACTATAGCCAAAAAAATGGGCCCCGTTGTAAAGCAGGTATATGAGCAGATGGCAGAGCCGCGCTGGGTAGTGGCTGTAGGTGCCTGTGCTACCTCAGGTGGTATTTTCGATACTTACTCTGTGCTGCAGGGTATCGACCGTATTGTGCCTGTGGATGTGTACGTGCCGGGTTGCCCGCCGCGCCCTGAGCAGATACTGGACGGGTTGATGCGTGTGCAGGACCTTGCCAAAAACGAATCGTTGCGCCGCCGCAACTCACCGGAATATCAGGCACTGTTAGCCTCTTATAATATTAAATAAGCATCATGGAGCTTACGAACGAAAACGTACTCGGTAAGATCATCGAACAGTTTGGAGAAGAGAACATCTGGGATGCTGTAAATCCGGATGGGATCATGACGTTCCAGACAAACCGTGCGACCATTCATGAGCTGATAAAATACCTGCGCGACGACAAGGAGCTGCAGATCAGCTTCCTGACAACTATGTGCGGTATTCATTATCCGGAACAAAAGGACAGGGAACTGTGCATGATGTACCAGTTGCATAGCCTGCGCCATAATTACCGCCTGCGCATAAAGGTATATTTCCCGATCTCGGACCCGGTAATGCCAACTATGACAGACCTTTACGCAGCCGCCAACTGGATGGAGCGTGAGGCTTACGATTTCTACGGTGTTATTTTTACCGGTCACCCGAACCTGATCCGCATCCTGAATGTGGAGGACATGGAGTACCACCCGATGCTGAAGCAATACCCGCTGGAAGACCAGACGAGAGAAGATAAAGTAAATACGTTTTTCGGACGTTAAGCCAGTTTTGCCGCTCTTAACCCGGCGGCTGTACTTAGAAGCATATTATGGCTACTGAAAAGAAGACAATAGAACTTGATGGTTTAGAGCAGTTTCGTGAGAACCTGGATCTGAAACTACAAGATAAACATAACGAGAACCTGACCACGCTGAACCTGGGCCCGACACACCCGGCAACGCATGGTATTTTCCAGAACATTCTGCAGATGGACGGGGAGAAGATCGTGGACGCTGTACCAACGATCGGCTACATTCACCGTGCTTTTGAGAAAATAGCGGAGCGACGCGCGTTTTACCAGATCACGCCGCTTACCGACCGCATGAACTATTGCTCGGCACCTATTAACAATATGGGTTACCTGATGTCGGTAGAGAAGCTGTTGGGGATTACCGTACCGAAGCGCGCGCAGTATATCCGCGTGATCATGATGGAACTGGCCCGTATCTCGGATCACCTGATCTGTAACTCTATCCTAGGTGTGGACTCAGGTGCGTTTACCGGCTTCCTGTACGTGATGCAGGAGCGTGAGCACATCTACGATATTTACGAAGAAGTTTGCGGTGCCCGTCTGACAACGAACATGGGGCGTATCGGGGGCATGGAGCGCGACCTTTCGCCAAAAGCATTGCACCTGATCGGCGAATTCCTGAACCGCTTCCCGAAAGTATGGGCTGAGTTCGAGAAAATGCTTACCCGCAACCGTATCTTCATCGACAGAACTACAGATGTTGGTGCTATTTCGGCAGAGCGTGCGTTGAGCTATGGCTTTACCGGCCCTAACCTGCGTGCCACTGGGGTAGACTACGATGTGCGTGTGATGAATCCGTACTCATCTTACGAAGATTTCGACTTCGAAATTCCGGTAGGAAGCAAAGGCGATACCTACGACCGTTACCTGGTGCGCAACGAAGAAGTATGGCAAAGCTTAAAGATCATTGAGCAGGCCTATAAGAACTTACCGGAAGGATCTTTCCATGCGGATGCGCCGCACTACTACCTGCCTCCAAAACAGGAAGTGTACCGCAACATGGAAGCCCTGATCTATCACTTTAAAATTGTGATGGGTGAAATTGATGCCCCGGTTAGCGAGGTGTATCATTCTGTAGAAGGTGGTAACGGAGAGCTTGGTTTCTATCTTATATCAGATGGTGGCCGCACGCCTTATCGTCTGCATTTCCGTCGTCCTTGCTTTATTTACTACCAGGCTTATACCGAGATGATCAAAGGTGGCCAGCTTGCGGATGCGATCCTGACGCTGAGCAGCCTGAATGTAATTGCCGGCGAGCTGGACGCATAGTAGAGTGAACAGTAAATAGTTAGCAGTAAACAAAGCTGCTGGCTCATATATAAATACCCGATCAGGTTAATCTATAGTTGTTAACTGATCATTGCTAATTGAAAAATGGCAGAGACAATAAACGAAGTAAAGTTTTCTGATGCAGGCATGGCTGAGATCCAGCGCTACATCAGTCATTACCCGGAAGGACGTCAGAAATCCGCTATTCTACCTATTATGCACGTAGCACAGGCAGAATTTGGTGGCTGGCTGAGCCCGCAGGTGATGGATAAAATTGCCGAAATCCTGAACATACAGCCCATCGAAGTATACGAAGTGGCAACGTTCTATACTATGTTCAACCTGAAGCCGGTTGGCAAGCATGTGCTGGAAGTATGCCGCACAGGTCCTTGCTGCCTTCGTGGTGCTGACCAGATGATCGACATGATCAAGGAGAAGCTGAACATAGAAGAAGGAGAGACAACTGCTGATGGTATGTTTACCCTGAAGCCGGTAGAGTGCCTTGCCTCATGCGGAACAGGCCCGATGCTGCAGGTGCGCGAGAAATTTTACGAGAACATCGATACAGAAGAAAAACTGGATCAGTTCCTGGAAACTATGCGCAATACCGAGGTAGAAACTCCTTATCATCAGAAGTAATTAGTAGACTTTGTGACGAAAGACAGTCAGACAAAAGACTTTAAACTTAATCTCTTTTGTCCTTTGTCCGGAAGTTCTTTGTCAAGCAATAACCAAGTATAGATATCCTGCTGAAATGGGAATTAAAATATTAACCGAACATATAGACGTACCAGGCATCGAGACCCTGGAAGTATATCGTAAGCACGGTGGATACCGCTCGGTAGAGAAAGCCCTGAAAACGATGACTCCGGACGAGGTGGTGGAAGAAGTAAAAACATCAGGCCTGCGTGGTCGTGGTGGTGCCGGCTTCCCGACTGGTATGAAGTGGAGCTTTTTGGCTAAGCCGGAAGGCATTCCGCGTTACCTGGTTTGCAACGCCGATGAGTCGGAGCCTGGCACGTTCAAGGACCGCTACTTCATGCAGAAAACGCCACACTCCCTGATAGAAGGTATGATCACATCGAGCTACGCGCTGGGTGCGAACACATCCTATATCTACATCCGTGGTGAGTTGATGTTTGTGCTGCGCATACTGGAGAAAGCCATTGCAGAAGCCTATGCAGCTGGTTTGCTTGGTAAAAACATATTGGGCTCTGGTTACGACCTGGACCTGCATGTGGCTCCGGGCGGTGGTGCTTATATCTGTGGTGAAGAAACTGCGCTGCTGGAGTCTTTGGAAGGTAAGCGTGGTAACCCGCGTAACAAACCGCCATTCCCGGCTGTGAAAGGTCTGTTCGCTTCGCCAACGGTGGTGAATAACGTGGAGTCTATCGCATCAGTGCCGTGGATCGTGAACAACGGTGGGGCAGAGTATGCGAAGATCGGTATTGGCAGAAGTACTGGTACGAAGTTATTCTCCTGCAGCGGTAACATTAACAAACCGGGGGTTTACGAGATCGAACTAGGTGTTCCGGTGGAAGAATTCATTTACTCTGACGAATACTGCGGTGGTATCTGGAAAGGCAAGCAACTGAAGGCTGTAGTGCCGGGTGGCTCTTCTGTTCCGATCCTGCCTGCTAACCTGATCACCAAAACTGCAGCCGGCGAGCAGCGCCTGATGACTTATGAATCGCTATCTGATGGTGGTTTTGTGAGTGGCTCAATGCTGGGTTCCGGTGCATTCATTGTGTTTGATGAAGACCAGTGCATTGTGCGTAACACCTGGAACTATGCCAGATTCTATCATCATGAGTCGTGTGGCCAGTGCAGTCCTTGCCGCGAAGGTACCGGCTGGATGGAAAAAGTATTGCACCGCATCGAGCATGGCCACGGCCATCAGCAGGACATTGACCTGTTGGTAAGCGTTGCCAAACAGATCGAGGGTAATACCATTTGCCCGCTGGGTGATGCAGCCGCATGGCCAGTAGCCAGCGCGATCCGTCACTTCCGCGAGGAATTCGAGTGGCACATTAAGCATCCGAAGGAAGCAACGCTGCCGGGAGCTGTATACAGAGGCCAGCTGGCAACTATAGAAGCGTAAAATTAGATGCTAGTATCAGGATATCAGACATTAGACTTTTTCCTGGTACTGGCTCTCAGGTAAAATATCCTGAAAAGGAAATTATAGCTTAAAATCGTTTATAGTTGATTCTTTTGAAAAATGATCAGCGAATAACGAACAACGATAATAAAATGGCTAAAATAACATTCGATGGCATTGAAGTAGAGGTAGAAGACGGAACTACCATTCTTCAGGCCGCCAGAAAAATTGGTGGCAGTGTAGTGCCGCCAGCCATGTGCTACTATACTCCCCTTAAAGGAAGTGGTGGCAAGTGCCGTGTTTGTCTTGTAAAAGTAACGCAGGGCTCGGCAAAAGACCCGCGTCCTATGCCTAAACTGGTAGCCTCGTGCATTACGCCGGTGCAGGATGGCATGGTGGTAGAAAATACTACAAACGAGGATGTAATGAATGCCCGCAAAGGCATCGTGGAAATGCTGCTGATCAACCACCCGCTGGATTGCCCTATCTGCGACCAGGCTGGTGAGTGTGACCTGCAGGACCTTTCGTTTGAGCATGGTGTAAGCGCTACCCGTTTCGAAGAAGAGAAGAGAACTTTCAATAAAGTAGATCTTGGTCCTTACATTCAGCTGCACATGACGCGTTGCATCCTGTGCTACCGCTGCGTGTATACTGCCGACCAGATCACCGCTAAGCGTGTGCATGGTGTATTAGGCCGTGGCGATGCCGCTGAGATCGGAACGTACATTGAGAATGTGATCGATAACGACTTCTCTGGTAACGTGATCGATGTGTGCCCGGTAGGTGCCCTTACCGATAAGACCTGGCGCTTTAAGAACCGTGTATGGTTTACAAAGCCAATGGATGCACACCGCGATTGCCCGACCTGCTCCGGTAAGGTTACCCTCTGGACACGTGGCGAAGAAGTATTGCGCGTAACAGCCCGCAAAGACCAGTACAACGAAGTAGAAGAGTTTATCTGTAATACCTGCCGCTTCGATAAAAAAGAAACCAAAGACTGGACCATTGAAGGACCGCGCCATATCGAGCGTAATTCAGTAATCTCGGTAAACCACTACGAGTTGCCGGTACTGAACGTGCCAATTGTGCCTAACTTACCAAGTTCTACCAAGAAAAACCTGCCACAGGACTAAAACATGGAGTCTGTAGACCTAATTTACAAAGCGATATACATCCTGGTAATTTTCGGCATCACCCTGCTGATCGCTACCTACTCGACTTATTTTGAGCGTAAGATTGCAGCCTTTATCCAGGACCGGGTAGGCCCTAACCGTGCTGGTCCGGCTGGTTTGCTGCAGCCATTAGCCGATGCCGGTAAACTGTTCTTTAAAGAGGATTTTATACCTACCAAGGCAAACAAAGCGCTGTTCATCATAGGTCCGGGTATTGCCATGCTGGTGGCTACCATGTCGAGCGCGGTGATTCCGTTTGGCGACATGCTTATAGTTGGTGGCCGCGAAATATGGCTGCAGGCAATAGAAGTAAACATTGGCGTACTGTACGTTTTTGGTGTGGTATCGCTGGGTGTGTATGGTCTGATGATCGGTGGCTGGGCTTCCAACAACAAATTCTCGTTGCTGGGCGCTATCCGTGCAGCATCGCAGAACATCAGCTACGAGCTGGCAATGGGCCTTTCGCTGATCGCGGTGCTGATGATGACAGGATCGCTTTCGCTGAGAGAGATTGCAGAGCAGCAGCAGGGCTTTAACTGGAATATCTGGTACCAGCCGCTTGGTTTCCTGATTTTCCTGGTGTGTGCTTTTGCAGAATGTAACCGTACCCCGTTCGACTTACCGGAATCGGAGGCAGAACTGATAGGTGGTTACCATACTGAATATGGCTCTATGAAGCTGGGTATGTACCTGTTCGCGGAATACATCAACATCTTTGTGGCATCGGCGGTAATGTCTACCTTATATTTTGGTGCTTACAACTTCCCGTTCATGGAAAACCTGCGCGCGGCTATCAGCGATCCGGTGCTGGCCAATAACGTGGTGACCATACTGGGCGTGATCGTGATGTTTGCGAAGATATTTGCCTTTATCTTCTTCTTTATGTGGGTTCGCTGGACGCTTCCGCGCTTCCGTTACGACCAACTGATGAAGCTGGGCTGGCAGATCCTTATTCCACTGGCGATCCTGAACGTAGTATTAACAGGTGGTGCTATTCTGCTGAAAGACTATTTATTTTAAACTATAGTACCTCAAACTGGTCTTACCTATAGTTGGACCAATAGAAGGGAGAACGATATAATGGAATCATTATCAAATAGAAGCAAAAAAGTGCAGAAGCGCGAGATGACCTTTGCTGAAAGGGCTTATCTTCCGGCTATTGCGCAAGGCTTGGGCATTACATTAAAACACTTCTTTAAGAAGAAGGCAACTATAAATTATCCGGAGCAAACACGCGAGCGCAGCGACGTATGGCGTGGCTTGCACGTGCTGAAGCGCGATGAGAAAGGAGCAGAGCGTTGCACTGCCTGCGGACTTTGTGCCGTAGCCTGCCCTGCCGAAGCCATTACCATGACGGCTGGTGAGCGCAAAGCAGGTGAGGAGCATCTGTACCGCGAAGAGAAGTATGCCGTGACGTATGAGATCAATATGTTGCGTTGCATTTTCTGTGGTATGTGCGAGGAAGCCTGCCCTAAAGCGGCGATCTTTCTGCAGGATGATAAACTTGCACCTGCCCGCTACGAGCGCGACGAATTTATTTATGGCAAAGACCGACTGGTGGAGCCGTTAAAAACAACCGAAACAAAATAATCCCTGATGGAGAATCTGTTCTATTTTCTGGCTTCGCTTACGTTGCTTTGCGCCCTGATGGTAGTGATATCTAAAAACCCGGTGCACAGTATTATTTTCCTGGTTATTACGTTCTTCACCATTTCCGGACACTACATCCTGCTAAATGCACAGTTCCTGGCTGCGGTTAACATCATCGTTTATGCCGGAGCCATCATGGTACTGTTCCTGTTTGTGATCATGTTCCTGAACATGGGCAAAAATGAGCGCGATCTGAAAACATCGGCTCTGACCAAAATTACCGGAACGATTGCAGGTGGGTTACTATTCGTGGTGATGATTGCGGCGCTGAAAGATGCCCATGTAGGTACCTATGATGCCGAGAACTTTAACTCACAGATAGGCATGGTAGAGAACCTGGGTAAAGTGTTGTACACCAAATACCTGCTGCCTTTCGAGTTAGCATCGGTGCTGTTCTTAGTTGCCATGGTGGGTGCTGTAATGTTAGGTAAAAAAGAGACCGGAGAAAGACACTTCTAATTCGGATTACTTATAAAGTATAAAGGGGCTGCAATTCTATAGTTGCAGCCCTTTTTTTGTCTGAATCAGGATTTACAGGATTTTAGGATTTTCAGGATGAGGGTTGTGGCTATAGTTGATAGCTATAGTTTTATAGTCAACAAACACACCCCTACCCCTCTCAAGAGGGGAATTATGGCTATGGTTATAGTTTGAATCTTATAGTTTTATAGTTTCCGTTTGTCATCCCCTGCCCCTTCAAAGGGGGACTTTCTGGCAATGCTATAGTTTGAGCTATAGTTCTATAGTTGCTGCTTTAACACACCTGTAGTCCCCTCAAGGGGACAATCTCTGCTATTGCTATAGTTGAAGCTATAGTTCTATAGTTACAAACCGAGAGAAGAGAGGCGCAGCCTACCCTTCGGAATTACAACCACGAGAAAAACCGATCTGTTTTAGCTAAGAACAAGTGCAGCAACTATAGTTGAAGCATCAGCTATCGAACTGATATCAGTCTTTGGGTTGAGCGCCTTGTAGATTTCCGGTGCCGCAAGGCATTGCGAGGCACGAGCAAAGGAAATGTACACCGCGCGATGCCCGAAGACGGGGCCTCCCGGCCTTAGAGGGAGCCAAGCAAACTATAAGACTGTAGGCTTTTAAAGCTCCCAGGATGAAGAGTAGCTATAAAACTACGGCTTGTCTCCAGTGGCAGGCAAACTAAACTATAACATGATAGTCCTTGAGCCTCAACTATAGTTTGAGATAGATTTCTCACGTTGTTCGAAATGACAAGAAATGGGCACATAAGATGTCTCAAGAATGCCCGACATGACTAATAGTGAAACTATAGGATCTATAAAATCCCTAAACAAAACGACAGCAGCCTACTTAACTATAAACTCTACTTCCAATAATTCCGAATGTCCCTGATCATCATCTGAAATGGCGATAACTTTATAGTTACCTGCATTCTTCCCCTTCTCCACAACCAGTGATTCTATTTTACCGGTATAGGTTTTTCCTTTGTTGTCGGTAACTATGGCTGCGGTGGCAACGATGGGTTTAGTGGGAGAGGTAGCTTCGGAGAGAGCTGCCAAGGGAATAAAGCCGATGTAGCTGCCGATCACTTCGCCGTCGAGGATAGCGTTGGGGGCGCTTTCGATAGATGCTGAAAAGAACAGTTTGTCATCCAGAACATAAGCTCCTGAAAAGCCGGCCTGGTGTTGCTGTAAAGAGGGGAGTTGAAAAAAGTGTCTTCCCGGTTCAGGTAAGGCTTTGTTCTCGAACAGAAAAGCAACAAAATCATTCAGATCGAATGTCAATACCAGGTTAGGAGCGGCCTTTAAAGCGCGTTGCAGCAAATACACTTTCTCTTCGGAAATAGCAAGACCTTCTACATTCAGCAGTTCTTCGCCAACTATAGTTGTGTCCTGCTGCAGGGTATCGAACAAGGCTTTTAAGCTCACCTCTTTAACTATTGGATTGGCAGCAGACAGTGGCAGTTCCACGAGAAACGCTTTGTTGCGCACTTCCGACGAGCCGGAGCCCAATGTAAGCAGGTAACTTTTGCCTTTATAAGCTATAGTTGCCAGGCTCTCGAGGTCAGGTTTTTCAGGTTTGGGAATACGACCATTTACGAAACCGGCAGTATCAAAAAGCGGATATTGCGCTTTAGGCGCATAGTTCTTATCAAACAGATACAGAAAAGGAGAGTCATCGCCGATGATGTAATAGCCGTCCGGCGCCTCCTCAATGCCAGAGCCCGACGGGATATTATGGTAAAAATGGGTTGCAGTTATAGTTGCGGATAACTTTGTACTTTCCTCTTCAGTAGCATCAATGTTTTTCTTTTTATCCTTCATATCACACCCCTGCATTAGTATTTGACAGGCAACTAAGCTTAACAAAACAACAATTGCATTACATTTAAAGGCTAACCTGTTTTTTAAGAGCATCGAATGAGTTAGTTAAAGAACCACTACTTATACTTGTAAATTGCACAATTGTTAGTTAAAATGTTGTGAACTCTTCGCAACCAAAGGCAACCATAAATGCCTTCGCGTTTCCTTCTCGATATACTTCCACTTTCGTAGATTCTAACTCTTTATAGATTGAGTCGCCAACTGTTGCATAGTTGTACAAGCTGCTTGAGTCTCCATCTAAATATAATTTATACTCTGATCCATTTAGATGATGCACTAATAGCACTTCCGCAGCGTGATTGGGCTTATCTATATATTTTTGCTTCACTACCCCATTTAAATGCGCATCTTTCAATTCCTGCTCTTTGTCACACAAGCTACTCTTAACCATGTAAGGAAAGAAATAACGAACAAGAATCATGAATACTAATGAAAGTATACCAACTATAACATAGAACTTCAGGTTACTGTTATGCTCTTTTTTCATATTAATTGATCGCCGCTTAAATGCATTACTCAACTTAAAAAACAAACTCCCTCAAAATATAGATTTAATCCTGAAAATTGAACAAAACCCTTAAATCCTTTATCCAAAGAAGTATAGAAATATGTTATGGATATTTAAGAAAAGGGGATAACTTTGCGGCACGAAATATTGGATTATACTTTAACAGTAGGACTACGTTCGGACTACACAGACAATGAACCAGATACCTGAAATTATCAGAACCATTCCGCTGGAATATTACCTGTTCTTCAGCACCGCTCTTTTCGTGATCGGTATAGTTGGTGTACTTATCAGACGCAATGCCATCATTATTTTTATGTGCGTGGAGCTGATGCTGAATGCTGTAAACATTTTACTTACGGCCCTGTCAGCATATCGTTCCGATCCCAACGGGCAGGTTTTTGTGTTCTTTATCATGGCTGTGGCTGCTGCCGAAGTGTGCGTTGGTCTGGCCATTATTGTAATGATCTACCGCAACGTACGCTCTACGGATGTGCAATTGCTTAACCGCCTGAAGTGGTAAGCCCGAAATCGAATCTACAATAGCTTAACTTAATAAAAATTAGATGCAAGAGATTGTAATGCCCTTCAATAACCAGGCGATGGCACTGCTCTGTTTGCTCATTCCGCTGCTGCCTCTGATCGGCTTTATCGTGAACGGGCTTGGCAACAGGAAGCTCGCAAAGGGTATGGTAAGTCTGATAGGCTGCAGCACCGTGCTGGCGTCCTTCCTTATCTCGGTATACCTTTTCGTGGATTTCACAGCTAATGGCAGCCGCGCTTACACCGTAGATTTCTATAACTGGATCTCGGTTGGCGATATGCAGATCGGTTTCTCGTTTTTGATAGACCAGCTGACCCTGCTGATGATGCTGATGGTGACCGGTATCGGTTTCCTGATTCACCTGTACTCGGCCGGCTACATGAGCCACGACGAGAACTTCGGTAAGTTCTTCGCTTTCATTAACCTGTTCATGTTCTCGATGTTACTGCTTGTAATGGGCTCTAACTACGTGATGATGTTTGTGGGCTGGGAAGGTGTAGGTCTTTGCTCGTACCTGCTGATCGGTTTCTGGAACAAGAACACTAACTATAACAATGCTGCCAAGAAAGCCTTCGTAATGAACCGTATTGGTGACCTTGGCTTCCTGCTGGCTATTTTCCTGATCTTTATCACGTTCGGTTCGGTTAGCTACCCGCAGGTTTTCGCGGAGGCTGCCCGTTACACTGGCGGTATCGATTCTACGGTAATGATCACGATTACCCTGCTGCTGTTTGTTGGTGCAATGGGTAAGAGTGCGCAGGTACCGTTGTTTACCTGGTTACCGGATGCCATGGCGGGTCCTACACCGGTTTCGGCCCTGATACACGCGGCAACCATGGTTACAGCTGGTATCTACATGGTAATTCGCTCGAATGTGTTATATGTGCTGGCTCCATCAACTATGGAAGTGATCGCTATAGTTGGTATAGTTACGGCCCTGCTGGCGGCAACTATAGGCCTGGCGCAAAACGATATTAAAAAGGTACTGGCTTACTCTACTGTTTCGCAGCTTGGTTACATGTTCCTGGCACTGGGCGTAATGGCCTTCGATTCGTCTATCTTCCACGTACTGACGCATGCATTCTTCAAAGCGCTTCTGTTCTTAGGTGCGGGTTCAGTTATCCATGCCATGAGCAATGAGCAGGATATCCGTTTCATGGGTGGTCTGCGCAAGTATCTGCCAATTACGTTCCTGACATTCCTGATCGGTACGCTGGCCATTGCCGGTATTCCGCCGTTTGCTGGTTTCTTCTCTAAAGACGAGTTGCTGGCGCATGTTTGGGAGCATAGCAAAGTACTTTGGGGCTTAGGTGTGCTGGTGTCGTTCATGACATCATTCTACATGTTCCGCTTAGTGTTCCTGACCTTCTTTGGTACCTTCCGAGGCACTGAAGCCCAGAAATCTCACCTGCACGAGTCTCCTATGTCGATGACGCTGCCACTTATTGTGCTGGCTATCCTGTCAACGATCGGTGGTTTCCTGGGTATTCCGGCTGTGTTTGGCGAGAACATGCACGTGCTGCAAAATTACCTGGCGCCAATTTATGGTTACGCACAGGTTGCTAACGCAGCAGCAGTTGCTCCACTTCACATCGATCATGCTACAGAATGGATGCTGATGGGTATTTCGGTAGCGGTGGCTATAGTTGCGGCGGGCCTTGCTTATACCATGTATGTGAGCAAAAAGCAGGTTCCGGCAGCAGAAGGCACCCAGCTTTCTCCAATCCACAACCTGATCTACAACAAGTATTACATCGACGAATTATATAACGCGATCATCGTGCGCCCTATCATGTGGCTGTCATCTATCTTCCACAAAGTGTTTGATGTGGTTATAGTTGATGGTATCGTGAATGGTGTTGGCAAGTTTGTGATGCAGAGCAGCCGTACCCTTCGCTTTGCGCAGAGCGGTGCTATCGGGTTCTACATTCTGCTGATGGTAGTAAGCATCGCGCTTATTCTGTTTTTAAATTTCTTTATCGGATAAGGTTCTTAGAAGATGATAACAGCTCTTTTACTTTTCTGGCCTGCCTTAGCTGCACTATTGGTGTTGCTTATAAAAGGACAAGGTGCCAAGAAAGTGGCTTTTGTGGCAGCACTCATTGAGTTTGCCATAGCTATAGTTGCAACTACAGGTTTTGATGCGGCTGACGGCCGTATGCAGTACGAACTGAACCTGCCATGGGTAGCGAATGCCGGTATCGGTTTCCATATCGGTATGGACGGTATCAGCTTACTGATGATGTTGCTGACGACTTTCCTGGTTCCCCTGATCATCCTTTCGGCCTTTAAGCACGACTATAAGAACCCGAACGCTTTTTACGCACTTATCCTGTTCATGCAGACCGGCCTTATCGGTGTGTTTGTGGCCCTGGATGCGTTCCTATTCTACTTCTTCTGGGAAGTGGCGCTTATTCCGATCTACTTTATTGCGGCCATCTGGGGTGGTACAAACCGCATTAAGGTTACGCTCAAGTTCTTTGTGTATACGGTGTTTGGTTCGCTTTTCATGCTGGCCGCCTTTGTATACCTGTACTTCCAGACGGGCGCAACTGATGCAGCAGCACACTCTTCTGATGTGCAGGCGTTTTACCAACTGGCCTTAAGTGCTGAGACGCAGAGCTGGATCTTCTGGTTCCTGTTCATTGCCTTCGCTATTAAAATGCCGGTGTTCCCGTTCCATACCTGGCAGCCGGATACCTATACTGAGTCGCCTACACAGGCTACCATGTTACTTTCCGGTATCATGCTGAAAATGGGTATTTACGGGGTGCTGCGCTGGTTATTACCGGTTGTGCCAATGGGCGTTAGCCAGTGGGATGAACTGGTGCTTATCCTTTCTATCATCGGTATCGTTTACGGCTCTGTTATCGCCATCCGCCAGCACGACCTGAAACGCCTGATCGCTTATTCGTCTATCGCACACGTTGGCCTTATTGCAGCCGGTATCTTCACCCTGAACGAGCAAGGCCTGCAAGGTGGCGTTATCCAGATGCTGAGCCACGGTATCAACGTGACCGGTCTGTTCTTCATCATCGACATTATTTACAGAAGAACCAATACAAGAGAAATCTCCAGTCTGGGCGGTATCACGCAGAATGCGAAAGCACTTTCGATCTTCTTTATGATCCTGTTGCTGGGTGCTGTAGCGCTGCCGCTGACAAACGGTTTCGTGGGTGAATTCCTGCTGCTGTTGGGTGTGTATAATTACAATGCATGGTTTGGTGCTATAGCTGGCTTAACCATTATACTAAGTGCGGTTTATATGCTGCGCATGTTCCAGGGTGTGATGTTCGGTACCAAGTCGGAGCATACAGATGCGTTCACGGACCTGACATTCAATGAAAAAGCGGTGCTTATTCCGCTGGTGATCATGGTATTCTGGATCGGTTTGTTCCCCAACACGTTCCTGAGCATTTCGGAGCCGGCTGTAGGTAACCTGCTGAACATCATTAACCGCTAATTAACAGGAAATACGACGACATGACCTCGATCATACTTCTTTCAGTTTTTGGCATCGTTAACCTTTTTGTAGGTTTCCTGAAGTCTAAGAAAATACTTTTGCCGCTGGCCCTGCTGTTTTTGATAGTAGTGTTCGGCGTGAACATGCTTGGCTGGAACAATACCCAGACCTACTTTAACAACATGCTCACCATCGACAACTATGCGGTAGCTTTCACGGGCATTATGGTGCTGACGACACTGCTTATCCTTCCGTTCTCGCAAAGTTATATTGACGCCGAAGATGAGAACCTGGCGGAGTATTACTCGCTGTTGTTGTTCTCGCTGGTAGGTGCTATTATGATGGTGGCCTATGAGAACCTGATCATGCTGTTCATCGGTATCGAGATTCTTTCCATTGCCATGTATGTGCTGGCAGGTAGCAACAAACGCAGCCTGCGCTCCAACGAAGCTGCCCTGAAGTACTTCCTGATGGGTTCGTTCTTTACAGGTGTGCTGCTGTTTGGTATCGTGCTGATTTACGGTGCGACTGGTACATTTGACATCACCGAGATTGGTGCTGCCAATGTAATGGTGGACGGTACCACTAATACCATGTTTACGCTGGGACTGCTGATCCTGGTGATCGGTATTTCCTTTAAGATTGCTGCTGCTCCGTTCCACTTCTGGACGCCGGACGTGTACGAGGGGACGCCAACGTTCTTTACTACGTTCATGGCTACTGTGGTGAAGACTGCCGGTGTAGCCGCGTTCTATAAGCTGATGGATGCCTCTTTTGCAGGTGCCTTTGCTTCCTGGTTCCCGACCGTTATTGCTATCACCGTACTGACGCTGGTAGTTGGTAACATTGGTGCGGTAATTCAGCCAAGCGTAAAGCGTATGCTGGCGTATTCATCTATATCACATGCCGGTTACCTGCTGATGACGCTGGTTGCCTTTAATGACCTGTCTGAGAATGCGATCTTCTTCTATTCCCTGTCTTATGCTGTTGCTTCGGTGATCTCGTTTGGTGTGCTGAAACTGGTAGAAGATGCGCGCGAAGGAAACCATTCTTTTGGAGCCTTCAACGGACTGGGTAAAACAAATCCGCTGCTGGCTCTGGTAATGACCATTTCGATGCTCTCGCTGGGAGGTATTCCGCTTACAGCTGGTTTCTTTGGTAAGCTGTTCGTGTTCTCCGCTGTAATAGAGACCGGTAACCTGATGTGGCTGGTCGTGTTAGCTGTTGTGCTGGCAGCCATTGGTATCTACTACTACATTAAAGTAGTTATTGCTATGTACATGCAGCCAGCCGGCGAAAATACAAGGGTGCCTGTTAGTGGCTTCGCGACATTGGTGCTGATCATTTGTGCAGTGCTTACTATTCTGTTAGGTTTAGCGCCTGGCCTGGTAAGCAATGCCCTGTAACAGGAAACTATAGACTATAGAAAGGCTGCTCTGAAAAGGGCAGCCTTTTTTATTGTACTTCTCACATCCGGATATATTAAATTGCACTGGCAGGTTACCGGAACTATAGTTGCTAATACGTTATAACTATAGTTTGTTAGCCTGAAATGCAGATCCGGCGAAACAAAAATTGCACTGTAATACGTATTAAGTGCTTGCTGTTTACAATTTGTAAAAGTTTAATTTGATCAACTATGAAAAAGACAACCAAAACATACCTCGGAATAATGCTTGCCGGCGCACTTAGCTTTTCGGTAGCAGCTGAGGCTGCAAACTATACGCTGAACACACAAGGAAACAAACCACTGACAACAGCGCAGCAGGATAACAACGGAGTACCAGCCTTCGAGAAGGAGTTGTTAGGCCCGTATGCGGATATCAACAAAATTCCGGCTGCTGACCTGCGTGCCGCTTACATTACCTTGCTGGAGAGCGTAAGAAGCCGCAGCGACAACTGGACAAACGCCGAATGGAACAAGGCCCAGGCCGTAATGAAGAAGCTGGATGCCCGTAAAAAAGTAGTGGAAAAAGACCTGGAGACTGACGATAAAGCCAAGATCAAGCTACTGCACGCCGAGCTTCGTGCCCTGGAAACCAAGAAAGACATTAAAGACTAACACAAGCAACTATAAAAAAGAGTGAGGCCGGTAAATGTAACCGGCCTCGCTCTTTTTTTATAAGATCTCCTGTAGTTCGCTAAGGCAGTGTATTTCGTAAGTTGGTTTGGGGCGTAGCTTTGTCCGGCTCTTTTCCGGGTTAAAATATACCTGGTCTATACCGGCGGCACGGGCACCCTCTATATCACATTCCAGGTTATCACCAATCATCAGGCACTCTTCCGGCTTTACTTTAATGCGTTCCAGTGCGTGCTCAAACATCCGCTTGTCTGGTTTTTTATAGCCGCAGCACTCCGACGTAACCACTTCCTGAAAATAGCCATGCAAATTTGACGAGGTCATTTTAATTGCCTGCACATCTTTAAAGCCATTGGTAATAATATGCAGGCCATATTTAGGCTGCAGGTAGCTCAGCACTTCGTGGGTATAAGGAAAAACGGCCGTTTTGGTAGGGCAGATGTCAGTATAGGCTTCAGATAGGCCCTGTGGCACATCTTCTGGTTTCAGGCCAAGGCCCGTCAGGGTTTTTACAAAGCGCTGTTCCCGTAATTCCTGCTGCGTTACTTTGCCTTTGTTATACTGGTCCCAGAGCAAGGTATTCACAAATTTGTACTTGCGGTAAAACGAGTTACAGTCAAACTTATTGAAGGCTGCCAGGTTATAGGTATGGAAAAGCGTGTGCAGTGTTTCTTCGGAGTTCTTCTCAAAATCCCAGAGGGTGTGGTCTAAATCGAAGAGGATATGGGAGTAAGCTTTCATGCGCATAGTAGTTGAAAAAAGATAAACGGGCGGCTGCGGCTATTGTTTAAAATTGTACTGTTTATGAGTTGAAATAAGCCGGTGTAATTGCCGGTTTAACAATAAAGTTCAGCCCGCCGAGTTATAGTCTATAGTTTAAAAATTAGCCCAGTGGCGGTTGTGGAGTTTATTTACGGCGAGTTCGCGGTTAGAGTACAGAATCTGGTAGGTTTCCTGGTCTTTCAGTAACGTGCTGTCGCGCTCCAGGTATGTAAATATCTGGTTCAACAGGTCGGCTGCTTCTTCTTTCAGCGAATAATACACCCATTGGTCGAGCTTACGCGGAAATACGAGGCCGGCACTGCGCAGGTAAGCCAGATGCCGCGAAGTTTTGGTCTGGGTAAAATCAAGTACCTGTTCCAGGTCTGAGATGCACATTTCCTTATTGCGCAGGATCAGGTGCAGGATACGTACCCGCGACTCATCGGCCAGCGCTTTAAAGATCTGTTCTCCGAAAGCTAAACTAAAATGTTTTAAACGCATGTTTCTGTTGCAATGCAAACAAAAATAACCAAAAGCTGCTATAATAAAATAATAAACCCTATAATTGTACTACATGAAGCCGATGACCAGTAACGTGAAGTTGTACAGAATTTTAGCAGCCACCATTTGTATTCTTGTTGCCTTTGCCCTGATGCCCGGGCAGGCCAAAGCGCAGGGCGATAAGCGCGTGGTGCAGTTGTCGGGTTTTGTAACTATAGGCGACAGCCTGTACGGCGTAAGCAGCGTGAGCGTATACGTGCCAAACACCAGCCGTGGTGTTCAGACCAACCGCTATGGATTCTTTTCGGTGCCTGTGCTTACCGGCGACACCGTTGTGTTCAGAGCACTTGGTTATAAAAAAGAAACGCTGGTCATCCCTAAAAATTACGCCTCCGATAGTTATTCTATTATTTTGCAGATGCAGGAAGATGCCGTTGAACTGGCAGAGGTACGTGTAATACCCTGGGCCACGGAGCGCGACTTTAAAGAAGCTGTAATGGCCCTGAAGCTGCCAGACGAAGGCCGCTCTGCCGCCACCCGCAACCTGGACCCCGAACGCCTTCGCGAACTCTTTGACGTAGTGCCGATGGACGGCGCCGCCAACGCGAAAGTATTTAATCAGCAGCAACAGCTGCAGCAACAGAACCGGTATCTTTTGCCAACTATAAGTCCGTTTGCAGTGCTCAAGCTGATAGATATGCTGAAGAATGGGGAATTTAAGAAGAAATAAACACAGCTGCGGCTGTTGCTCTTTGCTTGTTCCTGTAGCTATTTTGCTCCCTCCGTTTCCTGTTGCTAATACACCCCTTATGTTGTAAAAGTAACTAACAATTGTCCGTTTCGTTAGTTTGCAATGTAGCTATATACTGTAAGCTACATCCGTAACAGCGCTATTACGCTTGTTGCCAAGCTAAACATTGAAACGTATGATTCCATTTGCAGATCTTGCCCTTAATATACCCGAAACCCGAAAGCCGCGGGTTGTCATCATTGGTGGTGGCTTTGGCGGAATAAACCTGGCAAAAAAACTACGCGGTAAAAACTTCCAGGTAGTGATGTTTGATAAGCAGAACTATCATGGTTTCTGGCCGCTGCTATATCAGGTTGCTACAGCTGGTCTTGAGCCTGATGCCATTGCAGAGCCGCTGCGCAAACTTTTCGGTTCCGACAATTATGAAGATTTCCACTTCCGGCTGGTGAAGGTGAAGAGCGTAAACCCTGTCACCAAAATAGTGCACACCCTTGTCGGGGATCTAAAATACGACTACCTGGTAATTGCTACCGGTACCAAAACCAACTACTTCGGCAACGACCAGATCAAGAAGTTCTCGTTCCCGCTGAAGCAGATACCGGATGCCCTGAACCTGCGCAGCCAGATGCTGCAATGTTTTGAGCAGGCCAGCATGACCCCGGACCCCGAAACCCAGCAAAGCCTGATGAACTTCGTGATAGTAGGAGGGGGACCAACCGGGGTGGAACTGGCCGGTGCGCTGGCCGAAATGAAACGCCACGTACTGCCCAGCGATTATCCGGGAGTGAACATCAATAAGATGAACATTTACCTGGTAGAGGGCATGGATCGCCTGCTGCCACCTATGTCGAAGGAGTCGAGCGAGAAGACCTATAAATACCTCAAGCACCTTGGTGTTAATGTAACTCTGAACACGCTGGTAGAAAGTTATGATGGGGAAGTGGCTGTCCTGAAAAACGGTGACCGGATCCATACCAACACACTGATATGGGCTGCCGGCGTAGCAGGTGCGCTGATCGACGGCCTGCCCCCTGAAACCGTGGAACGCGGTCGTATACTTGTGAACGAGTACAACCAGGTGCTGGGCTACCCGGAGGTGTTTGCCATAGGTGATATAGCGCTAATGAAGACGGATAAATGGCCGAAAGGGCACCCGGGTGTGGCACAGCCCGCCATTCAGCAAGGACAGCTATTGGGTAAGAACCTGGTGCGCCTGCAACGAAATGAACCCTTACAACCGTTCGAATACACCGACAAAGGTTCTCTGGCCATTATAGGTCGTAACCAGGCTGTTGCCGATCTGCCGGGTAATATGCACTTCGGAGGGTTTATTGCCTGGGCCATCTGGCTGTTTGTGCACGTTATGGCGCTGGTTGGTTTCCGTAACAAGTTGGTGGTGCTGAGTAACTGGGTTTATAAATTCTTTACCTACGAGAACGGTACCCGCCTTATTATCCGGCCTTTCGTGCGTAAAGGCGACCGGGCAAAACAACGGTTTGTAGATCAGTATAACACAGATTAAACCATAAACTATAAAAGCAGCTGGAAGGCTGCTTTTATAGTTTATGTAAAAGGGTGCTATAGTTTTCCTCTGTCATCCTGAGCATTCTTGAGGCACGAGTCGAATAGAGCCCACATAGCTGCGAGGGATATCTTATTTGTCCCACAGTAACTATTGTCATTTCGAACAGGGTGAGAAATCTATCTCGAACTGTAGTTAACTTTGCCTACTATTCGACACAAACCATTTTATTATAGCTGCTTCTATTCCTGGGAGCTCTACTTACCTATAGTCTTATAGTTTCGTTGGCTCCCTCCCAGGCCGGGAGGCCCCGTCTTCGGGCATCGCGCCTTTGCCTTCTTGCTATCCTCCTGCGTCGGATTGCCTGCGGCACCGCAACAAGTCAAAGGCGCTCAACCCAAAGACTGAAATCACATTCGATAATTTATGATTTGGCTATAGTTACTGTGCTTGCTATTAGCTTGAGTAGATCAGCTTTTCTCGTGTTTGTATTTCCGTAGGGACAGGTCGTGACCTGTCCGCTCATGGTCTGTAACTATAGAACTATAGCTGAATCTATAGTAGCAGCATAAATTCCCCTCTTGAGAGGGGTAGGGGTGTGTTTCCTCTTAACCTTAAAACTATAATTTCAACTATAGAACTATACCCTAAACTATAGCCACCAAGGCCCAATCCTGAAAATCCTTTAATCCTGTAAATCCTGATTCAGACAAATAAAAAAGCCTTCGGAGAGCATCCGAAGGCTTTTTACCAACTATAAACGCTAAACTTTAGCGGCCAGCGTTGTTGTTCTGTGAGGTGGTCTGACGCTGCATTGGGTTCGACTGGTTACGTTGCTGCTGCTGGAAGATCTCGAAGCGGCTTGGAGCCAGTTTGCGCGGGAAGTAGTTGTTCGATAACTCGGTATCCGCTGTCTGCAGGTATGGGTCCAGCTCGAAATTAACGACCGGCTTTTCCGTTACAAAAACTTTTGTAATCTCCTCGTTATTGTAACGCCATACTTCAGCCGGAACATTTACTACTTCTTCGGTTCCATCTTCAAACGTCATCTTAACGATAAGTGGCATTACAAGGCCGCCAAGGTTCTTGAAACCAACCTCATAAAAGTTAAGGCCTGAGTCAAGGGTTTTCTTTTGCTCTGGGGTGAGGCCTTTCAGGAAGCCCTGGTAGCGCTGCTGGTCGGCAGCTGTAACAGCCAGCTCGTCGTAGCTGTTGTAAAAGTCGTTCAGTTCAGGGCGCAGTTCCACACGTGTTTTCTTAATATCCGTCAGGTTACGCTGCTCCGACAATGTTTTAGGGGCTTTGTTCTGCTCGGCACGCTTCTGGGCGCTTACAAATTCCGGGTTCTGCGAGTCGATCGTATACCATTTCACTCCTTCAATAGAAATGTCGGTGTGGTCGGTAGTGTAGAACCAGCCTCTCCAGAACCAGTCCAGGTCAACGCCCGAGGCATCTTCCATCGTCCGGAAAAAGTCTGCCGGCATCGGGTGTTTAAAGGCCCAGCGTCTGGCGTATTCTTTAAAAGCGTAATCAAATAACTCGCGGCCCATTACGGTTTCGCGGAGCACGTTAAGAGCGGTAGCTGGCTTGCCGTAAGCGTTATTGCCAAACTGCAGCACCGATTCGGAGTTGGTCATGATCGGTACCTGGGTGTTCTTGGCGCTCTTCATGTAGTCCACTATGTTCTTTGGCTCACCCCGGCGCGACGGATAGTTACGTTCCCACACCTGCTCAGCCAGGTACTGCATAAAGGTATTCAGGCCTTCATCCATCCAGGTCCACTGGCGCTCATCCGAGTTAATGATCATCGGGAAGAAGTTGTGGCCCACTTCGTGAATAATTACAGAGATAAGGCCATACTTGGTGCGGTCTGAATATGTGCCATCCGGTTCAGGGCGATAGCCGTTGAATGAGATCATAGGGTACTCCATGCCGCCTACCGGACCGTGTACTGAAATGGCAACCGGGTAAGGATAATCTATAGTATGTTTGGAGTAAACTTCCAGGGTATGCGCTACGGCTTCGGTAGAGTACTGGCCCCACAGCGGGTTACCTTCTTTCGGATAGTACGACATAGCCAGTACATTTTTGCCGGCTACGTTTACGTTCATGGCATCCCAGATAAACTTACGGGAGCTGGCCCACGCAAAATCGCGTACGTTTTTAGCAGCGTAAACCCAGGTTTTAGTGCCTTTTGCTTTGTTCTTCTCGGCTTTGGTGGCTTCTTCCTGTGTAACAATAACAATCGGCTTATCTGATTTGGCAGCCTGTGCCCAGCGCTTTTGCTGTGTTGAGGTCAGCACCTGGCTGGCGTTCTGCAGCTCGCCGGTTGCACCAACTATATGGTCGGCAGGTACGGTTATGCTTACTTTGTAGTCGCCGAAAGGCAGGGCAAACTCACCGCTGCCCAGGAACTGCTTGTGCTGCCAGCCATTTACGTCGTCGTATACAGCCATGCGCGGAAACCACTGTGCCATTTCGTACAGGTAGTTGCCATCTCCCGGGAAGAACTCGTAGCCGGAGCGGCCGCCCAGCGTCAGCTGGTTGTTGATGTTGTGGTTCCAGTCGATGCTGAAGGTAAAGCTTTGCTTCGGATTCAGGTTAGCCGGCAGGTCTACACGCATCATGGTGTTGTTGATGGTGAACTTCAGCGGTTTACCATTTTTGTCTTTCACCGACTTTATCTTAAACCCACCGTCAAAATCTTCGCGCGTCATGTATTCCACGGCACGCAGGGGCATCTGCTGGTTCAGCTCGCCGGTGCGGGTGGAATTGGCCATGGAGTTTGGCTCATAAATGTTCTGGTCCAGCTGCAGCCACAGGTAGGTCAGTACATCCGGCGAGTTGTTGGTGTAGGTTATTGTTTCAGAACCGGTAATGGACTGCTTCTCATCGTTCAGCTCTACTTTAATGTTGTAATCGGCGCGCTGCTGCCAGTACTGGTGGCCCGGCGCACCCGATGCCGAGCGGTAGGTGTTTGGTGTAGGAAGCTCCTGCTGCAATTGCTTGAATTTGGACTGATCAGTATTGCTTTGGGCCATGGTTGCAAACGGAGCCGCTGCCAGGCCGAAGAAAACTAAACCTGTGAGTAGGTTTTTCATTTAAGTGTAGGTGAGTTAAGGTTATAGTTTAGTAAGGTGTAGTTGTGTTTGTAAATCAAAAGATATTGGTTTCCATCATCAAAATCAAGGCGATGCCCGCTGCTGCACTCGAAAGTACCATGATCCAGTCGCGGCGCTTGGCATTGAACAGGTTCAGTATCAGGAAAGCCGCTAGCAGTAAGAGAAAAACGATCAGCAGCTGGCCCAGCTCAATACCGATGTTAAAGGCCAGCAACTGCAGCCAGGTATCGGAGTTTCGGCCAAGCAGGGATTTCAGGTAATTAGAGAAGCCCATGCCATGCACCAGTCCAAAGAACACCGCCATCAGGTTGTGCAACGAGAAGATGGTATGTTGCTTGCCGGCGGCCCCTTTCAGCTTAAAGAAGTTGGTAACGCAGGTAAAAAAGATCGTAACCGGTATCAGGAACTCGATGAGGGCGGTGTCGAACTGGATGATGTTGAACGTAGAGAGCGCCAGCGTAATAGAGTGCCCGATGGTAAAGCTGGTGACAAGTGCTATTACTTTACGCCAGTCGCCTAAGGTGTAAATCGCGCACAGGGCAAAAAGGAACAGCATGTGGTCGTAGGCCTGCAGGTTAAAAATATGATGAAAGCCCAGCTCTACGTAGGTGTAAAATACAGACGACAAGGTTACAAAAGTATAGTTGAAAGATTAGCCGGGCGGTAAATTAAGTGTTTAAACCTTTAATTGCAACTATAGGCTATTGGTGTAATTTACGATGCAGAATTATCTTAAATAAAAGGTATGGTCTCCTGAAAATTGTTACCTTTTGTACATGTTACGCCACCTCGGAAACCATAGAAATTTCAGGCACAATATCAGGCTGGCTGCAATCCTTTGCCTGATTGCCGGGTTTGTGAACATTGCCGGTCTGCTTGCCTTTGCAGTGCTCACTACTAACGTGACCGGCCACGTTGCCTATTTTGCCGAAAGCCTGTCGCAGGGCGATCTGCGCCTGGCGCGTATCATTGGGTTGTGGATGTTCCTGTTCCTGCTGGGCGCTTTTACCTCGAGCTTTATTATTGGCAGAATGGGCCGCGACCAGGTATTTGCCTATACTATACCCATATTGCTGGAGTTCGGCATTCTGCTGGTAAACGGCGTGTACGGCTATAGTTACGATGGCAGCCTGATCAGGAAAGAGTTTTTTGCGGGGAGTTTGCTTTTTGCCATGGGCCTGCAGAACGCCATGGTGTCCATGATATCAGGATCGGTGGTGCGTACCACACACTTAACAGGTATTTTTACGGATCTGGGTATAGAGCTGGCTGCCATTACGTTGCCTGTAGCGCAGCAGAAGCCCTGGTTGCGGCAGCGTATTTTGTTGCGGGTAGTCATTATCCTTTTTTTTCTGGCGGGTGCTGTGGCAGGTGGCTACATTTATCCGGTATTGCGGCACTATACCTTCCTTATTCCGGCGGGCCTGCTTATAGTGGCCATGTTCTACGATATTTCACGGGTGAAGCTAAAAAAACTGATCCGGCATTTCCGTTATCGGTTTGCCCGTTAATACAAAAAGCGGCGATAGGTTTTCCTGTCGCCGCTTTTGCTATAGTTGAGCTGTATGGTTAGTCTACTGTATCTTCAATGTCATCGGCCATTTGCTGATGGTTACGCAGGGTAGGAACTGTTTTGGTGGCAAAGGCTTTCACCGATGGGTTCTGGGCATTCTGGCTCTTGGCTTCGAACATCGCAATGTCCATTTTATGGGCTCTTTCCATAATGTCCATATACTTTTCGTCAAAGTCGTTGCCGGTATAGTTGTTCAGTTCATCCAGCATTTCCTGGTGCATCGGGTGCAGCGCCTGTGTTAGGGTCAGGCTCATTTGCGACGCTACGGTGTTCATTTCCTGTGAAGCCTGAGTATGGTGCTCCACCATCATTTTGGCATAATCCTTTACTTTCTGGTCGGTAGCGCGCTGCTGGGCTATGTTGCCGGCCTGTACCTCAAAGGCATTGCTGCTTGCCGCTGTCGACATAAAAGTGGCATCATCTAGGTTGGTTACAGAACTTACGTCTACATCAGTATCAGTTCTGCCTGTTACAGCTGTTCCGGTTCCTACCACACCCAGTTCCTGATCTGTAGTGGTGGTATCTGTGGTGGTAGCCATATCAGTGGTCGTATCCGTTGTCGTGTCGGAACTGGTGCAGGCTGATCCTGCAACTAAGGCGCCGGCAGCGAATAAGAAGAATAGTTTTTTCATAGCTTTTTATTAATATGTTAAAATTCAGCTAATTATACGGAAGGGGGGTGCAGTAGTTCAGCAGGGGATAATATGGTGTGCTATAGTTGATTTCTACATACAGCTTTACGGACTACATTTTGTATTCACGTCAGCTGAAAGCTTGTGGCAGGGATTACTCAATTAATATTATATCAACCAAGCCTTTGTTCCCTGTATAATCTCTGGCGCTACTATAAAGGTATTCCCACGGCTCTTCCACAAAACCGGCTTCAACAGGGTTTTGGTGCAGGTAGTCAAGGCGCTGCTCCATCATCTGGTTGCTGGATAGCTCGATAGGGTGGTTATGATGTTGCCAGAACTGAAATTTCTCAATACTTGGATTCTTACTGCCAGCTCTCTGAAACATCCACAGCATCCATTCTTTACGACTTTCCTGGTTATGCTCTTCTATCATTTGGAGTATGGCTTTGGCCGTATGCCGTTTCATGTCCCGAAGTATAGCTTCTATTGGCTCTTTATTGCTGCCTATAATGAGATGTACATGGCTCGGCATAATGCACCAGGCGTAAACCTCCAGCCCTTTGTGCCTGATGCAATACTGTAAGCTTTCCACCACCACGTCTTTATATTCCCGACGCACAAACACATCTATCCAATTCACTACAGCAAACGATACAAAGTATAGCTTCGATTGATCCCGGATTTTGTAGTTGCGACTCATAGGTTTCTTAACTGAACAGCAGAAAGTATAGTTACAACTCCTACCGCGAGCTTTCAGCTCGTGGTTGTACATGAGGCAAGCTTTCAGCTTGCGAAAAATATAAAGTGTGGTTTACCCCAGCTGAAAGCTGGCCCAATACATTACCACGAGCTGAAAGCTCGCGGTAGTAAAATACAAAAGCCCCACCAAAGGGTGAGGCTTTTTGCTAAACTAAACTTTAAAACTTAAAACTTACTCTCCAGTCGGGATTTCTACATCCACATTGTTAAAGCGGATGCGGCCATTTTCCAGCACGGCTTCCACTACAGAATCCTTGCTTATAGTTCCGGCCAGTATCTCTTTCGATAGTTCGTTCAATACCTGGCGTTGCAGCACACGCTTCAGTGGTCGGGCACCAAACTGCGGATCGTAGCCTTGCTCGCCCAGGTAATCCAGCACTTCGTCTGTCGCAATCAGGCGGATACCAGCTTCGTCCAGACGATCCTGAATGTGACCAAACTGTATCTGTACGATCTTGCGGATATCGCCACGGCTCAGCGGACGGAACATTACCAGCTCATCAATTCGGTTCAGGAACTCAGGTCGTACCGATTTCTTCAGCAGCTCGAAAACTTCATCCTTTGTGCGCTCAATCACTTCGTCGTGGTTAAATTCATCCATCAACTCAAAATTGCTCTGGATAATGTGCGAACCAATGTTAGACGTCATGATGATGATCGTGTTCTTGAAGTTCACCACACGGCCTTTGCTGTCAGTCAGTCGGCCATCATCCAGCACCTGCAACAGGATGTTGAACACATCCGGGTGCGCTTTCTCGATCTCATCCAGCAGCACTACAGAGTATGGCTTGCGGCGCACGGCTTCTGTCAGCTGTCCGCCTTCGTCATACCCAACATAGCCCGGAGGCGCACCGATCATACGGCTCACGGCGTGGCGCTCCTGGTACTCACTCATATCAATACGCACCATCGCATTTTCGTCGTTGAACAGGTAATCGGCCAGCGCTTTGGCAAGTTCGGTTTTACCCACACCCGTTGTACCTAAAAAGATGAACGAGCCGATCGGGCGTTTCGGGTCCTGCATACCAGCGCGGCTGCGGCGCACGGCATCAGAGATGGCCTCGATGGCTTCTTCCTGACCAGCTACGCGCTTGCCCAGTTCTTCTTCCAGATGCAACAGCTTCTCGCGGTCCGATTGCAGCATTTTGCTTACCGGTACGCCGGTCCACTTGGCAACTACTTCAGCAATATCTTCAGAAGTAACTTCCTCCTTCAGCATCGGGTTTTCGCCCTGCATCTGGCGTACCTGCTCCTGCAGTTCTTTCAGTTTCGCTTCTGCTTCCTGTATCTTACCGTAACGCAACTCTGCGACGCGGCCATAGTCACCACTGCGCTCGGCCTGCTCGGCTTCCAGCTTATAGTTCTCTATGTTCTCTTTCTCTTTCTGGATGCCCTCAATGATCTGTTTTTCGTTCTGCCACTTGGCTTTCAGGTCATCGCGCTTGGTTGATAGCTCTGCAATCTCTTTAGAAAGTATAGTTTCCTTGTCCTTGTCGTTCTCCCGACGGATGGCTTCGCGCTCAATCTCCAGCTGCATAATGCGGCGCTGAATTTCGTCCAGTTCTACCGGCAGCGAGTCTATCTCGATTCGTAGTTTGGCAGCCGCTTCGTCCATCAGGTCAATGGCCTTGTCTGGTAAAAAGCGGTCGGAAATGTAGCGGCTCGATAGCTCCACTGCAGCAATAATGGCATCGTCTTTAATGCGCACCCCGTGGTGTACCTCGTATTTTTCCTTGATACCACGGAGGATAGAAATGGCATCCTGCACGCTTGGTTCATCCACCATCACCGCCTGGAAGCGTCGCTCCAGTGCTTTATCTTTTTCGATATACTTCTGATATTCTTTCAGGGTAGTAGCACCAATGGCATGTAGCTCACCACGCGCCAACGCTGGTTTTAGTAAGTTAGCAGCATCCATCGCGCTCTCGCCACCGGCACCGGCGCCAATAAGGGTATGGATCTCGTCGATGAACAGGACAATGTCGCCTTCCGCATCCACTACTTCCTTGATAACCGCTTTCAGTCGCTCTTCGAACTCGCCCTTATACTTGGCACCTGCCACGAGCAAGCCCATGTCCAGGCTCATCAGGGTCTTGTTCTTCAGGTTTTCCGGCACGTCTCCACTCACAATACGCTGGGCAAGGCCTTCAACTATAGCTGTTTTACCTACACCAGGCTCACCCAGCAGAACCGGGTTGTTCTTAGTACGGCGACTCAATATCTGCAGCACACGGCGTATCTCTTCGTCGCGGCCAATTACTGGATCTATCTTACCCGAGCGGGCCATTTCGTTCAGGTCGCGGGCATAGCGCTTCAGGGAATTATATTTTGCTTCGGCGTTCTGGTCCGTAACTTTGGCACCACCGCGCAATTCTTTAATGGCTTTTTTAAGGTCTTTCTCATTAAATCCAACATCCTTCATCAAACCTGCCACGCGGTCGCGGCCAGCCAGAATGCCCAGCAGCATATGCTCGATGGCTACATACTCGTCGCCAAATTCCTTCAGGTAAGAAGTTGCTTTCTGCAGCGCTGCATTGGCATCATTGGCCAGATACGGGCTGCCGCCGCTCACTTTCGGGTAACCGGCCACAATCTCGTCGAGCTTGGTGTGCAGGATGTTGCCGTTGATGTTCAGTTTCTGGAGCAGGAAGTTGGTCACGTTCTCGTCTGTCTCCAGTATTGCTTTTAAAATATGCCCGGTTTCGATAGCCTGCTGCTGGTTGCCGCCTGCTATCTCGGTTGCCTTCTGTATAGCTTCCTGGGCTTTGATGGTATAGTTATTAAAGTTCATATCGTATTGCCTGTTTTCCTATAGTTATAGTTCTACGAGCTACACAGCAAAGGATACACCAATGGTATTATGGTAGGATTTTACTGAAATTATGGCAGATAAATTTTATAAGGTTTTACACTATCCAGACAAATTGACCGGTTAACTGAGGTGCATTATAGTCTATAGTTTAGAAGTAAGTTTTTGGGGACGAACTATTTACTGAAGCACAGTTTATACTGAGTGAACTATAGAACAAAGCGCTACCCCGATAGTAAAAATAGAAATGAAGGTGATGTTTAACTGATCATTTTAAAACTATGGAAAAAAGCACCTTAGATGCGAAAGCTGAAGTAAAGAACTTTGGTTCTCCGGACGAAGTCAGAAACTTTCCGAAAGGGAAACTGGAACTAATTAAAGTGGGTGGTGCTATAGTTGGCAAAGCTACCTTAGAGCCCGGTTGGAGATGGTCCGAATCCGTAAAACCTATCGCGAAAACAGACAGCTGCGAGGCGGCGCACTTTCAGTATCATATAGCTGGCGTGCTGCGGGTCCGAATGGACGATGGTACTGAGTTTGACTGTAAACCTGGCGATGTATCGACACTACCCCCGGGACACGATGCCTGGGTTGTGGGAGATGAACCTGCTGTTATAGTTGATTTTCAGGGGATGGCGGATTATGCCAGATCGCATTAACTCAGGCTTTTGTTTTATTCTCTTTACACTTTCCTGGCTACAGTCATTTGATTTTGGTCAGCCATGTGCGACCCGAGTGCATTTGCTATAGTTGCATAATAACAAAAGGCAACCTCCTGGCTGCCTTCTGCTTTACAAACTAATATAACCTGCTTTAATCTTCTACTTCAAGCTCTACGGTTACCCGTAGCTCATCTTCTACTTTAAACAAACCGCCCATTTTCTTTGGTGTGGCTAAGCCTATCTCAGAGAAATTCAGGCAGATGTTACTTCTCAGCTTATGTACCCCTTTTATGGTGCATGAGGTAAAGTTCACATTCTGCAGCGGTATTGTTTTGCCTCCCACCATCAGGTTCAGATCGCCTTTGTATCCTTTGGCCTCACGCTTCAGGTAAACCACTTCTATTCTGGTGTAGGGGTGCTGGCTTACGTTCAGCGCTTTTGCAAAGTCCTTGTTCAGGAGCACGTTGCCACAGTCGAATTCTTTAACAGGTATGGCCAGTTTCAGCCTGTCTACCCGCGGAATCTGCCTGTTAAGTAAAAGTGTATCTTTCTGGGAGCTGCTGCTGGTGTACGCACAGTTTATAGTACCCAGTGTCGTGCCTGCTGCTACGGTTATCTTATTTCCCGTGATCACAACAAACTCTTTTTTCTCAGGCAGTACCATTGTACTCAGCATGGATACAGCAACCAGAAAGATACGAACAGGTAACATGGTTTTAAGTGTTAGAAAGATATGGCACCTTCGATCATGAAGCCATCAAACTCACCGCCGTGGCGGATATCAGAAGGAGCGAACCCTTTGTACTGTTGTTTTACATACTCAGCTTTGGTAACTATATTCTTGGTTACAAACCAGCCACCGCCTACCTGCACTCTGCTCAGGGTTACATCGTTGTTTGGTACATTCGGAGAAGCTGCCAGTGGTGCAAGGCGTCCTTCTACCACGTTGTAGCGTCCGGCTACGTACAGGTTCTCGTTGTTACCGAAGCGGTATACTACGTCTGTGCCCAGTTGCTTCCAGGTGCGGTCTGTTGGTTCGTCGTTCGCACCTAATCTGCCTTTACCTTTTGCCTGCTCAAAGTTACCGAAGAGCTCCAGGCCGCGGAATTTCACGAATGGGTTGATAACCATGGCTGTGATGCTGTTGGTAAGGCCCGGGTTAATGTTACCTGAGGTGAAGTGTGTAGCAGGTGTTACTGCAGTACCGCTTGCCACCTTAGCAGGGTCCATTACCAGGAAGTAACGTGAGCCGGCACGGTCGCCACCGTAGAGTGTGTTTCTAACAGATCCTGAAGTTGTATACACAGAGCCTGTTAATCTTAGTCTCAGGTCATCGTTTACCTGGCTGTCGTAGCCTAATTTACCTATGTAAGAAGGTTTGCGCTGGCCAGGGCTTTGGATACCACCTTGTATCTCGCCACCTGTTACGGAGCCTACTGCCAGGAAGCCTTTGTACTGGTAGATCAATTCTGCACCGATCTCGGTTGTGAAGGCATCCATGATGTAGTTACCAACAAACGGGTTCTGCAGGGCGTGGGCGTTATCTGTTCTGCGGAAGTGGGCATCGCCATAGTTTATTTCCATGTGGCCTACTTTTACAGTCAGGTTTTCCATCAGTTTATCTACCAGCGGGCTGTTCAGGAACTCAGCTTTATCAACCTGTATGTAACCACCTTTTACCCAAGCCTCAGAGTGGTGTCTGGATGACAGGTAAGTAACCAGGTTCAGTCGGATACCATCGGCAAGCGCTACATCCAGGTTAAGGTTGGCAGAGGCCAGGTTAAAGCCGTTCTCGATCGGCATCAGCTGGTTAAGGTTTACCTCAGAGCCGTTTTGCTGCTGCATGATGGCTGTTGCCGAGTTTTTGTGCTGCAAGCCCTGGAACTGCTGTGCAAAGCCGCCGCCCAGTCTCACTTTTATGCCCTCGAAAGGAATGGTGTCCTTTTTAGATGTCTCGAATATGTTCAGACCTCTTTTATCATAAGGTCGGGCGTAAGGCAGGTCAGATAAGGTGATCTGCGCAAAGCTGCTAATGCTTATCCCAAGCAACAGGCCCAGTGAAAGTGTAATCTTTTTCATGATGGTTGGTATTTAAGTTCTTTTAATTTTTTGAGTAAGATGATGTTTGCTGGAAGCCTGCCTTGAAGCTCAGTTTAAGCTCGTTGCCGGTTTTTACAGTGCCTAAAAGGGCTGTTGGTGGTTTAATTCCGAAATCTGTGAATTTGATGTTTGCTTCGCCTGCCATCTGTACCACTCCGGCTTTGGTGCTTGTTTCCACGTTAAAGGTTACAGGCTTTGTAGCGCCGGCTATAGTTAAGTTGCCAACTACTAAGGCGCGGTTATTATCCAGCGCGCGGAAAGAGGTCATGGTAAACACGATGTCGGTGTATTTGTTAGCTTTCAGCGACTCGTAGGCAAGGGCATCCATTTTGTCGGTGCCGCTTTTAATAGACTGGGTCTTCAGAGTTACAGAAGCTGACTTTACGTTTTTAAGCGTGTTGCCTTCCAGTATCATTTCGGCTTTACCCTGAGCTTGCGCAGAAGTCATTTCCCAGTCGTGCAGGGTAGAGGTGCCCTTTACTTTTAGTTCAGGCTTGCCGGCCAGTTTGTACTGGTCCTGGGCCAGAAGCGTGTTGCCAAAACTTAGCCCCAATAGGAGGCCAAACATGCTCAGCAGTTTTATGGTGTTAAAAGTTCTCATGATACAAAGCATTAAAGGTTATTACTGTTTGATTGATTTCTATAATGCAAAGCTATAGCAGGCCGCCTCGGTAGAGTATGACGTTGCGCAGTTAAAGAGATGACTCTCGTTAGCATAAAAGATGACGAAAGGCAGTATTACCTATCAAAATTGGTTTATAGCGATATTATAGTTGTACCGGCGCGGCCAGCCCATGAGCAGAAAGACAGCACACAGGCGGAAAGAGAAAGGAAAAACTATAGTTGAGGAAGAAGGATTATATCTGTGTGGCCGGGCGGAGGGGGGCGGTTCTGCCTGATGAAATTAAGCGATAGGCTAACTATAGTTAGGAGACAACTATAGTTTATAAAGAGAATGAGAGAACTGTGTTATACAGCATCGCTTTTGAAAACGGCAGCATAATGGTCTGCCAGGCGGGTAGGTTCGGGTAGTTTGTGTTTTATGGCGCAGGCCATGGCTATAGTGGTGGCTGTTGCAAGGTCCATCAGGTGGCCCGCCGATACAAATACCGGTTTCACGTTATCTTTTGTCCGTAGCACATTGGCAATGATCTCATCTTTATAGATCAGGGGCGAGACCGAACCTTTTATAGTATCCGGTTCTTTGTATTTGCCTACGAGCACTTTTTTAGCCACACCCATAGTTGGTTTGTTAAGATGGATGCCTACGTGCGTGGCGATGCCCAGGCGGCGCGGGTGCGAAATACCGTGCCCATCTACCATGATCAGGTCAGGTTTCTGCTGTAGTTTTTCATACGCTTTCAGCAGGTTGGGCGCCTCCCGGAAGGCCAGGAAACCGGGAATGTAAGGCAACTCAACAGCTCCTACATGGTATACCTTCTCTATCAGCTCTAGTCCAGGATAGGTTAAAAGCACAAAAGCCGAGAGTATTCTGTCTTCCCCTATAAAAGAAGAGTCGCAGCCGGCAATCAGTTTCAGGTCAAAGTCCGGTTTCTGAAGTATAACACGCGCCTGCATTTCACGCTGCTGCTCGGTTAGCCGCGCAAGTATAGCCGGGTCAGGAGCGGGATAATCGAAGCGTCGGTAGTAGGACATGGGTTAAGTTAGAAAGTTTGGAAGTTGAGAAGTTAGAAAGTTGAGTTAGGTTAATGAGTGAACAACGTTATTGGTTGCTTCTCTTACGAGGATCAAGACAAAAAGCTGCCAAACTGAATTTTCCAGACTTTTGAACTCTCGAACTCCTAAACTCCTCAAACTTCTAAACTTTCTAACTTCTCAACTTCCCAACTTCCCTCACGCGCTGCAGGGGTAAATTAGTTTGGTGAAAAGCAGGCGCCAGTGGCCATCTATAAACCCGAAATGAAACTCGAAGGAAGTGGCTGTGTGCAGCACTGATTTTTGAACAAAAGGCAACGTAGCTTTTATCGTCTGTATCTCACTTTCTGGTAGGCTGGCGTAATTCCAGTAGCCGCTTTTCTGAAACTTGCCGGGGCCGGCCACAAAGCAACCGTCCTTACTATAGCCGCTGGTTTTCTTTTCGTAATCTACATCGGCGCAGCTGAAGGTAGGCCAGGCTTCCTCTTTCAGGTCACAGTCTTTTACTTCATCCTTTATAGTTAAAAAAGATCTGTCTTGGTATTTCCGTTTAAAATTGCGGATATCGGTTACATGTGTCATTTTGGGTACTGCTCCGGGTTGCTCAATTACCCAGAGCCCTTTTTCCGGGTGTATAAAGGTGTTTATAGTTACCGTGTCAGAGGTCTGGAGTGCCGAAAAGAAACGGTTAAAAGCAGTTGTAAAGTTTGGCGTGTCGGTGGCTATAGTTTCCGGCTGGCGTACCGGCTCTTCCTGTATTGCTTCCAGCGAGTCTGTTTGTTGCCGGGCAGTGCTGGTCTCTATAGTTTGCTCCCGGGGCTGGCAACTATAAACTATAAATGCGATGAAAAGATAGTGTATGGTTCGTGGCATGGTGTGGCTGTTTTACCTGCATACGGGTAAGCAGCGCTGCAGGATCAGATACCACCAACCCTATACCTGCACCGGCGTACTACTTAACACGCACATTACCTGATATCTATGGAAACAAACTATAGCTTTAACGACACAGTTTTAATCCAGCTGGACGATGCGACTTTGCCTGGAGACCTGGCCGTGGTGGAGAACGCCAAAGGCCTTGTGGTATTTGCCCATGGCAGTGGCAGTAGCCGCCTGAGCTCCCGTAACCGTTTTGTGGCAGAGCACCTGCAGCGTTCCCGGTTTGCCACCCTGCTTTTCGACCTGCTTACCGAGGAAGAGGACAGAAGCCAGAGCAACCGTTTCGACATAACCAAACTGACGCAACGCCTGATTCAGACAACCTATTGGATAGAAAAAGATGAACGGATTAACAACCTGAACATCGGGTATTTTGGAGCCAGCACAGGTGCTGCTGCGGCTTTGGGGGCTGCGGCTGCCTTAGGAGATATTATAAAAGCTGTAGTAAGCCGCGGGGGCAGACCAGATCTGGCTGCGCCGGTCTTAGCTGATGTGCAGGCACCCGTACTGCTTATAGTTGGCGGCAAAGATGAAGAAGTACTTGCGCTAAATATGCAGGCGCAGGATATGCTGCAAGGCATAAAAGACCTGGAGATAGTGTCTGATGCCACCCATCTGTTCGAAGAGCCCGGCGCCCTGGAGATGGCCGCACAGTTAGCCACAGACTGGTTCAGAAAATACCTTGAGCCGGGCAAACAGCACCCGTTGCGGCAAAATCAACCATGAGTAATTTTGAATAACTGAATTCTGAATAATTGAATGTGTGAATATGCAGGAGTAAAGTTTTTGAAGTAATGAATTCATAATTCCAGGTGAATATGATCCGGAACCGGGAGGAAGCAGCGGAACTACTGGCTGCGCAACTGGCAAACTATAAAGGCCAGGATGGCGTAGTACTGGCCATTCCTCGCGGAGGGGTGCCGGTTGCTGCGCCCATTGCCCGGTACCTGCACATGCCTTTAGACCTGGCACTGGTTAAAAAGATCGGCCATCCCGCAAACCCTGAATATGCCATCGGTGCCGTTAGCCTGAACAGTATCATCACAGACCCAACTATAGCCGTACCCGAATCTTATGTAACCGCCGAAGCAGAACGCGTACGGGAAAGCCTTCGCGAAAAATACCGGCTGTTTATGGGCAACCGCGAGACGGTGCCGCTGCAGCATAAAGTGGTGATTATAGTAGATGACGGGATAGCAACCGGAAAAACCTTACAGGCAACTATAGCCCTGGTAAAAGTAAAGCAGCCTGCAAAAGTTATCGTAGCCGTACCAGTCGCGCCACCATCAGCAATAGTAAAACTGAAAGAGCAGGTAGACGAAGTGATTTGCCTGCTGACGCCACCCGACTTCCAGGCAGTAGGGCAGTTTTATAAAGAGTTTACCCAAACCACCGACCAGGAAGTAATAACACTTCTGAAGGAACAGGGTAACTATAGTTTGTGAGCACTATTTCACTATAAATTTCTTCTGCAGCTCTGTAGTTCCTACCACTGCCCGCACCAAATACAGGCCGCTGCCATCCAGGTCTGCCGTGTTCAGTTTATAGTTGAAATGCCCTGCTGCATCGGTTGCGCCAGTCAGGTCTTTCACGTGCTTGCCGGTTATAGTATAGACCGAGATGGTGACCGGTGCATTGGCCTGGCGCAGCAGTATATCTATCGTTACGGGCTCCTGGGCTACTACCGTCGGGTACACCTGTAGCATACGGTCGTCTGGTATGGCGGAGGCATGCACGGTGGCAGAGTAGGTTATCTTTCCGTTATAGTCAACCTGTTTCAGCCTGTAGTATAGTTCGCCCATCGGAGCTGTTTCGTCTACATAACTATAGTTTACCGGCAGCTGGGTAGTGCCGGCCCCGGCTACCTTACCAATTGTAGTGAACTGGCCTGTCGTATCCAGGGTACGCTGTATCTCGAAGTAAGCATTGTTCTGCTCCGAAGCCGTGGCCCAGTTCAGTTGTACTTTATTTTCTGGAGTAACCGTGGCGCTGAAGCTTACCAGCGTTACCGGCAGCGGCGCAATAAGCGGCGCGATAGCATTGTACCAGGTTTCTGCCATTTTCTGATCGCCCAGGTCGTTGGGATGTGCCGCATCGCGCAGCATTGTGGCTGTATCGAAACCGGAATACTGGTCTACCACTATAACCGGGGAGGCAGCAGTATTCAGGTTTTGCGCCAGTGTACCTATCAGATTGTTTAGCGCTACAATTTCATCGCTGGCTGTTTTGTCGCGGGTAGTGGGGATGAGTTTGGCCAGTAAAATGCGTACTACCGGGTTTTTGCCCCGTAGCTGCCTGATCACTTCTTTTATCTCCTCTATTGTCTGGGTGTTTGGCTGTCCCTGGAAAACATCGTTGGTGCCGAGGTGCAGCAGGGCATAGTCCGGGGTGTATAGTTGCAGCCAGTCGGCTAATTTGCCGGCTGCCTGGTCGTCCTCATTTCCCTGCAGGATCTGGTCGGTGCGCCAGCCCCAGTGCGCTTCGTTTACGTTGGTAAAGGTTTTGCCTTTGTAGGTGGCATTTTGCTGCGGCGAGTCTGCGCCCCACTTGTTCTTGTTGTGCGATCCCACAAATTCAAACTCCGCGCCGGCATCTACCAGCTTTTTCCAGAGCGGAAAACGGTAGCTTGCATAGTTCTCATCGCCCTGTGTTATAGAGTTGCCCAGGCACATGATACGGGCCGGCTGTGCAGCCAGGAGTTGCGGTAAGGTAAAAAGCAGCAAAAACAGAATGAGTCTGTAAAATATCTTCACTACATGTAGGTGCATAGGTATAAGGGGCGCTTAAAAACGGAAAGCACCTCACTAAAGACGTAATACCCATAGTTTGGTTTTAAATTTTTGCAGGGTGACTGTGCTAATTGCCGGTTGCCAGGAGCAGAAATTTCGGATGTAACTTATTTAAAACATGGTGGTTGCCGGGTGCCTGCTGTTCTGAACTATAGTTTGCTTTACCTGCCGCCGCTTTGTCGGACCGGCCTCGTAAATAATCCGGCTATAGTTAGTAAAGGTGGGTATTTCCGTACCCTGTATTAAAAAGACTCTTATATTTGCTATCCCGACCTTGCCCGATGGCAACGTTGGCTTAAGCTGATTTAAACACTACGTAGTTATACCTGTTCCGGAAGGAGCAAGTATAGTTTTAACCTAAGAGAAAAATGAGTACAAAAGCATCAAAAATTATCTATACCATTACCGATGAAGCGCCGGCGTTGGCTACGCGCTCGTTCTTACCTATCGTGCAGGCTTTTACCAAAGCAGCTGATATTGAAGTAGAAACAAGAGATATTTCCCTGGCTGGCCGTATCATTGCTGCCTTCCCGGAGAACCTGACAGCAGAGCAGAAGCAGAACGACGACCTGGCGTACCTGGGCGACCTTGCCAAAACACCAGAGGCGAACATCATCAAATTGCCAAATATCAGTGCATCAATCCCTCAGCTGACAGAAGCCATCAAAGAACTTCAGTCACAAGGTTACAACATCCCGGATTATCCTGCCGACCCGAAGAACGATGCTGAGAAAGATGCCAAAGCACGTTATGCTAAAATCCTGGGTAGCGCGGTAAACCCTGTATTGCGCGAGGGTAACTCGGATCGTCGTGTAGCAGATGCGGTGAAACAATACGCTAAAAAGCACCCACATTCAATGGGTAAATGGACTGAAGACTCTAAAACACACGTGGCCCACATGAGCGGCGGCGATTTTTATGGTACCGAGCAGTCTGTTATAGTTGATAGCGCAACCGATGTACGCATTGAGTTTGTTGGCGCCAACGGCGAGACCAAAGTGCTGAAAGACAAAATTGCCCTGAAAGCCGGCGAAGTGATGGATTCATCAGTGATGAGCAAAAACGCACTGCGCTCGTTCCTGGAGAAAGAGATAGAAGATGCGAAGAACAATAACATCCTGCTGTCGCTGCACCTGAAGGCTACCATGATGAAGGTGTCTGACCCTATTATGTTCGGCCACGCGGTGACTGTTTTCTTTAAAGATACTTTTGCCAAGCACGCCGCTACGTTTAAAGAAATTGGTGTGGATGCCAACAATGGTTTAGGTGATGTTTACGCTAAGATACAGAACCTGACTGCTGAGAAGCGTGCCGAGATTGAAGCAGACCTTAAAGCTGAGATGGCCAATCGCCCAGAACTGGCAATGGTAAACTCTGATAAAGGCATTACCAACCTGCACGTACCAAGCGACGTGATCATCGATGCCTCTATGCCGGCGGCTATTCGTTCGTCTGGACAGATGTGGGGACCGGATGGCAAACTGCACGACACCAAAGCGATCATCCCGGACCGTTCGTATGCCCAGATCTACCAGGAAGTGATCCAGTTCTGCAAAGAGAATGGCGCTTTCGACCCGACTACAATGGGTACCGTGCCGAACATTGGTTTAATGGCGCAGAAGGCAGAAGAGTACGGTTCGCATGACAAAACTTTCCAGATGGAAGCTGCTGGTACGGTGTGTGTAGTTGATGCGAACGGCAATACGCTGATGGAGCAGAAAGTAGAAGAAGGCGACATTTTCAGAGCCTGCCAAACAAAAGACCTTCCGATTCAGGACTGGGTGAAACTGGCCGTTACAAGAGCAAGAATCACGAACACACCTGCTATTTTCTGGTTAGATCCACAGCGTGCGCACGATACAAACCTGATCAAGAAAGTAGAAAAATACCTGCAGGACCACGATACAAACGGCCTTGAGATCAAGATCATGTCGCCGGTAGAAGCGATGCGTTATACCTGCGAGCGTGCCAAAGCGGGTAAAGACACTATCTCAGTAACCGGTAACGTACTGCGCGACTACCTGACAGACCTGTTCCCGATCATTGAATTAGGAACAAGTGCTAAAATGCTTTCTATTGTTCCGTTGCTGGATGGCGGTGGATTGTTCGAAACAGGTGCTGGTGGATCTGCACCGAAGCACGTGGAGCAGTTTATTGAAGAAAACTACCTTCGTTGGGATTCGCTTGGTGAGTTCCTGGCACTGGCAGTTTCTTTAGAAGACCTTGCTTACAAAACCAAAAACGAGAAGGCTGAAGTATTGGCAGAAGCCCTGAACAAAGCAAACGCTGAGTTCCTGGAGAAAGACAAGTCGCCGGCCCGTAAAGTAGGTGGCATCGATAACCGTGGCAGCCACTTCTACCTGGCTATGTACTGGGCACAGGCACTTGCCGAGCAAACCAAGAACCAGGAGCTGAAAGACCGCTTCACGAAGCTGGCTCAGGAACTAACCGACAACGAGCAGAAGATCGTAGACGAGCAGATCGCAGCACAAGGTAAGCCAGTTGACATCGGCGGTTACTACCACCCGAACGAAGAGAAGACCAGCAAAGCCATGCGCCCTAGCGAAACACTGAACGCTGCTTTAGCTAACTTCTAATCTGAAGTATAAAGTATAAATAGAAAAGGCTGCCTGAGAGATCGGGTGGCCTTTTTTGATTAAGGCAATTGAGAGCAGGATTTGATATTCCATTGTTTACCATTTTTATCAGTTATTACAAGTTGTGCAGTTTGTATAAAATCTGAACCTTCCTCTTCTACTGTATCAACAGGTATAGTTGCCGGGTTGGCAATAGGTACCAGAAAATCTGAACCTTCCTCTTCTACTGTATCAACAGGATAGCCCCTAAAGTGACTTGTTATGTAATGTAGCTTAAAGTAATCCTTCTTTAATTCTGTTATTTTAATTCCTGATCCAAACCTACTTTCTTCTCCACCCGATTGATCACCTTCTATAAATAATAAGTTTTCTATAGATTTAGTCTTTAATATGTGATTTAAACTTGAGTCAGTGCTATTAATATAAAATTCAACTATATCAGGTGCTTCTGTTTGTGGGTCTGGGTATATAATTTTTATTTCGCTAATACAGGTCTTTAATGCTTGATTAGCGTTGTCATTTGATATTTCAGACTTTATATCTATTCCCTTCCTATTATCAGTATTACAACTGGATGCTATGATAATTACAGCCGCTAATAAGGTCGAAATCAAGTATAACTTCATGGTGGTAAATTATTATCAATATAAGCTTTAGAGGCTACTATCCGAAATTAGTGAAAATTTATAATTGCTATGATTATCATGCTCTTTCGGATTTGCAATCCGAAAGAGCATGATAGCCGCGGATTTGTAATCCGCAATGGCAAAGGCAGTAACTACTCTAACAAGCATGCGGATTGCAAATCCGCAATTAACAGGGTTCCGGATTACAAATCCGAAACAGCTTCAGAAAAATACTTGTCTAAATTAGAAAGTTATTTTTTAGCCAATTGCAACCCTACTGGCAGACATGCCCTTTTAGTGCCACCACAACCTTTCCCATAAATCCCTGTTACAAACCATAGTAACTAAGCAACTATGGAAAACAACACATCACAAACACCAACTATAGTTTTAGCAGGAGTCACCGGAGATTTAGGCGGACGCATTTCCAGGTCGCTTCTTGAGAAAGGAGCTATAGTTAGAGTACTCGTTCGGAACGATAGCGACAAAGCTAAAGTAGATGCCTTACAAAAAGCGGGAGCAACTATAGTTGAAGTTGATTTCCATAATGCTGCTGAGTTAACGAAAGCTTGTGAAGGGGCAAGTTGTGTAGTTTCGGCGCTGTCGGGGCTGCATTATGTTATAGTTGGCATCCAAACGTTGTTGCTGAATGCAGCCGTAGCGGCCGGTGTTCCCCGTTTTATCCCCTCCGACTTCGCCATCGATTTCACGAAGCTGCCCTACGGCAATAACCGCAACCTGGACTTCCGGAAAGAATTTAAAGAACGCTTAGACAAAGCACCAATAGCAGCGACTTCTATACTTTGCGGCATGTTTGCCGATCTGCTTACCGGGCAGGCGCCTATCGTTCTGTTCCCGATAAAAAAGGTAATGTACTATGGCAACCCAGACCAACTAATGGATTTTACAACTATACAGAATACAGCAGACTATACCGCAGCAGCTGCACTCGACCCCACCACACCGCGTTACCTGCGCATTGCTGGGGATGTACTGAATGTTTATAGTTTAAGAGATGCGGCCACGAAAGCTACCGGAGAAGAATTTGGACTGTTAAGGGTTGGCGGACTGGGCTTGCTGAATGCGATCATTAAAGTAACCAAAGCACTTACGCCTGACAGCAAAGATGTTTTTCCGGCCTGGCAGGGCATGCAGTACATGCGCGATATGTTTACCGGCTTACCAAAGCTGGAGCCTCTGGATAATAACCGTTATCCTGAAATTAAGTGGACTAGTGTTGCTGAGGTGCTGGCAAAGCGGTAATGCTTATTCTTGATTTATAATTACTCAGCCCTGCGTTTCCTTACTTCCTGATTTTTTGAGGTACGTGTAAACTATAGCTACTGCTCCACAAAAAGAAGCTGTGTAACCATAGCCCGTTAAAAAACCATAGGCGTTGCTTTCTGATCCAACTAAGAACATCAAAATAATAGAAACGATACCTGATAAAAGAAGTAGTATCGCTTTTGTGTAAGTTAGCCTGTTTTCCATATGCAAGGTTTTAAGGTTACCGATGTATTTGAGTATAGCTGGTTTACTAATATAGCAACTATAGCAACTATAGCACTGTCGGGTTATACTTTTAGACAAACCAAAATATTAACCGGATTAACAACCTCTTTTTCTATAGTTCTATAATTTGCCAAAGCATAAGCCCGGATAAAACAAAAGCGGCAGCCATAGTTGGCTGCCGCTTTTGTTTTAGTCTAATATCTAAATACTAACATCTAACATCTTTATTAATATCCAAACAACTCCTTCAAAGTCAGCTGCTTCACTTTACCGTATTTCTCCAGTTCTTTAAAGTTCAGCTTGTCTTTCGAGCCGATCACCAATATAGCTTGTGGCTGGGCTTTAACATACTTCTGCTGGAACTCCTTTAACTGGTCAAAAGTCATGGTGTTAGCGCTTTGGTACACATCCTGGCGGATGTCGTAGGTCAGGCCTAACTTCTTGGCACGCTCGTAATTGAACAGGATATCAGATTTTGTGATACGCTCCGTAGAAATGCTGTTGCGTAAGGCCGCCTGCGCGTTCTGGAAGTTGGCATCTGCCAGTGGCATATCGGTTAACAGTGCCTGCATACCTGCCATAGCTTCTGCTAATTTATCGGCCTGCGCCCCGATGTAAGACACCAGGTAGTTTGCACGATCCTTTTTAGAAGCAGTGCCATAGCTGGAGTAAGTAGAGTAGGCAAGCGCTTTAGACTCACGCAGGTCCTGGAACACAATGCCACCCATGTACTCGTTGTAAAGGCGCACTACCGGAATAATGTCTTTGTTATAAGGAACAGATTTGCTCACAAACATCATCTCGGCCTGTACCATGTTATAGTCCGCCCAGTAAACAGTTGGCTGCGTAAAATCTATCTCCTTGTAAACCTTCTCGGCAGGCACCGGCTTAAGCGTAGCTGGCACGTTGTGGCCTGCGTTCAGGGCAACTGTCAGCTTATCTGTTTCACGTGGGCCATAGTACAGCACGCGGTGCTCGTAGGTCGGAATGCTTTTAATGATGTTTACCAGCTCCTGCGGTTTTACAGCCTTCAGCTCTTTCTCGCTCATTACCGTGTTGAACGGATTCTTAGGGCCATATTTGGCATAGTTCATCATGGCCTGCTGCAGAATAATGCCTTTGTTTTTCTTGGCATCTTCGCGGGCTTTCAGCATGCCGGCAACCATGTCGTTCAGAGCTTTCTGGTCCGGTTTGGCGTTGGCAAGTACACTTTCGAACAGGTTCAGGCCTTTCTCAAAGTTCTCATCAAGTCCTGTTAAGCTTACATACACCTGGTCGCCGGAAGAGAACACATCAAACGAAGTACCCAGCTTGTAAAACTCTTTCTGAAGTTCTTCAGCAGTGTATTTATCGGTACCCAGGTATTTCAGGTAGTTCACAGCCATGCCCAGTTTAGGGTCGTTGTTGGTACCCATGTCCAGGATATAGTAAAGCTGGAACAAGCCGTTATCCTTATTCTTCGTGTAAAGAAGCGGGATATTCTGCTTTAACTTAGACTCTGTAATGTCTTTCTTATAGTCGATGAACACAGGCTGTAGTGGCGCTACTTCTTTTGCCATAAACTCCTTATAGTACTCCGACTGTGCATCGCGGTTAACGGCTACCGGCGTAATGGCAGGCTTTTCTACTTTCTGAGCGTTCGGGTCTTTGCCGGTCTTTTTGTAAATAATCACATAGTTGTTCTGGAAGTATTTATTAGCCACATCCATTACATCCTGCTTCGTTATTTTGGCAAACTCAGCCGGGCGACTCACAAATTTCTGCCACGGCATCTCATAAATAAAGGCAGATACAAAGGCATCAGCACGGTTGCTGTTTTCTTCATACGCCTTCATGGTGTTTATCTTGTCGTTGTTCACCACCGCCTGTATCAGCGACTCGTCAAACTGGCCTTTCTTGATCAGCTCCAGCTGCTGCAATAACAGATTACGAACCTGGTCCAGTGTCTGGCCTTGGCGTGGCATACCCGTCATCCGGAACATGCCATAATCTTTCATAGGCGTGTCGTAGGCATAGGCCTGCAATACTTTCTGCTGCTGGTTCAGGTTAAGGTCTACCAGACCGGCCTGGCCATTGTAAAGCAGGTTGGTGATCATGTTTACCACCAGGGCATCTTTAGAATTAATGTCCGGCGTACGGAAGGCGATGGATACATTCTCTGCATCCGGACCCAGGATCTCTTTTACAATTGGCTTCTGAATAGGCTTTTCCTGGGCAACGTCAAATGCTGGTTCCGGCTGCTTTTCCATGCTTCCCCAGTACTTGTCAATCAGTTTTATAGTCTGATCAAAATCAATATCGCCGCTCATGGCAATGGCCATGTTGTTCGGGATGTAATACTTGTTGTAGTACTTCTTGATCTCGGTGATAGAAGGGTTTTTGAGGTGTTCTATAGTTCCTATAGTTGACTGCGAGCCATACTGGTGCGTCGGGAACAGGGCAGCACTGATCGCTTCCTGTACTTTCCAACCATCGTTGTCCAGCGTACGGTTTTTCTCTTCGTACACAGCTTCCAGCTCCGTATGGAAAATACGTGGCACCATGTCGCCGAAACGGTCGGCTTCCAGTTCTATCCAGCGCTCCAGTTGGTTGCTCGGGATGTCGTTGGTGTAAACGGTCTGGTCTACCCAGGTATAGGCGTTGGTACCTTTTGCCCCGATGGCACTCAGAATTTTGTCGTACTCGTTGGCGATAGCATACGTAGCGGCTACTCCCGAAACAGAGTCGATCTGTGCATAGATCTTTTTGCGGGCAGCCTCGTCCTTCGTCGCTCTGTATTTTTCGTAAAGCGCTTCAATCTTATCCAGCTCCACTTTCTCTTTTTCCCAGTTCTGGGTTCCCAGTTCCGTGGTACCTTTAAACACCATGTGCTCCAGGTAGTGGGCAAGGCCGGTGGCATCGGCAGGGTCGTTTTTAGAACCGGCACGCACCGCAATAAAGGTCTGGATACGTGGCGCTTCTTCGTAATCTGATAAATATACTTTCAGGCCGTTATCCAGGGTGTAGATGCGGGCGTTCAGCGGGTCGTTTGGTGCTGTTTCGTATTTATATTCTTTTTCGGCTTTGGCTTCAGCAGTAGCCCCGGTTGTAGCCTGTGTCTGGGTGATCTCGTTCTTACACTGGGTTAATGTAAAAGCAGACGCAACCAAAAACAGGGATAATCCCTTTTTAACTGTCATAGTTTGGTTTTTAGGTAATGTTTGTGACTATACGAAGATAGTATATTACAAATTAAAAATCGGTATCGAGGCCAAGGCGCTGTTTCAGGTCAACTATAACCGGGAACTTCTCGGCCAGGTAGTTAAACTTATCCTGCGAGGTATAAAGGCGTTTCTCGTCCTGTATCTCCACTACTTCGGCTCTTAAAACTATAGTTCTGTTGTTGAGCTGGCTTTTAAGCTCAGCAAGCAACGCCGGTCGCAGTGCCGAGAACTGGTCCATCATCACATGGTTATCGAGGTGCAGCGTGATCTCGTTCTGCTCGCTTACATGGTACTGGCGGTTCAGGAGCGTATAGTCCATCATGTTTTCGTCCTTCTTGCGGCGAAGGATAGCATGCCAGGCCGTTTTCAGTTTTGCCTGGTCTACGGGTACAAACGTGCCGTAAGCAGCTTCTTCTGCTTCCTCGGCTGTAGTAGTGGCTGCGTTTGTTGCCGGGGCCTGCTGCAGGTCTTTTAAGCTTGGCAGCTTGCTCAGCTTTTTCTGCGGTGGCAAACCAGGCTTGGATGGTGCAGGCGGAGCCGATGTTACAGGCGCCTTTGGAGCCGGTGGTGCCACGTGCGCATCAGGCGTTATGTGCTGCGGCTTTGGCGGCTGCTGCAGTTCTGCCGATGGTATGCTACCTGCCGGAACCGGTTGCTGCATTTGCTGCGACGGAACAGTGCCATTGGCATGAGTAGGCTGCATGGTAGCAGAAGGAATGGCACCTGTTGATGTGGTAGGGGCTGGTGCCGGCGCCGCTACCTTAGCTTTTTTTGGTTCTGCTCCGTTTTGCGCAAAGCTCAGGGCTGCATTCAGGTGCGCCATTTTCATGAGGCACAGCTCTACGTGCAGGCGCTGGTTTTTGCTGCTCTTATAGTTGGTGTCACAGCTGCTTACCAGGTTCAGGCCCGATAACAGGAACGATACCGAAGATTTGGCAGACTGCTCGGCATACTTAGCTTTGATATTATCCGATACTTCCAGTAACTGTACCGTCTGAGGATCTTTGCAAACCAGCAGACTACGGAAATGCTCGCCAATCCCGATCAGGAAGTTATGCGCATCAAAACCGTTCTTCAGGATCTCATCAAACAACAGCATTGCGCCAGACAGGTTCTGGTTCAGCAGGTCGTCCGTCAGCCGGAAATAATAATCATAATCCAGGATGTGCAGGTTCTCTACGGTAGCTTTGTAGGTTACATTGCTGCCCGAGAAGGTTACCATCTGGTCGAAAATTGACAAGGCATCACGCAATGCGCCATCTGCTTTCTGCGAGATCAGGTGCAGTGCATCGGGCTCGGCCTGTATGTTCTCTTTCTGGGCAATATTACCCAGGTGGCGCACCATGTCCTCAATCCTGATTCTGTTAAAATCGAAGATCTGGCAGCGCGACAGGATGGTTGGGATGATCTTGTGGCGCTCGGTGGTAGCCAGAATGAAAATGGCATACGATGGCGGCTCTTCCAGCGTCTTCAGAAAGGCGTTGAAGGCCTGGTTAGAGAGCATGTGCACCTCATCTATGATATAGATCTTATATTTACCGGTTTGCGGGGCATAGCGCACCTGCTCCACCAGGTTCCGGATATCCTCTACGGAGTTGTTGGAAGCGGCATCGAGCTCATGGATGTTGAACGAGCTGTTGCTGTTAAAGCTACGGCAGGATTCGCACTCGTTGCAGGCTTCGGTTTCCGGGGTAATGTTCTGGCAGTTTATAGTTTTGGCCAGAATACGGGCACAGGTAGTTTTACCCACCCCACGCGGACCGCAAAATAAAAATGCCTGCGCCAGGTGCTTACTGCTGATGGCGTTTTTCAGGGTGTTGGTTATATGGTGTTGCCCTACCACGCTATCGAACGTGCTCGGGCGGTACTTACGCGCTGATACTACGAAATTTTCCATTACTACAAAGATAATCAATCTGAAGCTCAGATGCGACGGCTTTTTATCCAACAGTTTTCCATAGAGTTATCCACGGGCTATAGTTGGAAAGTTAGAAAGTTGGGAAGTTAAAAAGTTAGAAAAAGAAAGGTGTTTGGTATTTGTAGAGGCACAATACTTTGCGTCTTTAGTCTGAATCAGGATTTTCAGGATTTTATGATTTTCAGGATTGTATTATGCCGCAAGTTTAGCAGTAGCGTAACTTGTGGCTGACTATGGGGCCAATTTGCAAATGGCATGTATCAAACTATAGTTTCAGCTCTTATGGGGCCAGAGGCCTAACCTATAGTTCGGCAAGGGTGACTTCCCTTACCATCTTATGCTATAGTTTACCGCACCGCCTCGTAGCCGCCTATAGTTCCTTTTTTGGAAAGTACCAGTTGCCATAGTTGGTTGTTGCGTGCCCGGAACGAGCCGGCGCTGGAGAGCAGGTAGTATTTCCACATGCGGTAAAAGCGGTCGCCATATTCGCCCTGCAGCTGGGACCAGTTGAAGTCAAAGTTCCGGAACCAGGCCACCAGAGTTAGGTCGTAATACGGTCCGAAGTTGTGCCAGTCTTCCACTATAAAAAGATGCTCCATGGCGCTACCCAGCTGTTTAACGGAAGGGATCAGGCAATTCGGGAAAATGTAGGTGTCTGTGAACGGATCTGCGGCGACCCTGGAAAAATTGCTGCCGATGGTGTGCAGCAGAAACAAGCCATCCTCTTTCAGGCAACGGGCGGCCGTTTGCATAAACCGGCGGTGGTTACGGTAGCCAACATGCTCAAACATCCCCACCGAAACGATGTGGTCGAACTGTTCCTGCAGGTCGCGGTAATCCTGCAGGCGTATCTCAATGGGTAGCCCTTTGCAGATTTCCCGGGCCAGTGCAGCCTGCTCTTCCGAGACGGTTATGCCTACAACCTCAACGCCATAGTTTTCGGCTGCATATTTTGCAAAACCACCCCAGCCGCAGCCAATGTCCAGCACGCGCTGCCCCGGTTGCAGGTATAGTTTCCGGCAGATCAGGTCGAGCTTGTTTTCCTGGGCCTGGTCCAGGTTATTGGCATCTTTCCAGTAGCCGCAACTATAGTTCATGCGCTTGTCGAGCATAAGCTGGTATAGTTTGTTGCCTATGTCGTAGTGGCGCTGTGCGTTTCGGGTGGCTCTGCCTTTGCCCTGCAGGTTAAAAAGCCTTGCCAGCAACACCTGTAGCACCGAACGCCACCCAAGCTTTGCCTGCCTGTACAGGTCAGCCCGTATTGCTTTAAAAACAAACTGGTCTATGTTTTCGCAATCCCACCAGCCATCCATGTACGCCTCTCCCAAACCCAGGGTACCTTCTGTAAGCACACGTTTGTAAAAGCGGTTGTCGTGCACCTGCAGGTCCCATGGCGCAGTACCATTTACCGTTACACCGGCGGTTGCTAAAATAGCAGTTACCTGTTGTTGCAGGGGTTGCGCGCTCATAATTCTACGTTATGTATAAGTTGCTGACAACTATAGTTTTATACTATGTAGATATGAACGCGGGTAACGTATAATGGTTGAAGTCCGAAACGCTGAGTAGCGGGTTAAGAGGTTGCTACACTGAATACAAAGTTATCAGCACTAAACCAAAGCAGCTAAGCAGCATCAGGAAAGTGTACGCAAAGGCCAGCATCATAAATTTGGAAACTGTACGCCAGCGCGAACTCCTGTACATGGTGCGCATAGATCTGTAAATGTACCAGACTGAAACTATAAATCCGGCCAGCAAAATCCAGCTTGATAAGAAAGGCAGCAACCACTTTAGCGCAATAAGGATAGCCCCGAACAGGAACAGGAACGAATGCACATGAATGGAATAGATCAGGTGCTCGGCATATAACTTTTTAGACCGGATGTTTACCAGTTTAAGAATCAGGGCGAACAGAGGCAGCAAAAGGAACATTGTTTTAGGCAGGTGGCTTACCAGCTTATTTTTGAAAAGCGCACTTCTTAACTCATCTTGCTTCACCTCCCGGAACTTAGCGTTAAGGCCCTTTATCGGTACATCCCATCCGTTTATGCTAATATTATCTTTCACGGGTATTTTCTCTTCCGGTCTTTCGGTAACTATAGTTTTACCGGCGCCGGCTTTCTCTTTCAGTATCTTTTTTTGGTTGATGTTGGTGTTAGCCGTGAAAAGAAAGAAGAACAGGATGCTGATAGAAATATACATGCTGAACGGGTTGAGGTAGGATGCACGGCGGCCGGCAAAATACTCTTTGGTTAAAAAGCCCGGCTTCGTGAAAAGTGGGACCAGGCTGTTAAAAAACTTCGACTCAACATGGAAGTAGTGGCCAACACTGTGCAGCATCAGGTGCAGGAAGCTTTCGTGGAGTTGGAGATTTTCCTGGCCACAGTTTGTACAAAACTTATCGGGTACTGTGTTGCCGCAGTTCAGGCAATCGTTTTCGGAGCGGTAATGTTTTTTCATAGTAGGTTGGGAATAACGGAGCGCGAAAATAAGCATTGTTGTACGGTGTAAAGTATATTAATCCAAAAAAATATTCAACTTAAACTATAGTTGGCAACAGGGTTAAAAAACTATAGTGTTGTAAAAAGTGCACCTGTTCTGAATGAGGATGAAAGGCATAAAAAAACCGTAGCCAGCTTATAGGGCTGACCACGGTTTTAAAGTAGAAACTATACGTTACTGATGTAAACCTTAGTATGGTTTAGCGGAATGTGATCTTGTCTGCGCTTCTTCCACAGCCTGCTCGCCGGTTACATTGCCCAGCGGGCCATCTGTGCCTTCCAGCAGGTCGTGCTTCATTGTTTTTTTCGCTTCTTTCACTGCCCGCTCAATGCTTTCCTTCACTCTTCTGCCATACTCTTCATCTGCCTGGGTAAAGTAGCTCAGCATTTTTTCCTGTATGCGCGGGTCGCATTTGGCCAGGTCGTTGCCCAGGTTATTGATCAGTTCATCGCGTTCCCAGTCTTCGAAGCTGCGGAACGTTTCGCCGGCCTGCTTAAACGGGTTGGCGCGGTCAATGGCCTGGCGCATGAGGTTGGCTTCGTACCGAGGCATGTAATCTTTGCCCGGCTTCGGCGCTTCCTGTAAACCACCTAAAATCGACGGCTCATAGTTCACGTGTATGTTCTGGCCTTCTGCAAAGTCTGTGTCAAAAGCCATCTGGCCGCCGCGCTGGTTGGTAGCTACGTGTGTTTTAGGCGCATTTATAGGCAGCTGCAGGTAGTTGGCCCCCACGCGGTACCGCTGGGTGTCGGAGTAGGAGAAGGTACGGCCCTGCAGCATCTTATCATCCGAAAAGTCAAGCCCGTCCACCAGCACACCAGTACCAAACGCGGAAAGCTCTACCTCGTTAAAGTAGTCTACCGGATTGCGGTTCAGGGTCATTTTGCCAATCGGGTACCACGGAAATTTATCGTTCGGCCATAGTTTGGTATCGTCCAGCGGGTCAAAATCCAGTTCGGGGTGGTCGTCGTCGCTCATGAGCTGCACATTCAGTTCCCACTCCGGAAAATCACCCCGCTCTATGGCTTCGTACAGGTCTTGGGTGGCGTGGTTAAAGTTCTTGCCCTGTATCTCCTGTGCCTCTTTCTGTGTAAGGTTGCGGATGCCCTGCAGCGGTTCCCAGTGGTATTTTACCAGCATGGCCTCGCCGTCTGCATTCACCCATTTATAGGTGTTCACTCCCGAGCCCTGCATCTGTCTATAGTTGGCCGGTATGCCCCACGGCGAGTACAGGAACGTAACCATGTGGGTAGCTTCGGGTGTGCCTGAGAAAAAGTCGAAAATACGTTCTGCGCTCTGGATGTTAGTAACCGGGTCCGGTTTCTGTGAGTGGATCAGGTCCGGAAATTTCATGGCATCGCGGATGAAGAAGATCTTGAGGTTGTTGCCTACCAGGTCCCAGTTGCCATCTTCGGTGTAAAATTTAACAGCAAAACCACGTGGGTCGCGCAGGGTTTCGGGGGAGTGGGTGCCGTGGCCTACCGTAGAGAAACGAACAAAGGTTGGTGTCTCTTTTCCTTTTTTAAAGACCTTGGCCCGGGTAAATTTTTCGACAGGGTCGTTGCCAACGGTGCCGTAGGCTTTAAATACGCCATGGGCGCCGGCGCCACGGGCATGCACCACACGTTCCGGCACACGTTCCCGGTCAAAGTGCGAGATCTTTTCGATGAAGTGGTAGTTCTCCATGGTAGCCGGTCCACGGTTGCCTACTGTCCGGATGTTCTGGTTATCGGTTACGGGGTGGCCCTGGCGGGTAGTAAGTGTGCGGCCTTTTTCCTGGCCATTGCCTTTGTGGCCCTTGCCTGTGCTGGCAGTGCGGTACTTTTTGTTTTCATTCATGGCGCGATACCGGTTGATGATTAATACGTTAACTTAACCGGTATACTCTATCTCAGGGAGTTATGTTCATAGATATTGTCTATATTTAACTTTGATAAATCTATAATTGCATAAATATTGTTAAACTAAGCAGCCTTGAAGAGCTCACTGATGTTTATGAGATCTTTATAAAGATACGCGCTGAAATTAATCAGAAAGTCAGCTTAAAGGTAGTACCAACTCCCACTTCACTTTCTACCTGAATAGTGCCTTTGTGCAGGTGCATGATGTGCTTGGAAAGGCTAAGTCCGATGCCGGAGCCGTCTTTGTGCGAAGTAAAGAAGGGAATAAAAATGCTTTCCAGTATCTCTTCCGGAATGCCGGAGCCGTTGTCGAGCACTTCTATAGTTATTTTGTCTTCCTGTGGCCGGGCTACCAGCAGTATCTGTGGATTTTGCCGCTCCCGAACCGCGCGCTGTGCATTGGTAATCAGGTTGATAAGCACTTGTTCCAGCAGGTTCACGTCGCCAACTATAGTTAATTCTGTGGGGGATACTTTACAACTATAGCTGATACCTTCTTCTTCCAGCCGCGGGCGCATCAGGGCATCTATGCTTTTAAAAAGCTCCTGCACGTAAATGGTAGTCAGGTTCAGGTGCTGTTGCTTGTTGAGATTGCGGTAAAACTGCGTGAAACGTAAAAGCCCTTCGCTGCGCTTTTTAATGATGCCAATGCCTTCTTCGGTATCTTCCAGCAGTTCTACATCCACTACGGCTTCAGGTTCTGAACTATAGCGTTCGCGCTCCAGGTGCAGGTGTTTGCCTAAGGTATCGGCCAGCGAGGCAATAGGGGCTACCGAGTTCATAATCTCATGCGTCATCACGCGGAGCAGTTTCTGCCAGGCTTCGGTCTCGGTGGCATCTACGGTGGCGCTCACGTTTTTCAGAACTATAAGCAGCAGGTTGCGGTGCTGCATAGTAAAGGCCGTAGCCGACACCAGCAACTGCGCCTGACCGGCAGGTAATTTGAGTTTCACCTGGGTTGTTTCTCCTGATGCTATAGTTTGCAGTGACTCGTACAGGGCAGGGTAGCGGTTCTCCAGGCTGTTCACACTCTTCAGATAGGGCACGCCCAGCATCTTTTTAAACGCGTCGTTTACCCATTCTACCTCACCAGTCTCCGCATCTACAGCCATTATGCCGGTATCCACCAGCTGTAGTATGGTTTGCATGTACTGGAACTGGGCCTCGCGCTCGATGTGCAGTTGCTTAAATGTGTTGTTGATCAGGTTAAACGCTTTGTGCAGCTGTTGTAATGAGGAGTTTGTGTTCTCGTTAAAGCGTTGCGAAAAATCACGCTGTTTTACTGCTTCCAGAAATTTGGCCAGCTCGTTGTTGCTGCGGGTTACATAACGGGCCATCTCCCATAGTTGCGCCAGCATAATCAGTATACCCGATGTTACCTGCAGCCAGGTATAGTTGGTCAGGTATTGCACGGTAAGGTACATCATGCCCAGCAAAAGTGTAAACCGGACAAACAACCCGAGCTCCAGTCGCTTAGATATCATATTTGTTCAGGCGGCGGTAAAGGGCGGTGCGGGTAAGGCCAAGTTCTTTGGCAGCCTTCGAGATGTTGCCTTTGTTCTTTTCGATCACGCGGCGTATGGTTTCGCGCTCTATCTCGCTTAGCGGCATGTTGGTTTCTGCAGCAAACGAAGCTATAGTTTGGGTAACAGGTGCCAGCTCCATGGCCGAGAATGTGAAGTCCTGTGGTTGCAGCACGTTGTTTTCGGCCAGAATGATGGCCCGCTCTACGGCATGCTGCAATTCGCGCACGTTGCCCGGCCAGCTATGCTGATTCAGTTTTTGTAGGGTGGCAGGTGCAAACTCCGGTACCGGTTTATGGTTCTTCAGCGCATAGATTTCCGCAAAGTGCCGGGCCAGCAACTCCACATCGCCGTGGCGCTGCCGCAGCGGGGGCAAGGTGATCTCTACGGTATTAATGCGGTAGATCAGATCTTTACGGAACAGGTTTTTGGCTGCCAGTTCGTAAATCGGTTCGTTGGTTGCCGATATCAGCCGGATGTCCACCGGCACGGGTGTGTTGGAGCCAAGCGGTGTTACCTGCCGGTTTTGCAGCACCGTTAACAGCTTGGCTTGCATGGCCGGCGAAATATTCCCGATCTCATCTAAGAACAGCGTGCCACCGTTGGCAGCTTCAAAACGGCCTTTCCGGTCTTCTTTGGCATCGGTAAAAGCGCCTTTTTTAAAACCGAACAGCTCACTCTCAAATAAAGTATCGGTCAGGGCAGCTACATCCACGCTCACAAAAGGCTTATTTGCGCGGAAGGATTTCTCGTGAAGTGCGCGTGCTACCAGTTCCTTGCCTGTTCCGTTCTCACCCAGTATGAGCACGTTGGCCTCGGTGGGGGCAATTTTTTCGATCTTGTAAAGGATATCCTGTAGAGCTTCGGACTGGCCAAGAATGGTTGTCTGCTGCGTGGCTATAGTTTGCTTGCCGGTTTTTTTGCCGCCTTTGGCATTCAGGGCGTTATGCAGTGTTTCCAGCAGCTTGTCGTTGTGCCAGGGCTTCACGATGAAGTCGTGTGCGCCTTGTTTTAAAGACTTCACTGCCAGCTCCACATCGCCATACGCCGTGATCAGGATAACGGTGGCGTCTTTGTCTTTATCCAGTATCTGGCGCAACCAGTAAAGGCCTTCGTTGCCGGTATTCAGTGCGCTTTTAAAGTTCATGTCCAGGAAAATGACATCAAACTTCTCTTTGGATAGCAGGCTGATAAGGTTGTCCGGATTTTTTTCAGTCACCACTTCTTTTACCTCCGTTTTCAGCAACATTTTCAGTGCAAAAAGCACGTCGGTTTCATCGTCAACTATTAAAACTTTACCGGTTTTTCCTGTGGCCATAGTACAAGCATTTCCTATTCTGATACCGAATTTAAATAAATTATTCGGGGATTTATACTAACTGAACTATAGGTTAATTTCACAGCGCCTTTCTTTTAAGTTACAGTATTGCTACAGTGCAATTTGCTATAGTTTGTCTGGTAAAATGCTGTAACGCTACCGCACAGGTGTTCACGCAGATTGTGTATCGGAAGCGTACAGTTTTATAGTTTTGGTTTTGCGTAAGTGTTTGAATTATAGCTTTTTGTAAAAGTGGCATTCAAATTTCTATATACCTGGCAGTGTGCAGGCAAATACCTGCTGCTGTTCAAAAAGAAGATTTTTTACTGAGCCAATAAATTTCCAGAACTATGATCAAGAACTACTTCAAAATGGCCTACCGCAACCTGCTGCGCCACAAAGTTTTTTCCCTGATCAACATCTCGGGGCTGGCGCTGGGCATGACCTGTAGCATCCTGATATTGCTGTGGGTGCGCGACGAACTGAGCTTTGATCGTTTTCATCAGGATACCGATAACCTGTACCGGTTAATGGAACTGCAGAGCTACCCGGGGGCCGACAACCTGACAACCGATGCCACGCCCGGTCCGTTGGCCGAAGCCCTGGAAAAAGACTTTCCGGAAATAAAACATGCTGTGCGTAGCTCTACCTGGGAATGGAAAAAGCTGTTGACCTACCAGGATAAAATTCTGAAAGTAGATGGCCGTTATACAGATCCCGCTTTTTTTGAGATGTTCTCGTTCCCGTTGCTGCACGGCGATGCGCGGCAGGTGCTGGTAAATCCTAATTCTATTGTTATCTCTGAGAAAGTAGCCATCCAGTTCTTTGGTTCTGCTGAAGAGGCCATGGGCAAAATATTTAAAGTAGATAACCGCGACAGCTACAAAGTGACCGGCGTGATGCAGGATGCGCCTAAAAACTCCTCTATGCAGTTTGACTGGGTACTTCCGTTAGGGGACCTGATAAACCACCCGGACGGGCATTGGCTGAAAAGATGGGATAACAATGGCATCCGTACGTTTGTGCAGCTGCAGCCGGGCACCGACCTAGTGGCTTTTAACGAGAAAATTAAAAATCATATAACCAAGTACAGCAAAGACGACGACACAGAGCTTTTTCTGCAGCCGGTGAGCGAAATGTATCTGTACGGCAAATTTAACGGCACCAAAGTAGCCGGGGGCGGCAGAATAGAAACCGTGCGCCTGTTTTCGGTGGTCGCTGTGTTTATACTTGCCATTGCGTGTATCAATTTCATGAACCTGGCTACAGCCCGCTCTGCCAAACGCGCCAAAGAAGTAGGCGTGCGCAAGGCCATCGGGGCAAACAAATCCTCACTCATAAAGCAGTTTATGATCGAGTCGATGCTCGTGGCTTTTCTGGCGCTGTTCGTATCCGTAAACCTGACAGGTATTTTGCTGCCGCACTTTAACGAGCTTACCGGCAAGTTTATAACGCTGGACCTGAGCGACCCGGCCTTGCTTTCGCTGTTATTCGGTGTGGCTATAGTTACCGGAATTCTATCGGGCAGTTACCCGGCTTTCTTCCTGTCGTCTTTCGACCCGGTAGTGGTGTTGAAGGGCACAAGTAAAGTAAGTAAGCGCATCTCCGTTTTCCGCAAAGGGCTGGTAGTGTTTCAGTTTATTTTATCCGGCCTGCTTATCATCAGCACACTGGTGGTATACCTGCAGCTGCACTATATTCGCACCAAAAACATTGGCCTTAACCGCGAAAATGTCCTTTACTTTCAGCTGGACGGTGACCTTGGCAAAAAGTATGAAGTACTGAAACGTGACCTGCAGAATATACCGGGTATTGTAGGACTGAGCGCTTCCGACCAGATCCCGCTTGATATCAGCAACTCGACCGGTGATGTGCACTGGAAAGGAAAAGACCCTAATGCAAATGTGCTGTTTGGGATGATGGCTGTGGACTATAACTATGCAAATGCCATGGGCATCCAGGTGAAAGATGGCCGCGATTTCTCAAAAGATTTTGGCACTGATACATCAGCCTTTATCATTAACGAAGAAGCTGTACGCCTGATGCAACTTCAGGACCCGGTAGGGCAGCCGATCCAGATCTGGAACATCAAAGGGCATATAGTTGGCGTGGTGAAAGACTTTAATTCCCGCTCGATGCACAGCAGCATGCAGCCACTTATTTTAAGGTTACAGGATGCCAACCAACGCTACCTGTACGCACGCATTGCACCCGGACAGATGCCCGAAGTGCTGGCAGCAGTAGAGCAGATCGTGAAGCGCCACAATCCTGCTTTCCCGTTTGAGTACCACTTCCTGGACGAAGACTTTGAGAAGATGTACAAAAGCGAAGCTGTAATGGGTAGGTTAACGCAATATTTTGCCATCATTGCCATCTTTATTTCCTGCCTCGGTTTGTTTGGGCTGGCCTTATTTACAGCCGAGCAGCGCACCAAAGAGATCGGTATCCGCAAAGTATTGGGTGCATCGGTGGCCAGTATTGTGTACATGCTGAGCAAGGGTTTCCTGAAACTGGTGCTGATTGCGAACCTGATTGCCTTGCCGCTGGGCTGGTATTTTATGAACGGCTGGCTGGAGAACTATGTAGACCGCACCGACATGAGCTGGTGGATCTTCGCTTCGGCTTTCATCTCAACTATAGTTATAGCTATCATTACGCTGAGCTTCCATGCCATTAAAACAGCTATAGCTAACCCGGTCACTTCGCTTAGAACAGAATAAGAATTACTATTTCCGAACTATAAGTACAATCTAAAACCATGAAAAAGTCATTATCATTTTTACTTGTAATGCTGGTGCTGGTAGCTCCTGCTATTGCTCAGAAAACATACAAAGGCCTGCCTGTACTAGAGGCTACCAGTAAAGTTGCAGACTATAAAGTTGGCACTGAATGGGTAAAAGGCAACTGGAACATTACCCCGGAGCTAGCCGTGGATGTACTGAAAGTACCCGTGCACAACAAAAAAGTGAAGTTCTCTTTCTATACTGATTCCGACTCCATCAGCTTTACCGTAAAGCCGGGTTCTTCGCACCAGTTTTATGTGCTGCTCAATAACAAAGACTACGCACTGACCGAAATTAAAGGCTATGGTTTTGAGGCCCTCAAATTTAACAAGGCTGCTACAAAGCCGGGCTATAGTTTTGTGTATGAGCAGAACCAGAACAACGAGTTTCTGAACACCCTGCGTGAGCAGTACAACCTGGATGCTATAGTTGCCGGTGCTGCCAACGACACCGAAAGAGCCCTGCGCATGGTGAACTGGGTGCACAAACAGTGGGACCATAACGGCATGAACCAGCCCTCGCAACCAGATGCGCTGACGATTCTGGCCGAAGTAAAACAAGGTAAACAGTTTCGTTGTGTGGAGTACGGTACTGTTACAGCTGCCGCGCTTAATTCCATTGGGTTACCGGCTCGCCGCCTGGGTTTAAAGATGAAAGAAGTAGAAACGACTGAATTTGGTGCCGGCCACGTGTTGCTGGAAGTTTACCTGCCCGACCTGAAGAAGTGGGTATTGCTGGATGGCCAGTTCGACGTGATGCCGGTACTGAACAATGTGCCGCTCAATGCAGTGGAGTTTCAGCAGGCCATAGCCAACAACTATGATAAACTGGAGATAAGAAGCTTGTCGGGTACCAGTAAAGCGCAATACGTGAACTGGATCTACCCGTACCTGTACTACTTTGATGTGAAATTTGATAACCGCGAAGGCATAGCCCTGGATCGCAAAACTATAGATGGCAAGTTGTCGCTGATGCTGCTGCCGGTTGGAGCCAAAGAGCCAAAGGTTTTCCAGATCGTTAATCCACTGGACTATTGCAAATACACTACCTCGGTAGCAGATTTTTACCAGGCCCCGGAAACAAGCACTAAAACAGGCACTGCCCGGAAATAACTATAGTTACAGATTAGTTTGTGTTTAGCTTACCCCAAACCCTTCCGAGGTGTGCAGCCATGCGCGCCGAGGAAGGGCTTTGAACTTATAATAGCTGAACTTTACGAACTATAGTTATGTTTAAATAACAGCTGCCAGACATCGGAATACGATAAAATTGCGTATGTTTGTGGCATACTTCTTGAAGTATAAAAGCAGCAAGAATTCGTTCTTTAATTTATGGGGTAGACCGGAATTGACAGCTTGTGCAGATTGCGTGTAAGCATGTCGGGTGATGAACGTACCACCTGTTAAAAATCCGTTCGAACAATAACTGGCGAATATAACTACGCCATGGCTGCTTAATCTAGGTATTAAGCACTAGCCATAGTCTCGTGCAGGTTTCGTAAATCTGCCTGCACATCAGAGGCTTCGATCCGATTTACTAGCTTGTGTAAAGGTGTGGTGCACAGGCGAAACTAAAGCACCTAAGGAGTGCGCATAAGTTTGGTTTATACTTGCAAGCTCCCGACAATCCGAATAAACCTAAGCATGTAGAAGGCACGACGGTTTCCTTGTCTGGACCAGGGTTCGAATCCCTGCTACTCCACAATCATTTATAAAAAAAGGGCTTTTACGCTATGTAGAAGCCCTTTTTTGTTTTCTGTTCTGATATCAGTCAAACACTTTTATGAAATCTGCTAACAGAAGCCTGTCATTTCAGGAACGGCTTTAGTAGTTCGTAAGAATCCACGACAATTATTGTGTGATGGGCACATCGGTCAGTTCGTTCTTTGCACCCAGCCTCCTCAGGAACAGGTAACCTGACAAACCTGCAATTACAGATGCTACCAGAATAGCAAACTTAGCTTGCGTTTGAAAAGCCGGATCATCGAAAGAAAGCAGTGCGATAAAGATAGACATGGTAAACCCGATGCCAGCCAGTAAGCCTAAGCCAACAAACTGCAGCCATTTGGTACCAGCAGGTAAAGTACTGATTCCTAATTTTACCGACAACCAGGAGAAAAAGACAATCCCGATCGGTTTGCCTATTAACAGGCCAAAAATAATTCCCATTCCCAGGGTGCTGGTAAGCCCATCCAGCATGCTCATCTCAAATGTAATATTGGTATTGGCCAGCGCAAAAACCGGCATGATCAGGAAGTTGACAGGTTTGGTCAGGGCATGCTCCAGTTTCTCCAGCGGAGATTCTGTTTCGTCAGGAGTGGTAGGTAGTGTTAACGCAGTCAGCACACCTGCAATGGTGGCGTGTATGCCTGAATGGTGGATAAAATACCATATCACGACGCCTGGCAACAGGTAAAGCCAGATATTCTTTACGCCCATCCGGTTAAAGACAATCAGCAGCGCGAAAACGCCTGCTGCATATAAGAGGTAATTCAGGTGCATTTCTGTTGAGTAGAACAAGGCGATCACCACAATGGCACCCAGGTCATCCACAATAGCCAGTGCCGTTAAAAATACCTTTAAAGATAGCGGCACCCGTTTGCCCAGAAGCGTTATTACGGCAATGGCAAAGGCAATATCGGTTGCCATAGGTATTCCCCAGCCATTAGCGGTAGCGGTGCCCTGGTTGAACAAACTATACACCACCGCCGGAACCAGCATCCCGCCGATGGCGGCAAACACAGGCAGGGCCGCTTGCTTAAAGGAAGATAGCTCTCCCTCCACCAACTCCCGTTTTATTTCCAACCCTACCAGCAGAAAGAATATAGCCATCAGGCCGTCATTGATCCAGAGCAGAACAGGGTATCTTAACTGCAGCGCTTCTGATTCATACCCTATTTGCTGCGCCAGCAAACGTTCGAAGCCGGGGCCAAGGGGCGAATTGGCGATGATTAAAGACAGCACAACGCAGGCCATTAAAATAAAGCCGCCTGCTGATCCGGATTTTAAAAAGTCTTTGAAAGAGGTGAGGTTGATTTTTTGTAGCATGCTTAAATCTACATAATTCGTTGCTGGTGTGCCAGTTTAGGGTATGTTTTCTGAGGTGGGTCAGGGCGTATTCTTACCTCTGAACAGTTAGCACTACGAAAAGTCTAATAAAGTTCTGCCGCTATGGGGCTATTCTAATGCCGCACCTTTCTGACGTGTACATGGAAACTATAGCAAACGCAAATACTATAAAGCCGCTGTAGCGCGTACAAAACTGTGTCGTATTTACATGGTAATTTTTTACATCTTCAGCTTACGGGCCGTATACTGTATGGTATTTTTATAAAGGCCTTATGCAGCAGGATTCATCTACCGCCGTGGCGCCATCGCACCCGCCTAAACTAAAAGAATTGGCGGCCACAGCCATTTGCGGTAACGACATTACTTCCTCTTGTTTGTATGTATCTGCACTGGCAATTATTTATGCGGGCCAGTATGCCTGGATCGCCTTGCTGATGGTTGGTGGCGTGCTGTTCCTGTTCCGGTCTATTTACGGGGAAGTGGTGGGGGCATTACCCTTAAACGGCGGGGCCTACAATGCCCTGCTTAACACTACCAGCAAAGCCACAGCCTCGCTGGCAGCCTGCCTCACGCTCCTGTCTTACATGGCTACTGCCGTTATTTCGGCCAGCGAGGCCATGCATTATGTACATCATCTCTGGGCCGGGCTCCCTATAGTGTTAGCAACTATCATACTGTTAGCTGTTTTTATGGGCCTTACCATCATGGGCATCGGCGAGTCTTCAGTTGTGGCTATCATCATTTTTATCACGCACATTTCCACGCTCACATTATTGGTGCTGGTAGGCTTTATTTACCTGTTTGGGCATGGGTTTGATACCCTGGCGTTAAACTATAGCCAGCCACTGAAGGGGAGTATATGGCAGGCGCTGTTTTTTGGTTTTGCAGCCGCTATGCTGGGAATTTCAGGTTTTGAGAGTTCGGCCAATTTTGTGGAAGAGCAGGCACCGGGAGTCTTCTCGAAAACGCTGCGCAATATGTGGCTGGCAGTCACCATTTTTAACCCGCTCACAGCTTTTCTGGCCATTGCTATTATTCCTATGGCAGCCGTAGCCGAAAACCAGACAGCACTGCTGGCCTATTTAGGAGAGGTTGCCGGCGGCCAGTGGCTTGCCATACTTGTTTCCGTGAATGCTGCGCTGGTACTGAGCGGTGCCGTGCTAACCTCTTATGTTGGAATGACAGGACTGGTACAACGTATGACGCTGGACCGCTGCTTACCCCAGTTTCTGCTGAAAATGAACAAGAAGGGATCTCCTTACCTCATTATCATCAGCTTTTTTCTGTTGTGCGTTTCTATCCTGTTCATTACGCGCGGTGACATTGGGGCACTGGCAGGCGTGTATACCATTTCCTTTCTGTCGGTGATGGCTTTATTCGGGCTGGGCAATATCCTGCTTAAATTCCGAAGAAACCGCTTGCCACGTCCGGTGCGTGCTTCCGCGCTAGTATTGTTTGTAGCTATAGTTGCAGTGTTGGCAGCACTGGTCGGTAACGCACTTTTAAACCCGGCCTATGTTTGGGTCTTCCTGAAATATTTTATCCCGACGGTATCGGTCGTATTTATAATGCTGTACCGGATCGAACTGCTGATCTTCCTGACCTACCTGGTGCGGCAGATAGAGCGGAAAATCAAAAAGAGGCTTCCCATCAATTCCCGCAAGATCATCCGTCTGATCCACGCTATCCGGGCACAGCAGTTTGTGTTCTTTACCCGGGGCGATAATATTGCCAACATCAACAAAGTGATGCGTTACATTGTGGAAAATGAGCATACCAACCGGCTGAAGATCGTGAATGTGCTCCGGGAAGGGGAGGTGCCACCCAAAAGATTGATGCACGAAGTAGAAGTGCTTGATCTAGCATACCCGGAACTGGAAGTCGATTTTATAGTTATGAAAGGACATTTCGGGCCGGAACTGGTACAGGAGCTTTCACGCAAATGGGGCATTCCCAAGAACTTCATGTTCATTGGCTCGCCCGGCGACCACTTTCCATATAGTTTGCAACAGATGGGTGGCGTGCGGCTGGTTATCTGATAAGAAGCAGGCTATAGTTGTAGTGGACTTTTAATGGGTACTCAGTAATTTTTATTCGGGCTATAATCTATAGTTTCAGCTAACTATAGTTTACTGTGCTTTTCCTTTATATGCTATAGTTGGTACGTTTCCAGACTTATAGTTCTGTTTCTCTCTAAGTGTACTTATCCTGTTTAGGTTGGGCTAAATGTGCCTGGATTTTGAAAGAGCCCAAGTTTGTCGTTTCGTTAATAATATAGGTCTTTTTAGCTTGTTTTCAGCTATAGATTGGAATTTCCTGTTTGTTAAATTCAATAATAAATAAAATAAATTATATATTATGAAACTTTTATACATGTGATAGGTTTAAGGGTGTATTGTATTATCAATATAAAACTATATATAACTACACTCATGAAACCCTTAAAAATCCTTTTGTTTTGCATTACGATGGCCATACTGGCTATCCCGCTTCATGCTGCCGCTGGCACCGGTCTGGCCTGCAGCAACAAATCTGCCGTTGCGGTAGGTGCAGGCATATTTAAATCTGCCAAAAAAGACTTCTACAACGATTCGTTGAAAAAAGCTGTTCGCAAAAAGAAACTTGCCAAAATGCACCGGCGCGAACTGCTTAAAAAAGCCCGTAAAGGCAGATTCAGTTAACCTGGCTTGGTGACAGAACATTTTTACTGCTTATACTATGCTGGTAAACCAGAAATCTTACCTTTGCGGTAACAAGGCCCGTCGTTTACAAAAATGGCGGGCCATTTAGTGATGTATACCAGACTCCGGATGCAGTGTCTGCTGTTACTGGGTTCAGGTAAACATTTAATAATCATATTCAGTAACCTAAAGCCTTGCGTGTAAGTATTGTTCTTTACTTATACACATTAGTTTACCCTTATAGAGCACCCTTATCATGATGAGTTTATTAGAAGATAAGCAGACGCTTTTCAGCGAAGTTGAGAAAGAGCTTACCAACCAGGGCTTTAGCATAGCAGACAAAGACCTGAACAGGCCTTGGGGCGGTTTTTTTGTGATCAACGAAGAGCAGGCTGCCCGCTTTGCAGAAGTGTATTTTAACCAGATACCTGTAGAAGACCTTAAAATTTCGGGCAAGCTGAGCCCCAAGATACTTATAGTTGCCCCGGAAAAACGCCTCTCGTGGCAATACCATCATCGCCGTGCCGAGATCTGGAAAGTACTGAAAGGTGAAGTAGGCGTTGTAACCAGCGATACCGACGAAGAAGGCGAGTTAAAGCGATTGCTGCCGGAGTCAACTATAACCCTGCACCAGGGAGAGCGGCACCGCCTGGTAGGCCTCAGCGACTGGGGCGTACTGGCCGAAATATGGCGCCACACCGATGCAGCCAACCCGTCTGATGAAAATGATATTGTTCGGGTACAGGATGATTTCGGAAGATAACGGCACAAAAGCAGAAGCCTCTGGTTCAGGGGCTTTTTTGTTGCCGGTACTATCCGGATAATGTGGTCAATAGGCCTGCGGCTGCACTTTTCGCCTTAACTCGCTATATTTACCGGATTTAATTTACCTGAGCCATTGGAAATACAATACATACTTGAACTGATTGGAACCTTCTTTTTTGCTGTATCAGGAGCGCTGGCCGTTGATGAAAAAGACCAGGACTGGTTTGGAGCTGCGTTTACAGGTTTTGTAACAGCCATCGGAGGCGGTACGCTGCGCGATATTCTGCTCGGCAGTTACCCGCTGGTCTGGATCAGGGATGTGCAGTTTCTCTACACTATTTTTATAGCAATCCTTTTCACAGCCCTTTTTTACAAGCATTTGCTGCGCCTGCGCCGTACACTGCTCCTGTTCGATACCATGGGAATATCACTGTTTACAGTAGTGGGCGTAGAAAAAGCGCTGAGTCTTGGGGTGCACCCGGTAATTGCTGCCATTATGGGCATGTTTACGGCCGTAATGGGTGGAGTCATCCGGGATACGCTTACCAATGAAACGCCGGTTATTTTTCAAAAGGAAGTATATGCCAGCGCCTGCCTGGCTGGTGCCTTTGTCTATATTGGTATGGCTAATTTAGAAGTGCATCGTACTACGTCGTTTCTGGTAGCTACCCTGCTTATCATTGTTATCCGGTTACTGGCTGTAAAATATAACCTGAGCCTGCCCAAGTACAAACGCTTTGGTTAAGCGGCCTTACTTTGCCCATGACATCGTTTTAAAGAGCCAGTAGTTAGCAGCTTTTTTGGAGGTGAGTACATACTGCAACGGAATGATCTGCTGGCCTTGCCGGTCAATCATGAAGACCCGGTTGTTTCGCTTCACTTCCAGCAGGCCGGCCTTAGTGCAGCGTATGCTCTCAAATTCCGGTGCAACCAACTCAGTGCCTGTTCTGTCAACAATTCCATACCCGTCTTCTTTCCGGATCAGGAAAAGGTCGCCTTTCAGGTGTTTTATCTGATCATAAACAGGAGGGATGATCTCTACGCCCTGTGTATTGATCATGCCATATTTACCTCCGGCTTTCACAATAGCTACCATCCTGTAAAAGGTCTGTGCATCATCGTAACGCGGTGGTACCACTTCTTCAAACGCGGTGTTCAGGTAACCAAATTTTCCTCCTGACGCTACAAGCAGCATCCCGTTGTAAAAATACCTGTCTACCTGGTCGTATTGTTTTTTCTCTTTCTCTTTGTCTTTCTGAGCAAATGAGTAACTATAGCCACTAAGGGCAAGCAGAAGAGTAATAGTGAAGGCACGCATATAAGTTGTTTTCAAGATCAGATCAGCAAGTTGGAGGCGAAAGTACAAAAATAAATAAATATAGGTTTATAAATATAGTAAATTCACTATGCTACAGTTATTAAATAAATTTTATCTGTTCTTGAATAAAACCAATAAATCAAATCGAAGTATAAAGTAACCTCAGTTTGTTTTATGTGCTATAGTTGTGGTTCGCAACTGTTTTAGCCCCTTTACTTTATACCTATGAAAATACTTCGACACCTTCTGTTATTTACCTTTATCTGTCTGCTGGGCGCTTCCTGCAACCCCATGAATGGACGAAAAGCCATAGTTGTGGATGACGACGGCCGCAGCATGCGTTTTGAGCGCAACCGCCAGGAGAGCCGCAACGACAAGTGGGATGCCCGCAAAAAGAAAAATTTTAAGCAGAACAAGTATAAGCGCCGCGACTAACGTGCTATAGTTTGGGTAACTATAGCTGCTATAGTCAGCAGCAAATTAAAGTATACTTTATAGCTATATAAGCGTATAAGCGGCTATGATGGAACCGCAGGAAATACGCTACAGCCGCACGCCGCACACCGAAAAACTGAAGTGGGTAAACCACATGGTCAAACTCATGGATAACCAGTTCAGGATTCCGGGCACAAATTTCAGGTTTGGGTTAGACCCTTTGCTTGGCTTGTTTCCGGTGGCCGGCGATCTGGCTTCGTTTGGGGTATCGGCTATGCTGGTGATGACCATGGCGCGACATGGTGCCAGCGGGAAAGTGGTAGCCCTGATGCTGCTGAACATAACCCTCGATACGATTATCGGGAGCATCCCGATTCTTGGCAACTTCTTCGACTTTTTCTTTAAGGCAAACCAACGCAATGTGCGCCTGCTTACCCGCCACTACGAGGAAGGCAAATACCAGGGCAGCGGCAAAGGTGTTATCCTTGGAGTTGTTATCGGAGTAATTGTGCTGTTTGTACTGCTGCTGTGGCTACTCTGGCAACTGGCCGAGTGGATCTATACGCAGTTAGCAACTATACTATAAACGGCCAAGGCTGCCTGCAACAGCTACTGCTTTCAGGGCACTGGCTTCTTTATCCTTTATTTCCAGCATAATATCCATGTCCAGCCCCTCGGTCTCCACTAAAAAATCGTGGAAAAGCTCTTCGGATATTGTTTGCACGTGTTTGCCTTTTCGCTCGGCAGGCGCCTGTGCGCTGTAGTCCATCATTAAAATGCCATCCCGGTCTGGTTGCCAGGTGCTGGCAGCAATCTCTACGGCTTCCCGCATCGGCTCTCCGTTGTTCACGCATTCGTGGTGCAGGTTATCAAAAATAATGGGCATGCCGGTTAACTCGTGCAGGCGCAGACAGTCCAGCAAACTATAGGTGCGGTCGTCGTTCTCTACACATAACCGGGCTTTCACGCTCTCAGGTAACCGGGTATGGTATACATCTGCAAAACGATCTATAGCTGAGCCTTTGTCGCCATAGGCCCCGCCACCGTGTATCTGTAGCCGGGCGGTGGTATCCAGTTCCATCAGGTCGAGGATGCTGGCCTGGTACACCAGTTCGGCAATGCTGTTGTTTACCGTCTGGGGGTTAGGGGAGTTGAGCACTACAAACTGGTCGGGGTGCATGGAAATGCGCATATTGTGCTGTTTGATATAGTTGCCCAGCTGCACAAACTGCTCTTTAAAATGCTCCTGCCAGTTATATTGATTTACCTCATGCGAGGCAAAAGGCACCAGATCTGAAGTGAGCCTGAAAAAATACAGCCCGTGCTGCACGTTATATTCCAGGATGCGCTGCAGACAGGTCAGGTTTAGCTGTACGGTCTCTATCAGCCGCTCATCGGAATACGAGGCCAGCCGGAAAGTGCGGGAAGAAGTGCAGTCCAGCGACTGGTTAATGCAGGGGTAGCCTATTTTCATGGTGCCGTTTTTTGCTTTAGCTAACTTACGGACATCAGATTTGTTTGGCTGTTACTGTTCTTTTTCTTCGTAGCCGGTGTTATCCTTAAAAAAGCGGTTATAGTTTTCCTGCTCCTTTTTCTGGCGCTCCAGTTCCTGTAAAAAATACAGCTCTTTCATTTTTCTCAGCTCCTTGCCCTCCCTCGAAAAAAGGTCATATAACAGGCTGATAGGCGTTAGCACCGTGGGTGGCGGTGGCGGAGGTGGTGGTGGCATTTTAGGCGCTGGCACGTACGCCGGATTTTTGACATAGTTAGGGTCCGGGCGGTTCATGTTGCGCAGGGCACGCTGTATCATTTCCTGCGAAGGGCGGTTGGTGATCTCCACTTCGCCCAGCATCACACTATCTTCCTGCATAACTATAGTTACGCGCATTTCCGAAACCGGCATGTGACGTGGCAGATATAGAATAGGCTTATAGCCAACGGCGCGTATCAATAAGGTGTCCTGAGGCGCAACATCTATCAGGAATTTACCTTCGGTGTCGGAGATAACTGCTTTGGTGGTGCCATAGCGTACAATGCCTGCGCCTGGCACGGGTGTTTTTTTATCGGGGCCGAGTACGGTACCACTGATTCTTACGTTGCGTTGCGCCAGCGCTGGTGCCCAGGTGAGCAACATCAGCAAAAGGATTAAGCCTGTAAGATTGAGATACCGGTGCATGTAACAGGTTGGGTGCAGTAGCAGGTTATAAAGGCTGCCTGTAATACGCCAAAGATGGTTAAAAAGTATGCCAGCTCCAAAATTTATAACTATAGCTATGCTGTAACTATAGTTCAGTAGCGTTCAGGCCAACAAAAAATCGCCTGCAAATTTTGGTTTGCAGGCGATTTCGCGTGTTTTCTGAGCTTGTAAGTTGTTAGTTGTCGTTATATGGAGTAAGCCGTTCTTTTTTCTTATCAGTTTTTTTGGTTGTGGCTTTGCCTTTGTTCGAATTCTGGATAGTCTGTTTATCTGTTCCTTCTGTTCTGGCAGGTTGTGTATCGGCTGTAGTTGTTTGCGGCATTGCGCTGTTTGGTTGCGTTTTGCCTGTCTGGTTGTTAGTGGTGGTAATGGTCTTGCTTGAGTCCATTGCTGCCGTTTTAGCAGTTCCCGGTGCCAGACCACCCATTCGCTCGGTAGCAGTAAAATGATAGAATTCTACAGGGTTGTTATGGGTATAGTAGTCTCTGACCAATTGCTCTGCCGACAGGTTTTGCTGAGCCGGGGTTTCAGTTGTTACGTTTGTTGTGGCAGCGGTGCCGGGTCTGTTATAGTTGTTCAGCTGGTTTGGTTCAACTCTATCATTTTCGTTGGCATCCGCTACTTCATACGTTGTACCTCTGTCTTCGGAGCAGGAAGCCAGCAACAAGGCTGTGGCGAGGCTTACGGGATATAATATCTTTTTCATCGTTTGTTTTCTTGCGTTTTACATAGGTGCAGCGCCAGTTGGCGTGATATCGGCGCCGGTGCGTCTGATTTTTTACGTGCAGTGCCAGGTAAAGTTAAACAGGCAGGAGTTGGCGGGCCCAAACAAAAACGGACCAACCCTTAGGAGCTGGTCCGTTGCTATAGTTGCTGTTACTGTCAGGCCTTCTTTAATTCGAACACGGTTATTTCCGGTAAAAAGCCTACACGACCCGGGTAGCCTAAAAAGCCGAGGCCTGTATTTACATACAGGTACTGGCGCCCTTTCTGGTACAGGCCTGCCCACTGCTTGTACACATACTGCACAGGGCTCCACTTTAAGCCGGGTATGTTTACGCCAAACTGCATGCCATGCGTATGCCCCGATAAGGTCAGGTCTATGTCGGTATATTTCTGGTTTATTTCGCCATCCCAGTGCGATGGGTCATGCGAAAGCAGTACTTTAAACGGTACCTTCTCAGTACCGGCATGAGCACTGTGCAGGTCTCCGTATTTCGGGAAGTTGGCGCGGTTGCCCCAGTTCTCCACACCAAGTATAGCAATCTGCTCCCCATCCTTTTCAATCAGGCGGTGCTCGTTCATCAGGAGTTGCCAGCCCATTTTGCCCTGTGCTTCCATCAGGTTTTGCAGGTTCTGCTTTTTAGCTGCCGCGCTGCTCCATGTCACGTAATCGCCATAATCGTGGTTGCCCAGCACAGAGTATACAGCTTTTTTAGCTTTGATCTGCTTCAGTGTGTCCAGGTGCGGGTATAGTTCGGTGGCAACGTTGTTCACCAGGTCGCCGGTAAAAAGTACCACGTCCGCTTCCTGTTTATTTATCAGGCGCACGGCTTCCTGCAACGGTTCTGTGGAGTGGAAGCTGCCGGTGTGCAGGTCTGTAATCTGCAGCAGTTTAAAGCCATCAAAGGCCTGTGGCAGGTTCGGGAATTTTAGCGTTACGCGCTTTACACGGTAATCATAAGCGCCCTTTACCATGCCATAAATAAAAGCCGAAAAAGGGACGGCCGCTACCAGAAGGCCCATCTGGCTCAGGAATTTATTGCGCGACGGATCAAACGCCGGTTCGGTGTTTACGGCATTCAGAGCCATTTTACTAATGCGCACCAGGTCATCTACAAACAGGAAAAGCACTACCAGCAGTTTACTGGCATACAGTATAAAAAAGATGTTGGTCAGGTATATTTTAACCTGCGAGGACGGGTGCCGTGGCGTGTTCGCAAAAATGGCAAAAACGACCAGTGCAGCTGCAAACAACGCCCAGTAAGCGATCCGGATGATTCGCTGGGTGTCGGGTGCAAGCCCCTGGGTTACGGTTTTCAGTGCCTGGAACACATACAGGTCTACCAGGAAAAGTATAAAAGCAAGTATTGCAAAAGAGATCATGCGTCGCATTCTGTAAAATCAAATCCGCCTGCAGGTGTAGCAGGCGGTAAGTACACGTTAATCGAAAATTTCAGGGCCATCCTTGAACTAAATGCATTGACTTAGACTTTCAGAGGCACCGCTTTTAATCAACAAATATTGTACCGACATGAAAGACGCTGACACGCTGACGGCCTACCGGCCTGCACTCAACATCAAGACATGGGCTGAAGAGGACCGGCCCCGCGAAAAACTGCTGCTGAAAGGCAAAGCGGCCCTCAGCGATGCCGAATTGATAGCCATTCTGATAGGCTCCGGTACCCCCAAATTAACGGCCGTTGATGTAGCCAAACTGATACTTGCTGCTGTCGGTAACGACCTGAACGAACTGGCCCGGCTAAGCGTGAAAGACCTGATGAAGCATAAGGGAATAGGAGAGGCCAAAGCCATAACTATAGTTAGTGCCCTGGAACTGGGCCGCCGGCGAAAAGAGACCGCCGCTGCTGCCAGAACGCAGATCACCTGCTCCACTGATATTTACAATTATATAAAACCGCAGCTGCTGGACCTGCCGCACGAGGAATTCTGGATCATTTTGCTGAACCGTGCCAATATCGTGATGAAAAAGGAAAGCATTAGCGCCGGCGGTGTTGCCGGCACCGTGGCCGACCCCAAGATCATCTTCAAAAAAGCGCTGGAGCAACTGGCAAGCTCCGTTATACTGGTGCATAACCACCCCAGCGGCAATACAAAGCCCAGCGCCGCCGACATTGCCCTCACCAAAAAGATGAAAGAAGCCGGCCAGTTCCTCGACCTCCCCATCCTCGACCACATCATCTTCACCGACAACGACTACTATAGCTTCGCCGATGAGGGACTGCTATAGTTTGGGAGTTTATGAGTTTAGGAGTTAGAGAGTTTAAGACTAAATGAGTTTATGAAGTGTGGGGAGGATAGAATGAAGAATTTTGATTTTGCAGAGCAGTTTAAAGTGCGCACAAAAATTTTTGCGTTACGTGTTATCAAGTTATTCCAGGCGCTGCCTAAGGATTCAGAGGCGCAAATCCTTGGCAAGCAGTTGTTGCGTTCTGCTACGTCAGTTGCTGCTAATTATCGTGCGGCCTGCAGGTCAAGGTCTAAAGCAGAATTTGCAGCTAAGATAGGCGTTGCGCTGGAAGAAGCCGATGAGTCATTGTTCTGGCTGGAAATGTTGGAAGAGTCAGAAATTATAAAACCGAGTCTTTTAGTTGCTTTAAAGCAGGAGGCATATGAACTCACAGCCATACTTGCCACCATCAGAAAGAACGCAGCTAAAAAATAAAGTTTCTTAAATAATCTAACTCATTAACTCCTAAACTAACTAACTCAAAACTTCTTTAACTCTCCCTACTTCGCCAGTCTCTAAGCGTACTTTAATGCCGTGGGGGTGGTTAGGGGAATTGGTCAGGATATCCTGCACGTAGCCTTCGGTAAGGTATCCGGTGCGCTGGTCTTCTTTCATTACAATGTTTACCCGCATGCCGGGCTTTATATTCGAGCGTTTTCTGCCATCCATAGTTATAGAGTTTCGTTTCCGTAAAAGTACGGGTTTATAGTTTATCAGGAGGGTGTTTGGCTGAGTTCCGAAATGTGCAGGCTGCGCAGCATGGATGTTTTTTTGAGTTGGTGGTCCTGCATGCGCTGCACAATGTCCTGCAACAGGGTAATGGCCTCGATTATATGCGGTCCTTTGTTCAGCATAATGCAGTCGGCGCGTTGGGCCATGGCAGCATCTGTGATCTCTGCCCGCGACGGCCTGCCTTTTTTCGCTAACGACTCCAGCACCTGCGTAGCCCATACTACCGGCATATGCGATGCCTCACAGATCCAGAGGATTTCTTCCTGTACTTCGGCCAGACGCTGCCAGCCACACTCCACGGCCAGGTCGCCACGCGCGATCATAATGCCCGCCGGGTACGACTGCATTACAGCCAGCAACAGGTATGGCAGGTTCTTGAAACCTTCTTTCGTTTCTATTTTAAGCATGATGGCCAGGTCCCTGGCTTTTAATTTATTCAGCTCAGCGCGCAGTGCATGCACCATAGCCGGGTAGTTGGCAAACGAAAGATTTACGATATCGGCATGGCGCGCTACAAACTTTAGGTCCTGTTTGTCTTTTTCTGTCAGGTCGTGCAGGTGTAGTTTGGTTTCGGGCAGGTTAATTCCTTTGTCAGCCCGCAACAGGCTGCCTTTCTCTTTGGCGAACGTGATTTTTACAAGCAGCTTATCCGGTTCCACTTCCGCCACTACGCCTTCTATAGCGCCGTCATCAAACAGGATCGGGTCGTCTTTTTTAACCTGGTCAAAAACTTCGGGCAGTGTGCAGGAAATATGGGCAGGTTTCAGAATGTGCCCGTTCTCATCAAACTGTGCCGGCTCCCCGGGCACCGGGTCGCGGTGTAGTACGAGCAGGTGGTCTTTCTTCAGCAGGATCGGAACCTCAATAGGAGGTAGTTCACCCACGGTAGTGGTGCGGCTGGCAATGGCTTTGGTCTCTACTTTCAGTTCGGTGCCTGTCGCGATGTAAGAAGTTTTAAGCAAGTGAGCCACCACCCCTTTCTTTTCCTTTCGGATGACGGATAGCGAGCGCTTGCGGCCGCGTGTATCGGTGAACTTTATCTTATCGCCTTCCTGTAGCTGGTTTACCCAGGCATCCTCTACAGGTAAGGTAGCATCCACCTTGGTGGTTGGCGGTGTGTTGCTGCCTGTAATCCAGACTATAGCCGGCGACGCTACCAGTCCCATTTCATTGTTCACAGGCCGTATCGCCATTACTTTAGGTCCTGTCTTCAGCTCCCCGGTACGCAGTTTCGGACCCATCAGGTCAAAAAGAATAGAGCAGGGAAGGCCTGTGGCACTTTCGGCTTTGCGTATGTTCCGGATCATGGCCAGCCAGGTGGTGGGGTTGTCATGCGCACAGTTTATGCGGGCGCAGTTCATGCCGGCTTTCAGCATACGTTCTACCAGTTCATAATCTTTTGCCAGGTCTGTAGAGAAAGTGACCATAATACGGGTCGTGCGGTTAGCAGGCAACGGACCTAACAGGCTTTCGGTGTGTTTCGTGAGTAGCTTCCGGTTTTCTAAAAATGAAACCGATAGTTTGTGCTCGATTGGCGGGCATTGCGCCAGGTGACACAATTGCTTCCGGATTGACTGCAGGCTTGCCAGCACATGCCCCTCGGCTCTCCCTAACGAGGACAGGCCTAATTGGGCCAGAGCATCCTGCAAACCACGGATGTCGTGTTGCCGCAACGCCAGGTAATGCAGCAGGTTACGGGCACTCTTCCGGAATTTAGGATGCACCTTCTTTATCTCTTCTGAGAACTTCTTTTCCAATGCCAGGGCATCGGCATGCAAGCCGTCTATCTGGGTTATAAGGGGCTGGTAGGTTGTTTCTCGCTTGGCCATACCTGTAATACTGTTTAAGCGCCTGCAGGTTATAAAGCGGGATGATTGGATAACTATAGTTGCGAAATGGTAAGCTTAACCCGAAATAATTTGAAACCTCTTTGTCTCGGTTAAAGCGGCTTGCTAAATGGCCCTGAAAAAAAATGTTGAACAAATCCGGCTAAACGGCTCATTAAAGATGATTTTGGTTATTTTTTTAAATTTCGTTTGGTTTTATATTGCATTTCTTTTTAGATTTAAACGAAATACAAAGAAAAATATAACAATAAATTAACAATGCGTTCGAAAGCAGCAGAAGCGGGAGGAAGTATCTTTGACCGGGCTACGTTTGTGGAGCAGCTACAGCAAAACACAACTGGCTGGGATGTAATTGTAGTGGGAGGTGGCGCAACAGGCTTAGGCGTGGCTGTTGATGCAGCAGCAAGAGGATACAAAACGCTGTTGCTGGAGCAGGCTGATTATGCAAAAGGCACCTCCAGCAGAAGTACGAAACTGGTACATGGCGGCGTGCGCTACCTGGCGCAGGGCGATGTAAGCCTGGTGTACGAAGCGTTGCGCGAGCGCGGCCTGTTATTGCAGAATGCACCACACCTGGTACGCGTGCAGCCATTTGTTATCCCAAGCTATAGTTTGTTCAACCAGGGATTTTATGGCATTGGGCTTAAAGTATATGACTGGATGGCCGGCAAATACAGGTTTAAGAAAACAGAGTTGCTGGGCAAACGCAAAATAAATAAACTGTTGCCAACTGTAGAGCAGAACGGTCTGAAAGGTGGTATCATTTATTATGATGGTCAGTTTGATGATGCCCGCCTGGCGGTGAACCTGGCGCAGACCTGTGCCGAGCAGGGAGGCGCGTTGCTTAACTATTTTAAAGTAACCGGATTGCTGAAAGCTGAAAATGGCAAAGTAGCCGGCGTAAAAGCCATGGACCTGGAAACAGGCGCTGCTTACGACCTGAAAGCAAAAGTGGTGATAAACGCTACCGGTGTGTTTGTGAACGATGTTCTGAAAATGGACAAGCCTGCGCAGGACCCATTGGTTCGTCCAAGCCAGGGAGTGCACGTGGTACTGGACAGATCGTTCCTGCAGAGCGAGGCCGCCCTGATGATACCGAAAACACCGGACGGCCGCGTGCTGTTCGCCGTGCCGTGGCATGACCATGTACTGGTAGGCACCACCGATACGCCGCTGAACAGCAGCAGCCTGGAGCCGACCGCCCTCGAAGAAGAGATTAGTTTTATATTGAATACGGCTGGCCAGTACCTGGTGCGCAAACCAACCCGCAACGATGTATTGAGCGTTTTTGCCGGTTTGCGTCCGCTGGCTGCGCCAGCCAAAGGCACTAACAGTACCAAAGAAATATCGCGCAGCCATAAACTGATCGTGGCAGATTCGGGGCTGGTGACGATAACAGGCGGCAAATGGACAACTTACCGCAAAATGGCGGAAGACACCATGGACGAAGCCATTAAGATCGGACAATTGCCGGTTAAGGCATGTGCTACTGCCGACCTTAAAGTGCATGGGCATGCCAAACCGCAGCCTGACCACCTGAGTGTGTACGGCAGCGATGCGCAGGGCATCCGTGCGTTGCTGGAACAGCGTCCGGAACTACAGCAGCAACTACACCCGGCCTTCCCGAACACGGCGGCAGAAGTGGTGTGGGCGGTGCGACACGAGATGGCCAGAACAGTAGAGGATGTACTTGCCCGCAGAATGCGTGTCCTGTTCCTGAACGCAAAAGCAGCTATCGAAATGGCTCCGGCTGTGGCAACTATAGTTGCTGCAGAGTTAGGGTTAAGCGATACCTGGAAACGTGCGCAGGTGGATGGTTTTATAGCACTGGCCAACCAGTACCTGCTAACGCCTTACATGCCTGCCGATACAAAAGAGGCAAGCGCAAGCCAGGTAGCTTAAACTATAGCAACAGATCATAGCTGCTGATAGCTGTGGTAACTATAGTTGCAGGCAGTTAATAATGAAAAATTGGAGTGCCTATATGGAGCAAATGTACTATAACAGTAGGTGTTTAATATAGGTAAAATTATATATTTTTCATTGGTAAATTTGTGCTATTATTTTAAGGCGTATGCCTGTGTTTTTAATTAAAAATCATTAATTAGCGCGTTATAACACCAGTTGTAGTGCTTAAGTAATAATACGAATAAAAAATTGCATCCGCGGAAGAATACAATTGTGCAGTTGATGAACAGCAGCCGGGATGCGATCTGAAAGTGAACCGAATAGCTTAAAATTTTACAAACAATATATGCGACTTATTTCACCGGCCCCACATGCTGATCGGTTGCCCTTGGAAAGAATAGATCCGGAATATAAGCGCCTGCGTCTTCAGGTTTTTCTCGGGATATTTATTGGTTACGCCGGGTACTACCTGGTTCGTAAAAACTTTTCGCTGGTAATGCCAGACCTGATCGCGCAGGGATATTCCAAAGCCGATCTGGGTTTTGCACTGTCAGGTGTGTCTATAGCCTATGGTTTAAGCAAGTTTCTGATGGGTAACGTGTCCGACAGGAGCAATGCCCGCAACTTCTTAACTATAGGTTTGGTGCTGTCTGCACTCACAATGATCTTTATGGGCCTGTCGCCATTCGCTACCAGCTCAATCATGATCATGTTTGTATTGCTGTTCCTGAACGGCTGGTTCCAGGGAATGGGCTGGCCTCCGTGCGGACGTGTTATGGTGCACTGGTTCTCCACAAAAGAGCGCGGCACAAAAATGTCGATCTGGAACGTGGCGCATAACGTTGGTGGTGGTCTTGTTGGCCCGCTGGCAATTGCTGCTGTCGCTATTTTTGGTACCTGGGAGAGCAAACTGTACTTCCCGGGTATTATTGCTTTATTATCAGCGCTAATCATTTACATGCTAGTGCGCGATACCCCTCAGTCCTGCGGTCTGCCAACTATAGAAGAGTATAAAAACGACTATCCGAAGAACTATTCTTCTGATCACGAAAAGGAGCTGAGCGCTAAAGAGATCTTCTTTAAATACGTGTTTAACAATCGCCTGCTATGGTACATCGCTTTTGCCAACGCATTTGTGTACCTGGTACGCTACGGCATCCTGGACTGGGCACCAACTTACCTCGAAGAAGCAAAAGGTTTTTCAGTGAAAGAAACAGGCTGGGCCTACTTTGCTTACGAGTACGCCGGTATACCGGGTACCCTACTTTGCGGCTGGATAAGCGATAAGATATTTAAAGGACGCCGTGCGCCTGCCACTATCATTTACATGGTGCTGGTACTGGTAGCGGTTATCGTTTACTGGAAAAACCCTGCCGGTAATATCTGGGTCGATAACATGGCCCTTATCGCTATAGGATTCCTGATTTACGGACCGGTTATGCTGATAGGCGTGCAGGCACTGGACCTGGTAGCCAAAAAAGCAGCCGGTACAGCAGCTGGCCTTACAGGTTTGTTCGGCTACATGGGCGGGGCGCTGTTCGCCAATATTGCCATGGGCTTTGTAGTAGATGCCTGGGGCTGGGACGGCGGTTTTATAGTGCTGATTGCAGCCTGTCTGCTTTCGATCTTCTTTACTGCCCTTACCTGGAATAAAGAAAAAGTCAACCTCGGATTAACACAATCAAATCAATAACACAACAATCTAATTACCCAAGATAAACGCTCAATACCAGTTTTAAAACCAATCAGATGGAAAAACGTTTACACCCGCCCAAAAGGAGCAGGAATAGCCTGAAGAAAAGTCTCTGGCTTTGCTCGTGCCTGCTGTTAGCAGGAAACGGCCTGGCGGTAGATGCAGCAGCGTCTCCCGTGTATGTGCAGACTCCCCAGACACAAAAAGTTACGGTAAAAGGTAAAGTAATTGCCGGCGACGACGGAAGCGCGCTGCCAGGTGTAACTATACTTGCAAACCAGCAGCCTATTGGCGTAACCAACATTGATGGTAACTACCGTGTAGACGTTGAAAAAGGCTCTGTGCTTACTTTCCGTTTCGTAGGTTACCAGCAGCAAAATGTAACTATAACCAAGCCGGAAGAGGCCCTGGCTATAACACTTACCCCGGACAGCAAGCAGCTTTCGGAAGTAGTAGTAACGGCTCTTGGCATTAAGCGTGAAGAAAAAGCGCTGGGCTATGCTGTATCGCAGGTAAAAGGCGAAGAACTGACACAGGCTATCTCCAACAACTGGACAGATGCCCTATCCGGTAAAGTAGCTGGTCTGAACATGGTAAAATCGGGTGGTGGCCCGGCAAGTTCCAACAAGATCATCCTTCGTGGCGAGAACAACCTGTCAGGTAGCAACGAAGCCCTGATCGTGGTGGACGGTGTGATCATGAGCAGCCCGCGTACCGGTTCAGGAAGTGGTGCTTACCTGTCTTCAGATAACGCCATTGACTTTGGTAACCCGCTGAACGACATCAACCCGGAAGATATTGAAAGTGTATCGGTGCTGAAAGGCCCGGGTGCAGCAGCACTTTACGGTGCACGTGGCGCCAACGGAGCGATCATCATCACTACCAAGTCTGGTAACTCCAAGAAAAAAGGTATTGGTGTAACGTTGAACTCCAACACAACTGTAAGCACTATCTCTAACTGGCCTGATTACCAGTACGAATACGGACAAGGGTTAGGCGGACAGGACCTGTGGTACTCTTACCTGAACACCGAAGACGGTAAAAGCACCAAGAGCACCAGCTCGGCCTGGGGACCACGCTTTAACGGACAGAGCTACTACCAGTACGACCCTGTAACCGGAACAACAGGCGCTACCCGTACACCTTGGGTGCCTTACAAAAACAACCGTAAAGACTTCTTCGAGGCTGCCAAAACATTTACAAACAGCATCAGCATCGATGGCGGAACAGACAAGACATCTGCCCGTTTGTCTTACACTAACCTGCAGAACACCTGGATCGTGCCAAACACCGGTTATTCCCGTAACACGCTGGCTCTTTCCCTGAACCATAAAGTAACAGATAAACTGCAGTTCTCTTCTAAGGTTAACTATACCAGCAATATCAGCGATAACCTGCCATCTACGGGGTATAACAACCACACTATCATGTACTTCATCAGGGGCTTATCTCCTAACATTGACCTGAACTGGTTTAAACCTTACTGGTTGCCTGGTCAGGAGGGCTTAAAGCAGAACAGCCCGTTCAGTGGTATCCTGGATAACCCGTACCTGCAGGCGTATGAGATGCTGAATAAATCGAACCGTGATGGTATAGTTGGTAACATTTCGGCAACTTACAACTTCACACAGGACCTGAGCCTGATGGTTCGCTCTTCACTGGAGTTTTCGCATGAGTCGCGTTCGCAGCAGCGCCCTTGGGATACTGAGAAGTTCCCGCTGGGTATGTACCGCACACAGTCGATCTTCAGCCGCGAGATGACCAACGATTTTATGGTTCGCTATAACCGCGATATCTCCGATAAATTTAAGGGTGGTATCTCTTTTGGTGGTAGCGCCATGACAAACCGCTACACACGTGATGAGCTGAGAGCTGATAAACTGCTGGTACCAGGCGAATACAAGTTCTCTAACAGCAAGGAAGTGCCATTGTCTTATCCTAACCGCTTAGGCTATAATGTGAACAGCATTTATGCTCTGGCCGAGTTCAGCTACGACAACGTGATCTTCCTGGACCTGACCAGCCGCCAGGACTGGACCAGTACGCTGGCCAGCCCTGCCAAGCCAAATCCGAAGCCTTTCTTTTACCCATCTGTTAACCTGAGCGGTGTCATCTCTGATATGGTGCAGCTGCCAAACTATGTATCGTTCCTGAAAGTGAGAGGTTCATGGTCTAAAGTTGGTAGCGGTGGTGTATCTCCTTACCTGACTACGTTCGCTTATGGCGTGGAAGAAGGATTTACTTCAGGTCTTGCTAACCCAAGATTACTTCCAAACCCGGATCTTCTGCCACTTTCTACAGTAAGTACAGAATTTGGTCTGGATGTACGCCTGTTCAACAACAGATTAGGCTTCGATATGTCGGTATACCAAAGCAAGACCTATGACCAGATCCTGCAGGCACCGATCGATAAATCAACAGGTTACAGCGAGATCGTGCTGAACGCCGGTGAAGTGCAGAACAAGGGTATCGAGATTCAGGCAAATGCCAAACTGTTGCAGAACAAGGACGGCCTGAACATTGACCTGTTCGGTACTTATGCCTCAAACAGAAACGAAGTAGTAGAACTGGTAGACAGCCTTACAACTTTTGTACAGTCTATAGGGCCTGGTTCGCGTGGTACAATGGAAGCCCGCGTAGGTGGCCCGATGGGTGCCCTGTATGGCCTTGGCTACGAGCGTGCTCCAGACGGACAGATCATTTACGACGAGAATGGTTTACCAATACTGGGCCAGGAAGCAAAATACCTGGGCAAAGTAACCCCAGACTGGAAAGGTAGCATCGGTACAAACGTGCGCTATAAGAACTTCGGCCTGAACGTGCTGTTCGATGGCCAGTTTGGTGGAGTAGCTTACTCCCTGACACACGCTGTGCTGATGGAAGAAGGTAAACTTGAGAAATCTCTGCCAGGCCGTTACAACGGTATCATCGGTGATGGTGTGATCAAGAATGCTGACGGTACTTACCGCCCGAACGATGTGCTGGTAACCAACATGGAGACCTACTATAAGCGCCACTTCAGCCGCGATAACGTGGAAGCCAATACCTTCAGCACTGACTATATCAAGCTGCGCGAAGTTCGTCTGGATTACACAGTACCAGTATCAGTACTGCAGAAACTGAAACTACAGCGTGCCAGCATCGGTGTGTTTGGTCGTGACCTGTTCATGATCTCTGAGTGGCCTGCCTTTGATCCGGAGATCGGAACACTGAGCGGTGGCGGAGATATTATCTCTGGTTTCGAGATCGGCCAGTTCCCTCCAACCAGAACATTTGGTCTGAACCTGACTGTAGGTATCTAATTTTTAGGAAGAATTCATCATGAAAAAGATAAAATTATTCACCCTCACGGCAATGGCGGTTAGCTGCCTTGCCACCACATCCTGCACCAAGGATTTTGAGGAACTGAACACAAACCCGAATGCGGCGAGTAAAACTACCCCATCGTCGTTGCTGGCACCTGCCCTGCACGATGTGGTAACCCGCAACAACAACCGCGCCCTGCGTCTTACAAACGAGCTGATGCAGGTGCACGTGACTACCCTGGATACAGATGAGATCCACCGTTATGTGATCAGGCCTTCGGAGTCTGACTACATGTGGAACAACTGGTACCTGCAGCGCACCAACTTTATAGATATCTATAACAACGCGCTCCTGACACAGCAGAAAGGTTACATGGGCATCGGCCTGATCCTGGATGTTTGGGTTTCTTCCCTTATTACAGATATGTTCGGCGATGTACCATATTCTGATGCCAACAAAGGCCGCGAAGGAAAACTACAGCCGAAGTTCGACTCTCAGGAAACTATTTACAAAGACCTGTTTGCCAAGCTGGAAGAAGCGAATGCCCTGCTGGCAGCTGCCGAAACTGCAAAGGAAACGATAGCTGAAGATGAGAAGGCACTGGACCCGCTATTTTACGGTGATCTTGCAAAGTGGAGAAAGTTTGGTAACTCTCTTTACCTGCGCCTGCTGATGCGTGCTTCTGGCAGACCGGAAGTAGATGCACCAGCTAAGATCAGAGAGATAGTAGAGTCAAATGCTGCGTTCTACCCGATCATGGCAAACAATGAGGAGTCGGCTATTCTGCGCTACACCACTACCATGCCACTGACCTCTGCTTTCGCAGACATGCGTGAATATGACTTTAACGGCCCACACGGCTTGTCGGAATTCTTTGTTGATAACCTGAATGCTATGGGCGACCCACGCTTAAGCAAATGGGCGACCCTGTATGGTTCTGTTTACTCTGGTATACCAAGTGGCTATGTACCGGGCAACGTGCCGGAAAGACAGTCTTATTATCCGAAAGCGCTGATGAACGAGCCGCTGCTGGGTAACATCCTGAACTATGCCGAGGTACAGTTTATCCTTTCTGAAGCTGCGCTGCGTGGTTTTATCACGGCTGATCCGAAGACTTATTACGACAGAGGCGTAAGCAGCGCAATTACGATGTGGACGCTTGAAGTACCAGCCGGGCACCTGGCCAAGCCAACAGTAGCCTTTAACGAAGCCGGAGATTTTGATGCGAAGTTAGAGCAGATCATGCTGCAGAAATACTTCACCCTGTTCTTTACCGACTTCCAGCAATGGTATGAGTACCGCAGAACCGGGCACCCTGTATTACCGAAAGGCCCAGGTCTGCAGAACAACGGGGTAATGCCTTCGCGCTTCCGCTATCCTGTATATGTGCAGTCGTTGAACGGTGCCAACTATAGCGCTGCCGTTGCAGCAATGGGCGGCGACGACATCAACACGAAAGTATGGTGGGATGTAGACTAAGAGCAGAAATTTAAACTATAAGAATTAAGACAATACGTCATGAAAAATAGCTATTTATCATTTCTGGCCATCTGCTTAGCTGTTGTAGGCTTTACTTCCTGTATAAAGGAAGACCCGAACCCGGCGAGCGGAACCCCTAACCCGGTGGCATCTTTGTATGTGGTGCGTGATGCGTACCACGGAGGAGACCTGGAACTTGGTACCGGACCTTTGTTTGGCGCTCACCTGATCGGTGGAGTAGTGGTTTCAGATCCGGCTGGCAACAACTGGCCTGCCGGCTATGTAGCCATCCAGGATTCGTGGAGAGGCATGAAGCGCGGTATTCTGCTGGACCTGGGCGAGCAGGCTGCTGCTAACTACGCCGTGGGCGACTCTGTACAGTTTGATGTAAGAGGCACAAAAGTGACACGCAAGAATGGTGTGTTGCAGGTACTGGGCCTGAACCCAACGGCTATCCAGAAAAAAGCCACCGGCCTTCCGGTAGCTCCGACAACTGTTTCGGTTGGCGAACTGCTGAACAATTTCGAGAAATATGAGAGCACGCTGGTAATGGTAACCGGCGACATGGATCCGCTACCGGTTACCGGTGAAACGTATGCAGGCCAGAAGCAGATAGGGGATGGCTCTGGAAGTACGATCACGCTGCACACCGCTGCTGATGCAGCTTTTGCAGGCCGTAAGTTACCCGCCAGTGCCAGCTTTATTGGTGTTGCAACTATAGAAGACGGCAAGCCTGTAATACGCATGCGTAACCTTGCAGATGCTGTGAATGCCAGTGGTCCTATTTATGCAGGCTGGCCTGAGAGCTTCGAGATTCCGGATTATAACGAGAAGAAGAGCTACGACATGGGCAACAACGACAGACAACTTTCGACAGGTAACTGGACATTGTACCAGTCTATCTTAGAGCAGACTGCCGGCCGTGACGTGATCGTTTCAGGTAAGCAGGCGGTGCGTTTCAACCAGAAGAGAACTGACTCAGCGCTGCTGCAGATGAACTTTGACCTGCCAAACGGTGCATCTAAAGTAACAGTATGGTATGCCACCTACTACACCGACCCAACCAGCAAATGGAAACTGGAGTATTCGCAGGACCAGGGTGCTACCTGGACACAGATCGGAAATGTGGTGTCTGATGTAGAGCGTAACCATAAAATGGCCACCTTCCTGATGGATATTTCCGGACCGGTGCGCTTCAGAATCAACAAGCTGGGTCTTGGTACAACAGAGCCGAACGGCCGCCTTGGTATCGATGACTTTGCAGTTTACCAGAACTAATTCTAATCTTTATTTTGACCTTTGACTAAGAGGCAGCCCGTTTTGAGCGCTGCCTCTTTTTTAAACTTTGCCAGTGCCAACTATAGCATTGTTCCGGAGCCCAGCTCTCCAACTATAACACGACCCGATTTCGGCATTCCAAGTCAACCAGTTTTTACAGCCGGGCCACACAGCTCTGCTTCACCTGAACTATAGCTGCCATAAAAGCACTTAGTATTATGTACAAGCCAACCTCTCTTTTAGTAGCCTTAATGCTGTTGTTCGTTTCCTGTTCCGATGACAGTACGAGCAACCCGACTCCTACCCCTGATGTGCCGGAAAAAGAAACGGTAACGCCTGTAAATGCCGCTTTCCCGGATGCCGTATTTACAGATGTAACCCAGGTATCACAGGGCAAAACATCCTTAACCATCTTAGACCGCCTGATCGCCCTGATCAATGCCACCCCCGAAGGTGAAACCATCCACCTGAATATTTTCCTGTTCAATTACCAGCCCCTGGTGCAGGCCGTTAAAACTGCCAGCGAGCGCGGTGTGATCATGAACGTGATGATGGACCTGAGCCGGGAAGAATCACATGATACAAATCCGCTTGTTTACCACGATCTGAAACGTACGGTAGAAGCAAAAAAAGGCAAGGTGATCACTATTGTGAACGATGCCAGTACCACCGCCATTAACCACAACAAGTTCGTCATCTTTACCAAAGTAAAAACTACCAATGGCGATGTTCCTAATGTAGTTTTCCAGACATCCCACAACTTTACAGAGGCAGATGCACGCAAATTTCAGGACGCGATTATGTTAACGCATACGGGTTTGTACGATGCCTATAAAACTTACTGGGCCGACATGCAGGCCAAAGCAACTGCCGGCATGAAAGACTACTACTATAAAGAATACACCGATGCCGGCACAGGCATAACCGCTTACTTCATGCCCAAGCGCCGCAACGGAACAGCCTACGGCGAAGACACGATCATCGAATTCCTGAACAGCATACAGGACCCGGCCACAGCAACTATAAAAATAGGCATGTCGGACTGGACCAACACCCGCCTGAACATTGTGCAGAAGCTGGCCGAACTGCAGACAAAGGGCGCCAAGATAGAAGTGGTGGTAAAAGATAAGATTGACGACAGTATTATGACCGGGCTGCGCGACATGCAAAAGAAAGGTGCTTACCTGAAAGTGTACGACATCAGCAAGGCCAACATCCACTCCAAGTTCCTCCTGATAGAAGGGAACTGGCAGGGCAACGGCAACGCAAAGGTACTGATCACGGGCTCGCATAACTTTACACAGAACGCCCTGCGCAACAACAACGAAACCATGGTACTGCTGAAGAACCACGCGCTATTTACAAACTATAGCGCCTACTTCGAGCGCCTGAAAGCTGTACCGGGTATTTAAACTATAGCAACGATGAAGAGAAGATCCTTTTTAGAACGAGTACTTATTTTTTCGGGCGGACTGATACTGAGCGGTGGCTATAGTTCTGCCCTGGCCGGTACATCCAAAGCAACTATAACAGGCGTTGTAAAAGCAGGCAATAAAAAGCTGGCAGGTGTTATCGTATCGGATGGCTATAGTGTGGTGAAGACCAACCGCAAAGGTAAGTACAAGCTGCCGGCAAACGAGCAGGCTAAATTTGTGTGGGTATCGGTGCCAGCCGGGTATGATTTCCCAAACGAGAACGGCATTGCCCGCCATTACCAGCTACTGAACAAGGAAAGCGAGCAGAACTATAACTTCGAACTGACTCCGCTTGCCACCGACGATTCAAAACACAATTTCATTATCTGGGCAGATCCGCAGCCACGCAACAAAAGAGATGCGCAGCGCATGCTGAGCGAATCGGTGCCGGATGTGCAGCAGACCCTGGCTGGCATGGCCGCCGGTACGCTGGTGCACGGCATTACAGTCGGCGACATTACCTGGGATAATCCTGAACTATACAAAGACTATGACCAGGGCGTGGCTACGATGGGAATTCCGTTTTTCCAGGTGCTTGGTAACCACGACCAGGACCTGAACAAAGGCGGCGATGAAGTGTCGGATAAGACGTTTGAAGCCACTTACGGCCCTACTTATTACTCGTTTAACCGCGGCAAGGTGCATTATGTGGTAATGGACGACGTGCGCTACCTGGGCAAGGACAAACAATACGACGGTTACATTACAGAGCGCCAGCTGAGTTGGCTGAAGAAGGACCTGGCTATGGTGCCAACCGATAACCTTGTGATACTTTGTGCACACATCCCGATACACTGGGGCGTTAAAAACAGAGAGGAGCTTTACCCGATCCTGAAAAACCACAAGGTACACATCATGACCGGGCACACGCACTATAACCGCAACGTGATTGAGGAAGGCATTTTTGAGCACAACACCGGCACGGTATGCGGTAACTTGTGGACCGGCCCTGTTTGCGGCGACGGCGCTCCGGGCGGCTATGCAGTTTACGAAGTAAATGGCACCGATCTGAAATGGTACTACAAATCTACCGGCTTTGATGCGACTCACCAGATGACACTATATGTGCAGCCACAGGAGGGACAAACCCGCGTGCTGGCAAACGTCTGGAACTGGGATCCGGAATGGAAAGTAGAATGGTGGGCTGATGAACAGTACAAAGGCGCCCTGCAAAACATTGTTTCTTACGACCCGGTAGCATGGGAACTATACCAGGGCGACCAGTTACCGAAAGGCCGCACCTATGTAGAGCCACGTGAAACAGAGCACTTCTTTGAAATGTTTGTGCCAGCCGGAGCAAAGCAGGTGAAAGTAGTAGCCACCGACCGCTTCGGGAACAAATACGAAAGCACCAAAGCTGTTACAGAACTATAGTTCAGACTGGATTTCATCAATTTTGAGGACACCAACTATAGGAGCCAAAATAAAAGAGCATAAAACATGATCCGTAAAATAGTACCTGTTGCATTGGCCGCCGTACTGCTGATGACAGGATGCAAAAGCACAGAAACCATAACGCAGCAGAAACCAGCGCTGCCTGCTTTTGATACCGAAGGCCACCGCGGCGCACGCGGCCTGATGCCCGAAAACACCATTCCGGCCATGATGAAAGCGCTGCAACTGGGCGTTACTACCCTGGAAATGGACACACACATTACCAAGGACGGCAAAGTAGTGGTAACCCACGACCCGTACATCAACTACCTGTATGCCCGCACACCGGACGGAAAGGACATCCCAAAATCGGATGAGAAGAAGTACCCGGTTTACCAGCTGAACTATGACCAGGTACGCCAGTTTGAGATGGGAACCAAGTTTTACGACAAGTACCCGCAACAGCAGAAACTGAAGACCTATATTCCGTTGCTTTCGGAGCTGATCGATTCGGTGCAGACGCACCTGAAAGAAAATAACCTGCCGCAGGTATTCTACAACATCGAAACCAAATCGGTGGCAGACGGCGACAACGTGATACACCCGGAGCCGGAAGTATTCACGACCAAACTGGTGGAAGTGCTGGAAGCAAAGAATCTGGCGGAATGGGTAATTGTGCAGTCTTTTGATCCGCGCAACCTGCAGGTGCTGCACCAAAAATATCCGCACATAAAGGCATCGTTGCTGGTGAGCAATAAGGACAGCTTTGAGGAAAACCTGGAGCGCCTGGGCTTCACCCCGGATGTGTACAGCCCCAACTATAAGCTGGTAACCCCGGAGCTGCTTGCCAAAGCGCACGCCAAAAACATAAAAGTAATTCCCTGGACGGTAAACGAGCTGGAAGACATTAAACGCCTGAAAGCCATGGGCGTGGACGGCATCATCTCGGATTATCCGAACCTGTTTAACGAGCTGCAGAATTAAGAGTGGTGTTTTAATTCTAATTGTCGATCTCTACTCCTTACTTAGGCAAAATTTGTGGTAAGATGCATTGCCTTTGGAAGGGGTAGGGGGAAGACGCTGCACAAGCCTTTTTTAACAACACAATGAAACTGAAACATACCCTTATTCTATTTTCTGTTTTCTGTGCTTTTATAGTTGCCCCGGCAGCACACGCGCAGGAGGACCCGGAAACCAATCCCAGCCCTTCTATTCTGATGGAGGAAGGCACAAAGCCTGAAAAAGTAAAATACGACAGCACCTACCGCCCGGCTACCTGGCAGGTGCAGGTCGATTATTTCCGCCATTTCCCGAACTCGAAGAAGGACATCATTTTTTTAGGCAACAGCCTTACCGCCCACATGGACTGGCTGGAACTGCTTGGCGAGAAGCACGCCCGCAACCGTGGCATCTCCAGCGACATTACGTTTGGAGTACTGGAGCGGCTGGACGAAGTAATTGAAGGAAAGCCGGCCAAAGTGTTTCTGCTGATCGGGATAAACGATATTTCGCGCAACGTGCCCGAAGAAGTGATACTTGCTAACTATAGCAAGATTGTGCGCCGCATAAAAGCAGGCTCGCCGAAGACTAAAATTTACGTACAGACGCTGCTGCCTACCAATAACAGCTTCGATAAGTTTAAAAAGCACTATAACAAAGAGAAGCAGACCGCCACAGTAAACCAGGGCATTAGGCAGCTCGCCGCGCAGGAGCATATAACGGTCATAGACCTCAACCCGCATTTTGCCGACAGCAACGGGCAACTGAAAACCGAATACACCCACGACGGCCTGCACTTAACTATAGAAGGCTACAAAAAGTGGGCTGAGCTACTGAAGAAATATTTATAGTTTGAGAAAGAAGAACAGGGCCTCGCAATATGCGGGGCTTTTGTTGTCTGACCATGCCGCAAGTTTGCAATTTGTGGTAACTATGTCACCAGTTAGTAACTGGCGTATAGTACAATCAGAAAACCAAAGTTTAACAGATAGCTATAGTTGGGAAGAGCTTATAGTTGTAATATGTACCATGGCGCGGGCATCTTCGCTTGTGTAGAACTATAGTTTGGGCCTCCGGCCCAGTTGGATCACAGATATAACTTTATAAGTATGTTACAGATCACAGATCTACGCCAGCATACTGTTTCTGCAGGAGTAGGAATTATGGTATAGTAGGTTATAGTTCCGCAGAGTTTGAGGAATAGTTCTATAGTTTACAGAATCCTGTATATCCATAAATCCTGATTCGGACAGTTAGTTGCATAGCGGAGAAGCAGGGTTTTGTATCTCTGCATTGTAGCTATAGTTGGGGTTAAACTATAGTTACCTTAATCCCCATTCCTTCCAGCGTTTTTACGGTGTATTCTGAAATGCCGCTGTCGGTAATGATCTGGTCAATGTCTTCAAAGCCGCATATCTTGCCGAAGCCCCGCTTGCCAAACTTGGTAGAATCGGCCAATACGATCGTTTTCTGGGATACTTTGATCATGCGGCGGTTCAGGTGAGCTTCCATTACGTTGGTGGTGCTCAGTCCAAAGTCCAGGTCAATGCCATCTACTCCTAAAAACAGTTTGCTGCACGAGAAATCAGAAAGGATACTTTCGGCATAAGGGCCGGTTACCGACGACGAGCTTTTGCGCAGCACGCCACCTAATTGCATTACTTCAATATCGGGGTGGCGGTTTAGTTCCAGGGCAATATTAAGCGAGGGCGTAATAACCGTTAAATTGGTTTTAGCCTGTATGTTGCGCGCCATAGCCAGCACCGTGGTACCCGAGGCAATAAGGATAGAGTCGTTGGGTTGTAACATGCTGGCAGCTGCCGCGCCGATACGCATTTTTTCGCTGGCCTGTATCTTTTCCTTCTCGTTAACGGAGCGGTCTACAGTGTAGGGGTTATTGGCGGTGGCTCCCCCATGTGTCCTGAACAGAAGGCCCTTGTCTTCCAGCAGTTTCAGGTCCTTGCGTATGGTAACCGACGAAACGCTGAGTTTATCGCAGAGATCCAGCACGTTAACCTGCCCCTCCTGCTTCAAGCTGTTTAAAATATGCTGGTGTCGTTCTGCTAATGTTAACATAGGGGGTGAGGTATAGTATTATACCTGTAAATATAGCGTTTTTTGCAGACTAATGGAACTACCAGTTATGCTACATTTATTGTATTAATACTTTGCCGGCTGCTTTTCATCTCTGTTCGCTGACATCTCTTTTAAAAGCAAGGAGCACAGTTGATTTTCCAGGACCAGTAGTTCCAGGCTAAGGACTGAAAGCGGTTTCTGCGACAGCCGTTCAGGATTAAAGTAGGGAGCATCGCTCAGAAACTTCTGCTGCATAACGTATTCTGTAGCTCGCATAAGTCTCTGATCTGCAGGGCCTGCAAGCGATCTGGCTTTGCTGACCAAGCTGCTCAGTTTCTGTTTGGTGTTAAGGTTCTGGTATAGTTGTACTGCTTTTTCACCGCTATCCGATGGGTTCATCATCGTACCATTTTCGGCAATTCCACCAGCTTGATCAATATAATTCATGGCTAAGGTGTCCATAACCATAGCAATTTCAAAGACACTTTTGTGGAACTCCGGGTTAGGGCTATCTGCCAGTTTATCTTCGATCAGCGGGTAAAGCGTAAACCTGTTGGATGTGTTCAGGCTAACAGCATGACGCGATAGGTCTTGAAGGTCGTTCTCAGTTAAAGAGGTTTTCTGTTCGGTGCATCCTGAAACAAAAAGTAAACAACACAGGGAAATGGAAAGTAAAAAGCGTGAAAAGTGGTTTTGTGACATAGCTATAGTTTGTTCGAGCTGAGTGTATATGCTATCAAATATAGTCTTTTTTGATGATGGCTAACCTGTGAATGCCATAGTTGAGAAAGATGAGGTTATCCATCACAACGCCGAATTATAGTGATAACTATAGTTGTGAGCAGTCACGTGTTCCTCAGACTGGCAAATCAAAAGGGGACAAGGCAAAGGTCAGAACTATAGATAACACACCCGGCGCATGATAAGCTGTACTATATCTTTCCTTTCGACCCTAAAATTTACGACCTTTGCAGTGGACTTTAGCTATCGTTACCATGCAACGCCCTGTTAAGCTTATACTTTTTGCCGGCATCGCGCTGGTGCTTTTTTACTTTGTAAACGAGACCTTCTTCAGCGACGAGAACTATATTAAACCCCTCCTGAAAGAGCGCGAAGACAAAGACCTGTCGTTCAGAAGCCGCGCCAACACGCCCTTTACCGAGGAAGGCCGCCGCAGCTTTAAAAACCTGATCTATTACGAGCCAAACCTCGATTACCGCATACACGCCAAAATAGAGGAGTTGCCCAAGCAGGACACCCTGCTGATGACGCTTACCAATGGCAGTTACGAGCCTTACCTGCGCTATGCGCTTGCAAACTTTGAAATTGAAGGCCAGCCCCAACGCCTGACGCTTTACAAAAAGTTATCGGAAGATAAAGAGGAACTGTTCGTACCGTTTACCGACAAAACCAATGGGTTCGAGACCTATGGTGGTGGCCGTTACATGGATGTGCCTTTTAAAGACGATGCCAAATCCATAGTGCTTGATTTTAACCGCGCCTACAGCCCCTTCTGCGCTTATAACCCGGAGTACGTTTGCCCGGTACCTCCCAAAGACAACCGCTTAACTATAGCGATACCAGCAGGGGAGAAAACCTATGAGGTAAAGGAGTAACTATGTCTGAATCAGGATTTTCAGGATTGGAGGATTTACAGGATTAGGGCTGTGGCTATAGTTTGGGCTATAGTTTTATAGTTGCGGTAATCCAACCACCCCTGCCCCTCCTTATCCAAGGAGGGGAACTCTGATACTGTTATAGATTCAGATACAGTTCTATAGTTACAGCCCACGAACAGGACAGGTTTACCTGTCCCTACGGAAATGCAACCACGAGAAAACTGATCTGCTTGAACCAAGAGACAGTAAGCAAGCTATAGCAAAAGCATGAACTATCGAGCTTGATTTCAGTCTTTGGGTTGAGCGCCTTTGACTTGTTGCGGTGCCGAAGGCAACACGAGCTTTAGCGAGGATAGCAAGAAGGCAGCAGCGCGATGCCCGAAGACGGGGCCTCCCGGCCCAGGAGGGAGCCAAACAAACTATAAAACTGTAGGTAATTAGAGCTCCCAGGATTGAAAGCAGCTATAAAAGAGAAGGCTTGTGTCAAATAGTAGGCAAAGTAAACTATAGCACCAGACGCTAGCAGGAGCTGCGCACGCTGCTAGGTCTTTACAAACTATAGTCTGAGATAGATTTATCGCTGCACTCGAAATGACAATAGTTGAAATGAGCTATCAGACATATAAGATCCCTCGACTTCGCTCGGGATGACAAAAGAGAAACTATAGCTTATCAAACTATGACAGAGCTATTGGTGAACTTGTCCCTGTCGGGCCAGCTTAGTCGGGAGGCTAAACACTATGGTAAGCCACGAGCGAGGACGCTTGTGCCAGCAGAGTTAGCAACTATAGTTGTTACGCCGTTTTAGACGCTAACAAATACAACACCGCCATACGGATGGCAACGCCATTCTCTACCTGGTTCAAAATAATAGAATGATGCGAGTCGGCAGCGTCGGAGCTTAACTCTACGCCACGATTGATGGGGCCGGGGTGCATTAAAGTAATCTCCTTATCCAGGCTGTCCAGCATTTTCTTGTCGATGCCATAGTATAAGGTGTACTCGCGCAGTGATGGGAAATACTTCATTTGCTGGCGCTCTAATTGTATGCGCAGCACATTGGCCACATCGCACCATTGCAGGGCTTTGCGCACATCTAACTCTACTTTTACACCCAGTTCTTTAATGTATTTTGGCAGCAAGGTTATTGGTCCGCAAACCATTACTTCGGCACCTAATTTCTGCAGGGCAAAGATGTTAGATAGGGCCACGCGCGAGTGCAGAATATCGCCGATGATGACTACTTTTTTGCCTGCCACTTCGCCGTATTTTTCACGGATAGAGAAACTGTCTAAAAGTGCCTGGGTTGGGTGCTCGTGGGTACCGTCGCCGGCGTTTACGATGTTGGCGTTGATGTGGCGGCTCAGGAAATGCGGGGCTCCGGGGCTGGAGTGGCGCATCACGATCATGTCCACCTTCATGGCCAGAATGTTGTTGACCGTATCGAGCAGCGTTTCGCCTTTCTTAACGGAGCTACCGCTGCTGCTGAAGTTGATCACATCGGCAGAAAGGCGTTTCTCGGCCAGTTCAAACGACAGACGCGTGCGGGTAGAGTTCTCGAAGAAAACGTTGGCAATGGTGATATCGCGCAGCGAAGGCACTTTTTTGATCGGCCTGTTCAGTACATCTTTAAAATTATCCGCCGTCTCGAAAATGAGCTGTATATCTTGCGGAGTAATGTCTTTGATGCCTAACAGGTGCCTAACGCTGAGCTCTTGCATGGTAAAAGTTATTCTTCAGTTTTCGTGATCAGCCAGATGGTATCTTCCGGGGCATCCTGCGCTTTCCATTCCACCAAAACCCGTTGGCTTTGCAGCGAGTTTACCTGCCGGCCCACATAGGTTGCCTGAATGGGCAGATGGCGGGTGTACAGGCGGTCTATCAATACCAGCAGCTCTACGTTGGCAGGGCGACCATAGGCGATCATGGCATCCATGGCAGCCCTTACCGAACGACCCGTATACAGTACATCATCCACCAGAATTACCTTTTTCCCTTCAATCAGGAAATCGATCTTGGTGGCGTTGGCAGTAAGCGGTGTTTCGCGTCTACGGAAGTCGTCGCGGTGGAAAGTAGTGTCGAGGTAGCCAGTTGGGACTTGTTTGCCAAGTATAGTGGCCAGAGTTTGTTGTATGCGCTCTGCTACGTATTTGCCGCGTGGCTGCAGGCCCAATATAACAGAATCAGAAAAGTCGCCGTGGTTCTCGATGAGCTGATGGCACAAACGCATCACCATAATATCGAGCAACTGTTGGTTTACAATGAGTCTTTTCTGCATAACCGGAAGTATAGCTGCAAATATAGAAGAAATGGTTTGATTGTTAAATTGTTTATTGTTGATTGCTGCCTAATTGTTGAATTGTTGATGGTTAAATTGTTGGAGGTTGAGTGTGAATGGATTTACTTGTCTGATTCAGGGAAAAAATAATTTAACCATTTAACCATTTAACCATTTAACCATTTAACCATTTAACCATTTAACCATTTAACCATTAAAAAGAAACCTTGTTAATGTAGAAGACCATGCGGCTTTCGGAGCCGGGGGATTTTATGCGGTGCCAGCCGTATGCAGCAAAGTTTAAACCATACCAGCTGATGATGCCCGACAGGTTAGTGGAAGTGATCTTCGCGTCCGGGTTCTGGGGAAGTAGCTCGAAACTGGTTTCCTCTTCGGTATAAGCATCCTGGTTCATGTACTGGTAATGGATCTCGGCATCTTCATCGGGGTGGGCAATTACCACTTTGCCATCGGGGCTGGCCACAATTTCTACGGTAGGGCGCAGCTGGTTGCTTTCCACATCTTTCAGCGGAAAACTGTTATCCCAGAGCAGTACACCATCCTGGTCGAAACCGAGGGCTATTGCCTGGGTGCGGCGGTATAGTTTGGGTATCTGGGCCGAGCCTCCGCTTATAGTGTACATGCGGTAAAGGCTCCCGTTGTTTTCGGTAACATACACTTCGCCCGTCAGGATGTAGCCGTTTGTGGCCGGGTAAACATCATGCAGCAGCACGCGGTACTGCAGGCCGGGCTCTTTGCCGGCTTTCAGGCGGTTGGCTTCGCGTTTGCGGGCGCGTGCTTCGCGACGGGGCTTCATGTACTTGAAAAAGTTTTTGAGCTCTGTAAAACTATAGTAGCGGGCATCAGACCCATCAGAAGTTACCGGCGCAGCAAAAAAACCGGTGGCATAGCGCAGGTCGCGGTTTGCATAGGTGCCAAGTAGCAGCCTTTCGGTGGTGTCGCCGGGAGTAATTTCGGCAACAAGCGGCCTTTGCCCTGCCTTCGGGTGCATAAAATAATTGTTCAGCAGCTTGCCACCCGCATCAAACAGCTTGGTCTGCAACCGCGAAACACGACCATTCGACTCCGAAAGCACTACACTTACCTGGCTTTCAGGTTCCTGCACCAGTATATCCGAGAACGCAGATTCGGAACCGTACACCGATGGAAGTGGTTTTATCTCGCCGGTTTTTTCGTTCAGGTGCAGCAGGGTAGGGGTATTATCTTTTCCGGATCGCGATACCAGAAAGTAATTATCATCCACCACTTTAAAAACATACACCGAGTCTATGGCTTCGATCCGGAATTCGTGTTTCTGCACTGCGCCGGTCTGCAGGTTTAGCTTTACAAACTGAAACTCGTGTTTGTCTTTCCCGCTGAAGGCAATGTAGGTGTGTGGCAGCGCGGTGTAATGCGCCATGTATTTACTGATGGGGTGCAGCATTACCTGTTCCGTCCACATGGCCTGTAGTTGATGGTTGTACCGGGTAAACTGAAAAACAGGCGGATTGGTCCAGGTGCGATCGGTTCTGGTAAAAAGCAGCAGGCTGCTGTCGGGGGTGGCAATAAGTTCGGCTTCGGTCTTATAAAAGTCCAGGTCCAGCTCCAGACGGTTTGGCTGGGTGGGGGTTTGTGCAAACAGGGGCAAAACAGCGAGCACAACTAAAGTTAAGGGCAACAGGCATACTTTGTACATATCGCTAAGTATAGTATAGATTAGTACAGGGAAAGTATAAAAAATGGCGGCTAAAGCATTGTACTGCGTTTAGCCGCCATTCGTTGTTGTGTTGCGCTTAATTTTAACCTACAGCTATAGTTAGTTGCCCAAGGCCAGCAGCACATCAAATTCTTCGGCTTTCAGCGGCATAACCGATAACCGCGACTGGCGCAGCAAGGCAATGTTCTCCAGGCGTTTGTCCTGTTTTATCTGCTCCAGTGTTACCGGGTCCCGGAAGTCGCGGAAAGGCACCAGGTCCACGGCCATCCATTTCGGGTCGTCAGCGCTTGGGTCGGGGTAGGCGGCTTTGTCTACTTTGGCAATGCCCACTATCGCTTTCTCCGATACACTGTGGTAAAACAGCACCATATCGCCGGGCTGCATTTGCTGCAGGTTGTTACGTGCCTGGTAATTCCTGACGCCATCCCAGACGGTGCGCCCGTCTCTCACTAAGTCTGCCCACGAATACGTTTCAGGCTCCGATTTTACTAACCAGTAATGCATTTGATTTTTGTACGTGTATAAGTATGGTTTATTGAATTATAGATAGTTGTTACCTCTTTTTATTCAGGTAAATAACGCCTTCCTGTAGCAGCAAAGCCAGCACAAAGCCGAACATAACGCCCTTAAAAAAGTCAGGCGCAATATCGAAAACATTCAGTACCGTGGATAGTAAGAAAAGCGCCGTGAATATGAGCCAGCGTTTGTTTCGGGATAGATTCTGATACCTGAACATAAGATGCTATAGTTTCCTGTTAACAGTGTATGATCACTTCTTATTCTTGTTCATGAAATAAAGGGCCACTTCGCCGAAGAATAGCACGATCAGCATACCGTTCAGGAAGCCCCGCAGGAAGTTAAAGAAATCGCCTTTCGGTTCGGCAACTATAAGGATGGCCAGCAGGGCAAGCAGCGAGAACAGGATAATGGCGCGGGTCCGGGGACTAAGTTTACGGTAACTGAACATGTTATTTTATAGGGTTTTCAGTGACCTCTTCGCGTTTCACTTTCAGTACATCGTTCTCCAGCGATACGATCTCGATCTGGTACTGCTGCTGAGGTTGCCCCTCCGGTTTTATAGTTATCAGGATCTTGTCGTTATCCAGAAACTGCCAGGTGCCCGGTTGTTCTTCCAGCCCGTCGGCAGGGGCAATGCTATAGTTCTTTAGGATACCGCCTTTCTCGAGCATAAAACCTGTGCGGCCACGCGATGGTGCAAAATCATAGGTGTTGGGGCGATACGTGGTAACATCTTCCTGATCTTCTTCAAAAGCGTGTAGCCAGGTTTTGCCAACCAGTTGTTGTTCCAGTTTGCTGGCTCTTTTACAGGTGTTGGCAAGCAGCAGCAGGCACACCAAACAAAGCAACGATGCGTATTTCATACAGTATAAACGCTGCAAAGGCAGCTTGTTTTATTAGCCAAGATAGGAATTTCTGCTTGTATATAGAAGCCACTGAATATAAAGTATGGTTCGGGTGGTTTTTCTATCTTTGTAAAATACGAGATAGCGCTGTGGAAAATAAAAAGATCATACGACTGTTTAAGCTGGCTGCCGAGCTGATGGAGCTGCACGATGAGAACCCGTTTAAGGTACGCTCTTACGTGAACGGCGCTGCCACGCTGGAATTAGTAGAAGAACCGTTGGTAGGCATGAGCCAGGCCACCCTGGAAAGCATTCAGGGCGTGGGCAAAGGCATTGCCGCAAAAATAATCGAGATAAATGAGACCGGCTCTTTTGCCGAACTGGATCAGATGCTGGCCGCCACCCCGCCGGGCGTAGTTGAGATGCTGCGCATTAAAGGCATTGGTCCTAAAAAAGTACGCGCTATCTGGAAAGAACTAGGCACCGAAACCGTGGAAGAACTGCTGGAAGCCTGCGAGCAGGACAAGCTGAGCAAACTGAAAGGCTTTGGCGCCAAGACACAGGAAAATATAAAACAGGCACTGCTCTTTACCCAGCAAAACCGTGGTAAATTGCTATATGCCGAAGCCGAACCTGCCGCTGATGAACTGCTGCAAACTATAAGGCAAGCCCTGCCCGATGCGAAAGTAGAAGTGGTAGGCGATGTGCGCCGCCGCATGGAAATAGTGGAAAGCCTGCAGTTTGTAGTGGCCACCGACAACTATACCGACGCCTGCGAAAAGCTGAGCAAGATTGATGTACTGGAGCAGGATGTGCGTAATTCCGGCCCCCGTGTGTGGCGCGGCAACTATAGTTTAAATGGCTTGGCTGTAGAGATAAGACTGGTGGATGACGCCTGCTATGCCAACGAAGTGGTATTACGTTCAGCTTCGGAAGCACACCTGACCCAGGTATTTGCTGCTGGTAAGTGCATGCTGAATGTGTTGCGCGAAGAGAACCACAAAACCGAAGAAGATGTGTACCATGCTGCCGGGATGGCTTTTATAGTTCCGGAACTGCGCGAAGGTACAAACGAGCTGCAACTGGCCATGGATAACAAACTGCCAAAGCTGCTTGAGCTCTCCGATCTGAAAGGCATTTTGCATAACCATAGTACCTACTCCGACGGTGCGCACACTCTGGAGCAAATGGCCACCTTCTGCCGCGACATGGGCTACCAGTATTTAGGTATTTCCGATCACAGCAAAACGGCGTCGTATGCAGGCGGCCTGCGCGAAGGCGACGTGCTGCGCCAGCAAAAAGAGATAGATGAGCTGAACCAGAAACTGGCTCCGTTCAAAATTTTCAAAGGCATTGAATCCGATATCCTGACTGATGGCTCGCTGGATTATGAGGAAGACATCCTGAAAACCTTTGACTTTATAGTTGCCAGCGTGCATAGCGTGCTGAACATGGATGAGAAAAAGGCCACGCAACGCCTGATCACGGCCATTGAGAACCCTTATACCACCATGCTCGGCCACCCGACTGGCAGGCTGCTGCTGCGCCGCGAAGGGTACCCGATCAACCATAAAATGGTAATTGATGCCTGCGCTGCCAACAATGTCATCATCGAGATAAACGCCAACCCATGGCGGCTGGACCTGGACTGGCGCCACGTGCAATATGCGTTAGAAAAGGGCGTGATGCTCAGCATTAACCCCGACGCACACCACACCAGTGGCTACGACGACATGAAGTACGGCGTGCTGGTAGGCCGCAAAGGCGGCTTAACGAGAGAAATGACTTTCAATGCCAAACCAGTTGAGGAAGTGGAAGCCTACTTTAACAAGCGCAAGGCTGGGATCTAATTGTTGGTTGTTAATTGCTGGCCCAGCTATAGTTTAAATTTACTTTATAAACCTTTGGCTAAAGTATAAACCCACCCCTACCCCCTCCCAAGAGGGGAATTACACGATAGCGGAAAGTCCCCTCTTGGGAGGGGTAGGGGTGGGTAAACATCAGGAGATAACAAACTATAGTTTTCCTGCTATAATTACCTTTAAATCACATAGCTCACATTGCAACAGAAGAAGCTTAAAATACTTATCATCCGTTTCAGTTCGATCGGGGATATCATTTACACCACACCAGTAGTCCGATGCCTGAAGCAGCAGGTGCCAGGCGTGGAAATCCATTACCTGACCAAACCCGGTTTCCGGTTTATACTGGACAACAATCCTTACGTGGATAAACTGCACCTGCTGGAGGAAAAGCTGAACGATACTATTCAGGACCTGCGCGCGGAGAAGTTTGACTATGTAATTGACCTGCACAACAGCCTGCGCTCGGTGCTGGTGAAGTATAAGCTTGGGGTAAAATTCTCTACGTTCAAGAAGCAGCGCATCCGTAAAATTCTGGCGCTTAAGTTTAAATTGAATACCGTAAAGCCAACACACCTGGTAGACCGCTATCTTGACACCGCAAAATTCCTGGGGGTGGTAAACGACCAGAAACCGGTAGATTACTTCCTGCCCGGCGACTATAGTTTAAGCACTCTTCTACCGGAAACGCATCAGCAGAACTATGTAGCTTTCATAATAGGCGCCACACACTTTACCAAACGCATGCCCAACGAGCAGGTGGTGAGCATCTGTAACTCACTGAACAAACCGGTTGTACTACTGGGCGGAAAAGACGTGGAAGAAAACGGTGCTATTATAGCCGCCGCTGCCGGAGCCAACGTGCACAACGCCTGCGGGAAACTCAACATGAACGAATCGGTGTACGTGGTGAAGCAGGCGGCCAAAGTAATTGGTTTCGATACCGGCCTCACGCACATTTCCGAAGCTTTTGATAAAGAACTTGTTACCATCTGGGGAAGCACCGTGCCGGAACTGCTGGGGGTGCAGCCCTACCAGGTTACTACGCACTACGAAGCAGGCGTTGAACTGCCATGCCGCCCATGTACCAAGTTCGGAAGGTCAGAGTGCCCGCTCGGTCACTTTAAATGCATGCGCGATATTGATGAACAGGCTATAGTTGATTTTGCCAACAGGTAACTATAGTTGAGGTCGAAACGGAAACAAAAAGAGCAGCCATAGCAGGCTGCTCTTTTTGTTTATTGTAACTCCTGGTAATACAGGTTCGCAGAGCACGCAAACGATGCAAGGTACAGTCTGTTTTTGTAACCAAAGCCTGTAAAAGCTGAATTGGCAACACATGAAGGATAAGTACTGATATCGACCCAGTTACTGGCTGCAACGTCATATCTCGACAGTATTTTAGTGTTGGCGCTCACTATGTAACCCTGATTTTCTACAGTAAAGGCGAATGAATTAAGTGGTACATTCCCCGTCCTTGTCCACGTATCCTGTTGCGGGTTATACTGGTATATGCTGCCCGACGTAACAACATACACTTTGTTGTCGATTGTAAAGGTTGATCCTGTTTCTGTTGTAACAGCAGGGAAGTTATTAAGCGCTACAACATTTCCAGTTTGCGGATCATATCTCCAAAGCGTATTGTTGTTTGTGCTGTTATTGCCTCCAAAGAAATAGATCATGTTATCCAACACAAAGGAGGTAGCACCATACACCGTGAACGGAAGACTGCTTTTTTTGCTCCAGGTATCTGTTGGATAGTGGTATGCCCAAACCTCATTAAATGATTTAGAAGTTGTTCTGCCACCTATTACATAAGCTTCCCGGCCTACAAGTGCCACTATGCCATTACTCCTTCCTTCCCCTGTAAAAGAGCTTGACCGAGACCATAAGTTGAGTTCTATATTATAGTTTACAAAGTGGTCGAGCGTAAAAAGGTGGGCTCTGTCTTCGCTCACGAAATTAGGCATACGGGCATAAAGAAGGCCTAAATTGGAGGGTGCAAAAGAAGCTAATCTGAAGCCAGATGTATTATTTGGTGGCTCTACCGTTACTACATTGGTTAACGCGATTGGCTTATTCCATCCAGTTACCGTGATTGAAAGTGGATTGAAGTACAGATACTCAGGGACGCTCGGCACTGTTATCACAATTTCCTTATCAGTTCGGGATTTTACGGTAGCTTTATACCGATCTAATAATACCACTACTTCCTGACCAGGTATTGTGGGCTGGTCCAGATGTTCTCCGTAAAGGGTGAGTTCTTCGCCTGGCCTTACGGTAGATTCTGAAACACCTGAAATAGTGGGTCCGAGTATAGTATACTTCTGTGATGTTGTTACCTGGTTATTATAGATTGTAAGCGTGATAGGGAAACTGCCTACATAAGAAACATCAGGAGCCTTTATTATTATTTTATTTGAGGATACGTCAATCACTGTAGCATTTGCATTACCGATTTTGGCTTTGATAAAGTCTTTCACTGGAATAAAGTTTTCACCGGTTATAGTGATCAGGGTTCCATCAAAACCCTGCTTTGGCTCAAAATCGGTGATAACAGGAACTAATGTGCTTCCTCCTTTAAAAGTAAACTTATCGCCGTCTACCTTATATTTATCTACAATAGCGTAAGCATATATTTCGTAATCTACGCCCTTCAGGATATTCTCCTTAATTTCTGCCATAAACGGGCCGCTTTTGGCAGGCAGGTCCAACACCTTTTTAAAACTGACTTTGGGTTTGGTAGTTAAAGTCTCATAAATAAACCCGTACTCTGTAATTTCCTTTTTCCCCTGCAGTACAATCTCACCTTTTGCAATTACGCTAACCGAATCGGCTACGACACTGGTAGTTTTTAGAAGCGGGTACTGCTTTGCCTTAGGAAAGTCTTTTTCCTCGGCACAACTGACAGCCAATACTAAACAAAGGAAATAGAGGTAAAGTCTTAAGCGTTTCATAGGTTAATGCGGAGTGTAGTTGAAAAATTATTTAAGGTATACTTGTCACTAAAAGTATGACCTGTGTTAAAGCTGAGGCTAACATACTTTTTAGGCATATAATAGTACTGTAAACCAACTCCACCGGTAATACCATACTGGAAGGTAGGTAGCTGTATCAGGTCGTCATGATAGGAGATCCGTACATTGTCCCCTGTACCGCCGTCAGTTGTCCGCTTTGCCTGAATCACCTTGCTTGATTGTTGCAGTGTGTAATGTCCTTCTAATCCTGTTTCAATAAAGAAATTAAAGCGGTTGTAGGGGAGGGAGTATTTGGGAGCTAACCTGAACCGCATCAGGCTCATCTCCAGGTGCACATCCTGGTCATTCTCCAAGTCAGAGTAACTATGCCCAAACTCCATTTTATGGTATGTTATCTGGCCTGTAACAGCCAATCCTTTGAGTAAATAAACGGGGTACTCTGCAAAAATACCAGCACTCAGGTTTGCAGAAGACATCGAAAAGTCCCGGGCTCTGTTACCCCTGAAACTATCCTTTGAGAGTTTTATAGTTAAATTATTTGCTGATGCAACAACTCCGACACTTCCGGCCGGTACTGCGCTGGATTCACCTTTATTAAGGGCCTTGGCAAAACTTACCAGGGATGCTTGGTTAAGCGGCAGTCTTTTTAAATGCCATAACGTGGAAGGACAGTTAGTAGCAAAAGGCTTTAGTTCTTCCTGTAAGTTATTTTTGGTGAGCTGAACCAGGCTGTCCTTCTGCACATAGAAGTAAGGGCCGCCTTTAGCCCGTACCATGTATAACCTTAACTTGCCTTGGCTCAGGATTTTAAGGAGTAAATTTTGCCGCTTGCCATTTATGGTTACTATTTTTGTTTCATAAGATGCCCCATACTCCAGCCCCATTACCGAAAGTTGCTCAGCTGTATAGTAAACCGGTTGCGATTTTTTAGTCTCTTGGAAGAATACTTCATGCGGACGGCTTTCCTTAAAGTTTAAAAAACCATCCTTGTAAGTGGTGTCGCCGATAATGATATAGCCCTTGGACTGGGCAGAAGCTGAGCCACAGGTAATGGTAATGAAAAGGGAAATAAGGAATAACTTGAGTAAGTTTGTTTTCTGATGCATGGATGTTACACGTTAAGAAGCAACAGGTAATATTTTAAGTGCAATATATAGAATTTATAGGATTGAATTTTAAAAATGAAAAACCATAACTGGCAGGAAACCGACAAGCAATTTCTGGAAGCGTTATTGCTGGCTACGGGCGGCGAAGGTGGTGCCCCATTGCAGGAAGTGCTGCTGATGGCCGATGCCATAGACGGAACAGTTTTTACACTGAAAGAACTGGAGCAAATTCTGGAGAAACTGGTAGCAGCGCAGGTACTAACTATAGCAAAGAGCAAGTTAGCACTTAGTCCTGCCTTCGTGCAGCAGTACGAAACTATAACGCTGCAACAAGGCCTGAAAGAAAACAAGGACCTGCTGATGAGCCTGCTGCAACAGCAAACTATAACCGAAGCAACTATAGCAGATGCTAAAACTATAGTCCAGAAGTTCAAACTCAAAAACCAGTACCAGGCTTACGAGGAACAGTTCGGCGGATAGTGGCGGATTTGGAGATTTGGAAATGCAAAACTATAGCTGATGCGCATTTTCTGATACGGAACTATAGTTAACGCGGATCAGGTAGTCCGAAAGAGCAGAAGCACAAAGAACAGCAAAGACCTCACAGTGTCTCCCAGACCTGTGAGTATCTACCCATAAAACAAAAGCCGCTAAGAACATCAGCGGCTTTTGTTTTATAGTTTCAGCGGAATATTATCTCCACATCTTCAAATTTTCAAATCTCCAAATTAACCAATCTTCTCAAATCCTAAATAAGGGTGTAGCACTTTTGGCATGTTAATGCCATCTGGGGTCTGGTTATTTTCCAGCAGGGCAGCTACAATGCGTGGCAGGGCAAGGGCGCTACCATTTAAGGTATGCAGCAGCTGTGTTTTACCGCTTTCGTTTTTGTAACGCAGCTTCAGGCGGTTGGCCTGGTAGGTCTCAAAGTTACTGCAGGAGCTTACTTCCAACCAGCGACCCTGGGCAGCAGAGTATACTTCCATATCGTAGGTCAGGGCAGAAGTAAAGCCCATGTCGCCACCGCATAAGCGCAGCACACGGTAAGGCAGTTCCAGTTTCTGCAGCAGGCTCTGGATGTATGTGCTCATTTCTTCCAGCACCTCATACGACTTCTCCGGCAGCGCTATCTGCACAATTTCTACCTTGTCAAACTGGTGCAAACGGTTCAGGCCGCGCACATCAGCCCCCCACGAGCCAGCCTCTCTTCTGAAGCAGGGCGTATAACCCGCATTTTTGATCGGTAGTTTCTCAACAGGCACAATCTCGTCGCGGTAAATATTGGTGATCGGCACTTCAGCAGTAGGTATCAGGTACAGGTTGTCGGCAGTAGCGTGGTACATCTGGCCTTCCTTGTCCGGTAACTGGCCGGTGCCGTAGCCCGATGCTTCGTTTATCAGGATCGGTGGCTGCACTTCAACATAACCGGCTTTCAGGGCCTCATCTAAAAAGAAGTTGATAAGCGCGCGCTGCAAACGGGCACCCTGCTTTTTATAAACCGGGAAACCGGCACCTGTTATTTTATTGCCCAGGTCAAAGTCGATGATGTCGTATTTCTGGATCAGGTCCCAGTGTGGTTGTGCGCCGGCATGCAGGGTTGGTATTTCGCCATGCTGCAACACTACTTCGTTATCTTCAGCCGAGCGGCCTTGTGGCACACTTTCGTGCGGCAGGTTAGGCAGTTTGTACAATGCCTGCTGCAATTCCTCTTCCAGGGCGGTCAGTTGGTCGCTCAGGGTTTTGGCCTGCTGCTTTAGCTCGGTGGTTTGTGCTTTATAAGATTCGGCTTTGTCGCGTTCGCCGTTCTTCATCAGAATTCCGATCTCTTTAGAGATGCTGTTCGACCTGGCCTGCAGTTCGTCGTGCTCGCTTTGTACCTGCCGGCGGCGCTGGTCAAGGTCCAGTAAAGCGGCCACTTCCTGGGCTGCATTTTTATAGTTTTTCTTAGTAAGGCCTGCCACTACCAGGTCGGTCTGCTCTCTTAAAACGGATAGTTGTAGCATAATAGGAGTGTTAAGTATAGGTACAAAAATATACTTTTTTGTGTAGTACGCGGCAATTCCGAAATCTTTTAGTCTTTTTCTGAAACATTTTAACCAAAATGACGCGTAATATTTGTTAATTAGGTGTTATTGCAATAACATTGCAGTGCATTTATTAGAAGGCCCTTCCTGAGCCTCACTATTTCTACGCTATCTATTCTATTTCCTGATTTTATAATTTGAGACTCTCGCTGCGTTCGCGTATCAACACGCTTCCGGCATAATAATAACCATACCACATTTATGTACAATATTGAAGAATTGAAAGACCGGCTTCTTTCAGAACTCAAGGAAATTGCAGAAGACCTGGGTGTTAAAAACTTTAAAAAGCTTAGCAAACAGGACCTTATCTACAAAATCCTGGATCAGCAAGCCGTTACCCCTCCCGAAAAATTACCTAAAAAGTTCAAGTCTGTTGCCGGCTTCACAGCTCCGTTAGCCGAATCATCTTCTGAAACTACAACTGAAGTAGCTGAAGCACCCGCTCCGGCCTTTGAAGAAAGCAGACCAGTAGTTCGTGCCGAGAGACCGGAGCGCGCCCCGCGCCCTGCCGCCGCACCTGTTAAGGACCATGGCCCGCAACAGCACCGCGAACGCGTGCAGCACCCCCGTCCGGATAACCGCGAAGCAAGACCGGAAAGAACAGAAAACCAGGTACGTGAGCCAAGACCTGAACGTGCTGAAAACCAGAACCGAGAGCAGCGTTTTGAGCGCAACGATAACCGTGAGCAACGTCCCGAAGCCCGCGAGCAGCGAAACGAGAACAGAGAGCAGCGCCAGGACAACAGAGAGAACCGCAACGATAACCGCGACCAGGCAAACCGCAACGAGAACCGCCACGATAACAATCAGCGCCGTAACAACCCACAGCAGCAACAGCAGGTTAATGCCTCCAGCAGCAACTTTAAAGAGTTCGATGGTATTATCCTGAACGAAGGTGTGCTGGAACTGATGCAGGATGGGTATGGTTTCCTGCGTTCTACACACTATAACTATTTAGCGTCTCCGGATGATATTTATGTGTCGCCATCTCAGATCAAACTGTTTGGTTTAAAGACCGGTGATACCGTAAAAGGCCAGATTCGTCCGCCGAAAGAAGGCGAGAAGTATTTTGCACTTCTTAAAGTAGACTCTGTGAACGGCCGTACCACCGAAGAAATCCGTGACCGTATTCCGTTCCAACATCTTACACCGCTTTTCCCGGAAGAGCGTTTAAAATTAACAACCAAGCCAAGCCAGTTATCAACCCGTATTCTGGACCTATTTGCCCCGATAGGTAAAGGCCAGCGTGGTATGATCGTGGCACAGCCTAAAACAGGTAAAACCGTGTTGCTGAAAGAGATAGCCAACGCTATTTCTGAAAACCACCCGGAAGTGTACCTGATGATCCTGCTGATTGACGAGCGCCCGGAAGAGGTAACCGACATGGCCCGCAGCGTAAAAGCAGAAGTAATTGCCTCAACGTTTGATGAGACGGCCGAGCGCCACGTGAAAGTATCGAGCATTGTATTGGATAAAGCCAAGCGCATGGTAGAATGCGGCCACGATGTTGTGATCCTGCTGGACTCCATTACCCGTCTGGCCCGTGCTTATAACACGGTTGTTCCTTCATCAGGTAAAATCTTATCGGGTGGTGTGGATGCCAATGCGCTGCACAAGCCGAAGCGTTTCTTTGGCGCTGCCCGTAACGTTGAGAACGGTGGTTCACTTACCATCATCGCCACGGCGCTTATCGACACTGGTTCTAAAATGGACGAGGTTATCTTTGAAGAATTTAAAGGTACCGGTAACATGGAACTTCAGCTGGATCGTAAGCTGGCCAACAAGCGTATCTACCCGGCTATCGACGTGCCTGCATCGGGTACACGCCGCGAAGACCTGCTGATGGACAAAGACGAACTGAACCGCGTTTGGATCCTGCGCAAATTCATGTCGGATATGAACTCCGTAGAAGCTATGGAATTCCTGAAAGACAGAATGGTAGGCACCAAGAGTAACGAAGAGTTCCTGATCTCGATGAACGGCTAAACTATAGTTTGGCACTAACTATAAGAAAAACGGCCTGCAGCTATAGTTGCAGGCCGTTTTTTATTGATTGTTGAATTGTTGTCTGAATCAGGATTTTCAGGATTAAAGGATTGGCAGGATTCGATGTAACCTTCTAACTCTTAAACTCCTAAACTCTCTAACTCCCAAACTATAGCTCATTGCCAGAAGGAGTGTTCGGGGTGGGTAAGATGAAAGTAGACGAAAGTAACCACAAAGCCGAAAATTATATGGCTGAATACGAGTGTTAGCAGGTATCTTTCCAGTTGGATGTGGGGTGGTCTGGGGTGGATCATGAAAAAGAAATACCAGATGATCATGGCAAAAATGCCGTTACCAAAACCGATCAGCAGGCCCCACGAAGCAGTAATTGTTCCTACTCCTGATTCCCAGAGCGCCAGGTAACCGATAGCGTATAAAATGCCAACCGTATAGTGCGCTACCGTACCTACAACATGAGTGCTCACAGCGCCCGAAAGGTTACCGTCGGGGTGGGTGCGGTTGAGCAGCATAGTGCCCAGCAATGGCGGAATTTTTAATACCCTGCCAGTGGTCAGCGAGAGAAGGTATAAGACAGTGTTCATGGCTGCAGTGCCTGCCACGCCCGCCATTATCACATAGATCAGTTTCACGCGGTGCTTTATTTTTATGCCTTATACGCAACACAAGAACATAGTTGTACTACAGGCCGCCTCAGGAATAAATATGCCTGAACAGGAGCATGCAGATAAAGGCCACACTAATGCATACCGACGATATCTTGTTCATACGCATGGTGTTGTCGTAGTTGGCGGCGGCCCGGTTGTTGTGCACGCCCATAGTCCAGCTGGTAAAAAAGTAAAGTACCGGCGCGGTAGCAACTATAAAAATAATGATGTTCTGCCATTGCCCGAACCGGTAGTATAACCCAAGTAGCACCACCGTGCCCAGCAACAGGCTAATAGCTGCAAACACGAACGTGCCGGTAATGCCCAGCAACAGACTTAAGGTTGTATCGCCGTGGCGGCTGTCTTCTTCGTGCTGGTAAACCTGGGTAAGTGGGTAAGAGCCACACAAAAACAAGGTACTAACTATAGCAAAACCAATATTGGGCCACTGCATGATATCGGCTATAGTTACGCCTACACCTACCTGCACCATGGCAAATGTAAAAGCTCCCTGAAAAAAGGTAACAACCAACGTACTGATGATCGGGTACTTTTTGAGCCGGATACCCTCGTAACTATAGGCTTTCGAAATAAGAAGATACAGGGCCACCAGTGCCGCAAAAAGGGGAGACAGCACTATAGCCGATACCACTGCCAGTACATCAAACAATAGTACCAGGTGCATGAGCTGCCTGTTCACTTTAGGCGGATTCCGGAGTCCGCCGATGCTGCCCTCGTCGCGGTCGTAATAAGAGTTGTAGCCGTTGCTGGCAGGGTACACCAGCAGGTGCAGGATCAGGAAAACAACGATGGCCCGGCTTACAGGTGCCTGTTCCAAAACGCTCAGCGCAAACCAGAATACCGGCATTAGGTACACCGAAAACGGTATCCGCATCAAAGTAAGCGCATCGCGGTAGCTATTCATTGTTGATTGTTAATTGCTGATTGTTAAATTGTTGATGATTGACCATCCCATAGTTTAAGACACAAAATATTACGTCTCTACACTCACACCTTTCTAACTTATACTTTTCTAACTTTCTAACTCGGATATCCGAGAAGATAGATAACATGTTTGCCGGGTTTGTTGCCGGTTCGGCCGGTTTGCCAGCTATAGTTAGGTGCATCTATCGTTTGCAGCATTTGCTGTAGTTGCCCGGGCGTGTAAATGCGAAGCAGCGAAACAGTGCCATCCCAGATAATGCCAACCGGAATAAGTGGAATGATATAAGTAAAGAAGATCCGGCTTAGCTTGAACGGCCTGATAAAGGGCGTAACCACCAATATGATAAACGGGAAAACCAGCCACAGGAGCAACATCTCAAGCCAGCTTTTCTGAGACCCTTCAAACACCCCGATGGCAGCTCGTTTGTTCGCAGCATCCTGCAGAATTTGCCTGGCTATAGTTGGCGGAAAATGATGGAATGAGGAAAAGATAGTACGCACACCAGTTATAGTTTCGGGTACGGCAGTGGCATCTATAGGCTCGGGTATAAAATCTATAGTTCCGTGGGTTTGCTCTTTCAGGAACTGGTACGATGCCAGGTTCGGGTACAGGTCGGTGAGGGTAACGACTATTGTCTGGCCCATGCGCTGGCTCAGGTCCTGTTGTATGGTTTCGATGCCGCCACCGGCTCCGGAGCAAAGGTCGGTAATGTGCCGCTGGTTGGTTCTGGTAAGTAGCTCCTGCAGCAGGGGAACGGCCGCCTCGTAGGCATGGAGCTTTGTGATCATAAAACGCAGGAAATCCAGCATGCCCTGCCGGATTACGTGCGGAAACCAGCGCTGGTCTTCGAGCTCAAAAAGTTGCAGCCTTATGTTCACGTGCTTTTTTCAGCACATACTCTGCAGTGGTGGGTTTGGTTGTAAAAAGCCTGAACTATAAACTATAGCCTGAACTTCAATTCTATACTCAATCAAAGCTTTACAGCCTCATCTAAAACTCCACCGCACCTTCTTTGCCAATGCTTATACTATAACCATCGCCGCTGTTGCTGAAAACCTGCCAGTATACATCCAGCTCTTTGGCCGGGTCCGGGGTAACTATAAGTCTGGCGCCATACTCAAAGTAAAGTATAAAGCCATTGTTTTCTGTCAGTTCGTAGCGCTGCGGCGACATGGTGCCACCGGCATTTATAAGTTCCTGCAGGCGCTGGTCTCGGAGGTTGGCACCCGGTACTTTCCAGTCAAATTTAGGGGAAGGCAGGCCGGCTTCGCGCTTGCGCATAAAAACCTCGCTGTGCTTAATGCTGTCGCCGTTGGGCAGCACCAGTTGCCATGGGCAGTTCAGGGTCAGGGTAAGTTCGCCAACATCTAAAATAAGGCCTTGTGGGGTGCGGTAATGCGCTTTGCCAAAATGCAGGTACTGCACGGTGTTGTTACGGGTAGTTTTGGTAAGCGGCAGGCCTGATAGTTTTTCCAGGGCACCGGAGGCAGATGTTTGCATGGCTCTAAAATAAGGTTACGACAGGCAAATATAGGCACCGCGCCGCTATTAAGTAATGGGTAAAAGTCACTTTACTAAGTTTTATACTTATTTAACGGGTATGTTGCACACTTAAAGTATATTTGCATCAGTTTCGAAAGAAGCGCCATCTGGAATTTTTAGGGTTTGCACCCTGTTTGCATACAATGCTGAAAGAGCAAGAGAAAATAGAAGAATCAAAACCGGGCACCGCGTACGGTCGCATTATCCGGTTTTTCTGGAAGAGCTTTATCATCGGTTTCGGGGTGTTGATCATTTACCTGCTGAGCGTAGAGTTCAACCTGCTTTACCTGTTCGGTTCTTCGCCGAGCCTGGACAAGCTTGAAAACCCGCGCAGCGACCAGGCATCGGAACTATACACCGCCGACGGACAGCTGATTGGTAAGTACTTTAAAGAGAACCGGAGCCCGATCGGGTATGAGAAAATGTCGCCGATGCTGCTGGACGCCCTGATCGCGACTGAAGACGTACGATTTTACGAGCATTCCGGCATCGACCCCCAGGCTATCCTTTCGGCTGCTTATGGTAGCCTTACCGGCGATGCGCGAGGGGCCAGTACCATTACCCAGCAGTTAGCCAAAAACCTTTATAAAACCCGCACCGACGACTCTAAAGGCGTATTGGGCCATATACCGGGGCTGAATGTAGTGATCGCTAAGACCAAGGAGTGGCTCACGGCTATAAAACTGGAGCAGCGCTATACCAAACAAGAGATCCTGGCCATGTACCTGAACACGGTGGATTTTGGTTCTAACTCTTTTGGTATAAAAGTAGCATCCAAGACGTTTTTCGGCACATCTGCCGACAGCCTGAAGACCGAAGAGGCCGCCGTATTGGTTGGACTGCTGAAGGCACCGACCTACTATAGCCCGCGCTTTAACCCCGAAAATGCTACCCGCCGCCGCAACACCGTGCTGGAGCAGATGGCTAAATACAACTACATTACCAAAGCAGCTGCCGACTCGCTCAGCAAAACTCCGCTTACCCTCAACTATAGCGTGGAAAACCACTACGACGGGCCTGCCACTTACTTCCGGGGTGCCGTGGCTGATTACCTGAAAGAGTGGTGCAAACAGAACGGTTATGACCTGTACCGCGATGGCCTGAAGATCTATACAACTATAGACTCGAGGATGCAGAAACATGCCGAGGAGGCGATGGAGAAGCACATGCGTGCCTTGCAGCGCCGCTTTAACAACCACTGGCAGGGCAAAAACCCGTGGGTAGACGAGAACAACAACGAAATTCCGGGCTTTATTGAAGAAACTATAAAACGTACTGCTTACTACCAGCGCCTGAAGAAAAAGTACGGCAACGATGTGGCTGCCATTAACCGGGAACTGAACACGCCGCGCGAAATGATGGTGTTTACCTGGGACAACGACTCGCTGGAGAAGAAAGTGACCATGAGCCCGATGGATTCGCTGCGCTACTATAAGCGTTTCCTGCACGGCGGCATGATGACCATGGATCCGTTTACAGGCCACATAAAAGCATGGGTAGGCGGTATCAACTATAAATACTTTAAATACGACCACGTAAAGCAGGCGCGTCGCCAGCCGGGTTCAACCTTCAAGCCTTTTGTGTATGTAGCGGCTATTGATAACGGGTACTCGCCCTGCGACAAGATCGTGGACCAGCGCATCACGATAAACTATGTAGAGAAAGGGGAGAAGAAGAGCTGGTCGCCAACCAATGCCGACTGGCAGTATACCGGCGCCCCGATGACGCTTCGCCGTGGTATGGGTAAATCGGTAAACTCTGTAACCGCACAGCTGACCGAGAAAATTGGCTGGGAAACCGTTGTGAAATATGCGCACCGCCTGGGCATAACAAGCCCGCTGGAGTCTGTGCCATCTATAGGCCTGGGCCCGAGCGATGTATCGATCTACGAAATGGTGGGCGCGTACAGCACCTTCCCGAACAATGGCTTCCATACCAAACCGATGTTCATTACCCGCATCGAGGACCGCAACGGCAACCTGATACACCAGTTTGTACCAAAACAGAAGAAAGTACTGAGCGAAGAAACAGCCTTTTTAATGATGCACATGCTGAAAGGTGGTATCGAAGAACCGGGCGGAACCTCGCAGGCACTGTGGGAATACGATCTCTGGAAAGGCAACGAAATTGGTGGCAAGACCGGAACCACATCCAACCACTCCGATGGCTGGTTTATGGGCGTGACCAAAGACCTGGTAACCGGTGTGTGGGTTGGTGGCGAAGACCGCAGCATTCACTTCCGTACCTCCAGCTTAGGCGAGGGCTCCAAAACAGCGCTGCCGGTATTTGGTTTGTACATGGAAAAGATCTACCAGGACAAGGATTTAGGTTACACCATGGGCCGTTTTCCGGGGCCAACGGTTAAGATCAGCAAGAAGTATAACTGTACTACCGTACTGCCACGCAAAGTAGAACCCGACTCTACCATGCTGGACCCGAATCTGCAGCTCTTCGATATACTGGAGCAGCTTAATTCCGGGACTAACACTGATAGTTCGCAGTAACATAAAAGGGTAGCATATAAAGCAGAGGCGCCGGCTATAGTTGTAGTCGGCGTCTCTGCTTTTATAGCTCTTCCGGATTTGTAGTCCGGAAGCAACCGCCCTCGCTCGCGTCCCGCGAGTGTGAATTACCTGTGGCGTCCCGCCACAATATACTCATCACTTATTGCTCTCTCGGATTTGTAATCTGCAGCATCAACGGCCTTTGCAACTGGAAACAGGCGGATTGCAAATCTGCAGGTAGACAGGTTTGGGATTACAAATCCGGAACAGCAGGGATAGGTTTCGGAAAAGGATGTCCGAAACAGCCATGTGTATTGGAGACAACTATAAACTATAGATTAATGCGGCCAGAGGCCGATGGTAACGCACACTCGCGGGACGCGAGCGAGGGCAGCTCTAAAACATGAAAGCCGGCTACAACTATAGCCGGCTTTCATGTTTTATAAATAGTAACGCTTACTTCAGTTTCTTATCGTAGAATGATTCGAGGGCCTCGTCGAGGTAGTTGTACTCGAAGGTGAAGCCGGTTTGCAGAATTTTGTTGGCACTTACACGTTGGCTGTCGAGTACTACGCCGCTTTTCTGGCCGAGCACTAAGTTCAGGGCAAACTCAGGTACTTTGGGTAATACCAGCGGTTTGTGCATTACTTCGGCAAGCTCTTTGGTAAACTCTTTATTGGTAACCGGGTGCGGCGCTACGGCATTGTATACTCCTTCCAAGCTTGTGTCTTCAATCGCTTTTATCAGCAACCGGCAGGCATCCTCAATATGTATCCAGGACATGTACTGTTTGCCGGAACCCAGCGGTGCGCCTGCCATCATTTTTACAGGACGGGCCAGTTGCGGCAAGGCGCCTCCTTCGGTGCTCAGCACAACACCTAACCTGAAAATAACGGTTCGCAGGCCCAGGTCCTTTATCTGCCACGACGAAGCTTCCCAGGCTTTGCATACTTCTGCCAGAAAATCATCAGCCGGAATGCTCTCTTCCGAAACCAGCTGGTCGCCGGAGTCGCCATAAATACCGATGCCCGAAACAGCTGTAAAGCCTTTCACGTGGTGCTCCGACTTCTGCAGGCAATTGTAAAGCAGACGGGCGCTGTCCACGCGGCTGCTCATTATTTCGCGCTTGTATTCTTCGGTCCATTTCTGGTCGGCTACACCGGCGCCGGCTAAGTGAATGATGTAGTCGGCGTAGGTAATGGCATTCTCATCAATATAGCCTTCTTTCACGTTCCAGCGGAAGGTCTTATACTTCGAGAACTTACTGGGATTCCTGCTAAGGTGTGCTACCTCATAACCCTGGTCGATGAGCATCTCGGAAAGGCGCGTACCGATCATGCCGGAACCACCTGTAATGAGTATTTTCTGGGGCATAGTGTGTTGTTAAGATAGCTTTATATAGAAGATACCCTATACGTAAAAAGTGTATAGTTTCGTTGTGCTAACTTAAAGAGTTACAGTTTTATAAGGTGCTTTTTATTTTTTACGGATATGCGCTAGAAACTCGTTTCGGTACTGGTCCTGCTCAAACAGGCCGCTGTACTCGGCTGTAATGGTGCTGCTGGTCACGTCGTTCACGCCGCGGCTCATTACACACAGGTGGTCGGCTTCTATCAGTACGGCTACGTCTTCTGTTTGCAGGGCCTGCTTCAGCTCGTTGGCAATCTGCATGGTCATGCGTTCCTGTACCTGCGGGCGGCGGGCATAGTACTGCACAATACGGTTCAGTTTCGATAACCCGATGACGTGGTCGCCGGGAATGTAGGCCACGTGGGCTTTGCCAATGATCGGCACAAAGTGGTGCTCGCACGAAGAGTACAGCGTTATGTCGCGCTCTACCAGCATGCGGTTATAGTTGTACTTGTTCTCGAAACGGCGGATGGCCGGTTTGTTCTCCGGGTTCAGGCCGTTGAAGATCTCTTTAACGTACATTTTGGCCACGCGGTGCGGCGTACCTTTCAGGCTGTCGTCGGTCAGGTCCAGGCCCAGCGTGTGCATAATCTCCCGGAAATGTCCTTCAATGATCCTGATCTTTTCCTGGTCGGTAAGGGCAAAAGCATCAGGGCGAAGCGGCGTTTCCAATGAGCTCATCATGTGGTCGTCCATTGCTTCAAAATCGTTCTCCAGGTCCGGGTTATCCATTATATTCAACAAAGTTTCTTTCGGTTTCATACAGGGTAATGCCTAACGCGTATGTGTCGCTAATTTTGGGGCGGAGCCTGTTCCAGATAACGATCGCAATATTTTCGGCGGTAGGGTTAAGTTCTTTAAATTCTTCGGTGTCCAGGTTCAGGTTCTTGTGGTCAAACCGCTCTATCACTTCTGTTTTCAGCAGTTCACTCAGTTTCTTCAGGTCGTACACATAACCGGTTTCCGGGTCAACGGGGCCTGTCAGTTTTACTATTAGCTCATAGTTATGGCCGTGGTAATTCGGGTTGCTGCATTTATCAAACACGGCCGCGTTCTGTGCATCGCTCCAACTGGCGTTGTACAGGCGGTGTGCTGCGTTAAAATGTTCCTTCCGGCAAACAGTTACTGTCATAGTTTCCTAACAACCTTTATAAGCAAATGTTACACTTTAAGCTATAGCTAACCAGCATTCTTTGCTATAAACCTGCAAAGGTAGGGAGTATGTTGATATCGCAGCTTAAAATTTTAACTAAATTACTATAGTTGTGCTTCCTGTTTCTCATTTGATTTAATTATTTTCGTAGCGTTACAAATTGTAGCAGATCACTTTTAGCCAATCGTAATTTTATGAAATTAAAAGCTTTACTACTGATGCTGTTTTGTTTGACAGCAGGTTTGAGTTATGCCCAGACCGGGCGGGTAGAGGAGAAAGAGCAAACCGTGAACGGAGTAAACAGGCGCGGACAGCAGCTAACCGTGCAGCTGGACCCTACGCTGGTAGAAAAGCTCTGGAAAAGCCAGCTCACAGACAAGGCAGGGAAACTGAAAGTAAAGTATAGCAAAGGCGTTTATACACTGGATGGCGTAGTGCTGGACACGATCACCAGCAACCCGATGCGCATTATTTCTACTGTGAACAGCACCCCGGAAGGCAGCCAGGTGTGGTGGTCGCTGGACATGGGAGTGGCCTATGTAGATAAAAATGGCACACCAAAAGAATATGCTGCCGCCGAGGGCTATTTAATGGCTTTTGCCCGTAAAGCTTACCGCGAAGATATTTTCAGGCAGATAAACCAGGCTGAAGAAGTGCTGAAAGCTACCAAACTGGAGCAGGAGCGCGTGGTAAAACAAGCCAACGACATACAGACCAGCATAGAAAAGAACAAGCAGCGCAAACTGCAACTGGAAGCCGAACTGGTAAAAAATGCCGAAGACCTGAAGCAACTCGAACAGAATGTGCAGAACAACCTGAAACAGCAGGAAGCCAGCAAACAACAGGTGCAGGAAATGGAGAAAGCCGTAGAAACCGTTCGCGCCAAACTGAATAATGTGAAGTAACTATTACCTATAGTTTCATAATAAAAACTCCCGCTGCAGCATTGTAGCGGGAGTTTTTGTTTTATAAGACGTTCCTACGGCCCTCGCTCGCGTCCCGCGAGTGCGCGCTATCAAGCGGACTCTGGCCGCCTTTTAACTATAGTTTGCCCTAACATGCCGCATGTTTAGCGACAGCACAACTTGTGGCCGAATTGGAGCCAGTTTGTAACTGGCTTTACTTTGCAAAGGCAAGGACTAACTATAGCACAGTTACTATAGAACTATAGTTTGTTCCTGATTCAACCACGGCCGTTACTATAGAACTATAGTTTGCTTCGTTAATTGCTGGCGCGGATCTGCGATCCGTGACTTGCCTATAAAGTCGGATTTGTAATCCGACTGGGCCAGAGGCCCAAACTATAGTTCGACACGAGCGAGGACGCTTGCGCCATGGGAATTACTACAAAATAGTTCTTTTCAAACTATAGCTCTTTCAAACTATAGCTTTCTGGAAAATATAGTTTCCTGCTTGCGCGGGAGACCAGTTACAAACTGACACCAGCCTTAACCACAAGTTGCGCTAACGCTAAACTTTCGGCATGTCAAGCAGAACGGGGCGGGACGCGAGCGAGGGCATTTTATTTCAATGGCAGGTGCATCTCGTATAGGTCAAAACCTTCAGCCCAGAAGTCTTTTTCTATCTTTTGCAGTGTAAAGCCCATCTTTTCATAAAACCTATACACCAGCTGCGAGGTGCGGACAACTATAAGTTCTATGCCAGGCCTGGTTTTAATATGCCGGATGCGGTGCTGGGTTAGTTGTGAGCCAATGCCTTTGCCCTGAAACGCCGGATGTACCAGGTCCCAGGAGAGTCGCGCCAGTTTCTGGTCAGGGAAGTAATTGATGCCGCCTGCGCCAACTATAGTTCCGGCTTCTTCTGCTACAAAGTAATCTTCCAGGCGCTGTTCCAGGTATTCCACATAGTCAGCTTTTTCAGCCTCGGCGAAATACTGTGGCGTGTTTAGGTGCAGCAGGTGAAGCAGGGCCTGCTTGTCGTGTGGGGTGTAAAAACGAATCACAAACTATAGTTTATAGTTGCAGCCGGAAGCCGTAAACCGGCAGTTCGCCCTGCATAAAGTCCAGATCTTCAGAACGGGTAAAGCCCAGACGCTCATACATGCCCCAGGCGGTTTGCATGGCTTTGGTGCTATGGATGATCACTTGTTTATTTTGGTGCTCTCTGGCTTTAGCAATACAGGCTTGTGTTAACAGCTTGCCGATGCCGTGGCCCTGCCTATCAGGGGCTACGGCCAGTAACCGGAAACCGGATGCCAGTTGCTCCTGCGTAGCTGTGCCACCCGAGCCATAGTGCTGCATATCCCGGAAGTATACCACACCACCCAATAATTTACCTGCACCATCTATTGCAACCAGAAGTTCTGCACCGGGCTTTGCGGTAATGTCGCCGATGTTGGCCAGCATGTGGTAGTAGGTTGGCTGCTCGTGCGGTTTCGGAAAGCCGGCCAGTTGTGAGTAGACCTGTACCATTAACTGGCCAAGAGCTGCATACTCGTCAGGTTGCGCGTTCCGGATAGTACAGGTTTGGGTTAACATGGCAGTAGACGGTTTGTGGTTTAGGTTCGGGTGCTATAGTTCCTACTTTGTGGTTTCGCCACCCATTTCTGTAAACACCTGGTCAACGGGTTCCCAAAGCTCTATCTTGTTGCCATCAGCGTCCATGATGTGAATGAATTTTCCGTAATCAAACTTCTGGATCTCATCCACAATCGTAACGCTGTTCTCCTGTAATTTCTGCACCAGGCCTTCCAGGTTCTGCACTCTGTAGTTGATCATGAACTCCCGTTTAGATGGAGCAAAATACTCGCTTCCCGTTTTAAAAGGGCTCCACTGCAGATAATTTATCTCTTCGGGGCGGCTGGCATTCCGGGTTTCAAACGTAGAGCCCCATTCATTCACTTCCAACCCTAAGTTTTTAGCATACCAATCCTTCGTTTCCTGTGGGTTGTCCGAAAAAAAGAAGATTCCGCCAATGCCTGTCACTTTCGGGGTAGTGTTATCTGATGAAGGTGTAGGCTCGGTGTTGTTTTGTGGGTCAGCCATGTGAGGTGTGTTTTTTTGTTTTTAGCTATCTCCTGGTTTTTCTGCTGGATCAAATGTTCTGCAGCTTTGCTTACTCATCCAGATACCTGCTTTTCGTTTATAGTTGTTTAGGTCTGATTACAGGGATAAAGACCTGTGTTGTTATATTTTTACCTGATTATCAGCTAAATATGTTGTGATGTATTGTTTCAATTCTTCCCTTTTTACCGGGTCCTCAATCACTTCATACAAAGGCACTAAAACATCAGCATTATAGTTAAAATCTATAAATTCCTCATCAGCAGTTGTTAAACTTTGTGACCAGCCGGATATATCAACCGTAGGTTTTTTTGATCCTGGGGAAGTGGTTTGTATCAGTTTATTCATATCTCCGCCAAAAGTCTTATAGCTTATTTTTTGCGAAAAATTACCTGTAGCAGATGTAGCATTAGAATAATCGAGATATCCTGTAAATAATTTAAATACATTGTTCATCGCAACAGTTAAGCCCAACTCAGCTGCTTTTTCTCTGTCTTTGTTCACTGTTTCTGCCTGGTACATTACAACCAGTTTCGCTCCCAAAAGAATGTCTCTCAGGATGTGTGTGCCATATTTCTGCACTATTTTTTCCGGGGATTCGTTTTGAATATCCTTTTTGAAATCATCTGTTACATATTGCTGTAATACGGAAGGGATATTAGACATAAAAACTCTCTTCCTTACCACATTGAGCGTGTAGCTGGCATAGATATAGTTATCAGAGAGCGCATCCTGCTCAGGAAAATAAGACGTGATAGCCCCTTTAAAAAGTCTTGAACCTTCTGTGGCTTTCATCCCTGAGGATAGTAGTTGAGAATAAGCGGCACAGTCTTCCGATACAATAGTCTTAGGGCTAACGGTATTGGTTATTCCAATTTCAACACGATCATGCTCATGTAGTTTCGCGACATCAATCACCTGAGCACCTGCCGCGCTCGAGTCTGTAAACTGGCCGGTTACATTATAACCGTGCCCAAGCAGGTTGTAAGGGCTTTTTGCTGATGTGGTAGGAGCCCCGGGGTTGCTGTTTATAACCGTAATGGTATCGTCTGTACGTAATTCATCCGGTTGGTCATTCGGCTTTATACTTTCCTTGTTACATGAGGCAAATAGTCCAAATATAAAAAGCAGTGCAAATCTTACCCTCATACCGTCTTGTGTTTTTTAATGATAATTAAGTGAGTTTTCTTTTCAGATACAGATATACTTATATACAACTATAGTATAAACATACGCTTTTTTGTCAAATTCTACAGACAACCTGAACCGCAGAAACAGCATACTTTTACCTCATCACTTACAGTTGGGCCAGCGCCAGCTACAGTGGGTAAAAGTTATGCACCAGACATGCCTGTAATTTGTCTGGTTACATTTTACAGATGGTGTAAATTATAGAATTGGTGTAAAAACTGCGCCTGATAATGTTGATCCTTATCAGGCGCAGTAGGTAGTTGTAAGCTAAACTATAGTTATTTGCCAGAGATGGTTGTCTCGCTTTCGATTGTCATGGGAATGGTCATGCCGCCTGGCAACTGTGGGTTGTCTTTGATGTGCGCATCACCTTTCATGTTCTGGTTAATTTTTGCTTCCAGAATCCAGCCAGTCTTTTTATCAACTTTAATTTCAGATACCTGTGAGCCGGTTATGTCGTACTTCATCGGTATTCCGTTTGTCTCTATGTAAGCATCCTTGTCGGCTGTCGCGATTGTGGAAGTGCCTCTCAGAAGGGCATGGTCTGCGGTGTTTTCGGCATACTGAAATTCAGTGTTCAGGTTAGCAGACATACCGGCTTCCAGTTTGGTGCTTACTGTCCACTTGTCGCCTTTGTTAACCGGCTTTTCCGGGTAAATAGCAGTAGCCGTTTCTATACTTCCTTTCATGGCTTCCTCGCCATATGATTTCATGATCTGCGCCTTTATCTGAGCTTTCTGCGCATCAGACAGCTGACTGAACTGGTCAATGGTTGAGCCCCACATCGCATCAACACCATCTATCTCGGTTACTTTCCCGCTTTTGCTCATTACCACCCGGAAAGGCTTGTTTTTCATGGCATTTAGTACCGTCGAGAAAATGTCGTTCGGGTCGTTCTTTTCTGAATTAAACTCCACGTTGCCCTGCGGTACCTGCATAGCCATGCTTAAGTTATCGAAGCTAACTTCCATGTTATAGCCGGCCGGGCTTACTGATTTCACCCGGTAAGACATCGTGCCGGCCATGATCATCACCATGTTCAGTTTCTGACCATTAAAGTCCTGCACAATGGTGCCTTTAGAGGTGGTGACTTGTTTGTAAACCTGATCTTTCTGCAGGTTCAGGCTCAGTCCGGCTTTCTGGGCAAAAACCGATACTGAAAGGATAAGCGAAAAGAACAGGGTAAAGAGCTTTTTCATTTGGTAAAAGTTTGTTGGATAGGTTATAGCGCATGTACCATACATGATGTGTTAAACTTACACATTTCTATCCGAACCAGGATAATTTATAGTTGCTGCGAGAGCAAATAATTACCGTTACTTCACCACTTCCTTCATCCACTTGCTTACAGTTTCCAGAGCCACAGGTGCTATCGTTTCTTCTAACTGGCCGTACTCGGTTACCATGCCGGTGGTGGCAGTCTGGAACAGGTGATTCAGGTTGGGCAGCTCTTTTATACTATAGTTCTTGTTGCCAGCGGCTTTCAGGGCTTTTTCGGTGGCTGGCAGGTTTTGCTGGTAAGGCACCTGCAGGTCTTTAGTGCCGTTCAGGGCAAGCACAGGCATTTTTAGTTTCTGCAGGGTAGGGGCAGGGTTATACTTTAGGAAGTTGCGCATCCAGGGCGAGCTGAGCTGGGCAACTATAGCTTGTTCGCTTTGCGGCGTAAGGCCCAGTTGCTTTTGTTCCTGTTCGGTAAAACTGGCTTTGGCACGCTGTTCCAGTTCACGGATGGCGGTAGCTGCTTTAAACAGGTCGGGTTCGGTGGCGGCTACGTCAAACTGGGCTTTGCGGAGTTGCAGGTATTTCTGCAGCGTTTCCTGCGGCACGCCGGCGGTTTTCAGCAGGGCTTCGTTCTGAGCTACCAGTAGTTCGGTTCCGGGCACGGCACTTCCGGCCATCAGCACTACAAAAGCAGCGGTGGGGTGGTTAGCGGCAACTTTAGCGGCTACCAGCGCACCTTCGGAGTGGCCCAGCAGACCTACCTTTTTCGGGTTTATGCCTTTATAGTTCTTCAGGTAACTATAGGCCGCTTCTATGTCCGTAGTAAAGTCGTCGGTGGTGGCAGTGGCAAAGTTTCCGCCCGATTTTCCGACACCACGGTCATCGAGCCTTAACACGGCAAAGCCCTGGCGGGTAAGGTGGTCTGCTAAAACCAGGAACGGCTTGTGCCCCATAATGGTCTGATCGCGGTCCTGCGGGCCGGAGCCGGTAATCAGCACCACAGCCGGAAAAGGCCCTTTGCCCTGTGGCATAGTTAGCGTGCCGGCCAGGTCAATTCCTGCGGTTTTATTGGCTATAGTTACCTCTGTTTCCTGGTAAGGGTAAGGTTTTGCGGGCTCCTGCGGGCGTTTGGCTACGGCAGCTTCGCCTTTGGTAAGCGGAATATGCATGGTTTGCCCGCCCTGTTTCAGGTAACCGTCTATCGTTTCAGGGCCGGTTATTTTACCCGCATACGAACCGCGTATCATCGGGATATCGAGGTACAAACTATCCTGCACCAGCTTTACAGTGCTTACCGGAATGCCTTTTGCGCCCTGGTCGGGGCTATCCATGGTGGCGGTCAGGGTGTCGTTGGTGTTGCTGATGTGGAAAACGAGCCGCAGTTTGGTGCCGGCTACCTGTAAGACACCGTTCCAGGAGCCAACTATAGTTTGGGTGGGCTGTTGCGCCAGGCAAATGCCGGTGGTAAGTATAGTTGAAACTATAAACAGGAAGTATTTTTTCATGAGATCTAAACTATAGATTTACTTACTATGCTGCCTGCCGTTCGCGGCGCGACAGGATGAACGAATGAACAACCGGTACCAACGTCACTACAGCCGCAGTGCCCAGGAAAAGCGTTAGCCGGATAACAGGATCGTGGATAAGGGCAGTAAGACACATTACGGCGCCGCCTACCATCCAGAGCCTGCCACCCAGGCGGTGTGTTTTGCGCCATACGGTTTCGCTTTCGAGAGTCCAGGGAGTGCGGATGCCCAGAAAGTAGTTGGGTTTGATGGCCTGGAAATAATTACCGAACGAGATGAGCAGCGCGCCTACCAGCACATTTACAAAGTTAGAGTTCTCGAGGCTGCCCGCTTTGGCGCTGTACACTATAAACACGGCCAGCGCCGCCATAAACAGCGCCAGCATTAACCGCAGCTGGTGGTATTTGCTGCCCATGTTCGCGATCTTATCTTTCGGGTCTATAGTTGGAATAGCTAACAGCAGCAGGTTCATGCCTAAGGTCATGAAAAGCACCAGCCCGGCCAGGAAATTCTTGCTACCCCAGTCATCGGCTTCGCTTTTGTGGTTGAAATGGATCGGTACGCGGTCCGGCAGTTCGGCCCAGTTTAAGAACAGGAATGCCAGCGGCACCAGCATCAGGCTCCAGATCAGGATCTCTAAAAAGTTGCTTCTTTTTTTCATGGTTCTATTTTTTCAGCGTCATCATCCAGGATAAAATATCGTCCAGCACGGTGGTGTTGAGCGAGTAGATCACAAATTGTCCCCGCTTTTCGGATGTCACCAGTTCGGCCTGGTGCAGAATGTCCAGGTGATGCGAAATGCTGGGTTTTGTGATATTAAAAGCGTCTGCAATCTCGCCGGCCGTCATGTCCTTCTCCTTCAGCAGATTCAGGATCTCGCGCCGGGTGGTGTCGTTCAGTGCTTTAAATATTTTGTTCACGTTGTAGTTTAGGTATTTAGACAAATATCTAAATAAAATATCAGTTCTCAAAATCAGATTTGTAGTATCTTGCTGTTTTTAGAACTATAACCTTTATCCTGATAAATGCTTAAACACCTGCTAACGATAGCGGCACTTGTAACCGGCCTGGTAACTATAAGCAGCTGCAACAACACGCCCGAAACCACAGCAACCACTGCTACCGCAGAAGACCCTGTAGCCTACAAGGCAACTATAGATACCTGGCACCAGGAGCGACTGAAAAACCTGCAGAAAGAAGACGGCTGGCTGGCCCTGGCTGGTTTGTTCTGGCTGGAGCCCGGCGAGAACACCTTTGGCAGCGCCCCTGACAACGACCTTGTTTTTCCGGACGGGAAGATAGCAGCACGGGCCGGTACGTTTGTATTGGCAGATAACAAGGTGCGCGTAAAACTGAACGATGAAGCTGCTGTGCTGCTGGATGGAAAGCCTGTAAAGGAAGCCATCGTTTTCGAATCGGACACGGCAGAAGCTCCGAAACTGAACCATGGCCCGCTTACCTGGTTTGTGATAAAGCGCGGCGATAAATACGGCGTGCGCCTGCTCGATACCGAAAGCGACATCCGGAAGAATTTTACGGGCATAGACCGCTACGAGGTTGATCCGAACTATAAAGTACAGGCAAAACTGGAGCCTAACACTACCGGCAGAACGATAGCCATCACCAACATTGTAGGCCAGACCAGCCAGGAAGAAACCCCGGGAGCACTGGTGTTTACCATAAACGGAAAGCAGCACAAACTCGACGCGCTGAAAGAAGGCGACGAACTGTTCCTGATCTTTGCCGACAAGACCAACGGGCACGAAACCTACGGCGCCGGCCGCTACCTGTACACCGATCTGCCCGATGCCAACGGAAACGTGACCATCGATTTCAACAAGGCCTATAACCCGCCCTGCGCATTTGTAACCTACGCTACCTGCCCGCTGCCCCCGAAGCAGAACTTTTTACAGATACCGATACCGGCCGGCGAGAAAACCTTTGAAGCAAACCACTAACTATAGTTTACAGGAACGCGCCTCCGGAAACATTTCTGATGCCGGGTTGTTGTATCCACGAGCCTGAAGGCAACTATAGACGGCTCAGAAATATCAGAAAGTATAAACGAAATGACCTCAGAAAATAAACCAAAGGTAATTACGCCGGCTCACCTGCAGCAGGCCCTGAACTATAGCGACTACGTAACACTGACCGAGCAACTGCTGGCAGAAAACAAAACAACCGGCACCAATCACGCCGAAGACTTAGTAGAATACACCCGCATGAACCTGCACCGCATGCGCCGCGGCGAAAAGTCGGCAGTGCTGACAGACGAGATGTTGGAGACGCTGAAAAATGTGGAGCGTAAAATGGTATGGGTAGTGCTGACAGAAGCCTGGTGCGGCGACGCAGCCCAGAACCTGCCGGGCATTATTAAAATTGCCGAAGCCAGCCAGCTGATAGAAGTAAAACTGCTGCTCCGAGACGAGAACCTGGACGTGATGGATGCCTACCTGACCAACGGCGGCCGTTCTATTCCAAGACTGATTGCGCTGGATGCCGAGACGTTGGAAGAACTTGGCACCTGGGGCCCGCGCCCGGAGCCGGCCCAGCAATTGGTGTTAGAGGCAAAGGAACAGAAGCTGGATTTTAAAGAGATGGCTGAAAAGCTGCACGGCTGGTATGGCAAAGACCGCAGCAGAACCCTGCAGCAGGAGTTCATTCCACTGTTAAAAGCCTGGGCTATAGCTGATGAAACGTTAGCTGAGAGAAAGTAAAACGACGCAACTATAAACTAAAAAGGCGGCACAAAAGTGTCGCCTTTTTTATTCCGGAATGCCGCAAGTTTAGCGTCAGCGCAATTTGTGGCTATACATAGCAGCCGGTTGCAACTGGCTTTGCTTTGCAAAAGCAATACAACTATAGCCCGAACTATAGAACTATAGTTTGCCAAACTCCATAATTTCACGCTGGCGCGGATCTGCGATCCGTGACTTTTTATAAAGTTGGATTTGCAATCCAACTGGGCGGGACGCCCAAACTATAGTTCGACACGAGCGAAGAAGCTCGCGCCATGGTAATAACTATAGTTCTTACAATTATAAAGTTCAGCTAAACTATAATTTATAGTTGGTGCTATAATTACGGTGCCGGGTTGGCAGGAGCAAGGTCTCCGAGTAGTTTTACATAGTGTATCTTATCGCCTACTTCCAGTTGGTGCACTACGTCCATGCCATTTATTACTTTGGCGAAAATAGTGTAGCGGCCGTCCAGGTGCGGGGTAGGCGAGTGGGTAATGAACCACTGGTTGCTTTCGGTGTCTTTTCCGGCTGATGCCATGCCCACGTAACCTTCGCGGTAATGCAGGGGGGCAAACTCAGAGCGGATAGAATACTCAGAGCTGCCCCAGCCATCGCCGCGCTTATCGCCGCCCTGTGCCACAAAGTTCGGTACTACCCTGTGGAAATATAAGCCATCAAAAAAGCTTTCCTGAATAAGCTCTACAAAGTTAGCCACCGAGCCGGGCGCATCTTCCACAAACAGCTGCAGGGTAATCACGCCTTTCTCTGTTCTGATCTCTACCTGCTGGTCTGCCGGAATGCGGGTTACCAGTGCCCAGTCGATCGGGTGTGTGAAAGGATTTTCAGGGGTTACGGTTTCCTTGTCGTTCAGGTAATCGATGGTGCGTTGCAACTCTATGTTGGTTTCCATGTCGCGGGGTAGCTGCAGTTTTTGCTGGGCCTGTGTCAGGAAACTATAGTTGGTGTAATGGCTGCGCAGGTTCAGTTTCGGGTCGCGGATGGCGCCTGCGGCCATGCCTACCAGGGCCACATCACCGGAGCCGATCGCGCGTTTCATGGTCTCGGCAAACTCTGCTTCGAGGGCTTTCGGGAAGTCGGGCTGCGTGCGCATCAACAACAGTGCATCCATGCCGGTCGTGCCAATTACGGGCTGCTGTGCGGCGAACATGGCCTCCGCTATAAATTTAAAATTATTGAAGTCGCCGGAGAGCGCTTTCAGGAGTTGTGCCTTGTCGTAAGGGTTGTTGGCGTTCTGGAAGTAGCCTTTGTAGCGTTCGCTCAGGAACTGGCGGGCCGGGCTGTTCTGCAGAATCACCCAGATCACGTTGCCGCGCACCCGGGCATCCAGCAACTTAGGCAATACCTGCTGCATATCCGATACCCTGATATCCTCCGGGTTCGCCACTATAAATTCGGAAGTGGCCACTGCTGTGTTGATGTTCTGGTCCTGCAGGCCGGCCAGCAGCGCTACGCGTATGTCGTCGTAATCCAGCCCTGTCATGGAGCGGATAGCACTCAGGCGCACGCGGTAATCCGGGTCGCTTTGGGCAATGCCGCTCAGGAACCGTGCTTTATCTATAGCCCGTACTTTGCCAAGGGCCTGTGCCGCCGCCATGCGCACATCCGCCGACGAATCAGAAGTAGCCGTGGTCAGTAACTGCTCGCGGTGCGAAGTAAGATCTACTTTAGAAACACGGGCTAAATATTGTGCTGCTGCCAGGCGGGCCTCGTAAGGGTTGCGTTCCTGCAGCAGTTTAGCACCCAGTTTTATGCTTTGCTCCGAATGCTGCTGGCGTAAACCGGCGCGGTATAGTCCCCAGGCCTGGCCGCCCAAAGCCGTGGGGTTATGCGCTTTATAGTTTGTCAGAAATTCCACTCCCACCGGCGTAGCGATCTTGCCCAATGCCTCCAGCATCTCTGCCTGCACCTGTGGTTTTGTTTCATGGTCAATGTGGCCCATGAGTGCGTTCTCTGCTTTTTTGTGGCCGATCTGGCCAATCGCATACGCCGCCGCCGACCGTACCATTGAAGAGGTATCAGTAAGCAAGCTCAGCAGCTGTGGTAGGGCCACGGTATCCTGCACCGAGGCAAAGGCAAGGGCTGCCTCCCGGCGGTAGGTGTGTTTGCCGTGCTGCAGATATGGGAGCAGGTCAGAAGTGCGGCGCTCGTCCTGTAGTGTATATATTTCCTGTAAATGCGGGTCAGCAAATTTGTTGATGCCAGCCGGCTCTGCGCTCTTTTGTGGTATGTACTGGCAGGCGGCGCTCAGCAACATGATTCCCAGCCCCAGGGTGTGTATCTTTTTCATGCGATAGTTGTTCGGAGCCTGAATATACTAAAATCAACTGAAAAGCGCTGTAAGCAGCACGCCCCGCACATCAACACTTTGCATTAAACTATAAATTGCCTATATTTAGACTGACGAATTATCCGGTTTATGCAGGAAGCCCAAGTCAGGCTGTTTGACGATACTTATACCAACAACCCAAAAGCGGAACAGCGCACTACTACGCTGGCTGTTTTTCTGTTGCTGGTACAACTGGGCCTGCTCGCTTACCTGATCTTTACCAAAGGCTTTGCTTACGGATTTCTGGGGCTGTACCTGCTGCATTTGCTGGTATTCTCGTTTCTGCTGGCCCGCATCTGGTTCGACAGCCACCCGGAGTATCGCCGTCATCTTACGTTTACTTCCCAGAGCGTGTGTTACCGCACCGGCTTCCTGAAAAAAGAGCAGGATTTTGACTGGGATGAAGTGGACGAAGTGCGCCTGTCGCTGGATCAGGTAGAATTTGTCCTGAAAAATGAAGCACAGCACCTGGTACCGCTCACCATGATCCACGACGCAACTGCCCTGCACAAGGCAAACGAGCAGATACGGTCTATGGTGCTGCTGAAAGGCATTCACTTAATAGAAGAGCAGCGCTGATGTTTGTTTCCTTACATACCCGAAAGCAACTTTCCAGGATAAAGCAGAACATGCTGTTGCTTGGCCTTTTTTTGCTGGCTGGCGGTGGCTATGCTATAGTTCGTGAGTTTTTATGGCTGGATGCCGTACGGCCGGGCTGGCTTCTGGCCGCTGTGGTGCTGGTATTAATTGGCGGCGTAGGTGTGGCTGTTGGTATTAACTTAATTCCGCTGCAGGATACCTTTTTCTCCATGAATTCGTCGCAATTGGGATTCCGGCTGACGTTGTTCGGAAAAGCTCACCGCCTGCGCTGGACCCAGATCCGGTCCATCGATGTGACGGAAGATCGCGTTATCTTCAGTCTCCGCCAGGAAAAAGAAGTGACCCTGCACCTTGCCCATATCTCTGACCCTAAAATTGCCCGCCACATACAGGCCAGTATCAGCCTGGCAGCCCTGGAGCAGAATGTAAAAGTAAATGGCGTACTGGCTCACCCTGCCAGAGTAGCTGTTTAACTGCCTGTCCGAAACTATAGCCTGCCTTCTGTTCATTTCCTGCACAGCAATTCTGGTGTAACTATAGTTTGGTAAGAGATACTTTGCCAACTTGCGCCCGATTTAAGGCCATAGATGGAAAAGCAGGAGACAAAAGTTTACGGGTTACAGTTTGGGTTACTTTGCCTGAGCTCGTTTCTGTTCTTTGCCAGCTTCAACATGATCATCCCGGAGTTGCCCGACTACCTCACCAGCCTGGGCGGCGAAGAATACAAAGGCCTTATCATCTCGCTCTTTACGCTCACAGCAGGTCTTTCCAGGCCGTTCAGCGGGAAGCTGGCCGATAAGGTTGGCCGCATTCCGGTAATGGTAGTGGGCGGTGCCGTGTGTATCCTCTGTGGTTTTCTGTACCCGGTTACGGGTTCGGTAGCGGCCTTCCTGCTGCTGCGTTTTGTGCATGGCTTTTCTACGGGTTTTACGCCTACCGGCACGGCCGCTTACGTAGCCGATATTATTCCTATGCAGCGGCGTGGCGAAGCTACCGGCTTGCTTGGCCTGTGTGGTAGTTTAGGTATGGCAGCCGGTCCGGCGCTGGGCGGGGCTATTGCCAACCATTTTTCGCTGGATGTAATGTTCTACACTTCGTCGTTTACTGCATTTTTGTCGGTAGCGGTGGTGGCACGTATGCAGGAAACCGTGCAGGACACACACAAATTCCGGATGGGGCTGCTTAAGATTTCCAGAAGCGAGCTGTTCGAACCCCGTGTGATTGCGCCATCTGTAGTGCTGTTCTTCACAGTTTTCTCTTTCGGAACTATACTTACCGTTGTACCCGATTTCAGTGAGCACCTGGGCATAAAAAACAAAGGGCTTTTCTTCCTGAGCTTTACCCTGGCATCGCTGGCAATTCGTTTTATAGCCGGGCGGGTGTCGGATAAATATGGCCGCGTAAAAGTACTGCGCATCAGTTCGGCTGTACTTATTTTAGCCATGGTGGCGGTTGGGTTCTCCTCTAACCTGACCGAGCTGATGCTGGCCGGTGTGCTGTTTGGAGTAGGGCAAGGCATGAACTCACCCACCGTTTTTGCCTGGACCATAGACCTGAGCCACGAAGACCACCGCGGGCGCGCCATGGCCACCATGTATATTGCCATGGAAGCCGGCATAGGCATTGGCGCCCTTTGCTCTGGCTGGCTCTATAATAACAACGCCGACAATTTCCGGATGGTATTCTGGGCAGGGGCAGCCGTATCGTTGCTGGCACTGCTGTATCTGATGATTTTCGTGAAAGCCCCGTCGCGTAGGTTTTAAATCTGTTAAAGCATTTCCAATAGCAGTTTACTAAAATCCCATCTCCGCCCGTTTGGGTCAGGGGTGTGTATGCGTATACTTACAAAAAAACACACTTTAGTACTATCTGTGTCCAGAGAGCAAATTTGCCGGATATAGCAGGTTCCTCTACGCGTTGCTGCCAGGCAATGAGCAAACAAACATCACCAAATTACATACTAAAATTAATCATGAAAGCTATGAAGGGAAGATCAACAAGAACTATGGCTGTGTTAGCGGCTGCGCTCCTGTTTTACGGTTGCGAGAAAGATCAGGAAGAAGTGGAACCTGTTGCGCTGAACACAAGTGAGCATAACATGGGCGAGGACTGCGATATAATTGATTTTGAGTCGGGTGCTACGGGGGCGTATATCAACAGCATCAACTCAACAGGTGGCTTTGGCCCGATCAGTATCTTTAACAAAGCCCGCAACAGCGGCGGTACTTTAGAAAGCATGAACCGGGCTGTGCTGTATGATTCTGATGGCCCTACATTTACCGGCGATGATGATGACCTGGAAGTAAACTGGGGAAATGTGCTGATCATTCAGGAGATAGGCACCTCGCCTGCCGATGGACCAAACGATAACCGCTGGGGCGGCACCATGCGGCTGGAATTTCCGGAGCCGGTTACTGTTAAAAGCCTTGGCGCGGTAGATATTGACCTGAATGAAAATGAATCTTACGTGTACTTGTACAGCAGCACAGGCCAGCTATTGGATGTGGAACATCTGCTGCCTTTAGGAGATGCCAGTACCCAGACAGTTACCTTTAACGGCTCCGAAGGTATCGACAATGTGAAGTACATTAAAGTTGTACTGGCTGGAGATGATGGCTATGTTGGCTCCGGCGCGATTGATGACATTGTGTTCTGTGTGCCAGATGAAGGGGAGTACGGCTGTACCCGCACCCAGGGCTACTGGAAAACCCACTCTGGCGTAGGTAAAAACAAAGGCGGTAAATACGACGCTGCCTGGGATGATTACCTGAACGCAACATTAGGGAACCTGGGCAAATATCCGGACATCTTATGGATGGCTCCTAAAGGCGGAGATGCCCGAATTATCCTGGCGCACCAGTACATAGCCGCTGTGCTGAACGTAGAAGCCGGCGCCTCAACCCCTGACGAAGTAGACGAAGCCCTGGAAGGCGCCAGAAAATACTTTAATGGCACTATGAGCGCAAGCAGAGCCCAGCTACTGGAATGGGCCGAACTACTGGATGATTACAACAACGGCCTGATAGGTCCGGGATCGTGCGACGACTAAGCGGAAGCTGATCCACAACTATAAACTGGTGCAGAAGCAGGGTATGTAAACAACTGTTTTTGCACCAGTTTTTTTTTCTACAGTTCAGAGTCATTGCCACACGCTTAATAAGTATAGATGCAAGCAGGCCTTAGCTATAGTTTTGAGGGCGTTATGTACAGCTTGGCTGCGGCAGAAACAACCGGGCTATAGTTTGGTATTGCACTATTCTGATGGGGTGGTTTGGCTTTAAATGCAGGTTTTTCGTAAAGGTTAATTGCTAACGGCAGCCACGCTGGCTTGCCTGCGGTGCACTGCCAGTAAAGGCGGTGCCGGCACATTGTGAACTTAACCTGCATGCTATGAAAAAAATTAAACTCCCTCTGCTTTTCTTATCGGCTTTACTCTTTTATAGTTGCAACCAGGACGACGACCTTTTTGCCGGCCTGAAAAGTGGCCGTAACGGGAACGCTACTGTTTGTGATAACCTTACATTTGAAACGGCAGAAGCCGGTAACTACATAGACCAGATCAGTACCGGCGACGGTTTTGGGTCCATAAAAGTATACGCCCGGGCACGCAACAGCGACGGCGATTTTGTAAACGATAACCGCGCCATGATCTTCGATTCTGAACACCCGACCGGAGATGATGCCGACTTGTATACAACAGACTGGGGCAAGGTGCTCATAATTCAGGAATTGGGCGAAGAGCACGAACCAAACGACAATCGCTGGGGTGGCGACATTACCCTCACTTTTCCGGAGGCAGTTACTGTAAAATCGATGCGGGTGCTGGACGTGGATAACCGTGAAGGCGATAACGAAAACAACTCGTGGGTGTACCTGTACGATGCCAGTGGCAAAGAATTGCACAAAGTACAGCTGGTACCGCGCGGCGACAACAGCAAACAAACAGTAGACCTGGGCAATACAGCCAATGTAACAAAACTTAAAGTAGTGCTGGATGGCGAAGGCATTGTTGGTTCTGCTGCCATCGATAACATTGCCTTTTGCTTTGCCGGCGAAAATACGGAAGAAGAAGAAAAATACGGCTGCACCCAGCTCAGAACTTACTGGCTAGACCATTCTGACCCTGCTACTGAGCACTATAACCGCACCTGGAACTCCTTTGCTAAAACAGCTTTCTTTAACAGCGGCCAGACTTACCTGGAACTGCTGCAGCGCTTACCATCCAAAGGGAATGCTTACTTTATGCTGGCACAACCCTACATTACGGCAAAACTGAACATAAAGAGCGGAGCCTCTACCACCCCCGAAGTAGATGAAGCCCTGGCAGGGGCCACCCAGTTCTTTAAAGGTGAAACCAGCCCCGAAGTGGCACAACTGCTGGTATGGGCCGCACTGCTGGATGCCTACAACAAAGGCGACATTGGCCCGGGCCGCTGCCCCGAGGAATAAATCTGAACTATAGCAGGAGAGTCGATGGGCTTTCCTGCTATAGTTTATAGTTGCAGCCTCAGAATACAGCAGCAACTATAGTTATAACAGCCTATAGTGATAAATCTATAGTTGTTAAAAACTCAGCGATACTCCAAATTTTTTTTCATAACACAGCACTGATGGCTGCTCTCCAGCTGCAACTATAAAAATAGCATTTAAGGCTTGTAGGCGGCGATTTCAGGCTGCATAATACAATTTTTAAGATATGTAAATGTTTTCATCTCAGAAAAAAAGAGGCGTAAATGCTGCTTTTTGTTCATCTTTTTTGAAAACACGTCCGTAGAAGGGTGAAATGTTCTTAGCCAGAGGGGCATTAAAATATACAATTCTGTAAATGTTCGGCAGCACACGCTGTTCCCCTGGCAACTACATTCTTTTTTTACCCTTTACACATTAGTTGCCTTTATGAAAACATTCATCTACAAAGCCCTTGCCCTAGTATTTGTTGGTACCATTGGTACATCCTGCGAACAACCAACCGAAGCCGAAGTAAGACCACTTGCCGCCGCCGAAGCTAAAAAATTCGGAACAGTGCCCGGTACTACCATCATCAACTTCTCTGAAACTACAGGACCGGTAGACCAGGTAATGGTCGTGAAAGACAGTTATACCACTTTGCCGGTGAAGGTTACTGCCCAGCAGTTTGTAAACGGCCGCCCTGTTGGCGGAAATGCTGCCCTGGTATACGACACCAACAACCCCGACAAAAAGAACACAGGCTACAAAGCCGTAAATAAAGGCCCTTTCCGTTTAGGTAATGTCCTGACGATTGGCCAGGCAAACGGCAGATCCGGCAACATCCATGACAAAGGCGGTACCATCGAGCTCGATTTTTCAAGCTTCGGATCGGTTGTAATGCGTGGTTTATACATTGCTGATATTGATGAGAACGAGCGTGGCTCTACACTGGAACTGCTGGATTCGTCTGGCCGCGTGATCTACAAAGATGAATTGCCGGTAACAGGCGCCTATACTTATCAGCCACTGGTGCTGGGGCCGGGTGTATCGGGTGTTGCCAAACTGCGCGTTACGTTTGTAACCAAAGACGGCCGCGGCGGCTCAGGCGCTATCGATGTGATCCAGTTCTGCCCGGGCGGCGTTTGTCCACGTTAACCTTAACTCAAACTAAACTATACCAGGAGCCTTCGGGGTGCAGCCAATTGCACTCCGAAGGCTCCTTCGTTTTGTGGATATAGTACTTTGTTAATGGCGTTACTTGTGTAAATATCCTGTGTTAAGATTTTATTATCTGTTTATTTAATTATTTAGCTATAAAAGATAAACTATACTTTGTTTTATCAGTATGAATAAGTAGTTGTAATATTTTGTACTTTTTATATATGGGTGCAACTATATTATAACCTATTTTTCACTCAAAAAACTTATTTATACTATGAAACAAAGTTTATTCAAAGTAGGCTTTTTAGGATTGGCCATGACAGCGTTGGTGGCTTGCGAACAAGGGGAGGAAGTGATAAACCCGCAAAACGAAGTGATCTGTGATGCCATCGATTTTGAGAACGGTACTACAGATGGTTTTATTTCTGAGATCAGCTCTGTGAACGGAACAGCAACCGTACAACTGTATAACAGAGCCAGAACCGATGCCGGTGTACTGACCGAAGAAAACCGCGCTCACCTTTTTGAGACCGGCATGCCAACCGGCGACGACGATGACCTTTACACCGATACGTGGGGCAAAGCCCTGATCATTCAGGAACTGGGGGTAAACGACGAACCGAACGACAACCAGTGGGGCGGTGAAATGATGCTGACTTTCTCAGAGGCTGTAACCCTGGAATCGGTGAATGTGCTGGATGTGGATACATACGAAGACAACAGCTGGGTGTATTTGTATGATGCCAGCGGCAACGAACTTTACAATGCCATGCTGCAGCCACTGGGCAACAACAGCCAGCAGACAGTAAACCTGGGCAACACTGCCGGTGTTAAAACCATGAAGATCGTACTAGCCGGTACCGAAGGCTATGTTGGTTCAGGTGCTATCGACGACATTAAGTTTTGTGTGACCCGCGTGATAGAAGTACCGGAAGAGCCTGAGCAAGGCTGCACCCGCACGCAGGGCTACTGGAAAAACCACGCCGACCCTGGCAAAAAGCAATACAACAGCACCTGGGACAATTACCTGGAAGCAACTTTTTACAGCAGCGGCATGACCTACCTGCAGGTACTGAACACACCTCCACAGGGCGATGCTTACTTTATACTGGCGCACCAGTACATTGCAGCAGAGCTTAACGTAGCGGCAGGCGCCTCTATGCCAACTGATGTGAAAACGGCTTACAACACAGCTACAGCTTACTTTAAAGGAGAGAAAGAGCTATCGAGAGAAGAAATGGTAACTATAGCTGATCTGCTGGATGACTATAACAACGGCAAAACTGGCCCCGGCCACTGCGAGGATTAATTCCTGCGTTAACGAATAAGTGTTTAAAAGAGAGCCTGGTAACCGGGCTCTCTTTTTTATTGCCGCCTTATCAAACTATAAGCTGTTACCGTACACTGTTTATGGATCAGGATTTTCTACAGCAACTATACCAGGATCATACGCATACCCGGCATCTGGTGCCTGCCTCGGCTATGTGCCATGTGGCCGAAGCGGTACTGCAACTGCTTTTCCCGCCACTCTCAGAGAAGCGCTATAGTTCGTTTGCGGAGTTTGAGACGCATGCCCGCAGCCTGCAGCAAAAGCTTGAACAGATACTACAGGGCATGGCTGATACTTTACCTGAGCCTCCTTCACGCCTTGCCGAAGCCGCCGTAGAAGCATTGCCACAGGTGCACCGCATGTTGCTGGGCGATGCCGAAGCCATTAACACCGGCGACCCGGCTGCCCAGAGCCTCGAAGAAGTGATACGGACATATCCGGGTTTTAAGGCAGTGGCTTTTTACAGGCTGGCCCATGTGCTGCACCAGCTCCGCATACCGCTCATGCCGCGCGTAATAGCTGCTTACGCACATGCCCGCACCGGCATCGACATACATCCTGCCGCAACTATAGGCGCCTATTTCTGTATCGATCATGGTACGGGTGTGGTCATTGGCGAAACTACCGTTATCGGTAACTATGTAAAGGTGTACCAGGGTGTAACGCTGGGCGCGATCAGCGTAGAAAAAACAATGGCTAACATCAAGCGTCACCCAACTATAGAAGACGGCGTGATCATTTATGCCGGAGCAACTATACTGGGCGGCAGTACCGTAATCGGCACCCGAAGCATCATTGGCGGTAACGTATGGCTTACCGAAAGCGTGCCGCCTTACTCGCGCGTATATCATTACCCGCAGATAAAAGTACGGCAGGCACCAGAGCCGGAAAATGTTCTTAATTTCTCGATATAACTATAACCTGTAACTATGAAAGCAAACTCGATACTGGAAACGATAGGCCGCACGCCGCATGTGCGCATCAATAAACTATTTGGCGATAAGGCAGAAGTGTGGATGAAGCTGGAGCGCAGTAACCCCGGCGGTAGCATAAAAGACCGCATTGCCCTGGCCATGATTGAAGATGCCGAGCAGAAAGGAATACTGAAGAAAGACAGCGTGATTGTGGAGCCGACCTCAGGAAACACAGGAGTAGGGCTGGCCATGGTTGCCGCTGTAAAAGCATATCAGCTGATACTGGTAATGCCGGAGTCGATGTCGGTAGAGCGGCGCCGTTTGATGACGGCTTACGGGGCCAAACTGGAACTGACACCCCGCGAAAAAGGCATGAAAGGCGCGATAGAACGTGCCAAGGAAATCCTGACAGAACACGAAAGCGCCTGGATGCCGATGCAGTTCGAGAATGAAGCCAACACGCAGGTACACATCCAAACCACTGCCGAAGAGATTCTGCAGGACTTCCCGGACGGACTTGATTACGTGATTACAGGCGTTGGTACCGGCGGCCACATAACCGGCGTTGCGCGGGTACTGAAAGCGCGGAACCCGGATGTTAAAATTCTTGCCGTAGAGCCGGCAGCATCGGCGGTGCTGAGTGGCGGGCAGCCGGGGCCGCACACGCTGCAGGGGTTGGGAGCCGGGTTTATACCTGCTATTATGGATACCTCTTTGCTGGATGGAACAGTACAGGTAGAGGCTAGCGATGCCTATGACTACGCCCGCCGCTGTGCCCGCGAGGAAGGTATTTTTGTAGGTGTATCATCAGGAGCGGCATTGGCAGCTGTGGCCCAGAAACTGGAAAACGACATTCCGGCCGGCGCGCGCGTGCTTACGTTCTGTTACGATACCGGGGAGCGTTACCTGTCGGTGGAGGGCTTGTTTGTGTAAAGAGGAAGTGGAAACTATAATTGGCGCTGACCACAAAACAGAATAGCCGCAACACCTGCGGCTATTCTGTTTTGTGGGTATACTATACCTCCAGCAGGTCTTGTATCTCTTCGTTCAGTGATTCTCTTACTTTCTGTAATTGTCCGTCAGAGATGCATCGTTGTAGCCCGTTAAAAACCCCACGGAAAGATTCGATGACCTCATCGTCCTGCTGGAAATCGTGGTTGGCGGCGAATGCATTCTTGTTACGGATATAGTTTACCCAGTCTTCGGTGTTGCGGATGCGCACGGGCACAGCTTCCGGATCGTACTGGTCGAAGTAAATGCCTTTCCAGATAATGGGCAACTGCGCTGCAAAGTGTACCGCTTCTGTAACGGGCAGTCTGTCGCGGATGGCATGCAGCACGGCCCTTGTAATACGACCGGCCTTGTTCATGTCCTCCGTTCGTAGTTCCTGCGCTACTGCCTGCAACAGTACGATCGCATCCTTCTTGTTGTCTTCAAAAATAAATGCCATAGTTACCTCCCCTTTAAAGTTGAACATACTACATCTTTTAAGTAATACGGCTTATGTTAGGGGTGGTTTAATAAGATTTATTTTGCCTCATTTAATGCATTTAAGAACGCTATAAACACAAAAAAGCCACCATACAACCGGTATGGCGGCTTTTGTAAAAGATCAATTCAGTAAGTATTACCTGACCCTATAATACAAGCCAACTGTGCTGTTTACCGTGCTGAATGGTTGTTTAAAGGACTCATCGAATTTTAGTGAGCCGTGCGTGTAAGCAACCTCTACGCCCACGCCAAACCGGCCATAGTCTTTCCGGAACCCGGCTGCCAGCCCGGCCACCACACTCGGAGCACGTTTGTCTTCCCGTTTAAGTGTGTAGGTCTCGTTGCCTCTGTAAACTTTGACATCAATATCGCCGGCAGTAAGAAAGCCAAGTCCCAACGATGCCTTGGCATAAAGCACCACACTGTTTACCGGAAGCTGACCATAAAAATCGCCGGTCATGTGCGTAAACTTATAGTTGTCGGCTTCTATTACCGGGTACACACCATTTCTGTGGAAATGCGAGCGATAGGTGTCTTTATCAAATTTATTCGTGCCCTTGGCAAATGTAAAGCCGATGCCATAGTTTGGGTGCACATCTTTCATAATGCTCAGTGAGTAGAACAGGCCATTTTTAGCATAACCCGATGTCTCGATGTTGACATCAGTTCTTTTAAAATCTCCTGTCGCCGTGGTCATTCCCACGCCCAATTTAATTCTGACAGGAGCGAGGCCGATTTCCTGTGCCGATGCTGTAAATCCAAGGCAGATGATTGTTGCTGCGAGTATAAGTTTTTTCATGTAAAGTGGGTAAAAGTTGAAATATTAAGTTTGTGTATTGATTTTTTATTGCTGCCTGTAAGCTGATTTGTTATACCAACTGAATGCCGTGCTTAAGCTATAGTTTGTTGCTTCATTAATTACAGGCTGTGTTATGATGACTGTTTTTGCCAAGGCCCGGTTGTAGTGAAGTGCAGTAAAGGCAGCGTATAGTTGGTGAACAGTTTTCGGATACAGTAAGGCTAACCTCTTAAGTGAAAGGTGTCTTAATCAAAAGGCAACTATAGTTTATAGTTGCCTTTTGTTCTGAAGCAGGAATGTGCTCTAAACGTTCTGAACCCTGATCGCTGTCATCACGATACTGTCAGCAGAATAAAATTAAAGGTTATTTAATTCTGTAATGAATACCTATTGTGCTGCTGATAGTGCCATATGGCTGCTCGTAAGATTCACCATCGTCTTCAAACTTTGCTGTTCCGCTCATATAGGCAACTTCTAAACCAAGTCCAAACTTACCGAAATCGTGACGGAAGCCACCAGCCAGACCATAAACTGCGCTGCTTGCGGTTAATTCTTTGCGCTGGATATTATAGGTGTCCTCTCCATCACTTATGGTCATTTTCATTTCGCTCATCGTTAGCGAACCATACCCCAACGAGGCCTTGGCGTACAGCGTGGTATTGTTTAGTGGAAGCAGCCCATAAAAATCACCCATCAGGTAACCAGATGAATAACCATCTCCTTCTACCTTAGCAGAACCTCCAAATTCTTTGATCTGTCTCTCCATCGACTCGGTGTTCAGAGCGTTTGTTTTGCCGGCAAGTGTTATACCTATTCCAAAGTTAGGGTTCAATTCTTTCATTAAACCGATAGAGAAATGAGCACCGTTTTTAGCGTAGCCCGAAGACTCACTGGTCATGTCGGTGGCTGAAAAATCGCCTGTACTATAGTTGGTGCCAATGTTGAGCTGTAATCTGAGTGGTTTAACATCCTGAGCTGACGCTGAAAAACCAAGGGCTACAAGAGCCGCAGAGAGTAAAAGTTTCTTCATAAAAAGGATAAAAGTTGAAATATTAAGTTTGTGTTAATTGCTTTGTTCACTTCCAGCAGCAGCGTGGTTTTTATTTAAATGCGCTATTGCGGCGTTCTTCGCTCAGTGTGTTACCCGAAATTCCGGTACGAAACTTTAATCCTGAATCAGTGGGTGCGATTTACTAATTCCCTTCTTTGGTAGTCATTACATTGCTTCACCTGCGGGCTGCCAGCCTAAGTTGCTATTACCAATTATGATAAAGTGTAGTGCTTAGTATTATGGTAATGCAATATATATATAAATATACGATATCGCCTATAGTTTCGGGAAGTGCAAGTGGGAGAAGGGGTAGAAAACAAAAAAGGCAACTATAAACTATAGTTGCCTTTGGTGGAGAATATCGGAGTCGAACCGATGACCTCTTGCATGCCATGCAAGCGCTCTAGCCAGCTGAGCTAATCCCCCGTTTTGTGAGCACAAAAATAGATGAAATATTTAGAAAGCAAAAAAAATATTTACACAAAGTTTTGTGTCTAAACACCGGATATACACTGCACACACGCTAAAATAAGATCGGTAAAATAAATCTGCAGGGGCAACATTAAGAAATAGTTAATGCCTTGTAAAGTTCGCAAATGTTCCGCTATCTTTGCGCTCGGAAAGTTAAATATCTAATTAATAATCCATTAATCTTTCAACCCAATCAACCAAAATTAGTTACATGAAAAAGTGTTTACTTTTTCTTATCACGTTAGTAATTAGCTTTACTACTGTGGTAAGTGCTTTTGCTCAGGGAACTGTAAAAGGTAAAATTGTAGATGGAACTACAAAAGATCCTCTTCCGGGAGCAACAGTAATTCTTAAAGGAACAAGCCTGGCTGTTCCGGCAGGTGCCGATGGTACATTTACTATGAAAGTAGATGACCCGAACGCCACTGCAATCCTTATCAACTTCGTTGGTTTTGCTCAGAAAGAAGTTTCTATAGCAGGTCTTAACGGTACTAAAAACTTAGGTACTATTACCCTGCAGCCGAGCGAAGCTTCTCTTGGTGAGATCCTGGTAACAGCTAACAGCTACGCTATCGAAAGAGAAACGCCTGTTGCCATGTCAACTATCACCAGCGAGATCATTGTAGAGAAAGCTGGTCAGCAGGAATTCCCGGAACTGCTAAAATCTACACCAGGTGTTTACGCAACAAAAGCGGGTGGTGGCTACGGCGACTCTCGTATCAACCTGCGTGGTTTCCAGAGTGCTAACATCGCGGTTATGATCAACGGTGTGCCGGTAAATGACATGGAAAACGGTAAGGTTTACTGGTCTAACTGGGCAGGCTTAACTGATGTAACTAAAGCAATGCAGGTGCAGCGTGGTCTTGGTGCCTCTAAAGTAGCTGTACCTTCAGTGGGTGGTACTATCAACATCATCACCAGAACGACTGATGCCGTTAAAGGTGGTTCAATCTACCAGGGTATTGGTAGCGAAGGCTATAGCAAAACAGCTTTCTCTTACTCAACCGGCCTTACCGAGAATGGCTGGGCATTTGCCGTATCAGGTTCTAAAACCGAAGGCGATGGCTGGGCAGAAGGCCTGCAGTATGAAGCATACAACTACTTCTTCAACGTTTCTAAAATGATCAATGATAAGCACACGCTTTCATTGACAGGCTTCGGCGCTCCGCAGTACCATGCTCAGCGTTACGACCGTTTAACGATCCAAGAATACAGAGATGCTCCACAGGGTCTTCGTTACAACCCGAACTGGGGTGTGCTGAATGGCGAAGCTAAAACGATCAGCGGTAACTTCTACCACAAGCCACAGTTCTCTCTTAACCACTACTGGACTATAGATGACAAATCATTCTTATCAACTGCAGCTTATGCTTCTGTTGGTACAGGTGGTAACGAGTTTGATGGCGGTACTGAAAACTTTGACAATCACAGATTTGGTGGTAACAAATACCAGCCACTTAACCTGGATGCAATCGTTGAAATAAACGGAAATTCTGAAGATGGCCGTGCTCTTGGCTACCTGCAGTCTAACAGAAACGACCACAAATGGTACGGTGTACTGAGCACTTACCAGAGATCAATGAGCGAAAACTTCGACCTGTTGGCAGGTGTTGACCTGAGATACTACAAAGGTATTCACTTTAACTCGGTTAGAAACCTGCTGGGTGCCCAGTATGTACTGGATAACAGCAACGTGAACGCTCCTAACAACAAAGCCGGACAAGGCGATAAAATTGGTTACTACAACGAAGGTATCGTACTGTGGGAAGGTGGTTTCTTACAGGGTGAGTACAAAGCCGGTCCTTTAGCCGCTTTCATTTCCCTTGCCGGTTCAAACACATCTTACCAGCGTATCGACTACTTCAAATACGCGGATAACGATCCGATGCAGAAGAGCCCTAAAGTTAACTTCTTCGGTTTCCAGACAAAAGGTGGTGCTAACTACAACTTAACTGAAAACCATAACGTGTTCGCAAACATAGGTTACTTCGAGAAAGCTCCGTTCTTCAACAGCGTGTTCCTTAGAAATGAGAACATTCCAAACGAAGAAGCAGTGCGTGAGAAGATCCTTAGCTACGAGTTAGGTTACGGTTATGTAAGCGAAAAACTTTCTGGTAACGTTAACCTTTACAGAACTACCTGGAAAGACAGATCATTCACGAAATCAGTACCAGGTCAGGACAACGAAAGATACTTTGTTAACCTACTGGGTGTAGATGCCCTTCACCAGGGTATTGAGATCGACTTCAACTATCGCCCTATCAAAACTGTTAGCCTGAAAGGTATGATCTCTATAGGAGACTGGACCTGGATGAACGACCTGGGTGAGACAATTGTATATGATGAAAATCAGAAGCAGGTTGATAAAGTATCAGCAGTATATATGTCTGATAAAAAAGTAGGTGACTCTCCACAGACAACTGCAGCGTTAGGTCTTGATGTAAATGTTACAAGCGAGCTGAAGATTGGTGTTGACTATAACTACTATGCTAACTTCAACGCTGACTTCAACCCAACTGACCTGACAACACCGGGTATCTCTACCTGGGAAGTTCCAAACTACTCAGTTTTCGATGCTAACGCTTCTTTCAAATTCAAATTTGCTGGCCTGAACGGTACACTTTACGCTACTGTAAATAACCTGTTCAACACAGAGTACATCTCTGATGCTTTTGCAAGATTTGGTACAAGAAAAGTAGGTGAGGAAACTGTTAAGTATAGCGATGTGACCAACACACAGGTATACTTCGGTAACGGTACAACCTGGACTACAGGTTTAAAAATTAACTTCTAATCATTATTTATTAGATAGATGAAAAAGATTGTATATCTATTATCAGCTCTGATGTTGGCCTTCACAGCCTGTGATCCAATGGAAGACGTGTACGAAGAGCTTGATAAAGTTGCAGCTGGTAAAGCTGACGAAACAGATGTAGTTACAACACTGGCAAGTGCTGACTACAAACTGTTAAAAGATGTGCCTGCTTACATCACGACAAAATATTATTTTGCTACAGAAGATGAAGCTATCCAGTACATCCCAACCATTCTGGCAAAGAAGTACCCGCACTTAGGTAACGGCGCTGATGCGTTTGTAACTTTCAAACTGCAGGTTTATCCAGGCTTAAGCACAACTGTAGCCGGTTCAACTGCTTATACTGCCACAGCCGATGATTATAAAGTTACTGGCGAAAGATTTGCCAACTTTAACTCGCCTGATGACATGACCACTTTCCTGGGTGTTAAATATCCGGATGCTCCTGAAAACCAGGTTGTGATCTTTACATATGATTATTTTGCAAACAGCGTAACTTCAACTGTAACTGATGCTTTCTATAAAAAGAACGGTGCATGGGTGAACATCTACTATGTTACTCCTGAAGATTATGCTTCAGTTGGTAAAAAGTCTGACTTCAACTCATCTGATAACGCTTTATTTGGAGAGTACTTCAACAAATTCCTTTCAAATAAGGTGTTTGGTGCCCAGGAAGAAGATCTGCAGTACGTAAGCTATGGTTTCTATAATAGCACTACCAGAGTTACAGAGCAGCGTGTTATGGCAATGGGCTTTAATGGCTCTAAATGGGTAGTTGTAGATTCTAACGTTACAAAAGACGCAACTTTCAAATTCAACAAAGTTGCTAACGAGTGGAATGTTGACTTTACAATTGAGTATACGCTTGTAAACGCTGACTACGATTGGATCGGTAAAACAAATCCGAATCCTAATTACGGAACAGCAGATAACAGAGCAAACCTTGCACAGTACAGAAGCTATTATGTTGAGAAACAGGATAACCGTTACTGGAGCCAGGAAGACATTGAGAAATCATTGTTAGCACTTGCTGAGCACCTGTTCCCGAATCCGAAAAAAGGTGTTAAGTATAAGCTTAACTATAAGATCTACAACGCAGCAACTATAACTGTTTCTATCGTTGTTAAAAAGGATGAAACCGGTAAATATGTAGTAGATAAATAATCCACCACATATTTTATAAAAACAAAAACCCCGCTGGTAAATTACCAGCGGGGTTTTTGTTTTTATAGTTCCTATAGTTTAGTTAAAGATATACCGTAATCCGATCTGTCCCTGCCATCTGGAGTCGAACTGGGAAACGTTGTAGATGCGGGAGTTAGGGTTAAAAGTAAAGGTTGGTTCACCTGCATCGTTCAGTCCGGCAAAGCGGATAAGCTCGTTTGCGTTGTTGCTCACAAAGTACTGGCGTCCCCAGTCGCGGTTTATCAGGTTACCCACGTTAAATATATCAAACGTGATTTGGAAGGTATGGCGGTTGTCTCCTGAATTGATGTAAAAGTCCTGGAAAATGCGCAGGTCGAACTGGTGTGTCCAGGGCATGCGGCCACCATAGCGTTCTGTATACTGGCCTCTTCTGTCGTTCAGATAGTCGTCACCACTGATCAGGGCATCCAGGGCTGCCCACTGTTGCTCTGGTGTAAAGGTAGTGCCGCTTATAGTTACTGGTACCAGGTTTATCTCGCTCTGGTTGCGTGGCACATAGAGCAGGTCGTTGGAGAAGTTGCCGTCACCGTTCAGGTCCTGGGCGTAAACAAACGTAATAGGCAGTCCCGACTGGCCCTGATAAAATAAGGAGATACCGGTTGCCGCTGCCTCACCAAACTTGAAGGTGTAGCCACCATAGCCTACTATACGATGGCGCACATCATACCGGGAGTAAGCCAGTTCCGGGTCATTAGGGTTGTTGATGATCTGGTTAAACTCATAGTTAGACAAGGCAGTAGAACTTGTTCCGCTGTTCACATCCTTCGACTTGCCATAAGTATAAGCAATGGACGTGTTAAGGCCGTTGGTAAAATCCTTGCGCAACTGGCCGGTTAAACTATAGCGATAGCCTTCGTCGGTGTTGTCCAGCAGGATGACGTTGGTATAGTCTTCATTTCTGCGGCGGCTTGTTTCTTCATCCGAGAAAATGTTTCGGTTATCAATACCAGGCAGCTTTCCGATCGGGTCTACCAGGTTCAGGTCTCGGTATACTACGTCGTTCAGTGTTTTAGAGTAAATACCTTCTATAGTTGCTACTATCCCCAAAGGCAGTGTATAATCGAAGGCCAGGTTACTGCGCCATACGCGCGGCAGTTTAAAGTCATCGTTTATCACGTTCACTTCTACTGTCTGCACAGGTGGTCCGGCATCAACTTGCCGGCTGGGGTCAGGTATAAATTCTGCAGGCCGGCGCACGTCTACTGTACCCAGTATAGTACCGGTGTTTATAAACTGGTTCGACATCCAAACAAACGGCACACGGCCGGTGAAAATACCGGTACCACCTCGTATCTGTAGTGTCTGGTCCTGGGTTGGAGCGAAGTTAAAGCCAAAGCGTGGTGCCCACAGCAGTTGTCCGCTTGGGGTACGGTCGGTTCTCAGGCCGGGATAGATGTTGGCAAAGTCGGTTTCCAGTTTGGTGTTGCGCACCGGGTCATCCGGGAAAACAGGTATATCCAGACGTAAACCCACCGTAAACTTCAATTGCTCTGAGGCGGTGTATTCATCCTGCAGATAAAAGCCAAGTTGGGCGGCGTTAAACTCGGCAGCTGGGCGTGGGTCGTTGGTAAGGGAGTAGCCAGCTCTTACCCTGCTGGGTTTGTTATCAATAAAGTCCTGAATGGAGTTAAAATCCCAGCGGCCGTTCAGGTTATTGATGAACAGGTTCCGGAATTTAAAGAATTCGTTGTGGGTACCAATCGTGAAGTTGTGCTTGCCAATCAGGTACGACAGGTTATCTGTAAATTCAAAGATGTCCTGGTCGAGCTCGTTGGCGGTAGAGGAGCGCTCAGAACCAAATACCAGTGTACCAACCGGGTCGGTAATGGTTACCTGCGGGAAGAGCTCGCCTGCTATTTCGCGGTTATCCCGGATAAGCGACATACCCACGATCAGGTTATTGGACCAGTTGTTTGAGAAGCGGCTGTTCAGTTCGGCTACTGTGGAATTTGTTTTACTGTTAAACTTATAGGCGTTGTTGCCAAAGCGCACATTGTTCCGGCTTCTGGAAATGTTATCATCAAACGCATCTACAAAGTTATGGCGCAAGGTTAGCTGGTGGTTGTCTGTAATGTTCCAGTCCAGTCTCACAAAGAGCTTGTCGCTTTCGGTGTTACGGTCTATCGCGCCAAACGAGCCTACATCATATCCGTAGGTTTCACGCACAAAGTCGGCCAGTGCCTGGGCATCGGTTAACGGTATCTGCGACTCAGCAGAGCCTGGCGCAAAACGGAGCGGTTCTGTAATACGGGTAGCATCGTAGTTGGTGAAAAAGAACAGTTTGTCTTTGATGATGGGTCCGCCAATGCGTACGCCATACTGGTAGTTTTTAAATTCATCTGCTTTTACGCGGGGCCCTTCCACGGCTTTACCGATAATGTCCTGGTTGCGGCCAAACCCGTAAATTGATCCGGAAAATTTATTGGAGCCTGAGCGGGTTACAGCATTTATGCCGCCGCCCGTAAAGTTGCCCTGTTTTACATCATAAGGCGCTATAACAACCTGTATCTCCTGTATCGCATCAAGGGAAATGGGCTGTGTGCCTGCTGAGCCACCGGGCGTTCCGCTGCCAGATAAACCGAACACGTCGTTGTTCACGGCACCATCTATAGTTATGTTGTTGTAGCGGTTGTTGGAGCCACCTATAGAGTTTCCGGATGCCTGAGGTGTAAGTCGGGTAAAGTCCTGAAGGCTGCGGCTAAGCGTAGGAAGTGTTTCCAGTTGCTCTCTGGATACGTTGGTAGCAGCGCCGGTACGGTCCTGGTTAAACACGTCGTTCCGCTCCCCGATCACCTCCACTTCGCTCAGTTCGCGGCTGCTTTCAGATAAGGTAAAATCCACACGGGTGGTCTGGCCTAAGGCGAGGTTGATGCCTTCGGAGCGCTGTTCCTGGTAGCCTACATACGACGTACGGACGGTGTAAGGGCCACCCACGCGCATGTTCTGGATGTTGTAATAGCCATCGGTGTTGGTAGTGGCAACATATTGTGTGTTTGTCGGGTTATGAACCGCTATAATAGTTGCACCTGGCAAAGGAGTTCCGCTTGGGTCTTTAATAGTGCCGTTCAGAGCTGCGGTGGTTGTACCCTGCCCCAATGCCAATTGTACCTGTAGTGTGAATAGCAGGCACAGGCATATGAAAGTGTAGAAGTGTTTCATAATACTGTAAGTAGTTAGTGGGCAACATGTTAAAACTACTTATAGTACGTAGGAAGCAACTTTTGAATAGTAAAATGCTATACTTTTTTGTATTAAGTATGGATGTGGTTGTAGCAGTATCAGCAGACTATAGCAGGTACTGCCGAGAACAGGTCTTAAATCTCAGGCCGTACCGCTTTTATAAATATCTTCTGGTAGTGGTCGGAAAACAGGTTGTTTTCGATCACGCCGAGCGAGGTTGAGGCGTGTATGAACTGGATATTGTTATCATCTATCACCTCTGTGACCATGCCCACGTGCGTGATCTGATTGCTGTTCCTGTTTGCCCCGAAAAATACGAGGTCGCCTTCGCGCAGGTCTTTTATCCGTACCTCTTTACCAAAGCGGGCCTGTTCCTGCGAGGTGCGCGGAAGTTTAACATCAACAGTTTCAAAGGAAGTACACAGCAGGCCTGAGCAGTCCATGCCTACGCGGGTGGTGCCGCCCCAGCGGTAGGGTACGCCGGTATAAGAGCGGGCGGTTTCAATTACCCTGGCTATGTCCCTGTCCACATCGCGGCGCACTTTGGTGCGGCTGGTGCGGTCTTTCGAGGCAAGTTTAGGCTCATTATCTCCATTTTTACGAGCTAAGCGCCGTGCCTTGCGTTCCTGTCGTTTTTCTTCGGCAATCTCGCGGGCCGATTTATAGGTTTCGCCACGCTTGCTGAATACCGGCCCCGAGGACTGGCAGGAAGCCATTAAAATGATAAAAAAGATAAATAAGGCTGAAGTTGTAAAAGCTGTTCTCAAAACGTTACTTTGGCAAGGTAAGTAAATCAATTAAAAGGGATTGCTAATATAGCGATAAGCCCTTCTTTATAAAAATGAAATTTAATCCTGTTACCCCGGAAGCCGTTGCAGCCTTCGTTGCTATAGTTGGTGAGGCAAATGTGGTTTTGCCTGCATCCGCAGACGATATGCTGCGCTACACCCACGACGAGACAGAAGACCTGCGCTACCTTCCGGAAGTTGTGCTTAAACCAGCAAACGCCTCCGAAATCAGCCTTATTATGCAGTATTGCAATAAAAATATGATTCCGGTTACTCCACGCGGGGCAGGTACCGGGCTCAGCGGCGGTGCATTGGCTGTGCATCAGGGAGTTATAGTTTCGACAGAGCGGCTGAATAAAATTATAACGATAGATGAGCGAAACCTGCAGGCTATAGTTGAGCCGGGCGTTATTACTCAGGTTTTTCAGGAAGCTGTTATTGCAAAAGGCTTGTATTACCCACCGGACCCCTCGAGTCGGGGCAGCTGCTTTTTGGGCGGCAACCTGAGCGAAAGCAGTGGTGGCCCGAGAGCGGTTAAATACGGCGTTACCAAAGATTATGTGCTCAATGTGGAGGTGGTGCTGCCCACCGGCGAAATTACCTGGACCGGCGCCAACGTCCTGAAAAATGCGACTGGCTACAACCTGACGCAACTCATGATAGGCAGCGAAGGGACGCTGGGCATTATCACGAAGATCGTGTTCCGGCTGATACCTTACCCACCCCAGAATATTGTAATGCTAGTGCCGTTCCGGAACGAAGAGCAGGCCTGCAAGGCTGTTTCTAAATTATTTATGGCAGGTATTGTGCCATCGGCGCTGGAATTTATGGAGCGGGATGCTATAGAATGGGCAGGCCGGTATGTGGGCATTGAGGTACATTTGCCGGCAGATATTCAGGCGCACCTGCTGATTGAACTGGACGGCAACGACATGGATCAGCTGTTTAAAGAAGCCGAACAAGTGTATGGCGTGCTGGAGCAATTTGATATTGACGAGATACTGGTTGCCGACACCGATAAACAGAAGGAAGATTTGTGGCGCCTGCGCCGGAATGTAGCTCACGCTGTAAAATCCAACTCAGTTTATAAAGAAGAAGACACAGTAGTGCCGCGTGCGGAACTGCCAAAACTGCTGCATGGTGTAAAAGAGATAGGAGCCAGGTATAACTTTAAATCTGTGTGTTATGGCCATGCCGGAGATGGAAACCTGCACGTGAACATCATTAAAGGCGATATGAGCGATTACGACTGGCAACACAAGTTACCGGAAGGTATAAAAGAAATCTTCAGGCTGTGCGTGGCGTTGGGCGGAACTATAAGCGGAGAGCACGGCATCGGGCTGGTGCAGCGGCCTTACATTGGTATTGCCCTGAACCCCGTGCAACTACGCCTGATGCAGGGCATTAAGCAACTATTCGACCCAAAGGGCATTCTGAACCCCGGAAAGATATTTGAACAGTAAATACAACCCTTGGGCTATAGTTTGCAGCATTACCCCGTTGTTTCCAACTATAGCTATGGCACCCAACTATAGTTATAGTGGTGCTCAACTATAAAATTTAAGCCACACCCGCTTACAGGATTAAGTAAGCAGGTGTGGCTTTTTAGTAACCTATAGTTTGGTAGCGCCTATCTGGAGCTTTTCTTGTTCAGGTTTTTATCAACTGCCTGGTCCATTTCGCGCAGGTTCCGGAAAGTTTCCATACGGTTGGTGTGCGATTCATTTACCAGGTCCTGTGCTGGCTCATCTATGTTTTTGGCGTTAGTGACGCGGGTACCCATGTGGTAGAGCTGCTCCTGTTGCGGTTGCTTGCTGTCGTCGGTCGTTTCGGGTGCACGAAAAATAGCTTCTTTAAGAGGTTTGTTCGCTTTCATGGTAAAATATTGGCTTTAAGTTTGAAATGTGGCTTCGCGTTTCTTTTGTTCTTCTTTTATAAAATTGCTGACATACCCGGCCAGTTCTTCGGCATTCTCTTCCTGCAGGAAGTGGCCGCTTTCTTCGAAATGGATCACGTAACACTCATGGAAAAAGCGCTTCCATTTCTGAAGAGCTTCTATTTTTACGAGTTTATCCCGCTCACCCCATAGAATAAGGGTAGGAATATCCTGTATGTTTTTGCGTTTCTGCCATAGTTCTTCGTACCACCTGCTTACGCCTACAAGCTCGCGGGCACAGGCAAGCGATCTTACCTTTTGCTCGGGGCTGCCAAGCGCTTTAATGTATTGCTGGCGAATGGGCTCCGGCATATTTGCCGCATCCCCGAAAAGCTCGTTTACCAGCGCGCCCGTCGATACGTTCAGTTTGGAATGCAGAAACTTGCCCAGCGGGCCTATCTGGTATTTACTTGCCTTCGAGAAGGTATTATGCTTGGATAAGGACCAGGTCCAGGTGTTGAGCATTACGATACTGCGGATATTTTCCGGATGGTTCAGCGCGTAGGCCAGCCCGATCGGGGCACCAAAATCGTGTACCACCAGCGTAATATTCTTTAATTGCAGGTGGTCCATCAGTGCTTCAAAGTTGGCGGCATGGGCCCTCGGTTTATAACTGAAATCCTCCGGTTTGTCCGACAGGCCGAAGCCGAGCATGTCCATGGCCACGCATCTGTAGCGGGTGCGAAGCTGCTTTATAAGGTTACGGTAAATGAAGGACCAGGACGGTGTGCCGTGCACCATTACAATTACAGGTCCTTCGCCTTCATCAATGTAATGCATTTTGCCGCAGGGCAGCTCCAGGTATTTTGATTCAAACGGATACTCGTGTGTATCCAGCCAGTCTGGTTTCATAATGAAATAGGGTGTTCTTACTAAAACTATACTGGCTTTGGGTAGGTAAGTTGTTAATTTTAAGTAAATCGGGTTCAGTTTTAAGCACAGCACTCCGGCCAGGGCTGCCGCCTGATTCAGAAAAAAACTATCTTTACTGGATTTATGTGTGGCATAACAGGCGTTTTAGCATTTACTGAAGCAGGCGAAGGAGCTATTAAAAAACTGCATCAGGCAACCGAGGCGCTCCGGCACCGTGGGCCCGATGGCAGTGGCATGTTTGTACAGCAAACTATAGCGCTGGCAAACCGCAGGCTTTCTGTTATCGCTCCGGGCACAGCAAATAATCAGCCATTAACCGATGCTTCCGGCCGGTATACCATCACCTACAACGGCGAGATCTTAAACTATAAAGTACTGCGCGAAAAACTGGTGGCCAGGGGCATTGCCTTTCGGACGACATCTGATACCGAAGTACTGCTGCAACTATACATCCTACACGGGCATAAGTGCCTGAAAAAGCTGCACGGCTTTTTTGCCTTTGCCATTTACGATGCCGCAGAACAAAGCCTGTTTGTAGCCCGCGACCGCTACGGCGAAAAACCACTTTTATACTATAAGGACGGCGATAAATTCCTGTTCGGCTCTGAACTGAAAGCCTTGCTGGAACTGGGCGTGCCGCGGGAGCTGGACTTTACCTCTCTTTACCAGTATCTGCAGCTTACCTACATTCCGGCGCCGGCAACTATACTCAAAGGCATCAAAAAGCTCTCACCCGGGCATTACCTCTACATCCGCAACAGCAAAGTGCAGGACATTAATTGGTATAAACAACCATTTGAGCAGTACGACGAGGAGGTAAGCCGGCTCAGCTATAAGCAGCAACAGGTCCAGTTACAGCAATTGCTTCGGAATGCCGTAACAGAGCGGCTGACGGCCGACGTGCCGGTAGGAGCTTTTCTGAGCGGGGGCATCGATTCGTCGGTGGTAGTAGCACTTGCATCGGAGCAGGTTGCGGGCTTGCAGACCTTTTCGGTAGGTTTTCCGGAGCAGCCTTTTTTTGATGAGACCAACTATGCCCGGCTGGTTGCGAATAAGTTTAAAACCAACCATATAGAAGTAAAGTTAACAAACCAGGATCTGTATGATAACCTTTTCGGGATGCTGGAAGGTTTGAGCGAACCCTTCGCTGATTCGTCGGCGCTGGCAGTCTATAGTTTGAGCAAACAGGCCGGTAAGCAGGTAAAGGTCGTTTTGTCGGGTGATGGGGCGGACGAATTATTTGCCGGTTACAACAAGCACAGAGCCGAGTTGCAGGTACTTGCCAGGGGCCCGGCAACCGAACTCGTCACGGCGCTGGACCCTTTATGGGCGAATCTTCCACAATCCAGAAACTCTTTTATCGCCAACAAAGTAAGACAACTGCACCGTTTTGCGGCAGGTGCACGGCTTTCTGCATCCGAGAGGTACTGGTTCTGGGCTACCTGGCAACAGGAGCAGCAGGCACTGGCCCTGCTAAAGCCGGAGCATCGGGGCAAAGCGTTTAACAGATTATACCAGGCCCGTAAAAGCCGTTTACTGGAGCATGTCAGCAAGAACCAATTTAACCTGAACAGCGTACTTTGTGCCGACTGGCAGCTGGTGCTGGCAAATGACATGCTACCCAAAATAGACCTGATGGGCATGGCAAACGGCCTCGAGATCAGGAGCCCGTTTTTAGATCACAGAGTTGTAAAATTTGCTTTCTCGTTGCCCGTATCGGCTAAAATTGATAAGTCGTATCAGAAAAAAATATTGCAGGATGCTTTCCGGCATAAACTGCCGCCTGAACTATACAGACGTCCTAAAAAAGGCTTTGAAGTTCCGTTACTTTCGTTTCTGCAAACAGAGGGGGCAGGGCTGGTTGAGCAGTATTTAGCCGATGAACTGGTGGAAGCGCAACAGATTTTTGATGTGGAACAGACCAGGCGGTTGCGGCAGTCGTTTAAAGGAGAGGCCGCCGGAACTATACAGACACAAATATGGCAGCTGCTTGTTTTTCAATTCTGGTGGGTAAACACCTTTCGTTCTGATAATTGATGGCAGCACGAAGTGAGTAAGTTTAAAGCATAACTTAACATATAAAAGTATAAATTTGCAATAGAGATAACATTAGCTTTATGAGAATAGCAGTAGTTGGCACAGGTTACGTGGGTCTGGTAACGGGCACTTGTTTTGCCGAAGTTGGGATCGATGTAACCTGCATTGACATAGATGAAAACAAGATCGAGAACCTGAAAAAAGGGATTCTGCCGATCTATGAGCCGGGGCTGGAGGAAATGGTGCTGCGCAACACGCAGAAAGAGCGCCTTTCCTTTTCCACGGACC
>NZ_JACKZC010000012.1 GCF_014212495.1 Pontibacter sp. Tf4
CCGGTGAGCACCTCTTCCCATCCCGAACAGAGAAGTTAAGCCCGGACGCGCCGATGGTACTGGAGTCACATCCGGGAGAGTAGGTGGCCGCCAACCCCAACAAAACACCCCTTGTCCCCTTAAAAAGACAAGGGGTGTTCTCGTTTTAACGCATAAGAAGGAGAGAGGGAACGATAACTATCATAGTCTCTTTAGATAGCTCAATTTGATGCTACCCCTGATTCAATCATTTTATAGCTTAATCGAGCTAAGACTGACTAAATAGATCGATACTAAAAATTATAATTCAAAAGCTTAATATTAATTGCATAGTATTTATGCGAACTTATCAAACAAAAATGGCAGCTCTAAAAAGCTACCATTTTTGTTTATTACTTCTAACGCTATCTATAGATCAGGAACACAGCGGGCTGTTTATGAATGTCGGGCAACTTGCCTTTCCATTGGCTAATTGTCTTTGTCTGAATGAATTCATGTTCTGGTGAGGTGATGTTCGCTGCTATGCAAAGTTTTGTTTCCGGATGGAGTGTAGTGAGCAGGTCTTCTAAGAGTTTGTTATTCCGATAAGGCGTTTCCATAAAGATCTGAGTTTGTTTACGCTGTTGCATTTCCTTCTCTAACTGACGCAAAGCTTGTAGTCGTGGACCTTTATCTATTGGTAAATAACCATGGAAGGCAAACTGTTGTCCGTTAAAGCCACTGGCCATTAAGCTCAGTAGGATGGCAGATGGACCCGCAAATGGAATAACTTTAATTTCTTTTTGATGTGCATATTTTACTATTTCTGCACCTGGGTCAGCAATACCGGGGCAACCAGCTTCTGAAATAATTCCTGCATCTATACCTTTTTCAACTATGGGTTTTAATGAAGCCTGTACCTGTGCTGGGGTAGCATCCTTATCTATCTGAACAAATGTTAACTCTTCTATAGTTAGTTCCGGGCATATCATTTTAACATAACGACGGGCCGTACGAAGATTCTCAACTATAAAATAGCTTAAATTACGAACTGTGTCTTTTACCTGTGGCGAGATAACCTGATCAGCTGTGCCCTCTGCCAGTATAGTAGGAATCAGGTATAAGTTACCGGTCTTTTTCATGCTACAAAACTATTAACTATAAGCGGATAAAAATATAAAAGCTGCCTCGGCCACTTAGCAAAGACAGCTTTTAAACTATAGGTGAATTATACTATTGATAACAGTTCTATAGTGAATCTGCACTCAGGAAAGTAGTTACCAGTTCATATACCTGATCGGGGGCTTCAGCATGTACCCAATGCCCGGCATTTGGTATAGTTTCTACTTCAACTAAGGTAAATAACCGCTCGATGCTGTCATAAATATCTTCCGGTTTGATATACCGTGACCGGCCACCTTTAATAAACAAGGTATGCTTTTTAAATGGCACATCCGATGTAATGGCTTCTGCAACCATTGCATAATTTCTCTCAATCGCATCCAGGTTCATGCGCCATCCAAAAGTGTTGTCCTCTTTGCGGTAGAGGTTCTTCATCAGGAAAAGGCGTACATCTTCTTCCTGTATTTGTTTCGCTAATTGTGCATCTACTTCACCGCGGCTCGTAACACTTGCCAGATCTACCGACTGCAGCGCATCTATAATTTCGTCGTGGTGCGGTGGATAGGCTTTGGGAGCAATGTCTACAACTATAAGCTTGGTGATGCGGGTTGGATATTTCAGCGCGTAGTTCATGGCAACCTTACCACCCATCGAATGGCCCATTATAGCTGGCGTTGGGATTTGTAGTTCATCTACCAGGCGTAATACGTCTTCGGCCATGGCATCATAATCGTGCTCCTCGGAATGTGGCGAACGACCATGGTTGCGAAGATCAACCAGAAAAACATTGTAGTGCTCAGCAAAACGTTTTGCCAGCGTCTGCCAGTTGTCTAATGTGCCAAACAAGCCGTGCAGGATAAGCAACGGTTGACCATGGCCCATTTCTTTATAGTGTAGTTTCATTATTTCAGTTATCAGTTAACAGTAAATAGGTATCAGTTTAGGCTTACGAAACTATAGTTTGAGAGATATAGACTATAGTAACTATAGTACAGTTATCAGTTTTTCTTCAGCTCCGCGCTCTTTTAAAATACCCAATGGCTGAAGGTCTAAGCTATAGTTGGCAAACAGTTGCAACACTTCATCGCGGCCAGCCGGATCGACAGCCACTAACAGACCGCCGCTTGTTTGCGGATCGCAGAGCAGGTGTTTCTGGTCTGGAGTAAGGTCTGCTATTTTGTGGCCGTAGCTGTCGAAGTTGCGGTTTGTGCCGCCTGGTATAGCTTTCTGTGCCAGGTACTCCAGCGCTTCCTGTATTACCGGTACTTTATCAAAGAAAACCTCTGCGGCCAAATTACTGCCTTCGCACATTTCCGATAAGTGGCCTAACAAACCGAAACCGGTAACGTCGGTCATGGCTTTTACTTGTGGCAGTTTGCCAAGTTCAGCACCGATCTTATTCAGCTGCATCATTTGCTTTGGTGCCAGGTCAGTATGTTCTGGTTTAAGGATTGCTTTTTTCTGAGCGGTAGTAAGGATGCCAACACCAAGCGGTTTAGTTAAGTATAGTTCGCAGCCGGCAGTGGCCGTATCATTGCGTTTCAGGTTCGGGATGTCGAGCATGCCGGTAACAGCCAGGCCAAAGATTGGCTCGGGGCTGTCGATGCTGTGGCCGCCGGCTAAGGGGATACCAGCTTCGTGGCAAATACTGCGGCTACCTTCAATTACACGCTTAGCAACCTCGGGTGTTAGTTTATCTATCGGCCAACCCAATACAGCAATCGCCATTATCGGAGAGCCGCCCATGGCATACACATCCGAGATAGCATTAGCCGAGGCAATACGACCGAAATCATAGGCATCATCAACTATAGGCATAAAAAAGTCGGTGGTGCTGATAACGGCGCGGTCATTGCCAATGTCATAGACAGCGGCATCGTCGCGCGACGAATTACCAACTATAAGCTTTTTATCTTCGGGATAGCTGATGTCGGAATGGAGGATAGCGTCCAGCACTTTTGGTGCAATTTTGCAGCCGCAACCGGCTCCGTGGCTGTACTGGGTAAGTTTTATAGTTTGAGCAGATGTTTCTTCCATGGTTAAATCAGGTTGTTGGTTTTGGCGAAAGCTATGAGTTGCTGTGCGTTTTCCTCGGGATCTATAGTTTGTAGCGGCAGCATGTGTACCTGTTGCTTTGGTTTTAACTGATAATGATATGCTTTGTCGTAGTACGAAAGCGCAATCTCCACCATTTTCTCCATATCGCCGGTTGCAATGGCGTCCAGCGCCTCTTGGGTAGCTAAACCGCCCAGGCGTTTCTTTATCTTAACTATAGCTGCTTCCAGTACGGTTTTATCGGTGCGGCAATATTCGTGCGCCAGCTTTTGCACGCGCAGTTTTTTAGGTACATCTATAACTATAGTTGGCCGCTGCTGCATGTAAGTGAAAAACTCATGCGGCATTTTTACTCGACCGATCGTTTCACCTTCATCTTCAAACCAAACCGACTGCTCCGGATTTAGTTTTAAAAGTGCAGAGCCAAGCAGGTTCTCGAATTGCTCTGTAGTGGGTTGTGCGGGCATGCCTATACTTCCGAAGGCAGAGCCTTTGTGGTTAGCCAATCCTTCCAGGTCTATAGTTTGCTGGCCAAGCTTTTGCAGGTAAGGCAGTATGTCTGTTTTGCCACTACCCGTAAAACCGCTGAGTACAACTATAGGCCATGGCTTCGTGAATTGCTCCTGTATAAAGTGCCGGTACGCTTTGTAACCGCCTTGCAGCAGGTGTACCTTAAACCCCGCAAAGCTCAGCAGCCAGGCCATTGCCCCGCTACGCATACCACCACGCCAGCAATGCAACAGTACTTCCTTATCCGGAGCTATGTTGGTAGCACTTTTCACAAACTCCGACATCTTTGGCCCAAACAGATCCAGGCCCAGTAACACGGCCGGGTCGTGGCCTTGCTGTTTGTAAGAGGTCCCAACTTTTGCACGTTCTTCATCCGTAAAAATCGGAAAGCTTTGCGCCTGTAAAATATGGCCAGCTTCGTATTCTTTGGGTGCGCGCGCATCCAGCACAGGCAGCTTTTCAGCCTTCTGCAGAAACTCCTCTATCGTTACCGGGTTTATCAAAATGGCTTATTTAAGCTGGCGCAGGTATAGTTGTATGGTGTTCTCCAGGCCATAGTACAGCGCGTCGCAGATCAGGGCGTGGCCAATGCTCACTTCCAGCAATCCAGGCAGATTATCTTTCAGATATTTCAGGTTGTCCAGATCCAGGTCGTGGCCGGCGTTCAGGCCAATGCCGTATTCCTGTGCCTTAACAGCTGCTTTTACATAGGGGGCAATGGCTGCTTCGCGGTTGGCGTGGTACTGGCGGGCGTAATCCTCAGTGTATAGTTCAACGCGGTCGGTGCCAACTATAGCAGCGCCTTCAATCATGCTTTCTACCGGGTCTACAAAAATAGAAGTGCGGATTCCCAGACTTTTCATTTCCGAAATTATATCCGTCAGGAAGTTCTTATGTTTTATAGTATCCCAGCCGGCATTGGAGGTGATGGCATCCGGGGCATCGGGCACAAGTGTTACCTGCTCCGGCTTTACGTCTTTTACCAATTTCAGGAAATCAGGTGTCGGGTTGCCTTCTATGTTAAACTCGGTTGTAACTATAGGTTTCAGGTCGTATACATCCTGGTAGCGGATATGGCGCTCGTCTGGGCGCGGATGCACGGTGATGCCCTGTGCTCCGAAGCGCTCACAATCTTTGGCAGCCTGCACTACGTTTGGTCTGTCGCCGCCGCGGGCATTCCGAAGCGTGGCTATTTTGTTTATATTTACACTGAGTTTGGTCATGTTGCTTGGTTGCCGCTTATAGGTACGGCTATTTTACTTTTAAACGAGATGACTAAATTAATGGAAATTTAAATAAGATGTTATGCCCGGGGTGTTGCCTCTAAAGCAAAAGCTCCGTAGAAGTAGCATAACTCCTTGTGCTGATACATACTATAAAAGATTAAAAACTATGACCTTAAAAGAAAGAGTAGAAGCTGATATAAAGCAGGCCATGCTGGCAAAAGATAAACCACGCTTACAGGCCCTGCGAAGTATAAAATCGCTGATACTGCTGGCCGAGACCGAAAAAGGCGGTGGCGAAGGCTTAACTCAGGGCACCGAGCTGAAGCTGCTGACTAAAGCAGCCAAACAGCGCCGTGAATCGGCGGAAGTATATGCACAGCAGAACCGCGCCGACCTGGAGCAGATTGAACTGGGCGAACTGGCTGTGATTGAAGAATACCTGCCAAAACAGCTGGATGAAGGCGATCTTCGCATCCGGTTGGTAGAGATCATTCAGCGCCTGGGAGCTACCGGGCCATCGGACCTGGGACGTGTAATGGGCGTTGCTTCTAAGGAGCTGGCTGGTCAGGCTGATGGTCGTGCCATTTCTGCTGCGGTAGGAGCTTTGCTGAACAACACCGATTTTTAATTTACGATCAAAACTATAGTTACCACCTTCATCTATAGTTGGTAGCCTAAACCGATTATTTTATCTTAGCGCTGCTGCATTGGCTTTACACCTGTGCAGCAGCGTTTTTATTTAGATTCTATAGTTTCTGCCCCATGAGCACTTTCGATTATTTCCTGCTGGTCCCGATCTTGTTTGGGGCATTTATGGGCTTCCGGAAAGGGTTGCTGCTGGAGCTGGTGTCCTTACTGGCGCTGGTGCTGGCGATACTTGGCGGGCTGAAGTTTCTGAATGTGGCGCTGCCTATAGTTCGGGACTTTGTTGGCGATGTGGGTGGTGTGCTGCCGTACCTTACATTTATAGTTGTTTTTATCGCGATCATTATCACTGTTTACCTGATCGGGTTCATCCTCAAAAAGGCCATCGACTTTACACCTTTTGGCTTCTTCGATAATTTTCTGGGAGCAATACTGGGTGCGCTGAAGTGGTGCTTTGCCATCAGCCTGTTGCTTTATGTTTCGGATATAGCCGGCATAAGCATTACAGAAGAGACCGCTTCTGAATCTATAGTTTACCCGGTGGTGCTCAAAACCACGCCTTACGCCCTGGACATCCTGAGCTATGTACTGCCATTCGTTAAAACACTGATGGATTCGTTGAAAGGGTTTTTTTAAACTATAGTTATGGTAAAAAAATATAAAGCAAACCGGAAAGGCCCTATGCCTTATATAATAGCCTTGTTGGTGTTGTTACCCTTTGTGGTTTTTGCGCTTGATACAGAGGCTTTCCTGAAGCAGCCTTATATTTTATTACCCTTGCTGGCCCCGCTGGCACTTCTCTTATGGTCTTTCTTTGGCACCTGGTACAAAGTAGTTGACGGAAAGCTAAGGTATAGATCAGGTTTCCTGACGGGTGAGATCAACATCAGCCACATAAGGCAGCTTATAGTTGGCGAAACCATGTGGGCAGGCATTAAACCGGCAATTGCCAGCAAGGGCATTATTATAAAGTATAACCGTTACGACGAGATCTACATTGCGCCGGAAAACAACTCGGAGTTTGCAGAAGATTTGAAAGCACTAAACCCAACTATAGAGATTATCTATAAGCAGTAACTTAATACCTTATCAGTACATCCAATCCATGTTGCTCCTGCTCGATAACTTTGATTCGTTTACCTATAACCTGGTGGACTATTTTGGTCAGTTGGGAGTGGAAGCGCATGTGGTCCGCAACGACGTGCCGTTGGCAGAAATTAAGAAACTGCCCATTAAAGCTATAGTTCTCTCGCCGGGGCCGGGTACGCCGAACGGAGCAGGTGTGTTGATGGATGTGATACACGAATACCACGAACGCGTACCGATGCTGGGCATTTGTTTAGGGCACCAGGCGCTGGGCGAATTTTTCGGGGCAAAGCTGGAGAAAGGGGAAAAGCCCATGCATGGCAAGATCTCAGAAATAATCTGCGAACCGGATCCGATTTTTGAAAATCTGCCGGAGAAGATGGAAGTGGTACGCTATCATTCGCTGGTGCTGCGCCACACGCCGCCAACTATAGTTCCGCTGGCTCACACAGCTACAGGCGAGCTAATGGCATTTAAGCATAACTCATTGCCACTGTACGCGTTACAGTTTCATCCGGAGGCGGCGCTTACTACTTATGGCTTAGAAATGCTACGAAATTGGCTGAGTATTGCTAATATTGCAGTATAATTTATATTTTTTGCATAGTTTACCTATATGGATCTACAAGTCAGACAAGAAGGCGAATTTCAGTATATTGATGAAGGGCAGGGAGAAGTGCTATTGCTATTGCACGGCTTGTTTGGCGCTCTCAGTAACTGGAATGGCGTCGTAGACCATTTTTCCAAGAATTACCGCGTTGTTATTCCGCTCATGCCTATCTACGAGATGGCGTTGCACAAGGCCGGCGTACCCGGACTGGTTAATTTTGTGGAAGACTTCGTGAAGTTTAAGAAGCTGGACGACCTGACCCTGCTGGGTAACTCGCTGGGCGGACACGTAGCACTGGTTTACTCCTTAAATAACCCTGCCAAAGTAAAGCGCCTGGTGCTTACCGGTAGTTCTGGCCTGTTCGAAGACTCGATGGGGGGCTCTTTTCCGAAGCGCGGCAACTATGAGTATGTAAAAGAACGCGTAGAGTATACCTTCTACCGCCCTGAAACGGCAACAAAGGAACTTGTTGATGAAGTTTTCAACATTACCAACAGCAATGCCAAGTGTTTGCGTATCATAGCTATAGCCAAGTCGGCGCAGCGCCACAACATGGCCAAAGATATTACAAACATTAAAGTTCCTACCCTGTTAATCTGGGGACTGAATGACACCATAACGCCGCCGCTGGTAGCACACGAGTTTAACCGGCTGATGGAAAACTCGGAACTATACTTTATAGATCAGTGCGGCCACGCCCCTATGATGGAACATCCGGAGCGTTTTAATAGTATCTTAGAAAGATTTTTAGACAGAACCAGCATACAGCAACCCACATGATCGCAGAAGAACTCATCAACCAAATGATCCCGCCGCTTAAGCTCTATGATACCGTAGAAAAAGCGCTGCGCTGGATGGATGAGTTCCGTGTAAATGAATTGCCTGTAGTTAGCAACCGCAAGTACCTGGGCATGGCTACCGAGCAGGACCTGGTAGACCTGACCGACCGCAACCAAACCCTGAAAGAAGTTGAACTGGATTACCAGGATGTGCATGTGATGCACTTTCAGCACTTTTATGATGTGATGGAAGCGGCCATTAAAAACAAGATACAGGTAGTGCCCGTGCTTGATGAGATGCAGGAGTACATGGGCATTATAACTATAAACGATACCCTGGCAGCCTTCGGGCAGATGTCGGCGTTGCAGGGGCAGGGCAGCATACTGGTGTTGAGCATGCCGGAGCGCGATTATTCCCTGAGCCAGATCAGCCGCCTGATTGAAGAAGAAAACACTAAAATTCTGAGTGCCTACGTGTCGCCGGACGAGCTGGATCCCTATAACATAAAGCTTACGCTAAAGCTGAACGCCACCGATCTCTCACGGATAATTGCCACGTTAGAGCGTTTTCAGTACCGCATTACAGCCCAGTTTAACGATGGCAACTCCTTTGATGTAGGCAAAGACCGCCTGGATATGTTATTCAAGTACCTGGATATCTAAAGACCGGTGCTACGGATCAGCCTGCTTTTTATGCTTATAGTCTGGAACTGCGCCATGGCAGTTGCTTTGTCGTGCACAGAGCCGAAGGTAGTGATACAAGCGGTGCAGTTTACCGGCAATGAGACCACCAAAGAGTTTGTGCTGGCCCGCGAACTCACCTTTAAACCCGGCGATACGATTGTTACCGAAAGTCTGGAAGCACAACTCGAGGAAAGCCGCAAGCGCATCTATAATCTCCGTCTGTTTCACCATATCAACTATAGTTATACCTGCACTGATGGCCAGGTTATAGTTACTTATACCGTGCAGGAGCGTGTGCATTTGTACCCTATTCCTGTGTTCGATATAGCTGACCGTAACTTTAACGCCTGGCTCGAGAAAAAGGACCTGCGCCGCCTGGACTATGGCATTGTGCTCACGCGTAAAAACTTCAGAGGTAGGAACGAGGACATCCGCCTGCGCCTGCAGCACGGCTTTAACCGCCGGCTGGAGCTTTCGTACCGGGTGCCTTACCTGGGCGGTAGCCGCAACTGGGGCTACGAAGTAGGTATAGCCGATTACCGCAGCCATACCATCAGTTACAACATCCTGAACAACCGCCAGTATTTTTATGAGCAGGAAGAAGGCATGCCCATTAACCGGACAAGTGCCGCCGCCGCGATAGTTCACCGGCAGAGTGTGCAACGCCAGTCAGCGCTCCGTTTGGCTTACCTGCACGAGGAAACCTCCGATACCATAGTTACCCTGAACCGCGACTACTTTAACACCGGCCTGTCACATCGCAACTCCATTCGCCTCGACCTGACACATGTTATAAACCAGCGGAATACCTTTGCCTACCCGCTTACGGGCAGCTATTTTGATGTGGGCATCGGCCATGCTTTTTTCCTGAACGATACGGGTACTGGCTTTACAACTGCACGTGCCAAGTACGTAAACTATAGCCAACTATCAGAAAAATTTTATTATACTGTAGGTGCCGAAGTGCAGGCACGGCTGGGCAGCAATTTTGCTGTAACCGATAATGTGGCGCTTGGCTACCGGTCACTGGTGCGTGGCTACGAACTATACGTGGTAGGTGGGCAGCATTACGGGCTTTTTAAACAGGGTCTGTCGCGGGAGATGCTCAACATAAAAGGCATCCATCTTAACTTTATAAAAAACCCGAAGCTGAACAAAGTGCCCTTAGCGTTGTATTTAAATGCCTTTACCGATGCCGGGTATACTATAGATGAGGTGTATGATGCCCATAACCCGCTTACAAACAAGTTGCTGGTAGGTGGTGGCATTGGCCTGCATGTTGTTACGTTTTATGATATTGTACTGCGCGGCGAGTACACGGCCAACCGCGAAGGCAACCGGGGCCTTTACCTGAACATGGGATACCCTTTTTAATGAACTGCTTATGAGAATTGCTATACTTGGTAAACCTTTCAGCGAACGGATCGCACCTTTTATTCAGGAACTGTTTGATGAATTGCTGCGCCGCAAAGCAGATATGATGCTGGTAGAGCATTTTCAGTTGTACCTGCAAAACACCCTGCGTATCCCGAATGATATTCCGACCTTCCGGCGTGGCGATGACCTGGCTGGTGTGGATGTGGTGCTGAGCATTGGCGGTGATGGTACCCTGCTGGATACGGTGACCTATGTAGGGGCGCAACAGATACCAATACTGGGTATAAACACCGGCCGTCTGGGCTTTCTTGCTACCATTTCGCACGATGCCATCAACATTGCGCTGGATGCTTTGTATAAAGGCAAATATACCCTCGACGACCGCGCCCTTATCAGCGTAGATTCCGATCAGGACATTTTTGAAGGCGTTAACTTTGGTTTAAATGAGTTTAGCTTACAAAAACGTGACAGTTCGTCTATGATTGCGGTGCATACGTATATTGATGGAGAATACCTGAATTCTTACTGGGCAGATGGATTGGTAGTGGCTACGCCTACCGGCTCTACCGGGTACTCGCTAAGTACCGGCGGACCGTTGGTGCTACCGCAAACCAACAATTTTGTTATTTCACCCGTATGTCCCCACAACCTTAATGTGCGGCCAATGATCGTATCAGACAAGAGTGTGATCTCGTTTGAAGTGGAAGGTCGTAGCAGCAGCTACCTTGCTTCGCTCGATTCAAGGTCTGTGCCCGTTGATATGAACGTGAAGCTGGCTGTCAGGCGGGAAAAGTTTGTAGCAAGGCTGGTAAAGTTGCCTCACGTCAACTTTTTTTCTACGTTGCGCAGCAAATTAAACTGGGGAATGGATAACAGAAACCTCTTTCAGAAGTAACAGATTAAATATATGTAATATTATTTCTTTAATAATACATAATCTTTATTTTTGTCTTTATAACTTTAGGAGGGGTGTCTGTAAAGCAGCCACTTGCATAGCATTTTGATATGAAAAAACTTTGTACCCTTGTCCTGCTGCTTGCCTTTGCCATGTGTTTTGTGGCTACTGATGCAGATGCTCAGCGCTTCACATTAAGGAAGCGGTACGCGTCTGTCGGGGTGCACCTGGGAGCTATGAACTACTTCGGCGATATCGTACCTCAGCCGGATTTTACCAGTCTCCGCTTCAAATCTACCCGGCCAAACGTAGGTATCAGCTATACTTATCGTTATTTCCCGCGCGTGTCGGTACGTGGCAGTTTTCACTGGGGCCGTATATTAGGGGATGATAAGTTAAGTGCAGCTGCTTCCGAGTCAGAGAACCTTGGCCGCTACAAACGTAACTTATCCTTCCGCAACGATATCAAGGAGCTGAGCGGCGTAGTTATAGTTGACCTGTTCGAAAACCGCCAGACCTACCGCCGCCGTCCGGACTTCGTGCCATACGGTTTTGTGGGTGTTGCCGTATTCCACCACAACCCGAAAGCATATTACAAAAACGGTTCCCGCAGCGATATAGCTGCTGCAGACGATATTCCGACAGGCTGGTATGAACTACAACCCCTTGGTACGGAAGGCCAGTATGTAGAAGGAAAAGGTTATCCGGAGCCATACAAGCGTGTACAGTTTGCTATTCCGTTTGGCTTGGGTGTGCGATATAAAGTTGACAGATACTGGGACTTAAGCTTTGAAGTTGGCTGGAGAAAAACATTTACCGATTACCTGGATGATGCAAGTACTTCATTTGCGGACAAAGCAGACCTGTTAAACAATAATGGAAGTACAAATCCTAAAGCATCCGCTATCTTATCTGACAGAAGTTTTGAAGGCGGTGCTCAGGAATTCCCAAGCCAGATAATGCCTGATCCATCTCCGGGAGTTCCTTATAAGAGGTTGAACGGTTATGGCACATCAGCTAATACTATGCGCGGTGACAGGACCGATAAGGACTGGTACATTGTTACGGGCGTAAGTGTAAACTATATTTTAACACCAAGAATCAGAAGTCCGAAGTTTAGATAATAGAACAAAGTACTGTTCGTTGTTACCTAAACCCTGTTTAGCGAATACATGATTTTACATAAGATTAAACAAGCACTCCTTATTTGTGTAATGCTGCAAGTAGGGAGTGCTTTTTTTACCACTCCTGCAGTAGCACAAGCTTTTATTACCAGCGAGATTGGTATTGGGCTTGGCGGTGCCAACTATAAGGGGGAACTTGCCCCTAATTACCGCTTTCTGAACAACCAGCCTGCGCTTACACTCTTTTACCGTCGCGACCTTAGCCCGTCGTTTACAGCACGGGGCGGTATTATGCTCAGTCACCGTATTGTAGATGATAATACGATTGGCGATGGAGTGCAGGACCTGCCCCTACCTAACTATAGGCAGTCCGAACTGCGTCTCAGCCTGGCCGAAGTATCAGCTGTAATGGAGTATAACTTCTTTGATTACTACGACCTTTCGCAGAAGGTCCGGATCTCGCCCTACTTTTTTGCGGGTGTGGCCGGCCTGATCTATAACAAAAAGCTTACCTCCGATAACCCGAGTCTGGATGAACTGAACAAGCCATTTGATACGGACCTGACAGTGAGCATCCCGTTCGGTGTTGGAGTGAAGTATGCCCTGAACAAACACTGGAACCTGGGGCTGGAATTTGGTACCCGCATGTTGTTTAACGATAACATGGATTTCCTGACAGAAGCAGACGGTAAGCACGTGGCCAACCCATACGACAAAGACTGGTATTTCTACAACGGAATAAGCATTTCCTATACCATTTACACTATAAAATGTCCGCCACCATACAGGCGCCAGCCAGGCATATTAGATTAGCCATTTAAAATTTAATTAAATTATCCTGCTTTTTGTAACTTGCAAGGAAATAGTGGTTAAATGGATCTCAAGGAGAAAGTAGATAGGAACAATTTACCCAGGCACATAGCCGTTATAATGGACGGCAACGGGCGATGGGCTAAGCAGCGGGGAGGATTACGCATTTTCGGACATAAAAGTGCGATTACAGCTGTGCGCGAAACCGTAGAGGCGGCCGCAGAGCTTGGCGTAGAATACCTGACTTTGTATGCTTTTTCTACGGAGAACTGGTCGAGACCGGCGAGTGAGGTATCGGCGCTGATGCAGCTGCTGGTAACTACCATACGCAAGGAGACGGCCACACTTAACAAGAACAACATACGGCTGCAAACTATAGGCGATACGGCCAGCCTGCCGGCAAGTTGCAGACGGGAATTAGAGGAAGCCATAGAAATAACGAGCAACAACAGCCGCATGACGCTGGTGCTGGCCCTGAGCTATAGTGGCCGCTGGGAGCTGACGCAGGCCATGCGAAAACTGGCAGCAGAGGTAGAGCAGGGTAAATTGCAGGCTTCCGAAATTAATGAGCACATGATCGCAGAAAGCCTGGCAACCGCCGGTATGCCAGACCCGGAACTGCTTATCCGGACCAGTGGCGAGATGCGCATCAGTAACTTTTTATTGTGGCAATTAGCTTATACCGAATTATACATTACCGAACTGCTTTGGCCGGATTTCCGGAAGGAGCACCTTTATGAGGCAATATTATCTTATCAACGTCGCGAGAGGCGCTTCGGAAAGACGAGTGAACAACTAATCAAGTAAAATATTAATGACAAGATCCATTTGGGTGCTGTTCTTCCTGCTTCTGGCAGGTACAGCCTCTTCACAAGTGCGCAACAACCCTACGCAAACAAACCCTGTAGATTACATGCAGCCGCGCCAGTATCAGATTGGCGGCATTACCGTGAGCGGGGCTAATTTCCTGGATCCGAATGCTCTTATAGCTGTTACAGGCCTGAAAGTGGGTGACGAGATTACCGTGCCCGGCGAGGATATAGGGCAAGCCATCCAGAAACTATGGGCGCAGGGTATTATCGGCGATGTGGATGTAACCATTACCCGCATAGAAGGAAACCAGATCTTTCTTGATTTTCATCTGAAGGAGCGTCCGCGTCTTTCCAGATTTGAGTTTTCGGGGGTAGGTAAATCGCAGCAGGAAACCCTGCGCGAGAAAGTAAGCCTGCAGCGCGGCCGTACCGTGAACGACGCCACCCTGAACAGCACACGTACGATCATCAAAAACTACTTTGCCGAAAAAAGTTACCTGAATGCGAAGGTGAATATTATGCAGCGCCCGGATTCGCTGTTGCCAAACAGTGTGGTGCTCGATATCCGCATCGATAAAGGCGACAAGGTAAAGATAGGTAACATTGATATAGTTGGTAACGAAGCCTTCTCTGACAGAAAACTGGAGAAGCAAATGAAGAAGACAAAAGAGAAGAGCATTCTTAACCTTTTCTCTTCCTCCAAGTTCCAGGAAAACGAGTTTGAGAATGATAAACAGCTCCTGCTGGATTTCTATAACTCAGAAGGCTACCGCGATGCGGTTATAGTTTCGGACTCGGTTTACAGAATAAGCGACGACCGCCTGGGCATTGTGATTACTGTAGATGAAGGCAAGCGCTATTATTACCGCAACATTACCTGGAAAGGCAACTTCCTGTACGACGACGAGTACCTGACCCGCGTGCTGGGTATAGAAAAAGGTGATGTGTATAACCGCCAGGAACTGGACAAACGCCTGAACTATAACCCGACAGGGATTGACGTGTCGGCGCTTTACCAGAACGACGGTTACCTGTTCCAGAGCATTGATCCGGTGGAAGTACGTGTAGAAGGCGACTCGATTGACCTGGAAATGCGCGTGTACGAAGGACCGCAGGCAACTATAAAAAATGTAGTGGTTACCGGTAACACCAAAACAAGCGAGCACGTGATCCGCAGAGAGCTGCGCACCTTGCCTGGCGAAAAGTACAGCCGCGACGATCTGATCAGAACAAGAAACGAACTGGCAGCCTTAGGGTACTTTGACCCGGAGAACATCGGTCTTCAGCCTATCCCGAACCAGGAAGATGGTACCGTGGATATACATTACTCTGTAGTTGAGAGACCAAACGACCAGATCAGCTTGTCTGGTGGCTGGGGTGGTTCTATCGGAGCGATCGGTACGGTGGGCTTAACACTGAACAACTTCTCTACCCGCAAGTTCTGGGATCTGGATGAGTGGAGACCAGTGCCAAGTGGTGACGGACAGCGCCTGTCGCTGAACGTGCAGGCAAATGGTAAGTACTATCAGTCTTATTCATTGTCGTTCACAGAGCCGTGGCTGGGTGGCCGTAAAGCAAACTCACTTACAGTAAGCTTGTTTAAAACAGTTTACCGCCGCTCCAGCAGAAACGAAGCAGACTCGAAACTGAATGTGGACGGAGCCTCTGTAACATTAGGCCGCCGCCTGAAGTGGCCGGATGATTTCTTCCAGATGAGCCACTCGTTGTCTTACAGCCGTTATAACCTGGACAACTATACCTACCTGTTCCCTGATTTTACAGATGGTATATCCAACAGTATCTCGTTTGTAAACACACTTTCACGCTACAGCATTGATAACCCGACCTTCCCGACACGTGGTTCGCAGCTGACACTGAGCGTAAACCTGACGCCGCCTTACTCGCTGTTTAAGGACAATGCAGGCAAGTACGAGTTTGTAGAATTTAATAAATGGATGTTTGATGCATCGTATTTTATAAACTTGGCAGGGAAATTGGTGTTGAATACCAGAGCGCACTTTGGTTTCCTGGGCAAGTATAATTCTGATGCTACCATTGGTCCTTTTGAGCGCTTCAAACTGGGTGGTGCCGGACTTGGTGGCGGTAACGTATTTGTTGGTACCGAGTACATTGGTCTGCGCGGATACGAGGATGAAAGCGTGGTGAATGAGAGTGACCCGACCGTGCAGCAGGCAGGTGGTATAGCTTACAACAAATTTGTAATGGAACTACGCCAGCTGATCTCGCCGAGCCCGGCCGCAACAATTTATGGTTTGGCCTTTGTGGAGGCAGGTAACAATTTCGGATCATATAAAGACTATAATCCGTTTAAGTTATATCGCTCGGCAGGTATAGGTGCCCGTATCTTTATGCCAGCCTTTGGCTTACTTGGATTTGACTATGGCTGGAGACTGGATGATCTGCCAGGTCAGCAGGATGCGAAGCGAGGTATGTTCCACTTTATTATCGGGCAGCAGCTGCGCTAACCAAATTGAATTAGTATGAAAAAGTTTTTGTTCATCTTTTTAGCTGGCTTTTTTCTGACGCATATTTCCAATGCGCAGAAGATTGGGTATATTGATTCGAACTTTATACTGAGCAAAATGCCTGCTTACAACAAAGTACAGCAGGAGATGGACAAATATGCGGAGACCTGGCAGCGGGAGCTCGAAAGCCTGCAGAAGGATGTAGACAAGCTGAAACAGGAATACCGTGCCGAAGAGGTGCTGCTTACCGAAGAAATGAAGAAGAAGCGCCAGGCCGAGATCAGCAAGAAAGAAACAGAGGTCCGGGATTACCAGCGAAAGGTTTTTGGCTACGAAGGCATGATGTTTAAGCGCCGCCAGGACCTGATGCGCCCGATACAGGACGAAGTTTTTACAGCCGTAGAAAAAGTATCGAAAGCAAAGCAGATCGCGATTATGTTCGATAAGTCGGGGGACCTGGTGATGATCTATACCAACCCGGTGCACGATTATACAGAGTATGTGCTGGAAGAACTGGGGCTGGCATCTGATAAAGCAAACACCCCGGGTGCACGGCCAGCCGATGCGCTGAAAGAGAGCCCTGATGATTTGCCGGCAGTAGGAGAGGAAGCCCAGGAAGAGCAGAAACCGGTGGAGCAACCAAAAAAGCCAGCAACTAAAAAGAAGCCAAACAACTAACCAGAATAACTATTATTAATTAACCAACCAATGATGAACAAAATCAAAACCTTAGTAGTAGCGTTTTTACTGATCAGCTTTGCCTCTTTTGCACAGAGCAACGACCAGCCCCTGAAGATTGGTTATACTAACGTTGAATACATCTTACTGCAAATGCCAGAAAGCAAGCAGATAGAGTCGTCTTTGAAAGACCACAGCACACAGCTTGAGAACCAGCTGAAAGGCAAATACAGCGAGTACGAAGCCAAACTACAGGCATACGAAAAAGGCGCTGCTACCATGGATAAAACTATCCGTGAGGACAAAGAAAAAGAACTGATGAACCTGAACAACTCTATCCAGGAGTTCCAGCGTAACGCGCAGCAGTCGCTTCAGCAGAAAGAGAAATCTTTAGTTGATCCGGTTATCGCTAAAATCGACAAAGCTATTAAAGATGTAGCAAAAGAGAACGGCTATACTTACGTGATCAGCAACCAGGCTTTACTGGCAGGCCCAGAGGATGGCGACATCTCTCCGCTTGTACTGAAGAAATTAGGTGTTGACCCAACAAAAGCTGCTGCCAAGCCAGAGCCGGCTGCTGCAAAGCCAGCTGCTACACCAGCTAAGACGCCTGCTAAAACACCAGCAAAATCTAATACTAAGAAGAAGAACTAATAACGTACTTTCTTATAGTTTTGAAAGCCGATGTGATAAACTTCGGCTTTCTTTTTATTTATAGTTTATAGTTACAGCATACCCGTGGCAGATTACGAAGAACAGGACATAACCGCAGAAGACTCCGACGAACTATACGAGCACCACCGCATTGTAGTGGATAAAGGGCAGGCACTGCTCCGTGTAGATAAGTTTCTGATGGACCGGCTGGCCAATGTTACCCGCAACAAACTACAGGAAGCCATCAGGGCGGAATCGGTGCAGGTGAACGACAAGCCGGTAAAGGTTAGCTACAAAGTAAAGCCACTGGATGTAATAACCATAACCCTGGCCGAGCCACCACGCGATACCGATATAGTGCCGGAGAACATTCCGCTAACTATAGTTTACGAAGACGAGGAACTACTGCTGGTAAACAAACCGGCCGGCATGGTGGTGCACCCGGCTTACAACAACTGGACCGGCACGCTGGTAAATGCCTTAACTTACCATTTGCAAAACCTGCCTACCCACCGCAACGGCGAGGGCCGCCCGGGGCTTGTGCACCGCATTGATAAGGATACATCCGGGTTGCTGGTTATTGCCAAAACAGACTATAGCATGGCTTTTCTGGCCAAGCAGTTTTACGACCACACCATAGAGCGCACCTATTATGCACTGGTATGGGGCGTGCCAAAACAGGATGCCGGAACTATAGTTGGCCACGTAGGCCGCAGTGCCAAAGACCGTAAGGTGATGACCGTTTACCCCGATGGCTCTTATGGCAAGCATGCAGTTACGCATTACAAAGTGCTCCGCAAGTTTAAATATGTAACGCTGGTGCAATGTAACCTGGAGACGGGCCGCACACACCAGATACGGGCGCATATGAAACACATTGGGCATCCGCTTTTTTCAGATGCAACCTATGGCGGCGATAAAATTGTGTACGGAACCCCGAATGGCAGTTACAAAGCTTTTGTAGAGAATGCGCTGAAGCTGATGCCGCGGCAGGCGCTGCATGCCAAATCGCTGGGCTTTATACACCCCACTACCAAACAGGAACTGCAGTTTAATTCCGAACTGCCTGAAGATTTTGTAGCTGTACTGGAAAAGTGGGCACTGTATGAGAACGAAGCGTAAACAATTTCTATAGTTACTGCTTTACACATCGTTGTCTCTATTGCGCTATAGAAATTATTGATCAACAACTAACGTGCTATAGTTCGTATCTTTGTAAAGCAACCGTACCAAAACGTATAGATGAGCAAAAAGAATAAGGGCAAAACAGGGGTGCTGCTGGTAAATCTGGGTACACCCGATACGCCCTCTACACCTGATGTAAGAAAATACCTGCGTGAGTTCCTGCTGGATAAGCGCGTGATAGATATTAACCCCGTAGGCCGCTATGCCCTCGTGAACGGCATTATCGCCCCGTTTCGTGCGCCGAAATCTGCCAAGGTCTATCAGCAACTATGGACCGACCGAGGTTCGCCGCTGATGTACCATGGCCGCGACCTGCAGGCAAAACTACAGACAGCCTTAGGAGAAGATTATCACGTAGCCTTTGGGATGCGTTACCAGAGCCCGAGTATAAAAAGTGCGTTGGAAGAGCTGCGCGAACTTAGTGTGGACCGCATCATTGTAGTACCGCTGTTTCCGCAATATGCCGCCGCTACCACCGGCTCGGTGCACGATAAGATCATGGAGATCGTGAAAGACTGGTGGATCATACCAAGCATTAACTTTATCTCCAGCTACTGCGACGATCCTAATTTTATACAGGCGTTTGCTGAGCTGGGTAAAAAGTACATGGCCGAAGATACCTATGATCATGTGGTGTTCAGTTACCATGGCGTACCCGAAAGGCAGGTGTTAAAAGGCAGTGATCATGGTTACTGCAAACTGGGCTCCTGCTGCAACAGCTACAACAAACGCAACAAATACTGTTACCGGGCTTCCTGCTTTGTTACATCCAGGTTGCTGGCCGAGGCCCTTGGCCTGCGCGAAGACCAGTACACAATAGCTTTCCAGTCCAGGTTGTTGAGCGACCCATGGCTGCAGCCATATACCGATGACGTATTGAAAACGCTTCCGGCCAAAGGCATTAAGAAAGTGCTGGCCTTTAGCCCAGCCTTCGTAGCCGATTGCCTGGAGACAACTATAGAGGTAGGCGAAGAATTTAAGGAAATGTTTGAGCACGCCGGCGGCGAAAAATGGGTGCTGGTAGAAAGCCTGAACTCAAGCGACGCCTGGGTAGATGCCCTGAAGCAAATGGTGTTGGAGAATTGATAAGACTTGAAAATGAGGAGATCTGAAAATCTGAAGATCATCTCCGCAAAACTATAGCAAAAGAGCCTCTGAACATATCAGCGGCTCTTTTGCTATAGTTGAATTTAGATCTGTAAAATCAGCAATCAGATCCTTTTAAAGTCAACCCAGTAATCAGAGGTGGCATCGGAATAGGAGCGGAGCTTTTGGAGGAGGATGATGGGGTCCTCTTCCACGATAATATTATGGCGCTGGTCTGCTTTTACAAAGCCTTCGGCAACTGTGTGGTCGATCATCTCAAAGAACCTGTCGTAGTAGCCATTGATGTTGTAAAAGGCCACCGGCTTCCGGATAATACCTAACTGGTTCCAGGTAATGATCTCGCAGATCTCATCGAATGTGCCAAAACCGCCTGGCATGGCAATAAAGGCATCGGAGCGGGCGGCCATCATAGCCTTGCGCTCGTGCATGGTCTGTACCACATGTTGTTCATGCAGCCCGGTATGGGCCACCTCGCGGTCAACCAGGCTTTGCGGGATTACGCCTATTGCTTTGCCCCCATGTGCCAGCACCGCATCGGCTATCACCCCCATCAGCCCTACATTGCCACCACCATACACCAATGCTATAGTTTGCTCGGCCATCAGCTTGCCTAACGCCGCCGATGCAGTGCTATAGTTTGGGTTTATGCCTATGTTGGCTCCACAAAAAACGCCTATGCTTTTCATTTTAGGTTCTGTTTGTAATTAAATAAAGAAAAGCTCCGGTTTTACTGTCGGAGCTTTTCTTGTTAGAATCTATAGTTGCGTTACTAAGCTGTAACCTTGTTGTATAGTTTGGCCAGGGTCTCCACGGCATAATCAATCTCAGCCTCTGTATTGTATTTGCTGAACGAGAAGCGAACTGAACCACGGGCAGGATCAACGTTAAGGGCACGCAGCACATGCGAGCCGGCATTGGCACCACTACTGCAGGCACTACCACCTGATGCCGAAATTTTGGCAATGTCCAGGCTAAACAGCAGCATCTCGTTGATGTCAGACGCAGGCAGGCTAACGTTCAGTACCGTGTAAAGGCTCTTATCTCCGAACTCCGACATGCCGTTAAAGCTCACATCGTCCATCTGCTCACGCAGTTTATAAATCATTCTGTCCTTCAGGCCTTGTATATGTCTGGTGTGATCTTCCATATCACGGTAAGCTATCTCCAGCGCTTTTGCTAAACCAATAATGCCGTACACGTTCTCGGTACCGCCACGCATGTTGCGCTCCTGCGCACCACCTTGAATAAGAGGCTGTATTTTATAGTTTGCATCGCTGTACAGGAAACCAACACCTTTCGGGCCATGGAACTTGTGTGCAGAGCCAACTATAAAATGAGCGCCCAACGTTTGCAGGTCGTGCTTATAGTGTCCCATTGTCTGCACCGTATCCGAATGGAAAACCGCGTTGTACTTTTGGCAAATCTCACCTATTGCCTGGATGTCGTTCAGTGTACCGATCTCGTTGTTGGCGTGCATGACAGATACCAGCGTCTGTGGTTGGTTGGCCAGCAATTCTTCCAGGTGCTCTAGGTCCAGGTTGCCGCGCTCGTCGTGGCGCAGGTAGCTTACCTGTACGCCAAACTGTTTCTCCAGCATCTCCATGGTGTGCAGCACGGCGTGGTGTTCCATTCTGGTAGTAATGGCGTGCTTAATACCTAAGGTGCGGCAGGTGCAAACTATAGCTGCATTGTCGGCCTCGGTACCACCCGATGTAAAAAAGATCTCGGCAGGCGATGTATTTAATAAACCAGCTACTGTTTTACGCGCTTTTTCGATGGCTGCCCTTACCTCACGCCCGTGAGAGTGAATAGAAGAGGGGTTACCATAGTGCTCCAGCATAAACGGAGCCATAGCATCAAAAACTTCCTTGTCTAAAGGAGTGGTGGCAGCATTGTCTAAATATACACGCATGTTGGTAAGGGTTTGCATTACTATATAACGAACTACTAAAGTATCAAAAAAAGTTGCGCCAAGGAGAAAAGAACTTTACTTCTTCTCCTTGGCGCAAAGGATATTTGTTAAACAATATGTCTACAACAACAGCACATTATGCTTTAACAGAGATGATTTCTTTAATGTCAGCAATAATTTTATTGGCCAGGTGCTCTGCCGTAGCGTTGCTATCCGACTCGGCATAGATACGGATGATCGGCTCGGTGTTGGACTTGCGCAGGTGCACCCACTCTTTGTCGAACTCAATCTTCACCCCATCTATCGTATTAATCGGCTGCTTGGCATAGCGCTGCTGCATTTGTGTTAACACAGCATCTACGTCCACATCCGGGGTAAGCTCTATCTTGTTTTTAGAGATATAATAATTCGGGTAGCTGGCACGCAGGCGCGTCATGCTCATATCGGCTTTAGCCAGGTGCGTCAGGAACAGGGCAATACCAACCAACGCATCGCGGCCATAGTGCAGTTCAGGGTAAATGATACCACCATTGCCTTCACCACCAATTACGGCATTCTGCTCTTTCATCATGTTTACCACGTTTACTTCGCCAACGGCAGCCGCATAGTAGTTACCGCCTGCTTTCTCCGTAACATCGCGCAACGCTCTGGTAGATGAAAGGTTAGAAACCGTATTGCCTACTTTATTCTTCAGGATATAATCTGCTACAGCTACCAGCGTGTATTCTTCGCCGAACATGCTGCCATCTTCGTTTATCAGCGCCAGGCGGTCCACATCCGGGTCCACTACAATACCCAGATCAAACTTGCCTTTCTCGATCACTTTGGAGATTTCGCGCAGGTTTTCTGGAAGCGGCTCCGGGTTGTGCGGGAAATGTCCGTCCGGCTCGCAGTATAGTTTTTCTATCGTTTTAACGCCCAGCGCTTTCAGCAGCATTGGCACAGCAATACCACCGGTAGAGTTAACGCAATCGATAGCGATCTTAAATTTCTTTGCTTTTACAGCTTCCACATCTACTAAAGGCAAGGCCAGTATCGCTTCAATGTGTTTGTCTATCGCATCCTCGCGCTGGGTGTAGGTGCCTAACTCTGTTACCTGTGCAAATTCAAACGCTTCTTTATCGGCCAGTTCCAGCACCAGTTTGCCTTCCGCATCCGAAATAAATTCACCTTTATAGTTCAGCAGCTTCAGCGCGTTCCACTGTTTCGGGTTATGGCTGGCTGTAAGTATAATTCCGCCACCGGCTTTCATTTCCGGCACCACCATCTCCACAGTTGGCGTGGTTGATAAACCTACATCTACTACGTTAATGCCCAAGCCCTGCAGGGTGGCACATACCAGTTTGTTTACCATGTCGCCGGAGATGCGTGCATCGCGGCCTACCACAATAGTGTTGTTGCCGGTAGTCTGTAATACCCAGGTCCCGTAAGCAGCAGCAAACTTAACCACATCTACAGGGGTTAGTGCTTCGCCAGCCTGCCCACCTATCGTTCCTCTTATTCCTGAAATTGATTTTATTAAAGCCACTTGAGTAAAAGTTAATAGATCGCAAAAGTAGCAATAATTCGATTTATAAGTTTACACTTTGATCTAATATATGCCGGAGTTATTCTTACAAACACCAGCAGCCGTATTTTAGTATATTTGCCTTATGGATACTACTGTTTTTGATGATACTCCGCGCGGCCGGCAGCTGCAGGCCTTCAACCGCCTGCTGGATGTGATGGACGACCTGCGCGAGAAATGCCCCTGGGACCGCAAGCAGACTATGGAGAGCCTGCGCCACCTAACTATAGAAGAGACCTACGAACTATCGGATGCCATTTTAAAGAAAGATCTGCCTGAAATAAAAAAAGAGATCGGCGACCTGATGCTGCACCTGGTGTTCTATGCCAAAATAGCCTCCGAGCAAAATGCCTTTGATATAGCCGATGTACTAACTGCGCAGTGCGAGAAACTGATTTTCAGGCACCCGCACATTTATGGGGATGTAACCGCTGCTACCGAAGAAGAAGTAAAAAAGAACTGGGAACAGCTGAAACTGAAAGAAGGAAACAAATCGGTGTTGGGTGGCGTGCCTGGGTCGTTGCCGGCGCTGGTAAAGGCCATGCGCATACAGGAGAAAGCCCGCGGCGCCGGTTTTGACTGGGACGATAAGAGCCAGGTATGGCAGAAAGTACAGGAAGAGCTGTGTGAGTTTGAAGAGGAATTTAATGTTGCCGATACCACAACTATAGATAAAGAACGTGCCACTGCTGAGTTCGGAGACCTGCTGTTTTCACTCATCAATTTTGCACGCTTCGTAGATATAAACCCTGAGGAAGCCCTGGAAAGAACCAACCTGAAATTTATTGAGCGATTTAAGTATCTGGAGACGGAGGCAGCTAAAGATGGAAAGAGATTACAGGATATGAGCTTGGAAGAAATGGATTTTTACTGGAATCGTGCAAAAAAACTGTAGGCACGCATACAGTTTAAGTTTTCATTTTATATATTTAAATCGTTTTTCTTCAGAAAATCATCAAAAGGTGTTTAAACATTTAACACACAGGTAAATTAGAATATTTAAAGTGCATCACTCGTAACGACAGCTTAGGACCTGTTGCAGTGCCGAAAGTAAAGCCCCCGATAGTTACTCCGTTTAAGTTTAAATGCAACAATTGTATGCCGCCTGTGTATAATGGTAGTGCTCAATTTTTATATTTAAATTTTTTAAGAGATTGTAAGGCCGACTGAAGTTATACTTTGGATAATATTCTAAAATACATAGATTTGTGAATGTGCTTTTAAATTCCGGTGCCGGCGACGCAGTTTTGTAGAGAGTAAGTGTGTGGCAGGATTTACAGGATAAACTCCCTTTGGTAAAAAAGATAGAGCTATAAAGAACTAAAACTGAAACAATTACATTTTTATAATAACACAATCAATTTTAAATTACAACACAAACAGCTAAACTTTAAACTTTAATCAAAATGGAAAAAAAGACTGCAGTAGTGAGCAAAAATGCTAATGTAGAGAAAAAACCAAGTGCAGTGGGCTCTCTATTTGCGAGCATAGTTATTCCGCTTGCAATTATAGCATGTGTGCTTATCTATATGTTCGTGCTTGGTAACCCTGCCAACTTCGAAGGAAATGATCCTGCTAATCACCCGCTTCCAGGTAACTATCTTGGTATAGTTTATAAAGGTGGCTGGGTTGTTCCAATCCTGATGTCACTTAACCTAATGGTATTCATCTTCGCTATCGAGCGTGCACTTACTATTGGTAAAGCAAAAGGTACTAAGAGCGTTGCTGATTTCGTACGCACTATTTCTGCAAAACTTAACCAGCGCGATGTAAACGGTGCTATTGCTGCCTGCGATGCGCAGAAAGGTTCTGTAGCAAACGTAGCGAAAGCTGGTCTGCTGAAGTACAGAGAAATGCAGACTGAAACTGAACTGCTGAAAGCAGAGAAAGTAGCTGCTATCCAGAAAGAGATCGAAGAATCTACTTCACTTGAGCTGCCAATGCTGGAGAAAAACCTGGTGGTTATCTCAACTATCGCCTCTATCTCTACACTGGTAGGTCTGATCGGTACGGTACTTGGTATGATCAAAGCGTTCTCGGCTCTTGCAACTTCAGGTGCTCCTGACTCAGTAGCGCTTGCAAACGGTATCTCTGAGGCCCTTATCAACACAGCCCTTGGTATCATCGGTTCTACGATCGCGATCATCGCTTATAACTACTTTACAAGCAAAATCGACGAGCTTACTTACAGCATCGACGAAGCTGGTTTCAGCATGGTGTCTACTTTCGCTGCGCAGCACGATGCAGCTAACGTAAGACCACAAACTGTATAAGTTACACCGTATTTAACCAGATAAGATGCCAAAAGTAAAAGTAAAAAGAACAAACCCCTCATTGGACATGACGCCAATGGTGGACTTATTCTTCTTGCTGGTTACTTTCTTTATGCTGACTGCAACAGCCCGTCCTGACGAAGCTGTTATAGTTGATACCCCTTCATCTGCTTCAGAAATCAAGATACCGGATACCAACGTAATTACTATTACGGTTGATAAAAATGACCGTGTATTCTTTGGAGTGGACGGACAGCAGACAAAGGAAGCATTGCTTGATAAAATTGGAAGTAAGTATGGCGTGAGCTTCACCCCGGAAGAAAGAAAAACTTTCTCGCTCCTGAGCAACTTCGGTGTGCCGATCAATCAGCTTAAGTCTTACTTGTCAATGGAATCTAATGCACGCAAGGAGGTAAACCAGCCGGGAATACCAGTTGACTCTACTCATAACGAGCTTGGTGACTGGGTACTGCAAACACGCCTTACAAACCCGAATGTGGTAATTGCCATTAAGGGCGACCAGGATGTGAGCTACCCAACCGTGAAGCGCGTGATTGATATCCTGCAGGATAAAAAGGTTAACAGATTTAACCTGATTACTGACATGGAGATGAAACCAACGGCACTATAATTAGAAAGGAGAAAAGAAATGGCAGAAATACAACAACAGGCCGACTCCGGTAAAGGTGGGAAAAAACGCGCCAAACGTCAATCAACCAAGATTGACATGACGCCGCTGGTAGACCTTGCCGCCCTTCTGATTACGTTCTTCATGCTTACAACCACGTTTAACAAGCCACAGACCATGGAAATTAACATGCCTGTGAAGCCTGATAACATAGAAGAGCAGATTGCCCTGAAAGCAAGTAACGCCATGACTATTATTCTTGGCGAAGACGACAAGGTATTCTACTACTTCGGGTTGGCGGAAGATAAGCCAGAAGTGCTTGAGACAACATACGCCGCAGACGGTATCCGCAAAGTTCTGGTATCACCACAGGTTAAGTCTAACGACAAAATGACCATTATGGTGAAGCCTATGGATGGTTCCAGATACAAGAACATGGTGGATATCCTGGATGAATTAAAAATAACTGATACCAAAAAGTTTGCGTTAGTTGAGATAGCTGATGCGGATATAAAACTGGTACAAGAACAAATTGGAGGTTAAGAAATGGACGCAAGTAAGTTAGCAAAAGCATCGCTCGATGATATCGTCTTCGAAGGACGAAACAGAGCTTATGGTGCCTACCTACTTCGCAGACTTTACAACAAGCATATCACGGTTGCGACAACAGTAGCAATTATCTTGTTCTTCCTGTTCCTGAGCATTCCTTTGATCAGTAAAATGATACAGGGAGACCAGGATGATGAACAAGTGGTAGAGCGAATTGTAACAGAAGTAGACCTGGCCCCGCCACCACCACTGGATGAGACGACGCCGCCACCGCCGCCACCTCCACCAGATCTTCCGCCACCGCCGCCACCGGTACGTGCTACTGTAAAGTACACCCCGCCGGTAGTTAAACGTGATAACGAAGTGGCTGAGGAGGAAGAAGTTCCGGATCAGGAAGTACTGGAAGAAATTGACGCCGGTAAAAAAACAGTGGAAGGCGTTAAGAACGCTCCGTTAGACTTAGGTGAAATTGACGGTACCAGCGACGTAGTTGCTGAAGTAGTGGAAGAGAAGCCTTTTGACTATGTAGAGCAGATGCCAACTTTCCCTGGTGGTGAGATGGAACTACACAAGTGGGTAAGCAAAAACACAAACTATCCGCCGGCTGCACGTCGTGCAGGCGTGGAAGGTCTGGTTGTTGTTACCTTCGTAATCGGCAAAGACGGATCAGTATCAGATGTTAAGGTTGTGAAAGGCCTTGGCGCAGGAACTGATGAAGAAGCCGTTCGTGTAGTGAAAGCAATGCCAAAATGGAATGCTGGTAAACAGAACGGTAGAGCTGTGCCAGTTCGATATACCTATCCATTCCGCTTCAAACTGCAATAGTTTAACTATAATTATAGAAAACCCGGTCATGAAAATGGCCGGGTTTTTTTGTGCAAAATAAAAAAGCTCGGCAAGCATACTATTTAAAATTATTTCCGTATATTCAGAATACTATATTCAACAGATCAATGCAATTACCAAAAGATAAAAACAGCGAAATGAACACCTGACATATTGTTAAACTAAAACCCCCAAAGCCATGAAAGAGAGCTATTTATTCGACATGACCCTGAACAACATTGTGTTTGAAGGGCGGAACAAAGCCTACGGCGCGTACAAATTGCGCAGCATTTACCACAGGCATATAACTATAGCAGCTATAGTTGCAGTGGCAACTTTTTCAGCAGGGCTGGTAGGGCCATTAGTAAACAGTATGGTAGCCGGCGAAAAGGAGAAATATGTTAAGCCCACGCTTACCATTAAGGATCCGGTTGTGATTTATCTGCCACCGCCACCCGTTGCCCCGCAACCCGAGAAAGCACCTGCTTTGCCGGCAACTCCCGAAAAGGTGAAGATAGCCACAGAAGTGTATGCCGACACCAAAGTTGTAAGGGACAAAGACGTTGTGAAAGAAGTGGAGCTGGCAAACCAGGAAGATCTGAAGAATGCTAATTTCGGGACAGCCAAAGAAGAAGGGATAAAGCCGGATAACCTGAACACCACCCTGCCAGAAGATGCCCTTAACGGAATTGACGGAGGGACAGGAGAGACAGCACCTGCAGACGAGGCGCTGATATATGCTGATGTAATGCCACAGTTCGAAGGCGGCATGGATGACCTGATGAAATACCTGCAGCGCAAAATGCGTTATCCGGGAGCGGCGCAGTCAGCTGGTATAGAGGGTACTGTAGTAGTAACATTTATAGTTGACCGTACCGGCAAGGTAAGCAACGTGCAGGTGCTGAAAGGCCTCGGGTTTGGTACCGACGAAGAAGCAATGCGCGTTGTAAAAGGAATGCCGGACTGGACTCCGGGCCAGCAGAATGGTAGACCTGTGGCTGTGCGGTATACCTTGCCCATTAAATTTTCCCTAAAAAAATAAAAATCAGCTAATAAAACAGGGGGCAGAGACTAAAAAAGCATAAGCTTTGTAGTCTCTGCTTTTATATTTAAAGTGATACCATTAACTTTAATGGTTAAAGAATTCGTATGTTACTATAACGTGTAACATGTTAAGACCACAGAAAGAAAAGCCAAACACTACATCCTTCGCCAAGTTTGTGCGGATTTTTACCCTGTTGATGACCCTATTGTATATGTTGGCAGGGCTGTTCATTATATTTGCGGATGAACAAATGATGAACATTGGCATGGCGCAGAACACCCGCTACATGCTGGGCGGTATCCTTATCCTCTATAGTTTAGTACGGTTTGTACGGGCCTATAAAGCAAATACAGACAAAGACAGAAACAGGTATGAAGAATAGAATATGTGCGGCGCTGCTTGCAATGGGAGTAGCTGCTTTAGTAGGGTGCAATAACTCCGGAAACGCTCCGACCGATACACCTACCTCCGGTAAGATCAGCATTAGCGTGGACGAATCGTTTCAGCCGATCATTGAAACGCAGGTCAGCACCTTTGAGGGCATCTATAAGTACGCTGACATTACCGCCAACTATAGACCCGAAGGACAGGTAGTAAAAGACTTGCTTAATGACAGCACCCGGATAGCCGTATTGTCGCGGGAACTGACACCGGAAGAAAAAGAAGTTTTTGATAAGAAGCAGCTGGTACCACGCTATACCAAAATAGCGATAGATGCCATTGCCATAATTGTAAACCGCAACAACCCGGATTCGCTGCTGACCCTTGAACAACTGCGCAACGTGTTTGACGGTAAGGTAAAAAGCTGGCAGCAACTGAACGGGAAGAGCAACCTGAAAGACATAACCATTGTATTTGATAACAATAATTCGAGTACGGCACGTTATGTGAAAGATTCGCTTACCACAAACCATACGTTGCCACAAAACACATTTGCATCAGACTCGCACAAAGCCCTGATAGATTACGTAACACAAAATGAGAACGCCCTGGGCGTGATCGGAGTGAACTGGATCAGCGACCTGGACGACACAACGGCAATTGGTTTTCAGAAACGAATTAAAGTAGTGGGCATCAGTACAGATCCGGCGCCTCTCTCAACAGAAAGTTATTATCAGCCGTACCAGGCTTACATTGCGCAGGGCAAATACCCGCTGCTCCGGTACCTTTACATCATCAGTACCGAAGGGCGCACAGGCCTTGGCACAGGTTTTGCAGCATACGTAGCAGGAGATAAAGGCCAGCGCATTATTCTGAAATCAGGATTGGTGCCAGCTACAATGCCGGTGCGTGTGGTGGGGCTTAACTAAGAATACCTTTACTCAACAATTAGTGCATATAAACTTAACAAGCAAATTAAAATGACGAACAACTGGAAGTATATCCTTTTGATGGCCACAGCCTTCCCGACTGCAGCTGCTTTTGCTCAGACAGGAGATGCGGGTAAAAGAGCGTTAGACCTGGAGCGTTACGACGAGGCAAAATCGATCTATAAAAAACAGCTTAATGATAAGAATGCAGATAAAGCTTATTATACATTAGGTGATATTTATCTTAAAACAGAGAAGCTGGACTCGGCTGCTTATTACTTTAACCAGGGTATTGCCAAAAACAAGAAATCTGCCATTAACTATGCAGGTTTAGGTAAACTGGCCATGGAGCAGGGCAACAAAGCAGAGGCAGAAAAGAATTTTGACCAGGCCCTGAAGCTGAGCAAAAAGAAAGATGCAGATGTGCTGGCTGCTGTAGCAGAAGCTTATATTAATGCTGATAACAGAACAGATGCTGATCTGCAGAAAGCGGTTGAGTACCTGCAGGCTGCCGTGCAGCGCGACAAAAACAACGCCGCAGCTTACCTGCTGTTAGGTGACGCGCAGCTTGACCTTAAGAAAGGTGGCGAGGCCATGACCTCTTATGATAATGCTATCCGTATTGATGCAAACAATACAAAAGCATACCTGAGAAGAGGCCAGCTGTACACCAGATCAAGAAACTATGCTGAAGCTGAAGCTGCTTTCCAGAAAGCGATTGAGATAGATCCGAACTTTGCACCGGCTTACCGCGACCTGGGCGAACTATATTATTTCGCAGGCCAGTACGACAAAGCACTTTCTACCTTCCAGAAATATGTGGATATGGCAGAAAAAACGCCTGAAACAAGAGCGAAGTATGCTTCATTCCTGTTCCTGACCAAGAACTACGACAAGACGCTGACAGAAGTACAGGAAGTGCTGAAAACAGATCCGAACAACACAGTAATGAACCGTCTGTTGGCTTACTCTTACTTAGAGTTAGGCAAGCCGGAAGAAGCGCTGAAGGCAATGGAGAGCTACCTGCAGAAAGTAGATAAGAGCAAGCTGATTGCAGAAGACTACGAGTACTATGGACGTATCCTGAGCAAGAACAACCAGCACGCCAAAGCTACAGAAAACCTGCAGAAGGCAATCGAGATGTCGCCTGACAAAGTGGAACTGTACCAGGAACTGGCATCAGCCTATGCAAAAGCAGGGCAGTACGACAAAGCTGTAGCCGTGTACGACAAGAAGCGCGAGAGAACAGAGCCATCTAACGCTGACTTCTACTATGTTGGTAACATTTACATGCAGGCTGGTGCCGAAGCTGCCAATGCAGGAAATGCTGCCAAGGCAAATGAGTTCTTCAAGAAAGCAGATGAAACGTATGCAAACGTAACTACCAGTAACCCTACCTACGCGTATGGCCACTACTGGAGAGCACTTGCCAATGCCAACATGGACCTTGAAAGCTCTAAAGGTTTAGCGAAGCCACACTTTGAGGAGTTCATTAAACTGGCCAGCGCTGAGCCCGATAAGTACAAAGCAGCTCTGATTGATGCAAACAATTACCTGGGCTACTACTACTATGTAACGCAGCCAAACAGAGAACTGGCAGAGAAACATTACAAAGAAGTACTGAAGTTAGATCCGAACAATGAGCAGGCAAAAGCTGCTATGAACGAGATCAGCAAAACGCCAGCTAAAAAGAAGAAATAAGGTATAAACCTTAGCTATACACAAAAGCCTGCTCCCATAGAGCAGGCTTTTTTTGTCCGGGCCAATGATTAGAGGGATTAGGTTGATTGATAGGATTTCTGTTTAGGCTATAGTTAGAACTGCTATAGTTTCATAGTTACGGTTGGTCCAACCACCCCTACCCCTCCTTAGCCAAGGAGGGGAGCTATGCCACTACTATAGTTTGAATTTTTAGATTTATAGTTACAGACCAATAGTAGGCAGGCGCAGCCTGCCCCAAGGAATTATAGCCACGAGGAAAGCTACAGAACTATAGCTGTGCCAGTAAACTATAGTTTAGCTATCGAAAGATTACAGTCTTTGGGTTGAGCGCCTTGTAGATTTCCGGTGGCGCAGCCATTGCGAGGTACGAGCAAAGGAAATGTACACCGCGCGATGCCCGAAGACGGGGCCTCCCGGCCTGGGAGGGAGCCAAGTAAACTATAAAACAGTAGGTAAGTAGAGCTCTCAGGATTAGAAGCAACTATAAAACAACGGCTTGGTTCCAGCAGTAGGCAAAGCAGACTATAGAACTATAGCATTTCAGCATCAACTATAGTTTGAGATAGATTTCTCACTACGTTCGAAATGACAAAAGAGAGGAATGAACTATAGAACACATAAGATGTCTTGACTGTGCTCGACATGACACTTCAGAAACTATAGAACTATAGCAGCAAGAAAGCTGCAAGCTATCCCCTCTCCCTTACTATACAACTATAAATCAATAAATTCAGCGAAAGACAGGCCGTCTCGTAAAAAAGAAGTAATTTTGCATCCTTAAATTTCAGAGCATGACAGAAACTCCGCATAAGGCAGGTTTTGTAAGTATAGTCGGGAAACCAAACGTTGGCAAATCTACGCTAATGAATGCATTGGTGGGCGAAAAGCTTTCCATCATTACCTCTAAAGCGCAGACAACGCGGCACCGGATCATGGGTATTTTGAATGGCGACGATTTCCAGATCGTGTATTCAGATACGCCTGGTATTATAAAACCACAGTATGCCCTGCACGAGTCGATGATGAGCTTTGTGCGTACTTCACTGGAAGATGCTGATGTTATCCTTTTCGTGACAGACATTTACGAGAAGCACAACGAGGATGACGTGATCAAAAGATTACAGCATGCACAGGTGCCTATTCTGCTGCTGATCAACAAAATTGACCAGGCTACAGAAGAGGAAGTGAAGGAGAAAGTGGCTTACTGGCAGGAGAAGATGAACCCTACTGAAATCCATCCGATCTCAGCGCTGCACAAATTTGGCTTAGACCAGTTGTTCCAGCGGTTGCTTCATTATCTGCCCGAACATCCGGCCTTTTACCCGAAAGATGAACTGACTGACAAGCCGGAGCGTTTCTTTGTGTCGGAGATCATCCGTGAAAAGATTTTCCTGAACTATAAGAAAGAGATCCCTTACAGCTGCGAAGTTGTGGTAGAGGAGTTTAAAGAGGAAGAAGAGATCATCCGGATAAGAGCCGAAATAAGTGTAGAGCGCAAAAGCCAGAAGGGTATTGTCATCGGCAACAAGGGCGAGGCACTAAAAAAAGTGGGCATGCAGGCCCGCATTGATATGGAAGAGTTCTTCCAGAAAAAGATATTTCTTGATTTGTATGTGCGCGTGAACGAAAACTGGCGAACAGACCAAAAGCTGTTAAGGCGATTTGGTTACAGCGAGTAAGTAGGCGCATGTATTAAAGCTTCGGGGCAAGGTGCTCCGGGGGCACTTTAACTATTTTATATTTTAATAATGTCAACAAACATTATTGCCATTGTAGGCCGCCCGAACGTGGGTAAGTCTACTTTATTTAATAGGCTTGTCGGACGCAGACAGGCTATTATGGACAACGAAAGCGGCGTAACCCGCGACAGAAGCTACGGCCACGGCGAGTGGTGCGGTCACTTTTTTACCGTTATTGATACAGGCGGTTACGTGCACGGCTCCGACGATATTTTTGAAGGCGAAATAAACAAGCAGGTAGAACTGGCCATTAAAGAAGCCGACGTGATCCTGTTTATGGTGGATGTGGATGCCGGCCTTACAGGCCTGGATGAAGAGTTTGCCCATGTACTGCGCCGCTCAGATAAACCCATTTTTTTAGTAGCAAACAAAGCTGATACCAACGCCCGCGCGCACCAGGTTGGTGAGTTCTATGGCCTGGGTATTGCCGATGAGATTTATCCGATCTCTTCGCAGAGCGGCTCCGGAACCGGCGACCTGCTGGATGAAGTGGTAAAACATTTTAAAGACAAGGGCATTGAAGACCCGGAAGCTGGTATCCCGAAAATCGCGGTGCTTGGTCGCCCGAACGTAGGTAAATCATCGTTTGTGAACCTGCTGCTGGGTGTGGAGCGAAATATTGTGACGGATATTGCCGGAACTACCCGCGATGCCATTCACTCGCACTACAAAGCGTTCGGGAAAGAGTTTATTATAGTTGATACCGCTGGTCTGCGCCGCAAAAGCAAGGTGAACGAAGATATCGAGTTCTATTCGGTGATGCGCTCTGTGCGTGCCCTGGAGGACTCCGATGTGTGTATTGTGATGCTGGATGCTACCCGCGGCATTGAAGCCCAGGACGTGAACATTATTACCCTGGCCGAAAAGAACCGCAAAGGCATTGTAATACTGGTGAACAAATGGGACATGGTAGAGAAGAATACCAACAGTTCTAAAGAGTTTGAAGAAGAGATACTGGACAAGATCGCGCCTATCAAGTATGTTCCGGTTGTCTTTACATCAGTGCTTACCAAGCAGCGTATACACAAAGCCATAGAGGTGGCCATGCAGGTGTACGAGAACAAGACACAGAAAATACCTACCTCAAAGCTGAACGATGCCCTGTTGCCGGATATAGAGCGTTACCCGCCGCCATCGGTAAAAGGGAAGTTCATTAAAATAAAGTACGTAACACAGCTGCCTACCCATAACCCTACGTTTGCTTTTTTCTGCAACCTGCCGCAGTATATAAAAGAAGCGTACACCCGTTACCTGGAAAACAGAATCAGGGAACATTTCGGGTTTGAAGGTGTGCCGATAAAGGTGTTGTTTAAGAAGAAATAAAAAAATATTCGCGAAAACATTACGGCATTAAAATATAGTTATATATTTGTAACTCGTTTTCAAAAAAACAACAAAACATCATGAAAAAAGTATTCGGTTTATTATTCGTTGCTGGTCTGTTCGCTTTCGCATCTTGCAACAATGCAGAAGAAACAGCTACTGAAGTTGAAACTACTGAGACAACTGTAGAAGAGACTGTAGTTGAAGACACTACTGCTGTAGAAGTTGACACAACTGCTACTCCAGTTGATTCAGCTGCTGCTACTCTGTAATCAGCAACAGTAACCGCCCGGCGTATGGCCGGAGAAGAGAAAGGCACCTGATTTCAGGTGCCTTTTTTGCTTTTATACAACTATATAGATTTGTTCGCGTATTCGGTGGCATAATAGCTGAAAGTAGCATAAAGCTTTGCGATGGGCTGCTCCGGCTAACAAAATGCGTTAAACCAAAACAGACACAATATGAAAAAGTCGATTTTTATGCTAGTGGCCGCAGGCCTGTTTACATTTGCATTTGCATCATGCGACTCGCCTGCTGAGAACCGCGCCGAAGAAAATGCAGAACAAATGGAAGATAATGCTGAAGATGCAGCCGACAATATGGAAGATGCTGCCGAAGACACAGCAGATACTACAGAAGTGATGTAGTTGCACTACTACAATAAAACTATAAGGGGCGGCACCGGTAAGGTGGCTGCCCCTTATAGTTTAAGCACCCAGCCGGCGCTGCATCAGGTTCTGGATGAGCGCGTACAGCCTTTTAGGGGGCATGGTGCGCCAGTTTACCATCTCCAGGTTGCCGCCATAGTTCAGGTAATAGTCCAGGTTATAGTTCTTCATCTCGCTCAGCACAAAATCTTGGAAACCGATGGCCACGATCCAGCCATCTTCCACATCCTCAAACCATTCTTCGTAATAGGAGTCATCAGAGCCGTGGAAGTTAAAGATGTTCTCGCCGATAAGAATAAAATGCGTGATGCCTTCTTTCACCATCGGGTCGATGATGTTGCGTTTCAGTTTCATGATGTCGTTGTGCAGCGCGTCGTTCCACTCGCCTATAAACTCGATAACGGCAAACCCGAGCTCATAATCTGCAAAAAGAATCTTCAGGAACAGCGTTTCAGACTCGATGTCGTCCCATTGCGGGTGTATGTAATAACCATAGATGGTATTCGTATACTCCGACAGGCTGTTTTCGGCGCCAAACAGCGGGGATCTTGGGTCTTCTGAAGCCGAATAAAGCTCCAGCCAATTGTAAAAAGGCTCTATGTTATGCATAAATGTTACTTTCTGTCGTTAAAAATAATAACACAAGCCGGACTGTAGGAGTATAAAGTACCGCCTGCTGTTTTTCGGATATACTATTGGCCTAAACTATAGTTATAGCTCCGGAGTAAAGTTATATCGGATATTTTTTGTTTTAGTGATGCGGCTTTGGATTGCCTGCTTTTTACCCTAACGTAGTATGTCGTTAAATTATACCTGCTTCCGCTCCCTGCTTTTGGTATTTGTGTTGCTGCTGGTACGCCCGGTACTGGCAACCGATACCGATTACATCAAAGCCTATCACCCGCTGGTGCACGAAGCCGAGTTACTGATCATCAATAAAGACTATGCCGCAGCACTCGAGAAATACAAGACTGCTTTTGCTGCCGTGCCGGAGCCCTTCGCCCGCGACTACTATAACGCCGCTGTGTGTGCCACCCTCTCCGAAGATAAAAAGCAGACCTTCGATTACCTGAAACAGCTTGCCCTGAAAGGCGTGGACCTGGCTTTTGTACAGAAGCAGAAAGTGTTTGAGCCGCTGTATGAAACAAAGGACTGGCGAAAATTTGAGAAAAAATACCCGAAGTATCACCGGAAGTACAAGCGCCGCACCAACCAGGAGGTAAGAGCTGAATTAGACGAACTGTACTACCGCGACAGGAAATACCGGTTTGCCGAAGGCGGCCTGCGCGTATACGCGGATACACTGCGCAAAATTGAGGATGAAAACGTAGATATGCTCCTGCGAACTATAGCCAGGCATGGCTTCCCCGGCGAGAAACTGATAGGAGCAGGAGCTGCCATGGAGCAACTGCCTCGCTTCAGTATTGTTATAGAGCGACAGACCACTGCCAAAAAAGGCTTCGATTTTACGCCGTTGCTGCAGGAGGCCGTGCAGCAGGGCAACCTCACACCCCAGGCGGCTGCCTACCTAATGGAGGCACAGGCCGGTAACCGCAAATACAAAACAATAGCGCTGGTAAAAGTAGCCTGCACCAACCCAAAAGACTGCGAAGGACCAAAAAAACTGAAACTGTTGGATAAATACTTGGTAGAACGCTTAAGTACCCGCGAAGAAGATAAAGTAAACACCCTGCGTGCCAGCCTTGGCCTGGAGCCCCTGATCGACTATCGTAAAAAGGTACTTTATAGTTTGCAGGATAACCGGTTTATGCTGGCCAGTAACTGGTCTGTAAAAAACTATGTGGTGCCAAGCAAAGAGGCCGCCAAAGTACTGACAGACGGATTTATAGTTGCCGAAACAGCGCTGGCATCGGAGTAACTATAGGTTAACCCTGTTGCTCTTTTCTGTAGGCTTCAATTGCTGCGCGTACGCCGCCGTGCTTCTGCAACAGAGCTTCGGCTTCCGGACGGGGCAACTGCAGTTCTTCCATCAGCATGCGGGTGCCACGGTCCACTAATTTCAGGTTCGAAAGCTGCATGTCCACCATCTTGTTGCCTTTCACGCGGCCCAGCCGGATCATGGTGGAGGTGGTGAGCATGTTAAGCGCAAGCTTTTGAGCGGTGCCGGCTTTCATGCGGGTACTACCGGTTACAAACTCCGGCCCGGTAATGATCTCTACCGGGTAGTCGGCGGCGGCAGCTACGGCGCTATTGGCGTTGCAGACGATACAGCCCGTGGCTATGCCGTGCGCACGGCAGGTTTTAAGGCCACCTATCACGTAAGGTGTTCTGCCCGATGCAGCTATTCCAACTACAATATCCTTCTCGTTAATGTCATGCGCCTGCAGATCTTTCCAGGCCTGCTCTTCGTCGTCCTCAGCAAACTCTACTGCCTTACGTATGGCTGTATCGCCGCCTGCTATCAGACCTATTACCATGCCGTGCGGTACACCGTAGGTTGGCGGGCACTCCGAGGCATCTACCACGCCCAAGCGGCCACTGGTACCGGCACCAATATAAAACAGCCGTCCGCCCTGCTGCAAGCGCTCTATGGTGGCATTAACCAGTTGCTCTAACTGTGGTATGGCTTTCTCTACGGCCAGTGGTACAGTTTTATCTTCCTGGTTTATGCTTTCCAGCAGCTGCCGCACGGGCATTTGCTCCAGGCCGTCGTAGTTAGATGCGGATTCGGTAGTAGACACTATAGTTAAGTATGAATGATGGATTAGGAATTAAGAATGGACGCCGGAGCTATAGTTTACGCATTGCTGGCTGTGCCGGACTTTTGCAGCAGTTGCTGATGGTAACTGATCAGGCCTTCGCTGGGGCTTTGTATGATCGTGCCTACGTGCAAGCCATACTTCCTGGCTGCTGATTTCAGGATGTCGGCAAAATAGTAAGCTATAGAGCCTACAAAGTTAACCGGCAGCTTGGTATGGTCTTTATACTTGAGCACATGGCGTTCAAAAAACAGCTCAAAGTTCTCGTAGATCATCTCTTTTATAACCGGATGCTTGCGCTTGTCGTGCATAAACCTGGCAAAGGTGGCAATGTAGCGGCTGGGCACATCGGCGCCGTACAACGTGTCCAGAAACGTGTCTTTGGAAAGATGATAGGTGTTTTTTAACGATTGTGCCAGTTCATCGGGAAGCTCACGGTAAAAGTATGCTCTTAGTAAAAGCTTGCCCATGTAGGCACCGCTTCCTTCATCGCCCAGCAAAAAGCCCAGCGAGGGTACATTGTCTGTTATTTTAGAGCCATCGTAGAGGCAGCTGTTGGAACCGGTGCCCAGTATGCAGGCAATGCCCGGGTTATGGCCACAGGCGGCGCGTGCAGCACTCAGCAGGTCGTGGTCTATGTGCACTTCACTTTCCGGGAACAAGCGCTGCAATGCATCCGATACCCGTTTGTTACGCTCCGGCGAACTGCAGCCGGCACCGTAAAAGTAAATGGCCGCCGGTGCTTTATGGGTTAGCTGCGGCAACAAAGTTTTTTCCAGCTCGCTGTATATCTCTTCTGCATCCTGGTACATAGGGTTAAAGCCAATTGTCTGCACATGCTCTAACACATTCGTAGCCGTCAGGATATTCCAGTCTGTTTTGGTAGAACCGCTATCTGCAATAAGAACCATAGTTTATTTCTTTATACACTGTATTAACCCGGTTTATAGTTTATAGTTATCCGGGCCGGCATCGGTTGTCCGGTAAACAGAGTTTTTTACCAGCCCGATCGCCTCAAATTTATCAAAAACATACGCAGTATGCGGGGCATCTTTCAGTTCTTCGGTCAGGTCCTGCCCGGCCCAGTGCTCGTAGTGCTTGCCCGCGCGCCACAGCCGCGACTTCTGCACATCATAGATCACACCTTTATATGCCACCCAGATATCGTCCCGGTCCTGCCCGTTGCGCAGCGCAAGTTGCTGTAAAGTATATTCTGGTAAAGTCATTTTCGTTGATTTGAAGATTGGGAAATTTGGAGATGTAAAGATGACTTCAGTTTATAAAATTCGGTAATCTGATCCACTTAACCCCAATTCAGCTTTACAACTATAGTTTATGTTCAGTATAATTTTCAAATCTCCAAATCTTCACATCTCCAAATCTGTAAAATTACCCTATCCGTGCCTGTGTCAGAATCCAGCGGTTAGGTACCTCGCCGTTGGTTGCCTGCAGGTAGTCTTCGTAGCTGCAGGGCACAATGTGCGGGCTTTTGCCTTCCGTCAGCGATTCTACTTCCAGCCACCATTTCTCGGATTGCTTGCTTTTATAGAATACCATGCGGTCGGGTTCCTCGTTAAAGGCCACTGCATATTTGGTAAACTGGCCGCTACTAAAGCTGATCTCATTTTTACGGTGATAAAAGCCTTCGATAAAATACCAGATCATGGTAGCTATAGTTGCAGCTGTTAACTGGCGGTCGTCGAGGGCGGGGTTGTATTCGTAAATGCCCAGTGATGTCAGGTTATCGTTCAGGCCGGCATACCAGCACAGCTGGCAGGCTTCTTCGCCGGTAAGGCCAAACGGGTTGGCTGGTTCGTAGCCCGGTGCATCCTGGTGGCGGATGGCCGAGATATCTATCGTTAAAAGATCTGCCAGGCGCACCACCGGTTCCATTTCCTGCACATTGCGGTGTACTTCCCCAACGCGGTACGCTTCAAAATGCATCTTCTCCAGCGTAGCCATCACTTCCGGCTCCACAAGGTACGACTGGTAACCGATCTGTCCCAGGCTGAACAGGTAGTTAGGTTCGTGCATCAGTATCTGGCGCAGCTGCTTTTTATTGGCCGTTGCGTCGGTGTCTTCGGTCATGTCTACGCTGCTGTCTATGGTTACCATGTTCACTACACGTTCCAGGTGCTCGTAGCCCATGTACTGGCCGTACTCCAGATCGTGCGAGCCGCCTATGATAACCGGTATGGTGTTATGCGAGATCAGTACTTCCACGATCTCTTTTATGCGCAGGTAAGTATCATCCAGCGTAATGCCGGGGCGCAGGTTGCCCATGTCCACTACTTTGCAGCTGCCGGTACCTTTGTTGAGCGTGTATAGTTTCTGGCGCACCGCGCGGGCCGGGGCCATAGCTGGTTCGGGGTTTTCGGTGCTGCCGCTGCCGCGGTGTTCGTTTACGCCAAAAATGGCAATATCGGCAGCGCGCCAATCCGGGAACTTGCTTACAAAGCGGCTGATATATGCGCCCAGGGTGCGGGGCTTGTTCATGGCCGCAAAAATGTCTTCGTTCAGCGGCTCAAAAAAAATAGACAGGTTCATAAATGTCGGGCTGTTTGTAGCACTCTATAGGCCGGGCAGGCTGCTGCGATCAACCTGCCCGGCCTATAGCACTCTAATATAAACCTAAATAAATATTTGTGTGCCGGAAAGTGGCAGAAATAAAAAAAAATAATTAAAATGCACTAACGAAAGCCCGACTCTCAGGCTTACCCTGCTCCTGATGTAGCAGGCAACAACCACCAAACCACAAACACGAGCATGAGTATTACCCGTACTATTGACCTGCTGTCTCATCAGCTGGAGAGCTATCCGAAGCCTGACTGCCTTGCCTCTAAAGTAAATGGCCAATGGGTAAAATACAGCACCCAGGATGTGCAGAATATGGCGAACCTTGTGAGCTTAGGCCTTCTTAAGTTAGGGATCGGTAAAAACGACAAGGTAGCGATCATCTCTTTCAACCGTCCTGAATGGGTATTTGCCGACTTTGGTATTCAGCAGATAGGGGCTATTAGTGTGCCCATGTACCCTACCATTACCGTGGAGGACTACCGCTATATTTTCAACGATGCCGAAGTAAAAGCCATATTTGTTGCCGACAGCGAACTATACAACAAGGTAGTGGCCGCTACTGAAGGGCTGGAAGGCATAAAAGAGATCTTTACATTTGATGAAGTGCACGGTGGCAAACACTGGAGCGAGATAGTGGAACTGGGCAAGCAGTCCGGGGAAACTGAAAAGCTGAACGAGCTGCGCGCCGCTGTAACACCAGACGATACCCTGACCATTATCTATACATCGGGCACCACGGGCAACCCGAAAGGCGTAATGCTGACGCACAATAACCTGATCAGCAACGTGCAGGGCACTGTGCCGTACGTGCCGGTAAACAATACGCACCGCGCACTCAGCTTCCTGCCGCTTTGCCATATTTTTGAGCGTATGCTGCTGTATCTGTACATGCGCATGGGTACCTCTATTTACTATGCCGAAAGCATTGAAAAGGTAGCTGAGAACCTGAAAGAGGTACAGCCGCATGTATTTACTACGGTGCCACGCCTGCTCGAGAAAGTATATGACAAGATTGTAGCCAAAGGCATGGAACTGACCGGCGTGAAGCGCAAGCTGTTTTTCTGGGCACTGGAACTGGGCCTTAAGTACGATACACAGGAGGACCAGGGATGGTGGTATAACCAGCAGCTGGCACTGGCCAATAAACTTATTTTCAGTAAGTGGCGCGAGGCGCTGGGCGGTAACGTAATTGCCATCGTTTCGGGTGGTGCGGCGCTGCAGCCACGCCTGGCACGTGTGTTCTGGTCGGCTAACATCCGCGTTATGGAAGGATATGGCCTGACGGAAACATCGCCGGTAATAACGGTTAACCGCTTTGAGCCGGAAAATAACATGATCGGAACGGTGGGCTTGCCTATAGATGGTGTGGAAGTTAAAATTGCCGAAGAAGATGGCGAGATCCTGACCCGCGGACCACACGTGATGAAAGGCTACTACAAGCGCGACGACCTGACTGCCGATGTGATAGACAGCGATGGCTGGTTCCATACCGGTGACATCGGGGAGATGGTGCAGGGCAAGTACCTGAAAATTACGGACCGCAAAAAAGAGATCTTTAAAACATCTGGCGGTAAGTACGTGGCACCGCAGCCAATCGAGAACAAGCTGAAAGAGTCTGTGGTGATAGAGCAGGCGATGATCGTGGGTGAAGGGCAGAAGTATGCGGCAGCGCTTATAGTTCCATCGTTTATGGGCTTACAGGACTATTGCCAGCATAAAGGAATTCCTTATACCTCTGATGCCGATATGATTACCAAGCCGGAAATACTGGATAAGTTCCAACGCGAGATCAACAAGGCAAACCAGGGACTGGCGCAGTACGAAACCATCAAAAAGTTCACGCTCATCCCGAACATGTGGACTGTAGAAACCGGCGAGCTGACTCCAACCCTGAAAGTGAAGCGCAAAAACATCAGCGCCAACTATAAGAAAGAGATCGACAGTATGTTTTAAACTATAGACTATAGTTTGTGCTGCTCTTGTTGCTAAAGCTATAGTTTATTACCAGTAATGTCATCCTGAAAGGATCCTGGTTAAAGGTAGGTGAAGCACCTGCTCCAAACCCAGGCTTTTCAGGATGATTTTTTTGTGAACCAATCTATAATTGCCATGCGCAGATACCTGGTTATAGTTTTAGCTATAGTTTGTTTTGCCTGTAAAGAGCAGAAGCAGACTGAAACTATAGTTGCTGAGAATTCTGAGCCGGTGAAAGCTGAAGAGATAGAATTTGAAAAGATTACTCTATCAATGTGGTGTCCATGTCCTAAATGGAATACTAAAGATTTAGAAATTCTATCTGATGGTACTTTTTATTATAGGTTAAGAGATGATTATGATGAAGCTATGAGAGAAAACTATAAAGGAGAAATTGATTCTATAGGCATGGCTCAGGTATATACATTTCTAGACTCTCTGGATTTTAATACTCTTAAAGCCAGCCTCACCGAAGCGCAAGATGCTGCTGATCACTCAATACATATTAAATTATCTGATGGTGAAGTCAAGTTAAGAGGTGATTTAGATGACAAGGGCGCTTTGGCAGTTTATAAGCTATTCAAGTTTATTGATAAGAATAAAATGAGTGTTAATGAAAGTCACTACTTTAGTACTGAGAAAGAAGTTAGGTTCATACCCCCATATCCCCTCCCGTAACTGCATAGGTTCAATTCTTTATACTAAACAAAATTGTTTTGTACACACCTAAGCCCTTCCCACACAGGAAGGGCTTTTTATTTATACCAACTATAGCACAAACTATAGTATCTGTAAATCGCATCTGTCGTACTATAATTTTATGCATGCCGAATAAATTTTCTGAAATAGTATGCTTGCATAACATTTATTTTTTATATTTGGTATATACCAATGTGTTTATGAAGCCAGAAGAGACAGTAGATTATAATGTGAAAGTATGTTGGCATGCCATTTCGCGCATGTACAACACCGAGGCCGCCAAAAACGACATTACAACATCTATAGGGTTTGTGTTGTTGAACATAGACCAGGAGGCAGGTACGCCTGCTACCAAGATTGCTCCTTTGCTGGGTCTGGAGGCCCGCAGCCTTACCCGCATCCTGAAAAGCATGGAGGAAAAGAAGCTGATCTTTAAAGTTTCGGACCCCAGTGATAAACGTTTGGTGCGCATTTTCCTGACCAAAAAGGGACTGGAGAAAAAGGAGATTTCGAGAAAGACCGTGCTGCGCTTTAACCACAAGGTTTACGAAACTATAGCACAAGAAGAACTGGATGCATTTTTCAGAGTGTGTGGCCGCATACAAACTATGATCGAGAATAAAGAGATATTTTAACCATAGACAACTATAGCTATTCTATGAAGAGGATAATTAAGAAAGTAGCCGTACTTGGTTCCGGTGTAATGGGCTCGCGTATTGCCTGCCATTTTGCCAACATCGGGGTGCAGGTGCTGCTGCTCGACATCGTACCGAAGGAGCTGACGCCCGACGAAGAGAAAAAAGGCCTGACGCTGGAAAACAAAGCCGTTCGTAACCGCATTGTAAACAGCTCGCTACAGGCAGCACTGGCTTCTAACCCGTCGCCGATCTACCGCAAGGCAGATGCACGCCTGATACAGACAGGTAACTTCGAGGACAACATGAAGGATATCGCTACCGCTGACTGGACCATTGAGGTAGTAGTGGAGAACCTGAAGATCAAGAAGATTGTGTATGACCAGGTAGAGCAGCATCGCAAGCCGGGCACACTCATTACGTCCAACACATCGGGCATTCCGATCCACATGATGCTGGATGGTCGCTCTGATGACTTTAAAAAACACTTCTGCGGAACGCACTTCTTTAACCCACCACGCTATTTAAAGCTTCTCGAGATCATCCCGACGCCTGAAACCGATCCGGCTATAGTTGATTTCCTGATGCACTACGGTGATCTATACTTAGGTAAGACAACTGTATTGGCTAAAGATACACCAGCCTTTATAGCGAACCGTGTGGGTATCTATGCCATTATGCAGGGCCTGCAGGTAATGAACAAGCTGGGTCTGAATGTAGATGAAGTTGACAGAATTTCCGGCCCGATCATCGGCCGTCCGAAATCAGCTACTTTCAGAACCCTGGATGTGGTTGGTCTGGATACATTGGCTAACGTAGCAAACGGACTTTACCAGACAGGCGAGAAAGATGAGTCGCGTGAGTTGTTCCAGTTGCCGGGCTACCTGCAAAAGATGGTGGAGAACAAATGGCTGGGCGACAAAACCGGCCAGGGTTTCTACAAGAAAACAAAGGACGCGAAAGGCAAAACCGAGATCCTGACGCTGGATTTAAATACACTGGAGTACGGACCAAAGCAACGCGCTAAGTTCCAGAGCTTGGAAGTTCTTAAGCCGATCGAAGATCTGAAGAAGCGTGTGAAAATGTTCTCTCAGCAGAATGACAAAGCAGCTCAGTTCTTTAATGAATCGCTTTATGGTTTGTTCCAGTACGTGAGTAACCGCATTCCAGAGATCTCTGATGAGCTTTACAGAATAGACGATGCCATGCGTGCCGGCTTTGGCTGGGAGCTTGGTCCGTTTGAGTACTGGGATGCCATTGGAGCCCGAGAAGGCGTGCAGCGCATGACCGAAGCCGGTTACAAGCCTGCTGCCTGGGTAGAAGAAATGCTGAACAGCGGCAAAGAGTCTTTTTACATTGTAGAGAACGGCACGCGCCGCTACTACGACATCAACAGCAAAGCATACAAAGCCATACCGGGTGCCGAGAACTTTATTATTCTGGAGAACCTGCGCGGCAATAACGTGATCTGGAAAAACACAGGCGCAACTATCACTGACTTAGGCGATGGCATCCTGAACGTAGAGTTCCATACCAAGATGAACACCATGGGCGGCGACGTGATCATGGCGCTGAACAAAGGTATAGATTTAGCCGAGAAAGATTTCCGTGGAATGGTAGTGGGTAATCAGGGAGCTAATTTCTCTGCTGGTGCCAACGTGGGCCTTATCTATATGTATGCCCTGGATCAGGATTATGATGAGCTGAATATGATCATCCGCCAGTTCCAGAACACCATGATGCGCATGCGCTATTCGGCTATACCTGTAGTAGGTGCACCACACGGTTTAACTTTAGGCGGTGGCTGCGAGCTTAACCTGCACGTCGATCACATACAGGCTGCTGCTGAAACCTACATGGGCTTGGTAGAGTTTGGTGTTGGTCTGATACCAGGCGGTGGCGGTACAAAAGAAATGACGCTTCGCGCTGCCGATATGTATGCCGACGGCGATATAGAGTACAACGACCTGAAAAATGTGTTCCTGAACATCGGTATGGCGAAAGTATCTACGTCAGCGAAAGAAGCGGTTGACTTAGGTTTTATGCGCAAATCTGATGGCATCACTATAAACAGCAACCGTTTGATAGCTGATGCCAAAGCGCAGGCAATACTTATGGCAGATGCTGGTTACACTAAGCCAGTACAGCGCACCAACATTAAGGTGCAGGGCAAAGGCGCTTTAGGTATGTTCCTGACAGGTGCCAATGCTATGTTTACCGGCCGCTACATGTCGGAGCACGACCTGAAGATCTCTCAGAAACTGGCTTATGTAATGTGCGGCGGTGATCTGTCTGCCCCAACTGAAGTAAGCGAGCAGTACCTGCTTGACCTGGAGCGTGAGGCCTTCCTGTCCCTGACAGGGGAGCGCAAAACATTAGAGCGTATCCAGAGTATCCTGACCACAGGCAAGCCGCTGAGAAATTAATGTCTAATGAATAATGGGTAATGAATAATGATTAGACTCTATGATAAGAGGAATCAACAATCAGCCATTTAACAATTTAGCAATTAGAAAATATGAACAATGCATATATCGTAGCCGGATTTCGTAGCGCCGTGGGTAAAGCGGGGCGTGGCGGATTTCGGTTCACCAGACCTGATGACCTGGCCGCTGATGTCATCAAACACCTAATGGCTTCTGTGCCAGCCTTAGACCCGGAGCGTGTAGACGACCTTATAGTTGGTAATGCCGTGCCGGAAGCAGAGCAGGGCTTACAGATCGGCCGTATGATCTCGTTGCTGTCGTTGCCAATGTCGGTGAGCGGTATGACGGTAAACCGCTACTGCGGATCTGGCCTGGAAACTATAGCTATCGCTGCCAACCGTATTTCGGCTGGCATGGCTGATTGTATCGTGGCAGGTGGTACAGAATCTATGTCGCTGGTGCCAACAGCTGGATGGAAAACGGTGCCGAACTATAAAATTGCAAGCAAGAACCCGGACTGGTATCTGAGCATGGGCTTAACGGCCGAAGCTGTGGCTGCAGACTATAAGGTTTCACGTGAAGACCAGGATGAGTTTGCTTATCACTCTCACCAGAAAGCGATCAACGCGATCAAGAACGGTTACTTTAAAGAGCAGATCGTGCCGATTACGGTGGAAGAAACTTACCTGGATGAGAACGGCAAAAAGAAAACCCGCAGCTATGTAGTGGATACGGATGAAGGCCCGCGTGCTGATACCTCTATGGAAGCTTTAGCTCGCTTAAAGCCGGTGTTCGCAGCAGGTGGTACGGTAACAGCCGGTAACTCTTCTCAGACTTCGGACGGTGCTGCCTTCGTTATAGTTATGAGCGAGCGCATGGTAAAAGAACTAAACCTGGAGCCAATTGCCCGACTGGTAAGCTACGCTACTGGTGGTGTTGATCCACGCATTATGGGTATGGGCCCGATAGCAGCTGTTCCGAAAGCCCTGAAAATGGCTGGCATGACACTGAACGATATCGACCTGATCGAGATGAACGAAGCCTTTGCAGCCCAGTCTATAGCCGTAATGCGCCACCTGGATTTTGACCCTGCTAAACTGAACGTGAGCGGCGGCGCTATTTCGCTTGGTCACCCGCTGGGTTGCTCTGGTGCAAAGCTGAGTATCCAGCAGTTCCACGAGCTTCGCCGCTTAGGCAAGAAGTACGGCATGGTAACCGCCTGTGTTGGTGGTGGCCAGGGGGTAGCCGGTATCTACGAGCTACTGAAGTAAACTAACTAAAACAGTATCTAACATCTTAAAATATACTATCCATGGAAACTCAGAATAAAACCGCAATACTTAAAGGTGGTGAGTTCCTGATAAAGGAAACGAATCCGCAGGACGTGTTTACGCCCGAAGATTTTAATGAAGAGCAACGCATGATGGCCCAGACCTGCCTGGACTTTGTGCAGGAAGAAGTTTACCCGCTGCTGGACAGACTGGATAACCACGAAGAAGGCCTGATGGAAAACCTGATGAAAAAAGCAGGTGAGCTTGGTCTGTTCGCGGTATCTATACCAGAGCAGTATGGCGGCTTGAACATGGACTTCAACACGTCGCTGCTGGTTACAGAATCAGTAGGTGGTGGCCATTCGTTCCCGGTTGCTTTTGCGGCACACACCGGTATCGGAACACTACCAATTTTATACTTTGGTACTGAGGAGCAGAAGCAGAAGTACATTCCGAAGCTGGTAAGCGGCGAGTGGATGTCGTCTTACTGCTTAACGGAGCCGGGCTCTGGTTCGGATGCGCTGGCGGCTAAAACTAAAGCAGTTCTGAACGAAGCAGGTACGCACTACATCCTGAACGGCCAGAAGATGTGGATCACAAACGCAGGTTTTGCAGACGTGTTCATCGTTTTTGCGCAGGTGGATGGCGATAAGTTCACTGGCTTTATAGTGGAGAAAGATTATCCGGGCCTGAGCCTTGGTAACGAAGAGCATAAGATGGGTATCAAAGGCTCGTCTACGCGCCAGGTTTTCTTAACAGACTGCGAAGTACCGAAAGAGAACGTGCTGGGAGAGATCGGCAAAGGTCACCTGATCGCTTTCAACATCCTGAACATTGGCCGTATCAAACTATGTGCGGCTACACTGGGTGCATCTAAAAAAGTAGCCGACCTGTCAGTGAAGTATGCCAACGAGCGTCACCAGTTTAAACTGCCAATCTCTAAATTCGGTGCCATCCGTTATAAACTGGCTGAGCAGGCAATCCGCATTTTTGCTGTAGAATCGGCACAATACCGTGCTGGTATGGATATTTACCGCATGGAGCAGGAGCTGATGGCTGCCGGTAAAGACGAAAACGAAGCATTGCTGGGAGCTGCCCGCGAGTTTGCCGTTGAGTGTGCCATGCTGAAAGTAGAAGGTTCTGAAGTGCTGGACTACGTGGTAGACGAAGGTGTACAGATCTATGGTGGTTACGGTTTCTCGGCAGACTACCCTATGGACCGCGCGTACCGCGACTCACGCATCAACCGCATCTTTGAAGGTACCAACGAGATCAACCGCATGCTTACCGTGGATATGATTCTGAAGAAAGCCATGAATGGGGAGCTTGACCTGATGGGCCCTGCACAGGCCGTACAAGGCGAACTGATGTCTATTCCGGATTTCGGAGCGGAAGAAGAAGGCGGTATTTTTGCGGCGGAATACAAAGCAATCCGCAACCTGAAAAAAGCTATTCTGTTAGTGGCAGGCACGGCGGTGCAGAAATACATGCAGTCTCTGGCTAAAGAGCAGGAAGTACTCATGAACATTGCCGATATGGCTATCAAAACCTATGTGGCGGAGTCTACTTTGCTGCGCGTGGAGAAAATGATCGGCACAAGAGGCGAGGAAGCTGCGGCTAACCAGATTGACATAGCCCGTGTGGTAGTGAATGACGCAGTAGATGCATCGTTTATAGCCGGTAAGGAAGCTATCGCATCTATGGCTGAAGGAGATGAGCAGCGCCTGTTGTTCATGGGCCTGAAACGCTTCACCAAAAAAGACCTGTTCAATACAAAAGATGCCCGCCGTCGTATTGCAGCAGCGCTTATCGAGGCAAACGAATACGTGTATTAATTTCTGACCATTTATAGTTTGGAAAGGCTTTCTCTGTAAGAGGAAGCCTTTTTTGTTTTTAAGTGATTTTAAAAATGGGACAATCTATAGTTTAAAATAAAATTTTACTGGCGGGTAAGGCAAAACTATAGTTTGTTTTACGTATGGTTAAAAACACATTAACTGTGCCGGAACACCATGAACGTAACCTGCCTTATTCCTTGCTATAACGAGCGCGAGCGCATTGCCCGCGTGCTGCAGGTAGTTGTCGCCACTAACTATATTACCCAGATAATTTGCGTGGATGATGGGTCGGAGGATGGCACGGCAGATTACATTGAAGCCTTCTGGCCGGAGGTAGAGGTGGTGCGCCTGCCCTGCAATGTTGGTAAAACAGCTGCTATAAAATACAGCCTGAAGTACGTGCGCTACAATACGCTGCTGATGATGGATGCCGACCTGCAAGACCTGTGTAAAGATGAATTAGAAGCAGCGCTGAAAGCTTACCAGGAGAATATCATGGTGGATATGATCATTATGCGCCGCATCAATTCGCCGTGGTTTGTAAAATGGTACCGCAGCGATGTGTTGCTGTCCGGGGAGCGCATTTTGCAGACAGATGACCTGAAGAAAGTGCTGAAACAACGATTAAAGTGCTACCAACTGGAGGTGGCTATAAACCGCTACATGTTGCGCCACAGGAAAACCGTACGCTGGATGCCCTGGTCGGCCATGAATACCTACAAAGTAGATAAGCTTGGTGTGCTGGATGGCTCCCGGAAAGAGTTTAAGATGTATGTGGACATTGTCAACTACGTCGGGTTCTCGCACATGTGCCTGCAGCTGGCATCGTTCACCAAAAAGCTGAAATACAAAACTGATAAGCCAGCCAAAAAAGCGCAGCTGTACTTTAAGAGCTATTTCAGTTGAATGTGATATAGTTTAAGGCTGGCTTCACGCTTTTTAGGGCGCACTACCACACTTACATCCTTATCCGAGAACCAGGCCGTGAAATCCTTTACATAAGCCAGCTCTTTGTCATTGGCAACATTCAGGCGTACGCCTTTGGGCTCGCTTGTCTGGCCGGTTTTAGTGTCTATCTGGCGCAGGTACAGGTCATATTTTCCGTCCAGCTCTTCCAGGGTCAGCAGGTTCAGGGTGTTGCCGTTCAGGTAAGCGCTGTACGATATCCCCGAGAAGGCATCTTCGGCCGGGGCCTGCTGGTTTTTCATCAATACCGAGTTCCAGTCGGAGTTCATGTACTCATCGTAGGCAAACAGCAGCATTTCTTTGGCAAAGTAAGGCGATGTTTTGCCACCCATGGTGTATTTCTTTTCTGCCAGCACGATCAGTTTGTTATCAGTTGTTCTGAACAGATCGCTCAGGTACAGGTCTACAAAGCGGGTAGGCTTTTTCTCGTCTGATTTGTTCAGGGCATTTACTTTCGCTAAAAACTCATCCGTAAACCTGAACTCCTGGGCAAATACCATGTCTTCGTTCTCGAAATCGAATTTTACAGCTTTTAAACTATGGTAAAGGCCTGTTGCCTCTTCGGCGGTAATTACGGCGCCGTATAGTTGGTTATCGGCCATCAGCTTAAACCGCGAATCCATGATGTAAACTTTTTTGCCGTTGAACACACCGCCTACCAGCACGCTCATTACCCTGGCTTTCGGGTCTTTCAGGTTATACTGGCGCACGGTCAGGCGGTTCATGTTGTCCGAGATCAGGCTCAGGTACTGCTCGCCGCTATTGCTCACCTGCACATCCACTGACAGTATATCGCGAAGGTCGTTCAGGTTATAGTTGGTGTTTTTAATTTTGGACAGCTTCGCATCGTACAATGCGCCGCTCATGCTTCTGATCTTATAGTTGGCATCGGCCTGGTAATGGAAAACCAGCAGCTTTGAGCCATCCTGTGAAAAAGCAATGCCTGGCTCGCGATTGGTAACCGGGCTTTCCTGCAATAGTTGTTTGTCTTTCAGGGCACCGCTGGCCAGGTCTATGTAGTACCCGTGTAGTTGCTGCGTGGCGCCGGTTTTGGTGTGTGCTACAACTATAGCTGCATCCCTGGAGGCATAAAATCCATACACTGTGTGCTCAATTGTAAGTGGCAGTGCGGTGCTCCATTGCTGGTCCAGGCCCGACATGTACTTTTCGACTGCGTAGCTGCCGTTGGCTTTGCGGCTCAGTATCACAAACTCTTCAGGGCCGGTAGGTATAGTTTTGTTGGTAATACGCTGGTTATACCTGTCTTCTGTTAAGTTAGGGTGGTACTCGAAGGGGATGTTTCCTTTTTTACGGGACTGGCCAAACGAAACAACAACTATAAGGGCAAGGGCAAAAGTTAAGAACAGGTTTTTCACGGGGCAAAAGGTAAGATTTCTATTCTCAAACTTAAACTATAAAGCAGGAATAGGCAAGCATTAATTTGAGCTGACCGCCCGAAAAGGGAATGCTATAGTTTAACACAGCGCAAACCGGTTTTGTAGCACGACTATAGCCTGACGATATGTTCATGTGTTCAAGTCTGTCTGCATCAAAAAAACACACGGTCAGCTGTTAAAAAACGGCCTTTACCCAGATGCCTTATTTGCCTGCAACAAGCGGTAATGCTACCCGGTACACGTATGTAGTTTTACTATGGGATGAAATTTGTACTTAAGATATTAGCCTTTACAGCACTTTTACTGATAAGCAAACTTACGAAAGAAGACGAACTGAAATCTGCACCTGACGGCACCCCACAGGCTATAGTTAGCACACCACATACTGCTACAACGGCACAGCTACCAGTACACAAAACAGCTGGCAGCCACCCGGAAAAGGATGTACAAAGCTTTGTGGCCACACAGGCAGCTATAGAATAAAGGATGTTAGCTGATACGGCTCCAGTTTACAGTATTAGCGCTCAGCGACTGAATATGCCGGCGGATGTTCTGGTGTTCGGCGTGTTCGAGTTGCGGGTCTTGCTGGAGTATAGTTTGGGCAGCCGCACGCGCTTCCTGCAGGATTGGTGCATCTTTGGCCAGGTCCGAGATCAGCAGATCGAGCACACCGCTTTGTTGTGTTCCCATCAGGTCGCCCGGGCCGCGTAGCTTCAGGTCTATGTCGGCAATCTCGAAACCATTGTTGGTGCGTACCATCGTTTCCAGGCGGGTTTTGCTGTCCTTGCTCAGCTTATAGCCCGTCATCAGGATACAGTAGCTTTGCTCGGCGCCACGGCCTACACGCCCGCGCAGCTGGTGCAACTGCGACAAACCAAAACGCTCCGCACTTTCAATGATCATCACCGAGGCATTTGGCACGTTTACGCCTACCTCAATTACAGTTGTAGCCACCATGATCTGCGTTTCGTTTCGCACAAAGCGCTGCATTTCATAGTCCTTGTCCTGAGGTTTTAGTTTGCCATGCACCATACTTACCTGGTACTCCGGAAAAGCACGCTTTACACTTTCATAGCCATCCATCAGGTCTTTATAGTTCTCCATCTGCTCCGATTCTTCAATCAGCGGGTACACGATGTACACCTGACGGCCCAGCTTTATCTGGTCTCTTACAAACTGGAAAACCCGCAGACGGTGGCTGTCAAAACGATGTACGGTTACGATCTCTTTACGACCGGCCGGCATCTCATCAATCACCGATACATCCAGGTCGCCATACAAGGTCATGGCCAGAGTGCGCGGAATAGGAGTGGCCGTCATTACCAACACGTGCGGAATAATGCGCGGATTTTTGCGCCATAGTTTGGAGCGCTGCTCTACACCAAAGCGGTGCTGCTCATCCACAATACACAAGCCCAGGTTATGGAACTGCACCACATCTTCCAATAGGGCATGCGTACCTACGATCATCTTCATTTCGCCGGAGCGGAGCTGTTCGTGTATGGTTCTGCGCTCTTTGGTTTTGGTGGAGCCGGTAAGTTTGCCAATATTAATGCCCAGCCTGTCAGCAAACTCTTTCAGGCCGGTGTAGTGCTGCTCTGCCAATATCTCGGTCGGCGCCATCAGCACCGATTGTGCCCCGTTATCGGCGGCTATCAGCATGGTGATGAAGGCAACTATAGTTTTGCCCGAGCCTACATCGCCCTGCAGCAGGCGGTTCATCTGCTTCCCTGAGGTCAAGTCCTTATGTATTTCTTTGATAACCCGCTTCTGTGCGCCAGTCAGGTCGAAGGTCATGTGGTTTTTGTAGAACTCCGTTACGGTGGGCACTTGGGTAAATATCTGCCCGGCCAGGTCGGCGCGGCGCACTACTTTCTGGCGCAACAGGCGCAACTGTATGTAAAAAAGCTCTTCAAACTTCAGCCTGAACTTGGCTGCATTGTATTTCTCCACCGACTCCGGAAAGTGAATGTTCACCAGCGCACTGCGCTTGTCTGTGAGGCGGTAACGATCGATCAGATCCGGCGAAAGGGTTTCCTGTATGTTAGGAGCCGCAATTTTCAGCAGTGTTTCGATGTATTTCGAGATCACTTTACTGTCGATGCGGTGGGCCTTTAATTTCTCGGTTGTGTTGTAAACCGGCTGCAGGAAAGCGGTCGTTTGTTTGGCTTCGCTTAGTTCCTCCAGTTCCGGGTGCGCCATACTGAATTTGCCGTTAAACTCGGTCGGCTTTCCGAAAACGATATAGTCGGTATGGTTCTTCAGGCTTTTCTCCATCCACTTCACCCCCTTAAACCATACCAGTTCCAGTTCGTCGCCGGCTTCGTCTACCAGGGTAGCAGCCAGGCGTTGCTTGCGGCCTTCGCCTAACAGTTGCTTGCCCCGCACACGACCGCGCACCTGTACATAGGGCATGCTTTCGTCGAGCTCGGCTACACGGTAAAACTGAGTGCGGTCTAAATACCGGAACGGGTAATGCTGGATCAGGTCGCCGTAGGTATACATGTTTAGCTCCTTCTGCAACAGCTCGGCGCGCTGCGGCCCAATCCCTTTCAGATACTCGATCTTGGTATGGAAGAAGTTGCTCAAAACCTATGGGGTGAATTATGAATTAGGAATTAAGAATTATGAATGAGATAAAGATACTGAAATTGTCTGAATCAGGATTTGTGGGATTTATTGATTAGCAGGATCCGAAAATATAGGTTCTTCTATAGATCGAAGTCAAAGAAGTAAGCTTTCAGGTTGTCGTGATCGTACCAAAAGTATTTATGGTGTTGGTTTCCATCTGTCCAGCTATATTTCTGGAGCTTACTTATCCGTTCCTTATCCCACCATTTGAAATCATCTTGTAAGTAAAATCCATTATCAGTATTTAAAGTATCGATGGTTAAGCCATGAATTGCTATGATTTTATCGGAAGTTGTAGCACTGCAGGTAAACGAAAACATATAGTCTGTATCTATACCAATAGCGTCATCGAAGCAGTAAATGTCTTTAATATCCGAAGTAAGTTCAGCTTTGATAAAGTCTTTAAAACGCTGTTTATTATTTTTAGTATCAGGTTTGTTGTAATCAAAAGGTGGGAAAAACTTACTTGTTATTCTCTTGTCTACTTCAGATTTAACTTTCTCTATAACTTCAATATTTATTTTTTTGCTTTCGTGGTAGAGTTCTTCACAGGAAACTATAGTTATAGTCACAATAAAGAAAATTAATGATCTACCAAATCTCTTCATCTATAAATAGAAGTTGTCTGTAGTTATACCTTCCGAAAATCAACCAACAACTACTTCCCGTCCTGCCACTTCAGTGTGTTCAGCATGTGCACTACGTCGCGTTTGATGAACTCGATAACGGGAGCAAGTGAGTCGTTTTGGGTGGCGGTTCTGAAGTAAAGCGCGCCGCGCAGGAAATGCTTAGTAGAGTCGGTAACGTAGAATTGGAACTGGCTGGGTACTTCGCCTTCCAGCTCAAAAACGGAAGCCATGTCGCCGGTTGGGGTCCGGATCTCGGTTTCTTCAATAGCGTAGGCCTTTATCTGGTGCTTGCCGGTTAGTTTGCGGGCATCTTCCACCATCTCGTTCAGTATTTTGTCGCTTCCCTGCAGGTCCTTGTAAGTCAGCTGCACATCGGCGCCCATGGTTGGGTAAATAATGTGTATCCAGTGCGGCTGCGCGATCATCGAGGAGTCGGGGCGAACCTTGGCGTGGCTGGAGTACTCGAAACTATAGGGATGCTCCGGGTTAAGCTGCTGGTAGGTCTGGGCCGGAAGATCGATGCGGTTATAGCCTTTTGGTTTTGGGGTATACTCTGTTTCGCAGGAAACTATAGCCAGTGCCAGGGCAACCCACAGCCCTAATTGCAGGTTAGTCCACCTGGTGGTAACGCTTCTTTTTACTTCCGACATTTATTTTTACTCGTTTTACGCGTTTGCTGTCCGCAGATTCTATCGTGAAATGGAACCGGCCATAATCTATAGTTTCGCCCGGCTTTGGTATGCGTGAAAAAAGTGCCAGCATCAATCCTGCCACCGATTCGCTTTCTCCTTTTACTTCATCAAAAGCATTAAAAGGCACTTCTGTAATTTTACAAAAGTCGTGCAGCGATGTCTTGGCATCAAATATAAAGGTATTTTTATCTAACTGGGTATAGATGATCTCATCGTCTTCGTCAAACTCATCGTTTATCTCGCCTACGATCTCTTCTACAATATCTTCGAGGGTAAGCAGGCCGGTAGTGGCACCGTACTCGTTCAGTACTATGGCCATGTGCACGTGCTTGTCCTTAAAGTCTTCAAACAGATCGGCGATGCGTTTATTGTCCGGCACAAAGAAAGGCTCGCGCAAAAGTTCCTGCCATTTAAATTCCGGGCCTTTATCCAGATACGGCAGCAGGTCTTTTACGTACAGGATGCCCTCAATCTTGTCGGTACTGTCAGTATAAACCGGCACGCGAGAGTAGCCCCACTTTGTTATTTCCGGCAGCAGTTCGGGCAATGTAAGCGTGCTCCGGAACGCGATGATATCAATACGCGGGCGCATGATCTGCCTGACGCTGATAGAACCAAAGTTTACAACACCACGCAAAATGCGGCGCTCTTCCGGCGATGTTTCCTCATTGGTAAGGGCTACATCCAGGCTATGCTTCAGTTCCTGCATGGTGTGGTTATAGCTTCTGGCACCGTATTTATTCTCTATCCAGCTACTGATGGCGGTTAACAGTTTTGCCAGCGGCTGTACCAACGGCCTGAGCGCAACTATAGCTGGTGCCGTGCGGCGGGCTATAGACAACGGCCTTTTGTTAGCATAAACTTTGGGCAGTACTTCCCCGAAAAACACGATGAAGAACGTAGCAAAAAGCATACAGCCCACCACCTCAGCTATAGTTAATGAGCCGAACAACAGCCAGGCAATGTAGGCAAACAGCGTAATGATGCCTACATTAATGCCGTTGTTGATGATGAGGATATGGGTGAGCAGCTGCCGCGGGTCTTCGAGTAGCCGGGTAATCTGCTTATCAGCCGTATGGGTACTGTGCTTCAGTTTTTCCAGCTGTGGCTCCTGCAACGAAAAAAAAGCTGCTTCCGCCCCTGAAGCAAGGGCAGAAAGCAGCAAAAGGATCATACAGCCAACTATAGCTGCGATATATTCAATCCTGAGTAAAGCAGATGTGTTCTGTAAGAACTGCAGTAAACTATAACTCAGGGGGTCTCCAGGATCTAAACTTCCCAAAATGCTCTGTTTTAATTAAACATAGGTTAGAACGGCAGGTCGTCCGGCTCGTCGTTCTGGGCAACGCCGGCTGCCGCAGGGGCTGCACCGCCGCTATAAGTACCGGCTGTAGAAGTGCTGCCACCATAGTTGCTGCCACCTTCTGCTTGTCCGCCTTCGCCACGGGTTAGCATGGTCATGTTATCGGCTACAATCTCGGTAGAGTAACGCTGGTTGCCTTCTTTATCCTGGTACTGGCTGGTTCTGATTTTGCCTTCGATAAAAACAGACTGCCCTTTTTTCAGGAACTTTTCGGCTACTTCGGCCAGGCCACGCCACAGCACAATGTTATGCCATTCTGTTTTTTCTACGCGCTGTCCGTTTTTGTCTTTGTAAGACTCGGAGGTGGCCAGTGGGAAACGGGCTACCGCTACACCACCTTCCAAATGACGTACTTCCGGGTCTTTGCCCAGGTTTCCGATCAGGATTACTTTGTTTACACTTGCCATGCTTTTAATGTTTAATAGTTAATTGATTTGGGCTACTCCGGCAACCAAGCCGGAGGCAATATGGCTTACTGAACTACAAATTTAGAGTTTATTTAGTTCAGTCTATAAATGTAATAAAATCTTTGCGTCTTTCAAATAGTTGCTGATCAAAACTGGCTTCGGAAGTTCATCTATTTTTTCGGGGTTGTATATAGCCAGCCGGGTTTCCTGTTCTACTTCATTCTTAAGCCTTTCGCTCAGTTGTATAAGGTAAAATTTAGCGGTTATTTTCTGATGGCTCAGCACGTGTTTATACTCCTTGCGAGGCCCGGAAAAATGATCTGCCGCCACAGGTATACCGGCTGCATTCAGTTCGGCCAGCAACGCATCGGCGTCTAAATGCTTGTCAGCACTCTCGTACAGGTAAAAATCGTATAGTCCCTGCCAGATGTCGCCTTCCAGCCGCTTGCGCATGTAATACCGGCCCTGCCACGCAAACACCAGGTAATGGAAATAACGTGGCCTTGCCGCTTTCGCCTTCGATTTTACCGGAAGTTCCTGCACCAGGCCATGCGTAAAGGCAAAACAGCTCTGTTGTAACGGGCAAAACAGGCAGTCGGGCATAACAGGCGTGCATTGTATGGCACCAAACTCCATAATGGCCTGGTTGTAGGTATCCGGTTCATCGGCGGGCACCAGTTTATCGGCCTGCTCCTGAAAAATTTTGCGCGATGCCGGTGCTGCTATGTCATCTGAAATGCCAAACACACGGGAAAGCACCCGGAATACGTTACCATCCAGAACGGCTACCTGTTCTTTAAAAGCAAAAGCTGCTATAGCCGCCGCCGTGTAGCTGCCCACGCCTTTCAGTTTCAGTAGCTCGCTATAGTTGCCGGGGAAGTTGCCGCCGTATTCCTGCACAATCTGTTTGGCTGTGTGGTGCATGTTGCGTGCCCTCGAATAATAACCTAGGCCCTGCCATAGGCGCAGCACTTCGTCTTCGGGGGCAGCGGCCAGGTCCTGCACGGTAGGGTAGGCTTCGGTAAACTTATGGTAGTAGGGCAGCCCCTGGTTTACACGTGTTTGCTGCAGAATAACTTCTGAGAGCCAGATAAAATAAGGATCGGTGGTGGAGCGCCAGGGCAGATTTCTTTTGTGCCGGTGGTACCAGGTGATCAGAGTCTGTGAAAAGAAAGGTGTGTTTTCGGTCATGAACGGTTGCTGCAGCTGCTGAAATAGAACTGTTAAAGTTATAGTTTTGTTCTCATTTCCGGGCGCTGCTGCGTGGCCGCAGGAAACAATGCCTGTGCCATCCGGTGCGGGTGTAATGGCTTTCCGGAAGGTGTAAACAGCTGAATAAGGGCGCTTAAGCAGCTATAAATTATACTTAATAATTTAAGCATAAAACTTTTACATCTCGAAAAGTAAAATTACCTTTGTGCCCCGAAAATCACGAAGATGGTGCAATTATCGTCTTTTTGTATTAGAAAGTTAACATATTTTAAAATTCATAAAACTTAAGAAAGTGACTAAAGCAGAAGTAATATCAGAGATTGCTGATAAAACAGGGATTGATAAGGCTGATGTACAATCAACGATTGAGGCTTTTTTCAAAGTAGTGAAAGACTCAATGGCTGATGGCAACAACATCTACGTGAGAGGTTTTGGAAGCTTTGTAAATAAGAAGCGCGCGAAGAAAGTAGCCCGTAACATCTCTAAAAACACATCTATCATCATCGACGAGCACTTTATCCCAAGCTTTAAGCCGTCTAAAACCTTCATCGCGAAGATCAAGAACAGCAAAAAGATCAAAGAACTGGCTCATTCCTAATTCTTTCGTATCTTTGCGGTCTGATTTCACAGATTGTTAAGTATCACCCTTTAGGATTTATATCATGAATCGCAACCAGATTATATTAGTTATTGTGGCTATTGCCCTGATAGCAGGCATCTTTTTATTGCCTAAAGTGGTTGTGAACGAAGGGGATAAAGACAATCTGGCCAAAACCGGAACTGAAAGCACCATGCCGGAAGGCCACTCGGCAGACGATGGCCACGGACATGGTGAAGAAGGCGCTGCTGCCGACCCGCACGCTACTGCCACACCGCAGCAGCTGATGGAACTGGCCACTGTAAGAAGCCGATACAACAAAGCGACCGACAACCAGCAGCGTACCTTGCTGGCTAACGAACTGGCCGAAGCGTACGCCACAGCCGGTAAGTATGACAGCGCTGGTTATTACTTTGAAACAGTTGCACAGGCCAGACCAGGCGAGCGCAACTATAGAAAAGCCGGCGACAGCTATTTTGAAGCCTTTACGTTTGCGGCAACACAGGAGCGTGCTGCCGAGCTGGGTGCCAAAGCGCGTGGTATGTATGAGCAGGTGCTAAAAAACAACCCTGCTGACCTGGATGCGAAAACCAACGTAGCCATGACCTACATTGCGAGCTCAAGCCCGATGCAGGGAATCACGATGCTGCGCGAAGTGCTTGCTGCTGATCCGGATAACCAGAAAGCCCTTTTCAACCTGGGTATTCTTTCTATCCAGTCGCAGCAGTATGATAAGGCGGTTGGCCACTTCCGTAACCTGGTAAAAGCTAACCCGGAGCACGTGGAAGGCAACTTCTACCTGGCTGTATCGCTTGCTGAGACGGGGGAGAATGAAGAAGCAAAGGCCTTGTTTAACAAGGTAAAAACGATGAAAGATGACCCGGCGCTGGCGGCCTCAGTTGATGAGTACCTGGCCCGGCTTAAATAAAATTAAAGAAATTAGTTAACACATAAACTTCAAGACTATGCCTTGCGGAAAAAAAAGAAAAAGACATAAGATCGCTACGCACAAAAGAAAGAAGCGCCTAAGAAAGAACAGACACAAGAAGAAGTAATTTCTTCTGCGTTTCAGGGAGCCCACTTTGCTACCGCAATGTGGGCTTTGGTCTATACATCCACCTAATCTTTGAGAGAAATTGAGCAATGAACTAATCATCAATTCTACTCAGGATGGAGAGCGCATCGCTTTATTGCAGGACAAACGGCTTGTGGAATTTCACCACGAGAAAAAAGATACCAATTACATAGTTGGCGATATCTTTTTAGGGACTGTAAAAAAAGTAATGCCAGGCCTAAATGCTGCCTTTATTGATATCGGTTACCAGAAAGATGCTTTCCTGCATTACCATGATCTGGGGGCCAACATCAAAACGCTTAACAAATTTGTTAAGGTAGCACAGACACAGAAGAACGCATCGCCTAAACTAAACCAGTTAAAATTTGAGCCGGAAATAGACAAGCTGGGCAAAATAGCTGACGTACTTAAAAAAGGACAGCAGCTGTTAGTGCAGATTGTAAAAGAACCTATTTCTACCAAAGGCCCACGCCTTTCCTGCGAAATATCACTTGCAGGGCGATACCTGGTACTCGTACCGTTCTCAAACACGGTAAGTGTATCTAAAAAGATCGTAAGTAAGGATGAGCGCACCCGTTTAAAGCGTCTGATCACCTCGATCAAGCCCGAAAACTTTGGTGTTATCATTCGTACGGTGGCTGAAGGGCGTGATGTAGCAGAACTCGACAGAGACCTGCGCAATATGCTCACTAACTGGGAAGAGGGCTTTGTAACGCTTAAAACGGCGAAGCCATGCGATAAAGTAATAGGCGAGCTCGGACGTTCTTCTTCCATTTTGAGGGATTTGCTAAACGAAAGTTTTGACAGCATAGTAGTGGACGATGTCCAGCTTTATGACGAGATCAAAACATACATCGGCAGTATTGCACCGGATAAGTTAAAAATTCTGAAGCAGTACACCGGCAAAACCAAGACCTTTGAACACTACCACATCGAGAAACAGCTGAAGGCTGCGTTCGGGAAAACAGTAACAATACCAGGGGGCGGTTACCTGGTAATTGAGCACACCGAAGCACTGCATGTAATTGATGTAAACAGTGGGAATAAATCAAATACCGAAACCGATCAGGAGGCTACGGCTCTGAACGTAAACATGATGGCAGCCCGCGAAGTGGCCCGCCAGTTGCGCCTCCGGGATATAGGTGGTATCATAGTAGTAGACTTCATCGATATGAAGTCGCCGGAAAACCGCCAGAAAGTATACGAGGTTGTAAAAGAAGAACTGAAACGGGACCGGTCAAAGTCCACCGTTCTGCCAATCTCTAAATTCGGCCTGATGCAGATTACGCGTCAGCGGGTTAGGCCGGAGCAAAACATTGTAACCGGGGAAGTTTGCCCTACTTGCGGCGGCACCGGAAAAATATCAGCCAGTATTCTGGTTACTGATGAAATTGAAGCAGCTGTAGACGACCTGCTTGTAAGCCACAACCAGAAGGGCCTGACCATATACCTGCACCCGTTCGTGTACGATTACTACACCAAGGGCATCGTATCGAAGCAGATGAAATGGTTCTTTAAGTACTTCAGGTGGGTGAGCTTGGTAAAAGATACTTCGCTGGGCATTACAGACTTTAAAGTGATGGATGACCGGGGCGAAGAGATCGAATTACGCACCGCTTTTGCAGAGGAAAGCGCAGTGCAGGAAAAAGAAGATTAAACTATAAATAGAAGAGCCGCTCCGGTGCAAACCAGAGCGGCTCTTTTGTTTAGCTATAGTTGCTATAGTTTAGAACTTAACGCCTACATCTATCGAAACGCCATTGTTCTTCAGGGCAATGTTCTTATCGCCCAGCAGCCTGCTATAATATTTGTTGTCGATGTCGGAGAGGCCACGGTGGTAGGTAAGGCCGGCAAACAGCTTGGTGCTTTCGCCAAACTGAAATTCGGTACCGCCGCCCAGCATCACAGACGCCTCAAAAATATTGAAGCGCTTGGCCGTCTTCTCGCCGTCAATTACTTTCTTATCGTTTACCTTGGCTGCCACTTTGGTGTTCAGCGAGCCACCAACCTGGAAGTATAAAATAGTTTGCGGGGCTATTTCGTTTGTAAACAGCTTAAGGGAGATAGGCAGCTCTATGTACTGAATAGATATGTCGTCTTTCGCTCTGTAAGGGTTTTGGTTTTCGTCGAAACCGGTGTAGGAAAACTCAGAGCCTTTGCTGCGGTAAATAAGGCCAGTGCTGAAGGCATAATTCTGAGCGAAGAAATAATCTGCTATCACGCCCACGCCCAGGCGCAGGTTGTTGTTTTCTTTCTCGAAGTTATACTTGTCTTCGGCTACAAAGCGATTGCCCGATATCGTTGGTGAAACCATCAGGCCGATCTCTACCTGGGCGGCAGCGCCATACCCAAAGCATAGAAACAGGAGCAAAAACGTAAGTTTTTTCATTTGCATAAGTGTTTGTGATAATCGTGTTACCTTAGTACGTAGGAACCTTCTATTTTTGTACAAAAATAAACAGTAATGTCATATAGATTAGTATATATAGCCATAGTTCTTTTTATAGCCGGTTGCAGCAGCAATACCTGTGACCTCCCGAAAGAGATTAAGCGCATACCTGTGGACGTGGAAATAGAACGGCTGGAGAAAAGTTTTTTCGAAATCAAGAACGAGCAGGAGGTACGAACCTTTATGAAGGAACATCCGCTGTTTACCGCTAAGTACCTGCAGGCCGATCAGTATCCGCACGATTCTATCCTTGTGAACTCGCTCCTTGGCCTGGCTACCAACCCCTCGCTCGATTCGCTGGCGCAGCAGGCCATGAAGACTTTCAGTGATATGAGCCACGAAGAAGAGCAACTGGAAACAGCCTTTAAAGTTATCAAGCATAATTATCCTGATTTTAACGTGCCGCAGGTAAACACTTTTGTGTCCGGGCTGGGGCAGGATTTGATGGTATCGGATAGCCTGATCGTGCTGGGTCTTGACTTTTTTATCGGCAAAGATGCGCTGTACCGCCCCGATACCTATGAGTACATTCTGAAGCGTTACGAGCGCCCATACATGGTGCCGGCTGCCATACTGCTGCTGTCCAACAAGTTTAACAGAGCCAACATACTGGACAGAACCGTGCTGTCGGAGATGATAAGCGCTGGTAAAGCCTATTACTTTGTACAAACAGTAATGCCCTGCACACCCGAGCACGAGATAATTGGCTACACCGACCAGCAGGTAGCTGATATTTACCACAACGAAGGCCGCATCTGGGCACATTTTATAGAAAAGAGCCTGCTGTACGACAAAAACCCGTTCCAGATACAGAAATACATAGGCGAGCGCCCCAACACACCTGAAATTGATAGCTCTGCTCCTGGCAGGCTTGGCACCTGGGTTGGCTGGCAGATCGTGAAGAAGTACATGGAGCGTAACCCGGACGTAACACTGCCTGAGCTGATGGCCGAAACCGACTATAAAAAGATCTTCAACGAATCGAAGTACAAACCGGAGAAACGCTAATTGCTGCCGGCCTACCTGATGCGTATCACCATCCTTCACCAGCACTTCGCTAACCCCGACTGCCCGGCCACCTGCAGGCACTATAGTTTTATGGAGCGCCTGGCAAGTCGCCACCGCCTGACGCTGGTTGCTACCAACGCCTGGCGGCGCCTGCGCATGCAGCACGCCTATAGTTGGGTGCCTGAAGGAGTTGAGTTGCACGAATGTAAGGTAGCCTATGCCAACAAAATGGGCATTTTGCCAAGGTTGGTCTCGTTCGTGGCCTTTGCTGCCTGCTCCTTTTTTAAACTGATGCGCCTGAAAAAGCCGGATGTATTTTGGGCGGTGTCGGTGCCGCTTTCTGTGCCGTGGGTAGTAGCACAGGTGGCAAAGCTGCGGAATGTACCTTGGGTATTTGAGGTGCAGGATCTGTGGCCCAGCTTCCCGATTGAGATGGGGGCCGTAAAGTATACCTGGCTGCAGAAACAGCTCTATAACATGGAGCTTTCATTATACCGGCAGGCATCGCACATCATCACGCTCTCGCCGGACATGACAAACTATGTGGTGAGTAAGGGGATCGATCCGGGGAAAGTTACCACTATAGTTAACGGAACCGACATTGCTAAAGCTAACGCTGTAACTATAGCCGATGTGGAAGCGCTGCGCACGAACTATAAGCTGCAAGGCAAAAAAGTAGTGCTGTATGCCGGCACCTATGGCCGCGCCAACGACATCCCGACCATCATACAAACGATAGAACTGCTGGCGGACAACCCAACTATAGTTTTTGTGCTTACCGGCACCGGTTATTATAAGCCCCAACTACAGGCGCTGGCCCAACGCGTACCAAACCTTATGCTTTTAGAGCCGCAGCCCCGCGACCAGGTCTTTGCGCTTTTTAAGTTAGCGGATCTGTCGTTGGTGACGTTTAACGACCTGCCTGTGCTGGCATCAAACTCTCCGGCCAAGTTTTACGACAGCCTGGCCTGTGGCACGCCTGTTATTGTTACTAACCCCGGCTGGACCAAAGCGTTTGTAGAGAACTATAGTTGCGGCTGGTATACACCCGCGGAGCAGCCTGCCGCACTGGCGCAAACAATAGAATACGCTTTAAGCAAACCGGAAGCATTGCAGCAGGCCGGCGCAAACGGAGCAACTATAGCCCGGCAGTTATTCGACAGAAGCCTGCTGGTGAAGGATGTGGAAACTGTATTTGAAAAGGTAGTTAAACTATAGTTCTTCCGGCCCTGAAATTTTCTCCAGACCAACTATAGATCTGAATTCCTGACTCGGTTCGGAAACCCAAACTATAGTTGCTTGGGAGCAAAGCGGCTCTTACTTGCCTAACATCTCCCGGAAAGATTCTTTGCCAACCGGCAGCTGTTTCAGGTTGTTGATAAGCAGCAAAGCCCTGTCGATGCGGAGTTGAGTGCTTTTAACACCGGCTACATAGTAAATAATGTACCGCTGCTTGCCGGGCGGGAGCAACTCAAAACGGCGTTTGCCTTCGTCGTCCTGCGCCAGCAGTTCCGTCAGCTCTTCGGGCACTTCCATTCCAAACTCGCTTTCATCCGGCGCCAGGCTTACCTGTACATCACTGCCACTTTGTAAGCCCAGTTTTTTCAGCCGCGCATTGTTCATACTGATGTAACCTGCCCCTTTACCCAACGCTACCAACCCTGCCTGAAAGGTAAGCTTATCATTTAAAGTACAAAGCAGGCGCACTTTAAACCTACCACCCAATTGCTCAACTATAGCAGGCGGTACTTCTATATAATGCCCCGGCAGGTGCGGCAGTTTACTGATGCAGGTCTTATAGTTTATAGTTGGTTTCATAAGGCATTTACGGTTAACCTTTAGCTTTCCTGATCTCAAAATGTTGGGCAGATAGGCTACCTATAGTTGCAGCTCATATAGTGCAGCGGTCAGTTTAGCATCTAAAATCCAAAGGCAACTATAGTTTGGTAAGGATATATAGATTTAGCTATGTTTACAAGCTTAAATAATATATATTGGTTAAAAATTGATATCCGGTTTATCCCGGTCTCTCCAAAACCCTATGAAAACAGCTTACTCTTCCGCACTGGCGCGGTATGTCCTTTCCGCTGCGTTATTGTTCATCCTTGTAGTTAGTCCGTTCCGCATATTCGGGCAAGCCCCGAAAAGTGCTGAGATAAAAGGCTCGCTGACCGACGCCGAAACAAAGGAAGCGTTGGTTTATGCCACTGTGGCTGTTTACACGGCCCAGGATACAACCATGGTCACGTTCAGGATGAGTGATGCTAAGGGCCAGTTCAGGGTGCCGGGTTTGCCGCTCGATCAGCAGCTGCGTGTGGTTATTACCATGGTGGGCTTCAACGTTTACCGAAAAGAGTTCTCACTCACAACCGCACAGCCTGCCTTAGACTTTGGCCAGATCGTTATGGAGCAGTCATCAAGCATGCTTGGCGAAGTGGTGGTTTTAGCCGAGATACCGCCCATACTGGTAAAGAACGACACGCTGGAATTTAATGCCTCATCTTTTAAAACACTGCCCAGCGCCTTAGTAGAAGACCTCCTGAAAAAGCTGCCAGGGGTAACCGTAGATGCAGCAGGCAATATCAGGGTTAACGGCAAGGCGGTGCATAAAATACTGGTTGACGGGAAAGAGTTCTTCGGCAGCGACCCAACTATAGCCAGCCGCAACCTGCCTGCCGATGTCATAGAAAAAGTACAGGTAATGAATGACCCGGAAGTACTTCGCCGCGACCCCGACCTACCTGCCGGCGATATACCCCAGGTGATAAACCTGACCTTTAAAAAAGGCATCAAGAAAGGGATGTTTGGCAAAGTGTATGGCGGTGTCGGCACCGATAACAGGTACGAAGGAGGCGGCATCCTGAATGCTTTCCGGGACACAACGCAGATAAGCATTATAGGCTACACCAACAACCTGAATAAGGCCGGTTTTGGCATGGGCGATATGCGGAAAATAGGTGGTTTTGACCGGAGCGGGATGAGCAGTATCATGGTGCATAGCGATGGCGGTTATGCTATCAACGGTATCTCGTTCGGGGGCATGGGCGAAGGCGTTCAGCAGTCGTCGGGTGGCGGTGCAAACTTTAATACCGTTACCAAAAAAGGCGTAAAATTAAACCTGCAGTATTTTTATGGCGGCATTAAAGATAACCTGGACCAGATCATAAATTCCAGGCAGTTTTTAGAGAACGATACCTTAAACTCCCGCCAGGTAACCGACAAGCGTGGCCGGAACTACAACCACCAGATAGGCGGTAAACTGGACTGGAAACTGGACTCGCTCACAGACCTGACCATCTCGCCAACTATAGCTTACAGGCAAGGCCTGTCGGATCTGAACAGGTTTATCACTACTTACCGGGATGCAGGTGAACCAGTAAACACAAGCCAGAACGACGAAAATACCGAAGACGGCAACCTTAACTTTTCGGGAACATATGCCCTCAACCGCATTTTTGCTAAAAAAGGCCGCATCTTTAACCTGAATGGTACTTACGAGTATGCGGTGTTCTCGCAGGACAAGTATAACATAGCGCAGAACCAGTTTTTTGAGCCGCAACCTACAACCTCAGAGCTAAATCAGTTCCGGAACAACGACAGGACCCGCGTAAGCATTCAAAATGCTGCGTCTTACACAGAACCGATCATAAAGGACCTGAGCGCAGTTTTCAGGCTCAATTCAGAATATTTCAGCGACGATAACACCATCAGCACTTTCCTGCGCGACCCGGAGAGCGGCGATTACCTGGTGCCTGTAGAGGATTTTTCGAGCCGCTACGACCGCAGAGGCTGGCGGACCCATGTTACAACGGGCCTTAAATGGAAAGTAGGAAAAGCCACCATACAACCTTCGGTGCGGTTTACAGCCCTGGATATTAACAGCGATTTCAGGGACGGAAAACCTATCGCACAAAATTATTTTTATGTGTTCCCGTCGCTGAACGTGCGTTGGAAGGAGCTGTCGGCGAGCTATAGTGTAGACCTGAAGGAACCCGACGCGGTTGACCTGCAACCTATAGTTGATAACACAAACCCCTTGTTTATACGCTACGGCAACCCCAACCTGAGGCCAACAGTGTCGCATACTGTTAACCTGAACCTGTATAAGTTTAATATGCAGAAGGCGTTCAACTATAGCTTTTTTGCCTATGGCAGCATCAGCAACGACGCCGTCACAAGGCAGCGAACCGTGGAAGCCAACGGCGTGCAGGTGGTGCGGCCTGTAAATACAGATGGTAACCGTAGTTTGAATGGCGGGACCAACATTTCCAAGGACTTTAAATATAAATCGGGAAGGCAGATTTCGGTAGGGGCTGGTATGTTTGGCGGCTTTAACAGATCGCTTCTTATGTTGAATGATGTAGAAACCTACAGCCTCCGCTGGAACCTGAGCCCGTCGGTAAATGCCGGCTTTAACCTGAACGATAAATTTGAGTTTGACCAGAGCCTGCGGTTTAACATACAGGGCAGCCGCTACGAGCAACAGGTGTTTGCAGACCAGGATTTTGTAACACGCACCTCGGAAACAGGAATTGTACTGCGGATGCCTAAAAAGATAGTATGGGAAGCCAATTATGAAAACTGGTATAGCTCTAACACTGTGCCGGGGCTTCAGAACAGCATTGGCCGGTTAAATGCTGCCGTTACGTTCCTGTTCATGAAAAACGACCGGGCCCAGTTAAAGCTATCGGTTTACGACCTGTTGGACCAGAATGTAAATGCTTACCGCTCTATCAAAGAGAACATGATCGAAGATTTCCAGTCGATGACACTGACCCGCTACGGCATGCTGACCTTTACCTACAACATCCGCAATTTTGGTGGCAAAGTAGGAAGCACCAGCAACAATTCGCTTTTCAGGTTCTAAACCATAGTTAACCTTAACGGTTAAATCCCGAAATTAAAAAGCCTGCTGCAACTATGGTTACAGCAGGCTTTTTAGTTGCTATAGTTGATAAACCTACTGCGCCGGAACTATAGTTTGATGAGGTATGGAGCTATAGTTTATAGTTTCGCGGTTGCGGTCGGCCCAGTATGCCCAGATAATAAGTAGCCACTGCATTTGCCCGCCCCAGGCTACAGCATCCATACTTGGCGGCACTGGCCCGAACAGGTTCATAAAATAGATCACAACCAGGAACACTACCAACGCCCAGAAACTATAGTTGCCGGTCTTGTTCTTCGCCTTTGTAGTACGCAGGTATAGCCACAAACCAACTATAAATAGTAGTCCTTCCATAGCTATAGTTGCTATAGTTGATGTCCACAATCCAAAGCCCAGCATAGGCGCATCGCCGGGGTAAAGCGGCAGATCCGGCACGTGAACGATGAGGTCGATAAACCAGTGGCTGATAACCAAAAAGCCAAGCATAACTGCCGAGCGTGTGTCTTTTTTGATGAGCCAGTATACCAACCCGAACAGCAGGCCCCAGCCTAGCACCAGCAGCAAACTATGGGAGATAGGATAGTGGGTAAACTTTAGTGGCACCAGCACGCCTGGTTCCGGGGAGATCATAGCTTGCTCCAGATTGAGCATAAGTAGCGTAGGCCAGAGCAGATCGAGAAACTGCGCAGCCAGGAATAAAGTGCCAAGCGATGGCTTCGGGGCTGCGGCCTTGCCTGCCAGACCAACAGCAAAATGACCTAAGAACATGAGAGTGGGTTGGGGTTAGTTTTTAAAGTTTTGTTTTATGCTGGTGCGAGCTTTTAGCTCATACTAATCTTCTGGTTTAGAAAGTACGAGCTACAAGCTCGCACTAGCGGGGAGGTACAAATTTGTCCTTAAATTTTTACTAATTTGTTTTGAAGCCCAATGATTTAATCCTGCTTTCTATTTCGTTGTCTATTTTTGTTTTTGAAGTATAAAAGCCGAAATTTTTAAGTGATTTCGGTAGCTTTTTACTAATCAAATCATCGAAGTCAAGGCTTGTTTTATAAATCAAAAGCCTTCTTAGGCTTTCTAATTGCTCCAGTCCATCCAAATGAGAGAATGTTTTGCAATTTATAATTGCCAATTTTTCAAGATGAATTAGTGGTTTGTCAAATAACAGATTAGTTAGCTGAATCTGATCTTCTATCTGGAGATTCTTTAACTTAGTGAAAGATGTAATGTTCCTTAGCTCCTTGAAACCTCGCACTCGTAGGATTTCAAGTTCCTCTATTTCGTTACCTTCAATTTCACTTATATCACTTCTTCCTCCTAATATAAACTTAAGCGTTTTCAACTTTTTAAGTTTATTAATAAATGCGACATGAACTTTGCTTATCGAATTAAGTGACAAATATTCCAGCTTACTAAGCTCTCCAATAGCTTCTATGTTTTTCGTGTGGCCGCAACATACCAAGTGTTTAAGCCCCTGATATTCTTTAAGGTATTCTAGGTTTAAAGCTTTCGTTCTTGTGTCGAAGAGTAATAGTTTTTGCAGTGACTTTAAGTTTGCTGAGTTTAAAAACTCAGTCTCTTTCAACTCAAAGAATCCAATCCCAAGTGTATGGAGATTATTTAGTTTATTAAGGTAAAGTAGATTCTCTGCATGATACAGGCAATCTATGTAAAGAGATTTTACATCTAGTAGCTTTTCAAGGAGTTTGCAATCAAAGCATCCTTTGTTTTCATAGTGCCCATAAAACCTAATCTCGAGTAACTCATTGTTGCGAGCGCACAGCTTATTAAGCTCAGCAAGAATTTTGTCATCGTAAACCCTTTCTGAGAATTGAACGACAACAGTATTTCCATTGCTCAGCATTGATTCAATCAAATCAATATCAAGTGTGGCAGGATTGTTTATTCTGTTAATGGGTAACATTCAAAGTTGTGTAACTATTGTAAGAATTAACACATATTAGGCTTGTCTATTAAAAGCAGCAGATAAGCTAAATACAATATAGCTTAAAAACTATATACCAACAAAAAAGCCCACCGCAACTATAGTTACAGTAGGCTTTTATAGTTCATAAGTTCAGCTAATTAAATACCGCCCAGTTTGTTCTCCGGGTCATCGGGTATGTTCGGGAAGTTTTTCTGGAAGAAAGCGCAGAAATGGGTGAGGGGGCATTCTTCGCATTTCGGGCGGCGCGCGATACAAATGTAACGGCCATGCAGTATAAGCCAATGGTGCGCTTTGGCGATCAGTTCTTCGGGCAGGTTGCTTACCAGCTCGCGTTCAACTTCCAATGGCGTTTTCGCTTTTTTATCAACTAATCCCAAACGCTTGCTAACCCGGAACACGTGCGTATCTACAGCCATAGCTGGCTGGTTCCAGATAACCGAAACTATCACGTTGGCAGTTTTGCGGCCTACGCCCGGTAGCTTTACCAGTTCTTCCACGGTGCTGGGCACTTCGGAGTTAAACTGCTCTACCAGCATGCGGCCCAAACCTGCCAGGTGTTTCGCCTTGTTGTTCGGGTACGATATACTTCTGATGTACTCAAATATCTCTTCCGGTGCGGCAGCGGCTAAGGCTTCCGGCGTGGGGTAAGCTTCGAAAAGGGCAGGCGTTACCATGTTCACGCGCTTATCGGTGCATTGCGCGCTTAGCACAACGGCCAGTATAAGCTCGTAAGGGTTGGTATAAGCCAGTTCGGTTTCAGGCTCCGGAAAGTTATTGGTAAAATAATCGATCAGGAGCTTGTAGCGTTCTCGTTTGCGCATAAAAAAAGTTTGCAGTCAGTTAAGACTGCAAACTTAAGCTTTTTGAGTAATTCAGGATATTATTTATAGCGCGGTCGCTCGGGCTTTTGGTGGCGCCGTCTAATAGTCTTTGGATCAGCAGGAGGTCGGAGCAGTCGTCGGCCAGCTCGTTATCGTGCATAAGTGCTACCTCCAGCTGTTCCCGGGCATCGTCTGCCAACTCATTGTATACATACTGGATAAGCTCATTCTGAGTAGATGTTTTTATCATAAGCAATATTACCGTTTAGCATCTTCTTCCTGAGATTGATAAGCGCATAGCGCATACGTCCCAGGGCTGTGTTGATGCTCACACCGGTAGCGTCTGCTATTTCCTGGAAGCTCATGTCGGCATAATGGCGCATCATAAGTACTTCCCGCTGCGATTGTGGCAGCGTCTGGATCAGCTCGCGCAGGCGGGCAACGGTGTCTTCCTGTATCTGCAACGACTCGGCAGAGTCGGCGGCAAAAGCCAGGGTGTTAAACACATTGCTTCCGTCTTCCAGCGTGATCATCGGGCTTCGTTTCTCTTTCCTGAAAAAGTCGATCGCCAGGTTATGGGCAATACGACAGATCCACGACGAAAACTTGCCTTCTTCGTTGTACCGTCCGCTCTTCATGGTGTGGATCGCTTTAATAAAAGCATCCTGCATCAGGTCTTCGGCGGTATACGTGTCTTTAACGATCAAAACGATCGTTGTAAATACTTTGTTCTTGTGTCGGTTTACTAACTGTTCGAACGCATTCTCATTACCTGAGATGTAGAGCGAGACTAAAGCAGAGTCGCTCATCTGGGTAGTTGTATTCATCGTAAAGCTACATTAGTTTAACGTAGAGCTTTATATCATATTGTGCGCTTTAGGGGTTTTTGAACAGTTTTTTATTTGAAGTGTAGTGTCAAATATATGTAATGCTATTTTTCTATGCAACAGGAGTTACCGCTTTATGCGAAATAAAATTTAACACCCGGTACACGAACTATAGTTGGCAGAACGTTGAGGCTCCGCTTGCAATAGGTAGTATACGTTGGTATAGTATAAAAGAGTATGATTTTAATTTAATTTATTTTTCCACATATAGTAACCTGCTGTATATGAATATATTGTATTCCTGATTAACGATAAAAGAAGCCGGATGTAAACTATAGTTGGCAACTGGTAGACACATGAAAAACGTCTGTAAAGCTGCACCTGTACCGGCAGCCTCACAGACGTTACATCAGGAAAAGTAAGGTAAAATTTTTTAGATGGCCTGGTAATCGATCAGGCCTAAGCGCATCTGGAACACCTGGGCAATGCTGGTGGCTTTCTGTTTTATCTCTTCCGCCATCATGCCTTCAAAAAGCTCGTCCACGGTTTTAAGGAACAGTTCTATCCAGCGCCCGAAATGCTCGCGGTTAATGGGCAGGCGCATGTGCTTCGGGAAAGGCTGGCCTTTATAGCTCATGCTGCCAAATAGCACGGTGCTCCAGAACCTGTACATCAGGGGCAGGTGGTGGTCCCAGTCTATTTTTGCAAAATCGTTGAACACAGGCCCCAGCAGCTCATCCTTGTTTACATGGTCATAAAAGGTATCTACCAACAGCTTTATGTCTTCCTCGTTTTCTATGTCCCGTTTCATGTTTAAGTCTTTTCTAAGATGCAAGTATAGCGCGGCACATACAACGATAAAATGACATTGGTCAGTATCAGGCAGATGAGGGTGGCGGAAAAGAAAAGATCCTTCGGAAAGGGACTAACCTCTGCGAAGGATCTTGTGCTATAGTTTAGTAAATTTCTATTCCCGGGTATATCTTTTTAAACGGTTTAGTATAAGCAAAATACGTCTGTTTATCTCCCGCTCTTCCACGGGCTTGCATTGCGCCGAAATATCAGAAGGCTTCTGCAGTTTTTGTTCCAGGGCTTTCAGGTGGTCCAGGTAGCACTCCAGCGTGGTGCACGATATGTTTTTAAAGGTGTCTTCTTCTGCGCTGGTTGCCTTGTTGCGTATGTTAATGGCTTTTGCTATTTCTGCATTTATCAGCTTGGTTACGTCGGTGCTTGTCGTAATTTCCTGCTGGTACACCTTCTTCTCGATGTTTCCCAATAAACTTTTGATGTCCAGTAATTCCATAGTGTCAAAATATCTAAGAGTAAAAAAATAAGTAAAGCGCATGCTGCCGTGCTCCATCCGCAAATGGCCGGAGCATACGTGTTAACCCAAAAAGGTTTATGTGTTGTGTAGCTTATCTGCGCGCCTTTCTTTACAAGATCCGGATAGAATGATGACATTGGCGCACAAGCCGGAGAACAGAAGCAATGGCTGAGGAAGATGTCCCTGTTCTCTAAAAAGTTATACTTCTATTAAAGCCCTTGTGTTGCGGATTTCCTGTTAAAAAAAGGCAGTGATTTCATGATTGTTATTAAGTCGTTGTTAATGAGTATGTTGTGGTAAAATATTGTGTTCAGAAGTAATGTGAGCCGTTTTTGGTGCCGAGGGGTAAATTTAAATTTGATAACACTTGCAATAAACCTGCAACTATAGCTTGAAACTGCTGTGCAGGTGTGTACATTTGTGCCTGCTTTTTACTGTAACCGGCTCATAGCTGGGATTAGTGCAAGCATTTTTTCGTTAAACTGAAAGAGAAGAAGGGATTGGAAAAGATAAAACACGACCCTTACGCAGTGCTGCGACTGCCGGAGTTCCGGTTATACATTTCGGCGCGCCTGTGCATTACCCTGGCCATGCAGATACAGGCCGTTATAGTTGGCTGGCAGATCTACGACCTTACCAACGACCCGCTCTCGCTGGGGCTGATCGGCCTGGCCGAGGCTATTCCTTCTATAGTTGTGTCGTTGTATGCCGGTTACCTGGCCGATATGGTGCCCCGTAAAAAGATTATTATGGTAGTAGTAACGGTACTGATGCTATGCTCGGCGGCGCTGCTCTACTTTACACTGGATATAAGCAATACGCTTGCGGTTTTCGGGGTACTGCCTATTTACGCGGTCATCTTTATCAGTGGGCTGGCGCGTGGTTTTATGAACCCGGCCGTATTCTCGTTTATGCCGCAACTGGTAACAGGCAAGCAACTATACGCCAATGCCATTACCTGGAGCAGCACTACCTGGCAGGCAGCTTCGCTGGTTGGTCCGGCTATAGGGGGCCTGGTGTATGGTTTTTACGGTATCACGGCTGCTTATGCAACGGATGCTATCCTGGTATTTCTTTCGCTGGTGTCGTTTGCACTGATCGGGGCCAAGCCGTTGCCGGAAAATATTAATCCTCAGAACCTGAAGGAAAGCCTGAAATCGGGGCTGAAGTTTGTGTTCGGTAACCAGGTTATCTTAAATGCGATCTCGCTGGATATGTTTGCGGTGCTGTTTGGAGGTGCCGTAGCGCTGCTGCCTGTTTTTGCTTCTGATATCCTGAAGATTGGCCCGCAGGGGCTCGGTTTTCTGCGCGCAGCACCGGCAGTTGGCTCTGTAGTTATGGCCGTCTGGATGGCCTACCACCCGATTACGGTACAGGCCGGTAAAAAAATGCTGTGGTGTGTGGCCGGTTTCGGTGTGAGCCTGATCCTGTTTGGTTTCTCTACCAGTTTCTGGTTCTCGCTGGTCATGCTTGTCCTGAGCGGTGCTTTTGATAGTATAAGCGTCATCATCCGTTCTACGCTCATCCATACCCTTACCCCGGAATACATGAAAGGCCGGGTATCATCGGTGAACAGTATTTTTATCGGCTCTTCTAACGAGATAGGGGCTTTCCGGGCGGGGGCTATGGCCAGCTGGCTGGGAGCAGTGCCGTCGGTGGTGCTGGGCGGTTTAATTACCTTAGGGGTAGTGGGCATTACAGCTGCCAAAGCCGACAAGCTCCGTAACCTGGACCTGGAGCCGCAGACAGCGTAACTATAAACTATAACTATAAACCAGGAGCGGCACCACATCTGCTGTAGTGCCGCTCCTGGTTTTCCTTACTTTTCGGCTGCCTGCTTTTCTGAAGCAGCATTTTTCTTGTTGGCTTTGTGTGGTCGCCTATTGCCGTAGCTACCTTTGGCTATCTTGCCTTTTTTCGATTTTTTATCTCCTTTTCCCATAATTGGTTTAGTTAGTTTAGCAGATGCTACCTCATACGGGTAAGGTATAGTTATTGGTTATAGTTGTTATTCCAATACCACACGCTGGTGCACTACCTGGTTGCCCATAGTTGCAGTTAAAAAGTAGAGTCCTTTGAGCTTAGGTAGTTCATGCATTGGCAACTCAAACAAATGGCTCCTGCTGGTTATAGTTTTAGTGTACACTACCCGGCCGGCTACATCCTTTAGCTGTAAAATAGTTTGCTGGTTAGCTGCATTGCTGATAGTGATATTGCAGTTACGGTTTTCGCAGGGGTTTGGCAGAATGGCAGCCTGCATGGCGTCTCCGGCATCCCAGGCAACGGCTACTGTAGCAGAATAGCTGTGTGTGTTATCGAAGTCCACCTGCTTCAGACGGTAATAGTTTATGCCCCGCAACGGCAGCTTATCCAGTAAACTATAGCTTTGCGGCGTAGATGTGGTGCCACGGCCCTGCACGGTGGCTATACTCTTAAAAGACTTGCCATCGGCGCTGCGCTCCACATCAAAATGGCTGTTGTTCAGTTCGCTGGCTGTCTCCCATTTTAAATCGATCCCACTTTCGGTGGCTTTCCCTTTAAAACTGGTGAGCTCAACGGGGAGCGGAGTAATATCTCCGCATTCAAAAGACTCATCATACCAGAGGTCAACCATAACCTTTTCACCGTTGTCAAGCCAGATTGTTACTTTTAATATTCCATCCTTAAAGGTATTCGCGTTTATCTTAAAAGGATAGGTATTTACTTCTGCCGATATCTCACTATCAGGAATCGTGTGATCCTGTCCCTGAGTTGGAGTAACTGTTATTTCTGAAACAATATCACAGATGTCCTGAAAAAAAAGCTCGACATCTAATTGGTCATTCTGTGGGCCTCCTCCCTGGTTTATAGCAGGAGTAACGCTCACATATCCAATTCTAAAACAATCATTATAGGTATAAGTGCAAGGCTGTGGGTCTGGTACTGGTGTGGCTTGTGCCAGCGTCTGGTGAAGTGGCAGAGCAATTAAAATGGAGGAAAGAAGTATAGTGCAATAAGTAAAATTTTTCATAGCGTGGGTATTTAGGTTCGGAACTATCGGCAGTATCGGCTACATACCCGGTGTCAGGGGTAACGGGGTGTTGCGGCTTTAGCGAGGGTGCGTGAGTAAGCCGTATTGTAGAGGGGAAACAGGCGCTTTTTGCAGGCAGCAACAGGTAAAAACTTCTGTCGCCAGGCAGATGGGCAAAGCCGGCGTTACCTGTGAAAGTATGTACAATCTTTGCCAGCCTGTGCCTGTGCAGTTACTGTAACTAAGTGTACGATTTCTATAGTTTCCCGTTAAATTAACATAAGTGTTTTTAGCAGAAGCAGTGCAAAATTTTATGGGTGCTGGTCAGGGCTGGGTATTTACAAACTTAGCCCAAAAGCTAAACCTTTTTTTGCCGGATACTGTTACAAAAAGATGCTCTACGCTGTTAGGAAGCGCAATTCGGCTAAACCCGTAGCAGGCACTGTAACCTTATAGAGGCTGTTGTCCTGTTCGCTTCAAAATGATGTCGGGTATTTGTAACTTTACACAATTATCTAAAATAGAAAAACGGATTTGGGTGAAATTAAATTACCGGGATCTGACGCTACTATGGCCATAACTCCTGACTATAACATCGACGAACTGGATGCACGCCAGAACATTATCATAAAAGGTGCGCGCGTACATAACCTGAAGAACCTGAGCGTGGCCCTGCCGCGTAACCAGTTTATAGTTGTAACCGGTTTGTCAGGTTCCGGAAAGTCTTCGCTGGCGTTTGATACATTGTATGCCGAAGGGCAGCGCATGTACGTGGAAAGCCTGAGCTCTTACGCACGCCAGTTCCTGGGTCGTATGGATAAGCCGGACGTGGATTACATCAAAGGCATCAGCCCGGCCATTGCTATTGAGCAGAAAGTAAGTATAAAAAATAACCGATCCACGGTTGGTACCAGCACCGAGATCTACGATTACCTGAAGCTGCTGTATGCCCGCATTGGTAAAACCTATTCGCCGGTTTCGGGTGAGGTGGTGCGTAAAGATTCTGTAGCCGATGTGGTGGACTTTATCTTTTCGCTGGAAGATGAAGCCCGCGTTATGATACTGGCGCCGCTGCACCTGCAGAAAGACAGAACCCTCGCCAAAGAGCTGGACCTGTTGCTGCAGAAAGGCTACTCCCGAATTTATGCCGATGGTACCGTTTACTTTATAGAGGAACTGCTGGAGCAGAAAAACCCGAAACTGGGCAAAGAGATCTATATCCTGATCGACCGGGCAGTGATCTATAAATCAGACGAAGATCTGCAGTTCCGGATTGCCGACTCGGTGCAGACGGCTTTTTTTGAAGGGCAGGGCGAGTGTCGCGTAAAATTTGGCGACGATGAAGAGCGTGTGTTCTCTGATAAATTTGAGCTGGATGGGATGGTGTTCGAAGAGCCTTCGGTTAACTTCTTTAGCTTTAACAACCCCTACGGTGCCTGCCAGACCTGCGAAGGTTTTGGGTCGGTGCTGGGCATTGACCCTGACCTGGTTATTCCGGATAAAAGCCTGACCGTGTACGAAGGGGCAATTGCGCCGTGGCGAAGCGACAAGATGAACGAATGGCTGCAGCCGCTGATCAAAAATGGCATCCGCTTCGATTTCCCGATCCACCGCCCGTACAACGAGCTTTCTCAGAAAGAGCAGGAATTGCTCTGGAATGGTAACAAATACTTTGATGGTCTGAACGATTTCTTCAGGCACATCCAGTCGCAGACACATAAAATTCAGTACCGTGTCATGCTGTCGCGTTACCGTGGCCGCACTACCTGCCCCGATTGCAAAGGTTCGCGCCTGCGCAAAGATGCCAGCTATGTGAAAGTGAACGGCAAAAGTATAACGGACCTGGTGCTGATGCCGATTACACAGGTGTTGCCATTCTTCCAGAACCTGCAGTTAACTGAGCACGAAGAGAAAGTAGCTGACAGACTGGTAACCGAAGTAACAAACCGTTTAGGATACCTGGAGCGTGTTGGCTTAGGCTACCTTACCTTAAACCGACTATCCAATACCCTTTCAGGTGGCGAGAGTCAGCGCATCAACCTGGCAACTTCCTTGGGTAGTGCGTTGGTGGGATCAATGTACATCCTGGACGAGCCAAGCATCGGCCTTCACCCCAAAGACTCTGAGCAGCTGATCGGTGTACTGCGCTCTTTGCAAAAGTTGGGGAACACGGTTATAGTTGTAGAGCACGAAGAAGAAATGATGCGCGCTGCCGACCAGCTCATCGATATTGGTCCGGAAGCTGGCTCAGGTGGTGGTAACCTGATGTTCCAGGGTACGCTGGATGAACTGACCAAAAAAGCGGATACCTATACGGCTCGTTACCTGAGCGGTCGCATGGAAGTGCCTGTGCCACGCCAGCGCCGCAAATGGCGAAACGCGATCGAGATAATCGGGGCTCGTGAGAATAACCTGAAAAACCTGAACGTGAAAGTGCCGCTGGATGTGATGACAGTGGTAACAGGCGTAAGCGGTTCCGGTAAATCGACGCTGATCAAGAAAATTCTGGCGCCGGCTATGCAAAAGCTGCACGGCTCTACCTCGGAGGCAACCGGTAAATTCGACAAGCTGGCCGGCGATTATAACAAGATCCAACACGTAGAGTTCGTGGACCAGAACCCGATCGGAAAATCCTCGCGCTCTAACCCGGTTACCTACGTGAAGGCGTATGATGCCATCCGTACACTGTATGCCGATCAGCCATTAGCCAAAGCGCGCGGATTTAAGCCATCGCACTTCTCGTTTAACATAGAAGGTGGCCGTTGCGAAGTGTGCCAGGGTGAAGGTCAGGTAAAGATCGAAATGCAATTTATGGCTGACATTTTCCTGACCTGCGAGAGCTGCCACGGCCAACGCTTTAAGCAGGATGTGCTCGATATCAAGTATAAAGACAAGAGCATCTCCGAAGTACTGGACATGACCATTGCCGACAGCATCGACTTCTTTGCCGATCAGCAGAAGATCATCGAAAAGCTGCGGCCATTGAATGATGTAGGCTTAGGGTACATCCGTTTGGGTCAGTCGAGCAATACACTTTCCGGTGGTGAGGCGCAGCGCGTAAAACTGGCATCCTTCCTGACAAAAGGTATACAGCCACACCACGAGAACATCCTGTTCATTTTTGATGAACCCAGCACCGGCCTGCACTTTCACGACATCAGCAAGCTACTGCAATCCATCAACGCGCTTATCGAAAACGGCAACACCGTCGTTATCATCGAGCACAACATGGACATCATCAAATCCGCAGACTGGATCATAGATCTCGGCCCGGAAGGTGGTATAAACGGTGGTCATCTGCTGTTTGAAGGCACCCCGGAAGATATGGCGAAGCTGGACGATAACCATACCGCCCGTTTCCTGAAGGATAAACTATAGTTTGAACTATAGATAACCTCACCCCAGCCCTCTCCTAAAAACAGGAGAGGGCTTTTTGTTTATTGCTATAGTTAGAGCGGTTCTATAGTTGCTACGGCTTTATTCTTGTCTGAATCAGGATTTACAGGATTTAGGGATTTTCAGGATTTGGACTTTTGCTATAGTTACCAGCTATAGTTCTATAGTTGCTGTAATCAAACCACCCCTGCCCCTCCTTATCCAAGGAGGGGAACTCTGATACTGCTTTAAATTTAGCTACAGTGCTATAGTTGCAGACCACGAACAGACAGGCGCAGCCTGACACAAGGAACTATAACCACGAGAAAAGCAGATCTGCTTTAGCCAAGAGCATATACAGCAGCTATAATTAAAAAAGTTACTATCGAACTGATCTCAGTCTTTAGGTTGAGCGCCTTTGACTTATTGCGGTGCCGTCAGGCAATCCGAGGCACGAGGATAGCAAGAAGGCAGCAGCGCGATGCCCGAAGACGGGGTCTCCCGGCCTCAGAGGGAGCCAAACAAACTATAAAACTATAGGTAAGTAGAGCTCCCAGGATTGGAGGAAACTATAGTACAACGGCTTGGTTCCATCAGTAGGCAAAGTCAACTATAGAAGGATAGCCTTTGAGCATCAATTATAGGCTATGATAGATTTCTTGCTACACTCGAATTGACAAGAGAGAACAAATAAGCGTAATCGCCAACACCACCTAACACGACAAATAATACCGCTCATATACCATAAATTACTAACTTGCCGTAAAGCAGCGGAAGCTGATAAACCAACTATAAATTCATCATCAAACTATAAAACATGAGAAAACGAATTGTTGCCGGCAACTGGAAAATGAACAAGACCTACGAAGAAGCGTTGTCGCTGGTGTCGGAGATCGATAACATGGTGAAAGACGAAGTGAATGGCGATGTAACCGTGATCGTGGCGCCGCCTTTCCCATTCCTGCAAAGCGTAGGTAAACTTACCCAGGGCAACGATAAAATGTACTTAGCGGCCCAGAACGTGAGTGAGCACGAAAGTGGCGCATTTACCGGCGAAGTTTCGGCAAGCATGCTGAAGTCGGTTGGGACGGAGTATGTGATTATTGGCCACAGCGAGCGCCGCATGTACCACCACGAAGATGCCCAGACACTTTACAAGAAACTGAAAGCAACTATAGCACAAGGCTTAAAACCGATTTTCTGTTGCGGCGAACCGCTGGAAGAGCGCGATGCAGACCGCCATTTCGAGTATGTAGGCAAGCAACTGCACGACAGCCTGTCGTACCTGAGCAACGAGGAATTTGACCAGGTAGTGGTAGCCTATGAGCCGATCTGGGCTATTGGTACCGGCCGCACAGCCAGCAGCCAGCAGGCACAGGAAATGCATGCTTATATTCGGGAGGAACTATCCAGAATGTTTGATGCCGAAGCGGCTTTTAACTGCTCTATCCTGTATGGCGGTAGCTGTAACCCGGGCAATGCGAAGGAATTATTTGCGCAGCCAGATGTGGATGGCGGCCTGATTGGGGGAGCATCCCTGAAGTCCAGAGACTTTGCCGATATCATTAAATCGTTCTAAGACCGAAAAATTATAGTTAAAAAGGCTGCTGATATAGGATGTTAGCAGCCTTTTTTGTTACCTTAATTCGTTATCTTTGAGTAAAATGTGAATTATGTCTTTGTTTTTTACCTTTTGGCTGGCGCTTTTGCCTTTTTTTAAGCCTGCGGTACCAGCCGCCGAAGCAATGCCTGCCAGCAACGACCGCTGCCGTATTTATGGCAGCATTTACCTGGAGCGCGATGCCAGGTACAAAAACGACGCCCGCTATTCTGTTTTTCTGAACGAAGATGAAGCCTTTGCCGACATGGTGGTGTACCGCGAAAGTAACAAGCTTTTTGCCGATGCCACCGCTGTGTGGTACATCACACCCAACAAGGCCTTTGCCGATCATATTTTATACGTAACCGATAACCGTAACTTGGCTGATATAACGGTGCACTTCACAACGGTGCGCTCATTTGCCACTTGCCGCGAATAATACAACACATGGATTTTATAGAAGTAACCTTAAAAGTAAACGCTGAATTTGCGGACATACTGACTGCCGAGCTGGGAGAGCTGGGTTTTGATGCCTTTGTAGAGAATGAGGACGGTTTCAGTGCTTACATTGACGAAGACAAGTTTAGCCAGCCGGAACTGGAAGAGACTATAGCCCGCTACACAGACTTTACACAAATAGACTATAGTACCCGGAAAATTGAGCGCCAGAACTGGAACGAAGAATGGGAGCGTAATTTTGAGCCGCTTTTTATCGGAGATAAAGTTTCTGTCCGCGCCTCGTTCCACGAGAAACCTGCCAATGCGGAATATGATATCGTGATCAACCCGAAAATGTCGTTTGGCACGGGCCACCACGAAACCACTACGCTCATGATTGAAAACCAGCTGACCCTAGACCACCAGGGCAAACGTGTGCTGGACATGGGCTGTGGCACCGGCATACTGGCTATTATGGCCGGCGAACTGGGCGCCAAAGAGATTGTAGCCGTAGAAATTGAAGACTGGACCGTAGAGAACGCCCGCGAAAATGCAGAACTGAACGGTTACGGAACGATAGATGTGCGCCTGGGCGGTGCTGAAACTATAGCCGGCGATAGCCCTTACGACATTATTCTGGCCAATATCAACCGCAACGTATTGCTGGAAGATATGCCTGCCTATGTAGCAGTTCTTAAAAAAGACGGCTATCTGCTGCTAAGCGGATTTTATACCGAAGACCTCCCGATGCTGCAGGAGCGGGCAACCGAACTGGGGCTTACCTACCTGTCGCACCATGTAAAGAACAACTGGGTTTCAGCCATCTTTCAGAAATAGCCATTATCTTAAACGTACTACTCTATGAAGTACAGACTTTTACTCTTTCTTTTTTTATGTACAGCCTTTGTAGCGCAGGGGCAAAGCAAATTCTCTAACAAACCCGCCGAGTTTATTACTGAAGCCAAAAATCTGATGGTGGCCGGCAAGGTAACGAACGTGGAGCAGCTGAATGCGGACCTGGATGATATCTGGAACAGCGGCAAGCTGACTGAGAAGCAGAAAGCGCAGGTAATAGATATTTCGCAGCGCATGTATCGCAAAAAGATGCGTTCCAACCCGCACTTCTCCGATTTTTACATTATGCTGACTGCCGCTGTAAACAAGCACAACCTGCGTGGCAACAGCCTGAGCAGCATGCTGGATGTGGTAGAGAAAGCAGTAGATAACGAGGACCTGGCCAACGTAGGTAATTTCCTGAATACAAGCAAACTGTACCTGACAACAGGCCGCATTTTCCAGAAGGCAAACTATAGGTTATATGCTACGGGCGGTAATTTCAGCTTTACCTATGAGGGAGAATCTAAAAAAGACGACAGCAAACCGGAAGGTGCCAGTGCCTGGGACAACATCTCCTGGGATGATGAAACAGAGGCAAGTACCGAAAGCACAGACGATGGCTGGGGAGACGAATGGGGAGCACCTGTAACCAAACCTAAAACCGAGGCTCAGAAAAAAGAGGATGCTAAGAAAGCTGCCCAGCGTCGTAAAGAAAGCCTGAAGCAGCGTTTCATTCCTGCACCGCCAACTGTGTCGGGCCCTACCCTGAAGCTGGAGAGTGTAGATATTGTTTTTGCCACCAACTACGACTCTACTGCCATTCAGAAAACCAGCGGACAGCTTATGCTCTCGAAAGGCATATTTGTTGGCGAAGGCGGCTCTTACGACTGGGAAGCAGGCGGCAGCCAGGCATCGGCTATTTTCAGGAAGTACGATTTTGATGTAACCTTTGCCGGCTTTAAAGCACCGGATGCCACTATAACTTACAACGCAGTGCTGGCCTCGCCGGTAGAGGGTTCTTTTGAGTTCCGGAGCACAAAGCGCGGTGCAAAAGGCGAAAAACTATACCCCCGCTTTGCCTCCTTTACCAACGATGCGCAGGTAAAAAGCCTGGGCGAAAGAATAAACTATAAGGGCGGCTTTTCGCTTGCCGGCGATTTGATCGGGAGCCGGGCACTGGACGGCAGCCTTTCACAGATCACAGTGGTAGATGGTGGAAAACCCAAATTCAGCTCGCGCGCGCTCAACTATACCCTGAATGATTCGGTGATCGTAGCCTCGCGGGCGGCCGTGTCTATTTACCAGGAGAAGGATTCTATCTCGCACCTGGCAGTACAGCTGCGTTACTCCAAGCCAAAAAACACATTAACGCTTACCAAAGACAAAGGCCCGTTCAGCCGCACGCCGTTCTACGATACGTACCACCAGATGGAGATCGTGGCAGAGCGTGTTTACTGGGACCTGAACACACCGGATATCAACTTCTCGGTGCTGAATACCAAAACCATTATACCGGTGCAGCTCGAGTCTACCAACTATTACTCCAACAACCGCTTTCAGCAAATGGTGGGTGTAGCTACGTTTCATCCGCTGCAGATGCTGGTGGCCTATGCTTCCAAATCCAAGAAAAGCGAGTTCTATGCTGCCGATGTCTCTAAATTCAATAACATAAACGAGCAGGCCATCCGGCAGGCAGCCCACAACCTGTCCCGCGAAGGCTATATTGATTTTGATAACAGCACCGGCTACATTGCCCTGAAGCGCAAAGCCTGGCTGTATGTAGGAGCATCCAAAAAAATGATGGACTACGACCACCTGGTTATCCGATCGGTGGTGCCATCCGGCCGCAATGCTACTCTTAACATGAACAACAACAAACTGGAGGTGCGCGGTGTGAATAAAATCGCCTTTAACATCGATACCGCCAGTGTGTACATCATCCCGGATAGCTCTATCGTGCGCATCCTGGATAACCGTAACATCGAATTTGGAGGCCAGGTATTTGCCAGCCGACTGGCGTTCAAAGGGTCGCAGTTCAAGTTCAATTACGATGAGTTCATGATCGATATGCAGCAGCTGGATACGATCGCGATCGTTACCAAAGAGCGCAAATCGTCGCGTGGCAAAGTGACAGACCAGGTACTTACCAGCCGCACGGGCAGTTTAACAGGCAAACTATACATCAACAAGCCAAATAATAAGTCTGGCAAAGAGTTTTACCCCGAGTATCCTAAGTTTGATGCCCCGGTGGGTGCGCAGGTAACATTTAACCGGCCTGATGTATTGGGTGGCGCTTACGACAGCACAGTTTACTTTGACATGCCGCCGTTTAAGCTCGATAGTTTAAGTGCCGGCAAGGGCGCCATTGGTTTCGATGGTACTTTCCATTCGGGTGGCATTTTTCCGCCGATCAAGACCAAACTGACCATGATGCCTGACCAGACGCTGGGCTTTTATTACCAGCCGCCTGCCAAAGGTATACCTGCTTTTGGTGGCAAGGGCATTGCCTTCGATACCGTGATGATGAGCTCGAAGGGTATCCAGACCAAAGGTACGCTTACTTACCTGACCGCTACCCTGGAAGCACCTGAGTATACGTATTATATGGACTCGGTGCGGACTGATAAAGGAGCAACCGTAACTATAAAAGAAGAAAAGCTGAATGGTGCTGAGTTCCCGGTAGCAACGCTTAACAACTTCCAGATGAGCTGGCTGCCAAAAGCGGATTCGATGTTCCTGCGCACACCAAAAGAACCGATGCTGATCTATAAAGAGAAGTATAAGTTTAAAGGCGTGGCTAAACTATCGCCGGGTGGTATGTACGGTCATGGCGAGCTCGATAACCCGGTAGCTAACGTAACTTCGCCGAAATTCCTGTTTAAACAGCGCAGCTTTGCAGGGAACAATGCCCAGATGATTGCCAAATCGGACGTGCAGGTAAGGCCGGCCATTAAAGCGCAGGGCGTGGAGTTTAACTACGACATGACCAAAGGAACAGTGGATTTCGGTATTGAGAAGCAGGGAGCCGCGAGCCTTGAGTTCCCGAGGGCCCAGTACAAAACATCGATGCGCAGTGCCCGCTGGGATTTTGCAACCGAACGCATTACCCTGCAAGCTGATAAAACCGGTAAGAACTACTTTTACTCGCTGCATCCTGAACAGGACTCGCTTAACTTTATGGCGGGTAGCGGTGTGTACGACCTGAAGAAGAATACCATACTTGCCGGTGGCGTGCCTTATATTGCCGTTGCCGATATGTATGTAATTCCGGATAGCGGTAAAGTGGTAGTGTCGGCTGATGCCACAATCCGTACGTTGCGTAAGTCGCGCGTGCTGGCTGACTCGGCACAGCAGTACCACAAACTATACGAAGGCAACCTGGATGTAAAAGCCCGTAAACTATTGTCCGGCTCCGCTTACCTGACTTACCTGAACGCTGCCGAAGATTCGTTTAAACTACACTTTACAAACTTTACGTTCGACAATCCGCAGGGCAAGCGCAAGCCTATCTATTCGTTTGCCACCGCCACCGTCGACGAGAAAGATAAGTTTTACATTTTCCCTCGGATCCTGTTCCGGGGTAAAGTACTGATGCATGCCACCAAACCTTACATGGACTTTGACGGCGAACTGAAGCTGACCTTTACCGGAAACGAAGCCGACTCGGACTGGTTCTCTTATAAAAAGGATACCCTGAACCCGTCCAACGTCCGCATCCCGATACAGAAGGCAAAGGCAGCAGACGGCACTCCGCTCCGCACAGGTATACACTTGTCCGCAGCTACAGCCAAACTATACAACACCTTCGTGTCGCAGAAGCAGAACGAAGATGACCTGGACCTTTTCCTGGTTGATGGCTCGATCTCTTACAACAAAGCGAACAAGGAGTTTAAGATAGGGCGGGAAGAACGGGCGTATGCTAACTCGTATGAGGGTAGCGTGCTGCGTTACAGCGAAGCTACCAATACCCTGCACTTCGAAGGCAAACTGAATTTCCTGAAGTCTACCAGAAACTTTGGGTTGGATGCCTCGGGCAGTGGTGTGGCCAACGTGGATAGCAGCAAGTATAAGCTGGATGCCTTCCTTGCCTTTAACATGGAAATGCCGGAAGCCGCGCTAACGGCCATGGCCGAACACCTGGAGGAGAATACCGGTGCAGCCCCTGAAGCAATGGATAACAGCGATGCAACGTACTATAAGCTGGGCGAATTTGTGGGCGACCGTGGTGTACGCAAGTATATCAACGAGTCGGGTAGCAACTACATTCCGCTGCCTAAGCTGGATAAGTCGCTTGTCCGCAGCCTGATCCTGAACAAGGTGGACCTGCACTGGTCTAACGACCAGAAGGCCTGGTACAGCATCGGCAAAATAGGTGTGGCCAGCATCCTGAAAGAAGACGTGAATGCCATGGTAGATGGGTATGTAGAGATAAAGCAGGACCTGAACGGACAGCCAACCCTGAACCTTTATCTGCAGGCCGACCAATATACCTGGTACTATTTCAGTTATTATGAAAACGGCCTGACACTGGTTTCCTCGAATGATAAATTTAACCGGGCGGTGCAGGCAAAATCAAAACGCAGCCGCGGCACCACGCTCAACTATGGCTTTTACCCGGGCGAGACCATTGATAAAAACCAGTTCCTGGAGTACTTTACTAAAACTTATTTAGGCGGTAAAGATGGCTTTAAAGTGGTTACACAGCAGCCCGAAATAGATACAACCGACGATGTGGACTTTGTAGATGAGGCGCCCAAAAAGGAGAAAAGGAGGAAAAAAAATAAAAAAGGCAGTGAAGAAGAAGCAGAAGCCGGCGGCTTATAACCACTAAGTATATAGTTCGCGTATATTATTTAACAGGTGCAAGGCTTTAGAATTAAGATTAGATTTCTATATATTTGATGTTCTGAAGCCGCCCACACTGCTAATTACCTGCAAAGTGGAGAACATCTGGCTTACGTAAAACAAGAATCTTACATTGATGAATATACTTTTGATTGCTGTACTTTGTGTGGCTGCTTACCTGATTGGCTCTGTATGTACTGCTGTATGGCTCGGCAAATGGTACTATGGTATCGACATTCGCCAGCATGGCAGCGGAAACTCGGGCGCCACTAATACATTCCGGGTACTGGGCAAAAAGCCAGGTACTATCGTGATGCTGATCGATATTTTTAAAGGCTGGCTAGCCACTTCGCTTGCCGGGTTTCTGGTGCTTTTTAACGCCATCCCTGCCGACGACCTGATCATTTACCAACTGATAATGGGTATGCTTGCCGTGATCGGACACATCTTTCCGGTATATGAGCGCTTTAAAGGTGGTAAAGGCGTAGCTACCCTGCTGGGTATGATGCTGGCCATCCAGACGGATGTAGCGCTGTTGTGCATGGTAATCTTCGTGATCGTATTGTTCACGTCGCGTTATGTATCGCTTGGCTCTATGATCGCAGCGCTCTCCTTTCCGATCCTGTTGCTGTTGCCCCGCTTTCACCCGGATAACCCAATACTTATCATTTTCGGGTTCATCCTTTTTGCCGTAGTAGTTTTAACGCACCGCAAAAATATAAACCGCCTGATAGCCGGCGAAGAAAGCAAAGCCAACATCAAGATAGGCCTGAAGAAATAAACTATAGTTTAGGTAATACTATCATAATGCCACTCTTTTCGGAAGGGTGGCATTTTTTATTAACTTTAAGTCAAACCAATGTACAACCGATGAACAACTATATCTCCGAGAACAAAGACCGTTTCCTGAACGAGCTGCTCGATATGCTCCGTATCCCCTCTGTAAGTGCCGATCCTAAATTTAAGCAGGATGTATTGCGCACCGCCGAATTTGTAGCCGACAGACTGCGCGAAGCCGGAGCCGATAAAGTAGAACTATGCGAGACTGCCGGTTACCCGATCGTGTACGGCGAAAAAATTATTGACCCGAACCTGCCAACGGTGCTGGTATACGGCCATTACGATGTGCAGCCCGCCGACCCGTATGAACTATGGAATTCGCCACCGTTCGAGCCTGTAATAAAGGATGGTAAAATTTATGCGCGTGGTGCCTGCGATGACAAAGGCCAGATGTACATGCACGTAAAGGCTTTTGAAGTGATGATGCGCAATAACACGCTGCCTTGCAACGTGAAGTTTATGATTGAAGGGGAGGAAGAAGTTGGGTCGGCTAACCTGGGCACGTTTGTGAAAAACAACAAGTCGAAACTGGCTGCCGATGTGATCCTGATCTCTGATACCGGTATGTTGGGCAACGATACGCCATCCATCACCACCGGTTTGCGCGGCATGAGCTACATGGAAGTAGAAGTGACCGGCCCTAACCGTGACCTGCACTCCGGTTTATACGGCGGCGCTGTTGCCAACCCGATCAATATCCTGTGCCAGATGATCGCTTCGTTGCACGACGAGCACAACCGCATCACCATACCGGGCTTTTACGATAACGTGAACGAGCTGAGCAAGGAAGAGCGTGCGGAAATGGCGCGTGCGCCGTTTAGCCTGGATAAGTACAAGCAAGCGCTGGATTTGAGCGATGTGCATGGCGAAGAAGGCTATACAACGATGGAGCGTACCTCTATCCGCCCGACACTGGATGTGAACGGCATCTGGGGTGGCTATACAGGCGAAGGTGCTAAAACAGTGATCCCATCCAAAGCATTTGCCAAAATATCGATGCGCCTGGTGCCTGACCAGACCTCTGAAGAAATAACTGAGAAGTTTACCAAGCACTTTGAAAGCATAGCACCGGGCAGCGTAAAAGTAGTGGTGAAGCCACACCATGGCGGCGAGCCGGTAGTTACTCCAACCGATTCTGTTGCTTACCAGGCAGCGGCCAGAGCTTATGAAGAAACCTTTGGCATTAAACCGATACCGGTGCGCAGCGGCGGCTCTATTCCTATAGTTGCCATGTTCAAATCAGAACTGGGTCTTGATTCGGTGCTGATGGGCTTCGGACTGGACAGCGATGCCATACATTCGCCAAACGAGAACTTCGGTGTATTCAACTACATGAAAGGCATCGAAACGATACCATTATTCTATAAGTACTATGCCGAAATGAGCAGGTAACTATAAGCTGACAATTATAAAAAATCCCCGGCGCAACTATAGCACCGGGGATTTTTTTGAACTGCTCTTTTCTCGGCAGTTATATTTTCACTGACTATCTGGCAGAAGGGATGGTGATTCCCAATGTGAACATGATAGTAGAGTGACGGGCATTGCTGATGTCGCCGCCGTAGGTAATGTCCTCATCCACGAAGTCGGAGAATGCGCCGTTGTAACGTACACCCAGGTTTAAGCTGTTGCCTAAAGCTAATCCAACGCCGGCTGCATACCCGAACTCAAATTCTTTCAGGCCATCTTTGTCTTTGCTATCGCGTGTAGAGGCGCGCTCAATGCCATTCTCATAGGTCTTGGTCTCGTTGTTCACGCTAAGTAAATACGATGCCTGCGGGCCAGCTTCGAAGTACAGCGGACCGGCTTTGATCTTGGCAAGAACAGGTAGATCCAGGTAGTTATAGTTTACTTTACCTACATACCGGAAAGTACCTACTTCCACATCGGCATTCTTAAATCCTTTCTGCGAGTAAAGCAGTTCCGGCTGTATGGAGAAGAAGTTATCAACGATGCCGATGTTGTACGTGATACCACCATGGAAGCCCCACTTGTTTTCGAAGTTGTCTTCGTTGCGCAGGTCGCCGGAAATATTGGACAGATTTGCACCAGCTCTGATACCTACTCCGGATTGTGCCTGTGCTGCTGTAGCACCTGCAAACAGCATAGCGCCTATAATCAATAGTTTTTTCATGATCTTATGAGTTTTAAAATTGTACTACTTACGTACCATAAACGGCAACGTCTATACTTTTAGCTTTCTTTTTCTAAAATTTAATACACGTGTGTTACGAATGATCGGAAGCCTGAACTATAGCTTTAACCGGCCCTCGTGCTGATTGCAATCTGATTGCGGATATACAACAACAATGCCAGAATATAGTTTAGGCCTATATAGGATGCACTAATATAGTTCGGTCAGGTAGTAAAAGGGTGGCTGTCAGGGGGTATAAAAATCAAAAGCCCGGCACTGGCCGGGCTTTTTTCCATAGTTCTAAGTTGTACTAAGGCAAATATTATCTGCTACCGAAAGTATAGCCGAGCGTCAGCATAAATACATCGTTGTAAATTTTGGCGTCGCCCTCGTCCATAAGTTTCGAGAAATCGCCGTTGTAGCGGACGCCTATACTAACGCCCAGCGGAGTGCCAACACCTAAACCGGCTGCGTATCCTAAACCAAGCGTTTTATAGTCTGCATCAAAGTCCTGGTTATCGCCAACGTTTACAGACAGCTGAGGACCACCCTCAAAGTAAAGCAGGCCGGTATTTACTCTTGCCAGCACCGGTACATCCAGGTAATAAAGTCGCAGGTCATCGCCTAATCCTTCAGCTCCTTTCATAGAGAAAAGCAGTTCCGGCTGCACCGAGAAAAAGTTATCGCCGGAGAGCGGAATGTTTGCGGTTAAGCCTGCATGGCCTCCAAAAATTCTGTCAGCATCACCTGCATCATCTCCTGAAAAGCCGGAGTAGTTTGCCCCCACACGCAGGCCAAAGCCTACCTGGGCCTGAACAGAGAGTGTTGTAACCAGAACAAGGGCAAATAAAGAAAGTAATTTTTTCATAGTTGTAATCTCTTTAAAGTATTCTGAACCGGGTGTTGCTACCCGATGTAAGCCTATTACGGATGCTTTTCATAAAAGTATAGAAATTGAGAACTGATTTAAGGCAGGAGAGCTGCTGCCTGTGCAGATGTACAACTATAGCCACCAAACAAAACTCCCCGATCCTTTAACAGAAGACCGGGGAGTTAACGTGTTATGTTGTAATGGTTTATGGGTGCATCAGGCAGCCCAGCCTTCGCGGTCCAGACTGCGATACTGAATGGCCTCCGCCAGGTGTTCAATTTTTATATCAGAACTTCCGGCTAAGTCAGCTATAGTTCGGCTTACTTTCAGGATGCGGTCGTAGGCGCGGGCCGAGAGGCCCAGGCGTTCCATGGCTGTTTTCAGCAGGGCTCTGCCGGCATCGTTTATCTGGCAAATGTCTTTCACCATCTGCGACGGCATCATGGCGTTGGAGTGTATCTGCGGAAAATCTGTGAAGCGTTCCTGCTGCACAGCCCTGGCTTTTACCACACGTTCGCGCACTGTAGTGCTGTCCTCGGATTTGCGGGTGGCTGTCATTTCGTCAAAAGTAACAGGTGTAACTTCCACATGTAGGTCAATACGGTCCAGCAGCGGGCCGCTTACTTTATTCAGGTAGCGTTGCACTACGCCCGGGCCGCATACACAGTCTTTCTCGGGATGGTTATAAAAGCCACACGGGCAGGGGTTCATGCTGGCCACCAGCATAAAGTTGGCCGGAAAATCTATTGTGGTCTTAGCTCTGGATATAGTTACACGGCGCTCCTCCAGGGGCTGACGCATAACTTCCAGCACTGTGCGCTTAAACTCCGGTAGCTCATCTAAAAACAGCACCCCGTTATGCGATAAGGAAATTTCGCCGGGTTGCGGAACACCACCGCCACCTACCAATGCCACATCTGATATGGTATGGTGCGGAGAGCGGTAAGGTCGTGTGGTTAACAGGGAAGATGCTTCGCCTAATTTACCAGCTACCGAATGGATCTTGGTTGTTTCAAGGGCTTCGTGCATCGAAAGCGGCGGCAGAATAGAGGGCAGCCGTTTAGCCAGCATGGTTTTACCGGCGCCCGGCGGGCCTATCATAATCAGGTTATGGCCACCGGCGGCAGCTATCTCTAAAGCGCGTTTAATGTTTTCCTGGCCCTGCACATCGGCAAAGTCTGCGGCGTACTGGTCTACCTGGCTTTGAAAAATTTCGCGTGTGTTTACCTCCAGCGGATCGATGTGCAGTTGCCCATCCAGAAAATCGATAGCTTCCTTAATGTTGTTCACCCCGATCACGTCCAGGTTGTTAACTATAGCAGCTTCGTTGGCATTCTGGGCGGGCAGTATAAATCCTTTAAATCCTTCTTTGCGGGCTTGTATGGCGATCGGCAGTACTCCTTTTATTGGCCTGAGAGAACCATCCAGCGACAGCTCACCCATGATCATATACTGCGAAATTTTGTCAGTGGCAATCTGTCCGGAAGCGGCGAGCATGCCCATGGCAATGGTCAGGTCGTAGGCAGAGCCTTCTTTGCGAATGTCGGCAGGTGCCATGTTGATGACCACTTTCTGGCGCGGCCGTTTGTAATTATAGTGCTTAAGGGCAGCTTCTATGCGCTGCTCGCCTTCTTTTACAGCATTATCGGGGAGGCCAACAAGAAAATATTTTGTACCTGCGCTAACGCTTACTTCTACGGTTATGGTATAGGCATTAACGCCCTGCACCGCACTGCCAAATGTTTTAATGAGCATACTTTCTGATAAAGGAAGTATAAGTTTATCCTGATTGGAGCCGGAACATCACCTTTCTGAAAATAATTCCGGATTAAGACAATCCGGAGTAAAGTTAATGAATTGAAATAAGTGGCGGCCCGAAAAGTAACCGTTGTGCTATAGTCTGGTCATGTCGGGGTGCATGGGCAGGTAGCTGTTGGTTACGTCTTCGCCCGCCTGGTGAATGGTGACAGCAATGCAGCTGCTATCCGATACTGCCGTCTCGAAAGCAATGCCTTTTGCCATATCATCGAAAATATAGATACGTTGCCGACCGGACTGGTAATAGGCAATGGGAGCTATTGTATAGTGTTGCCTTATAGTTGCGATGGGGCTGCCTGCGCCAAGGCTTTCGGGTGTTTTAAAAGCGGAAGAGTTTACGCGCACCTGTCGCACCAGCAGGTTATCTTCCGGGCCTTCGGTGTAGCTGCGGCTGAAATATACGGCTACCACATGGTTTTTCCGATTCTTGCCAAACCAATAGGAGAGGGCTTTGCCCATGGCTGCATCCCCGCTATCAGGCTTCCCGAGGATATTACTCACCTGTTCGGCAGTCTGGCCCAGGCTTACCTGTCCGATGCGCTGCCCTGGAAGGATGAGAAAGGTCGTATCCGGGGTAGGTTTTTCAACTATAGGTTGCGTTGTTCTGGTTGCAGTATCCGGGGTGGGAACAGTGGTAGTTGCCTGTTCGGGTATGTGGTTTTCCGCAGTCTTTGCGTTCTTGTCGGAGCAGGACTGTAGCAGAATTAAAAGTGAAAGGCAGAGCAGGTAACGCATAGTATAAAGGCTGATAGTAGTTATAGTAACTATAGACCTTATACGCGCTTTAGGGTTTGCTGTAAACTATAGCTGTCAGGTAAGTTGCTTTTCCAGTAATAGTATCAGGATGTGGATGACCTTAATGTGGATTTCCTGCACGCGATCGGCATAGCCCATGTGCGGAACCCGGATTTCCACATCGCAAACCGGTGCCAGTTTTCCACCATCCTTGCCAGTTAAGCCTACTACTTTCATGCCTTTGGCTTTGGCAGCTTCAGCTGCTTTCAGCACGTTGGCGGAATTACCGCTTGTGCTGATGGCCAGCAACACATCATTGGTATTGCCCAGCGCCTCTACATAACGCGAAAATACATGATCGTAGCCATAGTCGTTGCCAACACAGCTCATATGGCTGGCATCTGAAATAGAAATGGCCGGGAGGGCACGGCGGTTATCGCGGTAACGTCCGGTCAGTTCTTCGGCAAAATGCATGGCATCGCACATAGAGCCACCATTCCCGCACGATAGTATTTTACCACCGGCTTTTATGGCTTCGGCCATAGTTATAGCAGCGCGCTCAATAGTGGCAATGTTGTTTTTATCAGCAATAAAATTTGCCAGCGTTTGCTGCGCCTGCTCCAGTTCTGCCAGTATAGTTGTATTCATGTTGCGTTATTAGACCGCGGCAACCTCCAGGCGTTCCTCGGCAATCGGGGTTCTGAAGTTGTTGCTTCTGAACTCCTGACGTCTTTCGTAAAGTTCCACTTTCAGGTCGTTTACCTTTAGCTGGGCAATGTGGTTCTCGTAGCGCAGGTTGCCACTGTATAAACTGCTCAGCACAACTTTTACCAGTAACAGCGCTGCGCCAACGCCTCCCAGTATCTTGTATAGTTGCAGAATCTGGGCATCGGTTTTAACCTGCGTAAATATTGCACTCTCGCTTACTGCATTGGTAAGCACAAGGGCCAGTGTCAGGGCATAGGCTACTGCCACAATGTTAAAAAGCGTATTAAGTATTCTCATGCTTTCAGGGTGTTAAGGTGTGTATTCAAGTGTGGTTAAATCTATAAAAAGATATTCTTAAATTAAAATATCCTGCTGCTAAAACCTTTAAAAACCCTGTGTTATGAAAAAAATAATACTATATTTTGGTTATTGTACCAGTTGCATCTGCGTTAATTTGGAATAAAGTCCGCTGGTTTGCAGCAGTTCGTCGTGTGTTCCGCGTTCTACGATTTGTCCTTTTTGCAGTACCAGAATCTCATCGGCGTGCTGAATGGTACTTAAACGGTGTGCGATCACAATGGAAGTACGGTTCTTCATCAGGTTGGTCAACGCTTCCTGCACTAGTTTTTCCGACTCCGTATCCAGCGCCGAAGTGGCTTCGTCCAGGATCAGGATCGGTGGGTTTTGCAGGATAGCGCGGGCAATGCTCAGGCGCTGGCGCTGGCCACCCGATAATTTGCCGCCGCGGTCGCCGATCATGGTCTGATAACCCTCTTCGGTATGAACTATAAACTCGTGCGCATTAGCAATTTTAGCAGCCGCAATCACTTCCTCTTCAGTCGCATCGGTTTTGTTAAAGGCAATGTTGTTAAAGATGGTATCGTTGAACAGGATAGACTCCTGCGTCACCACCCCGATCTGCCCACGAACAGATTCTATCGTATAGTCGCGGATGTCATGGCCATCGATCAGGATTGCGCCTGAAGTAGGATCATAGAAACGTGGTACCAGGTCAGCCAGGGTAGATTTACCACCACCCGACGGACCCACCAAGGCTATCGTTTTGCCTTTCGGTATCCGGAAGCTGATGTCCTGCAGTACGGCTTTCTTGCCATACGCAAACGATACATCCCGGAACTCGATCTCATTCTGGAAGGCTGGCAGCACTTTGGCATCCGGCTTATTCACGATCTTCGGTTTTGTATCGATCACCTGCAGCACACGGTCGCCGGAAACGAGGCCGCGTTGTATGTTACTGAAGGCACCAGACATGGCTTTGGCCGGCACCAGCACCTGCGAGAACAGGATGATATAGGTAATGAACTCCGCCGCAGACAGATCTGATTGCTGGTTAAGCACCAGCGTACCGCCATATAGCAACAGGCCTGCCACTACCGTTACCCCTAAAAACTCCGAAAGCGGAGAGGCCAGGTCGCGTTTATGGGCAATAGAGCGTTGGATGCGGGCATAGCGGTTGTTCTGGTCATGGAACTTGCTCAGGATGAACGGCTCGGCGTTGAAGGCTTTTATCACACGCATGCCGCTCAGGGTCTCATCTATAATCGTAAGTATAAAGCTCAGGGAGTTCTGTCCTTCCTGTGCCTTGCGCTTCAGTTTTTTAGACAAGCCGGCAATAATACCACCCGACAGCGGCAGCAAAATAAGCGAGAACAGCGTCAGCTCTACAGACATATTGAAGAGCAAAACAAAGAATGCAATGATCGAAACGGGCTCCCGGATAACCACGGTTAATGTACTTACCACCGAACTTTCCACTTCCTGAATATCCACTGTCAGACGGGTCATCAGGTCTCCTTTTCGCTCGTTACTGAAGTAGCCCATGTGCAGTTCTGTTACCCGCTGGTACACGGCCCGGCGCATGTTGCGCACTACATGGGCACGCAACTCCCCAATTATCCGGAAGGCCAGGTAGCGGAACAGGTTAGCCAGGAAAACTGAGATCACAATGATGATACAGACAAACATCAGCGCGCCCTGGCGGCCTTCATCCAGAATGATCTGCCCGAAATGATAGTAAAAGAAATCCTGGAAGAACTCTAAGTTTAACCCAAACTCAGGTTTTACAGCTACCATTTGCCTTACCTGGTCGTCGCCTACTTTGCCAAAAAGCACATCCAGCAGCGGAATAAGAAGGGTAAAGTTGAACAGGCCGAAAATGATGCCCAGAAAAGTATAGATAGTATAGAGCGGTACAAACCGGCTATAAGGTTTTGCAAACTGCAGTATCCGAAGGTAGGTCTTCATGTTAATAATAGTGTTGCTGTAGCTAAAGCGTTGTGGCTATAGTTTGGGCAACAGGTGCCTCCTGCAAGCGGGAAGCTAAGGGTTTTGAATTAAATTTTGTGAACTGGCTTCTCCAGTTTCGGTGCAAAGATAACGGATAACAAGCAGTTTTAACGCATGGTGCCATTTGCAAACAAAAAACGGCTACACCTGCCCGTTGCAGGTATAGCCGTTGTGCCGGTAACTATAGTTTCTGTTAGAATTCGTGCAGGCGCTGCGGAATGTTCCATCGGAACGAGAATGAAGTATAGGCGGTGTTCAGATCGCTGGTGTTTATTTCGGCATCGGTTCTTCGGATGATCTGTTTCAGGTCCACAAACACATTGTGGCGCAGCTGGAAACTGGCTGTCAGGTCTAAGTGTACCTGGTTAGTGGTATTGCCCTGGGCTATTTTGTGGCCATAGTCTGACGGGCGTTTGGTATATGGCAGGTTTACATTACCACCCCAGTTTATTGTATCGGTTGCCGAATATTCGTCCTGGCCGAATTTGGTGTAGATGGCTGTGCCGGTCAGGTTCAGGCGTGGGATAGGCTGGTAACGTACCACTCCGACCAACTCGTACAGGTTGGCGCCGGTCGGGTGTGCCAGTGGCTGGTTAAAGTGCTGGAAGTTCCTATAGTTGTCGAGGTGCTGGTAAGTGTATGGACGGATAATGTTCACTTCGCCCTGCAGGTCCAGGTTATCCAGGCCAAAAGCGTTGATGTATTTGGCACCTAACTGACCAGCCTGTTTATTGGCCCACCAGCCGTTACCGGCTTTTACTTCGTTCAGCAGAAATTCATCCAGCATCAGCTGGCCGTATAGTTGCACGCGGTTCCAAATGTTCCATCTAAAATCAGCTGCCAGCGTTACGTTGTCTTCGCTGCCAATTGCCTGCTCTACGCTTCTGTAAAAAATGATTGGGTTCAGGTACTGCAGCTCAAAACGGCCTTTGCGACGGCCAAAGATCACGGTTTCAGAAACCCCCAAATCAAAGTTGTCGGTTATCTGTACGCCTAGGCGGTGGAAAGCCATGTATTTTTTATCGAACAGCACGTCCTGTTGCAGGCGTCGGTACTCGGCAGTAAGTTCCTGGAACAGGTTTATGTAATGGATGCGCCAAACCTGCGTGTTCAGTTTCAGGAAAAAGGCCGGCGGTGCATAGTCTGACAGCAACAGCGAGCGGTAGCCGTTGCCGATAAAGTGGCGGTCGTGGCCCAGTTGTATCTCCACATGCTTTGTAAGGTTATAGTTCAGGTAGCCTCGTGCCTGCAGAAAATCAAAGCCGTCGCCTTTAAAGCGTTTCCACCAGCCTTCGTGCGGCACCACATTTTCCTGCTCAAAGCGGCGCACCACATACTCCGGGAATTTGGCCTGCGTTTCGGCAATAAAAGTGTAAAAGCCTAATCGCTCATCAATCATACCTTCTACCTGCAGGCCACGGGTGTTGGTATAGCGCATGCCATCCGACTGGTTGTCGTTGCCAACTTCGAGGTGCAGTACAGGGCTCACACGAACTATAAAATCACGGCCTTCATAATGATACAGGTCGGTGCGGTTCTTATAAAAGGTGTTGAATAGAGGGCGTGCGCTGGTGTTGTTTTCCTGGTTGGTATAGTTCCAGTTGTCGTTCAGCAGGTATTCGGTGTTAAACTGATCTGCCCTGGTCTGGGCGTTGCGGGCGCTTATTTCGGCCAGTTGTGCTACATCCTGCCTTCCGTACGGGCGCACGGCCGGGTGTAGGCGCTGCGTCTCGTTGTTGATGGGTTGGTTGCCATACAAAATCTGGTATCGGTCTATCAAGCGGTAAATGTCCGGGTCGTAGGGCACGTAGGTATCCTGGGCCTGCAGGGTTGTGCTGCCGGCCAGGCCAAGCAGCATAAGCAAACACGCTATTTTCTTCATGAGTGGTGTGTTCAGGTAGATAAAGTGTAATATCCTGAAAGCCGAATTTACTGCTTTTATATGATTTTGTTCGGGTGTGATAGAAAATATACAGGATTGGCAAAGCATGCCATTCCATAACTATAACTATAGATGCCGGCAACTATAAATTTATAGCCGGAGATTGGTGCAACGCCGGTACTTCTGTATCTTTAGCAGGAAAATAACCCTACCATGCAACACCATAACCTGCATATCCTGACAGCCACGCCCTCGCTGGCCAATCATTTTGTTGCCGAACTCCGCGATGTGAATGTGCAGCACGACAGCATGCGCTTCCGCCGTAACCTGGAACGGCTGGGCGAGTTGCTGGCTTACGAAATATCCAAAACGCTGCCTTATACTACAGCCGGAATCACTACGCCACTGGCACAAACCCAAACCCAACTGCTGGTAGAGCAACCGGTAATTGCTACTATCCTGCGGGCTGGTTTACCGCTTTACAATGGCATCATGAACTACTTTGATAAGGCTTTCAGTACGTTTGTGGGCGCTTACCGCGTGGAAGAAGAGAACACCGAGCTGCAGATAAACATGGAGTACCTGGCCTCTACCAACCTGCACGACAAGATCCTGATCCTGGCCGACCCGATGCTGGCAACCGGAAAGTCGCTGGTAAAATCATATAAAGGCATGCTGCGCCATGGAAAACCGAAGCAGGTACACGTGGCTGCGGTTATTGCGTCTCCGGAAGGGGTGAAGTACCTGCAACAGGAAATACCGGAAGCACATATATGGTTGGGCGCCCTGGATGAACACCTGAATGAGAAGTCGTACATTGTGCCTGGTTTAGGAGATGCCGGCGATCTGGCTTTTGGTCCAAAGATCTGATACTGAACTTAGTGCCTGCATCGTTATGTTGGTGAAGTGGCGGGTTGGCAACTGCGCTTTATAATCCAGTTAACTTGTTGGTATACTTATATTTGCCGCCCTGGCAAATTGCGTATATGGTAATTATACAGATGCCTTTTTTAATATAATACAATTAATTGATAGGACTGCGTGGAAGTAATTAAATATCTGTCGGTTTACCTGGTGAGTATGGTTAAGTTTTTTGCCGGGCCCGTTACAGGCGCTTCGGTGGGGCTTACTTATATGGAGTCGGTGTTGCTGACCATTGCCGGTATGATGACCACTGTAGTGATCTTTTCCCTGATCGGCAGAGAATTCTCGAAATGGTGGTCGAAGCGGCAGCGCGAAAAGAAACAACCGGTTTTTAGTAAAAAGAACCGCCGCATTATCCGGATCTGGAAGAATTTTGGGGTGGTAGGTGTGGCTTTCCTTACTCCGATCTTACTTACACCTATAGTTGGTACCGTGGTAGCTGCCCTGTTTGGCGCACCACGTAAGCAGATTTTTGTACACATGCTGTGGAGTGCTATAGTATGGAGTGCCGTGCTGAACCTGATGGTATTTGAATTCGGAGATTTTGCTTCGCGGTTTTTCTAAACTATAGTTTGACCCATAAATAAAAGAGGCCTGCAAATGAGTTGCAGGCCTCTTTTATTTTAGCGCTTTCTACTGCCTTTCTTTTTGGTTTTCTGCCAGCCGGAGTTCTTCGGGTCACCTTTCTTTTTGCCCTTCTCGAAGTTGGACTTGTGGCGGCCTTTCTTCTCATGGAAAGCACCTTTAAAGTCCGGGTCGTCGCGGCGTTTCTGGCGGTCAATTTCCATAGCTATGTCCTGCTGCTCCTCAAAAGTGGTTTCGTGTATTTCCACTTCCTCCGGCAGCGGCAACTCCGGTATCTGCATGCGTATGATTTTCTCGATGCGGCGCACATGGTACATCTCACCTTCGTTGGCAAAAGTGATGGCAGCGCCTTCCTGCTCGGCACGGCCGGTGCGACCAATACGGTGCACGTAATCTTCGTACACAAACGGCACATCAAAATTAATTACGTGGCTCACCATCGTTACGTCGATGCCGCGGGCTGCCACATCGGTTGCCACTAAAAAGCGCACATCGCCGCCCTTGAAAGCTTCCATGGAGTTGATGCGTGTATTCTGGCCTTTGTTGCCGTGTATGGCGCGTACTTCGCCATACTCTCTGCGTTCCAGGTACTTGGCTACGTTCTCAGCGTTCTTCTTGCTGCGCGTAAAAATGATAACACGGTTAAAGGTATCGTTGTCCTGGATCAAGTGCTCGAGCAAAGCAATTTTGGTGCGGATGTTTGGTACACGGTAAAGTGTTTGCGTAACCGTTTCAACTGGAGTGGCCTGTGGCGTTACTTCTACTCTGGTCGGGAACTCCAGAAACTCTTCCGAAAGCTGAATAACCTTATCAGGCATCGTTGCCGAGAAAAGCAGGTTCTGGCGCTTACGCGGAATCACTTCCAGTAACTGGCGGATCTGCGGCATAAAGCCCATGTCCATCATCTTGTCAGCTTCATCCAGTATCAGCGTTTTCAATTCTTTCAATATAAGGTCACCTTTCAGGTATAGTTCCATCAGGCGTTTTGGTGTAGCTACCAGTATGTCAATGCCTTTGCTTATAGTTTCGATCTGGGTTTTAGGGCCAAGGCCACCATATATGGCGGTGTAGCGCAGGTCGGTGTATTTGGCCAGCAGCTTAATATTCTCTTCGATCTGCATTACCAGTTCGCGGGTAGGCGCAACTATAAGCGCGCGCGGGTGCTGGCCCTGTGCATACTTCACCTTCATAATAAGCGGCAGCAGAAAAGCCGCTGTTTTACCGGTTCCGGTCTGGGCAATACCCAAAATATCGTGCCCCGCGGAAATAAGCGGAATGGCCTGTAATTGTATAGGTGTTGGCTTCTCGTAACCGGCATCAGCAATGGCGTTCAGCAGCTGCTTGTTCAGCTTAAAATCCTCGAACGTGGTAACTTCTTTCTCTGCTTCTTCGGCCATGGTACTATCGTTTATTCTTTATTTGTACCTGCAAAAGTACGGTAATTTTATGGGAGAGAAGAATAATGCATTTAATACAGTCTCAGAATGTGCGTATATTGTAAGACTATGGAAAAGGCAGTTAAGAAAATAGGGCTCCGGGAAAAGCAGTCTGACTTTGTTTTTTGGCAGAGTAAATCACCAGCAGAACGCCTGGCTGCTGTAGAATTGCTTCGTGATCAATACATAAAATATATAATCAAAGATGCTGAGCCCCGGCTTCAGAGAGTTTGTAGAATTGTTAAGCGTTCTTAATCCGTTTTACTTCTTCTTTTATATCCTTGTCGCTTAACGAAGCAATTTCAGATTTGTCGTAGATGGTAAGGAGATATACTTCTTTATCTGTAGTTACAACATAGGTAATAATGCGCATGCCGCCACTTTTACCTTTTCCTTTGCTCTTTACAGCTAATCTTATTTTGTAAGTATGGTGGCCTAACTCAGTACCTTGTGTTGGGTTTTGAGCTAAATCAGCTGCTAATTGACGTAGTTCGTCGTGCAGTGAGCTGTACTTTTTTAGTAACCGCTTTGCCTGCTTTTTGAACCTGTCAGTAGGTATTATATTATAGCTCATCCAGGAAATCAGTAAGGCTCTGTTTGGGCTTTTTCCCTTGCTGCATTTGAGCAACATCTTTAAAAGCTTCTGTCAGATCATTTCTGATCTTCAGCTTCTGCTCATAATACAAGAGCTTCTCCTGCAGTTTTTGCCAGTCAGAAATTGGTACCTGTACCGCCTTTAGGTTGCCATCCTGATCATTCAGATAATTAATATTGATTTTCATACTATAAAGATAGTGAGACTATAGTTTAAAAGTTACAAAGATTTTAGAAGACTCACGTATCTTAGCACCATGAAATCAATCCTGATAAATAACGCCCAACTCGTAAACGAAGGAACTATAACCACTGCCGATGTGCTGGTAAAAGATGGCCGCATTGCGCAGATAGGCCAAACTATAACTATAGAAGCTGATCAAACTATAGATGCTACCGGCCTGCATTTACTGCCCGGTGTAATTGATGACCAGGTGCATTTCCGGGAGCCGGGCCTGACGCACAAGGCAACTATAGGTTCGGAAGCACGGGCAGCTGTAGCGGGCGGAACTACGTCTTTTATGGAGATGCCCAACACAGTGCCTAATGCTACTACACAGGAACTGCTGGAAGACAAGTATAAGATTGCAGCCAACACATCGCTGGCAAACTACTCTTTTTACATGGGTGCCACCAACGATAACCTGGCCGAAGTGCTGCTCACCAACCCGAATACTGTTTGCGGCATCAAGATATTTATGGGTTCTTCCACGGGGAACATGCTCGTAGATAATGCCGAAACGCTGGAGCAGATCTTCTCTAAGGCCAAGCTGCCAATTGCCGTGCACTGCGAAGATGAGCAAACGATCCGTGACAACATGGCCATCTATGAAGAGAAATATGGCGAAGATATACCGGTTAAGTGCCACCCCGAAATCCGTAACGAGACTGCTTGTTTTAAGTCATCTTTCCTGGCGGTGAAGCTGGCCGAAAAGCACAACACGCGCCTGCACATCCTGCACATTTCAACAGAAGAAGAGCTGAAGCTTTTTAGAAACGATATTCCGCTGGAACAAAAGCGCATTACCGCCGAAGTTTGCGTGCACCACCTGTGGTTTGATAAGGAAGACTATGATAAGTATGGCACCCAGATAAAGTGTAACCCGGCCATAAAAGAACATCGGCACAAAGAGGGATTGCTGCAGGGCTTACTGGAAGATAAACTGGACGTGATTGCCACCGACCATGCGCCACACCTTTGGGAAGAGAAGCAGGGTAAGTATAAGCAAGCGCCATCAGGAGTGCCATTGATTCAGCACTCGATGCAGATGATGCTGGAGTTTGTGAAGCAAGGCAAGCTGACACTGGAGAAAGTGGTAGAGAAAATGGCGCACGCACCGGCTATACTTTTTAACGTGCGCGAGCGCGGCTACATACGCGAAGGTTACTGGGCCGATTTGGTACTGGTAGATCTGAACAAGCCCTACACGGTTACCAAAGAGAACACCTACTATAAATGCGGCTGGTCGCCTTTCGAGGGGCATACGTTTAGCTCAACTATAGCGCATACTATAGTTTCCGGGCACCTGGCGTATAGCAATGGCGTGTTTGATGAGAGTAAGAAAGGGGAGAGGCTGCTGTTTGACCGGTAACTATGGATTTAGAAAAGTTTAAGGAGCTACACTATAAGTTCTTCGGGAAGGAGTTGCCGCAGGAAGTGCTGGAGTCGGAAGAGTATGAAGCCTATGAAGAAGCCATACACGAAGACGAAGCCTGCTATAGTTGGGCTACTGCCAAAAAGCTAACGTCAGCAGGTTTTGACTATAGTAATTACTGCTGCATGATGATGGCCGATAAAGTGTTCGAAAGTCTGGACGAAGATGGCGAGATAAAGTACGACGACCCGGAAGTGATCATCAATAAATGGGACGAAGGCTTTTATGGCATACCGGTACACAACGGCAGCGCAACTATGGTGGTAATTAACTACTGCCCGTGGTGCGGTACCAAGTTGAGTAAATAAGTTGCCTGGCAAGTGCAGAACGACTATATTCAGGAAACAAACTATAGTTGCAATGACACACAAACCAAACTTTTGGGAAATCTATAAGAAGGATGCATTTAGTAATAGCAGGGCAATGCCGCTTTTACTTTTCCTCGGACTTTGGGTCTTGTTCGTATTTGCTTTATATGAGTTCAGTAGTGTGCAGATGCCCAGGTGGTTAATTGGTTCGGTGCCACTTGTGTTCGCCGAGCTGGCCTATATCTATAGTTGCTTCCGGAAGTATAAAGCTGCGATGAAGTAAAAAAAATAACCAAAAATGCACTCCCGGTATTGCATTGTGTGATTTGCTCCGTATATTTGCACTCTCAAACGAGACACGGTGATCGTAGTTCAGTTGGTTAGAGCACCAGATTGTGATTCTGGAAGTCGTGGGTTCGAATCCCATCGGTCACCCCAAGCCCTTGAAGCTAACTTCAGGGGCTTTTTTCATTTTAATGGTTAAATTGCTTTATGGTTAAATTGTTGATTCCGTATGCGAGCCAGCAAAACCATTCAACAATTAAACAATTTAACAATCAACAATTAAAAATATGAGCTTAGTAGTAGTCGGTTCGATGGCGTTTGATGCGCTGGAAACTCCCTTCGGTAAAACGGATAAGATTGTAGGTGGCGCCGCTACGTACATTTCTTTGTCTTCTTCATACTTTGTGAAGCCGGTAAACGTGGTATCAGTAGTGGGTGGCGATTTTGACCAGGACCACATTAAACTGATGCACGAGCGCAACATCAGCACCGAAGGCGTGCAGGTAAAAGAGAATGAAAAATCTTTCTTCTGGTCTGGCCGCTACTTTAACGACATGAACAGCCGCGAAACGCTGGTTACAGAACTGAACGTGCTGGGCGATTTTGATCCCATTATTCCGGATAGCTACCAGGGCTGCGAATACCTGATGCTGGGTAACCTAGCACCACAGGTGCAAAAAACAGTAATCGAGCGCCTGACGCAAAAGCCGAAGCTGATTGTGATGGATACCATGAACTTCTGGATGGACATTGCTTTGCCAGAGCTGATGGAGACGTTGAAACTGGTAGATGTGTTATCAATAAACGACGAAGAAGCACGCCAGTTGAGCGGGGAGTATTCATTGGTGAAAGCTGCCAAAAAAATCATGGCCATGGGTCCTAAATTCCTGATCATCAAGAAAGGGGAGCACGGTGCGCTGTTGTTCAACGAGGATAAGGTATTCTTTGCACCAGCTTTGCCACTGGAAGAAGTGTTTGACCCAACCGGCGCCGGCGATACGTTTGCGGGTGGCTTTATCGGCTACATTGCCAGCACCAACGATATCAGCTTCGAGAACATGAAGCGCGCTATTATTTATGGTTCGGCCATGGCATCGTTCTGCGTTGAGAAATTCGGTACAGAGCGCCTGAAAGACCTGACCCAGGAAGAAGTTGATAACCGCGTACAGCAGTTCGTAAACCTGGTAGCTTTTGATACTGTGCTGCAGTAAAACGGTAACTATAAACTATAGCAAAAGGGAGGCTTAAGCTTCCCTTTTTTGTTGCCCATGGCTGGCGCACCAACTATAGTTTTGTAACTAAACGAGGCAAACAGCTGTAAAACTAAAGTACGAACTACTTAAGAACCCAGGCTATGAGCATACAGAATAAGAACAAGAACACGCAGGACGAGTTAAAGAAGAATAATCCGAATCAGCAGGATCCGAAGAAGCTGATGGGTAACGTGGACGACAACCCACCACGCAATGCGCTTAATGAATCTGACACCAAAGTACAGAATCCGAACAGGAACCTGGCGAAAGGTGGCAATAACACGCCTTACAGCAAAAAGTAAGGTGCGCTAAACAAAATAAGACTATGGAATAATGGCGCGGGCAGAGGGTTTACCTTTTGCCCGCGTTTTTTATGCCTCAAAGTCCTGGTGCAGCCATTGTTTAAAGTTCTCTTTTTCCGTGGCTGTGGCATCCGGCCGTTTTTCTATAGTATACTTTGGGTAAAATGTCTTGGCAGAAGGCGTAAGGATAATCTGGCGCAGTTGCTTCTCCCGGAAAAGTGTCAGGGTTATTGTTTCAGAAGGGGAAAGCTGCTGTAGCAAGTGTTGCAGGTTTTGCTCCAGTTTGCGGCCATTCAGGGCTACCAGCTCGTCGTCTGTGCTTAGTTCATTAAAAGCCGGAGAAGCCGGTGCAACAGCCGTAACTTTTATAGTCTGCTCCTGTGTTACTTTAAACCCAAAGCGGCTTTCGTAAAGCAACGTGTTCTCATGCTGTTTCAGGGTGCAGCCTACATAGTGCAGGGCTTCGTCCAGGGCGGGTTCTATAGTTGCGGTGCCGTTTATATAGTTGTCGAAGTATTCTTTACATGATTGACCGGCAACCTCCTCTACCAACGTGGCATAATCCTGCCCGGTATAACCTGTCGTTCGCTTGCCAAAACGCTCCCATAGTTCCCGCATAACCTTGTCCAGGCTGGCATTATTGTTTGTTGTTTTGCGTAGTTGCAGGTCCAGGAGCAGGGCAGTCAGCGCTCCTTTAATATAGATAGATACCTTGCGGTCCGGGATGCCGGGTTTGTAACCATCCAGCCACAGATCAAACGACGAGTCAGCAACCGACATATGCTGGCGGCTATAGTCTGCGAAGTAGCGTTGCAGGGTAGTGTTTAGCTCGTCGAAGTACTGTTGCGCTGTAAAAACGCTTGCACGTGCCAGCATATAATCGCCATAGTAGGTGGTAATGCCTTCGGCTACGTAACCGGTTCTGAAGTAATTCTCCTGCGCAAAATTGTAGGGGAGCATCTCCTTGGGGCGTATCTTTTTAATGTTCCACGTGTGGAAAAGCTCATGCGAACTAACACCCAGAAACTCTTTATACAGCGCCGGCGACATCAGCAATTCGCCTGGCCCTAAAGTTATGACCGTAGAATGGCTGTGCTCCACACCATGGTAGGTGCGGTAAGGCAAGATAATGTTCAGGTAATGGTACTCCGGCACCGGGAAATCCCCGAATACGTCGAGTTGCGCTTTGGTAAAGGCTTCAAAATCTGCAACTATAGTTGGCCAGTCGGGTTTGCAATCGCCTTGTATCCAGATGTGGAAAGTGGTGCCGGCCAAACTATAGCTGGCGTGCTGCAAAGTGGCGCTGGCTATAAACGGACTGTCCACCAGCTCATCATAGTTTTCAGCTCTTAAGGTATGCTTCCTGATCTCGGGTAAGCCGCAGGCGATCTGCCAGTTTTCGGGTATAGCTATAGTTAGTTCGCAGGGTTCAGGTTCTCGTCCTTCTACAGCCATCAGGCAGTTTACCGGGTTAATATAAAGCATCTGCTCATCCAGCCACGAGCCGCCCGCATCCATCTGTCGCGCATAAAAACTATAGTTTACAGTTACCGTTTTCGCCCCATTTGCCTCTACTACCCACCTGTCTTTCGTAATTTTGCGGCTGACTATAGTTGTACCCTGTGCCGTAGCGGTAACCTCGTATAGTTTCTGTGCAAAATGCTGTAGCTCGTACCGGCCGGGGCGCCAGGCAGGTAACTGTAAGTATAGTTCCTGTTGGTTATTGTCAGTTATAGTTATGCTGATGTGCAGCACATGCGACAGTGCCGAAGTATAGCTCAGGTGGTAGGAGATCATGGTTTAGTTGCTGGTTATTAGTTATTAGATGATAGTTTATAGTTGAATTACTGAATGGTTAAATTGCTGGGTTGTTAAATGGTTGTACCTAACTATAGAGCTTTCAGTTTACAAGAATTTGCAACAATGTATAGGCTATAGTTATAGTTCAGAAAAAATAAATAGTAAAACAACCAACAACCAACAACAAGTATTTAGTAAAAAAGTAGCTACCGGGTTTGATAATTAAAAAAGGTTCTCTAATTTTGCAGGCCATAATAAAACCATTGGCATACGATGAAAAGAACATTCCAGCCTTCTCAGAGAAAAAGAAGAAATAAGCACGGCTTCCGCTCAAGAATGGAGACCGCTAACGGTAGAAGAGTATTGGCCAGCAGAAGAGCCAAAGGCAGAAAGAGACTAACTGTTTCTGACGAGAAAAGACACAAGGCAGCTTAATTCCTTTTAAAGAAGGAAACAGCTTTGCTATAGTATAGCCGCTAATGACGACAGAAGCAGCTAACGAACAGCAAACCGGGCAGCCCACCAGACATACATTTTCGAAAGAAGAACGCTTGTGCAGTAAGCGCCTTATCACGCTGCTGTTCTCCAAGGGTTCTTCTTTTAATTTGTATCCGCTACGCTTTGTTTATTACTCCGAGCCTGGCACAACGCCTGCAACCACGCAGGTCGTTATTTCTGTATCTAAGCGCCACTTTAAGCGCGCCGTAGACCGCAACCGCCTTAAACGGCAAATCCGCGAGGCTTACCGCCTTAACAAACACATCCTGCTTGCCGATCCGGCCAAAGCACCCTCTTTGCTGGGCATTCTGTACATCGGTAAAGAAAAAAAATCCTTTCAATCTATCCAGAAAAAACTAAATTCAGGTTTGGAACGTTGTTTGAATACGTAGGCTAATCTCGTTCCCTAACCCGAATAATATGCATAAAAAATATCTTGCCGGCATTGTTGTGGCTGGTTTAGGCTTAGGTTTGGTATCTTTCAAATCCGACTCTGACCGTTACTTCGAGATCGCTAAAAACCTCGATGTATTTGCCACCCTCTTTAAAGAAGTGAACACCTACTACGTGGACGATGTGCCGCCCGCACAAATGATGCGCACCGGTATTGATGCCATGCTCAAGTCGCTGGACCCGTACACCAACTATATCCCGGAAGATGATATTGAAGATTTTCGTACCATGACCACCGGTCAGTACGGCGGCATTGGGGCGGGTATTGGCAGCCACAACGGTAAGGTGGTGATCCAGATGCCTTACGAAGGTTCGCCTGCTCAAAAGGCCGGCCTGGTTATCGGCGACGAGATACTGAAAATTGATGGCGTTAGTGTTACCGGTAAATCATCGTCTGAGGTAAGCAAACTGCTGAAAGGACAGGCCAACACACCTATTAAACTCGAAATAAAGAGCTACGGACAAACCAAGCCACGCACCGTAGAGCTCACCCGTGCCAACATTACTGTAGAGAATGTACCTTATATAGGTATGCTGGATAACGAGATTGGTTACTTCCAGCTTTCAGGTTTTACCATGGATGCCTCGCGCGAAGTGAAGCAGGCAGTGCAGAAACTGAAGGAAATGGGTGCTAAAAAGATCATTTTTGACCTGCGCGATAACCCGGGTGGTTTGCTGCACGAAGCAGTAAATATCTCGAACGTGTTTGTGGATAAAGGCAAAGACATAGTAAGCACCAAGGGGAAAGTAAAAGAGTGGAACAAGACCTACAAAGCGCTGGATGAGCCACTGGATAAAACCGTGCCGCTGGTAGTGCTTACCAGTTCGCGCAGCGCCTCGGCCGCCGAAATTGTAGCTGGCGTAATGCAGGACTACGACCGCGCTGTGCTGGTGGGCGAACGTACTTTTGGTAAAGGCCTGGTGCAGGCAACACGTCCGCTATCTTATAACTCCCAGTTAAAAGTAACAACCGCTAAATATTACACACCAAGTGGCCGTTGCATTCAGGCTATCGATTATTCGCACCGCAACGAGGATGGCAGTGTAGGCACTATCCCGGATTCGCTGCGGATAGCTTTTAAAACAGCCGGTGGCCGTGTGGTATACGATGGTGGTGGCATCAGTCCGGATGTGGAAGTGCCGCAGCAAGAGTTTTCTGAAATTGCCCGGACTATAGTTAGTAAAGGCTACCTGTTTGAGTTTGCAAACAAGTATAAAGCCGAGCACCCAACTATAGCATCTGCCAAGGAGTTCCAGTTATCAGATGCCGATTATCAGAAATTTGTCGCTTTCCTCGCTGATAAAGATGTATCATACACCACAAACGTGGAGCAGGAACTGGAAGAACTGACAACCAAATCAAAAGACGGCAAACACTACGACGACATAAAAGCGGAACTGGAAGCCATCCGTAAAAAAGTATCGCACAACAAAGCCAACGACCTGCAGCGTTTCCGTTCCGAAATTCAGGAAATACTGGAAGCTGAAATCGCATCGCGCTATTATCTGCAGAAAGGCTACATCGAAGCCACTTTTGATGATGATCCGGATATCCTGATGGCGAAGAATGTCCTGAACGACCCGCAGAAATATGCATCTTACCTGAAAGTAAAAGGCAAGTAAGATTATAAACGATAGACCAATGCAAAGGAGATGCTGTAATAGTATCTCCTTTGTGCTTTTTAAACTATAGCTTTATAGTATAAACCGGATGCCGTACTTTTGCAGTACACACATACGACTATGGCTTTACTTCTTTCACTCGAAACGTCCTCAACAGTTTGTTCGGTAGCGCTGCACCGCGATGCACAGCTGCTTGGTATATCAGAACTGCAGATCGAGAAATCGCATTCGTCGCATATTACAGTTATGATAAACCAGCTGATCGAGAACTGTGGCTATGAGCTGAAACAAATTGATGCCGTAGCGGTTTCTGGTGGACCAGGCTCTTACACGGGGCTGCGTATTGGTAGTGCTACGGCTAAAGGTATCTGTTACGCGTTGGATAAACCATTGATTTCCGTATCTACGCTCCATAGTTTGGCGCTGCAGGTGATACAGGTAACACCAGATCCGGAACAATATTACTTCTGCCCGATGCTGGATGCCCGCCGCATGGAAGTTTACACCTGCGTAGTAGATAATAAGCTGAACGAAACGTTGCCCGTTGAGCCGATCGTGTTGGATGCAGATCGTTTTTCCGCAGAACTACAAGCAAAGCCGGTCATCTTTTTCGGAAGCGGAGCCGGTAAGTTTAAGCAGTTTCAGGAGGCAAACCCACGGGCACTCTTTATAGATACTATAGTTCCGTCGGCAAAACCGGTCGGCGAACTGGCATTACAGAAATACAACCAACAGCTTTTTGAGGATGTGGCCTACTATGAACCCTTCTATCTGAAAGATGTTTATATAACAGGAAGCACAAAACAGGCATAAATTAGAATAGCTATGTCAGAGATAATAAATAAAGTGGCGCAGAGTGCGCTCGTAACTATAAACCTGGAAGAGTTGCTGCACCCCGGCGAGCGCGTGGTGTATGATATTAAGGATAACCTTTTCCATGGATTGATACTCCGGGAGAAAGATTTCAGAGCCTTTATAAAAGAGAACGACTGGTCTGTGTATGATGGCAAAAACGTCGCTATCATTTGCTCCGCCGATGCTATAGTTCCGACCTGGGCCTATATGCTGCTGGCAACAAAGCTGCAGAACCACGCGAACTACTATGTATTCGGTGACCTGGAAGCCCTGGAGCAAGCCCTGATGCAGGAAGCCATAGCCAAAATAGATCCGGAAGAATACCGCGAAGGCAAAGTAGTGATTAAAGGTTGCGGAAATATACCAGTGCCTACTTATGCTTATGTTGAGATTATGCGCAAACTACAGCCAGTAGTGAGCAGCCTGATGTATGGCGAACCATGCAGTACAGTGCCTTTATATAAAAAGCCAAAAGTGTAAGTCGTACACTATAGATAAAGCCAAAAGTGTAAGTCGTACACTATAGATATAGAACAAAGGCTCTACTATAAAGTGGGGCCTTTGTTGTTTTAAGATACTTCATCTAATATGGAACTATAACCTAGTGTTGAACTGTTACCACTTCACGGCCAAGCCAACCGGGCAGGCCGTCAGAAGGAAGAAGACGGGAGCCAGTTACAGGAAGCAGTCAGGCAAGGGAAACCTGAAAAATAATCCGGCTTATTTCCAGCCACTTAAGGGAGCGGGAAGGAAAACTTTACAGGCCGGGTTTGCAAAACGGCAAAAGGTTGCTACTTTTGCCTCCCCGTTCAGCAGGAAGGGCAAGGAAAGTGAGAGAGAAGAAAGCCAGTGAACGGAATGTAAAACCGCGCGCCAGCTGTAGCAGCCCCTATCCGGCTGCGGTTTCTTCGAAAGCAACTTCCGAAAAAAATCTTTTGACAGGTGCTTGCAAAGGCGGGAAAGTTTGCCGTATCTTTGCACTCCCAACCGAGCAGCAGGCCGGGGCGGGAAAACAAGCGCCGGGTGTTCTTTTAGAAGAGAAACCGGAAGCCTCGAAAAAAGAAAAAAAGATTTTTGGAAAGGTATTGCAAGTTCAAAAATGCTTCTTACCTTTGCACTCCCAAACGGACAACAGGTCTGCTGGGAACACGAAATTGAAAGCATAACAACAGCTACTACCAGGTAGCACCTTCTGAAAACGTTCAGAAGCAAACTTTCTCCTTCTTCACAACAGGTGAGGAGTGAGGGAAAGAAAAGAGTTCTTTGAGAGAGTGGAATTGAAACAGACAAGCACAAAGTCTAAATGGTGGGGCCGGCCACCTTTAAAAAATCCGGCAGAAAGATTAGCAAGCATACAGGGGCTGGATCAGGCGAGACAC
>NZ_JACKZC010000013.1 GCF_014212495.1 Pontibacter sp. Tf4
AGGGCGCCATATAAACGCCGCCACCTACCATCGGGGCCATCCAGCTTTTGGCTCCTTCGGCATAAGCATCCATCGCTTTTGCGCGGTAATTGTACTGCTGCAACATCGGGTTATTAGCACTTATCCGCTGCAGCACACTGTCCAGGTTTATTGTTTGCTGTTGCTGGGCCAGCACCGGAGCACTGGCCAGCAACATTACAAACACAAACAACCAACTTAATTTCTTAGTGCTTAACATCGTATACATCTAGTTTACCGTGTTTCTTTAACTCATATTCTTTCATCATTTCAAACACCACCGGCGTTACCAGCAGAATGTGAATGGAAGAGGTAAACACTCCTCCAATCAGCGGAAGCACAATTGGTAACATCACATCGGTGCCCACGCCAGTCGCCCAAAGCACCGGAATCAGGCCAAACAACGAAACCGAAACCGTCATGATCTTGGGGCGAAGGCGTTTTACAGCACCTTTAAATACAAAGTCGCGGATGTCCTGTTTGGTTATCGTTTCGCTGGAGTTGCCTTTCAGGTCGGTCAGTTCTTTCATAGCTTCGTTCAGGTAAACCACCATCAACATACCTGTTTCTATGGCCATTCCAAACAGCGCAATAAAGCCCACTGCTACCGCCACCGACAGGTTCACGCCATAGAAGTAAACGATAAATACGCCGCCAATAAGCGCAAATGGTATCGTTATCAGGCTAAAAAAGGCCTCTTTAAGAGAGTTGAATGAGAAGTAAAGAATAAAGAAAATGATGAGCACCACCAGCGGAATGATAAGTTGCAGTGTTTGGGTAGCACGCACCTGGTTTTCCCACTGGCCGCTCCATTCCAGGTAATAGCCGTTTGGTATGCCGGTTACTTCATTGCTTATCTTCTCCATCGCTTCCTTCACGGTGCTGCCCAGGTCGCGGTCGCGCACGTTAAAGAGCACGGCTCCGCGCAACTGCGCATTCTCAGAGTTGATCATCGGCGGACCGTCTGTAAAGCGTATAGTTGCTACCGAAGACAACGGTATAGTTCCGGATGCTGCCGTCTGGATCGGAATGCGTTGAATGCGCTCTACGCTGTTGCGGTATTCCTGCGCCAGACGCACGTTAATTGAAAAGCGCTGACGACCTTCGATAGTGTTACCAATGGAGGTTCCGCCCAAAGCAGATTCCACGATCATGTTCACGTCATCTACCGTTAAACCATAGCGGCCCAGTGCTTCGCGGTTAATGTCGATCTCCAGGTATTTACCACCCGTAATAGGCTCCACGTACAGGTCGTTCACACCCGGCACGTCGCGTAAAGCTGTTCTTACTCTCTCAGAAACCGAGGCAATCGAATCCAGGTTCTGGCCATATACTTTCACGCCTACGTCGGTACGGATACCGGTTGCCAGCATGTTTATGCGGTTGATGATCGGTTGGGTCCAGCCGTTTACCACGCCCGGTATCTGCAGTTTTGTATCGAGTTCCCGGATGATGTCCTGCTTTGTAATGCCCTCGCGCCATTTAGATTGCGGTTTCAGCATGATGATGGTTTCGATCATACTGATAGGGGAGTTGTCGGTGGCTGTACTGGCCCGACCAGCTTTACCTAACACGCTCTCTACTTCCGGCACCGATTTGATGATCTTATCCTGCACCTGCAGAATGCGCTTGGCTTCGGCATTGGAAATATCAGGCAAGGTTACCGGCATGAACAGGATAGAGCCTTCATCCAGTGGCGGCATAAATTCTGTCCCTAAACTAAACAGCATCGGTATGGCAACCAGCAAGGCAAGTATGTTTACGCCTATCGTTGTTTTGCGCCAGTTCAGGCACCAGCGCAGCACAGGGCCATACACGTACTCCAGGGCCCTGTTTATAGGGTTGGCGTTATCTTCCTTAAACTTCCCTTTCAACAAGAAGGAGATAAGTACAGGTGTAAGCGTAATGGCTACGATGGCATCAACTATAAGAATAAAGGTTTTTGTCCAGGCCAGCGGTCCGAATAGCTTGCCTTCCTGGCCGGTAAGCAAAAACACTGGCAGGAACGACATGATAACGATTACGGTACTCCAGAACACGCTTGGCCCCACCTGTTTGGCAGCCTTCTCTATGATCCGGATTCTATCTTCTTTTGATAATTTCATGTTGATTCAATTTTGAATAACTGAATGATTACTCTTCTTCTATCCATTGTTTGCCTTTCTGGGCATCTGCCAAATGCCGGTAAGCATTTTCTACCATCACAATCGCGTCGTCCACGATCACGCCTATAGAAAGGGCAATACCGGTTAGCGACATGATGTTGGAAGAGATACCAAACGCATTAAGAAGTATAAACCCGATAGCAACCGAAAGCGGCAACTGGATAAGTATGACCAGCGCACTTCGCCAGTGGAACAGGAACAGGAACACGATCACAGAAGCAACCAGCATTTCCTCTATCAGCGTTTTCTTGATCGAGTCGATGGATTCATTAATTAGGCCGCTGCGGTCGTACACGATGTTGAATTTCACGCCTTCCGGCAAGCCTTTCGCTACTTCTTCCATCTTCACTTTCACGTTGTCGATCACTTCGTCAGCGTTCTCGCCGTAGCGCATCACAACAATACCGCCCACTGCTTCGCCTTCGCCGTTCAGGTCAAAAATACCGAGGCGGCTTTCACCGGTCATCTGCACAGTAGCTACATCGCGCACCCGCACCGGAATGGTGTTATTGGTGGTAATAGCAATGTTCTGTATCTCTTCAGCAGACTGTAGATAACCGGTGGTTTTAATGATGTAGCCAATATCAGAAAGCTCGAATTTGCGTCCGCCTGCTTCATTGTTATTAGCCCTGATGGACTGAATGACCTGCGGAACGGATAGCTTGTAGTAGGTTAGCTTGTTAGGGTCTAAGGTGATCTGGTACTGCTTCTGGAAACCACCGAACGACGCCACTTCACTGACACCTTTCACATTCTGCAGCCCGAATTTAACATACCAGTCCTGGATAGCGCGTTGCTCGCCAAGGTCCATGCCGGGCGCATCTAAGGTATACCATAAAATGTGGCCCACACCCGTTCCGTCCGGGCCAAGGGTAGGAGCGACGTCTTCAGGAAGCATGTTGCCGACAGAACTTAAACGCTCCAATACCCGCTCACGGGCCCAGTAAACGTCTGTGTCATCCTCGAAAATGACATAAATAAAGCTCATCCCAAACATTGAGCTGCCGCGCACATACTTCACCTCGGGCAGGCCCTGCAGGTTGGTAACAAGCGGATACGTGATCTGGTCTTCGATGATCTGCGGGCTACGGCCCATCCACTCGGTAAAAACGATCACCTGGTTTTCAGACAGATCGGGGATAGCATCCACCTTGTTTGTCTGTACCGAGTATAAGCCCCAACCGAACAGCGCAGCAGAAATGAGCAGCACGATGAACCGGTTACGGAGCGAAAAGGAAATTAATTTCGCAATCATGTACGTATAAGATTAACCTTAACAGGAAATTGAGAAGCCACAGGAGAGTGGCAAGTATAAGTGGCCGCCAACAACTAAAGTATAGCCTGAGTAGTCCATACCTTTAAGAAAAGACACAGCTACGCCAGCCAAACGATGGCATCCGAAACTATAAGGTTATAGTAAGAAAGATTGTACCAGCACCGGTATGTCACGGGCCAGCGGGGGAGCTTTGTAAAAAGCGTAAGCAGGCTTAAGGTCCGCCTCAAGAGCGAAGAACTGAAGTATAACGGCTTTAAAAGCAGCTACAAATTTCAGGTCTAAGGTTTTAGCCAGCAGCTGCGCTTCTGTCGCAGCAGAAGCTTCCGAGTGTTCGAAAAACAGCTTGTGGTCATCACAGCAATCTGCTGTATCGCCAGTAGATGAAACCTGGTGGCAGGGTGGCAGCGTTTCTTTTTGCTGCTCCATCGGGCAGTCCGCTTTGGCCCCAAAAAAAGCAAGATCTTCTAACTCACCGCTGCACAAGTGCATGCCCACCGAAATGCCTGTCGAAGAGACAAGCACCAGCAGGGTTAGGGTGAGTAATAGGATCCGCTTAAGTAGCTTCATGGTTTATGTTATGCTTCGGCAAAGGTAGTAGCAAACGCGTAATTACTTTTACAGAATTCTAAAAAACTTTTACATATTCATGGAGAGCTGCTTTCTTTTTATCGTGCCAGAGGTTTATAAAATGCTTCTAATCAGTAAATAGAGGCAAATGCTTTCTAATTATCTCCACGTATAGATTGTCTTCATTTTTGCACAAATCAGCGAAAGCCAATAGGAAAGCTATATTAAAACCTACTGTTCGAAGGTGGCTTTATTACCGTTTGGGAAGGCTTATCTACAGCAGCTTTTGTCTTCCTGGATAGGTGGACACGGCACGGTGCCGTAGCTGCAAAACACGCAACAATCTCCCGGCTTGGGCTTCAAAATAACGTCACATTGTTGGCATTGATAGAAGTACTGGCAAGCGTCTGTAGGCATTTGCTCTTCTTTCTGGTGCCCGCAACTAGGGCAGCTGGTAGGATAGAACCTCTCTTTTTTGAGTAGCTGTAAGAATCTCTTCCAAGCTATTAGGAAGAACTGAAAGAAAACAACGCATTTTTAGAGTCTGGGCTTCCGCTAAAAATATATGTTCGTCATTTGGGAAGACATAATACTTGATACCCGACTTTACCATCAAGCGTCGCTTGTAATTCATCATAGTTTCTCTGGAGTTCTCACCTTCACCAGATGGCCAATCTATGATGGCTATTGGCTCATTTTTGGCATTGCAGATGGTAAAAGTTACCCTCGTCTTCAGAAAATAATCAAACCATGTATCGTCTTTGGTAGGATAGAGTGGCGAAGTATGATGGATGAAGGTAGAGGGCGCCAGATTTGGATAAACTCTTGGAAAGTAGGCCAGTAGTTTTGAGAAAAAGTCATACTTAGGGTGGTTGACGTTAATGACTGGCCTAGTATAGGTATGTTGTTGTTCGAGGGCAAACAAAATCTTATAGTTGATACGCAAGTAATCAGTACAATCATCACAGTTTACGGCATGTTCGCCTGCTGTGCGCAAGGCAATCAACGCCCGGCGATTAGCTACAGGAATGGGGTTATGACAGAGGCTACACGAGATCTCAGCCTTACAGCCCAGCGCTATAGTGTGCTCCACGTTGGTAGGGTCGCAGCGATGCTGGTTGGCCAGCCCCTCTAAGGTATAAGTAAAAGATGTTTCCTGTTGCTGGGTTTTTACAAATGACCAGTATTGCCGGCACATTTCCTGAATGCGCTTGCTACTTTTTCTTTTGAAAGTCAGTTTTGGAAGTTGCTCAGTCATCATGTCCTATTGTAGGGTGGCACAAAGTATTGTAAAGATAAGCACAACTTCTTTATAATGACATATATGTCATTATAAAGAAAGCCATGTTTTTACAGCTTGCATCTTAGGATGGCAAGACTTAGAAACGAACAGCTCATCAAGGCCACGGCGGCACGTCTTAAGCGACTCAGGGAGGGCAAAGGTGTCACGCTTGAAGCTTTTTTTCATGATACGGGCATCCACCTGGCACGGCTTGAGTCAGGGCGCGCCAATATTACGCTTTCTACTTTAGAAGCTGTTTGTAACTACTTTGGAATCTCGCTTGCTGAATTCTTTTCCGATGGGTTTGAAGAAGTGGCACCTGCAGGTGATGCATAAGATTAGATAGCTGCTGATAAAAGCTTCTCCTTGAAGCATAGCCACTAGCGTTTGGTGCAAGTGGCGCTTGCACAAACACCAGTAATCCGATTATAAGACTTTAAGCTATGAACTAGACGCCTTAATTACCCTATATTTTCAGAATTATAGTCGTTTCTAGTCTAAACTGTTTCTCCGCCTTATAATTATTCTTATGTTAAATAAGATTGAGGATATGTCAGAAAGGTACATTATCAGGTTCTGCCATATAACTAGCTAAATAATCCTTATTTAAAATATTACCCATAAATTGCTTGGCTTTCTCACTTTCCACTATAATCTGATTGGTATTTTCAGGTAAAGATAGTTTTAATGCGATAGATTTTCTTTCCGCTTCTTTGTCATCGTTCCATACAGGTCCTACACAAAGCAATCTAACATGGCTCTTTTGCTTCAGTGCCTGTGATAAAATTACATTGACATACTCATCTGCGAACGAATACCCAATTGTCACAATCAGCTTTGCATCATTAATGCAGGCCCTTCTAAGTTCAGATGAATAGTAAAAGTAGGGATCAACAGATGTCATTTTATGCTGTATCCCAAAAATTAGTTCCGGATCATCCACAGGGTCATCACTTATATAGAGCTTCTCATTCTCTGTGTACCAATCAATTGATCCATGCAACTTGTACAGGAAGAAGTGCTTGCCCTCCGTATTCTCAAAATTTGAAAAGTGCCAATCTCTGGTTCCTTTATTGAACCCTACCTCTACGTTCCGAGTTCGACCTACTACTCTTTCAAAACACAGATCATAATTCAAAGTAAAGACTTTAATGAGTTCGCCTATTTCCCCTTGTAGACTGTCAAACGCTTCATAATAGCTGGCATTGTCATAATTCTTGATTCTCACCCACTCATTCAGTTGCTTCCTTATCAGGTTTTTTAACTTTGTGATATTGCCAAAATTGCTGCCAGCTAAGTCTAACAGACGGATATTCCATGCCCCTATGAAGGGATACATGATATTCTTGTCTCGTTTCTCTATCTCTGTAATTACAACAAGCAGTTTCTCTACATTGAAGGTCTCTCCGAATCTACCAAATATACCGTCAGAGTAATGAATACTACTTTTTAGATAGTAGTATAGATCCTTATACTGTTGCCACTCTTCCTTTTCATCAATCAATTTCTCTATGTGGGTTACCATATGATTAGAAATAGGAATATTGGCGTCTACGCTGGCACCAGCGCCAAATAAAAAGAGCAGATGCTCACCTTTGATCTCCATAGTCACAGTTTTTACAAGAACCAAGGTCTGTCATTTGAGATGGCCCCTTCGTTATACTCCTCTAACTCCTCGAAAGCCTTTGTGTATTCTGTAATGATTTTAGAATAATAGATTGATATTGGAACTGATCTAGAGTTGAAACCTCTCCAATTTGCACCCGATAAATTCAGTACATCCTGAAGGTAATCCCGACTATTGGGCTCACTATTATCCGTAAGATTCAGAAACTCTAAGTGAACCGGGTTGGACAATCTCTTATCAACCACCTCTTTACCGTAGAGAAGTCCTTCGAACCATATGAGAAACTCTCTCTTAGAAAGCTGCACGTAGCTACTCTCATAGGGAACTAAGGTATTATGGCTGCTATAACCAAAGAACTTGTTATCCAAGTTAATTTTTATGGCTACAAAGTTCATCTGTTTAACTTGCTCTACAGCCTGAGTTAAGGCCTTTATTTCAGACCGTTTAATTTTGAAAGGGAGATGTAATACGCAAGTTTTATAGCTATCGAATTTACCAGACTGTAAAAGGATGACTAGATTTTTCTTCAACTGCTCTAAGTAAGATTCTTCTTCAACAGCTTCAGCCAAAATATCTAAACTTTTGTAGAGCCCGCTTGAGTCCAAGCAAACTGTATAAGCAAAATATTTCGTGGTCTTTTTTGTTTTAGGATCTCTTTTGTGTGAACTGCCTATCCCCAGTATCAAGCAGTTGCTGTTATTTGGCTTTACTAGCCAAGGAATGCCTCCCAACTTTGAGAATATCTGCAACGCAAGATTAGATGTCGACCACTTAAGGGCATTTTTAGCGCCAAGTTTCCTGTAATTTACCACCTGCAGTGCAATATTCTCTTTTATAAAATGATACTTCAAAAAGTAGTAATTCTCTGATGCTGTTTCATCCTTGTCTTCAGATGAGTAATCTTCAATGTAGATACCTATAAACTTTGTTTCGGGGCTCTGTCGCTTAAAGTCTTTGACTTTTTCTACAGCTTTAAGCAAAGCCTGTTTGCTGTAATCTTCAAGCTGTATACGTTTGACACTATCAAGTCCAAAATCAAGCTTAAACATGATCTCTAGTCCTGGAAATGTACCGGGGTTAAGTTTCCCAACTAGGCTCAAGTATAGATCATTCGCAAAGGACCTATATTTGTCTTCGAAAATAAAGATAAATTGCGTGCTTGCGCTCACTCGTTTATAGGGGCCGTAGTTTCTTATACCCTGAAATTGAGAGTAAGAAGTACTGCTATGATGAAACATGTATTCCTTTTTTCCTAATTGCATGCACTGCATGGCACATAACGCGTGGCTTACTGTTATTTCCAAATCATCGGTGATCGGGAAACTCTGAAAGTCATTGTAAGCGCTTCGAAGAAAAGATTGTAAAAGACGGTATTTGTCAGTGTAATAGTTCTTGTTACTGTTACCTGCTTTATCTAAACTTAAGCTTAGCTTTTGTACTTCTTTATCAAAAGGCACATCTGCATTTTTAATAAACTTATAATCAACAAGAAACCCATATTTACCCTTTGACTCTAAAAAATAGGGCATTAAAAATATGACTCTACGGCCATGGCTGAGCTCATCTAATGTAAACTCAATTCTATCCCCATTATATTTAGACTCCGCTAGATTAAACGGTAAAGATGAACTCTTTCGGAGTTGATCAATTAGTTTTACTGTTAAGAGCTTCTTCGTTAAATCGCGAGATTCTAAAAAGAACACATCGTAAGGTTCAAAACCTTCTCTTTGATGAAACGAGATCAAATATCCGGTTCTATCTCTCGAAGCATTTTTATCAGTTGGCAGTGAATATGTGTAGAGCGTGTCATCATTGACAACTGTATCTGTTCTCAGTTTTCTATAAACTCGGAATGAGAAGTCACGCTGCTCTATCGGTAAAAAGTTTAGCTTAATCTCTGCCATCAATTTCAGTTCTTATTGAAGATATGTTTCTACTTGTTTTAATCCTTGTAAGGGTTAAGCAGATAATTGTGCCTCTAAATAGTTGCCTTTCCCCATAGCATTGCTAAGCATTGACTTTATAAGGTACACTTTTATTCACACTACCTAGAGGTATACTCCATCAAGGCCTTCCCTTTTTCGGTTGTGTAGTACTGTTGCTGTGGACTGCTCAACTTATCCTTGATTGTCCGGTCCAGTAGGCCTAGCTCAAGCAATGGATCAAAGTACCTTCTTGCGTTGTCTGTGTGGTTGGCTAATCCCAATCCTTGCTCCAGTATCTCTTTTCGCTTTACTGGCTTGGTTGCAAACTCTAGCACCTTCATTAACTCCTCTCCTATTTCATTTACCATGCTCTCCAAATCTGAATTTGCATCTGCACCAGTAACATATCTGAAAGCTTCCACAATTTTATGTTTGTGCTTAGCTTGGTCGTTAGCTTGGTCGCTGCCTTGGTCGTTAACGACTAAGCTTGCACCTAAGAAAGCCTGATGGCAAAAGATCTCAACCTCAAAGAAAGAACGGCTGTCGTCAGTCCTGAAGGACGGCTCAGGGGAGCCGTTGGCATAAAGCGTTCGTTTGATGGTCGGTATGCCCGTCGCCCTGCCCTCTGTCAGGTCAAGTTCTTTCAGGAAATCGCCTAGTCGGCGGTTCCGGTAGCGCCGCGGCCTGATCCTGCCAGTGTCCAAGTCTTCCTGCCGGATAGAGCGGTCCGGACCACCGTAATTCAGGATGACGATGGATGCCGGTGTGATGCGTATCTCGACCTGCTCCCGTACCTGGTAGTCCCGGTGATAAAGCGCATTGGCGATTGCCTCTTCCAGGGCGGCGTAGGGGTAGTTTGAGATACGGACCGACTCAGCCCTGCCCTGCTGCTTGATGACCTTTTCCTGAAGGAAATTCGTTTTGAGCAGGTCCAGCGTCCTGCGGATCATCGACGGCACAGGCCCTGTTATCCTAGGGAACTCCGTGAACTCCGGATAGCCCTCCCCTTTCGGGAAAGAAACCACATCCACCCAGGTGGCTGGGAAGAATCTGTCAGGCTGCTCGTTAAACATCATCAGGGCCACATTTTTGGGGAAACGATGCTCCGGAGGGCCTTCAATAAGTAGCATTTGCTCCAAAACATCGACCTTATCCATCATCCCTGTCAAATTATGTAGCCTGCTGCCGACCTTCCTTAGATGATCTTCCACAAGCACCATAGAGATGTCGTCTAGGCTCGCCTGCGTGTTGGCGCGGTCATCGAAGGGAACCTGGTTGGCCAGGCTGATAAGCTCCTGCTGCGTCTCCTGGTCTGCCCTGACGGAGCTTGCGTATCGGCGCACATAGTAGGCATACCTCTTCTGGTTGGCGGTAACCTGCTCGGGCACTTCGTAGGGGCGGCTAGAGCCGCCGGGAACCCAGATAATAAGGATCTGCTGCCCATCCACTTCCTCTATGAATACCTTGGGGTTATAGATTGGCCTGATCAGGTTGTTGAACCCGATCATCTTCTTCTGTATTTCGGCAATTTCGGCAGAAGCCAGCCCTTTCACCGGGCGCTTTGCCACGCCGTCCTGCTCCACGATTCCCACAATGATGTAGCCGCCGCCGGCATTGTCAAAGTCATTGGCAAAGGCGCAGACGGATCGGTAAATGGCATCGGGGTTCCAGCCTTCCTTGAACTCAATGCGGTCTGACTCTACGGAGCGGTGGTGCAGCAGGTCTTCTATGTTTACGTGTAGCGGCATAAGGTAAAAGTAACACCAACGGACCGGATGAGCAACTATTGAAGATGCGCATTTCAGAGTAGGCAGTAGTTTCGCTAGCCGCCGCTGCTACAGTCAAGGAAGGCGCCTAATTTCTGTAGCATCACCCTGCTTTATTTACAGGGTCATTTGTGGGGTCACTTACAGGGTTATTTTCATTTAAAGTGTTACTATCACTATAATCAGACAGCGCGAGCAGGAGATCTGGGGACGACAAAAAAGCGATGAAAATGAAGTTATCAAAAAAATGTTTGCCCCAGCCCCCTTTTTCTTGATCGCCTGAGCGCGAGCGCCGGACGGATGGCGCCGCATCCGCAGTTTGCGTGATGCTTGGCCGGTAAGATCATGGAGCGGAAAAGGCGGTGGCGCGGTGGGAAAATGTACATGTTTACGGCCGGCACGGCCGTTGCGGACAAAGTCCGCCGCTGTCAGTGCGCATCGGAATTAAAGCATGTAAGTCACTGTGCGCCAAGCGCTACAAAAGCAGTAACTGGTAACATTTGCAGCATTTTGTAATATGTGCAACAATTGCTGCCGGTTACAGCAAATGCGGAGCAAAAAGCGGTAACCGTTTCTGCAGCGGCGGCAGATCACCTCGCAATTCCGTACTTGCGGACTAACTAATTAGCAAATTTCCTAAATCGCTGTGCGCCAAAGCAATGCATGCTTCAATGGAGTCCGCATGCAGCAGGCAGGTTACCGCTAGAAAATACCGGTTACCGCTGTGCCGTTTGCGTCTGTCGCGGCGGCGTGAATGCGCAGAAACGGAACGCGGAACGGCCGCTTTTGCGGAAAGACAGAAACATGCAACTCGCTGAGCGCCAAGCGCCACAAAGTGTAACGGCGGCACCACAATATGTCGTGACACCGCCGTAAACTGTCGCGCCTGCATTTTAGTCCGTAAGGGCGCGTATGCAGCGCCGCAACACCGCAAACCAGACTTTTTCGGTCAGTGCGGAATGCGCCGGAAGTTCCGTCAACCGCAATGCCAGGACGGAATCCGTGTTTGCGGCCGCAGCTACATCAAGAATCAGCCTTGCTAGCAGGGTTACTTCGCCCGTAACGTAAACTGTGGTTTACAAAAACCTGCTTCTTTGTAAACCACAGTTTACATTACGCTTGTGATGGTAAGCAGCAATCCGGCTACGCTTCAGCGCGGAAATATAGATCAAGGCATTTTGTCAAGTTTAACAACAGAAAAACTTGACAAAATGCCTATGTGCCAACCGTAGTCGGGCGCACGTTTTATCCGACATTTATCCGACATAAGCCTCCTTTATCCGACAAAAGGCGGGCTGCTCGAACCGCATCCGGTCAACAGATAGGTTGACGGAGTGCGCCTTCCGGTCAACATATCCGTTTACTTTTCCGGTACTTTCCGCCGCAAAGGGACTCCTTGTATCCAGCAAGCTCTATATTTTCTCCCGCTTTTTTCCTATACTGCATCCTGTAAAAGATCAGTCCACCGGAAAGCAAACGACAATACCCGCATGAGCCTTGCCCCTACCCTAGCCATCCAAAACTTCATCGCCCGCTGGAAAGCTTCCGGTGCTTCGGAACGCGCTAATTACCAGTTGTTTTTAACGGAGCTGTGCGAGTTGCTGGGCGTTGAAAAGCCGATGCCGGCCACCGACAAGGTACACGAAGCCAACTATACTTTTGAGCGGCCTGTGGTGTTTGATGACGGTGAAGGCAGGACGAGCACCAACTTTATTGACCTTTACAAAAAAGACTGCTTTGTGCTGGAAGCCAAGCAGGGCGCCGACAAAGCAACTATAACCGAAGCAGAACTACTGGGCGCTGAACGGGCAAAGACCAAAACCGGAACCGCCACCCGCGACACCCGCACCTGGGACCGCGAAATGAAAAAGGCCAAGGAACAGGCCCTACGCTTACTCTTTTAATTCTGATAAAGTTTTACAAATCCACGATTACAAAAGGTTATGGTTATCTGTGCTGCTAGGTTCTACTTATTAATAATAAAGACAACCTATAATCATTAACTGATATAAGACAGGCAGAGCACTTCGATTTGATGCACTAGCACGTTGCGACTCCAGCTATTAATGCAGCCTGCTAAATGTTAAATATTGTTCTTCTTAATATTTAAGTTTATCTGAGACTGTGATGTGGTGATACCAAGCAATTTGTGCAAGAGGTGCTTGCACAACTGAACCAGTTTCTGGACTTGCAGGTAATGAGCTATTTTGTGCAAGTAGACCTTGCACAAAGTCAGGCCAGGCTTCGGCAAAGGCGCGCATGTACTTTAAGTTACGTGCCGACATGCCTTTCATATCCGGAAAAGCAGTTCTTGAATCAGTCGCTAGCCACTCGGTTACTTTTGCCACCACCCTTCCTGGTGCTGCTGTTGCAGAATGGCATGGGAGATCTTCCAGTATAGCTCCAGCATCTGGGCATTTACAGTAAGAACAGCCTGCACGCGGACTGCCTTGATTTCTTGTTTTAGCTGCTCGACCAGCTCCCGGTTAGTTGTGCGTTTCCATCTTTAACACCGTAGCCACATGCCAATTAAAGATAGAACAGGCGTGGAGTTGATAAGTTCTTCAAAGCAATAGTTACTCCTGTTCATTTGTAAAGGTGTACTGCAAATTGGGACAATTGAAGCTCAGGTTATCAGCTTCGATAAAACAACGTAGGCTTATTTTACTTAAAGTAATACTTTAAATGAATACAGTATTACATTAGCAATGTATATGTTATATATTAGTATCTTGACCCTAAGCTGGTTCTACTCATCATATGAATAGCAGCTAAATTTAAAAGAGCCTCTAGATGCCAAATACTGCTATTCTGAAATAATTCCATAAATACTATATAATTAATCTGTAATAATTACGTAATTTGATAAATTTTAAGAAAAGCCTCCACCCCTATGCCTAAATATAGCCGCGAAGAGTTTCCTGCAAACTCGATTGTATATGAGAAAGTCTGCCCCTATTGTAACCAAGACTTTTGGGCCAATAAACCCCGTGCTATTTACTGCTCGGATAAGTGTAGGGTATATGCCAATAAAGCAAAACGGGAAGCGGACATGCCCAAGGTCTTAGCTGGAAATTCGTTGGAAGTAGAAGGTAGAAAAGGCTTGGAGCCTATGCTTGTTGGAGCAGGCAGAGACTTACGCTTGGTGTACTACAATCCTTACCGCCAAAAACGAAAGCAGTTAGACCCAGACGATACCTTTGGCAAAAAACACCTTAGTGGCGAACACCCAAGAACACTTGAAGAAGTGGTCGACTTTCATATGCTCCGCATTCAAGAGCATGAATACTATTACAAAAGTCTGAAAGATCTTTACTTAGCAGATTTCAATGCCGACAAGACAAAGCTAACGGATCGTGAACGGTATTTTCTGCAGGAAGAAAAATCAAAGGTAGACATGAACATTGTAGGCATTCGTAAGCGCATCCAACACATCCGAGAAAAAAGCCAGGATCCGGACTATATACCTTGGTAATGCCTTCGGCATCTGCTGCTGTGATAGTAGTATGGTTTTACACGTTAGATTCTTAGATGTCCAACAAAACGAGGGTTTTGTGAGATGTATTTAACGGATTGGTACATGAGGTTAGCGAGGCATCAGCCGAGTCTTTGCTCATGTACTGGGTTAGCAAAGGATATTCTTCGTAGGTGAATTAAAAAATCTTTTTGTCGAACCTTCCCTCTGTGACACGTACAGTGCCACAACTTGGATGAGTTATTGTGAAGTCAAACTTACCAGCAATGATACCATTCTGGAGGTCCAGCTTTGTTATTTCCAGCGTGCCATCTACTTCTCCCTCATTCCCTTCGTACACACATTCCTCCCTTTCAAATAAAACACTTCCAGCCTGAGGGTTCCCCAAGTTATAGCTACCTGTCCCATCCACTTGAGTCATAAATATTACCATAAATTCGTGAGAGTCGGGGTTTTCCTCTACCCGATATGCTCTGATAGAAATCGAACCTCCTTCGAAACCAGTATCGAAAAGCACGTCCAGATTGGGTTGAAAGAAGCTCGTTCTACCTTTTGGCAACCACACCTTACCGTTTACCTTAGCCCCAAAGGTATTCTTACCTTCCATAGTAGCCGCTGGAAGCACCTCTTTAGGATTTGCATCATCCTTTTTACAGGAAGAAAAAGACAGAAAGACAAAAGACAGAAAGACAATAAGGAAACGTAAGGGTAAAGCTTGTGTTTTCATAAAGTATAGGTAAGAGTTACATATAATTTTTATTCTTTGCCAACGTGCTGGTATAGCAGAGGCGAGGCGTAAGCCGAAGCATGACTGCTATATTTGGTTGGCATAGGTTTTTCTTCCTTTTTAGTTACACGGTAAGTTATATGCCTTTACAATTTTTACTTCATTATTTTCTTTTGCTAACAGGTAAACAGAATAATCTTCAACCATAATGAAGTTCTTACCTTCAAAAAGAAAATCCTTCTTTTTTCCACTCGGACGGCTAACCTGTGACAGGTCTGTTGAAGTGAGGTAAAGCATATTATTGATATAAAAATAACCTTTATACCCCTTACCTATACCACTTGCCATAGTCAGTTCCATTACTTTGTCTGGGAATGAGTTGAGGGTCCAGTGAAGTCCTTGAATTTCGGAACCCATACACTTCTTTTCCAGTGTATTCAAAGAGTCAAGAAGGTAATAAAATGTGCTATCAGTTATCTCAAGTTGAGGCAGGGTAAGGTTTACTTTATAGTTTTCTGTAAAATCTGGTTTTATGTATTTCTTTGCCTTATCTGATGAAGTTGCCTGCTTGTTACCAGCTACAGTATCAGTTTGTAGCTCATCAGAACTTACTGCTGCCACACCTTTGCTTACTTCAGTTCTGTCATCGGGCAGATTTTTTTCACCCCTTGACGACTCGTTATTTGAGCAGCCAAGAGTAAAAGTGCATAGTAATAGTATGTTGAAACAGTTCTTTACGTTCATCAAATTAATGCCGACGTGCTTGTGTATACCTTGTGCGAGGCCATCAGCCGAAGCATAGGGTATAAACTGTGTTACCTAAATTTATTTTTTAAGGCTTTACCATGTTAGTTATTCCATAAGTATAGCTTCCTTTCGGTAGCCTGTCAATAAAGCCTGAGAAAAGTTTAGCAAGACCTAATTCAGTTTGTAGTGTCCGTAGAATTTTCCTAACATTGATAATTTCCATTAAACTACCATTCTGATACTGCTCGTTTTCTGGTTCCCAATATGAGTAAATGCGGTAATTTCCTTGTGTTCCTATCTCGAAGACATAGTTTCTTCCGTCGAACCCTTGAGGGTAGTCTTTAATTTTATCGGAGTCAGGCAGGGTCTCAATGTTCGCGCTGTGGAGCGTATCGATAAGATTTCTTACAGTTAGGGGAGGTATTTTAGTTTTATGTATGAGTGTCTCTTCCTTTGGCTTTTTCCTTGTACCAGAATTTTTAGTTACATAGTTTACTATATGTCCGTCAAATGTGGAGTCATTAAGTTGTACCAGTTCCACTACTTGCATGCTGTTATACCAAATTCGATAAGTCTTTACATGACCTGCCGAATCAAGAGTAGTCATTCCAAGCTCTTTTGCGTCTTTATCAACTATGGTTTTCCAATACGCTTGCCGTTCTGTTATCTGCCCTAACGCAGATAAGCTTACAAGTAGAACTACAATCAATAGAGGAAATTTCATCGTTATAATTTTAGGTAACGGACTTGCCTATAATGTGGCGTAGCTAAATTATAGGCGTTGTTAGACAGTTTTATATTTCTTGATTTAACTACTAACTACATTTTCTTCAGGTATTCTACGGCAGCATTCAGTTGTGTATCCTTGCCTGCTCTCACATCTAATATTTTAGGCTCCACAGGTATAGCTGGCTTAATGCCCACGCCATGGTAGGGGCTACCATCTCTCTTCAGCACCTTCAACCCAGTCCATACTACTTGCAGTCTGCCTGCAGCGGCGAAGTTCATGTCGCCATTGGTAGATGCTGTGTACCAGCCCACAGTTGTGCCTAAATTATAGTGATCAATGATCTCGGCACAGGTTTCACCGTAGCTGAAGGTGCTGTGACCAATCAGGAAGGCCAGCTTTGCCTCAATGTAATTGCTATTTGGCTTGATATGCCAACCTCCTGCCTTTTTATACTGCACACGTTTTTGGTCTGGAAAGGTATAATTTGGAGTCATCCAGTTTCCTGTCTGCAGATCATTCTGGATAAAATAAGGCAGTACCTTCGAGGTGAACGCAGGTGTAGGTCGTAACCTTAGATCGAATACTAGCCCTTTTGCCTGTTTTAGAACTTCCAGGTTATTCTTTATGTCCTTTTCTGTGATTCTGGATGCGTCCAAGTAATATATACCGGACTCCACCTCACTAATAACAGGCACGGCTGTTTTTTGCTTGAAGTGGTAAGCTTTTCCATCAAACTGCACTTCTCTTTTGTTTCCGAGGCTGTCTGAAAGCACCAAGTGAATTGTTTTGTCGCTTGCCAGGTAACTCCCTAACAGCCTTTCACCCGCTAGCAGGTTTCCATTCTGCTCGTTCGCAAAAGAAAGCTGACTTCTTAGCTGACTAACGAGTTCTGTGGCATCAGTTGAATTAATGGTTTCGATAATATCACCCGGATGCAAGTCGGCACCTTCCACATTGACTTTGGTTACTACAAGTTTATTTTCCACCCAACCCGTGCTGATTGCAGGAGCCGTAGACCTATTGTTGTAAATGCCACTCTTGTTGGTATAAGCTAGTACTGCGTGGCCATCTCTGAGAGGGGGAATCATTTTCCTTGCTGCGCTTACAAACTCCCTTTCGCTCATTGAGGAAGACAGGCCGCGCATAGCCTGTACAAACACTGCATCCCAGTCCGACGTCTGATTAAGGTATGGATGAAAGTGCTGGAACACGTTCCAGAAGATGACGATGGTGGCAAGCCTGTCTTGGTGTAAACTCAGGTTGAGTTCATACTTCCTTTTAAGATATTTATAGGCATTGTTGCTGTTGTAGGCATCCGCTGTTAACGTAATAGGAAAAGTGCAGTACAATTCTTGGGTAAGCTGCCCTGTATACAAGCTGTCTATAGGAAGCAGGAAGCCAGCTTTAACCATTTCCAGATAATTCTTTCTGTCTACTTCTTCTGTTGAGCTTTTATAACGCGAGCCCAAAAGGTTTCTGGTGAGAAGCGGCAATTCAGCTTTGTCCTGCCCTAGCCCCTTGTGCAAATTGTAGTAATACTTCCCTGCATCTTCCATTAAGTCAGCCCTTGTCTGCTTTATGTCTTTCCCAGATACGGTAACAGATGCTGTCGACCCACTAAAACTCATGAGGGGCGCAATGGGGGTAAATAGAGCCTGCAGCGCTTGTTGCAGCGCAGCATCATCTTCGGCTTTAAGTACTGTAGAAGCTCCATCCGCTGCGATGTAGCTCCAGTTTATTTTATCTTTCTTCTTTAGGGGGTAGAAGTATTTTACGTACCCGTATGCTTTTGCAAATGCAAACAGATTGCTTATCTGCCTCTCAGAAAGGGAATCTTTAGCGAGAGAAGCGCCATCTTTTTTTGTGTGAAAACTTGAACTCGCCAATGCAGGAAAGGAACATAGCAGAAAAATGATTAACAGTAATAGTGGGAGCTGAAATGGTCTTCGGTTCATTCTCAGGTATTATAGAGGAGCTTTAAGTTTATTTTATTATTCTGTCTAACGTGTTCGTGTATACCTTGTGCAAGGCTATCAGCCGAAGCATAGGGTATAAACCTTGTTGTGTAAAGGAGTTCTTTCTTCAGTCCTGAGTTTTGTTCAAAGCCGTAACTAACTTGCGTTTCAACTGAAACGAGCCTATCACTCGTCCATCTTCTTCTCCTGCAAGCCCATTCTCGTTCACTACCACCTTTTTGATTTTAACCATTAATGTATCTTCAGGTATAGTTCCATCATACATTTTAATAATCCCGTTATCTGACGTACCGTAGAACCCATCCACAGTCCAAAGCTCAAAGTGTCCAAGTTGAGAAAGGTTATCCTTTAGCTTGATGACAATCTGGGTATCATCATCCGAGACCTTATACCTGAGGTCACTTGGGCTATAGTAGTAATACATCTTCTCTGCAAATGCTTCTTGTATTTCAAACTCAATAGAGTCATAAATCAAAACACTTGTCGGTTCGTATTCCCACATAAAGACATCTCTTTTTTTAGATTCTTCTATGCTGGAACTTGAAAAAGGCCCGACCGACTTTACTACAGGATTACAGCTCGTCATAAGAAGAAAGAATATAAGTACAGAAGAGCTTCTGATACAAAACACATCAATTTTCTTATGCGGCTTCTTCTTCATTCTATAATTTCTATTTTATACAACGGCCGCGTACATAAAGCGAGCAAGGTGTAACTGCAGCTTGGTTTATGTGCAGGGTTAGGTGTAGGTATTTTTAAAATATTCAGTTTGAAAAATAAGTGGGCAAATAGTATTGTCAAAAAACATCTAAAGCATCAAAAACTATTATCATTACTCCACAAGCTGTAAGAAAAAAACCACTTAAGTAGATATCAAATTTGGTCAAAAATCTCATATCATTTGAGTCATGTTTATAAAATTTATGGCTAAACATGATCATCAAACCAACGATAATAAATATAATACCGACCACTAAGTTTTTAACATCCATATTCCCCTTTCATCATTGAGCTTACACCTAACTATAGTATAAACGAAAGTCTATTACGTTTATCTGCACTATATGCGAAGGTGGACTTGTCCTTAAAAGTGTCCGATTTTAAAGATCAGAAGGCCATTAAGCCTTCACCTTCCTTTATATTTCGCTTATTCAATATAAGAAAATAAATCAGCTTTACCAGCTCCTCTCCTATTCTTCTTCAGCATTGTACTAATAAAATAGGAATCTTGGGCTCTGGTATTGGCAAAGTGTTTCGATAAGGAACAGATTCTTGAATTTCTATACCATCACTACTATAAAAACCAGCAGCTTTCACTAAGCGGGGAGTTAATACCACTTCAATTCAGTGCAATTTTCCTTAACTACTGCTAGCCGTATGTATCCGTATTATCCGGATATACCCGCGTATACTCGGATACAAACGACTCTAGCTATCAAAAGCGAGCTTTCGCTAAACAGCAGGCTTAAAGTCTGGAGGCTTTGTAGATGCACTTTACAAGATCTTAACTCCTAAAGCAGTGCAATTTTTAATTTTAAAGAAAACAAAATGATCCAATAGCCTTATTGGGTGTTAAATAGACAAGTGGTATAGGCTTAAATTAAACTACAACTGGAGCAACCTGGGAAAGGTAGCGGTAGCAGGTCGCCCTAGAGATATGCAAAATCTTGGCTATTTCTTCAACAGACTTGGTACCAGAGTCAAACAAGATGCGGACTGACTTAGCTTTCTCCATCGCAGCTTTAGATAACCCTTGCGGTCTTCCCCCTTTCCGGCCGCGTGCTTTAGCGGCATCAAGTCCGGCTTTGGTACGCTCGCGGATGATCTCGCGTTCAAACTCAGCCAGGGAAGCGAATATGTTAAAGGTAAAGCGACCTGTTGCTGTAGCGGTATTGATGCCATCCTGCAAGCTCACAAAATCTACTCCCCTTTGCTGAAACTCAGCTACCAGATCGATCAAATCTCGAAGCGAGCGGCCCAGCCGGTCGAGCTTCCAAACTACTACCGTATCTCCAGTTCGGAGCTGAGAGATCATCTTCTCCAGCTCAGGTCGTTCTTTGCTTTTGCCGGACTTTTTTTCTTTGTAGATCTGATTGCACCCGTATTGGGCAAGGGCATCAAGCTGCAATTCTAATTTTTGATCCTGGGTCGAGACCCGGGCATAGCCTATCTTCATAATTTGTCTCAGTAACTCGTCTCAAATATAGGAAAATACTTTTGATTTGTGAGATGGCAATTTGAGAAAGGTTATCAAAGGATATGAAGTTAATGCTGCCTTGGTGAAAATATCTCATAAAACGGAGGTTTTTGTGAGAACGTCTACTAATACCTCGTCCTGAAAAAAGTTGACAGTTTACACTGTTTATCCTACCCTAGGTTGACAGCTGTTACTTAATCCTACCAGCCCTAGGGATAGCAAATAGGGTTTTAAAATGCTTCTTCACAATAGGCTCTACTCTGTGCTAAATAAAATAAAACTTTATCTTCCTATTGATTATTACTTAGGCTTCTGTTTTTCTATCGACAATATAATAAGTCTTTTAGAACCCCTTCAAAACAGCTTTCCTATCTTATGTCTCCACAGACTAGGTGTGTACACGCTTAAATGTAAACGCTAGTCGCTTTCATACTAATTGTTGTGGCAAAGGCTATCTTCGGCACAATAAAGCTAAAGTATAGCATTATTCCATTTAGCTGCATGTTGCAACACCAACTTTCAGATTATCAAATTATTAAGTGCAGATACTCAACCATACAATTCCCCTATATTTGCCCAATGAAATATCTCGGGTATTTCAACTAGTACTGTTCCCCGACCTTTGTATTATCAACCTAAACACCTATATACAAATGAAACACAGTTACATGTCCAAGTGGATTTTTATCCTAACGGCATTTTTTACGTTTACATCCTGCGAAAAAGAACAAGAAATCTTTCCACAAGCAGGAATTTTAAATGCTATTACAGCATCCACCTTTTATGATGAAAGTTTTGAAGGTGTTTACAAAAGCAGCTATACTTCTGCCCCGGTAGCCTTCGCCAATGGTACCTGGAACTTTGCAGATGCTTTAACAGGCAACACTACTTCGGACAGAAAAACAGGCACGCAGTCTGCCCGTGTGCGTAACAGCGGAAAGCTAACCATGTCGTTTGACCTTCCGGATGGTGCCAAGTCATTTAAGATGAGCTATGCCAAGTATGGCACCGATGCCAACACGACGCTGCAGGTATTTTATTCTACCAATAGCGGATCTACCTGGACCAGCGCCGGAACAGCCGTTACGGCAAGCTCTACCAGCCTTCAGACTGTAACTTATACACTTAATGTGACAGGTAAAGTAAGGTTTGAGATCCGAAAAACGGACGGTACCACTAACCGCACAAACGTAGATAACATACAGGTAGAGTCTAACCCTGTAGTTGCCACACCAGATGTGATCGAAGATTACGAGTCAGGCTCTAAAGGCAGTTACGCAGCGGGTTCAGTAACACTTGCTACTGGTAACTGGTACCTGAACGAAGCCCTGATTGGTACGTTAACCGGCGACGCTAAAGCTGGCACTAAATCAGTGCGTATCCGTGACTTAGGCTCGCTGGAAATGCAGTTTGATGTACAGGGTGCCCAATCAGTAAGTATAGCGCACGCGGTTTACGGTACTGATGCGGCAAGCACCTGGCAGTTACAAGCCTCTACCGACAGTGGTACGTCGTGGACTGCAGTGGGCAATACCGTTACGACTTCTTCTGCTACACTTCAGACAGCTACTTTTGCTGTAAACTATACTTCTGCAGTTCGTTTCAGAGTAGTAAAACTATCGGGCAGTGGCCTGCGCATAAACATCGATAATTTTACCATCAGTGGGTCAGCTGCTCCAGGGGGAGAACCAACTAACCCAACTGATCCGGGCACTGGCGGTAGCACAGATACAACTACCTACAGCAGTGTACACCTTACATTTGGTAACCCATCTGGCGCTAAAACCGATGTTGCCTATATCAATAACTACCTGTTGCAGAAATCCCAGTTTGTGATGTCGTATAGCCGCGATAAAGGCACGGCTAACTGGGTAAGCTGGCACCTGGATGAATCGTGGTTAGGCAGCGCGCCTCGCCAGGATGACTTTAGAGCAGACAATACATTGCCAGCAGGCTGGTACCAGGTAGGTTCAACCGATTACACAGGCAGCGGATTTGACAGAGGACATATGAGCCCATCTGCTGACAGAACTGCAACTGTTGCTGATAACTCTGCCACGTTCCTGATGACCAACATGATACCGCAGGCTCCAAAAAACAACCAGGGTGCATGGGCGACCTTAGAAGGTTACTGCCGTACTATGCTTACCGGCGGGTATGAAATCTACATTATCTCTGGTGGATATGGTGTAGGTGGTACAGGCTCTGTCGGCTATGCTACCACTATCGCTGGCGGCAAAGTAACAGTACCTAACCGCACCTGGAAAGTGATCATGATCATACCGGATGGCACCAATGATGTGGCCCGCGTAACTACCGGCACCCGTGTAATTGCAGTAGATATGCCAAACGATCAGGCTATTGGCACTGACTGGAGAGCATACCGTACATCGGTAGATGCCATAGAAGCCAAGACCGGATATGACTTCTTTAGCCTTATAAGTGATAATGTAGAAAACACCATCGAAGCAAAAGTAGATGCATTGTAACGCTTACCAATAACATAAATAATACAAAATCGGCACGCCTTATCAAGCGTGCCGATTTTGTTTCCAAATAGTCCATCACTATTAAGCTTTTGTTTAAATCTATACCTAATTCAATGATATAGTTAAAGAATGCCTATTTAATACTACTATAACAAGTCTAAATATAGAAAAGACACTGACTTGCTTAAAGCCACGGTTTGCTTACGAAGGCATAAAGTTCGGATACAGGTGTCTAAAAAGGAATAGAAAAGTTCATATTATTTAAAATTCTGCGCAGTTAGTAGACGGAATATTTACACCACCGGCCTGCTCATATACCACCTGTGCCCCCAGGTGGCCGGCATAGGCAAGGTAGCTGGAACCAGCAAGCATTAGCGCTACTACCAGTAAGCGCAGCAACATAGGCCATACTTTAAGCAGGTTGAAACTAAGAATGATATTAAGGACGGTAGCCGCTGAAAAGAGATAAGCCATATTAAATGCGGCAATTTCGTGGTCTTTCAGCACGGTAGGGTCACATATTTTCCGGGATACAATGGCATCGGCCATGTCGCCGGTATAAATGCCAAGCCAGGCGGTAAGGCAACCCAGGTAAAGTAAATAAGAACCGGCCTTCTGCCAGAAAGCTTCCTGGTCTCCTCTCAGCAAGAAGGCCACTATTTTGGCTATAGTTGCCAGCAGCAGAATAGCAATCGGGAAGTGTACGCTAAGCGGGTGCCATACTTCAGTCCGCCAGAAGGTCGGTTCACTCATGCTATTCTAAAATTTTAACAGCCACAGGATCCAGGCGCTGGCCGGTTTTTTCTACCTGTACTTCTACTTTACCACCTTCTTTCAGCTGGTCGAAAGGCACCGTCTCTCCGTTTTTGGTAAGCATAGTAGACTCTGTAAAGTATAGCTCCAACAATTTGTTGTCATCCGTTTTAACGTAGATCTCATTTTTTTCAGGCTCTACCTCGTGCAGTGTGCCCTGGTACGTGCCAGACTCTACAACATCGGTTTTTTCCTGGCTGCAGCTATAAAAGAATGGGGCAACTGCTACCAGCGCCGGAAGAAGCATTTTTGTAATTTTCATGTTTTACAGGTTTAGTGTTATGTAAATATATACTTTATTGAATAAATCCTCAGATATAACTATAGTTAAGCTATAGTTTAAATTCCAGGGTTACATAATAATTGCGGGCATCAGATGGGATTATGCCCGGGCCCGGATAACCAGTTGCGCGACGTGTAAAGTAAGTATTATCTGTCAGGTTATTAATGCCAGTTTCCAGTGTAAAGCGCTTGTAAGTATAGCTACCAGAAAGGTCCATTACCCAATAAGCCGGAATCTTACCTACTACAGCCGTTGGCTCCAGTGTGCTGTTATCAGCATCTGTAAATTGCTCTGCCGTATACGCAAACTGGTACGCCAGCTTTAAGTTGTTGCGTTTAAACGAAAGCCCTGTTTTAGCAATAACAGCCGGAGCCAGCTCTACATTATTGCTATTAATTTCTTTTTTAGGGCTGCTATACTTTGTGTCAACAAACATCAGGTTCGAGAAAACAGAAAGACTTGCAGGGTGGTCAGCACCGAAGTATAACTTAAGCAGATCGGCTTCCGCAAATGTCTCCAACCCGATGTTTCGCGAATCTCCTACGTTGGTACGGATGCGGTTGGTCGTGCCCTCTATGTTCTGGAAATTGATACGGTCCTGGTAGGCCAGGTAAAACAAGCTGGCATCGAAATTAAGAACACCACTTATATTGCCCCTAAATCCAAGGTCAGCGCTGTAACCACTTTCATCTTTCAGGTTCTGGTCTACAAGTTGGTTCGGGTTAATTACGCGCATATCGTTAAAGTTGATGGCACGGTAATTCTGAGAAAAATTAGCGTAAACTTCCATCTGCTCGCTCGGCTTATAGCTTAGGCCCAAACCCATCAGGAAAACATTGCGCGAACTTTCCCGGTCTTCCGGCACTACTTCATCCCGGATCACATTGCCTGCCTGGTCTGTTACTACATCGCGGTAACTACCATCGGCATTGGTGTTTATCCATTCGTAACGCAGGCCGGGTGTAATACTTAGTTTTGATGTAATGTTAAAGATATTCTCAGCAAATACCGCCATGTTGCGGCTCAGGTAATCGTAGCTGGAGGTATTAGGTCCGCCGTTCTCGGAGTAAAAGTTAAAATCTGCATCCGCGTTCTTAGAGCCATCGCCCTGTTTCTGGTCGGTAAAGCCACGGTAGTAGCGGGTACCCACCAATAAGGTAGAAAGCGAATTGCCCAGGTCGTAGCGGTGAATCAGGCGCGTTTCATTCCCCACATTCCGGAATTTATCTTGAAGCAACGTGCGGGGAGCTGTCAGGTCATCTGGTCTGTTTATTTTACCCATATACCCTAAGGCATCACGTTGTGCTACTAACCCGAAGTTGCGCACATTCAGCTTGGTGCGCTCGCTCAGGTGGTAATCTACAGTAAGGGCCATCAGGTTCCAGTTCACTTTAAACCAGTTACGGTCGCGCTTCGATTGCCTTGCATCCTGGTTAAAGTCGGCATCAGATAAACCTCCTGGTTGCTGTGCCAGGTAGTCCATAAACGTATAGTCAAAGCCTATTTCCAGGTTCTGAATTGGTTTATAGTTTATTGAGCTGAACGCTGTATGCGCATCAAAGCCCGAGTTTTTACGCCAGCCGTCTCCCCGTTTGTACTGGTAAAAACCATAGTAGTTGAATTTGCCTTTGCTGCCGCCGACACTATTAAATGTATTGAACAAGCCCCAGGAGCCAACAGTTTGGCGTGAGGTAAGCTCAAATGGTTTGTCTTCCGGCCCATCTTTCATTACAAAATTTATCATGCCCCCGAACTGCGTCCCATATTGTAATGATGCTGCACCGCGCACTACTTCTATTCTGTCCAGGGCTTCGGTAGGGGGGGTGTAATAGCTTTCAGGGTAACCAAGCGCATCGGCAGAGATGTCGTACCCATTCTGGCGGGTATTAAAGTTAGATGTACGGTTTGGGCTCAGGCCGCGTCCGCCAATGCCTAATTGCAGGCCGGCGCCATCGCTCTCCCAGATATTAAGGCCGGCTACTTTAGCAAAAACCTGGCGGCTATTGTTGGTGGCTTTGTTAGCTGTAATCTCGCTAAGCACAACTACTTCGCTTTTTTTAGCTTCGTAAATAGCAGTACCTTCTACAGCGTTTAAGCGGGTGATGCCAAATGTTGCTTCGCGTTTAGAAGTAACATTTACTTCGCGCAGCTGTTTTTCGAGTGAGCTAAGCTCAAAGTTGAGTGTTACGTTGCTGTTGGTTATAGTTACCTGCTGCGTAGCACTTCCCCAACCTATACTATATGCTGTTAGCGTGTAATGGCCTGGGGCCAAATTCTGAAGTATAAAGGTGCCTTGCGCATCCGTTTTACTTAGTTTACCTGTATTGGTAAGCAACACTTCGGCCTGGGGCACTGGTTGTTGCGTACCGATGCCGGTAACTTTACCTGTAATAGAATACGTTTGTGCCAACACCGCTGGCAGGCTAAAAAGCAGAGCAAGTAAAGTAAGCGTACAGCGCATAGTTATTTCTGGCCTATCGCCTGTTGTGGCGGGGCACTTTCATCAAAAGGTAAAATCCAGGGTTTAGGTAAAAAGCTGTCTTCCTCAGCGGCCAGGTTTATAGTTGGGTCGATGAACATACGGCTGCCACGGCCATTCAGGGTTACGTATACTTCGGCGCGAACTTCCGGTGCCGGCATGCCCTTCCTTTTATAGTCGTCGTGGATGATGTGAGCAAACTGCAGTAGCATATCGGGTTGTGTAGCTACCATTTTCTCCTGGTTTGCTGTCAGGTAATCGCGGTTATTTATTTCTGATTCTTTTCCGGTACGCGGATCTTTGACATAAAAAAAGGCAGTTCCGGCTTTCTCCATCAGCATAACACGCCACGAAAAGCGATAGCCCTGCTCCGTCCAGAAAAGTTTATCGGGGTAAAACGCAAACCGCCAAGGTACCAGCACCTGAAGTATAAAGTAGAAACCCAGTAAGTATAAAAGTACAGGATGTGATTTTATAGTTGCCAATTGCTGGTGTTGCGGCAGTTTAATGTTTGCTATGTTTCGCAGGAATGTAAGCACGCGCTCATGGAAAGCAGGAGAGAAAAATATAAGCGTACTCACCATCATGATGTATGGGAACATGCCTATCTGGAACAACATGGCCGTAAGCACATGAAATACAATAACTGTAATATAAGCCAATGCCCTGCTCTTGCACCTACTCAGGAAAAAAGGAATTGTAAGATCGTAGAAAGCACCAAACCAACAGAACAAATAGGCAACCCATACTTCATCCAGCAGTGGGCCTATAAGCGGTAGGTGCGTGTGTGCTGGTAACCAGTAGCGCAGGGGCATGGCATCAAACAACCAGTCGGGGTTTAGCTTGGCTACACCGGCATAAAAGTATACCAGCCCCAGTTGCAATTGAAAAATAAGTACAGCCCAGCGTGGTACGTGGCTTATCCAAAGTTGCGGTTTGCGTAGCACATCCAATGAAAAATGGCGATGCGCCGGCACCAACATCATCAGGAAGGCTACTATACTTACAAAGTAATAATGGTTCAGGTAATTGGCCTTGTCGATAAGCTCTACATAGGTAAAGCTCAGGAAAAACAGCACTGCCGACCAGCGGTAAAACAGACCCAGCAGTATGCCCAGCGCAGCAAGCGCCATCAGCCCGAACAAAGCATACATCCCGGTTTCGCCTAAGGGTTTTACCCACTCAAATCCATAGAACGGGAAGTATACCTTGGGCATAACATACAGCTCCGTTACCCAGCTCTTCCATACAAAGCGCACAATACTGGCCAGCATCATCCCGCCAAAAATGATACGGAACACAGCCAGCGGAGCGGCAGATACAGGAGCAGTAAGAAATGGCTGGAGCTTTTGCAGCATGGCTGTACTTGTGCTTAGTCGCCGTCGTTATCGGTGTAGGTAATAGTTACGCCAAGTGCAGAAGGCATATCGGTTTTGGTAAGCACGATCAGCTTCTGCAGCTCATCATACACTTTGTTTACCGCCGCCTGGTTGGTAGTTACTGCATCACTTACAGGGGCATTTACAGCTTCGGCGGCTGCAATAGCCAGGTTAAACTGCTGCTCAATAGCATCCGATAGCAGCATATTTCCTTTTTTAGCATTTACGTGATCCAGGTAGTCGTCCAGTCCGAGGCCATCTGTTCCGTTTGCGGACAAGCCCATGAAAACAGCCTTCTCGGCTCTCAGGTTTTGCAGCAATAGCTCCAGCGAAGTATGGCTATAGTATGCTTCCGATTTCTCAGGGAGCGCTGTGCCGGCAGTAAATTTACCAACAGGGATACCTACTTTGGCGCGCTTGGTCAGGTCTATGTCGGAGTTAAGTTGATTTACCAGGTTACCAACCGCACTGCCCACTGCTGTACCTTCTGATTGTATAAATGTGTTGCTATAGTTCTGAGAAGTCCAGCCATTGTACGTCGCATGCACCTGCTGGTCGAGGAAGTTTGCTACATCCTGCAGGTACTTTTTACGGTTAGCAGCGTTTGCGGCCGTAGTATACTTATTCACAATTTCCGTATCAGAGCTTTGGCCATACAGCAGGTAATCCAGTGCCGGGAAACCTTTAGCTGGCAGGTTGGCTGCAGCCTGCAGGTCATACGTGCCTGACGAAATATTATTCTCTATCTGGGTGGTAAAAGTAGGGTATATGTTCAGGTTTGTACGCAACATCTGCTCATCAGCCGGGCCAAATTCAAATATACTTACTTCCTGCCAGGCAAGGTAAGCTTGCTGGTAAGCCTGGCGGGCAGTAGCCAGCGTGGTAACAGATGGCGTGGCCACAAATTGTTCTATAGCTGCATCCATTTGGTGGGTTGTTTCGCTAAAGCGCTCGTACCCCGGAATGATCAAGTTGTTGGCATAGCTTGTAAGCATGGCCTTCCTGTCAAAATCCGATCCTGTATTGTCGTCCCCGTTATCAGAGCTGCAGCCGGCTAACGTAGCCATGCAAGCCAAAGCAGCTAACACGTAAATTTTTGCCTTCATTATACACTACAAAATTAAGGTAAAAGCAGCAGCTACAGCACATAACGTACTATAGCTGCTGCATTAAAATATTTAAACTATAACCGTCAGCTATTACAGCTGTCCTTTTATCGTATTCATACCATAAGCAGTGCTCAGTATGTCAATAGCTGCTGTAATATCGGCGCTGGTGGTGTTGTATAGGTTTGTACCAATCTTGGCCATTACCTGATCGTACTGTGGGTTTGTCAGTTTTCTGTCGGTTTTATACTTAAGGCCCATTACAAAACCAATAGCTTCTGACAAGTAGTGGCTCTTTTTAGCTTGATCAGCAATGTTTGTTTTGGCTGCATTCAGTTCGTGTATAGCAGAGGCAACTACCAGGCGCTCCCACTCTGTACGGATGGCTGCGGCAGCAGCATCTTTGCCTTTCATATCCTTTGCCGAAATAGCAGCGCGGCCTTTAAGAAAAGCATCCATTAAAGTTTTATTGCTGTTCAGAGCGCCATTTACCTGGTTGCTATAGTTAGCCCAGTACTTAAGGCCAGTAGTGTTTGCCGGGAAATCAGCAGGAGCTCCGAAATAACCAAACGCCTCATCCCAGTGGTGTTCCATTTTAGTGCCTTCACCTGGTTTAACAGTAGTATTGTCAATTGTAGGGCCGATTTTTTCCTGTGTCAGGTAGCCTTCTACAGCCTGGTAGTAAAATACAGCACCCATCAGCCCTTTAGATATTACCTGCTGGTACTCCACGCCATTGGCATTAACCAGGTATTTTTTATTATCAGCAGTAGTAAGTATACCTGCTGTGCCCGGGCTGGCTGCTGCTCCGTTAGACTGGCTGGCAGTAGCAACAGCATCAAAAAGGCTTTCAAACTCAGCCTGGGCAGTAGCTATCGTTTTATCTTTTAACTGTTTTCCAGAGGTGTTAAGGCTGGCATCTGCAAATGGTGCATTTGCATTGGCGTACATATTTTTCATTACCTGGGCATTCAGCACAGCACCGCTGTTACCTGTTTTAATATAAGTATCCAGTTCCCCAAGCATGGCCATACGTGCCGTCTGGCCACTGTAATTCACGTTTTCAAAATTGTATGTGGTTGGCACAGTATAAGTAGGCAGGTCATCCTCATCTTCTGAACACGAAGTGAACACTGTACAAGCAGCCAGCACTGCAAAAGTTAATGCTTTAGATTTGTAGAGATTAAACATAAAGGTGTGAAGTATTTTTATTTAGACTTATTTTAAATAACGATACAAATTAAATGCGTGCTTTTATATGAAGCAAGCATTACGCTATAAATTCTTAGAAATTCATCTAAAAGATGGAATTACTATTCCTCATATAGCGCCTAAGCATAAGTTATATGAGGATTATCTCCCTAGTTTAAAAATTCCTATAACGTTATGCAGCGAGAAGAAGTCTGTTGATTTGACTCTAATGAAGGCCAACGTTTCTATGAAAACTGCTAAAGCAGACACACAGCTTCGTTCTACTGCATCCAATCCCACAGCTGGACGCTCAACACTAGAAAACATTAAACGGATTCAACTTATCCCTGCTCACACATTAGTGCCGGGTTCAGTAAAGTAGCTCTGTATGTAGTGATAGTTCTCTTGGAAAATGAGGACAAGAAATAAGCTATCTGTATTTGTAACCTTAGTATGATTTCAGCATCAAACCACAAATATTAATCGGAGGTTTTAGTTAAGGTTGCTAAAGCACACATCAAAAGGCCTCTTAATACTTGGTTCAAGATTTCTAAAACATAACGAAATTCCAAAACACTACCCTTTTGAAAGACAAAATGAAAGCACTTCTCCTTTACTGCAGATTCTTTACACTTACTCAAAAACTGAATTCATGTACCAAAAAAATTAGAGCTAATTAAATCACTGATAATTGCTGTCCGTTAAATAATTCAACCTATCCTTTATTAAATCTAAAAAGCTATGAAAAAACAACGTTCACAAATTCTTGTATCAATTCTCTTTACAGGCCTTCTTCTTACGGTCAGTTCGTGCCAGGACGATCCTGTACTGGAAGAGTATGAAGCCACTGAAACAGAAGAAGCTATAGATAATGGCTTCAGCCCGACCTTAGTAGACAATAAACTTAAAGTAAATCCTGTAATCAGCGAACTGATCACCCCTATCAGTATGGCGTTCATTGGTGATGATGATTTCTTTATCCTGGAAAAAAATACCGGACAGGTAAAGCGGATAAAAGACGGAAGTGTTCACAGCACCGTTCTTGATCTGGCCGTTAATTTCGGGTCGGAACGAGGATTACTCGGTATTGCTTTACATCCCAACTTCCCTGATAACCCTGGAGTTTACCTGTACTGGACTGAAAGCACTACAGGCGCAGATACCGATGTACTGAGCGAAACTCCGCTACTCGGGAACAGGGTAGACCGGTTTACCTGGAATGGCACCACGCTTACTCAGGATGCGAATATTATACAACTACGTGCTATACAACAGGATGCCGGCCAGCCTGAGCGCGGTAACCACGATGGTGGCGTACTTCGCTTTGGCCCTGATGGCAAACTATATATTTTTATAGGTGATGTAGGCCGCCGTGGCCAGCTGCAGAACCTGGAAGACGGACCTTTCGGCCCGGGCATACCTGACGACCAATTTGGCGGGCCGGAGCCAGACGATGCCCACCTGACTGGCGTTGTGCTTCGCCTGAACGAAAATGGTACAACCCCAGGAGATAATCCGTTTTTTGAGGCAGGTGCCGACATAGGTGGAGAAGTTGGAGAAAATATCCAGAAAATCTTTTCCTATGGCCACCGTAACAGTTTCGGCATGGCCTTCGACCCGATTGCCGGCAACCTCTGGTTACAAGAGAATGGTGATGATGCTTTCTCGGAACTGAACCGTGTAATACCGGGCATGAACGGTGGCTGGATTCAGATAATGGGTCCTGTATCTCGTATTTCCCAATTCAAAGAAATAGAAACGAGCGCACAGTATTTCGGGCTTCAGCAGATCCGCTGGTCGCCGGAAAATATAGCAGACTCTCCCGAAGAAGCACTTTCAAGGTTATTTATGATACCAGGAGCTCAGTACGTAGATCCTGAATTTTCATGGAAGTTTGAAGTATCGCCTGGTGGTATCGGTTTTATTGACAGCAAAGCACTTGGTTCACATTACAGAGGAGATTTAATAATGGGCGGAGCAAGGGATTTTCTGGAAGGAGGCCACCTTTTCCATTTCAATCTGATCGGTAACCGCACCAAAGTAGGCGTAAGAGACCCACGCTTACAGGATCGCGTGGCGGATAATCCTGATAAATGGACCATTAATGAAAGTGAAAGCCTGCTGTTTGGTACAAACTTCGGTGTCACTACCGATATTCAGACAGGCCCTGACGGAAACCTGTATGTAGTGTCGCTTTCACATGGATCAGTATACGAAATATCAAGTCGGGGCAAATAAGCCAAATTATAGATTTCAGTAAAAAGCACCTGCCAGTATGAAATGAAATCTCATACTGGCAGGTGCTTTTAATTTATCAGTTTATTAATGAGCTCACAACTTCATTATAAAACGAATCAGAGATTCGGCATAGCCTTTCATTTCATTGGCCGGAAAAGGCTGCAATAGTTCTAGTAATAAGTTGTTACTTTCTGCAACAGTCAGGCTTTTTCTTATCTGGCGAGAGCATCACTGGTAAATAATCATAAGTCGGTTTTGCCAAATTATTAGACAGTGCTGAGATGATCTTTAATAGTGTTCAGTAAAACTTTGAAAATAAGCTCTGTTAGTATTCATTTAGTCTGCTAAACTAACTTCAAACAATTATTTGATCTACTGTTATCATTTTATCAGCTTTCAACAATATTATCACAAAAGTGACGCCTAATATGTAATATCTTTGTGAGTAGGTAAATTGAAGTGTTTTAACACGAGTCAAATGAGTAAAGAGCAGACGGCGATCAAAGCAACTTATTTTAGCATAGCAGGAAATGCAAGTTTAGCGCTGATCAAGTGGTTGGCTGGTTTTTTTGGTAACTCCTATGCCCTGATTGCAGATGCCATCGAATCTACAGCTGATATTTTTTCTTCTTTGCTGGTTTTACTCGGCTTAAAATATTCCAGCCGCCCTGCTGATGACAACCATCCTTATGGGCATGGCCGCATCGAGCCTTTGGTCACATTCATTGTAGTCGGATTTTTAATTACATCTGCAACAATCATTGCTTATGAGAGTTTACAGAACATCCAAACGCCCCACCAACTGCCAAAGCCATTCACCCTTTGGGTCCTTGGGGCGATTATAATCTGGAAAGAAGTTTCTTTCAGGATCGTCATCAAAAAGAGTAAAGAGACGAACAGTTCTTCCCTTAAAGCAGATGCATGGCACCACAGGAGCGATGCGATCACATCTGTTGCTGCCTTCGTTGGCATATCTGTTGCGCTGTATTTGGGAAAAGGTTATGAAGCTGCTGATGATTGGGCAGCCCTTTTTGCATCAGGATTTATCCTCTACAACTGCTATCTGATCTTCCGGCCCGCTCTCGGAGAAATCATGGACGAGCATATACATCACGACCTGATAGTTGCTGTAAGAGAAGTTGCAGAACGAATAGATGGTGTAGAAGGTACCGAGAAATGCTATATCCGAAAAGCAGGTATGACCTACCTAGTAGACCTGCATGTGCTTGTAAATGCCAACATTACAGTTAAACAAGGGCATGATATTGCCCATCATGTGCAAGACAGATTAAGAAAAGAGATACCCGAAATAGGCAATGTCTTAATTCATATTGAACCAGCAGATTAACCATGAAGCTGCCGTAGTTCAAAATACAAATCACTGCAGACTGAAATTAACCTGCTGCAACAAGTATAAGATCATTAGACATGTAAATCACGGTTGTTTACACGTGTACTTGCCTGCTCTTGCTTTCATCAATTGGAATAGTCTTATAACATACGGAGAACTATTTTAGCCCGTAACTTTAGGTTAATAAAAAGCTGTTCAAATCCCCTACGATGAAAACTGGTTAACCCAGCTTATAAAGCCAATGTTGTTCCTTTGAATACCATTTATGAATCACATCAGTTTATTAAAGGAGTATGTAGCAAGCTAGATAAAACCATTAAAGTTAAAATTGCTGCGACTAAAGAGAGTATTCTTTTTTCTACTTTTGTGGTATATTTTCTTCCTGTAGGAGAGAATTTGAAAGTTGGTTTTCATATTACAGATGCACCTTTAATTTTTCTTCTCTATTACAATACTGAACAGCGCCAATGCTACTTTACCAGAACAGTTTAATCACCTTAACTTTCGATCCAGCGAATGATGTCCTGGATGTAGCCTATCCGGATCTTCATGATTACTTAATTCCTGAAATAAAAAACAGCATCAACATTATTCTTGAAACCATTGTAAACTATAATATTAAAAAGATGCTGCTTGATGCCAGCAATACAGTTGTATCGATTGGTCACGAGGAAAGCCATGAAATCTCTATGTATCTGGCAAAAGGATTGGTCCGAACATGCTTGCAAAAAGTGGCCAGAGTGCAGTCGCCAAACACTGTCCTGGAAGAGAGATCAGACAAAACCATACAGGTTATTGAGAATACACTGCAGTTACCCTTTGAGCTCCAAAATTTTACTACTAAAGAAGAAGCGCTACTGTGGCTTATTAGCGCTTAACTAGTTTATTTATTTGCCTACTCACGGTAGCAGTTTCCGTAAAAGTACATGTGTTTAGCATAACCGCTAGGGTTCCTGGCTGGCTTTTCTGGTCAGTATCAGGGGTTGCCTTAGCGGTTTCTTTTAACTGGTATTACACATTACGCTTGAATATTACTACCACTTTTTTACGCTTACCTGCAAATGCTGATAAGTAATATTGGTAACTGTTCCATCGCTCGCACCTGCTACTTTTCCACATTTAATCTCCGTCTGTTAATTAGCATGCAATATCTATTTGTCTTCGAGCAACAAATATTCTTTATTGGCAGCTTAGCTATTTAAAAGTTGTAAATACTCATATTTGGTGATTTCTTGAACAGACAAGGCATGCAACTGAAACAAGGTGCCTAGGGAGCAGGTATCTGCCATAAAGATTGCCTCGCCAGTACTACTAGCCTGAATAGCCAGCCAGATAAATAGAGGGCTGCAGCCTAATTGAAGCTTTTCCTTATAATATTTATGCACCATCTGCCTTGTTGCTTCTTATAGCTACTAGGATAAGAAGTTAAAGTTAAGCCAGAGAAGGTGACCCTTAAACTCTACGAGCTGCTACAAAAGTGATGTGCATCTAACTCAGGATAGCTCCCTGCCACAGCTGCTCTTTCTCTTGTAGCAGCACCAACTACGCAAAAAATTTTAGTTGACATAAACTGCAATAGTAGCAAGCTTTTGCAATAAGCCGCGAAAAGTAATAGTACTTGAACAGATGAAGAAACCATATAAATATTTAATATTAATATGTATATTAACATATTGTTTTCACCTATATCCAAAACTTCATGTTGCTATACAATAACGGCTTACTCGTTGTAGAATTAATGCAGGAAGAAAATCTCATGCTTGTTGACTTGCCCGACATCCAATCCAATAATCTACCCCAAGTTTGGCATGCGCTGCAATTTGTTCTCGAGCACATCAACGCCCGAGAAGTTACCCTATTGTTACTCGACTCCAGTAAATCGGTTGTGGAAGTGGGCATAGAAGAATATGCAGCCGTATCCAAGCAATTTGCGATGGAATTGATGACTACCAAGCTGCAAAAAGTAGCTCGTGTAGCTAGTAAGGATAACCAACGAGAAGAAAAAGTAGCTCAAGCATCCAGCCAAATTCAGAAACAGGTGCCAAGAAACATTACATTTAGCAACTTTACCCGGCGTGAGGAGGCCGTAGCCTGGCTCTTAGGCAGGGAAAACCATGACAAGTAATTTGACAGAAAACCAATCCTATTTTACTTAAATATGTTAAGCCGTCTTGATCATGTTTTTTCAATTTAGCTAAGCAAGGCAGTAACTTTCCAGACGGAATAATTAGCGGCTTATTTACGTTTTCATTACCAATGAAGAAATAATTTATTTACATCTCTACGTGAATAAGGCGCATAACAGGCGTTATGATAAGTAGAATTAGAGAGTAAGCTAATTGTTGAACTTTCAAGTTAAAGTTATATTTATAAAGCTTGATTTCTACAAATAAGGGTATCAAAAAAAACCTATGTTTATTTTGATACCGGCAAGGACTATGGTTTTACAATTCTAGGCATCTTAAAAAAGTTATATCTTATAATAACAAATAGACACATTTTTACCAAATATTATCATTATTTAGTAAAATGTGGTAAAATCACCTATATGTGTACAAAATCCCACTCTTTTTAAAGAAGGTATTTTGGATATATGTACAGGTTTTATTTGATACCCCCAAAGGCATAAATTCAGTGTATACCATAAAATATAAGTAACTGATTTACAGGAATTTATATCAACTGCTTAAAATCGAAATTCATCCTGATATGACCTCATAAATGTACAAAATCCCACTATTTTAAATAGATGAGACATCCGATTACAAAGTTTATAGAGGCATATATGTACAAAATCCCACAAAAGCTGATCTCTTTATTCCTTATAAAGCATCAAAATGACCTCATTTATGGCCTTTTTTAATGTTTTTAATCTAAAAAAGAATGGAAAATCTATTTTTTTTATTCTTTATTCTTTTTCTTATTTATTATTAACGAGGACATAAACACTTAAAAATAAGTCTGTTATGATCTAATACATGTACAAAATCCCACCATTACGTGTACAAAATCCCACCATTACATGTACAGATTCCCACTTTTACATGTACACTTACCCACTTTTACATGTACAGATTCCCATTATATGTACAAAATCCCACCCAGTAGATATTTAGGGGTTTAAATCTTGAAATTATATGTACAAACAAAATAATTTATACATATATTTAAGAAAAGATATGAAAACTCATGAGTGAATTATTAAATACACCTGTTAAGCAGCCGAACAAGATAGTTACGCAACATAACAATTTAATTAATAGTCATTTTGACATCCCAACTGTTCAGCTACGAGCATTTATTTATGCATTAGGCCATATTCATAAGGATGACAAAGAACTCACTCATGTAAAAATACCTATATCTGCTCTTTATACATCTAAAGGCGGTAAGAACTTTAAACAAGTAGCTAAGTTAGCGTCTGATTTACAGGAGATAAAATTCAAAATTGAGAATTTGGGTGCTGATAAGAATGGTCAAGTTAAAAGAACTTTTGCCAGTATGGTTATTTTCCCAACTGTTACTTATACTCAAGATAGTAAATACATTGTAACTAAAATTAACAATGACCTTGCACCTTACTTGCTTGATTTAAAGGGAAATTATACCCAAGCAGAACTTGAACAGCTTCTGGGCCTTAAAACAATCCAGGCTTACAGGATTTACATGCTAATAAAGCAAGGTCAATTCAAAGACAAGCCCACTACTATCTCCTATAGAGAGCTTCGTTTGATGTTAGGTCTTGATATAGAATTGAGTGACGAAGAAGCTAGAAAGCAAGGATTACCTGAAGGAGAGACTGTACAGGTGATCAAGTATCCACTTTTTGCTGAATTTAAGCGTAGGATTTTAGATGCTGCCAAAGAAGATCTAAAGGATACAGACATGGCTTTTGATTACAAGATTAACAAAAGAGGTCGGAATGCAGATTCTATTACTTTTTCATTAATTAAAACTATTAGAATACATTTACCTGAATCTGGGAAGTCAAGTAAGTTAGAAGCTTCTTTAATTCAACAAGAGCTTTTCTTCTCCCCTACTACGAACCCAGCTATAGATAAAGTGACAAAAAATGCAATTCGTATTATGAAAGAGAAATACTCTTTCTCAGACGAGTTGATTGATAGATATATCCGGCTCCTAGATCCAGTTGTTATTACAAAAGCTAACAATTGGTTTTCAACAAATAAAGGGACCTTGAGCTTTACTTCTGAAAGTGAATGGTTTTCTAAACATCTAGAAAATAAAATAGAAAAGAACAAACGTCAGTTATAAAGCATCATACAATGTTTTATTCATTGTTAATACTTTATTAACTATTTGTAAAGGTTTGTTTTTTAATAAATTATGTAATGTTAATACTGTTAATAACCTTAATAATTTAACTTTAGTTAAAATGTATTTTTGGCAATAAATATAATCTGGTGTTAGTTTCTCTACTTCCTTCAACCCATCAATAGTAGTGTTGTTTATCATAGTTTTAATATTAGATACTGCCATACCCAATAAATCTGATAAACTAGTTAGCAAATTTGGCCCATGGAGGTTCCTTGAGTAAATCTCAAGGATCCTCCATGGGCCAAATGCATGAATAGTTATACAGTTAAATATTGATCTACTCTACTTTGTTTATTTTTTGCCCAATATCATCAATATATAAATATGTTTATTAATAGTTAATAAAATTAATAAATTACCAATTATGAATAATTTGCTAATATTAAATAATGTTAATATAATTACGTGATTATTTAAATTATTAACTTTTAATACTTCATAGATGTCATGGCAAAAGTTCTTTCTATTGTAAACGCAAAAGGTGGAGTAGCCAAAACTACAAGCACACAGAGTATAGGATTTGCATTAAAGGAGATGGGTAAGAAAGTTCTTTTAGTAGATCTGGATGCACAAGCTAACCTAACAACGTCAGTTGGAATATCGCCCAAGGAAGATTTAAACATATCTGATGCTCTTCTTGATAACTGCAAAATTACAGACGTAATTAAATGCGTAAATGGAGTAGACATCGCTTATTCAGGCCATTCTCTTATTTCTAGAGAAAATGCCGTAGCACATTCAGTAGCTGGTGCAGCAAAACTTAGGTCAATTTTGAAAAAGGTTAAAGAAAAATATGAATTTGTAATCATTGATTGCCCACCTTCTTTGGGTATTTATACAGTCAATGCTTTAATAGCTTCAGATAAGGTTTACATACCTATGGTTGCTGAGCCTTTTGCCTGGAATGGATTAGATAAGATGCTTGAAACAATTGATATAATAGTCGAAGAGGAACTAAATCCTAAATTAGAACTTGGAGGTTTGTTCTTTACAAACCACTCTAAAAATGCACAAACTATACTAGGGAAAACAATTGTACGGGAAGCACAGCAACAGTTAGGAGATAAGGTGATGAAGACTTCTATACGAACAAATGTAGCACTGCATGAATGTTTAGTTATGAACCAAGATGTGTTCTCTTATGCTCCAGACTCTAATGGGGCAAAAGATTATAAAGAGTTAACTGAAGAAATTATTAATAGTTAATACTTTATTTAGTATTAATAATTTATTACTTTTATTAATTACAAAGAGTATAGTCAAGAATCATGGCAAATAAAGAGACGAAGAGATTTGATAATGTTTTAGGGAAGCTACATGGATCAAAGCCTTCTGAGACAACTATAGATACATCAAAAGAAGAAAAAACTATAACTGTTCCATCGAAAAAAAAGAAGGAATCAAATAGAAAGCGAATTACTTTCTTCGTTGATGAAGTTTTAGAAGATTATATTGACAAAGGTACATTGCATGAAATGTATAGAAGCAAATCAGACTTTGTTGAATATATCTTAAAGGAATACTTTAAGGGGAAACCTTATCTAAAAAAATAGATGATTTTAGAAAGCCTCAAAACCTATAGTAGGAAAGAGGTGCTAAAGGCATTTAAGCACCTGCGGTACGTTCGTGATAACAACACATATTTTCTTTATCTCATCTTTGAAGGTGATGATTGTGTTTATGTAGGAGAGACAAGTAACATCTTCTGGCGCATGGCCAAGCACAAAGCAAAATGTAGTGAGAACTCGCAGATATACTTGAGGGAGTATCCGAGCAAAGAAGAGGTTCTCCGCTTAGAAAAGCATTTCATCCGGATACTTAAACCAAAGTTCAACAACCGCTACTGCCTGGAAGGGCAATTGGAACTCTTCGCTGCGTAAGGGTAGGGGAGAGGTCGTATTTATAGCTTTGAGAGGCGCTACCTTCAAGTAGCGCCTCTATTGTTTTCTCTATTTCGAACCAGGCAGCGGAGTCAGTCTAGTTTTAAACCTGACTTATAAGTAGGATTATGTAAAGCGAAAAATGATATGAGCAGCATTGATGATGCGCAGCCTTTTAAGAATATTACTATTGACTGATGTCAATTAACCTTTGGTAGTTACTTTAGTAAATTCTTTATCTGATGATTTATTAAGCACAACCCCATTCGTTACAGTAACAGCAGCGCAACAAATAGAGTACACCTATAAAAATAGTTTTATACCTTTGTGTTAAATGAAGTACTTCGCTGTCATTTGGGGAATGATTATCTTTCTACTGGCCTGCCTGCCTTGCACGGACAGCGGGACGGCCTATGCCCAGGGTACTGACACGCTGGTACAAGCTGATACTGGCCATTCGGACGCTGAGCAGGAAACTGATTTATGTTCTCCCTTATGCGAATGCAACTGCTGCGGGGGCCTTACCTTATCCTTTCAACTTCAGAAAGTAACACAACCGCTGGTGCTTCCGCAACGCACTAACCCTTCTACCTACGTAGTCCGCGGGCCTGTAGACCCTGTTATTTCCTTCTGGCACCCGCCTAAAGTTTAACCTATCCCTTTTTAAAGTAGGAAAACACGCCTTGTCGCATCTCAATGTGACTAGGAAGGCGTGCGCATACACCTGGTGTATGTGGTAGTTTAGGTTTAAACAACATTCAAGTGCTAGACAGAATCATTCATTTTTCTATCTACAACAAGCTTATTATCGGCCTTTTTACGCTGGTGCTTGTTGTATGGGGTAGCTATTCCCTCACGCAGCTGCCCATTGATGCCGTACCTGACATCACCAATAATCAGGTACAAGTTATAACCACCAGCCCTTCGCTGGCAGCCCAGGAAGTAGAGCGGCTCATCAGCTTTCCGGTAGAACAAACGATGTCTACTATCCCTGACATCGAAGAAGTACGCTCCATTTCCCGCTTTGGCCTTTCCGTAGTGACCATCGTTTTTAAAGAGAAGGTTGATGTGTACTGGGCCAGGCAACAGGTGGCAGAACGGTTAGTAGAAGCTGCCGAAAACATTCCCCCTGGGGTAGGTAGCCCCGCGATGTCCCCTATTTCTACAGGACTCGGGGAGATATACCAGTATGTGGTACATGCCAAGCCGGGTTACGAAAAACAATACAGCCCCGTCGAGTTGCGCACCATCCAGGATTGGATCGTACGGCGGCAGCTGCTCGGCACGCCCGGGGTGGCGGAAGTAAACAGCTTTGGCGGCTACCTGAAGCAATATGAAATAGCGGTAGATCCTGACCGGCTGAAAGCGCACAACCTGAGTATATCGGATGTGCTGGAAGCATTAGAACGTAACAATGGCAATACCGGTGGTGCCTATATTGACAAGAAACCGAATGCGTACTTTGTCCGCAGCGAGGGCCTGATTGAAAGCCTGGAGGAAGTCGGAAAAGTAGTGGTACAGAACACATCAGATGACACACCGGTGCTGATCTCGGATATTGCCCAGGTACAGTTTGGCACGGCTAACCGGTACGGGGCGTTAACGGATGCAAAAGGCGAAGCGGTGGGTGGTATTGTGATGCTGCTCAAAGGCGAGAATACCAACCAGGTAGTCGAGCGCGTGAAAGAGCGTATGGCCCAGATCACCAAGTCCCTACCGGAAGGGGTGGCCGTGGAAGCTTTTTTGGACCGTAGTGAGCTGATTGGACGGGCAATTGGCACCGTGGAGCGTAACCTGATCGAAGGGGCGCTGATCGTTATTTTTGTGCTGGTGTTGTTCCTGGGTAACTTCCGTGCAGGGCTCGTGGTGGCTTCGGTGATACCGCTTTCTATGCTCTTTGCCATCATCCTGATGAACCTGTTTGGTGTCACAGGCAACCTGATGAGCCTGGGAGCTATTGACTTTGGGATTATTGTAGACGGTGCCGTAATCATTGTAGAAGCCACGATGCACCATTTGGGTTTAAGAGGGGGGCAGAAGCTTACCCAGGCCCAGATGGATGAGGAAGTATACGACTCAGCCCGTAAGATCCGCACCTCTGCTGCCTTTGGGGAAATCATCATCCTGATCGTGTATTTACCTATCCTGGTGCTGGTGGGTATCGAAGGCAAGATGTTCCGCCCGATGGCCCTGACCGTTTCGTTTGCTATACTTGGAGCTTTTATCCTTTCGCTGACCTATGTGCCGATGATGTCTGCCCTGGTGCTTAGCAAAAACACCAACCGCAAGCGCAACATCTCCGATAAGATGATGGACTTTTTCCAGCGGATGTATAATCCTGTTATTCAAGGGGCGCTCAGGTTCAAAGCATTGGTATTACTCCTGGCAGTGGGGTTATTTGCCTTGGCCATGGTGATCTTCGCCCGTATGGGCAGCGAATTTATCCCAACGCTGGAAGAAGGCGATTTTGCGCTGGAAACCAGGCTCCTGACGGGCAGCTCACTTTCAGAGACTGTAGAAAAAGTCTCGCTGGCATCCCGTATACTCAAAGAACAGTTTCCAGAAGTAAAAGAAGTCATCAGCAAGATCGGTGCTGCGGAAATCCCCACAGACCCGATGCCAATGGAATCGGCTGACGTGACCATCCTACTCAAAGACAAAGAAGAATGGACCAGCGCAGAAACCAGGGAAGAGCTGGCTAGTCAGATGACCGAAGCGCTGGAAGTTATTCCGGGTGTCACCTTTGGGGTGTCCCAGCCCATTCAGCTGCGATCTAACGAACTCATTTCCGGGGTGCGGCAGGACGTAGGCATCAAGATATTCGGCGAAGACATGGCCGAGCTAACCCGGCTCTCGCAGGAGGTAGGCCGCGTGGTGGCATCGGTTGAAGGCGCAGAAGATCTCTATGTCGAGCAGGTATCAGGGCTTCCCCAGATTGTAGTGGACATCAACCGTGACCAGATCGCCAAGTTCGGGCTGGACGTGGAAACAGTCAACCAGACCATCAATGCCGCCTTTGCCGGGCAAAGCGCCGGGATGGTGTATGAAGGGGACCGACGCTTTGATATGGTGGTGCGCCTTACACAGGAACAGCGGCAGGACATCGACGATGTGCGCGAACTCTACATAACGACTTCAACCGGGATGCAGGTGCCGCTCACGCAGGTAGCCGACATCCAATACCAACAAGGGCCCAACCAGATCCAGCGCGAAGACGGCCAACGCCGCATCATCGTGGGCTTTAACGTCCGAAACCGTGATATAGCGAGTGTTGTCGAGGAGGTTCAGGAAAAGATTGACCGTGCCGTGCAATTGCCTGTGGGGTATTTTGTTACGTATGGAGGCCAGTTTGAAAACCTGGAGCAAGCCAACCAGCGGCTCTCAGTTGCTGTTCCGGCAGCCCTGGCCCTGATCTTCCTGCTGCTCTACCTGACGTTTCGCTCGGTGCGCCATTCGCTGCTGATCTTTACCGCCATTCCTTTATCAGCTATAGGCGGGGTACTCGCCTTATGGTTGCGTGGGATGCCCTTTAGTATCTCTGCCGGGGTCGGATTTATCGCCTTGTTTGGGGTAGCCGTGCTGAATGGCATTGTCCTGCTAGCAGAGTTTAACAGGCAGCGCAAAGAGTACCCAGGCATCAGCTTGCGGGAGGTGGTGTTGAACGGTACGGCGATACGTTTGCGACCTGTGTTGATGACAGCTACGGTGGCTTCGTTGGGCTTTCTGCCGATGGCGCTATCGAATACCGCAGGAGCCGAAGTACAGAAACCACTGGCTACCGTGGTGATCGGTGGGCTTATAACCTCCACGTTGCTGACGCTGGTGGTCTTACCTGTACTCTACATCCTGCTAGAAAACTACTACCTGCAACGCAAGCAAAATAGATCAGGTGGTAGTGATTTCTCTACTGCTGTTGTCTCAGTATTCCTTATTCTTGCCACCTTCGGCCTTCTGGTAGGTGCAGCACCGGCTGCTCTGGCACAAGGACCTGTGAAGCAATATACTTTACGTGAAGCAGAGGCACGCGCACTCAAACAAAACCCAGCAGTAGGCGCAGCGAGAGTAGAAGTAAAGAGAAGTCAAGCGTTGCAAGGAACTTCCTGGGACCTGGACAAAACGCAGGTACAGTTTTCAACTGGCAAGCTGGCTACGGGTACCTATGATAACGAAGTTTCCGTCTCGCAGTCCTTCTCCCTGCCCACTTTGTATAGCAGGCAAGCCAAGCTTGCTAGCGAACTCACCCAGGTCAGCAAAGTTAACCTGACGCAACGGCAGCGGGAAGTGATCCGCGATGTGCGGCTCAACTATTACGGTCTGGTGTATGCCTTATCACGGCTACGCTTGCTTACCTACCAGGACAGCTTGTATGTGCAGTTTGCTAAGGCTGCCCAGACGAGGTTGCGCACAGGCGAAACAAACCTGCTGGAGAAAGTAACTGCCGAAGCGCAGCTATCTGAGGTGCGCAACAACGCTTTTCAGGCCGAAACAGATGTCGCCGTCTTTCAGGAAAGGCTACAGGCGCTGCTGGTAACCGATACGCTTGTCGCCACAGCCGATACCGTACTGAACCGCTTGCCTATGCCTACAATAACTGAAGCGCAACTAGAGCAAAATCCAAGACTTCGCCTGGCACAGCAACAAGTCGCTGTACGGCAGGCAGAGACGAAGCTGGAACGCGCGAAATTGCTACCAGACCTACAGCTTGGGTATACAAACCGCACTATAGGAGGAAGCCATGCCAGCGATGGGGCTGAAGCCTTTGAAGCGCCACAGGAAGTCTCTGTTGGGCTTGCTATCCCGCTTTGGGTAAAACCACAGAAGCGCCGTATTGCGGCTGCGGAGTTGCAGGCAGACGTGGCAAAGTTGAACCTGCAACAGACCCGAAACGAGTTGCAGGCAGATGCCCAAGTGGCCTTACAACAAGCCTTAAAATTGCAGAGCAGTCTCACATATTACGAAAAGACGGCCCTGCCACAGGCGCAACTTATCCTTACGCAGGCCACGAAAGCTTACCGGGCTGGAGAGATAAGTTACCAGGACTACATTCTGAATTTGAACCGGGGACTAACCATCCGCTCTAATTACCTGGAAACACTTTATACTTATGATAAAGCAGTTATCGAATTACAGTACCTCCTGGAAAATCAACTATAACTAATTTATAAGAGAAATCATCCGACATGAAAAGGATCATCTATATCGCATACCTTACCTGCTTTCTGTTTTTCACTTCCTGTGGTAACTCGGCTGAACCTGTAGCGGAAGAGGCGGAAGCACATGAAGAAGAAAGCCCTACTAGGGCAGAACTTACCACAGAGCAATATCAGGTCGCAGGGATTACATTGGGTAAACCCCAAATGCGCAACCTGAGCAACATGCTTACGCTAACGGGCAAACTGGATCTGCCTCCGCAGAACATGGCTTCGGTGACTGCACCGCTTGGCGGCTTTATCCGGAAAACAGAAGTGCTGGAAGGCCGCTACGTGAAAAAGGGGGAATTGCTGGCTACCATTGAAAACCCGGAGTTTGTGACCTTGCAGGAAGATTACCTGGAAGCCAGGAATCGCCTGGACTACTTGGAGCTGGAATACAAACGCCAAAAGGAGCTGCACGCGGAGCAGGTCACGGCCGCTAAGACCTACCAGCAAACCGTGGCTGAGTATAGAAGCATGCAGACGCGGGTGCAGGCCTTGCAGGAACGTTTAGCCATCATCGGCATTAGCAATGGTTCGCTGCGAAGTGGCAAGATCAGACGTGTGTTGCCCCTTTTAGCGCCGCTGGAAGGCTACATCACCTTTGTGAATGCGGATGTGGGACAATACGTAGCGCCCACAGATGTGCTTTTCCGTATCGCTGATACCGATCACATGCACGTGGAGCTGACCGTGTTTGAGAAGGACTTAGCTACGTTAAAAAAAGGTCAGAAAGTACATTATTCACTTCCTGGAGAAACAGTGGTGAACCATCAGGCGACGATCTACCTGATCGGCAAAGAGATCAGCCCGGAACGGACCGTGCAGGTGCATGCACATATGGAGGATGAAGACAAGAACCTGGTACCCGGTATGTACGTGCAGGCCCAGGTAGCCCTGGATGACAAGCAGGTGCTTGCTTTACCGGAGGCGGCAGTGGTGCAGGAAAACAACAGCAGTTACATCTTTTTATACACTGGTCAGGTAACCGAAGGAGATGCCGTAATGAAGCAGTTTCGTATGGTACCTGTAGAACGGGGCATAGAAGAAGGTGGCTTTGTACAGATCGCTTTTCCTGCTGGGGTCGATACGGCAGCCAGTAACTTTGTCACCAAAGGCGCACACTCGCTGCTTGCTAAAATGCGAAATGCTGAAGAAGCAGGCGGCCATGGCCACTAAACGCAAAGGAAATGGATACAGTAAAAATCATTAGGCATCTTTTTTTAGCAGGTCTCTGTGAGATCGGGGGAGGCTATATGGTGTGGCAATGGCTGAAAGAGGACAAACCACTGCGGTATGGTGCATTAGGAGCTATTATTCTCGTGTTGCACGGGATAATAGCCACCTGGCAAACAGCAAGTTTTGCCAGGGTGTATGCCACCTACGGGGGAATCTTTATCATCATGTCCCTGGCCTGGGGGTGGAAAGTAGATGGCCACAGACCGGATAAGTATGATGTAATCGGAGCCTTAATCGCCCTGCTAGGCGCTTGCATCATCATTTACATGCCCCGAGAATAAAGGAAACGCTAAATGAATAGAACTATGCTACAAAACATAGAAAATACACTACATCAAAAAAGTATAAAACCCACTGCCATGCGCCTGCTGGTGCTGGACTTCCTGTTAAAGCAACAGGCCGCTGTGAGTCTCAATGATCTGGAAGCGGCTTTTCACCGCGCCGACCGCATTACACTGTATCGCACCCTGAAAACCTTCGAAGAAAAGGGATTGGTGCATAGCATTGCGGATGGAACGGGTTCGGTAAAGTATGCACTTTGCGAAGAAGGTTGTGCATGTGCTCCTGAGGACTTGCACGTGCATTTTCATTGTAACATATGCAATGAAACCTATTGCCTGCCCAAGTCCCGCATCCCGGAGATTGCCTTGCCCGAGAACTTCAAGACCGAAGAAATCAGCCTGATTATGAAAGGCACCTGCGCCAGCTGTTCTTAAAGAATGCAATGCAGTTGCATGCAAACAAGCCATAGCTTTGTAACAGAAACTAAAAGGACAACACCGTGAAGTTTAACTGGAACATGCCTGCTAAGCTCCAATCTTCTTACCAGCAAGAGCTAGCTGCTTATGATGCTAGTTGGAACAAGGGACACGTCCTGCAAGCATGGCGGCATTTGGAACGGGCGCATATCCTGGGACAACCGTACCCACTGGCCCATACCGCTGTGCATTGGCAAATGCTTTCGTTTGGCTTTAAAACCAGAAACAGAAAAGAAGTCATAGGCCAATTGCCGCGCTTGCTAGTAGGCGGCATCAAATCCTGGGCCGGGATGATCCCGCTTGGCAATACAGGCAGGGCAAACGTGCCGCCCCTGAAACCGATGCCTATTCCGGACGATTTGCAGCAGATCATAGCTGCTGCCCATTAACTATAAATGCAAAAACGATGGATAAGAACGCTGAAACAACTAAGAACATAGAAGAAGATTTTAAACCCCTAGAGATTACTTCCCCCCGAACGGCAGAAGCACCGGGGCCAAACGTGGGCGCAGCGTGCTGCTCAGCAGACGGCATAACAAAGCTGCAAGGGGCCGTAGACCATGCGCATGCTGCTGAAGAAGCCAAGTCTTCCTATGTGCCTACTATCCTGTGCTTAGTTCTGCTGCTGGGTGGTATCTTGCTTGACTACCTGGACACACCCTGGTTTACCGGTTATATCAGATTCATAACTTTCGGTATAGCCTATGTGCTGGTTGGCTGGCGCGTGGTGTGGCATGCCATCAGAAGCCTTCGGAGCAGCTTTTTTAACGAGTTCTTCCTGATGACCATGGCCACGCTGGGTGCCTTTTATATTGGGGAGTATGCTGAAGGGGTAGCCGTGATGTTATTCTACGTGATCGGAGAGCATTTCCAGGAAGCAGCGGTACTACGCTCCAGGCGCTCCATCAAGGCACTGATCGACAACCGACCGGATGAAGTGGGCGTGGTTACTGCTAATGGCGTGGTTAGCAGGAAAGCGAAAGAGGTACAAATTGGTGAAGTCGTGCAGGTGAAAGCTGGTGAAAAGATAGCGCTGGATGGGGAGTTACTGACTGAGCGTGCTTCGTTTAATACCGCTGCCTTGACAGGGGAATCCAAACCGGATACGAAGGCTACAGGCGAAGTAGTGCTGGCAGGAATGATCAACCTGGACCAGGTGATCGAACTCAAGGTGACTTCTGCCTATGAGAATAGCGCCTTGTCAAAGATCCTGAAACTGGTAGAAGAAGCGGGTAGCCGCAAGGCCAAAACACAGCAATTTATTACCAAGTTTGCCAAAGTATACACGCCGATCGTCTTTTTCCTGGCCGTAGGGCTTACGTTCATCCCTTACTTTATTTTCGAAAGCTATGACTTTAACCAGTGGCTTTACCGGGCGCTGATCTTCCTGGTTATCTCTTGTCCGTGTGCGCTGGTGATTTCTATACCATTAGGGTATTTCGGTGGGATCGGGGCTGCATCGCGTAACGGTTTACTGTTCAAAGGCTCTAATTTCCTGGACCTGATGACGCAAGTTGACACCGTTGTGATGGATAAAACCGGTACGCTCACAGAAGGTGTTTTCCAGGTGCAGCAGATAGAAACGGTCTTGCCCGATAAGACTTGGTTCTTATCCGCTGTAGCCGCATTAGAGAGCAAGTCTACCCATCCGATTGCCCAGGCTGTCGTTGCTAAAGCAGGGCAGACCTATCAAAAGCACGCTGTAAGCCAAATAGAAGAAATAGCTGGTCACGGCTTGAAGGGTACCGTGGATGGCAAAGAGTTGCTGGTGGGGAATGGCAGACTGCTCGAGAAGTTTAAGGTAAGTTATGACCCGAGTGTAAAGGAGATCGTGGAGACGATTGTACTGGTCGCTGTGGACGGTGTGTATGCGGGTTACATTACCATAGCGGACAAAACAAAAGCAGATGCACCTCTGGCTGTGAAGCGAATGCGGGAGCTGGGTGTAAAGAAACTAGTAATGCTCTCGGGGGATAAAGACTCCATTGTACAGAAAGTAGCCAAAGAATTGCAGTTGGATGAAGCGTACGGCGGACTGTTGCCCCAGGATAAGGTAGCCCATGTAGAAAAACTAAAAGCAGAAGGCCGAACAGTGGCCTTTGTGGGCGATGGCATTAACGATGCGCCCGTGATCACGCTGGCCGATGTAGGCATGGCCATGGGTGGCCTCGGCTCGGACGCGGCGATTGAAACAGCAGACGTGGTCATTCAAACTGATCACCCTGCCAGAATAGCGACTGCGATCGAGATCGGTAAAAAAACGAAGCAGATCGTGTGGCAAAATATTGGCCTCGCATTTGGCGTGAAAGCCATTGTGCTGATCTTAGGGGCTGGTGGCCTTGCTACCATGTGGGAAGCGGTATTTGCAGACGTAGGTGTAGCCTTCCTGGCAATCTTAAATGCGGTGCGTATTCAACGGATGAAGTTTAAATAAAAGCAACCTTAACCCTCCATTTAGAACACCCTAAAGAACAGAGAAGTAAACCCTTGAAAACACATTTACAAGTATGTAAATTAGCTTTATGGAGCTAAAAAGTAAACAATATTACAGCCGCAAATCCCATCGCTACTTGGGTATTTTCCCGGTGTACAATTCCTGTTCTGAACACTTGGGGGTTTTACTTTAGCTGGAATGACACAGGCAGGTTGCATGGTGATCTTTTTCTGAAAGAGAAATAGCATTTCCCGGCATCGATGCAACCGGTATCTCCGCAACAGGTAGTGGATGGACTCAAAGCAAAAAGCGAAGTGGATTCTGTCGTGTCTATTTAGCTAATCGAGCTAGCAGGGGTACCTACTTACCTGATACGCTATTTTTCCGGTCAAGCAGAGCATGCTGCACATGATGCTGGCACACATACGCCAGCGAAAAAACCAATGTTAAAGTGCAGTTAGCGCATGCTGAAACGGGCCAGTTGATTTCAGCCTTATCTAAAGAAGCCGCTATCAAGGTTGCCACCAGCCAGGTAGCGGACCCGGTAAAAGTGGATAAGGAAGATTATCTGACTGAGATCGGCTCACATCATGAATACCGCGAAAGGCTACTGCCAGCCTGGGCCGTTACTTTTAGCCAACCCGACAACTGTACTGTGTACGTGTCGGCCGAGCTAGGTGCTTTTCAAGCCATCCGGCACAACCAATGGCGCGTTTTGAAGTTTTGTGGATGTTGCATACCATGGATTATGAAAGCCGCGACAACTTTGGCAATGTTCTCTTGAGGGCATTTTCTGTCTTCGGGTTGTTTACTGTACTCTCAGGTTTGTACTCTATTGGGTGTCTTCACCTTCAGCTAAAAAGGTGATGAAGAAAGTACAGAATGTGGGACCTTAACCTTACCAATCTTACAGGCTGATAGGCAAAACTACAAAAGATCCCGCCCTGAATACTTATTCCGTATTCTACTGTCTCCACTAGAAGAGAAAGGTTGTCTTGATGATGTCCCAAGCAACGAAAGTAAACATAGAGCTCCCAAGAAGAGAAACGACATATTCATAGAGCAAATAGCATTGGTAGCACGTTCTTCTCAATACCATAGCAGATGCGGAGTTAAATAATACACAGAGGTAGCAGATTAGGAGCGTTACAGCAGGTACAGGATTGTAGTCACTTCCAGGTGAAATGCTACCTATCTAAAAGTCACTTAAGCTAATACTAATAGCTAAAATATGTAAAAAATAGTGCATGAATATGTAAAACATATGGGTGCGCCGAAGTGTATAATCAAACACATTTTCGTAAGATTTAGCTAAATATAAAAAAAGTGACTTGATACTAATTATAGTAGCGTTTACAGCAGATGGTGATAATCTCGCACTTTTAAGCTGTCCCATACACAGTATTGGCAGAATAGAGAAGGGTATGATCACTGGTGGATGGGGCAGCTCTAAGACAAAAGTGCGGATGCGATCTCCTCCAGACCAAAAAGAATAGCAATGAAGTTATTTTTAAAGATGATGACTGATCTTTTAATAAATTCTCAATCCTTCCATTATAGGCGTCCAGGAAGAGGTTAAACTACTTCTTACACCTGTTAACTAACAGACTCTAAACGTTCCCCCTGCGCTACAGGAGGTACCTACTGAAGATGTTTATCTCATTATAGTTTCAGTTGACCTTTCTCTGGCCACGACCACCCGGAAAAGGCAGGCAGGGAATACACCCTGAATTTTTTATTTCCTTCGGTGGTAAGCTCTACTTATTAAATTCTTTACATTTCATCCCGATTATAATGTATAAACTTTTGATCATATTGCTGTTGCTCGGGATCGCTCCTTCAACTTACGCGCAGCACGAACAACACAAATCTGCCCAGCAAAAGACTGAAATTTATACCTGTCCGATGCATCCGGAGGTACAAAGCTCCAAGCCTGGCAAATGTCCCAAATGCGGCATGACGCTGGTAAAGCAGAAACCAAAAGCCCCGGCTAAACAACAGCAGCCCCCGCAGAAAAAAGCAAACCAAGCCAAACCTGCAACACCGGCTAAGAAACCTGCGCAGCAGAAGCAAGCGCAGCCGACTCAGAAGAAAGCTCAACCTGCTCATAAACATGCACAGCCTACTCAAGAAAAAACGGAAACACCTGTACAGAACCCACAAGAAAAAGAAAAGTCTATCCATAGAGCAGGGCATAAGCCGGAGAGCCCGGGGCCAACATATAAACCGCGTACCGTGCGCTACGATCTTTATGTACGGGATACCCTTGTAAACTTTACCGGCAAAACTAGAAGAGCGGTGGCTATAAACGGCAGCATTCCGGCACCTGCTTTAACCTTTACCCAGGGCGATACAGCCGAGATCTATGTGCACAATGAAATGGATGTAGAAACTTCTATCCATTGGCACGGCGTGTTTCTGCCAAACCGCTTTGACGGGGTACCCTGGCTTACCCAAAAACCGATCAAGCCCCACTCCACTTACCTGTACAAGTTTCCGATCATACAGAACGGTACCTACTGGTACCATAGCCATAGCGGGTTCCAGGAACAGAGTGGGATGTACGGAGCCCTAATCTTTAACAAAGTAGATGAACCGGACATGCCCGCTATCCCGATCGTGCTCAGCGACTGGACCGATATGAATCCCAAAGAGGTTTACCGGTCATTGCGCAGCGCCAACGATTGGTTTGCCATTCAGAAAGGTGCTACACAGAGCTATGCAGAGGCTATAAAGAAAGGCCATTTTGGCACCAAACTTAAAAATGAATGGAAACGGATGACGGCCATGGACGTGAGCGATGTGGCCTACGAGAAGTTTTTAACCAATGGGCAGGATATGGCGGAGCAAACCCATTTTACAGCCGGAGATGTCGTAAAGCTCAGGGTAGTGAATGGCGGCGCCTCCACCTATTTCTGGCTGACGTATTCCGGTAGTAAGATTACGGTGGTTGGCAACGATGGCAACGATGTAGAGCCCGTGGAAGTGGACCGCCTGATTATCGCGCCTGCAGAAACCTATGATCTGCTGGTAACTATACCTGACAACATGCAATACGAGTTCCTGGCGACTGCCGAAGACCGCACCAATACCACCTCGCTGTGGCTGGGCAGGGGCATGAAAATGAAGGCACAGAGGTTGGGCAAGCTCAAATATTTCGAGGGTATGAAGATGATGAACGACATGATGAAAATGAACGGGGACATGGAACCGATGGGCATGGAAATGAGCAACCAGCAGATGGACATGAACAGCGTGATGTATCCGGAATCCGCAGAGGAGGACCACAGCATGCACGAAGAAAAATCCACTGCACCCGCTATCGACAGCAGTATGAAAATAAAGCAGAAAGAAGCGGACACCACCTCACACCAGGGCCATAACATGCCGGGGCACGACATGCAGAACATGGGTGGAAGCAATGGTGAGATAGTAACCCTGAATTATGGCATGTTGCGTGCTCCTGAAAAAACGACCCTTAAACCCGGTCCTGAAAAAGTATTGCGTTTTGAGCTAACCGGTAACATGAACCGCTATGTCTGGACTCTTGACAACAAGACAGTTTCGGAGTCAGATAAGATCCTGATCAAAAAGGGGGAAAACGTGAAAGTTATCATGTTTAACAACTCCATGATGCGCCACCCGATGCACCTGCATGGGCACGATTTCAGGGTGCTCAATAAGCAGGGGGAGAATGCGCCCCTCAAGAATGTAGTTGACATTTTGCCAATGGAAACCGATACGATAGAATTTGCAGCTTCGGAGAGTGGCGACTGGTTTTTCCATTGCCACATTCTCTACCACATGATGGCCGGCATGGGCCGGGTGTTTACCTACCAGAACTCCCCGCCTAACCCGGAGCTTCCGGACCAGAAGCTAGCCTGGAAAAGGTTAAATAAGGAAGAGAAGATGTTTTTGCCTTCAGGGATGGTAGGGTTGGAAAGCAACGGCAGCGACGGAGAATTTATACTAGCCAACTCTCGTTACCAGCTTTCCACCGAGTGGCGTATCGGTTTTAAGAAGGCGTATGGCATTGAGAGCGAGACCTACTTTGGCCGTTATTTCGGTAAAATGCAGTGGCTGTTCCCGTTTATAGGGTTTGACTATCACTACAATAGTGTGAAGAATGAGCCGGAGGAAACGTTGCTGGGCCAGACAAGCAATCAGAACAACCGGAAAGCTTTTGTAGCCGGTGTGCAGTATACTTTGCCAATGTTATTTCTGGCAGAAGCCAGAGCTGATAGTGAAGGTAAGTTTCGATTTCAGTTACGCCGGGAGGATATTCCGCTTACAAGTCGCTTGCGCCTGAACCTGATGGGCAACACCGATAAAGAGTACATGGCCGGCCTGCGATACGTGGTAACCAAGTATGTTTCGCTTTCCACGCATTACGACAGCGACATGAAGTATGGTGCTGGACTTACTTTTGTTTATTAAACATCTAAAGATAAATCTTACTTCGTTTAATCAGAAGCAGATCCTGTTTCAGAAAATAAAAACTCCATGATAAGTTTTGTTTGGCACCTAGTGCTACACCTGCTAGTGCCCATACTGGTTGCTTGGCTTTTCTTTCGCACTAATTTTAGACGAGCTTCGCTCATTATGTTTTCTGCTATCTTAATTGATTTGGACCATCTTTTGGCTGATCCCATTGTAGATCCCACACGGTGCAGTGTAGGGTTTCACCTGTTACATAGCTACTGGTTGATACCTGTTTATGTGCTACTTTGCTTTTGGCCGAAGTCCAGGCTTTTGGGCCTCGGTCTTGTTATCCATATTGTGCTTGATTGGCTCGAATGTCTTTAACCACCTTGCTGAACAATAAATTAAATAGTAAATTCAAAAAGGACAAAATGGCATGATCAGCCATAAAACAACCTGTTTCCTGCATCCGGGGCTACACTTAAGGAAAGGGGTGAGCTACTTAAGGATAAGGATCTACCAAGTGATAGAAAGTGGGCAGGCATGAGTAAAAAGTGTGAAGTCTTCGAAAAGAAGTAAGCCTCAAAGACCTCACACCACTTCATACATTTAGTTAAAGCATTATTTAGGCTGTTCTTGCAGCCAGGCTTCCAGCTCTTTGATTTCCTTTGACTGTTGATCCATTGTTTTCTGCGCCTCTTGCTTGAGTTGTTGGTCTTTGCCCATGCTGAGATACGCTTTCGTCATGTCGAGCCCCATTTGATGGTGCTGGATCATCATCTGTGCAAATGATTGATCCGTGTTCCTAGCGCTCCTATCGTCCTGGTGCATCTCTCCCATCATGTTTTGCATCGCATGCACCATTTTCATAGTTGTAGCAGTATCTCCGGAAGTAGGCTTGTGCTGGTTTATAAATGCCTGCAGTTCATTCATTTCTTTTGACTGTTGATCCACTGTTTTCTGTGCCATTTCTTTCATTTGGCTATCAGTGCCGTTAGCCAGCTCTTCCTCAGCCATCTCAACAGCCCCTTTATGGTGCACTTCCATCAACAGTGCAAAATCATAATCGGGATCACCTGTCATCTTACCAGTCATGTCCTGCATTTGCTGCATGTTCTGATGCATAAGATCCAGCATGCTACCTGGCGCCATGTCGGTATCCATGGCAGCTTCTGAAGTTTCACCCGTTGTCACTTCAGTAGTAGTAGTCTCCTCTGTTGTGCTTTCCCCTCCACCACATGCTGCTATAAACAGGAAGGCCCCTACCATAAGCAGGGTCGTTTCATTCTCCATTTGCTGGCGCGGATCTGCGATCCGTGACTTGCTTATAAAGTCGGATTTGCAATCCGACTGGGCCAGAGGCCCAACTATAGTCCGACACGAGCGAGGACGCTCGCGCCATGGTAACTTAATTTATGAGAATGAAACGGCCCTGCTACCATAAGGGGTATAAAGGAGATTTGTGTTACGTGTTTTTTCATAGTCTTCAGTTTATTAAGTTAAGTTAAATGTATACGGTTTGATCTTCAGGCTGTTGAAAATGGAATAAAGCGTTGGTACTATTTTATTTGCCTTCGTAACAGCTGGGCGTTAATAGCAACAATGACGGTACTCAGGCTCATCAACGCAGCACCCACCGCCGGCGAGATCATAATGCCTTGCTCATAAAGCACACCTGCGGCCAATGGCAATGCGACCACATTGTAACCGGTGGCCCAGGCCAGGTTTTGAATCATCTTGCGGTAAGTTGCTTTGCCAAAAAGGATCAGCGAAGCTATATCCTGCGGATTGCTGTTAACGAGTATAATATCGGCTGTTTCAGCGGCTACATCGGTTCCTGAGCCAACGGCAATGCCTACATCAGCCTGTGCCAGGGCTGGGGCGTCGTTTACACCGTCACCCGTCATGGCCACAAACTCACCTTTAGCCTGCAGTTCTTTTACCTTTTCCTGTTTTTGGTGCGGCAATACGTTGGCCAGGTAACCATCCATCTTTAGTTTGTCACTGACACTTTTCGCGACCCGCTCGTTATCACCCGTCAATAGTAAATTCTTGATGCCATTAGCCTTCAGGATGCGGATGGCTTCTGCTGATTCTTCCCGTATCTGGTCGCGCATGGAAATGTACCCCACCGGCTGCCCGTTTAGCAGGACATAAACAACAGTTTCAACACCTTCTTCCGCCTGACTGGCAGGTATCTGGATGTTGAACTCTTTGATGTAGTTAGGGCCTACTACTTTCACCTCTTTGCCTTCTACCATGCCTTCCAGTCCTTTGCCGGGCAGGTAGGTAAATGTTTCGGAAGGGGGCACCGTGATTCCTTCTTCTTTGACTTTGCGCAGTATGCCCTGCGAGATAAAATGCTCGGAGTTCTGCTCCACCCCAGCTGCTAAACGCAGCATTTCTCGTGGATCTATGTCGTGGCTAAACATGACAACCGAGGCAATCTCATGAGAGCCTTGCGTAAGCGTACCCGTCTTATCAAAGATGATGGTGGTAATTTTGCGGGAATTTTCGAAAGCGGTACGGTTGCGGATAAGCAGGCCGTTATTAGCAGAAACAGCGGTTGAAATAGCCACAACCAAAGGCACTGCTAATCCTAGGGCATGTGGACAGGAGATAACCATAACGGTCACCATCCGCTCCAGCGCAAAAGCCAAATCCTGACCCAGTAGAAGCCAAACGGCAAACGTGCCAAAGCCAGCGATCAGCGCCACATAGGTCAGCCATTTTGCTGCACGGTCAGCCAGGCGCTGGGTCTCCGATTTTGTCTTTTGTGCTTCCTGCACCAGGGTGATTACTTTATTCAGGTAACTATCCTTTCCTGTACTTGCCACCCGCACCTGCAGCGAACCGTTGCCGTTGATCGAGCCGCCAATCACCGCATCCCCCTGTGCTTTTTTAACGGGCTTACTTTCACCCGTTAGCATGCTTTCGTTCAGGTAGCTTTCGCCCTTCTCTACCGCCCCATCAGCAGGAACTTTCTCGCCGGGTTTAACCAGGATCAGATCCCCTTTTTTCAAGTCTTCAAGTGGCACCAAAACAGTTTCCCCATTCTGGATCAGCATGGCTTCAGCAGGCATCATGCTTACGAGCAACTCCAGGGCTTTAGAGGCGCCCAGTACTGATTTCATCTCGATCCAGTGCCCGAGCAGCATGATCACAATCAAGGTGGCGAGCTCCCAAAAGAAGTCCATTCCCTCCAAGCCAAATACAATAGCTGTACTATAGAGGTAAGCGACCGTGATGGCCACGCCGATCAGGGTCATCATGCCTGGGGCACCTTTTTTCAGCTCTTCTACAAGGCCAGTTAGGAAAGGCCAGCCGCCATAAAAGTAGATGATGGAAGAGAGCACAAAAGCCAGGTACATGCTATAAGGTATAGCTACCGAAAAGCCCAGGATGTGCTGCACCATTGGGCTCAGGATAATCACGGGTACAGACAATGCAAGCGATACCCAGAACCGCTTTTTGAAGTCATCAATCATCATGCGGTGATGATCGTGCCCATGCGAGCCGTGGGGCGGATGGCCGGTCGTGTCTTTATGCATGGCATGTTCGTGGCCATGCAGGGTCTTCTCTTCCAGTCGTTCAGTCAGCTGGTCTTTCTGATGCTTTGCTGCTGGATGTTCCCCTTTGTGAGGGTGATGTGCGTGGTCCATATGTTATTCTCTTTACATATCCTGAGGCAGAGGGCTACCCTATCATTTTCACTTTCACACTTTTACGGATGTTGTTCCATTTACAAGTACTTTTTTGACGGGTAAGCCTCTCAGGTATTTATACTCCAATCTTTTAATCTTATAAAACATGCAGCACTAAGATACAATAAAGAAAGGTGAATACGCCGGCTTTACATGTTCTAAAGAGACCTGGTAGCGCTCGCTGCTTTAATGTACAGGAAGGTAATCTTCACCTGAATTAAACTGTATTTTATACTTCTTTTGTATCCTTACTACTCCCCGATCACCTGATTGCTTTACAATATAGAGAACTGATGTGTTTTATAGATTCATTGAATAAACTTACATATATCTTCATAGGAGATTATCAATGGAATTACGCTGGTGGAAGTCGTCCTTTTTATATTGGAGGAGAGTAAACCCAGTGACATCTTTAAACTGGCTTGAGAGGTGCTGCAGGCTTTTATAGCCCAGGCACGTTGCAATCTCTGCCTTTGATAATTCATCATAGGAGAGAAGCTCTTTGGCACGCTCTATCTTTTGTAGCACGACAAACCTGCTTAAAGCAACTCCCTCAGATGCCTTAAAGGCAGTACTGATCGTAGAATAATCCTTGCCTAGCTTGTAAGCTAAATAGGTAGAAACATTAGTAGCTAGCGTAGCTATTTTCTCTGACCGGATCAGATCTATCACGGCTATCTTGATACTTTCTACCAGGTCTTTTTGCTTGTCACAGATCAGCTCAAATCCCAAGCTGACCAGCGCAGCCTCTAGGGTCGCAATGTTTAGGCCTTGTGATGCCTCCACTGTTGCGGATCCGAGTACAACTTCGAGCACACGCAGGTCTAGCTTTTCCAGCTCATGCTGTACGGCTGTGATGCAACGGGGGCATACCATATTCTTTATACGAAGCACCTGTTGGTGCGAACTCTCTTCATGCATCCTTAGGAAATGATGCCTGCGCTTCCAAAAGGACTGAATAGACCTGGAATTGCAGAAGTGAATGATACAGTAACTGGTTAGACGCCTGCCAACTCCCACTAAGATGGGTAAGTCTAGGCGCACAAAGCCGCCTGCCTCAGACACGTTAGCGCATGGCTATCGCCTGAAGCAGGTGTAAGACTGCATGTTCAATCAAATCGTAAGAGAGTGCAGAAAGATCCTGATGTCCGGAATCTTGGGGACTGGGTCGTCTGGAGGGACAGGAGATACTTCAAAAGCAAAGCGGCTCAGCGTACCTGTAAGGATAGCTTGGTAAAAAACATTGGAGCTGACGAAGGGGGCTTTATCAAGCGAAGGCAAGTACGCTGCCGTAGATGCCTTAACGAACGGAGCATATGCTTTCTCTTCACAGCAGTCGGCATCGTCAGAGCCTGAGTGAGAATGATCTGACTGCGCATGAGTGTGCTCCTCTGCATGCTTGTGAGCAGAAGCCTGCGTATCCGGCGCAGCACTGTGATGGTGCCCTTGTGCAGCGAAAGTAGGCAACAAGCGATCTGCCAGATGCGGCAGGTTGCACGCCAACTGGATAAGGTATAGGTTTAGGAACACTGCAATCAGCAGCAGTCCTGGAATACCTCTACGCTTTGCCTTTTTTTTACTGCTCATAAGCCTAAAGCACAGTTTAGGATTTATTTATATGTAAAGATAGCAAGAAATAGTGCATGCGAAAAGAGCCATTGCTATCTAGCCCTTGCCGCTAAGCCTAGGTCTTCAAATTCATCGGTAACACGCATCAGGATGGTTCTAGTAAGGTTAGGGTCCCGTGTAAAGCATAACAGGCCAGATTTTTCAATACCTTCCTACTTGTCATATGCAATTACATACGCAAAAAGAGGTATGAACAGGTGCTAAAGGCTATTTAATCTTTTGTATTGAAGCGCGCTAGGCTAGGAGAGTTATCAAAGTCGAGCTGGGGTACAAAAGCTTTTAAGATTGTCTAATAGGCACTCGAACAAGCTTTTTAAATAAATGCTACTATTTACTCCATGCCAGTACGTCATAAATATATAAGTTTCATCCATAAATCTATAAAACTCCCCTACTAGCGAATAGGTAAACATTACCTAAACCTAACTACTAAAACATACACTATGAATAAAGACTTGATAAGAATACTGGCCGAATGTGCTGCAGCTTGTAACCATTGTGCCGTTTCCTGTTTACAGGAAGATGATGTAAAAATGATGGAGCGCTGCATTCGGCTTGATTTAGATTGTGCGGCCATTTGTAAGGTGGCACTAGATTATGTTTCCCGCGACTCTACGTTAGCTAGGGAAGTGCTAGACTTATGTGCCAGGGTGTGTCGGGAATGCGGGGAAGAGTGTGCCAAGCATACCCATATGGAACATTGCCAGCTGTGTGCCGAAGCTTGCCGGCGTTGTGAGCAAGCCTGCCAGCAGAGATGACCATGCAAAATACCAAACGCCGTGATTGTTCAAGTAGAATCATCAGAGTGTTCTGCTTTACAGTGCCTGCTAATTTTCTAATACTGTACTTCTAACTCCCATAGATGAGAAAGCCCGGCTGACGACAACGTCAGCCGGGCTTTCTCATCTATGGGGATCTAAAGGTTTACTTTTTCTCTGATTGATACGTTGCCAAGCAGCCACCTATCAGTCGGGTTTACTTAAGGATGCAATCAATTATTTCGTATTTCTTGAGGAGCTGTGCAAGCGCACTATCTGCCATGTTCCATTATCCTTCTTTAAGGTGGAGGTGGCCACGCCTTTCTTTTTGATGGTACTTCCGTCCTTAGCCAATACGATCGTGTAGATGTAGGTTTCAGTGGCAAAGGCATAAGAGCCATCTACTTGCACGTCCACTTTATAGTCGCTGTAGTTAAAAGACTTAAATGCTTTTAGCTCAGGTGCCAGGTGATGATCGAGGTAATTGGCATACGTGCCTTCCACGCCCCCTGACTCGAATACTCTGGAGTCGGGTGCAAAGAGGTGCAGTGTTTTAGAAGCGTCCAAAGCCTCTACGGCCGCTTTGTAGTTGCTCAGTACCAGTTTTATCTGCTGGGCATCACTTTGAACTGTAGTTTGTGCGAACAGCTGTTGCAGGGAAAGCAGGCAAACTGCAAAAACAATGGATAAAAATTTCTTCATGTGGGATTTGTGCGAGGTTAAATAAAAATGATTTTATAAGCAAAAGCGCTTCTAAGAGAAAATTAATGGCTTAAGAAGCGCCTTTGACTGATTTCCTTCTAAGATTGGAGCTTAATGATGATGTTCTTCCAGGAATTTTCCTTGGGGGCCGACACCTTCAATGTGCACGAGTTGCGCTCCGTAATGGCCGGCCATGGAGACAGCATACGCGGAGCCTGTTAATACAAGCGCAGCCACAGCCACACTCCAGCGCTTGCCCTTGAATAAGAATTGGCTAAGCAGCTGTACAACCACGCCTACAGCTCCCAGATACACGGTCCATTCAGCATATAGGTCGTGCTGGTCGAGCACGAGCTGGGCATGGGCTGACAACCCGGACGTATGCGGGTGGTTATAGTTCGCAGCCAGGTAAGCCGTGCCAAATCCAATCAGGGTGGCAACGGTAGCAACCCAGTCTAATTCTTTGCGCAGGAACTTGATGTTAACCAATAGCACTGCCGCTGCTACCATCAGCAGCATGATCGGAAAGTGGACAATGAGCGGATGGGTATTTGGAAAATCACTTAGCGAAGCATGCACTTCGCTTGGCGTGTGCTCATGGGCTTCCGTATGCTCACTGGCAGCTGGCACTGGCTGCTGTGCTACTATAGTATCACTAGCCGGATGCGATGCATGGGCTGCTGTATCGATAGTTACAACTTTTGCTGGCTCTGCTTTTTTCTTATCGTGCTTTTCGCCTCCGTGTGCCAGGACAGAAGAGGCAGCGAGTAAGGAGAAGGCCACTAGGCCGATAAAGGGTTTAAAAAAGGAATGTTTGCGTGTCATGGGTGAAATTAGAGTGTTTGATTGTTTAAAAGATTATGGTTTGATGACAATGCCATTGGGCATGCGGCCAATGGCAAGTTCTTTTACCTTGGCATAGGTTGTTGCATCTAGCACAGTCACGGTATTTGCACCCTGATTGGTGATATAGGCCAGGCTTTTGTCCGAACTGAAGGCAATGGCGTGCGCATCAGCGCCGGTTGCTACTTCTGCCTTTTTTATCCAACTAGCAGTGCCCCGTTGATAGGCCACTACTTTACCGTCCGTGGCGTTGCTTACCCATAGCTCCCTTGAATTCTCCTGGTAGGCCACATACCCGGGCTTGAAGCCAAGTTCAAGTGTTTCTGTTACCGTTGTTGATGCTACATTTATGATACTGACTGTCTGCGCGCTTTCATTATCCACATACATGTTGCCATCGGTAGCCGGCCAAGCCCCTACTGGGTCTTTGCCCACCTGCAAGGTCTTTAACACCGTTTTGGATGAAGGGTCAATCACCGAGACGGATGCATCCCCGGTATTGGCAACAAAGGCTAAGGTGCCATCTGTAGCAAAGGTGACCTCAGAAGGGTCTTTACCTACGGTGATAACTGACTTGATAGACCAATCAGAGGTATCAAATACAAGCACGGTACCTGAATTTTTGTTTTGCTGTCCGATCCATAGCTCATTCCCGGCAGCATTGAACGCTGCATTATGCGGCATACTGGGTAAAAGGAGCGTCTGCTCGACTAAGCCCGTTACTGCATCCAGAATAACTACCTTAAATGATTTGTCGCTTTCATCCATACCTCCATGCCCGCCGCTTAAATCAGTGGAAGTGATCGCAACAGCAAGTGTTGTTTTATCAGGACTTATCGAAATGTGGTGGGGCGCTACAGCATCCTGTAGTTTAATTGTTTCAGCCAATTGATTTTCGTTCAGTTTGATAACAGCAATCGTATTATCTAGCCCATTCACGACAAAAGCAGCCGGATAGGTTATGTTCAAGGGTGTCACCTGCTCCTCGTCGTGTACCATGAGGTCATTACAACCTGTCAGGCTACCTACAAGTGCTAAGGCCCCAATAAATGATGTCCCAAATTTATGCATGAGGTTATGAAGTTGATAGAGGCAGGTAGAACGCAAGCCCTGCTTACTGATTTGACTAAAGATGATAAGGAAGGGAGCACTTTTTAGTACTGCTCCCTTTCTTCATTTTAATTAAGAACCTCTTCGTTGCTACCGCACTTGAGCATTTTCTCGCCAAAGTATGGGTTGCGAATCTCTTCATTCGAGCTCAGCCAATAGGCTCCCTGGTCGTTGTTGGCCATCGGGCAGTGCTGGTAGTATAAGGTTTCATTCGCGGCACCAAATGCTTTGGTCAGGGCAAATGTAGCTTCAGATAGTAGTTCCAGTTGGGCACGTTGTGTTTCCAGGTCAGTAGCTCCAGCCATGGTAGAAGCAGCTTGCCTGACCTCACTTAGTTTTTCTTCAGCGAAAGTTTTCTGCTCACCTTGCAGTGCCGTTACATCTACTTTCTCGGCTGCAGCTACTACGGCTTTGGCATCTGCCTGTGCCTGCTGCGCGCTAGAAGCAACCAGCTTGTCTTTTAATTTCAGGTAATTATTAACCAGGGTAGCAACCTGCTCTTTTACAGGGCTTGCTGCCGAAGTATAATCCGGCGTTTCAACAACCACTTTGCCTGAAGCCGGCGTGGTCTCACCGTGCGCCATGCCTTCATGGCGTTCCATGTTTTCAGTTTCGGCAGTAGCAGTAGTATCCTGTTTTGCTTCAGTGCAAGAAGTAAATAGGAAAGTTGCCATAGCAGCGGTTACAAAAGTCTTTTTCAGCATTGTTTTAAAAATTAGTTGATTGAGATTTATTTAAATTGGTTTATTAGTGCGATGAGCACGATTAGAGTCACTGTACCAATGACGAGCCAGCGTAGCCGCCTGCGCCACTTACCGGCTGGTTTTTCGTCGCCGGATTTGCAACATTCTTTCATATCAGAAATTAATTAGTGCTGATGGCCTGCCATCGGGTTAGCGCCTTTTTTGAGCACAAACTCACTATACAACAGGTAGGCACCGGATACGACGACCTTGTTATTTTCTTTTAAGCCGGAAAGTATAGCGACACTATCCGCACTTGTTTCCCCGATCGTCACCATTTGGGCCTTGAAGGTGTTCTTACCCGACTGCACCCACACATGGCTGCCGCTTTCATCACGAATCACAGCATCTGTTGGCAAGGTAAGGGCAGATTTGTTCGGACTCGGAAGTATCACATTGGCTTGCATGCCCGGTAGGTATTGGTCATTTGGGTTTGGCAATTCAGCACGAAGGATAACTACCTGGCTACCGGCCCTGAATTCCGGGCTGATAAAAGTAACTTTTGCCGCTACCGGCTCCTTGTCAAAACCTTCCACCGATACCTGGATAGGATCACCTTCTTTCACGTTGGCAACTTCCTGCGGATACAGCTCGGCTTCTACCCAGATCTTGCCCAGTTTGCCCAGCCTGTAAAGTACACCGCCTTCGGCTACATACTGTCCTTCGGCAGCAGCCACTTCGGTAACCACACCACTGGCTGGTGCCACAAACGTTATCCGGGAACTTACATTTCCGGATTTAGCCAAACTCCTTATCTGCCCTTCGGTTAATCCGAATAGAAGTAGTTTCTTTTTAGCAGCCTCCAGGAAGGAAGAAAACCTTGTGTTTTCTTTCCCCAGTTCCTGGTTCTGGCGCAAGGCGAGCAGGTATTCACGCTGAAGTGTCAGGAGCTCTTCAGAGTATAACTCGTAAAGCGGCTGCCCTTTTTTTATCGTTTGTCCACTTTCTTTTAGATATAGTTTCTCTACTCGTCCGGCGGCACGGCTACTTATCACATCGGTCTGTGTTTCGTCCAGAACCAGTTTGCCGCTAAGTATAGAATTGCTGCCTACCGAACCAGATTTTACACGCATGGTTTTGATGTTTCCTAGCTTGATCTGGTTTTCCATCAAAACAAGTTCCCCATTATCCTTACCCGTCTGCGATACCAGTACCAGATCCATAAAACAGATAGGGCAGGTGCCTGGTTTATCCTGTACAATTTGCGGGTGCATCGGGCAGGTATAGGTTGCCGATTCCCCTTCCGCGTGTGATTTTTCTTCCACAGAGCAGGCCGCTACAACTATAGCTATCAACAGGAAGAGTATGTTCGAATATCGTCTCATGGTTTTCTAATTATTAACCTTAATAAAGCTTTCACTGTCTACCAGGAACTGTGCATTGGCAGCAATGACATCGGTTTGTTTTAAACCGGATATGAGCTGGATCTCACTGCCAGCGTCAGTGCCAGTGGTAACAGCTACAGGCTCAAACACACCATTCCTTCTTATGAAGGCGACCGTCTTGGTACCAATATCCAGCACCGCAGCGCTGGGCACCCAAAGGGAAGTGTCCGTGCTGTATGTTGCCTGGGCACTTACCAGTTGCCCTACCATTGCAGCTTTCATGTTACCTGGCAAATACACGCGCGCCTTCGCAAAATTCTCCCCTTCATCAAAAAAGGGCTGAAAGAAATCTATGTTGGCCGCCAGCTTTTCGCCAGGTAGTTGCGGAAATGATATTACCACAGGAGAACCTTCTGCTAATGCGCTCATTTTACCGGCGGGAATATTAAACTCTGCCCAAAGCTGCGTTGCATTTACTACGCGCAACAGTGGCTGCCCTACGGTTACATACATGCCCTCGCGTAACTGAATAGCCTGCCCGGCTGACGCAGTAGAGGCAGCTGGAGTTGGCGCAGCAGCGCTACTTCCGCCCATAGCATCCATGTCGCCTGCGTTAGCTGCAGGCGCAGTAGCCGCACTTGCTGTAGCAGCAGGTGCTGATGCATTCAAGTCAATAACATAACCATCATAAGGACTGTAAACCGCAAACGTATAGCTCTCCTCTCCATTTCTGATTAGCCTGTTGATCTGCTCGTTGGAAGCGCCCAGGTACTGTAGTTTCTGTTTGGCTGCCTGTATCAGTTGCTTGTCCTCGGGGGCAGACTGTACCAGGTATAGAAGTTCTTTCTGGGCCGTAATCAGGTCCGGACTATAGATCTCCATCAGCTTCTGACCTTTGCTTATCGGCTGGAAATTAGACTTTACAAACAGTTTCTCTATGCGTCCGCCTACTTTTGCCGGCACCGAATACACACGACGCGGATCATAGCTGATAATGCCATCCATCTGCACTGTTGCCTCCATTGCTTTTTGCTCTGGTTTTATAGTTGAGATGTTGGCAACTACCGTAGTGTTGGTTGGCTTCAGCAAAAAGGCCAGGTCTTCTGTAATTTCTACGCCATCACCATGCACAGCTTTGGGCACCAGGTCCATGCCGCAGATAGGGCAAGAGCCAGGCTCATTTTTAACAATCTGTGGGTGCATGGGGCAGGTGTATTCCGTTTCACCCTCTGCATGTGTTTTTTCTTCCACCGAGCAGGCAGCCACAGCGAAGGCTACCAGCAGGAAGAATATGTTCAAATATCGTCTCATGTTCAATTTTTGAATGTGTGAATGAGTGAATAAGAAGTATGTGTTCCTTTCCATTATTCGAAAGTCAGTTATTATAATTACTTCTCGATCTCTTTCTCATAGCTTACCGTCATCTGATAAAGGGACTGTAGCAGCTTGAGATACTCCATTTGCGCCATGTTCAGGGCTTCCCAGGCATCAATTACCAATGGCAATTCTTCGTTGTTTTGTTCGTAGGCCAGCATGGTCACATCATAATTCTTTTTGAATGCCGGTATGATTCTATTGTTGTAGTTGGCTGCCTGCTCTCGCATGGTATTCAACTCCAGTGCCATGTTACGGGCCATCCCCTGCGCTTCGTTCAGCATCGCCTCACGTTCGCGTTGCATGGCCTGTATCTCCAGGTTCATGGCTTTGGTATTGGCCTTGTACATTTTCGACGACCATGGCGCAATCGGAATCGAGATCATACCCATGGCAGTGTATTGCTGCGGCATCATCCCGTCACGCGGGTACATGTGGTCAAAACGGATGCTAAAATCTGGCAGGCGCTCCTTCTTTTCCATCTCGACGTTCAAGTGCATAGACTGAATTGTTCTGTCGAGTTGGCGGATGTCGCTACGGGAGCTGGCCAGGTAAGTGGTATCAACTGCAAGCGCAGCAGGCGCAGGAACAGCGATTGTGGTGTCAATTTTATACTTCTGATCCTTTGGCAGGTTCATTAGCATGTTAAGCTGCACGTTCTGCTGGGCGATCTGTGTGGCCGTCATCACCTGCATGTTCTGTACTTCGTGCAGCCTGGCTTCTGCTTTGTAAACACCTCCTAGCTTGCCCTGACTGTAGGGGTAGCGGATACGGGCCAGCTTGAGCATGTATTCCATGATGCGCTCGTTGTCTTTTAGTACAGCCAGTTGTTTTTCCAGCACCACCCAGTTATAATAAGCGGTCTTTGCCTGGGCACGCAAGTCGTTATAGGTGACGTCCTTTGCTGCCTGCTCAATACCAGCTCTGGATTTCATGTACTTTTCTTTGGCGCGTTGCTTTATCGGGTTTGGAATGTTCTGCTCGGCTGAAACCATCAGCGATCCTTTGTCACTCTCATTCATCACTTCAGCTCCCGGGTAGGGCGCCATATAAACGCCGCCACCTACCATCGGGGCCATCCAGCTTTTGGCTCCTTCGGCATAAGCATCCATCGCTTTTGCGCGGTAATTGTACTGCTGCAACATCGGGTTATTAGCACTTATCCG
>NZ_JACKZC010000014.1 GCF_014212495.1 Pontibacter sp. Tf4
GCCCGTAGAAAAATAATGGTGGCTATGGCTCCGGTGAGCACCTCTTCCCATCCCGAACAGAGAAGTTAAGCCCGGACGCGCCGATGGTACTGGAGTCACATCCGGGAGAGTAGGTGGCCGCCAACCCTATCCCAAAGCCCTGTCCCCTCCTTGGACAGGGCTTTTTCCTTTTAGGGTATAGGAGGGGGGTGTACGGTAGAGGAAGTGGAAGGAGATGCACCATGTTGGCCTGGAAATAGATGAAACAGCGAGTTATGTTATACACTTTTTTATCAAAAGAAGTGCAGCGTTACCAAGGTGAGCATCTCGATATAATGTAAGAAGTTAACTAATAACTTTAGTCTATATTAGAGTAAAAGCTGCACGCAGGTATATACTATAGTTTCTAAAACTAAACTTATACTCTATTCTCACCCATCTCTAAACTCTTCTTTGCGTAATCAAACTTGCTACTTGTGGATTTCTAAATAATAATCCTGAATTATAAAATGCGACAGTAGTTTAGTGTGCAGGTGTATAGATTCCTAATCACATTCAAATCCATAAAAAAAAGTACCTGAGGCCACTCAGGTACTTTTTTGTTTATTAGCTTTCTTATTAATCTCTATTCTAATTTACCAGCAACTGCGGTCTTAAAATTATCTGTAACTAAGTATTGTCTCGCTAACGACTGTAGTTCCTCGGCTGTTACAGTTCTTATAGTTGTCAGGTAGTTAGCATAATGCTCAGCAGGCAGTTTGTAAAGTATGATGCGTTTATATTTATCTGCCTGTTCGAAAATCGTCGCAATGTTATTCAGGAACTTACCGATCATGTAGCTTTTTATGGTTTCCAGTTCTGCAGTTGGTATCAATTCGTTATGTAATAACTCTACCTCTTTCCTTATCTCTTCCAGGGTCTTTTGTGTAACCTGGTAATTAACATCAGTACCTATAAAAAATAAACTGTCCTGCTCTTTAGGTGAGATGGTAGAGTAAATGCCGTATGTATAGCCTTTTTCTTCCCGGATATTTTTCATAAGCCGGGAGCCGAAATAACCGCCCAGCACCTCATTCAGAACTATAAGTTTGTTGTAGTCCGGATGAGTAATATGCGGGAAAGTTAAACCGGTGCGAATGGAAGACTGCAGACTGTCTTTTATTTCATTTACAACTATAGTTTGCTCCCTGTTTTTGCCAGCTTCAACCTTTGTTGTTGTACTCTTTGCTGATGGCATTTCAAGCGTGGAAAGCTCCCGGATAATGGTGCTTTCCAGTTCTTCTGTGATAGCGCCACACGCAAATATTTCTAAACCTTCGAGGTTATAGTTGCTTTGGTAAAAAGCTTCCAGATCCTTTTTAGTTAACGAATCAAGCTCTCCCTCATCGTAACCAAAAATGTACGGGTGGTCCTGACCGTAGATCAGTTTTGTGAAAGAATGTGTGGCCAGGTAGCTTGTTTTCTGCCGCTGAATTTTCAGGTTCTGCTGATTTCTTTTTTTCAGCAGATTGAATTCCTCTTCCGGAAAAGTAGGGTGCTGTAACACATCCAGTACAACCGGCATAAGCTCTTCTACATATTTTGAGAGACAATACAGGGTGAACTCGCTTCGGTCGTAGCCTGGGTTGTTGTCGAAAGATGCTCCGTAGTAAGCTATAGTTTCGGCTATGTCTTTCGCGCTATAGTTTCGGGTACCTTCAAACATCATTTTAGCAGCAAGGTCTGATGTACCTTTTACTGTTTCGCAAACCTTACCGGCTTTAAAAACAAAATCCAGCCTGATAACAGGCTGGGTTTCGCTTTTGATAAGGTGCAGTTTTACTCCGTTTGGTAAGTGGGTTACTTCCGCAACCTGAAGTGAAACAGCATCAATTTCTTTTATTTCTGGTGCTTTTGTTCTGTCAAGCATTATAGTTGTAAGTTCTTAATCCAGGTTCAGTGCTATACTAAAACGTATAGTTTCGGCTAAAGGATTAGTTTTTTCATTCGGGATCAGGTAAGCGGCATCCACACCAAATTTCTGGTAGCGTAAACCCAAACCTAAAGAGAAGAACTGGCGACCGCCTTTTTCCTCGTTCTCATAAAAATAACCAGCTCTTGCTGCAAAAAGGTTGTTGTACCAGTACTCTAATCCGGTGTTAAAGTTAACCTCCTTAAACTCCTCGCTTGCACCGCCTTCGGCATCACCGAAAGAGGAGAAGATACCGCTGACAACAGACTGATCCGGGTCGGCAGATGGCGATGGCACAAGCAGCTTATTGGCATCCAACAAGAAAGTCAGGCTATTAAAGGCATCCAGGTTATATTTTACAGCTGTACCAATTTTCAGGTTTGTAGGCAGAAAGCTTTTGGCTGTAGACTCTGAATAAGCAATTTTACCACCGATGTTAGAGATGTTTGCACCCAGACCCAGATTTATGTTCTGGTTCAGGTCGCGGTTATAGTACACGCCCACGTCTACCGATGCCGTGTTCCCAGGCTCTGCTTCCGTGTTGTTGGGGCTGCTCACATTCACGTCGCCGGCAAGGTTAGAGTGAATAAAGCGGGCAGCAATACCTAAGCTCAGGTACTCGCTCAGTGCCTGGCCGTAACCTACCGAAATAGCATACTCTTTCGGGTTGAAATCCTGGATCGGGTTCTTGTTCGCATCAATGAACTGGATCTCGCCCAGGTCAAAATACATCAGGGAAAGCGATATGGCAGAAGTTTCGTTTATCTTTTTGTAACCCGACAGGTAGTTCAGCGACATATCGTCGGTGATGTTACGCAGCCATGGGCTATAAGAGAAGCTAACGCTCAGGTCGTTTGGTACAAAGCCAAGCTTGGCCGGGTTCCAGAACGGAGAGTTGGCATCTGCAGACAAGGCTACACCAGCTTCGCCGAGTGCTGCCGAGCGGGCATCAGGAGCTACCAGCAACACAGGTACTGCGGTGGTTAAAACCTGCCCTTCCTGGCCAATAGTGGTTTGGGCGTAAGCAGCAGGGGCCGCAATGAAGGCAAATGCAAATGTTGCAACCTTTAATAGTATACTTTTTCTGTACATAGTAGGGTATTGATAACTATATCAAATATAGGGATATTACAGTATTCTTCTAATTTAATATGACAAGTTTTTCAAATTTTGATACACTCGCACCGTCCTGCCGTGAGCGTACCGAGACTCTATAGACATAAACGCCGCGTGCCAGCAAATCATTATATTCATCGCGCCCATTCCAGGAAAGAGCTGCTATGTGTGCTGGTGCAGCATATTGTATGGTCTCTAATGTTTTAATCAGTTTTCCGGATATTGTGTAAATCTGTATCTGTACTTCCAGGTCTTCGCCGGCCCGGTTATGGTCAAAATGAAAAGTCGTATTCGTCGAAAACGGGTTCGGATAGTTAAGCACATGCTCTAACGAGAATTCCCCGTCATTAGATACAAAAAACTCTATGTATTCTTCCGCCGAATTGTTGTATGTGTCCCAGGCTTTAAAACGAAGCGAATGCGGGCCCGGCGCCAGGTCCTTTAACGGATAACTGATGCGGCCGCGCTGATAACCGTCTTTTTCCGAAGTATAATACTCGTTAAGCAGAATAGGGTTTTCCTCATCCCCGTCTAAAACAGCAATCAGCTCGTGCCCGATACCCAGGCCGGCGGTGTTAATGCCATTCTCATCAAAAAGTTTTATCAGCAATAGGGGATTAGTGCCGGTATTGCCACCAAACACAAACGATTCGTCTTCTAAAAAAAGCGCTATAGTTGGTGGCGTGTTATCAGTGCCTGCATTCCGGGCGGTGCCGCCTATAGTTACTGTGGTGTTAGAGCCCATGGCATCCTGTGTGGCATTGCTGGCATACAGCGTTATTTTACCCGGCCCAAACTGGTAGGCAATATCTTTTGGTACCACAAAGTTTACTGTAAACAAGCCGTTTGCTATAGTTGCGGCGCCTTCGTAGAGTACATTTTTACGCTGTTTAATGGGCACCTGCGGCGCGCGCTCGTCGCCATAGGTTTGCTGGGTAGTAGGCTTCTCGAACACGGTAATGCGGAGCGTGCCACTATAGGTGGTAGCCACCGTGCCGTTGGCTGTTGTGATTTTACCTTTTATAGTTACTTTGCTCAGCGCGCTCAGCGTATCGGCACCCACAGCCCGGTCGTTTATATGGGTGATCTGGGCTTTTAATTCGGGAGCCGCAAACTGCAGGCCCGGGTCTGTGAGTAATGTGAAATTACGGTTATACACGCCGCGCGAGCCGCTTACATTATCAGTGATGCTGTTATTTTTGGTTTGCAGCACAAGGTCGCCTAAACGGGGAGCGGTGCCGGGGGCAGGTGTAAAAGCACTTTTAAAGAAATTACGGTTAAGCACACGGTTACCACTGGAGTACACAGGCCTTGTTGTAGTTATCAGCCCGACTGCCGCGCCCTGCGGGTGAATCAAAGCAATCTCGGCACCGGATACACGGGCGGGGTCGTCGTAACGGCCAAACTCGCAGGTGGCGGTAAGCATAAAAGTCAGCTTGTCGGCGTTTTGCCACGATGTTACCTGCGGCAGTGTCAGTATCTGTTCGGCGGCCCAGCTTACTTCGTTTCCATGGCCGGTATAGTTTACAAGCAGGGTTCCCTGCTCTACGGCTGCGGTTAAATCTTTGCTGAGCTGCGGTACACGCTGCCCGTTCGCAACAGCATCCTGGCGGTAAAGGTCTATGTATAGTTTATTGGCAGTGTAGTCAGGCGCTTCCTGTTCCAGAAATTCAGCCAGGGCTTCAGCATCTTCCTGGTGCTCGTTAAAATCCCCGTCATCTGATACCAGTGTTACCTGCGTGCGCCACTTGCCCAGGTGACTGTTGCTCTCATAGGCCACGATCTTATTCACCATGGTAGCAGCTTCCTGTGCATTTTTAGCCGGCAGCCTGCCAATCCCGATGTCCAGTAACTGGTCGCCTGCATTTTCTTCTGCCCATTCGCCTTCCTCAGGGTCCAGGAAACCATAATAATCTTCGGAAGAATAGCTGGCAATAGGGTGCAGCGACTGGCGCGACTCGTAAGTTGGTACCAGGTTCGTGTTGTTGGTCAGCCGGTCTTTGTAGTCGTAGGAAGCATCGCCAAACAGGAGCAGGTACATGATCTGGCCGGCCGGTTTGCTGCTGCGGTTATACAGCATCCGCATAAAATTACGGATGGCCGTTACGTCCTGCCTGCCCGACGAGAACTCGTTATACACCTGCGTTGTGGTGACAACTATACTTTTCAGGTTGCTTTTGGTGTTGCGGTGTGCGGCCAGCCGGTTTGCTTCCTGCAGCAGCGACGGGTGCGTAACAATAACGTGATCGATACCTCCGTCCAGGTTCAGGCTATGCAGGTTCTGGTTTGCCACGTTGCCTTTCACAATTGGTTTCAGACTGATGCTGCTCTCATTAAAAACGATGAACTCGCGAAGCACCTCTGATGGCGCTGAGAATTGCAGGTTGCCACTATAGTTGGTCTGCTGTTGCAGCGGCCGCAGCGGGTCAGTTATATCCCATACAGAGGCTGTGGCAGGCGCATCGGCAATGCTATAGTTAGTTACAGGGTTGTTTGTACTGGCTGTAGCGCGGAAAGCCGTCTGGTCGTTGTATAGTTTGAGCTGGCGCAGGTAGTTTAGCTCCAGGTAGTTCAGGTTGCCGGTGGCCGATGCATCAGCTAACAGGTTAAATGTGATGTTGATTCTGGCTTCAGTGGCATTGGCTAGCAAGGGCAGGTTAAAGGTCTGGGAGCCATATACGCCTTCTGGGTGATAGTTGTAAGTGCCGCGCCCGGCTATAGCTATAGTTCCTAAGGTGTTGTTGCCATGCTTAAAGGTAAAGGAGCTGCCCGAAGACGAATTTCCCATGACAGCGGCTGTCAGTTTTGGTGTACTGCCCGCTACTATGCCTGAAACCGGCAGTGTGATCTCGCGCGAGTTAGTGAAAGTGCTGAATTCTTCGCCATACCATTCCCGGCCCGAGTGCACTGCGTTCATCAGATCCCGCTCGTGGAAAATGTGCTCGTTAAAAGCCGTTATAGTTTGCGATGCCCCACCAGCCTGCGCCCGGCTCTGTACCCGCATCCCCGAACTATAGCCAACCCGCAAAAAGTAAAAAGCAGTATCAGAGTAAACGTTATAGGTATGTTCAAACCGGTCCTGCTGCGGATTGTAGTGCCAGGTGTGCGGCCCCTGCCCATAAAATAGGATATAGTCGTCGTCGTTGAACTGGCCGTCCTGCTCGCCCTTTACCAGAATGGCATTTTCCTGCAGGTCATCAATAACAGGTGCATTGTTTGGTTGCGGAAGCATTTCGCCGCCATTCCCGAAGAGCTGTATCTTTCTCGGATCTAACCCAGTGGTATTAACTCCAAGCGCCTGCAGCGTTGCCTTATCAATTTTATGAATGCCCGATTGCGTTACGGCCAGTTTGTACCACTCGCCGGAGCTGAGCACCGAATTGGTAGCAAAGTTATCGTTAGCAGCGGCAACGCGGGCTATAGTTTGGGTGGCTATAGTTCCGGAACTATAACTATAGCTGAAGCGGGTAAGCTTTTCGAGCTGGTTGGTTTGCAGATTACGGCGGATGGGCAGGATGGAAACTATAGTTACTGGTTGTTTATTCTGCCGGGCATTGGTATATGCAACTATAGGTTCGGCACTGAAATTAATGCCTTTGAACTGTTCCTGCTCTTTGCCTATGAAAGGTGCAAATACAGCTTCTGTTACCTTAAAACTGCTGATGTGCGTGTTCGGGATGGAAAGGCGGTAGTAGGGCAGGCGCGCCAGTAAATCTATAGTTGCGCCTTTAAAAGAGGGAATCTTAGCCGCATGGCCGGTTACCGGGAAAACATCTTCCTGTACATCCCAGGTCAATGTTATTGGCTCCGGTGCCTTTTGCTGACCCATACCTGTGCCTGCCATCAGGCTTAAAAAAAGCAGCATGCATACCCGGAAATGTAAACGTGACGGCATAGGCAACGCACAGAACTTATTAAGCAGATAATGCCCACCTGTACCAGGAAGGCATCATCTGTTAAGATAACATAAAAACAGGCAGCTTATTGTGCCCCAGTAATTTATACTTGCTTCAGGTCGTACTCATACGACTCCATGATCAGGTTAGCCAGCAGTTTGCTGCAGGCTTTGTCCACTTTCTCACGGGCTATCGTTTCGTTTTCGGCTTCCAGGTTCAGGGTAATGCGCTTGCCAACACGCACATCTTCTACCTGGTCCAGGCCAAGGTGCTCCAGGCCAAGCAATACGGCTTTACCTTGTGGGTCTAACAACTCTGGGCGTGGCATTACATTTATTTCGGCAACGAATTTCATGGTTACGCGGTTTGTTTTTTGAAAATGGATAACACTATGTATAGCACTATGATAAGTGGTATAGCTGCGAAGTTAAGAAGAGCCAGTAACATAACCGAAAGACCCACGAAAATAAAGCGTACAGAATTATCGGCCCAGGTCAGGTTTTTGAACTTAAGTGCAAACAACGGCAGTTCGGCCACCAGCAAAAACGAAAGGATAAGTGTAGTAGCCAGCAGCACCAGTTTGTTCAGGATAACGGCAAAAGCCATCAGCTCTCCACTGGCCAGTATAAGCGGCAACGAAGCCACAAAAATAGCGCAGGCCGGCGTAGGCAACCCTATAAACGAGGTAGTCTGGCGGGTATCGATGTTAAATTTAGCCAGGCGCAGCGCCGAGAAAACCGTGATGATGAAACCGGCAAACGGAACTATAGTTTCGGGTAAGAATGAAACATCTTCCGCCCGTTTTAGCAGCATGAACATCATTGCGCCCGGCACCACACCAAACGAGATCACGTCGGCCAGCGAATCCAGCTGTTTGCCAATTTCTGAGTAAGCACCCAGCACGCGGGCCACCATACCGTCTAAAAAATCGAACACAGCAGCCAGGCCAACCAGGTAGGAGGCATACACCAGCTGGTTCTGGAAAATAAAGTACAGCGCCACGCAACCCGAGAACAGGTTGAGGCAGGTGATAAAATTAGGGATGTGTTTATTCATGAAAACTATAGTTCGCAGCAAAGGTGTTACTGCAAAAATGGGTTATACTTTTTCTCGTGGCCGATGGTGGTTTCGGGGCCATGGCCCGGGTAAACGGTAACCTCATCCGGCAAGGTGAAAAGCCTGGTTCTGATGCTGTTTAAAAGTGTTTCGTGATCACCGCCCGGCAGGTCGGTTCGGCCAATGCTTTCCTGGAACAGTACATCGCCGGCAATCAGGGTTTTATCTGCTTTGTTGTAGAACACCACATGCCCCGGCGCATGGCCCGGCGCAAAAATGATATCCAGCGTTGTGTTGCCGAATGTTACCTGCTCGCCTTCTTTTAAGTAAGATGCCGGTAGTTGTTCTTCGTAATTGGTGATGCCGTAAACCGGGGCATAAACTGGTATGGCGCGCAGCGTTTCCAGGTCTTTTTCGTGTATTTCCAGTCCCACGTTATAGGTATCGGCTACAAACTTGTTACCCAGCACATGGTCTATGTGGCAATGGGTGTTCAGCAGGCGTACTACCTTCAGGTTATTGGCAGTAATGTACTGTTGCAGTTGCGCTTGTTCGCTTTTGTCGGAGCAGCCTGGGTCTACTATTACGCACTCGTTGGTTTCGTCGTGCAGCAGGTAAGTGTTCTCGGCAAAAGGGTTGAACGTAAAACGTGTTATTTTCATAGTATAAAGGTGGCCGAAGCCTGTAAAATCGGGTTCTAAGTTACAAATTAAACGGCTACATCTCGTAACTTGCCCGCATGAATTACGATTTTATAGTAGTGGGGCATGGCCTGGCCGGTGCCATTTTAGCAGAAACACTGCGCGCGCGCGGTAACAAGGTATTGGTGATCGATGAGCCGAAGGAAAACTCGGCCTCGCGGGTGGCAGCCGGTTTGCTGAACCCGGTGGCAGGCAAGCGCTTTGCCAAATCGTGGCTGGCCGATACGTTTATACCCGCTGCCGATGCTTTTTACGATGCCCTGGAAGCACGCTATGGCCGCCAGCTTTTCTTCCACATGCCCATCTATAAAATTTTTTCGAATATAGAGGAGCAGAACACCTGGATGGCCAAAAGCGCCGGCGGTAACTGGAGCGATTACATTGAGGCCACCTATACCCAAACTATAAACCAGCCCGGCGTAGATGATCCGTTTGGCGGCATCATGATAAAGCGGGGTGGTTTTCTGCACGTTTTTGCCATGCTCGATCTGCTGACAGAAGACCTGTTGCAGCAAAACTTACTATTACCCGAGCGGTTTGATATGAGCCAGTTACAGCTGACGGAGGAAGGCGTAAACTATAGAACGATAACTGCCAGGCACCTTATCTTTTGCGAAGGTTACCAGGTCATAAACAACCCGTATTTTAAGTGGCTGCCGCTGCAACCTACCAAAGGCGAAGTGCTGGAAGTACAGACCATGCAGAAAGTGAGCCCGGAATGCATCTATAACAAAGCCGTTTACGTTGTTCCGGAAGGGGAGGGCCGCTTTATAGTTGGCGCTACCTACGACTGGCGAAACCCCAACGAAGAGACCACGCCGCAGGGAGAAGAAGAGTTAGCAGAACGGTTCAGGCAGATTATTCCGCAGGAGTTTGAGGTAACAGGGCATTGGGCCGGTATACGCCCCGCCGTGCGCGACCGCAGGCCACTGGTAGGCATACACCCAAACTATAGCCAGCTAAGCGTGTTTAACGGCATGGGTTCCAAAGGCGTGCTGATGGCGCCGTACTTGGCGAAACACTTTGCCGATGCCCTGGCCGGAACTATAGAATTGATGCCTGAGATACATATTTCGCGTTATTTTTCGTTATATTACGACTACATAAAACACCATAACCTACAACCCTAAGCGTATGCGTCTTTATACAAGGTTACTTTTGCTGTTTGTGTGCTGCATACTGGCGGGTACTGCCCTGCAGGCGCAGCCTGGCCGCGACCCTTTTGGCAAGAGCCGCATTCAATACAAAAATTTTGACTGGAAGCTTTACAGCACGCAGAACTTTAACCTGTATTTCTATAAAGGCGGCGACCAGACCGCTAAAGACGCTGCCGATTACGCCGAGCGCGAACTCAAGCGCATCACCAGCCTGATCGGGTATTATCCGTACTCCAAGATCACGCTGATCCTGTACAACTCGCCTACCGACCTGCGCCAGAGCAACATTGGCCTGTACAGCGACCAGTTCCAGAACGGGGGCGAAACCCTGTTCATGAAAAACAAACTGCAACTGGCGTACGAAGGCACCAAAACCGATTTTAAGAACGAGCTGAGCTACAAACTGACCGAGCTGCTACTGAACGACATGATGTATGGCGGAAGCCTGAAAGAGGCTTTGCAGAGCAGTTATCTGTTGCGCCTGCCGGAGTGGTTTGTGACCGGAGTTGCTGCCTACACCGCCGAAGGCTGGAGCCTGGACATGGACAGCCATATCCGTGACCTACTGCTGGAGGGCAATAAACTCCGCCCGGAGCAGGCCCTGATGCGCTACCCTGAGCAAACCGGCCAGTCCGTCTGGAATTACATTGCAGAGCGCTACGGCTATACATCCATCCAGAACATCCTGAACCTGACCCGCATTACCCGCGATGTGGAAATAGGTATTACCAGCAGTTTAAATATCCCCTACAAACGCTTTCTGCAGGACTGGGTAAGCTATTACCAGCAAATTAACGCCCGCTCCGATGCACCGTTCGTTTCGCTGCCCGATAACTATAAGCTTTTCAGTAAGAACAAGCGCAGCCTGCGCTATACCGAGCCGGTGCTGAGTCCTGATGGCAACCTGCTGGCTTATGCCGAGATAGATAACGGCAGCTACAAGATCATTGTGAAAGAGGTAAAGGGCAATGGCAGTCGTACAGTATGGCGTGGCGGCTATAAAACCCTGGACCAGCCTACCGATTTTACGTTGCCGGTACTTGCCTGGCGCAATAATAACCAGCTGGGCTTTGTGGAAGCGCGCCGGGGCAAAATGCTGCTGCGCCAGGTAAACGCCAAAAACAAAAGCTCTTTCCTGCCATTTTACGACGACCTTACCAAGCCAGCCGTTACGCTGGAGCGCTTTACGCAGGTGCGTAATATGAGCTACTCCGATGATGGCAGCAAACTGGTAATAAGCGCTGTATCGGATGGGCAGACGGACCTGTACCTGCTGCAAAGCAATGGCAAACTGACCAGCCAGCTAACCAATGATATTTACGACGATGTAGAGCCTGTTTTCCTGAAAGGCAGCAACAGGATCGTTTTCAGTTCTAACCGCTGGGTAGATGCCGACGGAACACTGCATGCCGCCACGTTCCGGGATGTGGTGGACAACTATGACATTTTCCTGCTGGAGCCAACAGCGCCGGTTACCGTAACACAACTTACTACCAGTATTGCAACCGAGCTGCGCCCACGCGCCACCGCCGACGGCAACTTCCTGTTCCTGAGCGAGGCCAACGGCATACGCGGCCTTTACAAATACGACCTGGCTACCAATACCCAACGGCCTGTTTCTAATTTTGTACAGAACATCAACGCGTATGATTATGCTGCTGTAAATAACACCCTTGCCCTTACAGCCAAAGACCACGCCCGCGACTTTGTATACCTGCTGCCTGATTTTACCGGCGCTCCGCTGGATACACTGCCTAAAACCGCGCGCCAGATAATTCTGGAAGCACGTGCCCGTGTGCCGCAGGCGTCTTCTGCGGCTGCTACTACGCGCAAGCTACTGGAAAACGAAGCTGCTAAAACAGAATCTACCCGCAAAAAAGGCGAAGTTAACATCGAGAATTATGAGTTTGGGGCTACCAAACAACCCGGCGATACAACCCAAACCACCATTGCACAGCAACAGCCAACTGACACCACAACTACCCAGGCAGCTGCTCCTAAAACCCCTGAAAAAGCGGCCTTGCCAAAGGCGGCAGCTGCACCGGAATTCAAGCTTTCGGGGCCTTTTGATTACGATGTGCGGTTCAGCGTGCACGAAATCATTACCTCCGTTTATGCGGATCCGCAGCTTGGTTTTGGTATAGTGGCCGGTGTAAACATGAGCGATCTGTTTGAGAACCACCACATACGTGGCACCGCTTACCTGCGCACCGACCTGGAAACAAGCCGCACCTTTGCCGAATACATGAACCTGAAAAACCGTGTGGACCTGGGTGTGCAGTACAGAAGAGACGTGCTGGTAAGCTCGGTACTGGAAGCGCCTGGTGCCGTGGTTCGCTTTGCCCGCAACGAAGTAGCACCGCTGCTGGTGTATCCGCTAAGCTATAGTACGAGTCTGCGCGCACAGCCGCGTTTGGTGAGCACCCGCTTTACACAGGTGAACGAATTCTCTACCCCGGATAGCGTGAATAACCTGTATGGCGGTAATGTAGAACTGGTTTTCGATAACTCGGTGGTAACCGGTGTGAACATGATGGAAGGCACCCGCATGAAAGTAGGATTCGTGTCGATGCGCGATTTTGAGAACACCCGGGCTAATTTCAATAAGTTTTACGTAGACCTGCGTCACTACCAGAAACTGCACCGCGAAATTGTGCTGGCTACCCGCCTGAGCTATGGCGCTTTCTTCGGTAACTCTCCTAAAAAGTACCTGATAGGCGGAATGGATAACTGGCTTTTTGCCGGCGAAGACGATATTACCGAGCGTAACGACGTGAACATACAATCGGCGCCGGACCTGTTTTACCTGGAGTATGCCCTGCCGCTGCGTGGCTTTAACTATAACACGCGCACAGGTAGCAAGCACCTGCTGGCAAACGTAGAGCTTCGTATTCCGGTAACGCAATACCTGTACAACGGGGCCATTGGTTCGGGCTTTTTCCGTAACCTGCAGCTTACTGCCTTTGCCGATGCCGGTTCTGCTTACGACGGCTCTAACCCCTTTACCGGCAACAACTCCATTAACACCCGTATAGTTGGTGGCCGTACCAGCCCTACCGAACGAAACCCTTACGAGATAACCGTTATCAACTACCGCAACCCGTTCCTGGTGGGCTATGGCTTTGGTGCCCGTTCTACTTTGTTTGGTGTTTACGGCAAGCTGGATGTGGCCTGGAGCGAAGAAGATATGGGTAGCCAAGGACCTAAACTATACATTACATTAGGCTACGACTTCTAAAAACCATACATGAACCGGAAAGCAAAACGCTTTACTTTCGGGGGAATACTGCTGCTGGGCCTGCTGGCCGCCTGGCTGCATATGGCCGAAAAGAACTACGTGTACAAAGCTCTGGTCTACAACTTTGCCGACATAGACGATAACCTGATATTTGACCAGCGCACGGTAGATGCCCCTGCCAAAGCACAACCCTGGCCACAGGCCACCAACTATAACAAAGTTGTATTTCCTGAAAAACTGCAGCAACTGCACCAGGAACTGGAATCGGTGGCCTTTGTCGTGATCCACAACGACTCTCTTGTATATGAGCAGTACTGGGATGGCTATTCAGAGGAATCGCTGAGCAATTCTTTTTCGGTGGCCAAAAGTATTGTGAGCATACTGGTAGGCGCTGCCCTGCGCGATGGGTATATTAAAACTATAGATCAGCCTGTGGCCGACTTTCTGCCATCGTTTAAAGAAGGAGCAAAGCAGAAAATAACTATAAAACACCTGCTGATGATGAGCTCCGGCCTGAACTGGGACGAGTCTTATTCCAACCCGCTGTCTGTGACCACCGAAGCTTACTATGGCACCAACCTGAAAAAGGTGATAAAGCGGCTGGAGGCTGTGGAAGAACCGGGTCAGGTTTTCAGCTACAAGAGCGGTGACACGCAGATCCTGGGCATGGTAGTAGAAGCTGCTACCGGAAAATCGCTGAGCCGCTATGCCGAAGACAAACTATGGAAGCCGCTGGGCGCCGAGCACGATGCCGAATGGAGCGTAGATAACCCAACCGGTATCGAAAAAGCCTACTGCTGTTTCTTCAGCAATGCCCGCGACTTTGCCCGCATCGGTAAACTATACTTGCACAACGGGGTCTGGAACGGCGATACTATAGTTGATCCGGCTTACGTGCGCGAATCCATTTCCCTGAATGGCCTGCCCACTACTTCCGGCAAACCAGCAGACTATGGTTACCAGTGGTGGCTGCTCCCCAACTATAAAGGCCAGTACATTTTCTACGCCCGCGGTATTTTAGGCCAGTACATCATCGCCATTCCGGAGACTAACACTATAATTGTGCGCTTAGGCAAACAGCGCGGCGAACGCATCAACGGTCACCCAAGTGAGGTTTTGGCTATGATAGATGCGGTGAATGAAGTGGTGAAGTAGGTTCATTCTGTCGATTCATGTTATTATGGCGCGAGCGTCCTCGCTCGTGTCGAACTATAGTTGGGCCTCTGGCCCAGTTGAGTTACAAACTCAACATCATTGTAAGACACGGGTTACAAACCCGCGCCAGCGAATTAGGGTTAAAGCTTTAACAAAAGCGAAGGCCCGGAAGCTTGAAACTCCCGGGCCTTTATAATTTATAGATTAACAAAAGCTGTCCTATAGTTCGGGGCTATGCTCTCGCTCGCGTCCCGCGAGTGTGAGCTACCTGTGGCGTCCCGCCACGGTCATTAAACTATAGTTAGGCGTTCAAGAAGAAGATTTTGGGCGGCATTTAAACTATAGCTTATCGCGGCCAGAGTCCGCAGGTAACGCACACTCGCGGGACACGAGCGAGAGCACTTAGACTTTCGCAACCAATTTGACTATAGTTTAACAGCCGCAACGGTATAGTTCGGATCTTCCAGAATATTCACATCAATCACATCCTGAGCATTAGTGAGCAGGCGACGACAGTCTTCGCTTAGGTGGCGGAGGTGCAGTTTTTTACCAGCCTGGCGGTAGCGCTCCGTCAGTTTATGCAGCGCATCAATCCCCGACATGTCCGCTACACGGCTTTCCTTAAAATCGATGATGACTTCCTCGGGGTCGTTCTGTACATCAAACTTCTCGGAGAAAGCCGTTACAGAACCAAAGAATAACGGACCGTAGATCTCATAATGCTTCACGCCGTTGGCATCAATGTACTTGCGTGCGCGGATACGCTTGGCACTTTCCCAGGCAAACACCAGTGCCGAGATGATTACCCCGATCAGGACAGCCAGAGCCAGGTTGTGCAGCCAGATGGTAATAAGTGCTACCAGTATCCCTACAAAAATATCGTGTTTCGGCATTTTGTTGATGATCCGGAAACTGATCCACTCAAACGTACCTACCGATACCATTACCATTACCCCAACCAGTGCAGCCATCGGAACAAGCTCAATTACAGGTGCACCATACAGCACAATTAAAAGTATAGTCAGCGCAGCTACAATACCGGATAAACGCGCTCTTGCCCCGGCCGAAAGGTTAACCAGCGTCTGCGCGATCATGGCACAACCACCCATCCCGAAGAAGAAACCATTTAATACGTTGGCGCTGCCCTGGGCAATACTTTCGCGGTTGCTGTTACCCCGGTTGCCTACAATCTCATCTACTAAGTTTAGGGTCAGTAGGCTTTCAGTTAAGCCAACACCAGCCATAATCAACGCATAAGGGAAGATGATCTGCAGCGTTTCGAAAGTGAGTGGCACCTGCGGAATATGGAACGGAGGGAAGCCGCCGCTCACAGAAGCAATGTCCTTCACCATCTTGGTATCGATATTAAAGCCCAGCACAACCAGGAACACAACTATAATAGCTACCAGAGAGGCCGGAACCGCTTTGGTGATTTTCGGGAATAAAACGATGATAGCTATAGTTAGCGCAACCAAACCCAGCATAATCCACAGCGGGCTACCGGTAAGCCAGGTGGTCTGGCCGTTAACTATAGTTTTAAACTGCTCCAGCTGCGACGTGAAAATGATAACAGCCAGGCCATTCACAAAACCATACATTACCGGTTGCGGCACCAGCCGGATAAATTTACCCAGCTTAAACACGCCAACTAAAATCTGGAGCACACCGGCCAGGGCCACGGCTGCAAAAACATAATCGATGCCATGCGACTGCATCAGGGCGATAAGTACCACCACCGTTGCGCCCGCCCCACCAGATATTAAACCAGGGCGGCCACCAAAAACAGCTGTGATAAGGCCCATAATAAACGCGGCATACAAACCAACCAGCGGCGGAAAACCCCCTAATATGGCAAACGAAAGTGATTCGGGCATCATGGTCATGGCCACGGTAAGCCCTGCCAGAATTTCTACTTTATAATCAACTTTCTGGCGGAAGTTGAAAAGGCTTAAAACTTGTTTCATGAATTAACTATAGTTGCGAGGTAAGCTCTAAGCTTAATTGTTGTGCATGTGAAACCCACCCCAACCCCTCCGAGGAGGGGAATAAATTACTGCTGAAAGATAACTCCTCTACTTGGAGCAAGGTTGTTTTATTCTCTGCTTTAGTGCGGATCTGCTATCTGAATCTTGTTTTGGGGCAGGGACGCTCGGTAATTCCAAAAAGAATTCCCCTCCTTGGAGGGGTTAGGGGTGGGTAACTCTTTATTAGCAATACCTGTGCAGGGTCCGAGAAAAAAGCCCCGCCTGTGGTAGCAAGCGGGGCTTCTGAATAATAGTATAAACTATAAATGTCTAAAATCTAACGTCTGGTATCTTGTGTCTGACCTAAGCGTTTACCAAATCAAGGATAGATTCGAAAATGGCGCGGCCATCGGTGTTTCCTAAATCCGGATCTACGGCGCGCTCCGGGTGCGGCATCATGCCAAATACGTTCTTCTTTTCGTTGGCTACACCGGCAATGTTCAGCAGGCTGCCGTTAATGTTGTACATCTCGTGCGTATCGGCTATGTTGCTGCTGTACTTGAACATGATCTGGTCGTTGTCTTCCATGCGGCGCAGCGTATCCTTGTCGGCATGGTAACGGCCTTCGCCGTGCGCTACCGGAATTTTGTATGCCTTGTTCAGGTCCAGGTGGCGGGTTGGCAGCAGGTTGGTAGTTACCGGCCGGATGTACACGTTATCGCAGATAAATTTCTGGTTTACGTTGCGCAGCAAGGCACCCGGGAGCAAACCGGCCTCCGTTAAAATCTGGAAACCGTTGCAGATACCCATTACATAACCACCCTTGTTGGCATGCTGGATCACTTCCTGCATAATAGGCGAGAAGCGCGCAATAGCACCGGAACGCAGGTAATCACCGTACGAAAATCCGCCTGGCAAAAGTATAAAGTCACAACCCTGCAGGTCGTGGTCTTTGTGCCATAGTTTTACAACTTCCTGCTGCATGCCCACGCTTAGGGCATCTACCAGGTCTTGGTCGCAGTTGGACCCCGGGAAAACGACTACACCAAATTTCATACTTCAAAGGTAAATAAAAATAGATAGAAGTTAGAGGCTGTTTTGATTTTATTGCCGAAAGCGAAAGCTGTATTTCCGGGCCTTGGGAATACTCTTTTTTAATAGCATAGCAGCACCATAGCACGAAAAAGGGCAGAAGCCGGTTGCAGGCAAATGTGGCTTTGCAGACTGGCAGGCAGACCAGGAACAGCTGCTTACACCAGTAACTATAGGTTTAGGTAGCTTTTAAAAGGCTCGTAACGTAAAAACAAAGATTTATAGTTAATTTGCCAGAATAACATTTTAAATAGCTTATGTTGCAATCCATGACGGGCTTCGGTAGTGCCCGATTAGACACAGACCAGTACTGCATTTCGGTAGAGATCAGATCGTTGAACTCTAAAAGCATGGACCTGAGTGTGCGGCTCCCGAGGTTTTTATCGGATAAAGAGTACGAGATACGCAATATGGTGCAGAAGGTGCTGGTGCGTGGCAAGGTAAGTGTAAGTGTGGATTACGTAAAGAACAAAGCGCAAAAAGCGAAAAGCACGATCAATAAAGACCTGCTGCAAACTTACTACCGCGAGCTGAGCGATGCTGCCGATATGGTAGGAGCTTCTAAAAACGACCTGTTCAGGCTGGCGCTGCACATGCCCGACGTACTATTGCAGGACCAGGCCGAAGAAACCTCCGGCGAAGCAGAGTGGGCGCAGGTGCACCCGCTGGTAATGGACGCGCTGGCCAACATTGTAGCTTTCCGTAACGACGAAGGCAAAGCCCTTACCACCGAGATCATGTCGTATATCGATAAGATCCGTATTTCGTTGGCAGAAGTAGAAAAGCACGACCCGGTGCGCGTAGAACAGATACGGAACCGCATCAGAAACCACATGCAGGAACTGGTGTCCGGGGAACATTTCGACGAGAACCGCTTTGAGCAGGAAATGGTGTATTACATAGAGAAACTGGATATTGCCGAAGAAAAAGTACGCCTTGTAAACCACCTGCACTATTTTACCGAAACAGTGTACCTGCCGGAGCCATCAGGCAAAAAGCTGGGCTTTATATCGCAGGAGATCGGCCGCGAAATAAACACCATCGGCTCTAAAGCAAACGATTCAACTATACAGCACCATGTGGTAGAGATGAAAGAGGAGCTGGAAAAGATAAAAGAGCAGATCAACAACATACTATAAACTATAGCTTAGACCATAAACTATAGTTATGCCTGAATGTATAACCGCCTCTCGCATTTTTTTGCGGCAGGCGGTTATTTTTTTAGCCATTTTGGTGTGGATTAACAGGCGAGGAGCTTAACCGGAAAATTTATAGCCACAGGTGTGTTAAGCGATGATTTACCTGTAAAACTGTAGGAAACAACTGCTGAAAATATACTTTAAACTATAGTTTGTTGATCAATAAAAAGGTGAATTTATAGTAAGGTAAGATCAGGTGTTTGTAACTAATTGATTAGAAGAATTGTATATCGGGATATTATTTTTTTAATCAATTCTTTTCTCACTTTAACACCTTAAATTTTATGAAAGTAAATTGTTTACTAATGGCAGGCGCGCTGGTAGCGGCCTTCGGTTTCACATCTTGTCAGCAGGATGAAGAAATAACTACGCAGGACACTGTTTCTGAAAGCGCATTGAGCAGAATTTCTGAGCTCGGTTTTTACAACAAGAATGTGCAGAAAGTAGAAGGAGGCTATGTAGTAGAAGGCGACATCTTCTTATCTGAAAGCGACCTGACTGCCGCGCACAACACCCAGGCGCTACGTGTGGGCGAGTCTGAGCAGTACCGTACTACAAACCTGGTAAATGCAGGCACCGGTCGTACCATCACGTTGTCTTTAGATTCAAAGTTGCCGGCATCTTACGGTACTTCGCTTGATGCAGCCATTGCCCGCTACAATGCCGAGAACCTTACTATTAAAATGGCACGTGTCGCTTCTGGTGGTAACATCCATATTACGGCTGCTCCACGAAATGCGCAATACCTTGCTTCTGCCGGTTTCCCGTCAGGTGGCAACCCGTATGGCAGTGTTAAAGTAGCTACCCGCTACATTGGTACTAACCCTAACGTTGGCTGGTTCACCACTATCCTTGCGCACGAAATTGGTCACTGCATCGGTTTCCGCCACACAGATTATATGGACAGAAGCTATTCCTGCGGTGGCGGCTATGCTAACGAAGGCGCTTCTAACGTAGGTGCGATCCACATTCCTGGTACGCCAACCGGCCCTGATGCAAATTCATGGATGCTGGCTTGTATCGGCAACGGCCAGAACCGTCCGTTCAATAATAACGACAGAACAGCTCTTGACTACCTGTACTAAGCTACAGCGTACACCTTAAACAAACAGAACAGCTCCTGCCACGCGGCAGGAGCTGTTCTGTTTTATAGTTTATAATATATGGTAATGCAGAATGCCCGCCACCTGTTGTTAACAGCTATGAGTTTAAATCTATAGTTCTGAAGGAGAGGCAGATGTTATAGAGGTGCTGTATTTCACGGAGTAAGCAGCCATGGCATACCTATAAAAGCGTGAAACTTGGTGAAAAAGCAAGTGGGACAAAGATGATAACAAGGAGGGCAGCTATATAGTGAGTATTTGATGTTTTAACGCGGTTTTTATTGTTAAAATTATACTATTTGTTTTTATAGGATATAACTAATTTAAAGTTGTAAGGTCGATGTTGAAACACGTTAAAAAATAGGTTTAAATGCTTGCAGCAGCTTTACCAATTATTTACATTTCATTTATGTTTAACTTTAACACCTTAAAAAATTTATGAAAGTAAATCGTTTACTAATCGTTGGCGCTATGGTAGCGGCCTTTGGTTTTACATCTTGCCAGCAAGAGGAAGAGATCGCAACACAGGATACTGTTTCTCAGAGCGCGCTTACTCAGATAGCTGAGCTTGGCTTTTACAGCAAGAATGTACAGAAAGTAGAAGGCGGTTATGTAGTAGAAGGCGATATCTTCTTATCAGAGTCTGACCTGACAGGTGCGCACAACACCAAAGCCCTGCGCGTAGGTGATACTGAGCAGTACCGTACTACTAACCTGGTAAATGCTGGTACAGGCCGTAACATCACCCTGTCTATCGATCCGAAACTGCCAACTTCTTATGTAGCTGCCCTGGACGAAGCTATTGCCCGTTACAACGCCGAGAACCTGACTATCACTATGAGCCGTGTATCTTCAGGTGGTAACATCCAGATCGTAGCTGCTCCAAAATCAGCTCAGTATCTGGCATCTGCCGGTTTCCCAACTGCTACTGGCGATCCGCACAACAGCATTAAAGTTGCTACCCGTTACATCGGTTCAAACCCTAACCAGGCTTGGTTCGCTACAATCCTTGCGCACGAGATCGGTCACTGCATCGGTTTCCGTCACACGGACTATATGGATAGAAGCTACTCTTGCGGCGGTGGTTACACCAACGAAGGTGCCTCTACTGTAGGTGCTATTCTGATACCAGGTACGCCATCAGCTCAGGATCCAAACTCATGGATGCTGGCTTGTATCGGATCTGGCCAGAACCGTCCGTTCAACAGCAACGACAAAACTGCTCTTGACTACCTGTACTAAGCTACAGCGTACACCTTAACTACACCTTAAAACAACAAAAGCAGCTCCTGCCAACGCGGGAGCTGCTTTTGTTTTATACCTGTATTACTAATTGATATAAGCCATTGGATTGGCGGGTTATGACTGAATCAGGGTTGTATATATTGCTTTGTGGCTGATGCTATAGTTTTACTTATTTAAATATAGGTGGGAAGTTTTGTCTGAATCTGGATTTACAGGATTAAAGGATTTTCAGGATTCAGACTATAGTTATAGTTTGAGTTATAGTTTCATAGTTGCTGTTGGTCCAACCACCCCTGCCCCTCCTTAGCCAAGGAAGGGAACTTTAAGACATCATCAGCTCAACAACTATAGTTCTATAGTTACAGACCACGAGCAGGCAGGCGCAGCCTGCCCCAAGGAAATACAAACACGAGTAAAACCGATCTGCTGTAACGAAGGGCCAGTAAAGCAACTATAGCTAAGACAGAACCTATCGAACTGATCTCAGTCTTTGGGTTGAGCGCCTTTGACTTGTTGCGGTGCCGATAGGCAATCCGACGCAGGAGGATAGCAAGAAGGCAGCAGCGCGATGCCCGAAGACGGGGCCTCCCGGCCTCAGAGGGAGCCAAGCGAACTATAAAACAAAAGGCTATTAAAGCTCCCAGGATGAAGAGTGGCTATGAAACTATGGCTTGTATCAAGCAGTAGGCAACGTCAACTATAGCAGGATAGCCTTTGAGCCCAAACTATAGGTTGAGATAGATTTCTCACACTGTTCGTAATGACAATAGTTCAATTGAACTATAAGGCATATAAGATGTCTCGGCTTCACTCGAGATGGCAAAGAAGAAACTATAGGCTATACAACTCTCTTTAACAACTATAAACAGAAACCTCTTACTGAACCAACACTTTACCCGAAACCACATTCCCGAACTCATTCTTCAGGCGGATAATATAGAGGCCACTGCGGAGTTTATGTGTCGGGATCTCTTTGATAGCTCCGAATTCTTCGGCTTCGTATACCAGTTTTCCCAGCGCATCATAGAGCTGTACCACAGCTTCATCGCCGGCTGCTACCACTGATAGTATTTCGCCGGCTACAACCGGGTTGGGATAAGCCTGCACAAAGGTATCGTCTGCAAACAATAGCTCTTCGGTGTGGCTGTAAAAGGCGAGTCCCTGGGTGGTGAGTAGTTTTACGCGGTACAGGTTTTTGCCCGGTCCGGGTGCAGGGTCCTGCAAACTATAGTTCAGCTGCGTGACCGGCGCTATTGTTTGCACAGGCTGGACATTGTCGCCGGAAACGCGTTCTAAAGTAACAGACGCCAGTTTATAGATCGAGCTAAGCTCCAGTTTCAGATCAGCCTGGCTCGCTACAAAGCGTTCGGGGATAAAGCTTTTTATGTAACAGCCAATGCCTATCTGGTTATAGGAAATAAAATTGCTGTTACGGGCAGTTGTGCCACTGATAATGGGCGCTACGCTCAGGAGCTCCGGCAAGGCCTGCAACTGTGTTTTATGAAGTATAATGAGGGTATCTGATGTAGCCTGCAAAAGTTCAGGGTGAGTGCTGCCTACCTGCCATAGTTGGTACGTTTCAGCCCCGGGTAATTTAGTCCAGTGCAGCATTACTTCGTCGGTACAGTTGTAGCCAACATTTAGCTTCAGTTGCCGGCTCAGGATAAATTCTTCGGAGGTGATAGTGCCAGTAGCAGTACGCAGGCGAAGTTGTGCCCGGCCGATCAGAGCAGGGGCTTCCCAGTCATAGGATCGGGCTTCTGCGTTCAGGTCATCGGCTATCAGGTGCCACTCGCTTGTGCCGGCCACTTTATACTCCAACGTAGCCTGTCCGGTAAGAGTACCTTGCCAGCGGATACGGTTTACTTCGCCGGACTGCAGGCTCAGGCCAGCTACCGGGTACACCCACTCACCGCCGGATTGTATAAATTCAAACGCAAGGCTATAGTTCTGCGGGCCCTGTGGCACGTTATAACCTGTTACTTTCAGTTGGTACGTGCCGGGTGCAGGAAGGTCAAGCGTAACCTGTTCGATGTTGTTCAGGTGGTCGGGGCGGCGCCTGGCAGGTAAGGCAAGCGAGTCCGGGTGCGGATAGGTGCTGAGTACCCACGGTTTCCAGGTCTGGCCGGTGCCGGTGTTCACAAGCTCCAGGTCCAGGTCGTTGATAAGAGCCAGGGCAGCTTCGGGATTTCCTTCTGCATCGTGCCAAACCAGAGTAGCTTTTAGTTTCTGTGTGCCTGCGGGTACAGTTATGGTGTGCATTTGGGTTGCTGCGTGCGCCGCGCTGCCAACTATAAACCTGTTCTGTTGTATGGTGCGGAGGGCTCCTAAGGCATTGGTGTTACCGAACCCGGCCTCAAAATCAACCTCCGGTCTTCCGGCATCGTCGGCACTGTTAATTAAGGCTGCTTTTACCAGGGCGGCAGGAGGTAAGGTGCCATTCAGGTCTTTGTAAGTCTGCTGCACCAGCAAAGCCACCCCCGATACAACAGCAGCTGCTTCAGAGGTTCCGCCTTTTCCATAGGCTACTAGCTCAGGTTTTACACGTCCGTCCAGGGCCGGACCTTTGGAGCTTAGCACACCTATTTTGCCGTTCAGCTCTAGGGCGCCTACGCTCAGGGTATTTTTAGAATTTTTGAACTGGCCCGTAAGGTTAGCGAAACCGGTTATGCCAGCATAAGCACCTACCTGGTCAGCTTTATCGCCGCTGTTACCCGACGAGAACACGTGCAGCAAGGCAGGGTTTTGTAAAGCCTCCCGGTCATAAGCAGCAGACTCCAGGCCATAGTAGTTTTCCACGCCTACCCCGTATGAATGGTTCTGCACACTAATGCCTTTACTTGTCAGGGCCTGGCCGTTATCGGGAAAAAGCTCGGAAAAATCGGAGTAGCTGAGGCGGGCATAAGTGGCGATGCCTTTGCCTTTTGGACCGGTATTGCCAGCCCCGGCTATAATGGTAGCCATGGTAGTGGCATGGGAAGTGAAAGTACTGCCAAAGGTTTCGGGAGAGAGGGCACGCCCTTTCAGGTCCAGGTCATTCGGGTCGAAGGCTCCTTCTTTTACCGATACTATCATGCCCTGCCCCTGTACCTGCGGAAAGGCCTGCAGGGAGGCGTAAATATTATTGATCGAAAAATCAGCATCCCGTAGCTCAATCTCCTCCCGGGCCTGGCGGTTGGGTTTATCGATGTAAGTTACATGGGGCGAGGCTGCCAGTTGCTGCAGTGCTTTTTCAGAAACGTTGGTGAGCGTAAGGATGCCAGCTGTAGTAGTTGTTTGCACGTTCCCCTCGTAACCGGCCTCGGCCAGCCAAAGCAGGAACCTGGCTTTATCTTTTACCTGCACGCGTACTGCTCTGGTCTGGCTGTTTCGGATACTTTGCTGCAGGCCCGGTGCCAGGCGCTGCGCTGCTCTCTGTTTTGCTGGCTGCTGCTGTGCAAACGTTACCTGCACACTTACCAAAACTACGCCCAGGCACAGTATCCATAGCTTTACCAACTCCTTGCTATTCCATCGCTTTCTCACAGGTACTTTGTATAAGTGTTACAACCGGTTCTGTTTCTCAAATTAAGGTATACAATGTACTTACTATCAGTTGATTTTACAATCTGAAAAGAACAGAATGGCATAAAAACTTAATGTTGCAACAGCAGGTTTACAATGCTATAGTTTGGAGCCCTGTTGCAGCGCCGCAGTAAAATCGGTAATGAGTTGGAACACTTCGCTGAATTTTGTGAGTGGCAGCTGATCAGCCTGGTCGTAAACGTTGTGGTAAAAGGTAGTGCCACCTAAGGTATAAAAGAAGAAAGCCGGCACCCCGCGCTCTGAAAAAGGATAATGATCAGAGTTGGCAGCACGACCACGCATTTTTAGTTGTGGCAGGTAGTTGTGTTGGGTATTTATAGTTTGCAGCAGTGTAAATTCCGGCACATGCAGGCTGCCGTTCACTACCATCATACCTTCGTCGCCGGTGCCCAGCAGGTCGAGGTTAACCAGAAAGCGGATGTTGTGCAGCGGGAAAAGCGGGTTTTTAACATAGTGAAAGGAACCCAGCAAGCCGGCCTCTTCGGCAGCGAAAGCCATAAATACCAAACTATAGCGCGGCCTGTTTTCTGGTTTACTATAGTGCTCTGCCAGTTCCAGCAGCATCGCAGTTCCGCTGGCATTGTCGTTGGCCCCGGGGAAATAAATGCCTTTGCCCTGGCCACCCAGGTGGTCGTAGTGCGCTGTAAAAACTATAAACGAGTCGGGTTGTGCCGTTCCGGGTATCATACCGATCACGTTGCGGGTACTATAGTCTGGCGTATAATCTGCGGTTACTTTATATTTTACCTTCTTAGCTTTGGCCGGCCAGGCGCTTTGCTTTACTTCCAGCATAACTACAGGAGCAGGCGTGGCAGCTACGGCAGTCAGTAAATTATCTTTCTGAAGAATGATGTGGAGCGCGGGGAGCAAAAGCTGCTGCAGGTAAGGTTGTGGCAGTTGCCATAGTTGCTTCCGGAATTTCTGGGGATAAACCAGTGCTTTTTTGCGCAGGTCTCTGCTAAAGAACTTTTGAAGGGCCGCCTCACTGCTGAAAATGAGTGTATCGAGGGTAACTATAGTTGCCTTGCCATGGCCGCTGTTGCTTTGGGCGCTGGCTACAAAGGTAGTTCCCGGACTTAGCTTTTGCCCGTTTACAGAGAGCTCCGGCGTTTCGGTTATACGGTTCACAGGCAGGGTAAATTCCTGGAAGTAGGAGGTGCCTATTGTTTGCAGGCCTGCTGCCTTATACCTGTCCCGGATATAGTTTGCGGCTTTGGCATCACCTTCCAGCACATAACCACGGCCATGGAAATAAGGGCTTGTAAGTGTATCTATGGTCTGGCGTACACGCGGCATGTCCTGCGCATGCAGGGGAGTAGCCAGCAGGCAAAGAATAAAAAGTTGGCAGATCAGCTTCATGAGCTAAAGGTAGCAAACAACTTGCTAAACTATAGCAACTGCCTTACCACACGTAAACCCACTTGAACAGCACAATCCCGATCAGGCACCCGATGGTGTTGCTTACAATGTCCATGATCTCGGCGCTGCGGCCCGGTACAAATGTGAACTGAACAATCTCGATCAGGATGCCGAACATAGACGAGATGAGCAAAGAGCTCCGGATAGCGTAATGCTGTAGTTTAGGGTAAGTGAACTGCTTGGTAAGTCCTACGATCATCAGAAAGCACAGCACCATAAACATGGTGGCGTGAGCAAACGAATCGAAGGAGAAAAGGTCGGACAGGGAAACCGACGGCATGGAAGCTGAGGGCAGCAGCGTTGTAAGTAAAATAACTGCTGCCCACAGTATGGTAAAAAAGTTATAGCGTAGTATCAAGCCTGCGCAGATATCAGTTACTGACCTATCAGTTCGCGGTAAGCAGCTGCCGTCAGCAGTTCACCTACTTCAGCCTGGTTGTCGATCGACATTTTAATGATCCAGCCTTCGCCATACGGGTCAGAGTTTACCAGTTCCGGGCTGCCTTCCAGCTGCTCATTAAACTCCTGCACAGTGCCGCTCAGTGGGCTGAACAGGTCTGATACCGTTTTAACGGCCTCAACAGTACCAAATACATCATTCTGGTTGATCTGCTTGTCTACCGTGTCGATATCTACATACACGATGTCGCCAAGTTCGCTTTGCGCAAAATCAGTGATGCCCACATACGCTACATCACCTTCTATACGTACCCACTCGTGGTCTTTCGTATACTTCAGGTTTTCTGGTAAATTCATTTGTTATATCAGTTAGTTGATGACTTACTCCAAAAATACGGTGTTTTTTGTTATGCTAAAATTTTATTGCAAACTAACTCGTAGTTGTATGCCGCCTTCGGTCACGCTGTTGCGGAACGAGGTCGATATTTTAGGATCAGACACGGTGCGCAGCACATAGAACTGGATGTTTACGCGCTCGCTCAGCAGGTAATCTATAGTTGGGCGAAGCTGCAGCTGGCGTGTGCCGTTCGTGATCTGGTTCTGGCTGCTCTCGTTGCCTTGTTCGTCGCGGGCAATGGCGCGCTGCACGGTCTGGTTATCTCTAACCGAGAAATCAAGACGCATGTTCAGCTCGTTCTCCAGCACACGGCGCTGTCCGCCAATCCGGATCGGGATTCTGAAGTTGGTGGCAGCATACCCCAGACCCACCACATAATCCTTCACGTTCGTTTCTGTTATCTGGGCGTTGGTCAAATTAAGCGACAGGTTACGCTCCACTTTGTATTCCAGCCTGCCTGTAAAGTTAGTTTTGGTCCTGAAGTTGATACCCAGCAGCGGAGCCAGCCTTTCGGATACGGTAAGCTGCGTTACAATGTAGTACGGAATGATCTGCCCGAATTCGTTTACCTGTGTCGGGAAGCCGTTTGGCCTGCTGTTGTAAGCCAGCGAGGTAGTAAAGTTGGTAATGTTGTAAGTAGAACTATAGGCATGGGTTAAGTTTACCTGGCTGAACCAGCGCTGGAAGAATGGCAGGTTCGACAGGCCGTTATAGTCTACGCGCCAGTTCGGTATTGGCAGGCGGCTGAACGGGCTCTTCGACTCTGCTTCATAGCCGTTCACGTCGCGGCCCTGGTAAGCATACAAAAAGGCGTTCAACAGCACATCCTGCGAGTTGAGGGTATAGCCTTCGTTACCGGCCACAGGGTTTGCATCCGCAAGCTTCTCGCGGATGGCATACCGGTAGCGGATATAGTTCTCAAACGCTTCAGAAGCGCCTGCATCGCCGGACTCAAACAAAGTACCCAATGCCATGAACGATGTACTGAAAGCACCTGTCGTGATCGGGTTCTGGCGGCGGTCATCGGGGCTCAGGTTGCCAAAATCATCAAATTCGCGGCGGTAAAACACTTCATTTATTTCAGACATGTTACGCGTTACATCTATTTGAATGTTGAAAGCTTTAACAGGCTCCAGGTTGGCGCGGGCCGTAAACGACTCGGTAAGTATAGCGCTGAGCGGGGTGTTCAGGTACTGGCTACTGTCCGTGTACCAGCCGTTGCGGTCAGCGCGGTTGTATAGTTGGTCCAGGTCGTATTGTTTGCCCAGTATAAACGGCAAGCCCGGTGCATCAAATCCGTCGTCAAAACCCAGGAAACGTGTAGCTGGCAGGTAGCCCGGCAACATGGTGCCTTTGTTGCGCAGGTAGGTCACGTTTACCGAGCGCGTCATCATCAGGAACCTGGCAATAGACTTACTCACCTGGTTGCCGGAGCTGGATCTGGCTGTGGTATCGTTGGCTGCGCGCACCGGTACCGGGGCAGCCGGCGTATTGGCATCTCTCAGGAACTTTACCTTGTTATACAGCTTTACCAGGTCCAGGCGTCCGTTTACAGTAAACTCCTGGTTATTTTCTACGGTGTTACCCAGCCTGAACTGATCGTCGCTGTTCAGGGCCGTGGAGCCTGCCGTCCAGATATAAGTAGCCGCATAGCGTGTCTCAGCACCAATCCAGTCTGTCAGAGGGAACTTATCCAAAGGCAGTTTATAGTTCAGGGCAATCAGCTGGTTAAAGTTGGTGGTACGGCCGCCTCGTTTAAGGTTATCCCAGATGATCTCGTTTTTATATTTCAGGGAGTCGATCTCGTTGTTGATGCGGTCGTCCGGTTCGTCTACTACAGCCCGGTTGGTAGCCGTATAGTCCAGCGACAGGTTTTTGCTGATGTCCCACTTCATGTCGTAAATACGGTTGAAGTAGAAATACTTCTGGAACGTAGGCTCGATGCCACGCGTGGTGGTAAGCCCTGTAACTGGGTCGCGGCGCTGCAGAAAAGTCTCGTTGTAGCGGCGGTCCAGGTCAGCACGGAACGCAAAGCTGCTTGGCAGCGGCGTAAAGTTCAGGTCTTTTATCAGTCTTAAATACGGCGACTTCAGCGATGCACTTTTCTCGAACGGCGCATAGTTGCGGGCCGACGGGTTGTTATAGTTGTAGGCAATGCCACCGGTATAAGTTTTGGTAAAATCGCGGTCCGTTTCGATGTCGGTGAACAGGCGCTCGGCATAGGCATAGCTCAGCGAGAAGTTCTCAATGTCGTATGGACGTACTTTGTCGTTCGGGTCGGTGCGTTCTTTGCGTACGTTCAGCAAGCTAAAGCTCTTACGTGTTTCGCGGGTGGTCACTTCTTTCCGGTACTCATCACGGGCCTCTTTCGAATCAAACCTCGACAGGGACTGTTCCAGGGGCACGTCTTTATCCAGCGGGTCAAACTGTGGTTCGCTGTTCAGGGTACCATACTGCACCGATAACGGGATCTTGATGCCGGTTTTCTCCGGCAGGAATTTGTCTGCCACTATATTGGCGCTTACATCAAACAGGGCTGTGTTCTCACGCGAACGCTGGGCTATTTTCTGCTGCAATCCGCCAAAACCAACAGTGGTGTAGGCACCGGTAGCTGTTACGTTGGCAAAATCGGCCAGTTTGGTGTTGAGGCGGGCGTTGGCTGCCCAGCCGGTACTGTTCTTGAAATCGGTTACGCGCAGTTCATCTACCCACATGCACAGCGAGTGCGGCCTACCGTCGGAGCCGGCTACAGTTGGGTTGCTCATACCGATCATAATGCTCTGTACTTCGCTGAAGTCCGGGTTACCTACCACGCGGATAACCTTGCCGTTGCCCAGCTGCACCTCATACGGGATGGTTTTGTTATAACCGGCAATGCGGTTACGGGCCACCTTGGCATTCACCAACTCTTCCAGCGCAATATCGATCATGTTTTCCTGCGGCCAGATGGCGTCCGGCGAGGTGCTGCCCTGCGGAGTTATCGTAAGTGGCACTGCGTACTCATAATAGTTCTGTGTAAAGTCGGTACCAATTCTTACAAAAGCCTGTACGTCGCCGGTGCGTGTGTTCGGGTCCTGTGTCTGGGCATGGATGTACATCTTCAGGCGCTTGTAGATGAGCATGTCCAGCGAAATGTTTTTGTAAACCGCTTTCGAGAACGAATCACGCAAGTCTTCCACACATAGCTGCAGCGACTGCTCGTTCTGGCGACGGTTGTTGGTAGAGGCATAGTCGCGCAAACGTTCAATACCCGGCGGCACCACATACGGGATGTTGCCTTCGGTTACCTGTCCGTTTTCCTCAATGTTTACCGTAGAGATCGTGAATTTGCGGGCATCGTCGGTACAGGTTAGACAAGGGCGGCCTTCGTTTATAGGCTGCTGGTAGGCGCGCCACTGATTCGCTACAAACTGGAACTGCACCATACGCAACACAACCGGGTCCTGGAACTGCGTCATGTACATACGCATAAACCGGATAGATTTAAAGCCGCTGATGTTACCCACATTGCCTGTTGGCTGGCGCACTGGAATCCGGAACTGGTACCAGGTCACATCGTCGCCATTCACGTTCTGGGTTACCTGGTCTACAATGTAGTTCTGGCCTACGTTCAATTGTCCCGGCTGCAGGTTGATCTTGTACTCGTAATACTGCTCCACGTCGTTTATCACGTTGTCGCGGTTCAGGTCTTCTTTATCAGGGTAAGCATAGTTGGCGAAGCGGCTGTTCTCCGGTGAGTTGCCGTCCATGCCGTTAAAGTTCTTGTAACGGGCCAGTACGCCTGCATTCTGCTGGTCGTAGATCGGGTCCAGGTGGTGCAGGAAGTTATCTGCCGAAGGGTCGTCCACTACGGTTTGTGGCGGCGCTCCCGGGATAAGGTTCAGGAAAGAATTACGGAAAAAATCAGCTTCTGCAGCATCATTCAAACCATCCAGACCGATGTCCTGAAACTGGCGCGCACCCGGTACACCTGTAAAGGCATCTGTCAGGAATTGCTGTGTGGTAATGCGGCCCCAGATGGTTTCCTGTACGTTCTGCAGGCTGTTTCCATCTGTCGGCAGTCCATTCTCAAACGCATATACGTTATCACGCAGGATGTCTTCGGAAACGCTGCCAAGGTTAAATACCAGCTCACCGCCTGTGTTGTTCGGTACCGGGTTGCCTTGTGCATCCGTGCGGCCATATTTACCGGATATGAACGGGTCCATCATCCAGAACTCCACATACTCGATGTTGGCGTTATCAAAGTCCGTATCGAATGTAATCTCGCGGCTCACACCACCCCAGTTGTTGCGCGGGTCGCCGGAAAGCAGGCCCTGCGATGTCAGGTTCGGGTTATAGTTGTACTGGCCACGTTCGCGCGGGTAATAAGCCAGGTCAAAGGTATATTCAAAGGTATTGGATACTTCCGGGTCGCGGCCCGGGAACACTTCGTTGCGGCGCACGCCCCGCACATAATGGTTCTTCAGCTCTTCGTCGGTAATGTTGTCCGGTTTCAGGCCGTCGGAGTCGCGGTAAAAGATCTGGTCGATGGTATACCAGGCCAGTTTGGCGCGATTATAACTATAGGCCAGTCCTTCGCCGGGCACGAGCGGGGCAGGAGTGGCCGCCAGGCGCCAGCCGTTGTTGCTGAAGCCGCCTAAACTATAGGGTGTCTCCGAACCTTCAAAGTCATCTATATACGAAGTGCCATCCTCGTTGGCAGGCGATTTGGTTTTAGCCGGAACCAGCTGTGCAAACTCTCCGCTGAACGTAATGCTGGATGGAGCCTTGGTCTGTATCAGCGGAATGGCATCGGTCATGCGCGTCAGGAAGCGGGACTCTTTCTGCAGGTTAATGTCGAAGCCGTAAATGGTATTGTTGGTTGGTTCATCGCCGATGCTGACACGGTTAATGTACGGTTGCTCGCTCATGTGCAGTACCGTAGCTCCCAGGTTAATATCATCGGTCAGGCGGTAATCGAAGCGGGCACCTACCAGCGCACGCGGCTGTATGTTCAGCAGTTCGGCTTTCTCATAAGTTACACGCAGGTCGCTGGCCGAGCTGATGTAGCTTGGGTTCAGGATTTTTATGCGGCCCAGGTCGTAGAAAACCTGGTAATCGGTGCCTTCGGTCAGGCGTGTTCCGCCGGAGTATACTGCTACAGAGCCTTCCGCAATCTTAAAGCCCGGCAGTATGATCTCGTCTGTAGAAGTTGCCTGCACCCTGCCCGTTAAAAAGAACTTGGCTTTGGCACTGTTTTGCTGTGCGTCGGTCTGGGTCTGGGTGTATAGTTCCTCAAAAACATAGCGCTCTGCCAGTTCCGGGTCATTTTGCAACTTTGCTCTCAGGTAATCTCCGAATGGCTCTACCTGCGGAAAGTAAATGCGGCCGGTTTCGGGATCAATGGTTATGCCTGGCAAAAAGTCGAAGTTACCGTCGCTTGGGCGGTCGTTGTTGGTGTTTACGTTATCCAGGTTAAATACTTCTACCAGCGGCACACCCTGTATCGGGCTCTGCTCGGTCAGTGCCGATATGTCTACGCCTGTTTCATCATCTTTGTAGATAATACGCAGCTGAAAGTTTTCGCGGTTCACCTGTGTGGCATCCAGACTATAGACGTTTTTCATCATCAGGTCCCAGGTCGGGTACTCCAGCGATGGGTTTGTCGCCTTTAGCAATTTCATGTGGATGATCTGGTCATCCTGCAGGTTCTGGTAATCTTCCAGCAGCTCGCCTACCTTGTAGGTTTTCCCATTGTAGGTATACTCAAAGGCCACACCCAGCACCTGGTCCGGCAACAGGGCGGTGTTAAGGGAAATATAGCCTAACTGTGGGTTAAATTTATATTCGCGCGGGTCCAGTTTGCGGGCGCGTACATGTTCAAAATCAACGCCTTTCTGCAGGCCCTGGCTACGCAGGTAAGCATCTACCTGTGCATTGTCCCGGGCTTGTGGGTTGGTAGCTACTAAACTATAGAGTGTGTTCACAGCGTTGCTGGCCGGGGCAGTGGTAATGCGCTCGAACTGGTTACGGTAGGGGTCGGGCTCGCCAAGGTCCATGTAAGCCACCATGTTGCGCAGGTTTTCGGTTGCGCGGTTGTTGTTGGTCACGTATAGTTCCAGCCTGCGGATAACGATGCCGGAGTTTACCAGCGGCAGCGTAGCCAGCGATTTGTCGTAACGGTCCCGGAAGAACTGCGACAGGAAAAAGTGACGGTCTTTGTCGTATTCGTCGATCCGGATCTCGAAAGGCTGGTTCTGGGCACCGTTCGAAACGATTACTTCGTCGTTGCGCCCGCGCACGTTGGAGGCAATGGCTGTAACGCCCAGGCGGCCGAACTGCAGCTGTGTTTTTATACCAAACAGGTTTTGGGCACCGCTTATCAGGGAGTTGTTCAGGGGCAGGCTTACGTTACCAGCTTCTACTTTCCTTATAATCTCTTCTTCGTAGCCGGTATAGTCCAGCTTCATGTTGTTTTCGAAGTCGAAATTGGCGTTGTTGTCCCAGTTAAAATTGATGGCCAGTTTTTCGCCTACCTTACCAACTAAGTTTAACGAGATGTTCTGATCAAATTCGAAATCGCCGGTGCGTTGCTGGCGAAGCGGTATAGTTGGGTTCTGGTTGCGGTTAAAGCGGGCACCAAACTTCAATGAGATATTTCCATTTGGTTGAATATCAACAAAGTTGCCGCCAAAAATACGGTCGAACACCGGGCTGATGTAGATCTTGGGGATAAGCCTGCGGCTGCTGGTCAGGTCTTCGCCATCCAGGCCTCCTGATTTGGTACGCCAGTAATCGCGCACTGCCTGGCGCTGCTGCCACTCCGTAAACTGTTTCAGGGTCATGGACGAAGGCGTGCGGTACGGAATACTGTCGCCGATGGTCTCGTTGATGTTATAGAGCTGCAGGCTGTCGTTATAGTCTACGTCCAGTTGTATGTTGCCCGGCAGGCCCAGCAGCAGGGGAGAGCTATAGTTGCGGTCGCTGAAAGGACTGCCGCGCCGGTCGGATGGCACAAAAGTTGGCCGGCGGCTGGGGATATAGGCGGTGTCCTGGCGGCGGATAGTGTCCTGCGAAAAAAGGTCTGTCAGGTTGTTTAAACGGTACTTGGCGGGCAGGCGCAATGCTTCTGCTTGCGACCACCAGGCCAGCATACCTATCGTAACAACCGTAGCAAAAACAAGGCTGCTCTTTTCCTTTTTCCAGATCAAACGGGTATAAGTCTAAGACGATTTTAACGCAAATTTTATAAGCTCTTCCACACTCAGGTTGCCGCCTTCCCGCTTAATGATCGCATCAAGCGTTTTCTCCGCTACGTTCTTGGCAAAACCTAAGGTAACCAATGCTGATAACGCTTCGGCACGGTTGGTATTGTGTGCCGTGCCGGCCGGCAATACGCCTGCATCTGTAAGCATTACCTCTTTCTTTATTTTATCACGGAGCTCCAGTATAATGCGCTGCGCTGTTTTGGCGCCTATCCCTTTCACATGCTGTATCGTACGCACATCTTCCCGAACTATAGCCTGTTGCACTTCCTCTACCGACAACGACGACAGGATCATCAGACCTGTATTAGGACCAACCCCCGAAATAGAGATCAGGTGCAGGAAAGTTTCCTTTTCGGCCGCCGTCATAAAACCATATAGGGTGTGGGCGTCTTCTTTTATGTGCAGGTAGGTGTGCAGCCGGCAGCGCTCCCCGTCCGGTAACGAGGAGTACGTGCTCAGCGATATTTTGATCTGATACCCTATGCCGTTCACATCAATGATCACATAGGTCGGATCTTTATACGTCAGCTTGCCATCGATATAGGCTATCATCTATATATGTTTGTTGTTATAGTTCTGTGCATCTACGACGGCAATGGCCACCATGTTTATAATTTCTCTGATAGAGCTGCCAAGTTGCAGAATATGAACAGGTTTACGCATGCCCATCAGTACCGGACCAATGGCTTCGGCGCCGCCTATTTCCTGTAACAGCTTGTACGCAATGTTACCTGCGGTCAGTGTCGGGAATACCAGGGTGTTGGCGCCCCGCTCAGCCAGTTCACTGAACGGATAGTGCTCGCGCAGCAGGTGGCGGTTCAGGGCAGTGTTGGCCTGCATCTCGCCATCTATCAGCAGGTCAGGGTACTTTTGCTTGGCTTTACGCACTGCTTCAGAGCCTTTGTTTGGTATATCGCCCTGCACCGAGCCAAAGTTAGAGTACGATAGTACGGCAATACGGGGTTCCTGGTCAAAGAAACGCACCGTGCGGGCAGTAAGGCCGATAATATCTACCAGCTCGTCGGCAGTAGGATTTATGTTTACGGTAGTATCTGCGAAAAAGTACGGCTCTTTTTTGTTCAGGATGATGTACATACCAGCCACCTTGTTTACGCCTTCTTCCACACCAATTACCTGTATGGCCGGAAGTATGGTTCTGGAGTAGTCGCGGGTAAGGCCGGAGATGAGGGCATCCACTTCGCCGGTTTCCAGCATCAGGCTGCCAAAATAGATCCTGTCGCGCACCAAACGGCGGCAGTCGAATAAGGTAAGCCCTTTACGCTGACGCTTTTTGTAAAGTAGCTGGGCAAATTCCTCGCGCTTGGCATCCTCTTCAAACGGGTCAATAATGGTTGCTCCGTGCAGGTCGAGTTTGTTTTCGCGAATGATTTCCTCGATGCGTACCCGGTTACCTAACAGAATAGGCTCCGCGATCAGCTGCTCTTTAACTGTCTGGGCTGCCTTCAGGATCTTATAGTTGTCGGCCTCTGCAAACAGCACGCGCTTCGGATCTTTCTTGGCCTGGTTGGTAATACGGGTCATCAGTTTCTGGTCGATACCGATGCGCTCCTGTAGTTCCTGTTCGTATTGTTCCCAGTCCGTGATCGGGTTTTTAGCAACGCCGCTCTCCATAGCCGCTCTGGCAACTGCCGGCGACACAGTGGTAATCAGGCGCGGGTCCAGTGGTTTAGGGATAAGGTAGAATCTATCGAACGAAATGGTGTTGTCGCCATAGGCTTTGTGTACGATCTCCGGAACAGGCTCCTTTGCCAGCTTGGCCAGCGCGTGCACGGCAGCCAGTTTCATTTCTTCGTTAATTTCGGTAGCGCGCACATCCAGCGCCCCTCTGAAAATGTACGGGAAGCCGAGTACGTTATTTACCTGGTTCGGATGGTCAGAGCGGCCGGTTGCCATGATCAGGTCTTCGCGGGTAGCCATGGCCACGTCGTAAGGTATTTCCGGATCAGGGTTAGCCAATGCAAAAATGATCGGGTTCGGCGCCATCAGCTTCACATATTCAGGAGGTAGCACATTCCCAGCCGACAGCCCAACAAATACGTCGGCATTCTGCATGGCTTCTTCGAGGGTATTTATCTTGCGCAGCGTTACAAACTGGGCTCTGTAAATGTCCAGGTCGTTACGCTCCGGGCGGATAATACCGTCCTTGTCGAACATCACGATGTTGTCCATCTGCACGCCCAGGGCTACATATAGTTTGGCGCAGGCAATGGCGGCTGCACCGGCACCGTTCACTACCATTTTTATTTCCTCTATCTTTTTGCCGGCAAGCTCCAGGGCATTCAAAAGGGCTGCAGAGGATATAATAGCTGTGCCATGCTGGTCGTCGTGCATCAGCGGGATGTTCATCTGCTCTTTCAGGGCATTCTCTATCTTAAAGCTTTCCGGAGCTTTAATGTCTTCCAGGTTAATGCCACCAAACGTAGGCTCCAGCGACTTTACGATACGAACAAATTCGGCAGGGTCTGTGCAGTCGATCTCGATATCAAATACATCGATGCCGGCAAATTTCTTGAACAGTACGCCTTTTCCTTCCATTACCGGCTTGGAGGCATCCGGACCGATATTGCCCAGACCAAGCACAGCGGTACCATTTGAGATAACACCTACCAGGTTGCCCTTGGCGGTGTACTTGTATACATTGTCTTTATCAGCGGCTATTTCTTTGCATGGTTCGGCTACGCCCGGCGAGTAAGCCAGTGCCAGGTCGTGCTGGGTGCTTACCATTTTGGTAGGTACAACTTCAATTTTGCCAGGCTTGCCATCCTGGTGATAGTTCAGGGCGTCCTGCTTGTTAACTTTAATCATAGGTAAAATTCTTTATGAGCAGAGGCGGAGGCCTCTTTTATGTCGGTTGCTCGTAAAAAGCCAATTTCAAAATAAATTGTTGCTTATCAAAAAAACAGGGGCTAAAGATACGGCTTGTGCAGCAAAGTACCCTGCTTCCGGTTATTTATCTAACAAAAAAGCACCTCCCGGGTAAGAAGGTGCTTTTCTATAGTTTAGCTGCAGGGTTAACCCAGTATGAGTTTCTGCCCTGGTTTTATCTGGTTAGACTTTAATTTGTTCAGTTTTTTGATCTGCTCCACTGTGATGCCATTGTACTTCTGGGAAATGGTCCAGAGGGTGTCGCCGGGCTGTACCTGGTGGATGATCTCCTGCTGCTTTTCAGAAACCTTTAAAGCCGGTTTGCTGGTCTTTTTAGCTACTGCAGGCTTGGCCTCTTCGGCAGGAGTGGCCATGGCTATAGTTTCGGTAGTAGCTGGCTGCAGAATGGTAAGCTGCTGGTTCACAACTATAGTTGATCTGCTCAGGTCGTTCCATTCTTTCAGTTGGTCTACAGTTACATTGTGCTTAGCCGCTATAGACGACAGGTTATCGCCACGCTTTACTTTATAAAACTGCTTTTCAGTGCTGTCGGTTTGGGTGGTGGCTGCCGGGGTAGTATTGGTTGCCAGTAACACTGGGGCCGCAGCAGGTTCTCGTACAGGCATTGGTGCAGGTTTTGGCGAAACCGGCGTAGCAGCTGCAATCATACAGCTTACATCTTCAGCAGATGCCAGAAGCTGAGCGCGCTCGGCTGGTACACGCAGCTTATAGTTGCGGGTGTTAGCCGGCAACGTTGCCTTCTTGATTTCCGGGTTCAAAGCCAGTAATGTCTCCGGTGCTACATGCAGTTCTTCCGATAACTTTTGCAGGTCAACTGCCTGGTTTATAGTTAAGGTCTCCACATCGTGCGCATACAATATCGAGTCGGAGAAGATGTTGTGCTGCGGCGCATAATGCATGGTGTAGATCACCGCCGTCATGGACGGTACGTAGCTGCGTGTTTCTTTTGGCAGGTAAGGGAAGATCTCCCAGAATGTTTTCTTGCCGCCACCCGCTCTGCGGATTGCCTTGTTTACGTTGCCGGGACCACAGTTATAGGCAGCCATGGCCAGTTCCCAGTCGCCGTAGGTGTTGTACAGGCGCTTCAGGAAACGGCAGGCAGCGTCCGTAGCTTTTTCAGGGTCCATGCGCTCATCAATGTAAGCGTTCTGGTCCAGGCCATATTCCTTGCCGGTAGTAGGTATAAACTGCCATAAGCCTACCGCCTTTGCCCAGGATGCCGCTTTTGGGTTAAGCCCCGACTCAACTATAGCCAGGTACTTAATGTCATCCGGCATGTTGTGCTTCTTCAGGTGTTTCTCAAAAAGCGGGAAGTAAACATTCTGGCGCGAGATCATGGTGCGCGAATACTTCCGGTTGCGGATGGTAAAGTAATCTATAAAGTTGCGGACAAACGGGTTGAAGGTAAGCGGAATCTCTGTTTCTATACAGCTTAACCGGTCCTGTATTACCTCGTTCGGCTCATTCGGGATAAACTCTGCCAGCAACGCCAGCTCTTCCGGCGAGAGCACAGTCGTATCACCCAACGTCAGCAGCGTGTCTTCGGGTAGGGTAGGTTCATACCTGTGGCTGGTAGGTGCGGCAAGGGCGTAGTTTGCCCAGATGCTGCCAACTATAGCCGCAACTACGGTTAAGCGTTTAGAATACGTCATTTTTATTTATGCTTCAACGGGAATCTTATCCAGTATGTAATTCGAGAAAGCCAGCAAGGCTGCTTCATCGAACGAGCGGGTCATTAACTGTAACCCGATGGAAAGGCCGTTGGTGTCGCGGCTAACCGGAATCGAAATTGCCGGAACACCAGCCAAAGAAGCTTGCACTGTAAAAATATCAGCCAGATACATAGCTAACGGATTAGCTGTATTCTCCCCGATTTTAAAGGCTGTAGTCGGAGCTGTAGGCAATATAAGGAAATCAAACTTCTGAAGCAATTCATCGGTCTTCTCCTTAATCAATCTTCTAACTTTCTGAGCCTTTGTGTAATATGCGTCGTAATAATCGGCGCTCAGTACAAAGGTGCCCAGCATAATGCGGCGCTGTACTTCTTTGCCAAACCCCTCGGATCTGGTTTTTTTATACAACGAGGTAAGGTCGGAGATATTGGGGCTGCGGTAACCAAATTTTACACCATCGTAGCGGCCCAGGTTAGAGCTTGCTTCGGCAGTTGTTAAAATATAGTAGGTAGGTACCATGTAGTCCAGGTACGGGAACTCTACAGCCTCCACCTGGTGGCCTTCGTTCTGTAACCTGTCCTTCACGCCAAGTATCGCATCTTTCACTTCCGCATCCAGGCCTTCGCTCTCAAAACAGTCGCGGATGTAACCGATCTTATACTTTTTGTCGGTCTGCAGCAGGGTGCTATAGTCTGGTACCGGCTGGTGGCTGGCCGTGCTGTCGAACTCGTCTGGTCCGGCCATTACTTCCAGCAACAACGCAGCATCTTCCACATTCTTGGTAAACAGACCAATCTGGTCGAAGGAAGAAGCATAGGCGATAAGGCCGTAGCGCGAGATGCGGGAGTACGTAGGCTTTAACCCAACCACTCCGCAGAACGAAGCCGGTTGGCGCACAGATCCACCTGTATCAGAGCCAATAGCGGCCAGGCACATATCGGCCTGCACCGAAACGGCTGAGCCGCCTGAAGAACCGCCCGGCACGCGGGTTGGGTCGTCGGCGTTCAGAACCGGCCCGAAAGACGAGTTCTCGTTTGAGGCTCCCATGGCAAACTCATCGCAGTTCTGGCGGCCTATAATAATAGCATCCTCAGCTATAAGGCGCTCTAAGGCTGTTGCCGTATACAGCGATTTAAACCCGTTCAGAATCTGGCTCGAAGCCTGCAGACTATGGCCTTTGTAGGCGATCACATCTTTCACACCGATCACCATACCAGCCAGTTTACCGGCGGTACCATTGGCCAGTTTCTGGTCAACTATAGCCGCCTGTGCAAGGGCTTCTTCGTCAAAAACTTCTAAAAAGGCATTCAGTTCAGCTTTCTCCTGTATGTTGCGGAGGTAATGCTCAACTAACTTAGTGCACGTCACCTGCCCGTTGGCAATATCAGTGCGGATGTCGCGTAGGGAGTTGTAAGGTCTCAAACTTTCTTAGGTTTGTCGTCGTCTTCGATAGAACGTTCCAGTTCGTGTTTGATTTCGTTGGTAGCATCTTTAAACTCGCGGATGCCACGGCCCAGGCCGCGTGCTATACCCGGAATTTTATCAGCACCAAACAGTAGTAAGACGGCCATCATGATGACCATCATTTCTCCTCCCCCCAGGTCGCCGAGGAAAAGGAGGACTGTACCCAAGCACATAGCTTAAAGTGTTAATTTATTACTTCTGCGGTTCGTCTTTTACCGAACTTTCCACATCATTCTTTATCTCTTTGGTAGCATCCTTAAACTCACGGATACCTTTACCAAGACCACGCGCTAATTCAGGGATTCTTTTGGCGCCAAAGAAAATGATAACAACCAACAGGATCAGGACAACTTCGGTGCCGCCCAGGCCTCCCCAAAAGCATAAAACTGTGTTAATACTCATTGTATTAGATTTTAAAGTAAATTCCCACAAAATTACAGGTTATATTTTAAATAAACTCACAACAAAGCAGATTAGTTTAATGCGGCCTTCCTTATATCTTTGCCCTCGCGTTATAAACTATAGCCGGGCGCCAACCTGAAAATTTTTTTTAATTTTTTTCAGGAGCTTAAACCTGCTCTATAGTTGCGAGTTACAGCAAAGTTTTTCCCATTCCTGTAAAAATATTTCCTGTTTTGGGAATCCAAGTATTAGGTGTTCCGTATATTGCTATTAATAATCAGTCGTTTAGGGGTATTGCCATAGTTTGGCACCGGAATTGATTATAGGATAACACGAGACAACACACGTAGTCCTGAATCAGGAGAGAAGTTCCTGAATTTACGCTGAAACCACTTTTGAAAGTATAAACCGCTCAGTAACAGGTTGCAGAAGTGGAGCAGATGTTGTACCTTGGTAAGGTATTTCTGGCAGATCTGGGATTTATCTCAGGTAGGCTTAGATATATAAAATTAAGTTTGTTTTCATAGCTTGGAAAGGCACCCTGCACTGTAGGGTGTTTTTTTATTTCAGGCCATCTCAAAGTACTATTCCACAAATCGGAAATAAATAAAAAGCCGCAACTATAAAGCTATAGTTGCGGCTTTTTGCTTTGTTGTGGTACAGGCTTACTTGGGGCTGATCCAGGTTTGCGGGTTCAGGGTGGCATTGTTCTTCCAGACCTGGAACTGCAGTTCGGTGGTGCCTTCGGCGTTGGTGTACACGGTGCCTATCGGTTGCTTCAGTTTAACGGTCTGGCCGGTTTCCACCGACACAGTTTTTAGTTTGGCATACACCGTAAAGTACTCGCCGTGTTGTATCATGACAATGTTGTTCATGCCCGGCACGCTGGCCACGGTTACTACTTTGCCTTCAAAAATGGCGCGGGCCGTTGCTCCCTGCGAGGTCTGTATGTCAATTCCTTTGTTCTCTACCACAACACCTTTAAGTACCGGGTGGTTGTGGCGGCCAAATCTTTCGGAAATAAAGCCACGCTCTACTGGCCAGGCCAGTCTGCCCTTGTTGCCGGCAAAGGAATTGGAGATAAGAGCTGTTTCCGGGGTAAGGGTAACTTTATTGCTGCTACCGCTGGATTTGGTGCCGGCGGCACGTGCAGCACGGGCGGCGCGGGCAATTTCTTCGCGCACAATGTCGGCAATCAGGTTATCCAGTTTTTTAACAGCCTGCTGGCGTTTGGCTACTTCCTGCTGCAGGGTCTGTTCTTTTTTGCTCAGGCGTTGTATTACGCTGTCCTGCTGGGTTTTCAGGCTTTGCAGGTTCTTGGTTTCGGTAAGCTGTATGGTCAGCAGGTTTTTCTTTTCGCGTTTTTTCTGTTCCAGTATGGTTAACTGGCCGGTTAAGGCAGCCTGTACCTTGTTAATCTGCTCCACCTGTTTTTTGCGGGCTTCGGAATATTGCTGCAGGTAGCGCAGGCGCATCACCAGCTGGTTAAACGAGTCGGAAGCGAACAGGAACATCAGTTTGTTATAGTTGCTGGCCGTTTTGGATGCTGCATACACCATGTCGGCGTATTCTGCTTTCAGCTGCTCCAGATCCGATTGCAGGGCACCCACAATACCTTCAGTCTCCTCCACATCCGATTCGATGTAGTTTATCTCGCGCGAGATATTGCTGATAACGCCCTTCTGAACCGTTATTTTTTCTTTGATAGCATTCAGCTGGCCAATGCTGGCCTCCTTCTGCGCTTTGGTCTGCTTCAGAATTCTGCTTGCTTCTTTAATACGGGTGAGGTTTTCCTTCTTTTCCCGCTCCAGTTGTGCCTTCGATTTTTGTTTCTGCGCATTGGCAGCAATCGGCACCACAACTATAAGCAAGAGAAGGATTAGTTTGTAAAGGGCCTTCATTTACTAGGATATACGCTGCTCTGAGTTTACAAATATGGCAAAACTATAGGGCAAGTACCAAGGGCAGGGGCAATTAATTAAACTATAGTCTCTTATAATCGGCAGGAACAGCAAACGGGAAGCTCAGTACTTCGTCGGTTATAGTTACTTTGCTGTGGTTTAACGTGAACATGGACGCCTGGCCCGCCTGTTGCACGGCTGCCTGCATCTGGTGCGCAAAAGCTACCTGGCCCACTTCCTGAAAGTTGTCGTACTTCACGTTGATGGTGTTCTGCGTCTGGCGGTCGGTTATGTTCAGTTGCTGTAGTTTCTGGTTGCCGCGCGAAATAAAATAATCGAACAGCAGGCTGGCACGCAGTTGCTGTATGTGTTGCAGCTGGTCGGCATCCATTACCTTCTCCTGGCCCTGTGGCTGGTAGTTGCCAAGCAGTATGGCCTGCAGCACATCGTAATTCATGTCTACCTTAAACTTATTGCTCAGGTAACTATAGTTGGCAGCCAGTACTTCGCGGTGAATTCGGTTTACGAGCAGCACCGAATCCTGGGTGATCATCAGGCGGGCAGCTTCAATGCCAAGGCCCGGCTGCACCGATACCCAGATCACGCTGTCCTTTTTCATGCGCAGGGTATAGCCCGAGGAGGTACTTTCGCCATTGCCCTCCAGTTTCAGCTGGCCTTTGGCAGTCAGGTAATTAAAATCGATATTCTGGACAGATACGCGGCCAACGGTTTCGGTAACGGTGGCGGCATCGGTGGGCACTACTTCTTTTTTACATCCTGCCAGTACAAAAAGGGCGAACAGGCAACAGAGCAGGCTTTTATTCATAGAGCTTTTTGTCTTTTATCTTTTTATCGATAAACGCAGAAGCTTCGCCTTTTAGTTTGGCACGCTGCCACTGCGCAATAGCCTCCTCTTTTTTCCCCAGTTTAAACAGCACATCGCCATAGTGTTCTACTATAGTTGCGTCGTCAGACAGGGCAATGGCCTGCTCCAGGTACTTCAGCGCGTTTTTATAATCGCCGGCTTTGTACAGCACCCAGGCATAGGTATCGAGGTAGGTAGGGTTGTTGGGGTATTTCTGCACCAGGCGGCCTGCCATTGTTTTTGCCTTTTCCAGGTTGTGGTTGCGCAACGACAGGAAGTAACTATAGTTGTTGAGTACGTGCTCGTTATCGGCATCAAGCGCCAGCACGGCTTCATACGCCTCGTCCGAGCGCTTATAGTCTTTCAGGGAGTTGTAACCGTCACCCAGCTGCATGTTAAACTGTGCCACCAGTTCCGGCTCCGCCGCCGACAGGCGCTTGCCATGCTCCAGTGCCTTCACAGCTTTGTCGTAGTTCTTTTCTATCAGGTGGCCGGTGCCGTTGTAAAACCAGAAAATGGCCTGGTTCGGGAAAAGCTCCAGTGCCTCTTCGGAGTGCTCCACCAGCGCTGCCGATTCGTTCAGTTCCGCATCCAGCAACACAATCTGCTGCCAGATCTTGAAATGAGAATCGTCGAGCTTAACGGCTTTCAGGTAATTGTTGCGGGCCTGTGTTTTTTTGCCAACTATAGTTTGCAGGTCGCCGGCTACGGCAAAGGCTTTGGCTTCTTCGGGATGGCTTTGTATGGTCAGGTCGGCCAGCTCCAGCGATACGTCTTCTATCTCAGGGTTCGGCAACTGGCGGATCAGATCTACCAGGATGCGTACTTTGGTGTCGATGTCCAGCTCTGGGCTCGCAAAAGCCAGCTTAATTTCTTTTTCAGATTGGGTTCGGTCTCCCTTCTGACGGTGCAGGTCCGATAGCATCAGGTGAGCATAGGGGTTGTTGGGCTCCATGCGCAGGGCCTTCTGCAGGGTAACTATAGCTTTATCGGTTTGCTGGCTGGCATTGTATAGTTCGGCCTGTGCCAGAAAATAACGGATCTCGGTGGGGCTGTTAGCCAGCAGTTTTTCACCTTCTTCAATAGCTTTGGTAATGTTTTTCTGGCGCAGGTAGATCTGTTGCCTGTTTACACTGAGCTGCTCCATGGGCCCGAATTTTTTCTCGATGCGCTCATAGGTCTTCAGGGCATCGGCGTACTTCGATTGCGACAGGTAAAGGTCAGCTAACTGGAAAAGGTACTGGTCAGAGTCCGGTACATTGCGCATCAGGTCGTTGTAGGCCTGGGCGGCTTCGGTAAACTGTTTCTGGTCGGTGTGGAGCTGGGCCAGCAGCAGGTAGTAATACGGATTTTTGGGCTCTTTCAGAATTGCGGCTTGTGCAAACGGGGTTGCTGCACGCGGATTTTTGAGCACCATGTAAGTTTCGGCCAGCTTATAGTTGATGGCCGCGTTATCCGGCGTTAAAGTATATGCCTTCTGGAAAAGCTGGAGGGCTTTGTCATAGTCCTCCAGCATAAAATGTTTCATCCCGTCCAGAAACAACGACTCGCTTATCTGCTGCTCCTGCTCCGAAGGCTGCTGTAGGGCAGGTGTTTCGGTGGCAGTGGCCTGTTGTGCTTTGCCTTTCTTTTTGCCCGACTGGGCAGTGGCAGCACCGGTCGCTACCAGAGCGAAACAGCACGTAGCCAGAACGATATTTCTGAACTTGGTTATCATGTTAATCCTATTCTAAAAGCGTATTGTAGTCGCCAAGGCTCAGGTCCGACTGGCTTCTTTCGTAGGAAACAAAATTGCCTAACATTGAGTTTGTTATGTTCCCGTTTTTGATCGAAGTATTCTCCTGTACGATGGAGTTGCTTACGATGGAATTAGTTAAACTGCTGTTGTTGCCGATAGATGCGTGCGGCCCTACTACAGAATTTTCTATCACTACGTTCTCTCCAATATATACCGGCGGAATAACCACTGAGTTTACCAGTTTAGCCGTTGCGGCTACCAGGCCCTGCTCATTCTTTATATACTCTAAATAGCGTTGATTAGTATAAACAGTTGCGTTTTTATTTCCGCAATCCAGCCATTCTGAGATAACTGCCGGAATAAAACGGGTGCCTTTGTTCTTCATGTTCTCGAGCGCGTTGGTCAGTTGGTACTCGCCTTTGTCCATGATGTTGTTATCCAGCAGGTACTGCAGCTCGCTGCGCAGGTACGCTCCATCTCTGAAGTAATAGATACCGATAATGGCCATATCCGATACAAACTCCTGCGGTTTCTCCACAAAATCCGTGATCTCGCCACTTTCGTTCAGTTTTACCACGCCAAAAGCACGCGGGTCTTCTACGCGCTGTACCCAGATGGTGCCATCCGAGTTGGTATCCAGTTTAAAGTCAGCTTTGAAAAGTGTATCTGCAAAGGCGACCACTACTTTACCTTCCAGCGAGTCTTTGGCACACATAATGGCGTGCGCCGTGCCCAGGGCTTCTTCCTGATAAACTATAGTTCCTTTGGCGCCTATCTTGGTGGCGATCTCTTTCAGGTCGTTCTCCACCTGCTCGCCGAAATGCCCGATGATGAAAGCAACTTCTTCGATAGGCTCGTGGCAAACTTTGGCAATGTCCTCTACCAGGCGCTGCACAATTGGTTTACCGGCAATAGGTATAAGTGGTTTAGGTACAGTAAGCGTATGTGGGCGCATGCGTTTGCCCATGCCTGCCATCGGTATAATTATCCTCATAGCTATTTCTTTAGTTTTTGTTAAGTTTTATTGAATACCACAGCAACTAAGCCGCAGCGTTATTTTTTAGTTATTTGTTGTTAGTTGTTCGTTATTGGTTTTCTATAGCTATAGTTTGATCAAAATTTAACAACTAATAACGAACAGCCAATAACTACACACTACTTCGTTCCTGTGCTGCCGTAGCCGCCGGCGCCGCGCTCGGTATCTGATAGCGCTTCGGCTTCCTGCCAGGCTACGCGCTCGTATTTTGCTACTACCATCTGGGCTACGCGCTCACCGTCTTCCACCACAAAATCCTGGTCCGAGAGGTTTACGAGCAATACTTTTATTTCGCCACGGTAGTCGGCATCTATAGTTCCCGGGGTGTTAACGATCGAAATGCCGTGTTTGTATGCCAGTCCGCTGCGCGGGCGAATCTGTGCCTCGTGGCCTTCGGGTAGCTCTATGAAAAGGCCAGTCGGGATAAGAGCGCGTTGCAGCGGCTTTAAGGTTACGGGTGCATCCAGGTTAGCGCGCAGGTCCATGCCAGCCGAGTGTTCGGTCTGGTAATGCGGCAAAGCGTGCTTTGATTGGTTAATGACGTTAACTGCCAGGTTCTTGTTGTTCATCTTCTGAAAATAAAAGATTTATAGTTTAAGCAGGCGCTTGCGCTCGAATAACCAGACGATAGCTGCAAAAGCAAGGCATACAGCCAGGTTAAAGGCGTGGCGCACCCACCAGTTTTCGATATCAATAACTATAGTTACCCATACCAAGACAGCAGCCAGCAGTATGTAGCCGGCTATAGTTTTAACAGGGTAAGGAATAGGGTAATGTTTGTTGCCCAACAGGTAGCTGGCCAGCGCCATGCTGAAGTAACATACCAGCGTAGCAATAGCCGAGCCCATATAACCCAACACAGGTATCAGCAAAAGGTTGCCGGCTATAGTTACAAAAGCGCCGCCAAAGCTGATGTAAGTACCATACTTTGTTTTATCGGTAAGCTTAAACCACACCGACAAGTTATAATATACGCCCAGAAACAAGTTTGCCAGTAGCAGTACCGGCACCACCATCAGGCCTTCGCGGTACTCTGGTTTTCGTAGGAAAATGTAACCGAAATCGTCGCGGAAAACAGAAATGAACAGGAATATAAAGGCACAGGCAATCACAAACCACTTCATGATAAGGGCAAAGGTCTGCGGCGAGTTCTTGTCTTCTGCCTGCGAAAAAAAGAATGGCTCAGCTGCATACCGGAAGGCCTGTATCACCAACGTCATAAAGATAGATAGTTTGTAACAGGCACTGTAAATACCAACTATAGCCTTGTTGCTATGCTCAGGGTAAAGGCCTTCGGGCAACCAGTCTTCCAGCAGAATCCGGTCTATCATTTCGTTTACCATGCCTGCCATGCCCATCAGCATCAGGGGGTAAGCATACACCAGCATCGGGCGCAGTACATCTGGGTTCAGCTCAAACCTGAAAATGCGAAGTTCTTTCCACAGCATCGGGATCAGCAGCGCGTTGGCTACCAGGTTAATAAGAAAAATGTAGCCGATACCGAAGTCGGGGTTGTAAACTATAGTTACAAACGGGCGCAGGCCCTGCAGAAAAGTGCCATTGTAAATTTCGCGACAGAACCACAGGAAGAAGAGGTTAGCCAGCACCGTGATCACAATATTCGCCATTTTGATGGAGGCAAACTTCACAGCTTTGTTCTGCAACCGGAGCCAGGCAAACGGTATGGCAACTATAGCATCAATGGCCAGGATGGCAGCCAGCCATATAATATAGTTCTGTTCCTGTGCCGTGTAATCCTTATAGTCGGCAATGTGGCCCGAGAGCAGCATAATAATACCCGAAAGCAACACACTGGTGCTCAGGATAATGCTCAGGACCTGGTTGTATAGTTTGTGCTGGTCGGCACCGGGCTTGTTGGCAAACCTGAAAAAAGCGGTCTCCATGCCATAGGTATACAGCACGTTAAAAAAGCCAACAAACGCATACAGGTACGACATTACACCGAATTCCGGAGGCAGGAAAGCATCGGTGTAAACGGGCACCAGCAAATAGTTGAGCATGCGGCCAACTATACTGCTTAACCCATAGGCAGCAGTCTGCCCGACCAGTTTCTTGGCTATACTCATCTTACTATCTAAGGTCGGGGACTTAGGTTAAACTATAGGCCTTTAAAGGCAGGTTTGCGTTTTTCAAGAAAGGCGTTGGTTCCTTCTACAAAGTCTTCGGAGGCGCAGCAGCGGGCAAACGAGTTTGCTTCGGTCTGGTAACCGTTCTCTTCTTTGTCGAACACGGCATTTACGCACTCAATTACCAGCCCGATAGCCAGCGGCGCTTTGCCCATTATTTTCTGAAGGATAGTTTCGCAGGTAGTGAACAATTCGTCCGGTGCTACCACGTGGTTTACCAGGCCAAGCGCTTTGGCTTCGTCGGCACCTATCATGTCGCCGGTCAGCATCAGTTCCAGGGCTTTGCCTCTGCCAATCAGCAATGGTAAGCGCTGCGTGCCGCCGTAACCCGGTATCAGACCCAGGTTAACTTCCGGCTGTCCGAATTTTGCATTTGGTGTAGCTACGCGCATGTGGCAGGCCATGGCCAGTTCGCAACCGCCGCCCAGGGCAAAACCGTTTATGGCTGCAATCACAGGTTTGTTGCAGTCCTCTATCATGCTGAAGATTTCCTGACCACGCTCGGCAAAGCTGCGTGCGTTTACTTCGCTCAGCTCCGCAATTTCGGCAATATCGGCACCGGCTACAAAAGCTTTCTGCCCTGCACCGGTTATGATCACGCCTTTTATAGTTGCGTCGTCATATACTTGCTGCATCGCTGCTTTTATCTCGCGCACTGTGTCAATGTTCAGCGCATTCAGCTTGTCGGCTCTGTTTATAGTTATCGTCAGGATGCCATTTTGTAAGTTCAGCAACAGGTTTTCGTACGTAGCCATAGGTTATTTTCAGCTCTCTGTAATTTCTTTGTTTAAACCACAAATATAGTGATTTGATTTAATTATACGGTGTTGTGCAGCGGCCCGCTATAGTTTAGCTGTTTATGCCAACCATGTTATATAGCAAATTTTTATATATTTAAGTTCTGATAAACGATGAACTATTGGTACGATGGGCTTTTTAACAGAATTCAAGAAGTTTGCCGTCAAGGGCAATGTCATTGATCTGGCTGTGGGTGTAGTAATTGGCGCTGCGTTTGGCGGGATCACAAAATCACTGGTAGATGATATTATCATGCCACCGCTGGGGTTGCTTATCAGCCAGGTAGATTTCAGCAGCCTGAAACTGGTGCTGAAAGATGCCGTAGTGGAGAACGGAGCTATAGTTGCGCCGGCAGTTTCTATCAACTATGGCATGTTTCTGCAGTCGGTGTTCAATTTCCTGATCATCGCCTTTGCTATTTTTTTGCTGGTGCGCACAATTAACCGGCTGCGCGAAAAAGAAGCTGCTGCCCCTGCACCACCTGTAAATAAAGAAGAAGTGCTGCTCACAGAGATCCGGGATATTCTGAAGAACCGTCCCGGCGCCTGAGGCAGCTACCGTAACACCCTTATCTTATGCTTAAAATTCTACGTTACCTGGTAGCAGGATTACTGATAGCTATAGTTAGCCTGCAACCAGTTTTTGCTCAGGACACCCTGACCGACTCACTTGAAACCGCCCGCGAGGACTGGGACTTTGGCGGCACCGGAACTATAAATTTCAGCCAGGTAAGTTTAAGTAACTGGGCTGCTGGCGGCCAGAGCTCCTTATCGGTACTGGGCATCGCCAATGTGTTCGGGAACTATAAAAAAGGAAAGAACACCTGGAACAACACGCTGGGCCTTACCTACGGAACTATAAAACTGCAGAACCAGCGCATCCGGAAGAGCGACGACCGGCTGGAACTGAACATAAAGTATGGCAGACAGGCCACCTCGGATTGGTTTTACTCGGCACAGGTTAATTTCCGGAGCCAGTTAACGCCTACCTATACAGTCTCCCGCGATACACTTCTGTCTAATTTCCTGTCGCCGGCTTCGGTGTTGGCTTCCTTGGGTATGGACTATAAGCCGAACGATAAACTATCGGTTTTTATCTCGCCGGTTACCGGTAAGTTTACCATTGTGCACGATCAGAAACTGGCCGATGCCGGTGCGTTTGGGGTAGAAGCAGCTGAAAAAGACGCCTTAGGCAACCCGATTCCCGGTACTGGTCAGAACTTCAGAAAAGAGTTTGGTGGTTTTGTGAATGTACGCTACAAAAACGAGGTACTGAAAAATGTGGTACTTCAGTCCAAGCTCGATCTTTTTTCGAATTACCTGCACAATCCTAAAAATATTGACATGAACTGGGAAAACCAGGTAGACCTGAAAGTGAACAGCTTCCTGTCGGCCAGCATTTTCCTGCACATGGTTTACGACGACGACATCCTGATAAAGACTGGCCAGAACGACGATGGCTCCGATATACGGCAGCCGCGCCTGCAGCTAAAAGAAAGCCTGGGCATTGGCCTGTCCTATAAATTCGATTAGGCGAACTTCTATAGTTTTTTTACTGTTAAACAGGCTGTTATATACCTGTTTTAGATTTTACTCCGTTATATTTACTGATACTATCAATTTGTACCCATGAAGAAACTACTGCTCACCTTCTTTAGCCTTGGGTTTATGCTGGCCTTTTCGGAGGTTTCGGCACAAACGGCACCCAACACCATGAGCTCGACCAAGGACGAATTCTGGGGCACTGCCAAAACCGCTCCCCGTGGCGCTGCCGCCGACGAAGTAGGGCAGCGGGCAGAGGGACTGGATAAACGCTTTAACGCTTACGAAAAGAAAGGCGGCCGCAAATCCGTTTTTGACAAGAAGCGCATCAAGAACAGCAAAAAGATGAAAGAGATCCTTAAAAAGGAAAAGGAGATGCACAAAAAGCACCGCCGCGACAAACGGCAGTTAGCCCGCAACAGACGTTAATTTTTTATTTATAGTTATAAACAGAAAAGCCACTGATCTCTCAGTGGCTTTTCTGTTTATTCTCTGAAGCTGAACTATAGAGTACGCTTCACTTCTTTTTCTACATAAGCTTCTATCACGTCGCCAACCTGTATGTCGTTGTAGTTTCTCAGGCTGATACCACATTCGTAGCCCTGTCTTACTTCTGAAACATCATCTTTGAAGCGTTTCAGTGCCAGGATCTCGCCATCGTGTACTACAATACCATCGCGTACCAGGCGTACCTTGGCATTACGCTGGATAGTGCCATCTGTCACCATACAACCTGCAATAGTACCCACCTTCGTGATCTTGAACACATCGCGTACTTCGGCGTTACCAGTGATCTCTTCTTTCAGGGTAGGAGCAAGCATACCTTCCATGGCATCCTTCACTTCGTTTATCGCATCGTAGATGATCGAGTACAGGCGCACATCAATCTGTTCCTGCTCGGCCAGCCTGCGTGCGTTCTGCGACGGACGTACCTGGAAACCAATGATGATCGCATCAGAGGCAGATGCCAGCAACACGTCAGACTCAGAAATAGCACCCACACCTTTGTTAATGATGCTTACCTGCACCTCCGGTGTAGATAGTTTCAGTAATGAGTCAGAAAGTGCTTCTACCGATCCGTCCACGTCACCTTTCACGATCACGTTAAGCTCTTTGAATGTACCGATCGCCAGACGACGTCCGATCTCATCCAGGGTAATGTGCTTACGTGTACGTAAGCTCTGCTCACGCTGTACCTGTGCTCTGCTCGAAGCAATTTCACGGGCCTCGCGCTCCGATTCCATCACTACAAACTTATCACCGGCCTGCGGTGCGCCATCCAGACCCAGTAACTGAACCGGGGTAGACGGACCTGCTTCTTTCATTTTACGGCCACGGTGATCGGTCATGGCTTTAACTCTACCGTAGTGCGAGCCTGCCAGTACCACATCGCCAACGCGCAGTGTACCAGTTTGTACCAGTACGGTAGCTACATAACCACGGCCTTTGTCCAGGGCTGCTTCAATTACTGTACCTACTGCATTTCTGTTCGGGTTTGCTCTCAGTTCCAGTAATTCGGCTTCCAGCAATACCTTTTCCAACAGGTCGTTTATACCCTGGCCGGTTTTGGCCGATACTTCCTGCGACTGGTATTTACCACCCCATTCTTCTACCAGGATGTTCATCTGAGCAAGCTCTTCACGAACTTTATCCGGGTTAGCCTGTGGCTTATCTATTTTGTTAAGTGCAATAATAATTGGGGAGCCTGCTGCCTGCGCGTGGTTGATCGCTTCTTTTGTCTGCGGCATCACCGAGTCGTCAGCGGCTACAACTATAATTACCACGTCCGTTACTTTGGCACCACGGGCACGCATCGCTGTAAAGGCTTCGTGACCAGGCGTATCCAGGAACGTAACAGTACGGCCACTTTCGGTTTTTACCTTATATGCACCAATGTGCTGGGTAATACCACCGGCCTCACCGGCTGTTACGTTTGCGTTACGGATGTAGTCAAGCAGGGATGTTTTACCGTGGTCAACGTGACCCATGATCGTTACGATCGGTGCACGTTCTTCCAGGCTGTCCTCATCCTCTTCGCTTATCGTTTCCAGTGCCTGTTCGTCTTCGCTTGTAATGAACTCGATGTTGTAACCGAACTCATCTGCAATGATCGTGATCGCTTCTGCATCCAGACGCTGGTTGATCGAAACGAACATGCCCAGCTGCATACATACCTTGATCACGTCGTTCACGCTCACGTCCATCAGGGCTGCCAGGTCGTTTGCCGACACGAATTCGGTTACGCGCAGTGTCTTGGACTCTGCGGCTTCCATCATGCGGCGCTCTTCTGTTGCATCCGCAATAGCCGAACGTTTCTCACGACGATATTTGGCGCGGTTACCGCCACCACCTTTGCCACCACTAAGTTTGGCAAGTGTGGCTTTAATCTGCTCCTGAATTTCCTTGTCAGATACTTCTGCTTTTTCAGGGCGAGGAGTAAAGGTACCGCGTTGCTGGTTTTTGCCACCGCCCGGGCGCTGGCCCTGTGGTGCTCCACCATGCGGGCGACCGCCACCTTGCTGCGGACCTCCGGCAGGGCGCTGGCCTTGTCCTTGTCCTTGTCCGCCGCCTTGCTGTTGTCCGGGTTGCTGACCACCACCTTCAGTAGGTACTATAATGCGCTTGCGCTTTTTCTTCTTGCCGTTCTTCCTGTCGTCTGAGGAAGCTACCGGTTTGGTGCCTTTTCTGCGTGAGCTGTCTGGTAATTCGATCTTGCCCAGTACAGTAAGGCCTTTTAACTGGTCGGCTTTTGCTGTAATTGTTTCTATTGCTTCTGTATCTTGTTCTGAAGGAGTGGCAGGTGCCGCCGCAGCAGCAGCCGGAGCTGCCTGTTCGGTTGGCTTTGCCGGGGTAGCCGGAGCTGCGGGAGCAGCAGGTTTTTCAGCTACAGGTGCTGCCGGTTGCGCTGGCGCAGGCGTAGCTGGTTTTTCTGCTGCAGCAGGCGTTTCTGCCGGTTTAGCAGCAGGTGCCTCTGGTGCAGGCGCCGGAGCAGGTTTTTCTGCCACTGGCTTTTCTGCAACCGGTTTTTCAACTTCCGGAGCAGGTTTTTCAGGTGCAGGTGCCGGCTTTGGCGCTTGCTTCGGTATCGGGTTGCCTTTGGCATCCAGGTCTATTTTGCCTAACACTTTTATGCCTGGCAACTTAGGTTCCGGAGCCGGTGCAGGGGCAGGGGCTGGCGTTGGAGCCGGCGCTTCAGGAGCTTTTGGCTCGGCCGCTTCTGCTTTCGGCTGGTGTACCGTTTTTATAAAGATCTCTTGTTCTGGCTCTGCCGGCTTTTTAACCTCGTGGTGGTGCACATCTGTGTCCACTACCTGGTTGGTCTGCGGCTTTTTACCAATGTTGAGTTCTTCAGCCTCTATTTTATCCTGCATAGAGGATGCGAATTCTTTAGCCAGCATATTGAACTGCTCTGCCGTGATTTTGGTAGTGGGTCTGTTTTCCACGTCAAAACCTTTAGCAGAGAGGTAGTCCACAATGGTAGATGTACCAATGTTCAACGTAGTCGCAACCTGTTTAAGCCTCCTTGTTTGTTCTTCTGCCATTTTGTTCTAATATGCTGTCTTTATTCTTATTGTTAATTATCCGTTGCCCTTACACCCGGTAAGGGATGGTGTGCCTTCGGTAATTTCTTTCAAAATTATACGAATAGGGCACAACCTACAACTATTGATTGTCTTCTTCTTCCAACTCTTCGCGCAGGATGGCCAGCACGTCGTCGATGGTTTCTTCTTCCAGCTCGGTACGGCGCAGCAGGTCTTCCTTGCTCACGGCCAGTACACTCTTGGCTGTATCCAGACCGATGCGGCGCAATTCTGCAATTACCCAGTCTTCGATCTCATCCGTAAATTCTTCCAGGCTGATGTCTTCTTCGTATACTTCAGACTCTCTGAACACGTCGATCTCCATATCTACCAGGCGGCTGGCAAGCTTAATGTTCTGGCCACCTTTACCAATTGCAAGCGATACCTGGTCTGGTTTCAGGAACACAGATACTCTGCCATTCTCCTGGTCTATTTTCATGCTGGTGATCTTAGCCGGGCTAAGCGCACGCTGGATGTATAGTTCCAGGTTATCGGTATAGTTAATTACGTCGATGTTCTCGTTCTCCAGTTCGCGTACGATGCTGTGTATACGTGAACCTTTCATACCTACGCAGGCACCTACCGGGTCAATGCGGTCGTCGAAAGATTCTACGGCTACCTTGGCACGCTCGCCCGGCTCACGCACTATTTTTTTAATAGCGATCAGGCCATCATAGATCTCCGGTACTTCGTTCTCGAACAAACGCTCCAGGAACGTTGGAGATGTACGTGAAAGTATGATTTTCGGATTACCGTTTACGATCTCAACGCGCTGAACAACAGCACGCACTACATCGCCTTTGCGGTAACGGTCTTTTGGTATCTGCTCGCCTTTCGGTATCAGCAGTTCGTTCTCTTCCTGATCCAGCAGCAACACCTCGCGGTTCCAAACCTGGTATACTTCCCCGGAGATGATCTCACCTACCAGGTCTTTATACTTCTGGAACAGCAGTTCCTTCTCCATGTCCTTGATGCGCTGGATCAGTGTCTGGCGGGCAGTAAGTACGGCGCGGCGTCCAAAGTCCTCCAGTTGTATCTCTTCCGATACTTCTTCACCCACCTCAAAGTCAGGTTCTATCTTGCGTGCATCCGATAAGGCGATCTTATCATGATCCCAGATGTCCTCAGAGTTGTCGTCCACGATCTCGCGGTTACGCCAGATCTCCAGGTCACCTTTCTCCACGTTCAGGATGATGTCAAAGTTCTCGTCGGTGCCCCACTTTTTACGGATCATGGTGCGGAATACGTCTTCAAGTATACGCATCATGGTCGGGCGGTCTATGTTCTTGAATTTCGCAAATTCAGCGAACGACTCGATCAGGACTGAACTGTTCATTATCTTTTTATTTAAATGATATTACAACATTTGCTTTTACAATCTCCCCGAAAGGTATTTGCACAGGCTCATACGTTGCCTTTTTGCCTTTTAGTTTTATTTCTTGTGTCAGGTTTAAGCCGGTTTCGGTCACTTCGTCCAGCTTGCCGGTTACTTCGGTGCCGTCCTGTAGTTTCAGTTTCAGGTTGCGGCCCACATTGCGCATAAACTGTTTTGGCTGGGTAAGCGGAAAATCTACGCCCGGCGAGCTTACTTCCAGTACGTAAGACAGCTCCTCGCCAAAGGTCTCTGCTATTTTAGCGTTTATGCGGCGGCTTATAGTTGCGCACTGGTCAATTGTAATGCCCTGCTCGCCATCGGCCAGTACCGTAATCTTGGGTCTCACTGCCGAGTCCGACACGGCCACATCTACTATAAACAGGTCGCTGTCTGGAAGACTTGCTTCCGCCATCTCGCGTATGGTTGTTGCGCTTAGTGCCATTGTTTAAAGTATAACAAATAAAGAAGGGGACTTCGTGTCCCCTCATCTCCTCGGAAATAATTTCACAAATTTACTACAAAAACATTATATATACAATATGCACCCCTAACGGCTATATTAATTTATAGTTTCTGAGTAAGTTGTGCAGCTGTTTTCTGTAGCAGGGCGTGAGAGCAGACGGAATAAGTGCCTGTATGTAACAGTACGGCTTAACTTATAGTTCTGATGGCAAAGGTAATAATAAAATTGCTGCTGCATTTTCTGTAGCGGGCATAGCATACATCAAGGGTTTCTTTGTATGTTTGTTTTATGCCTGGTACATTCAGTAAAATACGGCGCAGAGTTTGGCTCATCCTTAACATTCTGGTAGTGTTCTGGGTGCTGCTGGGTGTGCTGTGCCTGCGTGTGCCGCCACATGAGTTCTGGCCTGCCGGGTTCGTTGCCCTGTCGTTGCCGGGAGCGTTGCTGCTTAACCTGCTTTTTTTAGTATACTGGCTGATAAAGCGCTCATGGTTCCTGGTGTTGCCGCTGCTGGTGATCATACTGGGCTGGGGCTACTATAACCGCTTAATGGCTTTCAATTTTGGCGATGCCAAAGTGCCCGATGGGGCTAAAACACTGCAGGTGCTGAGCTACAACGTGCATGTGTTCAATGCCTACACCGATACCGACGGCACGCAGCGCGAAGCTTCCAGCGAAATGGTAGACTGGGTAGCCACGCATCCCGCCGACGTGTACTGCCTGCAGGAGTTTTACAGCAACCGTGGCTCCAACACCTACAACACCATCAGCCGCATCGGCAACCGCTACGATAAGTACCGCTATTTTTCAGTTTCGTACGTCGATCGCAATAAAGCCGATATTGGTATAGTTATCTTTTCGCGTTATCCTATAGTTGATAAGGGCGTGATCCGTTTTGGCGAATCGAACCACAACCGTGCCATCTGGGCCGATATCAAAGTGAAAGGCGATACAGTACGGGTTTACACGGCGCACCTGCAATCCATGAGCATCAAGTCGCAGGACATTGAAAATACTTACTCGGCTATAGGCGATGAAGCGAGCTTTAAAAAGGAAGGCCGCAACCTGGCCCGGCGCCTGAAAAAAGGCTTTGTAGCCCGCAGCCACCAGGCCGAGAAATTGCTGGAGCACATAAAGGAATCGCCACACCCGGTTATAGTTTGCGGCGACCTGAACGACATACCGACCAGCTATACCTATAGTGTGCTTGCCCGTAATCTGCAGAACGCTTTTGTAGTAGCCGGCTCTGGCGTGGGCGCAACGTATAATGGTCCGCTGCCTTTTCTGCGCATTGATAACCAGTTTTACAGCGAGGGCCTGCAAGCCGTGGATTTCGAAACGCATTACGAAATGGGGCTTTCCGATCACTTCCCGATTTCGGCAAAGTATGTGCTGGAAGCTGCGCAGCGTTAGGACTTAGCAGGCAATCTTATTAATTTTGAACGATAATTGACCGGCCGCAACAGGCTGACTAAACTATAAAGTGCGGCGCTGCTGGTGCCTATACTTATACTATGCAACAGAAACTGAACCTGTATAATACGCTTACGCGCAAGAAGGAAATATTTGAACCGCTGCACGCTCCGTTTGTGGGCATGTACCTGTGCGGGCCAACGGTTTACGGCGAGCCGCACTTAGGCCACGCCCGCAGCGCGGTTACCTTCGATGTGCTGTATCGTTACCTGAAATACCTGAAGTATAAAGTACGCTTTGTGCGCAACATTACCGACGTAGGCCACCTGCAGAACGATGCCGACGAAGGAGAAGACAAGATCCAGAAAATAGCCAAAGCACAGCAGATAGAGCCGATGGAAGTGGTGCAGCATTACACCAACATCTACCACCGCGACCTCGAAAAGCTGAATACCTTGCCGCCGGACATTGAGCCGCGCGCGTCAGGCCACATCATCGAGCAGATAGAGATGATAAAGGAGATACTGGACAATGGCTTTGCCTATGAAGTGAACGGGTCGGTGTATTTTGATGTGCCGGCTTATAACAAAGATCATAACTATGGCAAGCTCTCGGGCAGGATTGTAGAGGACCTGATGGCCAATACCCGTGAGCTGGAGGGGCAGGAAGAAAAACGCTCTCCGCTGGACTTTGCCCTCTGGAAAAAAGCATCGCCGTCGCACATCATGCGCTGGCCTTCGCCGTGGAGCGACGGCTTCCCGGGGTGGCATTTGGAATGCTCGGCCATGAGTCGCAAATACTTAGGTACCACTTTTGATATACACGGTGGCGGACTTGACCTGATGTTCCCGCACCACGAATGCGAAATAGCGCAGAACCAGGCCAGCTGCGACCACAGCGACGGCGCCAAATACTGGGTGCATAACAACATGATCACGGTGAACGGGCAGAAGATGGGCAAATCGCTGGGTAACTTTATAAACCTGAGCGAGCTGTTCAGTGGCAACCACCAGATGCTGGAGCAGGCCTATACACCTATGACGGTGCGCTTTTTTATACTGCAGGCACACTATAGAAGTACGCTTGATTTCAGTAACGAGGCCCTGCAGGCAGCACGCAAAGGCTACACCAAACTGATGAACGGCCTGCGTGTGCTGGCCAAACTGCAATACCCGGAAGAAGCTGCTGCGCCAGACGAGAAACTGAACGAAGAACTGCTGAAACTGACCGAAGACTGCTTCCGTGGCCTGAACGATGACATGAACACGGCCCGAACTATAGCGTCGCTGTTCAATCTGCTTAAAAAGATCAACAGCCTGTTCTTAGGGCAGCTACAGATCGGAAGTCTCACACGAGGAACATTTGATACGGTGCGGGAAGCTTACAACACGCTGGTGCTGGATATACTGGGCCTGAAAGAAGAACCGCTCGGCGACCAGGAGGAAATGCTGCACCTGGTACTGCAGTTCTACAAAGAGGCCAAGGAATCCAAGGCATACGATAAAGTAGATGCTATCCGGGCGGAACTGAAGAAGCAGGGCATTGTAATTAAAGATTTAAAAACCGGTATCGACTGGGCTTATGAAGAATAAATTGAACCTGTTAACTATAGTTTTGGGCAGCGCACTGGCACTCTATAGTTGCGACTCGGCTGAAAAAGGCGGTGCGGAACAGAGCACCGTAGCTGCAGATGAGGCTGCTGAACCAACCGGCGTGCAGGCACCGGATTTTAATGCCGATTCGGCTTACAAATTTGTGGCAAAGCAGGTAGCGTTCGGTCCGCGTGTGCCCAATACACAGGCACATAAAGCAACCGGCGACTGGATCATTGCCAAGTTAAAAGAATATGGCGCTGATGTGCAGGTGCAGGAGTTCCAAATGCGTGCATTTGATGGTACTATGCTGAATTTACGCAACATCATCGCGTCGTATAACCCGGAAGCCGGCACCCGCGTGATGCTGGCCGCCCACTGGGATACACGCCCTTTTGCCGATAAAGACACCAACAACCAGAATAAGCCGATAGATGGCGCAAACGATGGGGGGAGCGGCGTAGCGGTACTTTTGGAGATTGCCCGAACTATAAACGAAGCGCAGCAGAAACCAGGAGTAGGCGTAGACCTGTTCTTTTTTGATGGCGAAGACTATGGCCAGCCGGATAACAGCGACCTGCCTTACCAGGACGATACTTGGTGCCTTGGTTCGCAGTACTGGAGCCGCAACATGCACAAGCCAAACTATAAGGCCAAGTACGGCATTCTGCTGGATATGGTAGGTGCACAAAATGCCCGTTTCGCCCGCGAAGGAACATCAATGCAATACGCCAAAAACGTGGTAGACAAAGTATGGAAAGCCGGCAACCAACTGGGTTATCCTGATTACTTTAAATACGTAAACGCCCCGGGAATTACCGACGACCACGCCTATATTAACGCAATTGCCAAGATCCCGATGATCGACATCATTGAGTATAACATGAGCAGCATAGACGGTGACTTCTTCGGCGATTACCATCACCGCCATTCCGACAGCATGGCCATCATCAGCCCGAAAACCTTAAAGGCAGTTGGGCAAACAGTGCTGCATGTGGTGTACAACGAGTAACACAACTATAGCAAACTATAAAAAGGGACGCTCCTGAACAGGGCGTCCTTTTTTATTCCTGTGAGCCTCGGAGCTATAGTTTTTTATTCTCCGCAGTTTTGCGGTGAATGGATAAGGTATTCACCGCTTTGTTTTTTAAGAATTGGGCATAAGCTTACCATCCTAGATGGTACTGTTTGATTGGGAGAAATAATTCAGTGCCTGCTTCTACGTGTAAGAGTCGTTAAGCAGCTGTGTTAAGCAAGTTTTTAATCCTGGATACATCTACTTTTTCCTTCGCCTGCCATAGGTCATAATTTTTCTGGAAGTTAAGCCAAAACTCAGGACTGGTGCCAAAGGCCGCAGACAGTTTCCAGGCCATCTCTGCGCTGATACCGGCATGTTCATTTAAGATCATAGACAGGTTCTTTCGGCTTATCTCTAAGCTCAACGCAATTTCTGTAACTGATTTTCCTGTGCCGCTTACATACTCCCGAAGGATTTGCCCAGCATGTGGGGGATTGAACATGAGCATAATATGTACTTTTATTATTTGCTGATCTGGTTAATGATAATCCTGGTAGTTTACATCAAGTACTTCTACCTTGTCGCCTATAAAGCGGAAAGTGATACGCCAGTTTCCATTTACTTTCACTGACCAGTGGTCCTTCAGGTTGCCCTTTAGTGGGTGTAAATCCCAACCCGGTACATTCACATCCTGCACAGTGATGGCAGCATGAAGTGCTGCCAGGATCAGACGGATCTTACCCAAGTGTGCGTGCTGTAACTTAGAGCCATCACCTTTCAGGAAGAAGCGCTCCAGACCCTTATGCTTGAAACTGACAATCATGCTGCAATTATAACTTGTTACGTGACAGGTAACAAATCTGTTGAGTAATTTTTTAATGAGAAGTTGGTAAAGAAATTGGTGCCTTTTGCTGAAGCCTTAAACTATAGCTACTATAGTTATACAAGCCATAAGCACTTCCGAGTAGTAGGTCTTCTGTAGCGTGTACCCGGTAGAGGCCAAAAAGAACTACTGATGAAGATTTTATAGCTGTATAGTTTGAGGTTGTAACTCCTTCCTGATTTTAGTTATACCTAACTACATTTAATACAAGCCAACCATAAATTGCTAACATTAAATATATTTGGATAATTGTATATCCAAAGAATCAATTTTTAGCCTTGAAAACCAACTTATTGCCCTCTACCCGTTTCTTGGGCGCTGCCGTGACCAGGAAAGGGTACCTGCTGAACCTTATCCTGTTTCTGCTGCCATACCTTGCCGTTGCGCAGCAGCCCTATTTAACCGGCACCGACTTCTGGTTTATCTGTCGTAGCGAATCAAATACAGACGGCCCTACGCTTTATGTTTCATCAGCGTATGCTACTACCGTTAAGGTAGAACTGCCGGCTACAGGCCATGTCACCCGGTTTTCTGTAGCTGCAGGGGAAACCAAAGCTTTTCTGATGACTTATTTCTATGGAGGTGGCACTTCAGGGAGTATTCATAACGAGGGGGTTCACGTAACATCAGAAAAGCCCGTTGAATTACTGATAAGTATACCTTCCGAAGAGTATCGAAAACATGCAACGCAGCTTTATCCTACGGCCATATTAGGCTATGAGTATTTTACCCTAAACCAGGAGCTTCGTTACCAGTATCCCGGGGCCTCTGGTGGCTCTTATGAAATACTGGCGGTGGAAGACAACACCCTGGTAGAGGTAACAGCAACTTTCAGTAATGACCTAAATCTGCCTGCCCATCAGCCTTTCACACTTCGTATGATGGCAGGAGACAGGTATACCATGCATTCCGGGGAGGTAGACGCCACAGGCAGCAAGGTCAGGTCCATCAGCGACGGCAAGCATGGCCGGAAAAGGATTGCTGTGTTCGCAAACTCCCGCAACATGTCACCTAATCGGACTCCCATCCGGCAAGTAGACAGCTATCACCAGCAGCTTTTCCCGGTACGGCTGTGGGGCCAGGAATACGTATCAGCACCCCTAATGAACAGTGGAGTCCGCCATACCTACAAAGTAGTGGCCGCCTACTGCAACACCAAGGTCAGCATCAACAACGCAGCCCCGGTCACCATCGGGGCGGGGGAGTTTATCCAGTTCGACAGCGAAACGGCCTGCCACATTGTGGCCGATAAGCCCATTGCTGTTGCGCAGTACTTTCACCGCGACTGGGATGAGACAAAAGGGGAGCCGGAAACCGTGATGCTGGCACCGGTAGAACAGGGGGTAACAGAAGCGACGATCACCTCCAAATCCCTGGTCAACATCCACGAGCACTTCATCAACGTGGTCATCCCTACGGCGCAGGCCGCATCGTTCCGGTTGGATGGCGCACCTATAGCCTTTTCGCCCATGCCTTCTAACCCGGCTTTGT
>NZ_JACKZC010000015.1 GCF_014212495.1 Pontibacter sp. Tf4
TCACTTTCCTTGCCCTTCCTGCTGAACGGGGAGGCAAAAGTAGCAACCTTTTGCCGTTTTGCAAACCCGGCCTGTAAAGTTTTCCTTCCCGCTCCCTTAAGTGGCTGGAAATAAGCCGGATTATTTTAAAAGCTTTTCATACACTACAATTCTAACCTGACTCTCTTCAGTTACTATCATATTATATAGTATGCTCTTTATAAATACCATCTATAGGATGCCTATACTGCTTCCTTAAAACAGCAAAAGCTCCGGAGGCAGGCTCGGAGCTTTTGTTTATAGTTAATGATTTATAATATTACACTTGCTCTTTATTAACAACCGCACTATCCGCATACTCCTGCAGGTACTTATATTTCTCGGTCAGCTCGCCATCCTTGGCTATAGTTGCTCTGGCCAGCATACCACCTTCATCGTTGTTAAAGAACTGCGGAAACACATAGTCTATGATATTTCGACCGAAGTCGCGAGAGGCGTTGCGGGGCAGTTCGCATGGCAGGTTGTCAACAGCCATTACCGTTATGTTGCTTTCAGAACTATAGGCAGCCTCTAATTCTCCTGTTGTTGGGTTATAGTCGTAAACCGGGTCTGGTATAGTGGTGGCGCGCTTGGTGGTAGGTATAGAGCCATCTACATCGCAGGTAATGTCGGCTATAGTATCTATTTTGAAATCGGGTTGGCGGATGTCTTCTTCCGAGAACAGCTTAGGCGCCTGCGGGTTCCAGTAGGCACAGGCCAGGAGCAGATCGGTTACGCGGGTAAATTTGCGGAAGGTGCTTTCGTATAGTTCCGGGTGGGCATAAAAGTCAGGAGAGTCCCATACTTCCACATCAGGCCTTCTGTTATAGTCGCCCGAGTGCAACTGGGCATACACTGGCTCTGTGAATTGCTTATATAAATAGTCGAAGACACTTACTTTACGGATTCCCATTTCATCCAGCACTTCCATGGCGCCGCCTGCTACGCGTCCGCCACCGGTTACCGCAATTTTAATGGCAGGCAGTTTTACCTTAAAGAACTCTTCCCGCATATCATCCATGTCGTGGCACAGGTAGGCAGGCTTCAGGTCGAAAAGGTTGTGCTTTTTGCCATAGGTGAGAATACCATTATAAGCGCCAACTATACCGGCGTACCGGCCAAAAGCAACTACACGGTGGCCTTCGTTATCGGTTAGCAGCTCATAGTCTATTAATGTGATTTTTTTGTCGAGTACCGCGCGCAGCAGTTTGGCATTGTGCGGTTGCTTTTTTATAGTATGCGAAAAGAAGAAATAAGTCTTGTTTGGGATCAGTTGGTCTACAGGCACTTCTTTCACGCCCATCAGCACATCACAATTACTCAGGTCCTGCTGCAGCGGTATCCCCAGCTCTTTATATTCTTCATCCGAAAAACATCTTACTTCGCTTGGCTGCACCAGCACTTCAAGGTCAGGAAATTCCTGGGTAGCTTCTTCGCATTTTTTTGGTGTTAGCGGCACCCGCTTATCTACAGGCACCTTTCCTTCTTTAATAATACCTACTTTAACCTTGGTCATGTGCAGATTCATGAATTGTTCTTGGATTTCTGATGTTTGAAACTATAGCCATGCCCCTACAGGGCAAGCACTAAACAAGCGGCCGGATATTGTGTTTAACAGTTACAGCTACACTATAATTATATGTATAAGCTGCACCCGGCAAAGGCGTTAAGTATTTACTTTTCGTGGTTCAATATAAAAACAAATACTGTTACTTTTGTGGAAAATCATGAGGAGCTTAGTGCCCCTTAGTTACCAAGAAAAAAATTAACCCAATTTCCCAATCAATATTTCATCGATATGATATTTAAAACCAAACCTGCAGACGTGTTTAAGGAGCGCCACAACGGCCCCGACAAAGAGCAGATGCAGGACATGCTGCAAACCATCGGGGTAGACTCGCTGGACCAGCTGATTGAGGAGACCGTACCGGCCGCCATTCGCCTGAAAAGACCTTTGAACCTGCCAGCAGCCCTGACGGAGACAGAGTTTCTGAACCAGTTCTCGCAGATCGCGAAGCAGAACAAAATATACAAGTCGTACATTGGCTTAGGCTATAATGATACGATCATGCCCCCGGTTATACTCCGTAATATTATGGAGAACCCGGGTTGGTACACAGCTTACACACCATACCAGGCCGAAATTGCACAAGGCCGCCTGGAGGCTTTGATCAATTACCAGACCATGGTGATGGACCTGACCGGCATGGAGATTGCCAACGCATCGTTGCTGGATGAAGGTACTGCTGCTGCTGAGGCCATGGGAATGTTCTATGCACAGCGTAAAGGAGCACGCAAAAACGCGAACCGCTTCTTTGTATCTGACCTGGTACTGCCACAAACTATAGACGTACTTACTTCGCGTGCTACACCAATCGGCATTGAGCTGGTTATCGGCGATCACCGTGAAGTTGACTTCTCTGACGAAAACTTATTTGGTGCCCTGGTACAGTATCCTGCTGCCGACGGCGCCATTTTCGATTATACAGACTTTATTGCAAAGGCGCATGAGAACGATGCTTATGTAGCTGTTGCTGCTGATATCCTTTCGCTTACGTTGTTAACATCTCCGGGCGAGATGGGTGCTGACGCTGTAGTGGGTACTACGCAGCGTTTTGGTGTGCCAATGGGCTTTGGTGGTCCGCACGCAGGTTACTTTGCTACAAAAGATGCCTTTAAGCGCGTAATTCCGGGTCGTATTATTGGTATTTCGGTAGATGCGGAAGGTAACAGAGCGTACCGTATGGCCCTGCAGACGCGTGAGCAGCACATCCGTCGTGAGAAAGCAACTTCCAACATCTGTACGGCACAGGTATTACTGGCTGTTATTGCCGGTATGTATGCCGTTTACCATGGCCCGCGCCGTCTGAAGTATATCGGTTTAAATACTCACTCTCTTGCACAACAGTTAGAGAAAGGTTTGAAAGCCGTAGGTTTTGAGCAGCAGAACGAGCAGTATTTCGATACGCTGAAGATCGCTGTTGAAAGTGCTGAACTGAGAGATGCGATCCGTACGGAAGCTGAGGCTGCAGGTATCAACTTCCGTTATTTCGGGGAGAACAACATTGGTATCTCGCTTCATCAAAACACCAACCTGGCCGATGTAAAAGCAATAGTTGCTGTGTTTGCAAAAGTGGCTGGTAAGTCTGCGGATGTGCTAACGATAGATGCGCTACCGGAAGAAACTGAAATCACCTGGTCGGATAAACTGATCCGCACAAGCGAGTACCTGACACATGAAGTGTTTAACAAGCACCACTCTGAGCACGAGATACTGCGTTACATGAAGTACCTGGAGAACAAAGATATTTCTCTTGTTCACTCGATGATCTCGCTGGGCTCTTGTACCATGAAGCTGAATGCTACCGCTGAGATGATTCCGATCACGTGGCCGGAAATCGGGCAATTACACCCGTTTGCACCAGCTGACCAGACAAAAGGTTATGCGCAGATATTTAAAGACCTGGAAGCATGGCTTTGCGAGATCACCCGTTTCGATGCCGTATCATTGCAGCCAAACTCTGGTGCACAAGGCGAGTACGCTGGTTTGATGGTTATCCGTGCGTACCACGAGTCACGTGGCGATCATCACCGTACAGTTGCGCTTATCCCATCTTCTGCACACGGTACTAACCCGGCTTCGGCAGTTATGGCCGGCATGAAAGTGGTTATAGTTAAGTGCGATGAGAAAGGTAACATTGATGTAGCTGACCTGCGCGCGAAAGCAGAACAATATAAAAATGAGCTGTCTTGCTTAATGGTGACTTATCCTTCTACACACGGTGTATATGAGGAGTCAATCGTTGAGATCTGCCAGATCATACATGACAACGGCGGCCGTGTTTACATGGATGGTGCCAACATGAACGCTCAGGTAGGTTTAACTTCGCCGGCACACATCGGTGCTGACGTTTGCCACCTGAACCTGCACAAGACATTCTGTATCCCACACGGTGGTGGTGGTCCTGGCATGGGCCCAATTGGTGTGGTGAAAGACCTGGCTCCGTTCCTGCCTGGCCATGCTGTAGTTGACCTTGGCCGTAAAGATGCCATTCATGCGGTGTCGGCTGCGCCTTGGGGGTCTGCATCTATCCTGCCTATTTCTTATGCCTACATTGCCATGATGGGTCCTGATGGCCTGACAGAGGCTACGAAGTTTGCTATCCTGAACGCCAACTATATGAAGGCACGTTTAGAGAAGCACTACCCGGTACTGTACGTTGGTTCTAAAGGCCGTTGCGCTCACGAGATGATCCTGGATTGCCGTGAGTTCAAGAAGTATGGCGTAGAAGTGGAAGATATTGCGAAGCGTTTGATGGACTATGGTTTCCATGCGCCAACCGTATCGTTCCCGGTTGCAGGTACGCTGATGGTAGAGCCAACCGAGTCTGAAGCACAGGAAGAACTGGACAGATTCTGCGATGTGATGATCTCAATCCGCGAGGAGATACGTGAGATTGAAGCCGGCAAAGCGGACCAGAAGAATAACGTGCTGAAAAACGCGCCACATACCTTAAAAGTAGTGATGGTAGAGAACTGGGAAAGACCTTACTCACGTGAGAAAGCAGTGTTCCCGATGGCTTACCTGCGCGACAACAAAGTATGGCCAACCGTTAGCCGCATCGATAGTGCCTATGGCGACCGTAACCTGGTTTGCTCGTGCGCTCCGATTGAAGCTTATAATGAAGACGGAAATGAGATGGTAGCTATCGGCTAACCGAATTATCCTATAGTTTCAGAAAGCCTGGCCACATTGGTCAGGCTTTTTCTTTTACTCCACCCTATCAAAAGTCACGACAAACCCCTGAATTTCATCGACAAATCATCCATTTTCCTTTCAAAGTGTATTATTCCAATAAATTTATAACCGCCTAAACCTGACGTTAAGATTTTTTTAAAAAATTTTTAAAAAATTTCATTCTCAAAAAATGCATTTAAACGATTTAATCGCGGTTTTATAACTATGCTAATAAAACTATATGATTATTTTTTACATATTTCGCTATTTGTATATATAAAATCCATAACTTTGCAACCGTTAAATCGTTAGAGTAGTCAAAAAACTATAAACAATATGAAAAAATCAGTATTACTACTTACTTTTATTACGATTCTGGTAATTAGTTATACTTCCGCATCTGCGCAGGTTGCCACTATGAGTAGCCTTGCTCTACGTTTAGCACAAGGTGCTGCTAACACTCCAACCGGAGCTGCCATGCTTACTTCCGGTGGTACAGTTGCTGCTTCGGCCGCAAAGGTTCATGTTGCAGTATTGCCTATCTTTATCCAGCCAGCTCAGTCGCCGGTTGTTTCTCCGGTAGCTGTTCCTTTCTCTGTAGAGGCAACTATAGCCCCTGCCGTAACAATGGACCAGGAGCTTGCTTCTTTCATCAGCCAGGAGCGTGCAGCTAAGCAGCGCAGCTGGTTCCGCAAGAAAAAGTAGTTCGCTACAGCTTATAGTTTGCGATAGCCCTCGCGGCTGATAGTGCGTATAGGTAGGTGTCTCCACTTACTCAGCCCATGCACTACTCTCTAAAAACAACCCCAGTAATTTTGTGGAAGGCCCTAACAGTGCTCCTGTTTGTATGGAGCACTGCCTGCACCACCGGCCCCGTTACCCGCAGCACTTACAGCGAAACCGCTAACTTCAGGGTGTACCAGACCTACGCCTGGTATAAAGCAGAACTGCCCAGCCCTATAACCGGCGGTGGCCGCGGCTATAGTACGCTTTTAGATCAGCAGATAAAACTTGCCGTAGAAAGCGAACTGGTGAAGAACGGGCTGCGCCCCAATGAAGAATCTCCTGACCTGCTTATTGCTTACGACATTGCCCTGCCCGCTACAGATGCTTCGGAAACGGATACTGTGTATGCGCCGGGTTTTGGCTATGGCTATAGTTACTGGTATGGTTACCGCTACCGCTACAACACAAGCGGCATACCTGCCTACAGAAGTGTAGCATCGCTGCCGCCCGGCACCCTGATCGTAGACCTGATAGACCCAAATACCAACAGTTTAGTATGGCGCGGATGGTACGAAGCCGGCCTTGACCCGGTGGTGGCCGGCGACAAGGACATAAACAAAGCGGTTGCCAACGTCATGTCGCAATACCCGCCGGTGCCCGTTACTTCCCAGTAGATTTACCTGAGCTTATAGTTTAGCTTTATGCCGGTGTAGTAGTTACGGGGCGGTGCCGGCTGGTAATATCTTCCGCCAAAAGCATTCAGGTCGTTTCCTAAACTATAGTTTTCATCGGTCAGGTTATCGATCCCTGCAAAAACATCCAGCTGCAGGGCACTGGCTATAGTTCGCCGCAGGCCAAGTTTTGCACCTGTAACCAGGTAGCTTTCGGCGTACACGGTGTTTGCGTCATTCAGCGGTATTGCGTCGGTGTAGTTTGCCCGTAGGTGCAGGTAAAAGCCCGGCCTGGTCCTGATATCAAACCCGGCAGAAAGTACGTGCGGCGCTACCCCGGTCAGGCGATTGCCGCTATAGTTGTCTGTGTTTTGCTGGTACTCCTTAAACCGGAAATGGCTGTAGGTGTAGCTTGCCCATAGTTTGCTGTAGCTTATCCAACTGGCAGGTGCATCCACTATTGTATAGCTCAGTGCTGTTTCCAGCCCCTTTTGCGAGGTGGCTCCTACGTTCCGGAACACAGCCACACCCGATGTGCTCTGCCGGCTCACAATGGTCTCGTTCAGTCTGAAGTAAAACCCAACCACATCAACGTATAGTTTGCGCTGCAGGGCGTAGCCTCGCACACCCAGTTCATAGTTCGTGCCTCTCTCTGGTTCCAGGTCATTGTTAAAAACGCCGTCAGAGGTCAGTATCTCTTCTTCAGTCGGGGGCGAGAAACCGGAGCTGATGCTGCCATGCACCGATACCTGATCATTCAGTTTTTTTAGCAGCGCAATGCGTGGAGAGAGGACCGTTTCGAAATCTTTAACGAAACTATAGTTGCCGGTCGTCACCTGGGCCAGTCGCTTTGTTTTATACTGTGTGTCGTTCAGGCTCAGGGCAAGCGTCAGAATAAAGTCCGATGGCAGCTCCAGTTCGGCCTGCCCGAAAACAAAGCCGGTTCTGGCAGTAATTTCGTCGTCGGAGCGCAGGTTGCCGGCTGTGCCGCTGTTATTGTCATAGGTGCGGGCCACTTCCAGGCTCCTCTGAAACTCGCCCCCAAAGGTAAAGGTGGTAGCAATAGTTGCGATAGTGGTGTTGTGCGCAAAGCTGCTCCGTGCCCCGACCTCCTGCGAGGCGTTGCGCTCATAGTCTGTATTGAACGGATGGTCGCGGAAACGTTGCATGCCATACACCAGCGTAGCATTGCTCCAGTTGTCGTTAAAGCTATAGTTGTGCTTCAGCCCGATGAGAAAGCTTTCCTGGTTCATGGAGGCATTCTGTTTTACACTCCCGAAGTCACCGCCCCGTGCCTGGTTTGGGTTCTGGTTATATTGCTCCAGCGTAAGCCCGCCCGGCAGCTCATAGTACAGATCCGAATAAATAAGGTGCGAGGTGATGGTCTGCTTTTCAGAAAGATAAAACTCCGGCGAAATCAGCAGCACTTTCCGGTTCATAGCCGACTGCTCTCTAAAACCATCGTATTCCTGCTGGTTATACTGTACCAGCACATTGCTCTTCGCAGACCCCACTCCTGCTACGGCACTGTATTTCCGGAAACCAAACGATCCGACTGTTACACCAATGCCAGCTTCTCTCCCCAGTTCTGCACGGTCTGGTTCCAGTAAGATTGCGCCGCCGGTTCCGGCCCCGTACAGGCTGCCTGCTGGTCCTTTCAGCACTTCTACACTTCCAACACTGGCGGCATCTAACAAATTAAGCGCGGTGGTGCCGTTGGCCTCGGTCAGTGGTATGCCGTTGTAGTACAGTTTCACGTTCCGGATGCCATACGGCGAGCGCAGCGTGCTGCCCCGCACCGAAATACGGTAACTGGCCGGAGCACGCTCCTCCATCTGTACGCCCGGCACTGTATTTATGGCCCTTACCAGCGAGCTTTCGTCGGTTTGCTGCAACACATCGCTGTTAATTATACTGATGGCGCCTGCCGTTTCGAGCAATGGCCGGTTGGTCTGGTACCCCTGCACACTTACTTCGGGGAGAACCATGGGGCGCGGCTGCAGCTGTATGTTATAGTTTGTGGTCTGCTCCGGCGCTATAGCTATAGTATCGGTTACAAAACTGATGTGCGAGACGACCAGGTACGTTGCCTGCATGGGCACGGGCAAACTATAGCTTCCGTTAAGAGTGCTTTGGGTAACCTGGCCGGTGCTGGCTTTTATGGTTGCGCCAACTATAGGTTGCTGTGTATGGGCGTTGGTAATGGTGCCTGTAACTATAGTTTGGGCGGCAGCTATAGTTGTAAACAGGCAGGTACAAATATATAAGAGTATCGTTTTCTTCATGGGTGGGCTGTAAAGCTCATTTCTGAACGTGCAGCAGCGTACAATGTTTACGACAGCGCCAGTAAAGCAAAAAAGCTCCGAAGAATCTGCGGAGCCTTTCCAAACTATGAAAGCTAATGAGAATTTCTATATCAAGCTGATATGTCTTATTTTATCTTGAACTCGGTGCGTCGGTTCTGCTGGTGCATCTCTTCAGGGCACTCTACGCCATCTGTACAGTTGTTCACCAGCCTCGATTTACCGTAGCCCTTTGCCGTCAGGCGGTTTTTGTCTATGCCTTTGGATACGAGGTATTCCACTGCAGCCTGCGCCCTGCGCTCCGAAAGTGTCAGGTTATATTTTTCGCTCTCGCGGCTGTCGGTGTGTGAGCTCATTTCTATTTTAAGCTCCGGATTGCTTTGCAGTACCGTTACCAGTTTATCCAGCTCGGCAGCTGCATCCGGACGTATATCCCACTTATCCAGGTCGTAGTAAATGTTCTCGAGCACAATTACCCGGTCCACTTCATTTTTATCGAACAGCAGGGCTACCTGTACTGTGTCGGAGGCCGTGACAGGGATAGCGGCTACGGCTTTCTGGGTCAGGTATCCGTTTTTGGTGCCCGTCAAACTATAGTTTCTGCCTTTGTGCGCCGGCATAAAATACTGGCCCTTAGCGTCGGTGGTCACGGTTTCGGTGTTGGTAGTAGCTTCCTGGGTAATGGCAACACTTACCTGTGCCAGTGGCGTGTCGGCAGCTTTTGCGTTTTGCTTGCGCTCCAGTGTAGTAATGGCCAGCACTGCCGGTTTCAGCAGCACATTAAAACTATAGATGTCGTCGGTGCCATTGCCAGAGTCGCGGTCTGAGGATAGCATGCCACGCTCACCAGGCTCCGTGAACATAATGCCATAGTCGTTTTTAGGCGAGTTGATCGGATAGCCCAGGTTGCGTACGCCGGACCAGTTGGCGTGTGTGCCTTCTGCCGAAAAAATATCGAGCCCGCCCATGCCGGCATGTCCGTCCGAAGCAAAGTATAGTTTACCGCTGGCATCGGCATACGGAAAGCTCTCGCGGCCCGGTGTGTTTATAGTTGGTCCTGCATTTACAGGTTGTCCCCAGGAGCCATCTGGCTGGCGCTCGGTATAAAAAATATCAGTGTCACCCAGGCTGCCGGGCATATCGGAAGCAAAGTAGAGGATCTGCCCGTCTGCCGACAGCGCCGGATGACCTACTGAATACTCAGTAACATTGTTATAGGCAAAAGGCTGGATGTTGCCCCAGGTTTCGCCTTCTTTCTGTGCCAGGAATATCTCGAGGCGGTTGATATGTTCTGGTTTTTCGGGCTCGTTTACCCAGCTGGTAGGGTCAGGGTTGCCGCCTTTGCGCTGGCGTACCATGTGCGTGCGGGTAAAATAAAGCTGCTGTCCGTTTTCGGCGGCTGATGCCGTAGCATTGTGGTATTTGGAGTGCAGCACATCCTGCAGTGCTACCGGTGCCCCCCAGTTGCCTTGCGCATCCGGCTCTGCCGAAAACAGCTGCAGGTACGGGCGGCCTGTCCAGCCGTACACATCCGCCTTTTTATCGGAAGCAACACCACGATCTGAGGTAAACAGGATGCCTTTGCCAAACGGTACCGGGCTAAAGTCGGAGAAGCTGCCGGCATTTATAGTGGTTAGTTGCTGTACTTCGGCGGTCGGCTGCTGCATCAGTTTCTGAGCTTCGTCTACAGCAGCCATTTTTTTCTGGGCCTGCTCTGCATGTTCCGGCTGCGCCTCAGCCCACTTCATGTACTGTTCTTTTGCTTCGGCAAATTTACCGTTGCTGCGCAGAGCTTCTGCATAATAATACAGGTTCATGGGGTCGCTGCCGGGCAGTTGCACCGCTTTGGCGTACCATGCTTCGGCCTGTCCGGTCTGGCGGGTAAGGCGATAGGCATCGGCAATGCGCTGTGTGGTCTGGGCATCCGGCTCCCGTTTTGCAATAGCTGCCTTATAATGGTCCAGTGCCAGGGCATAGGAGCTCTCACTAAAGAGCCTGTTCGCCTTTTTAAGGTCTGATTGTGCATGTGCTGCTGTTCCAAAGCTAAGGAGCACAGCTGCAACAAGGTATATGGGTGTAAACTTATAGTTCATAAACGTTCTGGCTATCGGTTAAAAGTATTGCGGGGTCATCATTCTGGTATCTTTCTTTCTGAAGAAGTAATACCCTACCGAAATTTCGTGTGTGTTAAAGGAGTCCAGGCCATTCAGCATTTTATCGTAAGCATAGCCCAGCCGTAACGAGCGGTGAATCATCAGCTCCCCTATAAAGGCAACTGCCGTGCGGTTCTTCATGCCCGACATTTCCGGCGTGTCGTTAAACAGGTTCATGCTGGTGCGGTACGAGCTGCCCAGCCATAGCCGGTCGGCCAGCAGTACAAACGCGTTCAGGTCAATAGCGGTAGGTGCGTTAAAATCCTCTTTTACCAGAATGCTTGGCTTGAGCTTTACAAAAGGCCCCAGATCCATTACATACCCGGTCGTGAAGTAGTAGTGGCGCTCAGGCTCTACCTGGTCCATGTCCTTGTACTGCAGCAGGTCGGATGCAGATAAACCGGCATAAAAACGCTGTGTATGGAAGTAAGCCCCGATCTTCACATCTGCTTTAATGGTACTCATAGGCTCTGCCGGTATGGCCGGGTCGTCTTCAATCCCGAATTCATTGCCGTCTACTTTGGTTTGTACCAGCCCCGGCGCCAGACCAAAGCTCAGCACACCATTCTCGCTGACAGGCAGCTTTACCGCCAGGTTGGCATAAGCCGAGATCACCGACTGCGCCCCTATCTGGTCGCGGGTCAGTGCCAGGCCCAGCCCCAGCTTGTTGTTAGCCGAAATACCGTCGATGCTGAGCGCCTGGGTGGTTGGGGCGCCTTCAATGCCCGTCCACTGCGCACGGTGGAAGGCATTTACGTTTAGCACATTCTTGCTACCAGTATAGGCAGGGTTAATGCCCATACTGTTGAAGATGTATTGGGAGTACTGCGGGTTTTGCTGGGCGCTCGCCGTTACGGCAATAAGCAGGACCAGCAGGGTATAAACTATTCTCATTGTATTAAATGTTTTTGTCCTTTTGTTTGGCCTGATGCTTAGCGGAAGATGGTTACATAACCTGTAAACACCTGGTCTTTGCCATCGCATAGTTTCACGAGCACTTTATAGAAGTAAGTTCCCTGTTCCAGTCCGTTTCCGGTCCAGTCGTTCTGGTAGTTCTTCTTCTTATATACTTCGGTGCCGTAACGGTTATAGATCATCACTTCGTTGCCGCTGTATTTCTCCAGGTTCGCTATCACCCAGTTGTCGTTCTTGCCATCGCCGTTCGGGCTAAAGGCTTTCGGGAAGTTCAGGTTACCGTTCACTTTGCTCATATCCAGGGCAAGTACCGCTTCCGGGCTCGTGCAGCTGCCGGTTACGGCCACTACTTTAATATCGCCGGACACGTTCGGGTTATCTGCTTTTACCTTGATGGCTGTAGTGCCCTGCCCCGAGATAATGGTGCAGCCTGCCGGAACCGACCAGGTATACCCCGTAGCTCCAGGAACTGCGGCAATACTGAAGGCAAGCCCATCGCAGTAAGTGCTGTTATCTGTAATAGTTCCTGCTGATGCCGGTGGCGTTGTTACTGTTGTGTTGTAGCTAACTGTTCTGGTATCGTGGCATGGCGTGCTTACGGTTACACTCACTTCGCCGCTACTGGTGCCGGCTGCTACTGTTATAGTGTTGGTGCCGTCACCGGATACAATGGTCCAGCCCTGCGGCAATGTCCACTGGTAGGTAGCGTTCTCCTGGGCCGTTACGGTGTAGGTATTGTCGTTGCTGCCGGCGCAGGTATTATCCGGTCCTTCTATGGCCAGGTCAGCAGTCAGTACGATCGGGGCTACCGCTATAGTTGCGGTTTCGCTGTCGCCGCAACCGTTGGTTACGCTTGCAGTTACATTGCCTGCTCCCTGACCTACAAGTACCTCTATTGTTGGCGTATTCTCTCCGGATACGATGGTCCAGCCTTGTGGCACGGTCCAGTTATAGTTGGTAGCGCCTGTTACTTCGGCTACGCTATAGGTTACTGTTGATCCGGTGCAGCCGCTTGTTGTGCCGCTTATAGTTGGCAGTGCCGGTACATTGTTGGCCGTAACGGCTATAGTTGTAACTGCGCTGCTGCCACAGGCATTATCAGCAGTTACGCTAATGTTGCCACCGGCTGTTCCGGCTTTTACAGTTATCTTATTCGTGCCTTCTCCTGAAGTAATGGTCCAGCCTTCCGGCAGAGTCCAGGTGTAGCCTGTAGCTCCTGCTACTTCTGCTACTTCATAGGTTGCATTTTTTCCGGCACATACTTCCGAAGCTGATGCTACAAAAGCTGGCTGTGCAGGTGCTGGCGTTATTCCTATTGTCAGGGCATCCGAAGTGCTGTTAAAACAACTGTTGCTGGCCTTTACAGCTATAGTTCCGCCGGTAGCTCCTGCGTTTATAGTTGCTGATGTGGCTGTAGTTGCTGTTATGGTTACATCGCCGGTCACGATCCACTCATAGGTCACGCCCTCTACGGCATTGGTTATAGTGTAGGTCAGACCGTCGGCGTTGGCGCAGGCAGCCGCGGTGCCAGCTATAGTTGGTTTCTCAACCGCCGGGGTTACAACTATAGTTTTAGCTGTAGTATAAGCGGTGCCGCACAGGTCAACTACATTTACGGTAAGTTCGCCGCCGGTATTTCCTGCTTTTATCGTGATGGTGGTAGCTGTACGCGCTACTTCGGTAAAGCCAGCTGGCAGCGTATAGTTGTAGGTTCCGCCTGTCACTTCGGTTATGGTCAGGGTCAGTTCCTGGCCTGCGCAAACGGTGCCGTTGCCGGTTATAGTCAGCCCCGGATCGTCGCAGGTCACGTTTATTGGTTCTTCATCGTCGTTATCGCCTGGTTCCGGGTCCGGCAGGTCTGGTGACGTGACAGCGGCTATGTTTTTGATGGTGCCGGCGGCTACGATGCGGGCAACTACTGTTAAAGTAGCGCTCTCGCCGTTTGCCAGAGTACCAATTATGTACTTGCCTGTTACCGGGTCGAAAGTACCTTTTGTTGTTTGGTGACTGGTGTATTGAAGCCCGGCAGGCAATTGTTCGGTTACCTCAACATTGGTAGCTGCATACGGACCATTGTTGGTTGCCACGATGGTATAGGTTACTTCCGAGCCTAATTTATGCGGGCCTGCACTTGCCGATTTGGTTACACTCAGGTTAGCAGATGGCTCCGGTACATCTATCGGGTCTTCGCCGATGTTGTCGCCCGGGTTCGGATCCGGGTCGCGGCCAATAATGGTAACGCTGTTCTTCAGTTCGCCTGTGGCTACTACTTTAAATACCAGCTTCAGCGTAGCCGACTCGCCGTTCTCCAGCGTGCCTACTTCCCAGATGTGGGTAGCTTCGTTATAAGTACCTTTCGAGCTGCTTTCAACACGCACAAACTCCAGTCCGGCCGGTACATTTTCTCGCACGATAACGTCGGTGGCTGTGCCTGGGCCATTGTTGGTGGCGGTGATGGTATAGGTTACTTCCGAGCCAACTACATAGGTACCTTCGGCAGCTGCTTTGCTTACTTTCAGGTCGGTAACCACCACGTTTGGCAGAAATATGTTGTTATTGTTCAGGTTTATCTGCCCGTTTATCGACTGCACACGCCCGATCACAACCACGCCGTTGCCCAGCGTAATATCGCCCTGCGACAGAATAGTGCCCTGAAAGCCCGTAGAGCCACCCAGGTTTACACCTCCTGTTACTACCCAGTAAATATTGCTTGGCTGAGCTCCGTTCATAGCCAGTACACCGGCAGCCGGTGCATCCGTCAGCAGGTCACCATCTACAATGAACACAAACTTGGCGTTCACATCTCCGTTTCCGGTTAGGGTTACCACGCCTTTAAAGCTGGCATCGCCGGTTATTTTGTAAACACCGGGCCCCAGCGGAAGCAGGGAGTTCCCCAGGTCGTTATGCAGGGGTGTGGCCGGCGTTCGGGCATACAACGCGTTATAGGCTACCAGTGCATCCTGATGAGCACTAATAGCCGAGGCTGTATTCTTTTCGATCTTGCCATTTTTTACAACCAGTCCGGCTTCACCATTTATCGTACTTCCCGGGCTTACACCCACGTTTCCGGTAATTCCTGATGCACCGCTGTTATTGATCTGAGAGGAAGCGAGCACTGCATAACTACTTGCATTGCCCAGTACATCTGTTGCCTGTCCGTAGCTAAGGGTAACACTAACAGCACAGATGAAACAAATCAGCAGTAGAAATTTATTCATATACGTATTTTGAAATGAGATATGCGGAGAGCAGAATATATATAGATACAACTATACATATTGAACAATTTCATTTACTTAAATAATATGAATATGTTGTGCTGAATTCGAAAAATAATATGTATCAATATAATAAGACGCATATATATATAATAATTTATATTTTTCACCTCAAAATATAGTAGTAGCCTTATATAACACACCATGCACTTGTGTCAAAAAAAATATTATAATCATCCAACCTATAGTTGCTCCAGATGAATGGTTTCCCCGGCAAACAGGCTATAGTTGCGGTTGCTGGAAAGGTGACCGGGATAGATTTCAGCCAACAAAAAAGCCCTGCAGCGGGTCGGCTGCAGGGCTCTTGTTATAACTATAGTTAAGTTGGCTATACGTTTACGTGGCGCTCGGCGTGGTACGATGACCTTACCAGCGGCCCCGACTCCACATACTTAATACCGCGGCTCAGACCTTCTTCGCGGTAATGAGCGAACAGATCCGGGTGTATGAACTCCGCTACCTCAATATGCAGTTTGGTTGGCTGCAGGTACTGGCCCAAAGTTAAAATATCGCAACCGTTGGCAGCCAGGTCATCCATGGCCTGGTACACCTGCTCACGGGTTTCGCCTAAGCCCAGCATAATACCGGTTTTGGTACGTTTGCCGTACTCTTTGGTACGTTTTATCTGCTCCAGGCTGCGCTCGTACTTGGCCTGCGGGCGCACCTGGCGGTATAGCTCCTTCACCGTCTCCATGTTGTGCGATACTACTTCCTGCCCCGCCGAGATCATGGTGATCAGCGCATCCCAGGTGCCTTTCACATCCGGAATAAGGGTTTCTATAGTAGTAGATGGGGATAGTTCTTTAACCAGCTTTACCGTTTCGTGCCAGATGGCAGCGCCACGGTCCTTCAGCTCATCGCGGTTAACCGACGTAATAACGGCATGCTTTACACCCATCAGCTGGATGGCCTCTGCTACGCGGCGTGGCTCATCTACATCGTATTCATTCGGGCGGCCTGTTGCCACAGCGCAGAAAGAGCAGCTGCGGGTACACACATTCCCTAAGATCATGAAGGTAGCCGTACCTGCGCCCCAGCACTCACCCATGTTCGGGCAGTTGCCGCTCTCGCAGATGGTATGCAGTTTATATTCGTCTACTATGTTACGTACTTTGGCGTATTCCTGCCCAACAGGAAGCTTTACGCGCAGCCAGTTTGGCTTACGGATCTTGCCATTCTCGCTCAGTTCGGCAGGAGTGGTATTGGGCTGTATTACCGGAAGTGATATTAATTCATCCATGCTGCAAAGATAGGAAGTAATGCGTTAACACACATTAGCATAAGACCTAAGTTTTATGCCGTGCTACCTTGCAACAGCCCCGGGAAAGGTTTTGTTCGGAAAGGGATGTTATTTACGGCGGCCGTAGTAGATATTGAGATACACCGACGTGAAAACGCTGTTGTTCTGCGCCTCCGGGATAATGACCATCTTTTTAGTGAAAGCCTCTACCAGCACACCTACTTCTACGCCGGCAATACTCTCATTGTAGCGGCCATACTCAAAGCTCAGACCGGCCTTGCCATGCACACCAATGTTCAGTTCAGATTCGCCGAGGCCTGTAAACACACCGGCACTGCCCAGTATAAACTCTTTGTTCACATGCTTCACAGGATCATAGCGCTCGGTACGGATATCCTCGAAGCCGCTCATGCCATAGTTGTACTGGATATAGTAAGGCGCCAGAAACCCCAGCGATGGCCCGATGGCCCCTATTGCATTTACCTGCACCCCTGACTCGGCGGCCTTCCGGAAAAGTACCAGTTCGCGGCCATATTGCGGGCGCACTACAAACAGGTAACTTTGCTTGCCTATAATAAAGGAATCGCCTGTCTGGCCATACACACGCAGCTCCCGGGGGTGTTTTACTTCCACTATCTCCAGGGCGCCAAACTGCAGCACATCGTCGTTTATAGTGTAGGCCGATCGCACAAAAACGCCACCTATAAGCCCGCCATTCGAGTTCAGGTTTACACCATAGCTCAGTTCGTTTCTGAAGCTCTCCTCTTCCTCAGACTGAGCAAGCACCGGCCGCGCTACAACAGCCAGCAGAAGCATTAAGGCGAAAGCGATGAATCGTATCACTTTATTTAATTTAGAGTTTGTTTAAAAGTAAGTAAATTCACGTTCCTTTTCAAATATTTAGATTATGGCAACTATCCAAAATAAATACCTGGGCGAACTGCGCACCACGGCACAACACCTGGCTTCAGGCAACGCGATCATTACCGATGCACCCTTAGACAACAACGGTCGCGGCGAAGCTTTTTCGCCATCAGACCTGGTTTGCGCCGCGCTTGGCAGCTGCATGATGACCATTATGGGCATTGTGGCTACCCGCAACAACATTGCCATCGAGGGCATGGAAATAGAAACTACTAAAATTATGGCTGCCGAGCCCCGCCGCATCGCCGAAGTGGTGCTGACGTTTAAAATGCCGGCCAACAACTATACTGCAAAAGAAAAAGCCATGCTGGAGAATGCGGCACGCACCTGCCCGGTTGCGCTAAGCCTTCATCCGGAAATAAAGCAAACGGTAAGTTTTATATACTAAGTACATTTAAGCTAAAAAGTTGCCGCTACTGGTTGGTAGTGGCAACTTTTTTCTTCAGTTCGTCTAAATTTATGCCCAGGTGCGATGCATGGAACGTACACATACCATCCTGCACCAGCAGCAGCTGCGGCGACTCGTGGCGCACCTCCAGCACTTCTGCCACCTCGTTCGATACTGGTCTGTAAGAAAGCAGGTCCAGGTAATACGTTTTAACATGATCCAGGCCTTTATCGCCCCATTGACGCTCCAGCCTGCTTTTGGCCGTTGCACTGATAGAGCATGTGGTGCTGTGCTTGAATATAACGATCGGGCCCTGTTTTGATTCTTCTAAAATGCTGTCTAATTGTTCGGAGCTGTTCAGTGGGTGCCAGTTCATGATGTATGCGTTGTATTGATTCAGGTATTTATACGCCTTCCTGCTTCTTTGTTGCCTTCTTGCGGAATATTTGCTTTTTCTTGTGTGGCTTGCCGGTATCGTCGTACTTGTACTTCCGGCGCTCGTCGCGCTTAATAGCACGCTTACGGGCCGCCTCCCCTTTTTTATACGTGTAGGTATTGGTATTCAGGTGGGTTTCCTTGTAAGTCGATTCTGTCTTGCGGGCCTCCTTCAGAAAGCGTTTCTGCTCTTTTTTGTGCTTGCTATCTGTAGTGGCCTTTATCTGGGCAAAAGTACTTTCAGTAATCAGTGAGAAAGCCAGGCAAAAGATAAGTAATGTAAAAAGTTGTTTCATAGGGTAGCTGGTTAGGTTGGTGAAGGCAAATCCGTCAGAAAAGCAGGAATTTCTTTTTCCGCTTTTGTACCCTTCCGTTCTTATCGGTAGGTACTTTTATGGCTTCCAGTCCTGCTGCACCCTTTGCCTGTACTTTCATGCTTTTACCGGTTGGCGACGGGCAGGGAATACCCTTGTTTCCGCATCCGACAAATAAGGAAAGCGCAGCACAGAACAGTAAAGAGTACAGCAGGCGGTTTATCATAGCATGTAATTTTATAGTTTAGTACGCCAGTATGGCTTCCACCTTTTCGCGCAGGCGCTGTTTCGGCAGAAACTCTGCTTCCAATGGCGGTGCAAACGGTATAGCGGTGTCTAAGCTGGCAACACGGGCTACAGGCCCATCCAGGTGCTCAAAGCAGTTTTCGGCTATCCAAGCTGCAATTTCGCCTCCTATCCCGCCGGTCAGGGTGTCTTCGTGTAGTATTATAACGCGTCCGGTCTTAGCTACCGTATTTTTTACGGCTTCTTTATCCCATGGCAGCAGCGAACGCAGGTCCAGAATCTCGATGCTGGTGCCCGGCATTTCCTGCTGTAGTTGCTTGGCCCAGTGCACGCCCATACCGTATGTTATGATCGATAGGTCTTCGCCTTCGGCTACTGTTTTCGCTTTGCCAATTTCTACGGTATAGTAATCATCCGGAATCTCCTGTGAGATAGAACGATATAATAGCTTGTGCTCGAAATACATCACCGGGTTCGGATCTTCAATAGCGGCGTTCAAAAGTCCTTTAGCATCATACGGAGACGACGGATAAACGATCTTCAGGCCTGGTGTGTGGAAGAACCAGGCTTCGTTGCTCTGCGAGTGGAACGGGCCGGCTGCGGTACCGGCACCGGTAGGCATGCGCACCACCACATCGGCGTGCTGCCCCCAGCGGTAATGGCTCTTGGCCAGGTTATTTACTATCTGGTTAAAGCCCACGCTCACAAAATCAGCAAACTGCATTTCTACCATGCTCTTCTTGCCCTTCACCGACATGCCCAGGCCAATACCAAGTATAGCCGACTCGCAAAGCGGGGTGTTGCGTACGCGCTCTTTTCCGAATTTCTCTACAAAGCCTTCTGTTACCTTAAATACTCCACCGTATTCGGCAATATCCTGACCCATCAGTACCAGTTCCGGGTAGCGCTCCATGCTCTGGCGTAACCCGTCTGAGATAGCATCTACAAAGCGTTTCTCGGTTTTAGCTCCTGAGGCTGGCGCCACCGGTTGCTGCACATACGGTTTGTACATGTCGGCAATCTCTTCCTGCTTATCGGCAACAGGCATTGGCGTGGCAAAAGCGGTTTGTAGACCGGCTTCAATCTCGGCCTTTATTTCTTCGCGTATCGTTTCTACAGCCTTTGGCGTCAGCACCAGGTTATCCAGCAGGTACTTCTCATAGTTCTCTACCGGGTCTTTTTTCGCCCACTTCTCAAACAGCTCCTGTGGCACGTATTTGGTACCGCTGGCTTCTTCGTGGCCACGCATTCTAAAGGTCATAGCTTCGATCAGCACCGGGCGCGGGTTCTTGCGCATGCTGGCCGCTGTCTGGCGAATGGTGTCGTACACTTCCAGTAGGTTGTTGCCGTCTATCTGCAGGGCATCCATGCCATAGGCCGGGCCTTTATCTATAAACTGCTTAAACTTAAACTGCTCGTTGCTTGGCGTAGACAAACCATAACCGTTATTCTCGATCATAAAAATAACCGGCAGGCCCCACACAGCCGCCACGTTCAGCGCTTCATGGAAATCACCTTCACTGGCTCCGCCATCGCCGCTATATACCAGCGTCACTTTCTCTTTTTTGTCCAGCAAATCAGACAAAGCGATACCATCGGCTACAGCCAGTTGTGGGCCCAGGTGCGAGATCATACCCACGATGTGGTGCTCGTTAGAACCAAAGTGGAACGAACGGTCGCGGCCTTTTGTGAAGCCGGTCTTTTTGCCCTGGAACTGCGCAAACAGTCTGTCTAAAGGCACATTTCGGCTGGTAAAAACGCCTAAGTTGCGGTGCAGCGGCAGTATGTATTCGTCCTGCTCCAGCGCCATGGCCGAACCTACACTTATTGCTTCCTGGCCAATGCCGGAAAACCATTTGCTTACCTTGCCCTGGCGCAGCAGCACCAGCATGCGTTCTTCTATCATGCGCGGCATCAAAATAGCGCGGTAAAGCGAGATCAGTTCGTCGTCGGAGTAGTCTTTGCGGTTATAGTTCATCTTAAAAAGGAAAACCTTGTTACAGGCAGGCAAGTTACTATATTAGGTTCAGCAACAAAATATAGTAGCTAATTTATACTTTTGATCTTTGATAAGATACTAGACGCTAGATTTTAGATTGTAGACTTCCATGAGATTAAATGAATGGCTATAGTTTAAAATCTAACATCTAATATCTATAATCTAACGTCTTACCAAAACGATGATACAGTTTAAAGAATTTACCTTAGATAACGGGTTGCGCGTGATCGTGCACGAAGACCATACTTCGCCGATGGCGGTTTTAAATGTGCTGTACGACGTGGGCTCGCGCGACGAAGTGGAAGAGCATACTGGTTTTGCCCATTTGTTTGAGCACCTGATGTTCAGCGGATCGGTGAACATACCGGTGTATGATGAGCCCCTGCAACGCGTAGGCGGCGAGAACAATGCCTTTACCAGCCCGGATATCACCAATTATTACCTGACCGTGCCGGCACAGAACATCGAAACAGGTTTCTGGCTGGAGTCGGACCGCATGATGGACCTGGCTTTTAGCGAACACGGCCTGGAGGTGCAGCGCAAAGTGGTGGTAGAAGAATTCAAGCAGAACTACCTGAACCAACCTTATGGCGATGTGTGGCTCAAACTGCGTCCGTTGGCCTACAAAAATCATCCGTATAAATGGGCAACTATAGGTAAGGAAATCGCGCACATCGAGGATGCGACCATGGATATTGTAAAGGCTTTTCACCGAAAGCACTACTCTCCAAGCAATGCAATATTGGTGGTGGCCGGTAACATCACCTTCGAGCATGCCAAAGAGCTGACCGAAAAATGGTTCGGACCGATACCTGCCGGTGAAAAGTACACCCGAAGCATCCCGAATGAGCCTCAGCAAACCGAGCCGCGCGTGCTGGAAACTAGTGCCGACGTGCCGCTAAGCGCTATCTACAAAGCCTACCACATGCCGCACCGCACACATAAAGACTACTATGCCATTGACCTGATCAGCGATATTCTGGGCCGTGGTAAGTCGAGCAGGTTGTATGAGCAACTGGTAAAAGAGCAGAAGTTGTTCAACTCTATCTCAGCATCGGTAACCGGAAGTATAGAACCAGGCTTACTGATCATTCAAGGCAAACTGAACGAAGGCGTAGATTTACAGGAAGCCAACACCGCCATCGAGAAAATAAACCAGGAACTGATGGATACGTTGGTAGATGCAGAGGAACTGAACAAAGTAAAGAACCAGGCCGAAACCAGTTTGGTATTCTCCGAAATTGAGCTGCTGAACCGCGCTATGAACCTGGCTTACGGAAAACTCTTAGGCGATGCCAACTTTGTAAATACCGAAGGTGAAAAGATACAGGCTGTAACTCCTGCTGATATCCAGCGCTGCGCGAAGCAGGTGCTTAATCCAAATAACTGCTCTACGTTGCTTTATAAAGCTGAGAAGAAAAAGGAAGAAGTAGTAGCTGAAGCGTAGGCTATAGTTACATTAAAGTTTAGCAAAAGGCTGCAACTCAAAACTGCAGCCTTTTTTATAGTCTATAGTTGTTTTTAATGTCATGTCGAGCGAAGCCGAGACATCTTATATGTCTTAGAGTTAATCCCCACACTTTTGTCATTTCGAGTGTAGCAAGAAATCTATCTCAGCTTATAGTTGATACTCACGAGCTATAGTTCTATAGTTTGCTTTGCCTACTACTGGAACCAAGGCATCATTCTATAGTTTCCTCTGATCTTGGGAGCTCTAAGAGCCTATCGTTTTATAGTTGGTTTAGCTCCCTCTGAGGCCGGGAGGCCCCGTCTTCGGGCATCGCGCTGCTGCCTTCTTGCTATCCTCCTGCGTCGGATTGCCTGCGGCACCGCAACAAGTCAAAGGCGCTCAACCCAAAGACTGATAACAGTTCGATAGGTTATGATTTAACTATAGATTGCCTGATGTCTCCTAGTTATAGAAGATCTGCTTTTCTCGTGGTTATAGATCCTTGTGTCAGGCTGCGCCTGCCTGCTCGTGGTCTGTAACTATAGAACTATAGCTGAAACTATATCAGTATCAGAGCTCCCCTCCTTAGACAAGGAGGGGCAGGGGTGGTTTGACCAACAGAAACAATGAAACTATAAATCAAACTATAGCAAGGGTAGAAAGTCTCCTCTTGAGAGAGTAAGGGTGTGTATGCTAACTATAGAACTATAACTCAAACTATACCCACAGCTCAAATCCTGAAAATCCTGATTCTGACAAACTCCCTCTCTTGTTCTTGTTATAACAGGCCTATTCATAATTTATAATTCTACTACGCTGTATTAAACCTTGGCACCATATCAAACGTCAAAGAAACTATATAGCCGCTACCGTATAATCATATTTTTCCGTTAGATTTACTTTTACGACTATTCGCTTATTGTTAAGCATTTACCTTTACCTATGAAATTAAAGATCAGAACCGGCTTCGGCTACGACGTGCACCAACTACAGGAAGGGCTCGATTTCTGGCTGGGCGGTATTAAAATTCCGCATACACATGGCGCACTGGGCCACTCCGATGCCGATGTATTAGTCCACGTTATCTGCGATGCGCTGCTGGGTGCCGCCAATATGCGCGACATCGGCTTCCATTTTTCAGACAGAGACCCGAAATACAAAGGCATCGACAGCAAAATACTTTTAAAAGAAGTGGTACACCTGCTTGCCCTCGAAGGCTACGAGATCGGCAACATCGACTCTACCATCTGCCTGCAGGAGCCAAAGGTAAACCCACACATCCCGGATATGAAGAAATGCCTGGCCGGCGTCATGAGTATTTCGGAAAGCGACATCTCCATAAAAGCTACTACTACCGAACACCTCGGTTTTGTGGGCAAAAAAGAAGGAGTGGCCGCTTTTGCTACCGTGCTTATCATCAAACAATAATAACCTGACTAAACTGTAACTTACCTTAAAACGATGAAACACCTGCATACCTATGGGTTTGTACTGGCCGCTCTGCTCGCTTCGGGCTGCGCATCTACCAGTAACACAGCCTCTAAAACACCCGTTACTGATGCCGAAAAGCTGCGCGCCGCTGCAACCACTTACGGCAACACCATCACCGCCGCCGACCTGTCGAAGCACTTAACCATTCTGGCTTCGGATGAGTACGAAGGCCGTAACACTGGCGAGAAAGGCCAGAAAATGGCTGCTGAATACATTGCAAAAGAGTTCAGAGAAGATGGCCTGGTGGGACCTGTAAAGAACGGACCGAACCCATACTACCAAACCTTTGACCTTGAAAAAGGCAACTGGGGCGACGGCTATATGATGGTGGGCTCTAAGAAGTTTGCCATGATGCAGGATTTCTTCCCGATGGGTTCATCGATCTATACCACAGAGCAGAGCGCTGCACCGGTGTTTATTGCCGATAACGCCCCTGTTGACACTGCCAGCCTGAAAGGCAAAATGCTGGTTACAATGGTTGGCAACATAACCGACTTCGAGAAGAAGATGAACGACCTTGGGCAGGTAGCCCGTAAAGCAGAAGCTGCCAGCATTATGTATGTGCTTTCGCCGGAGGCCTTTACCATGATGAACCAGCGCTACGCCAATCGTCTGCGCCAGGCTTCTATCTCTATGCCAGGTAAAACCAACAACCGCCGCACTACTACCTTTATTGCATCGCCGGCACTGGGCGCCGCCATTTTAGGCACTACCCCTGCCAACCTGAGCGCTACAGCTACCAACTATAAGCCTGAAGCCAGCATAAAAGTACTGACGCAGCGCAACACCACACCACTGCCAACCGAAAACATACTGGGCTTTATTGAAGGCTCTGACAAGAAGGATGAGATTGTTGTGGTAACTGCCCACTACGACCACGTAGGAATGGAGGAAAGTGCCCAGGGAGATGACAAGATCTTTAACGGCGCCAACGACGACGGCTCTGGTACGGTAGCTGTAATTGAGCTGGCCGAAGCGTTTGCACAAGCCAAAAAAGATGGCAAGGGTCCGCGCCGCAGCATCCTGTTCATGACGGTTACTGCCGAAGAAAAAGGTTTGCTGGGATCAGAGTACTACTCAAACAACCCGATCTTCCCGCTGGAGAACACGGTTGCCAACGTAAACATCGACATGATCGGCCGCATGGACTTTGATTATGAGAAGCAGAACGACAGCAACTATATTTATGTGATCGGTGCAGATAAACTGTCATCGGAGCTGCATGCCATTAACGAAGAAGCCAACCAGAAGTACGTGAACCTGAAGCTGGACTATAAGTACAACGACGAGAACGACCCGAACCGTTTCTACTACCGCTCAGACCACTACAACTTCGCCAAACACGGTATTCCGATCATTTTCTACTTTAACGGGGTACACGCCGACTACCACAAGCCAAGCGACTCAGTAGACAAAATCCTGTTCGACAGCGCTGAAAAAGTAGCCCGCCTTGCCTTCTACACTACCTGGGAACTCGCCAACCGCGACAACCGCATAGTAGTAGACAGCAATAAAAAGTAAACCTTTATAGTTAGGAAGTTAGAAGGTTAGAAAGTTAAAAAGTTAGAGAAGGGCTGGAAGGCAAACTATAGCTAAAGATTAACAAACTATAGTTCCTTTAGTCACTCCTTCAAAAACTTAAAACTTTCTAACCTTCTAACTTTTTAACTTTCTAACTTTGGGTGTGTTTTCTTTTATAGTTCAGGCAACTATACGGGTAAGAAGACAGTAGGCGAAACAGTATGAGTAAACTAAAGCAGTTTCTGCTGGACGCGGAAACAAAATCATTCGACCAGAACCACCGCGCTACTATAAAATTCAACATCGGTAAGTATAATGCCGCTGTGCAGCGTGGCCTCACCCAATATTCCGACCATGAACTGGCCCGCGAACGGGCATCCTATATCAAAACCAACACCATTAAGGACCTGGATAAGTACCTGATGGAGTTTGAAGCCAACTTTACAGCCCGTGGCGGCAAGGTTATCTGGGCACGCGATGCACAGGAGGCTTTAAAAGAGATTGGGGAGATCATGAAGCGCCGGCGCGCCCGCTCTGTAGTAAAATCCAAATCGATGACTACGGAGGAGATACACCTGAACAATTACCTGGAGAAAAATGGCGTGGAAGTGGTGGAAACCGACCTTGGCGAGTATATTGTACAGTTGGCCGAGCAGCGCCCTTACCACATTGTAACACCAGCTATGCACATGTCTAAAAAGGACATTGCCGACCTGTTTGTACGCAAACTTAACATAGCCCCCACCGACGATGCCCAGGAGCTGGTAGGCGTAGCCCGCCGCCTGCTGCGCGAAAAATATACGTCTGCTGAGATAGGCATAACTGGTGGCAACTTCCTGATTGCTGATGTAGGGGGTGTTGCCGTTACCGAGAATGAAGGAAATGCGCGCCTGTCTACTACCTTCCCGAAAACACATATTGCTATAGTTGGCATCGAGAAGATGTTGCCCTCTATCATGGACCTGGACCTGTTCTGGCCATTGCTAAGCACCAGCGGCACCGGGCAAAATGTAACAGTTTATAACACGGTGTTTACGGGCCCGCGCCAGCCACACGAAAAGGATGGCCCGGAAGAGATGTATGTGATCCTGCTGGATAATGGCCGTACCGAACTGCTGGCATTACCCGAAAAACGCGAAGCCCTGAATTGCATCCGTTGCGGCGCCTGCCTGAATGTGTGCCCGGTGTATAAAAACATTGGCGGCCATACCTACGAGAGCACCTACTCCGGCCCGATCGGCTCTGTACTAACGCCACATTACAATGGCATGGCCGAGAACAAACACCTCAGCTTTGCCAGCTCGTTGTGCGGCGCCTGTACATCGGTTTGCCCGGTTAAAATAAACATCCACAACCTGCTGCTGCTAAACCGCAAACAGAGCGTGGACATGAACTTAGCCGAAAGCCAGGAAAGAACAGCCTTTAAGTTCTGGCTGAAAGCCATGAAGAGCCGCAAACTGATGAACATGGCACCGGCCGGCATCAAAAACTATGTGCTGAAGTATGTGCAGAAAGACAGCTGGAGCAAACGCCGCGAACCACTAAAAGTAGCACCAAAATCGTTTAACCAGCTCTGGAAGGAGAGAACTTGATTGTTGATTGTTAAATTGTTGATTGTTAATTATCGACTTTGTTGTTCAACTATAAACAAAAACGGCCTGCAACTATAGCAGGCCGTTTCACATTAAAACATTATCCGGATTGTCTCCATTATCGGCTTCGTTCATAAGCTATAGTTTAAAAGATGGATGCATGGCCTGGGCGGCGCTGAAACACAGTTACATCATTAATATCCTGCAGTCTGCAGATAAAGCGGGTCATACGCTCTACGCCAAAGCCGGCACCGGCAGTTCTTGGCAACTCACCACGCTTCGCCACTTCCAGGTAATCTTTAAATATCTCTTTGTTGGCGCCTGTCTCGGTCATGCGCTTCAGTAGCTGTTTGTATTCATTCTCGCGCTCTGCACCAGACAAGCCTTCGCCAAAACCTTCGGGCCATACCAGGTCATAGTTAAAGTAAGTGCCCGGGCGCATCTGGTCTTCTTTGTCGTAAAACTCACGCTTGTGGTTCAATAGCCAGTACGGCGTATCCAGCATTTGCGACTGCAACATTTCATAATCCTGGCCAAGGGCAGCTTCCAGCTTTTCAGTGCGGAATACCGGCCATTTCTCGTATAGCGGCAGCAGTTCGCCGCGCATTTCCAGCAGCAGTTCGGGCAGTTCTTCGTTCAGGCGGGAAAACACAAAGTTTACCAGGTCCTCCATAAAATCCATTACATAAAAGCGGTCTTTGTTCTTAAACTCAAAGTCTATCTGCGTAAACTCGAACAAATGGCGGCCTGTCTGGGCACGGTCAGCAAACTCTAAGCGCACGTTCGGCGACACAATGTAAATGCTATCCAGGTCGGGGTGCATCAGGGCCAGTTGCTTATGGAAGATCATGGACTTGGTCAGGCTCCAGCGCCTATCTGCGTACGGGATGCTGGCATCTACCACACCATGGTTAAGCGGGTCGGTTATCGGCGACAGCATAAGCGGCATGAGCTGCGTCAGGCCTCGTTTAAACATAAAATCGTGTGTGGCGCGCACAATCCCCTGCTGTATGAGCAATACTCCCGGCAGTGCGGGCCGACTCAGGTGGCTTAACACATCTTCCAGCACCTTAGGCTCTTCTAAAACTTCTTTTTGCATAATTATTTATTTGATTAGTTATTAAATATTCTCCTGCCACTATACTATAGTTAAGCAACACAGGTTGCACAATTTTAACACCTCATCAAAAATAAATCTACCTCGTTATTATATTTTAAAAAAATGCACGTATAAATTGTAAAACCATTAAAAAGGATCTGATTCTGGCTATATGAATTACCAAATTGATAACCTGGATAAAGAAATTTTAAAAGCACTGATGCTGGATGTGCAGCAGCCTTACACCGAAATTGCCAAAACCCTGGGTGTTTCGGGTGGAACGATACATGTGCGGATGCGAAAGCTTACAGAGATGGGAGTAGTAACCGGAGCAGAATTAAAGGTGGATCCGGTTGCGCTAGGCTACGACATCTGCGCCTTTATTGGGGTGTTTCTGGAGAAGGGCTCGGAATACAGGGAAGCAGTAGAGCAGATGCGCCAGGTCCCTGAAATTATAGAGCTGCACTATACAACCGGCTCCTATAGTATGTTTGTAAAAATGATTTGCCGCGATACCAAACACCTGCGCGAAGTATTGAACGAAAAGATACAGGTACTGCCCGGCGTACAGCGCACTGAAACTTTTATTTCGCTGGAAGAGAGCATAAGCCGCCAGATCACGATTGAGCCATAATAGGAAGAGACCTGCTATAGTTGGCAGGTCTCTTTTATAGTTGATGTTAAGCCCACGCTCGCGTCCCGCGAGTGTGAGTTATCAGGTGGCGTCCCGCCACGTTATGATCTGGTTTTAAACTATAACCAAAGTATAAACTATAGTTTAGACGCGGCCAGAGTCCGCTTAATAGCTCACACTCGCGGGACGCAAGCGAGGGCTATAACTATAGTTTACTTCAATTTCTCAAGCGCAGCACGTAACCTGCTCATTGAGGCCTTAATGTCCTCCAAAGATGCACCACCAACTGATAAGCGGAACCAGTTAAGCTCTGGCTCAGAACCGAACGCAGAGAACGGCACTACCGCCAGCTTAGCCTCTGAGAGGATGTAGAAAGAAATGTCTTTACTAGTGTGCAGCACTTCGCCAGCCGGAGTTGTTTTACCGGCCAGGTCCATCTTCACAGACAGGTAAATGGCACCCATCGGCTCTATGGCATCAACAGCGAAACCTTCTTTCTGCAGGTCTTTAAAACCATTGTACAGCACCTCCAGGCTGCTTTGTATCTTCTGCTTCAGACCAGTCATAAAGGTGTTTACCTGTTCTGGCTGCTGCAGGTAGGCGGCTGTGGCCATTTGTTCTGCTTTCGGAGCCCAGGCACCCACGTGGCCAAGTATAGCCTTCATTTTATCCATAACTATAGTTGGGCCGTAAGCATACCCAACACGCACACCAGTAGCAGCAAAGCTCTTCGATATGCCATCAATGTAAATCACGTAATCCTTAAGCTCCGGGCGCAGGTTTACCGGGTCGAAGTGCTGGTGCGTTGTACCGAAAGTCAGCATCCAGTAGATCTGGTCATAGAGGATGTAAAGTGGTTTCTCGCCTTCGCCGCGGCTCTTATTTTCTTCTATCACCAGGTCGCATATCTCCTGAAGGTCTTTTTTAGCGAACATGGTACCGGTCGGGTTCAGCGGCGAGCACAAAGCCAGCAGGGTTGCGCCTTTCAGGTGCGGAGCCACATCGGCGGCAGTCGGCATAAAGTTGTTCTCGGCCCGGGTCTCTACCATAACAGGCGTAGCACCAGACAAGTGGCAGTAATGGTTGTTGTTCCAGGATGGGGTCGGGAAAACCACTTTATCGCCCGGATCAACCAGGGCCAAGTACGTAGCATAGATCAGCGGACGTGAGCCACCAGCTACCAGAATATCGTTCTCCGGGTAAGATAAGCCCAGTTTTTCTTTGGTAAAGGCCGTTACCGCTTTGCGGAGCACCGCTACGCCATTGGCAGGCGGGTAATTGGTATGGCCTTCGTTGTACGCTTTAGTAATGCCTTCTTTCAGTTCCTGCGGAATTGGATAGATGCTGGGATCAAAGTCCCCGATGGTCAGGTTGCAGATTTGCTCTCCACGTGCAATCATGGAATTAACCTCACCGGCCAGCTTTATAATTTCGGAGCCGATCAGGTTCTGAGCCATTTTTGAAACGGTCATGTCAGGATGGGTTTGGTTACTGCAAGTTACGATTTCTGGAAAAGTATAGCAGCCGTAACGGGTAAAAAAGCTCAAATAACAGCCAATTTTATAGTTGTCGTGCTCATTTGTGTTGTTACAGTAGCAACTATAGAATGATAACGGAAACTATAGCAAAGGCCAGAATTCCCCTCCTGGGAGGGTTGGGGTGGGTTATAGCAGTAGTCAATTCTCTCAAAGATCCTTTCAGGATGGCAGAATAAAAAGAAGCAACCAGAATAACGCGGATCAGGAATTCCGAAACAGATTGGCTCCGGACAAGGAAGTCCGGAACAGCGGTAGTAAAACTATAGAACTATAGCCTAAACTATAGCAATAGCAGAAAATTCCCCGCCTTAGACAAGGAGGGGTTAGGGGTGGTTGGACTGCTATAGAACTATAGCCACAGCTATTACTTATGCCTGTCCCTACCGGGCCAGTTGAGTTACAAACTCAACACCATAGTTAGACACGGGTTACAAACCCGCGCCAGCGGAGAAAGACTAACTATAGAGCCATAGCCTAACTATAACAGAACCCAAAAGTCTCCCTCTCCTGTTTTGGGGGTAGGGGCCCTCGATAAAAGGAGAGGGCTGGGGTGAGGTAACCCGATTCAGACAAACAAAAACGCCCGGGCAGGTTTTACACTTGCCGGGCGCTTTGCTTATAGTTTAATTACTTTCTTACCACTTATAGTAGCCGTTCTCTTCACCATCGTTCAGTATTTCGGTGGCGGTGTTCGGACTGCGGTTAATATCTGCCAGTTTACGTTCTCTCCAAACAGCTGCCGATTCGCGTACGGCATCCAGGTGTGCATCCGATTTCAGTTTTTCCTCTTCCCGTTTGGCATCGATTTCATACTCCTGGCGGGCGGCAAATTTTGCTTCGGTTACAGCCTGTTTAATATCATATTGCTTCTGGCGCTCGGCCACACGTTGTATTTCCTGCGTGGTGCGTTCGTGCTCTACCCCCTTCAGAATATCGTCATAAGGCCCTTTATTGGTGATAAGTTTGGTAAAGATCGGAGCAGTCTCGAGCATGATGAACAGCAGTGTAATAAAGAACACCGGCAACCACGGCAGTTGGTTCAGGGCATCAATACGGGCCATCAACCCGTCGTAGTTCGAGAAGCTTTTCTGGCCTTCGGCAACTGTCTCGTCATACTGCTTCATCAAATCAGCAATACGTTTTTCCTTTACCAGAATCCGGTCGGCGGCGCTGGCCTGTAGCAGTTTCAGTTCTTCGTCTACTTTGTCGTACTGGCGTTTTTTCTCTTCGTAAATCGGGCCTTTGCCTATTTTACCGGTGCCACCAGTTCCGTCGGCTTCGGCAGCTACGATCTCGTATAGTTTGTTGCGCTCCTGTACTTTAGCTTCAATTTCAGAACGGATGGCAGCAATCTCAGATTTAACAGAATCCACCTCGGCAAACTGTTTTCCTACCAGGGTTTTGTGCTGTATTGCCAGTTCGGCCTGCTTTTCTTTCAGTATCGCCTGTATCTCTTTATCAAAGATCTTCAGCTCCAGCGGCTTCGAGATAACGATTGCCAGTACCAGGGCCAGCAAAATACGGGGCGTCACCATCAGCAGTTCTTTCCAGAAGCGGCCTTCTTTGCGGATGGTGGAAACTATAAAACGGTCGAGGTTAAAGATAACGGCACCCCACAACAAGCCAAAAGCTACAGCCATTGGTACCGAATCGAAAACAGAATACAGGGCATACCCGCCCGAAATGCTGGCCAGCACGCCCGTAAACAGAACGGTAGCGCCCACACCGGCATATTTTATGTGCTCCGATTTAGAACACTTCTCTAAAATGGTATCGTCGGCTCCGGCGCACCACCAAAAAAAATTCTTCATTTATTATGACTGAACAGAGTGACGCTGACGCAAGGGCAGCCTGCAATATTAACGCGCAACTTACTGGTTTTTATACTTTTGGACACTAAAATGTGACGAACCGCCAACTAAATGTGATGAAATTACGCTTACTGCGGCAACAGAAACATTCTTTAATTTAGTTCAATTGTCCTGAAAGCTTTCTTCCAACTTATTGTAAAGCAAAAACGAGGCCATGGCACTGGCAATTACCGTGCGTGTATCACTTTGAAGATCAGGATTTAACCACACTTTGCCACCATTAATAACCTGCACTGCTCCCACCACGCTACCGGAATCCCTGAACTCATAGCCCACGATCTCTGAAAGCGGCAAGCCTTTGCCTTCAAATTTATAAACAGGATCTATCTTAAAGGTGGTAGTTCCGTTTGAGAGCTCTCCGAAAAACTCTTTGCGCTTAAAATAATGACGCGGGTCTACGGTTATCAGACGCCACTCCTCACCTTCCGGCGACGTGATCTTACTGACATAATACTCCATGTTCGGCGACAGTTCTATCGTCAGGCCTTTACCATCCTCCCACGACTTTATACCCAGGTAGCTCCCCGAGATCATCGACCATTCCTGCCCCTGGCTGTTCCGCAAACTAAGCTGGTACTTCTGGGTTGCTTCGTTTTCGTTGTAGCCAAAAATATTGGTTCCACTCTTTTGCACCCAGCCGCGCTTTACATTGGTTACAGTATAGGTGCCGATGGTGAAGTCGCCGTTCGGTTTCAGCATTTTGCGTCCTTCAACAGGCAGTTCCTCCGCCTGCTGCTTAAAATCAGACTGCAACGCCATTTGCGGCACTGTGCAAGCCGATAGTGTAGCGGTCACAGCCAGCATAGTGATGATCAGGGGCTTTTTCATAGTTTATAGTTAGCCAGGTAAGTTGTATTTTAGCCAGGTAAGTTGTATTAGTATAGTATTGAATCTTATAATTAATGGGCCAGAGGTCCAACTATAGCCGACACGGCGAGGACGCTCGCGCCATATCAAGATAAACTATAGTTCTTCAACTACAAAGAGCACAAAACTATAAATACCGTTGCCCGCATCATAAAATAAAAGGGCAAATAACCATACAGGTCATTCACCCTTTCTAACTTTTTAACTTCCCAACTTTCTAACTGTTACACTGCATCTTCGTCAGGCAGAATCTCTACATCCTGCACCAGCACAAAGTTCTCGATCTCGCGGGCACGTGGTGTATTGGCCAGGCCACCTTCAGCAGTTTCTTTGTACTTACGCTCCATGCTTTCGCCTACTTCGCCGAGGGCAGCCACACACTGGTCTACCGGTATAACCGGATCTACGCCGGCAATGGCCAACTGCGACGAGGAATATGCAATAGCAGCCGCACTGGCGTTACGCACAATGCACGGCACTTCTACAAGTCCAGCTACCGGGTCGCACACCAGGCCCAGCATACACTGTATAGTTATGGCTACCGCATTAAACACCTGCTTTGTATCACCGCCCAGGCAGTAAACGATACCGCCGGCCGCCATGGCTGCAGCGCTGCCGGTTTCGGCCTGGCAACCGCCCACGGCACCTGCCAGCGAGGCATTCTGCTCAATAATCAGGGCTATACCAGCTGCAACCAGCAGGGCTTCGTGTATTTTTCTGTCTTCCAGTCCGTGCAGGTCCTGCAGCGTGGTAAAGGCACCCGGCAAAATACCCGACGCGCCAGCCGTAGGTGCTGCCACCACACGCCCCATACACGAGTTAACTTCCTTGGCACCCAACGCCCTTGAAACCAGCATCTGGAACTCCGGCGACAGTACGGTAACCGGCGAGTTAGCTACTTTTTTGGCTCCGTTGTTCACCATGCCCGAGCGTGAGGTCATGTTTTCGGTGAGGCCGGTTTTTACGGCATCCTTCATCACTTCGTACGCCTTGGCAATGTTTTCCCAGATAAATTCTTCGGTACGGCCTTTCTGCTCAATTTCGTACTCCAGCACCGGCTGGTATAGTGGCTGGCCGGTCTCTGCGCAGTGCGCGTCCCAGCTCTTAAAATCAGTGAATAATAACGACATATAGTTCTGTTCTAAACCTGCCGGATGCATTTAAAAACGGCGGCAATAAAGATAAATCAAATTTCAGCAAAGCCCTATAGTTGGGGCTTATAGTATAACAACGGCACTACCCTGTTTTGTTCTAACACGGGCGCTGTAAAGCTCTGGCTAACAAGCTTAACTTTGCTGCGTAGCACATGATGCAGCTAACTTAAACTATAAAACCATGAACAACAACTATAAACGGGTATCTATGAAAGTATACGGAAAAGTGCAGGGGGTATTTTTCAGGGCCAGCACCCAGGAGAAAGCACAGGAACTTGGACTTACCGGTTTTGTGCAGAACGAGCCCGACGGCACCGTGTATTTAGAAGCCGAAGGCGACCCCGAAACTATAGCCAAACTCGAAGCCTGGGCGCACCGCGGGCCGGAGCGGGCTAAGGTTGAAAAAGTGGTAGTTAAAGAGTTAGATGGACTGGCTGGGTTTGAGAAGTTTGAGCAGCGGCGGTGATTCAAATCATATTGCTAATCATATTTTATTTAGTATATTTATAATACAAGATAAAATACATCAGCTATGAATCAAAACTATGTACTTAACCAGCTTTCAGAGCTTAATTTTACAGCAATAGACATTGAAACGGCTAATGAGAAAAGAGCCAGCATATGTTCGATTGGATATGCAAAAGTTCGTAAAGGCGAGATTGTAGAAACAAACCATATTCTTGTAAGACCCCAGGAATTAAGATTCTCTACTATAAATACAGATATTCATAAGATTACAGATAAGATAGTTGCATCACAGCCTGAATTTTGTGATTTATGGCCTCATTTAAAATCAATTATTCAAGATGAGATTCTGGTAGCTCATAATGCTGATTTTGACATTAATGCTTTAACTCAGACTCTAAACCTTTACGACTTACCACAGCCAAGTTTCAAATATCTCTGTACCCATAAACTTGCGCAAGAAGCTTTTGATGATTTAGTCGACTATAGATTAAAAGATGTTGCAAAATACTTCGGAGTAGAATTTGAACATCATAATAGCGAAGCTGATGCTATAGTTTCAGCTATGATAGCAATTACAGCTATTCCGCGTTTACCAAAGTCTATTTTTCATTTTAATCATCAGGAACTAACAGCTTTAATATCTAAAAGGGTCTCTTTAAATGCTCAATCGTCTTTTGATCTTATATATCAAGATAAAAAGATAGAAAGAACACTTCTTAAACCTGACCTTGATGCAGCAGATAAAAATAGTGTATTCTATAATCAGAAGCTCGTTTTTACAGGTGATTTGAAGTCAATTAACCGAGGAGACGCTGCCAAAATTGTGAAGAGTATGGGCGCGGATATAAACACAGCAATAAGCACTAAAACAAATATTGTGGTGGTTGGCTCAAATGCGGGGCCTTCTAAAATGGCTAAAATTGAATCACTGATTTCAAGTGGTAAGGAAATTAGAATTATTTATGAAGAAGAATTTCTTACTTTGATAAGCTAATGCAACATTAATTTAAGAGAAGTCTTCTTCCATGCTCCGCGCCCTACTCCAGCAAATCCCTTACTTCACCCCGGACGACATAGCTGCGTTTGAGCCGCTCTGGAAGAAACAGGTGCACCTGAACCGCTATGATTTTTTAATACGCCAGGGGCAGGTAGAACAGGGATTGTATTTTGTGACCAGCGGCGCCCTCCGCATTTACTACCCTTTACCCGACGAAGATATTTGCGTTGGCTTTGGTTACCCGAACACACTCATGATCTCGTTTCCGAGTTTTGTGGATGGCAAGCCGTCGGCGTATTACATACAGGCACTCCGGAAAAGCGAGCTCTTGGGCATCAGCAAAACCGACCTTGTGAACCTGATGGAAGAAAGGCCGAACATTAAGCGCTTCTGGTACGAGCAACTGGAAAAGGCCCTGGTTGGTAAAATAGAGCGGGAAGTAGACCTGCTGCTTCCGGAGCCGGAACAACGCCTGCAACGCGTTATGCAGCGCAGCCCGCATTTGTTTCAGCACATCCCCAAAAAGTACATTGCCTCGTACCTGCGCATGTCGCCCGAGACTTTGAGCCGCCTGAAAGTGTAAATCTTGATTCCCGTCAAGGATTGGCAGGTGTAAGCTGCTGTACCTTTGTAGTGTACAAAATAAAACTATACCGCTATGATCACATTAGAGCAACTACAGCAAACAGTCAGCAGCCAGTACCAGACTATAGTTACCGAACTATCCGGGCTGGACAACACCACACTGAACTATAAACCTGCCCCCGACAGCTGGAGCATACTGGAGTGCCTGGAGCACCTGAACCGCTACAGCCGCTATTACAATGCCGCCCTTGCCGAAGCCGTAGCCAACAACGCCGATGGAAATTATGTACCCAGCATTACCTATAGTTGGTTAGGTAAAAAGTCGCTGGACATGGTGCGCCCCCAGAACGGCAAAAAGCACAAAACGGTAAAGCACATGAACCCCGCCAACAGCCAGCTAAGCCCAGCAACTATAGCCGAGTTTCAGAAGCACCTCCAGGACCTGCAAAATCTGTTGCAAAGCGCCCGCACAACTAACCTGAACAAAAAAGCCATTCCGGTCGAGTTTTTTAAACTGCTGAAAATGCGCATCGGCGAGACCCTGGAATTTGTAGTAATGCACCAGGAGCGCCACCTGCAGCAGGCCCTCCGGGTAAAACAGCAAGCCATAGTTAAAGCAGCAGCGTAATTACAGTTAGCAGTAAACAGTTATTAGTAAACAATTACAAGTGTTCAGTTAAAGTTAACTGGTTACTGTTAACTCATTACTGTTTACTGTTTCCTGATAACTGTTTACTGCTAACTGTAATTTCTTCCTTCTCTCCGGTCGTCATATCCACTTTAAAGAGTTGATGGCTGTTGGTGCTGGTTACCCATAGTTTGCCGTTCAAAAGGATCAGATCGTTGGGCTCGTGCAGGCCACTGGTTAGGGTGCGTACGCGGTTACGACTAAGGTCGAGCACTTTTATTTTCCCGTTGTAGGTGTCGGCAATGTACACGTCGCTGTCTATAATCTCTACGCCTACGCAGTGCTGCAGCAGGGCATCGTCTACGTGGCCGTCCACATCCCCAAAATCGAACAGCCCCTGGCCGAGCGGCGTGAGCACCATGCCGGTGTCTATGTTTACAGTCCGGATAGCGCTGGCTTCGGCATCGGCTACGTAGAGCACATTTTTATTGATGGCCAGTCCGCTGGGTTGGTTAAAAGCCGATTCCAGCCAGCAGCCATCTGCCAGGGCTTCGCGGCCCGAGCCGGCAAAGCGGTATACTTTTTCGGTTTCAAGGTCCATGCGCAGGATTTGGTGGTTGCCGGCGCTGGCAATAAACATGCTCTGCCCGTAAATAAGCAGGTCCCAGGGGCTGTTGGGGTTTACCGGTTCCTGGGCGCGTTCCTCCATAAAATAATAATCCAGCTCGCCGTTGCCGGCTATAGTTGTTACCATTTTGTGTTGCAGGTCTACCTTCCGGATGGCGTTGTTCTTGGCATCGGCTACATACAATGTATCACCCAGCAGGGCCAGGCCGTGTGGTTCGTAAAAAGTGGCATTGCTATAGTTGCCATCCGAAAAGCCCTGTCTGCCGTTGCCAATCGTCTCCAGTATCTGCCCTTGCTGGTTTAGTTTAAGTATCCGGTTATGTCCACTGTCGGATAGGTAAATGTTACCATCCGGGTCGCTAATGAGCTTGGATGGGAAGTATAAGATAGAATTTCCGCTATGCTCCACGTGGAAATTTATCGGCTCATAGTTCAGTTCATCTTTAAACTCATCTTTCAGCCGCTGTATATAAGGCTGCACCCTGTCGTACACACCTTCGCCGGCGTGCTGCCCAACCACTCTGCCATGCGGGTCTATCAGCACTATAGTTGGCCAGGCTTTTATGCCATACTGGTCCCATAGTTTATAGTCGGCATCATTCACGACCGGGTGCTCAATCCCGAACTTCAGGATGGCCTGCTTTATCGTTTCGTTCTGTTTTTCGGCATCAAACTTAGCGGAGTGTACTCCTATCACTACCAGCACATCGTGGTACTCATCTTCCAGGCGCTTCAAATCCGGTACAATGTGCTGACAGTTTATACAGCCAAACGTCCAGAAATCTAAGAGAACAATTTTACCGCGCAGGTCTTTCAGAGTCAGTTCACGGTCGGTGTTCAGCCAGCCATGGGCAGTTTTGATTTCGGGTGCATTTACACGGCCTGTCAGCATTTTTTATTTTGGGTTAATGGTGCTATTGGTACCGGGTTGTAGTGGCAAAGGTTATTGGTTATAGTTTGATTTTAGCTATAGTTGAGGTTTTACGTGTCATCCCGAGTGCAGCTGAAGGATCTTATTTGTACTATAGTTTCTCCTTTGTCATGTCGAGCAAAGCCGAGACATCTTATATGTCCTATAGTTCCACTATTGTCATTTCGAACAAAGTGAGAAATCTATCTCAGCTTATAGTTGAAAGGCTATAGTTCTATAGTTAACTTTGCCTACCACTCGACACAAGCCGTTTGTTTCATAGCTACTTTCTATCCTGGGAGCTCTAAGAGCCTACAGTTTTATAGTTTGGTTGCCTCCCTCTGAGGCCGGGAGGCCCCGTCTTCGGGCATCGCGCGGTGCCAGCTTCCTGCGCTCCTAACGTCGCGCTGCCTATCGGCACCGGAACCTGCCAAGGCGCTCAACCCAAAGACTGAGATCTTTCGATAGCGAATCTATAGCTTATTTGATTAGCTATAGTTCTGTAGCTTTTCTCGTGGTGAAAGTTCCGTAGGGACAGGTAAACCTGTCCTGCTCGTGGTCTGTAACTATGAAACTATAGTTTGAGCTATAGTTAAAGGCAGAGATTGTCCCCTTGAGGGGACTACAGGGGTGTTAAAGCAGCAACTATAAAACTATAGTTTATGAATCAAAGACTGCAAGGTTCCCCTCCTTGGATAAGGAGGGGCAGGGGTGGTTTGACCACGGCAACTATAGAACAATAGGTGAGCCAACTATAGCAACAGCCCAATCCTGTAAATCCCTGGGGTAAAAGCCCTGTTTAAAGATTCAGACAAGCACCAGCGAGCAATCACAAATTAATTTATCGTAAATTTGTCTGAACAGCAGCTACTATGGCAGAGAACTATACATCAGACTTCGGAACTATCCTGCTATTTATAGTAGGAAGCGCCATTTTTGTGGTAATCGGTCTGCTTACGGCCAAGCTGCTGCGTCCTAACCGACCAAACGCCGAAAAGCTGACAACGTACGAGTCGGGGGAAGAGCCGATTGGCAACTCGTGGGTGCAGTTTAATCCGCGCTTTTACGTGGTGGCGCTTATTTTCATCATTTTTGATGTAGAGCTGGCCTTTCTGTTTCCGTGGGCAACGGTGTTTGGCCGCCGGGACCTGATAGAAGCTACAGATGGTGTATGGGGCTGGTTCGCGCTGATCGAGATGTTCATCTTTATCGGTATACTGGTGCTGGGCCTGGCGTATGCCTGGGCAAAAGGCCACCTGGACTGGATAAAACCTGCCCCGGTTATACCCAAAAGCCGCTCCAAAATACCAGCCGAACTATACCAGCGCGTGAACGAGCGCAACTATAGCATCAGGACAAAAGATACTTTTACAGAGGACAAAAAAGAAGAACTATAGTTTATCTATTTATTACTCAATCGTCATTAATCATTAAAGCCCGTGGATAAAACCGGAGAAGGCGGCATTGTAATTACCAAACTGGACGACCTCCTGAACTGGGCGCGGCTTACCTCGCTGTTCCCGATGGGGTTTGGTTTGGCTTGCTGTGCCATTGAGATGATGGGCGCTTACGGCTCTAACTACGACCTGGACCGTTTCGGTATCATACCACGGGCTTCGCCACGGCAGTCGGATGTGATGATTGTGGCCGGCACGGTTACGTTTAAGATGGCCGACCGCGTACGACGCCTGTACGAGCAGATGCCCGAGCCGCGCTACGTGATTTCGATGGGAAGCTGTTCTAACTGCGGCGGCCCTTACTGGGAGCATGGCTACCATGTGGTAAAAGGTGTGGACAGAATTATACCGGTAGACGTGTACGTCCCCGGCTGCCCGCCCCGCCCCGAAGCCCTGATCGGTGGTTTCCTGAAACTACAGGAGATCATCCGGAAAGAGACAATACGCGCACCACGAGCCGTACAGCAAATTATGGCTGAACGAATGAATAATGAAGATGTAATGAATAATGTTTAATGAGTAATGACTACTAGTGGGATCGAATACCACTTATTATTCATTAATCATTACTAATTAATAATTAAATGACGTTTGCGGAATTACGGGATTTTATAGTTGCACAGTTTGGCGCTGAGGTTATAGTTGCCGAGAAGCCAGACAACCTGCAACCTTACCTGGTGCTGCAGCCAGAGCGCCTGGCCGAGGTATGCCTGGAGCTACACGACAATGAGCAAACGTATTTCGATTTCCTTTCCTGCCTCACTGGTATCGACAATGGCCCCGAAGCCGGAACGATGGAAGTAGTTTACAACCTGTATTCCATTCCTTACAACCAGCATCTTACCTTAAAAGTACAGGTACCGCGCAACACTGCAGGCCAGCCAATACCAGCCGTGCCAACCGTCAGCCACATCTGGCGCACCGCCGACTGGCACGAGCGCGAGGTGTTTGACCTGATTGGCATCTATTTTACAGACCACCCCGACATGCGCCGCATCCTCTGCGCAGCTGACTGGGAAGGTCACCCGCTCCGCAAAGACTATAAACTACAGGACTACTACCACGGCATAAAAGTACCTTACGACAACCATAACGAGAACAGCGGTTTCCGGGGAGAGCCTGTAAAGTTAACCCAGCAGCCCGCCCCTTTTTCTGACAGGCGCGAAAAGCCGGAGTAGATAACCTCACAACTATAGCACTCCACCAAACTATAGCCGGTTTATAGTTACAACTATAGCTTTGCTTATAAGGTGGCCTGGTTTTATGGGAGAGCAAAAATCCATATATTGCTGCATCATAAAATGCTATCTTCATGAACAAAACCTATACGTTGCTTGGCCTGTTACTGCAACCTGTGCTGGCCCAGAAAGCAAACACGGCAGCCACCCTCTCCAAACTTGATGCTTATTACCAGAAAGCCCTGAAAGAATGGAATGTGCCGGGCATGGCCATTGCTATAGTTAAAGACGACTCTGTGATTTTTGCCAAAGGCTACGGCGTGCTGAACGCTAACACCGGCGGCCAGGTAGATGCCAACACTGTTTTCGGGATTGCCTCTAACTCCAAAGCCTACACCTCGGCCGCGCTGGCTACATTGGTAGATGCCGGCAAAATAAAGTGGACAGACAAGGTGAACCAGTACATCCCGTACCTGAAACTATACAACCCTTACGTTACCGAAAACCTGACCATTGAAGACCTGCTTTGCCACCGGGCCGGGTTCAAAACCTTCAGCGGCGACCTGCTCTGGTACAACACAACTTATAGTCGCGAAGACATCATCCGCAGAATGCAGTACCTGGAGCCAGCATATGGGTTCCGCGATGGCTATGGTTACTCCAACCTGATGTTTATTACAGCCGGCGAAGTAATTGAGAACGTAACCGGCAAAACCTGGGAAAACTACATAAAAGAAACATTCTTTCAGCCGCTGGGTATGAACCGCTCTTACACGTCGGTAAACGATCTGAAAGGGGTGCAGAATGTAGCCTCACCGCATGGCTCTGACAAGGATGACAAACCGTTTGCCACTACCTTTAACGCCTGGGATAACTGGAACCCGGCAGCCGGGATTTTTACCAGCGTAAACCAGCAGGCCCAGTGGATGCGCCTGCAGCTTAACCGCGGTACCTACAAAGGCAAACAGATATTTAGCGAAGACGCCAGCCGCCACATGTGGCAGGCACATAACCCGTTCCCGGTATCTAAAGCAGCGGAAGAGTACATGCCGTCCACGCACTTTAATGCTGCTGGCCTGGGCTGGTTTGTAAGCGACTACGAAGGTCGTAAACTGGTATACCATGGCGGTGGCCACGAAGGCATGAACAGCCGCACTGTACTGGCGCCGGAAGAGAACCTGGGCATCGTGATCCTGACCAACAGCATGAGCAGCATTATGACGCCACTTGCCAACTATACCCTGGACCAGTTCTTTGGCTTGCAGAACAGCCGCGACTGGAGCCAGCAAATGCTGGATGGCATGGCAAAGGCTAAGAAAGCACAAGCCGAGGCAGAAGCCAAGAAACCAAAAGAGAAGAAGCGTAAAAGCAAGCCAACCATGGACCTGAACGCCTACACCGGTACCTACCGCAGCCAGCTTTACGGCGATGCTATAGTTACCCTGAAAAATGGCAAACTGGACCTGCAGCTGGCCCCTGCCCCAGCGCTGGGCGGCACCCTGAACCACTGGCAGCACGACATTTTTGACCTGGACTGGAAAACAGACTATGCCCTGCTCACGCCTACCCGCGCACGGTTTCTGGTGGGCGAAGACGGAACTATAAGCCAGCTGCGCCTGGATGCCAACAACCCCGACTTCCACTTTGATGAACTGAAGTTTGAGCGCGTAAAGTAACCGCCACCAACTATAAATACAAAAGCCGTACCTTGCAGTGCGGCTTTTGTATTTTCTTACTATTATTTAAGCTAAGATACTATCACGGCGATACTGCCGATAATGGCAAAGTATCCTGCTATAATCCAGTAAGCTAACTCTTCATCATTTTGGTAGACTTTTTTCATAATAAACAACCTTTAATCATTTAACAACTGATTTATACCTTTGGCTGTTTGTATATTAGAGTTTACGCGTATTAACAGGATATGTTAACATAAGGTATAGGAATGTTAGTAAAAGCCCCTCAGGAGATGAGTACAACTTTATTTACGCTGTAAAAAGCAGAGAGCGAGTAACATAAATAACTATAAGAATATAAATTTTACTATATATAAAAAGCCCGTTACATTGCTGCAACGGGCTTCTATATTCAGGCTAAAAATTCGTAATTCGTAATTCTTTAAACCAGCTTTTTATAACGGATGCGCTTCGGCTCTACATCGCCCATGCGCTTCTTCTTGTTCTCTTCGTAATCGGTATAGTTACCTTCAAACCAGTACACCTGCGAGTCGCCTTCAAAAGCTAGGATATGCGTACAGATACGGTCCAGGAACCAGCGGTCGTGGGAGATGATAACGGCGCAACCGGCAAAGTTCTCCAGGGCATCTTCCAGGGCACGGATCGCGTTCACGTCCAGGTCGTTGGTAGGCTCATCGAGCAACAGTAAGTTGCCGCCTTCTTTCAGTGTCATGGCCAGGTGCACGCGGTTACGTTCCCCACCCGATAGTTTGTCTACTTTCTTTTCTTGGTCGGCACCGGTAAAGTTAAACTTGCTGACATAGGCACGGGAGTTAACCTGTCGGCCAGCCAGCAGCATGTGCTCGGTACCGCCGGTTATCACTTCAAACACAGACTTATTGGCATCGAGCTGCGCGTGCTCCTGGTCTACATAAGAGATCTGCACCGTTGAGCCTACAGTAAATTCGCCTGCATCCGGCTTTTCCTGGCCGGTTATCAGCTTAAACAAGGTAGTTTTACCAGCACCGTTCGGGCCGATGATACCAACTATACCACCCTGTGGCAGCGAGAAGTTCAGGTTTTCGAACAGCAGTTTATCGCCATACGCTTTGCTGATGTTGTGCGCATCTATTACCTGAGAGCCCAGGCGCGGACCATCCGGAATGAAGAGTTCCAGCTTTTCTTCTTTCTGCTTGGCATCTTCGCCGGCCAGTTTATCATACTGGCTGATACGCGCTTTAGACTTGGCATGACGGGCTTTTGGCGCCATACGCACCCACTCCAGCTCGCGTTGTAAGGTTTTCTGGCGTTTGCTTTCGGTCTTCTCTTCCTGTGCCAGACGGCCAGCCTTTTGCTCCAGCCAGCTGCTATAGTTGCCTTTCCATGGAATACCTTCGCCGCGGTCCAGCTCCAGAATCCAGCCAGCTACATTGTCCAGGAAGTAACGGTCGTGGGTTACAGCAATTACAGTACCTTTATACTGCTGCAAATGCTGCTCCAGCCAGTCCACCGATTCGGCATCCAGGTGGTTGGTAGGCTCATCCAGCAACAATACATCCGGCTCCTGCAACAGCAGGCGGCAAAGGGCCACGCGGCGCTTCTCACCACCCGATAAGTTACCTATAATGGCATCTTCCGGCGGGGTTCTAAGTGCGTCCATGGCGCGCTCCAGGCGGTTATCCAGTTCCCAGGCGTTGTGGTGGTCCAGCTTTTCCTGCACTACTCCCTGGCGCTCGATCAGCTTGTTCATTTCGTCGTCCGTCATTTCTTCGGCAAACTTCATGTTTATCTCATCGAACTCTTTCAGCAGGGCTACCACTTCGGCTACGCCTTCTTCTACTATCTCGCGCACGGTCTTGGTCGGGTCCAGCTGCGGCTCCTGCTCCAGGTAACCCACACTATAGCCCGGGCTCCAGACTACTTCACCCTGTATCTGCTTATCAACACCGGCAATGATCTTTAACAGGCTTGATTTACCGGAACCATTAAGGCCCAGCACGCCAATTTTAGCCCCGTAGAAAAACGACAGGTAAATGTTTTTAAGTACTTGTTTTTGAGGTGGGTAAATTTTACTTACACCAGCCATCGAGAAAATGATTTTTTCGTTGCTCATGCTATGCTTTTGTGAGGTTATACTTCGGTAAGTGGCTCCGGAAAAATTATACTGTTACGCCCGTGCCACCGTTGTTTTATCAACTACATACAAATATCGTAAAATTTCATGCATTTACCTTTCAGTTTATTGCGCCGAAATCGTTAAACTTGTAACATACGAATGGGCTAAGTATACTTATACTTGCTTTGCAACCAGTATTACCAGCAAACAGTACAGGGACCTTCGGTCATAAACTGCTACTATAACGCTACCGGTAAAGCTGCGTATGCTAAAGTTAGTTTAAAAAAGTGCTCTTACCCTATATTTTCTACGCATAACCCGATCCATACAAAAATGGAAAACAACGATCTATTGGAAGAAGCCAGAAAGTATGGCTTTATTCAGGACCAGCAGGTGTGGTTAAAACCCTTTATGAACTACCCGGCCCGCCAGGTTGGCGATGTTAAAGAATCTGAGGACGACTCGCTGGTGTATTTTGCGAAGCGTTTTGAGATGTTCCGCGACAAAGTAAACAACCTGCTGGAGCGCATCGCCTCTTCTGAAAACAAAGGCTCCTTCCTGATGAAAGTGCTTCATATGAAAGAGCAGGTAGGCAACTACGATGCCCTTGGCGACTTTGAAGCCATGTATCATATCCTTGGCAAAGCCGAGGAAGATATAAATGAAACTATAAAACAGAACCGCGAAAAGAACCTGGCCATCAAAATAGGCCTGATAAAAGAAGCGGAAGCCCTGCAGGATAGTATCGACTGGAAAGAAGCATCGGAGAAACTGAAAGAACTCCGCTCTACCTGGATTAAAACCGGCCCTGTAGACAAAGAGCTGACCGAGGAGATTGAAGAGCGCTTTAAAACTCCGATCGAGGCCTTTTTTGAGCGCATGTCCCGTCCTAAAATAGGTTGACATTAAAATTAACCTATTATGGAAAAAGTAGCAGAGAAAAAAAGCAAGCGTAGTCAGCGCGATTATACCTTAGGCTTTAAGCTCCAGGTAGTGGCTGAGGTGGA
>NZ_JACKZC010000016.1 GCF_014212495.1 Pontibacter sp. Tf4
TTACTTTGCTCCATGTTTCCTGTTGTTAAAAGGTAAATACTATTTATACCCTTTTACAGGAACGCGCTGTTCTCCCAGGCCACTGTAAACACCCGGGAATTCAAACATACGGTCTTGCCCTTAGTCCAGCCCCAAGGCAGGTGGGGCACCATAATCAATTCCTTTCACTTAAAAACTACGATTATGGAAAAGACAGTCAAACAACCAGCAAAAGTAAAAGGAGCATTCCTGAACAGAGTAGCCGAAGTAAAGCTAACTTACCGTTCGAAGGTAAAGCCATCGGAAAGGCCCCAAGTCACCAGCTCTTCCGACAGCTACTGCATCCTGAAAAAGAGTTGGGACACAGGTAAGCTGGAGTTTGTCGAGCAGTTCAAGGTGCTATTGCTCAACAGGGCCAACCGGGTGCTGGGCCTCTACGAGCTCTCCACCGGCGGGGTGGCAGGCACCGTGGCCGATCCCAAGCTGGTCTTTGTAGCGGCCTTGAAAGCCTGTGCTTCAGCTATCGTTCTGTGTCACAACCATCCATCGGGCAATACCAAACCAAGCGCAGCAGACCTGGCATTAACAAAGAAGATGAAGCAGGCCGGGGAGGTACTCGACATCGCCGTGCTGGACCACATCATCCTGACCAGTGAAAGTTATTATTCCTTTGCAGACGAAGGGCTCCTGTAGCCTTCGTCCTCTCCCCGGTAATTATCTGTATATCTTACAGGGCACCTGTACCCTCTCATGGCTGTGTAGAGCCGGCCTGGTTACGGCACTTCATAGTGCTATGGGTGAAGCTTATACTGACGCTGGCTCACCTCTTGTCAAAAATTATTCAACCAAATAGTTTAAAATATTATAGCTTAATTCTAATTTTACACAACTAGCCTCACCCTTGAAATGTTCTGACACCCTGACCTGCCGGCCGGGCTCCGGATGTACGCTCCGCTACCGGCTAACAGAAAGTAAAATAAAACTATGAAACCAATCTTTGCGTCCCCTTTCGTCCGGATTGATTATGATCAGTCGGACCAGATCATCGAAGTGAAATGGTTGCAACAGCCACCCAGTAGTGAGTTCCGCAGGTGTATAAGGTTAATCCTGGATTTCGCATTGGCCAGGAACATATTTCGCTTTCTCTTCGATGTCCATAAGCGCAATTACCTGCCCCTGCAGGATCAGAACTGGCTGCTGCAGGACATCGTGCCCCTGTTCAGGAACAGGAAAGTCCGGCTGGCCTATATCGTGGGAATAAAGAATATTGAAATGATGGACATTTTCCACCTTAAAGATACGGTAGCCAGGTATAATACCTTTCAGGTCGAATTGTTTTTCACTAAACCGGAAGCCAGGCAATGGCTTGTGCACCCTGTGGATATCGGGGTCTGACTTAACCTTAAAAAGAATTTTTACTGTTATACCTACGGGACCCTGCGTTTACCCTGTCCCTGCAGGTAACGCTTCCTAATTGCTTCTGCCCTGCGCCCCCGAAGCTCCAGCAATAACAGGCAGGCAGTCACCTGCCAGCCAACACACACCGTGCCTGGTGTATACCAGGCAGCTACGCCGGAGCCGGTGAGAAAAAATGACCTGCGCAGTAATTACCGGCTTTACTCACCAACATTCAGGCAAAAGCCGAACAAACGGGTAAGTCTCTGAAAACAAAAAGCCCCGCAACGACCTGGTATACAGGACTTACATTGCTTCCGGCAATACGACCAGCAGAGAGCAGGACAGCATGATGCCCCGTTACTCATACAACAGGGAGACATACATGCCGATACTTGTAGCATGAAGTTTCTTCCAGGGTGCAGTTCTATCGTCCCTGTAAAAGGTAACCTGGTCTTTGGGTATTTTCGCAAAAGTCATCAGGGAATTCCCGTTCAGTCTGTTTGCCTCGTTAATCCATTCCAGTGCTACAGCAAAATCCTCCTCCAGTTTAATATTGTATTGCGCCAGATTGACTTTAATCCAGCCTGTGTGGTGCGGCGGTATCTTCACTACGATATCCCTGTCAAGCAGGCTTTTATGGGGCAGGCTGTTTCTAATGGAGTAGATACGGACCCTGATTGCCACTGCTAAATTTCCGGAACCATGTAACCCAAAATTGAAATCCTTCAGGTATACCGGGTATTTCCCCGAACGAAAATTATTGCCTATTTCCTGCCCCGTCACCCCACTTAACAGGGTGTCCAGCGGCTCAAATTCGTGCCATAAAGCAGCACCTTTGCTCATATTATAACCGACTTTAACTTCTTTCCACCTGACACGCTTAGCCCTGACCTCGATTGTTCCAAGTGCTACAGGCGTTGGAGAAAGGTAGAATGTTTTGTTATATACATTTTGATTTACTTCATGAACTTCCCTTTTCAATCCCCCATTTATAATTTTCTTTACAGGTAGGGAGAGATTACTATAGCCGATTGCCGAGAAGGTGAGTGTGTCTGTTAAGTGATGTTCCTTTAAACGTAACTTAAACCTGCCCATTGCATCTGCCGTAATGCCCGTGCCACTATTCTTTATACTGACAGCAACAAAGGGTATTGCCTGGCCATTCTCTGTACTTTTAACTGTCCCCTCTATTGTGTACGCCTGTGCATACAACACCACACAAGGTAACATCAGGAGCAGTGTTCCGATCAGTCTATGCAGGGCAAATGAGAGGATAGCCAAGTGTTTTATAAGCCTTAGGTTAACTATTGGTATATAACTTAATACAACATAGAATATTATGCTACCTTGATTTATATTTCGGGATTCTTCAAACACGGCATTCCCTGCTACCTGCGCCATGTTGCTTATGACATGGCTTTCTGTTTTACATCATTCAATTAACTATAGTATACTGACTTCAGAATTGAGCCTAAATCTTCAGAGGGTATCAATGTATTCATAAGCTGGCCCTGTAGGGTAGAGAAGACAACAGAAGTAGTCACTTTAACCATTGATAAGAGGAATCCCGAACCAGTTAAAATAGCAGGAAACTACAACTATAAGTCTTCGAGTCCCACCTACTTTTGCATCAGATAAGAAAATAGTTAACGTTGGGATATGGTAAATTCCTAACGCAGTACACTCAATCTTCATTAGTTTGTGCTAAAGCCCGCCACTTATGGCGGGCTTTTTCTATACACCGGGTTAAGCTTAACCTTTCCAGTACAATATATTATGTCGTGTGACGGGTTTCCTGGTTTTGCCGGGATGAATAACGATGGGATTGGCGTAGTCATTAACGCCTTAACCGACCTGAACAGCGAGCCGGAAGGCCTGCCGGTGGCCTTTGTAACGAGAGGGATTCTTAACCAGGGCTCCGGTGGAAAAGCGTTGGATTTTGTTAAAAGTAACACGCCACCGGCCGGTTTACATCCTGTTAATCAATCTACTGCAGTATAGCGAACATACCAGTGTATCAACTGCCACTGAACGAAACAGATCCGATCAGGCACTGAATACGGCATAGACTATGAAAAAAATGAGGGCAGTATTCCTGTTTATATGGAAGAGCCTATTGTCAGCCGGATATCAGGGGAAAAGAAAGCACAGGCAGCCCTGATCGTTCCTTTATCCCGGCGCCAGGGGCTGCGGTGGAAAGTAACGGCCGATTGCTGCTAAGGCGGTCACTTTCTTCTTCCCCGGGTACCAGAACTGACCTGCATTTACTAAGAGAAACGCTGACATGAACAATTAAAAGGGGCCGGTAATTGGTAACGGTCCCGTAACAGCATAAGCAGTCACTATAGGGCCCGGACACCCGGGCGGCTTGGATGCTTAGCCTGCCCCTCTCCTGCCTGCCGGAGAACGGGAAGTGCCGGAACGCACGGGGGATGAGCCCCTGCACGTTTGGCATAAAAGAACAGGAAGGCAATCCCCCCGGCAGCCTTAGCAGAAGAACAACGGAGGTATATTCATACACAAGTAAAAAACAAGGCCCTCCGGGGAGGGCCTTGTTTTATGAAAAAGATTAGTAGCCGGGGTTCTGTTCCAGCTTAGGATTGGCTTGCGTCTCTACCAGCGGTATCGGGAGAATCGTCTTGTTGGATCCATACGCCTGTAGTTTATTATTCCCATTAGCAGGAATGTCCTTCTTATTTCTTAACAAATCAAACATCCCGTGCCCTTCAAATGCCAGCTCTCTTCTCCTCTCAAGAAGCACAGCTTCCAGGAGTTCGCCATTGTCTGCAAAGTCGGACGGTTGAAAAGCAGTGGCGTTTGCTCTTGTTCGGATTTCGTTCAGAAGCGCTACCGCTGTCTCATTCACTGTTGCACTTGCTAACGATTGTTTGGCTAGTGCTTCCGCTTTTGTTAGCACAACTTCGGCATAACGGATAACCGGAACCCACTGCGAATTATCTGTGTACTTCAGCGTATAGGTTTTACCTTCTTCTTTTTTAGTCAAAGCGGCAACACGAAGATCCGTACTGTTTGCAGGGAAAAGACTCAGGTAAGGGTCAACCGAAATATCCCGGCGTCTACCATAATGCTGCCCTAAGGCATTGTTCGTATTCGGGTTATCGTTCAGGTTATGGGCCACAGAGAAAATGGATTCCCAGGTTGTGTAATCAGTGAATACCGTAACAGGTGAGGGATTCAGTTTATACCCCATCGCATCCACCTTCGCGGCCTGCTCCAGCGCCTTAACATTATCCCCTTTGTAAAGATACAGACGCATCAGCAGTGCTTCTGCAGCACCCTTTGTTGCCCGGGCAACATCTGAAAATATTACCCCGGTTCTGGCTGGCAGATTTTGTGCGGCGAACTGAAGGTCCTGCTCTATCTGGGCATAAACCTGTGCAACCGAACTTCTGGCAAGCTGCGCCTCAGGTGTGAATGCAGATGAGGCATCAAACGCTTTGAGCGCTATTGGAATACCCAAATGTGATCCATTTGTCGTAAAGGTATAAGGCTGTGCAAACAGGTTCACTAAATACCAATGGTTTAACGCTCTCAGAAATTTCGCCTCCGCTTCATACTGTTTTGCCAAAACCTCCGTAGGAACCTTTGCCCGGTTCGCCTCCAGGGCCTGCAAAAATAAATTCGTCGTGTAAATGGCCCGGTATCCGCCCGTCCAGGCATTGGTTACAGTACCATCACTCGATAAGGTATTGAACAGGCCTATGTTCCCAAAGTAAGTAGCCGGGTCCGTATCTGCCCCCCGGATATCTGAGTAGATCAGGGCACGCCCCCCCAGGAACTCCGCATTCTGCGTATCATCGTACATCCCGACAACAGCTTTCTCAATTCTTTGAGGTGTCGTAAATGCTGAATCGGGAGACAGGTTCTCAATAGGCTCCTTTTCAATGATGTCACAGGAAGGAGCAGCCAGGGCCAGTGCGCCAAGCAACAATGATGTTGTTATCGTTTTTCTAACTGGTTTAATCATGATTGAAATTAAAATTAAAGGCCAATATTCACACCAAATGTAACGCTACGCGCCTGCGGAATTGATCTGTTGTCAACACCATAGGCAATGTTCACGTTTCTGTTGGTGTTCACTTCCGGGTCAAACCCTTTATAAGCAGTTAATACAAAGACATTCTGAGCTTGTGCATAAAAGCGGAGGGTGCTTATGCCGGCTTTATTGGTTAGTTCTGAAGGGACATTATATCCTATGCTGAGCTGGCGTAGTCGCAGAAAATCTCCGTCCTCTAACCAACGGGTTGATAGACGGGTGGAGACGTTATCCTGCAGGTACAGTCTTGGAACATCCGTAACGTCACCTGGCTTCTGCCATCTTTCCTTAATTTCGTTAAGGTTATTGTTCATGTAGTTTGTCATCAAACCGGCACGGGTCTGATTCAGAATTTTATTTCCACCACTGAACTGGAAGAAGACACCAAAGTCAAAGTCCTTGTACCTGAAGGTATTGTCGACACCGCCAAACCACTTCGGATATGGATTACCGGCAAACACGGCGTCATCCCCGGTGATCTGGCTTGTTTCAGAACCGTCCAGCAGATAGTATTTCTGGGTGGCAGGGTCGTACTGCTTCACAACACCATCTTTAGACAGGAACATAGCCATGCCGTTATCCGGGTTCACACCGGCCCAACGAATCAGTTTGAACTCTCCGATGGCATACCCCACTGCTGCCTGGCTGGAGCCACTCACGACCGGCACATCGTTATAAAGGCTTGTAACTTCGTTCTTAACTTTGCTGAAGTTGAAGTTTGTCGACCAAGAGAAGTTGTTCTTCTCAATATTGACGGTGTTTAAGGCAAGTTCGAAGCCCCTGTTATTCATCGAGCCGATGTTTGTGCTTACGGATGCTCCCGGAATACCAGTCGTTCTCAGTACAGGTGCATTCAGGACAAGGTCAGTAATTTCAGTATTGAAATAGTCGAACGTCAGTCCTACACGGTCCTGCAACACGGACAGGTCAAAGCCAATGTCCAGTTTATTCGAAGTCTCCCACTTCAGGTTGGCATTCCCGACCTGCACCGGGCTTAGTCCGTTCTGCTCCACATACAACCCGCCGCCATACAAGGTGCGGGAAGCAAAATCCGCGATATTAGAGTTTCCTACAATACCATAGCTGGCACGGAGTTTCAGGTCATTCAGGAAGTCAACCCCGTCCAGGAAGCTTTCTTCGGAAATTCTCCAGCCAACTGAGCCGGCAGGAAAATAGCCTCGTTTGTTGTTTACCCCGAACCCGGAAAATGCATCCGCACGGAAGGCTACCTCAGCATAATACTTATCACCAAAGTCATAAGATAAGCGACCAAAATAAGAATCAAAACCGTTATGTGTCCTCGCACCATCGGAACCAATCTGTTCTGCAAATGTGCCTGTAATGATATCTTTGAAGAAAGGATCTGCAAAGTCTCCCGCATAGGCACCAATGGAGTTTTGTACGACTTCCTGGTATTCGATACCACCGGTTGCAGCAATGTTATGTTGCCCGGCCAGTAAGACACTGTAGGTAGCGTAATTCGACCAGTTCCACTGGTTCCGGGTCAGGTTGTTGGTCTGAACCAGTCCGTTGTAACTCCATCCCAAACCTGCGATACGGGGATCACTGTACTGGTCTTCGAAGTTCTGGATATAGTCAATGCCGAACTTGGAAGTTACCTTTAAGTTTTTGACCGGTTGCACTTCCAGGTACGCATTGCCCAATATCCGCTGGGAGGTATTTTGGTTTCGCTGCAGATCAAGGGTTGCCCTGGGATGATAGAACCTGTTGAGCAGGTAGGCCTGGTCATTGGCGCCATTGCCTAAATAGCCGGTTGAATTCAGGTAATAGAAGCCATCATTGCCATAAACAGGCAGGTTGGAAGGGGCATTCAGGCCAGCCACACCAACACCGGCCAGGTATCCTTCCGCCAGCACGCCGTTGTTCAACGTCCTGGTAAAGCTCGTACTGATGCCCGCTTTCAGCCAGTCCTTTGGAGTTACATCCAGGTTCAAACGTGCTGCCCCCCTTCTGAGGCGGTTAGCTACCACCACACCACTTTGGTCTGAGTAGGAAACAGAACCATAGTAGGAAGTTTTTTCATTCCCCCCGGACAACGAAAGCTGGTGACTCTGCACCTTGCCTTTTCTGAAAACCTGATCAATCCAGTTTGTTCTGTCCGGTATTCCATCGCCGTTGATGTCTACGTTCCCGGTGATCACACTCTTCGGGTCATCCACACCGAAACGATTGGAAGCTTTTTCATTCTGGATCGTGATAAAGTCGTCCCCGTTCAGCAGGTCGGGACGTCTGACAATTTCATTGTAACCGGTGTAGAAATCATAGGTAATTCTGGTGGTTCCCGTTTTACCTCTTTTGGTCGTTACCAGGATAACCCCGTTGGCTGCCCTTGAACCATAAAGCGCGGAGGCGGCGGCATCTTTCAGGACTTCAATCGATTCAATATCATTGGGGTTCAGGTCGGCCAGTGGGTTATAGCGGGTACCGTTACCCCCGTTAAACGTGTTCAGGTTACTTACCTGGGCCATTGGCACGCCATCTATTACATAAAGAGGCTGGGAGCTGTTGGATATGGATCCGACACCGCGGATTCTCACGGTAACCCCATCCGCTAGCATACCGGATGAGTTCGTAATCTGCACACCGGCTGCCCTGCCGCTTAACGCCTGGTCAAAACTCTGAACAGGCTGGTTCTCAATTTTGGCCGCTGAAATGCTGGTAATTGACCCGGTGACATCTTTGACATCCTGCACACCATACCCCACGACAACGACCTCCTGCAGCTGTTTGCTGTCTGCTGAAAGTGCGACGTTCAACACGTTGCCCGTGATCGGCCGCTCCGTCGTCACATAACCGATAAAGCGGAACTGCAGGGTATTCCCGTTTTCCGGCACATTGAGGGAGTATGTACCGTCGTAGCCTGTGGTGATCCCCATAGAAGTACCTTTCACGATCACTGCTACTCCGGGTAGTGGCTGCCCATCGGCTGCGTCAGTAACTGTCCCGGAAACAGTCCGGCTCTGCCCCCACGCCTGGCTAACAAGCGTAAGAAACAGAGCCAATTTCATAAGTATGATTTTTCTCATAAATTGGTTAGTTAAAAGATTGATGATTAATGGTTAAAAAGGTGATACATATATCGGTGCCACAACATCAGAACCCATTTTTTCCACTGCCCCTGTTTTCACCTGTTTTTACATGGCGACAAAATCCTGTTCCGGGAGATGAGCAGCCGCTGGCTTTGACAAGGACATGGATTTCACTGATCGGTGCAGGTATTTCGTCCTCCATGCCCCAGCTGCTTCCCGCTACTCTTACAGCGCATGCAACTTCTTCCGGACCAGTTACCGGGAAAGGCCGGGCTGCTAAGTTTCCTGCAGCTGATCTGGTTTATTCCTTTTGCAAAGAAGGGCAGTCTTTTCTGCAGATTGGTTGTAATATCCTGCCAATTGCTGCAGCTCAGAAGCGGAAACTTGCCTTGGGGTTGAGATGCCTTGTAAACTTTGTACTTTGCTAGCTGTTACGATGGTCTGCAGTGTGAATACAGAAGGCTTTCCTTCACATGAATAAATAATGGCCATTTACCGGACAGTGTAGGTAGTAATTCAATAACAGGCCATTTTGATTTGCAGCGGTAATAAACTGTAGCCGCTTACCGGAAACTAATAAGAATTGAACACCATGAAACATACCATTGCTTATTCCATTTTGGAGCTTGCCGTTGTAGCGCAGGGAGAAACCATACAACAAACCCTGCACAACGCACTGGCCTTAGCTAAGGAAGCAGAAGCACATCACTACAAACGTATCTGGTTTGCCGAGCACCATAACTCCGATAATATTGGCAGCAGCGCTACGTCCCTGCTCATTGGGTACGTAGCCGAAAACACCTCCACCATCCGCGTGGGCGCAGGTGGTGTGATGCTGCCGAACCATTCCCCATTGATTGTAGCCGAACAGTTTGGTACGCTCGCCCACTTATATCCTGACCGCATCGATCTGGGGCTTGGAAGGGCACCCGGCACCGACCAGCAGACTGCCCGCGCTATCCGGTCGGATTTTATGGAAGCGGCCCATTCCTTTCCACTGGAAATAGAGAAAATTCAGCAGTATTTCTCTTTAGAAAATAAAGTAGCAAAAGTACGGGCTCCTATTGCAGAAGGGACAGCTGTTCCGTTGTATGTATTGGGCTCGACAACCGACAGTGCCCATATAGCAGCTGAGAAGGGATTGTCTTATGCTTTTGCCAGCCATTTTGCATCCACGCATTTGCACAATGCTTTACGTATCTATGAGCAGGAGTTCCAGCCTTCCGTGTTTCTAGAGAAGCCCTATACCATGGCCGGGGTAAATGTCTTAGTGGCTGACACTGATGAAGAAGCTGAAAAACTGTTCACTTCCCTGATCAGGATGTTCGTGGGTGTATTAACCGGACACAGAGATCCCTTACCACCACCCTCCGAAATGAGTGAAGAGTTAAAGCAGGTGCTGCAGCATCCAACCCTGCACCAGATGCTCAGGTATTCGTTTGTCGGCAGTAAGCAGGCTGTTAAGAAGCAGATCAGGGAATTTCTGGAAAAAACGGAAGTAAATGAGTTGATAACGGTTTCTACGATGTTTGATCTGAATGACCGTTTAAAATCTACCAGGCTATTTGCTGAAATTATGACGGAGATAAATGAAAAAAGGTAAAGGGAAGTAAGGTATCGATTAGCAGGTTTCAGAAGAAAACGGGCCGGCACAAGTCAGGGTTAACCTGTTGCCAGAAAACTCATCCCTCCCCTGATCAACAGGCCGGCTAGCCTGTTTTGTGCTCCCGTTACTAAAAAGCCGCTCCATTAGAGGTGGAGCGGCTTTTTTAATTTGATAGATTCCCTGTTTGATCAGAAAAGCATTGAACAAGCTTTTGGATTGTGTGACGGCAATTTGAGAAAGAATATCAAATAAAAAGACGTAGTTGCTACCTTCATTGCATCTTATTAGGCATAGTATTTTTAGCATAAACACATTTTAGCGCCTTGTCCCTTCCCAAATCAATAACAAGAGATAGTCCTTTAAATCAAGCCAATAAATCTTAATTAAGAAATTCTTAGTAGCTTTGTGGATTTAATTAAAAGCCTGGCAACTACATCACCCTTAATTGCTTATATGAGAACAATCTATACCCTGATTCTATTCCTGTTTCTTTTTCACACTGCTGCCTTAGGTCAATTTGATGCCCGTAAAGTACTTGTCGACTACTCTTTCAAAAGTAGTCCTAATACCTTGGCGGTTGGGGATCTGAATAATGATAATCGGCCAGACTTAGTTGTTACCAGTGATCAGTACAGCGCATCCGCCTCCTATTTTATATCTAACGCGAATGGTACATTTACTGAAATACCACTGGCCGGCTCCGCCAAACAAGGCAATATCAGTGTCATTGAGGTAATGGACCTGGATGGTAATGGCTATAAAGACATTGTGGCCTTGACAAAGAACAGCTATACGTATGGCACCAACAGGGTGATGGTATGGTACAATGACAATGGAAGTCTGGCTGGTTCACCACAAATCCTGATTGATAACCTAGCTGAAAGTGGCTACACTCATAACCTTCACTTTTACGACATGAACCGGGATGGTAAAACAGATATTGTCCTGTCTGGTTTACATCCATCTTATAAAGTGGTCTGGCTGCAGAACAGAGGACGCTATAGCTCCTGGCCAGTAAATCAAGTAGATCAAATCGATGCTATACAGCACATATTAGTGGCTGATCTGGATGCTGACGGTTCCCCTGAAATTGTCAATGGTTGGAATATATTTACCGGTCCAAACTTTTCAACGAAAAAGAGCTTTGAGCGGGATGATATGCCAATGACGGCAGCTGACATGGATCGCGACGGAGACCTGGATATTGTTGCGGGTCCATATGACATATCTAACACACTTGCCTGGTATGAAAATAAAGGCAACCTGGAATTTCAGAAACATGAAATTCCAGGTATATCGGGGTACTTCAGATCCGTTTTAGTTCAGGATTTTAACGACGATGGGTTGCCTGATATTGCCGTAGGATGCCCTACCACCTGCAGCATGAGTTTTCTTCGAAACGAAGGGAAAGGTGTATTCACCGTGTCCTCCATTACAACATCCACCCCAGGCATCATCAACCAGGGCGCAATGCGTGCTGCAGATATGGACTTTGATGGAAAGTTAGATTTGGTGACGACGGATTATGCCTGGCGAGTTGTGGGATTTTATAAAAATAATATGCCGGTTTTCGAAGGCATTCAGGCTGACTTTCGGGCCGAGGTTACTCCCTGCACTTTAACCGGAGTTGAATTCACAGACATGAGTTTAGGGCAGAATATTATCGCCTGGAACTGGTCGTTTGGCGATGGCGCTACGGCGACTTCAAAAAATGCCACTCATGCGTATGCTGCACCAGGTCAATATACTGTTACCCTGCAGGTTCGTAAAAATGATGGCACCAGCAGTTCGTTCAGCAAAACCCTAACTATTACTTCTCCCCCAACAATTGAAGATAAGTTTGAGATCTGGTACTGTGAAGGCAGCACCCCTTTTACCCTGACGATTCCTCCTGCAGAACAGGGGATGACTTATAAGTGGTATGGGGATATGAGTAGTGCAAGCCCATTAACTTATACTGGTAACACTTTCCAGCTATCACGTTATGAGATGACGATCTATGTCGAAAAGATAAATCAGGCCGGCTGTGCCAGCAAACGGGTACCAGTTTATATCCGTCAATATCTGACCCCTAAACCTCCTCTGGTAGAAGATGCTACCAGTTTCAAAGGACCTGCTACCCTGCGTTTGGAAGCCAGAGATTCTGACGGGAGAAATGATATAACTTTCTCCTGGTACGAAGCGAATCCAACCATGCATATGGGTGCAAAACCAGTTTATGTGGGGCCTGTATATGAACGTCACTTCAGTAAAACACAGCCCCTGTATGTGCAGGCTGTGAGCAACGCAGGTTGCCAGTCTCTCTCCATGACCAGGGTAACGGCTTATGTACATGAAAAGGCACCTGTAATTCCTCACTTTGCCTGGGTGAAAGCGGGAGGATCGACCAGCTGGTCTAACACGGTAGGTATTGCCGGCGACACCACCGGCACCTTATTGACCGTAGGAGATTATGCGGGTCCTGCCACAGTGACCATGGATCAAACCACTATTGCCTTAGCTCCTGCCAACAAACAAAACAGAAATTTTTATTTGTTTAAACAGGATGCCGCTGGCCGGGTGCTTGGCAGCAGCCGGATTTTGAGCCTGGTGAACGATAGTGGGTCGCTTTCTCTTCAAGGTGTCTACACGGATGCAGACAACAACATTTATTTAACAGGAAAGCTGAGCGGAACAGTTGAAATTGCAGAGAAAAGTACCTGGACAGCCAATGGCTATTTTGTTATCAAACTCAACCCTGCCGGGGAAGTACTATGGCATAAAAGAGTTGCAAGTGAGGACGGTGATTCCTATGGTTGGTCCTCTTACCAGGTAGGGATACAGGTGGCCAGGGATGGCACTATCACATGTGACCTCCTGCTGAAAGGTTCTGCCATTTTTGAAGGGCAGCAATTAGGCAGCCCCTATTACCGGTATTACCCTACCGACACCTACTGGACGCGTTATGTGTTGCAGTACAGTGCAGAAGGGACACTTACCTCCATCCGTGAAGTCGGTTCCATGGACTACTTCGTCAGGAAAACTACCTATCCTTACGATGATTATTTTGTAGGCCCTTCCTTCACGGCATCAGACGAAGCGAATGCACTTTATCAGACCGGTGCGTTCAAATCCCGAACATGGGTTGGGACGGAAACGTTGCATGGGTCTTATGCTGACACCGTGTTTACCACAGTATTGATTAAGTATGGGACTGATGGGAAAAAGATCTGGCATAAAACGATTGCATCAGGTTCCTTTGGGGCTACGCCCAGGAAAGTGCTTTACCATAATAAGTCCATATATGTGCTTGGAACAACTACCGTAAAAAATAATGCAACCACCCGAATCGGAAATACTTTTACTACTTTTATCGATAATGCCCAGGTTTTTCTAGCCAGGTTTGATACGGATGGCAATTTGATCTGGGTCAAAGCAATTGAAGGAAAGCAGGCTGCTGCCGTGGATGCCTATGACTTATTACTAGATAAGCTAGGTGATCCATATATAATAGGTGCATCCACAGGGCCTACATCCTTTGATGGATTGATGCTGCAACCCCCTACCACACCGGGTAGCCCCTTTTCCTATGTGGTTAAATACACAGCACAGGGTGAACTTAGCTGGGCCAAAGCCATCGGTAATGTGACTTCTTATTCGCAAAAGCAGGTGTACCGCTTACATGGGGCATTTGATAGTGAAAATCAATTGGTGATCCACAGCAACTATCACAAAACAATCATCCTGGATGATTTTGTGCTTCCGCAGGGCACCGCTACGACGTTGTCCTCCTCGTTATATACAGCTAAAATAGGTTACAAACTGACAGCCGCCATGCAAGTAGAACAAACTTGTCCGGGACAACCGGTTTCTTTTCAGGACCTGAGCCAGCATACACCTACAGAGGAAGTAATAAGCAGGGAATGGAATTTTGGGGATGGGACATCTTCAAAGTCAGCCCAGATAAGCCATACTTATAATAAACCTGGGCAGTATCTGATTACACTGTCTATACAGGGTAGCAAAGGGAACACAAGCTCTATCCAACAAACCATTACAGTAAAAGAAGCACCACTTGCCACCATCTCTGCAAATGGCTTGCAATTAACAGCATCTGAGGGCGAATCTTACCGCTGGTTCAGAAACGATTCGCTGATGCTGGAATCTTCTAACATGCTGGTAGTTTCAGAGAGTGGAAAATATAAAGTAGGCGTTAGTGTAGAAGGATGTGAAATCATGTCAGAAGAAGTTCAGATCACTGTAGCTGATACGGAAGGCGAAGTAACCGCTTTTCCAAATCCTGCCTCTACCGCCTTTACCCTTGAGTCAAAAGAACATAAGATGTTAGGTTATAGTATTTACAATACCAATGGCCACTTAATGATGCAGCAAAAACTTACCGCTGTGTTAACACAAATCATTGACGTCAGAAAATTACTGACTGGTTTGTACATCATGCAGATCGAATTAGAAAACGGCACGTACGTCTCTTATAAATTTTTGAAGAACTAAAAATGACAGTTGTTCTATTCCAATGATCTGAAAAAAAAATGATACTGTTGCTCCTAACTTTTTAGTTTGTCCATATCAACAAGTATCTTAATCAAGAAATAGGCTCCTGTATAGCGGGAGCCTATTTCTTGATTAAGATTTTCATATAGAAATGACAATCCTTTTATATTATACAATTCAATCAATAAATCAGGCCCTACAAACAGTTTAAGCTTGCCTGCTATGCAAAGTACTATAAAACTTGATCTGAGACTTATATAGTACTTAACATGATAGGACTTATCCTGCTGTTGAATCTGTAGTGTAGGTGAATGGCCTTACTTCTTTACTTCCTCTTTGGGAAGCTTAAAAACTATCGGTATAACATTTCTAACTAAAACCACCCGTCCATTCTGCTTTCCCGGGCTCCAGGCAGGCATGCTTTGAACGACCCGCATGGCTTCGGTATTCGTGCTTTCGCTCAGCCCTTTTAGAACTTTAATATCAGTTAGTTCTCCGGCCTTACCCACTACAAATGAAACGACTATTAAGCCCTCTAATTTATTCTCCAGTGCATCCTTTGGATACTTTAAGTTAGATGCCAAATACTTTTCCATTGCTGCCTGCCCTCCCGGAAATCCAGGCATCTGTTCTACATACTCATATGGTCTTTCAACGGGAGGAGGTAATACCTTCGCAGTAATCGTAACCGGAACCGTTACCTGCGCAGCTACCGGTTGACCACCATTTTGCCCTGGCTTCCAGCCCGGCATAGACAGCGCAGCTTTGATGATTGCCTGCTCCAATACTTTGTTGGCTTCTACCTGCCGTTGCTCTTGCGGTATAAACGTTTCAGCTATGGTCGCTTCGGTCACCTGACCTGTCTTGCCAATAACCAGGCTAAGGGTTACGACGCCTCCCTGGCTCCTGCTTACTTCAGCTAATGCTCGTTCAAAGTATGGATTTACAGCCTGAGTGCCACCAAGCAAGGTTGGCAACTGATCTACCTTGGTGTAAACTTTATCCGTTGCCTGCTGTGCCACTGTTTCTGTCATGGCTTCTACTCCTACCTGTAAAAATAAGGCACAGACTAATCCTTTCGTAAATGTATAATTCATATAATATGTAACTAATGGCTTAAGTTATTAAATCACTTCAAGAACTGCTTTTTATATTGACTGTTGAAGATAAGGCAAATACTGACAATGTAAATAGGTTTTTGGGGTGCTCATATAGTAGCATTAATAGAAAGTGTAACGGTAAAATTTAGCTTCAGAAGGCTGCCCGTTAGCATAAAGAACTACTATACCCTCCAATAGCCCTTGAGCATTGTAATAATAATTGGTTATAGTGCCTCCTTTGCTTTCCTTTAAGGTTGCCCTGCCAGCTGCATCGCGCTGATAGGTAACATGATGGTATCCTGTCTCTTTTAAAAGCTTGCCAGCCGGATCATAAGTGGAGGTACTTAAAGGTACGCGCCTGCCTTCAGCGGAACGGGCTATCTTATCTAACAAAGGAAAAAAACCATACTTTGTAAACAAAAGCCTGACGGCTTCAGGATGCTGCTGCAGGTATTGAAATACTTCCAGCTCAAAATCCAGTTCCCCGGATTCTACCAGTTTCCCTTCTACCACCCTGTCATAGTAATAATCCGGCTCTCTTAATCCTTTGGGGGAGTACGACAAATGGTCTCTCCGCAGAATGGTTTTATCGGCTGCAGTATATGATCTGGTTAGCTCTACCGTCTCATAAGAACTATATTTTCGGCGGGTCTCCTGGTAGGTCGTATCATTTTTAAGCCAGGTTCGGGTAGTAGTTTCCCGTACCCATTTATTTGTGGAAGTATCCCAGTAAAAACCGCCGGCAGGCCCTTTCTTATCAGGCACATAGCGGTGTTGGTATCGCAGCATCCAGGTAATACTATCTCTATTAGCATCTCCATCCTTGCTAAAACCATCGTAATGGGTAGACGTCTCTAGTGCCCCATTTTTGCCATATGCATGATCTACTCTCTTGATCAGTTCGTCCGGATCAGCAGATTCGATTCGTTCTAACCGGCCTTGCTTATCAAATAGCTGATAGCTGGACAAATACCGGGGGTCGGTCAGTTTACCATTGTGGTAATGATCAGATTCAATAAATACCTCTTTGACTCCTTTTCGTTTGTAAAGCCTGGCTATATCCTCGCCATACGCATGATCCAGTTCCTGCTCCTGTGCTGTAGTGGTGAAGGGAAAAAAGAAAAGAATAGCTGCAAAGCGTAGTTGCTTAAGACAAGAAAAATTAATGTAGTACATGTTAAGGGCAGCGTGATGAATTTATTATGTAGTGTTTTAACTAAGTGTGCCTCTCTCCCCGCTCCTGTAATAGTTTCTGAGCAAGTTGAACATCTAACTTACTCCATTCATCCGGATTATTGATTATTTCTGAAAGCTCCTGGTTTGAAAAACCAAAAAGATAGTACGCTGGATCAATGTTTTCAATTAATGAGTGTAAAAACTCAGCTTGTAGTCTGTCAGCAGTTGCAAAATCTTCTTTTTTGAGTTTGACCCAAAATTCCTTCTCGTGTTCACTATTTAAGAATATTATATCCGGGGCCGGAGAATGGTTTTCTATTTGATATTCAATGCTATCATTCTGAAGGAGTTCAACAAGCTGAGTAGCTTCCTTCTCATTGAAATATTTTTGATATAGGATAAAGGGGACTGTATTTACCGGCTCATTAACAGGAACGCTATGTGTTGTAAATAAATCATTCTCAATCACTTCCACACCTACCCCTCCCCTTAATTTTAATACTTTATGAAGCGTTTTGATAAACAGGATGCTATAGACCGAACTAGACAATAAAAAGGTAAGAAACCATGCGCCTTCTGCTCTGCTATCACTAAATATTTCTCTGTATATCATAAACGAATAATAAATACCAACAGCGCATAGGATCATCGTGACTACCATCCAGAAAATTCGTCCATTTTTTATTGCACGATAGGTCAACCACGGTATAAGCGATAGTACCAGGAAGAAGGTAACAATAACCACACTAATGATTACACCCCAAAACCCTTCACTATGGGTGCTGTCAATTGCATAGGTAGGTAGGGGGATCAAAAAGGCAGCTAATGCAGTAACTATTAGCTTGAGCTTAGATAATTGTTTCTCCATGGAAAATAGTTGGGCAGTCAGCTGTACATGAATAAGGTCACCTCTTAAAGTAGCACTTCTTATGAGAATCAAACAATAGTTTGCCAGTTTCAACACCTTGGCTGAGGTGAGCATACAATTCAAAGTTGAGGGCAGGGTGGCGTTTGCCGGGCTGCTGTGTGGCTTTGTTCTCTAAGTTAAAGGTTAAAGCCGGGCTTAGGACTTGGCAGCTATCCTGCACTATTAAAAGTTAGGTATGGCTGCGCGACTACGTTCTGAGGCCTTCCTCTCTAAGGGCCATAACCTCACCAGAAACCTGCCCGCCAGCTTGGCAGTCTAATTATTTGGATATATAGGTACCTGTATGCTTAGCGGTTGATTCGAACTGTTTATTTTTTAAAATGTACCTTCTAAACTATAGCGCGGCTAAGTGGTAAGCACCATGTTGCAGAAGTAATTATCAGAACAGGCTTCCTGAGGTTCTGAAAGCTTACACCTTTATTTTCTACAGTTTTAAAAGTATGACCATCAACGTAGGAACCCACGATACTAACCTTAACTGAATCCATATAGCTGAGGGCAAGGTTTTCATCATTCTTGTCCCAAGCCTGCTGGCTGATATTTATGTACCTGATAATCTCCTTTTCTGTATCTGAGAACTTTTTAAAGTCGTTATTATTTTGGCTAAATCCCATTAAGGAGCTCAGAACAAAGACTGTAGATAAGATTATTTTCCATTAATATTATATTGTTTACGATTGCTAACGGTCTCGTGCTATAATGTGGGCAAGGCATAGCCGAAGCCTGTATTATGCACTGTTTTGGCTTTTTGTTTTATGGCTCGCTGGTATACTCTCGACCTTTGATTTCTTTATTCTTGCCAGCCTTGTTTAATATTATAGCTTCTTTCAGTCGATTATCAAAGTCTTTCAATTCTTCAGCCACTACTTTGTCACCAACTATCTTAGCTAAGTATACAGAGTTTTGCAAGCTATTATCTTCCATGAGCGTCTTTTGAAACCATACTATACCACTCACACCCTTAAACACTTCTCCATAGAATGCTTTTGCTTCATATAGAAGAGTGTCCGTTTCATAATCTCTTTCCTTTCCTGGATACAGATACCTGTTTTCACCATAGCTTACATTCAAGTATCCATTTCTCGGGGAGTGGAAGTAAATTGATATGTTAGCGTCACATTCATCACAATGCCGACCCGAGAAGATAAGAAATGGAGCTTTACTGTCAATGTCTACCTGCCCGATGTACTCAAGTTGGTAAAGCTCTGTATCGAACACAGGTCCTTCTTTGAACACCAACCTGCTGCCGTCTACTTTTGCTAAAGTCCATGTATCATATTCTGGCTCTTCCACCTTTTGAGGCAGTGGCTTTTCTACAGGTATAGCCTCTTCTTCTGGATTCTTTACCTGAGCATTTTCTATAGAAGAGTCTTCATGCAGCGTCTCATTCTGACTACAGGCAAACAGGCACGTTAACAGAAAGATAGCTATCTTTTTCATTCTTGATTTCTATTGAACGGATTTGGCCATGAGGCGGCGTAGCTGGCTTATAGTTGTGGTTATCTTTTAATCTTTTTTCAAGTATGCTGCTTTAACTCTTTCAAATTATTTATAGTTTTTCCAACCCTATTGCGGTTCTTTCAAGGTTTACTCTGTTCCTTACTGAATCTGGAAAATGGTCCTTATGAAATCCGTAAGTACCGTATTTAGAATACCCATTCAGTTTATAGTTTACCCTGTCATATAAATCCACATACATGTTTTTATTGATTACAGAATCTGAATGATAGGCTTTATCAAGATAAGGTAGAATTTGGCTAGAGAAATCCCTATTATCAAAGTTATGATGTATTACAAGCCATATAGCCATTGACGCCTTATTACCCATATTCTTTGTGTCAGGCCAACCACCAAACTTGTTTAATAAATGAACCACAACCCGCTGATTCATTTTATCCCAACGTGACATTTCTTTACTGTATTTCTTGAATTTAATTTTATCTGAAACCCACGCATTACCTTCCATCAGGCTATCACGATATACTTGATCCCAGTAATGAATGGTTTCTAAAACTTTTTTAAGCGAGTCTTTAGGCATGTCTGGTCTTATACCTTTGGAAATACTGCTGTAAACAGACTGTATTTCTTGGCTATCTACGCTATCCTTAACTGCTAAATGGCCTGCAAACCGATCAGAATATATGTTTCCCAAACCCGTTTCAGCAGTAGGGGCCTTGACTTTCTTTATGTTTTCATCCTTTGTACAAGAGCACGATAGTAGTAAAAGCAATATTATAAGTCTATTCATGTGTGGACTATTATGCTTATAAGATTCAAGATAACGGTTAGTATAAAAAACGTGCGAGGCCGTCGGCCGAAGCATGATTTTTATACAGTTTTAGCAAAAGTTCTTTTTTATACTTTATAAGTTCTTGAAATGGAGTTATCTATTTTTATTTTACTAGTTCCTTTCAAGGGTTTGCCGTCAAAGTAGGCGTATTGTAAACTTTCCAGTTTAAGATTTTTAGATTCCTCTTTAGTATTGCTAGTTGAAAAATAAAGTCTTTTTTGAGAAGATAAATAAATCCTCCTTTTGTTCATTTTTCCTTGGTTGCCCATTGGAGTATGAATTGGATTTAGAATAAGATTTGAAGTCTTAAGCAACTTATCAAAGCGTTTCTTTAAATCTTTGTCATCATTAAACCTGAACTCAACACGGTTTTCCTCACTTTGGTAGTTCTTTAGAATATTTAGCTCCCCACATTGAAGAACTAATGTGTTAAAACCTTTTATAGAAAAATTTCTTTTTGTTTCAAGTTCATGTAAAAACCTATCCGCTAATTCATAATTATTTTCTATTTGTCCAGAAGCCGAAAATAGCTGGTTTGTGTACAAGTTTTTAAGCTTACCATTTGTAACGCGGTAAAGACAATTTCCAATTTTATCTGAATTTATGTTTTCAAGTTCTAAAAAGGCTTCTATGTTTTTATTATGAATTAAATCTTTGAGGATTTCAATGTCGTTTACAAATCCAATTGTATGGCCACTAAAAAGTAGGATGTCCGCTGAAGAGTTATTAATTAATTCTGCAGTTAAGCGTAGTCTATCCTCGTTTGGTAGCTTATGAACGAATGACACAATTTCTATCTCTGTTTCTTTCATGAATTTTTGCTAACGGCTTGTATAAAAGGCGAGCGAAGCGTAGCCGAAGTGTGGCTTATATACCTTGTTGGCACTTAGTTGTTCTTTTATGATTCGGGGAACCACCAGCCTTCATGTCTATGCTTGTATACTTTTCCTCTGTCATCAACTATGCTTATTTCGCAATAGAAAGGACTCTCTAATAAGCTATTGTTTCCTGCATAAGCTCTTTGTATCCTAAGGTCAAATTCCACGACCATCGTGGCTTCTTTAACAAATTCCATTGTTGAGCCACTACTCTCAACCAATTCAGGGAACCGTTTATTCCAACTATCTATTGAACTACGAACTGGTTCAGTTAGCAATTCTTCTGGCTTTGCTATATTGTTCACAATATCCACTTCAAGCCTATTTTGATTAGTTGCTCTTGCTCGCTTCAACAGATGCCCTAGGAAGTAGTCATCATTTATGTAGTTCATGAGACTAATAAATGAGTGGCCGAAATTGTGTGATACACTTTTTAAAGGCTTGTGACTTGGCATTTTTTACTTTTAATTACTTTCAATTTGTGCCAACGTGCTCGTGCAGCCGAAGCCCGAAGCGAAGCGAGGGTTAAAACTGCACTTTGTTGGCGGAAGCAATTTTTTCTACCCGCCTATAGAGTTTCTGAAAAACCCATAGCATTCATGCGTATCAATGTTAGTGACGATGTTAAAGAACCAATCACCTCCATCGTCGACAGATACCACTTTAGTTCTCCAATCAAATCTCATAAAGTCAGTTTTCTTAGAAAAACAGTTTATCCATATCAGCTTCTGTCCTTTTCCATTGATGGCTCCAAAGTACTGCCTCCTGTAGAGTGGCAGCTCCCGAATGGCACCCTCCCATATCTCCATACTGTCAGCGCCTATTTTATCTACTTCCACACACCTCTTTAAGATTTTCTCGGCTTCGATGACTTCTTCGAGCGACGGTGTGAAGGCAGTTACTTTCTCTTCTTGTGTAGGCCTCACAAGCATTCTCAATGTAAAAACATCCGTGTGTGGTCTTTTCTGCTTATCGAATATTACACCAGAGAAGCTTGGGCTTTCAACAAGGTAATTAGAAGAACTATCAACTGGGGTCACAGCATACTCTACCCCATTGATTTGATGTGTTTCTGTTTTACTGCAGGATGCGAGACAAACTAAAACAATCAATAGTAAAACAAAATGCTTCATCCCTTTTTGTTAATGTTACCGCCAACGTGTTCGTGCAATAATGTGGGTGAGGCATAGCCGAAGCCTAAATTATGCACCTTGTTGGCGTATCGTTATTTTTCCCAATCCATACATTTCCCCGCTTGAGTGTAAATACCTTCTCTCCTTCACCCTTATCTCCAATCAAGCGGAATGGTGCATTAGATTCTATAAGCTTTCTGTAGTAGCGCTGGTCTTCATAGTAGTCTTTAGGGCTGTAGTAGTCTTCAATACTTGTATCAACATAGTCCCTTTCATACACAAAATCCATATCATCAGCCGATACCCAACTAAACAGCTTTATTCTGTCCTGCTCATTATTGAATAACTTTTTGGGGAAGGGCACATTGGTCTCATGACCTTTCCACATGTTTTCGTAATATGAGATTCTCTCCCCAATTCCTGCAACTACTTGCGATTCGATAAACCGCTTGTCAAAGACCCAGATAGCCAAGTAATAATCCTGAAATCCTGCTTCTAATTCAGACTTCCAGTTATCGTAAATATCCATAAGCCTGGAGAACAACTGCTTTCTGTAATCAGAAGGATAAAAAGCGTCAAAATATAAATTCGACCATGGGTCTACCTTGGATTTACAGTAGTAATAGCCACTTTCTTCAAGCAATTTCAAGTTTATATGCTTGTTAGCCTCGAACCATGAGTCTATATTTTTCTGCCTTCTTTTTAGTCCACGGATTTTCTTCGTTCTCACAAAACTTTTATAATGTAAATGCACGCCAACGGCTAGTATAAACAACGGCGAAGGCCGTCGGCCGAGATGACGTTTATACCTTGTTAGGGGTAGGCTTTTTTCTTACTTCATTTTTTAAGTCTGAGCAAGACACTTTAGTATGCTTTTCTTTTTACCGATTCATACTTGTGTCCCAAATATGAGAGCAGTTCTTCTTCTGGCTTGGAATAGTCCTTCGTAAACAGTTTCATTAACGCTGCCCCACTTCCTGCTACAATCCGTGCCCATGTTTCTGGTATAGCAGATTCTACTTCTATTCTGTCTTTCTTCAGGTAAATGTCCGCACCTGAGAAGTTACTTTTCTTTGCTATGATACACTGTCCGTAAACTCTCTTCCCTATTCTGTAAGTGTATTGAGGCGTATTTTCCTCTAAGTCGGACTTTATGGCTTCTAATGATTCAGCTTTAGTTTTCATTTTTTCTTATTTAAGCTTACCCCTAACGGTACTCGTGCAGCCGATGGGCTGGCGTAGCCGAGCATACAGGCTGCACATTGTTACATGCTGTTTTTCTTGTCAAGGTCTACTTTCGCTGAGAGCAAATCCTTAAAGAAAGAGCCAAAGGTTAACCCTGATCTAGATATGTTGTACTCTTCATGATCAAAAAAGTAAACTCTATCATCATCACTTTCCATACTTAAGCAGTAGTAATTACCATCACTTCCTGCAAAGGGTAAGTATCCCTCTTTTAATAATTCATCTGGAATGTAGTCTTCTAATTCTTTCTCTAAACTGGAAATCCCATAAATATCAGTAAACATGATGTGGAATCTTTCAGGTGAATACCTTTCAATAAAATCCCTGTGGCTTTTTGGAATTCTTATGTTATACTTCTTTTCAACTGCTAGTAAGTCAGTCTCTTTATAAGTAGTTAAGATTAGAGGGAGCATAATGCTCGGGAATTCTTTTAACTCTTCATTATCCTGTTTTAGGATTGAAATTATTTTGTCGACTGTTTCTTCTGTTTCTTTATTCATTATAAATTACATGTAACGGCTCGTACAGGCTAAGGCAAAGCGTCAGCTGAAGCTTAAGCCTGTGCCTTGTTAGCGGCTACTGTTCTTCAGTTTTCTGTTTCGTTAAACCACTCTTGACCATTTTCAAGACGCTGCAAGAAATCAGTAAAGGAATCTCCGATATGGACGTGATACTCTTCGCTTAGGTCAATATATGGTGTAATTACTACTCGGAATTTTCTTTCTTCTTTTCTTTCTAAAGCTATTAACTCACCAGCTCCATTTGAACCTATACCAATGGTATTTGGAAGGTTTTCAAGTATAAGATACTCTTCATTCAGCTGCTTTAACTCGTTCAAATCCCAAAGGCTCACATACTCTTCGCCAACTGAATCTTCGAAGCCCTGATAATTGATTAGAAAACCTTTGTAATCTTCGGGCAAAGTGAAACCTACTACACTTTCTAATTCTTTTATTGCGTCATTAGAAGTTTCTTTCCGTTTAGGGACTTTATATTTAGCCAGTATAGCTTCTATATGGAGCATTAGATAATCTTGTTAAAGGCTTTAATTTTAAACTTCCTGTTACCGCTAACGGTTTGCATATGGCTTGTGGCGGTTTCGAAGCACTTTCCTGTCCATCGTGTATGAACATTGCTACCAAGAGAACACCTTGCTGGCAGTCGTTCACCCGCCATGAGCTATATGCGTTGTTGTATGCCGTTTTTATTATCTCAAATTCGGAAATGGTAAACGATATGAAACCGAGAATTTCTTACCATTTATTTCAACTGCTTGTTTTTCTTTCAAGTCTGAAATCAGTTTAATAAAATCTTCAAAGTTTTCTTTTGGTAAGAATAGACTATATAAAGACTCACTTCTTTTTACTGTCGCTTCACTTTTCAAGTTTGGCCAATTTTCTGGCCATTCTTTTGGTTTTTCTGGTGAATGACTGTAGTCCGTTAACATTACTTCTATATTATCAGGCAACCAATCTTTTGCTTCCTTACTTTCAAACTTTTTGATGTTGTCGTAGACATTTATAAAATCTTTTGGAGTCTTTTCTCGTGCTTCACTTTTCTTTTCGGATAGACTACCATAAACACTGATTTGACGCAATGTGTCGAAGTTAAGAAGCAAAATATTAGTGGATTGATCAGTCCAACCTGATGCTTCAATATAATCAGGTTGATTCATCAAACTGTCTGTTATACCAAGTGACTTAACTATTTTTTGAGTCGTTTCTCTATCATTTGTGACTTCAAAATATTCCCATTTCTTTTTAACTGCCTTTTTGTAAATTATTTGACCGTTTTCGTAAAGTGCAAAAGTTGGTACATCAGAACCTATTACCATAAGCCAAGGGTTGGTTTCAATTAGAACAACAATTGGCTGTCCATATTTTTCATTCCATTCTTGTCCAAATGAATAATTGGTTAGAAGTAGGAGTGTGAATCCGATTATGTATTTTTTCATTGTTCTGTTTTAAATGGCATACAACGTGCTAGTATAGCAGATAGCAAGGCGTAGCCGAAGCATAAGTGCTATACTTTGTTACCTGTTGTTATTTTAACTTTTTTCCGTTTTCGTAATGAACAGTCTTTTCTACTATGCCTAGTTCGTTAAAGTATGTTTCTACTCCGTGCTTTATAAGCTTTTTCTTTATTTCTATGAAATGAGTTGTTACCAACGTATCTTGATATAAGGGAGATCTATAGTTGATCAGTTTTACTTTCCTGACCACTTTGTTCCCAATATTTTCATCATAACCTATCATTTCCAAGCTCTTAATTCCATTCAGTTCAAAAATCTGTTCTTTTTCTAATTGACCAAGAGAGTCAGATTTTGCTACTGAAAACACGTCACCTGATTCATAATAACCTTTCCAAGTACCTACTTGAGTAAACGAATACTTCTTATTTATATACTTAACTCTTAAAGGTCCAGTCCAATGCGTTTGACCATTCCTATACTTGGAAGTATGGACTTTTAATATCTCGCCACTTTCAGATAAGCTTTCCTTTTCTTCCTTAGTAAGATACCTTTTGAAAGTACTATTTGAGTTGTTGGAAACAACACAGGATGTTAATGAAAGACAAAATATGATAAATAACTTTTTCATTAAAATTCATATCAGGTAACGGTTTTGCTATAAGATGGCGTAGCTAGCTTATAGGTTTGGTTGGCGTTTCGATTTTTTCAATAGCTCTCTTCCATCTCCCACAGTTCTTTAAAGTCGGTTGCCCATTTCTTTAATGCGGATTGTCTGTCATTCAATTTTTTAACTTCAAAATCTTTGGCTATCACGTCTTTATTATAGTCATTGAGTGTGTCAACTCTTTCCATAATGGTCGCCTGAGAATTTCTAAAGTCAAAGATTCTCTCGGTCAATGCATATTTCCAGTTGCCATCCGGTTGAAGAAGCGACTCAGATTTTTTCAAGTAAACGGCTTGTATCGCTTTCTTTGAGTCCAACAGATAGTGTGTGTAAGTATAGCCGTATTCACCGCATGACATTGAGTCAATTCCAAAACCCATACTTTCCTGTGAGTAATAAGTAACTTTACCAAAACAATCTCCAGCACCATATTCATTTGTGCTGTCTCTCCTTACACCTGATGTGTTGAACTTCCCCTTAGTTAAATTTACAAGTTCAGAATCTAAGGTATAAGCTCTGTCTGTAGCTACTTGTTCTACTGGTGGTTGTACCCTTTGCTCAGGTCTATCTTCTCGGTCTGTTGATGCAGTCTCTGACTCACGTACGGGGTTACACGCAGCGGCAAGAGCCCCAAAGGCAAAAAGGAGAATTTTATACTTCATTCTGTTATTTAATTGCACGCCAACGGTTAGGCTAAACGACGGCCAAGGCCGTCGGCCGTAGGCTGACGTTTATGCATTGTTGTGGCGAGTTTTTCTACTGCAAAGCCCGCCGAGTTTCTTCTTTTCTGTTTTTGGCCTGTTTTTGGAAAAAGAGGCCGGAAACGCTAAAAGGAGCGTTTGAAGGATTCTTTATTTCTGTTTTCGCCCTGTTTTCTGGAAATCAGGCCGAAAACGCATTTTGAGTCCGTCCTTTTAAAGGCGTTTTGCGTCCGTCTTTGCTCAAACGCCTGGTCAATTCCTCTTCTGCGACTTTTGCTTCTTCTGCAACAATTGTCGGTAAAAGTCGGGGTGCATTTTCTTTCTTTCTTTTGCTAAGGTAATCTAATGCTTTTGCCGAAGATTTACTGCAGCTTTTGCCGGTTTCTTTTTGGCTTTTGCTACTCTTGCCGATAATTTTTTTACGCTGGCCTCACCTAGAAGCCATATTCAAAATTTGCCACAACGGCTCGTACAGGCTAAGGCAAAGCGTCAGCTGAAGCTTAAGCCTGTGCCTTGTTAGCGGCTACTGTTCTTCAGTTTTCTGTTTCGTTAAACCACTCTTGACCATTTTCAAGACGCTGCAAGAAATCAGTAAAGGAATCTCCGATATGGACGTGATACTCTTCGCTTAGGTCAATATATGGTGTAATTACTACTCGGAATTTTCTTTCTTCTTTTCTTTCTAAAGCTATTAACTCACCAGCTCCATTTGAACCTATACCAATGGTATTTGGAAGGTTTTCAAGTATAAGATACTCTTCATTCAGCTGCTTTAACTCGTTCAAATCCCAAAGGCTCACATACTCTTCGCCAACTGAATCTTCGAAGCCCTGATAATTGATTAGAAAACCTTTGTAATCTTCGGGCAAAGTGAAACCTACTACACTTTCTAATTCTTTTATTGCGTCATTAGAAGTTTCTTTCCGTTTAGGGACTTTATATTTAGCCAGTATAGCTTCTATATGGAGCATTAGATAATCTTGTTAAAGGCTTTAATTTTAAACTTCCTGTTACCGCTAACGTCTGGGCTAAATGATGGCTTCGCTAACATTTAGTTGTTGTTAGAGAGTTTTGTTTTTTAATCAAGACTATAATTTAAAACCTTCCAATCACCAAATATTTTTACAACAATAGCCTGAACGCCAACTGTATCTTTTGAACCTAAAATCTCAAATTTCACTTTTACAGAATCAAGCTCCGGATCAGGGAGATCGTCTATTAAATATTCTGTAGCTACAACTTCGCCTACTTGCTGACGAATCTTTTTACTTTCTGTTATAGTTTCAATAGCTTGGTCTAATGCTTCTGATCTTGGCATATGTGAGCGTATCCATACTACAAAACTTAACCCAGCCACAAGAACAATCAGAAAGATTATGCCTAAGATTTTTAATACCAACTTCTGATCCTTATTCATTACAATGTTCTCTAACGTTTAGTACAGGCTGTGAACGAGGCGCAGCCGAGTATATAGCCTGTGCCGGGTTACCCGAAGTAGTTCTATTCTTTATCAAATATCACCATGGTATGGTCTTCCCCTGCCAGCTCTTCATTGATTATTTGAGAAATTATCTCCCAGTTGCCCCCTGCAAGGCCAGCTCCTATGGCCGGGTAAGCCATTCTTAATCCAGAGAAGTTCTCTTTTATTGCTTTGAATGCTGAACGTATAGCTTCATAGTCTGCCTTTACTCCTTTGCCTCTCCATTCATATTGCGTATAGGCATTTACTACTTTCAGATTTTTACCGTTCACAGTTATGTCTGCGCTGCTGATGGAGCCAAGCTTTGACTTGTCTCCTTTACTAGTTGCCAGATCAGCCTTGTATGCTTCAGGAAACTCTTGCTTTATAGTTTTAGCTATCCCTGCTCCCATTGTGCAAAAGCAATTGCAGCCATGAATGATGAGGTCAAATTCATTTCTTAAAGCTTTCTTTACTAAGTCTCCTTTAACTGTTTTCATGAATTCTATTAAGGGTAACGGACTTGGCCATAAGGCGGCGTAGCTGGCTTATGGGTTTGGTTATGGGCTGTATTCCTTTATCTTTTCAATAAATTTCTTTAGTACAGTTAGTTCTTCCGCATTACAGCCTGTACAGTTCCTAATCATTCTTTCTTCAATCCGCGCAATTTCTTCTCTTTCTTTCTTCTCAAATTCAGCACCTACTTCCATTGCAACTCCGTCAGCCCAATTATTAAAATCAGCTTCTGTTAAGAATGACGCAGTTCTAAAATATCCAATTAGCTGTTGTGGATTACTTTCAACGTACTCCTTCATTGTTGAATAAAGAGGCTCAGCAAATGCTCCATCTGCCCACCATATAGTTCTTGTAACAAGAGTAAAATAAAAGGGATGCCTTTCTTTATCTTTACTGAACAAGCTGTCTGGAATAGCGAGAGTCTGATCATCATCTTGTAGTTCAACCTTCTTCTGAAAGATATCTTTAAAGAGTAAGGGAATGAAGGGGTCAGCAAGATGCTCTTGTAAGGTCTTAGTGCCAACCATTTCGTCAAGTTCAATCTCTCTGAAGTTACTTTCGTAGTAGCTTGGCTTTCTACTTTCTTCTTTTGCTTGTGCAGGATTCATAAAACTACTGTCTTCAGCTCTATCCTGAACTTCTGTTACAGGATGATGTTCGCTTGTTCTTTGCTCCTGTTCGTTCACTTGACTACATGAAGCAAGCAAAGCAGCTAACAGAACGATATAAATCCTTTTCATAAATTAATTTATTTCCCATAACGGACAGAGCTTTGCCGTGGCGTGGCTACGGTAAAGGTGTGGTTAGGCTAAGTAGTTCTTCAAATTTATTATTAATACAGCGTGTAAAGTCTGAAGCAAAACATTTTCATCAATTCATACTTAAGAACTTTCTATTTCTTAAAGCTAAAAAAGAGTTCTAAACAAAAGAGCCATTCCTACAATAATAGCCATGAAAGCACCTGCAAACATGCTAATGTTATCCCCATACTTATCAATGAATTCTTCTTTTCTATTACTCAAGAGGTGGTACATTGAAAGCACTCCTATTAGTAAAAACAAGATACCAAGAACAAGCTCGTACAAATCCATTCCTAAGCTGTTATTTTATAATTTAATATTTTGCCTAACGGTTGGGCTTTGCGGTGGCGCAGCTACCGTAAAGGTGTGGTTACCTTTTGTAATTCTTTATTAATTCTGAATCTCTATTTTCAACTACGCCAATTTATCATGATGTAGACAAGAATAATTAATCCTTCTATTATTGTCAGTGTGGCACCAATAATTAGACCTATCCCAATTGCTCTTTGGTTACTACTCTTAATGGCTTTATTTTTAATTCCAATGTGGTAACCAGCAATAAACTCAACAGTCATTTGACAAATAAATATAAAGGTATAATCGAGGACTTTATAACCATACCTTATCATTAGGTCATTTAATATCGCAGTACTAACCGCTACTACTAAAATTTTAAGGTTTCTTCTCAATTATATTTTTTATGACAGGTAACGGCTTGGCTAGGGCACGTTTTAATGTGCTTTAGGTTTTGTTGGCGCTTCGTTATTTTTGGTTTTGTTTCCAGTTTTTCAACCAGTACTGGTATCCTAAAGCATCTGCGGAGTCACCTTGAGCTGCCAAATTTATAACACTTAGAGCTTTTTGTTCATTTTCTTTATTCACTGAAAGTTTCTCAAGAATGTGAATTGCAGCCCATAAACTTGTTTTATGTTCAGGAATGTTGAGCAGATCAATAAACTGTGCTGTTTTTTCTGGTGTCTGGCCGGTGGCAATTTTTTCAACAATCTTGGACATTCTACCCACTGCCTTATTATGATTCTTGACTGAAGCTTTATCGCTATAATCTGTTCGGGCGCAAGTAGCTGCTAAACTCTTATACTCTTCTATCAAGTCTTTTTCCATAATTTTAATGCACGCCAACGGACTTGTACATGCTGTGGCGAGGCGTAAGCCAAAGCTTGAGCATGTGCCTTGTTATCTTGAATTGTTTTTCAGTTTAGCTTACTTTCTTGGTTGCAGCTTAAGGTCAAGGTTTAGCTTTTGAAGCTCTTCGTAAAACTCTGTAGAATCCAGTGGAACAGGTTGTGTTCCTTGCCTTTTGTCTATAATCCAGAATTTGATTTCTTTATTAATCCTGTCTTGGATGTTTCTTGCAATGATGTACTCTTCGTTAAAACCATAGTGAGTCACTTCTTCAGGAACTATAGTCTGTCCACCACTTCTCTTATCATTTCTACTTAGTAAGATTTGAGATTCCCTTCCATCGCCCATGTAGTAATAGTTACTACCAAGCTCTTCAATATTACCAGTGTGGTCATACACGCATGCCTGTAAAGATAGAACTACACCGACTAAAAGGATTTTCTTCATCTTGATTTATGACTGCAATTAAAGATAACGGTGGTCGTATAAAAGGCGAACGAGGCGCAGCCGAAGGTGGCTTTTATACCTTGTTAGCCAAATCAATTTTCCCCTTCAGGTTCTGCCCCTTCTCTTTTCTTCTTTTTCACTTTGTTCACGGCTTCAATCCATTCACTTTTAGGCTTTATGAATCTGTCAGCACGCTTAGCACTTATTAAGCCATAGTCCGTCCACAGGATTTCTGCACCATCTTCTAAGTCTTCGTAAAGTGGAAGCAAGTCACCTATACCTACGAATGTGTTCTCCATTTCCACACCGCTTTGATTCTTGAAGCTATAGTTGTAATCGTTTCCGAGCTTTTCTGCTTTTTCATAAGCTTCTTCGACAGATTCAGCTTTTATCAGATGATAGTTGCCCCAAACAGTACATCTTCTATTTGCATTTGATTTATCTGAATCAGCCGATTCTGTACGCTCTATTATCTCGGCTATGAACCAGTTGCCCTTATTGATGATTTTCTCTTTTAAATTCATAGCTTTTGTTTTGGCTAACGGCTTGTGCAGATGAAGCCCGTAGCGTCGCAAGGGTTAAAGCTGCACCTTGTTATGTGCTTTTGTTCTTATTTTTCTGATGGCACCCAGCCTTCGTTAATCTTAATAATTAGTTCTACTATCTTTTCTTCTGAATTTTCTCTCCCTGCGTCAAGACAGAAAACCGTTTTTATTTCTTGTTCTTCGTCCCATGCTAAAAAGGTGGCAAACCAAACTCCTTCTTCAAAATCATTGTGCCACGTGGTCATGATGTCAAAGTCTGGCAGATGGGCATTCTCAATTTCAACTTCTCTCATTGTTATAGTTTCATCAAATGTATCATGAAGCTTTTCCCCTTGCTCTCCCAAACAACAGACGTAGCAAACATCTCTGTCTATACTTTTTCTTGCTATCTCGTCTAAGATAGTAGTGGCTTTATTATCTACTATAGCCATCAAAAGCCAGTTTTCTGTCGGCATTTCTTTTGACCAGTTGACAGAAGTATCGTGCCTTTGATATAGTATTTCTTTTTCTCCTACGGTCCAGAGTTTCTTCATTATTCTCTATTACACATAACGTGCTGGTATAGCAGATGGCGAGGCGTTAGCCGAAGCTTAACTGCTATACTTTGTTGGCTACCGTTTTATTTAATAACAGTGCATTACGTATTGTCTTTCTTCCCTATGTTCTATTACATCACCAGTTATAGGGTTAATACTTAGTATCTCTACATCAGCAAAGCACCGTTCTTCTGCTAAAGTGTTAAAAACCCGCCAATAGTGTTCATGTGCTTTTTTATCAAATTCAAGCCGCTTTACAATTGGTTTAACTGCTGTTTTTAAGGGAAGCTTGTTGATAATGCTGTCAATCTTTTCTTCAGACAGCCAATTTGATGGTTCGTTTTTTAGTATGAAACTTGGAACATGGTCCGTATATATCTTTCCCTTGAGATTTAAACTGCTGTCAAGCTTCACAAAAACAAACTTGTTTACCCATTTATATTTGTAATCAGGGTGGTCAATCTCAAACTTGATTTGAGTTCCAATGAAATCCCCCCTTGTTTTAGAAGCCTTAGGAAGCTTCTTCCATTTTTCCTTACCTGCTTTGGTACGGAATTTATAGGTATCGCTCCCGTCATACTTAAAGTATTGAGAAGCTCGCTCACCTACTGCTTCCTTCAGATGCTTTTTCGCTTCACTAATAATCTCTTCACGGGAATAGGTTTGCCCCAATCCAAACTGGAAAATTCCGAAGCTTAACAAAATTGTCAGAAGGATTTTCATCTATGAATTAAATGTTTGCCAACGTGCTCGTGCTATAATGTGGGTAAGGCGTAGCCCAAGCCTATATTATGCACCTTGTTATGTGCTTTTGTTCTTTCTTTTGTCGACCAATTTATGTGCAGCAAACTGATTTTAATGTTCTTTATTCTTTTGTAAGAACCTTAAACAATGGACCATTCTTCTTCACTTCTTCAATGGCTTCCATCCAATACTCCCAAAAAGCAGAATCAGCAGGTTCATTGGTTCCTTTCCAATATTCTCCACCGCTTAAAATATCTGTCAAGTCATTAGACCCTGTATTTTCCCAATAGGCTTTAAGCAAATACAACATTGCTTCATATCCTTCCTTCTTGGTAATCATTTCATCCTGTTCGTTCTGCATTCTTTAGTTTTTGGAAGTTGTATCTTATTTAATTTTTCATGATTCCTATTGCACATAACGGTTAGTACATAAAATGAGCGAGGCGCAGCCGAAGCTTACTTTATGTACAGGGTTACAACCTGTTGTTTAATAGAAAATAACCACACCGTTTTTTATACCTTCTTCATAGTTTTGAACGATTGCTTTCATTAAGTCTCCAAAGTTTTGGGCGAATATTTCATATTCATCTTCTACTTCGTGGTCCCATTTTACAATTTCGTATTCTTCATTTTCATCTTTAGCATTTGTATTGAAACAAAGCAATCCATAATCAGAATAGTTTGCAAATGGTATCATACCCTTATCATAAAGCTCCTCTCTTGGCCAACCATCAAAAACATTCTCAAGCATTATCCGCTTCCACTCATTAGGCAAAAGTGGAGTAAACATCCCTACATTGCTTATAGTACCGAGTTCATAAAAGTTCTTGTATTTTAGGTATTGCTTGAAAGAGTTTGGTAAAGGATATTTTAATTCCGTTTCTAATTCTTGAATTTCTTTGTCTGTAATTAAACTATCTGAAGGCTTCCAAGGAATCAAATTATCTTTTTTTGGTCTTTTATTATCAATTAAAAGACCATTAACCAAATTAGCTTCATCAACATAGGTGCCGTAATCTTCTGGACCTCCTAGGTTTTCGAGTGAAATGTCTACGAACTTTTTAATATAATCTGAATTCATAATTTCAATTTGTTGTAACGATTAGTCTAGATGGTGTTTCGTTGGAGGATCGCTGTGCTCAGCAAGTTCCTCCAATGGCATCTAGACAGTGTTGGTCGAGGTTGTTCTCCCTTTTTCCAGGTAATGACTGTGTGTAATTTTT
>NZ_JACKZC010000017.1 GCF_014212495.1 Pontibacter sp. Tf4
CACCAAAGTCTTGCCTGGACGCTTCCGTCCGAAAGCCAGCTTTCTTCCGGCACCGCCGAAGCAAGACTTCTACTCAGAAACTGCTTTTCTTCCTTTGGCTCTTTTTCTGATCGTTGCCCGCCTTTAGGGGCCTTTGATGCCTTCCAGCCCTTAAAAAGCCTGAAAAGCGCACCACTTTAAAATCTGAAAATAAGCCCAATCACGGCCAACTATTGGATATATGACAATATACGCTTATCTGCACTATGTGCGTAATAGCTGAAGCCTATTCTAGCGCCATTTTGGTGGATTGATGAAGTATAAGTAGTAGCTGCGTGCAATGTAGTATATGTTTAAGCTAATATTAGGTCTGGTAAATAGAACATGTATAGCTCTTCATTTTGTAATGCCAATACTTGTGTAATTAGTGATATTTTTATTATATTCATTTCAGTATTCTTAATCCAAACTCAAATAGAGCTCACAATTTTCCTTGTTTAGACCAAGTTTCATCACACCCGACTAAAGTATAGTAAACAGTAGCATCTTATTACGCGATATACTTTCTGTATCAGTTACACGACGTTTTGTAAGCATCAACCTCTAGAATTTCATTCATACGAAACTATTATCTAGTCTGCTTTGGTGTAAAGAGCCTACTATGCGTCCATTAATAAAACAGAGAAGGCTAAGGCACTAAGCAATCTTAAATCTTTTAAAAAAAACCAACGTAAGCTCGGAATAATGATGAAATAGTTACAGAGAAATCAAGTCGCCTCTATAACTTTTTACAACTCATTTTATCTGATATAATATAATAATCGCACTTCTTATGCGGATCCGAGCAATTACATCCCGTCATATTCAACATATCAATGCTTACTCATTGATAACAGACGATTGCTCGCCTCCTTTGGACTTTGCAACTTGCTGGTAATCTCAGGTCCGCATCAGCACTGATATAACTTTTAATAGAAGCCACCCTTGTCTGAGGCACTATCCTCTACTATTCATTATGTGGCTCCGCTGAACCTGACAGTCTTTGCTTACTCCTTGCCTAAGGAGGTACATGCTTATTTCCCCCTAATAGCACCCTATCCAAAACTTCCGTTTCACTTTATCAGATACATCATGAAATCGAAAAGCACTCTATTGCTTCTTTTATTAGTAGTATCATGTGCAGCACCACAGCCGACTGTTCCGGTGGATATACTTACGAAGGAGATACCTAAAGTGCCCCTGCCGGATGCAGTAGCAGCGCAGGTGCCGCCAGGTTATAAAGCTGAAGTATTTATGCAGGTCCTGAACTGGCCTACCAGTGTGGATTTTGATACAGACGGGAACATATATGTAGCGGAAGCTGGCTATGTATATGGAGATCCATTTGCCCCAGCCCGCATTTTCCGTATCAATCCTGGGGGTGAAATTAACTTATTTGCTGATGGCTTCATTGGTCCTATTACCGATATACTCTGGCATCAGAATCTGCTATACGTGTCGCACCGCGGTAAGATATCAGCTGTAGGAGCAAATGGAGTCGTACAGGACCTGATAACGGGCTTGCCCAGTTATGGGGATCATTTCAATAATCAGATGACTGTAGGGCCAGATGGCAAAATCTATTTCGGGCAGGGTGTATCTACCAATTCAGGCGTAGTTGGTCTTGACAATGCTTATCCGTATATCTGGCTGCTGTTATGGCCAAACGAACACGACATACCGGCAAAAGATATAAAGCTCACCCGCGAAAGCTTCCTGACACCGCAACCAAATAATGTTATGGCCCGCCAGGGGAACCTGCTTAGCCTCGGAAGCAATGTATCTTATGCCGTTACCAGTATCTTCAACCGTAATAAAAACACTTCGCTGCTGGTGCGCACCCGCGGTTTTCAGCCTTTCGGAGAACATAAGCGCGCTATAAAAGGACAAACCAAAGCCAGCGGTACTATTCTGCGCATGAATGCAGACGGCTCGGAACTCGAAGTTTATGCCTGGGGGCTTCGCAATCCGTTTGGTGTTATGTGGGGGCCTGACAGACAATTGTATGTAACAGACAATGCCTACGATGAGCGCGGCAGCCGCCCGATCGCCAACGCAAAAGACAATATCTATCAGATCCGACAGGGCGGCTGGTACGGTTACCCGGACTTTTCCAGCGGTATCCCGGTGACAGATCCGCAATTCCGATCTGAGCGTGGACCTAAGCTCAAATTCCTGATGGCGGAGCACCCATCTGTGGAAAAACCCTGGCTCACCCGTCCCGAAAACGCTGCTTCCACCAAGTTTGATTTCAGCACCAGTGATGCTTTCGGTTTTAAAGGACATATGTTTCTGGCTGAGTTTGGTCCAGCCACACCCATCACCGGCGATCCGCACCCAAGCACAGGCTATGTTGTAGCACGCATAGACCCAGCAACTAAAGAAACACAGCCATTCCTTAGTAACAGCGCTCCTGGTCCTGAAGGCTTGGAAACGATAGTTACCGCTGGACCGCGGCACCCGGTGGAAGCCAGGTTCTCACCAGACGGACAGACGCTCTATGTGGTGGATATAGGGGTAATTATGGGCGATATAGCGGGTGCAGGACCATTTCCACTGCCAGTACCGGGCACAGGTGTTATCTGGCGCATTACCAAGGCTGGAGCTAAAACTGCCAGACCACCCGCTAACCTAACTCCGCTGCCTACCCGCCTGCACAGCCCTGCTCCAGGCAAATAATTCATTATGTAATGAAATACTTAATCATGAAAACATGGATCTGAAAATAAGCGGTCGGACAGCAGTAGTAACTGGTGCCGATTCCGGTATAGGACTAGCTACCGCCAAAATGCTGGCAGCCGAAGGTGTCAATATTATCCTGAGTGATAAGACATATGAAGAGTTAAAAAAAGCTGCGGAGGAGGTTCGCGCCCAAGCTAAAGAGGATACGAAAGTAATGCCCATTACAGCAAACCTGACAAGCTTTGATGAAGTAAAACAACTGGCAGCTCAAGCTAAAGATACATTTGGTGGTACGGACATCTTAGTGAATTGTGCCGGTATACGGGGCGCTGCCGGCGATTTCCTTTCGCTCAGTGACGAAGACTGGTATCATACCATCGATATTGATTTAATGGGGGCCGTCCGGGTATGCCGGGCTTTCATTTCTCAGATGCAAGCAAAAGGCTGGGGTCGAATTGTGCTGGTCGCTTCTGAAAATGCCCTGCAACCTTACGAGGAAGAAAGCCCCTACAATGCGTGCAAAGCCGGTATCATTAACCTGACCAAGTGTTTGTCTAAAGCATATTCTCCGAAAGGTATCCTGATCAACTGTGTGTCGCCGGCTTATGTGGCTACTCCTATGACTGATGCCATGATGGAGGAACTGGCAGAAAAAAGAAACACTTCTGTAGACGAAGCCATCACCTGGTTTTTGAAAAACGAGCGTGAGAACATTGTAGTTGACCGGCGGGGCAAAGCCAGTGAGGTAGCAGCTGTGATCGCGTTTTTGTGCTCAGAGCATGCCAGCTATATTACCGGTAGTAATTACCGGGTGGATGGTGGATCGGTAGCAACAGCTTTTGGTTAGAGCAAGCCCTTAATACTTTCACAAACTATAACTTATGGCAGGTAAAAATACAGTTCTGGAATGGGGAAGCAAGGGAAATGTGTTGGTGTTTCTTCACTATTTCGGTGGTTCGGCACAAAGCTGGCAGTGGGTGGCCCAAAGGCTCTCGGATGATTACCGTTGCATTGCTCTAAATCTACCGGGCTTCGGGAAAATACCTGCACTTGAAGCTCCATCCATTAAGGCCTTTGCAGATTTTGTTCGGGAGGAGCTGGAAAAGCTGGGAGTTAAAAGTTATATTTTGATCGGGCATTCGATGGGTTGTAAAATTGCCTTGCAGGTAGCGGCTGAAGATACCGCCGGTGCTGTGCAGCAGCTGATACTGGTTGCTCCGTCGCCGCCAACTATAGAACCAATGCCGCAGAAAGAAAAAGAACGCATGCTGCACCATCCCGACGCACATGAAGCCGAAACAAGTATTGCCAACGCCATAAAATGCCCCATCACGCAGCAACAACACGACCTGGCCATCCAAACGCAGCTGAGAACCGACCCTGCCACCTGGCGCTGGTGGCTACTGGAAGGGATGCAACATTCTATTGCAGAAAGAGTCAAGGGCCTGCAGATACCGATAGCGGTTTTGGCCTCCGTCGATGATCCGGTTATAACTGCTGATGTGATACAAGAGCAGGTAATGAAGGTACTGAAACAGGCAAAGTTGATCTCTACAAACGGAATTGGTCACCTGAGCCCGATGGAAGCGCCGGACTGGGTAGCCTCGCACATCAGGGAGTTGGTTTCTGCCCGCGGGCAACAACATACAGGTTCTTGACACGAATTAAACTATAGTTCGCAAACTCTAGACCAGTTCAAAAACATAAAAAACTATACGATATGCCGGATAATACAAAAGATCAACAGCATAAACCAAGCCTCTCCTACTGGCATGTTTGGACAGATGAGAACGGTATCAGCAGGCAAACGCAAGCTACGCTTACCAACTTTAAAAAGGAAAGTATAAGCGGTGGCGCAGCGCCACAGTGGAACGATCATTTATTCCGTTCTGATGCGCAGGTGCTGTTCACGGAGTTGCCTGTCGGGTGGGTGGGCGATTGGCATGAGAATCCGGAACCGCAATGGATCGTGCCTTTATCCGGTAAATGGTTTGTGGAAACGATGGATGGAGAGCGCGTGGAAATGGGACCTGGAGACGTTTCTTTCGGTGGAGACCAGGATACTAAACCCGATGACAAAGGGCATAAAGGACATCTGTCCGGAACGATCGGGCTGCAACCTGCCGTGCTCATGATCGTGCAGCTGACTGATGCAAAATGGAAAAGTGCAAAACCCGGCGACTTTCGATAATATGCCAAGACAGAAGAAGAACGGCAACTATAGATGGGAAGATCCGGAATCGCTTTTGGTATATGTAGGGACTTACGCGCCAGCACACCGGAACAGTATTTTCCTGTACAGGTTAAATCAACAGACTGGGCAGCTAACTCGCATAAAAGGATTTAAGGGCGGAGAGAAACCATCTTACATGGTATTTGATGCGCAGCACCGGTATATGTATGCTGTAAACGAGCAGGAAAATTACCGAGGCAAAAGCAGCGGAGCTGTGTGCGCTTTTGCTGTGAACCGGGAAACGGGGAATCTTACTTTTCTTAACCGCACGCCCAGCCTGGGCAGCCTGCCGGTTTACATTACCCTGAGCAGGACCGGTAAAAGTGCTTTGGTCGCCAACTATAAGAGCGGCACGATCTCCGTTCTTCCAGTTCAGGAAAACGGAAAGCTGGCAAAAGCATCAGAACAGATCCGGCACCACGGAGCAGGCCCCGACCCCAACCGGCAGGAGTCGGCGCACGTACACTGTATTACCTGTAGCCCCGATGGTCGTTTTGTTTTTGTAGTGGATCTGGGGAACGACAGCATTATGCAATACAAGTTGCATGCGGATGAACAACATTTACTACCTGGCAAATTAGTTGCAACCTTTAAAACAGAACCCGGGTCTGGTCCGAGGCAGTTGCGGTTTCATCCCGGCGGACGCTTTGCCTACCTTATCCACGAGCTCAGCTCCGTTATTTCAGCGCTCACCTACAACCCGGAAGCCGGCACATTCACCGAAATACAAACTATAGCTACTATCACTGCAGAATATCACCAGGAAAATAAATGTGGCGGTATACGGATAACTTCCGATGGCAGATTTTTATATGGATCGAACCGCGGGCATAACAGCCTGGCAGTGTTTGCTATTGATGAGACTTCCGGAAAATTAACACACCTGGAAAACACTCCCTCAGGGGGTGCGTGGCCCCGCGAATTTACCATCGCCGGAAATGGAAATTTTTTACTGGCAGCAAACCAGCATTCAGGCACTATAGTCTCATTCCGTATTGACCGTCATACAGGCAAATTAACGCATTCGGGATACCAGGCTGAGCTGGAAAAACCTGTTTTTATAGGAACTATTGAATATATGAATTAGTAAACCCATACAAAGAAGTAAAAATAGCTTTCTTTATATGGGTTTACGGGCTGGCTAACAAATGACAAAAGCGATACTTTATTTTACTTGTTTTTCATTCAAAACTAGTTTCAAGACTTTACCTGTAGTTCCGCTTGGTCCCAGAATTGAGGATGCCGTTACAAATACCTCCCCTTCCAGATCTATCCCAAAACCCCGTAAGTAATAGCCAATATCTTCCTGATTCCCATTCAGGTGTATCTCCTGAAACGACCAAAGATGAAGACCTGCAGGCTGTGCTATAAACAGCTCTCCATCTGCTGATGTAGGTGTTTGAGAGAATGTACCAAAAATGTACCTGCCCTGGAAACCAGGTATAGAATTTCCACGGTAGACTTCCCCTCCTATAACTGTTGTGGCTCTGCCACCAGTCGGGTTCATCCAGTTTTTCAACTCTATCACAGGATCTATAAGCTCATTACCTAACGCATCCACCTGCGGACAAGATGGTAAAACTTGTAAAGGATTCGCAGCATCAAAGCAATGTGTGCCTTCTTTTACATTCCAGCCATAGTTACCTCCCTTTTCAACCACACTGATTTCTTCCCATAGGTTCTGCCCCGCATCTCCAACAAGCAGCTTACGAGAGCCTCCCTGGTCGAATGAGAATCGGAAGGGGTTTCGGAAGCCGTAAGCGTATATCTCATCTAATCCCGCTTTTCCTACAAAGGGATTGTCTGAAGGGATGCCATAAGGGAACCCGCTATCAATGTCGATTCGCAGAATATTCCCCAACAGATTTGCTTCTACATCTTGTCCGTTTCCACCTGCATTCACCGGGTACCAATCCTCCACATGGCCGGGTCCGACATCATTAGCGCCTCCACCATCTCCTACCGATATGTATAAATACCCATCCGGACCAAAAGCAACGGTACCTCCCTCATGATTAAACTGTGGCTGATCGATTTCCAAAATAACCCGCTCAGATGCTGCATCTACCCTATCGGGGTCTGAAGAATAAACGTTAAATTCTGCTATCCTGCTGAGGTTATCCCAGGAAACAGCAGGCGCAGGGCCGCCTGGTCTGGGTGGAGCAGTATAATACACAAATAAGCGCCCGTTTATGGCATAATCAGGGTGGAATGCCAGCCCTAAAAGACCACGCTCATCATAGAAGGGATTCAAGGGAACAATCTTACTACTCAGATCCAGAAAAGGGGTTGGCATGGTAACTCCCTTCCCATCTATCATCCATATTTTACCAACCTGATCTATGACAGCTAAACGTCCGCTCTCATCCGGAACAGCTACTACTCCTATTGGAGAAACGAACCCATCTGCTATTACCTGTAGCCCTACTGATGGTACGTTAAATTTAGCGGTATTTGAACCATCTTCAGTTGTAAGCGTCTCCATTTCATCCAGGTCTTTAGAGCAACCTTGCCAAAGCAAACTAACTAAGACTATAAGTACTGTGAGATGAAACCTGGCAAGCTGACTTAATTTTCTTTTAAAGAACTGTTTGTCAAGATAAAATACTCGTGAAGAGCAAGGAGGAATGTCTGGACCGGTATCCAGTTGAGTGTTTTTTTCTGTTTTCATAGTTATATAAATTAAAATTACTTAAAAGTGCTACCCAAGTTCCTTCATTAAGCTACATCCAGATTCATCCCCAAAAAAGCGCTATGATGCTACGCTACATCATCCTACACTACTAACCCGGTAATTCTGACTCGACTAAACGTTAGAGGGACGAATCAGTAAAGGGTTACACAAAATTTAAATTTATAATTATACAATGTAAAATATTTTAGCATGTGAAAAGCAACCATTCAATACTCTAATTGGCTGGTAATAAACACAGTTACCAGGTTATCGAATTACTTGAGGGAAGTAGAAGGAATGACTCAGGAAGAAGTCATGAAATGTTTAGAAATATCCGAAAGTAATGTAAAAACCAGGTTATTCAGGGCCAAACACCTACTTAAAGCAAGACTTGTAGGATGACTTTTATTTAGAAATTTCTCAGCTTAGAATAAATTAGTCTTTAGCTTTTGGTAGCTACTTTTATTAGAATAAAGCCTCACTTATATTGCTTTCTGATAACAGTTATTAAGTTAGTTAATATCCACCATATGTAACTAACCAAAAGGCTTTACCGACTCTCTCCCCCTCCAGATATACACAGCTGCTAAATCCCTGTAAAATAGTTCGATCTACTATAATCAAAAGCCGCTTCATTTAAAGTGAAGCGGCTTTTGATTAGACAAACTTTCTTTTAAGTTGGACCATCCTTTAAACCATTCTAAAAGTCTAATGACTATATAACTTTCCCTTACGAAACGCTCACTGACCTAGGGCTGGATTTAGTTTTAGGTAATCTTGTTTGCTTTGTTTTATGCTTTTTATTCCACCATACGAGAAAACCAGTAATAGGTAAACTGGCACAAATCAAGCTTATAAAGAAAGCCAGAATCTTACCCGGCAAACCCCAAACAGCTCCAACATGGATGTCATAGTTTAGCATCACTAACTGGTCAGCGAGGCTGGCTTCGGAATACTTGTCTCCTTTCACACGGTAATGCTCTAGGGTGTATTGATCGTAGTAATATTCGTTCCGGTTATACCAGGAACCATGATCCTGATATGCGATGACCTCTATAGCATCTTCTTTGTCGTGCAGTTCAGGAGTCATGTAAAAGCCCTGTGCATTCGGCTCTTGTGCTAGTGTTTTGTACCAAGCTTTGTCTAATACCGGAATAGTGTCGTTAGCAAGCAAATTAGCTTTTGACAGGTCAGAGTGCGGGTGATGATGTTCCGGCATCTCTTCTCCACCGGATGTTACATAGTATAAACCGTCTTCAAACCACTTAAAGCTCCACACCAGACCCGTAACGGCAAGTACGAAGGCTAAAACTAAACTATAAAAGCCCACTACATTATGCAGGTCATAGTTTACTCGTTTAAAGCTGCCTTTCCATTTAATTTTGAAGCTCTTGTTAACGTTAGACTTGTTCCATTTTCTAGGCCACCACATGATGAGGCCAGTCGCCAATAATAACAGGAAAATGAGCGTCGCAACCCCAACTATAGGCCGGCCTATAGTATAAGGCAGCCAAAGTGCCCGGTGGCCATCAATAACAAACCTGAAAAAGTCGTATTCACCGTCTCCCCTAGTATGCTGCTTCTTCAAAAACTCGCCGGTGTAAGGGTTCATGAAAACAGCTGTAAAAGTACGTTTGCCATTTTCTTCACCCCCAAAGCCTACAGCTGCGGCACCTTCCTTATTGCTATAAGTTAAACCTGTTGGTTCAGCGCCAGGCATGTATACGCTAGCAGTATCCAGTAACTGGCTAGGTGGTACGAAAGCCTTGTTTCGAACTTCTACAAAACGCCAGGGCTCTAAAGCATTTTTAATCTCCTGCTGAAAAGCGTAAAGGCATCCTGTAATGCTAACTATAAACACTACTATACCTGATGTAAGTCCGAGCCAGAGGTGTAGCCAGTCGTTTACTTTCCTGAAAACACTTCTGCTGCTGTTCTTTTTGCCTTTCATGTTTAATTAATGGGTAATGATAAAAATATTCTACCAGCTCTGCTTATACTATAGCAGAGCTGGTAGGTATAGTTTGTAAACTATATTTTAGAGACTCCTGCTACAAAGTTAGCTTGTATTTCAGCACCTTTTGTAGCCGTGTTGTTTTCCAGGTTAATTCTGTACATGTATATTTTATTACCTTCCGGAATAGCTATGTACAGGTTGTTGCCATCGTGTAGGGCGCTCAGTCTGCGACCAAGACCTGAATGTTCCGGCAGACCCTGAATGTAAGTGATGGCTTTCGTGTTCAGATCAATAATAGCTGATTTAAGCGGACTGTCCATCCATCTCTGCTGCTGTGCACGGTCTGCGGTGTTCACTTCAACAAACACTTTGTTGTTGCCCAGGTATAGCATATGCGAAATTGTTTTGCCACCCGTTACAGCTGCCACATCAAAGAAATAATTTTGATCAATGGTGGTCTGGCCACTGTTAATACGCAGAATACCGGCTGGCTTGGTGGATTGGCTGTAGCCGTTTGCTGGATTAGAGTGAGAGACAGCGTAGATATTACCCTGTTCGTCTTTAATCAGGCCTGTTTTTGTATTAAAGCCACCTATCGGACCAACTCTTGTATCTTCCATTACTTTCACAAAATCCAGTGCCGGATACGTGAAAACAGCAATCTCAGCTTTCTCAGTGGATGCTGTGTTGAATGTGCTTGGGTCGCTAATATAATACGCCAGGTATAGATAGCCATTACTGATGCGCATGCCGGCGTAAGATGGCGCCACCTGGTTTGTTATAGCTGAAACCTGGTGCGTTTTGGTACCTTTTACTGTCAGGGAATTGGTATTGAACGTATGGAATTTGATCACATCAGAATTTCCATCCATCTCTACACCAACCAGTGTGCTGGCATCGGCCTTCACAATATCCTTCAGGCTGCTGGCAAAGGACACATTTCCAATCTGCTTCAGTTCGCCGTTGGCATCTCTGGTTATACCTACCACGTTCACATCATCCAGTCCGCCGATGCTGTAAATGGTATTATCTATCTGTGTGAAGTCGTAATAGCCCGGCTGCTCAATACCCTGCCCTACTGCTGAAAGCGTTCCGCTCATTACATCCTCAAAAGGTACTGTATAGTAGGTAAAGGTATTATCATTACCCTGCAAAGCCAGTGATACGACAAACTCACCAGCAGATGGAGTAGGTGTATTATCGTCGTCGCTGCAGGCTGCCAACATTGTGGTTGCGCAAAGGCCCAATAGCGGTAAAGCAAGGCGTTTTCTAAATTTAATAAGGTTCATGTGTTTATTATTATAAATGGACTATAGTTTAAAGGACGTAGCGTAGCTTCAGGTAAAAAGCACGTCCGGGTTTTTGCAGGTAAAACTTATCATAAAGCCGGGCGTCAGTCAGATTGCGGCATTCAGCAGAGATGTTATACTTTCCGTTGGCCAGATTCAGGAATACTTCTACGTTTTGCGAAGTTTGCCTTGGGATGTCAAATTTCCGTTTTATATCACCAAACCTTTTCCAAGTCAAATAGTAATTTTCTACAAAATTGAAGTAATAATTAAATCCGACTACTGACTTTTCTGCTACCAGATCTTTAAATGTTAGACCTGCATTAGCATTAGCAAACAGGTAAGGTTTGTTTGGCTGACGTGATCCCTTGTATAAGTTCGGGCTCCAGCCGTTATAGTCATTGTAAAGCGAATCAGCTTGATCTGTAATATCCTGGAAAGTAACACTACCGCCCATATGCAGCACATCGCGCCACTGGTACTTCATGCTTCCTTCTACGCCCACAGTGCGTACATCACTTAAATTTCCGTAAGTGGTTTCAGCGCTTACAACATTTACACTCTGGTGAATCAGGTCTGTTGATTCGCGGTAAATAAAGCTGCTTTCCAGATTAAACTGGTGATCTGGGGCAAGTTTAAAACTATAAGCAGCACCCAGGTTATAGTTGTCGCTCTGTTCAGGTCCCAGGTCCGGGTTAGGGTTGATGAACTGCCCATCACCGAAAATTTCGTCAGGCTCTGGCAGGCGGTACGTATGTTCATAAGATGCTTTTAGTTGCAGCGTAGGCAGTAAAAAGTAGGAGCTTGCCACGCCATAACCGAAATCTTCATTGTTAACTTGGTAGGTACCAATACGGCGGTTATCAGTTCCAAAACCAAATTCTTTGTCAGTCTCTGCTTGTAGCAGATACATTTTACCAAACAACGTTGTAGACCATTTTTCAGATAGGTCTAATTTATAGGCTAGCCCCAGAATATGCTTGTTTAATGCTTTTGGGTATTTGTTCTGTATTTTATCAGGGTCTTCGCTATCAAAAGCTTTGCGTCTAAAGTATGAAACTGCGTAGTTAAACGCCAGCGAATGCTGTGAGTTAATAGTATAACCTGCATTTAACTGGCTGTTAAAGTCGGTATCATCAAACGTTGTAAAAGTCCGCAGTCGCTCGCCATCTGTAGAACCATCTTCAAATCTCTCCCCAGCCCAGTTAAACCTGACGCCGCTCAGCGTATCAATACTTTCGCTTTTTGTATAGTTAAAGGCTGTGTTCAGACTTACGTTCAGGCCCTCAGTAAATAAGTTATCTTTGCTATACTTTAAAGTTGGTACCACTGACTGGCTGTTTCGTAGGATGCCTCCATACACTTTCCCCATAGTTGCCCCTGTCTGCACCTGCTTGTCGTTACCCGATGCAATCAGGCCAAATAACAAGTTATCGGCATATTTTCGACCTGTCCAGCCGGTCTCCAGCATCAGGGTAGCAGAGCGGTAGCGGTCATGGAAACGTTCTACTTCGGACGTTTCTTTTACATTACCATTTTTGTCCGTGATATCTGCCCATACTTTATAGTTATTGTCGGAGTAGTTATAGTTGCCGCTACCCCTGAAAGTAAAGCCGTTGGCTGGGTTTGTATAAGCTCCATTAAGTGACAAGCGGTGTGTATTAAATGAGCCTACAGAATAAGATGCATCCAGGTAATTATCTTTTTTGTTGGTAATGATGTTTACAGCACCACCTAGTGCATCTGTACCAAGCCATACCGGCACTACGCCTTTGTACACTTCTATCCTTTCGATGGTATTAACCGGTATATCGCTCAAGCTTAGTGAAGAAGAGAAATTATCCATCGGCAGGCCATTGAGAAAAAACTTAACCTGATCGCCTGAAAAGCCATTTAAACTAAAGCTAGCGTTAGAACCTAATCCACCTTCTTCCAGCACCCTTACCCCGGATACTCGGTTTAGTACTTCTTTTGCATCAGAGGTGCTGTTTTGCAGTTCCTTGGTAGAGATGGCTGTAACAGAATAAGCTTGTTCGTTTACTTGGGTAGTAGCGGATTTTCCAATAACCTCCACGCCTTCAATATCAAAGGATTTGTCCTGAAGTGTGAAATTGATAGTTAGATTTTGGGACTCTTTTAACTGTATATTTTTTTCCTGTGATTCAAATCCTATCATGCTAACTACTAATGTATAGTTGCCAGGTGTGATCTCAAGTAAGTTAAATTGGCCTTTTTCATCTGTAGTAGTTCCAACCTTAGCTTCTTTAATCACCACGGTTACGCCTGCTAATGCGTCGGCTGATGAAGCTATTATTTTTCCAGAAATACTAGCTTTACCTATACTTTGACTTAAAGCAGTATTACTTAAGCAAAGTATTGCTAGAAAAATGAAGAACGCCGTGACAGATCTACTATACAATTGCATAGCTTATTCTTATTTAGAATAGTTTTAAACTGATACAAATGTAGAATGAAAAATGAAGGAGACAAAATTATTTAGAATAAATCTAAATAGATGAGAGTTTAAATAGCAAATTCTGAACAAATTGCAAACCAGAAATTAAGTTTTGCCAATCATATTGACACACTCTTTAAGTGTAATTTATCTTTTGAAGCCGCCAAATCGCCGTGGAAATGGTTAGGTAATTCAATCCTCCGGCCTACAAGTTTTCATACTATAATTCTGCAAATATATAAAAATCAAGTATTTGCGAGATTGTTTCATTTATAACCTAACTGGATCTTTAGGCTTCTACAGATAAAAAGGAGTGTAATTCGGTGCGCCTTTTTAAGTTACTTTCTCAATTCACCGAATCTGGCTTACCTTATGGATACACAAGATGTACAGGTACTGTACATCTTGATTTCAGCTGGCTGCAAGGCTAACTTCATTAACCAATAAAGCCACATGAGCCATGTGAAAGCGTGTCCGTATTATCTTTGACTTCAATAAGCCCAGAGACTACACCACAGGCCCCGTTCCCATCTATCTCCTAATTACTTTTGCAGGAAAGGAGCAGAGCTCTCTACTGCCAGGGATTGTGATCCCCTAACTTGGAACTCATCTGCCCGTAGAGCCATAGGCACGAGAGAAGCGGCATTCTCCCTGATCGCTTATCTCGATACACTTCAACAGAAAGTGAATGGAGCCCATCGCCGGCTAGTCGAACAAGGAAAAGCAGCCACTGCCAACCAGGTAAAGGCTGCCTACCTTGGTAAACAGGAAAAACATGCACATTTGTAGAATTACTTAAGAAGCACAACCAGCGCTGAAAGCCTTACTGGACTCTGGATACCCACTGCCACCCTCAAAGGGTCCAAAGCTGAACTGATTCAATGGATCAGCGAAACAAAGGACATTGATATAAGCGAAAGAAGCCTGGATTACGACCTTTACCAGATGCGTAACTGCTCTCAGTTGAATTACAATGCCCCCATCGCGTATTTGAAAAAAGAGAATGGCTACTACTACACTGATCCGAATTACTCTATAGGCAACTTTCCATTGAACGAATTGGAACTGCAAGCTCTAGCTACAGCCGTTGATACGTTGAGCCAGTACAAGCATATAGCCGTCTTCAATGAATTTGCCTCAACCGTCGACAAGGTGATCAACCTTGTGCAACAAATCAGCTTCGAAAGACCGGCAAAAGGGCTGAAGTTTATTGATTTTGAAAGGGCTCCTTATTCCAAGGGCAAAGAGTACCTTGATCCACTGATAGCTGCAACCAGGAACAAGTCACCTATTCTACTCTCTTACTTAAAGTTTGATGATACGCTTCCCAAGGAAAGAACTCTAAGCCCTTACCTGCTCAAAGAATATCGTAACAGATGGTATCTGGTCGGCCTGCAGCACGAGACCAACAATATTCGAAAGTTTGCCCTGGACCGAATCCACAGTCTTCGCCCCGCTGAAGGAGAAGAGTTCATCCATTCCGAAGGATTTGAACCGGAGCTGTATTTCAAGAACACCATTGGAATCTCACTGGAAGATGGCAAGGTGGAAAATATCGTCTTATCCTTTACTCCTCATGACGGACATTATGTAAAGACCCAGCATCTGCATCATTCACAGGAGACTCTAATTGATGACGACCAAGAACTAAGAATCAAGTTAAGAGTTGTTATCAATTACGAGCTAATTGCAACAATCTTAAGCTTTGGAAAAAATGTTAAGGTCTTAGAGCCGGAAGCATTGAGACAGGAGATACTAAACACATATGAAGAGTGTCGTGTGATTTATCAATCTTAATATGTAGAAAGATGGGGCCTTACGGGCCTAAACAAATTATTGAGAAGCTATTTATCTTAGTGAAAGATACTAGATGAGTTTTGAAAGCTTCAGCCACTTTGCCCTTCCAATTCCTGCAGAATGAATAAAAAGAAGGGCTACAGGAGCCCTTCATCTGCCAGTGAATAATAACTTTCGCTGGTGAGGATGATGTGATCCAGCACGGCGATGTCAAGCACTTCCCCTGCTTGCTTCATCTTTTTAGTGAGCTGCAGGTCTGCCGCGCTGGGTTTGGTATTACCCGATGGATGGTTGTGACACAGAATGATAGCTGAAGCACAGGCTTTCAGAGCAGCTACAAAGACCAGCTTGGGATCTGCCACGGTGCCTGCCACCCCTCCGGTGGAGAGTTCGTAGATGCCCAGCACCCGGTTGGCCCTGTTTAACAACAGCACCTTGAACTGCTCGACAAACTCCAGTTTGCCTGTGTCCCAGGTTCCTTTCAGAATCCGGTAGCTGTCAGCAGAGCTGGTGACCTGTGGCCTGTCGGATGGCTTTACCTTAGAGCGGTAAGTTAGCTTTACTTCGGCAACTCTGCTAAGTGATGCTGCTTTTACTGGTGCTGGTTTTTTAGCTTTCTTTTCCATAATCGTTGTTTTTAGTGAAAGGAATTGATTATGGTGCCCCACCTGCCTTGGGGCTGGACTAAGGGCAAGACCGTATGTTTGAATTCCCGGGTGTTTACAGTGGCCTGGGAGAACAGCGCGTTCCTGTAAAAGGGTATAAA
>NZ_JACKZC010000018.1 GCF_014212495.1 Pontibacter sp. Tf4
AAAAGAGTTCTTTGAGAGAGTGGAATTGAAACAGACAAGCACAAAGTCTAAATGGTGGGGCCGGCCACCTTTAAAAAATCCGGCAGAAAGATTAGCAAGCATACAGGGGCTGGATCAGGCGAGACACATTTAAAGATTTTCTTACAATGGAGAGTTTGATCCTGGCTCAGGATGAACGCTAGCGGCAGGCCTAATACATGCAAGTCGAACGAGTTCAGTTCTTTCGGGGACTGGATTAGTGGCGCACGGGTGCGTAACGCGTATGCAACCTACCTTCCACAGGGGGATAGCCCACCGAAAGGTGGATTAATACCGCATAACATCACGAGAGGGCATCCTTTTGTGATCAAAGCTGAGGCGGTGGAAGATGGGCATGCGTGCCATTAGCTAGTTGGTAGGGTAGAGGCCTACCAAGGCTCCGATGGCTAGGGGTTCTGAGAGGATGGTCCCCCACACTGGTACTGAGACACGGACCAGACTCCTACGGGAGGCAGCAGTAGGGAATATTGGGCAATGGCCGAGAGGCTGACCCAGCCATGCCGCGTGCAGGAAGAAGGCCTTCTGGGTTGTAAACTGCTTTTATCAGGGAAGAAAACGCTCCTGCGGGGGTAACTGACGGTACCTGATGAATAAGCACCGGCTAACTCCGTGCCAGCAGCCGCGGTAATACGGAGGGTGCAAGCGTTGTCCGGATTTATTGGGTTTAAAGGGTGCGTAGGCGGCCCGTTAAGTCAGCGGTGAAATCCCACGGCTCAACCGTGGAACTGCCGTTGATACTGGCGGGCTTGAGTTCGGTCGAGGCGGGCGGAACTGGTGGTGTAGCGGTGAAATGCATAGATACCACCAAGAACCCCGATTGCGTAGGCAGCTCGCTGGGCCGAAACTGACGCTGAGGCACGAAAGCGTGGGGAGCGAACAGGATTAGATACCCTGGTAGTCCACGCCGTAAACGATGATGACTCGATGTTGGCGATACACTGTCAGCGTCCAAGCGAAAGCGTTAAGTCATCCACCTGGGGAGTACGCCCGCAAGGGTGAAACTCAAAGGAATTGACGGGGGCCCGCACAAGCGGTGGAGCATGTGGTTTAATTCGATGATACGCGAGGAACCTTACCTGGGCTAGAATGCGCGTGACCGCCTCAGAGATGAGGCTTTCCTTCGGGACACAAAGCAAGGTGCTGCATGGCTGTCGTCAGCTCGTGCCGTGAGGTGTTGGGTTAAGTCCCGCAACGAGCGCAACCCCTACCTTTAGTTGCCAGCGCGTCATGGCGGGGACTCTAAAGGGACTGCCTTCGCAAGAAGTGAGGAAGGCGGGGACGACGTCAAGTCATCATGGCCCTTACGCCCAGGGCTACACACGTGCTACAATGGCCGGTACAGAGGGTCGCCACCTGGCAACAGGGCGCCAATCTCAAAAAGCCGGTCTCAGTTCGGATCGGAGTCTGCAACTCGACTCCGTGAAGCCGGAATCGCTAGTAATCGCGTATCAGCAATGACGCGGTGAATACGTTCCCGGGCCTTGTACACACCGCCCGTCAAGCCATGGAAGTCAGGGAGACCTGAAGCCGGTGACCGTCATAGGAGCCGTCTAGGGTAAAACTGGTAACTGGGGCTAAGTCGTAACAAGGTAGCCGTACCGGAAGGTGCGGCTGGATCACCTCCTTTCTAGAGGCCTTGTTCCGGTCCTTTTGCTTTTCTTGCAAAGACTTGGCGAAGGCTGTTTCAATTCTTTTTCTCAAAAGATCTTTTTACTGTATTGTACTGGTGGCCGGCCTTTGGCGGTAGTTTTTTTAAAAGCTACGGATTGCTATAGAGAAGGCGTAGCCCTGACAGCGGGGGCTTGTAGCTCAGGTGGTTAGAGCGCTACACTGATAATGTAGAGGTCCGTGGTTCGAGTCCACGCAGGCCCACTAATAATACCTGGGGGATTAGCTCAGCTGGCTAGAGCGCCTGCTTTGCACGCAGGAGGTCAACGGTTCGACTCCGTTATTCTCCACCAGTTTTTACTCCTTGTAGAGTAAGCCAAATGCATCAAGTAAAGACGACAGGTTTTTACTTCACATTTCAGCAACACACAAGACAGCTGGTCCCTGATCACTGTTTACTGTTACCTGAAACAAAGTTCTTTGACAAGTTGGGAAAAAAGAGAAAGTAATTCACGTGGCTATGGCAACATAGTCCGGGAATGCGAGCAAGTAGAAAAAAGACTGCGGGCCGGCATGGCGTAAGCTGTGACGGCCGGGAACGCAGAGAAGGGCGTACGGGGGATGCCTAGGCTCTCAGAGGCGATGAAGGACGCGACAAGCTGCGATAAGCTGCGGGGATTGGCACATACAAGTTGATCCGCAGGTTTCCGAATGGGGCAACCCAGTAGCATGAAGTGCTACTACCCTACGGGGGGCAAACCCGGGGAACTGAAACATCTAAGTACCCGGAGGAAGAGAAAACAATAGTGATTGCGTCAGTAGTGGCGAGCGAACGCGCAAGAGCCCAAACCAGTGCTGTTACGGCAGTGCTGGGGTTGTAGGACCACGAGGTGGGACCAAAAATTGAAGTGTAAGTACCTGGGAAGGTACACCGGAGAAGGTGATAGTCCTGTGCACGTAAGCTTTTTGGCCCTAGTGGTATCCTGAGTAGGGCGGGACCGGAGAAATCCCGCCTGAATCCAGCGGCACCATCCGCTAAGGCTAAATACTCCTGAGAGACCGATAGTGAACCAGTACTGTGAAGGAAAGGTGAAAAGTACCCTGAATAAGGGGGTGAAATAGATCCTGAAACCGTGCGCCTACAAGCGGTCGGAGCCCTTTCGTGGGGTGACGGCGTGCCTTTTGCATAATGAGCCTACGAGTTGCTCCTCTCTGGCAAGGTTAAGACTTTTTAGGGTCGGAGCCGCAGCGAAAGCGAGTCTGAATAGGGCGTGCAGTCAGAGGGGGCAGACGCGAAACTTTGTGATCTACCCATGGGCAGGATGAAGGTTGGGTAACACCAACTGGAGGTCCGAACCAGTTTACGTTGAAAAGTATTTGGATGACCTGTGGGTAGGGGTGAAAGGCCAATCAAACTGAGAAATAGCTCGTACTCCCCGAAATGCCTTTAGGGGCAGCGTCGTGGTGGAGTCAAGCGGAGGTAGAGCTACCGATAGGACTAGGGGGAGTCACATCCTACCGAATCCTGACGAACTCCGAATGCCGCTTTGATATACACGGCAGTGAGGCCAGGGGTGCTAAGGTCCCTGGCCGAGAGGGAAAGAACCCAGACCGTCGGCTAAGGTCCCCAAGTCTATACTAAGTTGAACAAAGGGGGTCCAGTTGCTTAGACAGCCAGGAGGTTGGCTTGGAAGCAGCCATTCCTTTAAAGAGTGCGTAACAGCTCACTGGTCGAGCGACAGGGCATCGATAATAATCGGGCATCAAGTATAGCACCGAAGCTGCGGATTGTAGTTTACTACACTGGTAGGGGAGCATTCCAAGGGCGATGAAGGTGTGCCGGCAAGGCATGCTGGAGCGCTTGGAAAAGCAAATGTAGGCATAAGTAACGATAATGCAGGCGAGAAACCTGCACACCGAAAGACCAAGGTTTCCTGATCAACGCTAATCGGATCAGGGTTAGTCGGGTCCTAAGGCCGAGGCGAAAGCGCAGGTCGATGGACAGCTGGTTAATATTCCAGCACCGGCTATGTATAGCGATGCGGTGACGGAGAAGTGAAAGGACTGCGTACTGACGGAATAGTACGTTGAAGGCCGTAGGTAGTGGACCAGGAGTAAAGTACCCTGGTCTAGCTGAAAGCTGATAGTACTCCAAGGCTTCGGCCACGGAGATAATGTCCCTAATCCGGCTCCCAAGAAAACCCGCTAAGCGTTTAAATACATAGCCGCCCGTACCGCAAACCGACACAGGTGGTCGAGGAGAGAATCCTAAGGTGCTCGAGTGAATCACGGCCAAGGAACTCGGCAAAATGGCCCTGTAACTTCGGGAGAAGGGGCGCTGACAGCAATGTCAGCCGCAGTGAAAAGGCCCAGGCGACTGTTTAACACAAACACATGGCTTTGCTAAATCGAGAGATGACGTATAAGGCCTGACACCTGCCCGGTGCTGGAAGGTTAAGAGGGGATGTTAGCCGCAAGGCGACGCATTGAATCGAAGCCCCAGTAAACGGCGGCCGTAACTATAACGGTCCTAAGGTAGCGAAATTCCTTGTCGGGTAAGTTCCGACCTGCACGAATGGTGTAACGATCTGGGCGCTGTCTCAGCCGTGAGCTCGGTGAAATTGTAGTCTCGGTGAAGATGCCGAGTACCCGCAACGGGACGGAAAGACCCCATGAACCTTTACTATAGCTTAGCATTGACGCTGGGTAACTCATGTGTAGGATAGGCCGGAGGCTATGAAGCGGTGTCGCCAGGCATCGTGGAGCCATCCTTGAAATACGGCCCTTGAGTTGCTTGGCGCCTAACCTGACCAAAGGGGACAGTGCTTGGTGGGTAGTTTGACTGGGGTGGTCGCCTCCAAAACAGTAACGGAGGCTTTCAAAGGTGCCCTCAGCACGCTTGGTAACCGTGCGCAGAGCGCAATAGCATAAGGGCGCTTGACTGTGAGGCCTACAAGCCGAGCAGGGTCGAAAGACGGATATAGTGATCCGGTGGTTCCGCATGGAAGGGCCATCGCTCAAAGGATAAAAGGTACTCTGGGGATAACAGGCTGATCTCCCCCAAGAGCTCATATCGACGGGGAGGTTTGGCACCTCGATGTCGGCTCGTCACGTCCTGGGGCTGGAGAAGGTCCCAAGGGTTCGGCTGTTCGCCGATTAAAGTGGCACGCGAGCTGGGTTCAGAACGTCGTGAGACAGTTCGGTCCCTATCTGTTGCGGGCGTTGGAGATTTGCGGGGTTCTGACCTTAGTACGAGAGGACCGGGTTGGACGAGCCGCTGGTGCACCTGTTGTATCGCCAGATGCAGCGCAGGGTAGCTACGCTCGGATGGGATAAGCGCTGAAAGCATCTAAGTGCGAAACCCACCCCAAGATGAGATCTCCCTGGAAGGGCCGTCCGAGACGAGGACGTTGATAGGTGGCAGGTGTAAAGCTGGTGACAGCAAAGCCGAGCCATACTAATTGCCCGGGTGCGTTCCCACCCTAGCTTCGGCTAGGACAAGCGAGCCGGTTCCTGCACGCGCAGGACCTGTCCGCAGCCTTTACCCTACTGGCCGCTCTCTTTTTACCCCTAACTTATCAACTAACTTAAAGCATCAGCTACGGTAAGGCCCGTAGAAAAATAATGGTGGCTATGGCTCCGGTGAGCACCTCTTCCCATCCCGAACAGAGAAGTTAAGCCCGGACGCGCCGATGGTACTGGAGTCACATCCGGGAGAGTAGGTGGCCGCCAACCC
>NZ_JACKZC010000019.1 GCF_014212495.1 Pontibacter sp. Tf4
AAAAAATTACACACAGTCATTACCTGGAAAAAGGGAGAACAACCTCGACCAACACTGTCTAGATGCCATTGGAGGAACTTGCTGAGCACAGCGATCCTCCAACGAAACACCATCTAGACTAATCGTTGGGCAAAAGCTGAGCTACAAAAGAATAGAATTACAAACCTGAGATTTACTTCAAGTTTGACCAACTTAATATGAACTCAAGAGCTATAGAACAAATGAAAAGAATAATATTATCGGCAGCACTATTAATCTTATGTATGGCTGGTGCCTATGCTCAGACTGCCGAACAGCAGACAAAGCAGTTCCCTCCAATCGAGAAGAAGGAGCTTGACCTGAAATACCTTGGGAGTGATTCTTCATCTGTCTTAGAACGCATCAAGAAGAATGGTGTGACGAGCAGATACTTGCAAAAGCCTGTAGAAGCGGATATTAACCAAAAGAAGACGAAGAAGCTGGAATCTGAAATGCCCATCATGCAGCCAGACTCCTCAATGCAGTTTTATATTCTTGCTGTCGTACCAGATTCTACCATCCTTTTCCATATACGGGTTAAGAAGCCAGAGTAACTTATAAAGCCAGTGCTGAGAAAGAAAAATTAATCCTTTGCCCAACAAAACCTATAGTGCATAAACGCACTATAGCCAAGACGTTGGTGGTAAAAAGAATGAATAAACTGTTCACTATCATATTGCTCCTTTGTACCAGTGTTTGTTTGGCACAAGCCTTACCTGGCGATTCTCTTAAAATAAAAATTGCTGAAGAGTTTCTAAAGAAAAAGCTTGGAGAGAAGGTGGTAAGAGATAAACTCGCCTTTGCTGGAATTTATGAAAGTTCACTTGATTTAGTAACCTTCGAGCTAAAAGGAAGAACAGAAAATAGAAAAAACTTGGTTGTGGTCTTTTTAGATGGTGAGAAAGTAGAGAGCAAGTACAATACAAAGATTACCAAAAAAGACATTAGTAACTTCTTTGAAGGCAAACCGACTAAAAACTTATTCTGGAATAAAGAATATGCTACTAACATTGCTAAAAGATTAGACTTCGATAAAGGAATAAAAGGCTGGGAAATACAATTAGAAGGTCTGGTGTATGATATTTCATGGGGCATCTACTCATATGTTGCTGAAACATGGGACCCATACGAAGCAGGCGGAAAGGCATTGAAAGTAGATGCTAAGACTGGAAAGTATGAAATTCAAGATTGGTCTGAAATAGAATAAAAATTTCTTCCACCAACAAAACCTATAAGTTAGCTACGCCACCTTATAGCAGAGACGTTGGATAGCATAAAAAATACATAATTAGAGAAGTTCTTGAAATCAGATAATTCAAAAAAAATTATAGGTGTCACCACTTTTGTCTGTGGGGGTATTCTGACTATCTTAAGCGAAAAGGAGTTGGGATTATTTTACATAGTAATGTTCATTGGGTTAATTACCCTACTTATTGGATTAGTTCGAAAAACTATAATTTCTGATTCCAAGCCAGTAGTATCCAAGTCTATTAAGAAATCAGTTTCTGAATCAGTATCAGGGCCGACCAAGTTGAGCTTAAATATTTCCCAATCAGATAGTTTAGTTGTTATTAAAATAGGGGAGTATTATAACATAGTAGACTATGTTTTCTTTTGGGATGCAATTAGGAATCCTAGTGAACAAACATCAGAAAGAAAAACCATATTTGAACCTGATCAGTGTATACTTGATTTCAGTTCGAATCAAAGTTTCGATTCTTACGGTTATGAGTTTTGCCAACTAGTTGAGCAGTATAAAGTGATTAAGGGAAAGAAACTTGCTATCTGTGGTTTACCTAAAAAGTTGGAGCAAGTGTATTTTGAGCTTGATGATAAGAATTATTTAGAAGACGCAGAAGTATTTGATTCTCTAGAAGAAGCTATGAGATTTTACATGATAAGTAATTAGAATTACAATTATCCAACAAAACCTAAACCACACATAAGCGTGCTTTAGCCAAGCCGTTAGAGCATATTTAAGACTATAAATGAAAAAGATACTCTTCTTGCTTTGCGTGTTTCTATTGAGCCAGTGCAAGCAAAAGGCTTCTGAGTCAAAACTTAATGATAGCAACTTCACAGAAGGTGAAGTAATCCATTACCAATATGATGAAAGTGGTAGGTTAGTAAAGGAACGTAAAGTGTCTTACTTATTGGTAGGAAACAAACCAGATAGCTTGAGTTTTGTCACTACTTACTTTTATGATAAGAAAGGGCGAAAGATAAAAGTCGAAGACCATGATGGTTCTGATGAACTTCTTTCCACTACTTTTTTTAACTATGACTCAAGAGACTCTCTGCTGGCAGAATACATAGTTGACACGCATGGAGACACTACAACACTTGTGGAAAATGCCTACGGGGAAAATGGTAACCTTCATCTTAACAAGCATAGGCAACTGTTAAACACCCAATCTGAAGATGATTTACTTAATGGAAAGAGCAACTATGATACCCTCTTTACATTGACAGAGAACTTTTACCAATCGGGGTTACTGATAAGGTCAACAGATAGAGACGTTAATAATGCTTTGGTTGTCGAAAGTGAGTATAAGTATGATGGGCAAAAGCTTGTCAAAATGGAAGTCTACGAGTTTCAGGATTCTAAGAAACAACTACGAATAGCAAACTTTTATCCAAATATTGATAAAGCATCAGGTTTAGAGCGAATAACAGTAAATATATTAGGAGACACCATAGGAGTGCGTCGCATAGAAAAACACGAGAGTGGCAAAGTAGCTAGAAGCATAGAACTTGACACAGAATTGGGACACGCTATCATTACACGACACAACCTACAAGGTCATATAATCGAAGAGACATTCATCATCAAAGATTTAGGAAGGAAAACCATTCGTCGTTTCAGCTTCGACTCATCAGGAAGAAAGATAAAAGAAGTATCTAACGATTTGCCATTAACAGAAGAAGAAAATAAACTGCTCTAACCACACCTAAAAAGCACTAAAGCCCTTTTTAGCCAAGTCCGTTGGCCGTGATTGGGCTTATTTTCAGATTTTAAAGTGGTGCGCTTTTCAGGCTTTTTAAGGGCTGGAAGGCATCAAAGGCCACTAAAGGCGGGCAACGATCAGAAAAAGAGCCAAAGGAAGAAAAG
>NZ_JACKZC010000002.1 GCF_014212495.1 Pontibacter sp. Tf4
CTCCTGCCGTATCGCTGCTTCCATCTACCCTGATCAAGTATGTGCCGTCTGCCCCGGTGGCCGCGGATGTGAACCTGAAAGTGCTCTACCGGGATTTCCTCTGGGCCGGAGCCTCGTACCGCAAGCGCGATACGTTGGTGCTGCTCGGTGGTGTCAATATAAAAAAGCTGTGGCAGCTAAGTTACGCGTATGACGCGTCCGCTTCCGAAGTAAGCCGCAACAGCAAAGGCAGCAGCGAGATCGTGCTGGGCATCCTGCTCAACAACAACGGCAAGGTCATCAACCCGTCACAGTTCTGGTAATGAAGTAAACAAAGCTACAGGCCACATTTAGTTTGTAGTTTATAGCAAATTAAAATTCTAATTACTTCAGCTGACTGCTGAAAAGAAAGAAGCCAATTTTAGCCTGTACCGGTTGCAGGTAAGGGGTCTTTTTATGTTCGTGCAACAGGTTGTACTGTACCAACGCATAGCCCTGAACATCCTTGTAAAAAGTGTATTTATTTCCGATTCCAAGGGATAAACCCGGCACCCAGGTCTGGTGCATCTGTTCTACCTGGCCTGCTGTGTTAACAACCGGAACAGGCGTGCTCAGGTGATCGTAATGGAGACGGCCAAAGAAGCCCTTGTATACATCGACATCGGTAAAGGCAAAGAGTCCGCCGACCTTATCTGCGCCGCTAACCCAGGGCTTTTCTTTGATACTGACACTGAACCGGTACTGAAAGCCGGCACCACTGGCCACTTTGTCTGTAAAGCGCCAGGCAGCATAAGGGCCGATGTCAATTATAAAACGTTCTTGATTCCCAAACTGCCACAAGCTGCCAAGCACGACGCGCTCTTGCCATGGCTTGTTTTTCAAAGGGTTCAAGCCCAAAATGCCTCTGGGTAAGTCCTTAACACTTTCTATTTTACTAAACCTTCCCTTGTAGCGGTTTAGCTCCTTGCGGGCTTGGTTTAGGGCGGCCTCGTGACCGGACATGTGATTGCCTGCCGCTTTTGCTGCCCGAGCTTTGGCAAGTCCTTGTAGCGGAGGGGGGAGACCAGTACCACCAGATAAGGCGTTAGGTGGAGCTAAAGCTTTGGAGCTATGGGCACTTACGCTTTTGAGGGAATTTAGAGCGGCTGTGGCTTCTCCTGGTAAAGGTCTGCTGCCTAGGGTGGTGATCGCCTTTTTAATTTCTGCTTTCAGTTGTGCTTCAGCTTGGTTGAGTTGATCAAGTTGGAGCTGGTGCTGAGTAAAAGCATGCCTGAGGCTATCCTGTTTCTGCTTTAATATTTTTGGATCCTGATAGCGCTGTTTTAGACTATCGATAGCAGCATCGAACTTAACGGAATCCTGAAGTTCTATCCGTAAAGTTTGCAAACTATCCCGTTTTGCTTCCAACTGCTGTAAAAGGGCTTGTGCTTTTATGATACTTTCTCTGAGCTGATCAACTTCAGATTGTTGAGCTAAAGTGGAAGAGCTGAAGAGTAGCAGGAAAGAAATAATAGCAGCGAGTCTAAAGAGCATGGGATTCCTATTGATAGCAAGTTGTGGTTTAGGCACAATTAGTATTAAAAATAGTTAACTCTGATCAAACCGCAGTATTTATACTTAATAAAAAATTTCTTTCAATAATATAAATGTAAACTGTCAACTTATATTAGGACGGGTGGTTGATTAATCTGTATCAAAAAACCTCCGTTTTATGAGATGAAATGGCTAAGGCAGCATTAACTTCTTATCCTCCGATATTCTTTCTCAAATTGCCGTCTCACAAATCAAAACAAATTTGCTATATTTGAGACGAGTTACTGAGATAAATTATGAAGATTGGCTACGCCCGGGTCTCGACCCAGGATCAAAAATTAGAATTGCAGCTAGACGCCCTTACCCAGTACGGATGCAACCAGATCTACAAAGAAAAGAAATCCGGCAAAAGCAAAGAACGCCCGGAACTCGAGAAGTTGATCGGGCAGCTTCGTGCTGGCGATACGGTAGTAGTCTGGAAGCTGGACCGGCTGGGCCGCTCGCTACGGGATTTGATTGACCTAGTTGCCGAGTTTCAGCAAAGGGGAGTGGACTTTGTCAGTTTGCAGGATGGTATCAACACGGCCACGGCTACCGGCCGTTTTACCTTTAACATCTTTGCTTCCCTGGCTGAGTTTGAGCGGGAGATCATACGCGAACGAACCAAAGCCGGACTTGATGCCGCTAAAGCACGCGGCCGGAAAGGGGGAAGGCCACAAGGTTTATCTAAAGCTGCGATGGAGAAAGCTAAGTCAGCCCGCATCTTGTTTGATTCTGGTACCAAGACTGTAGAAGAAATAGCCAAGATTCTGCATATTTCTAGGGCGACTTGCTACCGATACCTTTCCCAGGTAGCTCCAGTTTTAGTTTAACTTAACCCTATACAACTTATTTATAGAACACCAGTCGATGCAAAATATCACGTTAATTAGTACAGTACATAAGGAAATTGGTAATTGCAATGCTGACGAATTGTTCAAGGTTATTGCAGAAATTAGCCCTGAAGTAATCTTCTTAGAAGCACTTGAATCTACTTATTCAGCGCATGATCAATTGTTGTTTTCCTCATTCGGAGTACATTCTAAGAAACTAGAGATTCAGGCAATACAGAAATATTACCAAGAAAAGTCCTTTCAATATGTTCCTGTGCTTGATGATGGATTATCTGATGCTTTTGACAATAAATACAATATAGTTTGTGACAGGGTTGAGCTACAAATACTGCTAGATAATTTCAATTCTTTAGCTGCAAGAGATGGATTTCAATTTCTAAATAGTGTTAAGGCCATGGATCTTCAAGAAGAAATGAGAAGTTTAGAAAAAGGTCTTCTGAATGATAATCAAATACAAAGGGAAGCCGAAGATTACATCCATGGATATGAGGACTCCATGATTCATAACATTTACTCATACTGCAAAGACAATTTTTTCGATACAGCAATTTTCATGTGCGGCGTGGCGCACAGGAAATCTTTAATCAATAAGATCACAGATTATAATACCCATGAAGGAATAAATGTGAATTGGATATACTATTAGCAAAAAGGCTGCGCACAACGGAGGCTGTTATGCTATGGTCATCATACAGCGTTGTAATTACTAGTTTCGTATTGGCCTCAGTGTAAAGGCTTAACTGTTATGTTTTATTTTGAAATTCATCTCACAAACCCCTTGTTTTTTTAAGACACTACAACTTTTAATTAACCTTTATCGTCTGATTTTACAACAGCACACACCCTGTACACATTACTAACTGGGAAAGTAGATTTGCCGAACAGGAGTTAGTCAAAACAGAGGAACGACTTATCTCGTCAAATCCGGTCAGCTTCAGAACGGTATGCACTCTTACTAAAAACGAATTCTAATCTTTTACAGAGAGTACCCCTAAGTTATATCGCTTCCTACTTAGGCATCACCCAGGTCAGCTTGAGCAGGATAACGGTATAAATCCGGTAAGCAGTTGCTTTTTATCATTTGTTAAATTTTAATCGAGTTCAGTTCCTGACTTTTGTAAAAAACGAAAGGAATGAACTGGATTATCTTGATTATCGCTGGGCTGTTTGAAATAGCTTTTGCTTCTTGCCTGGGTAAAGCAAAAGAAACAACAGGAAGTGAGATGTACGGGTGGTATGGTGGTTTTTTACTCTCCCTGACTATTAGTATGCTACTCTTGATGAAAGCCACGCAAAGTCTGCCGATCGGAACTGCTTATGCTGTCTGGACGGGTATTGGAGCTGTTGGCACTGTAGTGATTGGTATTGTGGTATTTAAAGATCCTGTAACCTTCTGGCGTATTTTCTTCATTGTCACCCTTATCGGCTCCATCATTGGGCTAAAATCTGTTTCACATTAAATCTTCAATGACTTTGCTACATCACTTCTTAAGCGAATTAGCTAGGCCTAAGTCTTCCCTTTATAGCTGATGTAGTAATGTATGCCAGTTTACTATACCACTTCTGAGATCAGGTAAAACTCTTTTAAAAAAAGAGGTATCCGTTTGTCGTGCCTGGTCACTAAAAGCTTAACTATATGCTCGATCCTACTACCCTTACCTTGAATATACCTCATACTACAAAGCCGCGTGTTGTAATCATCGGTGGTGGCTTTGGGGGATTAAACCTGGCAAAAAATTTAAAAGGCAAAGACTTTCAGGTGGTACTACTAGATCGGCAGAACTACCATGGTTTCTGGCCACTGCTCTACCAGGTAGCTACTGCCGGTCTAGAACCAGACGCGATAGCCGAGCCATTGCGCAAAATGTTTGGCAGCGATAAGTTTGAAGACTTTTACTTCCGGTTGGTAAAAGTAAATGGTGTAAATACTGCTGAGAAAACGGTACATACCATCATTGGGGATTTAGCTTACGATTACTTAGTTATAGCTACTGGTACCAAATCGAATTACTTTGGCAATGAGCAGATAAAGAAGAATGCTTTCCCGCTCAAGCAGATTCCGCATGCTCTAAACTTGCGTAGCCAGTTGTTACAGTGTTTTGAACAGGCCAGCATGACACAAGATCCAGTACTACAGCAAAGTTTGCTAAACTTTGTTATTGTAGGTGGAGGCCCAACGGGCGTAGAAACTGCGGGGGCACTGGCCGAAATGCGCAAACACATCCTACCTTCAGATTACCCGGGTGTAGATTTTAGTAAAATGAACATTTACTTAATCGAAGGTATGGATCGGGTATTGCCACCTATGTCGCCGCAGTCTAGCGCTAAAACACTAAAGTACCTGCAGGAACTTAGCATTCATGTGAAACTGAACATGCTGGTAGAAACCTATGACGGCCAAGTGGCAAAGCTGAAAGGCGGTCAGCTAATCAAGACACAAACATTGGTATGGGCGGCTGGCGTGCAAGGAGCCTTGATAGAAGGATTTCCAACCAAAACGATCGAACGTGGGCGTATTCTGGTAAACCCTTACAACCAAGTTATGGATTTTGACAACATCTTTGCCATTGGCGACATTGCCCTGATGAAAACAGAGAAGTGGCCAAATGGACATCCGGGTGTGGCGCAGCCAGCTATACAGCAGGGAAAACTGCTGGCTAAAAACCTACATCGTCTGGTTACAGGACAGAACCTGGAGCCTTTTACATACCATGACAAGGGTTCGCTGGCTATCATTGGACGGAATAGGGCAGTGGCAGATTTATCAAAGAAAATGCAGGTAGGAGGATTTCTTGCCTGGGTGATTTGGTTGCTGGTGCACCTTATGTACCTGATTGGTTTTCGTAATAAGCTGGTGGTGCTGAGCAACTGGGTCTATAAGTTCTTTACCTACCAAAGCGGAACACGCCTTATTATTCGGCCCTTTGTCAGGAAGGGTGATCTAGTGAAGCGAAGATTTCTTAGTAAGTATGAAACTGAATAAATGAGGATAATACAGCGACCTAAGGGTGCATAAATAGGACGTTTCAAGAATGTCCTATTTATGAAAACACATCCGATCTTCTTTAGTCAGATTTACAAATTTAGCTCCCCTTCGTCAGATAATTGCTGGCAATATCTATGACCTGCTGCAATATGTTCTTTAGTACCGGGCTGTTATCGTGCTTTCTCCATACTACATAAAGGTGTATACTATATGGAAGAGGTATAAAACGCACGTTAGGCAGTGCACTTAAAGAGTAGGATAAAGGCAGTATGGAGACCCCAAGCCCTTTTGAAATTAGTCCAAGTATCATTCCCCCAAAATCAGTTTCAACGTGCACGTTGGGAGTAAATTGGTGCTCTTCAAATATCTGTCGAAGAGTTGCGGTATAGACTGAGTTATGCGCTAGGTTGGGTAGGATAAATTTCTCGTACTTTAAATCCTGAAGTTTAGTAAAGTTATGCTCATTGAGGTGGTAGTCAGATGGTACAACAAGAGCAAACGATTCTGAGTAAAGGCAAGCGGTTTGCAAAGCGTCGTTCTCAGCAGGTTCTCTTCTGAGTGCCAGGTCCATCTGGTAATTGAGTAAAAGCTGCTCGAAGCTGGTATCAGTAGGCTCCACTAACTCCACCTTTAGTTCGGGCAGCGCTTGAGAAATATTGGTGATTAAATCTGGTATAAAACCATACACAATAGAACCAGGATAACCTATTTTCACATAACCGAATGCTCCTTCATGAATTTTTTTTGCCTGTAAGTGAATACGGTTGATCGTATCCAACAGGGGTATCCATTGGTCTCTTAGGTATACGCCAGCTTCGGTTAATTTTACACTTCGCTTGCTTCTTTTAAAAAGCTGAACACCTAGTTCTTCCTCCAACGCTTTAATCTGCCTGCTGAGAGCTGACTGGGTTATAAACATGCGTTCTGCTGTTTTCCAGAAGTGCAGTTCCTGCGCCAGCGCGAGAAAATATTTTATCTGTTGAATCTCCATTTACACTGATTCATTTTTTGCATTAGTTAAGCCAAACATAGCATTTTTATACACATAGAAACGCAGTTATTTTGCAATAAATAATAATCTATTACGCAATGGTATCAATACGTCGGTACATGGGGGAAACGGTAGGTTGGGTTAGTGCAGTGATTTCCCTTTCAGCCTTCACGCTGAATAGTATGGGCTTCATTAGTGGGCAGTCAGTCGCATATTTAGTAATGAATATCATAGCTTGTTTTTTAATGATGCTATACGCCCTATCCAAGAAAGCGCATGCGAGCTGGGTGCTTAACAGCATCTTTATGGGAGTGGCTGTAATTGCATTAATCAAGTCTTTTCTCACCTAATACATAAGAAAAGGAATTGTAGTGTATTAGTCATTACAGGCTTTTTTAGTCACCTCCTTTGACTTCCAGATAATGAGGGAGATAGGAGACAAACAATAATAGCTTGTTACTGCATTATTCGACATAACTTCAGGGTAGGCAGTGTACTAAATGGTTACCATAACCTCAAAGCCACTGAGGTCGTGATGACCTATTATAGAACCATTTTTTCATATAACAATGAGTATAAAGATTAGAAAAGCAGTTGAAGATGATAGTGTAAAGGTTTGGCCCTTAATGAAAGAGTTAGCCATTTTTGAAAAATATATCGACTCTTTTGCCATCACACCAGAAATCGTACGTGAAAGTGGATTTCATAAAAACCCGCCTGATTTTTATTGTATAGTTGCAGAAGATGATGACAAAATTGTAGGCATGTTGGTGTATTATTTTCTGCCCTATACTGCTCAAAATAGACCTGCTATTTATATGAAAGAACTCTATGTTGATGCACTCTACAGAGGGCAAAAGATAGGAGAGCAATTAATGCATGCTTTGCGGGAAGAAGCTAAACAAAAGAATTGCGGGCAGATTAAATGGACTGTTGCCCCCTGGAATAAGGCAGGCATCAAGTTTTATGAAAGATTAGGGGCGAATGAAAATCGGGATTGGCTAAACTACGAATGGAACATATAATTTTCAGGTATTACATTAACAGGTAGAGCAATGGAAGTAATCAATATAAAGAAAGCAACTATAGACGACATTAACCAATTACAAAAGATTGGTAGGCAGACATTTTCTGAAACATTTTCAGCCGGTAATTCTGAGGAGAACATGGCTAAGTATTTGGAAGAAGGATTCTCTTTAGAAAAGTTAACGACTGAACTTAATGATCCAGGCTCAGAATTTTATTTTGCTTTGCTTAACAAGGATGTAATTGGGTATCTGAAGCTGAACTTCGGGCAATCGCAAACGGAGCTGAAAGACAACAAAGCACTAGAGATTGAGCGAATCTATGTCTTAAAAGAATTCCATGGAAAAAAGGTAGGTCAACTGCTTTATGAGAAAGCGCTTGAGATTGCAAGGCAGAAACAAGTAGACTACGTTTGGTTAGGAGTATGGGAAGAAAACCCAAGAGCAATTAACTTTTATAAAAAGAATGGCTTTGTAGAGTTTGACAAACACATCTTCAAACTAGGTGATGACGAGCAAACAGACATTATGATGAAGCTAAATCTGATCGAAAAATAAGAAGATAGCTGTTGGCAAAGCTGGCATATAATACAGCGTATTGAATGAGTATAGACCAGATTATTGATAATATTTACCTGCTTCCTGATGCTTCAAAATCAATTCTTAAAGATAGCTTCGAAGAAGTCAGGTATCCTAAAGGCCACATTTTGTTGAGGGCCGATAAGATAGAGCCAAATTTATACTTCATTCATAAAGGGATCGCTCGTGCATTTGCCTACTCAGGGGAAGCCGAAATTACTTTTTGGTTTGGAAGAGAAGGAGATACCGTCCTTTCCATGAAAAGCTATGTTGAAAATCATAAAGGATATGAAAACATAGAATTGTTAGAGGATTGCATTTTATTTGAATTAAATGCTGCACACCTTCAAAAGCTCTTTCTTGTGGACTTGCATATAGCTAACTGGGGACGGAGATTGGCAGAGCAAGAACTAATAAAGACCGAGGAACGACTCATATCCCGGCAAGTCCGAACTGCCTCAGAACGATATGGACAATTGATTAACGATAATCCGGACTTAATTCAAAGAGTTCAGTTAGTCCACATCGCTTCCTACCTAGGTATAACTAGAAATAGCCTAAGTAGGATTAGAGCCGAAATCAGGTAATATCCTTTTTTAACATTTGGTAAATTCATTTTCAGCCTGATTCCAGACCTTTGGTAAAAGAGGTATGAACTGGATTCTTCTGATTATAGCAGCAATATTATAATATTATCGTTATCCTATTAAACAGTATTGCCGAAACTCTGACCCCTTGCAAAAGGCGCTGACAGGTTAAAGGCTCCCACGCTAGAAAATCAGTTCTCCTATATCAATGGCTAATAGCCTTGGTCAAATGATGTAAAAATCACAAGTAAACCTAAAAAATATATGGAACCGATATTAAAAGAAAACCCCAACCGCTATGTCCTATTCCCCATCCAGCACGAAGAAATATGGCAGATGTACAAGAAAGCAGAGGCCAGCTTTTGGGTAGCAGAGGAAATAGATCTGGGGCAAGACATGAAAGACTGGGAGAACCTAAACGATGGGGAGCGCCATTTCATCAGCCATGTCCTGGCTTTTTTTGCAGCCTCGGACGGTATCGTGAACGAGAACCTTGCTGTGAACTTTATGAATGAGGTGCAGATACCGGAGGCACGCTGTTTCTACGGTTTCCAAATCATGATGGAGAACATCCACGCCGAGACATACTCTCTGCTTATTGACACCTATATCAAGGATCAGCAGGAAAAAGACCGTTTATTTCATGCCTTAGATACAGTACCGGCTGTTAAGAAGAAAGGTGAGTGGGCGCTGCGTTGGATCGACAGCGAGAACTTTACTGAGCGACTTATTGCTTTTGCGGCTGTGGAGGGCATCTTCTTCTCCGGCTCGTTCTGCTCTATCTTCTGGCTTAAGAAGCGCGGCCTAATGCCAGGTCTAACTTTTTCCAATGAGCTTATCTCCCGTGACGAAGGTGTTCACTGTGACTTTGCCTGTCTGCTATACAGCATGCTGGTGAACAAGCTGCCAGAGGAACGTGTGCACGAAATTATCCGCGATGCGGTAAGTATAGAGCAGGAATTTGTGACAGACTCGCTTCCTGTTGACCTAATCGGCATGAACGCAAAACTGATGAGCCAGTACATCGAGTTTGTGGCCGATCGCCTGTTGGTAGACCTTGGCTATAGCAAGATTTACAACTCAACTAACCCATTTGATTTTATGGAGATGATCTCGCTGCAGGGTAAAACTAACTTCTTTGAGAAGCGTGTGGGCGATTACCAAAAGGCAGGGGTTATGGCAGAACGAGGCAAAAATGTATTTTCGCTAAACGAAGAATTTTAAACTTAAGTCAGCCTTCTAATTTGCGTTAGCTGTATTTTTGGATAAAGCAGATTAGAAGGCTATAAGACCAAGCAAACACTCCTCAACAACTGGTTTGATATTGTGTTGCAAACAAATGGTTGGCGGGTTTAAAAGCGTGGCTATAGTTACTTTTTGACTGGTTTGTATGAGGGTAATGAGTTTTTTTTACTTGAAATGCAGCATGTTTTCTACATGCAGTTCAAAAGATAAAGCTATTTATTCTATTCTTGACTATATAGGGAGCTCTAGAATGTTACTGCAAACTCAAAGTTTCAAACATAAAACAAACATCCCCAACACGGAGGCAACTGTCGTAATTCAACTAATCTCTGCATTTTGTTTAGTATGAGCTAGGTAGCAATAGCAGGTAACCCGGCTAATACTCAGGAGCCTTGGGAATCTCAATTCATGGAAAAAATTGTCTCTTAAAACCCTCGTGGCTGTTGCACAACTACTATACTTGCATACGCGTTCTGCTTCTAAACTTCCTAAACCAATACTTTCACACTAGCTTCGGTAGGTTGCGTTGTATAGCGCTGAAAAAGCGCAAAATGGTTGACAAAGAAACTTCTTTTTCCAGTACCTGGGCCATGCTTATAGCTCTGGCAGGCTTACTCTTCATGTACTTTTTGAGATTGAAGGCAACAGCTGCCGGCAGCATTACTTTGTGCGCTCCTGATTTGCCCAGCACATTGATTTTGCGCAGGCCATAATGCTGTACCAGGCTTCCGAAGACCGGCTCTATGGTGCTCTGGCGGAGTTTCTTCATGCGATTGCCTTGCTTGCTGTGTTGCCTGGCGAAAGCGCGCTGGTAGTGCTCATCATAAGCGGTGCGTGTAATTTTGCGGCACCGGGTCTTGGGCGCACAGGTAGGCTTGCTTGGACACTGCCTGCAATCACTGGGTACTGCCCAGTAATGCTTCAGTAACCTGCCGTCCGGCGTATGATCAAAGCTTTTGAACTGGAGCGCTTTTCCCATCGGGCAGCTAAACTGATCTGCTTTCTTATCATAAGGAAATCCATTGATCTCAGGCTTGTACATTCCAAAAACCGGTATCCAGGCAGTTATCCCCCGTAGTTCCAGAAAGTAATAGTTCGACCAATTCGAATACCCGGCATCAGCTAGCAGATCTTGCATCAATAGCCCATGGGTTAGGAGTCGGCTTTGCACCTGCTCGGTCAGGTTTGGCAGATACTGGCTATCACGGCCATCAGCAAAATCGGCCTGAATATGCGAGATCACGCCCTGTGCTGTATCTACTGCCATGCTGCAGTGGTAATTGAGTTTTCTGGCCTTTCCCGGCTTTACAGAGATGCGGGCATCCGGATCATGTGGGGCATAATGCGTTTTGTTGCTAACCAGCTGCGCCTTCTCATGATTTGCCCCTAAAGCAGTAGGAGTGCTTTTGAGGTTTTGCTGATGCTTTTTCAGTTTCCTGAGCTGATGGGCGGGAGCGGTGATAAGTTGTGTCGGTTGGTTATTCTTAGGGTGTTGAACGTCATGTAGTGGAGCCGTCAGATACAATTGTCCAGTCTCCTGTGGCTGCTTTAATAGTAGGCTTTCCATGGAAGCGTTGGCCTTAATCGGGGCGGAATCAATTGCCTGTACACTACCCGACACCATACCCTGCTCTACGCACAGGCTGAAGACCTTGTCGAACAGAGTTTCAAACAGGCGTTCAGGATATAGTTTGCGGGTGCGTGATACGGTGGAGTGCCAGGGTAGCGGTTCGTCGAGCTGGTAGTCCAGAAAGTATAACAGATCCAAACGAAGGCTACAATGCTCGATGAGCTTGCGGTCTGATACGATGTTCTCAAGATAGCTTACCAGGCAGAGCTTGAAGAATACGACCGGATCAATGCTTTGCTGGCCGCACTTGCCGTAGTAGGGAGCCGTCAGCTCGTAGAGAAACGAAAGGTCGATCCTGTCCTTGAGGCGCCGGTAAAAGTTATGTCCCGGCACATGAGCCGAAAGCGAGAAACGCAGCTCCCGCTCATCTTTGAAATTCTTCCTTCCCTGCATAACACCATAGAATTAACCACTATTATTTAACGGCTATATCTAAGTTGGTTGTGCAACAGCCACCTTCGTTTATGAGCAGCTTGAAAAAGGATTTGTGCAAAACGAAAACAAGGTAACAACGCATGAAACGAAAGGAGTAACAACGCTAAAAATCTTTTTTGTTACTTTTTTGTTACTCTGGAAACAAAAAACCCGCTTATTAGATAAAATAAGCGGGTTTTTATGGGTTATCGTGTAGTCCGTAGGGGAATCGTAACCCCCGAAGAACATGGTTGATTATCAATGGCTTATGTGGTGTTTTTTCTTTGACTCACCGAATTACACTCCACTTTTGGCTTCAATCTAGCTGCAAATACTATAGACTAAAGTTAAATCTTTTAGCGTTAATTGGCAATGAAAATTAAAGGCTTCTGGCCTCTACTGGTTCCTACACTTTTCATAACAACTCTTATAAGCACACCTACTTTCAGTGTAGGATTAAATTAACTACTTTGATACAAAGCCGCCCTTGGATATTTAGATGGTATGGATATTCATGAGAGATTACAATTAGCCACTCCAACTTCACCTATTTTAATTTGAACACTTCACTGCTGGTAAAGATTATAAAACCATAATGGTAGTAAAGGAACAGGGAGAAAACAAATAGCTAAAGGTTACTTTTTTTATAGAATTAGTGATGTTTAGGCTTCGTATATAATGCTCATGAACAGTAGATGATTATTGAAAACAGGAAAAATTAAATATAAAATTTATATAATCCCTGTTATATTTCCGAGCACTTATTCCTTTTTTGTAATTTAAGAGAAAGGCAATTTCGTGATAAGAATAAGTATCCCTTTCTTATTCTATACGATCCAAGCTTAAAACGAACTACCATGTTAAATGTTGCCCTTCTTTTCTTTATTCGGAGATCTTTTTTTAGCACCTGCTGTGCTGCCAATCTTATAAATAGTGTGGCTATTTATTTAAGCTAATCAAAAAGGTAATAAAAGGGAGTCGCGAGTTTAACAACCACTCCTTTTATCCCATCTAAAAAATTAGCCAATTTTTCTCTTTCTACAAGAGAGGAAATCGCCTTTCCGCGCTGACATTTTATGATCTTATGCTTACAGAACCCAACAATCCTGACTTACAAATAGCCAAAGCAATGAGTCGTATCAAACACTTCTTTTTTGTATTTGCAGCGTGCTTTTTGCCGCTGCTGCTCTCTGCTCAAGATGTTCCCGTTGACCTGGTTACAGGAGCACCTACCGTCTACATACCCCTTCACGCTCTTGCCGATGGCGGAGTAACCGAGCAGGTAGGCTTAAGTTATTCTGCCAATGGGATGAAAGTCAGCAAGCACGAGCAGTCTGGTACAGCTGGTTTGGGGTGGAGCCTACAGGCAGGGGGAAGTATCTCACGGGAAGTGCGAGGCTTACCAGATGACTACAGCGGTTCCAGTACGGATAACCGGCGTGGATGGCTTTATTCATCGGTGCCATCTGAATTGCTGAGTTTTGTTCCCCAGGATAACAGCACATGCCCAGAGCAAAGTATCAACTATACTAAGCTCAATACATGGTACACTAGTTTTGCTGATACGGAAGCGGATGTTTTTTATTTCCAGTGCGGCAATTACAGTGGCAAGTTCATGCTGGACAACAACAAGCAGTGGCAGGTCATTCCTTACCAGGACGTTAGTATCCAATTCAATAGTAATAGCCGAGCCTTCACCCTGACAACAGGAGACGGTATGACCTATAATTTTACTGTCTCAGGAACAACAAAGCAGCAAGCTGTGCTGGCTGGTGGGGTAAGCAGTGTGACTTACTTTAACAACGACTACCAGTATTACAAGACAGAAGTAAGCTACGCATCGACCTGGAAGTTAACAGAAGCCGTTGCTACTTCCGGAAGAAAGATAACTTATACCTATAGCCAAACTAATTACTCATCCGAAGAAGTGCCGGTAAAGTTTGCAGAGTACGGTTCAAGTCCTGTTGTGAAAAGCCAGTACAAGATGAAGTACTCTACCAGTTCTCAAAAACTCACTTCCATCAAAGCAGATCAAACGGAAGTAGTTTTTACATGGGGATCAAAATACATCAGCCAGATAAAGATTTACAACCATGCAAACAAAGTTAACCCACTTATCAAAGAATTTAACTTTAGTTATGCCGGTAGCTCGAGCTTAGGGACTGCTTACCTGCGGAAAGTGGTAGAGCAGTCGAGTGATTGCGTGTTGATGCCACCCTATGTATTTGATTATTTTGGTGCCGACTTAGCTGGAACGGGCAGTTCTATGTTGCCCTTAGATGACAGTGATAAAAAGGACCTATGGGGGTACTACAATGAGAATACCACTTCTGAAGTGCCAACCATTTATGTGTATGATAGCCGCTCCAATGGAGAGCGGTTCCGCATCGAGCCCATACTAGGAGTTACCCCAACTTATACCTTAAGTGGTGGTAGCGACAGAAAAGCCAACCCGCAGACGGCAGCAGCCGGGATGCTTACCAAGGTAACGTATCCGGGTGGGGGACAAACCAGCTTTACCTATGAGCTTTCGGATTATTATGATCCCGTGGCAGGTACTACCTTTTATGGTGGTGGCGTTCGGGTAAAGCAGGTCCGCATCCACGACGGGCATCGCGTTGAAAGTGATCAAGTCAAAGAGCTTGATTACAAGGCTTTAAATGGGCAATCAAGTGGCCGTTTACTCTACCCGCCATCTTTTGTCGTGACAGGCACTACGCCTACAGTCGCTGCCGTAGATGACCTGGCACCTGAGAACAGCATCTTTTATGAAAGAGTAGGGGTGCGCTCTGTTGGAGCCGGGAAAACGGTGTATACTTCGGAAGTAGAAGCAACGTATCCTTTGCCGGCTGCTGATGCCACAATGGTTTCTTTCACTAATTCTGCATCCTATGACAAGGATGGCAAGCTTATTTGCCTTGGAAAAGAAGGCAATACGAAGGTAGATACCTATGCCTATCCCTATGTGCTCAACGGAGACAACTCTTACCTGAGCGGGCAGTTAAAAAATGTTTCTTATTACGATGAACAAGCCGTAGGGGCTTCCAACCCGGAACCTCTCAAGGAAGAAGAGTACGTGTACACCAAGCAGGTGCATGGCAACCTGGTCTACATCAGGGGGTTACGCTATGAACGGGTAGGAACAACCTATATTTATGGATACTATACCATAGTTGCTCGAAGAAGCAAGGTGCTCGCGCAAGAAACAATAAAGCTTGCCAACGAAGCAAACAAATCTGAGAAACTGATAACCACCACCAACTACATATATAGCGGGGTAGGGGATAGCAAACTGTTAAGCCTTGTTCAGTCAACCGATAGCAAAGGACAAGTACATAAGCGTTCTATAAAATACTCGGGAGACTTTTTAAGCAGCCTGACCAATCCGGATCCGGCTAAGCTGATGGACATGGCCTTAAATGCCATGAAAGCGATCGGTGCGAAAAATATTCCGGTTGAAGAAGTGTCTAGCGTCGTATTACCCGGCGGCCAGGAGAAGGTGCTTGCAGCAACACTTACAACTTTTCAGCCACTGGGCTTGCGGCAGTATACGCCTGCGGGAGTTAGCAACTTCGGACCGCTGGCTGTTTATGCCTTAGGGCGTGGCAGCTTCACCCCGGCTTCGATTACCAGCGGCACCTACACAAGCTTCAACTTCAACACCCAGGAGTACCTGGTAGGAAGCAAATTGTCTTATGATCCTGGGTTCAAACAGGTGGTTAACACCGAAGACAACTGGGGCAATGTGGCGTCTGTGCACTATGGGTATGATAAAACATTGCCTGTTGCAGAAATTGTAAACGCCAGGGCAGAGCAGGTAGTGTATGAAAGCTTCGAAGCCGGTAGTAACACAGGCTATAATGCAGGCATCACTGGAACCGGAACCGGGTGGACCGGTGAGAAATCATGGAGTGCAGCAGCAGGCAACACCTACAGCAAGGCTGGTATCAAATACAGCGATGCGCCAAGTTACAGGTTTATGTGCCGGACAAACAGCAACATCTCCGGAAGTCTGACGGTAGAGCTCGTGCAGGGTGGGGTTGTTAAGGCTACCACCACCGTTACTTATCCTGGTAACGGTAACAATACCTGGGAGCTGACTGCACTTACTTTGAATTCATCAGGCTTAACCAATGCTGATTTTGAACTGAGGGTAAAGCCTTCTGCGGCTGTGCTGATTGATGACATCACCTTCTTCCCTGCATCAGCGGCGGTAACCACGAGTGCCTTTATACCCGGCATTGGAAAGACAGCTGTAACGGACACCAGGGGCATGACTACTTTTTACCAGTACGATCAGTTGGGGCAGCTGACGCATGTGGTGGACCAGGACAGAAACATACGCGAACGAAAGACCTACTCGCTGGCCTCTACCAAAGAACCCATTATCTCTGCTAACTTCTATCAACCTTCTTCAATGGAACCTATCTATGCTGGAACGGCTACTACCTTTACAAGCATCCCCTCTGCCTGCCTTTCTGGTCAACTACAATTTAAGTGGTATGTGAATGGGCAGCTGGTTTCTGGCGCTAATACTAATACCCTGACTTATACTTTCCCGGCTGCAGGAACATATTTTGTGAAGCATGAAATAATTTATGATGGAAAACCATTTCCTTATGAGGATGACTTTTTAGTTCAAGGGGGGCTAATCAGTGTTGCCATTCAAACTTCCGGGGCACCGCTTTACACCTGCGGGGGCGGCACCAACAACGACCGGATCCTAAAGGCAGTGGTAGCGGGCTGCAACACAGGCTTAATTTATCGCTGGGAGAAGAGCACCATCTATAATAATTATAATACCTGGGAGACAGTAGGCACCAATTCTGACACTTACGTGACCTATGCCGATGCAGATCTGACGCGTTACCGCTGTGTTGTGATACAAGGATGTGGAGGGCCTTCTGCGACAAGCGAAATTGTTAGCATCCAACATGATAGATTCTGTGACAGCCAATACTAAAAGATATGACAAGAGGTTTACGAATACTCATCGCAAGTATAGCCGTTGGCGCTACTAATATTCCGGCTGCAGCACAGACTCCCGCAACTACTGAAGGGAAAAGAGCTGAGATTATTACAGAGGTTTTAACCCAGAAAGGGTATATGACCAATGCAGCAGTGGATGCAGCAGCACACCCTGTTAAAAAAACTACCATCAGCTTTATTGACGGATTAGGCCGACCAGTGCAACAGGTTGCCCGCCAGCAAAGTTCAGATGGAAACGGGAATGACGTTGTTCAATTCTTTCAGTATGACCAGCATGGAAGACAGACAAAAGCATATCTGCCCTATGTAGCTCCAAGTTCCGGTGGGGGCTATAGGCCGGACGCTATGACTGAGCAACTGAACTGGTATTTGGCTACAGCCGGTGAAGATAAACCATACGCCGAGACTGTGTATGATGCCTCGCCCTTGCAGCGGGTGAAAGGGCAGGGGGCACCGGGCAGCGACTGGCAGCCAGGTACGGGCCACATAGCTACCACCACAACCCGGCCAAACACTGCAGCAGATGCCGTGAGCATCTTCGATGAGACGGGCCGTACAGCCCTTTACTATCTGGCAAATGAACTAGCGGTAACTGAAAGTACGGACGAAAACGGCAATAAAGTGCTGCTTTATACTAACAAATCGGGCCAGCAGCTGCTAAAACGGGTGCAGCTCGATGACGTGCTGACCCTGGAAGGTTTCCCGGATGCGACGTACGCCTGGCTCGAAACCTACTATGTGTATGATACCTATGGGAGCCTGCAGTACCAGGTACCACCGAAAGCCGTTGAGCTGTTAAAGAAGGGAAAAACCTGGAGTGAAGTGCAGGAGCTGCTTTTTAGCTATACGTATGATAGCAAAGGCAGACTAGTAGAGAAAAAAGTGCCTAACAGCGGAAAGACAATCTACAAATACGACAACCGGAACCGTTTGGCCCTGGTACAGGATGCCAACCTGCGCTCCAAAAACAGCAACAGCTGGTACTTCACCAAATATGACCGGTCGCAACGACCTGTGATGGAAGGGATCTATACGTTTGTTCCTGGAACTTACGCTTCGGTGGATGCAGCGCTGGCAGCTCAGACCGTATTTACAGAAGATAGAAATACGAATGGTGCCACCCACTTCTACACCAACAATGCTTTCCCTGCTTCTAGTATCGAAGTGCTGTCGGTAACTTATTACGACACGTACCAAGATTTTAGCACCGCTTCGTATGCTGCGGGCTTATTAAGCAACCAGGAAGCTGCTGCGACCACTAATACCTACGGGCTTGCTACGGGTAAAAAAACTAGAGTGGTTACCAGTACTGGCCTGAGCAGTACCTGGCTGCAACAGGTTTACTATTATGACTCTGAAGCACGCCTGATTCAAACCAAAGCAAACAACCACCTTCACCATGCATTAGAAGATGTTTCGACATCTGTTTATGATTTTATGGGCAAGATTGTCAGCACGCAAAGTACAGTTAAGTCCTCAGCTGCGACCTCGCTCACGGTGGAAAACATAGTAGCCTACGATCTAAACTCAGGCTTAGCCAAGCAGGTGAAGCAGCGCAACAAGCTTAATGGGGGAGTATGGGACAAAGCTGATTACCAGTTGGTGGCTGAATACAAATACGATGGCCTGGGCAAGCTACTGGAAAAGAAACTGCATGAAAAAGCCAGCGGGAGTAACACCTTCCTGCAAACGGTGGATTATAGCTATAACATTCGGGGCTGGCTAACCGGCATCAATAAACCCAGCTCTTCTGATGACTTGTTTACATTAGATCTATATTACAACAAAACGGATGCTGGTTTAGGGAATACTGCCCAGTATAACGGTAATATATCGGCTGTAAAGTGGAGAGTAAACTCGGATGCAGCGGCAAAAGAGCGCAGCTACAAGTTTACTTATGATAAAATGGACCGCCTGAAGGAAGCCGCCTATGCCGCTTCGGGGACAACAGGCTGGACAGAAGAGGTAGGCGGCTATGATGAGAAGGGTATCCGCTATGACCACAACGGGAACATCACTGCTCTGCAGCGTAACACGATCACATCAGGCACCACTACCGCCACCCTGTTGGATAACCTGTCTTACAGCCTGACCGGTAACCTGCTTACCAAGGTAGAAGATTTATCCGGTAATGCGGAAGGCTTTCATAATCGCAGTAGCGCATCAGATGAGATGGCGTATAATGACGCCGGTAGCCTTACAAAGGACCTGAACAAAAACATCACCAGCATTACCTACAATGAGATCAATAAGGTTAGCCAGATCACCATCACCGAAGGTTCGGCCACCAAAATGATTTCGTACGATTATGATGCTACAGGTACGCGCCTGGCTACAACGGCAACGGGCACAGCAAAACAGGATTACCTTGGTGGACTTGTAGTGGAGAATGCGGTTTTCAAACATTTCCCGATGGCTGAAGGGCTGGTACGTATTGCTGACAACAGCTTTATCTATGAATATCACCTGAAAGACCACTTGGGCAACATGCGGGTAGCTTTTACCGAAGCGACCACTACTACCACCGGGGCTACCATGGAGCCTGACTTTGCCTATCAGGAAGAAAGCAACTTTGCTAACATATCAGAGACACGTCACCTGGACCGCGGCCGTGCCAGGACCGGGAGTTATGCAGCGCTACTGAGTACTTCCCGTAACCGGCCCGTTGGGCCCAGCAGAAGGGTTACCATGCAGAAAGGGGATTCGCTGAAGGTGGAAGCCTACGGCCTGTATGAGACGGTAAAAGAGCAGGACATGACCTTTAGCCTTTTGTCCTGGCTGGCAGCGAGTGCTATGATCACTACTGGGCAGGTAGCGGAAGGCAAGGGCAAGCAAAACAAGTATTTGCCATACCTGGGCATGGCCCTGGCAATGGCGCCAAAAATAATTCAGAAGGAAAAAGGGGTTCCGAAAGCTTATTTGCGCTATATTGTCTACGATAGCGATTCGAACTATGTGACGAGCGGCTACCAAGCCCTTGGTCGTAACGGCAAGGGTAACTGGGAGAAGCTCGAGTTGAAGTACAAAGCCGAAGAAGATGGCTTTGCCGAAGTATACCTGGCCAATGAGTCGGGTAATGATGCATGGTTTGACGACATGAGCGTGAGTGTGACCAGCGCGATGATTGTGCAGGAAAACCATTACTACCCGTTCGGGATGGTGATGCAGGGTGCTGTGAATGGCATTGCCATGCCAGCGGATGCCACCAGGCGCCTGTTCAACGGGGGAGCAGAGTGGCAGAACCAGTTTGATGTTGACCCCAATTACCACTCTACTTACTTCCGGGAGTATGACCCGGTGCTTGGCCGCTTTAATGGGATAGATCCAATGGCAGATGCGTTTTCTTCGTGGTCTCCTTACCAGTATGCTTTTAACAACCCGGTGTTGTTTAATGATCCAAATGGAGCCAAGCCGGTCCCAATTGATGGGTATGATTCTGTACCTATTGATGGTGGTATGGTACTGACAAGTAGAGGCTTTGTACCTTTATATGCTTTAGGTGGATCCGGAGTTGGAAGTATTGCCGGAAGTCCCGGCGGTCTCTATTGGGCTAACGGGTTTTACACAGAGGAGCAAAATAAAAAAAGAATGTCAGCTAGTAGCTACTTTTTGTACTATGGTAGAGATAAGGGTACTATGTATTTCTATTATGAGAAAGAAACAGAGCCTACTAAAGAACTTTTTAATGGTAATGTGATAGAGGGTACTACAATAAAGTCAGTTAGGAAGAAAGGATATAGAAATAGTGCTGTCGAGTGGAGAAACCCAAGTGAAACAGATATAATTTTAGCTGGTATTGGAACGTTAGGGTATATTGGTGAGAAGCTTTCACAAAATATTTTGAATAGTCGTTCTGGATTTACATCAGGCAAAATGTTTCCGAATAGTCCTTCTAACTTCTCTAAAGCTAGAGCAAAATATGTTAAGGGAGGGTTAAAAGTTGGAGGATGGGGTTTAACTTTGTACGGATTAGTGAGTACTCAAGATGACTATGAAAAAAGAAAAATTAGTCGATATAGAAGAGATCATAATCTTTTACTTAATGCATATGGGTTTTTTTTCCCTTCTTATGCAGTACCTCTTGCTATTGGAGATTATTTCGGTCAAATTTATTCTAAAGAGATTAATGACAGTATTTTAAAACCGGGTGGGGTCTTGCATGAAGCAACTATATTGACGCTAGAAACTTTAGGAATTCCATCAGAAGCAAAATAATACCTATGACTTTAGTAAACTACATCTTTTGGGGATGGTACCAAATTTTGGATAAGACTATTTATTCAATGAACACTGAAAATCAGGTCATAGGCCCGAAAGAACACTCGTTTTTCATTACTTTTTTATTACACGGGACTAATATTTGGAGTTGCTTTAGGTATTTTTTTATAGAATATTTAGGAAAAACGGTTGGTTTATATGGAGGTTTGTCTATCTTTTTTATGGTTTTTATAATTGGATATTTCTTTTTCTTTACTAAAAAAAGAGCTAATAAAGTAATTTCTGAAAGTGTGAATAATTTTAGAGGTTTCATGGTAATTGTATTAACCCTATTATACACAGTTTGTACTGTATATTTTATGCTCGACATAGGAGATCATATAAGAAATAAGCTAAATCCACATTTACCTTTATAATTCCGAGAAAATTCCATGCTGGCACGGACTCGTAATTAATGTTCCTAATTATTAAAGTTTTAAAAATTTTCCTTATCAAATAACCCTAAAGAAGAAAGTGAGGAGAGAGCGTATTTATACTATATTGTCTATAATGCTGACTCAAACTATGTATCCAATGGCTATAAGGCAGTAGGCAAAGTCAGTTAAGATAATTTTTAAGCATCATTAAATTCTCGGATTAATGATACCAGACGCTACAAGTACACAGATTACTTTCTCTACTTCAAATTTTAATTGTGTCATGGACTATATCTGATACCAATACTACTTCGACTATTAGCCTTGAAAACACACTTTACCCTTACACATGTTGGAGTACTCCTACTCCTGTTTCTCTCCCTTGCATCACGCGTTTCTGCCCAGCCAGCTTCCAACGAGGGGACTGATTTCTGGATCGCCTATACGGCACATCAGTTCGGGACAGAGTCGAAGATGCTGCTCTACATTTCTTCTCCCCATTCTACAACGGGTACGGTCACTATACCGGGGCAGAATTACAGTTCCGACTTCACTGTGGCTCCTAATGAGGTTACCATTGTCACCATCCCGCCCGATGCCTACCTGGGTACTTCAGAAGTGGTGGAGAACCGGGGCATACAGGTTGTAACAAAGGACCCGGTGGTGGTGCATGCGCACATCTTCGGAAAAGGAATTGCCTATGATATGCCGGAGCAAATCGGCGGCTCTACCCTGGTGCTGCCCACCAGCACGCTGGGCCGCGAGTATGTGGTGATTACCCGCGGCTTTGAAGGACTATTAGGCGGCATGGCCGGCTACCGGCCTAAAACCGGCTTTACCGTAGTGGCCGCAGAAGACAACACTACCATTCAGATCACGCCAAGCCAGCTTACGATCGGGAACCAGCCGAAGGGAGTGCCCTTTGAAGTGACCCTGATGCGGGGACAAGCCTACCAGGTGCAGTCGCGCCAGGATTTGACCGGCTCCAGGGTAGAATCCATCAGCGCAAATGGAGAAGATTGCAAGCGTATCGCTGTGTTTTCAGGGAGCGACATTTCCAGGATAGGCTGCCCGTATGCTTCTACAGGCGATAACCTGTATGCGCAGCTCTACCCGGTCAGTGCCTGGGGGAAGACCTACATGACGGCCCCGATCAAATCGCGGTTGGGAGACCTGTTCCGGATCATGCCTGCCGAAGACAACACGAAGGTTTCCATCAACGGCGGTGCTCCCATCACCCTGAATGCCGGTGAGTACCACGAATACTTTTCCGGGCACCCCTATTACATCACGGCCGATAAGCCCATCACGGTAGCGCTTTACATCCGCACCAACGACTGTGACTGGAGCGGTTATGACGGGGATCCGGAGATGATCATTTTCCCGGCCCTGGAGCAGACCATTTCAGAAGTGACCGTTTATTCCACGCCCAATAACACCATCACCAAGCATTACCTGGATGTGGTGATACCTAAAGAAGGGGTGGAAAGCTTCCGCCTGGATGGGAAACCGATCACTTTCATACCAGCCGAAAACAATCCGGACTATGCCTATGCCGTGCTGGATGTAACAGAAGGAAGCCATCATCTGAAAGCAGACGTCGGTTTTTTAGCCATGGCCTACGGGTTCGGACAGTATGAGTCGTATGGGTACATTGCCGGGAGCAGTATGAAGAACATGGCCCAGCACATGACCCTGGACAAGTACGCGTATTGTGACGGGGAACCAGTTACTTTCAGCGGTTTTACCGGATATGAGCCCCTGAGCTGGCATTGGGACTTTGGGGATGGGACCACGTCCACATTGCCCAAACCAACTTATACTTATGACAAACCCGGCACCTATACTGTTACCCTGACCACGCTGCGGGATAACCAGGAAGACTGTAATTCACTGGATGTATCGGTGGCTACGGTTACGGTCTATGCTTACCCTGAGGCTGCATTTGCCGCTACCCAGGAGTGTATGAGCCAGGCCATCCTTTTTGAAGATAAGACAACAGCTGCAAATGAAAACTCCCTGCCAACCGAATGGCTATGGGACTTTGGCGATGGCACTACCAGTACAGAACAGCATCCACGCAAAACCTATACTGAGGCAAAAGAATATCAGGTTACCTTGCAAGTGAAGAACAGAGGCGGGTGCCTGAATGAAGTCAAACGTAAAGTGGTGGTGGCTCCGGCCCCTGTCCTGGATTTTATAGTTGCCGGCAACTGCGAAAACAACCGCATTTCCTTTACCGATAAATCTACCGCTACCACCGATGCGATCACCGGCTGGCACTGGGACTTTGGCGACAACACAACCAGCACGCTGCAACACCCGGAGCACACGTTTTCGACACCCAACACCTACCAGGTTACGCTCACGCTGACCTTTGCTACTGGCTGCCAGACAGCCATCACAAAGCCAGTGGTGATCAACCCAAAACCAGTTGTAGCCATGGAATTGCCGGATGTGTGCATCCTGGATGAAGCGCAGTTTGTCAACAAGTCCACCATTGCCTCTGGTACCATGACCTACCTGTGGGAGTTTGGCGACGGGAAAACATCTACGGAAGTAAACCCGCGTCATCGCTACACCGCCGAAAAAGAATACACCGTGCGCCTGACTGCCACTTCCGACAAAGGCTGCTCAGAAACAATTGAAGTAAAGTATGTGGTAAGTGGGGCCTACCCGAAAGCTGATTTCTCGGCGGCGCAGTTCTGCCAGCAGCAAGGGGTGCAGTTTACTGATGCCTCTACTGTGCCTTTTGGCCGCATCGTGCGCTGGGAATGGGATTTTGGCGATGGTACCACCAGCTCGGAGCAACACCCAAAGCATACCTATGAAAGAGCGGCCACGTACCAGGTCACGCTGAAAGCTTATTCGGGTATTATCTGTGAAAGCATCGTGACCAAAACCATTACTGTTAACCCGGAGCCCGTAGCGGAGTTCCAGGCCGGTAATGTATGTGACGGGGAAGCCATTGTATTCAAGAATACCTCAACGGTAGCAAGCGGCCGCATCGTGGGCCATCACTGGAATTTTGGGGATGGCGAGGGCACTTCCACTTCAGCTAACCCGCAGTATACTTACGCTGCGTCAGGCACCTACCCGGTCACGCTTACCGTCACCACTGACAAGGGCTGCCAGCACAGCAGTACGGAGCTCGTAACGGTGTATGCCAAACCAACGGCTGCTTTCTCGCCGGTACAGGCCTGTATTTCGGATGAAGTGAACTTCCGGGATGAAAGTACGATTCCCGTCGGCCAGATAGAATCCTGGTTCTGGAGCTTTGGGGATGGCAAGACAAGCACTGACCAGCACCCGCGCTACCGCTACAGCCAGGCTAAAAGCTATAAAGTAAAGCTACAGGTTACTACTACCGACGGGTGCAAAGATGTGATAGAGAAAACTATAGTTATACAACCCCTGCCAGTGGCCCAGGCCGGCCCAGACCAGCTGCCCGTCTGTGGTACTACCAGCACTACACTTGCTGCCAACACGCCGGCAACCGGCACCGGCACCTGGTCGATCCTGAACGGAACGGGCGGGCAGTTCTCGGATATGCATAACCCGCGCGCTACGTTCAGTGGCCGGATGGGGGAGACCTACAAGCTGCTCTGGACGGTGCGCAACAGCCCCTGCACCGAAGCCTGGGATGAAGTCGAGCTGCGCTTTGGCCCGGTGCCTGTAGTGGATGCCGGACCGGACCTGCAGATCATCGAAGGCGAATCTATTACCCTGCAGGGAAGTGGCGAAGGAACCTTGCTGTGGTCATCGGCTGCTACGCTGGACAATGCCAGCCTGGCCCGCCCGCTGGCTTTCCCGACCGAAACTATCACCTATATGCTGACGGCCACCTCGGCAGAAGGCTGCCAGAGCACCGACCAGGTAACCGTGCAGGTACTCAAAAAGCTGAAGATCCCGAACGGCATCTCTCCTAATGGCGATGGCATCAACGATGTCTGGCTGATCGAAGGCATAGAGGATTATCCGGCTGTCCGCATAGAAATCTTTAACCGCTGGGGTGCTAAAGTGCACGAATGGCAGGGGCCCGGCACGCCCTGGGACGGAACCCGCAACGGCTCCCCGCTGCCCGATGGCGCCTATTACTACGTGATCGATACTAAAAAAGGAAGAAAAGCCTTTACCGGCGCTATTACCATCCTGCGATGAAAACAAGCAAACTACTTTCGCTGCTCCTTTTTCTGTTTTGCTATAGTTGGACCACTGTAAGTGCGCAGCAACTCAGCCATTTTAGCCAGTACATGCTGAATGGTTACCTTATCAATCCCGCTCTTGCCGGATCAGAGAACTATGGCGAACTGAAGACCGGTTACCGCAGCCAGTGGAGCGGGGTGGAGGGTGCCCCGGAATCCTTTTACCTGACTGCCCACACGCCTCTGGGCAAGATGAACCGCAGCAATACGCCTACGTCTTTCCCATACCGCGAGCGCACCGGCAGCAAATCGCTGCGCCAGAACTATAGAACAAAAGATGTACTCCATGCCTTGCCGCACCATGGGGCGGGGCTGGCTATAGTTCGGGACAAGGCCGGCGTACTGCAGCGTACCGATGTGGGCCTGAGTTATGCCTACCACCTGCCGGTATCCCGCTCGCTGAAACTATCGGCTGGCATGACGGCAGGCTTTGCGCTTTACCAGGTGGATGAAGCGGCCCTGGAACTGACCAACCCGAATGACCCGGCTTTTTTAGGCAGCTACTATAACCAGGCAAAACCAACTATAGCCGCCGGCATGCTGCTTTACTCGGAGCGGTTTTATGCAGGCTTCGCCAGCGCCCAGCTGTTACAGGACGAGCTCTCGCGCCACTTCTGGGACAAGGGAACTACGGAGAACGACGCCCGCTCGCGGGCACACCATTCCCTGATGGGAGGCTACAAGGTCTATCTGTCGCCAAAAGTATCGCTACTTCCTTCGGTGCTGGTAAAGTATGCCAGTCCGGCACCACTTACCGCCGATGTGAACGTAAAGCTGCTGCTTGATGATAAACTATGGCTGGGTGGCTCGTACCGCGAACAGGAATCGTTTGTGGCCCTGGCAGGCATCAATATTAAAAACCTGGTGCAGGTAGGCTATGCGTACGATGTGGCCGCAACCGGCATGAGCCGCTATGGACGGGGCAGCCACGAAGTAGTGATCGGCCTGTTCCTGCACAACCGCGACAGGGTCTTCAGCCCGTCGGATTTCTGGTAAAAAGTAAGCCTAGGATTTGTTTAGTATGTTTCAAAGCCTTATTATTTAGCAGAATAGGATCTGTGGGAGGAGCGGGGTTCGTGCGTGTCCTCGGCTGGACTTCACTCCGGCAAAAGCAAGGCTATACAAACTCGCTCTCGCTCGGCCTTGCTTTTGCCTTCGCTTGCCGGCCTGAGGTACTCCTCACGCCTGTTACCGTTTCGTTTTTGAAGTTCATTGATTCCCTGCGGCGGCTGAACCGTAGCGGCTTCGCGCTAGAATCTTACCCCAACCCCCAGCATCAACCGGGGGCTTTTTGTTTATAGTTGGTGATTTTCCTCTAATTCGAATTTTTAAAAGTGCAAAAATCAGTTGAACGCTTATGGCTTACTGGATTTGAGACATTTGCTTTAGTATTCCTATCAGGTCCCTACTTTCAATTGTAAAATTTTTCTATAAAAACCTTTATCCGATAGTGCATCAACCAATAAAAAATATCTGGTCTAGGATAGATAAATAAAGGTGTAGTGGCGTGCTAGGGCGGGCACGAGCAAGATGTATTTTTGTATACAAAAATGGTCCTACCCGCCTGGTCAGGACCGCTGAATCCTGCCTCGGAACTCGGCGCTTTTTCTTTTTCATGACCACACTTCACCAGGACCCTATTTCCCTTTCATTATCAGATACGCACATTTACACGCTGTTAGTAATATGAATCAATCCTGCCTGGATACATTCATAAAATACAATCTTGGGGTCTGCTGAAGCTTGGCAATAGTGGGTCAAAAGCAACAAGATGGGGATAAGCAAGCCTGTTCTAAAGTGCTTATTATTGGAAGATACAGCAACGCAAAAGTGCGGGGTCATTTATTCTGCTGCAAAGGTAGCCCTGGGACCGGACACGGGTACGCTCTCGCCAAGGTAGTCCAAACAAAATGGGTATCCCTGAAGGGAGCCCTCCGCATTTTCTTTGGCTCCACCTTTCCCTTAGTCCGGTCCCAGGGCAGGTGGGGCACCATAATCAATTCCTTTCACTAAAAAACTACGATTATGGAAAAGGCAGCCAAAAGATCAGCAACGACAAAAGCAGCACCACTTAGCAAAGCGGCCGAAGTAAAACTTACCTACCGATCCAAAGTAAAACCATCCGACAGACCTCAGGTGACCAGCTCTGCTGACAGCTACCGCATCCTGAAAGAAACCTGGGACACAGGCAGGCTAGAGTTTGTCGAGCAGTTCAAGGTACTCTTGCTGAACAGGGCCAACCGGGCGCTGGGTATCTACGAACTCTCCACCGGCGGAGTAGCTGGCACCGTAGCGGATCCCAAGCTGGTCTTTGTAGCTGCCTTGAAAGCCTGTGCTTCAGCTATTGTTCTGTGTCACAACCATCCATCGGGCAATACCAAACCAAGCGCAGCAGACCTGGCATTAACAAAGAAGATGAAGCAGGCCGGGGAGGTACTCGACATCGCCGTGCTGGACCACCTCATCCTCACCAGCGAAAGCTATTATTCACTGGCAGATGAAGGGCTTTTATAGCCCTTCTTTTTGTTCATTCTTTAGGAACTGGGAAGGCGGAGTGGCTGAAGCTTTCAAAACTTATTAGATATCTTTTATTAAGATTCATATCTTCTCCATAATTTGTTAAGGCCCACAAGTTTCCATCCTGCAACCTATCAAGACTGATACATCCCACGACACTCTTCAAAAATGTTCAGCATCTCTTGTCTTAATGCTTCCGGCGCTAAGACCTTTACATTTTTTCCAAAGCTTAAGATCGTTGCAATTAGCTCGTAATTGATCACAACTCTTAGCTTGATCCTCAGTTCGTGGTCGTCATCAATTAGCGTCTCCTGTGACTGGTGCAGATGCTGGGTCTTTACATAATGGCCGTCATGAGGAGTAAAGGACAAGACGATTTGTTCCACCTTGCCATCTTCCAGTGAGATTCCAATGGTATTTTTGAAATACAGCTCCGGTTCAAATCCTTCGGAATGGATGTACACTTCTCCTTCAGCGGGACGAAGACTGTGGATTCGGTCCAGGGCAAACTTTCGAAGATTATTGGTCTCGTGTTGCAGGCCGACCAGATACCATCTGTTCCGATACTCTTTGAGCAGGTAAGGGCTTACAGTTCTTTCCTTGGGAAGCGTATCATCAAACTTTAAGTAAGAGAGTAGAATAGGTGACTTGTTCCTGGTCGCAGCTATCAGGGGATCAAGGAACTCTTTTCCCTTGGCATAGGGAGCCCTTTCAAAATCAATAAATTTCAACCCTTTTGCCGGCCTTTCAAAGCTGATTTGTTGCACAAGGTTGATCACCTTGTCCACGGTTGCGGCAAATTCATTGAAGACGGCTATATGCTTGTACTGGCTTAACGTATCAACGGCTGCAGCCAGAGCCTGCAGCTCTACCTCGTTTAGTGGAAAGTTTCCTATAGAGTAATTAGGATCCGTGTAGTAGTAGCCATTCTCCTTTTTTGAATACGCGATGGGGGCATTGTAATTCAACTGCGAGCAGTGACGCATCTGGTATAGGTCGTAATCCAGGCTTCTTTCGCTTATATCGATGTCCTTTGTTTCGCTGATCCGTTGAATCAGTTCAGCTTTGGACCAATACTTTTTAGTCTTACTTCTTAGGCACTCGTCAATTACCCGCATGCGCACGAGAGCATGTTTATTCTGCGGCATAAAAATTTATTTTACAGCAATTTACAAATTTATTGATGAACGCAAATAGATTGCGTCCATCTTTCCTATATTTGATAAAAAAGATATTCTATGGCAAATTATCCAAAGTTTCAGGTGTTTAAGAGCACCTACAACAATCAATATTACTTTAGGCTCCGCGCTGTTAATACAGAAATCATCCTGAGTGGTGAAGGTTATTTAACAAAACAGGCATGCCTGAACGGCATAGGCTCTGTTAAGGCCAATGCCCCTTATGATTTCCGCTACGTGAGGAGGGACGGAGTTACCAATTTTACATTCAACCTGAAAGCAGCTAATGGCGAGATAATAGGTAGGAGTGAGAACTATACGACAAGGGCTGCACGTGAGAATGGCATTGCTGCAGTAAAAAGGGATGCACCGGCGGCACCTGTTGAAGATCTTTCTTAATTCCTTTTAGAAGTGAGCAAATAAGATTTAGACGAAAGCTTGGAATGAATCAGCACGTTCGTTCAAATGCTTACTTCCAGCAGTTTCTAGTGGTACGGCTCCTATGTATAGAGTGGATTTAATTTCATCTGCCACACCGTCAGTGACATGTTAAAGGTGAAATGTCCGGAGTTTCTGCTAATCTGTCAGGAATGAAGATTTAGAAAAGGTTAAAATTAATATATAGAGATAAATTTGGATTTGGTCCGGCTTTTGTTGGCGCTAACCAAATAAAAAAAACCAGCTTATCTATGGGACATAGACAGCCGGTTCTACTGGGGCCAGCATTTACCAGATGCTGGGGAAATCAAACATGCTTGTTTGGGAACGCAAAAGTAATGAAAAAGTTACTACCTGCAATACCCAACTCTTCTACGGCCTGGCCAGCTATCCCACCCGGCTACTAATAATCACAATCAGGTTGTGGTGAGCCAAATTCACCACAGGTCAATTGTCTGTACCTCCTTTAAACCAGACATGGAATAAGTTTATGCACATGGTAATATAAGAGGAACGCATTTTAAGATCTGGTTGGTGCCTTTGCCCAGGTGGCAGGTGGTGCCAACAAATAGTGCAAGGACAGAGGAGATCCGAAAGGGAGGAACTATACTTGGTTCAGGCCTACCTACTTCTGCTCGTGTCCTTTTCTTGCCTGATTCTTTAGCAACGCATGCATTGCAGCGATGCCAGGGGCTCCTTTGCCCATAGGTTCGGCATGCGCCAAGCAGGGCTGTTTGATATTTGGTACTTCAATTTATCTAAAACCCATTAGTATATGGCTACTAATAGACCGGCCGGGGACGGCCACAGAAATGGCGCTGTAAGAAAGCGCTCCCAGACTTTCAACCCACAGACAGAGCGCTGGGTAAAGCGGGACACGGAGACTGGTCGCTTCATGGACCAGAAATCCGATGGCAAACCTTTCAAGGGGGTGCGCAAAGAAAGGTAAGGTGAGCGGGGTCAGATACAATTTTTATGGTGTTTGACCCTGCACTTTACAAAGAATAAACACGGTCTTTCCTGTCGAAATGCGATTTATGGGAAGGACTACATTTTCAACTTTTAGACATAGTAACATGAAAAGAATTCTATCTATTGATGGCGGCGGCATACGCGGTATTATCCCAGGCCAGGTGCTGGTGGCACTTGAGGAAAAACTGCAGCACCGGTCTGGTAATTCGGATGCCCGCTTAGCCGATTATTTTGACTTTTTTGCCGGTACCAGTACCGGTGGAATCCTGACCTGCATCAGTTTATGTCCTTCCGAGCTAGATCCGACAAAGGCCCGTTTTTCTGCCCAGGAGGCAGTAGACCTTTATGTGCATTATGGAAAGGACATCTTCGATGTCACGCTGTGGCAGCAGCTCCAGTCGGGCTTTGGGACGTTTGACGAAAAATACAATGCTTCTGCTCTTGAAGAATTACTTGAGCGCTATTTCGGGGAATTAAGGCTAAGCCAGCTTTTAAAGCCATGCCTGATTCCTGCTTATGATACGGAGAGGAGAGCAGCCCACTTCTTTGCCCAGCACGATAGTAATAAGCTCGGCGCTGGCGCAGACTTTCTTGTGCGCGATGTCTGCCGTGCCACTTCTGCGGCGCCGACTTATTTTGAAACGGCCATGGTGCGTTCCTGCAGCGGAGTACCTTACTCCCTGGTGGATGGTGGCGTTTTTGCCAACAACCCGGCTTTATGTGCTTATTCCGAAGTGCGAAACGCAATGGGTAATCCAAGCGCCAAGGATATGTTCCTTGTATCCCTTGGTACCGGCAGTATGCATACGCCATACGATTATACGGAAGCAAAGGATTGGGGAGCGATCGGGTGGATCCGTCCGGTAATCGATATCATGATGGCAGGTGCTTCGGAAACGACGGATTACCACCTTTCCAAAATGTTCTCTGCGGGGGGCAATGAAGCAAACTACGTTAGGATTCAGCCTGCCTGGATGGGGAATGCCAGTCTGGACATGGATAATGCCACTGCCGCTAACATCCAGGCTCTGGTGGAAGTAGGGGTTGAAACTGCACAGAACTGTGCTGCTGAACTGGACCGTATTGTGGACGTGTTGCTGGCAGGTACTGATCCGGTGGAATATGAAGTTTTACAGCAAACCACAGCAGCAGGATGAAAAGGAAGCAGGTTTTTCTATTCAGTATGGCACTAAGCATGCTGCTGCTGACAAGCTGTGTGTCTGTTCCCAGAGCCACGGTCACGTTAAGTGGAGAGCTTTCGCAGATGATCGTTCATTCCCGGCAGTCGCACCTGCAGTTGCTTGATCAATACACTGCTATGCGGAAGGCTGAAGTGGACCGGTTCCTGGAGGAAGAGTACATTCCCGCTTTTACAGGCAGGTTTGTGCGGGAGTCGGGTGTGCTTCATAATATTCAGGCAGCAAACACTGATGAAGCGAAAGGGGCTGAGATCCTTGAGTTTGCAGTGGCGGCACTGCCCGTGATTTACCAGGAGCGGGCCGTGATGATGCAGGCAGTGGATGAGATGGACAAGCTGATCCGTACCAGTATTGAAGCGCATTACCAACAGATGCTACAGACCAACCAGGCGCTCACGGCATACCTGGGTTCCGCCGCAGATGTGGTTCAGACAAGGGAAGAGCTGCAGCGGCAGCTCCGTGTCAATGTTGATACCCTAATTCCACTCGATAAAATGAACAAGGTGATGGAGAAGATGCTGCAGGCGGGAGCGAAAGCAGAAGATATACCTGTCCTGTTGGAAGACTTTAAAGAAAAATTAAACGAAGTAAAAGATGGCAAAACCAAATAAATATGCAGCTGCGGCACTGCGTGCCAAGCTGCAAACGGATGAAGAGTATCGGGAGGTTATTTCTAAACTAACCCAGGTACCAGTAGCACAAATAGAGGCATTGTTTCCTAAGGAAGCTGACCAGCAGAAGGTGCGGGAGCTAATGACTTTGGTGAATTCGGCCACAAGCCGCAATGAACAAATCCTAAAACTAAAGCAGAATGCTGAAAAATTCGGCGCTCTGACAATCAGACTGCTGGCACTGCTGTAGTAGTATAAAAGCAATAGCCTGCATATTCTTTCAGGCTATTGCTTTTTCTATGGTTAACTTCGTGGCTTGTGATGATTTTTCAGAACTCGTGATGTTAAATCTTTTTTCCTCTGCTACGCTTGTGAACTGGTTTTGCTTGAATTTCTTTGATATCACTCAGGTCGCGGGCCCTACCAACAGCCTCCTTATTTTTAATAAAATCACGCAGGCCAATGTAGGCCACCTGTAGTCCATCCAGGTTGACCAGTTCTTTGCTTTGGTAGGCATCCTTAAAGCTGACGCCATCAATGGTGTTAAGAATATCAATGCGAAGCGGAGGATAGCCGATCTGGGTGACATACCCTTCCTTTAGGAAATCATCTTTTTCAAAGCCAAGGGAAGCCAAGCCAAATTCCCCGAGCACTTGTAGCATGCGGCTTGCATTTTCTTCTGAGACGTCTATCCAGATGTCCAGGTCACCGGTGTGGCGTGGCCTGCCATGAAAGGCAAGGGCATAACCGCCCACCACCATGTACTCCACTCCATGCTCGTTAAGTGTTCGGATAAATTCTTCGAAATCCTTAGCTAAGACCATTTGAAAGTTTTCTTTTGGAAACAGCGGTTTTATCAAGCCGCTGACCTGGCTTCAGGTATTGGGATACGATGAAGGTAAGCGCTTCTATCCGCTCTTTGGGGGAGCGGCTAAGCCAGTAGCGCAGGTCCTCCTGCTCGTCTATTTCCTTCATCGGGCCCTTTCGGACAACAGCCTGTATGCGCATAAGGACAATGTATATTTGTTTAGGGCATGAACAATACTGCCCTATACAAATATACTAAATTTAAAGACACCTTGTTGCTTTCACTTATACACATCACTGGCTATGGGGAAGGGATGGCAGCATTCACTGCCATCTCTGGGACATACTTGTTTCGAAGCACTAGCATGTCCTGGCTCAGCTTCAGGTCCAGCACCTTGGCGTAGTGCTGTGTGGTTTTGATGGAAGTATGGCCGAGCATTTTGCACACGCTCTCCATGGGCACCCCGTTTAAAAGGGTGACGGTGGTGGCAAAGGTATGGCGGGCGGTGTGGAAGGTGACGGCCTTGTTGATGCCGCACACGTCCATGATTTCTTTCAGGTAAGCGTTCATTTTCTGGTTGCTCAGCACGGGTAGCAACCTGTTCTTGTACAGGCACTGGGGGTGCTGCTGGTACCTGTCCAGTATTATTCTAGCAGCAGGCAGCAGGGGCAGGCGGGTGGGGGTGCCGGTCTTCTGTCGCTGTACAGAGAGCCACGTTTCTCCGTCCACTCCCTTTATAATGTTTTCCTTGGCTAGTTGTTGCACGTCGGTGTAGGCAAGGCCTGTCAGGCAGCAGAACAGGAAGATGTCCCTGACCTGGCTTAGCCGCTCGGTAACCATCTCCTTGGCTGCTATTTTCTTTAGCTCTTCTTCTGTCAGGTAGACCCGCTCCAGCTGCTTTACCTTTCCTTTGTAGTGCAGGAAGGGGTTCCGATCCAGCAGGCCCTGGTGCAGGCACTCCCTGATTACTTTCTTAAGCAGCTTGATGTACTTTAGTGTGGAGTTGTTGGAGCACCTGCAGGTACTACGCAAATAAAAGTCATAGTCAGAGACAAAGCCGTAGTCCACCTGTTTCAGGTCCAGGTCCTTTATCCCGTACTTACTTAATAGAAAATCCTTTATGTGGTGCAGGGAGGTTTTATAGCCTTTCAGGGTAGCGGGTGAGTACCCGGAGCCCAGCAGGGTCTCCACGCGCTGGTTGTGCGTTTCCAGAACTTCAACGATTGTGCTGGTTTTTTCCTGCTTGCCCAGGTATGCTCGTTTTACTTTTTCTGCCGAAACTGCTTTTCCTTGTTCCAGTAACTGGCGGTGGGCTTCGAATATGTTCTGCTGGAGCGTGTCCAGGTAGGCGTTCAGCGAGAGCACCGTTTCCCTTGTGCCGGTGGCCCTTCCGGCACAGGAGTTCCACCGTAGGGGATCGCACTGCCTGGCAGTGGAGAGCTCTGCCCGCTTTCCGGCAACGGTGATGCGCAGGTAGATGGGTACGGGGCCAGTCGTGTAGTTTCTTTGTTTTTTCAGGTAAAAGATAATTCGGATGCGTTTGCTCATGGCAGTATGGCTTTAAAGGTTAATAAAATTAGCCTTGCAGCCAGCTGAAATCAAGATGTACAGGCCCTGTACAGCTTGAAATACAATGGGTTACGATAGATTCGGTGAGTTGAGAAAGTAGCTTAAAATGACGCACCGAATCACGCCCCTTTTTATCGGGAGATGCCGAATAATTCGGTAGTGCCAAAAATGCAAAAAGCCTGCAAATATTTGATTTGCAGGCTTTTTGCTGATTTTAGTATGATAACTTGTAGTCCGTAGGGGAATCGAACCCCTGTTGCCAGAATGAAAATCTGGAGTCCTAACCCCTAGACGAACGGACCGTTCTTGCTGTATTGCGGGTGCAAAGATAGGAGAGTGTTTTTAATCTGCAAACAACAGTATTTGATTTTTTGCCTGTTCATTTATAAGCCTCTGCAAATCAGTAGTAAAAAAATTAGCCACCTGATCAAGGTGGCTAATTTCGGGCAAACAGCTATAGTTATTCGCTCTTTAAGGATAGTACCGGATTGGCCATGGCAGCCTTTATTGCCTGGATGCTCATCGTAATTAAAGCGATTACCAGGGTTAAAATGCCAGCCACTATAAAGGCGCCATATCCTAATGTGATGCGGTAGGTAAAGTCCTGCAGCCAGGTATTTATCAGGTAGTAGGCTATGGGCACAGCTATGACAAAGGCCACCAATACAAGTTTTACAAACTCTTTAGAGAATAATACGGTGATGCTGAAGGTAGAAGCGCCTAATACTTTGCGGATACCGACTTCCTTGGTGCGCTGCGCTGCCATAAAGGCCACCAAACCATATAAGCCGATACAGCCAATGAAAATCGCAATCAAAGAGAATAGTTTGAAGAGCGTGTTTTGTCTGGCTTCATCCTGGTAAAACTCGGCTATAGTTGCATCCAGGTATTCATAGTTAAATACGTCATCCGGATAAACCTTTTCCCAGACTTTCTCTAAATGTTGGAGTGCTTCCTTCTGCTGGCTCATGTCTATTTTGACCGAGATAACACTGTACGCTTCCGGGTTTTTGGTCATAATGATCGGTTCTATGGGCGATGCAAGCGATGCCTGGTGAAAATCGGCTACCACACCAACTATAGTTCCTGCATACCGTTTGTCGCCCAGCGATAAATGTTTGCCTAACGCATCTTCTGGCGTTTTAAGCCCAAGTTTGCGGCGCATCGTATCGTTGATCACCATGTAGTGGATGGAATCGCCACTCGGGTAGCCTTTGCCGGCCAGAAACTTCATATCATACAAACTAAAGTAATAGGGGTCTACAAACTTTTTGTGTGTCTGAAAATCTTCATCTTTTGCTGCATGGTTAAAGTAAAAGTTGCCATAGCTGATGTTGCCGGAAGAAGGGGCGTCAGAGCCGAAACTGATTTCCTTGATAGCTGGGTTATTTAATAATTCCTGGCGCAGCGGCTGAATTTTATAGCCTGTATTTCGGGGTAAAAAGACGGTGATGACTGCTTCCTTGTTAAACCCTAAAGACTTGCTCCGGAAGTAGTTCATCTGCTCATTCACCAGTAGGGTGCAAATAATGAGTACCTGGCAAATAGTAAACTGCATCACCACTAACACCTGGCGTAACGATATTCCACCAAAACGTTGTACGCTCATGCGGCTGCGCAAAGCTGTAATAGGCTGGAAGTTAGACAACACAAAGGCAGGATAAAATCCGGCGAAAAGTGTGACCAGCAAGGTTTGAAGTACAAGGAAAAGCAGCAGTACCTGATCATCAAACAAACTGAAGCTTATCTTGAGATCAAGCAGTGTGTTGAGGTGTGGTAATGCAAGCTCCGTGAGAATAACAGAAAGGAAAGTAGCGCATAATACAATCAAAAGGGTTTCGCACAGAAACTGGATAACCAGTTGGGTGCGGCTGCTGCCCATTACCTTGCGCACACCAACTTCTTTGGCGCGTCTGATTGCCTGTGCCGTTGCAAGGTTTATAAAGTTGATACAAGCCGTAAGTAGCAATACAATGCCAACTATAGCCATCGCCCAGATCAGCTCTTTGGAAATAGGGGTTTGCGCAAATGCCCCGAAAAAGCTGGTATTGTAGTGGATGTCTTTTAAGGGCTGCAGCAGGTACTGCATGTTGTGGCCCGGGCTTTCACGTTCTACATGCTGCTTCACAAATTGGTTGACTGCTGTTTCGGCTGTAGTTGGCGACATGTTGTCTGGCAGCACCACAAATGTCTGGTGGTCGCTCGATAGGTTCCCCCAGTCGGTTGGCAGGGTTTTCCGGATGGTTTCGTAAGATACGAGCATTACAAATGGGAATTCGGTATTGCCCGGCATATCCGGCATCACAGAAACCACCTTCAGGATATACTGGTTATTGTACCTGATCACTTTGCCAACTGCATTCTGTCCCGGGAAATATTTATCTGCAAGTGATTGTGTCAGTATCACGACGTTAGGATTTGCAAATTGCGACTTTACATTTATAGGGCCTGTGTTAAAATCAAAGACATCAAAAAAGCTCGGTTCTACAAACCCGATGTTCTCGTCGACCAGGAATTTCCTGCCTGTGCCCACCGTGTTTGATGGAATATTGATCTGGGCACCCATATCACCCTTTATCTGCGTGATGGCTTCAAAGCCTAAGTTTCCGTTACTACGGAGGTTGGCGGCCAACGGGAAATGGGAGGCAGGTGTGTTAAAACCGTTTACCGGAAATGTAACGACAAACCTGTAAATCTTTTCGGCTTTGGTATGAAAGTTATCGTAGCTGAGCTGGTATTGTATGACCAGGAAAAGCAAAATGCTGCAGGTAATGCCCAGTGCCAGTCCGGCAATGTTCAGGATGCTGTAGCTCTTGTTACGGAGCAACGAGCGAAAGGCGGTGAGAAAGTAGATCTTAAACATAGTTTTATAGTTGGAGGCTTAGTTGTTAGTTATTGGTTGTTAGTTGTTAGTTATTAGTTATTGGTTGTTAGTTGTTAGTGGTTTTGGATCGGCAGGTATTATAGTTTACTCTTTAATCTTGAAAATCCATAAATCCTGATTCTGATAATGCCAAGCAGTGTGCCAAAACTATAAAAGCGGCTTCCCGGATCAATTTCCTAAACTATAGTCCGGAACAGTGTCCATCTGCGGACACTTTTTGTCCATGCATGGACAGCAGGTACTACTTTTTCCGGTAAATTTCCCATAAATTACATAAGTATAAGCCTGGCACAATATTTTACTGTGACCTGTAAACTATAACCCCGCCAACTATGGAAAATAACCTGGGCCGCATCCTGGTAATCGACGATAACGAAGATGTGCTTTTCTCTGCTAAAATGCTGCTGCGCAAATATGCCAAAGAAGTAGTAATGGAGAAGAACCCAAAGAAGATCCCGTTCCTGCTTTCAAACTATGAGTTCGACATCATTCTGCTGGACATGAACTATAGCCAGGACATTACCAGCGGGCAGGAGGGCTTTTACTGGCTGCAGGAGATCCTGAAATATGATCCATCGGCGGTGGTGATTATGATCACGGCGTTTGGCGATGTGGAAATGGCGGTGCGGGCAGTAAAGGAAGGTGCTACCGACTTTGTGCTGAAACCATGGCAAAACGAAAAGCTGATCGCCACACTTTCGGCGGCGGCAAAACTGCGCAACTCCTACAAAGAAGTAACTCAGCTGAAAGAAGTAAACCGCACCCTTTCGGCGGAGCTTAACCCTTCGACCGACATCATTATGGGTAACAGTCAACCTATGCAGCAGCTGTTTTCGATCATAGATAAAGTAGCCAAAACCGATGCCGATGTATTGCTGCTGGGCGAGAACGGAACCGGTAAAGAAGTAATTGCCCGAACTATACACCAGCGCTCCTCCCGTGCCGATAAAGTGTTTGTAACCGTAGATATGGGCGCTATCACCGAATCCTTGTTCGAGAGTGAGCTGTTTGGCCATAAAAAAGGCGCGTTTACCGATGCTAAAGAAGATAGAATTGGCAGGATAGAAGCGGCAAATGGCGGCACATTATTCCTGGATGAAATCGGTAATTTATCGCTGGCTATGCAGGCAAAACTGCTGACTGTGCTGCAGCGCCGTGAAGTGATACGGGTAGGTATCAACAAACCGATACCGGTGAATGTGCGCCTGATATGTGCCACCAACATGCCGCTGAAAGAGATGGTGCAGCGTAACGAATTTCGCCAGGATTTGCTGTACCGCATAAACACCGTAGAACTCAACCTGCCACCTTTGCGCAACCGGCTGGATGATATTCCGCTTTTTGCCGAGCACTTTTTAAGCATCTATGCCCGCAAGTACAAGCAGCCTTTAAAACGGTTGTCAGATTCCGGTTTGGCAAAGTTGCGCCGCTATAGTTGGCCGGGCAATGTGCGCGAACTACAGCACGTGTTGGAGCGGGCATCCATTATGAGCGACAACCGTGAACTGCAGGCCGACGACTTTTTCTTTTTAGCCGAAACGGAAGCGCCCCAAATTATAGCTGCAACTGCAAACGATGCCGTGAAACTGGACGACCTGGAGCGCGAAGCCGTGCAGCGGGCATTGGACAAACACGACGGCAACATCTCGAAAGCAGCCAAGGAATTAGGTTTGTCGCGCGGGGCGCTTTACCGAAGACTGGAAAAGTATGCGCTTTAAGAACTACAGGCTACAGCTGGTGTTGCGCCTGCTGCTGTTGGCGGCATCTATCTATGCATTGGCTATAGTTGGGCCATCGTCAGCCTACGGTGCCACATTTACGGGCCTGCTGGCTTTAATCCTGCTGCAGGTTTTTCTGCTGATACAGTTTCACGAGCGTACCAACCGGCAGTTCCTGCGCTTTCTGAACTCCATAAAATACGATGACTTTACCGAGCAGTTTAACGTAACCGGCGAAGGAAAAGTACAGGACGAACTGACACGTGGGTTAAACGATGTGATGGAGAAGTTCCGGGAAGTGCGTGCCGAAAAGGAAGCCCATCTGCATTACTTTGAAGTGATCGTGCAGCACATTGGCATTGGCATCATCACCTATAAACCCGACGGCGAGATACTGATGCTGAACAATGCCGCCAAAAAACTGGTGCATTTAACGCAGGCAAATACCATAAGCGAACTGCAGAAAGTAAGTCCGGAACTGGCGTTGGGGCTGCAACAACTGGAGCACGGCGATAAGGTTTTGGTGCCGGTGCGGCATGGCGGCGAACAGGCCAATTTAACGGTGCATGTCATCGAACTATCACTGCTGGGCGACCGCGTGCGGCTGGCCTCTATCCAGAACATACAGCGCGAGCTGGAAGAAAAGGAGATGGAAGCCTGGCACAACCTGATCAAGGTGCTCACACACGAGATCATGAATTCCGTTACGCCAATCGCTTCGCTTTCTGCCAGTGCCTCCGAAGAGATAAGCAGCTATACAGATACCGAAGCCGAAGAAGTAACCATTTTGCGCGAAGAGCTGGATGATGTGGGCCGCTGCCTGCAAACTATAAGTCGCCGCTCCGATAGCCTGATAAAATTTGTGAACGACTTCCGTAACCTGACCACTATCTCGGTGCCGCAAAAAACGGTGTTTAAAGTAGGAGAGCTGTTCTGCGAAATCAAGATGCTGCTGCGCGAGCAACTGGCAAATAACCATGTGCAACTGAAAGTGGAGATACCGTCTGAGGACATCCTGCTGTCGGCGGACCGCGGGATGGTGGAGCAGGTGCTGATAAACCTGGTGAAGAACGCCATGGAAGCCCTGCACGAAAAAGAACATGCCACTATAAAACTACAGGCTTACCTGGATGAGCGCAGCCGCGCCCGGCTTTTAGTTTGCGACAATGGCCAGGGCATGACTGAAGAAGCCATGCAGAAGATCTTTATCCCGTTTTATACCACCAAAAAGACCGGCTCCGGTATTGGCCTGAGCTTATCCCGACAGATCATGCGTTTGCACCAGGGCAACATTGCTGTAAATTCTAAACTTGGCGAGGGTACTGTCTTTACACTTAATTTTTAAGCACCGCTATAGTTTGCTATAGTTCATATCTCACCGCTCTTTCGGACATCCATGTACGAAAGCAATCTGCCGGGGACATGGATGTCCCTATGTTACCAATAACGCGGACAAGGATGTCTGCAACAGCTATAGTTCCTGACACGGATATCCGGAACAGCGACTTAGTATTGTTTGCGAAGGAGTTTAACTTAACTATAGTTCTGCGCAACTGCGTATAGGAGTGTAAAACCGCACCACTATGAGCAGAACCGTAACCGTTAGCGCCGAAGTACCCAATGGCTTTGTGGCCAACATACAAATGGGCGATCAGCAATTTATAATTGATGAGACCGGCATTGAACAGGGGCTTGACACCGGCCCGACGCCATACGATTACATTATGAGCGCCTTGGGGGCCTGCACGGTTATAACGCTGCATATGTACGCCAAACGAAAGCAATGGCCCCTGCAGCGCGCCGAAGTTACGCTTGTCCACGAACGCGTTTACGCCACCGATTGCGAACACTGCGACGACAAAGCTGCCAGAATATCACAGATCACCAAGAAGCTCCGTTTAATAGGCAACCTGACGCCCGAACAACGCCTTCGCCTCGAATCCATTTCTGCTAAGTGCCCGGTCCAGAAAACACTGCAGACTGGCCTCATGATCCAGACGGAGCTTGTGCCTGAACTATAGTTTGCTTCTGGCGCTGTTTTCGGTATATTCGTCATGTAAAACCACTGCAATACAGGCTTACCTATAGTTGCATTCTCAAACATATGTTCAAAAAGTCCATCTCTGCTTTTATACTTGGTTTAACCCTGCTGACAGGCTGCGTGCCTCTCGAAGAGCAGGCCCAAAGCAGCACCAGCCATCAAAGCCAGATCCGGTACGAAGATTTTATTTATAACGAAGGCATAAAGTCGGTGCAGTTTTACCAGGCAACCGGTGTGCCCGAAGAAGTGCTGGAGCCGGCCGTAACGAACCTGCAGCAGGGAAGGCCCCTTGTACTGGAGTTCGACAGGCTGAATGTGGGAACACAGCGCCTGGTGGCCAAACTGATACACTGCAACTATAACTGGACGCCCTCTAACCTGAACGAAACGCAGTACCTGAACGAGTTTAACGAGTTCTTTATAACTGATGCACAAAACTCAGTAAACACCCGCGTGCCGTATGTGCATTACCGTTTCCGGGTGCCGCGCGTGAAATTGAGTGGCAACTATGTGCTGGAAGTGCGTGAAGAAGGTGGCAACCTGCTGCTGACGCGCCGCATGATGGTGTACCAGAACCTGACCACTGTTACCGCAAAACTGGGCTTGCCTGCCGGGCCGTCGGGCCGCGAAACAAGGCAGCCGGTAGAGTTTAACGTGTTTTACAAAGACTACGAACTGGTAAACCCGGCCATGGAAGTGAAAGCTGTACTGCGCCAGAACCACCGCTGGGACAATGCCAAATTCATCCCGTCGCCAACCTTTGTGCGCGACCATCTGAAGCGCCTGGAGTACGTGTTCTTCGAGCCAAAGGATAATTTCCTGGGCCTTGCCGAGTACCGTCCGTTTGATACCCGCAGCGTGCGCTACAACGGCATTGGCGTAAGCAACGTGAACACAGAGGCAAACCCTGTAGAAGTGTTCCTGCAAATAGATAAGAACCGCTCTGCTGAAGTTTACAGCCAGGAACCGGACATCAATGGCAAGATGATCATCAATAACCTCGAGTACGGCAACGGCGACATAAACGCAGATTACACGTGGGTTGATTTTGAGCTGGAAGCCCCTGAAGAGCCAGCCGGGCAGGTTTACATTTTAGGTTCCCTTACCGATTGGAAACTATCCCCGGAAGCCCGCATGAAGTACAACCCCGAGCGGCAGGCTTATAGTGGCAAGTTGCTTCTGAAACAGGGCTACTACAATTACCAGTACGCGCTGCAGAAAGGCAATACCATAGACTATAGTTACTACGAAGGCAGCCACTTCGAAACCGAAAACTCCTACGACATCCTGATCTACTACCGCCCACCTGGTTCCCGCGCGGATCTGTTAATTGGGTATGAAGAGATCTTGTTTAACAGGAGACGTTAAGCGAATAATTTCAAATTACGCATATAGTGCAGATAAGCGTATGTTGTGGTTTATACTATAGTTATGTGGTATTTTAAATTATCAAGGAAAGTATCAAGGGATAGTATGTATAGCAATAAGAAGTACTTTGTAACTCTCATATGTTTCTTGTGTGCTTTGCAAATTCAAAGTCAGAATTTATTATTGAACGGAGACTTTGAAATCAGTACAGACTGCCCTAGAGAGGCGGGAAAAATAGAGCTATGTGAGGGCTGGACAATTCCCAATTATTCAACTCCTGACTTTTACAAGAACTGTGATAATGCTTTCCATAATATGGGTGTACCCCAAAATATTATGGGTACACAAATTGCATATTCGGGAGAAAGTTACGCCGGCATAATCTTATTTATGATTGATTACCCCATGTATAGAGAGTACATACAAGGACAGCTTCAGCATACTTTAATTAGAGGTATAAAATACCGAGTAACTATGCAGATCAGTTGGGCTGAAGTTTCAGCATACTTCTGTGAAGTCTTAGGCTATAAATTTTCAGAAGATAATGAAGGATCAAAAGGAGAGAAAAGTGAAAATAAGGTAAAGCATAAAAATGTTATTTCACGCAGTTCAGGAAGTATACCTCTAGCTTATGATAAACTCAAAGATAAGGGTAACTGGCATGAAGTTACATTCATTTATACAGCTAATGGTGGTGAAAAATTCTTAACGCTAGGGTTATTTGGGGATGCATTTAGTAACAAACAAGTGGCTGCAGCGTCTCCTGTAAAAGGGATAAGTGTTAACAAATTAAGTGCGGGAGCATACATCTATGTCGATAATATTGAAGTAATAGAATTAAGAAATTAGATTATTTTTATCATGATGATTTTACAAGTAAAGTTGATTAAGAATATGAATTGTACCTACTAAGCGTAAAATGAAACTTTTCTTAATTTTGATGCGGGAGCATATGAATTGAATTGTTCGGGCACAGCACCTCGAATGCCCTCAAGAGAATATAGGAAGTTTGTTAAGAAGTTCAACGTTAGATATTTAGTTATGGGTAATGTTATGCTTGAAAGCTATACTTGCTTGCTTAACTACAACAAAGAAACCTTTTGGACTTTTGATAAAGAGTAAGAAAATAGGGGGCACAAAAAAGTTCGGTAGGACTCAGTAGGTTTGAACAAGTATAAAAACAGTCCATAACAAGACCTAAAGCACATAAACGTGCCTTAGCCAAGCCGTTATCAATAACCTTATAATGTCCAACATCCAAAAAGCCTATAACAGTTGGGCAGCGCAATATGACACCAACTATAACCGCACCCGCGACCTGGAAGGAACTGCGCTACGAGCTATACTGGCAACTATAGCATTTGAGCGGGTTTTGGAAATCGGCTGCGGAACCGGCAAGAATACAGTTTGGCTTCAGGAAAAAGCAGCTCATGTTACAGCTGTTGATTTTTCGGAAGAGATGCTGGCAAAAGCGAAGCAAAAAATCACATCTCCTATAGTTCAGTTCAAACAGGCCGACATCACCAAAAGCTGGACTTTTACAGAAGGGAACTATGATCTGGTTACGTTTAGCCTGGTACTGGAACACATCGAGAACCTGAACCATAGTTTCAGACAGGCTGCAGAAGTATTACAAACAGGTGGTTATGTTTACATCGGAGAGCTGCACCCGTTTAAGCAATACACCGGCAGCAAAGCCCGCTTCGATTCAGCAGAAGGACGGCAGGTATTGGAATGTTACACCCACCACATCTCCGACTTCACACAAGCGGCCAAACAGCATGGTTTTATAGTTGCTAATTTGGATGAGCACTTCGATGACGGCGACAGAACACAGGTACCACGAATTTTAACGCTTCTGCTACAGAAATTGTAGGGCCAGGTCGCGACTTGGCCGCGCAATAAACTGTAACTATATAACTATAGCTCAAATTATAACTGTAGCAGAAAGTCCCCCTTTGAAGGGGGTAGGGGGATGACAAACGGTAGCTATAAAACTATACCAGCTCAAACAATAGCAAAGACTAAAATCCTGAAAATTCTTAAATCCTGAAATTCCTGATTCAGGCAAATGCCCACTATCAACTATAGCCAGCGTCATTGTTGTGCTTGTCCCTACCGGGCCAGTTGAGTTACAAACTCAACACCATCATAAGGCACGGGTTACAAACCTGCGCCAGCGAAGTATCTTGCTGAAGCAACAATAAACTATAGCTCAAACTATAGCATAACTTAAATCCTGAAAATCTTTTAATCCTGTGAATCCCGGTTCAGACAATAACAAGAAAGGGCAGCTGAATGGCTGCCCTTTTCTATATCTAAAATGTAGAAACTACACGTTAAAGCGGAAGTGCATGATATCGCCGTCCTGCACCACATAGTCTTTACCTTCTACGGCCATTTTACCAGCTTCCTTAATCTTGGCTTCGGTTTTGTATTCCTGGTAATCTTTCAGTTTGATAACTTCAGCACGAATAAAACCTTTCTCAAAATCAGTGTGAATGACACCGGCTGCCTGTGGGGCTTTCCAGCCTTTACCGATGGTCCAGGCACGTACTTCTTTTACACCAGCCGTAAAGTAAGTGATCAGGTTCAGCAAACTATAAGATGCCTTGATCAGCTTGCTCAGACCAGATTCTTTCAGGCCATACTCTGCCAGGAACATTTCCTTTTCTTCTTCATCGGTCAGTTCGGCAATCTGCGCTTCGATAGAGGCAGAGATCAACACTACCTGCGCGTTCTCGTTCTTCACATGTTCTTCCAGCGCCTTCGAGAACTGGTTACCGGTATTAATAGATTCTTCGTCCACGTTGGCCGCATACACCACCGGCTTCTCTGTCAGCAGGTTCAGGTCTCTAACCGTTTCCTTCTCTTCGTCCGTTACATCTAAGCTACGCGCGTTAAAGCCCTGCTCCAGGTGTGACTTATATTTCTCAAGGGTTGCCAGCTCTTTCTTCGCTTTGGCATCGCCAGCTTTGGCCGAGCGCTGCACTTTCAGCATCATCTTCTCAATCGACTCCAGGTCTTTCAGCTGCAACTCTGTGTCAATGATCTCTTTATCAGAAACTGGGTCTACTTTGCCGGCCACGTGTACAATGTTCGGGTCGTCGAAGCAGCGCACTACGTGTATAATGGCATCTACTTCACGGATATTTGCCAAAAACTTGTTACCTAGACCTTCACCTTTGCTCGCACCTTTCACCAGACCGGCAATGTCTACAAACTCAATGACAGTTGGCAGCACGCGCTCCGGGTGCACCAGTTCTTCCAGTATCTGCAGGCGCTCATCGGGCACGGTAATTACGCCCACGTTCGGCTCAATGGTACAGAAAGGGTAGTTGGCAGATTCTGCCTTGGCGTTAGAAATAGCGTTAAATAAAGTTGACTTACCTACGTTTGGCAAGCCCACGATGCCGCATCTTAATCCCATGTATCTATAGTTCTTAATTTCAGGGGGCAAAGATACGATTTTTTGTGGATTGGTTTATAGTTGATGATAAAGTGTTGGAGTAGGAGGAAGGTGTCGTTTTGTTTCGTCCTGTCGAGCGTCACTGAGGTATCTTATGTTTCCTATAGTTGTCGATATTGTCATCCCGAGCGAAGTCGAGGGATCTTATATGGCCTATAGTTTTAATAGTTGTCATTTCGACGCAAGTAGAAATCTATCTCAGCCTATAGTTGATGCTCAAGGGTTATAGTTCTAAAGTTGACGTTGCCTACTATTCGACACAAGCCTTTTCTTTCATAGCCGCTTTTATTCCTGGGAGCTCTACGACCTATAGTTTTATAGTTTGCTTGGCTACCTCTGAGGCCGGGAGGCCCCGTCTTCGGGCATCGCGCGGTGTATATTTCCTTTGCTCCTGACGTCGCAATGCTTTCAGCACCGGAAATCTACAAGGCGCTCAACCCAAAGACTGAAATCAAGCTCGATAGCTTCAGCTTAAACTATAGTTTCTATTTGTTTCTTGGTTAGAGCATATCTGTTTTTCTCGTGGTTGTAATTCCGTGGGTACAGGTAAACCTGTCCTACTCATGGTCTGTAACTATAGAACTATGGCTGAATCTATAGTAGTAGCAGAGTTCCCCTCCTTGGATAAGGAGGGGTTGGGGTGGTTTGACCAACCGCAATTATTGAACTATAGCCCAACTATAGCCACAGCCTAAATCCTGAAAATCCTGTAATCCTGTAAATCCTGATTCTTACAAATCTCCCTTTCCTGTTTTGGGGGTGGGGGCCCTCGATAAAAGGAGAGGGCTGGGGTGAGGTAAACAAAAAAGCCTGCAGGATTAGCTGCAGGCTTTTTAAGTATTTTAAGACAGTAGGAGCGATTATTCCCACTTCAGTTCTTCATCAAAAGTTGCGTCGGCGGTTAGTTCGGCAGTTGGTTCTGCGGTTTCAGCGGCTTCCAGGGCAGCTAAGGCTTCTTCTGTCAGCAATTCGGATTTAACGTGATCGATCGTGCCCTGCAGTGCTTCCATAAATTTCACGAAGTCTTCTTTGTAAAGGAAGATCTTGTGTTTCTCGTAAGAGAAGGTCTCGTCTTTGAACTTTCTTTTGCTTTCTGTGATGGTCACATAAAAGTCGTTTGAGCGAGTTGATTTCACATCAAAGAAATACGTTCTTTTCCCGGCTCTTACTCTTTGGGAATAAATTTCTGCTTTTTCGTTGTTCTCTTCCACCGTTTATTAGACGTTAAATTCAACTTAATGAACCTAAAAGTAACATATAGAAATGATATATAAAAATTTTTGAATTTAAAATTGAAGTTAAATTTTTATCTTATATTTGGCGTCGGACCAAAATAGTAAATCATGAATTTATGTTCAATTTTACTAATATTCCTGCTCTCTTTTTCATCGGGTAACACCCTTTACACGGCCAACGGAAAGGCTACTTACTACGCCGACCGCATGCACGGCCAACGAACCGCCAGCGGCCAGCGCTACGATAAAACGCAGTTAACAGCAGCGCACCCCACACTTCCGTTCAATACGCTGGTAGAAGTAACCAATGTAGCCAATGGCAAATCGGTAGTGGTAAAGATCAACGACCGCATGCCTAAAAACCGTCATACCATCATCGACCTGTCGCGGGCAGCTGCCAAAGAAATAGACCTGATCCGGGCTGGTATTGCCAAAGTAACTATAAAAGAAATAGATCCGGAGCAGGAAAAGCAACAAGACGTGCCATTTGTCGTTTCAGAGACAACATCTGATAAAACAAAATAGCATGTAGCCCATGAAGCAGCCCATCACCCTTGCCGATGTTCAGAAGTTCGAGAACATGGAGTTTTTGGCAAAGCAACTGGTGGAAGGTTTTATTACCGGGCTGCACCAATCCCCTTACCACGGCTTCTCGGTAGAGTTTTCGGAACACCGCCTGTACAACAGCGGCGAAAGCACCCGCCACATAGACTGGAAAGTTTTTGCCCGCACCGATAAGCTTTTTGTAAAGCGTTACGAAGAAGAAACCAACCTGCGCTGCCACCTGCTGCTGGATGTGTCGCCGTCGATGTATTACCCTACGGATACACATGGCAAGATAAAGTTCAGTGTGCTTTGTGCGGCGGCTATCGCTACCTTATTGCGCAAACAGCGCGATGCGGTAGGGCTGGTTACCTTTGCCGATACTATTCAACTACAGACTCCTGTTCGTTCCACGGCCTCGCACCTGCACACGTTACTGCTGCTCCTGCAACAGCAGTTAGATGCAACTCCGGCCCGCTCCGGCACCGAAGTGCCCGGCGTTATTCACCAGATCGCGCAGCAGATTCCGAAGCGGTCTTTGGTTATTATTTTCAGTGATATGCTGGGCCGCAACGAGGATATGGATACTACTTTTTCGGCGCTGCAACACCTGAAGCACCAGAAACATGAAGTGTTGATCTTCCATGTGATGGACCGCAGAACAGAAGAGGAATTTGACTTTGCCGAGCGCCCTTACATTTTTGTGGATGTGGAAACCGGGCAGGAACTAAAACTTCAACCATCGCAGGTGCGCGAGCATTACAAAACTGCCGTAGAGAACTATAAACGCGAGCTGGCTTTAAAATGCGGACAGTACAAAATAGACTTTGTGCCGGTAGACATCAGCGAGCCTTTTGATAAGGTGCTATATAGTTACCTGGTAAAGCGGGCAAAAGTGCGGTAACTATAGAAAACACTACACGCTTTAAACTATAAATTAACTATAGCGGCGCTACCCGAAACTCCATTGTATAGTCAGCATAGTCGGGCTGGGTAATGCCAATGGAGTAAGGCAGGTTCTCCGGGGTTGTATAGCGTGTCCTGTAAGCCTGGTCAATTTTCTCATTCAGCAGGGCATCTTTGCAGGGCACTCCTGTAATGTTCAGCACTTTGTCTCCGTACTTAATTTGCCCGTTTTTTTCATCCAGTAAAGTTGTAAACCAGCTCCGGTTGCTCTTTCCCCAACTTCTGGCAAATATTCTTCCGTCCACGTTCACCATCCAGATATTCAGGAAGGTAGTTCTGTCTTTTCCTGCCTTTATGCCGGTGAGTGTGTGGCGCGCTAGGTGCTGGTAAAAGTCCTCCGGGAAACTATAGTTTTTGGTGTTCATGAATGGATAATTGGTGATCTTAACTTCAGTAGGACAGTTGTCAAGCCTTGCGATATGGCTGCTGATTGTAGAACTATAGTTAATAACTGATCTCAAAATTTACGGTGTCGTGTTCTTTCAGGTCTATCGTCTCGTTGAAAGTTTCGGACTTGCCATCTGAACCCGTTACTTCCCAGGTTAGGTGTACTTTGCTCGTTTGTTTGTAGTAAAAGCCGCGGTACACAGTGGTTTCTGTGGTATTGGCGTCTATAGTAACTACTTCGCTCCTTAAAGAAATCCCATTAAGTGGTGACTCATTGCTGTTAGCTGTATAGGTTATTGTAAGTTTCAGCGTTTTATCTGAATCAGATGGTGTTTGTTTGAATCTTAAAGTTAGGTATGAGCCCTTTGCTACAGGTACATCGTGTTGGTTTTTCTGGCCTGATTTTAACAGCTCAGATATGTAATTCACGTCTCTTGCTTCAACATACCCACTTTTGTCGGCGGTTACCCGGAATAGTTCCTGCTGTCCGTTCTCAGGTATGATAAAACTATAATTGCCTTCGCTGTTGGATGTGGTATTATGGTTAACCGGGTTCACAAAGCTACCGTCTTTGTTTATGCCTTCTGCTACTGTCAGGTTAAGCGATGCATTGGCAACCGGAGTGTTTGTTTCTATATCAAGCACTCTGCCGCTTATTTCCGTTACGGTTTCTTCCTTTTCGCAGGAGGTAAGTAGCAGCGCTACAAAAAATAAAAGGTAAAGTTTGTTCAGTTTGCGCATGGTGTAAGGGTATAGTTTAAGGTATGGGGTTAAATCAAATCGACATCCATCCAGTATTTGCAACCCGGTATAGTTGGTAAGAGGGTAGATGCCTGGCTGTTTTAATAATTTATCTCAAATTCAGTTGTGTCGTGTTCTGTCAGGTAAATGTCGGTTTGGTATTTTTTTACCTGAGAATCCTGTTCCTGTGTCACTTCCCAACTCAGGTTAAATCTTCTGGTATCTCCGTAGTAAAAGTCATATAGGATTTCAGACTCTGCTTTGGTAGCATCTATTTTCAACTCATATTTTGTTCCTGAATAAGGTTCGTTATCAGCATGGCCCGTTCCCAATCCATCTATACTGTAAGCGATAAAAACTTTAAGTGTATTGTTGGTGTTTGGCGTTTTTTTAACGGTAAGTTTTAAATAAGAACCCTTGCCAATTACCATATCGTGCTGTGTCTTTCTGTTCGGTTTAAAAGAGATCAGGACAGAGTTACTTTCACGCGTGCGAACGTAACCATCTTTAACAAAGTCAAAAGTGTACAACTTTTTATCGGCTATTTCAGGCACAAGCATAGCATAATTCCCTTCGACATCCGTTACAGCTGTGCCTATTATTTTCTCACCTTTTTGATTGTTAGGAAGATTCTCCCCAAACGAGATTAAATTTATAGTAACATTGGTTAATGGTTCACCCGTCTCAATGTCTGTTATCTTTCCATAAATTTCAGTTTCAACAAGTGGTTCTTCTTTTTCGCAGGCAAATAAAAAAGCGGTAAGAAAAATGAGCAGGAGAAGAGGGGAGCGGGTGATAAGTTTGTTCATGCTATAGTTGGAGTTATACATTGCGTACACAATATAGTAATTTAACTATAAATGTAAAATAAAGTACAACTCTCAAACTATAGCAACTGTGCTGTTATACCTATTTTGGTGTGTTGTTCAGCGACTGCCACAGGTATTTGCTGGCTATGGTGCGGTAAGGGCGCCAGTTCTCGGCTATCTGCTGCATACGCTGGCGTAGGGGTTTGCCAGTTTCCTCTAAACTATAGTGTCGTTTCATGGCGTTCTGTATGCCCAGGTCATCAACCGGAAACACGTCGGGTCGCTCCAGCGCAAACATCAGCAGCATCTCTACCGTCCAGCGACCAACGCCTTTTATCTGTGTCAGGTGTTGTATCAGGGCTTCGTCTTCCAAGGCATCTATTGTGGCATGTTCCAGGTTTCCGGCTGCTGCAAAAGTGGCTACATTTCGCACATAGCCGATCTTCTGAAACGACAGCCCCACGCTTCGCAGCATTTCATCTGTGGCAGCCAGCACCAGCTCCGGGTGCGGATAATTTTCCGGGAAAAATTCTGTGAATCTTTTAAATATAGTTGCTGCTGCTTTTGTGGAGAGTTGCTGCGACACGATAGCGCTCAGCAATTTATAGTACAGGTCTTCGGATCTGGAAGAAGTGAGCGGCTGGCCCTGTTCGATTATAGTTGCCAGTACAGGATCTTTGCCAAGTACGGCCATCACTTCAGGGGCAGGAGTAGAGCTATTCATAGTTTTATGGATTCAGAGTTTTTCACCCCTACGAAAGGAGAGATCTATTTAAGATACACAATAATCCAAAATAGATCTCTCACTTTTTTCGGGATAACATAATACTTGTGTGAAAAGCTGAAGGTTAATAGCTTTTCCTTAATCAGTAATTTGATAACAATTACAGCGATTTAAGCACTTTTAGCGTGTGCTCCAGCATTTCGTCGGTTACATCGAGGTGCGTTACAAAGCGGATCATCTGCGGCCCGAAAGCCGAAGCGCGAATGTTTTGTTCTGCCAGTGTCTGCACAAAGGCCGCATCGTTGTACTTCTGGTTTAATTTAAAGATAACAATGTTGGTCTCGACAGGCAGTACGCTTTCTACATAGTTTGTCTGCAGCAGTGTTTCTTCCAGTTGCTTAGCCTTGCGATGATCTTCGGCCAGGCGATCGACATGGTTATCCAGGGCATAGATGCCGGCAGCAGCCAGGTAGCCGGCCTGTCGCATGCCACCACCAAACACCTTCCGGATACGGCGGCTGTGCTTTATGAAGGCTTTGCTACCTAACAACACAGATCCAACCGGGGCTCCTAATCCCTTGCTCAGGCAAACCGAAATACTGTCGAAGTACAGGCCATAGTTTTTGGCATCCTCGCCCGAGGCTACCAGGGCATTAAAAACGCGGGCGCCATCCAGGTGCAGGGCCAGGTTCTCGCGCTTACACAACGCTGATATAGCTGCAATTTCATCTATCGTATAATAAGCACCACCGCCTTTGTTGCAGGTGTTCTCCAGGGCAACCAGCTTTGTGATCGGGTGGTGCAGGTTATCGGGGCGTATGTTGCCTTCAATCTGCTCCGGCGTCATTTTGCCACGCTCGCCATTTACTAATGCTACCGATGCGTACGAGTTGGAGGCAATGCCACCGCCTTCGTACTGGTAAATGTGGGCAGTTACATCACAGATTACTTCGGTTAGCGGGCCGGTGTGCGCTTTTATGGCGATCTGGTTGGTCATGGTGCCGGAAGGACAGAAAAGGCCGGCTTCCATGCCGAACATGGCCGCTGCTTTGGCCTCAAGGGCATTTATAGTGGGATCTTCTTCGTACACGTCGTCGCCTACCTGGGCTGCAAACATGGCTTCCAGCATCTCGGGTGTAGGTTTTGTAACGGTGTCGGAACGGAGGTCTGTTATAAACATATCAATTTTGGTTCAGGAAATACTTTACAATTCAAAAATAATGTTTTACTTTTGCCCTTCAAATTAAAACTTTGCAACGATGGGAGTTACTAGACTTAAAAGAAAAGACCGTAAAAATAAGGCAAGAGCAAACAACAAGGTTGCCAGAATTAAGCAATTATTGTTAACACCAGTTATCAAGAATGTTGACATGGACGAGCTGCGCGCTCAGTTCGGTGAGGCTCCAAAAAACAAGAAGGCAGAAGAAACTTCAGCTGAGTAGTCTTATACGGCAAAGTAAAACCATCTGCCTGCCAACGCTGTGAAAGCTTCGGTTGGCGGGTTTTCGAAAGACTTCAGAGTGTGTTTGCACCCGCAGGCACACTTTTTTTATGCCCGCTTGCCCAGCTCAATTACCTGCAGGTTCTCTACTTTGCCGTTATTTACATCAAACCGCATCATGGTGCGCATGGTATGAAAGCCGTGTCTGCCGGCAGCGCCCGGGTTCAGATGCAGCAGGTTGTTCAGGCTTTTGTCTGTCATTACCTTTAGTATATGCGAGTGGCCGGTTATGTACAGTTGCGCTGGGTTTGCTTTGATCTCATTGCGTACATCCGGGTGGTATTTGCCCGGGTAGCCGCCAATGTGTGTCATCATCACATCCAAGCCTTCCACTACAAACCGGTTTACCTTTGGGTGCACCTGCCTTATAGTAGCGTCATCAATATTGCCATACACACCCCGCAAAGGCGCAATTTCATTCAGCCTGTCCGATACTGCTATCGTTCCAAAATCACCTGCATGCCAGATTTCGTCGCAACCTGTTAGTAATCGGATGATTTGGTCGTCAAGGTAGGAGTGAGTATCGGAGAGCAAGCCTATTTTCATGGTTTTTATTTTCTGTGAAGTTAAGGTTTACGAGTGGATTTGAGAAAGTATTATGGTTTTTGTCTTTGCGAGCGTTAGCTGAGGGATCTTTTGTGTCCTATAGTTCATTCCCTCTCTTTTGTCATTTCGAACCGAGTGAGAAATCTATCTCAAACTATAGTTGATGCTGAAAAGCTATCCTGCTATAGTTGACGTTGCCTACCACTTGAAACAAGCCGTTATTCTATAGTTTCTACCAATCCTGGGAGCTCTAAGAGCCTACCGTGCTATAGTTAGTTTGGCTCCCTCCCGGGCCGGGAGGCCCCGTCTTCGGGCATCGCGCTGCTGCCTTCCTGCTATCCTCGTGCCTCTGATTGCCTGACGGCACCGCAACAAGTCAAAGGCGCTCAACCCAAAGACTGATAACACATTCGATAGCTGCTGCTTTGGCTATAATTACTGTATTGGCTCTTGGGTAAAGCAAATCGGTTACTTTCTCGTGATTGTAATTCCTTGGGGACAGGCTGCGCCTGCCTGCTCGTGGTCTGTAACTATGGAACTATAAATTAAACTATAGCAGTAGCAGAGTTCCCCTCCTTGGATAAGGAGGGGTAGGGGTGGTTGGACCAACCGTAACTATAAAACTATAGCCTAAACTATAGCAAAATCAGAAAGTCCCCCTTTGAAGGGGGTAGGGATGACCAACAGCAACTATAAAACTATAGGTGTTCCAACTATAGCAACACCCAATCCTGGAAATCCTTTAATCCTGTAAATCCTGATTCAGACAAAAAAAGGAGACAAAGCCAAAGCTCCATCTCCTTTATTAGTCATTCCTAATTAATCATTAGTCATTAATTCCCCCACGTTTCCGGAGACTTGCGCCATTCAGCTAAGGCTGTCATGGCTGATTCCTGGATGTAGCCGTTGGCTACGGCGGCTTCGGTGAGGGCGCTATAGTTGCTCAGGCAGTGCAGGGTAATACCGGCGTTTTCGAAATTTTTATCGGCCTGCGCAAAGCCATAGGTAAAGATAGCGGCCATGCCTACCACTTCGGCGCCGGCAGCGCGTACGGCTTCGGCTGCTTTCAGGGAGCTGCCACCTGTTGAGATCAGGTCTTCTATCAGTACTACTTTCTGACCTTCAAGTAGTTTGCCTTCGATTTGGTTGCCCATGCCGTGCTTCTTTGGCTCAGGTCTGACATACAGGAATGGCATCTCCAGCAGGTCAGCTACAAGGGCACCCTGCGCAATGCCGGCAGTGGCTACACCTGCTATGGCTTCGGCGTGCGGGTACTGTTTTTTAACCAGTTCCGCCAACTGTTGCTTTATAAAGCTGCGTATATGCGGAAACGAAAGGGTAACACGGTTGTCGCAGTAAATGGGCGAGTTCCAGCCGGAGCTCCACTTAAAGGGCTTATCCGGGCTTAACTTTACGGCTTCGGTTTCCAGCAGAAACGAAGCTACCTGATGTGCTGTCGTCGTAGTATCCATGCGCCGAAATTACAGAATTATTTATCTTTTTTTGGCGCTGTATTTTCTATAAAATGATTTATTTCTTATTTGCGTAAAATTACGCTCAACCAGAGCACCTACTACATGAACGTTTTCATAAACGATATTCCGCTTATTCTTAAAAGATCGAACGAGAAAGTTTACCGTCACCACTACGACCTGGTGCTGGATGCCGATGGCCATTTCACATCAAAAGACCTGGTGGGAGATGTGCTCATTAAGGATGCGGATATGATGCTGATCGACCGGCTGGTGCGCCTGATGGAGGTGAAGAAACTGAAAAAACTGAACTCGCTGACACTGGTCACCAACAAAAAGAAGCGCTTGATCGAGCACCTGAAAGACCAGTTCAAAATCGTGAAAGCGGCCGGCGGACTGGTAGTAAAGGAAGGCAGGATCCTGATGATCTATAGGTTAGGAGTTTGGGATCTGCCGAAAGGGAAGCTGAACAAAAAAGAAAATGCCAAAGCCGGCGCCCTGCGCGAAGTGGAGGAAGAATGTAATATACAGGTAGAGTTGGTAGAAAAGCTCCCTAAAACCTGGCACTCCTATGCGTTTAAAGGCAAGAAGATATTAAAGAAAACGTCGTGGTACGTGATGAACTGCACCGACGACAGCCTGATGAAGCCGCAAGCCGAAGAGTTTATTGAAGAAGTACGCTGGATGACGCCGGAAGAAGCCCTGGAAGCACTACCAAAGGCCTATACATCCATTGCGTTTATAGTTCGGCACTACCTGCAATCGCTGAAGTCGGGAAAGGTATAAAATCGCTTACATCGCCTCCAAAGCGGTGTATTTCGCGGATAATAGAGGAGCTGATCGCTGCCAGTGGAGGAGATGTGATCAGGAACACAGTTTCCAGGTTGGTGTTTACGTGCCGGTTGGCCTGGGCTATGGTATTCTCGTATTCGAAGTCGGTTGTATTTCTTAACCCGCGCAGCAGGAATTTAGCACCTACTTCCCGGGCATATTCAGCTGTTAGCCCTTTGTAAGTAGCTACTTTTACATTCGGCACGCCCACAAAAACGCTCTCAATAATTTTCACCATCTGTTCCACCGGAATATAGCGCTGCTTGCTGCTGTTATTCCCAATGGCAATAATGATCTCATCAAATAATTCGGTACCACGCATCACCACATCCAGGTGTCCGTTTGTAAAAGGATCAAAAGAACCAGGGAAAAGGGCAATGCGTTTCATAGTTTAATTTTGAATAATTGATTACTGAATAACTGAATTAAAATGCAATGGTTGGTAAAATAGCCGATAACTATTCAATTATTCAAAAATCAGTTATTCAAAATTACTTATTCGCACAGATGTAAACTATAGAGTTCGAAGTAGCGGTGCTCAAACAGGTCGTCGAATTTATAGGAGTAGCCAATGTTCTGCGGTTTCCTGCCGAATTTAACCTGGCGGATATACTTCTGCAGGATGGTGAAAAGGGAGGCATCGTGCGTAATGTCGCCCCAGACAGTAATGGTTTCCTGCTCCGGGTTCATCTTTTGCTCCTGCATTACAAAGATGATATAATAGATAAAATCCTCCGGGCTGTGGTACTGGAAAATGTTGCAGAATTGCAGCCCGTGCTCGTCGGCCACCAGTATAGTTACCAGGCCACGCTCTACAAACACAAACATGCTGCGCGGAATGCTGCGGCCGGCCTGGTGCAGAATACTTTTAATGAGTGAGCTGGTCTGGTGCACAAACTGGATCGGGCGCTCCGGAAACAGGTCTTCTATTGTTTGGCGAAGCACACGTTCTATGGCAAAAATGTTAACGGCTTCCAGACTGCTGTGGCGGTATGCAAGCACGTCATCCAGTTGCGGGTTCAGGTTGCTGTGCAGGCGCAGGTAGTCCTGCTGGTGGGCCGGGTCGTACAGCGTTTCGGGTACCAGCGTAAAATGTTGGTTACTCACAGATACGCGTATCGTTTTCCAGTTCTGCTCCTGTAGCACCGGGTTTTCACTGGCGATCAGGCGAAGTTGTTCGGCGGCTTGTGCAGGCGTAAACACTGTTATCAGCTCATAATCCTCCAGCAACGCAAACTTGTCGCGCTCCAGGTCAACTATAGCCAGGCGTATGCTTTTCTGGGCCAGCGATACGTACATATTGCATTTACTGGCGGCAGAGAGCGTAAAGCCTTCGTCCTGAATTTTGTGTGATAGCCGAAAGTTAGTACTGATCGTGTTCAAAGTATAAAGCTGGTGATGAAACGCTTGTTTATAGTGCTATGCAAGTATACTAAAAAGATGGCATTTCTATTTCAGGAAATGATGCGGCATGCTCAGCAGGTCGTTGAAAGAGTAAAGATGATGCAGGATGCGGTGTTTATCGGGCAGTGGTATTTCGCGTACCTGGTGCTTTGTTTTCCAGGCTACTTCCTCAATCAGTTGCATCTCAGGAGTAGCTTCCGGGTCATGGCCGGTTATCAGTTCTCCACCGGTCGCTTTTACTTCAAAAAAGAATTCGATGGCGTGCAGGGGCGCCTGCATAAACTCATTTACAAACAGGAAACGACCAACTTCTACTATTAAACCGGTTTCTTCCAAAAACTCGCGTTTCAGGCAATCAGCCAGACTTTCGCCGAACTGTAAGCCCCCGCCAGGTGGTGCCCAGAAATCCCGGTTCCTGATAGTTGCCTGGTGCCGTACCAGCAACAGTTTTTCGTCCTGTATGCAGATGCCGCACACCCGCACCCGTACTTTATCGGCGTAGGCGGCAGCGTTAGGGTTTATATCCGTCATAGTTTGTTTGCGCGTGGTATTGGTGGTATTTTTGTAATATGATCCAAACATACAATCCCGATTTCGAAGCCGACATCCGCGAAAAACTGGAGCGCCAGGAATTCATGAAACTGATGGGCTTCGAAGTTACAAAAATAGAAGCAGGAAGAATAGAAGGCGAGCTAAAACTGGAACAGCGCCACAAACAGCACAAAGGGTTTACGCACGGTGGTGTAATTGCCACTTTAGCCGATATAGTGGCCGGGTTTGCCGCCGTAAGTTTAGTGCCCAAAGACCACCACGTAGTTACAGCCGAAATAAAAGTATCGTATTTCCACCCGGGCGTGGGCGACAAGTTGCTGGCAAAAGGCTATGTACTAAAGCAGGGCCGCAAACTTAATTTCTGCGAAGCCGAAGTGTACGTGGTAAAAGATGAAGCCGAACCGTTGCTGATAGCCAAAGCCACCACCAGCATGGCAACTATAACCCCGGAAGACCTGAAAGTTAGAGAGTTGAAGAGTTAGAGCGTTTAGGAGTTTATAGTTAAAAGTTTTTAAACTATAGCTATAGTTTCAGATGTTGAGAAGTAACTATAGTTTGCGAACTCGAGCTGGAGTAAACCACCCCTAACCCCTCCGAGGAGGGGAATTAAACTTTTAGCAATAAAGGGGAGCCAATAGCGACTATAGAACTATAGTTTCAACTATAATACGATAACATTAAACAGTGCCAGCAACTATAGTTGGTCAATTCATAATTAATAATTCATCATTCATAATTAACCCAAAATGCGTCCGGTAGAAGTACTGCGTCAGAATTTTCCGTTTGAGCCCACCGAGGACCAAGCGAAGCTGTTTGCCAAACTGGATGAATTTATCCTTTCCAGTGCAGACGACCGGCAGGTGTTTATGCTGAAAGGCTATGCCGGTACAGGTAAAACTACGGTGGTTACCTCGCTGGTAAAGATCCTTAACAAGTTTGGCTATAAGTATGTACTGCTGGCGCCAACTGGTCGGGCGGCTAAGGTAATGAGTACCTATAGTGGCAAAAAAGCGTTTACCATCCATAAAAAGATCTACCGTCAGACTGCCAATCCATATTCTGAGGGGCTGGCTTTTACGCGCATGCCCAACAAGCTGGAGAATACTTTTTTTATAGTGGACGAGGCCTCCATGATCGCAGATGACAGTGGTTTCGGGCAAAATGGATTATTGCAGGACCTGATGAATTACGTGTTCGAGAAAAAGAACAACAAACTGCTGCTGATAGGTGATACAGCCCAGTTGCCGCCGGTAGGGCAGGTGCTGAGCCCATCGTTGGATGCTGGTTATCTGCGCCACAATTTTCGTTGTGCGGTGCAGGAAATCGAACTGAAACAGGTGATGCGCCAGGCAGAAGCATCGGGTATACTGATGAACGCCACCAACTTGCGCAGCCAGTTAAGTGCCGAGCAACCCGACATAAAACTACATACCAAAGGCTGGCGCGACATCTATAAAATGACCGGCGAGAAGCTGGAAGACGGCCTGCGCTACGCGTATGATAAGTTCGGGGTAGAGAATGCTATAGTTATCTGCCGCTCCAACAAAGTGGCGAACATGTATAACCAGCATATCCGGCGCAGCATTTTCTTTTCGGAGGATGAGATTGGCGTAGGCGATTACCTGATGATCGTGCGCAACAATTACTTCTGGCTGCCTAAGGATTCGGAGATCGGGTTTATGGCCAACGGCGATTTTGTAGAGATCACCAAGATCATAAAGCTGGAAGAAATGTATGGTTTCCGGTTTGCCGATGTGCGCGTGCGCTTCGTGGATTACCCCGATGCCGAAGAACTGGAAACCAAGATCATGCTTGACACCCTGCACAGCGATTCGCCGGCTTTGCCAGCTGACCAGAACAAGAAACTATACGAAGAAGTGCTGCAGGACTACATGGACATACCCAACAAGCGCGACCGGGCCAAGGAACTGAAGAAAAACCCGTACCTGAATGCGTTGCAGGTAAAATTTGCCTACGCCCTAACGTGTCACAAGGCGCAGGGCGGGCAATGGCAGGCGGTGTTTGTAGAGCAAGGCTACCTGAACGATGAGATGGTGAACCAGGAATTTGCCCGCTGGCTGTACACGGCCCTTACCCGGTCATCCGAAGAACTATACCTGCTTAACTTTAACGCGCAATTATTAGCCAACTAACGAACTAAAATCTTATATTGCTGCGTTGTAACAACAAAATAAAGAATCCGGCCGTAGGAACCGTATAATCTATAACATTCTCATGAAAAAACTTATCCTTTCGTTCGCAATTGCAGCCCTTGCTGCAGGTGGCGCTGTGGCACAACAGCAGCCTACTAAACAACCTACTGCACCGCAGGCACAGGCTAAAGCGGGTCCTGTTATCACGTTCGAAGAAACGGAGCACAACTTCGGCGATATTACGCAGGGCGATGTAGTAGAGCATACCTTCAAATTCAAGAACACGGGTACGCAGCCGCTGGTAATTGAGCGCGTGGATGTAACGTGTGGCTGTACTTCTCCGGCCTGGAGCAAGGAGCCTGTAATGCCAGGTAAAACAGGTTTTGTGACTGCTAAATACAACAGCGCCGGCAGATTAGGCCAGCAGAGCAAAGCTATTACAGTACACTCCAACACGGGCGAGCCGGTGCATGTGTACATTAAAACCAACATCAAAGAAAAGCAGGCAAGCGCTAAAAACTAAGCTGCCTTTTTTCTCTAAAGCAAAAGCCATCCTGATCGGGATGGCTTTTGTGTTTTTAACTATAGTTGCTCGGTTTACAGCGCTTTTAACACAGCATAGAACAAAGCCGCCCAGCCAACTATAAGCGCCGTACCGCCCAACGGGGTAATAGCACCCAGCCAGGTAATGCCTGTCAAACACAGGGTATACAGCGAGCCAGAGAAAATAAGGATACCGATAAAGAAAGCCCAGGCCGCAACCTGCAAGGCCGGATGCTCTACCCGGAATAACAACAGGCCAACGGCAAGTAAGGCCAGCGTGTGGTACATCTGGTATTTTACAGCTGTCTCGAAGGTATCAGTGCGGTTAGTGGCATTCAGCATAGGGGCAAGGGCGTGTGCCCCAAAGGCGCCGATCATTACCGATAAGGCTCCGAAAGCACTGGCAATAAGGAGTATGGTTTTTTGTGTCACGTTAGGTTGATTTAAGGGATAAGAACTTCTCTTCTATAGTTTCGATCAGTGCTATAACAAGGGCTGCGATAATGAAACCGAAAAAGGATAGCACAAGCGGAATTACTAACAGGGTAACTATAGATCCGCCTATAAAACTAAAGATGAGCGCTATAGTTATGTTAAAGGCCACGTTGGCAGCCAGCCCGCCTACCAGTTTTTCATCATAACTCTGGGGCCGTTTCAGTAGCAGCCTGTTAAAGAATACCGCTAAAGGTATTGTTGCCACATACAGCAAAAATGCCGTCAGCAGCGGGTAATCGTTTGTAAAGCTGACACCAAACCTGGCGAAAATAACGGTAAATATAACATTGTGCAGCGGGTACATGATGGCCAGGTACGCACCCAGCAACACAGGTGCGACCAGAATAAACTTGTTATTTACTTTTGACGGTAGCTTTAACATGTACTGCCCGAAAGGTAAGGAAATTAATCTTCTTCGCCTTCCAGCGCATCAATGATCTGTTCTTCCAGTTCGCTCAGGCTGTCGTACTGCTCCAGGTTAATTTCTTTGCCTGTCTTCTTCAGTTCCTGCACCACATCCAGGGCTACTACCAATGGGTCTACTTCTCGGCCCTGCAGTTCTTTTGTCCAGTCGGTACCTACCAGCAGGCCATCGTCGTACATGCCTACGCACCAGTTTTCCAGAAATTCGGCTACCGGCAACGATTCCGGTTTATAGTCTGCCCACTCATCCGACGCGCAGGCTTTGGCACCTTCGGCATCAGACCAGAAAAGGATCACTTCTGTGTCTTCGTACTCGTTGGAGCTGGAAGTAGCCCAGATGTCGCCTTGAGATAAGCCCCAGACCTGCTCGGTAGCGGCAACCTGCTGTATAAACTTGCGGTAATTGGCTTCGTTTTGATCTTGCATGTTTTTGTGTGTTTTGTTTTGCTATTTGTTATAGTTGCGCGAGCCGAAAATACCGCTGCCCACGCGTATCATGGTGCTGCCTTCTTCCAGGGCCAGTTGCCAGTCCGAGGTCATCCCCATGGATATTTCCTTAAAATCAGGATTTGCGAAGAAGAACGTTTCCTTTAACTGCTCAAAATAGGAGCGAAGCTGCCGGAATTCCTGACGTAGCTTTTCCTCATCATCCGTATTGGTGGCAATGCCCATGACGCCGGTGATTCGGATGTAATGCATGTTGCGGTACTCTTCGGACTGCAGCAAGGCAACAGCTTCGTCGTAAGTCATGCCGTATTTGGTTTCTTCGTCGGCGATAGATAGTTGCAGCATGCAGTTGATAGGCAGGGTACGGTTGCGCTGCTCCGCCCGCTTGTTGATCTCTACGAGCAGTTTCAGGCTGTCAACGGACTGTATGGTGTCTATAAAATCGGTGATGTATTTTACTTTGTTAGTTTGCAGATGGCCGATCAGGTGCCAGGCAATGTCGTGGGGAAGCAGCGCGTATTTATCTACAAGTTCCTGCACTTTGTTCTCACCAAACAGGCGGTGGCCCGCATCATAGGCTTCCTTTATAGTTTCTACGGGGTGTGTTTTGGTTACCGCTACCAGCCGCGCCGGCGTATCTTTCAGTTGCTCGTCAAAGTAGCGTATGTTTTCTGCAATTGTGCTCATAGTTTTAGGTTAATGTTGAATAACTGACTTTTGATTAACTGAAATCTGATGCTTAACAACTATAGTTACAGGGTGCCGAAATTAAGGTTTATAGGTACGGTTTATTCTTTCTACAGGCAAAAAATATAGTTAGTATCACCTGAATCTGCAGAAGCCACACTATAATACGTCCGACTTTCTGACTTATACCTTTCTAACTTCCAAACTATAGTTAGTCTTCCAGCACATTGGTTATGAACGTGTTTTTCAGCAGCATCCAACAAACCAGCAGGAGCAGGGCCCATTTCAGGTACACCTGGTAGTAATCCTTGGCGTCGCGGAAGCGTTTTTCACTTACTTCTGTTTTCTCTAACCGGTTTATACTTTTAAATATCTGCTGCAGCGCATCCTTACTGTCGGCCCGGAAAAACTGTCCGCTACCTATAGTTGCCACATCACGCAGGCTGCTTTCATCCAGCCTGGTTTCCACAAACTGCGTTTTGCCGGCATCATCTACCGCATAAGGTACCTGCCCATCTTTACCAATCCCGATGCTGTAAAGTTTTATATTAAAACCTTTGGCTAACTGTGCTGCCATTTGCGGGTCCAGGCTACCGGCTGTGTTTTCGCCATCACTGATCAATATAACCACTTTGCTTTTAGCTTCCGAATCGCGCATGCGGTTAGTGGCCACGGCCAGGGCGCTGCCTATAGCTGTACCATCGTTCTCTATCATCTTAAACCCGATAGAATTAATACTTTCGCGCAGCATCTGGTAGTCGGTGGTAAGCGGGGCAAGGGAATAGGCATCGCCGGCAAAAACTACCAGCCCGATGCGGTCCTGCACACGGCCGTTAATAAAATCCAGGGCTACTTCTTTGGCGGCATCCAAGCGGTTGGGTTTTATGTCCTGCAACTCCATCGACCCCGACACATCCAGGGCAAGCACAATGTCGATACCTTCGGAGGTTTGCTCTACCTGCTCGTTTATGCGCTGCGGCCGTGCCAGAGCTATCAGTACCAGCATAATGAACAGGATGAACAATACATCGGGGATAAACCGCAGCAGGCTGATCCATTGCCATTGTAGTTTACCATCGAACATGGCCACGTTCAGTTTATTGCGGGAGTTTATGGTAAACAGCCACTTAAGTAAAAACAGCAGCGGCACCACCGGCAGTGCATACAGTACCAGCGGAAACACCCAGTCGAAGGAGCGCAGCGTGTTAAGGCTGAACCATTCCAGGCTCAGCCAGTCCAGCATGTCGTCTGTTATTCTTAGCATTTTTGGTTATTTCGCGTCGGGCTTTGTAACGGCTCTTGGCAAAGCGGCGGAGCAGCAGCAAGGCATCTTTGGTTTCGGTATCGGCCTCGTGCTGCACGTTGCCATATATGGCTTTGTCGCAGAGGCGCAGGGCATCGTTTACTTCTTCGTTGTTGTCGTAATATTCTACTATCTCCTTGGTGGTGAATGAGTTGATGGCGCTTCGTTCCAGTTTGGTCAGGTAGTTCTTCCACAACGATACGGCCTTCTCCATACTCTGCGAAACACCCGTCTTCACGAAACGGTCGATATGCGAATTGTAACGCGAGGTGAAATACAGGTGGTCCTTGCGCAGGCGGTATAGTTTATACTTGGTTTTAATGGTTTGCCCGAAGATCAGCCAGATAAGCGTGGAGACCAGCGTCACGAATGTGATCCAGAGCAGCAGTACCGGCCAGTTAAACCGCTCGGCTACCGGCATCAGCGTGGTCTGGTTTTTAAACGTTAAGGGTTCCCGTACCTTATCCACTAACTGGTGCAGTACCACCCGGCTGCTGTCACCATTTACGCGTATGGTGTCTTTGCCCTGCAGAATAAAAACCGGCAAACTCAGGGCCTGCACTGCTTTGGTGTCAAACGTCCGGAGGGTGTAAACGGCGCTGTCGGTGCTGAGGCCATCAATTGTTCTGGTCGGGTAAAAATCTTTACGTACCAGCTCAAAAGGAGTGAAGTTATAGTTTGTGCCTGGGAGTATGATCTCCTGCCTGGCCGAATGTTTATGCACCAGTGTATAGGTAACCGGCAACCCGATCTTTACGGTATCGGTGCTGAAGGTGCCAACAGGCGGTGCCACCTGCTGCCCGCTCACCAAAACCGGCCATATAACTATAGCTAAAAATAAAAGTAACCTAAGCACTCTTTTTGTGGGTTTTATTGCGGAGCCTGAACAGGTTCACTAACTGTGGTACATAATCTTCGTTGGCCTCTATCGCCAGGTAGTTGGCCTGGTATTTCTGGCAGATGCGGATCACGTTTTCCTGGTTCTGCTGGTACTGCGCAAAATATTTTTTCTGAAATTCTTCTCCCGATGTATTAAGCCATACCATTTTGCCTGTTTCTTTATCCAGCACCGGCACAATGCCCATGCCCGGCATTTTGCGCTCGCGTACATCCAGCAAATGTATAACTATAAGGTCGTGGCGTCGGGCCAGCATCTGCAGCTCTTTCTCATAGTTCATGTCTATAAAGTCAGAGATGAGGAGCACAATGCTGCGGCGCTTGATGATATCGAGGGTAAGGCGGATGCCGGCGGCCAGGTTTGTTTTAGCCGATTTAGGTTGCAGCTCGTGCAGGGCTTTGATAATGGCATAGGCCTGCTCAATTCCCTTGGCCGGTTTCAGGTATTTTTCCTTCTGATCGGAGATGCAGATAATGCCGATCTGGCTTTGCTGCCTTGCCGCCGAAATGGCCAGCACCCCACAGATCTCCTTGCCCACGTCTATCTTCTGTTGTCTGCCAGTACCTATAGTTTGCGAAGCGCTCACATCTAGCATCAGGAACACGGATTGTTCTTTTTCTTCGCGGTATGTTTTTACAAAAGTACCATGGCCTTTGGCGCTCACATTCCAGTCTATCGTGCGCACGTCGTCTCCGTACTGGTAGGCGCGCACGTCGTCAAACTCCAGCCCGGTGCCTTTAAACACCGAGTGGAAATCGCCCTGCATCTGGGTAGTGATTGCCTTTCGTATCCGGATCTCGTACTTGCGCAGCTTTTGAACAAGCTCTTTCATACTGCTGTTGTCCTGGTGTGAGATTTTAAAATTAGGACTAATTGCCGTAATTTACATCCGTGAAACGACTTTTCTACATACTTTTTTGCCTGGCGCTGCTGGGCTGCAACTCCCCGGACAAGGTACAGAAGCCTGATGACATGATACCGGAAGGAAAAATGGCGCAGATACTGGCAGATGTGCATGTGATGGAGTCCGTCATAGAATCCACGATAAATTACCCGGATTCGGCGGTGATGGTGTACAACAAACGCCATAAAGAGATACTGCAGCAGCACAAGGTTTCGTCGGAAGCTTTTCACGATACCTACGATTATTACGCCGCCAACCTGGCAGAAATGGACAGGCTATACGAAGCCGTTCTCGATACCCTCACGACCCGCGAAGCTAAACTGATAGCCAAGAAAGGTGGTTTACCAGGAAGTGATCAGGAGATGGCTCCGGTGTTGCTGGATGACAGCATACCGGATACAACCCGCACCAGGGAGGAAAGAGTAAGGTTAATTGACAGGCCACTAAAGGCGCCGGGCAGACCTGCCGATCCGGAACTGGAACGGGATAACCCTTAAGCTCAGATTAGCTTGCTGCCATTAGGTACTTTTCCCGCAGGCTGTGCCAGTATAATATCTCGGTTCTCGTCTTCAAAGCCGGTCACCAGCACTTCCGACATAAACGTACCGATCTGTTTTTTACCCAGGTTCACCACACACAGCACCTGCCGGCCAATCAGGGTTTCTGGGGTATAGTGTTTGGTTACCTGTGCGCTTGATTTCTTGATGCCCAGCGGTCCGAGGTCTACTGTTAGTTTATAGGCCGGCTTGCGTGCTTCCGGAAATGGGTGCACTTCCAGTATAGTTCCTACGCGTATATCGGTTTGCTCAAACTGTTGCCAGCTAATTGTTTCCTGTGCCTGTTCTGGTGCGTACATCGGTTCGTGTTATAGTTTAATCTTTCCTCAAATATAATAGAAGCTGTCTAAATCCTGTTACCCCAGCGTGGTAGAAGGCTATAGTTTGCACTGCGGGCTGATCCTCAAAAAGTAACATAAGCCTCAGTCCTTCGTAATCCTATGCAGCCTTTCTGCTGTTCAGAAGGTGCAGTGCAAGCTGCTAATCATCACACGCTCACACCCCATACTATGAAAGAAGAATCCGGAGCAAGTAAGTCTGTCTGGGTAGATGGCATTGCTATGCCTGTCACACATCCGTTACAGGAAAACGTTACCTGCGATGTATGCATTGTCGGGGCCGGTATTGCCGGTCTGACCACGGCCTATCACCTGATGAAGGAAGGAAAAACGGTTGTTATACTGGAAGCAAAAAATACGATTTGCGGCGGCGAAACCAGCCGAACCACCGCACACCTGGCCAGCGCCCTCGACGATGGTTTTCCGGAACTGATCCGCTTGTTTGGAGTAGATGGTACCCGCCTGGCCGTGCAAAGCCACATGGCTGCTATCGATAGAATTGAAGCCATCATAAAAGATGAAAAAATAGACTGCGAGTTTAAACGTCTGGACGGCTACATGTTTGCCAACAACCAGGAAGAAGAAGCACAACTGACCCGTGAACTGGAAGCCGCTCACCAGATTGGCTGGCGCGATGTAATTTTGCGTAAATCCTGCCCCTTAGGCTCGCTTACCGAGCTGCCTTGCCTGCACTTCCCGAACCAGGGGCGTTTTCATGTGCTTAAATACCTGGCAGGGTTAACCAATGCGATGCTGGACAAGGATGTTCGGATTTACACCGCAAGCAAAGCCGTAGAGTTCAGGACCGGACCTGTTACCACGGTAGTAACCCAGGACGGACATAGTGTAACCGCGAATACCCTGGTAGTAACTACCAATGTGCCCGTTAACGATGTGGTAACCATGCACACCAAACAGGCGCCTTACCGCACCTATGTAATTGGGGCACGCGTTGCCAAAGGGGAGGTGCCGGATGCTCTTTACTGGGATATGCAGGACCCTTACCACTACATCAGGCTGGAAGAATCGGGAGGCGAAGGCACAGACGACCTGCTTATAGTTGGCGGCGAAGACCACAAGACCGGCCAGGACGATTACCCAACGCTGCGCTATCAGAAACTGGAGCATTGGATGCGACAGCACTTCCCGATGGCGGGAGAGGTGGTTTACCGTTGGTCGGGACAGGTGCTGGAACCTGTGGACAGCCTGGCTTTTATAGGAAGAAATCCCGGGGATGCTGATAACGTGTACATTGCCACCGGCGACTCTGGCCACGGTATGACACACGGAACAATTGCCGGTATGCTGCTCACAGACCTGATCATGGGCCGAAAGAATGAATGGGCAACGATCTACGACCCGGCACGCGTAAGCCTGAAAACTACCGGCGAGTTTTTAAAAGAGAACCTGAATGTGGCAGCCCAGTACAAAGACTACGTAACCGGCGGCGAAGTAAAAGACGCATCGGAGGTGATACCAGGTACAGGGCGCATTATGGGCCGTGGGCCAAATAAAATTGCCGTTTACTGCGACCAGGACGGCGTGCGCCACGAATGCTCTGCCATTTGCACGCACCTGGGCTGTGTGGTTAGCTGGAACAGCGCCGAGCACTCCTGGGATTGTCCGTGCCATGGCTCCCGCTTCGACCCGTTTGGCAAAGTAATTAGCGGCCCCGCCACCAAAGATCTTGAAAAACCGGGTGGCAGATAGTTGCTGGTTATTAGTTGTTGATTATTAATGAGGAGCTTATAGTTATAGTTGATGATCAACTATAGGTTTTAAAACAGAAGGGGCAACTATAGTATCGAAAACTATAGTTGCCCTTTTTAACTTTCTGACTTCCAGACTTCCTAACTCTTTTAGCTCTTAAATTTTTCCAGTTGTTTCAGGCGTTTGGCAATGTTTTGTTCCCAGACTTCAGAGACTTTGGCGTCCAGGCCGTGGCGCGACTGTTCATCAAATTTTTCCTGGTCGGCTTTCCAGTCTGCAAAAGCGGCATTCACAACGGCAGCTAATCTGGGTTTGGCATCGGGGCAGGATGTTCCCAATGCCTGCAGGTTTTTGCGGAGCTGGCGGGCGTGTACTTCGGTCAGGTCGAAGTGCAGCTGCTCGTGGTGCAACAGTTTTTCTGATCTGGTGTTCTTGGTCCAGGATTCGGTAGCCAGGAAAACGCATTTTACGTCGTAGGCAAAGGTATTGGCGTTGCATTTGGCATCTACGGCCAGGTTGGCAGCCGTCAGGGCGTGGTGCGGGTTCAGGGTGTCGGGGCTGGCTTTAAAATCGCTCCAGGCCAGGCGCCTGTCAGCAGACCAGGCAATCTGTTCTGTTTTAGCTGCTTTTTTTTCTTCGGATACAGGCTTTGCAAGTACCGGTGCGGGCGCAATGTAGCCCGTCAGCAACGACAGGAAGAGGGCAATAAAATTCATCTTGGCTAAAAGATTTATATTCGTCTGCTTAACAGCAGCTTAGCGCAGAAAGTGCCAGTACATTGTACTTTATGTGGTAACTACCTGGGAACTAAGCTTTTTGAAGCGTAAAAATAGCAATAAAGCAGCAACCGACAAACCTGCCAGCAACCCAAGCCAGACTCCGTTTACTCCAAAACCCAGCTTAAACCCAAGCACATAGCCCACCGGCAGGCCAAATACCCAATACGCTACCAGCGAGATAACTCCCGGGATGCGCACATCTTCCAGTCCGCGTAAAGCGCCCAGGCCCACTACCTGCACACCATCCGAGATCTGGAATAGTGCCGCAATGATCAGCAAAGTAGAGGCAACCTGAATCACTTCCGGGTCATCAATGTACAGAGCCGGGATGATATCTTTGGCGGCCACCATCAGCAGGCCACTGACAAGCATGAACAGTACGCCCATGGCAAAGCTGCTGTTGCCAGCCATGCGCATAGCCCTATAGTTGCCCAGGCCCTTCTGGTTACCCACCCGTATAGTTGCTGCCGCCGCTATGCCGCTTGCCATCATGTAGGTTACCGAGGCCACGTTTATCGCTATCTGGTGTGCTGCCAGTTGTTTGGCGCCCAGCCACCCGATCATGATCGCCGAAAAGCTGAAAGCGCCCATTTCAAAGATCATCTGCCCGGAAATAGGAAGGCCCAGTTTAAAGATGCGGTACATGTGCAGGAACGAGAGGTGGCGCCAGCGCAGGAAATGGCGGAACACCTCGAACCGCTTCGCATACAGTACCCAGGCAGCCATCATCAGGGCCATAATAACCCGCGAGATAAAAGTAGCCCAGGCCGCGCCCAGCATTCCTAACTCCGGAAAGCCCAGCTTACCCCAGATCAGCACATAGTTCAGGAAAATATTGAGCAGGTTGGCGCCTATGGTGATGTACATGGATTGCTTGGTGAACGAAAGCCCCTCGGCAAATTGCTTAAATGCCTGGAACAACATGAGCGGCACCATCGAAAGGAACAGGATATTTACGTACGGGATCGCCAGTTTTACGACATCTTCCGGCTGATTGAGCAGGTTAATGTAGGGCGACAGAAAGTAACCGGCTATAAACAGCAATATGCCCAGCAGGAAGTTGGAGATCAGGCCGTTGAGCAGCAGCAGCGAGATGCGCGTATAGTTACGGCGGCCTTCGGCAGCGGCGATAAGCGGTGTTATACTGAACGAAACGCCCATCCCGAACACCATCACGATCATAAAGATACTGTTGCCCAGCGAAGCAGCTGCCAGCGGAATGGTACCGATCTGCCCCACCATCAAACTATCGAACACACTTACCATAATGTGGCCTAACTGGCTGAGCACTACCGGGTAAGCGAGTGAAAAGTTTTTGGCGAAATGTTCCTTGTAAGTGGCGGTATCCATAGTAATCGGGAAAGGCCTGCAAAATTAGCAGTTTTTTACCGGATGCCCATGCTATAGTTTAATTACGCCACTATTAGTTGCTGCAGGGCTTTCTGTAAGCGTCCCAGGGCCAGTACCAGTTCTTGCTCTTCTACGGCAAACGACATGCGCACATGGCCCTTGCCGCCAAACAGGTCGCCGTTGGCAACTATAAGCTGATAGTCCTGCTGCAGGTAATGTACCAGGTCGGCGGTGGTTGCAATGGTTTTGCCTGCCGGTGTTTTGCTGCCAATGTAGTAGCTCAGGTCCGGGAAAAAGTAATAGGCGCCATCGGGCTCCATAAAGCGCACATGCGGAATGGCTTCGAGGCCGGCCTTCATGAGCTGCCGGTGCCGGGTAAGAACGGGTAGCATGGGGTAGAGGGCGTTTTGTTGCTGTTGCAGCGTGGCCAGGGCGGCATCCTGTATAAACATGCTCACACCCGAAAAAGTACTGGACTGGAAATCGGTGCACTTTGCAACTATAGTTTCCGGCCCCACCATATACCCGATGCGCCAGCCTGACATGGCAAAGTTCTTAGAGAAGCCGTTGACAACTATCGTTCTTTCCGGCGGCCCCTGGCAGGCAAGGGCAGAAGTAAAAGGCTTGCCGTAAGTATCAAGGTCATATATTTCATCGCTTATCAGGTAAAGGTCCGGGTAATCCTGCAGCAGGGCGAGCATAGCTTCTACTTCAGGTTTGGTATAGATACGGCCGGTAGGGTTGGCAGGGTTGGTTAAAAGTAAGATCCTGCTTTTAGAGGTCAGTGCCTTTCGTACTTGTTGGGCATCCAGGCTATAGTTGTGCTGGGGTGTGGTTTCAATTGTTACCAGTTTGCCTTTGGTGTACTTCAGCAGTTCATAAAAGCCGAACCAGGCCGGCGTGGGTATCACCACTTCGTCGCCCTCGCGCAGGAGCACGGAAAACAAGTTGAAAAGTGCCTGTTTGGTGCCTGGCGTCACTACTACCTGCTCTGGCTTTACTTTTATGCCATCGTGCTGGTAACGGTCTGCTATGGCCTGGCGTAATTCCGGGCTGCCTGCTGCGGGGCCATAGTAGGTTTTGCCCTGGTGCAGGGCGGAAATGGCAGCGGCAATAGCAACAGCAGGGCTTCTAAAGTAGCTTGCTCCGGAAGCAAGGTTCAGTTCGGTCATTGTTCAGGCTGGTATAAAATATCTGCAAAGTATTTCTTTTTATCCTGAAAAACAGATTTTACACGCAGCCCATGGCGGGCGCCTAATTGCTCAGCCTGTGCTAAAGTAAACTTGCAGGAATTTTCGGTATGAATGGCTTCCCAGGGCTGTAGATGAAATGTTTGCCCGGGAGCGGCCTGTAAAGTTATAGTTTGCGCTGCCTGGCTTACAAGATAACTTCGCATAACGCCTTCCTGCGGGTCGTACAAAGCAAAATGCCTGAAATTATCAACGGGGATATTGCCGCCCAGTTCCCGGTTAATGCGGTGGAGCAGGTTCAGGTTAAAGGCTGCTGTTACGCCTGCAGCATCGTTATACGCGCTCAGGATTGTATCCGGGTCTTTGTGCAGGTCAATGCCCATCAGCAGCATATCCTGTTGCTGCATGTAGCTGCGGAGCTGCTGTATAAAATCTTCCTGTTCCTGTGTGGTAAAATTGCCGATGTTGGAGCCTAAGAACAGCAACACTTTTCTGCCGGGTTTATTTTTGTTTAGCCAGTCTAAAGCCGTAGAATAATCGCCGACTACGCCGTGTACTTTTAAACCGGGCATTTCCTGGTGAAGCGTTTCCAGCAGTCCGGTTATGGCATCTCCCGAAATATCTACCGGCACGTATTCAAATTCAGCCTGCCTGCCAAGCAGCTCGTGTAGCAACGTTTTCGTTTTCAGAGCATCGCCGGCACCCAGGTCTATCAGGCAGAAAGGGCCGTTGGCTGCGAAAGCCGAAGCTATAGTTGCGCCATGGGTCTTCAGCAATTCGTGCTCAGCACGGGTCAGGTAATACTCCGGCAAATGCATGATCTGCTGGAAAAGCCTGCTTCCTGCTGCATCATAAAAGTAACGGGAGGAGAGGTGCTTTACCGGCTGGCTGAGGCCCTGTATCACATCCTGTAAAAATAAATTCTGCTGTAGGTTTTCAGCATGTTGTATGCTGAGGTCAGTTATAGGAAGGGTAGAAGTCGTCATGTAGTTTTATCTGTTTGCCAGTCTGATACCGTTGAACTGCCACCGCTTATCCGGGTGGAAAAAGTTACGGTACGTGGTTCGGATGTGGTTAGAAGGGGTGGCATAGGAGCCGCCGCGCAGCACCATCTGGTTTATCATAAATTTGCCGTTGTATTCGCCCAGCGCTCCTTCCGCTTTCGAGAAACCCGGGTACGGATGGTAGGCACTATAGGTCCATTCCCAGGCATCGCCGTATAGTTGCTGCATACCGTCTATAGTTGGGTCCGCGGGCTGCGGTTCTGAAATGGCTTTGTCTGCAAAATTGCCTTTGGCGGGTGGGTAGGCCTGGGTGGTGGCTTCCCATTCAAACTCGGTCAGTAAGCGTTTGCCGGCCCAGTTGGCATAGGCATCTGCTTCGTAAAAACTGATGTGGGTGACCGGGTCGTTGGGGTTTACATCCTGCAGGCCGTGCAGGGTAAAGCGCTTCCAGGTGTTGTCCTGTTTTACCCAGTATAGCGGGGCCTGTAGTTGCTGCGTTTTTACCATTGCAAAGCCCTCATCCAGCCAGTGCCTGAAATCCGTGTAGCCGCCATCCTCCATAAATGCAAGGTATTCTGCATTGGTCACCAGCCGGTTCATTACCTGCAGGTCCTGTATCAGCACTTCGTGCACGCCCAGTTCGTTATCAAAACAAAACTCATTGCCCTGGTAGCCGATCTGGTAAATACCGCCTGGTACCTCTGAATAAGTTGCAGGCACAGCCTTAACTATAGTTTGAGCTGGCGCAGGTGTATAGGCTGGCAACAGCGGGTTGGTGCTGAGAATGTATTTGATGTCGGTGAGCAGGAGCTCCTGGTGCTGTTGTTCGTGCTGAAGCCCTAATTCCAGTACATGTAGCATGGCACCAACTATAGCATCGTCCGGGTTTTGAAGCAGCTTTTGCATATGCTCGTTTACATAAGCCCGGTAACTATAGATGTCGCGGAGCGGAGGCCGTGTAAGGGTGCTGCGTTCGTGGCGCTGCACGCGGTTGCCTACGCTGTTATAATAAGAATTGAACAGGAAACTATAGTTCGGGTGGAACAGCTTATAGCCGGGTAGGTACGGCTTCAGCACAAATTCCTCGAAAAACCACGTTGTATGTGCCATGTGCCATTTCGGAGGGCTTACATCTACTATAGGTTGCACCACGGTATCTTCGGGCTCCAGGGGCCTGCAGATGGTTTCGGTCTGGGTGCGTATGGTAGTAAACCGCTGGAGGGTGCTGGTCAGGTCGGTGATGGTTTGTTTCATTTGTTGGGTGCCGGGCAGGCTGTTTTGTATACCCACCGGAGTTAGATGTACGTAAAAACCGCAGCAAAGGCACTATTTCTGAATGGAAATACGATATTTGTATCAAACAACCTGTCCTGTTATGGCCTTACAATGCTCCGTTATACCGCATACATTGCATTTTAAATTTGATGCCCGTACGTCGCGTGGCGCCATTTCGGAGCACCAGGTATACTATATAAAACTATGGCAATCAGGCACGCCCGAATTGGTAGGTGTAGGAGAATGTGCTCCTTTGGCCGGTTTAAGCATCGACCATCGCCCGGATCTGGTGCAAAAGCTGGAACAGGTAAGCCGCCAACTCAACCAACTGCAGCTCTTAACTATAAATTTAAACGAAGTTATCACCCGGCTCGAACTACAAGAGTGGCCTGCCATCCGGTTTGCCATAGAAACGGCCTGGCTGGACCTGCAGAACGGCGGCAGCAAAGTTATCTTTCAGAATGATTTCAGTGCCGGTAAAGCTGGCATTCCAATCAACGGGCTGGTGTGGATGGGAGAGAAGGCTTTTATGCAAGAGCAGATAACCCAGAAACTGGCGCAAGGCTATAGTTGCCTGAAACTGAAGATCGGGAGCCTGGACTTTACAACCGAACTGGAATTGTTGCAGCAGATACGCGAAACTGCTCCGGCTTCAGAGCTAACCATTCGGGTAGATGCCAATGGTGCCTTCGCTCCGCAGGAGGCTTTCAAAAAGCTGGAGCGCCTCGCTAAATACGACATCCATAGCATAGAGCAACCTATAAAGCAGGGGCAGTGGCAGCAAATGGCCGAACTTTGCAGCTACACACCCATCCCCATTGCCCTGGACGAGGAACTGATAGGCGTACAGCAACTACAGGAACATCAGCAGCTGCTGGAAACTATAAAACCGCAATATATCATCTTAAAACCGACTTTAGTAGGCGGGCTGCAGGCCAGCGCAGACTGGATAAACTTAGCCGAAAACTATAGGATAGGCTGGTGGATGACCTCTGCGCTTGAATCAAATATCGGATTGAATGCCATCAGTCAGTTTACTGCCAACTATAGCCTGGACATGCCGCAGGGACTGGGCACCGGGCAACTGTACCACAACAACATTGCCTCGCCATTGCAGATAGCACAGGGGCAGCTCTGGTATAAGGAGGGGCAGCGTTGGGGCGAACTATAGTTACAGGTACTTTTCCAGCAGGATCTGTTTTACCTGGGCCATGCCGGTGCTGGCTTTATCTTCTATTAAATACAGGTTAGGCCGCTTGCGCATCTGGGGCAGGTTCGGGTCAACCACAAATACGGGCACATCTTCGGGCACCAGATCCACGAGCCCGGCTGCCGGGTAAACCACCAGCGAGGTGCCTACTACCAGAAAGATATCGGCCTGCAGGGTTTCTTCTATGGCTTTCTCCATGAGTGGCACCGGCTCCCCGAACCACACAATGTTGGGTCGTAGCTGCGAGCCGCGCTCACATTTATCACCTTTCTTCAGTTCCCAGCCGGTAATGGGGTACACCAGTTTTTCGTCCAGGGTGCTGCGGCTCTCGAACAGTTTGCCATGCAGGTGAATTACATTTGTAGAGCCCGCCCGCTCGTGCAGGTCATCTACGTTCTGGGTAATGATGCGCACATCAAAGTGCTTTTCCAGTTCGGCCAGAAGGGTATGGCCGGCGTTTGGTTTTACATCTGCTGCATTCTTACGGCGCTGGTTATAAAAGTCCAGTACCAGTTCCGGGTTTTTGCGCCAGCCCTGCGGCGAAGCCACTTCCATAACATCGTATCCTTCCCAAAGGCCGTTCGCATCCCGGAAGGTAGCAATGCCACTTTCAGCACTGATGCCGGCCCCAGTCAGGACCACCAGTTTTTTCTCCATCGGTTAAGGATCAGTTGGTTATAGTTTAATGTGTATAGTCTGCAAACAGGTTATACGGCAGCACCCTGCTACCTGATATAACTATGCAGGGATAAGGTTTTTAAAATACTTTCCCGGGCAATTATAGCGGCAAAAACGCTTATAAGTATAGTTTCAGGCAAATATAGTTAGTTGTGAATGTTTATAAATATTTCAATATTTAATTTGTGTTTTAAAAAACAGCCGATTAAATTGCATTACTTCAATTAAAAGGAATTGTAATCTTTTAAAGATAAATTGAAGCCTGAAATGAGATTGCCACTTATGGAATTATACTTGCAAAAGAACGGTTTAAGCTGGCATACTATTTGGTTTTCTACTGTAAACAAAACTTTTAGCCGATGTTAGATCTTCTTAACTTTGTAGCGTTATCCGGTGTTTTTAATGTGTTGTTCTTCTGGTACGCTTCTACCAAAATGAAATCCAAAGCCGACCCGGTTAAAACGCTTATTGTATCTTTTGTATTTTCGATCCCGCTAAGCTTCCTGCTGATAGGGGTATACACCACCATGCTGATCTATGCCGCTAAAACCGGCGCCAGCGAAGATGCCATGTGGGAATACATGGAACAGGAAGAACTGCAGTAACCTATTTCGCCTCCGATCTCTTACAGTTAGTTTTAGAAAAATATCACAACGACAGCTCCCAAAGCTGTCGTTTTTTGTTTGTTTACCTCACCCCAGCCCTCTCCTAAAAACAGGAGAGGGAGATTGTTTGAATCAGGATTTACAGGATTAGGGGATTTACATGATTATGGAATTTTCAGGATTAGGGCTTTGGCTATAGTTTTATAGTTGCCCGTTTTTGCTGGCGCGGGTTTGTAACCCGTGCCTAACTATGGTGTTGAGTTTGTAACTCAACTGGCTCGTTAGAGACAGAAATGTCTGAACTGGGATTAATGGTGATGAGAGGATTTTCAGGATTCGTGCTTTTGCTATAATTCAGGCCATAGTTTCATATGTAATGCTTTAACACCCCTGTAGTCCCCTCAAGGGGACAATCTCTGCCGTTACCCTTTCTCAAGCTATAGTTCTATAGGTACAGACCACGAACAGGGCAGGTTTACCTGTCCCTACGGAACTACAACCACGAGAAAAACCGATCTGCTCAAGCTAAGAGCAAGTATAGACAACTATAGATATAGCTTAGCTATCGAAAGATCTCAGTCTTTGGGTTGAGCGCCTTGGCAGGTTCCGGTGCCGATAGGCAGCGCGACGTAGGAGCGCGGGAAGCTGGCACCGCGCGATGCCCGAAGACGGGGCCTCCCGGCCTCAGAGGGAGCCAGGCTAACTATAGAACTATAGGTAATTAGAGCTCCCAGGATTGGAAGATGCTATAGAACAACGACTCGTTTCAAGTTGCAACTATAGTTAACTATAGCACCAGACGCTAGCAGGAGCTGCGCACACTGCTAGGTCATTACAAACTACAGGCTGAGATAGATTTCTCACTAAGTTCGAAATGACAAAAGAGAGGAAATGAACTATAGGATACATAAGGTCACTCGGCTGCGCTCGACATGACAATTAGAGAAACTATAGCCAGAGCCAGGGTTACTGGTAAGCCTGTCCCTGCCGGGCCAGTTTAGTCAGGAGACTAAACACCATTGTAAGTCACTAGCAGAATGCTCGCGCAGCATCCGATTGCACAAAAGCTAACTATAGAACTATAGCATTCAACGGGAAAGGGGATAACTTACTAAAGAAAATACTACGACAGAATATTTACAGCATCACGGTTGATAAGCGTAGTACCAGCATACCGGTTTTCCCTCGGTCCATTCTCCAGCTTTAAAACACCTCTGGGACAAACATGCGCGCAAATACCACAACCCACACACGACGAGCGGATGATCGGTTCGCCTTGTTGAGCGTACCAGCGGACATCGATTCCCATTTCGCAATACGTAGAGCAGTTGCCACATGAAATACACTGACCGCCGTTAGTTGTGATACGGAACCGCGAGAAATGCTTTTGCAGCAGGCCCAGGTAAGCCGCCATCGGGCAACCGAAACGGCACCACACCCGGTTACCAAGAATAGGGTAAAAGCCCACACCAACTACCCCGGAAAAAATAGAGCCGATAAAAAATCCATAGGCGCTCGAAAAGCCACCGGATAAATCGCCGAACAGCGTGCCACCCGACCAGGAATTAGCCCAGAGCAGGAGCGTGGTAATGATCACAAACCCCAGGATAGGATAGATGATGGCAACTTCCCATTGCCAGGCTTTGCGGCTATTGTCGGAGAGATGGCGGTATGGGTCGCCGGCGGTTTCGGCGAGGCCGCCGCAGCCGCACACCCAGGAGCAATACCAGCGCTTGCCGTAAAAATAAGTAAGTACCGGCGTGGCTATAAAAGATATAACAGCACCCCAGAACACCATAAATACGCCCAACGCGGCACCATTGTCTATCAGATACCCCACGGTGCCCGGAAAAAGGTAGTCGTATTTGAGTGGCCAGAAATAGCTGAAATAAAACTCCGGCTGGTTAAATGCCAAAAGCAGGCCAGGCAACAGAAAAGCAAAGCCCAACTGGAAAAATATCACCGAGCAGGTACGGATAAGGTGGTAGCGGTTGTTGCGGTATTTGAGCAGGGCGTAAACTCCCATCAGCAGTACAGCCAGGGTATACAGTGCCCCATACACAAACCAATGGTCCGATGGTTTATTGCGCAGCCACTGGCTAAGCGGTTCGAAAGCAAGAATAAGGCCCTGCAGGGTTTCTGGGAACCAGTACAAAAGCACATAAAAGCCCGTCAGAACTACGCCCAGCAGCCACGCCGACCAGCCACGCGAGGTAGCATCCTGTTGCCAGAGCTGGTTATTTTGCTGTGCCACGTGTGCCTGCAACCGGTCCGGAACTATAACGCATAAGCTGCCAACTATAAGCAAGCCAATGCCGCTCCAACCCCAGAGTACAGGATCGGTATAGGGGTAGGCAACTATGCAAGTAATAAGGCATAGGATGCTGACGGCCAGCAGGGTATAGCCGGTGTAGATGAAGTATGAATTTAGCTTGCGGTGCATAGGTCAGCAGTTGTCGGGTGTGGTTGAGAAAAGGGAGAAACGATGGCGCAGCTGCCACCAGGCATGTTGTTTGGCCGGTGCCTGCTGCTCCGGGAACTGCTGGTAATACTGCCGCAGGAGTTCGGGTTCGTAGCGCTGGAAAAACTCTGCATCGAAGTTGGCCGCCGTAAGTTCCTGCATCACATGGTGTATAGTATAGTTTGATCTCAGCCAATGGTGGCAAAGGTCGTGGCGGTAACGTACACCCAGCAGGTTAATGCCTACCAATTGGCTGTTCCTGAGATTGTAAAACAGGCGGATGGCTTTGGTTTTGCCTGGGTGCTCCCAATACAGGGAACTATAGTGTTGCTCGTCCCAGTCGCGGGGAACGAAGCCGTAGGTCTGGTACTCGATGTTGAAGAACTTGGCAGAGTTAAACCAGGGGCCACGCTTGTAAGGAGTGCCACCGCCGCAGAGGATGGCAGCCAGTGCTTCGCCGTGTTGCCGGCCGGTGTACCAAAGTTGCTCCAGCGCTGGCTCTCCGGGAGCGGGTTCCCGGAACTGGGCGCAGTCGCCGATGGCATAAATGTCCTTACAACTTGTCTGGAATAAATAGTTTACCAAAATGCCTTTATCTGTCTCAATAGCAGTGTTTTTTGAAAGGGATATGTTTGGCTTTACGCCTGTCGCGATACCTGCAAACTGGCAGGGTAATTCTGCGCCGGTCTTGGTTTTTACAGCACTTACCCGGCCATCTGTATCTCCCAGAATCTCTGCTAATTCGTCCTGCAGAAGGAGGTTTATACCGCACTGCTGAATGTGCTGGGTTACCAGTTGGGCTTCCTGCTGTGGTAAATTGCTGCGCCAGTAAAGCGGCTCCCGCACCAGCATGGTCACTTCTATGCCTTTGCTTTGGAGCATCTCTGCCATCTCAACCCCGATCAATCCGCCGCCAACTATAGTTGCCTGCTTTATGCCTATAGTTTGCTGCTGCATCAGTTCCAGGTCCTGCCAGGTTACCAGCGCCTGCACGCCTTTCAATTGCTGGCCGGGCCAGTTGTAGTAAACCGCCGAGGAGCCGATTGCCAGCACCAGTATATCATAGCTTATTGACTGCCCTTTCTGCAGTTGCAGTTCCTTTTTATCAGTGTCTATTTTCTCAACATGGTCGTGCAGCAGCGTTATGTTTTGCTCTTTCCAGTACCAGTCGGCGTATGGAATGATATCCTGCTGTCGCAGGTGGCCCATGTACACGTACATCAGGGCAGGGCGCGAAAAATGGGTAGCAGACTCGGCAGAGATAACGGTAATGCGGCACTTGGCGCGTGCACGCAGGCGCTGAGCCAGGGTGATGCCGGCTATCCCGTTCCCGATAACTACTACATGCTGATCTGCCTTCATGGGGTTAGGTGCTGTTTACTCAAATATAAGCTAAAATGCGCAAAGCAGTGTTAAACGCTAAGGTTTACGCAAGCAGCGCAGGGTTTGTATAGCTTATAGTTTATTGGTTGTATAGTTTAAACAGAGAAATAAAAAAGACCGGCGCATGGGTCCGGTCTTTTGTTTATAGTTTATTTTTTATGTTTAGTGGCTGCCGGCGCTGCTGCCAATATCGGTGCCGCCGTCCTGCACATCGGCACTGCCGCGGCTACCGCTTTTCTGCGATGGTGCACCACTGGCTTTGCCTTTCATAATTCGATCATTGTTCACGTTCTCCTGCTGGCCGATAGGGTGGATGTTTGGTACTTTATTCCCCTTGTTCAGGTCTTCGTTCTGAAGTTTGTCGTTTTTTCTATCGTTTGTGTTCATAACTGGTTTGTTTTAACGTTGATAAAACCGCTCATAATCGTCCCGGTAATCTCTGTCCGGGTCGTGGCGGGTAATTTGGTTGCCAGGCTCGGGGTGGCGGCTGGTATAGTTACCATGGTAGCTTCGGCGGTGGCCGGTCAGCGGATCATAGTAACGTAACTCATTAAAATCAGCATTGTAATTGCCATCGTAGCCTGCGCTCAGCGAGCCAGCCATGTTGCCATAGTTCTGGTTATCGCTATAGTTGTTATAAGGGTCGCGGCCATAGTTATCCTCAAAGTTTCCGCTGATGTGGGTAGAGCGGTAAAGGCTCACCGGTTGCTGGGTTTCCTCGTCCATCCAGTAGCCGCGTGGGTGAGGCCGTTGGTTGCGGTTCTGCATGCGGTTACGGTCCCAGTCGTTTTCGCGGTAGTTGTTACGGTTGTCGTTATAGTTTGCGTACTGACCGGTGTCGCGGTTTTCCTGCCTCCTGTCGTAGTTTCCGGCATTATCATAGCGCTCTCCGCGGCGGTCAAATCCGTTGTAGGTGGTTTCGTTATGTTGCGGGCTGGTGTTATCAAAACGGTAGGCCCCTCTGTATACATCCTCGTCAACCGGGCGCTGGTCGCCGCGGAAATGGTTGCGGTAATCGGTGTAACCCTTATTATACCAATCGTTTCCTTCCATAGCTTTATCAATTTGATTGTTAATACCTTTTATAACGGCTTAAACCGGCTATGGTTAAGGTAATTGCAAAATCGGGATGTGGTCGCAAACTAATCCAATCCGGTAAAGCTGCCGTACAACAAAACGAACAATTTAACCTACAGCTATGAGAAACAGACAAGAAAACGACTTCCGAAACAACCAGACAGATACCAACGCGCGCTGGCTGCACCGCCACCATCACGGCGAAAACTCAGACCGCGGCAACTATACCGTAGATTCTCATTTTAACAGCGGGCGCGGCGAATACGATGTAGATTACATGGACAGTGCATCGTTCAATTCGAACGACGACCAGGGGTACCATTACCCGCAGGGGCGCTTCCAGGCAGGTGGTGCGCAGTACATGGGCGAGGACTTTGCCGGCCGTGGCCAGAGTACCGATGATAATATATATGGCATGACCTACACGCCGCAGAACCGGTACAACTCCGGCCGCCACTACGATGCCCGCGCCGACTACAGCAACCGCGACTACAGCGACTACCGCGAACAGCACACCCCACGCAGCCGCTATGGACTGGCTGATGAGCGCTTCGGACATGAAGTAAGCCGTGGCAACCGTGACGACTATAGCGGCCATTCATCAATGGGAGATATAGAATCCTACAGACGCTATGAACAGTTTGACCCGCGCTATGACAACGATTACAGTGGTGGCTTTGCCGGCCGCAACTATACTGATGGCGCAGATCACTTTGGCGAAGGCCGTTACTATAGCAACTTAGACCGCTGGCGTGGCGAACAGAACCAGCAGCAGAATTACGGCCGTGGCCGGGGACGCCGTAGCGACCGTGACAGATAATCCAAACAACTATAAGGCGCAGGTGCAGCAAATGTGCCTGTGCCGCTTATTTTAAGATGATAGCTATGAGACAGAGAGAAGAAATGAACTATAGAGATAATGACCGCCACTATAGCCGTGGCAACAACTATAACCAATACAACGAGCCCTACAGAAGAAGCGAACACGAGCCCGGAGACCGGTACAGAGCGCCGCAGGACCGTGACGACTGGCAACAGGGCAGGCACCGCCAGGAAGGAAACTACCATGCCACGCAGGACGATTACTATAACGCCATGTATGACATTGCCAACTACTCCGGGCAGCCGCGCCACCAGGACTATGGCCTGTACCATGGCACCGACGATGAACTGGAAAGCATTAAGCCGATGCCATTGCAGGAAGGCCCATATTACGGACGCCAGCGCTACAACTATAGTTTAGGCTACAACCCGAACTATGACAACCCTGAGGAAGGCGACATGTACCGTAACTTTGACAGCCGCGGCAACCACGGCTACCGACACGATGCCTCGTATGGCAGCGTAGACGAGTTCCGTGATTTTGGCGACGACCACTATGGTAGCTCCGATTATACCAACCGCGGCGACTACGATGACAGGCCGGACAGATTTAACAGGTATTAAGTTACCAAACTGCAACCTTGCCGTATAAAGGAAGGTACATTAGTATAGAATTTCCATCTGAGAAAAGGCCGCGGCAACTGTCGCGGCTTTTTTATTTTCCAGCTATTGTGTGGACTGGCAACTATATTTATATTTGACTATACACCCTAACACCTTACCTACATGAAATTGTTAAAAAAGATCGGACTGACCTTGCTCGGTCTGGTAATACTGCTGGCAGTTGGCTCGCTGTTCATTTCCTCTAAACTAAGAGTAGAGCGCTCTATTGAAGTGGCTGCCCCGGCCGGAACTGCCTTTGAGCAGGTAAACACGCTGCGCAACTGGGAACGATGGTCGCCGTGGCATGGCATAGACCCGCACATGCTGCTAACTTACAGCGGCCCGGACGGCGGTGCGGGCGCCAGCTACAATTGGTTCAGCAAACACCCCGATGTGGGCGACGGCGAATTCAAGATCGTTAAAACAGAACCTTATAAGCTGATTGATGCCGAGATGAAGTTTGGCCCGAGCAACACGGCCACTACTACCTATACGTTTGATGAAACTGCAGGCGGCACGCGTATTACCTGGGCCATGGAGTCGGAGCTGGGCATGAACCCGGTTAACAAGTACTTTGGGCTGCTGTTTCTGGATAAGTACGTAGGCGCTGATTTTGAGCGTGGCCTGAACAACATCAAACAGATCGTGGAAGCGCAACCGGCAGCACAGCAAAATGATCACGCCGGCCACGGCCATTAACTATAGTTTGCCCTTGGTACCGTGAAAATGTATTCAAGCCCTCGCTCGCGACCCTTGAGTGTGAATTACAAGCGGACTCTGGCCGTGTGATCCATAGTTTATCAGGACCTGATTATTCTGAAGTATAACTATAGTTTAGTTGACATGGCGGGGCGACACATTTAGCGCACACTCGCGGAACCTGACTGAGGGCAAGGAGCCCTGTCGTTCGCAAACAAAAAAGCCAGGCGATGAACCTGGCTTTTCTTTTATAGTTTAACTATAGGTTAGATCAGTTTGTACAGTCTGTCGCGTAGGCCTGCTGTGGCTTCAACCAGCGGCAAACGTACGGCAGCCTCACACACCCCGAAACGCTCGAGCAGGGCTTTTACGCCAACCGGGTTGCCTTCTTCGTACATCAGCGGGTTAATGTCAACAAAATCGTAAAGCAGTTGTGTGGCTTTTGCGGCTTCACCGTTCAGGCTGTGGCGTATCATGTTGCTGAATTTCTCCGGGAAAGCATTGGCCAGTACCGAAATAACACCAACGGCTCCTATCGAGATCATAGGTATTGTCAGCAGGTCGTCGCCGGAGATCAGCAGGAAGTCGGCTGGTTTGTGTTTGGCGATGGCCATGCACTGCTCCAGGTTGCCCGATGCTTCTTTAATAGCGAGAATGTTAGGATGAGCAGCCAGCTTTAAAGTAGTTTCGGCGGTAACGTTGCTGCCTGTGCGGCCGGGCACGTTATACAGAATAACCGGCACCGGCGAGGCATCGGCAATAGCCACGTAATGCTGGTAAATACCCTGCTGCGACGGCTTGTTATAGTATGGGCTCACCGACAGGATAGCATCAATACCATTCAGGTCTGTTGTGGCAAAGCTGTTAAGCAATTCCTGCGTATTGTTGCCACCAAGGCCATATACAAGCGGTACGCGCCCGTTTACGTGTTGTTTTATAGTTTGCAGCAGCTGTTTCTTTTCTTCGGCGGTAGTGGTCACCGACTCGGCAGTGGTACCATTAATTACCAGGTAATCTACGCCGCCATCCAGCACAAAGTCCAGCAGCTTGGCAAGGCCGTTATAGTCTACAGCCAGGTCTTTTGTAAAAGGCGTTACCAACGCTACGCCCGTTCCTTTTAATCTTTCCTGAATCATCTATTTAAAGTAAGAACTACGAAGTTCTGATTATGTATTGGTTTGTGCAACGTTTGGACTAAAAAGCGTATTAATTCTTTCAGTTTGTGTCAGAGAGTTCTTGTTATATCATATGTAAATAACAAAAAGCTATTATGAAAACGAAAGCAAATAAATATTCAATATAATGTGCTTTTCTTTCTCCAAAACTATCCATCCTCCTTCCTTTTCCGGGCACAACCAGAGGCTTTCCTATGAATAGAATAGCTATAATTTGTAATACCTGAAATAATAATAAAATAAGTACCGTATTTCTTAAGCCAACAAATAATTGAGAGCTTATAAGTTCGAAATATTGTGACTCAATTATAATAAAGTATAATAGTAAATGTAGGAGGGAGATACCCATCCATATTAAATACACCTTAAAATTTCTTAATGATCTATAGTTGAAGTAATATAAAAAGAATTGGGTAGAAGCAGTATAAATAAAGATAGTAGCGGCCTTCTCTTTAAGATTATTTACTAAAAGAAATATTATTGCTATTACTAACGAAAAAATAAAATAAATTATCAAAGAGGCTTTATCCCAGGTTTTTAGTTTCTGAATAGTAAGAATCTTATCCCACATGGAATTTAATTAAATTGTATCTCACGAGTTGGTGTATGCTACGTACAAGGGCAATAATATTTGATTGATTAAATTGGTATTAGTTATTTAAAGCACCAACTAAAACTTCAATCACATTTATAGCTTTCTGCCTGTCAGAATTTTCTCCTGCACATTCCTCATAAAATGTTGGAGCATAAAATTCAGCTATTTTGATTCCGTTTTTACTTATGAAATAGAAGGTGTTTTCATCCCCATCCTCAATCATGCAATTATTTGCCGATTCCCCTTTATTGCTTTTGATATTCCATAGTTGCTGCGCGTTTAATTGCTGCCAATAGTTTTGCAGTTCTGCCTGCTTTAAATTTTGCGCCAATAAATAGCGGTTTGCATTTGGAACAGTTTTCTGGAATTTAGTTTCTTCTTCTAAGTACAGGTTCTTAAGATCGCCCGGTATTGGTCTGCCTTGTAGCCTTTTATAAGGGCTTGTATAGGTAAAAAGATATACATTCTGCTTCTGCTTGGCTATAATAATATAGTTTGGCGCATTGTACCAACTTGACCAGTTATGATAGATTAATGTGCTGTCATAGTTTGCCTGGAAGAATTTGTGCAAAGGCGTAATCTTATCCTGTTGCTGAGCTTGTAATTGTTTCGGGAAATAGATAAACAGCGTTATCAGGGAAACTACAGCTATAGTTCTATACATTACAAAATATTTTGAAGCGCTCCGAAAATGTACTCATTAATCATTACCCGTTAAGCCATTGTTGACATTTATACCAACAGCTATATTTTGCCTTAAACTTTCAATTACTGCCAATCCAAATGGCATACCCGATGCATGATATGAATGAAGCTATAATATAGATTATTGCAAAAAGGTAAAGTGTGTTTTTTCTTGTAATACCCAATGAGTTTATCTTACTGTACACTATATCATAACCTATGAACCTAAAGTACCTAAAGTAGAATAGACCAATCAGGAGTAACATCATGCCTGATACGGTGTAATATCGCATATCATACAGCTCGTTGTTTTTAAAAGTTAAGCTGTTCTCCTGAATAAGGAATAATACAAAAAGCGAATTGCACATAAAAACAAGCGCCATTAAAATCAGACCACTTGCTTTAAACATGTTAGGTTCTTTCTTCCTGTAAAAATTGCAACATGCAAAATAGAGCGTATCGAGAAATAGAATCATTTTTAAGAGAGTTTTTTAGCTATGTTTGGTGTTTTCACCAATAACTATATTAGCCGACTCAGCACATGCTAGTTAAAATACGCAGCGAGGGCGTCTATCCATTTTCATTACTCATTACATTATATTATTCTCTTCCACCCACTTCAGGAACTGGTCTTTGTACACTTCACCGATCGGGATTTCTTTCTGGCCGATGCGGATGCGGCTTTTCTCGATGCTGTCGATCTTTTGCAGGGCAACTATAAAGGAGCGGTGCACACGCAGGAACTTCGACTCCGGCAGTTTCTCCATCATCTTGTTCATCGATAGCAGCGTGATGATCTTCTGGTCTTTGGTCTGGATGATCACGTAATCCTTCAGGCCTTCTATCCAGAGAATGTCCTTGAAATCAACGCGTATAGTTTTATAGTCGGCCTTCACGAACATGAACTCCTGCTCGGGTGCGGCTGCATGGTTAACTATAGTTTGCTCTGCCTGTTTCGGGTGACGTTGCTGCAGGCGCTCCTGCGCTTTGGTAACGGCCTTCAGGAAACGGTCGAAGGGGATAGGTTTGAGCAGGTAGTCTACAGCATCGTGGTTAAACCCTTCCATGGCATACTCGGGGTAGGCGGTGGTAAAAATTACCAGGGGCTGGTTTTTAAGGATGTTTAGGAACTGGATACCGGTCAGCTCGGGCATCTCAATGTCCAGAAACATGAGGTCTACCTGTTCTTCCTGCAGCACTTGCATGGCCTCGGTGGCGCTGGAGCAGGTTTTTACCAGTTGTAAATAAGGCAGCTTGCTGATGTAGCTTTCCAGGATGTCTAACGCGAGCGGTTCGTCGTCAACGGCGATGCAGCGGATGTTCATAGTTTAGGTGTGTTTTGGTGGAAGTATAGTTTCATGGTGGCATAAAAAACGCCATCCTTTTCTTCGAAGGTTAATTTGTGCTGGTTGGGGTACAGCAGTTTTAAACGCTGTTTCAGGTTTTCGAGACCGATGCCGCCAAACTCGCGCTTTTTGTGGGTGCTGCTATTGTTTACTGTACTGAACAGCAGGAATTTATCGCTCACCGCCAGGTTTATCAGAATACCGATCTCGTTCTTGCTCACCAGGCCGTGCTTAAAGGCATTCTCTACCAGCGTCATCATCAGCATCGGGGCAATCTGTTTGCCTTCTATATCGCCCTCAATGTTAAATTTAATGCTGGTCTGTTCGCGCAGGCGCAGTTTCTGCAGGTCTATAAAGTTGTTGATGTGCTCTACTTCCTTATCCAGGCACACCAGCGTGTCGTTGCTTTCGTACAGCATGTAGCGCATCAGCAGCGAGAGCTTCATAATGGCATCCGGCGTTTCGGGGTGCTGTTTGTAGGCCAGGGAGTAAATGTTGTTTAGTGTGTTAAACAAAAAGTGTGGGTTCACCTGCGATTTCAGGAAGGCCAGCTCGGCCACCAGTTTCTGGTTCTCCAGCTCCTTGTTGCGGCGCTCGTTGCGGATATAGTTGCCTGTTACTTTCAGGCCCGAACTTATAAAGATCAGCATCAGCCCGCCAAGGCCATACTGCAGCATCCGCTCCGATGTATACACCGCTTCCATTTTGGGGTTAAACTCCCGGAAAACATAGTAGTCCATCGGCGATTTAACCAGGCCATAAAGCAACAGCAGCACCAGCACATTTACAATGTATAGCATTAACCGGTTGCGGGCCAGGTACTTCGGGATAAGGTAGTACCAGTTTATGTAAAAAATAAGCAGCCAGAATGCCAGGCCTACCAGCACATCCAGCACCCGGTGCGGCGTAAGTGCTTTGGTGCCGTTTATGTAATACAACACCCATGTACTAAAAGCCAGCCACGCCAGCACATGCAACGCTATCTGGTAGCGCTTTTTTATAGTGGCAGCCGGAAACACAAGCGACGACATGGTGTAAGTGCTGATATTTTACAGGTTATAGTTGTGTAACTTAAAGATAATCAAAATAAATACAGTATAAGCCCAAATCGGCCAGCGCCCATAAAAAGACTACCAAGCCAGCGAATAAAAAGATAAGCCGCTTTCCGGGCCAGCGCCGAACTATAGCGACCTAAAAGCAGGGTTTGTCTATAGTTTGGGGCGGTTGGTATAATGTATTTTGGAATTATAAAGTTGTTGATTTATTTGTACTACATGCCGCTTACGGAATTACTGCAGTTAAATTTCTGGAAAGCGCATGCCCAGAATGTTTGTTGTTTGTTTTAGTGAGGAGCGCCGTCTGTTTTGCAGGCGGCGCTCCTTTATTTTATTGCAGCATCTTCAGAAACTCGTCTTCCGTGAGAATGGTGATACCTAATTTGGTAGCTTTTTCGAGTTTGGCAGGCCCCATTTTTTCGCCGGCAACCAGGTAGTTGAGTTTAGCCGAGATAGAGCTTACAATTTTGCCGCCGTGGCTAACTATAAGCTGCTGCAGTTCGGCGCGGCTCATGGTCGAGAATACTCCTGAGATTACAAAGGTTTTACCTTCCAGCTTATCGCTCTGCATTTCGGGCGCCACTTTTTCGGACTTAAACTGCAGCCCCGCAGCCTGTAATCTTTCCAGCAGCACTGTATGTTCCGGGTCGGCAAAATATTCCTGAATAGAGCTGGCAATGCGCTCGCCAATTTCATTTACCGAGATAAGCTCCTCAAAGGTGGCACCGCGCAGGGCTGCCAGATCCGTAAAATGGTCGGCCAGCTTTTTGGCGACCGTGCTGCCCACAAAACGTATTCCTAAGGCAAAAAGCACCCGCTCAAACGGCGTCTCCTTCGACTTGGCCAGGCTGTTTAGTATGTTGGTAGCCGATTTTTCGCCCATGCGTTCCAGACCGGCTAACTGCTCCAGAGTCAGGTCGTACAGGTCGGCTACGTTGCGCACATAACCGGCTTTGTATAGTTGCTCCAGCGTTTTGGGTCCCAGCTCATCCACGTTCATGGCTTTGCGGGTGATAAAATGCTCCAGCTTGGCCAGTATCTGCGGCTCACAGCCTTTCTCGTTGGGGCAATAAAACTGTGCTTCGCCTTCCACGCGTACCAGCGGCGTACCGCAGGCAGGGCAGTGGGTCGGGTAAATAATGGGCTGGCTGTCGGCAGGGCGTTTCTCAAAATCAACTCCTGTAATTTTAGGAATGATCTCGCCGCCTTTCTCTACAAATACCGTATCGCCCAGGCGCAGGTCCAGTCGCTGTATCTCGTTGGCGTTGTGTACCGATGCGCGTTTTACCACTGTTCCGGCCAGTAGTACCGGGTTAAGCAAAGCCACCGGCGTTACCGCTCCGGTGCGGCCTACCTGGTACTGTATGCCCTGTAGTTTGGTGGTAGCGCTCATTGCCGGGTACTTATATGCTATTGCCCAGCGCGGGCTTTTGGCCGTAAATCCCAGTTCTTCCTGCAACGCATAACTGTTCACTTTCACCACCACACCGTCGGTGGCTATAGGCAGTTCGTCGCGCCGGGTTTCCCATTCGTTGATGTACTCCAGTACCTTGTCTATAGAGCTGCATTTGCGCCAGGTATCCGATACTTTAAAACCCCATTTCTGTATGGCTTCCAGGCTCTCGGAGTGAGAGTCGAACGGTAATGGCGAACTATGGAAACTATAGGAGAAGCAGCCCAGTTTGCGGCTGGCCACAATGCTGGAGTCCTGCTGTTTTAAAGTACCTGATGCGGCATTTCTAGGGTTGGCCAGTAGCTGTTCGCCGGCTTCTTCGCGCTCCTGGTTCAGCTGCTCAAATACCTGAAACGGTAAAAATACTTCGCCACGCACTTCAAACAGTTCCGGAAACCCTTGCCCGTGTGCCTGCAACGGAATATCGCGGATGGTGCGCACGTTGCCAGTAATGTCATCGCCGCGGGTACCATCGCCGCGGGTAGCGCCCTGCACCAGTATGCCATTTTCGTAAGTCAGGCTGATGGCCACACCGTCAAATTTCTGCTCGCACACATATTCCACTTCGTGTCCGATGGCTTTGCGCACACGGTTATCAAATTCACGCAGGTCGGCTTCGGAGTACGTATTGCTCAGCGAGAGCATCGGGTAACGGTGGTATACCGTTTTAAAGCTTTTGGTGATGGTGCCGCCTACCCGTTGCGTAGGGGAGTTGGGCAGGCGCAGTTCCGGGTGTTGTTCTTCCAGTTCCTGCAGGCGTTTCAGCATCATGTCAAACTCAAAGTCTGATACTTCTGAAACGCTGTTCTGGTAATATTGGTAGTTCAGGTAATTCAGGCGGTCGGTGAGTTGCTTTACTTCGGCGGCTATCTCGTGCGGTGCTGTCATAGGTCAGGTTTATACTTCCCGTAAAAATATCTAAAACCGCAGTAGCGCGCAAAGGGATTTGTGATTGGTTTGAATGATAGGTTCGTGTTTTAGGGTTGGCTATAGTTGCAGTTGTAATTAGACGATATATAACGCTTTTGTCATTTTGAGTATCGTTTCAAGTCATAGTTGTCATCCCGAGCATAGTTGAGGGTCTTATGTATCTTATAGTTTCCATTATTGTCATTTCGAACAGAGTGAGAAATCTATCTCAGACTATAGTTGCTTCTTTGTCATCCTGAACGAATACTGTCATGTCGAGCGAAGCCGAGACATCTTATATGACCTATAGTTCGATAAGCTATCCTGCTATAGTTTCCTTTGCCTACTGCTGGAACCAAGCCATAGTTCTATAGCTGCTTCTAATCCTGGGAGCTCTAATAGCCTACTGTTTTATAGTTAGCTTGGCTCCCTCCCGGGCCGGGAAGCCCCGTCTTCGGGCATCGCGCTGCTGCCTTCTTGCTATCCTCGTGCCTCGGATTGCCTGACGGCACCGCAACAAGTCAAAGGCGCTCAACCCAAAGACTGTAATCACATTCGATAGCTTCTGTCTTAGCTATAGTCTCAGTGCTTGTGCTTGGTTGTAGCAGATCGGCTACTTTCTCGTGGTTGTAATTCCGTAGGGCCAGGTAAACCTGTCCTGTTCACAGGCTGTAACTATAGAACTATAGTTTGTGAAATGGAAGAGGCAAAGTTCCTCTCCTTGGATAAGGAGGGGCAGGGGTGGTTGGACCAACCGTAACTATAAAACTATAACTGCTCAACTATAGCAAGGGCAGAAATTCCCCTCTTGAGAGGGGTAGGGGTGTGTTTTCTAACGCCTGAACTATAGCCAAAACTCCAATTCTACAAACCTATTAATCCTGATTCTTACACCTTATAAAAAGAAAAAGCTGGTAACGTTCAATTTCCAGCCTTCTGTAACATGTAATCATATGAGAACTATAGTTGTAACTATAGCAACAATGCTTTCTCCCTATTTGATTTTTACGCCGTCAGCTACGAAGCGCAGTTCTACTTTAGGCTCGGTGATGGCGGCAATTTCTGCTGCTGATCTGCCGGCGTCTTCGGCGTAGTGGCGCTGGTCGTCTACAGATATTTCTTCGCGTTTAGCTGTTCCGGTAAATACCACGCTTTTGCCTTTCAGATCTTCCACCGGTAAAAAGAATCCATAGTCCCGGAAAGTTACTTTCATAGAGCTGTTATCTGCCAGTTTCACATCCATCCAGCAGCCCTTGGACTGGCAGCTTTCTATTATCTCCCCGGTCACGGTGGCCTGCACCGAATCCGTTTTGGCTACCGCATCCTGCAGTTCGGTTACGGATAGGATGTTCTCTTCTTTAAAATCAGAGCCGTAAAGGCTGGCCTCTGTAGTGGAGGTGGCCTCCTGTTGTACTGTGGCAGATTCTTCTTTTGTCTGGCTGCAACCTGTAAGCAGTATACCGCAAAGCAACAGGGCCGGAATAAAGCGTTTGATCATGGTTTGTTCGTGTTGGTGTGATGTAAATATAGCAAATTCTATGAGGAATGCTATAGTTACAAAACCGGCATTAAAGTGGCGCTTATAGTTGGCTCAGGGTTGGTCTAACCAACGGGCATTGTTTATGTTGATGAGCAGGCGACCTGTTAACACCGGCAGGTAGCGGGCCGGTATGCTTGCCTCAAAGTTATCCAGCATCAGGTCGAAACTGGTACCGAAGCTGATGGTATTCTTGTCGGGAGCAAAATGTACCGGTATTTTTTTCTCGTTGGTATTGCCCTGCAACGTAATGGTGGTCCGCTGATTTTGCTGCGAAGAGCCAGTGCGGTCGCTGTTCATAAGTTCATTGGGCACGTCTATCAGGAAAGCCAGTTCCGGAAACCGGGCTCCGTACAGCACGTCATAGGCCATGTTCGCAGGGATGGTGTCGCTGGTAGGGTAAAGGGAGTTGATGAGCACGCTACACTCCAGCTGCTCGCGGGTTCGGTTATAGCGCACCAGCAGTTCGTCGGATTTAAACTCGTAGCGTCCGCGCGGGCTCTCCAGTACAATGGTTATCGTGTTTTTTCCGGTAAATGGGCGTGGTGTCTGGGCGCTGGCATTCAATTGACAAAGTAGCAGCAGAAAAACGCAGAGACCGACTATTCTGAATAAAAATGTGACATGCATAAGCTTTCGTTTACTTACCCTTATAACGCAAGCCGGCTACGGATGGTAACACCTATTGCCTTTAATTATCAGGCACCTGCAAAAAGTATCTTTATCTGTGGTAGGCAAAACAAACCTGCATACGTATAGGTATATACAGAAAGTGAAACTGCTGGCAGATAAAGCCGGAAAAACAGGCCTCTGACGCATACATCAGATGAATTCAGATAAGAAAAATAAGGTAGGACAAAAGCAGTTGTCTGCTTTCCGACAGATCGAGCGTATGCACCCGATCCGGATGCTGCTTTACTTGAGCATGGTGGGCATTGGCGTACTGTTTCTAATCCTGCTGATCGCGTTTGTGCGTACCGGTGGCTTTGGCAGCGGGCTGGTGCAGTTCCCGAAATTCTTCAGTGTCAGTACGGTGATGCTGCTCATCAGTAGCTATACCATCAGCCGGGTGCCGGGCATCTATAAAAAAGACAAGCTGAAGAAAATGGTCCGTTACCTTGGCTTTACCCTTGTGCTTGGACTGCTGTTTGTGGGGGCACAACTCTTAGGCTGGCGCGAGATGGAAGCGGCTGGCATAACCTTTAGCGGAAGGGCATCGGGCACTTATCTTTACCTGATCTCGGCGCTGCATATCCTGCACCTGGTGGGCGGGCTTATTTTCCTGGCATTTCTGTTCTTTAAAACAGCACACATGGCCACCGACAGCGTGCGCAGCCTCATCTACATCCGCGACCCATACCGCCAACTACAGCTAACTATGATCTGCAGCTACTGGCACTTCCTCGATTTTGTATGGCTGGCGCTGTACCTGGTATTCCTGTTCATGTTCTAAGTCATCAGCGTACCAGCGTTAAGCTTCCTTTGTATTGGGTGTTGCCAAAATCTATCACATAAAAGTAAACACCGGCATTGGCTCCTGCCCCGTCCCATTTAAAGGTATTCTGGTTACTGAAATACACTTCCTGACCCCAGCGGTTAAATATTTTTATGCTTGCAAAGCGGGCTGAACAGAAGTCGGAAGGTAGGTCGGGTATCTGGAAATAATCATTCAGTCCATCGTTGTTCGGGGTAAAGATGTTGGCCGGTATAAAGTCCTGCAGCAGCGGTACGCGTACCTTAAACTCCATAGTTAAAACCGGTGCCGGAGCCGGGTTGCATGCCTCTTCTGTCAGTATAAAGTTAACACGCAGCACGTTTCGGTCGGCCATGGGGCAGGTAGCTGTCAGTTTAAAGGTGCCGGTTGCCTTGCCGTTGCCGGGAGTGGCGGTAAATTCCATGCCGTAATCCTGCAAATCAAAGCCGTCTCCGGCTGCCTGCAGCAGCAGCGGGTTCAGGTCTACATCATCGCCGGTAAAGTTTACTTCAAAAGGTTCGTTCAGTTCCAGTTCGTATAAGGTAGCGGCTTTATCTGCCGTAAGCGTTGGGGCATTGTTTGGTGCTGAGATCCTGAATTCTATTGTCAGGGTCTGGTCAGGCGATGGGTTGCAGGTACTCTCTTTAAGCGTGAAAGTGACTTTGCGGACCGTCTCGTTCTGGTTGGAACAAAAGGGTGTCCAGCGCAGCTTGCCGGTGGCCGAGCCATTCCCGTTGGTACTGGTGAACTGCATGCCGGTTGCTGTCAAGTCAAAATCGGTGCCGGCTGCCGTAAGCGCAAGTGCGTGCCCGTCAATATCCTTGCCCAGCACATCCATTTCAAATTCCTGGCCTGCCTGCAGCATAATTATTCTGTCAGCCGGGGTTGCAGCTATAGTTGGAACATGGTTCACGTTCGCCGGCCTGACCTCTATTGCTTCGGTGCGTGTTATGTTTGTGCCGCAAAAGACGGAGGTAACTGTAAATTCTATAGTATACGACTCGGCAGATAGTGCTTTGCAATCGATGGGCCAGCTAAAGGCGGACTGCACAGTGCCGGTACCGGAACCTCCTGTAAAACTAATGTTCTGCGATGCCAGATCGAACCCGACACCCCGCGCGCTTACCGATACCACCTGACCGTCCGCATCGGCACCGAGTACATCAAAGTTCAGTACGTCGCCAAGGGCCACGTTAAATTTGCGGAGCGGTGTGCTGAGCGCTATAGTTGGCAGCGCATCGGGTATAGGCTCGGCTATAAAACTCAGCCGGACGGTGTCCTGCCGGGGCAGGCTGCAGCCATCATCCTGTACTACCAGGTCCAGTTTATAGATGGAGCCGTTTGTGGTAAAGCATTCATCAAAACAAATGGTGGCTTTCAAGGTATCGGAAGCAGTAGTGCTGCGGTTAATGATGCCTTGCTGCTGGCCCGAGAAAGTAAAAGCGTTGGCTGGAAAATTAACCGGGATTACCTTTAATGCCACAAATTCATTTCGGTCGGGGTCGGTAAAGAAAACATCAAGGCAACGGCTGCCGGTCGGGTTTATCCGGAGCACTTCATTTTCCTGGTAGGTAGCTTTTTTACCTTTTTCGCGTACCAGCACACCCGGCGAGGCATTGGTAGGGCAGTCCAGTACCATTACCTGAAAATCGCGGCGCACTTCGCCAATCTTTTTCCCCATCCGGAATTCCTGCACACGCACGCCAAACACAAAAAGGCCCTTCTTTTCAGGGCGCATGGTCAGGCGGCCGGTTACCGCATCTATCTGCATGGGTGGGTTGCCGCGTATCTGGTTCTGAGTGTTATAGCCGGGCTGCCAGCGCACAAGCGGGTAGGGGGCCGGGCGCGGCTGCACCTGTTCGTAGCCTAGTACGCCATAGGCAGGCATGGCCGGAGTTGTGAATCCGTTCAGGGGAGTTACCATGTCATAAACCAGCGAATCACCGTCGGCATCTGTTCCACTGAAATCAAAGTAAAAGAGCTCGTTTACACAGGCATAATCGCTGAGTGGAGGAAATAATCTGGGAGATGAATTACGGAATTCCGCATTGTTCTGGCGCACCGCCGGGAACTCCATGTAAAAGGTCTGGGCAGCGGCATCCGGCGACTGAATATTGTTGATCGTATAGTTGCGGCAACAACGCTCCCAGGTAACATAGTAGCCGTCGGGGTTATTGAATATTTCTGGCTCCAGTGTGATGGGTACATTGTATACAATTTTGCTGGTGCGCAGCTGGCTGACGGTACATTCTATGTTGGTATAAGGCACCGGCACCCGCGACTGGGCCGACATAGCCCGGCTCATGATCCAGCGGTTAGTGCCCTTCTCAAAAATGTTTACGGTGATGCTCTGGTCAAAAGCTCCCGGGTTCCCGTTCACATCGTCGAAGTACAGGTTCAGGTATAGCTGGTAATTGTTGGCCCGCACATACCGCAGCTCAAACTCGCCGCCTACAATGTGTGTGGCCTGCGCTATAGTTGCGCTGAGCATTACCAGAATAAGTATTAGTAAACGGTGTTTCATGCACAGGCAATTGAAGTGGCGCAACTATAAGTATCCGGATATGCTATCGCAGAAAGCGAGTAAAGTACTAAAAACTATGTGTATTCTGCAATAGTTGTGATGGATATTCTAAGTACGAAAATCCTATAGTTCAGTTGGTTGCAGCAGGCGGGAAATCAGTTCGGAGAATGGAAGCGGCGTGCTGAAGTGCGCGACAGTAATGCTGTTGCAGATGATGCGGATAAACGAAGGCTGCCCGTTTACGCGGGTATAGTTAATGGTAATGTTGCCGTATAGCTGGTTGCAAACGTTGCTGCCAGGCAAGCTTTGCGGCAAGGGAATCAGATAGTAGGTCTCGATGCGCTGTTTTTTGTCATGCTCTGATATCGTGCGCACATCCGAGCTGCGCAGCCGGTAGCCCAATTCTTCTACTTTCGTTTTCAGGTAATCCACTAAAAAAGAAAAAGAGGCGGGGCCCACCTCCGGGCTATAGAAAAGCACTATACCTTCACGGCCCGGTTCCTGTATAAGCTGTACTTTTTTTGTACTGGTAAGGCCTGCTTTCTGGTAATGATACGCTTTGCTGAAACTGCTGAGCAAACCATTGGGCAGGCCCTGCTGTACCCAGGCGGCATAGCGTGCCTGGTAGCGCGCCGAACGCCTGAGCCGGCTGCAGGAATCTTTCCTGTAAAACAGCCCCAACAATCGTTTCAGAATTCCGTTTAACGTCATTTAGTAATCTAAAACACTTAAACACGTTATCTCCTGAATAGTTTTGTATCTTACCTATTAACCGGAGATGGTCGCTTACATCTTACCGCACTTACTACCCTGGTTTGCAGGCAGGCAAAGGCTTAAACCTGACAGGCAGATGAGGGACTTAAACTTAGACTTTAAAGAAAATGGTTGCACAGGAATTAGAACTAAAAAAACGGCTGCTGCAGGAATGCACCAAAATGCTGAACACCCAGATCAAAGCTGCAAAAGATGCCATGGACGATGCACAGGAGAGTGCCAACGAGCACCAGGGCGCAATAGAGGACAAATTTGAGTCGTTCAGAGAAGCCTGCCAGATACAACGTGATATGTTTGCCCGCCAGCTGGATGAACTGATTACGACTATGGGCGTACTGAAACGCATTAACGCCACCCGCGAGAACAAGGAAGTAGCATTTGGGGCCGTGGTACATACCAGCCTGCAAAATTATTTTATAGGTGTAAGCCTGGGGCAGATCGAAGTGGATGGCGAAACCTATTTTGCTATCTCGGGCATGTCGCCGGTGTTTAAAGCAATGGCCGGTAAAACTGCCGGCGACAGCTTCGAATTCAGGGGGCAGGAATATAAAATTGAACAGGTTTTTTAAAGCACTGCACAACCTTTTGCCGCTTTCTGAAGTTAAAAGTGTGGTAAAGGGTTAAAAAAAAACGGCTGGCATCTGATGCCAGCCGTTTTTTTTTGCGTAGTGTGTTACTTAACGCGGGTCCAGTTCTGGGTTCTGCCGATCAGCGATATACCGATGTAGCCCTTCACTTCCATTTTGTCCTTGCCGGTCATCTTCATGTAGCAGGAATAGGTTTTGCCGCTTTCCGGATCGTAAATAGTGCCATCATCCCACTTGTTGTCGCCTTCGTACTCAAACCCCTTCATAAAATCCAGGCCAAGCAGCGGGCGGGTACGGAGTTTTTTGTCCGGGTTATTTTCATCCAGCTTTGGTTTTCCGTTTCTTAGCGGCTCTTTCAGGGTAATAATCTTACCGCAAAGCTTATCGCCACACTTGTAAATTTCGAAGCGGGCTTTACCTTCTTCGTTTGTCCAGACGCCAATCGGCGACAGGGATTGTGCCCATGCGTAGGTGCTTAGCAGCATGAGTACGGCCAGAGCGAGCAGGTTCTTTTTCATGATCGGTTAGTTGTTTGTTAGATACTGATACTAAAAATAATAAAAAACTTTTGATTTAAAACACATAGCTGCAATGCAACTTATAGTTGGCTTTACTCAAATGCTGTGCCTGTTATGCTGCTACCGGCACCTACTATAAAAGAATACCAAACTATAGTTTGTTGTGTATCAGTGTATTGTAGGTGGTAAGTGCGGTTTATAGTTGTTTTAGGCGGTTTTGCTGCCTTTCCGGACAGATAAAACAGTTTGGCAGAATTAAAAAAATAATAAAAACCTTGTGAACTTAATGCCGTTATTTTACCTTTAATAAGAAGTAAATGTAGCGAGTGCTACGGCTCTGGTCTGACCACCTTATTCAACATCTGGTCGAAGGTTCAGGGTTTATGTCGGACTATAGAGAAAGGAGGTACAAATGTCTAATCCCAAACAAGTTTTAACGAGCCTAAGTAATTGCATTCACCTAAACAGTGAGTCGGCTTCGTAAACGGGATTTTTGCTGTTTGCACAGCTTAATATTACTCAAGGTCTTCGGATGGTAACCTGAACAACAGGAAGCCGCTTGTTAAGACTTTTTAGGATTCTGAAACACCTGGTGTAACTTGACGGGCTACATCAGGTGTTTTGCTTTTCAGCCGGCTATAGTTACAGATCATCTTTGTAAATCGTGTTGTTGCGCGTCCTGCGCTCCCGCAGAAAGTTGCCTATAAAAACCGCTACCGCTACTATACAACTCAGCCCCATCAGCAGTAACAGCAAATAGCGCGTATCCCAGCGCTCGCCGCCGGCATTTAACCTGAAAATTACAACTATAGCTGCCAGCAGCGTTAGCGCCGTAACCGTATGGGTAACAAACTGGTTGTGTTTGCGCAAATGGTAAGTACAGGCCAGCAGCATAAGGCCAAGCCCGGGAGCTACCAGGGCTACCGGAGGCTGTTGCGGGTGTATAAAGTAAACCGTAAGCCCGGCAACTATAAGTATTAGCGCATTTACAGAATTGATGACGTAGGAGTGCATAGCCGCAGTTTTGCTGGTATAATGCTATGTACGCGAAAAATCCTTAATGTTTTATGGTTGGCCTACAGGCTATAGTACCCGGCGCACTTCCAGAAAGCGGATATCATATCTTGTACCCTGCACTTTGCTGATCTTTACGCCGCCATTAGAGGAAGCATGTACAAACGAAATGGTATCGCCGGGCTCAGAGATAACAATGCCCACATGCCCGGGCGTGCGGTCTGTCTCATCCGTACCGGTAAAAATAACAAGGTCGCCCGGAGCGGCTTCGTCTTTGGCAACAGCTATGCCTTCACTTGCCTGTAACGATGAGGAATGGGGAATATCCATGGCAAATCTATCGAACACGTGCGTTACAAACCCGGAGCAGTCGAACCCGGCAGGTGTAATTCCGGCATATTGGTAGGGGGAACCTATCAGGCTGTTGGCATACTGCAGAATTTCCGCAGCTTCTGCTGTGCTATAGTTGCCTGGTTGTCCTTTGGCTGGTATCGCTACCCATTTGTCATCAGCGTGCTGTACCTTTTCGGACTTTTCTGCTACTGCTATAACATTGGTTGTCGGGTGTGCCACATTTGGTGTGTAAAGTTTATAACCTGTAGCCAGTAACACAACTAACACTAATACCGGGGAAATGAATAAAATCAGGTTTCTTTTCATAGTTAACATAGTTTGCGTATCCTGTTGGTTGCCAATATCATGCCATTCACTTTAGCGTAGCACTTCGTTAGCTACCTTGTTGCCTTTACCTTCCTAAAACCAGCCTTCACCCTATCAATTCGGGTATTTACCACCTTTCAGGCCTTATAGTGAACAAATGTGGCTACATTATTACTTAAATAGGAATAAATATTTATAAATTTGAAATATACTTTTAGTAGTAACATCAAAATGAAGCTTTATCGTTCATCGTCTGTTGAGGTAACCCTGCCTGAGAGCGGTGAGTGGGTTCGTATGGAGTGCTTGTCTGAACCTGAATTTGAAGCTTTTAAGACTGGCCTGTTACAGGCCCTTGCCTATGTAAAAAAACATCCGGTAAACACATGGCTGCTGGACTTCAGAGCTCTGGATGCGTTGGGTGAAAGAGAGGAGACCTGGCTGCAGGTGCAGTTCTTTCCGCAACTGATGATGCTGGGGCACGAGCATTACATTGCAGTTATCGTATCAGAAGAATGTTACCACCGCATGCTGGAAGAAGTAGGAGACTATGGCCTGAAAAGCTATAATTCCTTCATCATTATTAATACCTTCTGTCAACTGCCGGAGGCCGAAGACTGGCTGCGTAACCAGCGCCTGAGCAAGGCAGGATAGGAGGCCAGGGATTTAGATTTTGAAAAAAAGCATAATTGTTGTAACATGCTTGTTAAACAAAATCTAAACCTAACACATGCTTTCAAAACACCATCTACAAAAAACCTTACTATTCTTTCTATTTTTTGTGCTGGCAGGTATAGCGCCGGCAATGGCGGCAGAACTTAAGTATAAACTTGAGATGCCGGAACCTCACACCCATTATTTTGAAGTGAGCGCTACCTTAGAGGGTGCCCGTAAAAAGTACATCGATTTTACCATGCCTGTGTGGGCACCGGGCTCATACTTGGTGCGGGAGTTTGCCAAAAATGTGGAAGGCTTTAACGCTACTGACGGTGCTGGTAAAGCACTGCGCTCTGAGAAGATCGATAAAAACACCTGGCGGGTGTATAGCAACAGGGCTTCAGAAGTAACAGTAAACTATAAGGTATACGCCTACGAACTGAGTGTGCGTACCAGCTATCTGGATGCAACACACGGCTATGTAAACGGTACCAGTATGTTTATGTACCCGGAGGGCTATGAAAAACAAGCCGGTACCCTGACAGTGGTGCCACATAAGAGCTTTGGCAAGGTAGCAACAGGCCTTAAGCAGGTGAGCAAGTTTACCTACACTTTCCCGAACTACGACGTACTGGCTGATTCGCCGCTGGAAATTGGTAACCACGAAGTATATACGTTTGAAGTAAATGGCGTGCCGCACGAAGTAGCTATGTACGGCGACGGCAACTATGAGCCGGAACGCCTGATGAAAGACATGAAGCGTGTAGTAGAAGAGAGCGTAGCCATTATGGGCGAACTACCGATAGACCGTTATGTATTCATAGTTCATAACCTGCAGCGCGGCGGGGGCGGCCTGGAGCACCTTAACTCAACCACCCTACAGACGAGCCGTTTTAACTATGGCACCGAAAGTGGTTATACTGGTTTCCTGAGCCTGGTAGCCCATGAGTATTTCCATTTATGGAATGTAAAGCGCCTGCGTCCTGCCCCACTTGGTCCATTTAATTACAACGAAGAGAACTATACCCGACTGCTTTGGGTATCGGAGGGTATTACCAGCTATTACGATGACCTGATCGTGCGCAGGGCTGGCCTGATGCCGGAGCAACGCTACCTGGATGTGGTGGCCGGAAGCATCAGCAACGTGGAGAACACACCGGGCAACAAAGTACAGTCTGTGAGCGAATCCAGCTTCGATGCCTGGATAAAATACTACCGCCAGAACGAGAACTCCAACAACGCGGAAGTATCTTACTACACCAAAGGCGGTGTACTTGGCCAGTTGCTGAACATGGAGATCATGAAAAGCACGAACGGTGCCAAGAGCCTGGACGATGTGATGCGCAGCATGTACAACCGCTACTATAAGCAGCTGGACAGGGGCTTTACGGAGAAAGAGTTTCAGGCAGCCATTGAGCAGGCCGCAGGCCACAGCATGGATGCTTTTTTCAGAGACTATGTACATGGCACCAGCACCCCGGACTATAACAAGTACTTTAATGCTGCCGGGCTCCGCCTGGTTAACCTGAACGAACAGAACGTGAGCGGAAGCTGGGGGGCAACCACATCCTTTAACGACGGACGCCTGACCATAACAGGGGTAACCCGTGGCAGCAGCGCCTACGAAGCCGGCCTGAACGTAAAAGATGAAGTTATAGCTATAAACGGCTACCGTGTGGGCAACGACATCGATCGCTATGTAGGCGGTGTGCAGCCCGGTGATGAACTTGAGGTGCTGATCTCCCGTGATGGTATTTTACAGATAGTACCTGTAAAAGTGCTGAAGGATACACGCGTTCGGTATAAATTCGAAAAAATAGAAAAGCCTACAAGTGCTCAGCTTGAAATCTACAATAAGTGGTTAGGTATTAAAGGAGCTTAAACACCCGATTATACTATAATGCTGAAAGGAGAAGCATAGACTTTACTGGCCGTGCTTCTCCTTTTTTATTTTCACTATTTCTGAACGTAAAGTAAACCGACAACTCAATTAGTGTTCTACTTGAACTGGTAAGGAATGCGGCATAACATGCAGAGAAGGTATGCTGTAGCAATTAATTAAACGCTAAATACCATCCTACCTTATCCATTTATGCTTTTGTGAAATTTAATCGGGATTTTATTAAAATCTAATTTTGAATTTATTGCCGATTCAGAATATATAGCACGTTCTATTCTTTATCAAATACAATTTATATTTTTGTTATTGGTTTTAAATTGTATATATTTCGTGCAAATTCTGAAAATTACGCGCACATAGGCATGGTAGTTCATTCTACAGCTTGTTCTGAAATTGTATACAACTCCGAATTGGAGATATTACAGGTGATCTGGAAAAACAGACCAACAGATGCTGTTTTTGTTGAGACTTACCTGCAGGGCCTGGCTTTTGTGCAGGAACAGGTAAAGGTAAAACTATACTGTACCGACCTAACACTTTCCGGCCCGCTGGAGCGTGAGCAGGAGGCGTGGCTGAACAACCATTACTACAGCAAGGTACACGATACCATTCAGGAAGATTTTTTTGTAGCCGTAGTTTTCTCCGAAGATCATTTTAAAGCGATAGTTACCAACTATACCGCTACCGAACCTGCCGAGCACAGCTTTATCCACTTCAACTATTTTACCGATAGGGCAGAGGCTATTCTGTGGCTGGAGAGTGAAAAAAAAGGCCGGGATGCTATTATGTTCCCGACCATTTCTCAGCTTTAGGCTTTTGTTCCCGCTATAGTTTACGGGAAAATTCCGAGGGCTTCGTAACTTACCCCTATCTTTTCAATAGCTGTCAGGAAAGCAGCTGTCCGCATATCACTGATTCCTTTCTGGTGCATGATTTCCCGTATCTCGTGGTAGGCATTTATCATGGTATCCTCGAGGCCCGACCGAACAAGGCTTACTTCATCCGCTCCCTGCGTAAGCATGGCCTTCTCCTGTGCCGACAGGCTTTTGCCGGATGATGATTCGATGGCGTTGACCAGCCTTCTGTAGCTCGCTTCCTCTGCACGCTTGCCCATCCGCCCGAAACGCACATTCGACAGGTTTTTCAGCCATTCAAAGTAAGATACCGTTACACCTCCTGCATTCAGGTACAGATCCGGAATAACCACAATACCATTTGCCAGTAAAATCTCTTCTGCTCCTTTGGTTACCGGTCCGTTGGCACCTTCCGCTACGATCTTGGCTTTTATCCTGCCAGCATTCTCCTGGTTAATCTGATTTTCAAGAGCCGCCGGTATCAGGATATCGCATTCTGTTTCCAGCAGTTCGGCGGAGTTTTCTATGTTGCGGCAATTCTTATAGTTCAGAATAGAGCCTGTTTCGCTGCGGTGCTTAAATGCGTCCTCCACATCAATGCCATCCGCATTGTAAATGCCACCTTCGCGTTCAGCTATACCTATAATTACCGCGCCGTCCTGCTGGCAGAAATAAGCCGCATTGTACCCCACATTCCCAAGACCCTGGACGATGATCCGTTTGCCTTGCATGGTATTACCGCTCAGATTCTTGCCTTTCAACAGTTCACTATCGGCAAGGGCCTCTCTGATTCCAAAATAAACGCCAAGCCCTGTTGCCTCGGCTCGGCCGCGAATGCCACCCTGGCCCACAGGCTTACCCGTTACGCAGCCCAGCGCATTGGTTTCACCGTACTTCAGTGCCTGGTAGGTATCTGCTATCCAGGCCATCTCACGGCTGCCGGTGCCATAGTCCGGAGCCGGTACATCCATGCCAGGACCGATCAGATTCTTTTTAATGAGCTCGGCTGCATAGCGGCGGGTTACTTTCTCGAGGGTCTTTACAGAACTGGTGCGTGGGTTAATTTTAACGCCTCCTTTTGCGCCACCAAAGGGCACATCCACTACAGCGCATTTAAAGGTCATCAGGGTAGCCAAAGCTTTTACTTCATCTTCGTCAACCTGCATACTAAATCGTATACCGCCTTTAGAGGGTAGTTTATGGTGGCTGTGCTGTACACGAATACCCTCTATCACTTCTATCTTTCCGTCTATTTCAACCGGGAAAGACACTTTATATACACTGTTACATACCTTAATCTGAGCAAGTATACCTGAAGAAAGTCCGGAGTAGCGGGCTGCATTGTCGAAATACTGGTGTACACTCTGCAGGAATCTGCTTCCTTCGTTGTGATTATCGGCCATAGCGTTACAATTTAGCTTGTTTAAATAATTGCATTTTAGAACGGGCTAACCAGTTTTTTGTTCTGCTATTGCGGCTACAGCCCAATCTCACTGTCTTTCAGTACAATAAGTAGCCTGTATGTGGCGTTACATAAATGTTGTTTAAACAAGTTTTACAATCAATTTGTATTGATTAGATTTAATTTAATCTTGTTTGTTAACTATTATGGCCGCATCTTTGCAGTAGTAGATTAGCGAACCGCACCAGTATCTCTTTTTAAGTCAGTTTAACGATTAGCCAGGGCATGACAAATACTTTTATAGCACATGGGCTGCAGCAATATGCGGTTACACCGGAGCACGTACAGTTGTCGCAAAATTTAGCTGTGCACTACGACACAGTAGCAGAAGTACTCAATATAAGATGGGAGGGGACAGTAGATACCAGTGAGCTGCGCAACGGTTACACTTACATTCTACGGTTGGTACAGTTCTTTAAGCCCACCCGCTGGGTGCTCGATCTGCAGCACCGGGACACTATAAAAAAGGAGGACCAGAAGTGGGTATTCAAACACATTTTCCCGAGAGCGCTCCGCTTGCTTAACCAGGATGTTTTTGTGGCTGTTATCCTTCCGGTTCATTTTTACGAAAGTCTGATACATGATCTGGACGGCGATGATATGATCTACGGAGATAAAGTGCTGATTTTAGAACATTTTTTATATTACGAAGAATGCCTGCGCTGGCTTAATGAGATGCACTCCGGCAGCGAAACAGCATAAACACAACAAACTATAGCTTATAAAAAAGGAGTCCCGGCTAAACTATAGCCGGGACTCCTTTTTTGCCTTATAGCTAAGCCGTCTATTTTAGTGAACTGATATCAGTTCCACATCAAAGATCAGCGCTGCATTTGGCCCGATCACGTCGCCTGCGCCCTGAGAGCCATACGCCAGGTCAGAAGGAATGTATAATCTCCACTTGGCACCTTCTTTCATCAGTTGCAGTGCTTCTGTCCAGCCAGCAATAACGCCGTTTACCGGGAACGTAGCAGGCTGACCGCGCTCGTAAGAGGAGTCAAAAGTAGTACCATCGATCAGCGTGCCATGGTAGTGCGTTGTTACTTTATCAGAAGCAGATGGTGATTTACCAGATCCTTCTTTCAGCACTTCATATTGCAGGCCACTTGGTAATGTTTTTACACCTTCTTTGTTTTTATTTTCAGCTAAAAACGCTTCGCCGGCCTGCTTGTTCTCTGAGGCAGCAGCGCCTTGTTTTGCGCCCATTTCCTGCTGAAGCTGCATCATGGCTTCCTGTACTTCTGCCTGCGATAACGTTGAAGGCTTACCTTCAATGGCTTCTTTCATGCCTTTTATAAAAGCATCCGGGTTTACATCTATGCCTTGTTTTTTAAGGTTACCCGCCATGTCGCGGCCAATAATGTAGCTGATCTTTTCTTGTAATGTCATGTTTTGTTTCTGTGTGTAAGAAAGTATAAAAGTAGAAGGATTGGAGTTTTAAACCTAATCTGAATATAAACGACAAAAGCGAACCGGGTGGTCCGCTTCCGCTTGTTTAAATTGTAATCTGTTTATAAATACAAGTGAACGTCCTCATCTGATAGATCTATCTGTAAGTCGTGTGGAGTCAGCCAGCCTTTCATCAGAAAGCCGAACGTTGTGCCTATCAGCAACAACGATGATATAGTTGATATGCGCTTCATGGATCTGGAAATGTAAAGGGTTAGTTACCCGTAGTAACGTGTACCGGCAGGTAAGGTTGTCTGTGAAATATAACTAAATTGTTAATTCTGTTTTAACTATAGTCTGGCTTTGATGATAACAAAAAAGGAGCCAGTTTTCACCGGCTCCTTTTAATATTCAGCTATAGCTCAAACTATAGGTTACATGTTTCTGCGGTACTGTCCGCCAACTTCAAACAATGCATTGGTGATCTGGCCCAGCGAGCAGAATTTCACCGTCTCCATCATCTCTTCGAAAATGTTGCCGTTGTTGATTGCTACCTGCTGAATGCGCTTCAGCATTTCCGCAGACTTATCCGCATTACGCTGGTGCAGCGACTGCAGCATGGATATCTGGTATTGCTTTTCTTCTTCGGTAGCACGGATAACTTCCTGCGGAATAACAGTAGGAGAGCCCTGCGACGACAGGAAGGTGTTCACACCAATGATCGGATATTCGCCCGTATGTTTCAGCGTTTCGTAGTACAGGCTTTCCTCCTGAATCTTACCGCGCTGGTACATCGTCTCCATCGCACCCAATACACCGCCACGCTCCGTTATTCTATCAAACTCTGCCAGTACAGCTTCTTCCACCAGGTCTGTCAGTTCTTCGATGATGAACGAGCCCTGCAGTGGGTTCTCATTCTTCGCCAGACCCAGCTCACGGTTTATAATCAACTGGATCGCCATCGCACGACGTACGGAAGCTTCGGTTGGCGTTGTAATGGCCTCGTCGTAAGCGTTGGTGTGAAGCGAGTTACAGTTATCGTAAATCGCGTAGAGAGCCTGCAGCGTCGTACGGATGTCGTTGAAGTCGATCTCCTGTGCGTGCAGCGAACGGCCAGACGTTTGGATATGGTACTTCAGCATCTGCGAACGGGCATCGGCGTTATACTTGTGCTTCATCGCTTTTGCCCAGATACGACGGGCCACACGGCCGATTACCGCATACTCCGGATCGATACCATTAGAGAAGAAGAAGCTCAGGTTTGGAGCAAACTTGTTGATGTCCATGCCGCGGCTCACGTAATACTCTACGAAAGTAAAGCCGTTGGCCAGTGTGAAGGCCAGCTGCGAGATTGGGTTGGCACCTGCTTCTGCAATGTGGTAACCGGAGATAGAAACCGAGTAGAAGTTGCGCACGTTCTTGTTGATGAAGTACTGCTGCACGTCGCCCATCAAACGGAGCGAGAACTCGGTAGAGAAGATACAGGTATTTTGTGCCTGGTCTTCTTTCAGGATATCCGCCTGTACGGTACCGCGCACTGCTGCCAGCGTACGTGTTTTAATCGGCTCATATACTTCAGCAGGCAATACCTGGTCACCGGTAACGCCCAGTAGCATTAAACCTAAGCCATCGTTACCTTTTGGTAACTCACCCTGGTATCTCGGACGTTCAACACCTTTCTCTTTATAGATCGCTTCAATCTTTGCGTTTATCTCCTCTTCCAGGCCATGCTCTTTGATGTATAGTTCGCACTGCTGATCGATGGCGGCATTCATGAAGAAACCTGTAAGTATAGCCGCAGGACCATTGATGGTCATCGAAACCGAGGTCATTGGGTCGGCCAGATTGAAGCCGGAGTATAGTTTCTTGGCATCGTCCAGGCAGCAAATGCTTACACCAGAGTTACCAATTTTACCATAAATATCCGGACGGAAATCAGGGTCTTCACCGTAAAGTGTTACCGAGTCGAAGGCTGTAGACAAACGCTTGGCGGGCATGCCTAAACTTACATAGTGGAAGCGACGGTTCGTACGTTCCGGTCCGCCTTCGCCGGCAAACATACGGGTTGGGTCTTCGCCTTCGCGCTTGAACGGGAACACACCCGCCGTGTAAGGGAACTCGCCAGGTACGTTCTCTTGTAAGTTCCACTTAAGCAAGTCACCCCATGCTTCGTAGCGAGGAGTAGCAACTTTCGGAATCTGTAAATGGGAAAGCGACTCTGTGTGCGTCTTGATCTTCAGTTCTTTGTCGCGTACCTTGAACACGTAGAACTCATTCTTATAAGCCTGTACTTTGTCTTTCCAGTTCTCGAGTATCTTCTTGTTCTGGCCGTCCAGGTTCAGTTCTACTTCGGCGTAAGCTTCTTCCAGTTGTTTTACTAAACGGTCTTTATCGGCAATCTCTATAGTCTGAACTGCTTCAATCGACTTCTTGATGCCGTATAGTTTCTGCGCTACTTCTGCCTGGTCCTTGCTCCACTTGTCGTAGTTGCGGATAGTCTCCGAAATCTCAGAAAGGTAACGCGTACGGGCAGGAGGGATGATGTATACTTTCTCTGACATCTCCTGCGACGTATGCAAGTTAGATGCGAACTCAACACCAGTTTTCTCTGTAATCTTCGCCATTACTGCACGGTACAGGCGGTTCATACCCGGGTCGTTGAACTGAGAAGCTATAGTTCCGAATACCGGAATGTCGTCATCGTTCACTTCCCATAGTTGGTGGTTGCGCTTGTACTGCTTTTTTACATCACGCAGGGCATCCAGGGCACCACGCTTGTCGAATTTGTTCAGAGCAATTACATCGGCAAAGTCCAGCATGTCGATCTTTTCGAGCTGTGTGGCGGCACCGTACTCCGGCGTCATCACATACAAACTCATATCCGAGTGCTCGATGATCTCGGTATCTGACTGACCAATACCGGAAGTCTCCAGGATGATCAGGTCAAAGTCAGCAGCTTTTACGATATCTACAGCGTCCTGCACATACTTGCTCAGGGCCAGGTTGCTTTGGCGGGTAGCCAGCGAGCGCATATAAACTCTTTCGTTGGAGATCGAGTTCATACGAATTCTATCACCAAGTAGGGCACCACCAGTCTTACGTTTTGACGGGTCTACGGAGATGATGGCAATTTTCTTTTCCGGGAAATCCAGCAGGAAACGGCGCACCAGCTCATCAACTAAAGATGATTTACCAGCACCACCTGTACCGGTTATACCCAGCACCGGCGTCTTCACTTCCTTGGCCTGCTCTTTTACTTCGTTCAGTATGGATCGGGCTTCTTCCGGGAAGTTCTCGGCAGCTGATATTAATCGGGCAATGGCTTTCGGATCCTTATCACGCAGGTGCTTCGCTTCGCCATTCAGGTTATTGCCCGTCGGAAAGTCGCATTTTTCAAGCATATCGTTGATCATACCCTGCAGGCCCATTGCGCGTCCGTCGTCCGGAGAGTAGATACGGGCAATGCCGTATTCGTGCAGTTCTTCTATCTCGGTTGGGAGGATAACGCCGCCACCGCCGCCGAAGATGCGGATATGACCACAACCACGCTCTTTCAGCAGGTCGTACATATACTTGAAGTACTCGATGTGGCCGCCCTGATACGAGGTAATGGCAATAGCCTGTGCATCTTCCTGAATGGCGCAATCCACAATCTCCTGCACCGAACGGTTATGGCCTAAGTGTATCACTTCTGCGCCCGATGCCTGTATGATACGACGCATGATGTTAATGGCAGCGTCGTGGCCGTCGAACAGAGAAGCTGCTGTCACGATACGGATATGGTTGACAGGCTTATATGGTTCTACTTTAGTAATGGACATACTTTAGTAACAAGATTTATCAAAATATGATGCGAAGATAGGATTAAGATTTATAAGATTAAAGGATGGGCAGGATTTGGCTAATTTTCTATAGTTGTATACGCAACTATAGAAACCCTGACAATACAAAACAGAACAACAACTATAGTTTAGGCTGCTGAATAGAAAGGTATAGTTGCAGAAAGTTTTACGGTTTATTGATAGCCCAGGCCTGCTTCTTTGCCCACTGATACCAGATCGGCTACGTTGACGGTGCCCAGTTTTTGCTGTATGTTTTTGCGATGAGTGCTTACCGTGTTAGGGCTGATGTATAGTTTGTCGGCAATGGCTTTGGTGCTGAGGCCACGGCACACCAGGTCCAGCACTTCCAGTTCACGTTTGCGCAACGATCGGATCAGGAGTTTGTTCTTTTGCTTCAGGTTTTCGCGCAGGGCCTGCACCAGTTGCCTGTCCGTGTTCATCCGGGGGCTCATGTCCACGTCCACGCACAGCAGTTCTTTTACCTGGTCCGATTCGTCCACCCGAAAAGCTTTGGCCCAGCCTATAAACCATTTATAGTCTTTCTCATCCTTGTGCCGTGCCCGGAAAACGCCGCCAAACTCAGCTCCGTCAAAATTCTGGTAGTGTGTGATGCTGTTGTCCGGTATGTTCTGGTCGTCGGGATGCACGATCTTATACATATACTCCATGCCGCCCATTTCCTGTATTTCCTCCAGGGTATAGCCCAGGGATTCCTCATTGGTTTTGTTGCACCAGATAAGGCCTTCCTGCAGGTCGGAGATGTAGATATTGGCCGGAACCTGGTGCACTACTTTCTCCAGAAACGCACATTTTTCCTGCAATTCCTGTAGTTGTTGTTCCAGTTCGGCAATTCTGTTAAGCGGTTGGGGGTGAGTTTGCTTTTCAGCCATGTAGAGTTTAGGTATAAGAGTGCGCAGATTTACCTATAAAATTAAGCATAACATACCAGACTATAAAGCAATGCGCGCCCACATTTCATTATAATTTATAAGTTAAGATTTATAGTTTGCAGCATTGCCGGTCTGCGCTGCTAATGGCAGGTGCTGTGGCTATAGTTTCCGTTTATTGCCGTTTTCCTCTTTCAGCCGCTGCTGGTGTTTTTCCATCGTATCCATCACTTTTTCGGGGGCTACATCTTTTTCCAGTTCATCAATTTCCGGGTTCGCCGATTCCTGTATATCCATTTTATGGGCAATGGCCCTGACGAGTTTTACCAGGTGCGTTACCTCGTGTTCGGTCAGCAGGCTGATCTGCAGGTCCAGCTCGGCGCGTTTATCGGCCTGCGCCGACATGCGGTTCTGGCTAATGAGCACAAAAGTAGAAAGGAAAATGGCCTCTACGGATGCTACCATGGCCAGCACAACAAGCGAAGGGTCGAAAGGCTCCAGCCCTAACAGACCGGTATTCCATAGTATCCAGACACCGAAAAAAACGATGTGGATGTACACGAATTTCATGCTGCCTACAAAGCCGGTAATGGTATCAGCCAGCCTGTTCTCTCTCGATCTTTCCTTGTCTTCCTGTCTTTTGCGTTCCAGCAGGGCCAGTATGTTACGCTCTACAACCCGGGCCATTTCGCCCGAAGCGTCCGGGGCAGTTTCTGTTTTATTATTTTCTTGCATAAAGGTCGGTAATGCTGCTTTGTATACGTGGCGAGGTTGCAGAAACTATAGTTTATAGCGCTTTGGATGAGTTTACCCCGCAAGTACAGGGCCGTTTTGCCGGTGATTTCAGCTTCCGGAACCTGTGGCTGACCATGCTATAGTTGCACCAACATGTTTTTAGCGCATAAATCTTAGCCAAATCTTACGCTGGGTGGCTGCAACAAACACAATTCTTCTTAACTTTGTTTTTCGTATAGATACTTATGAAGAACATTCGCAATTTCTGCATCATTGCCCACATCGACCATGGTAAAAGTACGCTGGCCGATCGCCTGCTGGAGTTTACCTCCACGGTAGCGGAGCGTGAGATGCAAAACCAGCTGCTCGATAACATGGACCTGGAGCGTGAGCGCGGCATTACTATTAAGAGCCACGCCATCCAGATGAACTATAACTATAAAGGAGAGGACTATGTGCTCAACCTGATCGATACACCAGGCCACGTAGACTTTTCCTATGAAGTATCCCGTTCCATTGCTGCCTGCGAGGGCGCACTGCTGATCGTGGACTCTTCGCAGGGCATTGAAGCCCAGACCATCTCCAACCTGTACCTGGCTATCGGCTCTGACCTGGAGATTATCCCGGTACTGAACAAGATAGACCTGCCACATGCCATGCCGGAAGAGGTATCGGATCAGATCATCGACCTGATCGGTTGCGACCGCGAAGACATTATTCACGCCTCCGGTAAAGCTGGTATTGGTATCGAAGAAATTCTGAATGCTATTTGTGAGCGTATTCCGGCACCAAAAGGCGACCCGGCGGCTCCGTTACAGGCCCTTATCTTCGACTCTGTTTTTAACTCTTACCGTGGTATCGAAGTTTATTTCCGTATCTACAATGGCACGCTGAAGAAAGGGGAGAAGGTAAAGTTCATTAACACGGGCAAAACCTACGAAGCCGACGAGATTGGCGTGCTGAAACTGAACCAGGAAGCGCGCCAGGAGATGTCGGCCGGTAATGTGGGATACCTGATCTCGGGTATCAAAAACGCCAAAGAAGTAAAAGTAGGCGATACTATAACTCACGTGGACCGTCCGGCGCAGGGCATCCAGGGTTTTGAAGATGTGAAGCCGATGGTATTTGCCGGTATTTACCCGGTAGAGACAAGCGAGTACGAAGAACTGCGTGCTTCCATGGAAAAGCTGCAACTGAATGATGCTTCGCTGGTGTGGGAGCCTGAGACTTCTGCTGCACTTGGTTTTGGTTTCCGTTGCGGTTTCCTGGGCATGCTGCACATGGAGATCGTACAGGAGCGTCTGGAACGCGAATTCGACATGACGGTGATCACTACTGTTCCGTCGGTGCAGTTCCATGCCTATACTACCAAAAACGAAATGGTGAAGGTGAACGCGCCATCCGAGATGCCGGAGCCAAACTATATCGACCACATCGAGGAGCCATTCATTAAAGCGCAGATCATTTCCAAAGCCGAGTACGTGGGACCGATCATTACGCTGTGTATGGAGAAACGCGGCATCCTGAAAAACCAGACCTACCTTACATCCGACAGGGTAGAACTTTCGTTTGAAATGCCGCTGGCCGAGATCGTATTCGACTTCTTTGATAAACTGAAAACTATTTCGCGCGGGTACGCCTCGTTGGACTATGAGTTGATCGGTTTCCGCCAGTCTAACATGGTGAAGCTGGATGTGATGCTGAACGGCGAGAAAGTAGATGCGCTTTCGGCTATAGTTCACCGCGACAAAGCCTACGAGTGGGGCAAGCGCCTGTGCGAAAAGCTACGCGAACTGCTGCCACGCCAGATGTTCGAGATCGCCATCCAGGCAGCTATCGGGCAGAAGATCATCGCCCGCGAAACGGTAAAAGCCATGCGCAAGAACGTACTGGCCAAGTGCTACGGCGGTGACATCTCGCGTAAACGTAAGCTCTTAGAGAAACAGAAAAAAGGAAAGAAACGCATGCGCCAGGTTGGTAACGTGGAAATTCCGCAAGAAGCCTTCTTAGCCGTGCTTAAACTCGACTAACCAGACAAGCCCCGACGTGCCCCTGCGCGCCGGGGCTTGTGGTTTAATAAACTATAGTTTTGTACGCAGACATTACCATAAAAGCCCGGTGTCCGGATCCAGCAAATGCAGAAGCTACGCTGCTGGAGCACGGTGCCCATTTTGCCGGACTGGATATACAGACGGATACTTACTATGAAACAGACTATGGTAAGCTAAAGCACCGGCAGGGAAACATTGAGAATGTACTGATCCACTATAACCGGAAGGCAGCCGGAAATGCCAGCGAAACAGAAGTGCTCCTGTATCTGAAAAACCCGGGCGCTGAAACTATAGCTCAGATCTGCGGCGAACAACGTGTGCTGATGCAGGTAAGAAAAACCCGGCGGATCTTTTTTGTTGAGAACGTGAAGTTTCATATCGATTTTATAGAGTCCCTGGGTTGGTTTTTAGAGATAGAAGCAATTGATCTGGAAGGTTCGCTTGGTAAAGATCTGCTCCGGCATCAGTGCAATCATTACAGGGATTTGCTGCAGATAGAGGAGGAGAACCTTGTCCATGTTTCCTACACAGACCTGTTACAGTATTCTTAATTTGTAATTCAACATTCATAATTCACATAAACTATGATCCTGCTCGACGGTAAGAGAACATCGGAAGCGATACAAGAAGAAATTGCTGCGGAAGTAGCTGAGATAAAAGCACACGGCGGCAAGGTGCCACACCTGGCGGCCATACTGGTAGGTAATGATGGCGGTTCTGTAACCTACGTTACCAACAAAGTGCTGGCCTGCGAGCGCGTAGGCTTTGGCTCTTCCCTGATCCGCTACGAAGACGATGTGACCGAAGAAGAACTGCTGGCTAAAATACAGGAACTGAACGAAAGCGATGTAGTAGACGGATTTATAGTGCAGCTGCCACTGCCACGCCACATAAACGCCCAGAAAGTGCTCGAAGCCATTGACCCTCGGAAAGACGTGGACGGTTTCCACCCGATAAATGTGGGCCGTATGGTCGTAAACCTGCCATCCTATCTTCCTGCCACGCCTTATGGTATTTTGCAGCTGCTGGAGCGCTATAACATTGAGACCAACGGCCGGCATTGTGTTGTAATCGGTCGAAGCAATATTGTGGGCACGCCGATGAGCATCCTGATGGCGAAAGGTGGCTACCCCGGCAATGCAACTGTTACCCTGTGTCACCGCAATACCGTAGACCTTGGCTATCATACCCGCCAGGCAGACATTATTATTATAGCCGTTGGCCAGCCCGGTCTGCTGACAGCCGACATGGTAAAAGAAGGTGCCGTTGTAATTGATGTGGGTACAACCCGCGTTCCGGATGCATCCCGTAAATCAGGTTACCGTTTGCGTGGCGACGTGGATTTTGAAAATGTGGCTCCGAAGTGCAGCTATATTACACCAGTACCAGGTGGGGTTGGCCCGTTAACGATTGCCATGTTGCTGAAAAATACCCTGCGCGCCGCCAAACAGGAAGTGTACGTTTAAACTATAGCTTTACAGGTAATTCAAGCCCTGTTGTGCGAAACACAACAGGGCTTTTTACTTAAACCAAGTTTTTAATAGCAGCAGAGTAAGTTTTGTCTGAATCAGGATTTACAGGATTAAAGGATTTTCAGGATTGGAGATATTGTTATAGTTGGAATGGCTGTAGTTTCATAGTCGCGGTTGGTCGTCCAACCACCCCTGCCCCTCCTTATCTAAGGAGGGGAACTCTGATACTGCTATAGGTTCAACTATAGTTCTATAGTTACAGCAGTAGAAAGGACAGGTTTACCTGTCCCTGCGGATTTACAACCACGAGAAAAACCGGTCTGCTACAACCAAGAGATATTAAGCAAACTATAGCCAAAACAGCAGCTATCGAATTGATATCAGTCTTTGGGTTGAGCGCCTTGTAGATTTCCGGTGCCGCAAGGCATTGCGACGGTAGGAGCAAAGGAAATGTACACCGCGCGATGCCCGAAGACGGGGCCTCCCGGCCCGGGAGGGAGACAAGCAAACTATAAAACTATAGGCTATTAAAGCTCCCAGGATTAGAGGAAACTATTGAACAACGGCTTGGTTCCAGCAGTAGGCAAAGCCAACTATAGGAGGATAGCTTTTGAGCATCAACTATAGTTTGAGATAGATTTCTCACGTTGTTCGAAATGACAATAGTGGGTTATTTGACATATACGATCCCTCACAGCTACGCTGGCTCTTTTCGACTCACGTCTCAGGAATGCTCGGGATGACTATAGTGTAAGAATTACAGGCCTCACATACCTCAAACCACAAACAAACAACAGCAATTACCACAAGCAACGGAACAGAAGGGACTGTAAACCATGTTGCAATTTTAGCTACCTTTGCAAGTTCTGCGGTAGTTGCAGATAGCAATTTAAAAGAAAGAGCATCGGCTATAGTTGCGATGCTAAAGTTAGAGAGTACATTGGAATCAACAAAGACATACAAAACCGCTTCTATACACCAGGTGCCGAAAGATGGCAGCCAGTTACCGCTGATGGAAGCATTTTATACCATACAGGGCGAAGGAGGCAATACAGGAACAGCAGCTTACTTTATACGCCTGGGCGGCTGCGACGTAGGTTGCCACTGGTGCGATGTGAAAGAAAGCTGGGACGCTGAATTACACCCGCTTACACCCGTAGAAACGATCGTTGAAACCGCTGCTCCTTTTCCGGGCAAGACGGTGGTGGTAACGGGCGGAGAGCCCTTGCTGTATAACCTGAACCCGCTCACCAGCCAGCTGCAGGAACAGGGCATGCGCACCATGATCGAGACCTCGGGCGCTTACCCCTTGAGCGGCTACTGGGACTGGATCTGTTTGTCGCCTAAAAAGTTTAAAGCTCCACACGATTCGGTGTACCCGCATGCGGATGAGCTGAAAGTTATTATCTTTAACAAGAGCGATTTTACGTGGGCGGAAGAGCACGCGGCTAAAGTTGGGCCAAAAACCAAACTTTATCTGCAGCCGGAGTGGAGCAAAGCCAACCAATTAATGCCGCTCATAGTAGAATACGTGAAATCAAATCCGCAGTGGCGTGTGTCGTTGCAGACGCACAAATACATGGACATTCCTTAACAAGCTATGCTTAAAAACCTGCTCGCTCTTTTTCTGAGTTTTATAGTTTCTGTAACGGTAGTTGCCCAGCAGCAAAACTTATCCACCAGCTCTAAAAAAGCTGAAAACCTGTACCTCAAAGCCGACCAATACGCCCGTACCAGAGATTTCGGGAAGGCACTGGAGTTACTGGCGCAGGCCGTAGAAAAAGATCCGAATTTTGCAGAAGCATACTTGAAGGCCTCTAACCTGAACAAGATGATGGGCAACAAAGGGGCTGCTTTCGAACAACTGCAGCAGGGACTGAAGCTGATGCCCTACAACCCGGCCTTTGCCAACTATTACTTCGACCTGGCAGAACTGTATTTCGATAGGGGCGATTACCAGGAGGCCAAAACAAATTACGATGCTTTCCTGAAAGCGAAGCCCCGCAACGCAAAGCAGGTAGCCTATGTGCAGGACCAGTTAGCGACCGCCGATTATGCCGTGAAAGCGATGCAGAATCCGGTGGAGTTTACCTCGGTGCAGCTGCCCGCAAGCATCAACAAAAATCCGTTGCAGTATTTCCCATCCACCACTGCCGACCAGAAGTACCTGATCTTTACAGCCCGCAAAGGCCATCGCCCTGACGATGATGAGAATATTCTGATCAGTGAAAACAAAGCAGATGAATGGCAGGCGCCGGTCTCTATCTCTGAAACTATAAATACCCCAGCCAACGAGGGCGCCGCTACTATTTCCGGAGACGGTAAAACATTAGTGTTTACCTCCTGCAGCCGCCCCGACAGCTTCGGAGACTGCGACCTGTACATATCTTACCGCACCGGCAACGAATGGAGCAAACCCCAGAACATGGGCAACACCGTTAACTCAAAAGCCTGGGAGTCGCAGCCGAGCCTTTCTGCCGATGGGCGTACGTTGTATTTCAGTTCGGTGCGCGGTGGAGGCGTTGGCCGTGAGGATATCTGGGTTACAACCCGTAACGAGGATGGTACTTGGCTGGCCCCGCGCAACTTAGGCGAGCCAGTAAACTCCAAAGGCCGCGACCTGGCGCCGTTTATACACGTGAGTGGCGCTACACTTTATTTTGTGAGTGATGGGCACCAGGGCTTGGGTGGGCTGGATGTTTTTAAAACGGATCTGGCTGGTAAGCAGCAATGGCAGCAACCCGAAAACCTGGGCTACCCATTAAATACACACGCCGACGAGAGCTCCCTTTATATTACGCCGGATAACAAGCTTGGCTTTTATGCCCGCAGCATGGTAACCGATGCCGGTGCCTCAACCGTGCAGCTTTTTGCGCTGGATGTGCCGCCTGTCTGGAAGGCTAAAGGTAAAAGCACCTATGCGCAGGGCCGCGTATATCACGCCGATACAAAACAGCCGCTGGGCGCCACCGTGCAACTATACGATGTTGTGGCCGACTCGCTGGTGCAGCAGGTACAGTCGGATAAAGTGAGTGGCGAGTATACTGTTGTGCTGACCGAGGGAAAACAATATGCCCTATTTGTAAACGCGCCACAGTTTTTAATGAACAGCCTCAGCTTCGACTATACTTCCCGTCAGAACCTGTCGCCGGTGGCACTGGATGTTTACCTGAAACCCATTAAAACCGGTGCAGCTGTCGTGCTAAATAATCTGTTTTTCCCGAGTGCCAAGTACAACCTGGAGAAAAAGTCTGAGACGGAGCTGAATAAACTCATCAGCTTTATGCGCCAGAACAAGGATGTTAAAATAGAGATTACCGGCCATACCGACGACGTAGGTTCTGATGCTGCCAACCAGGTCCTGTCTGAAAAGCGGGCGAAAGCAGTAACAGATTATCTAGTTGCGCATGGTATTGCGTCTAATCGTATCCGTTACAAAGGCTTCGGGGAGACAAAGCCAGTCAAGCCCAACACTTCTGAAGAGAACCGCCAGTTTAATAGAAGGATTGAGATGCAGATTTTGTAAAGTCTGAGGCTTCTGCTGTGTTCCAAATTGTTTTATAGTTAGCTATAGTTTCTGTTCTACGTTTTGCTGCTGGCGTGGGTATCCTGTTCGTAACTTAGTGCAGTGTTTAGTCTCCTGATTAAGCTATCCCGACAAGGATAGGTTTACCAAGAACGCTGGCTATAGTTTGTTAAGCTATAGTTATTTCTTTGTCATGTCGAGCGCAGTCGAGACATCTTATGGATCCAATAATCCATATTTGTCATTTCGAGTGTAGCGAGAAATCTATCTCAGACTATAGTTCAATAAGCTATAGTTCTATAGTTGCCTTTGCCTACTGCTGGGAACAAGCCGTTGTACTATAGTTTCCTCTAATCCTGGGAGCTCTAATCACCCATCGTTTTATAGTTTGTTTGGCTCCCTCCTGGGCCCGGATGCCCCGTCTTCGGGCATCGCGCGGTGTACATTCCCTTTGCTCGTACCTCGCAATGCCTTTCGGCACCGGAAATCTACAAGGCGCTCAACCCAAAGACTGAGATCAATTCGATAGCTAGGCTATTGCTATAGTTTCTGTACTTGCTCTTGGGTAGAGCAGATCGGTTTTACTCGTGACTATAGTTCCGAAGGGACAGGTAAACCTGTCCTGTTCACAGGCTGTAACTATAGAACTATAGTTTAGGGATGGCAAATTCAGAGTTCCCCTCCTTAGATAAGGAGGGGCAGGGGTGGTTGGACCAACCGCAACTATAGAACAATAGCTGAAACTATAGCTTATGCCAAATCCCGCTTAAAACAAAAAAGGCTGATCTTTTCAGACCAGCCTCCCTATTTGTATCAGATACGGTTATCTCTTGTTCATTGGCACGTAGTTGCGCTCTGTTTCGCCGGTGTAAACCTGGCGCGGACGGCCGATCGGCTCTTTCTGCTCACGCATTTCTTTCCACTGTGCGATCCAGCCTGGCAGACGACCAAGGGCAAACATCACAGTGAACATATCTGTCGGGATGCCAAGGGCGCGGTAGATGATACCTGAGTAGAAGTCTACGTTAGGGTATAGTTTACGCTCCACGAAATACTGATCAGTAAGGGCTGCTTCTTCCAGCTCTTTGGCAATGTCCAGGATCGGGTCTTTCACGCCAAGGGCAGTCAGTACTTCATCAGCTGCTTTTTTGATGATCTTCGCGCGTGGGTCAAAGTTTTTGTACACACGGTGACCGAAGCCCATCAGACGGAACGGATCGTTCTTGTCTTTTGCTTTCTCGATGAATTTCTTAGAGTCGCCGCCATCTGCTTTAATTTCTTCCAGCATCTCGATCACAGCCTGGTTAGCGCCACCATGCAGCGGGCCCCACAGTGCAGAAATACCTGCAGATACAGAAGAGTAAAGGCTTGCGTTAGCTGAACCTACCAGACGCACAGTTGATGTAGAGCAGTTTTGCTCGTGGTCAGCGTGCAGGATCAGCAGTTTGTTCAGGGCATCTACAACTACCGGGTTGATCTCATAATCTTCGGTAGGGTAGGCAAACATCATGTGCAGGAAGTTGGAGCAGTAGTCCAGCTTGTTCTTAGGGTAGTTAACCGGATGCCCGATAGAATTCTTGTATGACCAGGCTGCTATTGTTGGCATTTTAGCCATCAGGCGGATGATCGACAGGTTAAGTTCTTCGGTGCTCTGGTTCGGGTTAAGCGACTCCGGATAGAAAGCGGTAAGCGAGCTAACCAGGGCAGACAGAATACCCATTGGGTGAGCTGCAGACGGGAAACCATCCAGTATCTTGCGCATATCCTCGTTTACAAGGGTATGCATTTTAATAGAGTTGCTGAAATCATCCAGTTCCTGGGCGGTTGGCAGTTTGCCGTAGATCAGCAGATACGCTACTTCTATAAAGTTTGAGTTCTCTGCCAGCTGTTCGATCGGGTAGCCTCTGTAACGCAGAATACCTTCTTCACCATCCAGAAACGTGATAGCACTTTCGGTAGCGCCCGTATTTTTATAACCTGAGTCCAGCGTAATGTAGCCGCTCTCGGCACGCAGGTTGTTTATATCAATTGCTTTTTCGTCTTCGGTACCTACTACAATAGGCATTTTATAGGATTTACCCTCTAAAATAATTTCAGCGAAATCTGACATTGTTTCGATTAGTTTATGTCCGTTGTTGTGTCTCTTTTAATAAGGCGAAATTATGCAAAAATGTATTAAAATGAAATCAGACCAGTTCTTAATATCTGTATTTTATAATATAATAACACCTTATCAACTATAGCCTATGGTATAAACGGCAAAGCGCCAAAAAGTTTTTAATCCTGAGCAATTATAATTCTGAGGTAAACCCGTTTTGCTGCGCCCCAGGTGCTTACCACACGGGCGGTACATCTTCATCATCGTCGTCGGTGGTACTGCTGAAACCGTCGCGTGGATTATAAGGTGTGCCGCGGCCCTCCAGGTGGTTCTGCATGTCGTGGTGCAGCTTTATAGCATCCAGCCGGATAAACTCGTGCCATAGTTCCTGGTCATCTTCCGATAACTGGCTGATCAGGTCGTTCAGTTGCAGGCTTTTGCCCTGTTGCACCATGTCGCGGATGTACGGGTCCGAATCCACAAGCACCTGTATCCGCACCCGGAAATAACTGTTCAGTTCGCGGTAGCGCTCCTCGTTCCACTCGTTCAGGTTTTCTTGCTCCATAGTTGGTATACTCCGGTTGTGGTAGTTCTGTTGGGTGGTGGCTGTAAAGCCGGTTAAACTATAGCTCAGGCGTTAAAATGATACAGGAATGTGATGATGCCGGTATACGCTGGTTTTTTGCTGCCGTTTATTTCAAGGGTTACTTCGATACGTGTTTTGGCAATGCCGCGCAGGTCTTTTACCGAGAGCATTTTAGCACGCAGGCGCACTTCGCTGTTTACGGTTACTGCCTGGTTAAACCGCAGGTTTTCGATCTCATAGTTTACCTGCATTTTCAGGTTGCCGATCTCCACGATCTGGTGCCACAGGTAGGGGAGTAGCGACACGGTCAGGTAACCATGGGCTATAGTTGCGCCAAAGGGTGTTTCTGTTCTGGCCCGCTCTGCATCCAGGTGTATCCACTGGTGGTCCAGGGTGGCGTCGGCAAATTTGGTTATCTGCTCCTGTGTAATGGTGTGCCACTCCGATACGCCCATTTCCTGGCCTTCGTACTGCGTTAGTTCCGCCAGGCTGTTGATGAATAATTTGCTCATATAGGTTGTTTGTTGTGTCGGTTTAAGCAGGCTGCCGGTATTGCCTGCCGCGTAATTTCCTGTAAATATAGGGCTAAATCTATAGTTGGCTGTAGCCGTGTGCTCAGAAATTACCGCTGTGGCCAGCAGCCTTATAAAAACAAAAGCAGCCAACTATAACGTAAGCTGCTTTTGCCTGATGTGTTGTATGCTGTACAAGTTGGTTAAGCGGCGTGGCTTAATCGTAGCTGTTCTTTTTCTTTTCCAGTTTGGCTGCTTTCTTTTCCTTATCGGTTTTAGCAGGCTTTTTCTTCGCTTCTTTTTTTGCGTCCTGTGACTTTGCCATGGGAGTTTTGATTTATAGTTTAGCTAAAGATACGAAATTTATAGTTATAAGTCGTTTCAATTTACCTGCAAACGGAAACTGGTAAAACTGCCACACATGTGCTGCAGCCAACTTATTCAAAATAGACTTCCAGTTCGTCATTTGCCAGACCAATGGCTATGCCGTGGCGTAAAATCTTATAGTTCGGGTGGTCGGGGTTGCGCAGGTCCTTTTCTATTTCGGGTAGGGTGAGCCCGTCGGCATCGCCTTCAAAAAAGCGTATCCATAGTCCTTTGCCGGAAGTAAAATCAAGTTCTTCGTCATCGGTATCGTTATCCGACATCAGCTGCATTTCTATTTCACGCAGCTTTATCAGTAACTCCTCGCCGGAAATAATGCCATCCAGGTAGGCGTTGAAAGTTTGCTTTACAGTTGGGGTATAGCGGTCTTGTTTTGTCATGGGGTGGAGGTAATGATTACACTTTATTATAACCAGCTTTTTTTGCTAAACATTTTGGAAACCAGTTAGTTAATAAGAGTGTAATTTGTGGTTTTTTATTGATCTAAATTTTAATTGTGTATGACTCCAAACATTGCACTTGCTTTACTACTTATCGGTTCGGTAGCATATCTTGTTATAGAACTGGCAATTGATTAACGGTATCTACCTTTAAAAACATTTTCTCTGTGCCAGGCTAAATTGGCAGAGGCTGGGTAGTGTTTTGCTCCGAATGGTAAATTTAAGGGCTTGCCCTTTAAGTGGTGGAGCGCATAGTTATTTGCGGTATCTTCTGCTAAAGTATCAGAAACCAAAACTTTCAAATTAACATCAACTGTAATCAGGCCTCTGTCGAAGGCACGATGCAAATTAGGGCAGAGTGCTAGACCATTGGTAATTTTATCATCTTTACTCAAACTGAAAGGTACGATATGACAGGCATCAATCATTGAAAAACCATGACTTGAAACTAACCTCATTCCTGACATACTGCATGTATGATTATAAACCTGAGGCACTAGCTTTTTAAATAATCCGCCGCGTATAAACTGCTCTTCTTCATCTGTTTCCGCTGAATTTATCTTGTATTCAACGGTTGATTCATTCAGCAGATAACTTTGAAGATTCCGGATGTAGCCTCCTTGTTTTACTTTTAAGTAATCAGTTTTGGTTTCTGAAAAGTAGTGGTCGAGTAAAGCCGTTTTCAAAATGTTTCGACACTCTTGATCTATAAGTAACAAATACAGATCATCAGTGAAATAAGCATAATCAACAATTTCATCAAGTGTGCTTATACTTTTGATATGTAAGTTTAACTTAGTTCCGCTCTTAGTATTTACAGCCCAAAAACCTTCTCCTGATAAATGATAAAAAGGAAGTGAGAATTCAGATTTGTGAGCCGTCCTTACAAGAAGAGAGAAAGTTTCTTTAAACAAGCCAACCAATTCAGGAGTTATGTAAATTCTGTTTTCCTTTACTTCACTGTTCTCAAACAGATCAATTAAGGTAAGTAGCAAAATTGGTTTGTGTGGAGCTTTACCATACTTCGTTACTCCCTGTCGTAGTCTGGTAAACTTTTTCAGGTATAGTTTGAGTGTGGTAGAAATGTTAGCCATTGTTTTTATGATTTTAAAGTAAGATAGTAAATCTCACACAGTACAATCATAGTCTGCTTAAAATTACTCTCTCCACCAACGCTTAACCGGCGCTTTCTTTCCTAAAACTATAGATTGCCCGATCATCGGTGTGGTCATTGGTACATTTAGCTTTGTTGCTTCGGCGGTTACGCGTTCTATCGGGTCGGTCCAGGAGTGCATGGCTAAGGCGAAGGCTCCCCAGTGAATAGGCATGAGCAGCTTGCCTTTTAGGTCGAGGTGGGCTTGTACGGTTTGCTCGGGCATCATGTGTATGTTGGGCCATAGTTCGTTGTACTGGCCGCATTCCATCAGGGTAATATCAAAGGGGCCATATTTTTCGCCGATCGCTTTAAAGCCATCAAAATAGCCGGAGTCGCCGCTGAAGAAGATGCGCTTCTCTTTTCCCAGAATTGCCCACGAAGTCCAGAGAGTTTGCATGCGGTCGGAGAGGCCGCGGCCTGAAAAGTGGCGCGATGGCGTTGCTGCTAAGATCAGGCCTTTATAGTTTACTTCCTGCCACCAGTCCATCTCGGTTATTTTTTCGGCAGGCACGCCCCAGCGCTGCAGATGCGCTCCTACGCCCAGGGCTACAAAAAAGTGGCCGGTCTTTTCGTTCAGTATTATAATCGAACCATAGTCCAGGTGGTCGTAATGGTCATGCGAGATCAGAACAGCATCCAGCGGTGGCAGCTCCTCGGCAGTAATTGGCAAAGCCGAGAAACGCTCGGGGCCAATAAAACTAAATGGCGAAGCAATATCGCCCATCATGGGGTCCAGCAACAGGCGTTTACCATCTATCTCTACTATAAAAGCCGAATGCCCCAGCCAGGTAACTATAGTTGCCGTGTCCTGTGTGTTGTTGAAGCGCTTCGGGTTAATGGCCCTGACAGGTATAGGTTTTTGAGGTAACTGGTTATCCGATTCGCCGAAGAGCCGGGTCCGGAGCAGCTTCATGTAACCCATAAAACCGATGTCCATGTTCGTTTCTACCGGGTTCTGGAACTGCCCATCTTTATAGTTGGGCGATTGCTGCATGGCCTGTAAACGCGCGCCTTCTGCCTCGGCACCAAATTGCGGCGACAGCTTTAAAATAGAACAGCCTGCCACTGTAGCCAACAGCACAAAAAATGCAAGCCCGGAAACTATAACTTTAACCGTTTTCTTCATCCGTTCAGATCACAGGAATTACCTGTCTTTTTAAAATAACCTTGCCATGCCGCTAATGCGGTAGCCGTAAGGAATAGGCTGGCTATAGTTTGTTAAGAAGTTAGTGGCCTACTTACCGATGCAGAATTTTGTAAAGATATTGTCCAGCAGGTCGTCGGTGGTGATCTCGCCTGTTATCTCGCCTAAACTATAAAGGGCTCTGCGGATGTCGGCTGCTACTAGGTCGCCGCTCATGCCGAGGGCCAGGCCGTTGAGCACATCATCCAAAGCAGTGTAGGTTTTATTCAGGCTGTCGACGTGGCGAAGGTTGGTAACTATAGTTTGCTGCTGGGTATTCAGCTTGCCCAGGTTCACTTTCTCTACCAGGGCCTCCTTCAGCACGTCCATGTTTGCTCCTTCGGCAGCCGAGATCTTCACCAGCCCTTCCAGGCTGTCGAAAGCGGAAAGCACAGCCGGCGAAGCTTCGTCTATTTTATTGGCCACAGGCAGTATCGGGAGTTTTTTCGGATTGAGCTTCTCCAATTCGTCCTGCACTTCCCCGGGGGTAGTGGTGGTAATATCAAACAGGTATACGATCAGCGACGACTGGCTGAGCTTCTGCATGGTACGCTCCACGCCAATAGCTTCTACTTTGTCGGTGGTTTCGCGCAGGCCGGCCGTATCAATAAAGCGGAACGTTATGCCGTGCAGGTTGATCTCATCCTCAATAAAGTCGCGCGTAGTGCCCGGCACATCCGATACAATGGCTTTTTCCTCGTTCAGTAATTGGTTGAGCAGGGTTGATTTGCCGGCATTGGGTTTGCCCACTATAACCGTAGGCACGCCGTTCTTGATCACGTTGCCCAGCTCAAACGATTTCAGCAGTTCGCGGATGATGCGCTGTATGTTCAGGATCAGGTTGCGCAGCTGGTCGCGGTCTGCAAATTCCACGTCTTCTTCGCCAAAGTCCAGCTCCAGCTCTATCATCGAGGCAAAATGCACGAGCTCAGCCCGCAGCTTTTTAATTTCCTGCGAAAACCCGCCACGCATCTGCTTCATAGCCACCTCATGCGACAAAGCCGAGTCCGATGCGATCAGATCAGCTACCGCCTCCGCCTGCGCCAGGTCGAATTGCCCGTTCAGAAAAGCCCGTTTGGTAAATTCGCCGGCATTGGCCAGTCGGGCACCCTGCTTCAGGAGTAGCTTCACGATCTGCTGCACAATATAGTCAGAGCCATGGCACGAAATCTCTACCACGTTCTCTTTGGTATAGGAGTGGGGCGCCTTAAACAGTGACACCAGCACTTCATCCACAATCTTGCCTTCGTCGCGGATGGTACCGAAATGGATGGTATGGGATGGCTGCTCTTCCAGGTTCTTGCCTTTAAAAACACGCTGGGTTATAGTAACGGCCTCAGGTCCGGAAAGACGTATGACGGCAATGGCGCCGGCGCCGGCAGCAGTGGCTACGGCTACAATGGTATCGTTGGTAAGTAGGTGCGGGTTCAAATCAGTTTTTTTATCAGATTACAAATTTAACATTTATCTGCTGATGTAGTTTGGATTTGATCTATAGTTACTTTTGTGGAGGATGACTTGTTAGGTTGAACCATTGTCATTTTGAACAATGTGAGACATCTGTCTCTGACTATAGTTCCTACTTTGTCATGTCGAGCGTAGCTGTTAGTCATCTTATGTGTCCTATAGTTCGATAAGTTATCCTGCTATAGTTGACTTTGCCTACTGCTGGAAACAAGCCGTTGTTCTATAGTTTCTACCAATCCTGGGAGCTCTACTTACCTATAGTTCTATAGTTACTTTGGCTCCCTCCCGGGCCGGGAGGCCCCGTCTTCGGGCATCGCGCTGCTGCCTTCTTGCTATCCTCGCTGCGCTCGGATTGCCTGACGGCACCGCAACAAGTCAAAGGCGCTCAACCCAAAGACTGAGATCACATTCGATAGCTACTGCTCTAACTATAGTTGCTGCACTTGCTTTTGGTAGGAGCAGATCGGTTACTTACTCGTGTTAGTAATTCTGTAGGGACAGGTCGCGACCTCTCCGCCACATGGACTGAGACTATAGCACTATAGTCTATGAAATGGCAGCAGTTCAAGCTCCCCTCCTTAGATAAGGAGGGGTTAGGGGTGGTTGGACCACGGCAACTAAAGAACTATAGCTGCAACTATAGCAAAGACAGAAAAAGTCCCCCTTTGAAGGGGCAGGGGATGACTAACCGTAACTATGAAACTATAACTTAAACTATAGCCACATCACCAATCCTGATAATCCTTTAATCCTGTAAATCCTGATTCAGAAAAACTCCTTCCCTTGTTCTTAGGGGCAGGCTAGGCCGGGATGAGGTGTTTTACTTTTGCTTCTCGTATTCCTGCCAGGTCATGGTTTTGTGGAAGTTCTCGCCGAAGTAGCGGATGATCTTGGTGAAGGTCTTTTTGTCGAGGTAGCCGGGAACGGGAGAGAGCATGTTCAGTTTTTCGTCGAGGTACACGGTGGTGGGGTAACTCATTTGTCCGTTCAACAGGGCAACCGCCAATTCATGCGATTTGTATTCGGGGTTATAGTTAAAGGTGCGGCCGCCAACCGTAATGGGGTCTTTTCCTTCGGCATCCAGCTTAACCGCATAAAAGTTCTTGTTCACATAAGCTGCTATTTCCGGATCAGAGAAGGTGTCTTTGTCCATTTTCTTGCACCAGCCGCACCAGTCGGTGTACACATCAATAAATATCTTGCGGGGCTCTTTCTTTGTTTTGGCTTCAGCTTCCGCGAGGGTCATCCATTTTATGCCTTCGGCTTTGGGGGCTTTTGTGTCAGCCATCTTAAACGCGGAGATACCAGCTATAAGCACCAGCAGCGCTATCCATGCGTAACTACTTCTCTTCATTTCAGGAATAGGTTTATCTGTATCACAATGTAAAGGCCGAAACAGTTTCGTAGGCAGCAAAAATGCTACACCGGGATAGCTTTCCGTCTTTTAAAGAACTGCCCGTGCGTTGGCGAAAACAGGAAAGCCAATGCAAAATTAAATCCCGTAACCGCTGCAACAGCACCTGCTATCGAGCCATCGAGCCAGTAGGCCAGGTAATACCCGATCACCACCGCCACAACCCCGCATATCACCGACAGGAACAGCATCTTTTTAAAATCATCGGTAAGCAAATAGGCCGTAGCTGGCGGACCAACCAGAAACGCTACCACCAGAATTGCCCCTACCGACTCGAACGAAGCTACTGTTGTGAGCGATACCGCCGTCATGAGCAGGTAATACCACACGGTGGTTGAGATACCGATGGCTGCTGCATACCCCGGATCAAAAGCCGTTAAAAACAGTTCTTTATAACCTAACGCTATAAAGGCAACGATCAGTATAGTTACAAATCCCAGTGTCCAGACGGTGCGGGGGCCGTAGCTCAGGTTGTTTTCAGTGATCCAGAGGTCCAGCGGCACGTAGGCAATTTCGCCGTACAGCACACAATCCTGGTCAAGGTCTATCTGCCCGGCAAAAACAGAGATAAGGATGATGCCGATGGCAAAAAGCCAGGTAAACGTAATACCGATAGATGCATCGGCCTGCACGCGGGCGTACCTGTGAAAGAATTCGATCAGGAACGTGGTGATCACACCTAACAATCCGGCGCCGATGATCATGGGTAACGAATCGCGGGAGCCGGTGAAAAGGAAAGCGATAACAATGCCCGGCAGCACCGCATGCGAGATAGCATCGCCCACCATCGCCATTCGCCGAAGGATAAGGTAGCACCCCAGCAAACTACAGCAGGTTGCCACCAAAGAGCCCGTCAATATGATCCAGAATGCATTCAAGGTTAATTGTTGATTGTTAAATTGTTGATGGTTATTCGTTTATAGTCTTAATATTTCCATTCATAATTTATAATTTCTAATTCATAATTCGGATTCCTACGGAATCCGCGTTTGGTGTGGGTCCAGGGCCGGGTAGTTGAGCTCTTCCATCAGTTTCTGTTCCAGTTCCGGTGTAATGATGTGTTCTATAGTTTCGGCGTCTTCGTGTACATGGTCGCTGGCAAGTTGCAGGTACTGCGTTAGGTATAGTTCCCACAAACGGTGCAGGCGCACCACACGCTTCCCACGCGTCTCGCCTTCAGCGGTCAGCGCCCAGCCTTCCGGGTGACGGGTGATATAGCCCTGGCGCTTGAGCTTTTTCAGTCCCCTTAAAGCTCGTTTTTTAGGGATGTTTCTTCTTTCCAGGATGCTGGCCAGGGTGCGGTTACTGTAATAGTCTTCCTGCTGCTCGCCTAACTGGTAAAATAACTTCAGCAGGTTTTCTTCCAGAATACGGGCTTCGTTACGGCGCTGGCGCAGCAGGCGGGCAATCCACCCACGCCCCGGGGCAAGGGCAAAAGACATAATCGCTATCATCGACACGATCAGTACGATCCAGGGACCTGTTGGCATAGCAGGAGCGGTATACGAAACAAAAGCACCACTTATCCCTGAAAAGGCACCGATCAGAGCAGCCAACACTAACATAACACCCAGGCGCTCGGTCCAGAAACGGGCAGCGGCGGCAGGGGTAATCAGCATGGCTGCCATCAGCACCACACCTACCGCCTGTATGCCCACCACTACCGCAAACACGGTTAAGGTTGTCAGCAGCAGTTCCAGCGACCGCACCGGGAAACCGATACTTTTAGCGTACACTTCATCGAAACAAAGCAGCTTCAGTTCTTTGTAAAACAGGAGTGTAGTTACCAGCAACAGCACTGCCACCGCACTGAAAACGATCAGGTCTTCGCCAACCAGGGAGGCCGCTTTGCCAAACAGGAATTTATCAAGCCCGCTCTGGGCAGCGTTTCCGGAATGCTGAATGGATGTAAGCAGCAGGATACCGATGCCGAAGAAAACAGAAAGTACCAGGCCAATGGCGGTGTCTTCTTTAATGCGCGAGCGGGATGTGATATAGTCTATAGTTACAAGCGAGATCCAGCCGGTTACAAAAGCCCCGATCAAAAGTATAAAAGGGTTTTTGGTACCCGACAGGATAAAAGCCAGGCAGACACCGGGCAGCACCGCATGTGCCACCGCATCGCCGACGAGCGCACGTTTACGAAGCAGTGTAAAGCAACCCACCACTGCCGAACTACTGGCCAGCAATACAGAGCCCAGCGTTACATACCGTATGTTGGCATCTGCAAACGAAAAGAACTCTAAAAAATCGCTCATGCTATAGTTGTTGGTTGATGGTAGTTAATTGTTGAATGGTTAAATTGTTAATGGTTAGATTGTTGATAGTGGGTCTGTTTAGAACCAGTAATGCTGAGCTCAAACTATAGCTTTGTTGCCAATTAGAATTTCTATACACTCCAACCTTATAACTTTATAACTTCCAAACTTTCTAACTTCTCTAGCTTTCATCTTTCTCTTGCCGGAAACTGTTGTTTTTGAAGCAGGTCGCCTACTTTGCTGAGAACTGTTAACTTGCCGCCGTAGGTTTGTTCCAGTAATTCCTGTGTCAGTACCTGTTCGGTAGGGCCGGAGGCTACCAGGCGCATGTTCAGCAAAACCACCCAGTCAAAATACTGGCTCGCCGATTGCAGGTCGTGGTGCACAACTATAACAGTTTTGCCTTGTGCACGCATGGTTCGCAGCAATTCTATAATTGCAGTCTCGGTAGCAATATCTACACCGGCAAAAGGCTCATCCATAAAGTAGATGTCGGCATTCTGGGCCAGTGCCCTTGCCAAGAACACACGCTGCTGCTGCCCGCCCGATAGTTGTGAGATCTGCCGTTCGGCAAAACCCTGCATCCCTACTTTTTCCAGGGCCTGCATGGCCGCATCCTTGTCCGCCTTACGGGGCCTTTTGAACAGGCCCAGGTTGCCATAGCGGCCCATCAGCACCACATCAAACACCGATGCCGGAAAATCCCAGTCCACGGACTCGCGCTGCGGTACATAAGAGATACGCTTGCGTACCTGTTTTATAGGTTCGTTAAAGATGCGTACATAGCCGCTGCTGGCCGGCAACAGGTTCATGATGGCTTTGATGAGGGTAGATTTTCCGGCGCCGTTCGGCCCGATCACACCTACCAGAGAGCCCGCGGGCAAGGTAAGATCCACGCCCCAGAGCACGGGTTTTCGGTCGTAACTTACCGTTAAATCGTGCACTTCTACTACCGGATTATCTACTTGAAGTATCATGAGGTAAGATGTTTATTTTAAAGCGGATACTATTTGATCTACATTGTGCCGTACCATGCCGATGTAAGTGCCTTCCGGAGTGCCCGCTTCGCCCAGCGCATCTGAGTAAAGCGTGCCGCCAATGCGAATGGTATGTCCTTTCTGCCGGCTCCCGATCACCACCGCCTCAATAGCTTTTGGCGAAACCGAGGACTCCACAAACACGGCTTTTATTTTATGGCTGACTATAAAGTTTACCAGACCCGACACATCCTGCAAACCAAATTCTGAAACGGTAGAGATGCCCTGCAGACCGCGAACATCTATGTCATAAGTTCTGCCAAAGTAGCCAAACGCATCGTGCGCTGTTATCAGGGTGCGCTGGCTGGCGGGTATTGTGGCTATGGCCTGTTTGGTGTAGTTGTGCAGTTCGTTTAGTTGCTGCAGGTAGGCTTTTGCATTGCGGGCATACAGGTCGGCATTTTGGGGGTCTTTTTGCTGTAGTTCAGTAGTCAGGTGCTGCACTACCAGCTGCCAGAGCGGTACCGAAAACCAGATATGTGGATCGTGGCTGTCGGCAAAGGCCTGGGAACGCAGCAGTTGCTGCTCCGGGATACCTGCGCTGGCTGTTATAACGGTTTTAAAGCGGTCGAGCTTGCCGAGTACTTCACCCATTTTGCCCTCCAGGTGCAGGCCATTGTAAACTATAGCATCTGCATCGGTCAGTTTCTGCAGGTCGCCCTGTGTGGCCTTGTACAGGTGCGGGTCTACGCCGCTGCCCATAATGGCATCTACGGTTGCAGCATCGCCTACTATATTTCTGACAGCATCAGCCAGGATACCCGTAGTTGTTACCACGTACATTTTCTTCCCCTCAGGCACAGGGCCTTTGTCTATAGTTTGCGCGCAGCCAAAACACAGCAGGCACAGCAGGAGCAAGGGCAGAAGAGAACGGTAGAACGCTTTCATACAGGAGGCTAAGCCGACAGGAAAATATTACGCGCTACTTCGCTTGATACGACCAGGTTCTTTTTGTTTTCGATGCTGATCTCCAGAGAGCTATCATAAGGGATCTTGTCCAGTACTTTAACTTTAGCGCCCAGGAAAATGCCCATCTTGTCGAGGTACTGCAGGAACAAAGGTTGCGAATCATTTACGCCTACTACCACACCGGAGTCCTGCACGTCCATCTCGGCAAGCAGCTTCTGGGGCTTCAGTTTCAGTTCCCCGCTTTCAGATGGGATCGGGTCGCCGTGTGGGTCAAACTGCGGATAGCCCAGAAACTCATCCAGCCGGCGGGTAAGCAGCTCCGAGCTTACATGTTCCAGTTCCTCGGCTACTTCGTGTACTTCATCCCAGTTAAACCGCAGCTTTTCTACCAGAAAAACCTCCCACAGCCTGTGTTTCCGGATCACCTGCAGGGCTATACGCTCACCGGCTTCCGTCAGTGACACACCTTTGTACTTCACATAATCTACCAGTCCTTTGGTACTGAGCTTGCGCAGCATATCAGTAACTGAGGCAGCACGGGTATCCAGTGCGTCGGCAATGGCATTGGTGTTTACGCCATCCCGGCCATTCCCCGAAAGCTTATAGATCGCTTTGATGTAGTTCTCTTCTGTGAAGCTATGCACTTTTCTAATTTGAAGATTTGAAAATGAGGAAATTTGAAGATGAGCTATACTTGATTATGAGTTATTCAATTTTCAAATTTTCACATCTTCAAATTTCCAAATCGTTAAACTTACCAACGGATGAGGGCGGATGCCCAGGTAAAGCCGCTTCCGAAGGCTGCCATACATACCAGGTCACCTTCCTTGATGCGGCCTTCCTGCACGGCTTCGCTTAGAGCCAATGGTACAGACGCTGCCGTAGTGTTACCATACTTATGGATATTGCTCATCACTTTATCCGGCGACAAGCCCATTTTCTGCTGGATATAGGAAGTTATTCTAAGGTTAGCCTGATGCGGTATAAGCATGTCAATATCAGATGCCTTGTAGCCGTTCTTGTTAAGTGCTTCTTCAATCACCTCGGGGAAGCGGGTAACGGCATGCTTGAACACCATGTTACCGTTCATGTGCGGGAAAATAGTGCCCTCATCGATCATCTCATGCGTCAGGCGGTTTTTCTTGTTGCTGCCCGGGTCAAGGGTGGCCAGCTCTTCAGCGAATTCACCGTCGGCGTGCAGGTGTGTACTTAATATGCCACGGTCTGTGCTCTCGGAAGGGGTGAGTACTACGGCACCGGCGCCATCACCGAAAATAACCGATACGTTACGGCCACGGGTAGAGAAATCGAGACCGCTGGAATGGATCTCGGAGCCTACCACCAGTACGTTATTGTACATACCCGTCTTGATGAACTGGTCGCCTACCGAAAGGGCATACACAAAGCCGGAGCACTGGTTACGAACATCCAGGGCTGGTATTTCTTTCAGGCCAAGCTCGCGCTGCAACAGCACACCGGAACCAGGGAATACATAATCCGGGCTCAGGGTGGCGAAAATGATCATATCGAGGTCAGAAGCTTCGAGGCCTGCATTTTTGAGGGCCATGCGGGCGGCATTGGCACCCATGTTAGCTGTAGTGTCGGTTCCTTCTTTAAAGTAACGACGCTCCACTATACCTGTGCGTTCCCGTATCCATTCATCTGAAGTTTCCATCAGTTTCTCCAGGTCCTGGTTGGTAACTACTGTTTCAGGCACATAGTGGCCTACACCGGCTATTTTTGAATTGCGCATAGTTATAGTTGTTTGGTTTTCAAATATACTGCTTTTGTTGATATTTAGATACGTCTAAAAATAAATTTAAAATTATTGGTTTTTGAAATTAGCTTAAAACCGACTTTAAAATTGGTAGAATTTTCTGCTCTTCTGTGTTCCAGAACACCATTTCAGGGATGCCAGAACTATAGAAGATTTTGGTGTATATGTCTGATTCTAAAGTATGAAAGCTATAGTTGTTAAAGTTTATAGTTAAGCCTGCGGTATATGCTGTCAGGATGTCATTCCATAATTTGTTTTGCTGCATCAGGATAGGCAGGCCATATGCCATATACTCGTATAGTTTGGTAGGGATGCAGCGGAACGTGCTTTCGTTTGGCTGGTAAGGCAGCAGCCCGATATCGTGTGTTGCTATAGCCTGTAGTATCTCCGGATGCGGTACAAGTTGGTCGCCACCGATCAGGGTAATGTAAGGTTTGCCGGCTATAGTTTGTTGCAACTGTTGCAGGGTTGGCTTGTGCGCACAGTAACCGATAATGGTAAGTGTTACCTGCGGGTTATAGTTGTGCCACTGTTCAGCCAGCCCGATAGCTTCAAAAATGCCATAGATGCCGGCTATGGTACCGGAGTAAAGTAGTTTTACCGGCCCCGGGTTTAGCTTTACCGGTGTTGGCCTTGGGCTATAGTTTGCAGTTCGTTTATACTTGTTCTCGAGAATGGTATAGCGCTCATCTATAAAAGGGATTTCGTTGGCGTAGCTTTTCTCGGCTAAAAAGAAGTGCGCTATAGTTGGTGCGGTAAGGTTTTCTATTGTTCGTACGCCTGCGGCTAATACTCTTTTCAATACTGGGTTATAGGCTTTCTGTGCGGTCAGGTTTAAACTATAGTTTTCCTGCACATCGTAGATCAGTTTGCAACTATAGCGTTTGCAATAAAACCAACTGGTAAGCAGCAACTCGTGTGTGCAAACTATAAGCAGGTCGGGTTTTATAGTTTGCAGCAGTTGCCAGTACCGGCGCTGGGCTATAAAACGGTTTAAGCTGAGCCTTTTAAAGGAAAAGATGGGGTGGAAGTTCAGGTTGGCCTGTGCATTACCCGGAATAGGAGCTGAGAAGCCTGCTATATGCACCTGGACCCCTGGTAGTTTGCACAGCGATAGCCCCAACTTGCCGTACATACGGGTGTCGTTCACGGGTTTTAGCAACGAGGCCAGCAGAATTCTCTTTTCAGACATCGGTTAAATTTAATACTTTTACGCATTATTCAACATCAACTATATTTTTAGATGGCGCTTCAGACGATAATAGAACAGGCCTGGGAAAACAGAGACCTGTTAAAAGAACAGGCTACAGTAGATGCAGTACGCGCTGTAATAGAAGAACTTGACAAAGGCAGACTGCGCGTTGCAGAGCCGAATGGCGACGAGTGGAAGGTAAACGAGTGGGTGAAGAAAGCCGTGCTGATGTACTTCCCGATACAAGCCATGAAAACCATAGAAGTAGGTCCTTTTGAGTTTCATGATAAAATTGCGCTGAAGACGAACTATGCCGCACAGGGTGTGCGTGTTGTGCCTCACGCTATTGCGCGTTATGGTTCGTTCCTGGAGAAAGGCGTTATAATGATGCCGTCTTACGTGAACATTGGCGCTTATGTAGGCGAAGGAACCATGGTGGATACCTGGGCAACCGTAGGTAGCTGTGCACAGGTTGGCAAGAACGTACACCTGAGCGGTGGCGTTGGTCTGGGTGGCGTGCTGGAGCCAGTTCAGGCTGCCCCGGTTATCATCGAAGACAATGCCTTTATCGGATCGAGAAGTATACTGGTGGAAGGTTGCCGCATTGGCCGTGAAGCGGTGATTGGTGCCGGTGTAACTATAACCGGAAGTTCTAAGATTATCGACGTGACAGGCAGCGAACCGAAGGAATACAAAGGTTATGTACCACCGCGTTCTGTTGTTATTCCGGGTTCGTATACCAAAAAATTCCCGGCAGGCGACTTCCAGGTCCCTTGCGCCCTGATCATTGGCCAGCGTAAAGAAAGCACCGACCTGAAAACATCCCTGAACGACGCCCTGCGCGATAATGCGGTAGCAGTGTAATACAGTGAACAGTGAACAGTTAGCAGTAATCAGTTAACAGTTTTTTAAAAGAAGAAGGCCTTTGCAACTATAGCAAAGGCCTTCTTATTTATGAGCATCAGTAAATTGATCACTGATAACTATTTACTGCTAACTGTATACTGTTATTTCTTTTTAAAGCGGTCGGCAACGATGAGGTCTTTGGTGCCGTGTGTCCAGCTATAAAATCCCTGGCCGGTTTTTACACCTTTGTGACCAGCTTGTACCATGTTTACCAGTAGCGGGCAAGGGGCGTATTTCGGGTTGCCAAAGCCGTCGTGCAGCACAGTCAGGATCGAAAGGCATACATCCAGACCAATAAAGTCAGCTAACTGGAGCGGGCCCATCGGATGCGCCATGCCTAATTTCATAATGGTGTCAATCTCTTCTACACCGGCAACGCCTTCATATAAACTATAGATGGCTTCATTGATCATCGGCATCAGGATGCGGTTTGCCACAAAACCCGGGTAATCGTTCGCTTCCGCCGGAATTTTGCCTAACTGCTTCGATAGCTCCATGATCTGCTGAGTTACCTCATCAGTAGTTGAGTAGCCACGGATCACTTCAACCAGTTTCATAACCGGTACCGGGTTCATGAAGTGCATGCCAATTACTTTATCCGGGCGGGTTGTAACCGAGGCTATTTTGGTAATTGAGATAGAGGAGGTGTTGCTGGCAAGGATTGCTTCAGGTTTAGTAAAGCTGTCCAGGTCGCGGAAGATTTTCAGTTTCAGGTCCACATTTTCGGTGGCGGCTTCTACCACCAGGTCTACATCCTGCACGCCTTCCTGCATGCTGGTATAAGTAGTGACGTTGCCTAATGTCTGTGTTTTCTGCTCTTCGGTCAGGTTGCCTTTGGCTATTATGCGGTCCAGGTTTTTGGCAATAGTACCCAGTGCTTTGTTCAGGGCTTCCTGCGAAATATCAACCAGCGCTACCTGGAAACCATTTTGTGCAAACACGTGTGCTATACCGTTGCCCATAGTGCCTGAGCCGATAACTGCTATTTTCTTCATAGGGGTTGCGAATTCGTAAGGTTTGAAAAGTATACAAAGCTAAAAGAAAATCTGTTATTCTTTGGGGCTAATCAAGCTAATCTTGGCATACTTCAAAAAACCTGAAATCAATGTAATCGCTGCTTCAGCTATAGTTGGTATACCTGTAGTTTCTTTTCAACTCAATTTATTTACCAGTGCAAGTTTTTGTTAAGAGGAAATAATGCGGCTGTATATGAGGGATTTATAGGCTGGCAGCTGGTGAGGGTTACAAATGACTCCGCAACTGGTCTTCTGCGTCCGGTCGTAAAAAGTATGATTTTAATAAATCTTTTATGATATATATGCGTACAAGCTTAAACAAAAAAGTGCAACAACGCTGTGTTCAGAGTGAGTGCAGTGGATTGCTTTACTAAAAGACTCTTATTATGGGAAACTTACTTTATATTATCGCCGTGGTGCTGATCATTTTTTGGTTGATCGGCTTTTTAGGATTTCCGGATGCCGTTGGAGGTATCATACATGTGTTACTGGTACTGGCTGTAATTGCCGTACTGCTACGCCTGATCCGGGGAGTTTAACCTGGAATTAAAAAACACGTTAATACATAAAACAGAGAACATTACCACTTCATTAAACAATTAAAACTATGGGAAATTTATTGTATATTATAGCAGTTATCCTTGTGATTTTCTGGCTGATCGGTTTCTTGGGCTTCCCTGATGCTGTAGGCGGCCTGATCCACATTCTATTAGTAATCGCCGTTATCATGGTGCTGTTACGCCTCATAAGGGGCTAACGCCACTCTTGATCTGAACCTTTAAAAACAAAAGGACTGCCCCGTAAGGCAGTCCTTTTGTTTTTGATGCTGGCTGTATGCTTAACGCGTGAAAGGTAAGTTTATACCTGCCCTGATAACGGGGTTACTATAAGGGTTTACCGGATCATTGTTCGCATTATAAAGCAGCAGCAGGTCAAAAGAGGCTTTGTCGGAGATACGCTGGCGGTATCCTGCTCCAAACATCGGCATTACCAGTGTCTTGCGGTCCTTTAAAATTGCCGTCCGGCTGCTGTTCAGATAAAGGTATTCCAGGCTGAGCGTTTCGGCTTCGGCATGTGCCAGCAAGGCCCCATCCCCGATATCCACTACCTCTACCTGCGCAAACACGCGCCCGCCATAGTTGTTCATTGAATAAGGGCCATCTTTCACATACTGATACACTGCTCCAACGCCCGCGCTAAGCCGGTCGGTGAGGCGGTAGCCAAGTATAGGCAGCAGCGAAATATTGGTGTATGAGCCAAACTGCAGACCCAGGCTGCCTCCGAAATATAGTCTGTCAATAAAGCGTTCCTGTTCTTCCTCGTCCTGTTGTGGTTTCTCGGCCTGCGGCTGTGTTTGTACCGGCGGTTTAGGCTGTACTTCTGGCTGCGGTTTTGGCTTTGGCGTGTAAACCGGCTTCTCGCTACCCGGAGGGCCCGTTGGCAACGATGGCTTCCGTTTTACAGTATCGGGCTCTACCTGGGCATTGGCGCCTAATGTGCAGAGCACAAAAAAGCAAAGTGCCAGCAGGCACTTTGCAAACAGAGGAGTCGGTTTAGCTGACATATTTATTTATACGGTAGCTGTCTGGTACATTTTTTTGCGCAGTTCGCGGATGTTGTCGTCCTGCAGGTACTCTTCGTAGGTCATGCGCTTATCGATCATGCCATTTGGTGTCAGCTCGATAATGCGGTTAGCTATAGTATCTACAAACTGTAAGTCATGCGAAGCGAACAGAACAGTTCCATCAAAGTCTTTCAGCGAGTTGTTCAGCGCCGTGATCGATTCCAGGTCCAGGTGGTTGGTAGGGTCATCCATTACCAGGAAGTTACCGGACTGCAGCATCATTTTAGAGAACATACAGCGCACTTTTTCACCACCCGATAGTACGTTCGCTTTCTTAAGCGACTCTTCGCCAGAGAACAACATACGACCCAGGAAACCACGGATAAAGCTTTCGTCTTTCTCTACAGAATACTGACGCAGCCAGTCTACCAGGTTCAGGTCAGTGTTAAAGTACTCGGCGTTGTCTTTCGGGAAGAATGCGGCATTTATCGTAGTACCCCATTTAAATTCTCCGGTATCAGCCTGCTCTTCGCCGGCCAGGATCTTAAAGAACAGGGTAGCGGCCACGTCATTACGGCCAAGTATCGCGATCTTGTCGCCTTTGTCTACCATAAAGCTGACATCCGTAAAGATCGGCTGGCCTTCCACAGACTTGCTCAGGTTCTCTACATGCAGTAACTGGTTACCTGCTTCACGCTCCGGCTTAAAGGCAATGTAAGGGTACTTACGTGACGATGGCTGAATATCATCTACCGTCAGTTTCTCTAACAGCTTGGCACGCGAAGTAGCCTGCTTTGATTTGGAAGCATTGGCGCTGAAACGGCGGATGAATTCCTCCAGTTCCTTGCGTTTGTCTTCTGTCTTTTTATTGGCATCGGCGCGCTGTTTCAGGGCCAGCTGGCTCGACTCGTACCAGAAACTATAGTTACCGGCATACATTTTTATCTTTCCGAAATCAATATCGGCCACGTGCGTACAAACGGCATCCAGGAAGTGGCGGTCGTGCGATACAACTATAACCGTGTTCTGGAAGTTATCCAGGAAGTTCTCCAGCCACATGATCGATTCGGCATCCAGGTTGTTGGTAGGCTCATCGAGCAGCAGGATGTCGGGGTTACCGAAAAGCGCCTGCGCCAAAAGCACACGTACTTTCTCGCTACCGCTCAGGTCTTTCATCAGCGAGTAATGCAGGTGCTCACCAATGCCCAGGCCACTCAGCAATTCAGCAGCTTCGTACTCAGCATTCCAGCCTTCCATGTCGGCAAATTCGCCTTCCAGTTCGGCAGCGCGCTCGCCATCGGCTTCTGTAAAATCAGCTTTGGCATAAATCGCATCCTTCTCCTGCATAATATCAAACAGGCGCTTGTGGCCCATAATCACTGTCTGCAGTACCGGAAACTCATCGTAGGCAAAGTGGTTCTGCTTTAACACGGCCAGGCGCGCTTTGGCAGGAATCTCCACTGAACCTGTATTTGGCTCAATTTCACCTGATAATATCTTCAGGAAAGTTGATTTACCCGCGCCGTTTGCGCCTATCAGGCCATAGCAGTTACCGGGTACAAATTTTATAGTTACATCTTCAAATAATGTGCGCTTGCCATACCGCAGGCTTACATTGTTAGTACTGATCATGCCTTTGTGTTAGAGAATTAAAATTGATCCTTGTTGCAAAACTACAAAATAAAAGTCGGGTTTGACTACAGGCTGCTTTTTGCTTTTGGCGGCCCCGCAGCGTAGTGTTGTTGTAAGGCGTTTATGGTCAATGGTTTGCAGCTGTAATCTGAAAAATATATGCTGCAAAGCACAACGCCACCCCAACTTCTTTAGTATATAGTTTAAATAATATTTCAGTTTGCGGCTACCAGGTAGTGCCGTAATGCTTCTATCTTAACCAAATGTAGCGCCAAACTGTTCATTGTTAGTATATTAATTGATTTACCCTAAACGTATAATAAAAATGGCTATAGGAAGAATAACATATCAGAAAGTATCATTAAAGTATGGTATACTGGTTGGTATAGCGCACATTGTTTATTTCCTGCTGATGGGGCTGCTGGGCCTGCACGACATCGTTGAACTGTCTTTCCTGAGTTCAATTTTTCTGGTTATAGGCATTGTGGTAGCAATTTCGAATTTCAAGCGGGCCAAAAATGGTGAGATCAACTACTTTCAGGGGCTGGCCATTGGTGCAACTGTAGGCGTGGTTTCATCCACTATTCTGGCTTTGTTCCTGGTGTTGTACATCGGCGTATTCGACTCTACTTACCTGGCTCACCTGCAGGCAAGTGCTTACTTCCCGAAAAGCATTTCGCTGCTGGCCTTGTTTGCTTTAACCATCATCTATGGTTCATGGCCTGGTTTCTGGCTGGCCTTTATTGCCATGCAGTGGTTTAAACGCGCCGATCATTCGGTAACAGAACGAGTATAACCGGCAACTATAGTTATGGAAAAGCTGAGCCTGAAGTACGGAGTCTTAACGGCCCTTGGTCTTATTGGCTATTTTTTGCTGATGCGCCTGATCGGGCTGTCGCACATCCTGGAACTGCGTTTCTTTAACGCCATTGTGCTGGCTATTGGTATTGTACTGGTGCTGCGGGCTTACAAACGCATGATGCATGGGCACATCGGGTACCTGAAAGGGCTTGCCACAGCTTTCCTGACATCGCTTGTCGCTACCTTGCTCTTTTCGGTCTTCATGCTCGTGTATATCAAAGGCTTCGACGATTCGCTGCTTCGCGTGATCTCGGAAGACCAGATGCTGGGGGAGCGGATCGCTACAACGCCGGGCATTGTAATTTTTATGGTGCTGATGATGGAAGGCGTTATTTCCGGGGCCATGATCGGGTTTATAGCCATGCAGTTCTTTAAAAGACAGGACCATGCCATACCAGGCAACTTATAACTTACTACAAATAAAAACCCGCAGCGCTAACAACTGCGGGTTTTATGCTTTTAAAACCTTTTTCTTCTCTATTTTACGAAGTTGTCGGGTCGCTGAATGATCTTGACCACTACCTCGTGCAGGTCGCCCTCGTTATCCTGTATCCGGAAGGTGAGTTGCGGGTTGTCGATGTTGTGTTCTGATTTTATAGCTATTACCTGGCCTCTGCCAATCTTATGTTCTATCTGCGGGCTCAGGTCATGAAATGCTTTTGCAAAGTCTACCTCAAGCGAGCTGGGGTTATAGTTCTCTGTTCTCATACGTGACGTTCTTAAACCGCTGCACGCGGCTGCATACTGCTTGTTAAAATACTAAACCGGAATTATGTTTTTTATATACCCCTAAGTAACAGGTATGTTACCATTATCCGGTTTTATATACTATTTTCTTTATACTTTAGTGATAGAATATGGAAAAATCATATTTACAGATTTTAAAACAGTGCAATTGCTAAAATATAGGATATAAAAAATATACTAAAACAGGCCAACCTGTAGGCGGGTTTTCCGTTCAAGTAGCTTGTAACACCTTGTGTAGTACACACAGACTAACAGTAAACCCTATGAAATTTTTTATACTTATAGTTGCCCTTGGCCTGACAGCTTCTTCAGGTTTTGCACAGCGAATTACCAGAGGAGATGACGGGCTTGATAAAAAAGTGCTGTCCGTGGAAGTAGCGGGACCAACATTGCTTACCCTTGAAATGACCCGGGAATTAAATCTGACAGAAGAACAACAAAAAGAAGTGCAGCTCCTGAACGAACAGCGCTACCAGCAGTTGCAGCAATCGGAGCAGGGCGACCAGTACTACCTGGCTGTACAGAAGGTGCATCTGCAGAACGACAAGGCACTGATGAAAGTACTGAAACCCGAACAACTAAGCAGGTTTTTGGAACTGGAAGGCAGGCAGAACATGCTCCACCTCACCGAACTTGGAAACGACTAAAAGCAAAAGCCCGAATTATTCGGGCTTTTTTACTTTATCAGGGTAATTGTACGTTATTTCCGAAACCTTGCCCAGCGAGTTGATGCGTACCTCCGCGCGGAAAGCATCCGAAAGGGTAGTGGCATCCGTGCATTGCGAACCGGGCTCTAAGTAGTAATAGTAAATGCGCTGGCTGCGCTTCAACAGGTCTTCCTTGTCCGGCTTGCCCAAAACGTTTCGTACCACATATTCCTTTTTGCCATACAGCTCTTTCCGGATCTTTTCGAACTCCGGTGTCAGGTTGCCGCGCTCGCCTTTGCAGGCATTCTTATCTGCTTTCCAGCTATCGCTATCAAATCCTTTTAAACTTTCAGGGGTGCTGCAGGCCACTGTCAGCAGGCAGGTAACTATAACCAGGAGGGTGTTCAGCTTTTTCATGCTGCAAATTAACTATAATCCTTGTTATACCTGCCATCTAACATGTTGCTATGGGCTGTTTTTTACTTTTTAAGTGCCTACAGTAGCCTCTATATACTAATGAGCAATGGCTTGACGTTGAACTAAATACAGAAATGCATTATACTTTTTGGAGCTCCCGGGCCGGACTCTTTTTCACCTCCTCCGGAACGATTTTTATAGTTTTGCCTGTTAAAAAACTAATTGCGTAAACAAGAAGCTCACTAAACTATGCTTAGATCAGCTATTTCCCTGCTTGCACTTAGCTTATTATCTTTCAACTCGCCCATGGCAACTACCAGGCCTGTGGGCATCACCAACACAGCTACTGAAAGTGCAACGGCCCTTAACGAGAACCTGACATACGAGAAAAAAGAACTTGCCTTTGCCAGTCACCTGGAGCAACTATACCGCGATGCGGACCTGCAGAACAAAGGCCTTTCTTTCCCGGTGTTTAAAAAAGCGTACATCGGGTTTGTGAACCTGAAGCAGCGTGCACTTATCTCTCCTTCAAAATCTATCCTTACGGTGGTTGATTTCACCAAATCGAGCCGCGAGGAGCGTCTGTGGGTGATAGACCTGCATGCCAGAAAAGTACTTTTTAACACGCTGGTAGCACACGGCCGCAACACTGGCAACGACAAAGCCACTAAGTTCTCGAACCAGCCAAACTCGTATATGAGCAGCCTCGGCTTTTACGTGACCGATAAAACGTACTATGGCAAGCATGGCCTGTCGCTGCGCCTGCAAGGCATGGATAAAGGCTTTAATACCAATGCCATGCAACGGGCTATAGTTGTACACGGTGCCGATTACGCCACTGCCGACTTTATTAAGCAATATGGCCGCCTTGGCCGAAGCCTTGGTTGCCCGGCTTTACCGCGCGAAATTTCAAAAGAAGTGATAGATGTAATTAAAGACGAGACCGTACTTTTTGTGCATCATAATGATAAAACCTATAGTTCAGATTTCCTGGATATGGAGAAGGCCGTAGAGACTTTTGCAGCCGGCATGCCAGACAACAGCATCACTATCTGAAAGTTGGCTGAAACTATAGAAACAGAAAAGCCTCTGCTTAACGGCAGAGGCTTTTCTGTTTTTTAATGAGTACTACTTATGTCTGATCTTTGGTGGTCTTCACCAGGCTGATGCCGGCAAAGAAAAAGATGAGACCGATAATGAACGGAATGGCGGATGTATATTTACCCACCGCTGCGCCATCGCCACCCATCAGGAAGGCGTATGCCCCCCAAATAATACCGATAATACCCAGTATGGTAAGCAGGGCGCCAAAGGTTCTTTTCATATTCATAGTTTCTATGTTTTGGTTCAGTGGGCTACCGCATCAGTAGCCTGCGTACAGGTAATACGATAATCCTATAGTTAGGTATAGCAGTTTACGCGTAAAATGTGCAGGGCGTGGTTGCAGGGCTATAATTGCCTATAGTTGCTGCACTAACTGCTTCGTACTGGTGGATCAAAAGTTTTCTGATAGAGTTAGTTACCACTCGATTGCATTCTGTCTATAGTTAGCGTACCACAGGCAATGCAAGAAGTGTGGCCCGAAGGGCTTCCGGATGGGCTCATCTCATAGAAAATGTTCAAAAAGCAGGCATAAAACAAAACTTTCCGAAAAACTTAATGTATAAGAAAACTGCAGTTTACTGCAATCGCTTCCCTTTACGCAGTTCTGCTGCGGGCATACTTGCTTTATTAAAAACAAACTTAAACTTGTAAGCTAACTATAATGGCTACTAAAAACGACAATCAGAAAGGTGGTTCTTCGAAGTCCGGATCGTCTTCGTCAACCTCTGCTAAAACAAGTGCTAACAAATCAACTACTTCAAAAAGCTCTGGTGGCGCTTCAGGCTCATCATCAGGCTCTTCATCAAAATCTTCAGGCAGCGGCTCTGGTTCATCCGGATCTAAGTCAGGAAGATAACTGATTTAACTATAGCCGCCTTCCGGTGGCTGCAGAAAAAACTAACCCGCAGGTTAGTTTTTTTTGTGCCCTATCTATTCCTTAATTTCATCGTATCAGAACCATCACCAACTATAACTTCACCCTGATGAAGCAGACCGGATCACCTGAAAACATCCTTTTTGTGATAAACCCCATCGCCGGAGATATAGACAAAACCGACCTGGTAGAGCAAATAGAAGAGATCTGCAGGGAACATGACATCCGGTACCACATTTATACCACCACCGGCCACCAGGACAGCCAGCAAGTGAAGGAACTGATAACCGAAAAAGGGGCGGAGGCAGTGTTTGCGGTCGGCGGCGACGGCACGGTAAGCATGGTAGGCGCTTTGCTGATCGATCGGAACATACCGTTGGGTATAATTCCGCTGGGTTCGGGCAACGGCCTGTCCAAAGACCTGCATATACCACAGGATACAGAAGATGCCCTGGAACTGATCTATCGGCACACGGTGCGCAACATCGATACACTGGACATAAACGGGCAGCCCTCCATTCACCTGGCGGATCTGGGTTTTAATGCGCTGGTTGTAAAGCGTTTCAGCGAAGGAGAGAGTCGAGGGCCGGGCGCCTATGCCTGGATCGCGCTGCAGGAATACCTGAGTTATGAACCAAAGTTTTACCGCATCGAAACCGACAACGAGCATTTTGAAGGCGAGGCGTTTATGGTAACTATAGCCAACGCCAATGCCTTCGGTAGCAACGCGGCCATTAACCCGTCGGGTATTCTGAACGATGGCCGCTTCGAGATCTGTTTGATCGAACGTTTCCCGAAAACAGCCGGCATCGGCATCCTGTACAAGCTATACACTGATAGCATTGATACCTCTGTTTACACCCGAAAACTAACTTGCAGGAGCGCCACCATTTACAACACAGACCACGAAGTGATGCACATTGACGGTGAGCCGGTAGAGCTGGGAACGGAAGTACGTATCCATATAAAACCGAAAAGCCTGAAAGTGCTGCTACCGGCACCCGACCCGGATGCTGCATAAGCTTACACTTCGGCCTGCTGCGGCACAACTATACTTTCCAGCTTTTTCCGGAAGATTACCTCGCCTGTGCCAGGTGCTGCACCGCTGTTGGGAGCTGGTACCACGTGTATTTCCAGCCATATTTCACCGGTGTAGTAATAATTGAGCACGATAAACCCGGGCTGCTCTAAAGCAAACGTGGAACTGCCGCCTTTTTTAACGAACGCTGTTTTACTGCCCGAGCCGCTAACCAGATAGTGATTGCCGCGCTTTTCGAAATATTGCAGGTTGTGGTCGTGGCCGGCAACGTAAATAATGTTCTGATACCGGTGAAAGATCTGTAGCAGCCGTTTGCGCATTTTCTTGTACCGCTTATGCGACATATCTTCATTCGCCCCGAAAAACTTGCGGTAGAACGGGTACAGGGAGCCCAGTATCGGCAAGGGTATAAGGAAGCGTTTGTGCGCTGCCGTAAGCGGGAACACATGTTGCTTGATGGTGAATTTACCGCCATGCAGGGCGTTGCTGTAAAGCGGGTGGTGGCCTGCTACAACTATACGCTGGTGCCGGTTCCTGCGCAGCAGGTTGTTCAGGTTGATGTAGAATTCCTCGATATCGGCGTAAGGGCAGTTGTATTTTTTGCCTAACGGTTTTTCGCCGCGTTGTACCCACCATTGGGTGTTTATCACGAGCAGCAGCAGACCTTCTGTAAGTTGTATGGCTACAGGGCCGGGGCAGCCGTGGGCTGGTAGGTAGCTTTCCGGGTTTTGCAGGGCCTCTACAATATATTTTTCCTGGCGCAGCATATACTGGTATCCGTCGGGGCGGCCTTTGTTCCAGTCGTGGTTGCCGCTCAAAAAAGTGCAGCGAGTATTGTACTGCTGAAGTTGGTTCAGTATGGTTTGCAGGCGGGTTTCAGCCATTGCGCGGTGCCGGTGTCCTTCGGGCGGCAGGCCTACCGGGTACAGGTTATCTCCCAGAAATACCGCCATACCTGCTTCCGCATTTTCCTGCTGCCAGCGTTCAAAATAAGTCAGTACCGGATCAGAACCGTTGGTGGCTACCGCGCCTACATCACCCAGCATAGCCAAGGAGTAAACTTTTCCCGAGTCGGGAGGAAGCTGTGATTGGCGCCAGCCCACATCGGCAAGTTTATAGTACGGTTTGCGCCGGTACTTCCTTTCCTGCCAGTAACTAAAGAGCAGGTAAGCCGTGAAAAGCGTTGGCACTATGATCAGGAAGTATAAAAGCATGGATGAAGTAAGAAAGTTAGTAAGTTAAAAAGTTTTGAAGGTTTTATTCTTTCATCATTATTCATTCGTCATTAATCAAAACTCCGGTGGTTTCAGGGATTTGAAGTGGCCGTTCTGTTTTATTCTTTCCTTCAGGCGTTCGGTTTCCTGCACGATGGGCAAAATGTTTTCGAGGTGCTGCAGGATGATCTCCTGCCGGTCGCTTTCGCGTTGTATCTGCAGCAAGGTGTATTCCTGTTCCAGGCTCAGGCCAAGCTGGTGGGCAATGGTAAAGCTGGTGAAATCATCTGTCAGGTTATTTGCCAGGCTCATTAAACCCAACACGTCGTATAGTTGCTGCATCAGCTCTTTTATGCGGGTCTTGGTGATGATGTCTTCGTCGTTTTCATAAACTATAGTTTCCACTTCGCCGCCGGCGTATAACCTGCCCGGTGCAGTCTTATCAAAGCTGACGATCTTAAATGTGCGGATACCCTTGCTGCGGATATCCATTTCGTCGTTGTCGTATTTCTTCTCAATGCTTAATATCGTTACTTCGGTGCCATAGTTGCCAACAGCATTTTTAATGAAAGGAGGGATGCCAAAAGTTTTGCCCTGCTGCACACAATCGAGCACCAGTTGTTTGTAGCGGGGTTCAAAAATATGCAGGTTCAGCTTTTCGCCGGGGTATACCACAATATTTAACGGAAATAAGGGCAGGTACTCTGACATTGTATTGCTTATTAAGTTACAGCCAAATGGTTAAGTTTAATAACCCTTACGTATGGCCTGCACGCTGCAGTTGAGTAAGGTCTAAATTTAACCGGAAAAAATCCGGCGAATACTATACCTTTGCGCCCTCAATCTGGAAAGCTTTTATGAGTAAGAAGCGTATTGGCCTGCGCACTGTAAAAATAGTATTTGTGAAGTTGGTTCTCAGCCTTTTTCTGCTGAGCATTGCCTGGGTGTTGCTGTATAAATGGATAGATCCGCCTACTACGCTGCACATGGTAAAGCGCCGCGCCGAAGCAGGTAAAGCCGATAAAAACGACCCGACCATCAACTATAGATTTGTGGACCTGGATGAAATGTCGGAGCAGTTGCCTTTGGCGGTGGTGGCTTCCGAAGACCAGTTGTTTCTGCTGCATAACGGCTTTGATATGGAAGCTATAGTTGATGCCTTTAAACGCAACCGGAAAGGCGGCAACATACGCGGTGGCAGCACCATCAGCCAGCAGGTGGCCAAGAACGTATTTCTGTGGCATGGCCGTAGTTACCTGCGCAAAGCTGTAGAAGCTTATTTTACCGTACTGATAGAGCTGATCTGGGGCAAGCAACGCATTATGGAAGTGTACCTGAACATTGCTGAAATGGGTGATGGTGTATTTGGCGTTGAAGCTGCCAGCCAGCTGTATTTTAAAAAATCTGCCAAGGATGTGGGCCGACAGCAGGCGGCCTTGCTGGCGGCAGTACTACCGAACCCGATAAAATACAGCGCTAAAAACCCGAGTGGGTTTGTATTGCGCAAACGTGGCCGTATTGCACGGGCCATGGGGCGTTTAGGTGGCACCACTTACATCAAAACTATACTACCAGCCCATAATGAAGCTCAGAACTAACTTTCTTATAGTTGCCGCCTTCGGGCTGCAGTTTATAATGGCAGGTTGCCAGCCGGCCAAGTCTGTCGCAGATTCGCAGCAGCAAACTATAGTTCAGCCTGATGCTGTTGCACAGGTTAAACAGGTATTGGCCGACCAGGCTGCCTGTTGGAGCAACGGCGACCTGGAGTGTTACATGGAGGGCTACTGGAAATCGGACTCGCTGTTGTTCGTTGGCAAAAGCGGGCTGACCTATGGCTGGCAGCAGACCCTAGACAACTATAAACGCCGTTACCCCGATGTAGCGGCTATGGGCAAGCTGAACTTTGACCTGAAAGAAGTACGCCAGCTGTCGTCGGACAACATACTGGTAGTTGGCAAGTGGCACTTGCAGCGCGAACCAGCCAAAGGCAATTTAGAAGGCCATTTTTCGGTCATCTTCCAGCGCTTTGCCGATGGCTGGAAGATCGTGGCTGATCACTCAAGTTAAGTACTAACTTACTGCAAAGGGTGTAGATTGCTATAGTTACGCCAGTACTTTTTCAGCTGCAGGGGTTTTCTTTTTGCCAGCATCCTAGCGGCACAATCCGATGCAACTATAAGTCCGCCCGCCATCATAATAATATCCTTCAGCACCAGTCGCCCGACCCCCGATAAATAAGGGAAGCCGAATTGTGGCGTCGGGAAATCGCCGCCGAGGTTGGGCACATACACTTCGGGAGTCGTGATCAGGAAAGACAACGTTACCAGCGACATCCCGAACGTTAAAAGCCCGCCGACAACTCCGGTAGCAGGCAGCCAGATACCCAGCAGCGTCAGGGTGCCTATCGTGATAATAACAGCGCCTAAGGCATAAGAGAAAATATAGGTGTTGTTTGCCTCATGCCAGTCCACATTTCTCTGAACGGTCTTGCCTTCCGGGTTTTTATATTGCTGATACTCCGGCGCATCTTTGCTGTAGAAAAAGGACATGAACGGGCTGTTCGCTACGAACGGTACAATTCCATCAGCCTCATACTGAAATGCCTTCAGCCCGCCTATCCAGGCCATCACAACAAAGATGGAAATCCGGATAAAATGTATGAAGTTCGATTGGTTTACAGCCAGCAGCTTTAAGAGCTTTTCCATTTGCAGTTTTTTTTACTACAAACTTAGGGCATAAGCCGGGCGGCAGAAATGGACAGAAAAGGCTTATCCATAGATTATTTCGCCACAATAGAGATACCTACCTCGTCGCGGTAATGCAGGGGAGACAACCCGACACTCTTCTTGAAATACCGGCTAAAGTAGAACTCATCTTCAAAATGTAGCTCAGCCGCAATTTCCTTCACCGATTTGTGGGTGAGGTGCAGGAGCTTTTTTGCTTCTAAAATCACCCTTTCCTGTATAAGCTGGGTAGGCGTTTTGCCGTACTGTTTCCGGATGTATTTTCCGAAGGCATTGGTCGATAAGCGGGCTTTGGCAGCGTAAAAGGCAGGGCTCCGTTCCTGAATAAAATGCTTGTCCAGCAGCTCCTGAAACTGAAACTGGTCCTGCAGCGCTATCGTTTCGGGCTGTGTGGTTTTCAGGTGAATGCTTTTCTCTTTGCTGCAAAGGGCCAGAATCAGCTGCAGATAAGCTTTCAGGATAGCTTCGGAGAACGCATTGCCCGCACTTTTTTCAGTTTCAATTTTCCGGAACAGGTCGGCAATCTCATTGTAAAGTGTGCCACTGATGCTAAGGTGTGGAGCTAAGTAAATATTGTTGAATAGCAGCCCGTTGCAGGCCACCTCTTTTTTGTGGTACTCGATGCAGTAAAAGTCACCATGAAACGAAAGCCGATAAATGCTTGCTTCTTCCCCGGACTTCCATTGCAGGCATTGGTATGGGGTAAGGAACAGGATGGTATTGCCGGAGAAAGTGTATTCTGTAAAGTCAACTATAAAGGTGCCTTTACCTTTAAACAACAGGATCTGATAAAAAGCAGTTTTGTAGGGCTGCAGAAAATCAGTGCCGGTGTTTGTATGGATGGCTATTTCCTGTTCGGTGATCATAAGTACTTTACTTTCCCGGCGCCCGGTTTCCTGAAAAGACTGCAACTATAGCAGGTTGAAAAATAGTACCAGTGCGCTCTTACAAAGGTAACAGTTAACCACGAATCTATAGTTGCCCGTAGTGTAACCGAAAACTTCTTGAGAAAGGATTGGCAAAATACAGTTTGAACAGGAATGTAAACTACAGCAAAAGCCGGTCAGCGATAGTTGTTCTATTCTTAACCGGCTTCCAACTATAGGTAGTATAGGTTCTTCTTACTTATCACCTGCTTCGTCAATTTCCACTTCTTTCTGCACTTCTTCTACTTCTTCCACAAAAATAAAGCCTTTGCCGGCGGCATGTTTGGCGGCTTCAGCAGTCTCTTTTACAAGCAGCATTTCCACCTCGCCTCCACCTTTTTTCAGTTCGTCAGCAATGCCAACTACTTTGCGCGTGTGTTTTTCGATGTTCACATCGCGGATGTAGATAGCCATGATACGTCCCGGGTGTTTCTTCACCACTTCGCTGTAGATAGCAGCATCCTGTTGTCCGCTGTCTCCGATCAGTACAAAGTCGAGGTGCGGGTAGGTGATGAGGATGTTCTCGATCTCCTTGTACTTATGGCTCATGTGATCGGAGTGCCCCAGCTTGGTTTCGTCAATGCCAAAATCGCGGAGCAGGAGCGGGCCTTGTGGTATCTCGTTCAGCTCCAGGAAATGGTAGAGCAGGTCATAGTTGTTCCAGGGGCTGCTGCTAACGTAAAAGAACGGGTTGTTGCGCTTTCCATTTCGCCCCAGCTGCAAGGATTTGTAAAACTGCGAAACCCCATGAAACGGAATGCGCGTGTGGGCATTGTTCAGGAGTATGTTCCGGCCGGACTCCAGCAGGCTGGTAGCGCCGGTGCGCATAATGGTATCGTCGATATCTGATATAATGCCATATTCAGCGTCTGGCGGTGGCACCAGCACATGCGCAGTTGCTGCCACTTCCTCAGTAAGCTCAACAGGCGCATCTATAAGTTTCAGCTCTATTTCGTGCCAGATGTCGTCGAGCACCAGCGGAATTTTAGGTTCCAGGTTCAGGACAAAATAGCCTTCCGTATCTGTGGTTATTTCATGGGTCTGGTTATTCAAGCAAAGCTGTACGCGGGCATTCGGTACTTCATCTGTCTCGAACCGACGATACATGTTCATGATGTTCTCCCAGAGCGTATCGTTTTCTTCAGAGTGCCTGATTCCCTTGTCTTTTAACACGCGGCCTTTTACATAAAGGCGGTTGGGGGTACCATAACTACGGTATGGCACGATCTGTAAGGGCTGCATCATGCCCAGCTTCCGTTTCAGCTTAAAGGTGAGCATGTCCAGCTTTTCTTCTGCTTTCAGGATGGCTTTAGCGCCGGTTTGTTTCAGGTTTTTCATAGCATGTATCTATAAAAAAGCCTGCAGATGGCTGCAGGCTCAGTTTTATTATTTTAAGGCATTTTTAAGCGCGGTAAAGTCGTTGTCTGGTGCCGTGGCAACACTGCAGCCTACCTGCTGCGCCTTCTGCTCTATGTTCTCTACGCGGTTCTCCGGGTTGGGGTGCGTACTCAGGAACTCAGGCGGCGTGCCCTGGGCTGCTTCTTCGTTCATTTTAATAAAGAAACCGGCAGCGCCGTCGCAGGCATAATAATCGGTACCAGCCAGGTATTCTACGGAGTAGTTATCTGCTTCGGTCTCGGCATCGCGGCTGAATTTTAAACCAGCCAGTGTACCGGACAGTTGCCCCGCAATCTGTTTCAGGGCACTCGGGTTATTACCCAGGGCGATAGATAACAGCAGGTTTATGCCATACTGGCGCTGTAGTTGCTTTACGCTGTGGCGCTGGTCGGCGTGCGCAATTTCGTGGGCTATTACGCCGGCAAAATGGTCTTCGTCGCTCAGGTATTTTATCAGGCCTGTAAACACATAAATATGACCGCCTGGCGTAGCAAAGGCATTCAGTTGTTCATCATCTTTTATCAGTTTCACATCCCAGGCAAACTGCTGGCGGTACTGTACTTCGCCGGAGTTCAGCACGCGGTTCACGATCTTGTCAAGCGAAGCATAGGCCTGCTGGTTAGTAGAATTACGCTCCATCAGTTTTCCCTGTGCACGGTACGTCGAGTCTACCTGGTGGGCCACCTGAGCACCCAAAGCTACGTCATCTTCTATCGAAAAAAGCAGTACGCCGTCGTCGCCGCAACTGGTAAGGGTAAAAGCACTGGCTACTGCCAGCCCAAGTGTCAGTAAAGATTTTTTAAGTTTCATGTATTATAGGTTTGGTATATAGTGCAATCGCACTGCAAAGTTTGTGCCTTATTTAACGCACGTGTAGCCCCTTTACGCATGTTATGGCAGGGCAGGTTGCAGGCTATAGTTTAGCAGGTGGTAAAATTGGATACAAAAAAAGCCCCTGAGGTTATCAGGGGCTTTCCAGTGTGTAGTATGAGCTTACTTTACAGAGGAGGTTCCTACGGGGTTACCGTCGGTATCCAGCTCTATAACTTCGTAGCTTAGTTTCTGCAACTCTGGCATTACAGTTTTCTTATCGCCTACTACCACAATGTGCATCTTGTCTGATGGCAGGTATTTGGCTGCCAGCGCATCAATTTCCTGCTTGGTAATAGTGTTAAGAATCTGTGTCTGCTTGGCTACATAATCCTTTTTCAGATCAAAGCGCAGGATACGACCCAGGAAGCCGGCCTTCTGGCCTGGTGTTTCGTACTTGCGGGCGTCAGACTGGCCGATTGAGTTTTTCATGAACTGTAGTTCCGCTTCGGTGATCCCTTTGGTTCTGAAGTCGTTGATCTCTTTCATGAATTCTATAACCGAAGCGGCAGTCGCATCGGCGCGAACACCGGCAGAAGCCGTGAACGGACCTGCATACTTGCTGCCACCAAAGCCTGAACGGGCACCGTAAGTATAACCTTTATCTTCGCGCAGATTCAGGTTGATACGGCTGTTGAAAGCACCACCCAATGCAAAGTTCATCAGCGATGTTTTGTAATAGTTGCCTGTTGCGTCGTATGGCATGGCTACATACCCGATTCTGATCTCTGACTGTGCTGCATCCGGCTTATCTACAAAATAGATCTTTGTTTTAGCAATTGCCGGGGCCTTGGTATCAGCAGGGATGGTTACGTTTTTCTTTTCCCACTTCTTCAGGAAGTCCAGCTTGCCCATGATCTCTTTCTCAGCAATATCACCAACTATAACCAGCTCCGAAACAGAAGGAGAGTAGTTGGCTTTGTAGAACTGCTTCACATCGTCCAGGGTAATGCTGCTTACAGAAGCGGTAGTACCGGATGTTGGAATGGATTCGATATGGCCGTCGCCGAAAAGCAGTTTGCTGTATACGTTGTTGGCAATAGCGGTTGGCTGCGTCGACTGGTTTGCGATGCCTTCCAGCTGCTGTTTTTTCAGGCGGTCGAAATCGTCCTGCGCGAACTTAGGACGGAACATGCGCTCTTCTAAAAGGGCCAGTGTCTTGTCCAGGTTCTTCTTCAGCGATGTCACCATGATGTAAGTATCCTCGGAGCCACCACCTACACGGATTGAGCTACCCAGTTTATCCAGCTCACTGCTGAATTGCTCTGAAGTATAGTTCTCGGTATCCTCGTTCAGTAACGCGGCAGTAAGCGATGCAATACCGGCTTTGCCTGTGTTAGCGGCAGAAAGTCTGTGGCCACCCTGTATCGTTAACTGTAAGGTTACTGTCGGGATCTCATCAGATTTTGTACCGATCACTTTAAGACCGTTCTTGAACTTGGTAGTGTAGTACGACGGAACAGTAACGGCTTTTGCCTGGCCTGCAACCGGGCGCTTGCTGCGGTCAAAGCTATCAACAGCTTTGGTATACTTCAGGTTGCTGTAGTCCTGCGGCTGCGCTACCGATTTGCTTGTATCTATTGTATAGTTATCAGCCTTGGCTACTAAGTCCGCTTTACCTTTTGGCACTACGCTCAGGATAACGGCATTTTTACCTTTGATGTACTGGTTGTAAACGCGCTGCACATCGGCTTTGGTAACTGCATTTATACGACGCAGCTCTTCCTGGATGTAGTTCGGGTTGCTACGGAAGGTCTCATAAGCAGCCAGTTGCGAAACTTTACCGCTCACGCTGGCCATACGGTTGATCAGGCTCGATTCGGCTGATGCTTTGTAGCGCTGCAGGTCTTCGTCGGTTACGCCGCGTGTTTCAAACTCAGCAATAGAGTTGCGCAGCATTTCTTCCATTTTCGCCAGGCTGGTGTTCGGGAATGCCATTACGGTAATGCCAAATTCGCCGGCAAGCTCAGAAGTAGAGTTAGAGGCGGATGCCTGCAGGGCTTTCTGCTCTTTTACAAAGTTTTTGTAGAAGATGGAGTTTCTGCCCTGGCCCAGTATCTCTGCCAGTACATCCAGTGCAGGCTCGTCTTTATGGCCGGCTTCCGGGGTTGGGTATGTCATGCGCAGCATCGGGAAGCGCACGTTATCTTCGTAAGAAATGTAACGGTCTTTTTCCAGCTTCGCTACCATTGGCTTCATGTCCTCTACAGCAGGGCCGGCAGGAATAGCACCAAAGTATTTCTCAACAAGTTTTATCACTTCGGCTGGGGTAACATCGCCACCAACAGTTATAGTAGCATTGTTAGGACCATACCAGCGAAGGAAGAAGTTCTTCAGGTCGTTTACGTTAACACGGTTCAGGTCTTCGATGTAACCAATCGTTGTCCAGGAGTATGGGTGACCAAAAGGGTACAGGTTCTGCGATGTTTTTTCGTAAACCAGGCCATACGGACGGTTGTCGTAGCTCTGGCCACGCTCGTTCTTTACTGTCTCGCGCTGTACCTCAAATTTCTGCTGGGTTACGGCATCCAGTAAAAAGCCCATACGGTCGGCTTCCAGCCAAAGAGCTGTTTCCAGCTGGTTGCTTGGCAGCGTTTCGAAATAGTTTGTTCTGTCGCGGTTGGTTGTTCCGTTCAGCGTACCACCTGCATCCGATACGATCTTGAAGTGTTCTTCATCGGCTACGTTGTCGGAGCCCTGGAACATCATGTGCTCAAAAAAGTGCGCGAAACCGGATTTTCCGACCTCTTCGCGGGCAGAGCCTACGTGATAGGTAACATCCACGTGTACCACCGGATCGGAGTGATCCTCGTGCACGATGAGGGTAAGGCCGTTGGCCAGCTTATATTTCTCGTAAGGGATAACCAGCTCATCGCCTTTTTTGGTTACCTTCTCTACCAGTTTCGTCTGTGCATCGGCAGCGCCTACCACGCTGGCTGTGAGCACAATACTCAACCCAATTTTTTGTAGCATAAGATTAGTGTTATAGTGATTGTTTGCTTTGACTAATATATGTAAAACAAGTTTAATGTCCTGTGTTAAAATAGACCAATACCTATTTTGTATCGACTAAAACCTGCTTGGCAAACATGACGGATACCGTTAGGGTAAGAAGCGAAATAATGAGCATGGCCGTTGTCAGCAGGAAGGCCATACCGGCTGTTTCGGTAGTGGCTGTATCGCCGCTTGTCTGTACCATTTCCAGCAGCTTTATAAAGTAGGCACCGGCACGCCAGGCCAGCAATAGGGTAAGCAGGCCTGCCTCAGCGGCGCCAACTATAAATGCCCAGCGTTTGCCCCGCTTTAAAAAATGCCCGGCCGTAAGGGCTATAAAGCCGCCGATGGCGCCGGTAATTAGAGCGGTATTGGCCTGCTCGCCGGCAATATCCACGGCCACGGCGCCACACCCGATCAGGAAAGCACCAAAGAAGGCGTACAGGTAGGAGATATTTTTATGCATGATGTGATTGGTTAACGTTAGTGCCTGCAAATTAACAGGCGTTGCCAAAAGTACAGCATAAACTATAAAATACCGCTACAACTTTTGCCGGTAACTATAGTATGAAATGCAGGATATACACAATAGATGGCTAAAAAGAACGAGATACATGCCCTGCATGGCGACCCCGAAAGATCAGCACAGGCTGCAGGCTTACGATATACATCAGACGACCGGCCCGGTTATACCCGCAAAAAGAGTGGCAAAGGCTTTACTTACCTGGATGCGAAAGGAGAGCGGGTAACGGATGAGAAGACCCTGGAACGACTTCAGAAATTGGTGATTCCGCCAGCCTGGACGGATATATGGATCTGCCCGAGTGTCAAAGGCCACCTGCAGGTTACCGGACGCGATGCGAAAGGACGTAAGCAATACATTTACCACCCCGAATGGAACAAGTCGCGCAACGTGACCAAATTCGGCCGCATGCTCTCGTTCGGGAAAGCTTTGCCGAAGCTGCGGGCTCAGATCAAAAAAGATATTCAGGCTAAGGACCTGGACAGGCGGAAAGTAACGGCTTTGGTCTTATCGATTATGGATAACGCGCTGATACGGATCGGCAACCGGCAGTATGCCAAAGCTAACGACTCGTATGGCCTGACCACCATGCGCGACAAACACGTGAAAATAAATGGCAGCCAGGTGAAATTCACCTTCCGGGGTAAGAAAGGAGTGGAGCACGACATCGACCTGAAAGACCGCCGGCTGGCACAATTGGTAAAGAAGTGCAAAGACATTCCGGGATATGATCTGTTTCAGTATTATGATGAGAACGGCGAGCGACAGGTGCTGGAATCCGGCGACGTGAACGAGTACCTGCGCGAAGCCACTGACCAGCCTTTTACGGCCAAAGATTTCAGGACCTGGGGTGGCTCGGTGCGCATGGTGAAGTGCCTGGAAAATGTACTGGAAGAAAACCCGGAACTGGAAAAGGAGAAGGCCATAAAAGCGGCGGTAAAGGATGTGGCAAAGGGCCTGGGAAACACCCCGACCGTGTGCAGCAAATACTACATCCATCCGGAAGTAGTGAACATGTTCCGGGAAGATAAACTGCTGAATTACCTGCGCACGCATGACGCCAGCAAATCCAAAAACGAATACCTGAACGGTACCGAAGAACTGGTACTGAAGATGCTGGAGAAAGCCGGTAAAGTTAAAAAGTTAGAAAGTTAAGAAGTTAAGAAGTTAGAAAGTTTGGGAGTTGAGGAAGTTATAGTTTGTGAGGTACATGAAGAGACGCAAGATTTTGCGTCTTAATCCATAGCAGACCCAACCATTAAACCATTTAACCATCAACAATTTAACTTTATAGTTGCGAAATAACATTTATGGGTTGATCTGGTTAAACTATAGTTTGAAGAATATATTTGTAACTATAGCAAACTGAATTTGAGAGAGGCTTACGCTATACAATCTATAGTTACCTTTCAAAGCCCTGTTATCTGACTATTAACTGACCTGCACATGGAATTAGGAATAACCACTTTTGTTGAGAATACACCCAACCCTGAAAACGGCAACCTGCTGAGCCCGGCGCAACGCCTGAAAAACCTGATGGAAGAAATTGAGCTTGCCGATCAGTTGGGGCTGGATGTGTTTGGCATCGGGGAGCATCACCGACAGGATTACCTGGTTTCATCGCCGGCGGTAGTGCTGGCAGCAGCGGCTGTTAAAACCAGAAAAATAAAACTCAGCAGTGCAGTAACCGTCCTCAGTTCCGACGACCCGGTGCGTGTTTTCCAGGATTTCGCGCACGTCGATCTGCTATCCGAAGGCAGGGCCGAGATCATGGCAGGCCGCGGTTCATTTATTGAATCTTTCCCGCTGTTTGGCAACGACCTGAAAGATTACGACACGCTGTTCTCCGAAAAACTGGACCTACTGATTGAACTCAATAAAGCTGAAAAGATAACGTGGAATGGCAAGCACCGCCCGGCTATAGATAACCGTGGCGTGTACCCAAGGCCGTACCAATCAGACATACCGATCTGGGTGGCAGTTGGGGGTACGCCGGAATCGGTGGTGCGAGCATCAAGCAAGGGATTGCCTATGATGCTGGCCATTATAGGAGGCATGCCCGACCGTTTTGTGCCTTTTACTAACCTCTACAAGCAAACCTATAAATCCACAGGCCATGCGGCTCCGATGCAGCTTGGCATAAACTCCCATGGCTACATTGCAGAAGATTCGCAGAAAGCAGCTGATGAATTTTACGGACCCTATGCGCAGGTAATGAGTAAACTGGGGCGGGAGCGGGGCTGGTCGCCGATGAGCAGAGACCACTACGAAGCCATGCGCGCAGCCGAAGGATCGTTGCTGGTTGGCAGTCCGCAGCAGGTAATTGACAAGATATTGTACGAGTACGAGTTGTTTGGCAATACCCGGTTTTTGCTGCAGTTCAGTGTAGGCACCCTGCCCCACGACAAGATGCTGCGCGCTATAGAATTGTTCGGAACTATAGTTGCGCCGGCCGTACGAAAAGCGATTGGAGAGAAGAAGTAAGCTTGGCAACTGCCGGAATGGTGTAAGCTATGGCACAGTCTCTATTCCTGAAAACAGGTAAACTCCATTTACTTTCCTGAACCGGATGCCTAACTGGCTGCCTTCATGCCTGGGTGCGTATTCTTCTGCTTTCCAGGTCGTGATGAATGCAGTGATCTCTGCCTGGTTTTCTCTGTGAAGATTGATTTCCTTTGATGTGATTGCTCTTTGCCAGTCAGCACTTACAGCTATAGTTTTAAGGAGCTTTTCATAAAACGTTCTGCTATCGATGTACTGCGAAGCCGCAACAGGGGGCTTTCCACTGTTGCATATCAGGCACCAGATATCGTCTGCTGCGATCTTCTGAAACGAACTATAGTTTGGTTTTTCAAAATTCTGAAATACACTTTTAACCGCGTCCATTACACCCAGGCTATCTAACTCGCTTATAGTTTGTCCCACTGAACTATAGCCACATATCAGTAGAAACGGGATTAGGAAAAGCTTTTTCAAACAAGTTTTGATTTAAAAGTGGGAATTTTGAATAACTATCTTGTACATGAGGTGAGCAAGGCGTAGTCGAAGCTTTACCCATGCGCTTTGTTAGCGGGAGGAGTTCTTATCTATTTTATTTATTACTTGGTTCTCGAACACAGTAATTAGTTTTTCAATATCAGTATTGTCAATTTTATAACCACCTGTCCTATTTACCCTATCGAACGCACCAACAAGAGACACAACAGATTTGTCATTGTTCTTCCATAAACCATCTTTTGTGTAATACGATATTGAAAACTCATATTCTTCAGTCTCACCTTTAATTAATATATCAGCATGATAGTGACGATTCTCCTTATCTGTACCCGTGCTATCACTAAGATTCAAAGTCATGTTTGGGTTTGTATCGACTACCTGAAATAGTCTTTCTTGAAGCTCTTCCGTTGTCATAGAAAATCGATAAGACTTTAAGGGGGCATAGGTAGCACTCAATTGAGTAGCAAAATAAATCATCCATAAAAGTATGACTACGACAAAGCCTATTATTAATTTCATTTTACTCAATCATTCAATTTATTATAGCACTTGCCGCTAACTATAGTATAACAGGAGTGCCTACTCCTGTTAACTGCGCTATTTGTGGAGTCTTTAAGGTTGTTTTCAATGTTTTATTGGTACAATATAATAAGATCCTATAGTTCTGCCATATAAAAAAAGCAGCTACCATTTGGGCAGCTGCTTTAACTATAGTTTTATAGTTACTTATCGGTTACGCTTATAATAATCCATCAGCATTTCGGTGGAACTGTCGTGGCTGCCCGGGGTATTTTGCAACAGTTCTTTTTCTATAGTTGTAGCTAATTGCTTGCCCAGTTCCACGCCCCATTGATCGAAACTATAGATGTTCCAGATAACGCCCTGCACAAAGGTTTTATGCTCGTACATGGCCAGCAGTGCACCCAGGTTGTAAGGCGTCAGCTCGCGCATCATAATGGATGTGGTGGGTTTGTTACCAGCAAATAGTTTATGTGGCAGCAATGCTTCCAGCTCGATTTCAGACAGGTGCTTTTGCTGTAGTTCGGTACGTACTTCATCTGCATTTTTGCCCTGCATCAAAGCTTCGGTTTGGGCAAAAAAGTTAGATAGAAGCAGTGCCTGGTGCTCGCCAATCGGGTTATGGCTTACAGCCGCTGCTATAAAATCACAAGGTATCAGGATGGTGCCCTGGTGAATGAGCTGGAAAAACGAGTGCTGGCTGTTGGTGCCGGCGGCTCCCCAAATAACAGGCTGCGTCTGGTACGTAACCGGCTGGCCGTTACGGTCGGTGCTTTTACCGTTGCTTTCCATCATCAATTGTTGCAGAAATTCCGGCAGCAGGCGCAGGTACTGGTCGTAAGGCAGAATGGCGTGCGTCTGGCAACCGAAAAAGTTTGTATACCAGATGCTCAGCAGAGCCATCAGAACAGGTATGTTCCGGCGCAGCGGGGTGTCCCGGAAATGCTTGTCCATGGCCTCGGCACCTCGTAATAACTGCTTGAAATTCTTATACCCAACCGCACAGGCTATAGATAAGCCAATAGCCGACCACAACGAGAAACGGCCACCTACCCAGTCCCAGAAGCGGAACATGTTTTCAGGCGTAATACCGAATTTTTCTACTTCGGCGGTGTTGGTAGAGAGCGCTACAAAGTGCTTGCTTATATGCTGTTCGTCGCCGGCGTGCTTTAAAAACCAGTTTCGCGCCGTATGGGCATTGGTGATCGTTTCTTTGGTTGTAAAGGTCTTAGAGGCAACTATAAACAGTGTGGTTTCCGGGTCCAGTTTCTTTAAAACTTCTGCGGCATCGGTGCCATCTATGTTCGAGATAAAATGTACTTCCAGGGTGGGTTGCTGGTAACTTTTTAGGGCTTCGCAAACCATCTGCGGGCCCAGGTGCGAGCCACCAATCCCAATATTTACGACATGTCGGAAAGCCTTGCCGGTATAGCCGGTCAGTTTGCCGCTGTGTATGCCGTCGCTGAACTGCTGCATCTGTCGGAGCACATCGTGTACTTCGTCCAGCACATTTTCACCGTCCAGCAAAAGCTCCTTGTCGGTAAAGTTGCGCAGCGCCGTATGCAGTACCGCGCGGTTTTCAGTAGCGTTAATTTTGTCGCCGGCAAACATGCTTTTTATGGCACCCGGTACATCCATTTCTTCGGCCAGTGCTACCAGCAGGTCCAGCGTTTCAGCCTTCACCCGGTTCTTCGACAGGTCGAAGAGCAGGTCCTCAAACTTATAGCAAAGTTCTTTTGCGCGCTGCGGGTCTTCGGCGAACAGGTCGCGCAGGTGCTGCGGTTGCAATTGCTGGAAATGAGCCTGTAGTTTCGGCCAGGCCTGGGTGGAAGTAGGAGCGTAATTCTTTAGCATAGGAGCCGGAATATAGTTAAGCAATTCGCGCTCAATTACTCTGTTTTTATAGTATAAGTTTCGGTTTTAAGCAGGCCTCGATGTAGCGATCCGGCAGCAGAAAGTTATCCGTACCGCTCAAAAGCCGTATGACAGAGAAAGTTATGTCAGATGGCCTGGCTTACTTTCGCACAATTTAATATTTTTATCATGAAAGAGAACCAGAAAAACAATCCTTCGGATAAACCAACCAAAAAACAGGTACTGCGCGAAGACGATGGAAAACGACTGCCACCACAGCCAAGTGCCTATGGCGTAGGCAGTGCGCACCGCAATACAAGGCCGGAGCAGGGAGCCGATATTCCGCCCCATGAGCGCACCGAAGGCATTCCATAAAACTGACAGCAGGGTATAGCCGTAGCAAGGGTCGGTAAACGCATATTTTCCATGACCACATCATCCTCCGGAGTTTCAACTACACAACTATACGATCCTGAAACACTGCCTTCGGCCCTGGGCCGGGAAGCGCAATTGCTGCAAGGTAAAAAGCCCGCAATTTTTCTGGATTACGACGGCTGCCTGACACCCATTATGCCCCGACCCGAGGAGGCTGTATTGAGTGATGAGATGAAAGCCACCTTGCAGCGGCTTGCCCGTGTTTGCCCGGTAGCTATAGTTAGCGGGCGCGACCGGGCCAATGTGCAGCAACTGGTTAACCTGGAAGAGCTGTACTTTGCCGGCTCGCATGGGTTTGATATTACCGGCCCCAACAACCTGCAAACCGAACCTGGCGGAGCGAAAGAAGCGCTACCAGCCCTGGACACAGCCGAACAAGAGTTGAAACAGGAACTACAAACTATAGCCGGCGTGCTGATAGAACGAAAGCGCTATGCCATTGCCGTGCATTACCGCAATGTACCCGGTACGCAGGAGGACCAAGTAAAGCAAGTCACTGAAACCATACTGCATCGGCATCCGCAACTTAAAAAAGGCCTGGGTAAAAAGGTGATCGAACTGAAGCCAAACCTGGACTGGCACAAAGGCAAAGCGGTACTATGGCTACTACATGAGTTAGGTCTGGACAACCCGGAATACATCCCCATTTACATCGGCGACGACATTACAGACGAAGATGCCTTTGCGGCACTTCAGGGCAAGGGCATTGGCATATTGGTAGGCCAGCACGACGAAAAAACAGCCGCCACCTACCAATTAAATGATGTTGCCGAAGTGCAGAAACTGTTGGAGAAGTTTGGAAAGTTGGGAAGTTAGAAAGTTGAAATTCCTTCATACACAAAACCGCCTGTTGCTTATAGTTGCAACAGGCGGTTTCCGTTTGGTGATATCAAAAGTAACTACACTATAGTTTAACGTCTCTAATTGTAATTCTAACTATCAAAAACTATCACCTTGTCTTTGTGTTTGCCGCGCATGTGGCCCCTAATGATTTGCTGGATGTCTTTGTTATCGTTGTAGCGGGTGATGGCACTTTTAAAATCTTCCAGAGTGCTCGCCGAGAAAGTTTCGTCAACAAAACCGAAGCCAAGGTAGGTGCCATGCTCTACGACAACTATAGATTTCTCGCCGGGCTCGCGGCCTTTGCCAACTATAACAAAGCTGTTGTGCTCATAGGTAAACGAATCCAGAGCAGCTGCCACACGCATGTTATAAGTTTCCGGCGATTCCTTGCCGATACAGGCGCCGTTGCACTGGTGTACCTGGTAATCAAAACAGGCGCCCGGGGTTTTGTACAGGTCGCATAGTTTCTGGCACAGGTTGTACTTGGCTACTTTATGAAACAGGAAACCCTTTGCCTTGTAATGGTTCGACAGCGCGATCAGGGGTGTCATGCTCACATTATCGGCTTTGTTGATGCTGCCATAAGTCAGGCGTTTGTAGCCTTTCTCGTCTTCGTACACAAAAATTCCGGTGTTAAAAACGCTGCGGCGCTGTTGCCGGTTAAAGTGCGGCTTCATCCGTTTTATCTCGGCACTCTCAAACAGCAAAGCCACCAGTTCATTGCCCATCAGCTCATAAGTTATGTCCGAGATGCTGTTCTTAAAGTCCAGCGATTTGCGGCTCTTATAGTCGATGTTGAAGTGCTGGATGATGCGCTTTTTGATATTGATGCTTTTGCCGACATAGATCACTTCGCCCTGCTCGTTATGGAAGTAATACACTCCGGGCACCATTGGCAGCGCATCCACCTGTTCCTTGCTGATGTTAGGTGGTAGCAGTGAAGTTTTTATCTCCTGCTTCAGTACCTGCGAGGTATGCTCGGCTGCCATCTGCATGTTGCCGTCCACCACAGGGCGGTTTATCTTGATGAGCTTATCGAACAGGTGCGCTGTAGCTTCGGCATCGCCGATGGCACGGTGGCGTTGCTGCAAAGGAATATCAATGCTTTTGCAGAGCTTTCCCAAACTATAGGAAGGCAGTCCCGGAATAAGCGAACGGCTCAGGCGCACGGTGCAAAGTGTTTTCCGCTGGAAAGTATAGCCCAGGTCAGCAAATTCTTTTTTAATGAAAGAGTAATCGAAGCGCACGTTATGGGCCACGAATATCTTACCTTCCGTAAACTCCACAATCTCCTTGGCCACTTCATAGAACTTAGGCGCGTCCTGCACCATGTCATCCGAAATGCCGGTGAGCTGCGTTATAAAATAGGGGATAGGGCGCTGCGGGTTGATGAGCGTGTTATACTTGTCCACGATCTTCTCCCCGTCATGTATAAAAATTGCGATCTCTGTTATCTTATCCTGAGCAGGCTGCCCGCCTGTTGTCTCAATATCGATGATTGCGTACAAATGACTCTGATTTAGGTCTACATCCAAGGCCGCTGTGGCGGTTGCCGAGGGCTCTAATCCTAAACCAATATTTTTAGTAATCCGTTTCAAATTGGAAGCTTAACTATAGTTGCTGCAAATCTATTTAGCACAAGGGCCTACTGCTGATCCTGTTCAGGCGGTGTGTCCTCACCCTTATCCCGCTTCCCACGGCCTATGCCGTTCCATATTTCCTGGAGCCAGTTGGTTACTTTTTTATGCCGTTTGGGCGCCACATCATCAATATCTGCCAGCAGGAACCCGATCGGTTTCAGGGGCTCATACACATCAAACATCACCTTCAGCATGGCAATGATCGGGATTGACAGGATCATGCCGGCAGCCCCCCAAATCTCGCCCCCGACAAGCAGGGCAACTATAGCTGCAAAGGGGTTAAGGCTTACTTTAGAGCCTACCACATAAGGCGTAATAAAATTACCCTCTAAGAACTGCACAAACATAAACACCAGCACTACAAACACGGCATCTATCAGGTGCCCGGTGGTAGCCAGGGTAAAAAGGGCCGGAAGTGTTGCCCCGATCAGAATACCAATGTAGGGTATGATGGTAAGGATGGAAGCAAAGATACCGAAGAAGATCGCGTACTTTACTCCGAGTAAAAGCAATCCGGCCGAGTTAAGCAGCGCCACGATCACGATCACGATCATCAGTCCTGAAATATAGCTTTGCACCACCTGCTGTATGTTGGTCACGGTCTGGATGATGCTGCTCCTGCGGTCTTTGGCCACAAACTGAAACATGAACTGCTGCAGGTGATCGCGGTAATACAGGAGGCAGAATACAAAGATGGGCACCACTACCAGCATCGAAATGGCACCCGTTGTCATGGAAATAGTGTTGCCTAAAAAAGTAGTGGCAATATCCTGAAAACTGCCGATGGCATTGCGCACCAGCTCGCTCCGATTGGATGGAGCGATCCCGAACTTGTTGTATAAAAAGAGCTGTACCTTATCTATCAGGTCGCCGATGTTGTTGCCTATTGTCTCGAGCTCGGAGGTGAGGTTGAGCAACTGCACTGACAGAAACCACACTACCAGCGCAAGTATGATAACTATAAGCACAATGCTCAGCAGAATAGCTAATGGGCGTGGCATCCTGGTTTTCTTTTCTAGGTCGTGCACCAGGGGCAGCAGCAGCATAGCAAATAACATGGCAAATGCGAGCGGCACCAGCACCGATTTAAACAGCTGCAACAACCAGATCAGCAGGATGATACCCAGTAGGATGACTGTGTACTTAAAGTAGGCAGGTAATTTTATTTCCATCAGCAGGGCTCGCGTTGGGGCAGTTTAGTAAATAATGTAATCTTATAAGCGCCTAATATACAAAATATTGAATATTTTTATGCTAAATAAATTAGCAAATATTTTCCTGTAAAAAATGCTGTATTTAATGAACCGGAAGCTGAAATCTATAGTTGTATATCCTATAGGATAAGCAGTAGCTATAGTTGATAAAATATGAAAGCTAATTAATTTAGCAAATAATTTTATTAATTTGCAAACCGGCAGGACACCGGAACTATTATTGCGTCTTGTCTCTTTTATTTTTCTATATTTCCGATTGAATTTACCTAAACAACTACACTTACGCTTACAGAATGGCAGAGTTAGAGCATAATTACAACGAAGACAGTATCCGCTCCCTGGAGCCCCGCGAGCACATCAGGCTGCGCCCTGGTATGTACATTGGTAAGCTTGGCGACGGTGCAGCTGCTGACGACGGCATTTACATTTTAGTGAAGGAAGTGATCGATAACTCCATCGACGAACACGTGATGGGTTTCGGTAAGACCATTGACATCAAGATCTCTGACCACAAAGTACAGGTGCGCGACTATGGCCGTGGTATTCCGCTTGGCAAGGTGATCGATTGCGTGAGCAAGATCAACACCGGTGGTAAATACGACAGCAAAGCCTTTCAGAAGTCAGTTGGTCTTAACGGGGTAGGTACCAAAGCAGTGAACGCGCTTTCAAGCCATTTCCGCATCCAGTCGGTGCGTGACGGGCAGATGAAAGCGGCGGAGTTTGAGCGTGGCGTTTTAACGAACGATCTTCCGCTGGAAGCTACTTCGCAGCGAAACGGTACGCTTACTACGTTCACCCCGGACGATACCATATTCAAGAACTATAAGTTTAACCCGGAGTACCTCGAGAACCAGATCTGGAACTACGTGTACCTGAATGCCGGGCTAACTATAAACTTCAACGGTAAAAAGTTTTACTCAGAAAATGGTCTGCTGGACCTGCTGCGTAACAAAGCCGATGAAGAAGCCATGCGCTACCCGATCATCCACCTGAAAGGGAATGACATTGAACTGGCCTTAACCCACGGCAACGACTACGGTGAAGAATACTATAGTTTCGTGAACGGTCAGTACACCACGATGGGTGGTACGCACCTGGCCGCTTTCCGTGAGGCTATCGTTAAGACCGTGCGCGAACACTATAAAAAAGACTACGATGCAGCTGATATCCGCGGATCTATAGTTGGCGCTATCTCATTGCGCGTGCAGGAGCCGGTATTTGAATCGCAGACCAAAACCAAACTGGGCTCCATAGATATGGGACCGGACGGACCAGCGGTTCGTGCTTATATCAACGACTTCATTAAGGAACACCTCGATAATTACCTGCACAAGAACCCAACGACAGCCGAAGCGCTGAAGAAGCGAATTGAGCAGAGCGAACGCGAGCGTAAGGACATGGCCGGCGTAAAGAAACTGGCGAACCAGCGCGCAAAAAAAGCCAACCTGCACAACCGTAAACTCCGCGATTGCCGCCTGCACTTTAACGAGGACAAACACGAGAATTCACTGCTATCTACTCTCTTTATAACAGAGGGTGATTCGGCCAGCGGTTCTATCACCAAGTCGCGTAACGTGGACACCGAAGCGGTATTCAGTTTGCGTGGTAAGCCGTTGAACTGCTATGGCCTGAAAAAGAAAGTAGTGTATGAGAACGAGGAATTTAACCTGCTGCAGCACGCCCTTAACATTGAAGAAGGCCTGGAAGGCTTGCGCTACAACCGCGTGGTGATCGCAACCGATGCCGACGTGGATGGCATGCACATCCGCCTGCTGCTGTTAACGTTCTTCCTTCAGTTTTTCCCGGACCTGGTGCGAAACGGACACGTGTACATTCTGGAAACACCGCTTTTCCGTGTGCGCAACAAGAAAGAAACGATCTACTGCTATAACGAAACCGAAAAGCAGGAAGCGATACAGAAACTGGGCAAGCGCCCGGAGATCACCCGTTTTAAAGGGTTGGGAGAGATCTCGCCGGAGGAATTTGGTAAGTTTATCGGCGATAACATCAAATTAAAACCGGTGATCCTGCAGAAGGATACCACGATACAGAAGATACTGAGCTACTACATGGGTAAGAACACGCCGGAGCGCCAGAACTTTATTATCGATAATCTGAAGATTGAAAAAGACATAGTAGAAGAAGTATATGCATAACGACGATATAAACGAAGAGCTGCACCAACAGGAGGAAGAAGAGCTGGAAGTAGCGTTTACAGATGGCGATGAAGAAGTTATTCATAACGTAACTCCTGTTGCCGGTCTGTACGAGAACTGGTTCCTGGACTATGCTTCTTATGTAATTCTGGAGCGTGCGGTGCCTGCCATTGAGGACGGTCTGAAGCCTGTTCAGCGCCGCATTCTGCACGCCATGAAAGAGATGGACGATGGTCGCTTTAACAAAGTAGCCAACGTCATCGGACAAACCATGCAGTACCACCCGCACGGCGATGCTTCTATCGGCGATGCGATGGTAAACCTGGGCCAGAAAGACCTGTTGATCGAAACACAAGGTAACTGGGGCGATGTGCGTACCGGTGACAGTGCGGCTGCGCCACGTTATATTGAAGCACGTCTTTCAAAGTTTGCGCTGGATGTGGTGTTTAACCCGCAGACAACGCAGTGGCAGCTGAGCTACGATGGCCGTAAGAACGAGCCGGTAACCTTGCCGGTAAAATTCCCGCTGTTGCTGGCGCAGGGCGTGGAAGGTATTGCTGTAGGTTTGTCTACCAAGATTATGCCGCACAACTTTAAGGAACTGATCAAAGGTTCTATTGATGTGCTGAAAGGGCGTAGCACGACACTTCTGCCTGACTTCCCGAACGGTGGTATGGTGGATGTGACCAACTATAACGGTGGTGCCCGTGGTGGTAAGATTCGTGTGCGTGCAACTATAGAAAAGGTAGACAAGACCATGCTCATCATCCGTGATGTTCCTTATGGTATTACCACTACCGGCCTGATGGAATCTATAGTTAAAGCCAGCGAGAACAACAAGATCAAGATCAAGAAGGTGATCGACAATACGGCTGCTGATGTAGAGATACAGGTTCAGTTGCCGCCGGGCGTTTCTCCTGACCTGACCATGGATGCCTTGTATGCCTTCACCGATTGCGAAGTGTCTATTTCTCCGAACACCTGCGTGATCATCGACGATAAGCCGAACTTTATGACGGTGGACGAGTTGCTGCGCATTTCTACGTTCAAAACCGTAGACCTGCTGAAGCGTGAGCTCGAAATACGTAAAGGTGAGCTGGAAGACAAGTGGCATTACTCCTCACTGGAGAAGATCTTTATCGAGAACCGCATTTACCGCGACATTGAAGAGTGCGAAACCTGGGAGGCTGTATTAGAAGCTATAGATAAAGGGCTTGATCCGTTCAAGAAACTGCTGCGCCGTGAGGTAACGGAAGAGGATATCGTACGCCTGACCGAGATCAAGATCAAGCGTATCTCGAAGTACGACTCTTTCAAAGCTGACGAATACATCAACAAGCTGGAAGAGGAGATGGCTGAGGTGGATGATAACCTGGCGAACCTGATCCGCTATGCGATTGCTTATTTTGAAGGCCTGCTGAAGAAGTACGGCCAGGGCAAAGACCGCAAAACGCAGGTGAAGACTTTTGATGTGATCACGGCACAGAAAGTAGCGATTGCCAACCAGAAACTATACATGAATGCTAAAGATGGCTTTATCGGAACCAGCCTGCGCAAAGACGAGTTTGTGTGCGACTGCTCTGATATGGACGATATCATCGTGTTCCGTAAAGATGGCAAGTTCACTGTTACCAAAGTAGCTGACAAAACTTTTGTAGGTAAGGATATCATCATGGCCGGCGTCTATAACAAAAACGACGAGCACATGGTGTACAACATGATCTATGTGGATGGAAAGACCGGCGTATCGTTCGCGAAACGCTTTGCTGTGAAGTCCATCACCAGAGACAAGGAGTACGACCTGACCAAAGGCAACAAAGGCTCCAAAGTACATTACCTGACCGCCAACCCTAACTCAGAATCGGAGGTTGTAAGCATTACATTGGCACCGCAATCTACGGCCCGCAACAAGCAGTTCGACTACGACTTTGCAGAGCTGATGATCAAAGGCAAAGGTTCTAACGGTAACATTGTCACCAAGTATCCGATCAAGAAAGTGGTGCAAAAGAGCCTGGGAGAGTCTACCTTAGGCGGACGTGAGATCTTCTACGATGAAGTGATCGGGAGACTGAACACCGAAGGCCGTGGCCGTTATTTAGGGTCCTTCAATACCGAAGATACGATCCTGGTGATCTACGAAGATGGTACCTATGAGCAGACCACGTTTGACCTGGCAAACCACTACACAGTTGAGAAGATAAAAGTGCTGCAGAAGTTTGATCCGGAACTGGTTGTTTCAGCTATTTATTATGAAGGAGACAATAAAACCTATTATGTGAAGCGTTTCAGGATCGAAACTTCTACGGTAGGTAAGAAATTCACCTTCATTTCTGAAAGCAAGAACTCCAGACTCGAAGCTGTTTCAACGCATTCCGAGCCTTTAGCTGACATCAAGTTCAAGCGCAGCTTGCGTGGCGAGAAAGAATCTGAAAAGATTTTGCTGAGCGAGTTCATTGATGTGAAAGGCTGGAAGGCCATGGGCAATAAACTGAATTACTTCAAGATATTTGATGTAACAGTGCCAAAGCAGGAAGTGGTGGAGTATGAGGAAGAAAAACCAAAGGCAAAAAAAGCTGCTAAACGCGAGCCGGTTACTTTGCCGTCAGAGCTGAAAGAGCTGGCCGAACAGGCAGCCCTTGCCAGTGGTACTCAACCTGATGCTGCAGAAGACGTAGAAGAATCTATACAAGAAAATAGTGCAAAGAAAGCCATTAAAGAAAAGAAGCAGCTAAATCTGTTCTAATTTAAGTACAATCTCTGCCGGTTTCTTGTTTCATGTTGTTCATTTGATCTTTATATGAAGCGAAAACTTCAGGTATATATGCTTTTACTTGTGCTCGGTCTGGCAGGTGCGCCTTTGGTGGCCTATGCCGGAGCGGGCACAGAACAGCTGCTTAAAAAGGCAGAAGCCCTGATGTTAAGTTACCGCGATACCGAAGCCCTTGCCATGTATGAGGAAGTGCTGCAGGTGTCTCCTGAGAACTATACAGCACTTTGCAAAGCCAGCATTCTGAACTGCCGCATTGGCGAGCGCATAACAGACGAAGGAACAAAGGTTGCTTTCTATACCCGGGCAAAGGAATATGCTACCAAGGCCTATCTGCTGAAACCGGATGATACGGAAGCAAACTATGTGATGGCACTCACGGTAGGGGCAATGGCCATGGTTTCCGGACCTAAGCAACGTCTGGCCGGGATTAACCAGATGAAGCCTTTTCTGGATGTGGCGCTCGCAAAAAACAGCAAGCATGCGGATTCCTGGTATCTGCTGGGGCGCTGGTACTTTAAAATGGCTAATTTAAATTTTGCTGAACAGGCAGCTGCAAAGCTGTTTTTTGGCGGCGTATGCGATGAAGCGACCAACGATGAAGCTGCCGCTGCCCTGCAGAAAGCGATAAAGTATAACCCAGGCAACATACAATATTATTACGACCTGGCTACGATCTATAAGGAAATGAAGAAAACGGAAGCTTGCTCCGAAACATTGGAACAGGCGATGGCCTTGCAGGTAACCACCCGCGAGGAGCTGGAACTGGCACGCAGGTGTAAGCTAATGCTGCAACAATACAAGAAGTAGAAAACACGATCCGAAGTATAAAGCCTGCACCTCAAACTGCAGGCTTTTTCTTTGGTACAATCCGGTAGGGTAGCCAATAATTTCACAAATAATACCTAATTTAGCGCACCTATGCACCACTTGCCATACATCAATACCAGACCTTTGAGAAAAGCGCTTTGCTTTTTGTCGGTTACGGTGCTGATGTTGGGCAGTAGTTGCAACCCGGTGCAGCAGGACGGAGAGCATTTGGTAAACCTCGAAGAGGTGACGGATGATGAGGAAGCAAAGCTCAGAAACCTGGATGCAGCTATCCAGCGCAACGGGCAGGATGCCAGCCTTTTTGCCAGAAGGGCCCGGGTTTTACTGAGCAAGGGAGAACTGGAGAAAGCGCTGAAGGACGTGGATGACGCTATCGCGCTGAACGAGAAGAACATGAGCTACCTTTTCCTGAAAGCGCATATTTTGCGGGCCATGCACCAACCGGCAGAAGCTCTTGCACTGGCGCTGAAAGCAGAGCGTAACTCGTACCAGAACACGGCCCTCTATGTGCTGTTAAGCGATCTGTACCTGCAACTGAAGCAACCGCAAAAGGCTGCTGAAGTGGCACGCAAGGCCTTGGCACTTGATCCGGATAACGGCTATGCTTTTTACTTTAAGGGTAGAGCAGCAGCAGCCACCGGCGATACGGCCCGCGCCCTTACCAACTATAGATTGGCTGTAACCGAAGAGCCGGAGTTACTGGAAGCGCAGCGCGACCTGGCAGGAGCTTTGGTAAAGCAGCAGCAGCTGGATACAGCCAGGTATTACCTGCAAAAGGTGCAGAAGCAATTGCCGAAAGATGCGTTGGTCTGGTATTACCAGGGCATGTATTACCAGCAGGTACAGAAAACGGATAGTGCATTGTGGAGCTACCAAAAGGCGCTTGCATTGGCGGATACCCTGCAGGCTGCACATGCCCGGGCAGGTTTTCTGATGTATGCAAAAGGAGATTACCCGGCCGCGATTCTGCATTTTGAGAAAGCAGCACGGGACAACAACCATAATATTAAGTATATTTCGGCGCTGGCAAATGCCTATGAACGAACTGGCCAGAACATTAATGCGTTAGAGCAATATCAGCGGCTGGCAGCTTTGCAGCCGGGTTATGGCGTAGCCAACTATAGCATTGCAAGGCTGAAGGCAAAGCTTACCAGACCAGCGCCTGTTGTTTCGCAACCCGATACAACAACTATAACTGAGTAAAGAATTACAACACGAGTCAATAAAACGATACATGATCAACATCACACTACCAGATGGCTCTGTTCGCCAATATCCGAAAGGGGTGACGAGCTACGAGATTGCACTAAGCATTAGCGAAGGTCTGGCGCGCAACGTGCTGGCCGCAAAAGTTAACGACACCGTTTGGGATGCCACGCGTCCGATAACGGAGGATGCTACCGTGCAACTGCTCACCTGGAACGATGACTTAGGTAAGAATGCTTTCTGGCACTCGTCGGCACACTTGCTGGCCGAGGCCCTGGAAGAACTATATCCGGGTGTTAAATTCGGAATAGGACCTCCTGTAGAGAACGGCTTCTATTACGATGTGGATCTTGGGGAGCGTACCTTTTCACAGGATGATTTTGCCAAAGTAGAGCAGAAAATGCTGGAGCTGGCGCGCAACAAAGAAGAATTCAAACGTCGTGAAGTTTCTAAGGCAGAAGCTATAGAATACTTTACCCGGAAAGGCGATGAGTATAAACTGGACCTGATCAAAGACCTGGAAGACGGAACGATCACGTTTTACGAGCAGGGGAACTTCACAGACCTTTGCCGCGGACCACACATCCCGAACACAGGTTTTATAAAGGCTGCCAAGCTGATGAACGTGGCCGGTGCCTACTGGCGCGGCGACGAAAGCAAAAAGCAGCTGACCCGTATCTATGGTATCACCTTCCCGAAACAAAAGGAACTGACTGAGTACCTGGAGCGACTGGAAGAAGCCAAAAAACGCGACCACCGCAAACTGGGCAAAGAACTGGAACTGTTCGCTTTCTCCGAGAAAGTAGGTATGGGCTTACCATTGTGGTTGCCGAAAGGTACACTGCTGCGTGAGCGCTTGGAACAATTCATGCGCAAGGCGCAGGTGAAAGCCGGTTACCAGCCCGTAGTTACGCCGCATATAGGCAGCAAGGAACTATACGTTACCTCAGGCCACTACGAGAAATATGGTGCTGACTCTTTCCAGCCGATCAGAACGCCGAATGAAGGAGAGGAGTTCTTCCTGAAGCCGATGAACTGTCCGCATCACTGCGAGATCTATAAAACCCGTCCGCGTTCTTACAAGGAGCTGCCGGTGCGCCTGGCTGAGTTTGGTACCGTTTACCGTTACGAACAAAGTGGCGAGCTGCATGGCCTTACAAGGGTGCGTGGCTTTACACAGGACGATGCGCACATCTTCTGCCGACCGGACCAGGTGAAAGAGGAATTCATGAAAGTGATCGACCTGGTGCTTTACGTGTTCAGCGCGCTTGGTTTCGAAGACTATACTGCCCAGATCTCATTGCGAGATCCGGAGAATAAAGCTAAATATATTGGTTCCGATGAACTATGGGAGAAAGCAGAGAGCGCTATTATAGAGGCTGCTGCCGAGAAAGGCCTGCGCACTGTAACCGAACTGGGCGAGGCTGCGTTTTACGGACCTAAGCTCGACTTTATGGTGCGTGATGCCCTGGGCCGTAAGTGGCAGTTGGGAACTATTCAGGTAGATTATAACTTACCAGAAAGATTCCAGCTGGAGTACATTGGTGCTGATAACCAGAAGCATCGCCCGGTGATGATCCACCGTGCACCGTTTGGGTCGCTGGAGCGTTTCGTGGCTGTTCTGATAGAGCACTGTGGCGGTAATTTCCCGCTTTGGTTAAGCCCGGAGCAGTTTGCCATACTTCCGATTTCGGAGAAATACCAGGATTTTGCTCAGCAGGTGTATGACCGCCTGGCAGAGCAGGACATCCGTGGTTTTGTAGATAACCGCGACGAGAAGATAGGTCGTAAGATACGTGACGCGGAAGTGCGCAAAGTGCCTTACATGCTGATAGTGGGAGAGAAAGAGCAGGAAGAAAATGCAGTTTCTGTGCGCAGACACGGCGAAGGCGACCTGGGCTCGATGAATGTAGACGACTTCGTGACCTTGTTTCAGAGCAAAATAGCCGAAATGGTTAACAATTAAGAAAAGAATTTTCTTTTTGATAGATTAATTGCGATATTCGCACCCTGATTATTAAAATAAATTAAGGAGGTAAAACTATAGCTACGCAAAACAAGCGCTTTATCCCACGCGGAAAGGTGGAAGAGCCATACAAAGTCAATGATAAGATTACTGCCCGAGAGGTAAGACTCGTTGGAGACAATGTAGAGCAGGGGGTATACCAGACAAGGGATGCCCAGAAAATTGCAAATGAGCAGAATCTTGATCTGGTTGAGATTTCTCCTACTGCCAACCCACCCGTATGCCGTATCATCGACTACTCGAAATTTAAGTACGAGCAGAAGAAGAAAACCCGTGAGATGAAGGCGAAGGCGCAGAAGGTAGTGGTGAAGGAGATCCGTTTCGGTCCTAACACAGACGACCACGATTTTGAGTTCAAGCTGAAGCATGCCCGGTCATTCCTGGAAAGCGGATTTAAGATCAAGTCTTATGTACACTTCGTTGGTAGAACCATCGTATTTAAGGAACGTGGCGAGATTCTGTTACTGAAGTTTGCGCAGGCGCTGGAGGATGTAGCTAAAGTAGAGCAACTGCCTAAACTGGAAGGAAAGAGAATGTTCCTGATGCTGGCGCCGAAAGTTGCAGCTCCTGCTAAAAAGTAATTTGTTTAATCAATTATATACCCATGCCAAAAGTTAAAACTAAATCTGGTGCAAAGAAGCGTTTTTCTTTGACAGGTACTGGCAAAATTAAGCGTAAGCACGCTTATAAGAGCCACATCCTGACCAAGAAAACGACAAAGCAGAAGCGTAATTTAACACATACTGGCCTTGTTAGCACTGCTGATATGGACAGAGTGAAGTTAATGCTTCAAATCTAATTCAAGGAATTAGAAGGTTAATTAATTAGTATAAACCCAGTGTCTGGTTTTTTGAAGATTAAAGTTTAATCACCAGCCGCTAAAACTGTAAAAAAATGCCTAGATCGGTAAACGTCGTTGCAGCACGACACAGAAGAAAGAAAATGATGAAAATGGCCAAAGGTTACTTTGGCCGTCGTAAGAACGTTTGGACAGTAGCGAAAAACGCTGTTGAAAAAGGTTTAACTTACGCATACCGCGACAGAAAGCAGAAGAAAAGAGATTTCCGCGCCCTTTGGATCCAGCGTATCAACGCAGGTGCACGTGAGCACGGTCTTTCTTACTCAGCTTTAATGGGTGCCCTTAAAAAGGCAAACATCGACCTGAACCGCAAAGTACTTGCTGACCTGGCGATGAACCACCCGGAAGCTTTCAAGAGCATTGTTGATAAAGTAAAGTAATTTACTTCGTTATATAGTATTTAAAAGGCTTGGCTTCGGCTGAGCCTTTTTTATTTGGCTATAGTTTCTTGTCATCACTTTAAGGTATAGCCGGCAGTGCCTTTCAAACTATAGTTTAACAGACCTACGTCTTAAACAATAATTCTTTAATTTTGCCCGTTGCTTTTGGCAATATTGCTCCCAATATCTTTTACAACAAAATAAAACCAATGAAAAACCTGATTCTTACCCTGGCACTGCTATGTGCTGTCTTCAGTGCGCGCGCCCAGCAGTCTGCACCGCAAAAACCATCCAAAGAGTTAGTCCAGTTCTTTTCCGGGAAGTGGACCGGCGAAGGCAAATTTGCCAGCGGCAAAGTTATAGCAGCTACCCTGAATTTTAGCACAGCGCTCGATGGCGGCTGGCTCACCCACGACCACACAGATATTGCGCCCAATACCTATAAAGCAACCTCGTGGTGGGGCACCGATCCGCAATCGGGCAGGTTTGTAGCGTATATCTTCGATAACAATAGTGGCCATCGCCTGTTCGAGAGTGAGGGCTGGCAGGATGGAAGACTGGTGCTTACCACGCAGCAGGCACATCCGAAAGGCGGCATCATGTGGCAACACTTTATTTATGAGAAGCTATCCGATACATCCTTTAAAATGACCTTTGAGGTTAGTAAGGACGGTGCGGAATGGCGAATGATAGATTACCTGGTATTTAATAAAGCACCTGAACTATAGTTGAGTTATAGTTTAAATAATAAGCCCTGACCGTTTTGTTCTGAGAACTTTAACGGTCAGGGCTTATTGCTGTTGGGATGGTCAGTTATACGAAATTTCGGTAACTTTTACTGTTTCTTCTTCGCGGCCAAGTTTTAAAACCAGTTCCTGATTCTTTTTAGCACCTGTCACGGTACGGGCAATGGGGGCAACAAACGCAATTCTGCCTTCCTCTACAGAAGCCTCGTCCACACCCACAATTGTAAAGGTCCTTTCAAGACCCGGCTTTTTACCTTTTATAGTTTTGAGTGTAACCGTTGCACCAAATCTTACCTGGTCTGCAGGCTGGTCTTTGGCGTCGATCACTCTTGCTGATGCTATTCTGCCATTGAGGGCTGCAATTCGCCCGTTCAGTATAGTTAACTGGCGGGTGCGTTCGGCTTCGTTTTCCCGGTTGGCTTCGGCCTGACTGCGTTCTGCCTCCAGTTCCGTCAGTTCCTGGCGTAGCAGTTCCAGTCCACGCGGGGTTACATAGTTGGTTACACCCGCTGGCAAGGCGGCACGCGGCGGAATAATGGGTGCTTCGCCGGAGTCGTCTTCTTTTACAAATGCTCTGCTCATGTGTGTCCTTAACGGTATCTGGTGGCAGGTGTTACAGGGCCTATAGTTGTTTTGTTACAGTAGTAGCGCATCTATAAGGTGGGCGTTCACCATCTGGTGTTCCTGCGACCAGGAGAAGACTGTGAATTTTCCATCCTGCGAGGCCACAAGGCCTAACGTATCCGGTTGGTCGTAAATGAACTGGGCAACCGATAAATGCCTGGTGCCGCCATTCTGGGCCGGGTGCATCTCTTTGGCTGTGCTACCTATAATAGGCTCGGTTACTATAAGTTTTTCTACGGGCACACTATTTACTGGACGGCCCAGTTTTGTTCCGAAGGCCAATAGTTCGTAGTTGTTGTTCATGATAGTGGCGCCATCTATAGCCGTCAGGCCGGCAATGGCATCAATTTCCCGGCGTATTTCATCCTGTTTCAGTTGGTTGTCGGCAAGGGGCTCTTCAGTTTGCAGCAGGAGGGTAGCTAAACCCGTAAAAGATGGCTGTAAACTATAGAGCACCGGTTTCACCAGTGAGTTTTGCCAGTTGGTCGTGTCAGCAGGTACAATGAGGAGCGAACCGCCGCGTTTGTGTGCCCGCATCGAAACAGCTATTAAAACCAATATGGTAGCCTCCAATTGAGCCAGTGCCGGTATCTTCTCTATAATAGTGCTCAGGTAGCCCAGCTGGTTACCGGTTCCGTTGCTTTTTTCTTCTACCAACTGCACCTGGTCACCTTTAAGTACGGCCACGTTCGCAAATTTTCCAAATCCATCCAGTCTTCGTGTTTTAACCACCAGCAGCCCCGGCTCCGAAACATCCACCACAAAGCACAAGCTCGGAATTACGCGTGTGCTTCCCCAGATGTATAATCCGTTCTCGTCTACCCAAACGCCTACATGTATGCCGGGGCGGTCTACGCCGGGTGCCAGTTTGGTAAGTACGGCAGGGGTGAGGGGCAATAACTGCGAGAAAAGAATAGGCTGCCCTGCCTGTTCCGGCGAAACAAAAGCAAGCGATATTTTAACAGACCGCCCTTCTTCGTGTCGTAAGCTTGCCCAGAAGGCGGTATCAACTATAGCTTCTACCTGTTGTGCGGTTGGCGGAGTTGCCAGCGGCGTATAACTGTTCTGACGGGCAGCTGTTATCTGGTGTAAAAAGTGCTGCTCTATAGTTGGTGCTACAGCGGTTGCGGCCTGGTAGGTGCTGTTCCTGCTCATGTAGGTAGTGCGTTTATAGTTGTTGTAACTGTTCCGGGCGGGTAAAGTTTTATGGTTGCGCGTAGTTGCTACTTATCAGGCTTAAAAAAAATGCTGCTTAATTAGCTTTAAAAAAGAAACTATAGCTATTACTAAAGAAAATCAGAAACCTGAACATAAAAGTGGCACGGCAATTGTAACTACCCTTATCAGTTGCGTATAACGTTTTAACTTAAAAAATTGAAGTTATGAAAAAGGTAATCAGTTTAGCTCTAAGCCTTGTATTGATAGTGGCTGTTGCATTTAGCTCAATGGCTCAGACCAACGAAAGAAAAGGATGGAGCCCACAGGCAAAAGGTGCTGTAATTGGTGGTGCTACAGGTGCTGCCGCAGGTGCCATTATTCATAAGCGTAACCGCGTGGTTGGTGGTGCTGTAGGTGCCGTAGTTGGCGCAGGTGCCGGTTACGGTGTTGGTAAGATCATCGATAACAAGCAGAAGAAAAAAGAAGCCGAGCGTATTGCAGCCGCTAACAGAGCTGCAGCTGCCAACCGTGCAGCCAACGCACGTTTAGCTTCTTCCAGCAGAAAAGCAACAGCTCCTGCTGCAGCCAAAGCTCCTGCTACTGCACTGGTAGCCGCACAGCCGGAAATGGCTTACAATGCTAATTCTATGGCCTACCTGGCAAGCAACGGTTTCCTGCCAAACCCTGACTTTGGCGATACCGACAAACCATATCACACTTCTGAGTACAGAAGAAAAAGCTGGTAATTAAACCTAAACTATAAAAAAGACCAGGCTGTATTGTCTGGTTTTTTTTATATCCGTATAAGCCGGAAAAACTATATGTATGTATAACTATACTAAAGACTGAACCTATGAGATCCTTGATAGCAATGCTGGCTATGGCGCTTTTGTTCGTATCCTGCAAACAGACCGAAGATGTTAAAGTGGTAGAAGACCTGAATAAACAATTTATAGATGCCTGGAACGATGACGACGAAAATAAGCTGGAAGGAATGATGGCTGACGACGTTGATTTTGTGCAGGGCGAAATTCACTTCAGCGGTAAATCCGAAGTTATGGATAAATGGGTGAACGAAACGATCGAAACAATTGATGACCTGCGCCTGCGAAAAATAAGCTCCGGTATTTCGGGCGATATTGCCTACGAAGCCGGCACCTTTACAGTAGATGTGCTGCCGGATGCACCAGGCCAGCCGGGCGGTGAGGGCGAAGGAAACTACATGCTGCTCTGGAAGAAAATGGAAGACGGCACCTGGAAATTAAGCTACGCCCAGCTGGAAGACCTGCCCGTTGAAGCAAAACTATAGTCCTTTAAACGATGATTTATAAAACAAGGGCCGCCGGATCAGTACCGGCGGCTCTTGTTTTATATAATACCTTGGACCTGATTAACTATAGTATGCTATTAGTACTGAGCTATTTAGTGCTATTATGTGCCCCTGTAACTATAGTCTGGTAAAACAAAAAAGCCTGCTGGAGTTAACCAGCAGGCTTTTGTTGTAGCGGGGAGCAGAATCGAACTGCCGACCTCAGGGTTATGAATCCTGCGCTCTAACCATCTGAGCTACCCCGCCGAATTGTGATGCAAAAGTAGGCAAAAGATTTTATTCTGCACAATACCTTTGCCAGAAAAAAAATATTTTATTTTCGGTATATTAAAAGAATCAAAAAATAACACTATACTTACTCAATCACTTACTATTGTTCACGATGATTAAGTCTACCAAAACAAAATTTGTTGCAGAATACCCGATCAATGCTTCCGCCAGATTACTTTATCCGTACCTGAGCACTGCCAGCGGACTGGCACAGTGGTTTTGCGACGATGTAAAAGTAGAAGAGAATAAAGTATACAATTTTGTATGGGATGGTGCCAGCCATTACGCAGAACTTACCGGCTATCGTCCTAACCGCTCTGTCCGTTTCCTTTTCCTTGATGACAGCCGCAGCCATGTGCAGGACCCGTCCTATATCGATTTCTCTATCGAATCCAGCGAGCTTACCCAGGAGCAGTTCCTGAAAGTGGTGGACTACTCAGACGAAGACGACCAGGAAGAACTGGCCGAACTATGGGATAACCTGATGCAAAACCTGAGAGAAATAGTAGGAGGGTAGCGCGCCGTCTTGTTCCACTGCGTATCTTTGCACGTTTTTTGGGGTGTATGCGTTACACTATAGGCCATAGCCCCGGCAAAGCCGTCGTGGTTTAATCGCTCGCATGAAGAAATTAGATAAGCTTATTATAAGGTCGTTCATCGGCCCGTTCATATTAACTTTTGCTGTCGTTGAGTTTATCCTGCTGACGCAGTATATGCTCAAGTACCTCGACGAACTGGTTGGGAAAGACCTGGGTGCTGGGGTGTTCGGTGAGTTGTTGTTTTACTTCAGCCTGAACATGGCACCTGTAGCTCTGCCGCTGGCCGTACTGCTTTCGTCCCTCATGACCTTTGGTACGCTTGGCGAACACCACGAACTTACCGCTATTAAAACTTCCGGCATCGCGCTGCCGCGCATCTTACGGCCGGTGTTCATTTTTGCCACCGTCCTATCCATCAGCGCTTTTTTCTTTAACAACAACGTGGTGCCGCGGGCTAACCTGAAAGCCTATAGTTTGCTCTGGGATATCAGGCAGACCAAGCCGACCATGAACTTTAAGGAAGGCGCATTTTATAACGGGCTGCCCGGCTATAGTATCAAGATTAATGAAAAACTGGGCGATGGTGGCATAGTGCGCGATGTTATGATTTACGATCATACACAGGGCGGCAATAACACCCGCGTGATACTTGCCGACTCGGGCCGGATGTATACCGAGCACAACGACTCGTACCTGGTACTGGAGCTGTTTAAAGGGAATATTTATGTGAACCAGAACAGTTCTGCTTTCCAGGGATCTAACGAGCAGTTTGTGCGGCAGAAGTTCGATGAAAGCAAGATCATGTTCAGCCTTTCGTCTTTTGATCTGAACCGTACCCGCGAAGAGTATTTTGCGGATAACAAAATGATGAAGAACATTGCGGAACTTGATGTGGTAACCGACTCGTTGCACCGACAGGCGAACAAAGAGTACAAGACCTTTAAAGCAAACGTGGATCCTTTTTACATGTACCTGAGCGTAGATACGACCAAGGCCAAGTACAGCGGCAGGGCACGGATTAACGAAGAGTTAGATAAGGAACTGCCTGACCCAAATGCAACCATGCTGGTAATGGCGAAGAACAAAGCCCGTAATATCAAAAACTTTACCTCCGGCTACATCGAGCGCATGAACAGCACTATCCGAGAGGCAAATAACTTCGAGATCGAGATCTGGAAGAAATACACGCAGTCGGCCAGTATCCTGATCATGTTCCTGATCGGCGCGCCACTGGGCGCCATTATTAAAAAGGGGGGGCTTGGCGTACCGGTGATCATATCCATCATTTTCTTTATTGTGATGTATGTGCTCTCTATATTGGGCGAGAAGTGGGCGCGCGAGGGGCTTGTGCCGGTGCCAGTTGGTATGTGGGCTTCCAACGCTATTCTGCTTCCGATCGGCTTGTTCTTTTTGTACCAGGCGCGGAACGACTCGAGCTTGCTGGAGTTTGATTTCTGGCGGAAAATTATGGCAAGACTGCGCCGCAGCAAAATATAGCACTGCTGCAAATAAGAGCAGTAAAATAGTTTTTATTAAATTAAATTTTTATATCTTTGCGGCTTATACGGCAATCTATATAAGATAAAAACAGATTGATATTTTATACAAATGAAATTAACTACTGAAGCGAAACAAGAAATTTTCGAAAAACACGGCATAGCAAAGTCTAAGACCGATACTGGTTCAGCTGAGTCTCAGATCGCGCTTTTCACAGCTCGTATCACCGACCTGACTGAGCACCTGAAAACGCATAAAAAGGATTTCAGCACTCGTCTGGGCCTTCTGAAACTGGTAGGTAAAAGAAGAAGATTGCTTAACTACCTTCAGAAAAACGATATCGAAAGATACAGAGCTATCATCAGCGAGCTGGGTATCCGTAAATAAAAAATATTTTTTTGATCAGGGAATTCACGCAAGGGATTCCCTAATCTTTTTTATAACACCCCCTTCCTTCTTACCAGTACCCTTAACAGCGGCCGCAAACGGCAGCCCTGTTTTTTTGATGCTAAAAATTATTGAAGATGTCTGTAAACGCGATTAACAAAACAATCATTCTTCCGGATGGCCGGGAGATCCAAATTGAAACTGGTAAATTAGCCAAACAAGCCGATGGCTCTGTTGTGGTAAAGATGGGAAACACTATGCTGCTTGCTGCAGTAGTTTCCAACAAAGACGCCCGCGAAGGCGTAGATTTCCTGCCACTTTCTGTAGACTATCAGGAGAAGTTCGCTTCGTCTGGTAAAATTCCTGGCGGTTTCCTGAAAAGAGAAGCCCGCCTTTCTGACTACGAGATCCTGGTTTCGCGCCTGGTTGACCGTGTACTGCGCCCGCTGTTCCCGGATGATTACCATGCCGAAACACAAATGACGATACATATGATCTCTGCTGATACGGAGATTATGCCGGATGCCCTGGCTGCTTTAGCTGCCTCTGCTGCACTTGCTGTATCGGATATTCCTTTTAACGGTCCTATCTCTGAAGTGCGCGTAGCACGTATTGATGGCCAGTTAGTAATCAACCCTACTGTTTCTGACCTGCAGCGTGCCGACATCGATATGATGGTAGGTGCCTCTATGGACAGTGTTGTGATGGTAGAAGGGGAGATGAACGAGGTTTCTGAAGCAGAAATGCTGGAAGCTATCAAATTTGCACACGAAGCTATTAAAGTGCAGTGCCAGGCCCAGCTTGACCTTGCCGAAATGGTAGGTAAACTACAGAAGCGTGAGTACTCGCACGAGACGCACGACGAGGAACTGCGTCAGAAAGTATACGATGCAACGTATGCCAAAGCATATGAAGTAGCAAAACGTGGCAGAGCTAACAAATCGGAGCGCAAAGAAGGCTTCGCGGCTGTGCTGGAAGAGTTCATGGCATCGCTTGGTGAAGAGCATGGCTACGATACAACGCTTATCAAAACTTACTACCACGATGTAGAGAAGGAAGCGGTTCGTAACATGATCCTGGATGAGCGCGTTCGGCTGGATGGCCGTAGACTGGATGAGATCCGTCCGATCTGGTCTGAAGTGAACTACCTGCCGGCTACACACGGTTCTGCGATCTTTACGCGTGGCGAAACGCAGTCTCTGACAACTGTAACACTTGGTACCAAACTGGACGAGCAGATGATCGACAGCGCGATGGTATCTGGTTATAATAAATTCTTACTGCACTATAACTTCCCGGCATTCTCTACCGGCGAAGTGAAGCCAAACAGAGGTCCTGGCCGTCGTGAGATTGGTCACGGTAACTTAGCGCTGCGTGCGCTGAAAAAAGTGTTGCCACCGGATGCTGAAAACCCATACACTATCCGTGTTGTTTCTGATATTCTGGAATCCAACGGATCGTCTTCTATGGCTACCGTTTGTGCGGGCTCGCTTGCACTGATGGATGCTGGTGTACCGGTTAAAGGCGGTGTTTCTGGTATTGCCATGGGACTTATCACAGATGAGAAGACCGGTAAATTTGCTGTTCTTTCTGACATTCTTGGTGATGAAGACCACTTGGGTGATATGGACTTTAAAGTAGCTGGTACCAAAGATGGTATTACTGCTTGCCAGATGGACATCAAAGTTCAGGGCTTATCATACGATGTACTTGGCCAGGCGCTGGAGCAGGCAAGAGGCGGTCGTCTGCATATCCTAGGCGAGATGAACAAGACCATTGCTTCTGCTAACCCGGATTACAAACCACACACTCCTCGTTCATTCAACATGGTGATCGATAAAGAATTTATCGGTGCGGTGATCGGACCAGGTGGTAAAGTGATCCAGCAGATTCAGAAAGATACCGGGGCTACGATCATCATCGAAGAGAAGAACGAGAAAGGCCACGTTAACATCTTCGCCAGCGATCAGGATTCTATGAGCAGTGCAGTTAGCAAGATCAAAGCTATAGTTGCTCAGCCGGAGATAGGTGAAGTATACATTGGTAAAGTGAAGTCTATTCAGCCTTACGGCGCATTTGTTGAATTCATGCCGGGCAAAGATGGTCTGCTTCATATTTCTGAGATCAAACACGAGCGCGTTGAAACAATGGATGGCGTGCTGGAAGTTGGTGAAGAAGTGAAAGTGAAACTGATCGATGTAGATAAGAAGACAGGTAAATTTAAACTGTCTCGTAAGGCTATCCTTCCAAAACCGGAAGCTCCTAAACAAAATCAGTAATATATTGTAAGGCTCCTGATGCTGCCTGGTAAAGCCATGGTTGCATCGGGAGTTTTTATTTTTTGGGTTTCGCGTACAGGTTCTTGATTTTATTCGTAATATGTAAGAACTTTGCGCGATTTTCTGATGTTACCACTCCGAGCCCGAATTGAAAATTTCACATTTTTGCATTAATAATATACTCTGATGAGACAACTCAAGATAAGCAAACAGATCACGAACCGCGAAAGCCAGTCGCTTGATAAGTATTTACAGGAGATTGGTAAAGTCGATTTGCTTACACCGGATGAGGAAGTGTCGTTAGCACAGAGAATCAAAGAGGGAGATCAGTTTGCACTTGAGAAGCTGACAAAAGCCAACCTTCGTTTCGTGGTGTCTGTTGCCAAACAGTACCAGAACCAGGGCTTGTCTTTGGGCGACCTTATTAACGAAGGTAACCTTGGCCTGATTAAAGCTGCAAAGCGTTTCGACGAAACAAGAGGTTTTAAATTTATCTCTTACGCCGTTTGGTGGATCCGTCAGTCTATTCTGCAGGCTTTGGCCGAGCAGTCAAGAATTGTTCGTTTGCCACTGAACCGTGTTGGTTCGTTGAACAAGATCTCAAAGTCGTTCTCAGAACTGGAGCAGAAATTCGAACGTGAGCCATCACCGGAAGAGATTGCCGAAGTACTGGAACTGACCACTGCTGAAGTAGTAGATACTCTTAAAATTTCAGGACGCCACGTATCTGTGGATGCTCCGTTTGTGCAGGGCGAAGAAAACCGTCTGCTGGACGTACTGGAAAACGAAGATGAAGAATCACCGGACATGGGTCTGATGAACGACTCGCTTCGTAAGGAAGTACAGCGTGCGCTTTCTACGCTAACTAAACGCGAAGCCGATGTAATTACCCTTTACTTTGGCCTGAATGGTGAGCACTCGCTGACGCTGGAAGAAATAGGGGAGAAATTTAACCTGACCCGTGAGCGTGTACGCCAGATCAAAGAAAAAGCGATCCGTAGACTACGCCATACATCCAGAAGCAAGGCACTGAAGCCTTATTTAGGATAAGCATTAAGATTTATGTTGCAAAAGCCTTGGTTAAAAGCCAGGGCTTTTGTCGTTTTTAACCGGCTGTCTGCCTATTTCAGTTTGCTCAATGCGGGCAAAGGAGCAGAATTTTTAGTATACTTGCATCCAAAATAAATTGCACCCGATTTCATGGAAATAGAACGAGTAAAATGCCTTATCATCGGTTCCGGCCCTGCTGGTTATACCGCAGCTATATATGCTTCCAGAGCCGGACTTAAACCTGTACTGTACCAGGGCCTGCAGCCGGGCGGTCAGCTGACTATAACAAATGATGTAGAGAATTACCCAGGCTACCCGGACGGAGTGAAAGGTCCGGAAATGATGGAAGACTTTAAGAAGCAGGCCGAGCGCTTTGGTACCGATGTACGTTATGGTATCGCCACAGCTGTAGATTTTTCCGGCCAGCCGCATAAAGTAACGATTGACGACCAGAAAGTAATTGAAGCTGATACAGTGATCATTTCGACCGGCGCCTCCGCAAAATGGCTGGGTCTGGAGTCGGAAGCGAAACTGAATGGTAACGGTGTGAGCGCCTGCGCCGTGTGCGATGGCTTTTTCTACCGTGGGCAGGATGTGGCTATAGTTGGTGCCGGCGATACGGCTGCCGAGGAAGCAACTTACCTGGCAAACCTGTGCAAAAAAGTATACATGATCGTACGCCGCGAGGAAATGCGTGCCTCTATTATTATGCAGGAGCGGGTAAAGAAGACTCCGAACATCGAGATACTATGGAACTCTGTAACTGATGAGATCCTGGGTGATGATGTGGTGAACGGTGTGCGCGTAAAGAATGTGCTGACAAACGAAACAAGAGAGATTCCGGTAAGCGGTTTCTTCGTAGCGATCGGGCACAAGCCAAACTCCGACATCTTTGCTGATTACCTGAACTTAGATGAGAACGGTTATATCCGTACCATTCCGGGTACATCCAAAACAAATATAGATGGCGTGTTTGCCTGCGGCGACGTGCAGGATTATACCTATCGACAGGCTGTTACGGCAGCAGGTTCAGGGTGTATGGCAGCGCTGGATGCAGAGCGTTACCTGGCAGCCAACAATTTGCATTAATTTCTGACCTGTAGCACCGGCGCTTTGCACTTTATTTTAAGTAGTAGTGTTGAGGTGTTTACAATAAAATTGACTTTGCTATAGTTAGAGTAAGCGGAATACGCCCTTACAAACAATACAAAGCCTACGTTTAAACGATGCCAAAGTTAAAAAGCCCCTTAGCAGTTGTGCTTTTCTTTTTATGTTACTTGTGTTTTTCGCAGGGAGCAATTGCACAAAAGAAAGGTAAAGACCTGTTTAAGGTAAAGTCGCCCAAAATACAGTACGTTCGCCCTGACACCACCATACTTATCCAGTACGATGAGTTTGATGACGAAAATTCGGATGCTGGTAAGTCTATCAATTTCAGCCCGAAAAAGGAACTGTCTATCGTTAGCGAAGACACAACAGAGCTGGACCTGGGCGAGCAGCATATTGTGGAAGTATCAGATGAGGTACTGATCGATTCTTCGTGGATCAAAATAGCAGGGTATTATGCCATCTGGGATACGCGTAATATAAATCCGTACCGCATGGATGGGCGTCAACTGAAAGATTCGGTGAATGTGCAGTTGTACGACCCGAAAGCTGACCGCAACTATAAGATGCCCCTGGAGAAAACTCCTGTAACCAGCCGCTTTGGCGGAAGATGGGGAAGACTGCATGCCGGTACTGATATTGACCTGGATACCGGCGATAGTATTTACGCTGCTTTTGATGGGGTGGTGCGTATTAATAAATGGGACGGCAGTGGGTATGGTAACTACATTGTATTGCGCCACTATAACGGACTCGAAACCCTTTATGGCCACATGAGCAAAGCCATCGCACCGGTCGGTAAGTTTGTGAAAGCGGGCGAAGTAATTGGTTTAGGAGGAAGCACAGGCCGTAGCTCCGGGCCACACCTGCATTACGAGGTTCGTTACCAGGGCAACCCGCTTAACCCTGAACATTTTTATGACTTTCCGGATTACCTGTTGAAAGGCCAGAACTTCGTCATTACCTCAGCGCTCTTTAATTATTATAATAACTATAAGTCCAGCTCGTCCCGCGGACGCAGCTCTTATTACCATACTGTTCGTAAGGGCGACACACTTTCAGGCATTGCCAAAAGATATGGCGTAACTGCCACCCAGATTGCAAAGCTGAATGGGATGAGCACCCGAACCACACTTAGAGTTGGACGTAAGTTACGAGTTAAATAACCTGATCAACCTATGAAATTAGATATACTTGCTTTTGCTTCGCACCCCGATGATGCTGAACTTGGCTGTGCCGGAACTATAGTTGCGCACATTGCCGCCGGTAAAAAAGCAGGTATAGTTGACCTGACAAGAGGCGAACTTGGCACCCGCGGAACACCGGAAACACGCGCTGCCGAAGCAGCAGCCGCATCCGAAATTCTGGGTTTAAGTATTCGTGAGAACCTTGGTTTTGCTGATGGCTTTTTTGTGAACGATAAAGCACATCAACTAAAAGTAGTAGAGAAGATCCGACAGTATAAGCCTGAACTGGTGCTGATGAACGCGATCCATGACCGCCATCCGGACCATGGCAAAGGGTCGCAGCTGGTGTCGGAAGCCTGCTTTCTGGCTGGCCTTAAGATGATCGAAACCTTTGGCCCGGAAGGAGAGCAGCAGGAAGCCTGGCGACCAAAGGCCGTTTACCATTTTATTCAGGACCGTTACATAAAGCCGGATGTGGTTGTAGATATTACGCCGTACTGGGAGAAGAAACTGGAAAGCATACGCGCTTTTAAATCGCAGTTCTACAACCCCGAGGATACATCACAAAATACTTACATCTCCTCGCCCGAATTTATGGAGTTTATTGAAGCCCGCGCCAAAGAATATGGCCATGCCATTGGGGTAACGTACGGCGAAGGTTTTACAGTGGAACGCCTGATCGGTGTAAAGAATCTTTTTGATCTCCTATAGTTTGCAGGATAATTATTAAAGTATAAAGGCCAAACTATAGCAATAGGGCATAATACATACTTAACTATAAAAAAGAAGGGCGCCACAACTGTAGCGCCCTTCTTTTTTCAGTTTCTTTATAGTTAGGTTCTGTTCTTTCGCCAGTTAGATTGCGGTACAGTTGCAGTAGCAGTTCCGGCTTCAGCTATAGTTGGTTTTTGCTTCTGCAGCAGCATGGCAGCCAAGGCTACAGCTATAGTTTCTTCTGCTTCCGATGATGCTGGCTTCAGAGCTTCCGGGGTGAAGTAACGCTCGATGAATTTGGTATCGAAGTTACCGCTCACAAACGCTTCGTGTTGCAGCACGTAGGCACCGAAAGGCAGTGTTGTCTCGATTCCGGTTATCTGGTATTCAGCTATGGCGCGCAGCATCTTTTCAATGGCTTCCTGTCGGTCTTTGCCAAAGGTAACCAGTTTGGCAATCATCGGGTCGTAATAGATCGGAATGTCCATGCCCTGCTCAAAACCATCGTCTACCCGTACACCCAATCCCTGCGGACGCTTGTAAGTTTCCAGTTTTCCGATGTCTGGCAGGAAATTGTTGGCCGGGTCTTCGGCATACACGCGTAGTTCCAGGGCATGCCCGTTTATAGTTAAGTCCTCCTGACGGAAACTTAATGCCTTACCTTCTGCAATCTGTATCTGCTCGCGTACCAGGTCCAGGCCTGTGATCTGTTCTGTTACCGGGTGCTCTACCTGCAGACGGGTGTTCATTTCCAGGAAGTAAAAGTTCAGGTTCTCATCCACCAGAAATTCTACCGTACCAGCCCCAACGTAATCACAGGCTTTGGCTACATTTACGGCGCAACGTCCCATTTCTTCACGCAGTCCGGGCGTAAGCACTGCCGATGGCGCTTCTTCGATCACTTTCTGATGACGGCGCTGGATAGAGCACTCCCTTTCAAATAAGTGAACAATGTTGCCATGCGTATCACCTAATACCTGTATCTCGATGTGGCGTGGTGAGCCAATGTATTTCTCAATAAAAACGGAGCCATCGCCAAAAGCTGATGTAGCCTCGCTTACAGCTAACTGCATCTGCTCTTCGAAAACCTCCACGCTATCCACTACACGCATACCCTTACCGCCGCCGCCAGCGCTGGCCTTGATCAGGATAGGGAAACCGATGTTCTGGGCAATCTTTTTCGCTTCTTCTACATCGGTAATGGCGTACTCGGTGCCGGGCACCATCGGGATGTTATAGTTGGCAACTGCTGCTTTGGCGGCCAGTTTGCTTCCCATCAGTTCAATGGCTGCCGGGGATGGGCCGATAAAAATAATTCCAGCCTCTTCCACCGCTTTGGCAAAACCGGCATTCTCAGACAGGAAACCATAACCCGGGTGTATCGCATCTACATTCAGTTTTTTGCAGACATCAATAATTACATCGCCGCGCAAGTACGATTCGTTAGATTTTGGCCCGCCTACGCAAACAGCTTCGTCGGCAAAACGTACATGCAGTGCGTTTCGGTCTGCTTCGCTGTAAACAGCTACGGTTTTAATGCCCATTTCTTTAGCTGTCCGCATTACGCGCAGGGCAATTTCGCCACGGTTGGCAACTAATAGCTTATTTATTTTTCTCATGCCGGAGCTTTACTTTTTCAGAGTTCAAAGAAACGGCTTTGGCACCAAACATAAAAGCTGAATATAGAAAAAAGACTTTGCCAGCAAAGGATTAGATTGTAATTGACAGCTTAAAAAGTTAAATTTGCGCAACTTTATGCAAGAATTCGTATGAATGCATATTAAGTGCTTTAAGACAGAAATATCCCGATAACTTAATTATTACGAAAGTGGATTTATTTGAAAAACTGAAGACCAACAGAGGTCCGTTAGGTAGCCACTCACATTATGCGCATGGTTACTTTACTTTTCCTAAACTGGAAGGGGAGATTGCTCCACGCATGAAGTTCAGGGGCAAAGAGGTACTTACCTGGAGCCTGAATAACTACCTGGGCCTGGCAAACCACCCGGAAGTTCGCAAAGCTGATGCTGAGGCGGCTGCAGAGTGGGGCATGGCTTACCCGATGGGTGCCCGTATTATGTCGGGTAACTCCAACTACCACGAGAAACTGGAAGCAGAACTGGCTGAGTTTGTTCAGAAGCCGGATGCCCTGCTTTTAAACTTCGGTTATCAGGGTGTTGTGTCTATTATTGATGCACTGGTCGACCGCCACGACGTTATCGTTTATGATGCTGAGTCGCATGCCTGCATTATTGATGGCCTGCGTCTGCACCAGGGCAAGCGCTTTGTGTATGCCCACAACGACATGGTTAGCCTGGAGAAACAGTTAGAGCGTGCCACACGCTGGGCTGAGAACACAGGCGGCGCTATCCTGGTGATCACGGAAGGTGTATTCGGGATGTCTGGTAACCTGGGTAGCCTGGATAAAGTGGTAGCCCTGAAAGAGAAATTCAACTTCCGCCTGTTTGTAGACGATGCACATGGCTTCGGAACAATGGGTAAAACAGGTGCCGGTACAGGCGAGCATTTAGGCTGCCAGGATGGTATTGATGTTTACTTCTCTACGTTTGCCAAATCTATGGCCAGCATTGGTGCGTTTGTAGCCGCCGATGAGCAGGTGGTAGAATACCTGCGCTACAACATGCGTTCACAGATCTTCGCCAAATCGTTGCCAATGCCACTGGTAATTGGTGCCCTGAAGCGTTTGGAATTGCTGCGCACAAAGCCAGAACTGAAAGAGCAACTATGGACAGTAGTAGATGCCCTGCAGGCTGGTCTGCGTGAAAAAGGCTTCAACATCGGTACAACTACGTCGCCGGTAACGCCTGTATTCCTGAACGGGCAGATTCCGGATGCGACACAGCTTACACTGGACCTGCGCGAGAACTATAACATCTTCTGCTCTATAGTTGTGTATCCGGTAGTACCGAAAGATGTGATCATGTTACGTCTTATCCCTACTGCTGCGCACACGCTGGAGGATGTGAAAGAGACGATCGACGCGTTTGAGAAAATTGCACAAAAATTGGACAAAGGCTTGTACTCCAAGTCTCCGGTTACTGCGTAGTTTGCTCTAAAGGCATATATTAAATTTCTCTAATTTTTGCATCTTATTACTAAATGTGTATATTAGAGCTATCAAACCAAATGTTTCACTATAACAAATAGCTCTAATGAACAACAACTTTAGCAAACTGAGAGACCTGGTTATGTCGCTGGAAGCTGACTTCGAGAAGTTCTACGACAAAAACAACGCAGCTGCAGGTACACGTGTACGTAAAGGCATGCAGGATCTTAAAAACATGGCGCAGGACATCCGTAAGGAAGTTCAGGACATGAAAAACAGCACTGCTGATAAAAAATAGTAATCAGACAGCAACTGAAAATAAAAAAGGTGACCTGAAAAGGTCACCTTTTTTATTTGTAACTACTTAAACTATAGTTACTTAACTATAACCAGGTAGTAGTTCTTTTTGCCTTTCTGCACAACCAGGTATTTATCCTGCAACAGGTCATAGTTCAGCGCCTCATCAGGGTTCTGTACCTTCTGGCGGTTTATGCTTACGCCACCGTTCTTGATCATACGCTTCGCCTCACCCTTCGACTCGAATACCTGGCCACCTGTCAGGTCGGAGAGCAGCTCGCTTACGCTGGCAGCTTCTGCGTAGGCAGCGCTGCTAACTTCTATCTGCGGCACACCTTCGAACACAGACAGCAATATTTGCTCTTTCAGGCCTTTCAGGGTCTCTAAATCACCTTTCCCAAATAAAATTTCTGAGGCATCTACAGCAGCAATATAGTCTTCTTCGGAATGCACACGAATTGTAACATCCTTAGCTAAGGCTTTCTGTAAAACGCGCAGGTGCGGAGCCTGTTTGTGCTCTTCTGTCAATCGTTCAATTTCATCTTGAGGGAGCAATGTATACACCTTTATCAGCTTCTCCGCTTCTTCATCCGACAGGTTAAGCCAGAACTGGTAGAACTTGTATGGCGATGTAAAGTTAGGATCCAGCCAGATGTTGCCACCTTCGGATTTGCCGAATTTAGTACCATCGGATTTGGTAACCAGCTTGCCAACCAGTGCAAAGGCTTTGCCACCATCCATACGGCGGATCAGCTCAGTACCGGTCGTGATGTTACCCCACTGATCGGAAGCACCCATCTGCAGCTTTACACCTTTGTTTTTATATAAATGATAGAAGTCGTAGCCCTGGATCAGCTGGTAGGCAAACTCGGTGTAGGAGAGACCTTCGGCGCGGTCGCCTTCTTCATCGGCGCTGATACGCTTCTTCACCGAATCCTTGCTCATCATGTAGTTTACCGTCAGGTGTTTGCCTACTTCACGCAGAAAACCCAGGAAGCTGAACTCCTTGAACCAGTCGTAGTTGTTAACGATCTCGGCAGAGTTGACACCACTGTTAAAGTCAAGGAATTTTTCTAACTGTTTCCGGATGCCCTCCTGGTTGGCGCGCAGGGTTGCTTCGTCCAGCAGGTTTCGCTCCGCTGATTTTCCGGATGGGTCGCCGATCATGCCGGTGGCGCCACCAACAAGCGCTACAGGTTTGTGGCCTGCACGCTGCAGGTGCACCAGCAACATAATAGTGGCCAGGTTACCAATGTGCAGCGAGGAAGCGGTCGGGTCGAAGCCAATATAGCCGGTGGTCATGCCGCTGGCCAGTTGTTCTTCGGTACCGGGCATGAAATCGTGGAGCATGCCTCTCCATCTCAGTTCTTCTATCAGATTCATCTATATCGTCATCTTCAGTTTGCGGCAAATATAAAAAAGAGTTGGCAGTAAATTGCCTGTATAGTTGCCATAGTTGCAGCCCGGCACCTGGCCCGCTGTAAAATACACAGTTTCGGGTATGGGTTCTGAATAGGGTAAATACTATATTTGTATCATCTAATATTCTGAGTAGTAATTAGTAGAGGCTGGCTTTGGCCGCATCATTCATTCTTTAATCTATAGTTTATGGCATTTAACATGAAAACAGTGCTGGCCCCGGCAGTAGCCCTGCTGCTGTGCGCACAGGTCAGCTTCGCCCAGACAGAGGATCTGCGCAAAGTAAGCACCGACCTGAAAGGGAAAATTACCGAAGTACAGACGGCAAAGATCAAGTATCAGCAGCAGCTCAATTTTAAGGAGCCTTACCTGCTGCAGTACGAGTTTACCCAGACCGATGAAAAAGGCAAAGCGGTAACTTATATGTATGAGTTTAACATGGCTGACCTGGATCCTTATGCCGTGACAGAAGTGACGCAGAAAGATAAATTACTGGTAAAAGCCACGGTGCGTAATAATCAGAAGCTCATTAAAGTATACAAAGACCGCGAAGTGCAGCCATACGTGTCAAGTGTGGAACTGATAAGCAAGGATATTGACAATGCCCGCGCCCTGAAAGAGCTACTGAAAGCCGGTATACCAATGGCTGAAAAGCTGATGGAAAAGAAGCTGAAACTAACCACTTACGACGCGCAGGTAGACTGGCTGACGCAGAACGTGAAGCCGGTTGAGCTGGGCGATAAAATTTACAAGCAGGCCTTTGCCAAAGGCGATCATGTCGGTACGATCCGTTTCCAGAACACGGAAGTAGACAAGCAGAAATCCGAAGACCATGTGTATACCTTTAACCTGGCCGATATCAACCCGAATTCCATCAAGTTCAAGATATCTGGTAACCAGTTTATAGTTGGCTTTGAGACCGTTCGCGATCAGAAAGTAGTGAAGTATACCAAAAACAGCGCACCCGGCAATTTTACAAACCAGGTAAGCGTGGTTGTAAACAACGTAGAGGATGCCCGCGACCTGAAAACAGTACTGAACCTTGTAATTCCGCAAGCACAGGAGAAAGTAAAAGCGGCTATGCCGGCTGTTGCCAATCAGCAGGAAGCCCTGAAACTGTTAAGCTCCTTCATAAAACCGGTAAAATATGGTGAACTTACAATTGAGCAAACTATAAATGCCGGCTGTGTTGCCACTTTGCAGCAGGTGAGCCAGACTGCAGGCAAAACAGAAAAGGAAGTGTACGAACTGAACCTGATGGACCTGAACGAAAACCTGCTGGATTACAGCATAAGTGGTCAGAAAATGAGCATCGAAGTAAAAGTGAAGGACAAAGCCAAACTGGTAAAATATAGCAAAGATGATGTCCTTAAATCATACAACGACGATGTAAAGATCTATACCGAAGATGTGGAAGTGGCCCGACGCCTGGCGCACGTGCTGGGCAAAGCTATAGTTGGCTGCCGCGATAACTATAAGATGCAGTTCAGTGGCAAAGCCCCGGACAAGGTAAAGTGGCTGATCAGCAACATTGGTGAACTGAGCCTGGATGGCAAAACCGTTACGCAGAAGTTTGCTTTGGTTGATGCTGCCGATATCAATAAACTGAAGTATACGACTGTGGAGTCTGACAGCAAAAAGACTGTTGAAGAGATCTACGAATTTAACCTGACAGACATTAACCCGAAAAGTGTAAACTATAGTGTAAAAGGCACGTGGCTTTCGGTAACGATGGAAACCAACTTCAAGGATAAGATCATAAAGTATTACAAAGACGGTAAGATACAGGCCTACACCAACACGGTGGAGATAAAACTGAACGATACCGAGAAAGCCCGTAACGTGATAGCTGCCCTGTCGGAGTCTATTACAGAGCTGAAGAAGTAAAACGATAGTTTATAGTTGTAAAGCCCGGGAAATCCCGGGCTTTTTGTTTTGAAGGCTATAACTATAGTTTGCGCTAATTTTTCGAGTCGGATCAGAAATAGCGGCCGAAGAGGCTGGTTTATACTTCCACTTTCGGGCTTTAGTCTTAAATTTGTGTAGTTAACGATTCCCTACGTAATGGCCCACACCCCCGAAGGCATATTAGAACAGCTTCAGAAACGCAACTTTGCTCCTGTGTATTTTTTGCAGGGCGAGGAACCATACTATATTGATCTGATCTCGGATTATATAGAACAGCACGCCCTGCAGGAGCATGAAAAAGGCTTTAACCAGGTAGTGATTTATGGAAAGGATGTGGATGTGGCAACGGTACTGCTGCAGGCAAAGCGTTTCCCAATGATGGCTGAACGCTCGGTGGTGATCGTAAAGGAAGCCCAAAGCATACAAGACATTGACAAGGAAGATGGTGCAAAGCAGCTCGAAGCCTACCTGAGCAATCCGCTGCCGTCCACCATACTGGTGTTTGCCTACAAACATAAAACGCTGGATGGCCGCAAGTCGCTCTCTAAAGCCTTCGCACAGCATGCGGTCATGCTGACTACTAAAAAGCTTTGGGAAAACCAGGTGCCGGCCTGGGTAACAAATTACCTCAAGAGCAAAGGTATAAAAGCCACACCACAGGCAGTACAGCAGCTAAGCGAGTTTATCGGTTCCGACCTGAGCCGCCTTGCCAACGAAATAGACAAGCTGTTGCTTAACCTAAAGCCCGGGCAAACGATAGATGAGCGTGTGGTGCTGGAGAATGTAGGCATCAGTAAGGAGTATAATATTTTTGAACTGCAGGCTGCCCTTATTGCCCAGGATGCCCTGAAAGCGAACCGGATCATTAACTACTTTGAGGCAAATCCGAAAAATAACCCGGTTATCCCTAACATTGGAATGTTGTTTTCGTTCTTTTCGAAGCTTTTGAGCCTGCATGGTGCCGCTGATAAATCGGATGCCGGGCTGAAGAAGTTATTGGGGCAACAGGCCTGGAAACTGAAAGAATACCAGCATGCCATGCGCCTTTACCCGATAAACCGCGTAGCAGACATTGTGCATTACATCCGTGAAGCTGACCTACAGTCGAAAGGCATAACCGGAGGCGACATGAGTGAGGCGGATATTATGCGGGAACTGGTGTTTAAAATACTGCACCCGGTGCCGCGAAACCTGGTGGTTTAAATTTAAAAACCGGTACAATATTTTTGTCCCTATCGCATTATATATAGGTGTAACTATGTTTTGCCGGGCAAATGGCGGCGCAAAAGGTTAAAACCGGGGACGCTTGTCAAAAATTATTAACTTTGAATGAAGTGGCTGATGCAGAAAGGCCATTTATATATCAGGAATAAAGAAACGAATAAGCCTGGCGCTGCCGGGCCGGTTTAGGAACATACTATGAAGATAGCGTACAAAATTGCATTGGCGTCGGTACTGGCGGGTGGCTCACATGTGGTAGCAGCCCAGCATACACAGATATTTACTGCCAAAGACAAGTACTTTCATGAAGGGCTTGAACTTTTTGACCGTGCCAAGTATGGCGCCGCCCAGGAAGCCTTCCGAAAATATATTGAGCTGATTGGCGACAATGCCAAAACGGCTGATGCGCAGTATTATTACGCCCTGAGCGGACTGTACCTGCTGCACCCCGATGCCGAACAGCTGATCCTTAACTTTGCCAAAAACTACCCGGCGCACCCTAAAACGGCACTCGCCAACTATGAGTTGGGATTATACTACTTCGATCAGAAGGACTATAAGAAATCTGTAGAGTACCTGAAGCTGGCGCCAGCGCACCTGTTAAGCATAAAGCAGAACAAAGAGCTGGAATTTAAGTTAGGCTATTCTTATTTCGCTACCAAAGATTTTGCTAACGCCAAAACCTATTTTGATAAGAACAAGACCAACGGCTTCCGCGAAGATGCCCACCGTTTTGCCTATGCCTCTAACTACTACGCAGGTTATATATCGTACCGCAACGGCGACTATGCTGCCGCCAAAGCAGATCTTAAAATAGCTGAGCAGAACGAGGCGTATGCCCAGATCGTGCCTTACATGATCACGGAGATTCTGTACAAGGAAAATGATGTGTATGAAGTGATCCGTTATGGTGAAGCTTCGCTGGCACGTACACCTAAAGTACAGCAGGCAGATGAGATTGCCTTACTGGTAGGTGACGCTTATTACCAGCGCGGCGATTATAAAACGGCGGATAAATACTTTACCCAGTATGCGCAGGGCAAGAAAACGCTGGAGCCCGTGGTACAATACAAGATCGGCTACACCAACTATAAGAACGGCAACTATAAGGACGCTATCTCGAACCTGAAAGCGGTAGCGCTTAAGAAAGATGCCCTGGGCCAGAGCGCGGCGTACTATTTAGGTTTAAGCTACCTGCGCGAGAACAACAAGCAGTTTGCCCTTACAGCTTTTGATCAGGCACGCAAAAACAACCACGACAAGGATATAACGGAAGCATCTACCCTGAAATACGCACAGGTAAACTATGAGCTTGGAAATTTCCGGGAAGTGATCAATTCCCTGTCAACGTTTGCCAACGATTACCCGAATTCTGACCAGCTTACCGTTGCCGATGACCTGCTGAGCGAAGCTTATTTCAGTTCAAACAACTACCCGGAAGCGATCCGCCACATTGAGAGCATGCCGAAGAAGAGCTGGAAGATTTTACAGACCTACCAGCGTGTAACTTACCTGCATGGGGTTAACCTGTTTAATGAGGCCAAGTTTCCGGCAGCCGTTGCCATGCTCGATAAGTCGTTGCAGTACCCGTATGACAAGGAAGTAACAGCAGCCAGCCATTTTGTGAAAGGAGAGGCGTATTCGGTGGGACAGCGCTACCAGGATGCTATTAACTCCTATGCCGCTGTTTTCCGCAATACATCTGCCGGCAAGTCTGATTATTACCTGAAGTCGCGCTACGGTATTGGCTATGCCTATTACAACACCAAGCAGTACGACAAAGCACTGCCGCATTTTAAAGCATTTGTAGACGGCACCAACACCAGCAACCCGAACCACTACGACGCTATGCTGCGCCTGGCTGACCTGTATTATGTAAGCAAGAACTATAGCCAGGCCCAGCAACTATACAACAAGGTAATTGCCTCTAACTCACCGGATAAAGATTATGCTTACTTCCAGCGTGGAGTAATTGCAGGTATCACGGGTAATAAGGAGCAGGCCGAGCAAAGTCTGAAGTCAGTTATAAACGAGTTCCCAAGCTCGCGCTATGCCGATGATGCCCTGTACCAGGCCGCTATTCTTGACTTTGAAGCAGGTAACTATGCACCGGCCGTACAAGGCTTTACCACACTCATCAATGCAAACACCAACAGCAAGCTGATCCCGAATGCCCTGCACAAGCGTGGCCAGGCTTATGCCAACCAGGGGCGCCACAACGAGGCTATTCAGGATTACAAGCGTGTGCTGGATGAGTACCCAACTTCAAAAATAGCCAGTGGTGCACTCTATAGTTTGCAGGAGTCGCTGGCAGCCCAGAACCGCAGCGAGGAGTTTGATGCGTACCTGGCCAAATACAAAACCAACAACCCGGAAAGCAACGCCCTCGAAAGTATAGAATTTGAAGCTGCTAAAACGCTTTACTTCAATGAAAAATACCAGCAGGCTGCGGTTAAACTGGAGGCTTATTTAACAGCATATCCGAAGAGCCCGTTTGTGTTCGATGCCCGCTACTTCCTGGCTGATTCGTACCTGCGCAACGGCGAAACCCAGCGGGGCCTGCAGCGCATGAAAGAGGTGGTGGCCGAGAACAAATCGGAGTACCTGAACCGTGCCATACAACGCATCGCTGACCTTGAGTTTGAAACTAAGAACTATAGCGAAGCCATTAAATACTATAGCCGCCTGCGCGATGTGGCCGCCAACCGAAAAGAGCAGCAAAATGCCCTTACCGGTCTGATGATGAGCTACTATAACACCAACGACTATGCCGGTAGCAAGCGCATTGCAGCCGAGTTGATCAGCCAGGGAAATGCTGCCCTGAATGCGTATAACACAGCTATGCTGTACCGCGGCAAGTCAACTTATGCGCAGGGCGACATGGCGCAGGCCCTGAAAGAACTGCGCGAAGCATCTGCCGCCGCTGCCGACGTACATGGTGCCGAAGCACAGTATTTAGTTGCCGAGATCCTGTACAAGCAGAAGAAGTACAAAGAGTCGCTCGACGAGGCATTTGCCTTTAATAACAAGTTCTCGAACCACGATTACTGGCTGGGCAAGACCTTCCTGTTGATTGCAGACAACTATGTGGCGCAGAACGAACTGTTCCAGGCCAAGGCAACCCTGAACTCAATTATCGAGGGCTCGCCGGTGGAGGAAATTGTAGCGGAAGCGAAGCAGAAACTGGAGAAACTGAACGGTGGAAGCGGAACAGGAGCAGACAGCACCCGCCAGGAACAGAAGTAACATACAGTATAACAGCAGAGAAGCATCAAGATGAAAAAGAATATAAGAAAAGCATCGCTGGCCATTGTGTTGTGTGTTGGCTACGCATTTATGAACCCAACGCTGGCGCAGAACAACGGCTGGGGCGAAGGAGCCAAGCTGGAAGATGCCGAAGTAGTAGTTGAGAAGAACCGTGTGATAGAATTGCCGAACGCTGCCCGTAACTTCGAAAAGTTCAGGGTGGAGCCGCCAGCAGTGGCTGACCGCAATGTGCGTTACCGGTTCGAGGATTACCGCTTGCCATCGCAGGACATTGAGCTGCAGATGCGCGTGTTAACTATAAAACAGGACGAGCTGACCAAACTATATGGTAACTACCTGAAAGCCGGCTTTGGTAACTATGGCACTGCCTACTTGAAAGGCTATTTCCATAACAAGCGCTCCGAAACAGCATCTTATGGCGCCAACGTGAGCCATGTAAGTTCAGCGCGCGGTCCGGAAGTGAAAGGGCAGTCGGCGGTAGCAAACAGCAGCATCAGCGCCCATGCCGAGCGTTACCTGCCCGGTTTTACCATTGGCGGCCGTCTGGGCTATGAGCGTGATAAGTATCATTTCTATGGGTATGCGCCGAGCCTGATGGATGAAGTGGATAAGGACACAACCAAGCAGATCTTCAACCGCATCCATGCCAACGGGTACATTCATAACCAGACATCCAACTCGCCGCTGCTGTATAAGGCAGGCGTTAAGCTGAACTACCTGAACGACCGCTACAACCTGAGCGAAGCCAACATTGCCTTAAACCTGAACTCGGAATATACCATTGATGAGATCTCTGGCTTTAAAGTTGATGCCGACCTGTCGTTTGTGCAGCACAAGGACTCAAGCAGCGTGTCGCGTACCTTCTTTAAACTGAACCCAAGCTACGAGCGCCAGTTTGGTGCTGCGCGGGTAACTATAGGCGCTAACGTGGCCTATACCGGCGACGAAGTGAACGATGCCCGCCAGTTCAATATCTATCCGCAGTTCAGAGTTGGAGTAGAGCCGATAAAAGATAACCTGCTGTTATACGCTGGTTTAGGTGGCGATCTGCAAAGAGTTACTTTATATGAACTGACCAAAGAGAACCCCTGGATAAATGAGAAGGTTGAGGTGGCCGATATCAACAAAGGGCTGGAGATTTACGGTGGTTTTTCGGCTAACCTGTCTAACTACGTGCACCTGACAGGCCGTGTGGCGTACCAGAATTTCCGCAACCTGTACTTCTATAACAACGCCGCCTCCGACTCCACTAAATTCGACCTGGTGTATGACGATGGCGTAACAAATGTTTTAAATATTTATGGTGAGGCTGTTTTTGATTACATCGATGAAGTTCGCCTTGGTTTAAAGCTTGATTATAACTCGTATAACACAGCCAGTTTAGACCATCCCTTTCATCGTCCGGAGCTGATGGCGAGTGTTTTTGGTACCTACAACTTCTACGACAAGATTCTCTTTAATTCAGAACTTTACTATATTGGGAGTTCTTTCGGACGCATTTACAGACCAGATGGTACGTTTGTGACCAGGGAGACCGATAACATTATAGACCTGAATTTAAAAGCGGACTATAAGTTTACAAGTACCTTTACTGTTTTCCTGATGGCTAATAATTTACTTGGGAAGAAATACGAAAGGTTTGTAAATTACCCCGTGAAAAGTATAAACCTGATAGGTGGAGTTACCTATTCATTTTAAGTAGCCTATGGTTGCAAAGCACATCAAGAACCTGCTCTATGACCACGACTGTGTCATTATTCCCGGCTTTGGCGGCCTGATAACCCGCTATGTGCCGGCAGTAGTGCACCCGGTTAAACACACCATTGCCCCGCCATCCAAACGAATAGCTTTCAACGAAAAGCTAATCCTGACGGACGGGTTGCTGATTAACACGATTGCATACCACAACGGAATTACAGCAGCCGAAGCGCAGCAGATGGTAGTTGCTTTTGTAACCCAGGCCAACGACAAACTGAAAACCGATAATCGCTTTGAGCTGAGCGATATTGGCGTTTTCCGGTACAATGCTGAGCAGCGACTGGAATTTGAATACAAAGCAGGCGAGAACCTGTTGGAGGCAAGCTTTGGCCTGCCCGAGATCACGGCAAGACCTGTAAGGCATGAGGAGCCGGCTGTGCTGCGCACCCTGCAGAAGAACCGTGAACAGGAGAAACTACAACAGGGCAGCAAATTTAAGCGCCGTATGCGCCGGGTTTACAGCACGGCTGCCGGCCTGGTAATTGCAGGTCTTACCGGTTCCGCGCTTTACCTGTTATCCATACAGACAGACTATAACCTGAGCAGCCTGAACCCGATTGCGCAGTTTGCCAATACAGAAAAGCAGGTTACTGCAGGGCAACAAACGTTTAACTATACGCCGGTTTCGGAAGCAGAGCGCCTTGCCGCTTACCAGCAATTACTGCCGGCAGCAGGTATGGTAGTTGCATCAGAAGAAGCACCTATAGTTGTAGTATCCGAAATAAACACACCTGCCGAAGAAACAGTTGTTGAAAGTGTTGCTTCTGATAGTGATATGGAAGTTTCAGTAGATCAGGAAACTATAGTTGAAGAACCAGCTGAGCCAGTACTGACAATTACTGAAAGAACCGGCCGCTTTTATATCATAAACGGGGGCTATTCGCGTTTAGCCAATGCTGAAACCAGCCGTGATGCTGTCAGAGAAAAAGGCCACGATGGAAAAGTACTGACGCCTCTGAAAGGCAGCCGTCTTTTCCGCGTTTCGGTTGCTGATTTTGCTACTGCCGAGGAAGCACAGGCAGCCATAAACACTTACAGAAAAACATACGGAGATTCAATCTGGGTACTTAACAATTAATATGACATCACTCTTTTTACAAATTACGACGGGTGCACCTGCCGATACGGCAATTGCTATGGCAGATGGTGCCAATGCAGCAGCCGATACCTCTGTTTCATTAATTGACCTGGCACTGGCCGGTGGCTGGGCTATGTATCCGCTGGCATTACTGTCGCTGGCAGCAGTTTATATTTTTGTGGAGCGCTACCTGACCATTAAGAAAGCCGCCAAAAACCCGGAAGGTTTTAACGACCGCATCAAAAGCATGGTATTGGCAGGTGATATAAACGGTGCTAAAATGCTGTGCGCCCAGACAAATACGCCGGTATCCAGAATGCTTTCCAAAGGTATCAGCCGCATCGGTAACCCATTGAAGAACATCGAGACATCTATTGAGAACGTAGGTAAGATCGAGATCAGTCGCCTGGAGCGTAACCTGGCTGGTTTGGCAACTATAGCAGGTGCTGCCCCAATGCTTGGCTTCCTTGGTACCGTAACCGGTATGATCCAGGCTTTTATTGCTATTGCACAGGCCGAAGGCTCTATCAGCCCGCAATTACTTTCTGGTGGTATTTACCAGGCTATGGTTACCACAGCTGCCGGTCTTATAATTGGCTTGCCTGCTTATGTAGGCTATAACTACCTGGTGGGCCGTATCGATAACATTGTACACTCCATGGAATATTCGTCTATTGAATTCCTTGATCTGTTACAGGAACCACAACTATAAGCATGAATTTACGATCTAAAAACAGGATAAGCGCGGAGTTCAGCATGTCGTCTATGACGGACATCATCTTCCTGCTGCTCATCTTTTTTATGCTTACTTCTAACTTTGTTACACCTTCTGGTTTGCCTGTTAGTTTACCATCAAGCAAAACGTCCAGCATCGTGATGGAGAAGATCAACATCACGATCACTGAAGATCTGAAGTATTACCTGAATGACAAAGAAGTAACAACAGAACAGCTGGAATCAGATCTGGCAGCACTTTTGCAGGGGAACCAGCAGGGCGAAGGTGTCGTTGTAATGCGTGTAGACAAGTCGGTGCCGGTAGAGCACCTGGCCCGTGTGGCGGGTATTGCCGCCAACCTGAATGCAAAAGTAACGCTGGCAACCTTGCCGGAATAAGAATAGAACAGAACTATGTCAGTAGCATTATCAAGAGAAGAAGAAAAGAATAAACGCATTGCCGCCGGTGTAAGTGTGGTGGTGCATGCTATTCTTCTGTTGCTCCTGATCTATATTTTAGCCTGGCGCGCGCCGGATCCGCCTGCTGCAGAAATGGGCATTGAGCTTAATTTCGGGATGGATAATGTTGGTAGCGGAGACGTACAGACGACGGCAACACCAAACGAATCGAAGAACGTAGAGGACAGCAAGCCGGCACCTACGCAGCCGGATGTGCAGCCAGAACCTGAACCAGCAGTACAACCTACGCCACCGCGCCCAACCCAGGCACCAAAAGTGCAGACCACTACTGCGGATGCTCCTGTTAGTGTTAAAGAAGTAGAGAAACCGCAGCCCAAGCCGCAACCAAAGGAGGAACCGGTTAAGGAACCTGAAAAGCCGAAAGCGCTGTATCCTGGTAAAACATCTGCCACAGCAGGTACCGGTAAAAGTGGTACTTCCAGCGAGGCTACCGGCAACAATAACGGCGATAACCCGGGTACTGTAGGCGACAAAGGTAATCCGGATGGTAAGTTAGATGCTAAGGCCCTATATGGTAAGGCTGGAGGTGGCGCAGGCGGTGCCCTTAATATGGCCGGATGGGGATGGGGAGATATTCCTAAGCCCCGCGATACATCCAGCGAAACCGGTAAAGTTGTGATCAGGATCAAGATCAGCCCGGACGGTATAGTAGAGAACGCAGTTGTTGTTGAGTCTACAGTATCATCGCAGGTGGCAGAGATTTACCGTATGGAGGTATTCAAGAAAGCTACTTTCGTACGACTGGGGGGCAACACCGAATACTCTAAGGGAGCCACAGGATATATAACTTACACAATCAAAGAAAGATAGTCTGGTTAATGACCTATCACGAAGTTTTAGAATATCTATACGAGCAATTGCCGATGTTTCAACGCATCGGCAATGCTGCTTTTAAGAAGAGCCTGGACAACATTATCGCGCTCTGCGATGCCACGGGCAACCCCCAGCATACCTATAAAACCATACACGTAGCCGGCACCAATGGCAAGGGAAGCAGCTCGCACATGCTGGCTGCGGTACTACAGGAAGCAGGCTACAAAACCGGGCTATACACCTCGCCGCACCTTAAATCTTTCACCGAACGCGTGCGCATTAATGGAGTTGAATTGCCGCAGCAGTACCTGATCGATTTTGTAGAGAACTGTAAGCCTTTGTTTGAGCAGGTTCAGCCTTCTTTTTTTGAGATGACCGTGGCACTGGCATTTAAGTACTTTGCCGACGAGCAGGTGGATATTGCTGTAATTGAAGTTGGCCTGGGAGGCAGGCTCGATTCTACCAATATCATCACACCGGAAGCTTCTCTTATTACCAACATTGGGTTTGATCATCAGAACCTGCTCGGAGATACGTTGCAGGCCATTGCCGGCGAAAAGGCAGGCATTATCAAACCTGGTGTTCCGGCCATCATCAGCACCCGCCAGCTTGAAGTGGCAGCTGTTTTTGAGCACAAAGCAGCAGAAGTGATCGCCCCGATATATTTTGCCCCTGACAACTATAGCCTGGAACTGAAGAACTATAGTTTAGAGCAACAGGTATTTGATGTATACCATCACGGCGAACTATATTTACCAGATCTGCAGCTGGACCTGACAGGCATTTACCAGCAATATAACCTGCCCGGCGTACTGCAAACTATAGCAGTGCTGCAGCAGCTCGACTTTACAATAACTGAGAAAGCTATCAGAAACGGACTTGCCAGCACCAAAAGGCTGACCGGCCTGAAAGGGAGGTGGCAGGTACTGAACCAAAGTCCGTTAACTATCTGTGATACCGGCCATAATGTGGATGGAATTAAACAGATACTTTCGCAGTTACAAAGCCTGCAGGCAAAGCAGGTGCATTTTGTTTTCGGGGCTGTGAACGATAAAGATGTGACCACCATCCTACAAATGCTGCCAAAGAACTATAAGTATTACTTTTGCCAGGCAACTATACCCAGAGCATTACCTGTGGGTGAATTACAACAGAAGGCCGATGCAGTGGGTTTAACAGGTGATAGCTATAGTTCGGTGAATGCGGCCATACAGGCGGCCAAAGAAAATGCTGCCCCGGATGACGTTATTTTTATTGGTGGCAGTACCTTTGTGGTGGCAGAGATTGAAGAACTATAAATAATGGGAAGATCTAAATTAGCGAAATTCGCGACGATAGCCGAGCGCGACAATGTGGTGCAGGATGGGGACGAGAAGTATGGGCAGCTTAAAGGCAAGTGGCGTTCCGAACATTTTGGCAACAACAACCCGATTGTGCTGGAGATAGGCTGCGGACGTGGCGAATACACGGTGGGCATGGCCCGTTTGCACCCGGAAAAGAACTTTATAGGCATCGATATCAAAGGCAACCGCATCTGGAAAGGCAGCTCACTGGCTTTAGAGGAAGGGCTGGAGAACGTAGTTTTTCTGCGCACCTTTATCGAAACAGTATCCGACCACTTTGCTGAAGGCGAAGTAGATGAGATCTGGATCACTTTCCCGGACCCACGCCCGAAAGACCGCGACATCAAGCGCCGCCTTACGTCGCCCCGTTTCCAGGAGATGTATCAGTACATGCTCAAGCGCGATGGCATCATTCACCTGAAAACAGATAACCAGCCACTGTTCGATTACACGCTGGAAGTACTGCAGGACAGAAAAATAAAACACCTGGTATCTACCACCGATCTCTATAGTTCAGACCTGCAGGAGCACACTATGGGCATCTATACCACCTACGAAAAACGCTACCTCGGCGAAGGAATTCCCATTAAATACCTGCAGTACAAGCCGGTGAAGGAAGTTTAGGAGTTAAAGAGGTAAGAGTTTAAGATGTAAGAATTAAGAAGTGGTCTTAAATTTTTAACTTGAACATAAACAAAAAACCGAAACGCCCACTGATTTATACTTCAGTGGGCGTTTGGGTTTGATAAAGTAGTTTTATCTGCGGCGGGAGAAAAGATCAGAAAATTGCGTCTCTCTAACTCTTAAACTCTCTAACTCCTAAACTCTTTAACTCTCAAGCTCTTCAAATATGTCCTGGAATTCGTCGAAGTTTTTGTAGCCGGGGCGGATTTCTTCGCCGCCTTGCAGGCCGATGCCGGTTGGTTTTACCTTTGTCAGGATGTGATTTACGTTCTCTTTGTGCAGGCCAAAACCTAAGTACACCTGGTGCTTTTTGGCTACTTCTTTCAGCAGTTTTTCGTTGGTATCGTCTATGGTTGTAAAGTCTGTGGAGTAGATGATGAAACTGTCTACGTAGGGGCTGTAGAGGTCCATCATTTCCAGCAGCTCGCTCACCACGGTATCCTTATTTATGAACACTTTCTGAATTACCGGTCGGTTGATTTCTTCTATCTCATCGATCAGGTAAGGCGTGTCCAGCTGAATCATGTCCAGGTTAAACTCGTCGGCCAGCTCGTTTATGATTTCCGGCTTAGCTCTTTCAAACTCACCGGCCAGTTTTACGCCTGATACCCAGCCTGTAATTTCTTTTAAGGTTTGTGGCTGCACACGGTTCGGGTCATCCAGTTTCAGGTTAAAACCGATCACATCCACGCCCATGCCCGCGCAGTAACGCGCATCGCTCAGGTTATTTACTCCGTTTACAATTACTGAGGTACGTAAGCCCATTTTATTTTATACTTAAACTATAAATACAATTCTCTGTTATACTTTCAACTGCCAAAGTAAGCCCGATTCAGGATGTAATGCCACATTTTTTTCACTTTTTTAAATGTTTGTGTAACAAGCTATAGTTGCACAAGGCTAATATTCACTTTACTGAAATCTTTATTACTGCTTGGTTGTTGCTATATTTGTATCAAATTTTTCTGAACACAGCATTTTAGTAACTTACATACATGAGTAAATTAGGAAGGGTTCTGGTTGCCATGAGCGGCGGTATCGATAGTTCGGTGGCAGCAGTGTTGCTGCACGAGCAGGGATACGAAGTAGTGGGCATGACCATGAAAACCTGGGATTATGCCTCCAGCGGTGGTAGCAAAAAGGAGACCGGCTGCTGCTCACTTGACTCCATAAACGATGCCCGTAACATAGCTGTACAGCTGGGCTTTCCGCATTATATCATCGATATCCGCGAAGAGTTCGGTGATTTTGTGATCAACCACTTTACAGATGAGTACATGGCCGGCCGCACGCCAAACCCGTGTGTGCTGTGCAATACACATATTAAATGGGATGCCCTGTTACGTCGTGCCGACCAGCTGGGCTGCGATTTTATTGCCACCGGCCACTATGCGCAGGTGCGCGAAGAGAATGGCCGCTACGTGATCTCGAAAGGGCTGGATGAGAACAAAGACCAGTCGTATGCCCTTTGGGGAATTTCGCAGAAGAGCCTGGCCCGCACTATTTTCCCGCTGGGTAATTTGCGAAAAACCGAGATACGTGAGATGGCGCTGGAGCGTGGCTTTACTGAACTGGTGAATAAACCGGAGTCTTACGAGATCTGCTTTATACCGGACAACGATTACCGTGGCTTCCTGAAGCGCCGCATTGATGGCCTGGAAGAGCAGGTAGCCGGTGGTGAGTTTGTGCTGGAAGACGGAACTATAGTTGGCACCCACGAAGGTTATCCGTTCTATACGATTGGTCAGCGCAAAGGCCTGGGCGTAGCGTTAGGCTTCCCGGCTTATGTTACCCGCATCGAGAAAGAAAATAACCGCGTGGTGCTTGGTAACTTCGAGGACCTTGCCAAAAATGCCATGACTGTAGGTAAACTGAACATGGTGAAGTACGACAACCTGATCGACAGGCCGATACCAACTATAACCAAGGTGCGGTACAATGATTCGGGTACCGAGGCTATAGTAGAGCAGGAAGGCGATAAAATGAAAGTACATTTCCTGCGTGGCGTGCATGCTATTGCGCCAGGCCAGGCTGCTGTTTTTTACGAAGGCAACGACGTAGTAGGCGGCGGCTGGATAGAAACCAACTATAACCTGGACTATACTTTAGACGTTCTGCCATCATGATAAAAAAACTGTTGTGCTGGTGTGTACTGGCTTTCCTGGCAGTAAGCTGCGAGGAAAGCTTTGTTACACCTGATCCGGAAGCCCGCGGCCTGAATTACTATCCTCTGGAAGTAGGCCAGTACCGAATCTATGATGTAACCGACATACACTACCAGAACGACGTGGCTACCGAAACACATTTCCAGATGCGGGAGTGGGTAGCCGATTCTTTTCTGGACCAGACCAACGCTTTAACTTATAAGATCATCCGGTCCGTTCGCCCGAATGCACAGGCAGAATGGCTGGATGATTCTGTTATGACCGTTACCAAAGATCATAACCGCGTTATCCTTACCAAAGACAATACCCGGTATGTGATAATGGTATTCCCGGTACAGGAAGGTAAAACATGGCAGGCTGATGTGCTGAATAACAGATATAACCGGGACTCCACTGCGAAAGAGAATTCAGTCTATTTTACGGTTGACAAACCATATACTTTACAGAACAGTGCAGTTTACGATAAAACAGCTACTGTTTTTATTGGAGAGGTTTCTACGGATTCAACTATAATTGATAAGCGTAGAGAAGTATATGCCCGTAATATTGGTAAAATTTATCGGGTTTTTGACCGCAAAAATCTTGGATCTTGTCAGTCGACAGACTGTGAAGACTATGTGTCGCCGATACTTGACGGCCACGAGCGCTATGAAGTACTGATTGAACACGGTAAACTATAACTGCTTATGCACAGGCTTTTACTGTTCTTTTTTCTGGTTTTAGGAGTTGGCACTGCTTTCGGTCAGCAGGCCGAAACGCCTAAAAAATACCTGGTTTACCTGACAGATAAGACCGGTACGCCTTACACTACTGAAAACCCTGAACAGTTCCTGAGCGCTAAAGCTATTGCCCGCCGCCAACGCCAGCAAATACCTGTTACTTCCCGCGATCTTCCTGTTAATCCTGCCTACGTACAGCGCATAAAAGAAACGGGTGCCGAAGTATGGTACACCTCGCGCTGGTTCAATGCGGTAGTGATCAGAGCTACACAGACACAGCTTACGCAGGTTAACAGTCTGGATATAGTTCGCCAGGCGCAGGCCCTGAACCGGGTGGCTGCACCCGCTGCAGAACTTTCACTGAAAACAGCCTATACCACAACTATAGCCAACGCGGCAGCCGCATCACCGGAGGCAACCGATTACGGCCGGGCCTTTCACCAGGCCGAAATGCTGGGGGCAACAGAGCTGCATGCCGCTGGTTTCCGGGGCGAAGACATGACAATTGCCGTGCTGGATGCCGGTTTCCCGAATGTAAACACCATTTCTGCTTTCACGCACCTTTTCCAGAATAACCAGATAAGTGGCACTTTCGATTTTGTTACCCGTAGCAAGAATGCTTACGTTTCGAGCTCGCATGGCACGGCTGTGTTGTCAACGATGGCTGCTTATGAGCCTGGTAAAATGATCGGGACGGCTTACAAAGCGAATTACCTGCTGCTGCGCACCGAAGATGCCGCCAGCGAGCATAACATTGAAGAAGTGAACTGGCTGATAGCTGCCGAGTATGCTGACAGCGCCGGCGCCGATGTACTGAACTCGTCGCTGGGTTATTATGCGTTTGATGCGCCCTCGGTAAGCTATAGTTACCAGCAAATGGATGGGAACACCACCATTGTTACCAAAGCCGCTGATTTTGCGGCCGCTACCGGTATGCTCATAGTTACCAGTGCCGGCAACGAAGGCAACAAAGCCTGGCGCTACATTACAGCTCCTGCCGATGGCGATTCGGTCCTTGCTGTGGGCGCCGTGGATTCACTTACAACTATAGCTTCGTTCAGCTCCCGCGGACCAGCTGCGGATGGCCGTGTTAAACCGGATGTGGTAGCGCTGGGATTGAATGCCTATGTACTCAACACGGCTGGCAATGTGGTGAAGAACAACGGAACATCCTTTTCCGGACCAATAATGGCTGGCTTCGCTGCAGTACTGTGGCAGGCGCATAATTCCAAAACTAATTACGAGATCATTCAGTTGATACGACAGTTGGGCAACCAGGCAGCCAACCCGGATAACAACTATGGCTATGGCGTACCAAACTATAGCCGCATTGTAACAGGTTTGCCTATGCCGGCAGGTGAGGAAGGCGCGCTTGTCGTTAATCCGGTTGCAGGAAATGATCTGGTGCTGCTCTTAGATGAATCCTGGCAGGGGCAGCGGCTTGAAGTACAATTACTTAATGCAACTGGCAAAATAGTGCACACCTATAGTTTACCTGCTGCCCAGGAAAGGCAAACTATAAACCTGCAGCCATTGGCGTTGCAGCAAGGTGTGTACCTGTGCCGTGTACGCTCGGGCCGCCAGGTGGCTACCATCCGATTCGTAAAACTATAGTACTATACTTTAAGCCAGCCTTTAAGTATAGTTTACAACTTCTATATAAATCAATACCTTTGCCGGCATGAGACCACTAATTGCCCCTTCCGTACTTGCTTCCGATTTCGCTAACCTGCAATCCGAAGTAGAAATGCTGAACAAAAGCCATGCCGACTGGCTGCACATCGACATCATGGATGGTCGTTTCGTGCCCAATATTTCATTCGGTTTTCCGGTGATGGAATCTATTAAAAAGCACGCTCAGAAGCCGATGGATGTGCACCTGATGATTGTGGAGCCGGAGCTTTACATTGAGCGTTTCCGGGCTGCCGGTGCCGATGTGATCTCGGTACATATAGAGGCCAGTAATCACCTGCACCGTACCATACAACAGATAAAAGCGACTGGCGCCAAAGCCGGTGTGGCTGTTAACCCGCATACGTCAGTTAGCCTGCTGGATGATATCATCGCTGACCTCGATCTTGTTTGCATCATGTCTGTAAACCCGGGTTTTGGAGGGCAAAAATTTATCGAGAACACTTACCGCAAGACCGAAGCCTTAAAAAATCTGATCATTCAGCGTAATTCTGAGGCACTTATAGAAATTGATGGCGGTGTAAACCAACAGAATGCGCCAAAACTCGTTGAAAGCGGTGCTGATGTACTGGTAGCCGGTAGCTTTGTTTTCTCTGCCGCTGACCCGATCGCAACTATAGCAGACCTCAAGAATTCATCGAAATAAACATTTAATCCCTGATGCTGAAATATCTGTCGGTATGGTGCATGCTACTTTTGCCGCTGGGTGTTTTGGCACAGCAGGGAACTATAAAAGGCACTGTACGCACACCAGATAAGCAGCCGCTGGAACTGGCAAGTGTAGGAGTTAAAGGTACCAGCATCGGTACCCAGACCAATGCTGCCGGAGAGTTTACCTTACAGGCTCCTGCCGGAAAACAGCTGGAAGTGGTGGTGCGCTACCTGGGTTATAAAGAGCTCGTTACCAACGTAAATGTAGCAGCGGGGCAAACGATAACCCTGCAGCTGACTATACAGCCTGATCCAACACAACTACAGACCGTGCAGGTGCATGGCAAACGCGATGGCGATACACGCAGCCAGGCAAGCACCACCAAATTAGACCCGAGTCTGACCAAAAACCTGCCCTCAGCCTACGGCGATTTTAACAAGATACTGGTTACTCTGCCCGGCGTCAGCAGTAACAACGAGCTGTCCAGCACTTATGCTGTGCGCGGGGGCAACTACGACGAAAACCTGGTCTACGTGAATGGCATTGAGATCTACCGCCCGTTTCTGATCAGTAATGCGCAGCAGGAAGGTCTCAGCTTTGTAAATCCGGACCTGGTTGATAACATCGAGTTTTCGTCGGGGGGCTGGCAGCCCAAATATGGCGACAAACTATCGTCGGTGCTGAGCATTGCCTATAAGCGTCCTACTGAATTTGCAGCATCGGTTACCGGCGGTCTTACCGGCGGTTCTGTGCATCTCGAGAACGCATCCAAAAACAAACGAATCTCTTACCTGGTAGGCGTGCGGCACAAGAACGGCCAGTACATGCTTAAAAGCCTGCAGACCGATGGCGACTATAAACCCCGTTTCAGTGATGCGCAGGCGTATGTCAGTTTCGATCTGAGCAAAGGAGCGGAGCCAACCGGCAAAACGGTTTTAGGCATCCTCACCAGCTATGCCAACAACGATTACCTTGTTATTCCGGAGTCGCGGGTTACTACCTTTGGTACACGACAGGTGCCTTTGCGGTTGTATGTAGGTTTTGATGGCCGTGAGAAGATGACCTATAACACGTACCAGGCTGGCGTAAACCTGGCGCATCAGTTCACTTCAAACTATAGTTCAGAGCTTATTCTGTCGGGTGTGGATTCGCGGGAGCGGGAGTTCCGGGATCTGGAAGCAGGTTACCGCATCTGCGAAATGGATAACACCGGCAACTTTGAGGAATGCCAGATGGTGCTGGGCGTGGGCAGCGAATTTAACCATGCCCGAAATGCCCTGCTGGCCCGCATCCTTACCGCCGAAAGCCGCAACACCTGGCAGATAGACCAGCAGAACCAGTTGCAGTTTGGTGTAAAAGTGGGATGGGAGAAAATAGAAGACAAGCTGGAAGAATACGGTTTTACTGACTCTGCCGATTATGTGTCGCAGACCTATTACCTGGATGCCGGCCTGGACCTGAACACCATCCGCTACAACGCTTATCTGCAGCATACCATTGAGCTGGACACACTGAAAACCTTAACTTACGGCCTGCGCGCCAGTTACTGGGATCTGAACAAAGAGTGGCTGATCTCACCCAGAATACAGTATTCCTTTATCACGCGCCGTAACCCGGACCTATCGTTTAAAGCTGCGCTGGGCATTTATTACCAGCCACCGTTCTACCGGGAACTCCGCGACTTCGACGGCAACCTGAACCTGGACCTGGAAGCCCAGCGATCCATACACGCTATAGTTGGCAGCGATTATCTGTTTAAGGCTTGGGAGCGTGATTTTAAACTCACCACTGAGCTATACTATAAGCACCTGACCAATGTAGTACCTTATGATATAGATAACGTACGCCTGCGCTATTATGCTCAGAACAATGCCAAAGCCTACGCGGCCGGCCTGGATGTGCGCGTGAACGGAGAATTTATAAAAGGAGCTGAGTCGTGGCTGAGTCTGGGGCTGATGACTACCCGCGAAGATGTAACAGGCGACTCGCTGACCGTATACAATGCGGCAGGAGAGCAGACAGGCCGCGTGGAGCAAGGCTATATCCGCAGGCCATCCGATCAGTTAGTGAACGTAGGCGTTTTTTTCCAGGACCACCTGCCTGACAACCCAACTATACGCATGTACCTGAACCTGGTGTATGGCAGCGGCCTGCCGTTTGGTCCACCACGTCAACCGGAGTACCGCAATTCTTTTTCCGGCAAATCCTACAAGCGCATCGACATTGGTTTTTCAAAGGTGCTTGTGCTGGAGAGCGACCTGGTGCAGCGGAGCAAATTTGGCCTGGAGAGCTTATGGATCGGGCTGGAAGTGCTGAACATTATTGACGCCAACAACAGGGTGTCGTACACCTACGTGAAAGATCTGAATAACATCACCTACGCTGTACCCAATTACCTGACCGGCCGCCGGCTTAACCTGCGTTTTGTAGCCAAATTCTGATAATACCAAAGCTGAGCTGCAAAAAAAAGCGCTGTTTCCAGCGCTCTCAAACTATAGTTATTACATTTTACGTTTTTTCCAGGCGTTGTAGGCATTCTCAATATCGCGCGCATAGGTCTGGTACGATGCAGGTTCTTCTTTACCCAGTTTTATAGCCTTCTCCGAGAGGTTAGCTGCCATTTCGTATTCGCGGTTAAGGGCGTATAGTTTGGCTTTTACCCAGTTATTAAAAAATGTCTCCTTTATAGCGATGGATTTGTTAATGATCTCCAGTGCACGTTGGTGAAGCTCCTTTTTCGCTACCATGTAATCGGCGCATTGTGCCCAGATATACCAGTCATCCGGAGCGGCCTTGGCCAGTGCTTCTTCAATATTAGCCAGTGCTTTCTTTTCAATTTCGGTTTCGATGCGAAGGGAGATCTGTGAATTTTCCCAGGTCAGGTTCAGGTAGCCGGTATTAGTACCTATTTCGGAAAAGCTGAACTGCATGGTTTCGTGGAACGGTACTTTTTTAGGTGTAACACGCAGGTACGCCACATCTTGCAACTCATCATATCCTTCCAGTCCCCACAAAGTGGTATCGCGGTTAAGCACAATATTCCAGACGCTATCACTTTCAGGCAGAATAAAAAAAGAATAGCTACCGGCGGGCACACGCTCATGGTTCAGGAAGAGCTCATCGGTAAAAGTGATCACAGTGGCCTCGTTAGCACCGGCGCGCCATAGTTTTCCATAAGGTACCAGTCCGCCAAATATTTTACGGCCTTTAACACCGGGCGCATGGTAATGAACGGTAACATCGGTTAAACCTATCGTTTGTTTTATGAAAGACTCCGGACTTGGCTGTGGCAACTTTACCTGTGCAGTAGCAGGGATGCTAATAGAAAATGTGAACAGAAGAAACAGTAGGCTTAGCAGGTACTTTTTCATGGAATAACTTCGGTTTTAATTATAGTTACAGGTCCTGAGGAGACCGAAAAAACCTTGCCAGTTCTTGCTTAACTATAACAAATGCAAAGATATAAAATATTAATCTAAACCCGGACAAGCTATCAGGCAATTAATGCTCTCCAGTTAGTAGTTTAACTATAGTCTGAACAGGCTCTGCCCGAAATAAATTGCCGTTCACATCGCATAACATTCTGTCTACATTATTTTATGTTATTTATAGAACTAATACAACTTTTTATTCATTATTTTGTATAAATCCTAAAATAAAGATAAAATAATCTAATAAACATCTAATATAATTGATTTATAAGCTGCAGCTGGTGGCTATAAAGCAATACTACACCTGATAAAGCCCAACAGCCTTGGGACTTAACAGGAAAAGTACGCCCTCTTGTTGCGCCACAGATTGCTGTTGCGAGTCATTTCCAGGTCAGTTTAAAAGAATTTTAACCCTATATGTTATGCATGTGAAAAATTTACTAACACTCAGACTTCCATTTTTGAGTTGGTACCGGCACCTGTTATTGTTGCCAAGCCTGTTAATGCTTGTCACTATTAGTGTGCAGGCACAGAATGCTTACCTTGATGCGGGTAAGTCTGTTCCGACAGTAACTTCGGATAAGGCCGACTATGCTCCTGGAGAAATAGCCATCATCTCCGGCACTGGCTGGACGCTGGATAGTCTTGTGGATGTGCACCTGGAAGAAGATCCAGCGCATGAACATCACCATGGCTACCATGATACCAAAGTAAACCCGGACGGTACATGGCGAATCGAATATCCTATTGAAGATAGGCACCTCGGTGTTAAATTTACAGTTAAAGTTGATGGTAAACAGACAGGATATCAGGGGTTGGCTTATTTTACTGATGGACAATTATCAGAATTAGTAATTGGGGTTCAATCTGTCATCCCTAAACAAGGAGCAAGTGCTCTTGTTGAATATCAAAGCTCGATTAAAATAACTGCTAATAATAATAATACAGCTACAATTAATTTATCTGTTACTGGATTACCTCCTGGAGTTTCTTTCAGTCCTCAAAGTATAACAGCTACAAATAACATAACTAAAAGCTTTTCCATATTTTTAACTACTAGTACAAATACTCCTATTATTTTAGCTCCTGGTCAGGCTTTTACTGTAACTGCTTCAACTACTCATAATAGTGGAAATAGTATTACCACAGGTACAGGTAGATTAATAGTGAGCGAACCTGCCTGCGTAAGCCCAGCATTATCAACAAATCCCAGTAATGTAACTTTGACCTACGGCGATTCTAACCCAACTTTTTCAGTTGCTGCTTCAGGTGATGTAACTGGTTATCAGTGGGAGGTAAGTAGTGATAATGGCGGTAATTGGGCTCCTGTAAATGGTGCAACATCAACAACATATACTGTAATCAACCCTACTGTTGCCATGAACGGGTATCAGTTTAGAGCAGCAGTAACGGGATGCAATACGACCATATACAGCAATGCCGCAACACTAATAGTTAATCAGAGACCGCTCACCATCACTGTAAATCCAAAAACGAAAGTATACGGCGATCCATTACCTACTTTTGATGGAACGTTTACAGGCTTACTTTCGAGCGATAATATTTCGGTCAGCTATAGTTCTGCAGCTACAGCTACAGATGATGTAGCAACTTACCCAATAATAGCAACAATTTCAGATCCGAATAAAAGATTAGGAAACTATAAAGTTGATAACACACCTGCATTACTTACCATTACACCAGCTCCTGCAACTATAACTTTAGCCGATTTAGCTAAAACCTATAACGGTTCATCTCAAGGAGCAACAGTTACAACAACTCCTGCTAATTTAACTGGGGTAGCAGTAACTTACGATGGTTCTACTACAGCACCTACTGCCGCAGGTACATACCAGGTAGTAGCTTCTCTCTCAAATGCAAATTATACCGCCCAGTCTGTAAGTGGTACGTTGGTAATAAGTAAAGCAAGCGCAACTGTAACGTTATCCAACCTGGAACATACCTACGATGGCATTGGAAAGGCGGCTACCGCAACTACTTCTGCCAAAGGATCAAGTACATTTACAATAACCTATGATGGCTCAACAGATTTGCCTGTAAACTATAAGGAAGGCGGATATGCTGTAGTGGCCACATTGGAAAACGCTAATTATAGCGGCAGTGCAACCGGGACGCTTGAAATCAAGAAGGCAGACCAGGTAATTAGCTGGGCAAATCCGGCAGGTATAACCTATGGCACAGCTTTGTCAGCAACACAACTGAATGCTTCTGTAACTACAGGTAATGGCACACTTACCTATACACCGGCTGCAGGAGCCGTACTTGGCGCTGGGGCCCATAACCTGACCGTATCAGCGGCAGAAACAAACAACTATAAACCTGCACAAAAAACCGTCCAGATGAATGTAGCCAAGGCAACGCCAACTATAATTTTAACAGTAGGCGGGCCTTATACTTATGATGGTTCTGGGAAAGCAGTTAACAACGCAACGGTAAGCGGAGTCGGGGGTGAAGACCTTGGCGCGGCGACTGTTACTTATGAGTTGGAAAATAAGACTGTAACTTCGCCTGTAAATGCGGGTAACTATAATGTCTTGGCCACTTTTGCAGGAAACGACAACTATACAACTGCACAGGCAACAGGTACGCTGGTTATTGGTAAAGCTGCTTTAGCCATAAGTGCTGCCGATGCTACCAAAGTTTACGGCGATGCAAATCCGGCTTTCGCTGGTTTGGTAGTTAGTGGTGGTGCCGGAGGCGAAAGTTTTACTGTAACAGCTTCATCTGACGCAACAACTACATCACCGATAGGAAACTATAGCATTGTGCCAGCGGTAAACGGTTCAACTATCCAGAACTATACAGTTACAGCTACCAATGGTACACTTACTATAAGCCCGAGACCAATAACTATAGCTGCAAACACTGGCCAGACCAAAGTATACGGCGACAATGATCCGGCGGCATTTACATATCAGATTTCAGCAGGTAGCCTGGTAGATCCATCGCATTTAACGGGGGCTTTAACCAGAAACAGCGGGAATAATGTAGGCACTTACGCTATTACGCAGGGTACGCTGGCTGTTACTTCAAACTATACACTTACTTATACTGGTGCAGATTTCACGATCACGCGCAGAGCGGTTTCTGTAACAGCTGATGCACTCAGCAAAGTATACGGCGAAACCGATCCGGCACTTACCTATACTGTAACATCTGGTTCTGTCGTTAGCGGGGATAATTTTACAGGCAAGCTGGCCCGTGACAAAGGTGAGGATGTGGGCGACTATGCAGTTAAACTGGGCGATTTAAGCCTGGGGAATAACTATAGTTTAAGCCTGGTACCTGGTACTACTTTTGGAATCACGCCTAAAGCCATTACCGTAACTCCGGTTGCCAATCAAAGCAAAATTTATGGCAGCCAGGACCCTGTATTTGCTTACACCAATACCGCGCTGGTCGGCTCCGATGCCTTCTCAGGAGCGCTTGCAAGAGCATCCGGCGAAGACGCAGGAACTTATGCTATCTTACAAGGTTCGCTGGCGCTCAACAGCAACTATACACTTAATTTTACACCAGGATTAATGTTCCGCATTAACCCGAAAGAGGTTACTGCCTCCATTACAGCTTCTGATAAAGTGTACGATGGCACAACCCTTGCCATGGCTGTGGGGGCTATACCTAATGAACTTGTTGGAAGTGATAAGGTAGAAGTATCGGTTACCAATGCCCGTTTTTCGGACAAAAACGCGGGCACAGGCAAAACGGTAACTGCGGATGTAGCCATTAGCAACGGAAACTATAGTTTAAGCAGCACAACGGCTAGTACTAAAGCTGCTATCACTGCCAAACCAATTACAGGTTCGTTTGTAGCTGCCAGCAGATTGTATGACGGTACTGTAAATGCTTCGGCGTCAAACCTTAGCCTTGTTGGTGTTATAACTGGTGATGATGTGCAGTTAACCGGTGGTGCAGCCACATTTGCCAATAAACATGTGGGTAACGGCAAAACTGTTTCGTTAGCAGGAGCATCATTAACCGGGGATGATAAAGACAACTATAGTCTCACAACTATAGCTACCGCTTCAGCTAATATTACACCAAAACCGGCTTCTGTTACTTCGGATGCAAATACAAAAGTGTACGGCGCTTCGGACCCAACGTTAACCGGATCCATGTCAGGGTTTATAGCAGGAGATGGCATTACAGCCGCCTTTAGCCGTTCGTCCGGCGAAACAGTTGGCAACTATAGCATTACCGCCACTTTAAGCCCTGAAGCGGCGCTATCTAACTATAGCATCTCCTACACCCCGGCAAATTTTGAGATTACGAAAGCACAACTAACTGTTACAGCTGATAACAAAAGCAGAGTATACGGCGATCCTAACCCGCAACTGACGATAAGCTACAGTGGTTTTGTAAGAAGCGAATCAGAAAGTGTACTGACGCATAAACCTGAAATTTCCACTTCTGCAACTATAACCAGCAATGTAGGCAATTATCCGATTACAGTTTCCGGTGGTGAGGCAACAAACTATAGTTTTGTTTATGAGGCTGGTGTGCTCATTATAAATAAGGCAGATATAGCGGTAACAGCCTCCGACAAGAGCAGAATCTATGGTGATGAAAACCCAGCGTTTACTGGAAACATTACAGGCATTAAAAACGAGGACAATATTACAGCAAATTATAGCAGCGTTGCTGTAGCTTCCAGCCCGGTAGGTACTTATGCAATTGTTCCGTCGTTGTCTGGTGGTGCTTTAAGTAATTATAACACTCCTGCCATTACAAATGGTAAACTTACTATCAACAAAGCTAACCTGACTGTAAAAGCTGATGATGCCACTAAGGTTTACGGAGATGCAAATCCTACATTTAGCGGAGAACTGACTGGTATCAAAAACAATGATGCCATAACTGCCAGTTACACTACTACTGCAGGGCTCACAACCGGAGTTGGCAATCATACGATTACAGCAGGGGTTTCGGCAACACAGGCAATACTCAACAACTATAATCTAACTGCTACCGATGGTGTCCTGACAATTACGGCGCGGCCGGTTACAGTTACTGCAGTTGCAAAAGAAAAGTATTGCGGCCAGGCTGACCCGACTTTAACTTATACCATAAGTAATGGTTCGCTTGTAGGTAGTGATGCCTTTACTGGCGCGCTGAGCAGAATTAGCGGTGATGGTATCGGTACATATACTATACAACAAGGCAGCTTAGCGCTAAGCAATAACTACACCTTAAGTTTTCAGCCTGCCAACCTGACTATAAAAGGCGTAACACTGGATGCGAACAATGCCAGTACCCCAAGAAGTTATACATCAACTATAACCATAACTGTTACTGTTAAAGACGGAACAACTAACCTGTCGGGAGTGCCGGTTAGCCTTAAAGTTGATAATACAACCTACGGACCGGTGAACTCTATAGACGGGGTGGCTACGTTTACCATAAATCCATTAGCTGTAAATGTTTACCAGGTAAAAGCGATAACTGTAAGCGGATGTTCTGAATCTACAGTGGCGTATATGCCAGTCTACGATCCGGACGGAAACTTTGTAACTGGTGGCGGTTGGATAGATTCGCCTGCCGGAGCTTTGGCTTCTGATGCAGCAGCCACTGGCAAAGCAAACTTCGGTTTTGTCTCCAAATACAAAAAGGGCAGTAACCAGGTAGACGGCAACACCGAGTTCCAGTTCAGTGCTGGTAGTATTAACTTCAAGAGTACGTTCCATGAAGCCGGTACCTTAGTCATAGCCGGTGCAAAGGCAATGTATCGCGGAGAAGGTACTGTAAATGGCGTATCAGGCTATAAATTCTCGATCACAGCTATAGATGGAAACTGGAACAATGGAAGTGGTCCTGATAAATTCCGTATCAAAATTACAAAGAACGGAGTTACAGTTTACGATAACGGCTTGGGTGCTGACGAAAACTCAGATGCATCAACAGCTTTAGGCGGCGGCTCTATCGTGATTCATGAAGTGAAAACAGCCAGTAAAGGTTCTAAACTCGAAATCGCTGAAAAACCGCAGACAAGTCAGTTCTACAACTATCCAAATTCGTTCTCTGACAATACAACCATCGCATTCAGCTTAGATAAGGAAGAAAGCTACCTGCTTGAAGTGTTTGACATGCGCGGCGTGTTGATCAGAAAAGTGGACATGGGCGTGGCGATAGCAGGTAAACTATACGAACTCGGCTTTGATGGAAGTAACCTGTCTGATGGCCTGTACATTGCCAGACTACGTACCTCATCCGGTACCAGATCAATTAAAATGATTCTAAAAAAGTAATACACAAACCTTTCAACTGATTTATAAAGTGCCGGTTCCGTAAGGGGCCGGCACTTTATAGTTTATTTTATCTGGATGTCTCAAAACTTTTTACACAAACTATAGTTTCCTTTAAAATCCTGCTTTACTTTTGCAGTACATAATGCGCAACACTACGTTACATAGCATCCTTTCTGCCCCGGCACTTTCTGTTGCCTGCGGTACTGCTGCGCACGTACATCATTTCCATCATTCCTCGTAAGAGGAATCCAATAAACATATAGCCCCCTTGGGTGTATACCCATTTATACGTTGCCGGATGCAAGGTATGAACGCGCTATTTTATACTTTCCAATTTTTAATTTATGCTTCGTATAGCCATACAGAAATCAGGCAGACTCAGTGATGATTCGCTTAAACTTATCCGTGAATGCGGTATCTCATTTATCAGCAGCAGCCTGAAACTCAAAACAGAATCAACCAATTTTCCGCTGGAAATCCTTTTTCTCCGCGACGATGATATTCCCGGGTATGTAGCCGACGGAGTGGCCGATATTGGTATAGTTGGCCAGAACGTGCTGGTAGAAGAAGGCATGCAACACCTGACCGTTGAAGAACTTGGTTTCTCGAAATGCCGTCTGTCGCTGGCGGTACCCAAAGGTGACAACTATAGTTCTATTCAGGACCTGAACGGAAAAAACATCGCCACATCGTACCCAAATTTACTGCAATCTTACTTGGCAGAGCGTGGTGTGCAGGCAAACATTCATACCATCAGCGGGTCTGTAGAAATTGCGCCAAGCATTGGTTTGGCTGATGCTATTTGCGATATCGTTAGCTCGGGCAGCACGCTTATCAGTAATGGTCTGAAGGAAGTGGAGCGTGTGTTTAAGTCTCAGGCGGTACTGATTGCTAACAAGCAACTGAACGATGAGAAACAGGAGATACTGGAGAAACTTTTATTCCGGATTCATGCTGTACAACGTGCCCAGCGTGCCAAGTACATTCTGTTAAATGCCCCGAACGATAAAGTAGCGGAGATATCGAAATTACTTCCGGGAGTTAAGTCTCCGACTGTGCTGCCATTGCTGGAAGAAGGCTGGAGCTCGCTGCACTCTGTGGTGAACGAAGACGATTTCTGGGATAAGATTGAGAAACTGAAAGCCGCTGGTGCGCAGGGTATCCTGGTTGTACCGATAGAGAAAATGATCATCTGATGAAGAAGCTACTTTACCCCGAAACTATAGTTTGGCCCGAACTGGCAAAGCGACCAGTAAAAGACCTGCAGGAACTGGAGCCAACTATACGCGGCATCTTTAAGCTGGTGCAGGAGCAGGGCGACGAAGCCTTGTACCAACTGGCCGAAAAGTATGATGGTAAACGCCCGGATGCTTTACTGGCAACACCCGAAGAACTGGCTACCGCTGAAAATGAGATAAGCGCCGAACTGAAAGAAGCGATTTTACAGGCGTACAGCAACATACAGCTGTTCCATTTGCAGCAGGCCGAACAGATGCCTATAGTTGAAACGATGCCGGGCGTGAACTGCTGGCGTAAAAGTGTGGCTATTGAGAAGGTAGGACTTTACATTCCTGGTGGCACGGCGCCGCTTTTTTCTACGCTGTTGATGCTGGGAATTCCGGCAAAACTGGCTGGCTGTAAACAAATTGTGCTTTGCACGCCGCCGTCTAAACAAGGTACTATACACCCGGCTATACGCTACACGGCATCGCTGCTGGGCATACAAACTATAGTGAAAGCAGGTGGTGCTCAGGCCGTGGCTGCTATGGCATTTGGTACCGAAAGTGTGCCGGCTGTAAGCAAGATCTTCGGACCCGGAAACCAGTATGTAACTATGGCCAAGCAACTGGTAACGCAACTGGGCGTGGCTATCGATATGCCGGCTGGCCCGTCTGAAGTGCTGGTGATGGCCGATGAAACTGCCGACCCTGCTTTTGTAGCTGCCGACTTACTGTCTCAGGCTGAGCACGGACCAGACTCGCAGGTGGTATTGCTGAGCACATCCGAAACTATAGTTGATCAGGTGATCTTAGAAATTGAGAAGCAACTACAGGAACTGCCGCGCGAAGCCGTAGCCGCTCAGGCGCTGGGAAACAGCATGGCTATAGTTATGCAAAATGCCCAGCAGATGCTCGATTTCTCTAATTTATATGCACCCGAGCACCTGATTCTCGCTATAAAAGATTTGCAAACTATAGCTGATGGTGTGGTTAATGCTGGCTCTGTTTTCCTGGGCAACTATACACCCGAAGCCGCCGGCGATTATGCTTCCGGAACCAACCACACCTTGCCGACTAATGGTTATGCCCGTGCCTATAGTGGCGTTTCTTTGGATAGTTTTGTCCGGAAGATCACGTTCCAGCACATCACACCGGAAGGCCTGCAGAACATTGGCAGAACCATAGAAGTAATGGCCGAAGCCGAAGGTTTGCAGGCACACAAAAATGCAGTAAGTATCCGATTAAAGAAACTATAAATGTTTGACTTACAAAGTATAGTTAGGCCAAATGTATGGCGCATGAAACCCTACGCATCGGCCCGCGACGAGTTTAAAGGCACGGCCAGCGTGTACCTGGATGCCAACGAAAATAACCTGGGCAGCCTGGCCGGCAACAACTATAACCGCTACCCCGATCCGCATCAGAAAGCCCTGAAAAATAAGATTTCGTCTATAAAAGGAGTAAAGCCGTCTCAGATATTCCTGGGCAACGGTTCCGACGAAGCGATTGATCTGCTGTTCCGTATGGTTTGCCGTCCGGGCCAGGACCGCGCGCTGTTTTTACCGCCAACCTATGGCATGTACGAAGTATCGGCTAACCTGAACGATGTGCAGCTGGATACGGTGCAACTGACTGCAGATTTCCAGATCCCGGTGGCCGAAGTGCTGCGAAACGTGAAGCCCGAAACAAAGCTGATCTTTATCTGCTCGCCCAACAACCCGACTGGCAACAATATCAACCCCGAAGACATTGAAGCGATACTCGACAATTTTGACGGACTGGTTATAGTTGACGAAGCATACATTGATTTTTCGGAAGAGCCAAGCTGGACTGCGCGCCTGCAGGATTTTCCGAATTTGGTGGTGCTGCAGACCTTCTCCAAAGCATGGGGAATGGCCGGTTTGCGTTTAGGTATGGCCTTCGCTTCCGAAGAGATCATTGCGCTGCTCGACAAAATAAAACCGCCGTACAATATAAACGAAGCAACCCAGGAACTGGCGCTAAAAGCACTGGATCAGGATGAGCAGTTGAAGTACATGATCGAAGAGATCATTCAGGAACGGCAAATGCTGGAATCGGCTTTGCCAACCCTGGCTATAGTTGAGAAAGTGTACCCGACAGATGCCAACTTTATACTGGTAAAGGTGAAAGATGCCAACAAGCTTTATAGTTACCTGCTGGATAAAGGAATTGTAACCCGTAACCGCTCCAGCGTGCCCGGTTGCGAAAACTGCCTGCGCATATCAGTCGGCACCACCGACGAGAACCAGCAACTATACCAGGCGATTTCAGAGTTTAACATTTAGAAATTAGAAGTTAGATTTAAGACTATAGATTTTATTAAAACTTCGAAAGTCTATTGTCTAATATCTAGTATCTAGCATCTCACTTAAAATGAAAAAAGCATTATTTATAGATCGTGACGGCACCATTTTGGTTGAACCGAAAACGGATTTCCAGGTTGATTCTTTCGAGAAATTTGAGTTTATCCCGAAAGTGATCCGCAACCTGCATAGGATCTTCACCGAGTTGGATTATGAGTTTGTGATGGTCACGAACCAGGATGGCCTGGGCACCGACTCTTATCCTGAACACACTTTCTGGCCTTACCAGAACAAGATGCTGGACATTTTGCGCAGCGAAGGCGTAGAGTTTTCTGATATCCTGATTGACCGCAGCTTTGAGCATGAAGGCCTGGAAACCCGCAAGCCCGGCATCGGCATGATGAAAAACTATTTGTCCGGAGAGTATGACCTGGCGAACAGTTACGTGATTGGCGACCGCTTAACGGATGTGCAGTTGGCAAATAATCTGGGCGCAAAAGCCATCCTGCTGGCCGATTTCCAGAGCGAAGAAGCAGCGTTAAACACCAACGACTGGGACGAAATTTATAGTTTCCTGAAGCTACCGCAACGCAAATCAACTATATGCCGCCAAACCTCTGAAACCGATATCCGGATCGACCTGAACTTGGATGGAACCGGGAAGTCAAATATCAAAACCGGGCTTGGCTTTTTCGACCACATGCTGGAACAACTGGCCCGCCATGGCAACGTGGATCTGACTATAGCAGTAAAAGGAGACCTGCACATTGACGAACACCATACCATAGAAGATACAGGCATTGCCCTTGGCGAAGCATTTCTGGCTGCTTTAGGTGATAAGAAAGGCATTACCCGCTACGGATTTTTATTGCCTATGGACGATGTGCTGGCGCAGGTGGCGATAGACTTTGGAGGCAGGCCCTGGATCGTGTGGGATGCTGAATTTAAACGCGAAAAAGTAGGGGATATGCCGGCCGAGATGTTCTTCCACTTTTTTAAATCCTTCTCTGACGCGTCCAAGAGTAATCTAAACATCAAAGCCGAAGGTCAGAACGAGCACCACAAAATCGAGGCGATCTTTAAAGGGTTTGCACGAGCTATTCGTATGGCAGTGCAGCGAGACCCAAACGATACTTCTTTGCCATCCACAAAAGGAGTTTTGTAATTGTTTAAATTTCAGTGAGTTGTATTTGCTTGATCACACATCCTTCAAACTATAGTTTAAAATAAAGTTTAAGTATAGTTTGCTTTTGATAAATCAGGGCTTACATTTGTGGAATCGCAAACTATAAAAGCGAACTATAAACAAGACATGATTCAGAATCTTCATCTTACTGCATGGTGGTGGCACGTTACAAAAAGTATCGTGAACAGCCTTGCTATGTATAAGATGAGATAAATGATATAGCATACAACCAAAGGTATTAAAAGCCTGCTGTTCACTGGACAGCAGGCTTTTTTGTTTTCTATCAGATTCTAAACCGACCATGAACTATAAAATCACCACCAACTATAAGCGCCTTCTGGCTGATACGCTGACTCCGGTTAGCGTATACCTGAAGCTGCGTGACCGTTTTCCAAATAGTATTCTGCTAGAGAGTTCAGATTACCACGGCGCCGAAAACAGCTTTTCCTACATCTGCTGCAGCCCGATGGCAAGCATCAAAGCCGAGAACGAGGTGCTGACAGAAGCTTTCCCGGACGGAACTATAAAGCAGACGCCGATCACAAAAGAAATGAATGTTCCGGCGCAACTGGCAGCCTTTGCACAAAGCTTTGAAGTGGAGTCGAATGCATTCAATTTCATTAACAACGGGCTGTTCGGGTACATGAACTACGATGCCGTGCGCTACTACGAAGATATTGAACTTACCCAGCGACCTGACCGCCAGCAACTACCGGAGCTGTACTATGCCGTGTATCGTTACATCATCGCCATCAACCACTTCACTAATGAGGCTTACATCTTCTCGCACAACTATAACCAGGACGATGACAACGGCATTGCGCAACTGGAAGCGCTGCTGAACAGCAGAAATATTCCGAGCTATAGTTTTAAAACTACTGCAGCAGAAGCTTACAACATCAGCAGCGAGGGTTTTCTAAAAAATATTCAGAAGGCGAAGGAGCATTGCTTCCGTGGCGATGTGTTTCAGCTGGTGCTGTCCCGCCGCTTTGAGCAGGCTTTCCAGGGAGATGAATTTAACGTGTACCGTGCGCTGCGCTCCATTAACCCTTCGCCGTATCTATTTTACTTTGACTATGGCAGCTTCAAGATCTTCGGTTCTTCGCCGGAAGCACAACTGGTCATTAAAAATGGCAAAGCCAGCATTTTCCCGATTGCAGGTACTTTCAGGAGAACCGGTGATGATGCTGCTGATGCTGCTTTGGCTGAAAAATTGTTAGTCGACCCGAAAGAAAATGCTGAGCATGTGATGCTGGTTGACCTGGCACGCAACGACCTGAGCCGCAACGGCCATAGCGTGGAAGTAGAAACCTTCCGCGAGATTCAGTATTACTCGCACGTCATTCACCTGGTTTCTAAAGTGTCAGGGCAACTGCACAGACAGGAAGATTCGCTGCAAATGGTAGCCAGTACTTTTCCGGCCGGCACGCTTTCCGGTGCACCCAAGCACAAAGCCATGCAGCTTATTGATACTTACGAAACAACGAACCGCGCTTTTTACGGTGGCTGCATCGGCTTCCTGGATTTTAACGGCAACTTCAACAGCGCCATCATGATCCGTTCTTTCCTGAGCAAAGATTATAAACTATACTACCAGGCAGGAGCCGGTATTGTGGCCGCTTCTAATCCGCAAAGCGAATTACAGGAGGTAGACAATAAATTGATGGCTTTACGAAAAGCTTTAACCTTAGCCCAGGAAATAAACTAACATGCAAGTTCTGGTAATCGATAATTACGACTCTTTCACTTATAACCTGGTGCACCTGCTGCAGGAACTGGGTGCGGAAGTTACCGTGCGTCGCAACGACAAAACGACGTTGGAAGAGGTTGGCAACTATAGAAAGATCATGCTTTCACCAGGTCCTGGTATTCCGGACGAAGCCGGTATGCTGAAAGAGATCATTCAAACTTTTGGCCCAACAAAGAGCCTGTTCGGGGTGTGTCTCGGGTATCAGGCAATAGGTGAGGTATATGGTGGTAAGTTGTTTAACAGCAACGAGGTATGGCATGGCGTGGCAATACAGGTAACTATAGTTTGCGAGCAGGAAATACTCTTTTCTGATCTACCTAAGCAGTTCAATACAGGCCGTTACCACTCGTGGCTGGTTAAAAAGGATCTACCTGATTGCCTGGTACAAACAGCAGTAGACGAAAAAGGTAACATCATGGCGCTGCGTCATAAAGCATATGATGTACGAGGCGTACAGTTCCACCCGGAATCAGTGCTGACGGAACATGGAAAGGAGATAATTAAAAACTGGTTAGCTAATTAGTCATCCCGAGCGAAGCCGAGGGATCTTAAGTGTCCACTATGCAGCTGTATAAGATTTCTCGACTACGCTCGAAATGACAATAAGAATATCAACAATGAAAGAGATACTGAACCATTTATTCGAACATAAAACGCTTACCAAAGAGCAGGCGCGGGAAGTGCTGCTAAATATTACTGGTGGCAAATACAACCAGAGCCAGATTTCTAGTTTCCTGACAGTGTATATGATGCGCAGCATTACGGTGGATGAACTGGAAGGCTTCCGGGATGCGCTGCTCGATCAGTGCCTGCGCGTAGACCTGGATGCTTATATTCCAATCGATCTTTGCGGCACTGGTGGCGATGGCAAGGATACGTTCAACATTTCCACGTTGTCATCTTTTGTGGTGGCGGCTAATGGTATTCCGGTTGCCAAACATGGCAACTATGGTGTGTCGTCTTCCTGCGGTTCCTCTAATGTGCTCGAAGCGCTGGGAGTTAAATTTACTACGGAAACCGAAGCTCTGGAACGCTCTATCGCAAACTATAACATTTGTTTTCTGCATGCCCCACTCTTTCACCCAGCCATGAAAAGTGTAGGTGCTATCAGAAAAGACCTGGCGGTGAAAACGTTCTTCAACATGCTGGGTCCGATGGTAAATCCTGCTTTCCCGAAGCTGCAGATGGTAGGGGTTTATAGTCTGGAACTGGCCCGCATGTATAGTTACCTGTATCAACAGCAGCCGGAAGTAAACTATAGCATCATTCATACCCTGGATGGCTTCGACGAGATTTCCCTGACAAGCCCCTTTAAAGTAATCTCTGATAAAGAAGAAGTACTGTTAGATGCCCAATCGCTTGGTTTGCCACGACTGCAGCAAGAGCAGATCAAAGGCGGTGGTACCATTGAGAGCGCAGCTAAAATATTTATAGAAGTATTAAAAGGAGAGGGCACTGCTGCACAAACGGCTGTTGTGGCCGCCAACGCCGGCATGGCTATTCAGTGCGCAAGACCAGAAATCAGCATACCGGATGCTGTTGGCATAGCTAAAGAAACACTTGAATCAGGTAAAGCTTATAGATTATTCAACAGCCTGATACAGGATCAAAAGTTAGCAGTAGCTTGAGCATCCTCAAATCTCCAAATTTCCAAATCTTCAAATCTGAAATTATGAACATACTCGACGAAATCATCGCTCATAAACACAAAGAAGTAACCGAACGCAGAGAACTTTACCCGGTGAAATTGCTGGAAAAAAGCCTCTACTTCGATACCCCCTGCCTCTCGCTGGAGCGTTACTTGTTGCGCCCGGACAAAAGCGGGGTCATTGCCGAGATCAAGCGTAAATCTCCCTCCAAAGGCGACATCAATCCTTATGTTTCTGTAGAGCGCACTTCTATTGGCTATATGCAGGCGGGTGCTTCGGCCTTGTCTATCCTGACCGATACGAACTACTTCGGTGGTAAAAACGAAGACCTAGTAACGGCCCGCAAGTATAATTTCTGCCCGATCCTGCGAAAGGACTTTATAGTGGATGAGTACCAGATCGTAGAAGCAAAATCGATTGGTGCTGATGCCATACTGCTGATTGCGGCTGCACTGGAGCCTGCACGACTGAAAGAACTTGCTTCCTTTGCCCGCTCGCTTGGTCTGGAGGTTCTGCTGGAGGTGCACAACAAGCAGGAGCTTGACGAAAAGCTGAATGAATTTGTAACTATAGTTGGCGTGAACAACCGCAACCTGAAGACCTTCAAAACAGACGTGAACTTATCTTTTGAGCTGGCGCATTACATTCCGGCTGGCATTACCAAAATATCGGAAAGCGGCCTGAGTAAGGTAGAAACATTGGTTGAGTTGCAGCAGGCAGGCTATAATGGCTTCCTGATCGGGGAGACTTTTATGAACGATAGCCGGCCTGAGCGCGCTGCTGCTGCCTTTATAAAAGAACTTCGCCAGTTGCAGGAGCTTAAAGAACAAACAGCATGAAAGTAAAAGTATGTGGCATGCGCGATCCGGAGAATTTAAAGCAGATCGCAGCCCTGCAGCCCGATTATTTGGGTTTTATTTTCTACAAAGGTTCGAAGCGCTTTTGCAAGGAAACTATAGCTCCTGAGCAACTGGCAGAGCTGCCAGCAACAATAAAAAAGGTTGGCGTTTTTGTAGATGAAACTACGGAAACTATAGTTAATACTGCCCGAAACTATAATCTGGATGTGATACAACTGCACGGACACGAGTCGCCCCGGCAATGCCAGGAGATTAAAGATGCAGGGCTTGACGTGATTAAAGCTTTTTCGGTGGATGACCGCTTTGTGTTTGAGAACACGCTGCTATACGAAAGAAGCTGTGATTATTACCTTTTCGATACCAAAGGCGAAGCACACGGCGGCAACGGCATCCCATTCGATTGGGAACTCATGAAAAATTACCTGTCACCGAAACCTTACTTCCTGAGTGGTGGCCTGAACCTGGAAAACATCAAGCATCTGGATAAGGTGCGACCAAAACCCTTTGCCATCGACGTTAACAGCGGCTTTGAACTAGAACCCGGGCTGAAGGATGTAGAGAAAGTGAAGCTCCTGTTGGAGCAATTAAAAATTCAAAATTAGAAATTAAAAATTAGGGATTAACAGTTTTAGAATGGCGAGTGTGAGAGGCAACTGCATCAGGCTTTTCATTGCAAAGAATATCAGCTCTTGATGTTATGCAAAACCACTCATTTCTAATTTTTAATTTCTAATTCATAATTAAATGAAATATGAAATATACAGTTGACGAAAACGGGTTTTATGGCAGATTTGGCGGGGCGTATATCCCGGAAATGCTGTACCCGAATGTAGAGGAACTGCGCCTGAATTACCTGAAGATCATGCAGGAACCGGACTTCCAGGAAGAGCTGCAGTCCTTGCTGAAAGACTATGTGGGCCGGCCAACGCCGCTTTACTTTGCCAAGCGTCTCTCCGAAAAATATAATACCAACATCTACCTGAAGCGCGAAGACCTGAACCACACCGGTGCGCATAAGATCAACAATACGGTTGGTCAGGTGCTGGTGGCAAAACGACTGGGCAAGAAGCGCATTATTGCTGAGACAGGTGCTGGTCAACATGGTGTGGCTACGGCTACAGTGTGTGCTTTGATGGGACTGGAATGCATTGTATACATGGGTGAAGTAGACATTGAGCGACAAGCACCTAATGTAGCCAGAATGAAAATGTTAGGCGCTACGGTAGTGCCGGCAACCAGCGGCAGCAAAACACTGAAAGATGCTACCAACGAAGCCATCCGCGACTGGATCAATAACCCCGAAGACACCTATTACATCATCGGTTCTGTAGTTGGCCCGCACCCGTACCCGGATATGGTGGCGCGCTTCCAAGCGGTTATTTCTGAAGAGATAAAGGCGCAGCTGAAAGAGAAAACCGGCAGCGAAAACCCGGATTTTGTGGTGGCTTGTGTGGGTGGTGGCAGCAACGCAGCTGGTGCTTTCTATCATTACCTAGATACGCTGGACGTAAAATTAGTAGCCGTTGAAGCAGCCGGTTTAGGCGTTGATTCCGGTGAGTCGGCCGCTACGTCGGTGCTTGGTCGTGAAGGCATTATACATGGCAGCCGCACTTTACTGATGCAGACCGAAGATGGTCAGGTTACAGAACCCTATTCCATTTCAGCTGGCTTGGATTACCCGGGTGTTGGGCCTTTGCATGCGCATCTGCATCAATCCGGCAGAGCGATTTTTGAAAGTATAACAGACGATGAAGCGCTACAGGCAGTGCTGGAACTGACCAGGCTGGAAGGTATCATTCCGGCACTGGAAAGCGCGCATGCCCTGGCTGTACTTGGCAGAATTGGAGCTAAGCCAAACGAAACTATAGTTGTGAACCTTTCCGGTCGCGGCGATAAAGATTTAACTACCTACTTAGACAGATTTGAGCTTCATGGAAAATAGAATCAAAACCCTTTTCGAGCAAAAGCCACAGGGCCTGCTATCGGTTTACTTTACAGCTGGTTACCCGAATTTAGAAGACACTGTTCCAATCATACTAGAGCTTGAAAAGAACGGCGTAGACCTGATCGAAATTGGAATGCCATTTTCTGACCCTCTGGCAGACGGACCAACTATACAACAAAGCAGCACGATTGCCTTGCGCAATGGCATGACCATCCCAAAGCTGTTTGAGCAACTGAAATATATCCGGAAATACACGCAGATTCCGCTGGTACTAATGGGGTACCTGAACCCGGTAATGCAGTATGGCGTGGAGCGGTTCTGCCAGGAAGCCAGCGAAATTGGTATTGATGGCATCATTCTGCCCGACCTGCCACTCTCAGATTATGTGCGGGAATATAAAAGTCTGTTTGAACAGCATAACCTGAGCAAGATCTTCCTGATTTCACCACAGACAACAGAGCAGCGTATCCGGGAGATCGACAGTCACACCAATGGGTTTATTTACATGGTTTCGTCGGCATCGGTAACAGGTGGCACGAATGGAAACGCTTTAGCAAATACTGATTATTTTCAACGTGTGCGGCATATGGAGCTTCAAAATCCGGGCATCATTGGCTTCGGCATACATAACCGTGCAACTTTTACTGAAGCCTGCAACCATGCAAGCGGCGCCATTATTGGCAGTGCCTTTATTAAAGCACTAGCTCGGGAAGGCAGCCTGCAGCAAAATATCCAGACATTCATCCAAAGCATTAAACAAGAAGCATGATCATACAATTGCAGCAAGGTATACCTGCTGAACTGAAAGAAAATATCCTGCAGCAGGTAAAGGCTGTCGGTTTTAAAGGCAACGAAGTTCTGACGCAGGAAGGCCATTACATCGTTGGTATCGGCAAGAAAGATTTCGATATTCGAACTATAGGCCAGTTGCCGGGTGTAGCTGACATTCACCGGGTGTCGGATGAGTACAAGCTGATCTCGCGCAAATGGAAAGTTGAGCCAACACGTATTGACCTGGGTGATGATGTGGTGATCGGGGAAGGGCAGTTCAGCATTATGGCTGGTCCGTGCTCCATCGAAAGTGATAAGCAGATCGAGCTGGTAGTACAGCACCTGGTTGAGAATGACGTGAAGATCATGCGTGGTGGTGTTTTCAAACCGCGAAGTTCACCTTATGCTTTCCGGGGCCTGGGGCTGGAAGGGTTGCAATTGTTTCATCGTATTTGTCGAGAGAACGGGATAAAGATCATCACCGAAGTGATGCAAGTCTCGCAGATCGAGGACATGATAGACTATGTAGATGTGTTCCAGGTGGGAGCCCGTAATAGCCAGAACTTTAATTTGCTGGATGCTTTAGGTGCAGCACAAAAGCCGGTTTTGTTAAAACGTGGTATTTCCGGAACTATAGAAGAACTGTTGCAGGCCGCGGAATACATCTTCTCGAATGGCAATGAAAAGATCATGCTGTGTGAAAGGGGCATCCGCTCTTATGAAAATGCCTACCGCAATGTGCTGGACCTGAATGCTGTGCCCGTACTGAAAGCTAAAACACATTTACCAGTTATAGTTGATCCGTCGCATGGTATTGGTCTGCGTGATTATGTAGAAGAAATGTCGTTGGCGGCGGTTATGGCCGGTGCGGATGGCGTAATTTATGAAACACATCAGAAACCAGAAGAAGCGTTTTCGGATGGACAGCAGACGTTGAACTTTAAGGAATCTGAGCGGATGATACGACGTTTGCGACAAGCTTATAGTTTGCGGGAGAATTTTTGATTTTATTTTCCGCTATCTGAAAATTATAAATGGCGCGAGCGTCTTCGCTCGTGACTTTTTATAGTGGGGCCTCTGGCCATTTATATACATTAACTCTACTATGTTAATGGGCCAGAGGCCCAGGCTATAGTTCGTCACGAGCGAAGACGCTCGCGCCATAGTAACGCAAACTATAGCAACAAAAAAGCCCGGTACTTAACTGAACCGGGCTTTTTTACATTAGTTGTTGGCTGGTTTCAGCGTTTCGTCTAACCATTTAAAAAACTCGCTCTGCCAAACAATGGCATTCTGCGGTTGCAGTACCCAGTGGTTCTCATCTGGCAAGTACAACAGGCGGCTCTTGATGCCTTTCAGTTGTGCCAACTGGAAAGCCTGTAAGCCCTGCTCAATACCTACGCGGAAGTCCTGACCACCCTGTACGATCAGGATCGGGGTATTCCATTTGCTGGCATATTCGCTTGGGTTAAACTCTTTGTAGCTCTGCGGCGATTTGGTATCCCAGTAAGGACCTTTCAGCTCGTTGTTAGCAAAAAACATTTCTTCGGTTGTACCATACCAGCTTCGCATATCAAACAGACCGTCGTGCGCGATGAATGTTTTGAAACGCCCTTCGTGCAGGCCTGCCAGCATAAACACCGAGTAACCGCCGTAGCTGGCGCCAACTGCACCCAGTCTGTCTTTATCTACATAAGCTTCTTTGGCTACATCATCAATGGCAGCAAGGTAATCACGGATTGGCTGGCCACCCCAGTCACCGCTGATCTGGCGGTTCCATTCTTCGCCATGACCTGGCATACCTCTACGGTTAGGAGCTACCACAATGTAGCCTTGTGCCGCAATCAGTTGCAGGTTCCAGCGGTAAGAGTAAAACTGGGTTAAAGCCGACTGCGGACCGCCCTGGCAGTAAAGTAGCGTTGGGTATTTCTTATTCGGGTCAAAATCCGGTGGATACACTACCCACGAGAACAGGTCTTTGCCATCGCTGGCTTTGGTAACACGCGGCTCCACTTTGCTCAGCGCCAGTTTGCTGTAAACCTCGTTGTTAACTGTCGTCAGCTGCGTTAGCTTTCCAGACTTGGTGTCTAAGCGGTATAGTTCCGGCGCATGGTTCATGTCGGTACGCGATACCACCAGGTTGTTTCCTGACTGCCCTACGATACCGTTCACATCGAACTGGCCTTTGGTTACCTGTCTGATACTTTTAGCAGAGAACTTGTCCAGGTTTTTAGGAAGGGCGATCTCGTATAGTTGTATGGTTCCTTTGGTAGGCGCTACAAACCAGATCTTGCTGCCATCCTTGCTCCACGTAAAAGAGTTTATCGTTTCGTCCCAGTCTTTGGTCAGGTTATACTTTTTACCTGACTTTGTATCCTGCACCATCAGCTCGTTCTGATCCGCTTCATTTCCATCTTCATCCATCGCCAGCCACGCCAGTTTCGAGGCATCACCCGAGAAAGCAGGATTTGTATCGTAGCCCTTGTTACCATCCGTAAAGTTGGTTGTCTTGCCAGATGCGATGTCGTAACGGTAGATATCGGTGTTGGTGCTTACCGCGTACTCTTTACCGAATTTCTTCTTGCTTACATATAGTATTGCTTTGCTGTCCGGACTCCAGATGATGTCTTCTGATCCACCGAAAGGCATCTGTGGCGCATCAAAAGGCTCACCTTTCATGATATCAGTAGGCGTTCCGATCTTGCCATCGTTGTAAGTAGCAAAGAATACGTGCTGAAACTTACCGTCTTCCCAGGTGTCCCAGTGGCGGTAGTTCAGGTCATCGTACACATAAGCGTTGGATTTCTGAAGCTTCGGATAAATGTCGGTGCTGTGCATTTTCTTTACTTCCACCTCGCGGGAGAATAGCAGATGCTTGCCATCCGGAGAGAAACGTACATTGCTCAAGCCACCTTCAAAGTTTGTCAGTTGTTGTGGTTCGCCCTTGCCACCGGTTAACTGCCATAGTTGGCCCTTGTGCAGGTAAACTATAGTTCCGGCTTTATCGATATGCACAACACTTTCGCCACCTTTGGTAGACGTAATCTGTGTAGCCTGGCCACCAGTTACCGGAATAGAGTAGAGGTTACGTTCGCCGCTGTTCTCCTCCATGTTTATATTGGTCACGCCGTATATTACCGACTTACCGTCTGGCGTTATAGTTTCTGCCGACACCCGACCCAGTTTCCAGAGCAGTTCAGGCGTCATACGCTGTTGTGCCTGCGCCATACTCACAGCAAACACACCAGCCAGTATCATTATCTTTTTCATATTTCAAATTTAAACGAATTGCCGACAATCTGAAACTATAGTTTTTAGCAAAGAGAAATCAGGAATTTGTAGCAACTAAACTATAGTTCACCTATATTTGCAGCAATGAAAGGCACAATGGCTCATATGCACCATCATCATGCACGAAGCAACAGTTTCGGAGCCGTATGCCTGTGGATTAGATAGAACTATAATCGTATATATCCAGAAAGCCTGACTCCGTAAAAGAGTCAGGCTTTTTTGTTTTCAGGATGTAATGATAAAAGGGACTGATCTAATGCACATTCATAATTCATAATTTCTAATTCATAATTAAAAATAGAAATGAATCTGGTTATAGTTGATTACAAAGCGGGTAATGTGCAGTCGGTGCAGTTTGCGCTGGAGCGACTGGGCGTGCAGGCTACATTGAGCGCAGATGCCGAAACTATAAAAGCAGCCGATAAGGTGATTTTCCCGGGCGTTGGGCAAGCAGCCTCGGCAATGGCACAACTGAAAGCCCGCAACCTGGATAAGATCCTGCCAACACTGGAGCAGCCTTTTTTTGGTGTTTGCCTGGGCATGCAGCTCCTATGTCAGCACTCCGAAGAAGGTGATACCGACCTGCTAGGTATTATTCCGCTGCCGGTGAAGCATTTCGAAACCGACCTTAAAGTGCCGCACATGGGCTGGAACCAGTTAGAGAACCTGCAGTCGCCGTTGTTTGATGGGTTGCAAGAGCAGGAGTATGCCTACTATGTGCACAGCTATTATGTGCCGCTAAGCGAGTACACCATCGCCCAGACTTCTTACCCGGAGCCGTTCTCAGCGGCCCTGAATTATAAAAACTTTTATGCCGCGCAGTTCCACCCCGAAAAAAGCGGAGCTGCCGGTTCACAAATCCTGAAAAACTTCCTTGCCTTATGATGGAGATCATCCCAGCTATAGACCTGATCGGGGGCCAGTGTGTGCGTCTGACCGAAGGTGATTTTGCCCAACAAACAACTTATGACAGCAACCCGTTGGAGGTAGCCAAACGTTTCGAAGCAAGCGGCATTAAGCGCCTGCACTTAGTTGACTTGGATGGCGCCCGAGCCCGCAAACCTGTGAACCTGGCCGTGCTGGAAACTATAGCAAACAACACGGGCTTAACAATTGATTTCGGAGGCGGATTACAGTCTGATGAGGCGTTACGTCAGGCTTTTGATGCAGGCGCTGCGCAGATTACGGCCGGAAGTATAGCCGTACGTGAGCCGGAAACGGTTAAAAGCTGGCTCCTAAAATATAGTCCGGAAAAGATTATTATCGGAGCCGATTTTAAAGGTACTAACATCGCCATTTCTGCCTGGACCGAAGAAAGTAAATACCCGCTGCAGGACTTTATTTCTGGTTATGTGCAAACGGGAGCGAAACTGTTCATCTGCACCGATGTAAGCAAAGACGGTAAACTGCAGGGGCCATCAACCAACACCTACCGTCACCTGAAACTTACTTTGCCAGAAGCCGACATTATTGCGAGTGGTGGCGTGACAACTATAGCCGACCTGGAAGAACTGCGGGAAATCGGCGTAAAAGGAGCCATCATCGGAAAAGCTATCTACGTAGGCACCATTTCATTAAAAGATTTAGCGCGATTTATATGTTAACCAAACGCATTATTCCCTGCCTTGATATAAAGGATGGCCGCTGTGTAAAAGGCGTGCAGTTTGAGAACATCCGTGATGCCGGCGACCCGGTAGAGCTGGCGAAATGGTATGCCCAGAAGGGAGCCGATGAGCTAGTTTTTCTGGATATTACCGCTACCAACGAAGGCCGCAAAACCTTTGCCGAACTGGTGCGCGACATTGCCCGCCACATCGATATTCCGTTTACGGTGGGTGGTGGTATTGGCGCTGTGGCAGATGTTGAAGTGTTATTGCAGAATGGGGCCGACAAAGTATCTATCAACTCATCAGCCATTAAAAATCCGCAGTTGGTGGAAGAACTGGCAAGGCATTTCGGGAGCCAGTGCGTTACCGTTGCCATTGATACCAAATATACCGAAGCTACCGGCTGGAAAGTGTACACCCGCGCCGGAACTATAGAAACCGAATACTCAACTATAGACTGGGCCAGAAAAGTTGTAGACCTAGGAGCAGGAGAGATTTTACTGACCAGCATGAACAACGACGGCACCAAAGCTGGCTTCGCGCTGGATATTACCAAAGCAGTTTCAGAAGCAGTATCTGTGCCTGTTATTGCTTCTGGTGGAGCCGGCACCATGCAGCACTTTGCCGATGCTTTCCAGGTGGCTAATGCAGACGCTGCTTTAGCTGCCAGCCTGTTTCACTTCCGCGAGCTTGAAATTCCAGATCTGAAGCAATACCTGAAAACTCAGGGAGTATACGTGAGAATTTAATGCTACTGGCGCGGAAGTTTCTTCCGTGTCGAATTATAAAAGCGAATCTGAGATTCGCGTCTATAGTAAGGCACGAAAATCATTTTCGCGCCAGGTTAGAGATTACCTTTCTAACTTTTTAACTTCTAAACTTTCTAACTATGTTAGATTTCGATAAAATGGGCGGATTGGTGCCCGCAATTATACAGGACGAACAGACCAGCCAGGTGCTGATGCTGGGCTACATGAACCAGGAAGCGCTGGAGAAAACGAAGCAAGAAGGACTGGTTACCTTCTTCTCCCGCTCCAAAAACCGTCTCTGGACCAAAGGTGAAACCTCGGGCAATACACTGCAGGTAGTAACTATAACAGAAGACTGCGATAACGATTCGCTGCTTATAAAAGTGAAACCGAACGGCCCGACCTGCCATACCGGAAGCACAAGCTGTTTCAGAGAAGATGCTACAGCAAAACGTGTAAAAGCTATTCAGTTTATTGCGCAGCTGGAAGAAGTAATTCAGCAACGTAAGGTAACGCCTGTGGAAGGTTCTTATACCAATTTCCTGTTTGATAAAGGCATCAACAAAATTGCCCAGAAAGTAGGAGAGGAAGCTGTAGAGACCGTGATTGATGCAGTCGCCGGAAAAACTGAAACCATGAAAGGCGAGGCAGCCGATTTAGTTTATCACCTACTCGTGTTACTGGCTGCAAGTGGTTTGGAATTAGCTGATGTAGTAGCTGTGCTGCAGGAGCGCCATCAGAAGAAATAAACTATAGTTTAACTATAAAAAAGAGCTGCAACTAATCATTATAGTTACAGCTGTTTTTTGGTTTATGGCATTGTGATAAGCACCGCGTTTTTAAAGGTGCCCGTTACAGTAACATCACATCTTCTTGGGTTTACTGGTAGGTGCTTTAAGCATCGGATCAGGTACATCTTCCATTGTTAAGGTATAGGTGCCGCTAATCAGGTTGTGTTGTTTGTTGTACTCCGTGATCTTTAGCTCACCACCTATAAAATTGCCCTGACTGAAGTAAGCGCTGCCTGAGCCATCATTATTATCATAGATGTAAGTTGTGTTTGCTTTACCGGTATCAGGGTTGGGAAGCGATTTTAAACTATAAATTCCTACATACCCATTCAGCAAATCTGCTTTATTAACCTCAAAATCAACTTCGTCGGGCTCGGCTGCTAAGTATATGGTTAGCTTATCGTTTTCCAGTTTAATGCCGGTATTGAAATCTGCAGTGGTATAGTTAGCTTTCTTCGTTTCATGAGTGTCGTGGTACACAAACGTGCGCTCCATGGTCAGTTCCATCTTTGGAACAGCAACCTCTTCCTTATCGCTGTCGCACGAAAAATTAAAGAAGGCCAGCGATGCTAACCCGAAATAAAGTAATGTCTTTTTCATAGTTTTATTTGTTTGGAAAAACTGTTAGCCAGGATTATGCCAAATATTCTATTTCCTTAATATAAAACTATGGATCGCATCGGCCACCTCACCACCACGCTCTTCCTGTACAAAATGGCCAGCCTTATATTTTATCGTTTTAGCTTCATGAAACGCCTGCTGCCAGCGATCTAAAAAGTGTACCGGCAACAGCTTGTCTTTCTCACCCCATAAAAACAGCTTATCTATAGTTCTAAGCTTTTCGCGTTGCTGCCACAGTTCATCAAAATAGGAAGCAGATTCGTACAAAGCTTTAGCAAATATCCAGGTACCCATGCGGTTCTCTGAAGTAGAAAGGGGCTTCTGGTAATGAAGCTTAATATCTTTGGTCAGGTGCTTGCCCTCGTGGTAGCCTTGCGGCAGTAGAAAATTAGCGGAAAAGCCCATTTGTAAATATAGAAATCTGCCCACGCCACCAGCCATAAACCGGCTGATCTTCATGATCTTTTTCTCTTCTTCGAGGCTCCACATCCAGGTATTCAGGATCACGAGGTTCTTAACATTCTCCGGATGTCTTAACGCATAACGCAAACCGATGGGGCCGCCAAAATCGTGCACCACCAGCGTTATGTTTTTTAACTGCAGGTGCTCTATCAGTTGCTCCAAGTTATCGGCGTGGGCCTCCGGGGTATATGCAAAACCGGCAGGCTTTTCAGACAACCCGAATCCTAAATGATCAACGGCAATGCAGCGGTAGTTCCGGCTCAGGGCTTTTATCTGCTGCCGCCACACAAATGACCAGGTTGGCGTGCCATGCACAAACACGATCGGCTCGCCCTTGCCTTCATCCACGTAATGCATTTTACCAGCTGGTAAATCCAGCGTATGGTGCGCAAAAGGGTAGAGGATTCGGTCGAGCCATTTTGGTGAGTTCATCGCGTTTTGCATGTATTGTCTTTGAGCAGCGGTAAAGCTGTTTTATTTACGGGTAGCGCCACAAATTGCTACCTCCGAAAGCTAAGATACACGTAAACGCCTTTAAACGTATGCAGCAAAATGACATCAGATAAAAATACCACTTCCAAGTGGCTTAAAATAGGCGCGTGGCTGATCGGAATCGCTTTAATATTATTTGTAGGATTTTTCTTTTTTTCGGGTTGGTTGCAGGGTAAAGTGGAACGGATGACCGAAAAGGAATCGAATGGGCTGTATAAATTAAAACTGCATGGTCTGGATGTTTCTCCGTTTCTGGGGCATCTGGAAGTAGACAGCCTGACGCTTGAACCAAACTATGAGCGTTGGCAACAGTTAAAGCAGGAAAAACAGCATGTGCCCCGTATGCTGTTCCGGATCAGGACAGCAGCATTCAGTGCGTCCGGCTTAAACCTGCTGGGTATCGCGTTCGGCAAACCCCTGGATGCTTCGGAACTAAACCTGCAGGAGCCGGACATCCTTTTAACCGAGATGCACCCGGATACTACCGAAAGGCATAAAGCCGCGTACCAGGTAGCCACCGGAATCCTCCGGAATATGCAGATCGGTCAGATCATAATAGCAGACGCTGACTTCCGGTACCGCGACTATTTCAGAGATTCAACTGTTCTGTTAGAGGTCAAAAAATTTACGCTGACGGCAGGTGATTTCAGGCTGGATAGTCTCTCTTTTGAAGCAACAGACAGGGCTTTTTATACCAGAAAAGCAGAGTTTAAAAGTGCTGGTATTACCTACCGGTTTCCGGACGGGCAGTACCATGTTACCACCGGCGCTCTTACCTTAAATTCTGCAGCACAAACTATAGCCATCCGTAACCTGCATCTTAAACCGCAACGCACCGCACGGCAGTTATCCAGGGCAAAAGGCAAAGCAGTTACGTCAAATGACCTGAAAATTAAAAAGGTTCAGTTGAAAGGGGTAGACTACCACACTTACTTCCGGAAAGAACAGTTTCTGGCTAATTACCTGCTGCTGGATAAGCCCGTTTTGAGATCCTATAAAACCAGGAAATCCGGTGAGCCGGAGGAACGCAAGCCCCTGCCGCATGACATGGTGCAGCACATAAAAACTCCATTTCTGATTGATACCTTAAAAGTGCGTAACGGTGATGTACGTTATACCGAGCTTGCTTTGGCAGCACAGGAACCCGGTTCAATTACACTTAACAGCCTTTATGCAACTATAACCAACCTCTCCAATATGCCTGCGCACATATCTGATAAAAAACCGGCACTGTTGCAAAGTAGTTTTTTAGTGATGAACAAGGCAAAAGTACGGGTCTGGGCCAGGTTACCACTCCTGAACAAAGCCGGTTACCATACCATAGCCGGCACATTTGGCAGTGCGCGTCCCGCTATCCTCAACCCGATCCTGATACCGACCGCTTCTATAAAAATTGAGGAAGGCTACATCCGGAAAGGAGAATTTAAAGCGGAATTAACAGCACGGAAAGCCACAGGCACGATGCTGGTGTATTATGATAACCTGGGCATAGAATTGCTTAAAAAAGGAGAGGGCAATGAGCAGGGGCTGGGCAAAAAGATTATCTCGAAGGTAGCAGACTGGGTAGCTATAAAAGATGCAAACCCCATGAAAGGCGAACAACCACGGACAGGCCATATTTCCGTTACCCGCGACCCTAACGCTTCGGTGCTAAGTTACTGGAAGACTTGCGTAGTAAGTGGTTTTCTGGATACTATAGGGCTGGAGAAAGCAGCTAAGAAATAGGCTAATCTACTACAAAACGCGGAATATTGAGGGGCAGTCGGGTGAGCAGCTCATAGTTCAGTTGGGTACTTAGCTCTGCAAACGAGGCGACGGTTATGCTTTCATCGTACTGGTGGCCGAGCAACACCACTTCATCGTCTTTCTTTACATCCGGGATTTCGGTCACATCCACCATCATTACATTCATATTCACAATTCCGGCTACAGAGGCGCGTTTCCCTCTGATCAGTACCTGTCCCTGGTTGCTGAGCGAGCGGCTGTAGCCCCAGGCATAGCCCACCGGAACTATAGCCAGTACCATATCCTGCGGGGCCTGAAACGAAGCACCATACCCAATGTATTCTCCTTTGTACACCTGTTTCAGGCTCATGATGCGGCTCTTCCACGAAATGATACGGCGGAGCGGGTTGCTGGGCTCAGGGTGTTGGCGCAGGTACTTTTCATAGATTTCGGGGCTGGGCCAAAGCCCGTATTGCATGATGCCCACGCGCACCAGGTTCATGTGTGTTTCCGGGAAAGTTACCATGGCCGCAGAGCAGGCCGTGTGCAGCATTTCCGGTACAAACCCGCGGGCCTTCAGCTGGGTTACTTTTTCCCGGAAAAGTTTTTGCTGGTTCAGTACGCGCTCGTGGTTCAGGTGGCTTTCGGCGCCGGCGTAATGCGTACAAATGCCGGCAAGGGTTAGGTAATCGCTGTTCTCTTGCAGGATTTTTTCGGCGGTGGGCAGGTTGCCTGCATCAAAGCCGGTGCGGTTCATGCCAGTTTCCAGTTCCAGGTGTATGCGGGCCGGCTTTCCGACTTTTTTTGCTGCTCTGGCGGCATGCGCTAAGCGGTCCGGCTCAAAAACAAAAAACTCGATGTCGTGCGCAACGGCCCATTCCAGTTCCGGCGTGTCAATATACCCCATAATGACGATGGTTGCCGGCCTGGGTAGCGCCTGTTGCAGACGCAGGGCTTCATCGGCACTGAAAACCGAAAAATGACTGATGCCGCAACTTTGTGCCAGTGGGGCAAACTGCTCTATGCCATGACCGTACGCGTTGCCTTTTATAACCGAGGAGAATGTAACATCAGGACCGATAAGGCTCTCTATAAAACGGATGTTGTGCTGCAGGGCAGATGTACTGAGTTCAATGTAAGAGCTTTGGAACATAAGGTGTCACTGGTTCAGGATCTCGTGGATAATGCCATAAAACAGGGCGGCACCTGTCGGTATGAGCTCATCCGGAAAATCGTAATCGGAGTGGTGGAGCTGGGCCTGGTTGATGCCGGCGCCAAGACAAAAAAATGCGCCATTATAACGTGCCGTAAAATGCCCGAAATCTTCTGACCACCTGAAAGGCTGTACGGCTACCTGTTGCTGTAGTTGCAGGTTGACGGCTGTCCGCTGTATGGCTTCCACTTCAGTCGGGTGGTTTATAGTTGCCGGAAATTCTTCTGTAAACCGGATGTTATACTTCAAACTATAGCTGGCTGCTATTTCCTCAACGCACTTGTGAGTCAGTTCTTTTAGTTTTTGAAGATCGTGTGGCTGGTAGGCGCGGAGGGTGGCCATTACCGTTGCAAAACCCGGGTTTGTCCCGAACGCAACTTCGCCCAGCCGCGCATGGATAATGGTTAGTAAAGTCAGGCTTTCGAACTGTGTTTTTTGTTGAATGATGCGGTTGAAGCCCAGCACGATCTCAGCCATTGCTTCTCCCGGATTGACCCCATTTTCCGGTTCTGCTGCATGCGAGGATTTTCCTTCCAGCTCCACGATCATGCCCGTGGAAGCCGAAGCAAAAACATCGTGCCGGACAACCACCTCGTGCATTGGGTAACCGGGCAGGTTGTGCAGGCCAAATACATAATCCGGTTTTATTTCTTCAGTAAAGCGTTCATCCTGCAGCACGGCCCAGGCGCCTGCTCCGGTTTCTTCGGCTGGCTGGTAAAGCAGCACCACTTTGCCACGGGCAGGTTTTTTATGATGCAGCATACTTCCCAAAGCAGTAAGAATGGCCATGTGTCCGTCGTGTCCGCATTTGTGGCCTGTTCCTTCATGTACCGAACTATAGCTCAGATCCTGGTTTGTTTCGGCAATGGGCAAGGCATCCAGCTCCGCCCGGAAAACTATAGTTGGCCCTTCCGGGTCTTCGCCCTGAAACACAGCGGCTACCCCGGTTCCGCCAAGGCCGGTGTAAATTTTATCAGGGCTATAGTTTTGCAGGTGCGTCACAATGCGTCTGGCCGTTTCGGTTTCGGAACCGGACAGTTCAGGATACTGATGAAGTTGCTGTCGCAGTTGAACAAGGTTTGCAAAGTCAGTCGGGCTGAGGTGGTGCATGGTAGCTATCAGATTTATAGGACTTCTGACAATATAAAGAAAATACTGTAAAGGGTAGACCAAACTATAGTTCTAACTATAGCCTGCGTAAATACAGGTAGCCGCGCTTATACGTTGGTTGTTTTGATCAGGAGCTTGCGGTACTTCGTAAAGATGCTTGACTTCGAAACAAAGCCGAGATACTTTTCGCCATCTACTACCGGCAGGTTCCAGGCCCCGGATTCGTCAAATTTCTTCATCACAGTGGCCATGCTGTCGTCGTGTTGCACCAGCGCCGGGGGCTTTACCATCAGTTCCTTGGTTTTCACCACATCATACTTATCGGTTTTAAACATGATCTCCCGGATGTCCTCCAGCAGGATGACGCCTTCCAGGGTACCTTTTGCGTTTACAACCGGGAAAAGATTTCGGCGGGAATGGGCAATCACATCCACTAATTCGCGCAAGGTCGCATCGGGGCTGACAGGCTGAAATTCTGTTTCGATCAGGTGGCGGATCTTCATGATGCGCAACACGGTGGTATCTTTGTTCTGCGTTAACAGCTGGCCTTGCTGGGCAAGTTTTTTTGCTTCCAGCGAGTAGGGTTCGTAGTATTTTACAACTGCATACGAGGTAGCCGAAACAACCATCAGCGGGATCATCAGGGTATAGCCACCGGTTATCTCAGCAATCAGGAAAATGCCCATCAGCGGGGCATGCATCACGCCGCTCAGTATGCCGGCCATGCCTACCATGGTAAAACTATGGATGGGCACATTCCCGATGGCAGTCAGGTTTATCAGTTTTGCAAAAAAGAAGCCGGCAAATGCACCCACAAACATAGAAGGGCCAAAGTTACCGCCTTTGCCACCAGAGGCTAAGGTTAACGTTGAAGCTATTACTTTCACCAGTGCCAGAGCGCCGGTAAAGCAAAGTACCAGCCACTCGTTGGTGCCAAAAAAGTTGAGCCAGCTGGCCTCCAGCAACTGGTCCGCCTGGTCGCGCTGCAGCAGTTTGATAGCCTCATACCCTTGCCCGAAGAGCGGTGGAAACAACATGATGAGCAAGCCCAGGCACAAGCCCCCAATTAAAGCGCGTTTGTATACATTGCCAGAAAGGGTTTCGAATATATTTTCGATCCAGTGCACTGTGCGGGTATAATACACCGAGATAAGGCCGGTAAGCGCACCCAGCAGCATGTAAAACGGCAGATTGCCGGCGTAAAAGCCTTCCACCGAAACCACATAAAAAAGTAGATCCTCGTCTAAGGTAAGCGTGGAGCAAAGCGTGCCTACTACAGCAGCGATCATCAACGGTATAAAAGCCGAAATACTGATTTCGGTAAGCAGGATCTCAACTGCAAAAAGCACCCCTGCAACTGGCGCATTAAATACGGCAGCCACACCGGCCGCAGCACCACAGGCAAGCAACAGCGTGCGCTCGCGGTAATTCAAATGATAGGAACGGCCAAAGTTGGAGCCGATTGCCGAGCCCGTGACCACAATAGGAGATTCCAGACCGGCAGAGCCGCCAAAGCCAGCCGTTATGCCACTGGTAATCACATACGAGTACATTTTGCTGCGCTCTACAATACTGGACTTCTGGGCTATGCTGTACAGGATTCCGGCTGTTCCACCTTTTACGTTGCCTTTAAAAAACACCTGCACTACTACTACAGTTATCAGAATGCCGATTATGGGAAGCACCACCAGTAATACCGGTCGGTCGAACAGGTGGCCGCCGTAAGCCAGCATGAGGTACAGGTAATGAACTATAGTTTTAAGAACAACCGCTGCCATGCCGGCAGCAAACCCCACCAATGCACTGGAGATGAGCATAAATTCGCGGCTGGAGGTATGGCGGCGCAACCAGAGCAGTGGTAATTTATACTTCCGGAGGTAGGGCATGTGCGGTAGGTGTCAGGCTATAGTATGGCAAAGTAACGGTTATACCGGTAAAGTTCAAGGCTTATAAAATAAAGCATGTTTCTGCTCAAATTTACCCCGTAAACATAAACCCGCCAGCCAGTTTTTAAGTTATAGTTTAGTTCGTAAAGCAAGCATACGGATGGCACAGATAAAAGACTTAAGCGGATACCTGATAAAAACTGCCGAGCGCGGTCCCTTTGATATTATTGGGGACGTGCATGGTTGTTTTGATGAGCTGTTGGAACTACTGAAAAAGCTGAACTATAGCGTTTCGTATGAGAAAACGGAGCAGGCATTTAACGTAACACATCCGCTGCAGCACAAAGCTGTTTTTGTGGGAGATTTGGTCGATCGTGGTCCCAAGTCGCCGGAGGTACTGCACCTGGTAATGGATATGGTAGCGGCCGGCATAGCCTTTTGTGTAAGCGGTAACCACGACGATAAACTATACCGCAAACTGATGGGCCGGAATGTGCAGGTGCGCCATGGCCTGGAACTCACCATGGAGCAGTTAGGGCATTGCAGTGCAGCGTTTGTAAGGCGTGTCCGGGATTTTCTGGAAACGCTGCCGCACCACATATTGCTGGACGACGGACGCCTGGTAGTTGCCCACGCCGGACTGGCCGAGCATTTGCATGGCCGGCACAGCCGCACCGTGCGCGACCTGTGCCTGTATGGCCCCACCACCGGCGAAGTAGATCAGCTGGGTTTACCTGTGCGCCTGGACTGGGCTGCCAACTATACCGGCCACGCTATAGTTGTTTACGGACACACACCGGTACACGAACCTGCATGGCGCAACAATACCATCAACATCGATACCGGCTGCGTGTTTGGCGGCAGGCTCACGGCGCTTACATACCCCGATCATATCCTTACAGCAGTACCGGCGCACCAGACCTACGCAACACCGGCCAGGCCATTTGTAGAGCACAAGGCCAGTGCCTGATTATGTAACTATAGTTTGCTATGGCAGAATGCCCTGTGCCTGCCACTCTTTTGTAGGCAGTTCCAGTTCTTTGATCAGGCCATTTTCGATATCCAGCACCCAGCCATGCACGGTAGGGTATTTTACTGTTTTATAGGCGCGGTGCATTACCGAAGTGGTACAGATGTTCTTTACCTGCGCGATCACATTCAGTTCAGAGAGGCGTTGCAGCCTTTCTTTTTCGGTTGGCAGGATGTCAATCTCCTGGCGGTGCTGCATGTAAATATCGCGGATGGGGCTTACCCAGTTCTCTACTACACCGGTGGCAGTACCTTTATAGGCCGCCTCGATACCGCCACAGCAATAATGGCCGCAAACTATAATGTGACGCACATCCAGGGCTTCTACGGCATACTCCAGCACAGCCAGCAGGTTCATGTCGGTCAGCGATACCTGGTTGGCAACGTTACGGTGAATGAAAAGCTCGCCCGGCTCGGTTCGGGTAAAGCTTGTGATAGGCATGCGGCTGTCGGAGCAACCAATGTAAAGGTAAGGCGGTTTCTGGCCTTTGGACAGTTGCTCAAAATATTCCGGCGTAGTTTCCAGTTTTTCAGAAACCCATTTGCGGTTGTTATTTATAAGTTCTTGATAGTCGTGGTAGTGCATAGGTTACAACTTACGATGATTGCAGAAACTGCATTTCAGGGAACAAATATAGGTACAAACCGTTGCCGGCACAGCGCACAGCCAAAAAAATTATACGATTACTTTATTAATGTAGCGCGAATTAAGGATACTTAGCGCACCCATATACCGCAAACTGAAATGCAGCACATCGCCTACTTTATAGTTGCGTTCGTTCTCGCCCAACTCTACTACCAGCATATCAGAACTGGCACCCACTATACTCAGGTCCTCTGCCGGTAGCAGAAACTTAGGGTTTACGTCCAGCAGGCCAACATCCAGTATGGCGCGGTGCGAGGTTTTGCCGTACAAACTTTCATCGATCTCAAAACTATCGCCACTCGGGTTTTCAGCCAATACGCCGCTTGGTATCATGGGCTTCTCTGTCAGCTCAATGATCTCGGCACTCAGCTCAAACACATCGTCGTACATGCCCTCAAAGGTCTCGCCGGTAAACAGGTTTAAGCCGAAAAACAGGGCTTCTCCGATCCGGAAATGGTTAATGCCTTTAGGCAACTGGTGCGTAAACAGCAGCGGTATAGTTACAGAAGTACCCCCCGATACCCAGGGAATCTTAATGTTAAAACGGGCCTCAATAATTTGTTTATACAGGCTGAGCTGAATGAGCTTATCGCGGGTGGGCATTACCCCGTGCAGGCAGTTAAAGTTTGCACCCAGGCCGATAACCGAAATACCAGGCAGCTCAAATACCTGCTCATAAAAATCAACCAGGTCGTCGCCCATCACACCCTCGCGCAGGTCACCCATTTCAATCATGATGATGATCTTGTGGAGTTTGCCTTGCTTCACAGCTTCTTCAGAGAGGAGCCTGATAATATCGAGCTCGGTCTGGAAACTGACGTCGGCGTACTGGATGATCTCGGGGATGCTTTTTTTAGGGGCAGGCTTTATGTAAACGGTCTGCACGTCCGGGGCTATATTCTTGATCGCTTTCAGGTTGGTAACCCGGGAGTCGTGGATCTCGCGTACGCCTAAGGCCAGCACTTCCCGCAGGAACTGTTCGTGGCCGCACAACAGCTTGGTCACAATGCCCCAGTCAATGCCATGTGCTTTAAATATGGTGTCCAGGTGGTCGTAGTTGTGCTTTAATTTGTCGCGGTACAGTTTTAAAACTGCCATAGTTATCGGTGTAGTCTATACTCTAAATATTTGTTTGTGAAGCCCATTTTCTCGTACAGGTAGCGGGCAGGATTCTGTGGCTCCACATGCAGGGCTATACTGCCGGATACGGTTTCGGTTGCCAGCTGTACTAATTTTTTACCCACCCCTTTGCCGCGCTGGTTGCCATGCACAGCCACATATACCAGTATGTTTTCGGGAATGTAGCCGCTCATGCCCGTGTTGTTCAGGATCAGGGCACCTACCACTTCGCCGTTCTCACGGGCTTCAATTACAGCGCCGCCTTTGCCTTCTGCCTCCGACAGGGCATAGTCCATGCATTTGGCAATGTCTTCGCGTTTGTCGCCATATTCATCCAGGTGATGGAATAGGAAATCAAGGATCTCATCGCGGCTTATGCCCGCATGGTTGGTCGGGGTGTAAATGTTATAGTGGAGACTGGTATTATCTGCCATTTTTTTGATATCTTTTATGGAAATATAATTATGTAAATGTGTTTCAGGTAACACCGGGTTCGTGTAGAAGCTGATGAATGCGGGTGATATGTGCTGTAAACTATAGCCGGCTACCTTTTTGATGTACTATGTTGCAGCTGCAGACTTGGTAAAAGTGGAGGGAGGTGGCACTGCCTGATGACAGGTAAATAAGCTACGGTCCAGAAAGTATTCATAGTTGATTTTATTGATAAAGTATAATTTAGAAGCATGTCTGTCTGGTAGGCTATAGTTCAGTATACCAAAATTTAAGGGCAAATCATAGAAATAAACCAGTTTTGTGGCTGTATACTGCTTTAACTATTGTTTAAGGCAGATTGTTTTTATGCTACTTCAAACTATAGTTGCCGGGGTGGAATACAGCAACAACATGCAAGCCGTTTACAGATTTTATTGGCAGGGTACCATTCTGTCAAATTTTTAAACATCGGTATTCTATCTCCAGAAATAGTAACTTATCTGTTATAGAATTAGATTATGTTTATAGTTTTTACGTAAGTAGTACTACGTCACGATCTTATCATCTAAAACTACCCTTATGTTGGCTAAAGCATTCCTTCTGTTGTTGCTTTGTCTCGCTGGCTGGCTGGTAGCTATGCCCCGGGCAATATCCCAGCCTGTAGTTTCCGATACGGCCTTTTTTACAGGCAACCAGAAAAAGATCAAGATTCCTTTCAAGCTGGCGCATAACCTTATCGTTATTCCGGTAAAAGTAAATGGTTCCCGCCCACTTAACTTCATCCTCGATTCCGGTGTCAATAGCACGCTCATCACGCAACTGGACTTCAGCGATACCCTCAGCCTGAATAATTCGTCCACGATCACGGTAAAAGGACTGGGGCAGGGCTATGAGCTCGAAGCCATTGTGTCGCGGGGTAATTCGTTGCAGCTCAGTGGTATTGAAGGCGTAAACCAGGAAGTGTATGTGCTGCTGGAAGACATCTTTAATCTCTCTACCCGTATGGGGATGCCTATACACGGAATCATCGGGTACGATATTTTCAAGAATTTTATTGTGAAGATAAACTATAACACCCGGATGCTGACCCTGTACCGGCCCGATACAAAGCTGAGGGTGAATAGTAAATGCGAGCAGTACCAACTGCACATCGAAGACAGCAAAGCCTATGTATACGCCAACGTGCAACAATACAACGGTGATTCGCTGCAGGTTAAACTGGTGGTTGATACCGGGGCGAGTCATTCCCTGTCGTTGTACCTGCCTACCAACCAGAAACTGAAACTGCCCCCTAAGGTAATGGAAGCATACCTGGGGCGTGGCCTGAGCGGGGATGTGCATGGCAAGATCGGCCGGCTTGACGGAATATCGCTGGGGCGCTACCAGTTTCAGGACCTGCCAGCCTCGTACCCCGACGAAGAAGCTATAAAAGTAGCATTGAATGTTGCCAACCGGAATGGCAACCTGGGCTCCGATATACTGAAGCGCTTTACTGTTATTTTCGATTACCCGCATAACAGAATGTACCTGATGCCTAACCGCAAATACCGGACTCCTTTTACCTACAATATTTCTGGCTTTGAGCTGAGCACCCCTATGCCAGGCGTAAATGTGTATGTGGTGGCCAATGTGGCTGATAACTCCGTAGCTGCGCAGGCAGGCATTAAAGCCGGAGATCAGCTGTTATCTGTAAACGGGCAGGATTGCAAGGACATGGACCTGAACAAGGTACTGCGTCTGCTGGACAGGCAGCCCGGCCAGATGCTACGCTTAACCCTGCGCCGCAACCTGGAAGAACCCTATAAAGTAACGCTCACGCTGGCCAGCCGCATTTAAACTCAGGCAGTCTGCTGGAAATCCTGGTAGATCTGTAACAGGAGTAACAATACGGCCAGCACGATCAGGAAAATACCTGTATAGACCCTCACTTTCGGTATTGGCTGTTTTTCCTGTTGCCCGTACTCATTCAGGCGGTTGAACTGCAGGTTAGACAACAGCAGGCCGTTCCCGAAACTCAGCCACACCGCAGCAGTTAAAGCCTGTCCCGTCAGGAACAGGGAAACAAGGCCAATGGTAGAAAACAGGATACCGATGATGACCGGCAAATTCAGGTTCTTCATGTGATAGCGCAATAAGGCTGCAAGTTACGGGGAAGCGCGCAAAATAGGTAATTTGCTATGTGATGGATAAAACATGTGTTAAAAACTATAGCAACTATAACTTTTATTTGAATTTTAGCAGCACAGTTGCAAAACTGATTTTTTTGTGAAAACATTTGCACCGCTTTAGCAGTAAAACAGCGCTAAAGCTTTTTTATACAGTTTCTTAAAAATGAAAAAAAAGGTCCTTTTATCTGGCGCAGAGCCAACGATAAAACACGCTGCAAAGCGTGCGACTTTTTCTGCCCGCGTGTGCAGGGTAGTTTTCAGGTACACCTTCGCTACATTCAGGTGCAGGCCCTAGGCCGGCATACTCTCTGATCGCCTACGTGGGGATCATACTTCCAATCAAATTTTAAGGGTCAATAGCATGTAAGCTCAGCTTTTCCGAAAGGCAGCTCAAGGCTTTTGTATTCACATTGTTTTAGCGCAACAGGCTGTGCGACAGCCATCTGTATTCTATTATAATACTTTAATGACCAGTTTACCGGATTTTATAGTTACTGTGGCTAACGAAAGCCATGTAGGTTATGCGCAAACTATCTGCGACGAAATGGAAGCATCGGCCAAGGCCCGTGGTACCGGTATTGCAAAGCGCAAGCCAGAATACGTAGCCCTGAAAATGCAGGAAGGCAAAGCGGTGATCGCACTGCACCCGGACGGCAAGTGGGCCGGTTTCTGCTACATAGAGACCTGGGGACATGGCAAATACGTGGCAAACTCAGGTCTTATAGTTTCGCCGGAACTTCGTAAAAGCGGCCTTGCCCGCCAGATCAAACAGAAGGTGTTTGAACTGTCGCGCACCAAGTACCCGGATGCCAAAATTTTTGGTTTGACTACAGCATTGGCTGTTATGAAGATCAACTCCGGCCTTGGCTACAAGCCAGTTACTTACTCTGAGCTGACCGATGATGAAGCTTTCTGGAAAGGCTGCGAGAGCTGCGTGAACTTCCCAATCCTGACAAGCAAGAACCGCAGCAACTGTTTGTGTACCGCCATGCTGTTTGACCCAGCTCAGGAGCAGAACTTTATGCCCTTACCTGTAGTGGAGCAAAAGCCAGCGGCTAAAGCAACCAGCCTGCAGGAGCGTTGGGTGCGTTACCGTCAGCGCCTGGCCGTACAGCCCATTACATTACCTGAACAAGAAAAAGACAAGAATAAAAAAGCCTCTTAGGCTATCAAAATATAAACTATAGTTATGAAGAAAGTTTTGTTAGCCTTTAGCGGCGGATTAGATACATCTTATTGCGCAATTTACCTGTCGCAGGAACTGGGGCTGGAAGTGTATGCAGCCTTAGTAGATACTGGTGGTTTTTCTGCTGAAGAAATTCAGGAAATTGAGCGCCGTGCTTATGCATTGGGTGTGAAGCAATTCACGCATCTCGATGAGAAAGAGAGCTACTACAAGAGCTGCATCAAGTATATGATTTTTGGCAATGTGCTGAAGAACAATACATATCCGCTGAGCGTTAGTGCGGAGCGTGTAACGCAGGCACTGAGCATTGCTAACTTTGCCAAAAACATCGGGGCAGATTATGTAGCCCACGGCAGCACCGGCGCTGGTAACGACCAGGTTCGTTTTGATATGGTTTTCCAGGCGATCATTCCGGATGTAGAGATCATCACGCCAATTCGTGACATGAAACTATCGCGCGAAGAAGAGATCGAATATCTGCGAAAGCATGGTGTGGAGATGGATTTTACGAAAGCGCAATATTCCATTAACAAAGGAATTTGGGGAACATCGGTTGGCGGCAAGGAAACCCTTACATCGCATCTGCCATTGCCTGAGTCGGCTTACCCGACACAGCTTAGCAAACACGAAGCCGAGCGCGTAACTATAGTTTTCAAAAACGGAGAACCGGTTGGGCTGAATGATGAAGTGTTTGAAACACCGATACAGGTAATTCAGCGCCTGCAGGAAATGGCTGGTCCGTTTGCGATTGGCCGCGACATCCACGTGGGTGATACTATTATCGGCATTAAAGGCCGTGTAGGTTTTGAAGCTGCAGCACCAATGGTGATCATCAAAGCACACCACACCCTGGAGAAGCACGCGCTAACCAAATGGCAACTATACTGGAAAGACCAATTGGCAACCTGGTATGGTAACTGGCTGCACGAAGGGCAGCTGCTAGACCCAACTATGCGCGACATTGAGGCTTTCCTGGAGAGCACGCAACAAACCGTAACCGGTAAAGTGCATGTGCTGCTAGCCCCATACCGTTTCCAGGTGGAAGGCATTGAGAGCGAGCACGACCTGATGAGCGACAAATTTGGTAGCTACGGCGAAATGAACCGCGCCTGGACCGCTGACGATGTGAAAGGCTTCACGAAGATTTTCGGTAACCAGACCAAACTATACCACAACGTAAATAACACCACTACAGCATGGGCAACGGAAAAGTAAAGGCTGGTATTATTGGCGGTGCCGGCTATACCGGTGGCGAGTTGCTACGCCTGTTGCTGAATCACCCGAATGTGGAACTGGTTTTTACGAACAGCAAAAGCCAGGCTGGTAAACCCGTTCATACAGCTCATGCCGACTTGTTAGGTGAAACCGAATTATCCTTTAGCGACTCATACGAGCAGGAAGTGGATGTGCTGTTTTTATGTGTAGGACATGGCGAAGCAAAGAAATTTTTAGCTGAGAACACATTTGCAGAAAGCATAAAGATCATCGATCTGAGCCAGGATTTCCGTTGGAACGGCGAAGCTGGGAATGCGCAAACTATAGATGCAACTGGCAGAGCCTTTACCTATGGTTTACCTGAATTGCTACGCGAATCAATAAAGCAGGCACAGCACATTGCAAACCCAGGATGTTTCGCTACAGCCATTCAACTGGCGTTGCTACCATTGGCTGCAAAAGGATTGATTTCGGATGAAGTGCATGTGAGTGGCATTACAGGTAGCACCGGAGCAGGACAGAGCCTGAGCCCTACATCGCACTATAGCTGGCGAAGCGGCAATATCTCAAACTATAAAGTGCTAAACCACCAACACCTGAACGAGATCCGCCGTACGCTGCACGAACTACAGCCAGAACAAGCACTGCCTGCTATCCATTTTGTGCCGTACCGCGGGCCGTTTACGCGTGGTATACTTTGCACAAGTTATTTGCCAAGCAGCTTAACTATAGCCGAAGCCCGCGAACTATACAGCAGCTATTACAGTACACATCCATTTGTTTGGATCAGCGACGTTACGCCGGACCTGAAACAGGTAGTGAATACAAACAAGTGTATTCTGTACTTAGAAAAGCAGGGCGAAATGCTCGTACTCACCAGCATGATCGATAACCTGCTGAAAGGCGCATCAGGCCAGGCGGTGCAGAATATGAACCTGCTTTTCGGGTTGGAAGAAACAGCAGGATTGAAACTGAAACCAACAGGGTTTTAACCCACCCCAGCCCTCCCCTAAAAACAGGGGAGGGAGCTTAAATAATCCTCGCTAGTTTTTAGAGAGCGAGAGCAAAATGAAATAAAAAGATTTCTCCTAAAAATTCCCCCTCCTGTTTTTAGGAGGGGGTTAGGGGGAGGTAACAATATAACCATCAACAATTAAAGCTATGTACGTTGAGTACTTCCTTTACTGTCTTACTTCCTACATCTAATTCAACGAATAAACCATGAATCTCTTCGATGTTTATCCTGTCTTTGATATAAATCCCGTACGCGGCCAGGGCTGCTACATCTGGGACGACAAAGGTACCCGCTACCTGGACCTGTATGGCGGCCACGCTGTAATATCAATTGGCCATAGCCACCCGCATTATGTAAAGCGCATTGCCCGCCAACTATACGATATCGGTTTTTACTCTAACTCGGTGCAGATGCCGATGCAGGAAGAACTTGCTGCGAAACTCGGAGAGCTCAGCGGATACCCAGACTATAGTTTGTTCCTGTGCAACTCCGGCGCCGAAGCCAACGAAAATGCTATCAAACTGGCTTCTTTTCAAACAGGCCGTAAGAAGATTATCGCGTTTAAAGGCGCTTTCCATGGCCGTACATCGGCTGCCGTAGCTGCTACTGATAATCCATCCATCATTGCACCGGTTAACGAGACAGATAACGTAGTTTTCCTACCCCTGAACAATCTGGATGCTTTTGCGCAAGCCCTTAATGAACATGGTTCTGAGCTGGCAGCTGTAATTGTGGAAGGTATACAGGGTGTAGGCGGCGTTCATATTCCGGAGCCAACTTTCCTGAAGGCTGTAGAAGCTGGCTGCAAAAAAGCTGGGGCTCTGCTGATCCTGGATGAAGTGCAGTCGGGTTACGGACGTTCGGGTAAATTCTTTGCGCACCAGCATGCCGGTGTTAAGCCAGACCTGATCACGGTTGCAAAAGGAATGGGCAATGGTTTCCCGATAGGTGGGGTGTTGATCAGCCCGAACATTGAAGCGAAACATGGGATGCTGGGTACTACGTTTGGAGGAAACTACCTGGCCTGCGCTGCAGGTATTGCTGTACTTGAAGTGATGGAGCAGGAGCAGTTGCTGGACAATGCCACCCGCATGGGCCAGCGCCTGATGCAGGAACTACAGGCGTTGCCGGGCGTGCGCGAAGTACGTGGACAAGGCCTGATGATAGGAGTAGAGCTGGAAGAATCCTGCGCGCCGATACGAAAAGAGCTGTTGGAGAAACATCGCATTTTCACAGGTTCATCATCCGACAAAAACACGCTGCGCTTATTGCCGCCACTAACTATAAGCGCCCGTGAAGTGGAAGCCTTTGTGTCGGCTTTTGAAGCAATTGTTTATACCCTACAGGAAAACTAAAAATGAAGAAATATACTTCTGTGCACGATGTGGCCGATGTGAATGAACTGGTTAAAGAAGCGCTGCATCTGAAAGAAAATCCATACAACTATAAATCGCTTGGTCAAAATAAAACCCTTGGCCTGATTTTCCTGAACCCAAGCCTGCGCACGCGCCTGAGCACCCAGAAAGCCGGGCAAAACCTGGGCATGAACGTGATGGTGATGAACCTGGACAAAGAAGGCTGGGCATTGGAAACGCAGGATGGCGCCATCATGAACGGCACAACGGTAGAGCACATAAAAGAAGCTGCAGCCGTGATGGGCGAGTATTGCGACATCATCGGTATCCGTTCGTTCCCGAAACTGCAGGACCGCGACGAAGACTATAGCGAAGACCTATTGAACAAGTTTATCAGCTATGCCAAGGTTCCGGTTGTAAGTCTGGAATCTGCCACACGACACCCGCTGCAAAGTTTGGCCGATCTGGTTACTATAACCGAGCAAAAACCAGCTGGTAAAAAGCCGAAAGTAGTGCTTACCTGGGCGCCGCATGTTAAGTCTATCCCGCAGTGTGTAGCCAACTCTTTTGCCGAATGGATGCAGCAGGCCGATGTGGAACTGGTGATCACCAACCCTGAAGGGTACGACCTGGCTGATGAATTTACAAAAGGCGCTACCGTACTGCACAACCAGGACGAAGCTTTGAAGGGTGCGGACTTTGTGTATGTAAAGAACTGGTCGAGCTACGAGCAATATGGTAAAGTGCTGAATGACGGAGAAGGTTGGATGCTGACCAATGAGAAACTGGCGCTGACCAACAATGCCAAAGTTATGCACTGTCTTCCGGTTCGCCGCAATGTAGAACTGAGCGATGAGATCCTGGACGGACCAAACTCACTGGTTCTGGAGCAGGCTAACAACCGCACCTACGCTGCGCAGGCTGTTCTGAAGCGCATGTTGGAAGCGCTTTAATTTGACAAAGGACTATCTGACAGAGGACAAAAGACTTTTTTCATCATTCTCAAAAGTCCTTTGTCTTTTGTCACACAGTCAAGAAACTCGATAAAACAATGCTGACTATAGTTAAGATCGGTGGTAATGTAATTGATAATCCCCGGTTGCTGCACCGCTTTCTGGTTGATTGGGCTGCAGTAACTGGTCCGAAGTTGTTGGTACATGGCGGCGGCAAAATAGCGTCGGCCATTGGCCAGCGGCTGGGCATCGAACCTAAACTGGTAGACGGTCGCCGTATTACAGATGACGAAACACTGGAAGTTGTAACGATGGTGTACGGTGGGTTAGTGAACAAGAATATTGTAGCGCAACTACAGGCTTTAGGCAACAACGCCATCGGTCTGACAGGTGCAGATGCCAACATCATTAAAGCAGAGAAACGTCCGGTTAAAACAATTGATTACGGTTTTGTAGGTGATGTTGCGGGTCCTGAAAGTGTAAACGTGCAGGCGCTGGATGCCATGTTGCAGGCCGGTTTTACACCTATAGTTGCTCCACTTACGCACGACGGAAACGGCTCGCTGCTTAACACAAATGCAGATACGGTAGCTTCGGTTCTGGCGGTGGCTATGGCTCAGAAATACAAGGTGCAACTGCTGTATTGTTTCGAAAAGAAAGGAGTGCTGGAAGATGCCGCAGACGATGATTCTGTAGTTGAGTTGCTGACACCCGAAAGCTATAGTTTAATGAAGGAAAAGGGACAGGTGTTTGCCGGTATGATACCGAAGTTGGATAACTCATTTGCGACGTTGCAAGGTGGGGTGAGTGTAGTTAAGATCGGTCAGTCGGAGGATGTGCTGGCGATGGCAGAAGGGAAACCGGCCGGTACAACTATAGCGCTGAAAGCATAATATGACAATAGAACAACTATACAACGAAGCACTTAAGCTGCTACAGCAACTGATCAGCATTCCATCCTTTAGCCGAGAAGAAGATAAGACCGCTGCTGCCATCTATAGTTTCCTGGAGCGCCACGGTATAAAAGCTGAGCGACAGAGAAATAATGTGTGGGCCTATAACCAGCACTTTAACCCGGATCTGCCAACTATACTGTTAAACTCGCACCACGATACGGTAAAACCCAACGCCGGCTATACGATAGATCCTTTCACGCCAACATTAAAAGACGGCAAACTATACGGGCTGGGCAGCAACGATGCTGGTGGTTGCCTGGTATCGCTGATCGCTGCGTTCCTGTATTTCTATCCGAAGCAGAACCTTAACTATAACTTCGTGCTTGCTGCTACCGCCGAAGAAGAAATTTCGGGAACAAACGGACTGGAATCCATACTTCCTTTGCTGGGTGAAATAGATTTTGCTATAGTTGGTGAGCCTACCCAAATGCACCTGGCTGTAGCCGAAAAAGGTCTGCTGGTACTGGATTGTATAGCGCATGGCAAAGCCGGTCACGCTGCCCGCGAAGAAGGTATAAATGCCATTTACGAAGCACTGCCCGACATCGAGTGGTTCCGCAACTATAAATTTGAGAAAGTATCGGAAACGCTTGGCCCGATAAAGATGAGCGTTACAGTAGTGCAGGCAGGTTCGCAACATAATGTGGTGCCGGATATCTGTAAGTTTACCGTAGATATTCGCGTGACCGATGCCTATAGTCTGGAAGAAGTGCTCGAGACAGTGAAGCAGCATGTAAAAGCAACTGTTACGCCACGCTCAGTTCGTCTGCAGCCATCCGGTATTCCCTTAGATCATCCTATAGTTCAGGCAGGAATAAGTTTGGGGCGCAGCACCTACGGGTCACCTACAACATCCGATCAGGCATTGCTCCGCGTACCATCCGTAAAACTCGGCCCCGGAGATTCCGCCCGTTCACACACCGCCGACGAATACATCGAACTACAGGAACTGGAAGAAGGCATTGCGCTTTATATCAAAATGCTTTCTTTAATTATAAATTAGAAATTAAAAATTAGAAATGGGCGGGTTCGTTTGAATACACCATTTCCAAATTTTCAAATCTCCAAATCTTCAAATTTAGAACATGAAACTCTGGCAGAAAGACATACAGGTACAGGCAGAAATAGAACGCTTTACGGTGGGTAACGACCGCGAAATGGACCTGGAGCTGGCACCGTTCGATATACTTGGCTCGCTGGCGCACACGCGTATGCTGGCGCAGGTTGGTCTGCTGGAACAGGATGATCTGGAAGCTGTACAACGCGAGCTAAAGCAACTACACAAAGAAGTAGCGCAGGGTAATTTTACGATTGAAGATGGCGTGGAAGATGTGCACTCACAGGTTGAATTGCTGCTTACCAAACGCATCGGAGAAGCCGGCAAAAAGATACACAGCGGTCGCTCACGCAACGACCAGGTGTTGGTAGACCTGAAACTATACATGCGCCACCAACTGCGCCAGGTAGTCGAAGCTACTGAGACCTTATTTCATACGCTGCAGCAGTTAAGCGAGCAGCATAAAAATAAGTTGCTTCCGGGCTACACACATCTGCAGGTAGCTATGCCTTCGTCGTTTGGTTTGTGGTTTGGTGCTTATGCCGAGAGTTTAATTGATGACCTGTTAGTTGTGCAAGCTGCTTACAGAATCAGTAACAAAAACCCATTGGGCTCTGCAGCTGGTTATGGTTCTTCGTTCCCGCTGAATCGTCAGTTGACTACCGATCTTTTGGGTTTCGAAGGTCTGAACTATAACGTGGTGTATGCGCAGATGGGGCGTGGTAAAACCGAGCGTGTGGTAGCAACGGCATTGGCAACTATAGCTGCAACCATTGGCCGCATGGCGATGGACCTGTGCCTGTACATGAGCCAGAATTTTGCTTTTGTAAGATTACCGGACGAGCTGACTACGGGTTCCAGCATTATGCCGCACAAAAAGAACCCGGATGTGTTCGAGCTGATTCGTGGTAAATGCAACAAACTACAAGGGCTGCCGAATGAAATAGCACTGCAAACCACAAACCTGCCATCCGGCTATCACCGCGACATGCAGTTGCTGAAAGAGAGCCTTTTCCCGGCTTTCGGTACATTGCTGGACTGCCTTCAGATGGCCAACTATATGCTGCCACAGCTTATTGTAAAAGACAATATCATGCAGGACGAGAAATACAAATATGCGTTCAGCGTAGAAGTGGTGAATAACGAAGTGCTGCAAGGAGTGCCATTTCGGGATGCCTATAAAAACATTGGCGCAACTATAGCTGCTGGTACTTTCGAAGCGCCAACACAGGTAAATCATACCCACGAAGGTAGCATCGGTAATCTCTGCACTAAGCAAATTGCCACGCAGATGCAACAGGTGCTACAAGGCTTTGATTTTGGAAAAGTAGATGCTGCTATTGACCAGTTGCTGGCGTGATATAGCGGCTTAACTTAAACGCTAAAGGCAGGCCTTGGTTTCCTTTTCCTGCCATCTTTTATACAGAGACACCCAATTGGTGTCTCTTTTTGTTTCTGCACCTTCCAACTATAATCTATAATCCCCGGAATTTACTAAAACTTATGCCAGCTGTCGCGTATAAGGTTCACACTGTTTTCAGTACAAAAAGGCACAGCATCGTGATTCCGATAAAGATACATACCCAACCCGACGATTCTACCTGCGGCCCTACCAGTCTGCACGCAGTTTACCGCTATTTTAATGATTCGATCCCGCTGAGCGAGGTCATTAAAGAAGTGCCGTACCTCGACGAAGGCGGTACCCTGGAAGTGTTACTGGCCTGCCATGCTTTAAAACGAGGCTATTCTGCTACCATTTTTACCTACAACCTGCATGTGTTCGATCCTACCTGGTTCCGCCTCAGCAACGAAGAAGTGATCAGGAAACTGGAAGAACAACTGGAAGTAAAAAAAGGTAAAAAACTGGAGCGTGCATCCCGTGCATACATCGAGTTTCTGAAGCTGGGTGGCAAGCTGCGCTGCGAGGACCTGACCGTTGACCTGATGCGTAGCTATTTCGATGAAGGAATCCCGATGCTGACCGGCTTAAGTGCTACGTATCTGTACCGCAGTGCCCGCGAATTTGCTGATGAAGCAGGTAACTCGGTGTATGATGATGTTCAGGGCTATCCGATGGGCCATTTTGTAGTGCTGTGCGGCTTTACCGATGACCTGCGCTATGTGGTGGTAGCCGATCCCTACCAGGAAAACCCCTATTTTAAAAACAACTATTACGAAGTGGGCCTCTCGCACCTGCTCAGCTCTATTATGTTGGGTATGTCCACGTTCGATGCAAACCTGCTGGCCATAGAGCCCAAAAAACCCTTAACAGATTAACCCAAAACATGCGTAAAATAGTAGTAGTCGATTACCCGAAAGACTGGGAGACGAAAATTGATGATGTGGAAGTGGTGGACGCCCAGGCTTACCTGACTGATGCTACTTATACCGATATAAGAAACGCCCGTATTTTTAACCTTTGCCGCAGCTACAAGTACCAGAGCGCCGGCTATTACGTGTCGCTGCTGGCCGAGGCGCGCGGGCATAAGCCCATCCCCAGCGTAACCACCATGCAGGACCTGAAAAGCCCGACTATAGTTCGTGCCATTACAGTAGAGATCAACGACCTTATCCAGAAAAGCCTGGCCAGTCTGCGCTCTAAGAGCTTTACCCTGAGCATTTATTTCGGGCAGAATGTGGCAGCCAAATACGACAAACTATGCAAGCAGCTGCACGACCTGTTTCAGGCGCCTTTGTTAAAAGCACAGTTCGTTTTTAAAGATGAATGGGTGCTGCAAAGTATCAGCCCGATACCGGTAAACGAAATTCCGGACCACCACCTGCGCTATGTGGTAAAATTTGCCAAAGCTTATTTTGCCCGCCACCGTTTTTCGGGTGCCCGCATTACCCGCAAAACATACGACCTGGCCATACTGGTAGATCCGAACGAGAAGGAGCCGCCATCAGATAAAAAAGCTATTCAGCATTTTGTGGAGGCGGCAGAGGCACAGGGCTTTTATGTGGAGCTGATCACCAAGGATGATTACCGCCGCCTGGCCGAATTTGATGCCCTTTTTATCCGGGAGACCACCTCTGTCAATCATCACACGTATAAGTTTGCCCGTAAAGCCTACGCCGACGGACTGGTGGTGATCGATGACCCGGTGTCGATACTGCGCTGCACCAACAAAGTGTATCTGGCCGAGCTGCTGACCAAAGCGAAAGTGCCGATACCAAAGTCAATGATCATCCACAAAGATAACCGCGACCTAGTGGAAGAGGAGCTTGGCTTGCCTTGTGTGCTGAAGAAGCCGGATAGTTCCTTCTCACAGGGTGTGGTGAAAGCCAAGGACCGGAGCAGTCTGCAAAAAGAGCTGGATAAAATGCTGGCAGATTCGGAACTGATCATAGGGCAGGAGTTTACGCCCACAGATTTTGACTGGCGTATCGGGATTCTGGATAAACAGCCCCTGTATGCCTGCCGCTATTACATGGCCAAAGGCCACTGGCAGATCTATAACTGGAATGGCAAAAAGCACCAGCAAACCGAAGGCGATTCCGATACGGTGCCCTTTGAGGAAGTGCCTTTCCAGGTACTGCATACGGCCATGAAAGCGGCTAACCTGATCGGCGATGGCCTGTACGGCGTAGACCTGAAAGAAATTGACGGAAAAGCGTACGTAATTGAAGTAAACGATAACCCAAATATAGATGCAGGTTGCGAAGACCTGATCCTAAAAAAAGAACTATATGCTGCTATCATCAAATCCATCAAACGACGTATTGACAACCATAAAAACATCCGAACCGATGGATAGTCAACCCAAACGCACCCTGCACCTCTTCGAAGGCTTCGGCGTGGAGCTGGAATACATGATCGTGAGCAGAAAAGACCTGCGCGTGCTGCCTATTACAGATAAGCTGATTTACGACGAAGTAGGGAAATACATTTCGGACGTGGAGTTTGGCGATATTGCCTGGAGCAACGAACTGGTGCTGCACGTGGTGGAGCTGAAAACACAGGGGCCGGTAAAATCGCTGGAAGGCTTGTGCAGCAAGTTTCAGAAGCATGTGCAGAAGATAAACCAGATGCTGGAAAAGTACGATGCCATGCTGCTGCCAACCGGTGCCCACCCGACCATGAACCCCGATACCGACACACAACTATGGCCGCACGAGCACAACGCCGTGTACGAAGCTTATAACCGCATTTTCGACTGCAAAGGGCATGGCTGGGCAAACCTGCAGAGCACGCACATTAACCTGCCATTTGCCAACGACGAGGAGTTTGCAAAGCTGCATGCGGCCATCCGGATGCTGCTTCCGGTACTCCCGGCACTCAGCGCCTCGTCGCCGGTACTGGATGGAAAAGTTACCGGCCTGTTTGATACACGACTGGAAGTTTACCGCAAGAACCAAAGCAAGATACCGAGCATTACAGGCAAAGTGATCCCGGAGCCAGTGTTCAGTAAGCAGGCCTACGAAGAGCAGATCCTGCAGAAAATGTACACCGATGTGGCGCCTTATGACCCTGAAGGAACGTTGCAGGAAGAGTTTCTGAATTCGCGCGGTGCTATTGCCCGTTTCGAGCGCAACACGATTGAGATCCGTTTGCTGGACATTCAGGAAAGCCCGGTAGCTGACCTGGCCATTGCACAGGCTACGGTATCTGTACTGCAGGCACTTATAGCGGAGCGCTGGGTAAAACTGGAGCAGCAGATGGCATTTGTTGAAGACCGCCTCGCTAAGATCTTACTTAGTGTGATCGAGCACGGGCAGCAGGCCATTATCACCGACCTGGAGTATCTGCGCTGCTTTGGCTTTGACTGTACCGATAATTGCACTGCCGGCGAACTATGGCGCCACCTCGCTGCCGAAACTATAGCATTGGAAGAACAGCCCGACGTGCAGCATGCCCTGAATGTGATCCTGTCGAGAGGGAACCTGGCCAAACGTATCTTAGAAGCGCTGCCACAAAACCCTGACGCTGCATCTATCGAAAAGGTGTACAGGCAACTCGCCGTTTGTTTACAAAAAGGAGGAGTGTACTTACCCGAAAAACCATGTTGAAACTATTACTTACCTGCGAACATGCTGGTAACCAGATTCCGGAAGCCTATAGTGCTCATTTCTCAGGGAAGGAGGAGTGGCTTGCCTCACATGAAGGATACGACATCGGGGCGCTGGAACTGTTCCGTAAGCTGGAGCCGCTCGCAGATAAAACATTCTATTCAGAAACTTCGCGGCTGCTGGTCGAGCTGAACAGGTCGTTGCACCACGCCAGGCTGTTTTCCGATGTTACCCGGGAGCTTCCGGACGAAAATAAATCTGTTATCCTGAAGGAGCATTATTTTACGTACCGCGACGATGTAGAGCAACTGGTGCATGATTTTGTATCTGCTGGCCGACAGGTACTGCATGTGGCTGTGCACACCTTTACACCTGAGCTGAATGGCGAGATACGGGAAGCGGATATCGGGCTGTTATATGACCCAAAGCGCAAACTGGAGCAGGCCTTCTGCCGCCGCTGGAAACAGGAATTCCAGATCAATGATAACAGTCTGCTGGTACGCTTTAACTACCCGTACCTGGGCATTTCCGACGGATTTCCGACCTACCTGCGCCGCAAGTTTACAGATGATCAGTATGTAGGCATTGAGCTTGAAGTGAACCAGAAGTTTCCGCTGGGCGATGCAGCCGCCTGGCAAAAAGTACAGCAGGCTGTTTACCGTTCCCTGGAAGCAACACTGCAACACTTCCGCCCCGAACTCTCCGACGAAGAAGAACTATAGCGGAGTTTCTGCGCTCAACTATAGTTCTATAGTTTTCCATGTAGCCATTGCTGCTATAGTTGTAACGGTAATGCTATAGTTAGTGGGTAGGCGGTGGTACGTTAAAAGTAGTGCTATACATCAGAAATTTACACGCAGACTATAGTTGTAGCGCCGTATTAGTAAAACAAATTAAACTCATATATAGTATGACACTACATGCAGCTATTATACTGTTAAAGTACCCTCAGTAACCTTAAACATCAATTACCTAAATCCAAATCAACTATGAAATTTAAAAATTTACTCCAATTAGTTTTTGTACTGATCGCCGGACAATTACTATTTGCATGTAGCTCAGCGAAGTACTATGAGTTTGCCGCACACAAACAGGCTCCTTATCAGATACAGAAAAAACAAACTCCGGCTGCAGAAGCAAAAGAGACACAGGACCTGACTGTAGTAGCGATGGTGGAAGCCGAAGAAACGAAGTCAACTGAAACTGCCCCGGCACCGCAGCCTGTTTTGGAAGCATCGGTAGCAGCTAAGCCAGCCGCGGGTCCGGTAAAAATTACGCCTGTAGCCCCGGCAACCGAAAAAGTTGTAACCGAAGCAGAAGCGGTAGAGCTGGTTAAAGAGCGCATGGCCAACATGACCAAAGCAGAGAAGAAAGAGCTTAAAAAAGAACTGAAAGAAGCGATCAGACAGGGTGGTTCCAGAACCTCAATCGTCGAGATTATTCTGGCTGTACTGCTGCCGCCACTGGCTGTATTCCTGCACGATGGCATTGGCACGTCTTTCTGGATCAGCATTATCCTGACACTGCTTTTCTGGTTACCAGGTGTGATCTATGCCTTACTGGTAGTTACAGATACAATCTGATACAGTACACAAACTATAGTAAAAGGAAAGCACTCGCCATGGGTGCTTTTTTTGTTATCTTGTATAGGGAGTAGCCTCATGCTATAGTTTATAGTTACACCCGTTAAACAGACTATAACCGACAGCTGTGGCTCTCGTTTTAATAAAAGGCTTTTGCACGAAACACCCTTTTCTATTTGTAAGACTATGGACTACAAGGACTACTATAAAATACTGGGAGTTACCAAAACAGCATCTCAGGCCGAGATAAAGAAGGCGTACCGGTCTCTTGCCAAAAAATATCACCCGGATAAAAATAAAGGCGACAAGGCGGCCGAAGATAAGTTTAAGGATATCAGCGAAGCTTACGAAGTGCTGGGCGACGAAGAAAAGCGCAAACAGTACGACCAGTTAGGGGCTAACTGGCGGCAGTACCAGAATGCTGGTGCGGGCGGCCCGGGAGGCCGGCGATACGAGTACTATGGCGGTGGCCAGCCGGGTGGTGGTTTCAGGGGTTTTGAAGCCGATGAAGATATGTTTGGGGGAGGTGGCTTCTCCGATTTTTTTCAGCAGTTTTTCGGGGGTGGCGGTTTTGGTCAGCAACAGAGTGGTGGCAGACGTAGCAGTCAGGCTCACAAAGCCCAGGACTATGAAGCCGAAATGGAAATTACGCTGCAGGAAGCCTACCATGGCACATCGCGGTTACTGAACCTGCACAACCAGCAGCTGCGCATTACTACCAAAGCGGGTGTGGCCGACGGGCAGGTACTGCGTATTAAAGGGAAAGGCGCGCCTGCAGTTGGTGGCGGTACACCCGGCGACTTGTACATTAAAGTTTCGGTTAAGCCTGATCCGAATTTTGAGCGCAAAGGCAACGACCTGTATACCAACCTGCCACTGGACATGTATACCGCCATCCTTGGGGGGGAAGCGCATGTGCAGACACTGACCGGACAGCTGAAGCTGAAAATCCCAGCCGGAACCCAGCCCGATAAAACCCTGCGCCTGCGCGGCAAAGGAATGCCCGTGTATGGTAAAACCGACCAGCACGGCGACCTTTACGTAAAGATTAGCATAACGCTGCCAACGCACCTGACAAGTGAAGAAAAGGAGTTGCTGCAGAAACTACGGGACCTGCAGCAAACCAGAACGGCAGCACATTAATCATGTAATACCATTAGCCAATGCCACTTATGTTAGCGACATTAGACCAGTTACAGGAACATGACCGGATAAGCAGTTTTCTGGACAGCCTGGCAGAACGTAATCTCACATATTACGCCTCCGACCTCTTAAGCCGCCATGCCTGCCAGAACCTTTCGGAATTGGATCAGGCTGTAAAACGTACTACCGAGGTTTGTACCTGCATGCGCCTGCCACTGCGCGAAAACATCAAGGCTGTCTATCGTTCGCGGGGCGGGCAGGTAATCAGGGACTGGCGCCTTTCTCCGATGGCTTACATGTTACTGCTGATCAATGCTGATACAAGTAATGAGGTTGTTGCCCAGTTACAGGCAGAGCTTATTAAACGGGCGCTTCACCAGGAATAGCAGTTGTGTCTAAACCAGCAGGCAGCTCAATCTGATGCGCTGATAGTGCCTGTTGCCAGTTGAATTGCAGGCAAAGCCGGGCCATGGTAGGTGAGAGTGGGGCTCTTAGTTGTACTTCCTGCTTTGTAAAGGGGTGCATGAAAGTTAACTCAGCCGCGTGGAGCAACATGTGTGGGCTACCCAGTTCATCCAGGAACATTTTGTTATGCCGCCAGTCGCCGTGTTTTTTATCGCCGATGATGTAATGCCTGCAATGAGCAAAGTGCTTTCTGATCTGATGCATACGGCCGGTCTCAGGCCTTACCTGTACCAAACTATAGCGGGCCGTGGCATACCGGCCGACTGGTATCGGTAATTCTATAGTTGCCAGCCGTGTATAATGTGTAATAGCATCCAGGGGCAGCTTGTGCAGGTGGTCCTTGTCAGGGCGAATAGGGGAGTCGATTGTTTCAGATTCAGGGGTATAGCCGCGCACAATGGCATAGTATACTTTACCGGTTTCCCGTTCTTCAAACTGCTGTACCAAAGGCCTTGCCGCCTCCGGCGACTTGGCAAATAGCAGCACACCAGACGTACCACGGTCCAGCCGGTGCAGCGGATAAACCTTTTGGCCTAATTGGTCGCGGAGTAGCTGCAGGGCAAATTCCTTTTTCTCCTCGGCAATGCGTGTACGGTGCACCAACAACCCGTGCGGCTTATTTATTGCCACGTAATCTGCATCCTCAAATAGTATTTCTAACACCATATCTCCCTCCTGAAGTTGCAAAAGTAGTTCAATCTGAATTATGAATTATGAATTATGAATACAGACTCCTAAATAACTATATACAATCAGCAATTAGCAATCAATAATCAACCACCAACATTTACTACCTTTGCAGGTAAACAGAACAAATGGCATTAGCATTTAACAACCTGCGTAAAGGCAGCAAATACAGGCTTCAGAATCACGGCGAAACTTTCGAATTTGTGGTGATGGAAATACAGGAAGGGGACAGGTTTATACTAAAAGACCTGCACACACTGGAACTATACCAGCTGCAGGACCTGCTGCGTTACGGGAAAGGCAAAGATTACGACCTTTCCGAACTATAGTTTCTCAGGACCTGGTTACTTTTCCTTTCAGGTCCCAGTGGCTTTTCTGTATCTGTAGGCTTCCGGGCTGGCGAACTATAGTGCGAACATATCTTTCACCGGTTATGGCGCCATCGGGGCGACGTTGCCCGATAAAGAGCGTTACCGGCTCTCCATGCTCATTGGTATAAAAGGTCAGGTCTTTACCCAGCAGCCGCAGCTCCATGCTGGTGTCCGGTTCAAATATTTTCTGCAGATACTGCTCTATTTTCTTGTTCAGGGCCATGGGTATACTATACGGTAATCTCTCATAATCTACATTTAACAGTCTGGTTTTTCTGAGTTTTGCGGGAGAATATAGCCTGCATAGTTACCCCTTTTGAGCTGCACCAGGGCTTCGTGAACGTAGCCTAAGCTGTTGCGTATAGCCATACATAAATGTACTGTTATGCAACAAGAGAACAATCATTACTTTGTATATATTTTCGGTGGAGAGCCGGGCAACAATAACCTGCAGATTGGCACCGCCGATAACCTGCAAAAACACCTGCAGCACACCCGCCAGCAGGCCAGCCACCTGCCCGATAAACTGGTGTATTACGAGCATTATGATTACGAGGCCATGGCGCTCGCCCGCGAAAAGCACATAAAAGAAAGCACTCCCAACGATACCAGGCGCCTGATAGAATCGATGAACCCGAACTGGCTGGACCTGAGCGACCTCCTGTAACTATAGCTACCGACTACTGATTATAAGATCGGAAACACCTGTTTTTTAGGGGCAGTTGGCAGGTTTTTTGTACCTTTGTAGTTCATACAATTTCTGCCCTTACTCCGGATGCTACCAGTTAAAAACCGCCTTAGCGACAACATCAACATACAGATTTTTGTGGTGCTGGTGGGCGTGTTGCTGCTGGTCGCTAAATTTGTTGCCTATTTTATTACCAATTCCAACGCCATCTTAACAGATGCCCTGGAGTCTATTATAAACGTAGTAGCCGGTGGTTTCTCTTTGTACAGCCTGGTATTGTCGGCGCGCCCGCGCGATGAGAACCATCCGTATGGACACGGTAAAATAGAGTTTATAGCAGCCACACTGGAGGGCTCACTTATATTGGTGGCCGGTGGCGCTATCATTTTCAAATCTATCTACAATATTTTTCAGCCGCATGCCCTCACGCAACTGGATGTGGGTATTGCCCTTGTTGCGATAAGTGGTGCCATAAATTTTGCCGTAGGATATTTTACCGAAAAACGTGGCGAAAAGATCAATTCGCTGGTGCTGATAGCAGGAGGGAAGCACCTGAAAACGGATGCCTATTCTACAGTTGGTATCCTGGTCGGGCTAATCCTTATCTATTTTACCGGGCTTATCTGGCTGGATAGTGTAGTTGCCATCCTGTTCGGTATCTTTATCGGGTATACCGGTTACCGGATATTACGTTCGTCGGTAGCGGGCATTATGGACGAGGCGGACTATGAACTGCTGCAGCGTATTGTAAAAGTACTCAACGAGAACCGTCGTGTTAACTGGATCGACGTGCACAACCTGCGTGTCATAAAATATGGCTCAACACTGCACATCGATTGTCACCTGACATTGCCCTGGTACCTGAACGTGCTGGAAGCGCACGATGAAGTGGAAGCTGTAGGGGCGCTCATCCGTGAAAAAATTGATCCTGCGATAGAACTATTCATCCATACCGATCCCTGTATTGAACCTTCCTGCCTCATCTGCAGCAAATCTGACTGCGAGGTGCGCCTGCACGCTTTTAAAGAGAGAGTAGAGTGGGATTTTGAAAAAGTAATTTCCGACCGCAAACACAGTCTTTAGACTTTAAAATTTCAGGAGTGCGAGGTGAAAACTATAGTTTTATAGTTGCCTCATTCTGCTATAGTTTCTATAGTACTCATTAAACAGGGATTTCTAAAACATCCGGTAAGTTTCGCCTGTTCCATAGTAGAACCGTAAAATAATAACAGCGCTACAATTCTAATACTCCTGAACTCCTAAACTTTTAAACTGTCAAGGTCATGTCTGTTTACCATTATATACTTTTACCGCTGGTATTTTTGCTAAGTAGCTGCTCGCAACCCGATAAGCCTACGGAAGGAGAGGCGCCGGAACAAAACAGAACTATAGCTCCGCCTGATACAGCCGGATTGGCTAAAGCTACGTTTGCCGGAGGTTGTTTCTGGTGTACCGAGGCATATTTTGAACGGCTGAAAGGAGTGGAGGCAGTTATTTCGGGATATGTGGGAGGGAAGGAGCAGAAACCAACTTACGAAAAGGTAAGCAGTGGCCTGACCGGGCATGCCGAGGGAGTGCAGGTGTATTACCATCCGGACCAAATAACTTACCCGGAACTGGTAGAGGTGTTTTTTACTACGCATAACCCGACAACGCTCAACCGCCAGGATCCGGATGTTGGGAAGCAGTATCGCTCAGCTGTCTTTTACCGCACACCATCCGAAAAAGAGACTATCAATTCCTATATCAGTAAACTAAATGCTTCGGGCAAATACAAAAATAAAGTAGTGACACAGGTACAGCCGTTCCGGAAATTCTGGCCCGCAGAAGCCTACCACCAGGATTATTATGCCCGTAATCCTGACGATCTGTATGTGATACAGGTAGCCCGGCCAAAAGTGCATAAATTTGAGAAAGCCTTTGCAGCTAAGTTAAAACCGCAATACAGGAAATAGTCCGTTCTCATCAAAAACAGTGTTTTATCCGTAATATGAACTTTAGAACATACAAACATAAACAGATAAAACTATGGACTTCATTATTAACCTGTTAGTAACAGCAGCCGTGATCCTGATCATGTCGTATGCCATGTCGAGCGTGCATGTCAAAAGTTTCTGGACGGCACTATGGGTGGCATTCCTGACTGCTATTTTCACGGCGACAATTGGCTGGCTGTTGGGCGGCCTGCTGAACCTGGTAACATTTTTCCTGCTGGAAGCTATTGTAGGCCTTATAGTTACGGCGCTGATGTTGAAACTGGTAGACGCGCTGGTAGGGAATTTTAAGCTTGACGGATTTTTACCAGCCTTGATTATTGCAATTGCTGTAGCCATTGCGCTGGCTATAGTTGGTTGGCTGCGTGGCGACGACAGAGAAGAATACGCGCTTGAAAAGCCAGTTACTAAAATAGAGCTGGTGCAACAAACCGCGTAAGCAAAGCATTTTAAACTATAGCAAAAGCGCCTGTATTATTTTATACAGGCGCTTTTTTGTATATGAAGTCTAAAAATCAAAGAAATCGCTCAGGAACGATTCTTTTTTCTTGTGTGGATGCTTTTTTTCGCGGCCATATTTGTCGTAGCCATAGCGTTTATAGTCGGCGTCGTAATTTTCGCGTTTGGAATAGTGTTCGCCGGAGCGTTCCATGATCTTTTCAAGTTCGCCACGGTCCAGCCAGATGCCGCGGCAGCTTGGGCAATAATCGATTTCTACGCCGTTTTTTTCGCTCATAAGCAGCGTTTCGTTGCAGTTAGGGCATTTCATTAGTTTGGGAGTTGATGTGTATTAAATATAATCACAAACTATGAAATAGATGCGCAGTATAAGACGTAAGCATTACAGCACACGACAAACAGTAGTTACAGTTACTTCAGACAAACTATAGTTACGATACGATGGAGATTGACAATGTATCTATTTAACATAAAGTATATTATCAGTGACACTTATTTAACTCGTATAAATCAGTCTTATAATTTATATTATGTTAAGTAATGTTTATACGAACCTCAGTAACTATAGCAATCTATACTCACCTGCTCAGTACAACTATAGTATTTGTTGCTTGCAAACTATAGCTGTTAAACTATAGCCATAAAAAAGGAAGCCGTTCAGCTTCCTTTTTCAACTATAGGTATTGTACCTTATTTCAGTTTCTTGTCCATACGCTCTGCATCAGCAGTACGCTTCAGTCTTGTATAAACTGACATCAGGTTTTTGATCGTAGACTGGTCATCAGGCTGCAGTTCGTGTGCTTTCTCAAAATATGGCAGCGATGCTTCGAAGTGTTTCTTAGCCTGTGCTTCCAGCGCTTTACCTTTCTTCTGGTAAGTAGCGTAGTCCATTTTGGCTGCTTTGTTGTTTATGTCTGTGCCTTTGTTGTACTCCAGTACAGCCAGGTTGTAGTAAGCATCAAAGTTGTTCGGATCTACTTCAATTGCTTTCTGGTAGCTCTTGTAAGCAGCATCCAGGTTGCCCTTTTTCTCCTGCAGGTTACCTAATACCGCGTAAAGGCTGGCATTTTTCGGATCAGCTGCAATTGCCTTCTCCAGTTTTGCCATGGCTTCATCAGCACGGTTATTTTTCAGGTAGTAACGCAGTTCTTCCTGCATCAGGTACACACTGCTTGGGTAAGCTTTCAGACCTTCCGTTAAAGCAGCCATCACCTGATCGTCAGATGCTTGTGACTCCTGCAGTAACTGTACTTTGGTTTTGTAAGCATCCTCGTCAGCTTTGCCGGTCGCGATCATTTTGTCATAAAAATTGATGGCTTTGGCGTAATCTTTCTGGTTGATGGCAGCATACGCACCATATTTCAGAGCCGTAGTATCACCTGGCTTAATTTTCAGGGCAAGCTCGTAGTTCTTGATGGCTTTATCCCACTCCTGTGCGTTGTGAGACTCTACTGCCTGGTTAAACACTTGTCCAAAAAGCATATCCAGACGATCTGGAACCTGCTTGCCATACTGGCCATCTTTGCCATCCAGCGCTACTGTTTTGTCATAAGATTCCAGTACAATTTCCGGTGCATTTTCAGGAGACATTTTGCCATAAACCGGGTGGCCGATCATGTCCTGGTAAATGGTACCACGGGTGAACCAGGTCTTTGCTTTGTCCTTGGTTTTATCGTGCGCTATGGCCTTGTCGATCTCAGTCTTTGCTTTATCCAGTGTACCATTTTTCTGGTTCAGGATGGCACTGTTTACAGCCGAATTCTGAGCGCTCGCTACTGAGATGGTAGCAGCAGCCAGGGCAGTTAAAAGTACTTTTTTCATGCTCGTTTATGAAAGGTTTGTTGTTAAAACTTACTAAAATTAAATGGTGTGTTACGCTTCATCTGTTGTTTCCGGATCGATCATCGTGTCTGGCTGTAACGCTTCTTCAGGGCTTAGCTCCGATTGCTGCATTACCACCTCCTCTATTTCTTCTTCGTTCTCCATCTCCACTTTCGCAACAGACGAGATCTGGTCCCCTTCGTTCAGCTTTATCAGCCTCACTCCTTGTGTGGCACGGCCAATTACTCTGATATCTGCTACATGCAGGCGTATCGTGATGCCGGAACGGTTAATGATCATCAGGTCATCCGTATCGATAACACCTTTAATGGCTACCAGTTTACCGGTTTTCTCCGTCACGTTCAGGGTCTTCACACCTTTACCGCCACGGTTTGTAATACGGTATTCCTCCAGCAGCGAGCGTTTGCCAAAACCGTTTTCCGATACAACCAGTAGCTCGGTCTCCGGGTTCTCTACACAAACCATACCAACTACTTTGTCCTCTGGTCCGGCAAGAGTTACTGCGCGTACACCGGCGGCATTACGGCCCATCGGGCGCACCTGCGTTTCGTTAAAGCGGATAGCTCTCCCCGACTCCAGCGCTATGATGATCTCGCTGTTTCCGGTTGTCAGCTGCACATCCAGCAGTCTGTCGCCTTCGTTTATAGTTATCGCGTTTATACCGTTTGTTCTTGGGCGCGAGTAAGCTTCCAGCACCGTCTTTTTGATCGTACCCTGCTCTGTGATAAATACCAGGTTGTGGTTCAGTACGTAATCCTGGTTTTTAAGGTCATGTACGTTCATTACGGCACGCACCTTATCTTCACGCTCGATCTGGATCAGGTTCTGGATGGCACGGCCTTTGGCAGTTTTGCTGCCTTCTGGTATTTCATACACTTTCAGCCAGAACACACGGCCAAACTCTGTAAAGAACAGCATGTGGTTGTGTGTGCTTGCCACGAACAGGTGCTCGGTAAAGTCACTTTCCTTAGAAGCAGCCACTCCTCTTGATCCGATACCACCGCGGCTCTGGCTACGGTATTCGCTCAGGGAAGTACGTTTAATGTATCCTTCATGCGAGATCGTGATCACCATGTTCTCTTCCGGGATCATATCCTCGTAAGAAATATCGCCGGTGCTGGCTTCAATGCTGGTACGGCGCACGTCTCCGTAACGCTCCTTTATCTCGGCAAGCTCGTCTTTGATGATCTGCATACGCAGGCCTTCGTCAGCCAATACGGATGTCAGGTAATCGATCAGTTTCATGATCTCCTGGTATTCTGCCTGAATCTTATCACGCTCCAGACCGGTAAGGCGCTGCAGACGCATGTCCAGTATAGCGCGTGCCTGTATCTCGGACAGCGCAAAACGCTCCATCAAACCGTTACGGGCAATTTCCGGATCACGGGATGAACGGATCAGGTTGATCACTTCATCCAGGTTATCCAGGGCAATCAGTAAGCCTTCCAGGATATGGGCACGCTTGCGGGCTTCATCCAGTTCGTACTGTGTTCTGCGAACCACCACTTCGTGACGATGCTCCACAAAGTACACGATAAGGTCTTTCAGGTTCAGCGTCATCGGGCGGCCTTTTACCAGGGCCACGTTGTTCACGCCAAACGATGATTGCAGCGCCGTATACTTGTACAGGTTATTCAGTACCACGTTCGGGATGGCGTCGCGCTTCAGATCGTACACAATGCGCAGACCATCACGGTCAGATTCATCTCTCAGGTCAGAGATTCCTTCAATTTTCTTTTCGTTTATCAGCGCCGCTGTTTTCTCTATGAGCGATGCCTTGTTTACCATGTAAGGAATCTCGGTAACAATGATCTGCTCTTTACCCGAAGGAGTTGTCTCGAACACCGCACGGCCACGCATCAGCACACGGCCACGGCCGGTCTCAAACGCAGATTTTACGCCATCGTAACCATAAATGATACCACCTGTCGGGAAGTCCGGGGCAGTGATGTACTGCATCAGCTCTGCTACCGTAATGTCGCGGTTATCGATGTAGGCGATGATACCATTGATCACCTCGGTAAGGTTATGCGGCGCCATGTTGGTAGCCATACCTACCGCAATACCCGATGCCCCGTTTACCAGCAGGTTCGGGAACTTGGCAGGCATTACGCTTGGCTCTTTCAGCGAGTCGTCGAAGTTCGGTACAAAATCAACGGTGTTCTTGTCCAGGTCGTTCAGCAGCTCGTCGGCAATACGCTTCAGGCGTGCTTCGGTATAACGCATGGCCGCCGGCGAGTCGCCGTCTATCGAGCCGTAGTTCCCCTGGCCATCTACCAGTGGGTAGCGCAACGACCATTCCTGGGCCATACGCACCATGGTGTCGTAAACAGAGGAGTCACCGTGCGGGTGGTACTTACCAAGCACCTCTCCTACAATTCTGGCAGATTTTTTATATGGTTTATTGTACGATACCCCCAGTTCTGACATACCATAAAGCACACGGCGGTGCACAGGCTTTAATCCGTCACGAACATCGGGTAAGGCTCTCGAAATGATAACAGACATTGAGTAGTCGATATACGCACCGCGCATTTCGTCTTCAATGTTTATTGGTATTATTCTTTCGCCTTCAGTCATGTTTCAGAGTATAAAATATTGGTTTCAGTTTAATTGTAATAGTCAGGCAATTTAGCAAAAATAGCGTTGAGGCTATATAAGCTAACTCTTATTTTTACTCCTGTCCTTCTCGTTCTTCTTATCCTTGTCCTTTTTAGGTTTTATTTTCTCGCCGTATTTCATGTTCTGTTTTTTCCAGATCGGAACACCACGGTACTCCCCTTCGCCATGCGGGTGCACCATGCGCACGTTGCACTGCATGATCGGGCAGGCAGGACGACAGGAATAAAAAGTCAGGGTAAAAAGGGTGAGAAATAAGAGAAGTAAGATTCGGTTCAATGCCATGTTGTTGGGTTTTAGAGAACAACGGACATACGCCGGTTCATCATATCCTTAACATACAAATTTACACTTTTTTGCTCAGAATAACCAGTATTTTACCTGTTAATTTACCTCGCTCAAACTATAGTTTTTGCCACTATTGCGGGTGAAAACCATTGATTGTAAAACCACCGTCCACGGCTATAGTCTGGCCTGTGATATACGCGGCTGCCGGCATACACAGAAAGGCTATAGTTGACGCCACATCGGCAGGCTCTCCTATCTTCCGGGCCGGCGTCCGGCTGATCACATTTTGGTAAAATTCCTCGTTCTGCAACACGGTTTCGGCAAGGGGTGTGCGTATGTACCAGGGAGCCACAGCATTCACCCGGATGCCGGCTGGAGCCCACTCTGCGGCAAGGTTACGGGTAAGTTGTGTAAGGGCGGCTTTTGTCATGCCATAGATGCTACCTGTGCGCACATGGGTTAAGCCGGCTACTGACGTTACATGCACTATATTTCCCTGTTCAGACTTGGCTAAAAGCGGGTACAGCAACCGGTTCAGCTCAAAAGCCGAGCGCAGGTTGGTGTTCATGATAAAATCATACTCTTCGGAACTATAGTCTGCCGTTGGTTTGCGGATGTTGGTGCCTACGTTATTGACAAGGATGTCCAGGGCATTCCAGTGCTCTGTTACCCAGCTGCTGAGTTGCTCGCGTCCGGCCGCAGTGCTCAGGTCGGCTGCAAGCGTATGCAGTTTTTCGCTGGCTATAGTTTGTGTAAGCTGCACCAGGGCTCCGGTGTTACGGGCAACGGCCACAACTTCGGCACCCAGGCTTAAAAGCTCTTTAACGGTTGCTTCGCCAATGCCTTTCGAGCCGCCGGTAACTATAGCTTTACGGCCTTCCAGGGTCCATCTGTTCGTATTCATGTCTTTCATTAACTTAATTTCCTTTTATGCGCTGCCAGTAATCCTGCAGGTATTCTTTATCTACTTTTGGCCGGTTGTTCACTTCTTTAAAACTTAAACTGCCATCCGGGTTGCGCCGAACGTGGTACACAAAAACATAGGCCCCGCCTTCTTCGCGCCAGTCGTCGAATTTACCGAAGCGCAGGTCGTTTATCAGGATGCCTTTTGCTGCCGGCTGTACTGTGTAATAGCCTTTTGTAATTTCCAGCAGACGCGCCAGCCTTTCGTTTCCTAAATAGGGCTGCAGCAAATGTTTGTTCTGTAGCTCAAAACTATAGTTTACTTTCTTGTCAGAGTCCAGCAGGGAGTAAAATCCGTTGTAAAAGCCATTCTCCGCTTTGGCCGTTACTGACCAGAAAATGGTGTTCATGGGAGTTGGCTTGCTGATGTAGGAACTACAGCTGATTTGCTGCTGCCCGAAGTTGTGCTCAAAAACACGATTAGCCTGTGCCTTGGCATAAAAAGAAAAGAGCAGGTAAGCAGAACTGATAGCCAGGCCTGCGTAATTCCAGTAGCGCCTTATAGGATTCCGGCGGTTGTAGAACAGCACTGCTACAGTACAGATCAGGAAAGGCACAGTGTACAGCGGATCAACGACAAAAATGTTGTAGAAGGCCACGCCATAGTTGCTGAATGGCCAGAAAAGCTGCGTGCCCCAGGTCGTGCAACTATCCAGCAAAGCATGGGTGGTAAAGCCCAGGAAGAACAGCAGTGTCCACTCCTTCCAGGTAGCCTGTTCCTTTGGGTATAGTTTTGTCAGCAGCCAGCCCAGCAACGGTGATACAACTATAGCAAAAAGGAACGAATGCGTGACAGACCGGTGAAAGCTGAGCTCCCCGACCATATCCAGTAGCGGGCTTGCCAGTACATCCAAGTCGGGAATGGTGCCTGCAATAGCGCCCCAGAGCAATGCTTTGTTCCCCAACTTCTTCCCGGCCACCGCTTCTCCTACCGAGGCACCTAAAACGATCTGCGTAAGTGAATCCATTCAAACTATAGTTTATTAACCAGCTGCAACCCGTAAAGGTATAACGAAAAACAATAAAGCCCTACCCCGGTCCTTTTAGGCAGGTATTCGGGATAATCGGTTAGAAACATGGGTAGGTGGTTGCTGCCTCTAAGACATCTTCACCTGTGGAGCCATAGAAACTATAGATATCAGAATAAAAGAGAAGTACCGGGAATTTAAAGGTTAGGAAGATCTCTCCACTGTTTCGGCGCTTATAAAAAACAAGGCTGGACCAGATAAATCCGGACCAGCCTGTATTTGGTTAAGACGTGAAATACGCTAAGCCTGTGTATTCTTGGCACCGATGATTGGCATGCGCTTGAACTCTTTAGTTCTGTCGAAGAGGTAACGGAACGTAGCATGTGTTTTATAAATACGTCCACCGATCTGCTCTACCAGGTGCATCATTTTAGGGTTGAAATCACCGATCCAGTTCATCTGCAAATCAACATAAGGCATGCTTGGGTTGCTTTGCACCACTTTGCCGGCTTCCACGATCATGGCAGCTTCTACGCCTTTGCTCTGGTGTTCCGGAGTAATTCCGAACACAATGCCATACATGGTAGTGCAGGCCCCGCGCCACTTATGGAAAAGGAATTTCAGCTTGCCTACCAAATCCATTTTACCGTTCACATACTTAAAGAGCATGTTCAGTTCCGGGATGGCGATAAAGAAACCCACCGGATCAGCGCCATAATAGGTAAACCACATCAGGCGCTCATCAATTACGGGCTTCAGGGTACGCATAATGGTAGCTGCCTGTGCTTCTGTCATGGGTTTAACACCTTCGTGCTTTGCCCAGCCTTTGTTATATACCGTCCGGAAATCTTCTGTATACTTTGCCAGGTCTTTGAGATTCAGGTGCTCGAACCTATAGTTGGGATCAGCCAGAATACGCTGGGCTTTTTCGAAGTATTTCTGCGGCAGCGGGTCATCTACCATGCGGTAGTAGGTGTACTGCTTAAAGTATAGTCCAAAGCCATAGTTCTCGAACAGGCGCTGGTAATACGGATAATTGTAATGCATGCCATAGTTAGGCGGATAAAAACCATCTATCAGCAAACCCCACCACTTGTCGCGGTCACCGAAGTTTATCGGACCATCCATGGCTTCCATGCCTCGCTCCTGCAGCCAGTTCTTGCAGGCATCAAACAACATATTGGCTGCTTGCTGGTCGTCAATGCAGTCAAAAAAGCCCATGCCGCCGGTTGGCTGGTCTCCTCCCCTGGAAGTTTTAGCATTAATGAAAGCAGCTACCCGACCGATCAGTTTTCCTTTATCATCTTTCAGTACCCACCGGATGGCTTCTCCGTCCCGCAGGAGCCTGTTTCTTTTAGGGTCAAAAACGCCAAGTACATCTTTATCTAAGGGTCGGATGTAATTTTTGTCTTTCTTATATAGATCGATCTGCACCTGCAGAAATGCATTTTCGAGCGCAGGAGTGTTTACTTCGATGAGTTGCATAGTGTGTTAAACCTTATCAGAAGCAAAATAAAGGATTATACCTGATAAATCATACCCTATAGTTAGGTCAGGTGCAGAAACAAAAAAGCCTTCAGGTGCAGTACCTAAAGGCTTTCGGAGTGAGCCCCCAGTCGGAATCGAACCAACGACCTACTGATTACAAGTCAGTTGCTCTACCAGCTGAGCTATGGAGGCTTGTACTTATGTTTGAATTAAAAAGCACATGCAGTACAAACATGTGCTTTTTTGAATGAGCCCCCAGTCGGAATCGAACCAACGACCTACTGATTACAAGTCAGTTGCTCTACCAGCTGAGCTATGGAGGCTTACTCTGGTGTGCCTTAGTGTTCTAAAGCGTTGCAAAGGTATGCCCTATTTTCAAATCTGCAAATACCGGTTGCAACTTTTTTTATACTTATACCTTAATGTTTTGAATGTCAGGTATAAAATTTTACCCCCTGAAGGCCTGTAACTGGCGATTCAGCTGCTCTATGCGGTGCTGGGCATCGGCAATTCTTCCCTCGTACTCTTCGCGCAGTTTGTCGGCGTTCTTGGATCGGGCAAAAAACTCGATGTTGGTGCGCAGGGTCTGGATGTCGTTCTGCAGCTGCGTAATCTCGCGGCGAACCGTCTGCTCTTTGTGATGCAGTTTCTGGGCGGCATCCGGGCTGCTTTTCAGGCGCTCTACCTGTAATTTCACGATCCGTTCGTTGCGCTCTTCTGGGCTCATGCCGGGTACACGCTCTATGTAGCTTTCCATCAAAGAAATGAACTTCTCCTCTACTTTCGGGCTGCTGCGCTGGTTCTGCTGATCAAGGGCACGCCACTCCGTGATATACTGTTCAAACTCCTCCAAAGACGCTGTAGCGGTTGGTTGTGCCAGGGTTTCAGAGATGCGGCTGGTCAGCTCCATTTTCTCAGAAGAAAGTTTCTCCTGCTCCGCGCTGCGCTGTTGTTCCTGTGCCTGTTTGCGGTCGAAGAACTCGTTGCAGGCACTTCTAAAGCGCTGCCAGATCTTATCGGAATACTTATCCGGTACACGACCTATCGTTTTCCATTTTTTCTGGAGCTGTATCAGTTTTTCTTTGGTCGTGTTCCAGTCGTTGCTGTCTTTCAGGGCCTCTGCCTGTTCGCACAGTTCGGTTTTCAGCTTCAGGTTCTGCAGTTTCTGCTCATCCAGGCCTTTAAAGAACTGGTTTTTATGCTGGAAGAAAGCCTTATAGTTGCCCCAGAAATTCTTGTTGATCTCTTCCGCAAACTCTTTCGGTACCAGGCCGGCGGCATCCCACTCTTCTTTCAGTTTCTGGATCTCATCGGTCTTATCGCGCCACTCGTTAATGCGGTCGGTGTTAAAGTTGTTGTAGGCTTGCAGGCGCTCCAGCAGGGCACGTTTCTTTTCCAGGTTCTGCATCTCAATACCGCGTCGCTCTTCCTGGTAGGTTTTGCGGCGGGTATGTACTTTTTCAGATGCCTGTATAAAGCGTTCCCAGATCGGGTCGCGCTGGTCGTTAGGAACCGGTCCGATGTTCTTCCATTCTTCGTGCAGGTGGCGCAGCTCTTCCAGTGCCTTGTTTATCGACTGCTCTTTTTCCAGCGCTTCGGCACGGTCTATCAGTTGCAGTTTGGCATCGAGATTGCGTTTGCGGTCCAGCTCTTTCAGCTCGAAAAAGATGCTGCGGTTGTTATAGAAAATATCAAGCAGGGCATGATACGAATCCCATAGTTGCTGGGCCTCCCCAGCTGGAACCGGTCCGATGCTTTTCCATTCCTGCTGTAGTTTTTTCAGTTCCTCGGAACTGCTTTTGGTTTCTGCCGATTCAACCAGCTCGCGCAGGCGGCCTAACAGTTCCTGTTTGCGCTCCAGGTTGCGGTGGCGCTGTTCTTCGGTTTGCTGGCGTTCCTGATGGCGGGCATCGCGGTAGGCGGTCAGCAGTTTTTCAAGTTCCTGGTGCTCCTGCGAACTATGGTACTCAAAGTCTTCATCGGTGCCACCTTCCAGTTTAAAGCGCTCCAGCGCTTCGGCTTTCTCTGCCTGAAAATGCTGGTCGTAATGCCGCTGCAGTTCGTTGATGGTACGGTGTTTTTTACGGGCATCTCCCCGCTTCAGGGTAGCAGTAAGCAGGTTGCGCAGCTCTTCCGTGGAGAGCTGGCTATAGTCTGTATGGTCTTCCTCCTCCAGTTCCTCTTCTTCATGGTGATCTGCAGCAGCGGCTACAGGTTGTACTTCTGTCGTTTCAGGAATCTGGCTGGTTGTTTCTTCCGGCTGGGCAGGTGTTTCGCCTTCGGGTGCATCCGATGTATGGATAATGGCTTCTGCCATCGCCTCGGTATGGGCTTCGGCTATAGTTGTTTCTTCGGTTGTTTTGAGGTCAGGCGCAATTTCGGGCTGCTGCTCTTTCGGCACTTCCGTTTCGGCAGTGGGCTCCGGCTGTTTTTCGGCATTTAGCTCTGCCAGTCGCTCTTCCAGTATGCGCTGTTGTTCTGATTGCAGCTGTTGGTTTTGTTCAGCTGCTGCATTTTCATTCTCAGGATTTTTGTCCTCAGCTCCGGTAGTGTCCAGATCCTTATTTTCTGTAGTCATGTGAAGGATAGTTTTACATCGTACTAACTTTAGTTCAGGCGAGGGTCTACCGGGTAATTGGATAGCACCTTATACTTGCCCCCCATCTGGCGCAGGATGCTTCGCCAGAGAGTATCAGCCTCTAAATTAAACAATTTATTCACAGCATTGTTATTTACGATCCAAACATTTTTATCAATTTCTTCCTGTAGTTGCCCCGGCGTCCAGCCCGAGTAGCCCAGAAAGAAGCGGATATCCGAAGAGGTAACCAGACCAGTACCGATCATGGTGCGCAGCATTTCAAAATCACCTCCCCAGTATAGTTCCTCGCCTAATTTTACGGCCTGAGGTAGGTTAGGCAAGCGGTGTATATAATGCAGGGTATTGTATTGCACCGGGCCACCAATACCCAGCGTTACGTCAAACCCATCGTTGTAAATATCCACTACATCCGAGAGCTTCATGTTCGATAAGCGGTTGAGCACCAGTCCAAAAGTTCCTTCGGCTTCGTTATGGTTACACAGCAGTATAACCGAGCGCTCAAAATTAGGATCTCCTAAGAACGGTTCTGATATAAGGATGCTGCCACTCTGGGGCTTTTCTACCTTCTCTTCCTCCATCGTTTATAGTTTGTTAGGGCTTTGCTGTTCTGTTGTTCTATACCGGATACTGATTTAAGGATGTTTTGTTATTACTTACGCAAACTATAGCCGGGGCTTATGCCTGCTAAAAGCTGTACGTTACCACACAGGGCAGGTATTCGTAAGAAAGTATAAAATAGCAGATATTTTTCTAATTTTGGCCAAAATCCTGATTTCCTATGTCACTACTGCCCCATATTGCTGCTATCCGTAAAAATTACGCCCTGCAGTCGCTCTCCGAATCTTCTGTAGCGCCGGAGCCAGTTGCACAGTTCAATGCCTGGATGGAAGAAGCCCTGGCCAGTGAAGTGGACGAACCAACGGCTATGGTGCTCTCTACGGTGAACGGTTCGGGCAGGCCGTCGGCACGGGTGGTACTGTTAAAGGCGGTTACTGCCGAAGGATTTGTTTTTTTTACGAACTATGAAAGCCGCAAAGGCCACGACCTGCAGGAAAATCCTTTTGCAGCGCTTACCTTTTTCTGGCCGGAGCTGGAGCGTCAGGTGCGTGTAGAAGGAACAGTACAGAAAGTAGATGCTGCAATTTCAGATGAATATTTCCATAGCCGGCCGGTTGGCAGCCAGATAGGTGCCTGGGCCTCGCCGCAGAGCAGGCCGATCAGCAGCCGCGAGGAACTAGAAAAAGCCGATAACGCTTATACCGAACAATTCGCTGACCTGGAAGTTATACCTCGGCCGGCGCATTGGGGCGGCTTTATAGTTGCTCCTGAAACGATAGAGTTCTGGCAGGGCCGGCCAAACCGCCTGCACGACCGCATTGTTTACGAAAAACAAGGCGCAACCTGGCACCTGAAACGTTTGGCTCCCTGATGCGTTAGGGGCTTACAGCAACAAAACATTACGCGACTCCAACCATTACCATGGCAGAAATATTACCCTTAAAAGCCTGGCGCTATAGCCATTTACTTGACCAGAACATCGAACAACTGACTTCCCCCCTGTTTGATGTGGTGTCGGCAAAGCAGCGAGAGGCTTTGTATCAGAATCCCTACAACAGCATTCACTTATCGGTGCCGCGCGGCGCACAGCCTGCCGACGAAGCAGCTTACCTGCTGGAACAATGGAAACAGAAAGGCGTGCTGCAGCAGGATCCGCTGCCTGGCATCTATGTGTATTACCAGTATTTTAAATTAGCCGGAAACGACCGCGAATATTGCCGCAAAGGGTTTATCTGCCATATAAAAGCCTACGACTGGAGCGAACGCGTTTTGCTTCGCCACGAGAACACCATTCCGAGTGCGGTAAACGACCGCATTGATCTGCTTGCTAAAACGGAACTCAACAGCAGCGCGACGCATGGTCTGTACACCGACCCGGATTTTTCGCTGGAGCAGTACATGGATGAAAGCATAAAGTCGCCCATCTATGAAACCGAAGATTACCAGGGGGTGCGCGATGTACTGGCTGTGATTCAGGACCATGAAGTGATCCAGAAATTTGTGGATGTGCTGCGCGAGAAACAAGTGCTGCTGGCAGATGGCCACCACCGCTACGAAGGCTCCCTGGAGTACCGCAAACACATGATGGCCCAAAACCCGTCGCATACTGGTTTTGAAGCGTACAACTACCATTTAATGTACTTGACCAATACCGAATCGGATGATTTGCGCATTTTACCTACCCATCGTGTGCTGCAACAGATCGATCTATCGGATGAGGAGTTTCTGCAGCGCCTGAGCGAGTATTTTATCATCACCCCGAAAGAAGACCCGGTAGAACTGAACGAAGTTATAGTTGGGAAACAATGGGCCTTTGGTCTGTACTTGTCTGGTAACGCTTACAAACTGCGTCTGAAACCGGAGATGCACCACCTCATAGATTGGCAAGTACCACAGGAAGTGAAAGACCTTGACCTGACTGTGATGCATTATTTCATCTTCCAGCGCGTGTTAGGAATAGACCCCGAAGTGCAACGTAACTATAGCAGCCTGAGCTATGAACGTAATTTCACGACGTGCATCCGCCAAGTAGATACCGGAGCCTCACGTCTTGCGCTTATCACCAACGAAGTGTCGATGGAACAGGTAAAAAGAGTTTGCTATAGTGGTGCCATTATGCCGCAAAAATCAACGTTCTTTTACCCGAAAGTAATCTGCGGATTTTTATTTAGCTCGATCAAAGAAGATGAATTTATCTCGGCCCCTGCTGCTTGCCTCTAATTCGCCGCGCCGTAAAGAACTGCTGACCGGACTGGGCTTAGCCTTTGAGGTGAAAGTAAAAGAAGTGCACGAAGATTTTCCGGCAGAACTGAAACGTGAAGAGATAGCTAAATATTTGGCCGGTCACAAAGCTGACCAGTATTTAGAAGACCTCGAGGACCAGATCCTGCTTACAGCCGATACAATTGTTTGCCTGGGCGACCAGGTGCTAAACAAACCCGCTGATTACCAGCAAGCCTACGACATGCTGCGTTCCCTCTCCGGAACCCACCACGAGGTTATTACAGGCGTTTGCATCCTTACAAGCGAAAGCAAGACCGTTTTTCATGATATCACCAAGGTGTATTTTAAAGCGCTGAGCCACGAGGAGATAGATTATTACATTACCAACTATAAACCTTACGACAAGGCCGGCGCTTACGGCATTCAGGAATGGATTGGTAAAATAGGCATTGAGTGCATTGAGGGTTCTTACTTTAACGTGGTAGGCCTGCCCGTTCAGAAACTATACCAGCAGCTGTCGGAGTTAGGTTTTTTGAAGATTAACTGTTAATTCCTTACTGCTTTTTTTCTTTGCTGGTACTGCTGTAAAAATTGAATTACCTACCTTTGCGCCTTGTTTGTAGTTTTTAGTATCTGAACTATAGACCTGTTACATTCAATAAACAGCAAGTATTTTCATGTCATTTATAAAATTATACCTGGCTCCGGGTAAGGAGAACTCGCTCAAACGTTTACATCCGTGGGTATTTTCGGGCGCAATCCGCAAAGCAGATGGCGAGCCGGAAGAAGGCGAAATTGTAGAGGTTTACTCCAGTAAGCGCGAGTTTTTAGGCATGGGTCATTATGCCCTGGGTTCTATTGCCGTTCGTATTTTCTCTTTCGAGCATGTAGAGCCGGACTATAGTTTCTGGAAAAGCAAAGTGCAGCAGGCCTATGATTACCGCAACCGTTTAGGCTTAATTGATAACCCCGAAACAGATGTTTACCGCCTGATCTATGCGGAAGGCGATGGGGTTCCGGGACTTATAGTTGATATGTACAAAGATACGGCTGTAGTGCAAACGCACTCGCTGGGTATGTACAATGTGCGCGAATTTGTTAGCCAGGCACTACAGGAAATCTATGGTTCTAAGCTGCGTGCCGTGTATGATAAAAGTGCCGAGTCTCTCCCGAAAACATCAGTACCGGATGCTGTGAACGGATACCTGTTCGGAAAATCGGAAGGTGGCGTAGTGGTCACCGAGAATGGCAACAAGTTCTTTATTGACTGGGAAAGTGGCCAGAAAACAGGCTTCTTTATAGACCAGCGTGAGAACCGCGAATTGCTGGCCCGTTACTCCAAAGGCAAGTCTGTCCTCAACACATTCTGCTATACAGGTGGCTTCTCGGTTTATGCGTTAAATGCCAACGCGCAGCTGGTACATTCGGTGGATGTTTCTAAGAAGGCAATTGAGCTGACTATAAAAAACGGTGATCTGAGCAGCGCTCCTGAACGCCATGAAGCCTATGCCGTTGATACCTTCGATTTTCTGAAAGGCAAGGAAGACTTGTATGAGGTGATCGTGCTGGACCCTCCGGCGTTTGCCAAGAGCCAGAAAGTGCGCCACAATGCCGTGATGGGCTACAAGCGCCTGAACGCTGAGGCCATGAAAAAGATAAAACCAGGCGGCATTCTGTTCACTTTTTCGTGCTCACAGGTAGTAGATAAATACCTGTTCAACAATACGGTAATGGCAGCAGCTATTGAAGCGGGGCGTAACATAAAAGTCATGCACCACCTCTCCCAGCCTGCCGACCACCCCATCTCCATCTTCCACCCGGAAGGCGAGTACCTGAAAGGACTGGTGCTGTTTGTAGAATAAGCAGCCATAGTTAGAAAGTTGGGAAGTTAATAAGTTAGAAAGTTAACTAACTATAAAAAATAAGAAGCCGGTGCAAATTATAGTTGCACCGGCTTTCTCTTTTTTGTCATTTCGAATATGCCTGAGACGAGAGTCGAAAGGGACCAGCGTAGCTGTAGAAATCTATTACGGATTCTGAATAGATTTCTCCTTTTGTCGAGATGACAAACAAATATGTGCTGGATCAAGCTATAGTTTACTCCAACACAGATTTTTCTGGCAACTCATTTGGCAGGTCCATGCGGATGCGCCATTCTTTTGGGTAGTAGTTGTTAATACGGTTGCCTATTTGTTTTGCCCAGCCAAGCGGGTGGCCTTTGTATTGAAGCAGTACCCAATCGGTGCCGTGGGTTCCTAAATTGATGTCTTCTTTGCGCAAATAACGGATCGCCTGTTCAAAGTTCAGTTCAATGGCATTAAATGCATCTTTGTTCAGGTGTTGCGACAAGGCCAGTGGTTGCAGTGGTTTTACTTTTTTGCCAGCTACTTCCGCTACCTGTGTGCCGCCATAGATCACGTATAGTTTCTGGTACAATTCGTCGGCCGCTTCGAACAGGTTTTCGGGTAAAGTAAAGATCGTTTCGTTGTGCTGTATCCAGGCTAAATCATCCGGATGCTGAAGCCAGTCCTGCACCAGTGCTTTTTCTTTCTTCCCAGCTTCCTGTAGTTTGTACTTCTTCTTTTTGCCTGAACTATAGTTTTCTTCTTCTGGCGCGCCATTTTTACGCATCACAGCTAAAAAGAAACCCTCGCCCTGCACGGCATGCGGGTAAAAACGGTAGCCTTCCACTCCGTTCAATTCGGAACGTACAATACCCAGGCAATCCTCAAAATTAAGCTTAATACTTTCTGCGTTTTCCTGTTCGGCCAGCCAGGCCATGTTTTCTTCGTTCTCGGCTTCGTTCCAGGTACAAGTGCTGTAAATCAGGATGCCGCCGGGCTTCAGAGCCTGCCAGGTATCGGCCAAAATGCGTTGCTGCCGACGGGCGCAAAGGATCACGTTTTCTTCCGACCACTCTTCTACTGCCTGCGGGTCTTTCCGGAACATACCTTCTCCGCTGCAGGGTGCATCGATCACCATCACATCAAAAAACTCAGGTAAACGGGCAAAATCGCGCGGGTCATTGTTGGTGACCAGTACATTGCCGGAACCCCATTTGGCTATGTTCTCGGCCAGTATAGTGGCACGGCTTTTTATTACTTCATTGGATACCAATAAACTGTCTTTAGAAATAAGGCTGGCCAGGTGGGTAGATTTTCCGCCGGGTGCACCGCAAAGGTCCAGCACATGCAGCGGTTGGTCGAGGTTTATAGTTTGACGGAGTACCTGCTCCAGGAACATAGAGCTGGCTTCCTGCACATAATAGGCACCTGCGTGTAAAAGTGGGTCTAAGGTAAAAGAAGGGCGTTCGGCTAAATAATAACCGGAGTTGGTCCAGGGGACGTGGGGGAAATGTATATTATTCTGAAACTTATGCCGGTTAACCCGGATGCTTACTGGGGGGGCTTGCTGCAGTGACTGTTGGAAGCTGGAGTAATTTTCACCTAACAATCGCTGCATGCGCGTCTCGAAGGTGAGCGGAAGTTTTATCATGGTGCAAATTTACTGATTCCCTGAAAAGCACTTCTATAGTTGCTTTATTTTCAGGTGCAAATATTCTTCTACAATGGGAACATCTGCAGGACACCAACTATAGTTTAACAACTCCTCTATAGTTGCCCAACTATAGGCCTGGTGCTCGGCCAGCAAAATATTCCCGCTTTGCAAACTGCAGGTATACGGAATCAGTTCAATTGTTTTGGAACTATAGCTATGCACTACAGGTGTCAGGCGTTTAAGAGGAACTATAAGCAGATTCAGTTCTTCCTGTATTTCGCGTACCAGAGCAGCTGTTTCGGTTTCACCAATCTCTACCTTTCCACCCGGAAACTCCCACAACAGCGGTTGCGCCATGTAGTTGCTACGCTGTGTTAGCAGCATTTTGTCATCCTGTTCAATAAGGGCACAAACAACACGAATTGCAGGGGTTTCCGGGTGAGGCATCGTCGTTAGTTCCGGCGTGGTAGCACACCGCTTATAGTTAAGCCAATGGCGTTTGCCGAGTAGGTATAATTCTCCTTGTCCTTATAGTTCATGATGGTATAGGAAAGCCCGAAACCACTATAGGCCACTTCGAAGATAGCGCCGGTGCTTGCATCGTAAGAAGCATTACCGCCAAGGCCATCGGTGTTTAATTTCACCGCCAGATGCTTTACCACTCCTGCTCCCAGCCTTATCTTCTCGGTTGCCATCCAGTTGGCTGTAAAATGAAGCGGTACGCGCGTTAAACGGATATGAGCATTGTCGGCGGCGGTCGTAACATATTTGTACCCTACGGTTGCCCGTAAGCGCAGTTGCTCTACTTTCGGGAACTGCAACTCAGCTCCCACTGCCACCAATACACCCTGCCCTGCCTTAATAGATTGCTTATCGCCGGTCGTAAATGTAACGGTTCCCACTTCGTCGCCGCCAAACTCAAAAGCCCCACCCAGTAACAACCGCACAGGTCTGTATTCTGAAGTATTTTCTACGGCAGGCGGTGCCGTTTGGGTTGTATCTGTGGTTTGTGCATTTGCCTGGTAAAAGCAGCCAAGGCCAAAGAGAGAAAGAAGTAAATGTTTCTTCATAGAAGCATAAAAAGGTTAAGTTGAAATTGCCCGGAAAGTAGATAAAATTTTAATTAGTGGTAACCGCTATGAGAAAAATATAAAGCCGTTATAACATTGATTTGGGAGAAAAAAAGCATCTACGGGATCGTGGATGCTACGAGTTTATTTATAACGGATTGGGCTTTGCGGTGGCGTAGCTACCGTAAAGGTTGTGTTGTGGCTTGTTTTTATATTTCTGTAATTAAGATAGTCTGCAAAATAAGTCCCATAAAAGTAAATATGTAGTCGAGAGGATTTAAACTTCTATTGTCCTTTGGAGAAAACCAAGCTGCCATCATAAATTCTTGTCTCGTAATCAAAAGGCTTAAAATTCGAAAAACTGTAAAAATTACAATCATCGCCAATAGGTTTAAGTCATAGTCAGCATACGTACCAATTACAGAATCAAAATCATGATTACTTTTAAGTTTGTCTACTAAATACCATTGAGCTAATCCAATTACTAACCAAATAATTGAAACTGTCGGAATACGCAATCTTTGATAATACATTAAGAACAAGGAGATTGGGCCCGCAAAAGTCAACCAGAGCAAGACCATATTTATGTTCTCTTGTCTCAAAAGGGAGAATTTATATGAAAACCATATAGAAGCTCCGATAATTAGATATAGAGAAATAACAAAATAGTCTACTCTATCAATTCTCGTTTCTTTCATTTTTCAAATTAACCCCAACTACTGTATAGCAGGATTACCTACTCCCGTTATCTGCACTATGTACGTAGTCCCCTACTTCAGCTTCTCTTTCAAAATCTCAAACTCCACCCCCGGCGAAATGCGCTCGTACAGGATCAGGTACACGGCATTGGTGATCGGCATATCTACTTTCAGGGTTTTGTTGAGCTCGTAAATGCTTTTCACAGCGTAGTAACCTTCGGCTACCATATTCATCTCTACCTGCGCCGATTTAACAGAATACCCGCGGCCGATCATGTTACCGAACGTGCGGTTACGGCTGAACTGCGAATAAGCGGTTACAAGCAGATCTCCTAAATACGCGGAGCCGCTCAGGGCACGGTGCTGCGGCATAATAGCATCCAGGAAACGCTCTATCTCGAACATGGCATTGGATACAAGCACCGCTTGGAAGTTGTCGCCATAGTTCAGCCCGCGGGCAATACCGCAGGCAAGCGCTATGATGTTCTTCATTACGGCGCAGTACTCTACGCCGTCCAGGTCGTCTAATGGGTTGGCTTTTACATAGCGGTTGCGCAGCAGCTCACAGAACCGCTCGGCCTTGCTGATATCATGGGAGCCTATGGTTAAGTACGACTGTTTTTCGAGGGCAACTTCTTCGGCATGGCATGGCCCGGCAATAACCAGGTGGTGCGAGCTTGGCACCCCAAACTGTTGCTCCACGTAGTCCGTTATCAGCACGTTCTGGTCTGGTATCATGCCTTTTATCGCCGATATCACTACTTTACCCTGCAGGGCATCGGTTGGCAGGTCGGCCAGGGCTTCCTGCACAAAGGCGGCCGGAACCGCCAGCACCACCCAATCGGCAGCGGCTACCACTGCCTGCAGCTCGGCACTTGGTTTTACATAGTTCAGGTCGAACTGCACACCACTCAGGTAGCGCGGGTTATGCTTATAGTTTATCAGGTGCTGCACATCGTTTCTGTTGCGCATCCACCAGTGTACCTGCGATCTGTTTTCGGAAAGGATCTTAACTATAGCTGTGGCCCAGCTTCCCCCTCCTATAACGGCTATCTTTTCCAAACTTACTTTATTTCGTTACTCTTCGTCTTCCTCAGTTTCCTGCTCTGTTTTACTTAATGATTTGGCATCTTTTACTGTCACCTTGCTGCCATCTTTCAGTGTTTTAGATACCGCTCTGAACGGACCTGACACTACTTTCTGGCCAGCCTTGATACCGCTTACGATCTCGATGTTGTCGAAATCTGAAATGCCGGTCTTTACTTTCTGCGCTTTTACGGTGTTGGTAGCAGCATCATACAGAAACACGATCTCATCTAACTTTACAGCCGGGCGCTTTTCATCTTCTGCTGCATTGGCGTTTGAGGTTTCAGGTTTCTTAGTCGCTTCGTCTTTCTTCTCCTCGGCGCGGGTAGTTACCGCCGACAACGGAACCGACAGGACATTGCTCTTACGCTCGGTTATAATGTCTACAGAAGCTGTCATGCCCGGGCGGAACGGACGCGGGTTCTTTTCTGCCAGGTGGTTGTAAGAGTCGTTGAGTAAGCGGATGCGTACTTCAAATTCGGTAACGGCTTCCAGGGTGGCTGCATCTTTGGCGGTGTTGGCAATAGCAGTTACAATACCCTTGAACTTTTCATCGCGGGTAGCATACGAGTCTACTTCTACCTGCACCGAGTCGCCAAGCGATACCCGGATAATGTCGTTCTCGTTCACGTTAACGCGCACTTCCATGTTGTTGAGGTTGGCAATACGCATAATTTCGGTACCGGCCATCTGAGAAGTACCCACCACGCGCTCGCCACGTTCCACGTTCAATTTCGATACGGTTCCGCTTACCGGAGCGTAAATAGTGGTCTTGTTCAGGTTTTCGCGGGCGTCTTTCAACGATGCCTGGGCATTCTGCACACCAAACTCGGCTGCACGCACACTCTGCTTCAGCGATTCAATTTCCTGCATGCCGGCATTGTAGCTGGAGCGGCTCTGCTCAAATTCAGCTTCCGAGATCACTTTCTGCTCGAACAGCTTTTTGTTACGCTCATAGGCATTTCGTACCTGCACCTGGTTGGCCTGCGCCTGCGCCAGTCTGGCTTTCGCCTGCGATAGGTTAGCACGCGACGAGTTTACAGATGCTTCCTGCGCATCTACAAACGACTGGTAGTTATCCGGACGAATGCGCAGCAGTAACTGGCCTTTCACCACCGAGTCGCCTTCCTCCACGTTAAGCTCTATGATCTCCCCCGATACATCCGGGCTTATCTTCACTTCGGTTTCCGGCTGAATTTTACCGGAAGCACTTACTTTTTCTACGACCTCTGTCTTTTTAGCTTCAGACAGCACCACTTCTACTCCCTCATCTTTCCCTATCCATCCGGCTTTCTTAGCGATAACTATAAAAATGATCAGTAACAATAAAACCCCAATTACAATGGGAAGGAGTCGTTTCGATTTTTTGGCTGCCATAGTTCTATAAGGTAATTTCTTTGCCCTGGTAAAAATCCAGTACTTTCAGTTTAAAGGTGTATTCGTATTTAGCTTGAATTAAATTAGACTGTGCGGTGCGGTAATTGGTCGTGATCACATAAAAATCCACAGTATTGATGACGCCGCTGTTCAGGCGTAGCTCGGCATTTTTATAGTTCTTCTCCAGTGCCTGCACCTGTACTTTGGCGGCTGCATACTTGCGCTGGGCGGCCAGTGCATCCACATACGCCTGCTCTATTGTCTGGCGAAGCTGGTTGCGTTCGGCATCGGCATTTAATTTGGCATTCAGTTGACCCAGTTTAGCACGTTGCACATTGTTTCGGGCAGCAAGGCCATTAAAAATAGGAATAGAAGCCGAGATATAGGCGTTTTTGTTGATGTTGTCCTGGTACTGCTCGATCAGGTTTCGGTCTTCGTAAATGGTCTGTTCCCTTGAAAAAGGAATGAAGAATGTCTGTGTCTGGGTTCCATTCTCGTCCAGGTAAAAGGTTTGTTGCTGTACGCCGGTTATCGTTTCTCTACCGATGCCCCGCTGGCCACCTTTTAAATACCTTGTGTTCAGTCCGGCTCCCAGGCTAATCCGTGGGTAATATGCGCCACGGGCAAAAGCCAGCGCTTTGTCTGCACTTCTGATGCGCAGGTCAGCTGCCTGAATGCCGGGTTGTGTTTTCAGGGCCACATCATACACGGTATTAGGGTCTACCAAAGCAGGCGCTTCATCCGGTTCCGGCACATCTGGTATTACAATGTTAAAGTTTTGTGCCTGCTCATTTTCCAGGTTCAGGATCTGAATAAGCGAAAGGCGCGCTATGTCCCGCTGGTTCTGGGCTGTGATAATGTCCAGGTCATCGGTAGCTAACTGCGATTCCAGGTCAAGTACGGCTACTTCGGCCACACTACCCGCTTTGAAAAGCAGCCGGGTTCTGTCTAACTGCTGCTGGGTTGTGGTGCGCTGTAGTTCCGCTGTTTTAATAAGCTCTTCTGCAAACAGTACATTCAGGTATGAGGTAATGAGCTGCAGTGTAATATCGTTCTGAATAGCCTGTACATCAAACTCGCTGGCCTGCAGGTCGTATTCGTACTGCTTTATCAGGTTCTTCTGCTGGAAGCCCATGAAAAGCGGCATGACCGTGTTGGCCTGAAAATTCGATGTCTGCGAGTTCTCGGTAATAAGGTCGAATGTAACAGGGTTCTGGTAAGAACCGGTGTTGAAACTATAGCTTCCGTTCGAGTTCAGCGTCGGCAACCTGTCCAGTTTCGCCTGCTTCAGGTCTATGGCATTCAGGTCGCGGTTTACGCGGGTTTGTTTTACCTGCAGGTTGTTTTTCTGCGCGTATTCAATAGCTTCCTGCAAAGTCCAGCCGCCCTGGCCCGGGTTGTCCTGGGCTATAGTTGGCGAGGCCAGTAGTACAGAACCCAGCGCAAGGGTCAGCAATAGGTTGGTAGATTTCTTCATAGTCAGGTATAAAAGGGTCGGTTATAGATCGATGTTAGGGATGTAGACCACGTGCTTCACCCAGCTCAGCTGCTTCAGGTATTCGAGGGTAATCGGTTTTATGCCAGAATCCATTTCGATGAACTGGCGGGCCATTTCGTTCTTGCCTTTGCGGGATACGCTCATGGTGGCAATGTTGCAGTCGTCGTGGGCAATCACTGAAGCGATAAAGGCAATGCTACCTTTCACGTCGTCGGCATCAATAATGAGTGTGTGCAGGTTGGCCGAGAAGCTGGCTGTAAAACCATCTACCTCCACGATCTGGATCACACCACCACCACGGCTCTGCCCTATTACTTCTACCTCACGGCCCTGCGCCTTTAAGTTAAGCTTTATGGTATTGGGGTGCATGGTTGAGGCATTGCCCACTGATTTAAAGGTATATTTCAAACCACGCTCTTTGGCATGGTCAAAGGCTTCTTTTATGCGCTTGTCGTCCGTCTTAAAATCCAGCAGGCCGGCAACTATAGCGCGGTCGCTGCCATGGCCTTCGTAGGTGCGGGCAAACGAGTTATAGAATGTAATAATGGCTTCCTCGGGAGCTGCACCCAGAATACGGATGGCGGCACGGGCAATACGTACCACACCGGCTGTATGCGAGCTCGACGGCCCGATCATAACGGGTCCGATCATATCAAAAACACTGCTTTTCTCGGCCATAAAGAAAAATACTTTGAAAGAAAATATCGTAAAAACCAAATTTATGAATAAACTCCCAGTATTTCAGCAACTATAGTATAAATATGGGTTATTTCTACCAACACGGCCTTTTGCACGATCAACCTGCCTTTTTCAGGTGCTGAGCGCAGTCCCATCGGCATGTCTGGTTCAGGAGGCTCCCGAACCGTAATAGACAGGGGCGCCGTATAATATTTCAGATTTCTGATGTTCCGATACATTGATTTTCTTACTTTGCAGGCTTATCGATCTACCCACACAAAAAACCAACCATGGAGCATACCTTTAAACCGGAAGTGCTGGAACAGCTGAAGCGACTGGAAGAAAAGTACGTACCACTTGGCCAGGACCTGGCAGCTTATCTGGAGGGTCTGTACCACACCGATTTCCTGAATTACTGGGATTACATTCACCTGGACACCCTGCTGAGCCTGCAGAACCCGCGCACAACCATTCCGGATGAGAAGATCTTTATCATGTACCACCAGATAACAGAGCTTTACTTTAAGATGTGTCTGGAAGAGTATCGGCAGATTGGTGAGGATAAGGAGATTACTGCTGCTGTGTTAATGAAACGGTTGAAGCGAATTAACCGGTACTTCGATAACCTGATCAACTCGTTTGATGTGATGGTGGATGGCATGGACCCGAAGCAGTTCCTCCAGTTCCGGATGGCCCTGATGCCTGCCAGCGGTTTCCAGTCGGCACAGTACCGCCTCATCGAGATCGCCTCTACGGACCTGCGCAACCTGGTGGCCAAAGACAAACGCGCTGTACTTGGTTTGCAGAGCACCCACGAAGAAATGATCGGCTGCATTTACTGGAAAGAAGGTGCCACCGAAGTAGCCTCGGGCGCCAAAACCCTTACCCTGATCCGGTTTGAAGAGAAATACACGCAGCAACTGATAAACTTTGCCAAAGAATACGAGCAGAAGAATGTGTGGGCCGTGTACAAGCGCCTGCCGGAAGAGGAACAACAGAACGAAAAACTGAAACAGCAGCTGCGCGACCTGGACAGCAACGTGAACGTGAACTGGCCATTGATGCACTATAAATCGGCGGTACGTTACCTGCAGCGCGACCCAGATGTGATTGCAGCTACCGGTGGTACCAACTGGATGAAATACCTGCCTCCAAAATTCCAGAAGCGTATTTTTTACCCCGAGCTTTTCAGTGAACAGGAAATTGACGAATGGGGAAAAGGCTGGGTAACAAAAGTACTGAACGGGGAGATTTAATTGCTGTTGTCGGTGGCTAAATTGTTGTGTTTCTGAATTGTCATTTCGAGCATGAGTGAGAAATCTATTTAAGCTTATAGTTGAGATAGAGCTCATATTACCGAGATAACAAAAAAATATAGTCGAAGACCTTACAGTGCATTTGTGCTGTAAGGTCTTTTTTTATGGTCTGTTGAATTTGCTTTACCTTTGCAGTGTTATTAGCAAACTATAGCTGAGTCAACAATCAGCCACTAACGATCAACAATTAATAATTTTAGCTGAATAAACCATTTAACAATTCAGCCATTTAACAATTAGAGTAAAAGTTTAAGGCTAACTACCTTACCTGTTATTTATGAGAAAAAAAGAACTGGAGCTTGTCCTGGCTCCCGAAGTGGCCTTTGATGCCGCACAGTTAGAGCACGAACTTTTAAAAAGTGCTAAACTCCGCCCTGAAGATGTTAAATTTCTGCACCGCATCAAGCGCTCCATCGACGCCCGCGGACGCCAGGTGTTGGTTCGTGTGAGAGCCGATCTGTATTTAGACACCCCTCCTGCCGATATTATTTCCCCGGTCTATAGTTACCAGGATGTTTCGAAAGAGAAGCAGGTAATTATAGTTGGGGCCGGCCCGGCAGGCTTGTTTGCCGCCCTACGCTGCATTGAGCTTGGCCTGAAACCGATTGTACTTGAACGCGGCAAAGATGTACAGAGTCGCCGCCGCGACCTGGCAGCCATCAACAAAGAGCATATTGTTAACCCGGATTCTAATTATTGCTTTGGCGAAGGTGGTGCCGGTACGTACTCCGATGGCAAACTATACACCCGTTCCAAAAAACGAGGTGACCTCCTCCGCATCCTGCAGATATTTGTGCAGCATGGTGCTACGCCGGACATTCTGTTCGATGCCCACCCGCACATTGGTACCAACAAACTACCCAAGATCATAGCAGCTATCCGGGAGACGGTGCGCGAAGCGGGCGGCGGAGTGCTGTTTGATAAGCGCGTGACCAGTTTTATAGTGGAGCAGGGCGAAATGAAAGGCGTAGTTACGCAGGACGGACAGGAATATACCGGCGAATCGGTGATTCTGGCTACCGGCCATAGTGCCCGCGATATTTTTGAAACACTGCATACTTCCGGCGTAACAATAGAGGCCAAACCTTTTGCGATGGGTGTGCGCGTAGAGCACCAGCAAAGCCTTATCGACAACATACAGTACAAGTGCGAGGACCGTGGAGCGTATTTGCCTGCTTCGTCGTATGCCCTGGTTCAGCAAACGGTTTATAACAACAGGCAGCGTGGTATATTCTCGTTCTGTATGTGCCCGGGCGGGTTTATAGTTCCATCGGCTACTGCTCCCGGCGAGGTGGTGGTAAATGGCATGTCGCCAAGCCGCCGCGACTCTAAGTTTGCCAATTCCGGTATAGTTGTGGCCATAGAGCTGGAAGATATGGAACTGGACAAGTATGGTCCGCTGGCAGGTTTGCACATGCAGCAGGCCCTTGAACAGAAAGCCTGCCAGATGGCTGGTGGAACGCAGGTCGCACCTGCACAGTTACTGCAGGATTTTACCCGTGGCAAAGTAAGCAGCTCATTGCTGGAAACGTCTTATCAACCTGGCCTGGCATCAGTAGACATGAACGAACTTTTCTCGGATGACATGGCCTACCGCCTGCGCGAAGGATTTAAAGGTTTCGGTAATAAAATGCGCGGCTACTTGACCAACAATGCCCAGATAGTAGGTGTTGAGAGCCGTACGTCATCACCGGTGCGCATTCCGCGCGACCGCGATACCCTGGAGCATGTAACAATAAAAAACCTGTACCCTTGCGGCGAAGGAGCCGGTTATGCCGGCGGCATTGTGTCGGCGGCCATGGATGGGGAACGCTGTGCCGAAATGGTGGCAGCCAACGTAAAGCGTGTGCTATAGTTTGTACCGGGTTTAGATAGAGTTGATTTAAAACTAAACTATAGAAGTAGCTGTAAGTAAATAGTATACTTTGTTTTACTTAAAGTAATCGTTATGAAAAAAACAGTGGTTTTGGGAGCGACCGATAATCCCGCCCGCTATGCTTATAAAGCTATACACCGCCTGAGAGAGCACGGCCACGAAGTGGTGCCTGTCGGGATAAAGAACACAACCGTGGAAGGGCTGAAGATCATTACAGACAAAACAGAGCCGGTGCCTGACGTGGATACGGTAACGCTGTATGTGGGGCCGCAGAACCAACCGGTATGGTACGACTATATCATTAACCTGAAACCGAAGCGCATCATCTTTAACCCGGGCACTGAAAACCCGGAACTGGAGCAGCTGGCTGAGGATAATGGCATAGAGGCACTGCACCATTGCACACTGGTAATGCTGGCGAGCAGTACGTATTAAAAATATTTTACCGAAACTATAACCTGCCTTAAAACAGGCCGTATAAATAAGTGTAGATTAAGCAGATGGCATTTGTTGTCTTATGCTTAACATGGAAAAGGGATCTTGAACAGATCCCTTTTTTGTTTTTAGGTATTACACTTCTCTTCGGAGCACTTCCAGCGGCGGCCGGCTCAGGATTCCGCGGCTATTTACAATTCCTATTACAACAGCTAGCAACGTAATGCCAGCAAATACCGGTAGCAACGGCCATAGTTCGGGTACAAAATTGACTTCAAAACTAAATACCGCCAATGCCCAGCTTGCAAATAAGGCCAGCACCACCCCTGTGCCCGATGCCAATGCCCCCAATAGCAAATACTCAAAAGCAGTTATCGTTAAGATCTGTTTCCGGCTGGCCCCCAACGTACGAAGCAAAACGCTCTCCTGCACCCGCTGAAATTTGCTGATGTTAACAGAACCGATCAATACCAGCAGGCCGGTGCTGATGCTGAACAAAGCCATAAACCGAATTACAAAAGAAATTTTGCCCAGTATATCGTCAAGCGTCTGCAAAATCAGGTCTAAATCTATAGCCGATACGTTCGGAAACCGTTGCACCAGGCTGCGCTGAAACTGTGCCGACTGCTCATCTGTTTGGGTACGCGTCATCAGGATATGGAATTGCGGGGCATCTTCTAAGACACCTTTCGGAAAGACGACCAGAAAATTGCTTTGCACGCGGTTCCATTCTATCTCGCGGAGGTGTGCCACGCGGGTTGGCATCAGGGCACCCTGCACGTTAAAGATCAGGGTGTCGCCAAGTTTTACTTTAAGCCGCTCGGCGTATCTGTCTTCCACTGAAATGGGAATGACTTCCGTATCCGGGCTTACTGTGCCCTGCCACTTACCAGCTGCATCCGATTCCGAATCGATCAGCGAATCGCGGTAGGTAACACGGTATTCGCGCGTATAGGCCCAGTCCGGAATGCCTAAAGTGGTATCTTTGCGCACATCTGAGGCTGTCAGGCCATTAATTTCTTCCAGACGCATGGTAACCACCGGCACCAGTTGTTGTACCGGTAAACCCGCCTCTTGGGTCATTTCTACTATGCCTTCTTTCTGCGCTGTCTGAATATCAAACAAAACGAGGTTAGGCTGGTGCTCGCTACTGGAGATGGCCACTTCCGATATCAGCAGGCGCTGCATAAGTACCAGCGTAGCGATCAGGGCCGTACCTAACCCGATGGATACTGTCAGTAAAAGCGTCTGATTGTTAGGCCGGTACAGATTGGCCAGGCTTTGCCGCCATACATAGCCCCAGTTTACCGGGAAAAAACGTTTTACCAGCCACATCATGCCACGCGCCAGCAGGGCCAGCACAATAAAGCCGACAACCACACCACCTGTAAAAGCAAGCGCACGCAGCCAAGTGCCCAGCTGAAAATAAGCAAAGACCAGCACAAAAAACAGGATCAAACTATAGACAGCCAGTCGCAATGGATCTTTCTGGTTAGTGAGGTGCTCTACGCTGGAGCGCAGCGTAATGATCGGGGAAACATTTCGGATACTAAGCAATGGCAACAAGGCAAATAATACCGACACCAGCAAGCCTATACCTATACCTTCTGCTATAGCCACCCAGGATACCGAAACAGTAACTTCTACCGGCAGGAAAGCTTTAAAGAGTTGCGGCAGATAAAGCTGTATCAGGCTTCCGAGTATGGCGCCTATAATAGCCCCGATCAGCCCCATGGCCATTACCTGGAACAAATAAATAAGGAAGGCCTGTTTGCCGCTAACGCCAATGCAGCGCAGCACACCTATAGTTGCCAGTTTTTCGCGGATGTACACATGCACGGCACTTGCCACCCCCACACAACCCAGCAACAGAGCAACAAACCCTACCAAAGCCAGGAAGCTTGCCAGGTCGCTGTAAGCTTTACCAGTACTTTCCTGGCGGCTTTTTACAGTATCAAAGGCTACACCTTCTTCCTCCAGGCGTGGCTCCAGTTTCTTTACCAGTTTGTCAGCGTCTGTGGTAGCAGGCAGTTTAAAGTAGTAGTAATAACTGATGCGGCTGCCTTTCTGCAACAGGCCGGTCTCTTCCAGGTACTCCCGCGGGATATAAACAGCCGGTGCTATAGTTGCCGTTACCGCCGACTGCCCCGGAATTTTGTGGAGTGCACCGGCTATCTCAAAGGTCAGGTTGCCGACACGGATGGAGTCGCCGGGTTTGGTATTGAACTGCAGCAGCAAGGTGTGATCTACCAGCGCGCGACGGCCCTTCCGGAAACTACGGCTGGCTTCTGCTGGTTGTGTTTCGATGGCGCCATAGTACGGAAAACCTCCTTCCAGAGCCCGTACCTGCACCAGCCGCGTACCCTGCGAGGCCTTAAAATATACCATCGACACAAAACGCACTTCGTCGGAGCGGTCACCGCCAATGGAATCTATCAGGGCTGCTATTTCACCTTCCGGTAATTTGTTACTGGCCATTACCAGGTCGGCACCTATAAGCGATTTGGCTTGGCGGTCAATATCCGTCTTCAGGTTATCGCTGAAAGAGTTGATGGCTACCAGTGCAGCTATCCCTAAAACTATAGAGGAGATAAATAATGCCAGCTTGCCACGGTTCCGGCGGCTGTCGCGCCAGGCCATCAGCAGCAGCCAGCGCAGGTTTAGTTTTGGCTTGTCCGGAAGATGTATATAGTTATCAGACACAGGATTATAATGATTGATTGTTAATGAGTAGTGAATAATATTTAATACAAAATGAATAATCAGTCATTCGTCATTAATAATTCTTCATTAGTGCCGTTGCTTCATCTGATACGATGTGCCCACCTTTGATGCGGATGATACGATTTGTTTTTTCGGCCAGCTCGAGGTCGTGGGTTACCAGCACCAGCGTCGTGCCGGCTTCGCGGTTCAGGTCGAAAAGCAGTTGCTCTACGCGGGTTCCGGTTTCTTCGTCCAGGTTGCCTGTAGGCTCATCAGCAAATAGGATGGTTGGTCTGTTAGAGAAAGCCCTGGCGATGCTTACACGCTGCTGCTCCCCGCCGGAAAGTTGTGTAGGGTAATGGTCGTGGCGCTCGGCAAGCCCTACGCGCCCGAGTAATTCCATGGCCTGGCGTTGTACATTTCGTTCGCCGCGCAGCTCCAAGGGCACCATCACATTCTCCAGGGCTGTAAGTGTCGGTATCAACTGAAAGTTCTGGAACACAAAACCGACGTACTTGTTACGCACCTGCGCCCGCTCGTCTTCGCTCATGTCGTCCAGTTTTACGCCGTTCAGTATAACAGAACCTGAGGAGGCTCTGTCGAGGCCCGCGCAAAGTCCCAGCAAAGTAGTTTTACCGCTGCCCGAGGGACCAACTATAGAACAGGTATCACCGGCCTGCAACGAAAAGTTAACTTCGTGCAGCACCGTCAGGTGCCGGTCGCCGGAGTCGTAGGTTTTGGTAAGGTTTTGTATAGCAAGTATAGTTGACACGTTTGTACGGTTTTAATGGATATCAAAGAAAAAAACGCAGGCAGGCAGCCCTATGTTTGGCTAACATCTGATAACTGCTTAAGTTCGTTTAATGTTTAGCGTAGTATAAACTATAAAAGTAAACTAAATAGATTAAAGCGTGAAGATAAATTGTAATTGGATATGGGCTTTGATGCTGAGCACCACCCTGCTTGGCTGCAGCCAGACCGAAACAGCCGACCAGACAGCAACAAAACAGGAAGCCGGTACAGAAAATGGAGCTACTGAGCAGCCATCGGCTAAAAAAGAAGAGATCAAGACCATCCTTTTCTTTGGGAACAGCCTCACCGCAGGTTATGGTCTGGAGCCATCCCAAGCATTTCCTGCCCTTATTCAGGAGCGCATTGATTCGCTGGGGCTGCCTTACAAAGTGGTAAATGCCGGCGTGAGCGGCGAAACATCGGCGGGCGGTAAAAGCCGCATCGACTGGCTGCTGAAAAAACCAGTTGATGTTTTTGTGCTGGAACTGGGTGCAAACGACGGCCTGCGCGGCATTGACACGGAAAGCACCTACAACAACCTGAAAACGATTATCGAAAAGGTGCGGGAGAAGAACCCGGAGGCGGCCATCATACTGGCAGGAATGCAGTTACCGCCAAGCATGGGCCAGAAATACACCCGCGAATTTGGAGAGGTTTTTACCCGATTGGCAAAAGATGAGAAAGTATACCTGATTCCTTTTCTGCTGGATGGCGTAGGCGGCAACCCGGAACTGAACCAGGCGGATGGCATACACCCGACCGTTGAAGGACAGAAGATACTGGCAGATAATGTCTGGGCCATAATGGAGCAGGTAATACTACCAGAAACAGCAGAATAAGAAACGTCAGAAAAAAATTGCATAAATTTTTCTGATTTCTGTAACCCTATCGTTTTGTTCCCGTTAGTATGTATGGCTAAAAGTTGAAAATTATATTTTCATAAACAGATAAAGGCTCCCCAGCAGGGGGAGCCTTTTCTGATTTTAGGGCCTTCCAATTCTCCCCGACAACTATAGTTCAGCACAATTCTAAAATTGGACCGGTCTGCTCTGCTCAGCTATAACTATATATTCTAAACTATAGGTCATGCTTCCTTAACTATAGCTAAGCAATACCAATTGGCTATAGTTTGTGCTAACAGAGTCATTCCCATAATTTTCGATTATCCTTCAAAGGCAAGTTAAAATAGAATTTTATTACCAACTTTTAATTAACTGTTCTGCTACCCCTCCTTTCGTTTCTATTTTTAAGAATCTATGCATAATTCATTAATTTTTATAGTTGACTGTCAGCTATTTATAGTTAGTGACGCTGCTAATTCTAAAAAAAAAGAAGAAATTTATAATTCCTCAGGCAACCTCCCGCCTGTTCCTTACATCTTAGGTTCAGAAGCGCAGCAAAAATGCTGAGACAACTACCAAAAACGAGAGCAGATTATAAGTTAAACTTTTACCCGGCGTGACAGAATCAGAATTGATAGCAGGTTGCCAGCGAGCAGAAAGTAAAGCGCAGAAGGTGCTTTACGAACGCTTTGCCGCCCAGATGTACGGCGTGTGCCTGCGCTACCTTAAAAATGACATGGATGCCGAAGAAGCCTTACTGAACGGGTTTATGAAAATTTACCAGAACATTGACAGGTTTGAGGCCAAAGGTAGTTTTGAAGGATGGGTACGCCGCATAATGGTAAACGAAGCACTTGGCTTTTTAAGGAAAAAAGAACCGCTGCACCTGGCCATAGAAGATGGCTACACGCAGATTGCCGATGCTGGTGGCGCAGACCACGACCTGAACGAAGGCGAACTGTTAGGGTTACTGCACACACTGCCAGCCGGCTACCGAGCTGTTTTTAACTTATATGCTATTGAAGGTTACTCGCATAAAGAAATTGCAGACATGCTGAACATAACTGAAGGAACATCTAAATCGCAGCTGAGCAAGGCCCGCGCCATGTTACAGAAAAGACTAACCGGACAAGAAGCCATTGCCAGCTAAGAAAGGAGAACATACTATGGAACCCGAAGAAATAGATAAATTATTTAATGAGCGCCTTGGCCGCATGGCTCCCACGCCACCCGCCGACCTCTGGAACCGACTGCAGGACCGCATCGAAACAGAAATGCCGCAGCCGAAGCACGAACAAAAGCATCGGTTTGGTTTCTTTTACTATAGCATTGCGGCCGCTATCACCTTGTTATTAGCTGTTGGCGTAGTGTTGAAGTTTAACCAGCCGCAAACGATAGCTAACCAGACTATAGCTCAAACGGAAGTAACAAAACAGCCGACTGATGGAACAATAGCGCAGGAAACTACAACTATACCTGAGCAAACTATAGCTGCCGTTACCCCGGAAGTAGAAACTACAACCGAACCTGAGCGCCCCGCTATAGTTGCAGAACAAGCTACCCCTGCTCCTGTAAAGCAAAGTGCCCCGGCAAAAGCACGTACCAAATCCGAAGAGCGTTGGGTGAAGGTGGAGCCTGCAGCAAATACATCGGCTTTGCTGGCCCAGCAAACTACAAAGCCTGTAACGCCGGAAGCCGAGCCTGAGCAGACAGTGGCCATGCACACGCCCGTTAGCTTTGCCGCTGCCAACAGCGCCGAACCGGTAGAGATCACCATCAAGCGTACGGTGGTAGCAGACGAAACGGCCCTTGCATCTGCCTCAGACAGAGATGACCAGGAATCAACTTCTTTCGAGCGCAAGCAGAAACTGGCCAAAAACATCTTTAAGCAGGTGAAAAATCTATCGAACGGCGAAAGAATTAACCTGGAAGAAGTAGGCATCAACGCCGACAGAATTGCCCTTGAAACCAAGATCGGAAAACAGAAAATCTCAAAAGTAATCAATCTCTAATCCCCTAAAACCATGAAACGAATAGTACTACTTGTCATGGCCATTTTCATGGCCGCAGCTACCGGTGTGTCTGCCAAAGGCGGCCCTACCGTTGCCAACAGACTCGGAACTCAGGATACAATTGTGATAAAAATGGCTAACGGCGCCAAAATGATCCTGCAGCTGAAGAACATGAAACAGCTGGAAGCCTTCCAGAACTATAGCCTCGACTCGCTGATGCGTGAACTGAATGTGTACGTAAAGCAGGTAGATAAAATGGAAGGTGCCACCGCCGCTGACGGCAACCCGAAGCAGATGACCGTGACCTTCAACACCCAGGAAGGTGATGATAAAAACCCGGAGAAAGTAACCGTAATCATCCAGGAGAAAGATGCCAAAGGCAAAGTAACCCAGGAGCAGCGCGAGATCCGCATCAATAAGAACATTAAAATTGATGTGGAAGTGGAAGAAGACGGCGACGATACCGTCGTGCGAATTGACCAGGAGGAAGAAGATACGACCAAATACAAGCTCGTGAACGAACACAAGGCTACCCGCTTCAATTTTGATATAGACCTGGGCCTGAATGCCTTTGTAGATAAAGAAGATGTAGCCTTTGTACCGGACCTGAAGCCAACCGGCTCTCGCTACATCAGCTTAAACTCACACCTGATCTCACAGGTAGGTGGCAGCAAAAGTCCTTTCTACATCGTGTCAGGTCTCGAATTCGCCTTCAACAACTATATGTTCGATAAGAACTACATTATTCAGGATACTGAGAATGATGTAACTGAATTTGTGAAAGTAACCGATGTGAGCTACGAGAAATCGAAACTGGCTACCTCAAGCGTGAACGTACCGCTTATGCCGATGCTAAAGTTTAAGCGCGCTAATGGTAAAGACGGTTTCCATGTAGGTGCGGGTGGTTTTGCAGGTTATCGCCTGGGCAGCCACAGCAAACTGAAATACGAAAACAACGGTGACACAACCAAAGACAAAGACCATGGCGGCTTTAACCTGAGCGACTTCCAGTACGGTGCTACCGGTGTAATCGGATACAACAACCTGAGCCTGTTCGTGAAATACAATATGAACGACCTGTTCAAAGAGAACCGTGGTCCGCAGGTAAATGTCATCAGCTTTGGCCTGCGCCTGCTGAACTAAGATACAACCAGTGAACGGATTGTGATAAAGGGGAGCGCTTTTTGGCGCTCTCTTTTTATTTATTGCTGGCGCCTGAAATTATCGATGATAATGGCAGTAGCGGTTGCCACATTCAACGACTCAGCCTGCCCAAAAGCAGGAATCTTGACAAGCTGGTTGATGTGCGCGGCTACTTCGGGACGTATGCCATTGGCTTCGTTGCCCATCACCACTATACCCTGTGGCTGTAGTTCCATACGGTGTATGTTTTCGCCATCCAGCGAGGCGCCATAAATTTGGTGCGTGGCTGCATGTTGCTGAAGCCAGTTTTCCAGGTTCAGGTAGTGTACCTGTAGGCGCGTAAACGAGCCCATAGTTGCGGCAATCACCTTCGGGTTATAAAAATCGGCACAGTTCTCTGAGCAGATGATCTTCTGAATGCCATACCAGTCGGCAATGCGGATGATAGTGCCCAGGTTTCCCGGATCGCGGATGTCGTCTAAAGCAATGACCAGTTCAGAACTATAGACCTGCAGTGCAGGAAGGCGGCGCATGTGGGCCACTGCCAAAGCAGCGTTATTAGTGGCATAGGTACCGGCTTTTACGAGGTCTGTTTCCGAAACTACCTCATAAGCTTTATCTTTAAGCAGCTTTTTGTGTTCCTGCTCAAATTGGTCTGTTACAAACAAATGCTGCAGTTCAAAGTCAGATTGTAGTAATTCGATAACACTTTTTGCCCCTTCCACCACAAAGGCTTGGTGTTGGTTGCGGTATTTTTTTACTTGCAACGAGTTTATATACTTTATAACTGCTTTCGATAACATAGGTCTACCGGTTTGAAGCTACGATTTTACATATTCGGCCTGTTAATTACAATTTTGTTTTCAGCGGGCTGTGTTCCTACCAAAGATCTGGGCGAGGACGAAAAGCTGCTGGTAAGCATAAAACCGGTTGGTTTAAAGCACATTGAGAAGGCCTCGATCGAGAATCTGTACCAGCAGGAACCCAACCGTATGTTTTTAGGCTCAACGCCTTATTTGTGGATCTACAATGTTGGCAAAAACTTTTACGACCCGCCTAAAATTGATGCACGCATACAGAAACAGATAAACCGCTGGCGCGAAAAAGTACAGGCAGCCGGCAGCGATACCGTTAAAGTGCGCAAGATCCGGAAGAAGTACAGCGACCGTGTTGCCCGCTTACGCGATAAAAAAGAGAACGGGAACTTCCTGATGCGTGTAGGGGAACCGCCTGCCATTTACGATTCTACGCTGATGCAGCAGACCCTTGATCAGATCGCGATCTTTCTGAATGCCCAGGGTTACTTTAACCATACCCTTTCCCTCGATAAAAAGGTAAAAGATAAACTTGTATATATTACACTGAATATTGCAGAACAGGAACCATACCGGTACTCCTCATTTACATATGCTATACCAGATACGGCAATTCTGTCGCTGGTAAAAACTACCGCCGGAAGGTCTTTGCTGAAGCTGAATGATATTTACAATGAAGATAAACTGACTGAAGAGCGGACGCGCTTGTATGAGTTGCTCCGAAATAACGGTTATTACGATTTTGCCCGCGCCTACATTGAATTTGAAATCGATACGCTGATTGGGAAACCTAACGCTGCCGATGTAACCACCATCATTCGTAACCCTGAAACCGGCGGGCGCCACCAGGTATATGAGGTAAATAAGGTTTATTTTAAAACGGATGTAGACCGCTTCGGGATCCCGCGCGACACGATAAAGTATAACGGCATAAACTATGTAGCCTATAATCAGCAGTACTCACCCAGAATACTTGACAAGAAAGTAGACATTTACCCGGGCCAGAAGTACAGCCAGTTGCAAACTGCTACCACACAGCGTAACCTCGCCGACCTGGATGTGTTCCAGTTCAACAACATTCTTTACAACAAAATTGGCAGCCCGACAGATAGTATTTACAAGCTCAATGCTTTTATCAATGCCATACCATCCAAACGCTTCCAGGAAACTACAGAACTGGGCTTAAACTATACCGAGCGTACACCCGGGCCATTCTCCAGTATCCGGCTGCGCATGCGCAACGTGTTTGGCGGTGCCGAAAACCTTGATCTGGGTGTTCGTGCCGGTTTTGAAGGACAGATCAGTTTAACGGAACAAAGCGAAACGGTAATGATAAAGGAATTTGGGGGCGACCTGGCCCTCACCTTCCCTACCATTATGGTTCCGGGTGGCGGTAACCTGCTGACCAAGTATAGTCCACGCACCCGTATTTATACTGGCTTTACCAACGTAGACCGCCAGGAATATAAGCGCTCCAACTACGAGCTTTCCCTGGATTATATCTGGCAGAAATCACGCACGCCATTACAGCCCCCTGTGTTGCAGTACATCTTTTCGCCGGTTAACTTAAACATTGTACAGGTCGATACTATTTCAGAGGATTTCAAGCGAAACCTGGAACGCTATAGTCAGGGCAGCCGCTCCCTTATCGAGAGTTTTAACAGTGCGTTTATCTCCTCCATGTCTTTTAATCTGATCTACAATACCAACGACTTTACGCAGTCGCGCAACGCCCGCTATTTCAGGGGCCTGGTAGAAGTTGGTGGCCTGTCGCAGGAATTGGGGCTGAATGTATCCATTAACAACCTGAATACCTACCAGTTCGTCCGCTTTAACCCCGACTACAGGCGCTACATACCGCTGGGCAACAAGCAGTTCTTTGTGTATAGGGTAAATACTGGTATTGCTGCTCCTATCTTTCAATCGCAGATCCTGCCTTACGATAAATACTTTTTTGCCGGTGGTGCATCCAGTGTGCGCGCCTGGCAATCGCGCCGCCTGGGGCCCGGTTCTTTTGCACAACTACAGGAAGTGACCGATGAGAACGGAGAAACCATACTGGTGCGTGATTTTGAAGCCGAACAGCCTGGTAGCGTGTTGCTGGAGCTAAGTACAGAATACAGGTTCAATATCTTCAGTTTCCTGAATGGGGCCTTTTTTGTAGATGCCGGTAACGTATGGACACTGGAACAGGATGCAGCCCGACCGGGTGCCTCGTTTGAGATGAATAATTTTTACAAGGAGTTGGCAGTAGGTACCGGCTTTGGCCTTCGCTTTGACCTGACGGTATTGGTACTGCGCTTCGATTTTGCTACCAAGGTGTATGATCCGGGTGGCATCAACGGCAAAAAGTTCGTCCTCGGCGATTTCCGTTTCTCCGAGTTCTTTACCGGCAGTAACCAGAATAACCTGAATATTGGGATCGGCTATCCATTCTAAGACCAGTGATTTCAGAGATTCTTCTGATTTTTATGATTTTCTTTGAATAGCGATTGAAGGCTTTTTTAGATTTCCAGGGCTTGGAGCGTTCTTGGCAGTTCAACTTAACCACAAAGGTCACTAAGGTTGCACAATGTTCGCAGAGGCGTAATCAATCTCAAATTTATAACACTACTCGCATTTCAGGGCATCATAAGAATCAGGGCCACAAATCATTGGTAGATATTGGGCCAAAGAAAAGCCCCGCTATAGTTAGCAGGGCTTTCGGTTTTATAGTTTGCAAACTGTTTTAGTAGTTCAACAGTTCTTTTATAGTTGCAGCTACTTTATCCGGGTTCGGCAACATCATTTTCTCAAGCTCCACATTCAGCGGTATGGCAGGCAGGTTGGCAGCACCTAAGGTATAAACCGGCGCATCCAGCTGTTGGAAACAAACTTTTGAGATACGACCCGCCAATGATTCGGCAAAGGAGTTCATCAGAGGCTCTTCTGTCAGCACCAATGCTTTGCCATGCCGTTTTACCGAAGCCACTACCGCATCAAAATCCAGCGGATTCAGTGTGCGCAGGTCTAAGATCTCTACGCTGCCCGGGAATTGCTTGGAAGCAGTTTTGGCCCAGTAAACGCCCATGCCGTAGGTAATAACGGTCATGCTGTTGCCCATGCTGATCTCTTCGTCCGATGCATGCTGCACCACATTAGCTTTGCCCAGCGGCAGGATATAGTTTTCGTCAGGCTCTATAGTTTTGGCATCTTCGGTACCGGCCACTTTAGACCAGTACAGGCCTTTGTGCTCCAGCATGATCACCGGGTTTGGGTCCAGGAAAGCTGCTTTCATCAAACCTTTCATGTCGGCTGCGTTGCTTGGATATACCACTTTTATGCCGCGTATCGTCAGCAGTGTAGACTCCACACTACCAGAATGGTACGGACCTCCGCCACCATAAGCGCCGATCGGCACGCGTATAACAGACTGTACCGGAAATTTGCCCATCGACAGGTAACAGCTTTTAGACAGTTCTTCCACCAGTTGGTTCATGCCGGGCCAGATATAGTCCGCAAACTGGATCTCAACTATAGCCTTCGCTCCTACTGCCGACATCCCTGCCGTAGAGCCAACAATGTAAGCTTCCTGAATCGGAGTATTGAACACACGGGCATCGCCATACTTTTTAGCCAGCAAAGCCGCTTCGCGGAACACGCCACCCAGTTCACCGCCCACATCCTGGCCATAGAACAAGGCTTCCGGATAGGTTTTCAGGATGTCATCTACCGCATGCAGGGCTGCATCCACCATAATGGCTTTCTCAGCGCCGGCTGGTGCACGTTCGCCTTTTTCTTCGGTTACCGGGGTTGGTGCAAACTCATGCTGATCGAATGTGCTTGGGTCAGGAACGGGGGCGTCTAACGCTTTCTGATAATCTGCAGCAACTATAGCCTGTGCTTCCTGCTCTAAACTATAGATTTCATCTTCCGTCACATCCAGACTTAGCAATGTCTGCTTCAATCTCGGGATCGGGTCGTTTACAGAATGCTCCTGCAGGTTATCACCACGATACCACTCGCGACGAACGCCCGAAGTATGGTGGCCCAGCAACGGCACTTTAGCGTGTACCAGTATCGGCTTACGCACTTCGCGGGCATATTCAAAGGCAATGCGCATGCCCTCAAACGACTCGGCAAAATCAGAACCGTTTACGCGCAGGCGCTCCATGCCTTTAAAACCGGCGGCATATTCATACGCATCCATGGCCCGCATTTCCTTACCCGTAGCCGAAATGCCCCAGTCATTATCCTGCACCAGGTAAACGATTGGTAAACCTTTCAGTACTGCCATCTGGAACGCTTCGGCTACTTCACCTTCCGTAACAGAACCATCGCCCAACGAGCAAAGCACAACCGGCCGTTCCTCGCTGTTCAAGAGCCCTTGCCCTTCCAGGTATGCAATGCCATGTGCCATGCCGGTTGCCGGAATTGCCTGCATACCTGTAGCTGAGCTTTGATGTGGTATAACCGGAAATCCTTCACGCTTTAGAGATGGGTGGCCATAGTAGGTACGACCGCCGGAGAACGGGTCATCCGCTTTCGCCATCAGTTGCAGCATCAGCTCATAAGGCTGCATGCCAATGCCCAGCAACATCGAATCATCGCGGTAATAGAGCGACGCGTAATCGTAAGGCTTTAACTGAAAAGCTGCTGCCAGTTGTATGGCTTCGTGCCCGCGGGAGGTACTATGCACATATTTACTGCAAATGGCTTTGTTCTCTTCGTAAGTATCTGCCATGGTTTTGGCAGTAAGCATTAATCGGTAGGCTTTCTTCAGGATAGCGACATCCACCCTGAAGTCTTCCAAAGTATCTTTAGACATAGTTTTAGCTTAGTTCTTGCCCGAAGATACTAAAATGAAACCTGTTTCTAAAATCTATAGTTTGGCTCGGCAGTACCGGCATATTTAAGTACTTTTGCACAACTTATTGAGACGCTAGATCATAGATTTTAGACAATAGACTTAAAATGATCAATTCATTGTTTAGGCTATACTTGTTTAGTTTCTATAATCTAACTTCTAATATCTAACTTCTATAAAATATGTTCAGAAACGAAGTAGAAGCCTTTATGCGCCAGTTTCAGCTGGATTTGGTACAGGCCCTGGAAGAATGTGATGGTGGTACCCAATTTCAGAAAGATGAATGGCAGCACGCCGAGCATGGCGGCGGTATTACGCGCATTATAGAACATGGTGCTGTGCTGGAAAAAGGCGGCGTAAACTTCTCGGCTGTTGGCGGCCAACTATCGCCTCAGTTTCTGAAAGCCCTGGAGATGCCGGACCCGAACTTTTTTGCAACAGGTGTGTCGGTGGTGATGCATCCTAAAAGCCCGATGGTTCCGATCTCACACATGAACGTGCGCTACTTCGAAGCCGGAGACGGCAAAGCCTGGTTTGGTGGTGGCATCGACCTGACGCCTATTTATTTGGATCTGAAACAGGCAAAGGAGTTTCATGAGCAGATGAAAGCCGTTTGCGACAAGCACCATCCCAGCTATTACCCGGAGTTTAAAAAGTGGGCCGATGACTATTTCTTTAATGTGCATCGCAACGAAACCCGCGGCGTAGGCGGTATTTTCTTCGACAGGTTAATGGCTACCGATGAATTTACGTTGCAGCAGCGTTTTGAATTTGTAAAGGATGTTGCCTATGCTTTTGCCCCTTTCTATACAAGCATCATCAACCAGAACCGCGATTTGCCTTACGGGGAAGAGCAGAAAAAATGGCAACTGATTCGTCGTGGCCGCTACGTGGAGTTTAACCTGGTGTACGACCGTGGTACCAAGTTTGGTTTGATGACAGGCGGCCGTATTGAATCTATTCTGATGAGTTTGCCGGAACTGGCCTCATGGGTATATAACCATAAACCGGAACCGGGCAGCCCTGAAGAGCAGACACTGAACTACCTTAAGAAAGACATCGACTGGCTAAACGTAGTATAAGCAATGCTCGAAAAACTTATTGCGCTGGACAGGGAACTCTTTACTTACCTGAACGACATGCAGTCGCCATTCTGGGACCCTATTATGGTGTTTGCATCGGATAAGTATGTGTGGGTGCCTTTTTACCTGGCCCTGATCGGTTATGTGATCTGGAAATATAAACGCCAGAGTATTCCTATGCTTTTACTGGCTGTCCTGACTATAGCCTTAGCGGATGGCATTACATCCGGCATTTTTAAACCATACTTTGCCCGCCTTCGCCCCTGCCACGATCCCGGATTATCTGAAACTATAAACATAGTAGCCGGCTGCGGTGGTAAGTTCGGATTTATGTCGTCGCATGCTGCCAATGCGTTTGGGTTTGCCGTGTTCTTAAACCTGGTCCTCTCCGATCGATACGCCATCTTCAAGTTTATACTGGTAGCCTGGGCGGTTATCGTTTCCTATAGTCGTATTTACCTGGGCGTGCATTTTCCGGGAGATATAGTTGGAGGCGCTATAGTTGGCAGTTTCGCCGCTTACCTGTGCGCGCTTGGGTATGAGATCATCATCCGGAAGTATAGCTGGTTTAAGACCAGTGATTAATGGGATTTTGCTGATCTATAGGATTTCTGAACAATACATTGATGTGCATTTTATTGATTAACGCTATTTAGAAAAGCGTTTTTACGATTCAATCCCATCAATCCTTAAATCCTGTAAATCCTTGGGGTAGGGGCTCTATTTAAAGATTCAGACAAACAAAAAGAGATGCTGTAATAGGCGTCTCTTTTTGTTTAAACTATAGTTTTGTTACCGCTTCAACAGCCTTGCCACATACTTCCCGATAATATCAAACTCTAAGTTTACTTTGTCGCCGGGCTTTACGCTGTGCAGGTTAGTATGCTCATACGTGAAAGGGATAATAGCCACAGAAAAACGATCTGCCTGCGAATTTACCACTGTCAGGCTGATACCATTTACGCAGATAGAGCCTTTCTCCACGGTTACATTCCCTGAAGCAGCATCATACGAAAAGGTAAAGAGCCAACTGCCGTTCTCGTCGGTCACGCTTTCGCAGGTGCCGGTCTGGTCAACATGGCCTTGTACTACGTGTCCGTCAAAACGGCCGTTAGCTACCATGCAGCGCTCCAGGTTTACCACATCGCCTACCTGCAGGTTGTTCAGGTTCGTTTTCTTCAGGGTTTCATCTATAGCAGTTACAGTATAGGTTTCTCCATCTATAGCTACCACGGTAAGGCACACGCCGTTATGCGCCACACTCTGGTCTATCTGCAGCTCATGGGTGAAGGCCGATGAAAGAATGAAATGCTTATTCGTTCCTTCGGTTCTGATGGCTTTTACGCTGCCTAACGTTTCTATAATTCCGGTAAACATGGTTTTCAGTTTTGGTATGCAAAGATACAGGTTTCTGGGCCTGCATAGAAAGTAAACCGCATTTTATACTTCAAAATAGGCTTTTGTTCGTTATTTTAGCGGAAATGAACCCCGGCGGTCTGCTGGCAGTAAACATAACTATAGCCAAACTATAAACCGAACATGGAAGCTGATCTCTATAAACATAAAGGAATGCGGCGTGCACTTGTACAGCACCTTCGGCAGAAAGGCATACGCGACGAGCGTGTGTTAGCTGCCATTGATGCCGTGCCCCGCCATTTCTTTTTTGAGAAAGCATTTGTAGAGCAGGCTTACCAGGATAAAGCATTCCCGATCGGAGAAGGACAGACCATTTCGCAGCCATACACGGTTGCTTTCCAGACAGAATTGCTTCGTTTGCGGCCCACCGATAAAGTGCTGGAGATTGGAACCGGATCGGGCTACCAGTGTTGTGTGCTGCTGCAGATAACGCCGCATGTTTATACCATCGAATATAATAAACCACTCTACGACAAGGCCCGCCGTTTTTTTGCAAAGTATGGCTTAAAGCCGCATACATTCCATGGTGATGGCTCCGAAGGCCTGCCACAGCATGCTCCTTTTAACAAAATTATAGTTACAGCCGGTGCGCCTATAGTGCCACGCAGTTTGCTGAAACAACTGGCTGTAGGTGGTATTCTGGTAATCCCTGTCGGTGATGAGAACAGCCAGAAAATGCTTCGGATCACGCGTGTGTCCGAAGATGAATTTGAGCGCGAAGAGTTTGACGACTTTAAATTTGTGCCGTTGCTGGGCCGCGAAGGCTGGGGCAGCGAACAATAAGCTGCATATCAATTTTTGGTTAATTGTCCGGTTCGCTTTTTAGTTTGGCGCATCCGGTCCTATCTTTGTACAAAGAATTAAAGAACCACTATGCGTAAACAGAAAAAAGTAAGCGAATCTTATGTGATCATGACCGAACTGGTGCTGCCCAATGACACCAATACCCTGAATAACCTGATGGGTGGTAAAATGATGCATTGGATGGACATTGTATCGGCTATTGCGGCGCAGAAACACTCCAACCGCATCGTGGTAACGGCATCAGTAGACAATGTATCGTTTAAGGAAAGCATAAAACTGGGCAATGTTGTTACCTTAGAAGCCAAAGTAACGCGTGCTTTCAGTTCCTCTATGGAGGTACACATTGTGGTATACGCCGAAGATATCCCAAGCGGAAAGAAATTCATGTCGAACCAGGCGTTCTTCACGTTTGTGGCGGTAGACCAGTCTGGCAAGGCCATTGATGTGCCCGAAGCGGTACCTGAAACTGAGGAAGAAATTAAACTATACGATGGTGCTCTGCGCCGCCGTCAGCTACGTTTGGTATTGGCAGGCCGTATGAAGCCAAGCGAAGCCAACGAGCTAAAATCTATTTTTGATATTAAGGAAAGCAGCGCTGAAGTAAAATAGGTATGACAGGATTACAGGCAGACGAGCTAAGCAACGAGTTTTTAAAGAACTTTTTACCGGAAACGATCTTTCTGGTAGATGGTGACGTGCCTGTAACTATAGCTCCGGAGGCTGCCCCTATAGTTAGCCCACAACCTGAAACTATAGTTGCTCCTGAACCCAGGCCTGCTGCTACACCTGCGTTGCCAAAATTACCTAAAACGGAAGCTCCGGCTGCTCAACCGGCCAAGTTTGAAGTGATTGGTGAGAACCGGAAAGGCGTGGCAGTACTGGTAACTATAGCGGATGCAGAATTCAGAAAACTGCCGCAACTGGAGTTCCTGAACAAGATATTACTGGCTATTGGATTGCAGCCAACGGATGTGGCCTATGTGAATAATGTATCAGGGGCAAATACGCTTTTCGAAGATCTGAAACAGGCGCTGCAGGTAAACTATATTCTGAGCTTTGCCAGCCGTGTAGAATCAAACCTTCCGCACGAGAAATTTACGCTGTACAATCCGGTGCTGCTGGGCAATGTGCCGATCGTTTTCTCGCATGCCCTGTCCGACCTGGAGCATGATCAGGAAAAGAAAAGACTGCTGTGGGCTGCCCTACAGAAAGTATTCAAGTGATTTTTGTAGAGGCCCAAAATTTTGGGTCTCTTTTCATTTTACAGAACTATAGAATTGAAAAGTCTGGAAGATCTGTGAGAATCTGGTTACGACGCACCTATGAAACTCACAGGAGCTGCGCACACTGTGAGGTCCGGGATCATAAATAAAAAAGCTTTTCTTAATTCGGAAAGGCTTTTTTATTGAACTATAGTTTCTGCTTACTTCAGTATTTCAGCCAGTTTATCTTCCAGCTCTTTGCCACGCAGGTTTTTCGCGATAATGCGGCCTTCTTTATCCAGCAGTATAGTTTGCGGGATGGCTGTGATGTTGTATATGCTGGCAGCTGCACTCTCCCATCCTTTCAGGTCTGATACATGTGGCCAGGTCAGTTTATCATCCGCAATTGCTTTCAGCCACTTTTCACGGTTCTGGTCCAGCGATACACCGAATATTTCGAAGCCTTTGTCTTTGTATTCGTTGTACATGCGCACCACATTCGGGTTCTCTTTGCGGCACGGTCCGCACCAGCTTGCCCAGAAATCAATCAGCACATATTTACCCCGCAGGTCAGATAAGGAAGCTGTTCCGCCATCCGGAGTTGGTAATGTAATTTCTGGTGCTACCTGGCCTACAGTTGTGCTGCGCATTCCTTTCAGGCGCTCCTCCAGTTCTTTGGTATACTTCGAGTTTGGAAGGTTCTTGCTCAACATCGTCGACATGCTGTCGGCAAAAGCAAAATCGGTGGCCGGGTCAATAAGGGTAAGTGTTCCGAAAGCAGATACCACAGAGGCCGGATGCTTGGCCAGGAAATCTTTTAAGTTCTGCTGCAACGCGTTATATTCTGCTCTGATTGCTTCGGCTTCTTCTGTCTTACCTTCCTCCGTAGCCTGAACAAAGCGCTGTTCCAGTCCCATTTTCTTCATTTGGGTCTCGTTCACCAGTTTGTTCAGTTCCTGGAACAGTTTGGAGTCTTCCGATCCTTCGATCCTGGAAGTACCGTTCAGGTCTTTTGCATCGGCTTCCAGTTTTATGTTGGCCGCTTTGTCCAGCACCAGGATCACGCCATCGCGCTGGTCAAGTGTTACACGGTACAGAGAGGGTTCTGCTACCTCGCCTTCAAAATTAAAGGTACCGTTGTCGGCTATAGTTGCTGTGTCGCGGGGCACAAACTGCTGCGCTTCCAGCTCAAACAGGTAGATATCACTGCCTGATGTAGCATTGTTCAGTTTACCCTGTATAGTGTAGCCATTCTCGCCGTTTGTAGCAGACTTATTGCCCTGGCAACCCGCCAGTAAAACAACCGCAGACGCTACAACCAGGTAATTCTTATAGTTCTTCATATCTCTTATTTCGACTCTTTGACAAAAGACTATTTGACATAAGCCTTTAAAACTATAGCTCTTTTGTCTCTTTTATCATAAAAATCATTTGTCTAAAAATACTATGCGTTCAACCGCTCTACGAGCAATTTGTTTGCTACTTTAGGGTCGGCTTTGCCTTTGGTTTTCTTCATTACTTCGCCCATAAACATACCCACCAGGCTTTGCTTACCGGCTTTGTATTCGGCCACTTTCTGCGGATTACCAGCTACCACTTCTGCTATAATTGCTTCCAGTGCGCCGGCATCCGAATCCTGCAACAGGTTTTGCTCTTCGGCTACCTGGTGTGCCGGTGTGCCCGGGTTCTCGAGCATGTAAGGGAAGATCTTTTTAGAAGCTACCGAGTGGCTCACTTTGTTCTCATCAACCAGGGCAATCAGTTCGGCAATACTATGCGGCTGCAGCGGAAAATCCTTCATGTGCAGCTGCAGTTCGTTCAGGTACGATTTAACCGGACCCATCACCCAGTTAGAGGCTGCCTTATAGTTGGTGGTATACTTGCAAAGTTCTGCAAAGTATAAAGCCACTTCCTTCGCATCAGTCAGTACGTTGGCATCGTATTCCGGCAGGCCATACTCTTCAGTAAAGCGCTTGTATAGTTCCTGCGGCAGGCTTGGCATGGTTTCCTTAATACGCTCCAGCCACTCCTGCTCAATAACTAATGGCGGGAGATCTGGCTCCGGGAAGTAACGGTAATCGTTCAGGGTTTCCTTTGAACGCATGGCCGTAGTTGTGCCAGTATTCGCGTCGAAGTTTCTGGTTTCACCATCTACGGTACCGCCATTTTCCAGCACCATTATCTGACGTTCGATCTCGTGCTCAATAGCGCGCTGCACGTTACGGAAGGAGTTCATGTTCTTTACCTCCACCTTCGTACCCCACAACGGAGAATCTTTCAGCATTACTGAAATGTTGGCATCGCAACGCAGCGAGCCTTCTTCCATGTTACCATCGCAAATGTCCAGGTACTTCACCAGGCGTTTGATTTCAGTCAGGTAGTTGTAAGCTTCTACAGAATCACGGATATCCGGCTCCGACACGATCTCGATCAGCGGAACACCGGCACGGTTAAAGTCAACCAGCGTTTCGGTCTCACCTGCCAAGTGCATCGACTTACCGGCATCTTCCTCCATGTGAATACGGGTAATACCGATCTGCTTGTCGTTGCCTTCGGCGTCCTTCACGATAACATGACCAGCCGTACAAACAGGCGTTTTATCCTGTGTGATCTGGTAGCCCTTCGGAAGATCGGGATAGAAGTAGTTTTTACGGGCGTAGATGTTGTAGCGCGTAATGTTACAGTTGGTAGCCAGCCCCATCTTCACGGCCATCTCAACCACTGTTTTATTGATGCGCGGCAATGTACCCGGGTGACCAAGCGTGATGGCACTCAGGTTAGTGTTTGGCAGCATACCGTACTCCGTAGAGTCAGAACTATAAGCCTTACTCTCTGTCAGCAACTGCGCGTGCACTTCCAAGCCGATGATCGCCTGGTATTTATTTCTGATTGATTCTTCCATTTTTATAATGATTAATGGATAATGAGTAATGACTAATTATAGTTAAGCCATTACTCATTACTCATTACTAATTATTCATTAAAGATTTTACAAGTTCTACTGCTTTGCCTGGCACAGCCTGTAAGCCTGAGGCATCTTTACCACCGGCAGTTGCATAGAACGGCTGGCCGCCGCCACCGCCTTTGATTTCTTTGGCAAGTTCGCGTACCATCTGACTGGCATTCAGGTTCTTTTCTGTAACTAGGTTATCAGAAAGCATCACCGCGATCTGTGGTTTGCCGTCTATTTCAGCAGCTAGTACCAGTATAAGGTTGTCTACAACCTGGCGCATATCAAATGCCAGCTTTTTTAGGTGGTCGGCGTTACTTACTTCTACTTGTTCGGCTACCAGGCTTACGCCGTTTAGTTGCTGTGCTTTCTGAGCCAAGGTATCTTTCAGGCCGCTTAATTGCTTCAGTTCGAATTGCTCCAGTTGCTTCTGCAGCGCTTTGTTGTCGTCCTGTAGTTTCTGCACCGCACCCGATACATTACTTTGCGTATTCAGCACTTCACGTACGGCATGTAACTCATCTAACTGGGCCTGTACAAAGTCTTCAGCAATTTTAGCTGTTACGGCTTCAATACGACGCACACCGGCTGCTACCGAGCTTTCAGATACGATCTTAAAATAACCGATCTCGCCGGTATTGTACACGTGTGTACCACCGCAAAGCTCTACCGAATGTTCACGGTCGAAAGCGATCACACGTACAAACTCGCCATACTTCTCACCGAACAGGGCGGTTGCTCCCATTTCCTTAGCTTCGGCGATTGGCACGTTACGCTGCTCTTCCAATGGTATACTCTGGCGCACGCGCTCGTTCACGATGTGCTCTATCTCTCTTAACTCAGCATCTTCTACTTTAGAGAAATGCGAGAAGTCGAAACGCAGTACTTTTTCATTTACCAGTGAGCCTTTCTGCTGCACATGCTCACCTAAAACTTTACGTAAAGCGGCATGCAGTAAGTGTGTAGCAGAGTGGTTCTTACGAATATAGTTACGGCGCTCAAAATCGATCTCGCTACGGAAAGCTGCTTCGATGTTTTGCGGCAACTTAGAAGTTATATGAAGTATAAGATCGTTCTCTTTTTTGGTGTCCAGTACTTCAATTTGCTCCGAATCAGAAACCAGATATCCGGTATCGCCCACTTGTCCACCACTCTCCGCATAGAAAGGAGTTCTGTCGAGCACGATGTGATATTCGCTCTTGTTCTTGGTCTTTACCTGGCGGTAACGCACGATGTGTGAGTCCGAAACATTGCAGTCGTAACCCACAAACTCGGTCGTTACGTCCGGCTGAACTATAACCCAGTCGCTTTGCTCCGAAGCTGATGCGTTACGCGAACGGTTCTTCTGCTGCTCCATCTCCACGCCAAAACCAGCTTCGTCCACTGTCAAACCTTTTTCACGGGCAATCAGTGCGGTCAGGTCCAGTGGGAAACCGAAGGTATCGTATAGTTCGAAGGCAGTTTTGCCGTCGATGGTATTATCGTTCTCTTTGAATTTAGACTCCAGCGCATCCAGTCTTTTCAGACCATTCTCTAATGTTCTTAAGAAAGCATTTTCTTCTTCTTCGATCACGCGTTGCACAAAGCTCAGCTGCTGCTTTAGTTCCGGGAAAACAGATTCCAGCTGGTCGGCTAGCACGGCTGCCAGTTTGTACAGGAACGGTTTTTTGAAATCAAGGAAAGTGAAACCATAACGCACTGCACGACGCAGGATACGACGGATTACATAACCAGCCTTGTTGTTAGAAGGAAGCTGTCCGTCGGCTATAGTAAAGGCAATAGCACGGATGTGATCAGAAATTACACGGATGGCAATATCTGTCTTCTCATTTTCGCCATAAACTACACCGGCTTCTTTGGCCACAAACTGGATCAGCGGCTGGAAAACATCGGTATCATAGTTGGAACGCTTGCCCTGGATAGCCATGCACAAACGCTCGAAGCCCATGCCGGTATCTACGTGCTGTGCAGGCAGTTTTACCAGCGAGCCATCGGCCAGGCGGTTAAACTCCATGAATACGTTGTTCCAGATTTCAACTACCTGCGGGTGATCGGCATTCACAAGAGTTTTGCCATCCACCTGCGCACGCTCTTCATCGGTACGTAAGTCCACGTGTATCTCAGAGCAAGGACCGCACGGACCGGTATCGCCCATCTCCCAGAAGTTGTCCTTTTTGTTACCCATCAGGATACGGTCTTCTGCGATCATGGTCTTCCAGATGTCGTAGGCATCCTGGTCCATAGGCAGATTCTCAGATGCATCACCCTGGAAAACGGAAACGTACAGCCTGTCTTTTGGCAATTTGTAAACTTCGGTAAGCAGTTCCCACGACCATTCCAGCGCTTCTTTTTTAAAGTAATCGCCAAACGACCAGTTGCCGAGCATTTCGAACATGGTGTGGTGGTAGGTGTCGTATCCTACCTCTTCCAGGTCGTTGTGTTTACCGCTCACGCGAAGGCATTTCTGGGTGTCGGCGATGCGCTTATAAGGCGCAGGCTTGTTGCCCAAAAAGTAGTCTTTAAAGGGAGCCATGCCCGAGTTAATAAACATCAGGGTTGGGTCATCTTTAACCACGATCGGAGCCGAAGGCACGATCTGGTGCTGCTTGGAAGCGAAGAAATCCAGGAACTTTTGTCTTATCTCAGCTGAGTTCATCTATGATTATTAAGCCTTTAGATACTATCTGCTATACTTGTTGTTTAAGAACAAAAAATATAGAATTTTTGCCTTTCAGAAGCACGAGCAATTTTCGCGTTCCGGTGAGCCAATTACTAGCAAAAGTAGCATATTTTAGCTGTAAACGGTAACATCCGGAGTAAAATTAACTGTGCCCAAACTATAGTTTAGCCGTAGCCTTATGCCTTATAAAGAAAAAGAAATAGAGAAACAGTACTACACCATTGGCGAAGTAGCCGCTATGTTTGATGTTGCCCCTTCGCTGATCCGTTTCTGGGAGACAGAATTTGAGCAGCTTCGCCCTAAAAAGAACAAGAAAGGCAACCGCCAGTTTGCCCAGAAAGACATTGAAACGCTTCGTACCGTTTACCACCTGGTAAAAGAGCGCGGCTATACCATACAAGGTGCTAAAGATGTACTGAAAAACAAGCCCGTGCAGACCAAGGACAAGATGGAAATCATAGACTCGCTGGAGAAAGTTCGTGAGTTTCTGGTAGGCATTAAAAGTCAATTGAACACCAAAGCGTAGTTGCTGCGTAATCTCTCTAACTATGGGAGATAACCAGAACCTCTACGAAGTTGCCATTACCCAGATTCCCGGTATCGGGCCACAGCTGACACGCCAACTGGTAAGTTACTGTGGCTCTCCGCATGGGGTGTTTCATGCACCTCCCGGGAAGCTGCAGAAAATTCCGGGTGTAGGTCCGGTGGCTTATAAAAATCTTACACAAGGTGCAAAACAGGCCTTGCTGCAGGCCGAAGAACTGCTTAAGAAAGCGGAAGAGCACGACGTGCATTTACTGTTCTATACTTCTCCCCAATACCCCGACCGGCTGAAACAAATTGCCGATGCTCCTACCCTTTTATACTTCCGGGGCAATGGCAACCTCAACCAGCGGCGCATTATTTCTATAGTTGGCACGCGGCAGGTCAGCAACTATGGGCAGGCCGTTACAGAGAAGATTGTAGCTGATCTGGCTCCGTATAATGTGCTTGTAGTTAGCGGACTGGCGTATGGGGTTGATATTATTGCACACAGGGCAGCATTGCAGGCAGGTTTGTCAACTATAGGCGTAATGGCCAGCGGCCCCGAAATAGTTTACCCGGCCGTGCACCGTAAATATGCTGAGCGCATGCTGACCCAGGGCGGCTTACTGACAGAGAACATCTTCGGCACCAAACCCGATGCCCCACGTTTCCCTGCACGAAACCGCATTATTGCCGGCATGAGCGACTGTACTATAGTTGTGGAAGCTACTATAAAAAGCGGCACACTCATCACTGCTGACCTGGCACATGGCTACGACAAAGAAGTAATGGCCGTACCCGGTAATGTGACATCCTCGGTCTCAGAGGGGCCAAATCATCTCATCAAAAACCATAAAGCCGCTATTTATACCTCGGTGCAGGATCTGGTGGAACTGTTGAACTGGGATTTAGAAGATGAAGCTGCGGCAAAGAAGCAAAAGTCACTCACTTTCTCCCCTGACGATTATTCACAAGAAGAACTGAAGGTGCTGAACCTGCTGGTACAAACCCAGGACGAACACATGGATAACATCAGCTGGAAAACCCAAATACCGGTGAGTTTGCTGGCATCGGTGCTGTTGACGCTGGAGTTTAAAGGCATGGTGAAAGCTATGCCGGGCAAGCGATTTGGATTGATTCGGTGATTGGTTATTAGTTGTTGGCAGATAAAATTATTGCTGTTTCGGACATCTGTGTCCGAAACCTCTCTGCTGCGGACGTCCGCGTCCGCGTAAACTATAACCGAGAACAAGGCTGCCCCTGGAACAGTGCTTCCGGACCTGGATGTCCGAAAAGCAAATTTGTGAATAGTATCTGAAGTATGAATTAAAGCGGCCAGAGTCCGCAAGTAACTCACACTCGCGGGACGCGAGCGAGGGCAAGGTTAGCAAAGCTTTTAGAAATACTTTCAAAACTCTTAACTTTCAACTCTAAACTTTTAACTAATCTAAATGCTGCTTTTCAACGGCCAGTTTATTCCGGAACAGAAACTACAGCTACCACTTACCAACCGGGCTTTCCAGTTTAATGATGGCTTTTTTGAGACGGCTATAGTTGCAAATGGAAAGTTACGTTTCTGGGATGACCATGTGGCAAGAATGCAGGCGGCCGCTAAAGTTCTAAAGCTGGAGTTACCCCCAACTATAATTTCGGGAGAGTTGGAAGAACAACTATTGCATCTGGCTGGACAGAGTAACGCTACAAACTATGGCCGGATCAAACTTAAACTATGGCGCAGCGGTACAGGGCTTTACACGCCCGAAACAAACCAGACCGACTGGCTGGCAACTATAGTCCAGACTACTGCCAGTCTAACTGCTCCCTTACAAATCGGTATTTGCCAAACTATAACTACCAACTATAGCCCTTTCTCCTTTTTTAAAGGACCGAACGCGCTGCTCTATGTGATGGCAGGTATCGAGAAAAAAGAGAAAGGCTTTGACGATATGCTCCTGCTTAATCGTCAGCAACAAGTTTCAGAGTTAATCTCGTCCAACATTTTCTGGCTTAAGAATGATGTGCTCTTTACACCGGCTATAGATACTGGCTGCGTGCAGGGCATCTTAAGGCAAAATGTAATGAAGTGGACAAATCAGGTAGGTATTAAAACGAAAGAAGTTTATTTTGATGTAGCCAGTTTACTGAAAGCTGATTCTGTTTTTAGCTGTAATGTAACCGGCATCAGAACTATAGCCAGTATCAACGGCACAGCTGTAAACTCAGATAAAGATTTTGTGCAAGGACTACGCCTGGATTTAGTTATTTAGAATTAACCATAAAATCAGAAGGCCCGGAGAATATATGCCGGGCCTTCTGATTTTATAGCTGTTACAACTTATAGTTCTATCTTCAAACCAACCGAAACTGTAGTTGGATAAGGATACTGGCCGTAATCGAAACCGCTTTGTACTTCGGGGTTCTGACCTTTGTATTTCGTAAATAGTAAGGCATTCTGCAAGGTAGCCGTCAGGCTCAGATTGGCCCGGTCTTTCCAGATGGTGCCTAACTGGTAGCCAAGTTGCAGGTATTCCAGTTTAACGAAATCAGCGACCTGCAGGTAGTAGCTCGAACTTGCCTGGCGTGTGCTGAAACCTGTTTCGTTATAGCTGCCCGAAATGTTTTCCAGGTAATCCGGTCCCCAGAGCCAACTCAGGTTACCGTAATTTGAATCTATACCGTTAAATACGTTATGGCCCGACGCAGCACGTACTAAAACAGAAGCCGAAAACTTTTTATACGACACATCAGAATGCAGACCAAGCTGTAACTTAGGACTTTTCTGTCCCATTACTTCAAGCTTTGGGTTACCATTCTTATCTACCTCATAAGAGCCCTCTATAGGCTGCCCCTGTTCGTTATACAATTGCTTATATAAATAAAAAGAATTTAATGGATGCCCGGGGCCCAGCACCATTTTATTATTGCCACCTGCGCTAACGATATACAACTGCTGCTCTCTCATTAACGATGTTACTTCAGAAGTGCCATGCCATACATTAGCTCCCAAGCTCCAAGTAAGGTTGTCGGTAGCCAACAATTTATAGTTCAGATCAGCTTCCAATCCATTAGTTATAAATTCGCCTACATTTACATATCGGGAATTATAGCCATTGCCATTCCACTGCTGGATCAGCAGGAACATATCTGATGTTGTGGTGCTATAGTAGTTTACGTTTCCTGACAAGCGCGAATTAAGCAGGGCAAAGTTTAAACCGGCATTCCATTTCTTTACCGACTCCAGTTTTACACCGGAAGGTTGCAGCAGGTTATTGTATTGCAGGGAACTATGCTCTGGGTTAAGGAAGCGGCTATAGTTGCTGTATAGTTTAAGCGAGTTAATGACCGGACTATTTGCCAAGAAGTTCTCCCGGCCTAACTCCCATGCTACTCCTGCTCCTAAAGATGTAGCTGCATTTTCCAGACCCGGCAAGCTGTATGTTTTCCAGTTGGAGATGCTGGCGTTTAGCGAGTACCTGTCTAAAACTGTAAGACCTAACTGCCCATAAACCGACTTTTTGCTGCTGCTGTTGGATGAGAAACTATAGCCAGTCAGTTGGGTACCCTCTGTGTTAAATGCCGGGTGGTTGTTAATCTCCTGGTCCAGGGTTTGCCAGTTTGCGCCAGCCACCAGCCACAGGGCGCTTTTCAGGCTGTTCAATTCCTGATCGTATGCCAGGTAAGCTTCCTTAAAGCTATAGTTTAACTTGCCGTCATCTTTCTGTTTCCAGCCTTTATACCAGCTTACGCTGGCCATTTCAGCAGGTCGCCACGACGAGTAATTGTTGTCCTGGTTGTGCAGCACGTAACGTGCATTAACCGATAGTTGTGGCAGAAAATGCAGCTTATAGTTTACATGTGCCTGCCCGTAAAGCGTATTTTTCTTGTCCTGGTCGTGGCGCTGCTCCAGTAAACTCAGCGGGTTAGGCGTAGCGTAATTGTGTGCTTCTCCGTTCTCGGTTAGGTAAGTAAAATAATTGCCATAGTTGTTATTCGCATGAACCGGCTGTGTAGGATCAAAAGTTAAAGCCGCCAAAATAGCCCTCTCGTCGGCTACACGGAGTTTCTGGTCTGCTTTGCGCAGGTTTAGCTTTATTTTCAGGTGCTCATCGATCAGGCTCGGCGCAACAGAAAGTGCTACTGAAGTGCGCTGATGCTGCGATGTTTTTAAGATGCCGTTATGGTTCAGGTAATTAGCTGATACGGCATAAGGCACAAAACCACCAACATTTCCCTTTACCTGCAAAGTATGGTCCTGACTGAAGGCTTTGCGGTAAATTTCATCCTGCCAGTCGGTGGTGTGGTTGCCAAGCAGATTCACTTTGTCCGGGTACTCCCGTTGCACTATCTCCCTGAATTGTCCGGCACTCAGTACATCATGTTTTTCAGGTAAGAACGAAACAGCCCCCGTTGTTGAGAAAGTTACTTTTGGCTTTGCGCTTCCTGTTCCTGATAGCGTAGTAATATACAGCACACCATTGGCAGCTGCGGCACCAAATACGGAATTAATCGCGGCATCCTTCAGCAGCACCACTGAAGTCATATCAGACGGATTGATGAAGCTAAGATAACCTGCATGATTAGAAGAAGTCGCATCTAAAAGTGGTACACCATCTATCACTATAAGCGGTGCATTTGACCCGTAGATAGTGGTACCATTCCGAAAAACCATTTGCTGTGCTGCACCGGGCTTACCACTGCCCTGTACAACCTGTAGCCCACTATACTTGCCTGTAAGCAGCTGTTCGGGTGTGGTAATAAAGCCTTTGTTTAAGGCCTTAGTTAATCTGGCATCTGTTATTTCAGATTCGTTTCTGGTACCATAAGGAGTACCTGTAACCTCATCTGTTTTAACGCCTTGTACCTGTTGGGTTGTCAGGCTGTCAGTAGTTTGGGCTATAGCTGTAAAAGTACACCCTAACAGAACCAGCAAGGTGCCCGCTGTGCGTAAAGTTTGTTTCAAGTGGTTGTAAATTAGGTTGAAAGATGAGTTGAAATTACAGAAATTAATACAAAGTACAGATATAAAAAAAGCACAGGCCGCTGACCTGTGCTCTCTTTGTAAACTATAGTTTGGATTTATTTCTTCTCTTGCTGCTGATTTGGATACCAGTTTCTGAGCCTTACATCAATGTTTTTATCTTTTTCGTTAACCATGCGCTTAAATGCTTCCACATCGGCCAGGCCTTCGGTGCCGCGGTAGTGGTAAGGATAAATTACTTTAGGTTTGAACTCAAGAACCGCACTAGCAGCCTGGTCAATGTCCATGGTATATGGCAGGTTCATGCTCACAAAAGCCACGTCAATATTCTTTAAAGCCCGCATCTCTGGTATGTCTTCTGTGTCGCCGGAAATATAGATGCGTTTGCCGCCCATCGTTAAAATGTAGCCATTGCCCCTGCCCTTCGGATGCCGCGAATCTGCTGTTTCTGGTAGGTTATACATCGGGATGGCTTCTATGGAAATGCCAGCCTGGTTGGTAGTTTCGCCGTTGCCGATAACGATAGCCTGCGCTTTGTACTTCTCCGGTAACTGGTCGGCTACGGCTTGTGGCACAACCATTTTCGCGCCTTTTAGGTCCAGGCCGTCCAGCGTTTTGGCATCCAGGTGGTCGCCGTGAATGTCAGTTATTAAAACAACATCGGCTTTGGGTATTGTTTTGTAGCCTTCGGCACCACCATACGGGTCTACGTAAATATTCTTACCGTTCCAGCTTAGCACCAGCGACCCGTGTGTAATGGGTTGTACCTTCAGCTGGCCCTGATCAGTTTTGATCATATCGGGTTTCTGCTGCTGGGCTTGTAGCTGTACGATAGCCAGCGCAAAAACAAAGGTTAACAAAGCTTTTAATTTCATAGTTTGGGTAAGTTAGTTTTGCTTATAAACTGGTATTTGGGAGGAATGTTTTATAAGGATTGAGCTAACGGATTTGGCCATAAGGCGGCGCAGCTGGCTTATGGCTGTGGTTAGGGAATAGTAATTTTACTCTACTTCGATTTCTGTAATGTTCCCGTTCTCCCACATTACTGAGATATAACCTAAAGCCTTATCGTCAAGTTGCTCAAATGTTAACTCAAACCTAGGGTGCCATATATCGGTCGGGTATATGGCTGATAGATATAATTCCTCTTTCCATTCTCCTTGAAGTACATCTTTGTAAGCTGACTTTTCTGGAAGTTTAGTCATTACATCACAAACTAAATTTTCTAAATTGTCAACTATAAAGTAGATCGCATTCAGCTGCTGCTTATGTGGTCCAACTGAATTTCCTTCAATGATGAAACAGGTTTCTTTCTTTTGGCTTGCGACTAACTTTGCACTTGTCCATGTATAGTTGATTGAAGGGTTATCCCGTTTTATCCTTGTCTTTAGTTCACCTATTTTTTTATCCTCAATTTTAATTGATTTACCAAAGAGCAGTTTCAGAAACATATTCATCAATTTTATTTACCCTAACTATGATATAACAGGAGTACTTACTCCTGTTATCTGCACTATAACTATAGCTACCTACACCGCCACAGGTGCTTTAATAGCCGGGTGCGGGTTATAGTTTACCAGTTCAAAGTCTTCAAACTTAAAGTCGAAAATATCTTTCACATCGGGGTTAATGACCATCGTTGGTAACTCACGTGGTTCGCGGGTAAGCTGTAGTTGCGCCTGCTCCAGGTGGTTGGTATATAAGTGCGTGTCGCCGCCTGTCCAGATAAACTCGCCGGGCTCCAGCCCTGTTACCTGCGCCATCATCAATACCAGTAAAGCGTAGGATGCAATGTTGAAGGGCACACCAAGGAACACATCGGCAGAGCGCTGGTATAGCTGGCAGCTCAGTTTGCCTTCAGCAACATAGAACTGGTAAAAGGCGTGGCATGGCGGCAGCTTCATGTTCTCGATCTCGGCTACGTTCCAGGCGCTCACTATAATCCGGCGCGAATCGGGGTTGTTTTTGAGTTGGTTTACTACCTGCGTGATCTGGTCGATGTGGCGGCCGTCGGGCGTTGGCCAGCTGCGCCACTGCGAGCCGTACACCGGGCCCAGGTTGCCGTTCTCGTCGGCCCACTCATCCCAGATGCTTACGCCATTTTCTTTCAGGTACGCAATATTGGTATCGCCTTTCAGGAACCACAGCAGTTCGTGTATAATAGACTTGAGATGCACTTTTTTAGTGGTAACCAGCGGGAAACCATCGGCCAGGCTAAAGCGCATCTGGTAGCCAAAAACGCTTAAGGTGCCGGTTCCGGTTCTGTCTTCTTTCTTCACACCGTTATCTAAGATGTGCTGCATCAGGTCTAAATATTGCTTCATGGTATAGGCTATAGTTGGTAGTTAAGAGTTGAAAGTTAAGAGTTAAAATCTGGGTATCAAACGCAAATTAAAACAAAAAAGCCTGCTGCTTGGGCAGTAGGCTTTTCAGGTTGGCTAAAAGTTGGGGTAAATTATTTTTGAGTCTTTGTTTCTTTGGCGTCTTTAGCTGCGTCTGCCTTGGCGGTGTCTTTTTTCATGCAGCAGGCTGGTTTTTCGGCCGGTTTACCATCGGCAGTTGGCTTAGCCATGTGGCAGCTCTCAGCTGTGGCATCAGCCTTTTTGCCTTTTTTGCTTTTCTTGTCTTTGTCGGAATGCTCCATTTTGCACTTACCGCCTTCGCAGGCAAACGCTGGGGCAGCACCTGCTCCCATAAAACCGGCCAGGGCCAGCACCATCACTAATTTCTTCATATCCTATAGTTTATTTTGTAGCTGATTATCTGTTGCAAATTTAGCCGCATTACGCAATTTGCAAAATGATGTTTATCAACTATAAAAGCACCGCCACAGCCATTTTTGACAAAATATTTCAGGCAACATCCAATATCATTTAGTTAATTGCGTGTATATAGCATAGCAAGTATAAAAAGATGAAGAAAAAGTTAGGAACGCTGTTGGTGCTGCTATGTACCATTTTTACAACTGTGCAGGCGCAGGATACGGCCGAAGCAAAGAAACAGGAGCAGCAGGAAAACAAGATTGCCCACCTGATGAGCGAGCGCGAGCAATTGGTGCTCGAATACCAGTACCTGAACCAGCAGAACAACAGTTTCTGGGGAAACAAGTCTAAAAAAGACCTCCTCAACATCATCGATACCCTGAAAGAGCTGATTAAAAAAGATTCGGAACTGATTGCAGCCGTAAAAGAGGCCAGTATAAAAACGATCGCGAAAAGCACTGTAGAAAACCAGCGGGCTGGCAAACAGATTGTAGTAGATCAGCGCCAGATAAACGAACGTATCAGAGGACTGCAGAGCCAGATAAATACCCTGCAAAGCCAGCTGAAAAAACGTGAGCGAACGATAGCCGACCTGCAACTACAGGTAAAGGAAGCGGACGAAAAACGCTATGGAAAAGACAAGGTAATTACGGTGCTGGCTGTGGCGGCGGCTATTTTATTGCTATACGCCATCATTTTACAGGTGAGCCTCAGCAAAACCAAGGCAAAGCTGAATGCCAAAGCCAAAACAACCCGCCGCAAAGCTGCCAACCAGTTATAACTTCAGCTTATAAAAACGGAATTAATACAGGCATTTTTTTTGTTATAGTTTCCTTGCCAGATGGCAGGAACACGTATACTATAGCTGATACAAGGCAAGGGCTGGCGTGAAGATTCCAGCCCTTATTTTTGATGTAAATGAGAGATATTTTTGAAGAACTGCTGCAGGTACAACACCTGCTGAAAATTGAACAGGAAGAAGACCGCGAACAGTATAAACTTAAGAGCCTGAAAAGCACCATACAGGAGCGCAAGGAAATGGGCTTTTGCTGGTATCCGGTAACTATAGTTAAAGAAGAGATCGGTTTCGGGAACAAGGTAGTTATAGAAGTGGAACGCACCTCGGGCCGCGACGACCTGCACCTGTTTCAGACGGGAAAGGCGGCAGCCCTATTCAGCAATTCCGGCGAACGACAAAATTTAAGTGGTGTTATAGTTGGCCTGAAGCGCAACAAAATACAGCTGGCTACCAACAAAGAGGACCTGCCGGAATGGGTGGATGGTGGTAAGCTGGGCATCGACCTGACCTTTGATGAGATGAGCTACCGCGAGATGGAGATCGCCATGAAGAAGGTGCTCGAAGCGTACAAATCAAGGTTAGCCGAGCTGCGCGATATTTTGCTGGGCATCAAAGAGCCCACCTTTACCGATGTGCAGGTAGACGAGATTCCGGTACTGAACGACTCCCAGAACGAAGCGGTACGCAAGGTAGCACAAGCCAGGGATGTCGCCATCATTCACGGCCCTCCCGGCACTGGTAAAACCACCACATTGGTGCAGGCTATACTACATACTTTAAAAACCCAGAAGCGCCTGCTGGTAACGGCTCCCTCCAACACTGCGGTAGACCTGCTTACCGAAAAGCTGGCCAACGAAGGTGTAAACGTAATCCGTATCGGTAATCCGTCGCGCGTGTCGGATGTATTGCTGGAGCATACCCTGGATGCGCAGATCATGGACCACAAGGCCTACAAAGACCTGAAAACGGTGCGAAAAACGGCAGAAGAATACAAGCGCATGGCCTTCCAGTACAAGCGTAAGTTTGGCCACGAAGAGCGTCTGCAGCGCCAGATGTACAAAGCCGAAAGCAACCGCCTGCTGGACGAAGCTGATAACATAGAACATTACATTACCGAAGACCTGCTGGAAAATGTGCAGGTAATTACGTGTACGCTGGTAGGCGCAGCCAACAAAGCCATCCGCCACCTCACCTACGACACTGTTTTTATAGACGAAGCTGCCCAGGCGCTGGAACCGGCTTGCTGGGTTCCTATTTCCAGAGCAAACAAAGTTGTGCTTGCCGGCGACCATTGTCAGTTGCCACCTACGGTTAAGTCCTTTTTTGCAGAGCAGAAAGGATTAGGTAAAACTTTGTTCGAGAAGTGCATCGAACGCCAGCCCAACGTATCGGTGATGTTGAAAACGCAGTACCGCATGCACCACCACATCATGCAATTCTCGAACGAGCAGTTCTACAACGGTGAATTAATGGCCCACGAAAGCGTACACAGCAGCGACCTGCATGGCTATGACACGTTCTTTAAACCCGGCTTGGCCGTAGAGTTTGTTGATACCGCCGGATGTGGCTATAACGAAGTAGTGAACCCCGAAGCGCAAAGCTCGGCCAACCCCGAAGAGGCGGACCTGTTGCTGAACCACCTGCAGGCGCTGCTAAAAGATTACGAACAGGACGAAGAAGTGGCGCCGCTGCGCATTGGGGTAATAGCGCCTTACCGTGCCCAGATCAATTACCTGCAGGACAAAGTAGAGCACATGCCACTCTTGCACGAACTATACCAGAAACGCGAGCTTTCGATTGGTACGGTGGATAGTTTCCAAGGCCAGGAGCGCGACATAATCTACATCAGTATGGTGCGCAGCAACGAGACCGGCGAAATAGGTTTTTTGAGCGATATACGCCGCATGAACGTGGGCATGACCCGCGCCAAAAAGAAACTGGTTATAGTTGGCGACAGCGCTACACTATCGCATCATCCGTTCTACGAGGCGTTTCTGAAGTATACCGAGCGTATAAACGCTTACCGCAGCGCCTGGGAACTGACCGAACTATAATTTGAACCGAAGTCTGCGATTGCAAGTATAAATACTTACCTTGCCGACCTCAAACACATGAACGATACATTATGAAAATTGAAAAAAACAAAGTGGTAACGCTCACTTATGAGTTAAGAATACAGAACGAAAACGGTGAGCAGAGCCTTGTAGAAGTAGCCAGCGAAGAGCAGCCAATGGCCTTTATCTTCGGCATGAGCGGCCTGCCCGACCAGTTTGAAGATAACCTGAATGGCCTGAGCGAAGGCGATAACTTCGAGTTTAAGCTGGATGCAGAAGAAGGCTACGGCGAGTTCGATGATAACGCTGTTGTAGAACTACCAATGAATGTGTTTGAAGTAGAAGGCGCTGTGCCCGACAACATGCTGGAAGTAGGTAATTTTATACCAATGACAGACAGCGAAGGAAACCAGTTACAGGGTCGTGTTGCCAAAGTAACAGATTTTACCGTAACGATGGATTTCAACCATCCGTTGTCTGGTAAAGAACTGTATTTTAAAGGTAAAGTTGCCCAGGTTCGTGAAGCTACCAAGGAAGAGTTAGAGCACGGTCACGTACACGGTCCAGGCGGTCATCACCATCATTAATAGGTACTTAATATTTCTTTAAAAAGCAGCACGGGTTAATTCTCATGCTGCTTTTTTGTTGCTATGACTTTTCATAAGGGTTGCAAGTTGAGGGTTTTATATGCGCTATAGTTCCGTCTTTGTCATGTCGGGCAAAACCGAGACATCTTATATATCCTATAGTTGTGGATCAAATCTTTACTGTCATTTCGAGTGTAGCGAGAAATCTATCTCAGCCTATAGGTTTAGTAAAGACCTAGCAGCGTGCGCAGCTCCTGCTAGCGTCTGGTGCTATAGTTTGCTTTGCCTACTGCTGGAAACAAGCCTTTTCTTTCATAGCTTCTTTTATTCCTGGGAGCTTTACTAACCCATTGTCTTATAGTTTGGTTGGCTCCCTCCGGGGCCGGAAGGCCCCGTCTTCGGGCATCGCGCTGCTGCCTTCTTGCTATCCTCGTACCTCGGATTGCCTCACGGCACCGCAACAAGTCAAAGGCGCTCAACCCAAAGACTGATAACACATTCGATAGCTGCTGCTTAAACTATAGTCTCTTTATTGTCTTTTCGTTAGAGTAGTTCAGTTTTTCTCCTGGTTGTAATTCCGTGGGGCAGGCTGCGCCTGCCTGCTCTCGGTCTGTAACTCTGGAACTAATAGTTGTCAACTTTAGCAAGGCAGAGATTGTCCCCTTTAGGGGACTACAGGGGTGTTTAAGCAGCAACTATAGAACTAAAGCCTAACTATAGCGACTAGAATAGTCTCCCTCTACTGTTTTTAGGAGAGGGCTGGGGTGAGGTAATCCTGAAAATCCTTATTCAGACAAACTGTTTTTAACAGGAAACTAAGGTAAAGTAACCACTACCGCTTAAACAACTCAGTCTTCACTCCCTCCACATAATTTACCAGTTCCGGAAAAAAGGATTCGAATTCCTGTTGGTACGAACTATAGTTTAAGGCCAGCTCCTCTCCTGCTGTTTCCATGTTAGATTCGAAACTGGTGCGGCGGCTGAGGCCGGTTAGGGCGCGGCTTATTCCTTCAATTTCGGCATAGCCCAGGAGCCAGTTCTGTTGCATCATATACGGGAAGAAATGCTGTACTTTAGCTGGTAGTGTTGGCAAATGGCTGTTGATCAAATGGTAGGTGCGTTGAGTATAACCGGCCAGGGATTCGGCTGCATAGTGCTCAAACTTAACTGCCAAGAAATGGTCATAAAAGAGGTCGGCTACTACCGGGGCGTATTTCTTATACCGCTCCCGCAGTCGGGCTTTGGTTTCTGCAACTATAGGGTGCGTGTCGGTATAGCTGTCGATGAAACGGTGAAGGTAAATACCCCGTGCTATACCGGTACTATAGTTTGCTGCCTGTTTGCCTTTTACAGCATCAGCTATAAAGTTGCCAAGCAGCAGTTCTTCATCGTTTCCGGACAGGTATAAATGGGCGAGATAGTTCAAATCAGTAACGTTAGGTACAGCGTTTTAAACAACTTATACTGTGCTTTGTTACAAAGGTATAAACTATGGCTTATAAACCCTTTGTAAGTAAGGCGCGTAAGCAAAACACACAAATCCAACAACATAAAACTATGAGCAACGACCAGAAAACCGACTTACAGAAACTGATAGATAAGATCAAAGATATAGACACCGCCATGATGACCACTGCCGATGACGACGGCAGTCTGCGAAGTCGCCCGATGCGCAACATGCAGATAAAAGAAGATGGCGTGATATGGTTCTTTACAGGTTATGAATCGGCTAAAACACACGAGCTGCAGAACGATGCGCATGTTAACTTAAGTTACGCCAGACCAGATGATCAGCTATATGTTTCGGTGTCGGGCAGGGCAACTATAAGCAGAGACAAAGCCAAGATTGACGAACTATGGAACCCGGCCATGAAAGCATGGTTTCCGGAAGGAAAGGATGACCCGAACATCGGCCTGATTAAAGTAACAATTGATAAAGCCGAATACTGGGACTCGCCGAGCAGTGCTATGGTACATTTATATGGCGTAGTAAAAGCTGCCATTACCGGTGAGCGTGCCGACCCGGGCGAAAACAAAAAGATCAACCTGTAAGTATAAAAGAGTACCTATAGCTTGAAAGCAACACCTGCCCTACTCCCGTTCGGCAGGTGTTTTTTTGCAGTTCATTTCACAATGATTACCTTACTTTCAATTAACAACCAGCAACCAACTACTCTAATCCATTGCAGCCAACTATAGCAATTGCCCCGCGCCTTACCACGCTCACCCTGTTTGGCATTAAAAAAGGCCACCTGCGTTGGGGACTGGCACAAATGGGAACCTCCGCACCAAAGCTGGCCACCGTTCCGGGCTTATTGTTCTATAAACTACTGGGAAGCGGACATGGCAGAGGCTTCAGCATTAAACCCAACTTTTACAGGTACGGCCTGCTTTGTACCTGGGAAAATGAAGCGGCGGCAGAGAATTTCTTTTGTAGTTCCGGGTTGATGCAGGAGTACCAACAGCACACCTTCGAAAGCTGGACCTGCTACCTGCAGACTTTGCAAAGCCACGGGCAATGGGACAAAAAAGAGCCCTTCACGCCTGCTGAAAGCCTCAACTATAGTTCGGGGCCAATTGCGGTGCTCACACGCGCAAGCATCAATCTGCAGGCTCTGCCTAATTTCTGGCGGTTTGTGCCGCAGTCGAGTAAGGCGCTGGATGATGCGCAAGGCCTGCTTTGTTCGATCGGCTTAGGCGAATTACCGCTTGTACGGCAGGCAACGTTCAGTATCTGGGAAAGTGCAGAGGCTATGAAAAACTATGCTTACCGCAACCCCAGGCACCAGGAAGTGATCAAACGCACCCGCTCCGAAAACTGGTATTCCGAAGAACTCTTTGCGCGGTTCATCCCTCTTAAAACAGTCGGTACCTGGAACGGCACTGACCCGGTCCGGAGCTACGTGGCCGGTTAATGTTTTTTGCTTTTTAAGCCCACCATAATGTCTTCCAGCAGGTCCACCTGAATTTGCTGGATCTCGATGAGGCGCTGGTTCTGGTTGATGATCAGGTGATCAATTTTTTCGTGCAGCAGGCGTATCTCCAGTTCCGCTTTCAGGTTTACCTGGTAATCATATTCTGAGCGCTGGCGGTCTTTTGCCTCTTTGCGGTTCTGGCTCATCATAATAATCGGCGCCTGTATGGCAGCGAGGCACGAAAGGATCAGGTTCAAAAGAATAAAAGGATAAGGATCAAAAGGACGGGTAGCTACAAAGTATACATTCACGGCCATCCAAAGGAAAAGGAATGAAAAGAAGAGCAGAATAAACGTCCAGCTGCCGCCAAATTCAGCAATTTTATCAGACACCCGCTCCCCTAATGTCAGGTTCTCGGACAGTTCTGTTTCTATGTTAGAAGAGAGCACCTCGTGTTCATTTATGCTCTGGATCACTTCTTTTTCCAGCTCCGACAATTCCCCCAGCTCACTTGTCAGCATATTTTCGAGGTACTTGTTGCGGTACTGGTTCAGCACGGCAACAGACACATACCCTTTCTCATCAAAGGTAGGGTAATCGGCCTTTAGCAGTTTCAGGATGTTCTTGCGTATATCAGCCCCGACTACCAATTGCTGCATGGGCAAATGTTTTCCGGTAACCTGGCAAAGGCCTGTGCTGTTTCGATGTGCTCTCATAAGGTATACTGCTTCACCTTATGTAGCCATACGCAGGACAGCTTTAATCGATAAACTATAGTTTACTTAAACTGCTGGTTGATCTGCTCCAATGCGTTCTCTATCAGTTTGCTCATGGCCTCATACGTGCGGTAGCCACGGCTCAGCAGATTTACCTCATGACCATTCAGGATATAGATGCTCGGGAAAGCTACGGCCTGCAGGTGACGCGCGATCACAAAATCCTGCTGCGTTTTGGCAAGCATATCTTCTGAGCTGAACTTCTCCAGAAAAGCATCTTCTTCAATACCAAAAGTACTCGCTATTTCAGCCAGCACCGCAGCGTTGGTTACATCATTGTTACCGGCATAAAAAGCAGTCTGTACTTTCTCGGCCATTTCCAGTTCAGCTTCCGGCTTCAGGTAACGCATTGTGATGACAGCACGGCAGGTGGGTTCGGTATTGTAAATAAAGTCGGTTCTGTCGAAGAAACTATAGTCGAATGGCTGGTTGGTAACCTGCTCTACATCCTGCCAGTGCTGTTTAGTTTTATCTACATTTTCTGCATCCATCGGCTCTGTATTCGCACGAAGTCCGCCCAGCACCAATTTAAAATTTAGTTTGCCTTTCTGCTCCTGTTTTATGCGGTGCAACACCGGCGCAAAACCATAGCACCACGAGCACATCGGGTCCATTACATAAATCAGGTGCGGCACATCCAGCAGATCGTATTTTTCCATTTCTAAAGTTCAATTGTAAAGCTGCAAAGTTACTATTGATTGTTGAATTGCTAAATTGTTTAATTGTTGTTTATAGTTAAGAGCACAAAAAGCAATTTAACCATCTAACAATTTAGCCATTTAGCCTTCCAACAATTAACTTAGCGGTTTAGGAAAGATTAAAGCGAATACACGATAAACTATGTCAGAGTATAATTTCAATCAGATTGAGAAAAAATGGCAGCGTTACTGGGAAGAGAACCAGACGTTTAAAGCCAACGAAAGCAACGATAAACCAAAGTATTACGCCCTGGATATGTTCCCGTATCCGTCTGGTGCCGGCCTGCACGTAGGTCACCCGCTTGGTTACATTGCTTCTGATATAGTGAGCCGTTACAAGCGCCTGAAAGGATTTAACGTGCTGCATCCGATGGGCTTTGACTCATTTGGTCTGCCAGCCGAGCAATATGCCATCCAGACTGGTCAGCACCCGGCCATTACCACAGAGCAGAACATTACCCGCTATGTAGAACAGCTCAAAAACATCGGTTTCTCTTTTGACTGGGAACGCGAAGTGCGCACCTCTGACCCGAACTACTACAAATGGACGCAGTGGATCTTTAAGCAACTGTTCAACAGCTACTATAACTATAGCACTGACAAAGCGGAAACGATAGACAAGCTGATTGCTGAGTTTGCAGCCAATGGTAACGCCAACGTAAACGCCGCCTGCGACGAAGACACGCCTGCCTTCACAGCCGAAGACTGGAAAGCCATGAACAAGCAGCAGCAGGCAGAAATGCTTCTAAAGTACAGACTGACCTATGTGGCTGAAGCGGTTGTAAACTGGTGTCCTGCACTGGGTACGGTACTGGCGAATGACGAAGTAGTGGGTGGAGTTTCGGAGCGTGGCGGTTACCCTGTTGAGCGCAAGAAAATGCGCCAGTGGATGATGCGCATCACGGCTTACGCCGAGCGTTTACTTCAGGGTTTAGAAACTATAGATTGGCCGGAGCCTGTAAAAGAAATGCAACGCAACTGGATCGGTAAATCGGTTGGTGCCGAGCTGGATTTTGCCATTGAAGGTGATGGTCATATTAAGGTATTTACAACGCGTATCGACACCATTTTCGGGGCATCGTTTGTAGTGCTGGCGCCGGAGCATGACCTGGTTGCCCAGATTACCACAGACGAGCAGCGCGCAGCTGTAGAAGCATATGTGCAGGTAGCCAAGAACCGCTCGGAGCGCGAGCGTATGACGGATGTAAAAACTGTGAGCGGTGTGTTTACAGGTGCTTACGCCATTAACCCGATCTCAGAAGAGCGCGTGCCGATCTGGATTGCCGATTATGTTTTGGCTGGTTACGGTACTGGTGCGGTAATGGCTGTACCAGGTCATGATAGCCGTGACTATGCGTTTGCTAAGCACTTTAACTTGCCTATAAAAGAAGTGGTTGCTGGTGGTAACTTAGCAGAAGAAGCTTATGCAGCCAAAGAAGGTAAGATCATCAACTCCGGTTTCCTGGATGGGCTGGATGTGAAAGATGCTATAAAAGCTGGTATTGCCAAGGCCGAAGAACTGGGCGTGGGCAAAGGCCGCGTGCAGTACCGTATGCGCGATGCCGTGTTCAGCCGCCAGCGTTATTGGGGCGAGCCGGTTCCGGTTTACTTTAAAGATGGCATTCCGCACTTGCTGACAGACGATGAATTGCCATTAGAATTGCCAAAGATTGATGCCTACCTGCCAACAGAAACCGGTGAGCCGCCACTTGGCCGCGCCGTGGACTGGAAGTATGAAAACCAGTATGAGTATGAACTGAGTACCATGCCGGGTTGGGCAGGCAGCAGCTGGTACTGGTACCGCTACATGGACCCACAGAACAACACCGAATTTGCAGCAAAAGACAAGATCGACTACTGGCGCAATGTAGACCTGTACATCGGTGGTTCAGAGCACGCAACCGGTCACCTGCTTTACTCCCGCTTCTGGAACAAGTTTATGTTTGACCTGGGCTTAGTGGTAGAAGAAGAGCCATTCAAAAAGCTGATCAACCAGGGCATGATCCAGGGCCGTTCAAATTTTGTGTACCGCATTAACGGCACTAACAAGTATGTTTCTTATGGTCTTAAAGATCAGTACGAAACAACGCAGCTGCACGTCGATGTAAATATAGTTGAGAACGATGTGCTGGACCTTGAAGCTTTCAAGGCATGGAGACCTGAAAATGCTGATGCGGAATTTATACTGGAAGACGGTAAGTATAACGTTGGCGTTGAAATTGAGAAGATGTCGAAGTCGAAGTACAACGTAGTGAACCCGGATGACCTGGTGGACAGAATGGGTGCCGATACGCTGCGTATGTACGAGATGTTCCTGGGTCCGCTGGAGCAATTCAAACCCTGGAATACCAATGGCATGGACGGCGTACACAAGTTCCTGAAAAAGTACTGGAAGCTCTTCCATGACAAGGATGGCAACTTTATAGTTAGCGACGAGACACCGACTGCCGCAGAAATGAAGTTGCTGCACAAAACCATCCAGAAGGTGGAAGAAGATATCGAGCGTTTCTCGTTCAATACATCGGTGCCGGCATTTATGATCTGTGTAAATGAGCTTAGCCAGCTGAAGACGAACAAACGTTCCATACTGGAGCCGTTAACTATACTTCTGTCGTCTTACGCCCCGCACATTACCGAAGAGATCTGGCAGAAACTGGGCCACTCTGAAAGTATTAGCTATGCCAGCTTCCCGGAATTTAACGCAGCGTACCTGGTTGAGAATACGTTTGAGTACCCGGTTTCAGTAAACGGCAAGACCCGTGCGAAGATGACTTTTGCATTGGACACGCCGCGCGAGGCCATGGAGAAAGCTGTACTGGCAGACGAACAGGTAACCAAGTTTTTTGAAGGAAAAGCACCAAAGAAAATCATTATAGTACCTAACAAAATCATCAATGTGGTAGTATAATAAAGCTCCATTTTACCAACTAACTTTCTAAAAGCCGTCAGCAACCCATCCTGGCGGCTTTTTCATTTCCGGGAGCTATAGTTATAGTTTGCAGCATCAAAAAAAGGTGACCTGTTGCCAGTGCCACCTTTATAAGATCTATAGTTCTTTCAGAACGGTTTAGTTCGTTTCTATGGGAGCTGCTGCCCGTATGCGCCGTGATGCAGTTTTAATGGATGCACGTACTTTGTTTAGCAGCTGACTTAACTGTACGGCTTCCTCTTCGCTAAGGCCTTGCATCAGGCTGTCGAGCAGGGTAAGCTCAGGGTCTATTGTTTCCATCAGGGTGTGCCCCTTCTCCGAAAGCACGATGTTCACCAGTCGCTTGTCATGCGGGTTCTGTTTTACTTCCACAAACCCTTTTCCGTTCAGTCTGCTAACCAGGCGCGAGGTATCCGACATCTTATCCAGCATTTTCTCACGAAGACCTGAGGTAGAGATCGGTCGTGGGTAATGGTCCCTTAGAATGCGCAGCGCATTGTACTGCTGTGTGGTAAGGCTGAAGCGTTTAAAAAAGCTCTCATAGCCATTAAAAAGGAATCCGGATGTATAAAGCAGGTTTAAACCCGCCTTCTGCCAGTCGTTCCGGATCTTAACCCCAACTTCATTTTCGAAATGCATAAATTAATCTAAGGTGTGGTGTCAATTATAATTAAAAAAACTGAATTTATAAGATAAGCGAACCAAAATTTAGTGCGAAATGCATGTTTTTCACTACGAACTACATCAGTGCGCTTTCCTTCAGGAACTGAGTAAGCAGTTTTTACGGTCCCGGACAACTTATGTTAAAGTCCGGTGCTGCAATCAGGAACCCAGTTGCATTTTCTGTGCTTTCGTCAGCTTGGCTACCACCAAGTTGTACGAGGCATCAATCATCTGCAACAGCAATTGTTCTGGTAAACCCGCTTCCGGTAAAACCGTGTTCCAGTGCTTTTTGCTCATGTGGTAGCCGGGCTTTACCTGCGGGTACTTTTCCCGCAACTCCACTGCTTCATCCGGGTTGCATTTCAGGGCGATGCCGTTCTCAAACTCTGATATGCTGCAAAGTGCAAACATCTTTCCGCACACTTTAAATACCAGCGTATCTTCGTCAAATGGCAGTTCTTCGGTGGTGCCAGGCTTGGCAAGACAATACTCTCTGAGGGCTTCAATGTGCATGGGTTTGGTGCTTCTTTTTTAAAGCGGGATACAATGTAATAAAAAAAGGAGAACCATAAGATTCTCCTTTCAACTATTTTATTTTTTGGATGTTAAAGATGCGTTATGATAAAGTAAATGATGGCAGCCAGAAACATCAGGATCGAAATCTTATTGATGGTATGCATGGCGCGCAGGTTAAAATTACTCTTACGCTTCGGGTCCTTTTTACGAAAAAAGTAAGTCGCTACTTCCGTGAAGTCAAATAGTCCCTTCATATAGATACAGGTTATAGTTTAAATACGGGTTTACTCTGGTTAAGAACATCAGTATCAGTAAGTAAATTTCCCTAAAGGCAACTTACCAAGCAAATAAGCCATAGCGCTTGCCATACAAAAGCAAAGTACCGCTGCTATGGGTATACCAATCACGGGCACTTCAAAATTCAGGGATATTCCCATTCTGGCTACCAGTATATGGTCTATTACCAGCGGGTGCATCAAAAATACAGCAAAAGTAAATTTACTCAATCTTGTAATGACTTTTATAACAGACGCTGAAAAATAGCGGATAACCCTGAAAGCAATGAACCAGATGCCAATAGATCTGAATATGATCTGCAGCCCGACACTCTCGTAGAACAGCTCGCCTTCGGTGCCGACCGTAACTGCATAACAATAAGCGCCGGCCAGCGTACCTATAAAACCAATTACAATAAACAGCAGGCTTACCGTTCTTTTGCCGAGCCAATCGTGCTCCTTAACTGTTGTGAGCAGATATCCCAGCACCACATACTCTACATAAATGATGTACCGCAGCACTGTTTCAGCGGCAGGTGCCAACAGCTGCACCCCATACCAGCCTATACTGGTCAGGCATATTAGTAATATTGCTCCGCTGGCTGTGAGGCCGCTTTTCTGCAGTATTATTCTGAGAAGGGGCATACAACTATAGATTCCGATGATCAGGTACACATACCAGAAGTAGCCGGTTGCTCCCTTAAGTAATCCTATACTATAGTCTGCGAAGGTGATGTCAGCCAGTTTGTGACGGGCAACTATAAAAACGAGCGTCCAGAATGCGAAAGGAAAGAAAACACGCAGTACCCTATTTTTGATGAAGGTAAGCCCCGTGGCCTTGGGCAATAATAACGCTCCGGAAAGCATCAGAAAAAGCGGTACACCGGACCTGAAAAGTGCTTCGTACACATTGCCCGACCACCATAGCAAAGTATCCGGGGCATTGCTTCTTACTACCGGAGTAGCTACATGTACTACTATAACAGAAAAAGCAGCAAATACACGAATGAGATCAAATGCGGCTACACGCTTAGTTGCAGCCGTATTTGCATCTATAGTTGTACCCAGCACCGGCTGCATAAAGCAGGCTTACGCTTCCAGGTTTACAGGTTCAATCCAGCGGTCGTCTTCGCGTATCAGTTCTATTAGTTCATCAACGGCGCGGTCGGCAGGCACTGATTTTTTGATGACTGTCTGACCGCGGTACAGGGCTATTTTGTCTTTTCCGACACCAACATAGCCATAGTCTGCATCAGCCATCTCGCCGGGCCCGTTTACAATGCAGCCCATAATGCCAATCTTTACGCCTTTCAGGTGGTCTGTGCGCTTACGGATCATGGCAGTGGTTTCCTGCAGGTCGAACAGGGTACGGCCGCAGCTCGGGCAGCTAATGTATTCTGTTTTGCTCATGCGCGTACGGGCCGCCTGCAGTATGCCGAAGCTCAGTTTATTCAGCGTATCTATCGTTTGCAGCTCAGCAGATTTTTCTTGTTCCGGCAGTAATTCTGTACTCAGAAGCACGCCGTCTCCTAAACCGTCGATCAGCAGGCCACCTATATCTGTTGAGGCGTATAGTTGAATCTGGTCTGCTGTGAGCTCGCCATAAGCACGTTTAATGATACACGGTACCTGAATCCCATTGTTCATCAGCCTGAAAAAGCACTTGCGCAGCTCCGGCATGGCGTGTTCGTTGGTAGTATGCAGCATTAGTACAGCAGCACCATCGGTCTTCACCTGTTCTATAAATTCTGCTGTGAGATCGTGAATGGTAGCAAGTATAAAGTTAAGTTTGGCGTCGCGCTCTGAATTAGCCAGGTACTCTGTAGCCGTTAGCAACGGGTGTCGGTGCTCGCTCCTCTCCGACTGCAGCCACGAACTATAGTTTACGATCTCTTTCAGGCCATTTGGCAACATGAACGAGATCGGATTATCGCCGGTATAGATATAGTCTGCACCCTGGTCGTTCATGTTAAACTTATCAAGCAACATGGAATACAGGTGTCCCACACATTTCAGATCGGCGTACTGCACATCGGTCAGACGGCTCAGGTCAGCTATAACACGGGGTACATTCTGCGCACCGATATTTTCAACTTCAATGGTTTCCCGGCGGTGGTACTGGAACGGATCTATCGGAACATTACAGATCGGCTTGATCGGGTCAGCTTTTTCGGCACGGTGCGTATAGCGGTCAATCAGGGCCTGCGCAACAGGGGCTTCGGCTTCCGGCGCTTCTGTCAACGACACACGTACCGTATCGCCCAGCCCGTCTTCCAGCAAGGTACCAATCCCGACTGCGGATTTGATACGTCCATCCTCAGCTTCGCCGGCTTCGGTTACGCCCAGGTGCAGCGGGTAAGGCTGTAGCCCTTCTTCATCGAGCTTCTGTACCAGCAAACGATACGCCTGTACCATTACCTGCGTGTTCGATGCCTTCATCGAGATGACGATGTCATAATATTCTTCGGCCTCGCAGATGCGGATAAACTCCAGTGCACTCTCCACCATACCCAGCGGCGTATCGCCATAACGGCTCAGAATACGGTCTGAAAGTGAACCGTGGTTGGTACCAATACGCATAGCAGTACCGTGTTCTTTGCAGATGCGCACCAGCGGTACAAATCGCTCGCGAATACGGTTCAGTTCAGCCTTGTAGGTTTCGTCGTTATACTCTATAACTTCAAATTTCTTCTTATCAGCATAGTTGCCCGGGTTCACACGTACTTTCTCTACAATACGCGCCGCCACTTCGGCAGCATTCGGGGTAAAATGGATGTCCGCAACAAGAGGTACATTGTAGCCGCGTCTGCGTAATTCCTCTTTGATGTTTTTCAGGTTTTCAGCTTCCTTAATACTTGGCGCCGTAATGCGTATGTACTCGCACCCCGCCTCAATCATCCGGATACACTGTTCTACAGAGCCAACTGTGTCCATGGTATCTACCGTGGTCATCGACTGCACCCTGATCGGGTAATCGCCGCCCATCGGTATGCCACCAATGTTGACTACACGTGTTTTCCGGCGCTTATATTCTGTCAGGCTCGGGCTATAGTTCTTGTTCATCTGATCGATCTGGCAATTCATCTCACTCATAACTAAAGTTATGTCTGCTTTGTTCAAAGGGTACTTCACGTAAAATTAGCTTTTATTCGGGACAAGTAAACGCGCCATAGTTTTAAAAATACGTATACCTGTATATATGGAGTAAAATCATGATACACATGGGCGCTTTTTTACCCGGCAATACCCAGCAGCAACTACGGGGGCTGTTACAATGGGAAAAGGTTCGGCACGACCAGCTCAGCCAGGCTATTCTGGTCACGAAAGATGCTGTGCTGGGTTACCTGAAACGCCAGCTCGAAAAAGGCAATTACAGTGCGGTGCTCGATGTGCTGGAAGGGAAACCCATGACCGTCTCCGGAAAGCTGCTCCTCCACGATCTCCAGGACCGAATCGCTACTAACCTGATTCTGCAACTACACATCCGTAAAGTACTGGCCATCAGCATGGCTATTATTATTCTCCCACTGATACTCGCTAAACTCAGCAACCTGGTGATAGATAAATTCAGGGATAATGGATAAGGTTGGTCGTTTGTTTAGTCACTTAGCTGTAGTTATGGAAAACACGCCCCTTCCCCTCTCAAGAGGGGATTTTCTGCTATAATTATAGTTGAAGCTATAGTTCTATAGTTGGTGGAATCAAACCACCCCTGCCCCTCCTTATCCAAGGAGGGGAACTCTGATACCACTATAGTTTGACTATAGTTTTATAGTTAAAGCCCACGTGCAGGCAGGCGCAGCCTGACACAAGGAATTACAACCACGAGAAAAACCGATCTGCTTCAACCAAGAGACATAAAGCAAACTATAGCTAAGGCATCAACTATCGAATGTGATTTCAGTCTTTGGGTTGAGCGCCTTTGACTTGTTGCGGTGCCGATAGGCAATCCGAGGTACGAGGATAGGAAGAAGGCAGCAGCGCGATGCCCGAAGACGGGGCCTCCCGGCCCGGGAGGGAGCCAAGCAAGCTATAGCACGGTAGGTAAGTAGAGCTCCCAGGAATGAAAGTGGCTATGAAAGAAACGGCTTGTTTCAAGTAGTAGGCAAAGTAAACTATAGAACGATAGACCTTGAGCTTCAACTAGAATCCGAGATAGATTTCTCACTTTGTTCGAAATGAAAAAAGTTGAAATGAACTTTAGGATAAAAGAGATCCCTCGCTACTATGCTGGCTCCTTTCAACTCGCATCTCAAGAATACTCTGAACGACAACAGCCAACTATAAAATAAAAAAAGGACGTTCTTACGAACGCCCCTTTCCAAGATAAAACTCAATATTTTTAGTTACGGAACATCAGTTCACGATATTTCACTAACGGCCAGTCTTCGTCATCCACCATGAGTTCCAGTTTATCAACGCTGGTGCGGATAGCATCAAAATAACTGAAGATCTGCTCGCGGTACATGATGGCTTTCTCACGCACATCATCCAGCTGATTTGCTACCTTACGCGCTTTGATCATATCTACCACATTGCGCTGTATTGTCGAAATATGGCGGGAAATACGCTTGATGCTTTCCAGGGTAGTTTCCATGTACTCGTCTTCCAGGCCAAGGTCTTTCAGGCCACGGATGTTCTGGATAAGCTTATTCTGATAAGCTACAGCCGTCGGGATAACGTGGTTCATGGCCAGGTCACCCATCACACGCGACTCGATCTGTATCTTTTTGATGTAGTCTTCCAGCAGGATCTCGTGGCGGGCTTCCACTTCTTTTTCAGTGAAAATGCCGTGTTTCGAGAACAGCTCTTTTACTTCATCGCGGTGGTAAACATCCAGAGCCAGCGGTGTCGATTTAATGTTAGACAGACCACGGCGTTCGGCTTCCTCTTCCCATTCTTTGGAGTAACCATTTCCTTCGAAACGGATCGCTTTAGAGGCTACCACGTACTCGCGTAGTACCTGAATAATCGCCAGCTCCTTTTTCATACCTTTCTGCTCGATCAGCTCATCCACCACTTTGCGGAACTCTATCAGTTGGTCGGCAACAATTGTATTCAGGACGGTAACTGCTGAAGAACTGTTAGCAGATGAACCAACAGCGCGGAACTCAAATTTATTACCGGTAAAGGCGAACGGAGATGTACGGTTGCGGTCAGTGTTATCGCGGAGTACTTCCGGAATGCGGTCGATGCGCAGTTTCAGGTACATGTTGTCTCCTTTTTCGATCGGCACTTTAGAGGTGCGCTCCAGTTCATCTAACACTGCAGACAGTTGCTGGCCCACAAAAACCGACATAATAGCCGGTGGTGCTTCGTTGGCACCCAGGCGGTGGTCGTTGCTGGCAGAGGCAATGCTGGCGCGCAGCAGATCGGCGTGCTTGTAAACAGCCATTACCGTGTTAATGAAAAAGGTAAGGAACTGCAGGTTTTCTTTTGGTTTCTTGCCCGGGCTCAGCAGGTTTACACCAGTATTGGTGCTCAGGGCCCAGTTGTTGTGTTTGCCGCTGCCGTTTACGCCTTTGTAAGGTTTTTCGTGCAGCAATACTTTAAAATTATGACGCTCTGCCACGCGGCCCATAATGTCCATCAGCAGTTGGTTGTGGTCTACGGCCAGGTTGGCATCTTCGTAGGTAGGGGCACACTCAAACTGGTTTGGCGCTACTTCGTTGTGACGGGTGCGCAGCGGTATACCCAGCTTCCAGGCCGACTTTTCGAAATCAACCATAAACGCATGCACACGGCTTGGGATAGAACCAAAATAATGATCTTCCAGCTGCTGGCCTTTGGCGGGGGCATGACCAAACAAGGTGCGGCCAGTCAGTACTAAGTCCGGGCGGGCTTCGTACAGGGCGCGGTCTACCAGAAAATACTCCTGTTCTATACCAAGTGTGGTGTTCACTTTGGCAACATCCTTATCAAAATACTGGCAAACAGGCAGCGCGGCATCCGCCAGCAGGTTCAGCGACTTCAGCAACGGCGTTTTATAGTCCAGGGCTTCGCCGGTGTATGACACAAATATAGTTGGGATACAAAGCGTTTTGGTGCCGGCATTTTCGATCAGGAAAGCCGGAGAAGACGGATCCCAGGCACTATAGCCACGGGCTTCGAAGGTATTACGGATACCGCCGCTTGGGAACGACGAAGCATCCGGTTCCTGCTGCACCAACGCACTGCCTTTAAAGCTTTCAATGGCTTCTCCATCAGAGGTCAGGTCAAAAAAGGAGTCGTGCTTTTCGGCGGTAGAGCCGGTCAGGGGCTGGAACCAGTGAGTATAGTGGGTAGCTCCCTTGCTCATGGCCCAGGTCTTCATGGCAGCAGCAACAGCATCAGCCAGGTTGCGGTCTACCTGTTCGCCGGCATCTATGGTGCGGAGCAGTCTTTTATAAAACTCCGACGACAACGTGGCGCGCATTGCCTGCAGGCCAAAAACATTCTCACCAAAGTAGTCTGAAATAATGTGCGACGGTAAATTTACTTCACCGGGTTTACGCTGACTCACAAGTTCGAGCGCTTTAAAACGAAGGATAGCCATGGGTGTGGGTTGAGATGTTTTAAATGATGACGCAAATTTATATAGAAAATCAAAATCACAACTATAGGGGTCTTATTTTTTACAGGCATTTTTGGAAAAAATATGTTTCATCCACAAACACCCCTGTAATTTTAAGGGGTAGCAAGAGAACACAACTATAGTTTTATGGAATACCCCTTGTTTTTAAAGGGGTGTTTGTTTTACCGGTGTCTGGAATTAACTTCTGCTTTGAGATGTTTTATCAGGCTGGTAAGTGATTATCTTTGCTCCGTGAAAAAGCCTTTATACTTTCAACCCTTCTATTTCCTGTTCTGGGTACTGTTTTTTATAGTTTCCCGGGCAGCTTTTCTGCTCTACCACCTCGACAATACCGCCCAGCTCAGCAGCAGCGACATTGCAGGCACCTTCTGGCATGGTTCCAAACTCGACCTGTCTTTTGCCTCTTACCTGAGCGCCATTCCGTTTATAGTAGCATTTGTGGGTTTGTTATGGAAGAAACTGCCGGCTGCGGCCATCATTCGCTGGTATACGTTTGTACTGCTGGGCATCCTTTCGGTTATACTGGCCGCCGACCTGGAACTATACACGCACTGGGGATTCCGGATGGATGCTACTCCCCTACAATACCTGAACACACCAGCCGAAATGGCGGCTTCGGCCGGCTCGGCTCCTATCCTGCTGCTGGCTTTTGTGGCGCTGGCTTTAACAGGAGTATTTATAGTTGTATACCGGCTGTATTTTGATCTGAAGACATTCAAACAAACGCGTGTTACCTGGCTTACAGCATTTGTCGCTTTGTTTATGGTTGCCCTACTGATTCTGCCGATGCGCGGCGGTGTACAGCAGATCCCGATAAACCAGAGCATCGCCTATTTTTCGGACAGACCGTTTACCAACCATGCCAGCCTGAATCTGCCCTGGAACATGATGCATTCGATGCTTAAGTATGGCGAGACCAGCGAAAACCCTTACCTCTATTTACCCGCTGATTCCGCCGAACTGAAAGTGAAGCAACTATACGCAGCCGCAGCGCCGGATTCTATGCAGCAACAGGTTGTGAAGCCGGGTAAGCCAAATGTGGTGTTCATTATACTGGAGAGCTACACGGCAAAACTGGTAGAGCATTTAGGAGGCGAAAAAGGCATTACATCAAACCTGGACAGATTGGCAAAAGAAGGCATTACGTTCACAAACTTTTATGCCAGCGGCGACCGCAGCCAGAAAGGCATGGTCTCTATCCTGAGCGGTTACCCGGTGCAGCCGGCCACCTCTATTGTGAAAGTACCTAAAAAATCGGAGAAGTTGCCGCAACTGAGCCGCACGTTTGAACAACAGAACTATAGCACCAGCTTTTATTATGGCGGTGAGCTGGAATTTGCCAACCTGAAATCTTACTTCGTAAATGGCGGTTACGATAAACTGATTGATAAATATGCTTTTCCGGAAGAGAGCTATAACAGCAAATGGGGTGCCCACGACCACGTACTTTTCGACCGCGTGCTGCAGGACCTGAACGCTGAAAAGCAGCCATTCTTTAGTACGGTGTATACCCTGAGCAGCCACGAGCCGTTTGAAATTCCGATCAAGCCGAAATTCACCGGAGATGATGTGCCAAACAAGTTCCGCAACAGTGTATACTATACCGACTGGGCCCTTGGCCGTTTTATAGATGCAGCCAAAAAGCAGCCCTGGTGGCAAAACACGCTGGTAGTTATAGTTGCTGACCACGGCCACCCGCTACCTGCCGAAGACCCGAACCACGTTCCAAGTAAATTTCATATTCCGTTTGTACTGACCGGTGGCGCTGTTTCGCAGCACGGACTAAGGATAGAGGCGCTTGGCTCGCAGACGGATATAGCTGCTACGCTACTGGCACAACTGAATATGCCGCACCAGGAATACAACTGGAGCCGCAACCTGCTGACACCAACAACTCAGCCATTTGCCTTTTATGCTTTTCAGGATGGCTTCGGCTACCTGACACCTAATGGCGAAGTGACCTTTGACAATACATCGAAAAAAGTGATCACAAGAGACAAAGCTGTTACAGACGAGCAGCTGGAAGCAGGAAAAGCGTATCTGCAGTACTCGTTCACTGATTTTCTGGAAAAATAGAATTAATGGCTACATTGTTTAATGGCTAAATTGTTGTTTTTCAGTATTAAACAATCAATAATTTAACAATGTAGCCATTAAACCATTTAGCCTTAATTTTTGTACCTTTGCAACCTATTATGAAAAAGGTAGCTTTTTATACATTGGGTTGTAAACTCAACTATTCCGAGACCAGTACTATTGGCCGTATTTTCCAGGAGCGTGGTTTTGAGAAAGTGGAGTTTACCGATACGCCCGATATTTATGTGATAAATACCTGCTCTGTAACCGATAATGCGGACAAAAAATGCAGGAAAATAGTGAAGGAAGCGCAGAAGTACTCACCAAATGCTTTCATTACTATTCTGGGTTGCTATGCGCAGCTGAAGCCGAAAGAAATTGCGGAAATACCTGGGGTTGATGCTGTTCTGGGGGCCGCCGAGAAGTTTCAGTTAGTAGATATACTGGAAGGCTTTACCAAAAAGGACAAGGCCGAAGTATATGCCAGCCCCATTTCGGAAGCCAATACGTTTCATAACTCCTACTCGTTCGGAGATCGTACCCGTACCTTCCTGAAAGTGCAGGATGGCTGCGATTATTCCTGCTCATTCTGTACTATTCCACTTGCCCGTGGCAACAGCCGTTCCGATACCATTGCAAATGTGGTGCGCGCTGCCAACGAGATAGCCGAATCCGGGGTGAAGGAAATTGTGCTGACAGGCGTGAACACCGGCGATTTTGGATTGCAGGATGGCAAGCGTGTAGAGACCTTTTTTGACCTGGTAAAAGAACTGGATAATGTAGAGGGCATCGAGCGTTTCCGAATATCCTCCATCGAACCAAACTTACTAAAAGACGAGATCATGGAGTTTGTGGCTGGCAGCAAGCGTTTTATGCCACATTTTCATATTCCGCTACAGTCGGGCTCCAATAAAATTCTGAAACTGATGCGCCGCCGCTACAAGCGCGAACTATATGCTGAGCGAGTTGCTAAAATAAAGGAGCTGATGCCGCATTGCTGTATTGGTGTGGATGTGATTGTTGGCTTCCCTGGCGAAACGGAAGAAGACTTTTTAGAGACCTATAACTTCATAAACGGCCTGGATGTAAGCTACCTGCACGTATTCCCTTATTCTGAGCGCGAAAATACACTGGCTCCTGAAATGCCGGGTAAGGTAAGCATTAAAGAGCGTAACCGCCGTGCCGATATGCTGCGCATCCTTTCAGAAAAAAAGAAGCGTTATTTTTATGAGCAGAACATTGGCCGCGAGTTTACCGTGCTGTTCGAGGATGATGTAAAAGATGGTGTAATGGAGGGCTGGACAGAGAACTATGTGCGTGTGGCAGCCAAATACGACCCGGTACTAGTTAATGAGCTGAAGCATGTACGCCTGACAGGTATAAACGCCGCCGGACTTATGGAAGCCGAAGAAACCTATGTTGAAGTTCTAAAACATTAACTATATTTACCCCACTAACAACCTTTTTAACTTTAATTGACCAACCTGTGAAATTAACAAAGCTTGCCCTTGGCGTAACGGTAGCCTCTCTCTCCCTGGCTGCCTGCAAGCAGGAAGCGGCCAAAAACAATGGCGCTGCTGCAACTACCACTACCACCGAAACGACGGATAAAATTGGAGAAGTGGTTTATGTAAATGCCGACACCCTGCTGGCCAACTATAACCTGTTTAAGGATGTAAAAACACGCCTCGAGACAAAAGCAAAGAAAGCTGAAGGCGACTTGAAATCTAAAGCCAGCGCATTCCAGAATGAGGTTGGCCAATACCAGCAGCGTGCAGCCAACATGAGCGAAGAGCAGCGCGCCGTAACAGAGCAGCGCCTGGCCCGCAAGCAGCAGGAACTTGCCAACCTGAACCAGTCTGAAAGCAACCGCTTGATGACAGAAGAGCAGGAAGAGCAGAAAAAGATCTACGACAAAGTGGAAGCTTTCCTGAAAGACTATAGCAAAGAGAAAGGCTATAAAATGGTGCTTTCTTACTCACGCGGCAACAGCGCCATCCTGTACAGCGATGAATCATTGGATATTACGCAGGACGTGTTGAAGGGCCTGAATGAAGCCTACGACAAAGAAGTAGCTGCTGAAAGCAAAACAGAGACTAAAACTGAAGCGAAGAAGAAATAATCTTCCCGGTTAAACTATAGTTAAAAGGCAGGCCACAAACCTGCCTTTTTTGTTTTCGCAAACTATAGAAGTTATTGAGTTTAAGAGTTTGTGTGTTTAGGAGTTAAAGAAATGTACAAATGCAGTACGTGATGACTTTGCTGTGAAACTATAATTCAGCTTAGTTTGACGCTCCTACTATAAAAAAGCAGTTGGTTATAAGAAAGATGAAGATGAAACTATAAGTTAGAACAAGCAGACCAAATCTCAAACTATGGACTTAAGATGATACCCAAACCGAGAAGGCCTTTTCGAAACTCACAAACTATAGTTACTCGTAGCGAAGAGCTTCTATTGGGTCTAATTTTGATGCGCGATAAGCTGGGTAAGAGCCGGAGATAACGCCAACTATAACACAGATCGATAAGCCGACAATTACCCAAAGCCAGGGAACTATAAAACCGCCACCGCCAATGAGCGCTGCAATGCCGTTTCCCATCAGGATGCCCAGGAAAACACCGGCCAGTCCGCCAAGCGCACAGATCACAATCGACTCGATCAAAAACTGCTGACGTATCTGAAAAGCAGTTGCACCCAGCGCTTTTCTCACACCAATCTCTCGGGTACGCTCGTTCACCGATACCATCATAATGTTCATCAGGCCCACCGATGCGCCCAACAGCGTAATAAAACCGATCACAAAGCCACCTATCTTTAAATATCCCGATATTTCATTCAGGCTCTCTAGTAAGGAGTCGCTACGCTCTATTTCAAAGGATTCTTCCTGGCCCAGGGCATCCTGGCGTACGGCACGCATAACACCGGTTGCTTCACCCATCGTATAGGTCAGCTCTTCGGCTCTCGGAATCATGGTTTTTATATCATAGGTCAGGGCCGAATTTCCGGCTCTCGGTATCTGGCGGCCTGTTTCCAGCGGAATAATTATGGTTCTGTCGCCGGCATTGCCTCCCATCGAGCTGCCTTTTTCTTCCAGCATGCCAACGATCTTAAACCTGCGCCCCAGAAAAGAAACGTACTCCCCGAGCGGGTCAGACTTCGGGAAAAGGTTTTTCCTGATCTCGCTGCCGATAATGGCCACATTTACCCCGTATTCCTGCTCAAAATTAGAGAAGTCGCGGCCCTGCGCCAGGTTCAGGTTGTGGCTCTGGATGTAGAACTCATCGCCGGCAACAATATTGATGTTTGGGTTTGTTTTATCGGTCTCGCTTTTAACTACCGTAGCCCCCGACACGTACGCCGATAAACTGACCGTAGCCTGCTCGCTCATCAGTTCTTTATATTGCTGCGCCTGATCGTAGGTAATTTCCGGGTAAACTTTCTGGGCACGACCGCCCCGGTTACCGCGGTTGTTCTGGCCTTTCCGTTCTATGTCAAAAGAGTTGGCGCCAAGGCTTGAGAAGGTCTGGTCCAGCGAATATTTTATACCGTCTACCGCCGTCAGGATTCCAACCAGCGACATGATACCAAACGCGATAATAAGGCCGGTAAGTACCGTACGAAGCAGGTTGCCCTGTATGGCCCGCAGGCCTTCGCGAATATTTTCGATCAGGTTCATAGTTCAGGTTGTGCGCTTTTGTGGTTTTTCTCGTTATAGCTAATAACAGGCTGGCTTCTAAGTTAGCTTCTTTTCTTCAAAAAGATTTGTAATTTATACTTTTGATAAGATTTTAACGGTAAACCCGATGATTTTAAGGACTATCCTGACTATAGTTGGTGCATTTATAGTTTGCAGTGCGGCGTTTGCCAGTACGGTGGTCATCCCGATGGACGAGACACAGAAAGACCACCTGAAATCGTATGGGGCGGCTTACTGGGTGCTTTCCAAAAATGTTTCTGTCGACTGGCTGCTGAATTACCGGGGTGGAAGCTTTGCCTTTACCCATGCTCCGCAACTTGAGAACGAACTTATTGTGCGGGGTATCTCCTACCAGGTTATCTCGGATGCACAATACAATAGCATCCTGAACCAGATCGCCGATCCGGAAGCAAACATGGATATCATGAAGCTGGAGAAAGTACCTAAAGTAGCTGTTTACTCCCCGAAATCGAAAATGCCCTGGGATGATGCCGTTACCCTGGTCCTGACCTATGCCGAAATACCATACGAAGTGGTGTACGACGACGAAATAATGAATGGTGACCTGCCTAAATACGATTGGCTGCACCTGCACCACGAAGACTTTACCGGCCAGTACGGTAAGTTTTATGCCAGCTACCGCCACTACCCCTGGTACCAGGAGCAGCAACGCGAAGCCGATGAAGCAGCAGCCCGCCATGGCTTTAAAAAAGTATCGCAGTTAAAAATGGCAGTCGTGAACAAGATAAAGGATTTTTGTGCCGGCGGTGGTTTCCTGTTTGCCATGTGTTCTGCTACCGACACTTACGACATTGCCCTGGCAGCCGAAGGCATAGATTTTATTGAAAGTATGTACGACGGCGACGGCGCCGACCCGAATGCGCAGCAGAAACTGAACTATAGCAACACCTTTGCCTTCCGTGATTTTACGCTGGTACGCAACCCGTTGGAGTACGAATACTCCAACATAGACATGCAGCCACAGGAACGCCCGGTAACCGAAGCCAACGATTACTTTCAGTTGTTCACCTTCTCTGCCAAATGGGACCCCATCCCGACCATGCTGACGCAGAACCACGCTAAAACTATAAAAGGCTTTATGGGACAGACCACGGCCTTCAGAAAAGGACTTGTAAAACCGGAAGTGGTTGTGATGGGCGAAAACAAAGAACTGGGTGAAATCAGGTACATGCACGGCACTTACGCCAAAGGCACCTGGACTTTTTACGGTGGCCACGACCCCGAAGACTATCAGCACCTGGTAGGCGAAGACCCGACCGACCTGGCCCTGCACCCAAACTCACCAGGGTACCGGCTGATCCTGAACAACATCCTGTTTCCGGCGGCTAAAAAGAAAAAGCAGAAAACGTGATGTGGTGTTATCGCTGATTTACTTCCGCTTGTTGATTCGCTCAAGGGCTGCTTTCAGGCCAGACCGGAAACGTTTAACCTGGCCGGAAATGCCCTCTGTGTTTACAAAAATGGTGTTATGCTCCGGCGCCTGCTCAGCCACCGGCCTTGTCAGGGTATAGTAGTAAGTCGCCAGCGATTTGCGGGTAACACCATCCGGTACGTTCAGTTTTTTAGGATGCCCGTGATACGATATTTCGTTTGTTTCGAAGATCACACAACGGTTAAAGGACGGGGCAATGCTGGTCATTAAACGGTTGTGTCCTTCTGTCAGAGCCCATAGTTCGAGGTAGCCGCCATAGTTCTCCTCCCAGTTTTTGTTCAGGTAAACCAGCACGTTCAGTCTGCGGTAATACTTTGTAGCCGGGTGTACATTATAGTCTACATGCACATTCAGGAAAGCCCCGTTTGTGGATTGGTGCAGCCCGCCGCCAAATAATGATTCATCGGCTATCAGTGGCTCTTCTATGCCCGTCAGTTGTTGCAGCCAATCCAGAAATGTTTCAGAGTTCAGTTCACCAAACACCTGGTCAAAAACATCTCCTTTCTCAAACCTGGTTTTCTGAAATTTATTTTGCTGATCAATATAGGTAGTGTTGTCCCAGACACCGTCGGTAGTTGCAGGATAAGCTTCCAGTAAAGTCGCAGCTGCATCAGGCTTCAGAAATCCATCTATTACCACAAACCGGAAAGGCTGCTGCGCCCTGTACTTCTCTGTCAGTGCACTGAGCTGTTGTTTCAGAAAATCCAGGTTGATGTAATGCATAGTAGATTGCTGAAATGAAGTTGCCTATAGTTTATAGTGTGCTATAGTTTGATTAGCCCGCCTGTACTTAAATTAACTTAAGCGTTGCTATAGTTGGCTTGCTATACCTGAACTATAGTTTGGAACAGAAATGCTACAGGTCTTAACTTTATTTCCTTCTCTTAATGCATTCTGTCCGGGCGGGGCTCCAGACTGCGAATGATGTTGGCCTCTATTTCGAGTAATTCGTTTAGGCGGGCATCTACTTCTGCGGCGGGCATGTACTCTTTGGCCAGTTTCACAAAGCTCACGTAATGCCCTGCCTCCGATACCATCAGCTCGTAATAAAATTTCTGTAGTTCCTCGTCCTGTATGTTTTTCCAGAGCAATTTAAAACGCTCGCAGCTACGGGCTTCGATCAGGGCGTTCACCAGCAGGTGGTCCATGAGTTGGCGCTCGCGTTTGTTTCCTTTCCGGATGTGTTTGGACAGCTCTACCACGTATTCGTCCGGCCGGTTTCTGCCCAGGCCGTAGCCACGCTTTTTCAACTGTTCCAGCACCCGTTCAAAGTGGCTCCACTCCTCGGCCACCAGGTCCGTCATTTCCTCTACCAGCCGTGTTTTGTCCGGGTACTTTACGATAAGCGAGATGGCTGATGTGGCCGCTTTCTGCTCGCAATAGGCATGGTCTACCAGTATATCTTCTATATTTTTCTCGGCAATGTTTACCCAACGCGGATCGGTTGGCAGGTGCAGGCGAAGTATAGTTTTAGTAGGCTGTTGCGTGGTAGACATAGAAATCAGAAAACAACAATTAAAAAAATAACACTTATAGTTTAATCAAAGAACATCCACTTCAGACCGAAGGTAAAGCTGCGGCGAAGTCCCGGATAACCAGGTGTTTCGAAATAACCCGGCTCCCAGATATTGAAATTAACATGGGCTACTTTTAGGAATACGTTCAGTGTTTTTATATCCGCATTGATAAACACATCAAACACCGGGTAATCTATAGTTGTCAGGTCGTTTTGCAGGTAAAACTGCTGCGTAACCGGCATGTAGGCATCCGGCTTGTAAGCCGATGGCATCGTCATTTCGACACCTACCTGCGTGAAAAGTGCCTTTTTGAACAGGAAACCCTGGTAGTATAGTTTGGAATTTACCAGCCACTCCGGAATACGGATAGCAGGTGCTTCATCGGTGTTGGTGTAATGCACAAAATTCTCGAAGTGGAAACTGCCGAACCGCAGATGATGCGCCAGTTCTGCTTCCAGCAATTGCTGATTGCCACTGAACTGCGTAGGCTCTGCATCAAAACCATAGGTTACGTACCGGCTGATGTGTGTATAGGCACCCATCAGGCGCAGGTGCAGCCGGTTGCCGAACTGATGGCGTAAGCTGGCCTGACTCCTGTCGGTTATGGTTGCATCCAGGTCGGTGTTCCAGTTAAAATGGTTGCTGATAATGCGCTGCTGCATGAGCGTAGGCGACTGGCGTACGCGGGCCTGCGAAAACTCAAGTCCTTTTAACCGGGCCGAGGCATACAATCTATAGTTGTCGGCCAGTTGGTACTCGCCTTCACCGTACAAAAGATACTTGTCCTGGTAATGCAGTTGAAATTCGCCGCCTAACAGTACCTGGTTCTCAGCTTCTACGCCCGTTACCAGGCCACGGATGGCAGTTGTGTCGGGGTTAAGTGGCTCTACAGCGCTATAGTTTACTTTGCTGTTACGCAGTTTTGCATACGCTTTAAAATACGAAATGCTGGATCTGCCCGTCAGGCCAAACTCATTCTCAAACTCACGGTATTGGGTCTCGTCGTCTGTAAACCGGTTGCTGTAAATAGTGCGTGGGTAAAAGACAAGCTCGTTGTTCTTGTTAAACGGAATTGCGTTATCCTGGTAATTGGTATTCTGGCTGCGCCAGTCCATGCGGTGGTACGCTTTCAGGTTATCACCTACCACCTTAAACATGTGCAGCAGGTGGTAGTTGTGGCGCATTTCCTGGGTGCTGGCCTGTGTCAGGTAAACCACTGCATTCTCGTACAGGAACAGGCTGTCCTGTCCGAAATTCTCGGTGGGGTTAATGCCGCCGCTTTCGATCTGCTCGTGGTTGAGGTGCGTATAGTTGGCAAACAGGGCATATTTCTGGTTCTTTGACTGAAAGTGTGTAAACACCTTCACCGCCTGGTTATCGATCAAGCCATCGCCAAGCAAACTTGTGGAACCGATCTGCTTGTTGGCCGAAATGATCCGGTAGGCTACCCCGAAGTTCATTTGTTTGGTAATGTTCCGGGCATAGATCCCTTCAAAAACGGTCTCACCGCGGGCACCCTGCACATAATATAAATGCGAGTAAGGCGAGCGGGTATCAAAGTAATTTATAGTTGCCGGGTCGTAGGCATACCTGTCGAAGGCATTTTTACCGAAGCGCACGCCAATACGGGTAGGTAACTGGTACAGGATGGGCTTAGATGCCGTACCTACATTGCCCAGTTGCTGGTAAAATGTAGTGTCCTGAAGCCAGTAGCGCTGGTTGTGCATGTTCTGGAGGGTGGTGTCAATGCGCTGCTCACGGTAGCGGCCTTCCAGTACATCGTTCTCGTATAGTTGCAGGGTTGTTTTAGGGCCGTACAGGTTGCGGGTCGTATCATCCAGTATGGCACCGGGACGGCCAAGCTTTACAGAATCCTGCAGGGTGGCATTATTGGGTTGCTGGCCCTGTTGCTGTTGCTGGGTATTGTTATTCTGTGGGCGCTGCTGTCCGGGCCGGGAGCCTGAACGCGTAGGTTGCCGCTGTCTTACCTGCCCGATGGCGTCGGTAACGAACAGTAACGAAAGCACAAACAGAAGTATGGATAGGCTTTTGAGTCTCACAGGAGCAAAATTAGTGTTTTTATCCAACATACAGCAGGCAAAGCCATACAGGTTTATAGTTTATAGTAACTTCTGACGTGTTGCAGGATCAGCTCGTTAAACGTATCGCCGCCTTCCAGAAAGTATACTTCTATCGGAACCGAAAAGACAGGCAGCGGGCTGACAAGTTCCTGCAGGCCGGCATCGAGCAGTTTTACAGCATCTTTTCGCGTGGTCAGCACCACTGTTTCAGGTGGGTATTCCTGTAGTTGCTGTTTCAGCGCGGCCAGGTCTGCGGGTTTGTAACTATAGTGGTCGGGGTATTGCAGATGCTTGTGTATCTTAAAGTTATGTTTCTGCAGATGAGCTTTGAGCGGAGCCGGGTTGGCAATGCCTGTGAGCAATACCACATGTGTCCCGATATGCGCCGGGCGCCCAACCTGTACAAACTGCCCGTACCGGAAACCTGTAAAGAAAACCGGAGCACTGCGGCGGCTATAGGTATGTATCATACGGGCAATGTGCTGCATTTCGCCTTCATGCAGCGAGGCAGGGCATTTAGTAACAAGAACAGCATCGGCACGCCGGGCTCCTTTCCGCGATTCGCGAAGCAGGCCGGCAGGCAGAATACGGTCTTTATAAAATAAGCGGTTATAGTCTGTCAGCAGCAGGTTTAAGGATGGCTGTATGGCCCGGTGCTGCATGGCATCATCCAGCACAATTACTTCAGGCGGCATCGGCAGTTGTAACAGCTGCTCAACGCCTGCCACTCTCTTCTCGCTTACGGCCACCTGCACATCCGGGAAGTCTTTGTGATACTGATACGGTTCGTCGCCTATAGTAGCAGCAGTGGCTGTTTCATCAGCTAAAATGTAGCCTTTGGTAGTGCGTTTGTACCCGCGGCTCAGGGCGGCCACCTTATAGTTACGAAGCAGGCGCAGCAGGTACTCTACGTGAGGAGTTTTGCCAGTTCCGCCAACGGTTAAATTACCTACGGCAATTATTGGCAGCTCAAACTTACGCGATGCGAACCAGCCTTTGTTGTACGCCGTATTCCGCAGCGCAGTAACCCCGCCATACAGGGCAGCAAAAGGCCAGAGCAACAGTTTCAGTTTATCCATGTAAGTTTGTATCAGAAGCAAATTTAAAATTAATTTTAACCTCCTTACGTAAGGCAGTAAAATTATACCCGATAAACGATGCCACAGATAAAAGATATTGTACAGGTGCTGGAGCAATACGCACCACCCGCTTACCAGGAAAGCTACGACAATGCCGGCCTGCAAACCGGAAACCCGACTGATGAGGTAACCGGCGTGCTGATAGCCCTGGACTGCACCGAAGCTGTATTAGACGAGGCCCTTGAGAAAGGCTGCAACATGGTGGTGGTCCATCACCCGGTCATTTTTAAAGGGGTCAAATCCCTGACGGGCAAAAGCTATGTGGAGCGCACTATTATAAAGGCCATTCAAAACAACATCGCCATTTATGCCTCGCATACCAACCTCGATAGTGTACACAACGGCGTAAATGCCAAAATTGCCGAGAAACTGGAACTGCAGCACGTAAAAATGCTCAGCAGCAAACCACATACGCTTATGCAGCTGGCTTTCTTTGTGCCAGTTGATAATACAACTGCAGTGCTGGATGCCATCCACAAGGCCGGTGCCGGTCAGATAGGCGAATACAGCAACTGCAGCTTCCAGGTAACAGGCACAGGCCGCTTCACTCCTTCCGAAAATGCCGACCCAACTATAGGCGAGCCCTGCAAACCCGAGCAGGTACAGGAAAACCGCGTGGAAGTGATCTTTCCGGCTTTTCTCAAAAATAAAATAATGACGGCGTTGCTGGCTGCACATCCATACGAAGAAGTAGCCCATTATTTAACCCTGCTCGAAAATCAGAACCAGGAAGTAGGCATTGGCATGATCGGCGAACTGAAAGAGGCGCTGTATGAGGACCAGTTTTTAGCGTATCTGAAAGATAAAATGAACCTGCAGGGACTTCGTTACACCTCTATTGGTGGGAAGCAGATAAAAAAAGTGGCGGTTTGTGGCGGAGCCGGTAGTTTTCTGACAAAAGATGCAATGCGCTCAGGGGCTGATGCTTTTGTGACCGGCGACGTAAAATACCACGAGTTTTTTGATGCAGAAGGTCAGCTGATGATTGCCGATATAGGCCACTACGAGAGCGAAGTCTATACAAAGGAGATTTTTTATGATACTATATCAAAAAACTTTCCTAATTTTGCAGTCTATTTATCAAATGTAAACACAAACCCTATCAGATACACTTTTTAATACATGGAAAGTACGGTAGCCAGTAAATTAGAAGCACTGCTAAAGCTTCAGAGCATCGATTCGCAGCTTGATGAAATTAGACGCGTGAGAGGAGACTTACCTGAAGAGGTTCGTGACCTGGAAGATGAGATAGAAGGCTATGAGGTACGTGTTCGTAAGTTTGATGATGAAGTTGCAGCCCTGAACGATTCTATCGCGCAGCGCAAGCAGTCAATCAAAGACTCCGAGTCGCTGATCCGCAAATACGAAGACCAGCAGCAGAACGTACGCAACAACCGCGAGTACGACGCTATCACAAAAGAGATAGAACTGCAGAAACTGGACATCCAGGTTGCAGAGAAAAAGATCAGAGAAGCACACTACCAGATCGAGCAGAAGATCGCTGAGATCGAAGGCACAAAGAACCGCCTGGAAGAGCGCAGAAAAGACCTTGACAACAAAAAGCACGAACTGGATCAGATCGTTTCGGAGAGCGAAGAAGAAGAAAACAAGTTAACGCAGGAAAGAGAAACCGCTTCTCATGACATTGAAGAGCGCCTGCTTTCTGCTTACAACCGTATCCGCAAAAACGTACGTAACGGCCTTGCTGTTGTGCAGGTGAAGCGTGATGCCTGCGGTGGTTGCTTCAACACGGTTCCTCCTCAGCGTCAGGCTGATATTGCAGCTCAGAAAAAAGTTATCGTTTGCGAACATTGCGGCCGTATTCTGGCTGGTGTTGAGCAGCGTGTATTCTAATTCAGAAAGTTGCGCGTAGATCGCTTACATATTATCTTAAAAAGGATGGCTCAACCCCATCCTTTTTTTTTATGGCTGGCCCTCCTCTGCCTGTCCCTGCCCTCTTTTGCCAGCCCGCACCTGAACAAGCAGCTAACTATAGCCTATACCGAAGCGCTTAAACTAAGGCTCAGCAAGGCTAAATCTATAGTTGAAGCCCAAAGCCAGCAGAATGCAGTAACTATCCTGTTAAGCAACTATACTGATTTTCTGACCATCTGCACCGAACAAAACCAGGGGGAGATTCCGGCGTTGCTGAAGCGACAGGAAAAAAGACTGGAGAAGCTGGATGATGTAGCCGAAAAATCAGCTTGGGTGGCTTACGCGAAGGCCGAGATCAGAGCCCAGTTAGCCATGAGTGAGTTACTGTTCGGCAACCGTGTGGCTGCTGCCTGGCATTTCCGGAAAGCCTACCACCAGTTTCAGGACAACACTGAAAAATACCCGGACTTTATCCCAAACTATAAGACGCTGGGTGTATTGCAGGTGCTGTTAGGCTCGGTGCCAGATCAGTATAAATGGTTTCTGAATATCATGGGCATGGGCGGCAACACCGAAACCGGTCTGAAAAATCTGCGGCTGGCAGCTAACTCGCCTAACCTTTTCCAGAACGAAGCCAAAGTCTTGCACGCCCTGCTCCTTCAGCTGCTCGACGAAGACAATGCCCAATCGACTTTAAAAGAAATAACTACGCTTACCAAAGCCCAACCCGATAACCTGCTGTTCAGTTTTGTGGCGGTGTTGCTGCACAAAAAAGCCAAGCAAGGCGACATGGCCCTGCAACTTTACCAGGTCCGGCCGACCGGCCCTACTTATAGTTCGTTTCCCTACCTGCATCACCTGGCCGCCGACCTGTACCTGTTCCGCGGCGACTATGAAGCATCGGTTAAAGAGAACCGCCTTTTCCTGCAGCAGCACAAGGGGATACATTATGTGAAGGCCGCCAATTTTAAACTATACCTCGCTTACCTTTTAGGCGATCATAGCCCACAGGCAAAATGGCATTACCAGCAGGTGCGCCAGGTTGGCAAAGCCCTGACCGAAGAAGATAAATATGCTGAGAGCTTTGTGAGCCGAAACGAGCAACCCAACCGGCAACTGCTGCTCGCACGGCTCCATTCTGATGGGGGCTATTTTGAAAAAGCCCTAAAAGAAGTATCGAAGCTGGAAATTACCCGCGATACGCCAGTGCCGGTACAAGCTGAATATTATTACCGCAAAGCGCGCATTTACCATGGTACCAACCAACCAGAGCAGGCGCTGAAGTACTATGAGTCCACAATAACCGCCAGCGGCGATGCACCTTTATACTTTGCGCCAAATGCCGCACTGCAAAGTGGTTACCTTTACCAGCAGCAAAAGCAATACAATAAAGCCCGTGCCTGTTACCAGCAAGCCCTGAACTATAGCGGATATGTCTACAGCAACAGCATACAAGCCAAAGCAAAATTAGCACTTACCACACTCCCGTAACTTATGCCAACTATAGACATAAACTATAGCGACCTGCCTGTTTCCCCGGAAGCGTTACGCCTGAAAGTTCTGGCCTGGGCTGATACATTTCCATTAGTGGCTTATTATTACGATCATCAGTTACCTTACCCGCACCAGGGTTTCCGGCACATGCTTGCCGTTTCAGCTGGAAAGCCGCTGACTATAGATCATAACAACCCTTTCGAAAGCCTGCGCGCCCAACTACAGCAAAAGCAACTGCTCTGTGGCTACCTGGGCTACGACCTGAAGAACAGCATCGAAAAACTACACAGCTCCCACCCTGATGGACTTGGCTTTCCAGAACTGTTTTTCTTTGTTCCTGATGTTATCCTGCACTTTAATGAGAGTGGTGTAACTATAGAATACACAGATGCTTATAGTGAAAGTGTTCTGCAAACTATAGTTGCTACCCCTGTACCTGAACCTGTTAAGCCGGAAGGCATTATCATACAGCAAAGGGTTGCCCGGCAGGACTATATCCGGAACGTGGAGAAGGTGAAGCAGCACATTCTGGAAGGCGATGTGTATGAGCTGAATTATTGCATGGAGTTCTTTGCAGAACAAGCCGATGTTGCACCGCTTCCCCTGTACCTGGCATTGTCCGAAGCATCTCCCACCCCTTTTTCCGGTTACCTGAAATGCAACGATAAGTACCTGCTGTGCGCCTCACCGGAGCGTTTTCTGAAAAAAGAAGGCACAACTATAGTTTCGCAACCTATAAAAGGAACTATAAAACGCGGCAAAACCGAAGAGGAAGATGAGCAGCTGCGCCACCAATTGCGCCACGACGAAAAGGAACTGGCTGAGAACATGATGATCGTGGACCTGGTGCGCAATGATCTGAGTCGTTCCTGTGCTACCGGCTCTGTTAACGTAGAAGAAATGTTCGGGATCTATGGTTTCAGGCAGGTGTGGCAGATGATCTCTACAATAACCGGAAGCATAAAACCCGCTAACGACCTTGTGGATGTGTTATTGGGTGCCTTCCCGATGGGCAGCATGACCGGCGCACCCAAGATCAGTACAATGCAACTCATCGAAGAACTGGAAGTGACAAAACGTGGCCTCTACTCCGGCGCCTTCGGCTATATCACCCCTGTCCAGGACTGCGATTTTAATGTTGTTATCCGGAGCATACAATATAATGCCAGCAAAAAATACCTGTCCTTCATGGTTGGCAGCGCCATCACCTACGACTCCGTACCTGAAAAAGAGTATGAAGAATGTTTGTTGAAAGCACAGGGAATTTTAAAAGTGTTGCAGATATAGTTTATTGTCTATATATTTTACGATTATTCCAACCTTTTTTAATTTAATATGAAAACCTTTACAAAATTAGGTTTTGGTGTTTTAGCCATAGCCTCCCTGTCGCTGAGTAGCTGCGCCTCTACCTACAAACCGTTAGATCCGCCAACTGCGCCTTACACCTTTTCTGAAAAAACAGACGGCCTGGTATATTCTTACCAATATGATCTTCTGCAGAATAAAAGAAATAAGAAGTACGCCAAGCGGGAGACCAAGCATTTAATGCGGGTAGTTGCTGTTAAAATTACCAACACCACCGATTCTACTATTTCAATAGCCAATGACTATAAGTTTATGCTCGGAAATGCTGATGTGGTACCTGTTCCTCCTGCTATTGCAGCCAATAAGCTAAAGCAAGGGGTGCCTATTTACCTGCTGTATTTATTACTTAACGTAAGGATTACTACTGAAGAAAACGGTAAAGAAACAAGCAGTACTTTTATTCCTACAGGCCCTCCTATTGCAGGTTTGAACATGATAATTGCCGCCAACGCCAACAGAAAGTTTAAAGAGGAACTTATCGCCTTCGACATTTCAAATAAGACTGTGGCACCGGGCGAGACAGTATATGGCCTTTTGACACTGCAAACTATAGCTCCCGCCCCGATACGCATTGCAAGACGTAATCCGGTGGGCAATGCACAGCTTAGCACGCAATAAGCAGATTGATTTACAGCCTCTTCATAGAAAACCCCGGTGCCTGCTGCATCGGGGTTTTTAATTTCCTCTGCCATTCTGTCACTTTATTAAACCGGAATGTAGTATATTTGTAGCTCTTAAGCGTTTTAATACCCATGAAGCCAATACTTGATCTTGATTTTATAGATAACCGCACGCCTGAACAGGCTGCTGCCACGCCATCCTGCGACACCCATATTACCAAAGACTCTAACACGGGCCGCGCCCGCAAACTATACATCGAAAGCTACGGCTGCGCCATGAACTTCTCGGATAGCGAGATCGTGTCTTCGATCATGTTTGAGCAGGGTTTTGATACGACAGCAGACATTGCGCAGGCAGACCTGGTGTTTCTGAACACCTGCTCTATCCGCGAAAAGGCGGAACAGACCGTGCGTAACCGTTTAGGTCAGATCAATTATCATAAAAAGCGCAAGCCGGGCATGGTGATCGGTATTCTTGGCTGCATGGCTGAGCGCCTGAAGAAATCGTTGCTGGAAGAAGAAAAGATCGTTGACCTGGTGGTGGGCCCGGATGCATACCGCGACCTGCCGAACCTGATCAGTGAAGTAGACGGCGGCCAGAAAGCCGTGAACGTGCTGCTCTCCCGCGAAGAAACCTATGCCGACATCAACCCGATCCGTCTGAACAGTAACGGTGTGAGTGCCTTTATCTCGATCATGCGTGGTTGCGATAATATGTGCTCTTTCTGCGTGGTGCCGTTTACCCGCGGCCGTGAGCGCTCCAGAGATGCCCATTCCATAGTTAGGGAAGCAAAGGCTTTGGTGGAGCAGGGCTATAAAGAAGTAACACTGCTTGGCCAGAACGTAGACTCTTACAAGTGGGCCTCCGAAGATGGAACAGAAAGCGTGAATTTTGCACAGTTGCTGGAAATGGTGGCTTTGCTGTCACCGGACCTGCGTGTGCGCTTCTCCACCTCGCATCCGAAAGACATTACAGATGAAGTGCTTTATACCATGAAAAAGTACGACAACATCTGCAAATACATACACCTGCCTGCCCAGAGCGGTAACTCGCGCGTGCTGGAACTGATGAACCGCACCTATGACCGTGAGTGGTACATTAACCGCGTAGATGCCATTCGTGCTATATTGGGCGAAGATTGCGGTATTTCTTCTGATATGATCGCCGGTTTCTGCACCGAAACCGAAGAAGAGCACCAGGATACGCTAAGCCTGATGGATTATGTGCAGTACGACTACTCCTATATGTTCTTTTACTCCGAGCGCCCTGGTACGCTGGCAGCCCGCAAACTGGAAGATGACATCCCGCTGGAAGTGAAGAAACGTCGCCTGGACGAGATCATTAACAAGCAGCGCGAAACATCCCTGGCCCGCAACAAACGCGACATCGGCAAAGTGCACAAAGTACTGGTAGAAGGTCCTTCCAAGAAATCAGAAGAGCAGCTGAGCGGCCGCAACGACCAGAACAAAGTGGTGATCTTCGACAAAAAACACTACAAAAAAGGCGATTACGTGAACGTGCTGGTAACAGACTGCAGCGTAGGCACCCTGTTCGGCGAAGCGGTGGATTAGATTTGGAAATTTGAAGATGAGAAAATTTGAAAATTATCTTTTAAAGCATCTTCAAATCTCCACATTTCCAAATCTTCAAATTTAAAACATGCGCAACATCGATATTCAAAGTATAAAACAGCGGTTTGGCATTATCGGCAACTCGCCGCAGCTAAACTATGCCATACAGGTAGCGGTGCAGGTTGCCCCTACCGACATGACCGTGCTCATAACCGGTGAAAGCGGTAGTGGTAAAGAATCCTTTTCCAAGATCATTCATCAGCTGAGCCCGCGCAAACATGGCCAGTTTATAGCTATTAACTGCGGTGCAATACCCGAAGGAACGATAGATTCTGAGCTATTTGGTCACGAAAAAGGCTCGTTTACCGGCGCCCACGACACCCGAAAAGGTTATTTTGAAGTAACCGATGGCGGTACTATTTTCCTGGATGAGATCGGTGAAATGCCGCTGGGTACGCAAGCCCGCCTGCTGCGCGTGCTTGAGAACGGTGAGTTTATTAAAGTAGGTTCGTCAAAGGTACAGAAAACCGATGTGCGCGTGGTAGCTGCTACCAACGTAAACCTGCTGAATGCGGTAGAGAAAGGCCGCTTTAGAGAAGACTTATACTATAGATTAAATACCGTTCCGATCACGGTTCCGCCTCTGCGTGAGCGTGGCGATGATGTATATTTGCTGTTCCGTAAATTTGCCAGCGATTTTGCCGAAAAATACCGCGTTAAATCTATTACCCTAATGCCGGATGCCATTCCGGTGCTGCTGGATTTCCGCTGGCCGGGCAACATCCGTCAGTTAAAGAATATTGTGGAGCAGATATCTGTGCTGGAATATGAGCGGGAAATAGATGCCGAGACCTTGAAGCGCTACCTGCCACGCGAGCAGGCCAGCCATGTACCGGCGCTCCTTAACGCTGAAAAGTCATCAGATCAAAGCTTCTCGGAACGCGACATCCTGTATAAGGTATTGTTTGATATGCGCCGCGACGTGTCGGATCTGAAGAAGCTGGTTTTTGAGATGCTGACACACCAGCCCGCTGAAACAGACCTGCTGAAAGAACATGGCCATTTGTTTGAGAATATCGGGCACTACGATACGCCACATTTCGGTAACCGTCCGTTTCAGACGCAGGAGCAGCACGATGCGTTTTACCTGCCCATGAAACAGGCTCAGCCACACGAGTACGACGATCAAAAAATAGAAGACATTCAGCACGAAAATGCCGAAGAAAGTCTATCTTTAGAAGATAAGGAAAAAGAACTGATCGTGAAAGCGCTGAAGAAACATAACAACAAGCGCAAATACGCCGCCCAGGACCTCGGAATCTCGGAACGAACGCTGTACAGAAAACTGAAACAGTATGAAATTGAAGAATAAGCCGCTTAAAATCTATAGTTTACCCCTGTTCCTGCTGACGCTGCTCTGCAGTGGCTGTGGCGTTTATTCGTTTACCGGTACCACCATTTCCCCGGATATCAAAACTATTTCGATCCAGAACTTTGAGAACCCGACCGGTGAGGGCCCGGCCAACCTGACACAGCTTGTTACCAATAACTTTAAGAACTACTACCGCCGCAATACCAACCTTACCCTGCAACAGCAGGAAGGCGACCTGCAGATTGAAGGCCAGATCGTGAGCTTTACGGTTACACCGGCTGCCATACAGCGCGATGGCGAAATAGACCGTGCCACCCTGAACAGATTGACCTTAGGCGTGCAGGTGCGTTTTACCAACACCGTGAACCCGGATGAAAGCTTCGACCAGCTATTTTCTATCTCGCAGGATTTTGCAGAAGACCGCGACGTAACGCAATTGACCCCTGCCGAAATAGAAAACATGACAGAGCAACTGGTAACGCAGGTATTTAACAGAACAGTAGCCAACTGGTAACCATACATAACAAAGTACAGCATACCCTAATGAACAGATCAGCTTTTCTTGAACTGATACAGAAGGCTTCGGGCATTACAGACCAGCAGACAGCAGAGTTGGAAAAGGTAGCAAGTGCCTTTCCCTACTGCCAGACCGCGCACCTGCTGCTCGCCAAATCTGCCTATGATAAGGGAAGTATGCTCTCTACGCAGCGCCTGCGCCGTGCGGCCTCCTATGCCACCGATCGGCAGTTACTAAAGCGCATTATTTACACATCGCCGGTTACAGCCCCTGCTTTTGATGAAACAGCTGTAGCCACGCAGCCAACTATAGTTACAGAGACTACAGCACCGCTTACCACACAGCCAACTATAGCTGAACCTGAAACTATAGAAAGTGAAGCGCAACCTATAGTTGCAGACACTGATGAAACTATAGTTGAACAAACACAGGCTATAGTTGGAGATGCAGAAGAAACTATAGTTGAGGAAAGTGTTGAGGAGCAAACTATAGTTGCTCCGGCTGACACTATAGAGGAAACTATAGTTGCGGAAGAAGAGATAGAAACACTGGCAGAGGAAGTATATGCTGGTTTTGAAACAGAACAGTCTTTCTCAGAACCGGAAGCTACCCTGCCATCGACTGACATGGTGGAACTGGCCGACCTGCTGAGCATCAGTAGCCTAAGCACCACTTTTACTGACCTGCTGGCGCAACAGCCCGACCTCGAAGCAGCCGATGAAAACTATAGCATTGAGCACAACCAGCACCTGCAAGACACAGAAGAAGCCCTTTATGAGCTGAATACTGATCCAGAGGAGGAATCTATAGTTGAACAAGAGACCATTACTGCAGAGGTTCCGGTCGCTATAGTTGAAGAAGAACCCGCAACTATAGTTACCGATATGCACCCTGAGGACGCAGAAGTAACTTACAATTTCAGTGAGATAGACCGGATGTATGCGGAAGATGCACTGGGTTACTGGATGGGCTCCAGCCGTATGGGCGAAGTGCTGCAGCTGAAAAATGACTATACACGGCCAAAACCTTTCGCGTTCCACCCGGAAATGATCCTGGAGTATAACAAGACACACGAACTGGAAAAAGCCATTCAGCCTGCAACCAACATCCTGAGTGAGCAGCTGGACATTATAGACCAGTTCCTGAAACTGAACCCGCGCCTGAAAACCATGGCCAACCTGAAGCTGAAAGCGGAACCGCAGGAAGACCTTTCACTTAAAAGCTCCAAGATCAAGAAAGGAATGGCCTCCGAAAATCTGGCAAATATCTTTTTAAAACAGGGCAAAGTTAAAAAGGCCATTAAAATATATGAGCTGCTCATTTTGAAAAATCCGGAAAAAAAGAGTTACTTTGCCGAACAGATAGAAAAATTACAAAACCTAAACTAAGATGTACATCGCCCTTATCAGTATTATCGTTTTCATTTGCGTGTTGCTAATCCTGGTTGTGCTTGCACAAAACCCTAAAGGAGGCGGACTTTCCAGCCAGTTCGGAGGCAGCACCAGCCAGCTAATGGGTGTAAAACGTACTGGTGACCTTCTGGAGAAATTGACCTGGGGTTTTGCCATTGCATTAGTTGTTCTGACGCTTGGTACACACATGATGCTGAACTCAGCCAACAACTCATCAACAGGTACAAGCATTAACGAAGAGCGTGCACGCCAGTCGGCATTGCCGGGTGCTCCTGCCGCCGCGCCAGCTGCTGCTGATACAATTACTGCTATCCCTGATGCTGGTGATATTCCGGCTATGATCGATACAGCTAACAACCAATAAGCAAAACACAAACATACTATAACAAGAAGCCAGCCTGTAACAGGTTGGCTTTTTTGTTTGCTACCTCTGCCATTCCTGTCCTGCTGTTCACCACAAAAGTTCCCTTATCTGGCAGAAAATGACAAAATTGTCAGGCTTGGCAGTGGCCGAGGCTGCAAAATTGGCTTAAACTATCGCTAAAACCGGCTTGGCACAGGAAATGATAAGTACTTGTCGGTTCAAATTTCATTTTTAACCATAAAACCTAATAACAATAACAAACTATGTCAATCAGCATTAAACCATTAGCAGACAGAGTAATTGTAGCTCCTGCTGCAGCAGAAGAAAAAACGAAGTCTGGTATCATCATTCCGGACACTGCTAAAGAAAAACCACAGCGTGGCGAGGTAGTAGCCGTTGGCGAAGGCAAAGTGTCTGAGCAAGGTACCTTAATGCAGCCACAGGTTAAAGTTGGCGACCAGGTGTTGTATGGCAAGTATGCCGGTACTGAGATCTCGATTGATGGCGGTGATTACCTGATCATGCGCGAGTCAGATATTCTGGCAGTTCTTTAATCTTATCCAATCTTTAAACTAAAACAGATCATATAAACTATGGCGAAGAATATCACATTTGATGCCGATGCACGTGGCAAAATCAAGGCCGGTGTAGACAAACTGGCGAATGCTGTAAAAGTTACCTTAGGTCCTAAAGGCCGTAACGTAATCATTGACAAGAAATTTGGTGCCCCTACTATTACAAAAGACGGTGTTTCAGTTGCAAAAGAGATCGAGCTGAAGGATGCTATCGAGAACATGGGTGCTCAGCTGGTTAAAGAAGTTGCTTCTAAAACTGCTGACCAGGCTGGTGATGGTACTACAACTGCAACTGTTCTGGCACAGGCTATTTATACTGCCGGTATCAAGAACGTAGCAGCTGGTGCTAACCCAATGGACCTGAAGCGTGGTATCGACAAAGCCGTTAATGCTGTAGTAGAGAACCTGCGTTCACAGTCTAAAAAGATCGAAAACTCTTCTGAAATTGCTCAGGTAGGTACTATCTCTGCCAACAACGATTCTGAGATCGGTAAAATGATCGCTGATGCGATGGATAAAGTTGGTAAAGATGGCGTTATCACGGTTGAGGAAGCAAAAGGTACTGAAACGGAGGTGAAAACTGTAGAAGGTATGCAGTTTGACCGCGGTTACCTGTCTCCATATTTCGTGACCAACGCAGAGAAAATGGAAGCCGACTTCGACAATCCGTTCATCCTGATCTACGACAAGAAAGTTTCTACTATGAAGGAACTGCTGCCAGTATTAGAGCAGGTTGTTCAGACTGGTAAGGGCTTAGTTATAGTTGCTGAAGATGTAGATGGCGAAGCGCTTGCTACCCTGGTAGTAAACAAACTGCGTGGCTCGCTTAAGATTGCTGCTGTTAAAGCTCCTGGCTTCGGCGACAGAAGAAAAGCAATGCTGGAAGATATCGCTATCCTGACTGGCGGTACTGTGATCTCTGAAGAGCGTGGCTACAAGTTAGAGAACGCTACACTGGAGTATCTTGGTAAAGCTGAGAAAGTGATCATCGACAAAGACAACACAACTATCGTGAATGGTGGTGGTTCTAAAGATGATATCGTAGCGCGCGTTAACCAGATCAAGTCTCAGATGGAGTCTACTACATCTGATTACGACAGAGAAAAACTACAGGAGCGTTTAGCAAAACTTTCTGGTGGTGTGGCCATCCTTTACATCGGTGCTTCTACTGAAGTAGAGATGAAAGAGAAGAAAGACCGCGTAGATGATGCCCTGCATGCAACAAGAGCTGCTGTGGAAGAAGGTATTGTAGCGGGTGGTGGCGTTGCCCTGATCCGTGCGCTGGATGCCCTGAATAACATAGACGTGTATAACGCTGATGAGCAGACTGGTGTAAGCATCATTAAAACTGCACTGGAGGCTCCGCTTAGAACTATAGTTGCCAACGCTGGCGGCGAAGGTTCTGTAGTGGTACAGGCTGTTCGTGAAGGCAAAGCTGACTTCGGTTACAATGCCCGCGACGACAAATATGAGAACATGTTCGCAGCCGGTATCATCGACCCAACTAAAGTGACTCGTCTTGCTTTAGAGAACGCAGCTTCGATTGCTGGTCTTCTGTTAACTACAGAGTGTGTGGTTTCTGAAGAGCCTGCTGAAGAAGGTGCTCCTATGGGCGGCGGCATGCCAGGTGGCATGGGCGGTATGGGCGGCATGATGTAATCCGAACATTCCCATAGTTAAACTATAGAAAAGGCCTTGTAGCAATAGCTGCAAGGCCTTTTTGTTTTAAGTGAGAGTTAAGAAATTTAAGAGTTAGTGAAGTAAGAAGTAAGATTTAGGCATACACTGTAAGGTCATTAAAACTTTCCAACATATAATTTTTTAACTTTCTAACTTCTCACCTCTCTAACTCTTACTTCTCTAACTCGTCCTTCTTAAACTTTCTAACTTTCTAACTTTCTAACTCCCTGATGGCTATAGTTATATCGTGTGGGGCAACTTCATCACCTCCAAAATATGGGTATAGTTGGTAGCCTTCGGCTGGGCCGGTACAATGGCGGGGCAGTTCTATAGTTGCGTTGTTTAACCGGAAAATGTATTTGTTGTCCTGCAACACAATTTCGTAAATATAAGCTTTGTTAAGCTCCACCACTCCTACCAGTTCCGACTGCCTTGTTTTGTTCAGGTAACTATAGGCGTGTATTTCTAGGCGGTTATTATACCAGCGCCAACCGAAGCGGGCACTATTACTGTGGTGCTCGGTGCGGCAATCGGCCAGGCCGTATAGTTTGTTAATGTCGCCTTGGTTGGCTTTGTCTGTAGTCTGGTAAATAGCGCTGGCATCAAATGTGGCTTCAAATTTTAACGAGGAAGCCGTGCGCAAAACAAAAGGCGAAGCTGAACTGTGCTCTCCCTTTTTTATCGTGTAAACTATAGTTTGGGCACCTTTAGGCAAATCTAGTGCAGGAGCAACGGCAACCGTCTGGCAGGCGGCAAATGATAAGAGTGAAAGCACAGCACAAAGCTGCCACTTCCGGGTAAAAGAAAACATGAACTGAAATGTAAAAATGTGGCTATAAGTTGAGTTTTAAATATTACAGATAAACTATGTAATAAACTGATCTATAGTTTGTAACATGCCATAGCGCAGCAATTGCAAAAGTATAAAAATTATGAAATAAAAAAGGTCCTGCTAACTAATAGCAGGACCTTTTTACAAACTTATTTTATTGAATGCTTAGCCGCGGCCGTGCATCATATACATCAGCTTTTTGGTAAGCGCGATCAGGATCAGACCTGCTAAGATAACAAAGGCACCGATTGCAGAGAAAATGGTCAAGGCACCAAGCTCTTCTACATAAGACGCAATGTAACCACCTGCGATCTGAGCCACGAACGGCGCCAGGAACCAAACACCCATCAGCATCGATACCAGCGTAACAGGTGCCAGACGTGTTACCATCGACAGACCGATTGGAGAAAGGCAAAGTTCACCAATGGTGTGGAAGAAGTAAGTTGCCAGCAACCACATAATGCTTGCTTTTACTGTTTCGTCTTCAACGCCGCCGCGCTGCATAACAGCACCCACCATAAAGAAGAAACCAACACCCAACAGGATCATACCCAGACCCATTTTGGTAGGTATGCTCAGGTCTTTACCGCGTTTAGCCAGGTATAACCAAACCTGCGCTGTAAGCGGAGCAAACATAACTATAAACAGTGGGTTAACAGACTGGAACCATGATGTAGGGATCAGATAACCGAATACTTCACGGTCGATGTATTTGTCGGTGTAAACCGTTAACGAGCTACCGGCCTGCTCAAAACCAGCCCAGAAGAAGATAACAAAGATCGAAATGATGAAGATAACCGAAACACGGTCGATCTCCTCTTTTGTAAGCTTGTCTTTTTTAACCGGCTGGCCAGAGGCATCGTTCTCTGCTTTTACAGGTTTTAAGCCCAGGTCGCCAAGCAGTTTAGGCGCTAATGCGTTGAATACAATCTGTCCGATTACCATACCGATACCGGCAGCAAGGAAACCGTACTGGAAACCATAGTTAGTTACCGTCTCCACGCCATTAACTACAGCCTTTGTTGCGAAGTAGTCTTCAGCTAAGAAACCGCACACCAGCGGCGCGAAAAAAGCACCGATGTTGATACCCATGTAAAAGATGGTGAACGCTGAATCGCGGCGCGGGTCGCCCTGCGCATACAGGTTACCAACTATAGACGAAATATTTGGCTTAAAGAAACCGTTACCAATAATAAGAAGCAACAGGCCCAGGTACGTCATCTCTACTTTGCCAACGTAAGGCGTAGAGAACAAGCTGAACTGGCCAAGTGCCATCAGCACACCCCCTATCAGAATGGCTTTGCGGTGCCCCAGGTATTTATCGGCCAACCAACCACCTATGATAGGCGTAAAATATACGAAACCGGTAAAGTACCCGTAAATTAATGCTGCGTCGGCTACACTGTACCCCAAACCGCCTTCCATGGCAGTTTTTGTCAGATATAGCATCAAAAGGCCGCGCATACCGTAGTAGCTGAAGCGTTCCCATAGCTCTGTAAAGAACAACAGGTACAGCCCTTTAGGATGTTTTAGATTCTCTTTATCCACCGCAGCATCGGTGGGTTGAAGGTTAACAGACATAGAGTTAGATTAGTTGATTGTTTAGTTAACAATAGATAAGCTTACTTACAAAGAAGGTAAATATATTAGATTAGCGACAAACAGCAAAATATTTTCGTTTTATAGTGTGTCGGGCGCACCGTGCAGATATAAATATCGTAACAGTTACTTAGATATATTATTTTTAATATTTTTGTACCATTATATAAGAACACCACCTTATTTCAATTAACCCAAAAAATTTCAAATGAAAGAATCTGGACATAAATCTAATGCAGTAGGTTTAGACAGCTTAGGTATTAAAGAGGCGAAAGAAGTGCTTTGGAACCTGAGTCCGGCTGAACTGGTGGAAGAAGCCATTAAGAACGGCGAAGGTTACCTGACCGACACCGGCGCTTTAATGTGCGACACCGGAAAATTTACAGGCCGCTCTCCTAAAGACCGCTTTGTAGTAAAGGATGCCAAAACAGAAAATTCTGTTTGGTGGGGAGACATTAACATTGCTTTTGATCCGGAGAAATTTGACCAGCTACAAGCTAAAATGGTTGATTTCCTGAAAGACAAAAAACTGTATGTACGTGACGCTTACGCAGGTGCTCACCCGGAATACCGTTTGAATCTGCGCATCGTTAACACACAGGCGTGGCAGAACTTATTCTGTAACAACATGTTCCTGCGCCTGACCGAAGAAGAGTTGGCAAATCACAACCCTGAGTTTACGATTATCTGTGCCCCTGAGTTTCAGGCAGATCCGGAAGTGGACGGCACCCGCCAGGCTAACTTCGCCATCATCAACTTCACCAAGAACATGATCCTGATCGGTGGTACAGGCTATGCCGGCGAAATGAAGAAAGGCATTTTTGGTGTGCTGAACTATATCCTGCCACACGAAAAGAACACCCTGTCGATGCACTGCTCTGCCAACGTAGGCAAAGACGGTGACACTGCTATTTTCTTCGGACTGTCCGGTACCGGTAAAACAACCCTTTCTGCTGACCCTAACCGCGGCCTGATTGGTGATGACGAGCACGGCTGGGCTGCTGACTCGGTATTCAACTTCGAAGGTGGCTGCTACGCTAAAGTGATCGACCTGACCCGTGAAAAAGAACCGCAGATCTGGGATGCGATTAAATTCGGAGCTATAGTTGAGAACACCCGTTTTGTAGAAGGAACGCGTACCGTAGACTATACAAACAGCTCTGTAACAGAGAATACACGTACCGCCTACCCTATTTACCACATCGATAACGCCGTTGAGCCATCAAGAGCAGATATCCCTAAAAATATCTTCTTCCTGACAGCTGATGCGTTTGGTGTGCTGCCTCCGATCTCAAGACTGAACGCAAGCCAGGCCATGTACCACTTTATTTCTGGTTATACCGCGAAGGTTGCCGGTACAGAGGTTGGTATCACAGAGCCACAGACTACTTTCTCAGCTTGCTTCGGCGCTGCTTTCCTGCCATTGCACCCAACCAAATATGCCGAAATGCTGGGCAAGAAGATGGAAGAGAACAACGTAAACGTATGGCTGGTTAACACAGGCTGGACAGGTGGTCCTTACGGTATTGGTTCGCGCATGAAGCTACCTTATACGCGTGCCATGATCACGGCTGCCCTTAACGGCGAACTGAACGATGTAAGCTACACCAAGCACCCGATATTTGGTATCGAGATGCCGGATAGCTGCCCTAATGTACCTGCTGAGATCCTGAACCCACGTAACACCTGGGCTAACAAGGAAGAGTACGATACCAAAGCGGCAGACCTGGCTTCTAAATTCGTGAAGAACTTCGGTAAGTATGCGGAGTATGCCAACGATGATATTTTAGCTGGTGCCCCACAGGTAGAAGTAGCTACCAACTAAGCCCAAACTATAGTTAGTAAAAGCCCCGTTGCCAATAGTAGCGGGGCTTTTATATTTTTAAGAGACAGTATCAGCATAAATTTTATAGTTTCGTAACTATAGTTAGATTGATGTGAGCTGACTTATCTGAAATTTATAATTATTAATTCCTAATTCTTAATTTAACAAACGTGCACCTGTTCTATACACCGGATATTACCACAGAATTTTACACGCTGAGCGAAGAAGAATCGAAACACTGCACACGTGTATTACGATTGCATCAGGGCGATACCGTTTACCTGGTAGATGGTGTAGGTGGATTGTATACGGCTATCATACAGGATGCGAACCCTAAAAAGTGCCAGCTGCAGATCATCGATAAACAGATCGAGTATGGCAAATTGCCTTACATTTCGCATATAGCGGTGGCACCTACCAAAAATATAGACCGCATGGAATGGTTTGTAGAGAAGGCCGTAGAGATTGGGGTAAGCGAAATTACGTTCCTGTTGTGCGAGCATTCGGAGCGCCGGCAGCTGCGCCTTGACAGGCTGGAAAAAATAGCCGTGAGCGCCATGAAGCAATCTCAGAAAGGTTATTTGCCCCTGCTGCACGACATGACACCTTTCCATAAGTTCATCACGCAGGCTTTGCCAGAAAGTACTTTTATCGCTCACTTAGAAGAAGATGCCACCAAACCTATAAAGCATTACTTTCAGGTAAACCAGCCGCATTGCATCATGATCGGACCGGAAGGCGACTTCTCTGAAGCAGAGATTCAGGCAGCCTATGCAGCGGGTATACGTCCTGTAACGCTGGGCGAAAGCCGATTACGTACCGAAACCGCAGCCCTTGTTGCCTGCCATACGTTACAGGTACTACACGAGATCTATACCGCGTTAGACTGACAGACCATAACTATAGTTTATGAAACGAACCCTGCTCCTGCTGCTTATAGTTTTACTTACCATGCCAGCCATGGCGCAGCGCTATAGTTTAAAAATAGCCAAACTTAAGTACAACGGTGGCGGCGACTGGTACGCCAACAAAACATCCCTGCCCAACCTGATCAAATTCTGCAACCAGAACCTGAACATGAACATCAAACCCGACGAAGATGTAGTGGAAGTTGGCAGCCCGGAGCTTTTTACTTACCCCTTCGTACACATGACGGGCCATGGCAACGTGGTTTTTTCAGACGCAGAAACACAGAACCTGCGCAACTACCTGATCAGCGGCGGCTTCCTGCACATCGACGACAACTATGGCCTGGATAAGTACATCCGGAAAGAAATGAAGAAAGTATTTCCGGAGTATGAGTTTGTGGAGCTCCCTTTCAACCACCCGATCTATAAACAGAAATACACTTTCAAGAACGGCCTACCAAAGATACACGAGCACGACAACAAGCCACCACAAGGCTTTGGCATCATTCACGAAGGGAGGCTGGTTTGCTTTTATAGTTACGAAACCGATTTAGGCAACGGCTGGGAAGACGCAGAAGTTTACAACGATCCGGAAAACAAACGCCGGGAAGCTCTGCAAATGGGCGCCAACATCCTGACATTCGCTCTTACCCAAGGCAGCGGACTACAATAGGACCAGTGATTAACACGATTATTCGAGATTTAACATGATAGAAAATCTTATATAATCAGTTAAATCCATTAAATCACTGGTCTAATATCTCCTGTTAAAAATTTCTGATAAAATAAACGCGTCGCGGGCTGTTTGCGGGTTGCGGAGTATCGATGGGTCGAAGCGGTTAAGCGTGGTTGTGGGCTTTAAACTATAGGCCTTAAACGCATCGTGGTTGGCTATTTCGGCCCGCTTTCTTATAGTTCTTTCTAAGGATACAGCTTCGGGTTGTGTATGCTCAAACCGGCTCACATTATAAGCAGGTTCATGTACTGGTTGCTTTGGCTCAACTATAGTTTTGGCAGTTGTTCTGGCTTGCTCTACCTTAGGCTGCAGTTCACGCAGAATATCCTCAAACGACGTAACCGGAACCGGTGGCCGTTGCTGCGGGCGCTGTACAGGCGGTGCATTCTCGTCCCTGAATTTCTTTGGCTGGCTGTTATCTTCTTTAAAATTCTTCCGGAAGAAGTTGAAAATAAAATACCCGATTGCCAGCAGTATGTAGAATATGACCTTAAAATCTTCCATTAGCTCGTCGTATTACCAAATATAGTGATTTTGAACTATAAATCCTTGCAGGTTATGGCTTCTCCTTCACAAACTATAGAATAAATAAAAACTATAGTTTAAACCGGGCGCACACTTTCTTAGATACGGGAAATAGTCTTATTTTTGAGATTGGAATACAGAATTTCGGCTTTTAGCGCATGCAAGTATCAAGATTAGAGATCAAAGGCTTCAAGAGTTTCGGCGACCGTGTGGTCATTAACTTCGACGAAGGCATAACAGGGATTGTAGGGCCGAACGGCTGCGGTAAATCTAACGTGGTGGATGCCATCCGTTGGGTGTTGGGCGAGCAGAAAACCCGCAACCTGCGCTCCGACAAAATGGAGAACGTGATTTTTAACGGCTCCAAAACCCGAAAGCCGGTGCAGATGGCCGAAGTATCCATCACCTTCGACAACAACCGGGGAGTTCTGCCAACCGAATATTCGCAGGTGACCGTTACCCGCCGCTACCACCGCTCCGGCGACAGCGAGTATTTACTGAACGGGGTGCCCTGCCGACTAAAAGACATCAACGAACTCTTCCTGGACACTGGTATCGGCTCGGACAGCTATGCGATCATCGAACTGAAGATGGTGGATGAGATCCTGAACGATAAGGAAAACTCGCGCCGCCTGTTGTTTGAAGAAGCTGCCGGTATCTCCAAGTTCAGGGTTCGTAAAAAGCAGACCCTTAAAAAGCTGGAAGAAACAGATGCCGACCTGGAGCGCGTGGAAGACGTGTTGTTCGAGATCGGCAAGAATATGAAAACCCTGGAACGGCAAGCCAAACAGGCTATTAAATATTTCCAATTAAAGGAAGACTATAAGAAGCACAGCCTGGAGTTTGCCCGCCGCAACATAAGCCAGTACCAGCAAACTATGGAGCGCCTGGAGCAGGACGTACAGCGCGAGACGGCTCTGAAAGAAGACTACGTCGGTGCAGTAACCGAAGCAGAAGACGCGATTGCCGACCAGAAAGAAGAACTGAACCGCACCCAGGAACAGCTCAGCGAAATGCAGAAAACCATGCAGGTTCAGACTGCCAAACTGCGCCAGCTGGAGAATGATATAAAACTAAAAGCCGAGCGCAGTACTTACCTGAAAGAACGTATCACGCAACTGCGTCAGCAAATCAGCCAGGATTCGTCGAATGTGGAGCATATACAGGAAAGTATAGGGCAGCTGCGCGATGAACTGGAAGCGGTACAGGAACAATTTGGCACTGCTGAAGAGCAGGTACAGGCGCTAAAAGAGCAATTGCAGGAAGCTAATGAGCAAAAACAGACACTGCAGGATTCCTTCCAGGATCTGAGCCTGCAGCATCGTGACAAGCAGAACGCTGTTTTCCAGCACCACAAACAACTGGAAATAAGCAATGTGCAGATCCAATCTATAGTTGCTGACCTTGACCGCATGGAACAGCAGCAGCTTACAGCTGATGAAGATGCGCAGCTATTGGCTGAACAGCTTCAGGAAGCGCAGGAGTTGCTCGAAAATACCACCTCAGAACTTGTAAGCCTGCAAGCCAAAGAAGAAACCCTGCTGCAGAACATCGAGAAAACAGAGCTGGATATTGAAGCGCTGAAAGTGCAGCTGGTTGACCTGAACCGTACCCGTGACTCCAAACAAAATCAGTATAACCTCACCAAATCGCTGGTCGAGAACATGGAAGGCTTTCCGGAAGCCATTAAGTTTCTGGCGCAGTCCGGCGACTGGCAAAAGCCTGCTCCGCTCCTTTCGGATATCATCGTTTGCGAGCCTGCCTACAAAGGCCTTATAGAAAGCTACCTGGAGCCCTACATGAACTTCTTTGTAGTGGATGACCTGCAGGATGCCCTGGATGCCGTGGAGCTGCTGAAGAGCCAGAATAAGGGCCGTGCGAACTTTATTATACTTTCGGAGATAGAAGAACTGGAACCAACCGGGACTTACTCGGAAGGCGACCTGAAAGCGGCCTACGAAGTGGTGAAAGCTGATAAAAAGTATAGCGAGCTGCTGAAGTATATGCTCAACAATGTCTACATCAGCGATGACGTGGATCTGTATGATACAGACTATAAAACGATACTTCTGAAAGATGGCTCAGCTATTAAAAAGCCGTTGAGTTTATCGGGTGGATCTGTAGGCGTGCTGGATGGAAACCGTCTGGGCCGCAAACAGAACCTGGAAACACTGGCAAAAGAAGTGGAAGAACTGATCAGGCAGACAGATATTTTGCAGAGCCGTGTAAATGCGCAGCAGCAGATCCTGCTGAACTATAAAGGCGAGTCGCAGAAAGAGCGTATTAAGGAACTGGAGCGCGAGACGGCCAAACAGCAACAGGAACTGCTCACAATACGCATTAAACATGAGCAGCACCAGCAAAACCGCCACAACTATACCCAGAAAAAAGAAGAGCTCCTTCAGCGTAAAGATGAACTGAGCAGACTGTTCCTGGAAATGTCGCCGGTTGCGGAAACCGACCAGCAGGAATTGAAGCGCCTCGAAGAAGAACTGGCTGTCTATACATCGCAGCTGAATCGTCAGCAGGAACAGATCGCTGTGATAAACGGCATGTACAACCAGCAGAACATCCAGTTCCACCAACTGAAGAACCGCTTCGCCAGCTTGCAGCAGGAAATAAGCTATAAGCAGAAAACGGTTGAGACGAACCAGGAGCGCATTGAGAACCTGAAGCAGGAAATGGCCAAAGCTGAAGAAGAAATAACTATAGCCAACACCTTTATAGAGGAAAACGAAGCTATAGTAGAGCAGATGATGGAGGCCCGCCGCGAGTTTGGCTACGAGCTGGAAGAAATTGAAAAGAAGTACTTCAGTTTGCGTGGTGAATTGGATGAAAAGGACAAAATGATCCGTGAACTCCAGCGCAAGCGCCAAAACGCTGATGAATTGTTGATGCGTATGCAGCAGGCTCTGAACGACACCAAGATCAAACTGGTTTCGGTGCAGGAACGTCTGGCTGTGGAGTTCAACATCGAGACAACAGACCTGAACCTGCCAGCCGATGAAACGATTGAAATGGCTACCGAGGAATTGGGCAAATACATTGCGGAACTCCGGGCGTCCATTGATAAAATGGGACCGGTAAACGCCATGGCCGCCGAAGCTTACGTTGAAATTGAAGAACGTAATAAATTCATCACAGAGCAGCGCAACGACCTCGTAAATGCCAAGAACACCCTGATTGATACGATCAATGAGATTGATACCGTAGCCAAAGAGAAGTTCATGGAGTCGTTCAACGAGATCAAAGGCAACTTTATACGCGTGTTCCGCAGCCTGTTTACCGATGAAGATAACTGCGACCTGGTGATCACCGACCCGAGCAACCCGCTGGAATCAAAGATCGAGATCATGGCCCAGCCGAAAGGCAAACGACCGCTAACTATAAACCAGCTATCAGGTGGTGAGAAGACATTAACGGCTATTTCGCTGCTTTTCGCGATCTACCTACTGAAGCCGGCGCCTTTCTGTATCTTTGATGAAGTAGACGCGCCACTGGATGATGCCAATATTGACAAGTTCAACAACATCATCCGCACCTTCTCCACCGATTCGCAGTTTATAGTTGTAACGCATAATAAGCGCACCATGGCTTCTACCGACGTTATGTATGGCATTACGATGATTGAAGCAGGTATCTCCAGAGTTATTCCGGTTGATTTAAGGCAGATCGCCTAAACTATAGTTTACCTATAAAGAGAAAGGCCCCTGAACTATAGTTCGGGAGCCTTTCTAATTTCATCAACTATAGATATCAAACCATAGCATCAATCTCTTTCTGTAACTTTTTAGGCAGTTTGGCTTTAACTAAACTATAGCTCTGCTTAACATAAGTATCCCACTCTGCATCTGTAAGAATATTCCACTCCTGCACATTTACCCATTTGTTGCGGGCCATGTACGGCGCCGGAATTATACCGGGCCGGGCTGCCATTTCATCAAATTCGTCGTCGGTAACTTTAAACGAAACCGAATGTGGCGGATCTATACTTGTTACGCAAAACATCTTCGCTCCTACTAAAAAGCACAGGTCTGCACCCCACTTAATATCCTCTGTTACACCAGGCAAACCCAGGCATAGTTCACGTAAAGCTTCAATATTCACTTTATAATTCTTTAGCTACCGTACATTCTAACTTACCGAACTCCATTCTCCGGAAACTTGGCTGTTTTGGTGCGGTAAAAAGCCATGATCTTTTCAAGATCTGCTTCTATATCCCCAGTTGGGTAAATAGTCGGGCCAACACCAGCCTCTTTTTTGGCATAATCAAGGTAACCCAGCACGATGGGTACACCGGCACCTAAGGCCACATAATAAAAGCCCCTGCGCCAGCGCGGTTGGTATTTGCGGGTACCTTCCGGTGTTACCAGTACACACATATCGCCCGGCGTATCGTTAAAAATCCGGACCATGGCATCAACCATTTTAGTATTACGCGACCTGTCGATCGGCAACGCTCCCATGGCCTTGAGCAATGGACCGAACGGGAAAGCCATAAACTCTTTTTTAATGGTAAAGCGTATGGGCGCTTCCATGAGGTAAAAAGCAGCGCGGGCATAAATAAAGTCCCAGTTGCTGGTGTGCGGTGCGGCTACCATTACGCAGCGGCGGTTTTCGGGGGTAAGGTTACCGTTCAGTTTCCAACCGGCAACTTTAAAAATCAGTTTTGCTAATAATTTGCCAAACATGAGGTTGGGTGTAAAAATGAAAAGTCGCTATACGCTATAGCGACCTTCTATAGTTTGCTTTTATGCTGTATAAATACACACAAAATGCCGTATTTACAAACCAATTTTGATCACGTGGGCTCTTTTACGCAATAAATAAGCCTGGAACCCCACCCCAACCATCGGTCCGAAACTGGTATAGGCTTTGTCGTCTTTAGTCTGCCTGAAATACCGGAAGGACAGCATAGGTTCTATCGAGAATTTCTCGTTAAAAAAGAAAGCATACCCAACACCGGCACTGCCCTCCAATAAGTTAGACTGAAAACCATCGGAGAAGTTATGTTTGCCAATACTTACGCCGGCCTCACCAAATACGCCATTCAGGAGATAATAACGCACAAATGGTCCTCCTAATAAATAGGTCTCCCGGAAGGGTTCCTGCTCGGGGTCTGTAGTTATTTTCGTGCTTTCGTGGTACAGGTTAATGTTCAGGCCTATAGCAAGGTCGTTCATAATGAAGTAACCGTTCTTAGCCTGCAGGTTGGCTTGTATTCTTCGCCCTTCTTCTTTTGTGCCGGTTGGGCTGTTCAGGTTGTCCGTTGTTTTATAAGCAAAACCACTCAGGTTTCCCCCCACCAGTATAGAACCGTGCTTTACTTTGGCTCTAAACATAAAACTTTCATTTTCCTGGGCGAACGCAAAAGCGGGTAATAGTAAGAGTGCAAGTATAATTTGCTTCATAGAACCAAGGTGTTAAACAATTTACCTCTTGTACGAAGTCTGAGTAATAATATTTACACTATAACTATAATTTTTTTTATAATAGCTAAATAAGATAATTCCCCTTTACTCAAGTTATAGCCTACAAGCTGCAAAGCTCCTGAATCAGGCAAAACTAAATTGTTTAACTTTCTGAACTATAAAACTATAGCAACTGCCTTTGAAGTAATTGCTTTAAGTGCTTTTCAAGGTGCAACGTATACCTGTATCCAATATCAAACAGCTCGTCTGCTTTGCGGTAACTCATTAACCGGAAATATTTAAGCTCAGGCGGTTCAATCAGGAAATCGCAGAGGTGCAGGCGCATCTTTACATTGTTGTTTATGGCCAGGTGTGCTGTGCGCTCTACCATGCTTCGGAGCGTAGTTATTTTTGCCTGATGATTGATCGGGTTAACATGCACGCCAATCTTGATATCGCAATTCTGATGCAAGGGATCAAGTGGCAGGTTATTAAGCAGGCCGCCATCGTTCAGTAATTTGCCCTGGTACTGGATGGGATGATACAGGATCGGTACTGCAGAAGATGCGATCAATGGCTTTACAACCTCCCCTGACGAAAAGTATACAGTTACGCCTTCGTTCATTTCCGTTGCGCTGATAATTACCGGCAGCTTCAGGTCTTCAAAGGTAAGGTTTGCTCCGAGGTATTTATGGTAGAGCTTCTCAACTTCATCCAGGTGCAGCAAACCGGCTTTGCCGATAGCAGGACGTATGATCTTGAAAATGCTGAGCTCTTTGATAAGTTTCAGGATCTCGACCGGGCTATAACCTGCCGCATACAGCGTACCCGCTATGGCGCCAGAGCTAACCCCGGAAATGATGGAGACCTTTATACCCAGCTCATCAAATGCCTTCAAAACGCCCAGGTGCGCAATACCACGGGCGCCTCCACCCGACAAGGCCAGTCCTACCTTCATAAACTATAGTTCGCTTAAACGGAATGTTTCTTTCAGGCGTACGCCTTTGTCTGTGTGTTGTACCGTACAGCACTCGTTTACGGCATCATGTTCAAAAAAAAGGATATAGTTCTCATCAGCGGCCTTATTCAAAAAAGCAGATTTCTCATCCAGTGTCAGTAGCGGTCGTGTATCATACCCCATCACGTATGGCAGCGGAATATGCCCCACCGATGGCAGCAGATCAGCCATGTACACCAGTTTGTGGCCTTTATAGTTAAGCACGGGCAGCATCATTTTATCGGTATGGCCATTCATATACAGTACATCGGTAAACTGCGGAATAGGTGAGGTTTGCCCCGGTACAAAAAATTTCAGGTGACCACTCTCCTGTATTGGCAGTATGTTCTCTTTCAGAAAAGAAGCTTTCTCCCGTGCATTTGGTTCTGTAGCCCATTTCCAGTGGTCGGTATTGGACCAGTACGTAGCATTCGGGAAGGCCAGTTCCAGCGCTCTGTCTCCATTTTTATATTTTACACCTCCCCCACAATGGTCAAAGTGAAGGTGCGTCAGGAACATATCAGTAACATCCTCTGGTGCAAAGCCGGCCTTTTTCAGTGAACTCTGCAAGGAGGCATCTCCATGTAAATAGTAATGGCTGAAGAACTTTGCATCCTGTTTGTCCCCTATCCCATTATCGATCAGAATAAGGCGGTTACCGTCTTCGATCAGCAAACAGCGCATAGCCCAGGTACACAGGTTATTATCATCAGCCGGGTTGCTACGTTGCCAGATCGTTTTCGGCACCACACCAAACATGGCACCGCCATCCAGTTTAAAAAATCCAGTATCGATAACGTGAAGGGTCATAGTAGTTAAAAAGTTAAAAAGTTTGGGAGTTAGAAAGGTAGAAACGTGGAATAAAACCTATAGTTTGAAATGAAGAAACTAACTTTTTATGATTGATTAAACTTATACAATCAACTGAGGCCAATATATCAAAACAAAAAGAGGTAACAAAACCGGAGCTTCATTACCTCTTTAACTTTCTAACTTCTAAACTTTCTAACGTTCAAGCACCACTCCCATATCCGAGAACTTCTCGATGCGCTGCATCATTCGTTCTTCAGGATCGATGCCCTCCAATTCATCCAGCAGCTTAATAATCTCACGCTTCATGGTCTTCATCATTTTCTCTGGCTCAGTATGGGCACCGCCAAGCGGCTCTTTTATGATGCCATCGATCAGCTTATGTTGCAACATATCATTTGCAGTAAGTTTCAGAGCTTCGGCTGCCTGCTCTTTATAGTTCCAGCTTCGCCATAGTATAGACGAGCAAGACTCCGGAGAAATAACCGAATACCAGGTATTTTCCAGCATCATTACCCGGTCACCGATCGCAATACCAAGTGCACCACCTGAGGCACCTTCACCGATGATGATACAGATAACCGGTACCTTCAGCATGAACATCTCTTTCAGGTTACGGGCAATGGCTTCACCTTGTCCGCGTTCCTCCGCTTCAAGTCCCGGAAATGCTCCTGGTGTATCGATCAGGGTAACTATAGGTTTACCAAACTTCTCGGCCATTTTCATCAGGCGCAGCGCCTTGCGGTAACCTTCCGGGTTAGCCATACCAAAATTACGTAACTGGCGCTGCTTGGTATTACGTCCCTTCTGCTGGCCAATAAACATGATGCTACGTCCATCTACCTCTCCAAAGCCACCAACCATAGCTTTATCGTCGCCAACAGTACGGTCACCGTGCAGTTCTACAAACTTGTCGGTGATGCCATTTATGTAGTCCAGGGTATAAGGCCTGTCAGGATGACGTGAAAGCTGTACTCGCTGCCAGCGGGTAAGATTGGCGTATGTTTCCTTTTTAAGATTTTTAATCTTCTCTTCCAGCGCCTTTACCGCCTCCGAAACGTCTACCTGGCTCTCGCTGGCCAGTTTTTTCATTTCCTGCAATTTGCCTTCCAGGGCAGCAATAGGCTGTTCGAAATCTAAAAGCATAAGTATCTTCTCTGATTATTCAGCTACAAATTTAAGAGATTATAGATACACAGGCATGGAAGATTAAAAAATATACTGCCGATAAAAAATAAATCCGGTGGTTCACAATAAATTAGCTTCTCAAATTCAAAATATAGCAGGAAAAATATGCTGGAGTGTTGCACAATCCGAAATTACGCTATACATTTGCATCACTTTAACGAACAGCGTTAGGGAAAACAAAGTTGGTCCGGTAGTTCAGTTGGTTAGAATGCCGCCCTGTCACGGCGGAGGTCGCGGGTTCGAGTCCCGTCCGGACCGCAGATTATCTGCGGTCAACGCAAAAGAGCAAAAGGCTCTTACTTATCAAATTTATTGGTTCGGTAGTTCAGTTGGTTAGAATGCCGCCCTGTCACGGCGGAGGTCGCGGGTTCGAGTCCCGTCCGGACCGCTTACTTAAGGGAAGCCCTTGAATTAATTTTCAGGGGCTTTTTTGTTTGTACTAATTTGAATAATAAAAGTCTTTTGCTACAAAAACCATGTTACACCTTCTTAGATAAGGCCTCCAAACCGGAATGTATTCATGTTTTTGATCATATATCCCAAATAAGTAATATCCTTTATCTTCTAGAAATGTTTTTAGGTTTTGCATCGGAACATGATAATTATTTTGAGGGTTCATACCAGCTTCTACCTGAACAAAATCTATTTTACTTGAATCAAGCATCCTATTTGCACCCTTCAGAACATCCAAATCATATCCTTCAGTATCTATCTTTAGATAATTTATATGCTCAATGAAGTTTTCTTTACAAAAATTATCAAGTGTTTTGGATTGAATGTTTTCCTGAACAAATTCTTCTGAGCTATCCTCAGAATCTGAAACTATACTATTCATACAAGAAGAGTCACTTAATTTCATTTTGACTACACCTTCGAAAGAACCTAATGCAAGCATATGGGTTTTAACATTATTATGATGTCTAAATTTAGAGGATAGACTTTCAAATGTACTCTTAATTGGTTCAAAACAGTAAATGCTCGCCTTTTTATCGAATATAAGAAAATCACGAACAGACTGTCCCTCATTTGATCCAACATCAAATAATATATTAGTTCTATAACCTTTCCATATCATTTTGATATCTTCAAATGGATCTATCCCAAATGGAACTTGGTTATAATAGAATCTAAAATTGGTTCTTTTCTCAATAAAGTCTTTTACTTTTCCTTTCAGGCCCATACTTTAATTATTAATGATTCTCCTAATTTATATAAATTGAATTAGTTTACAGAGTGGCTTAAAAAATCTAGTGAAGAAAAGTGGCTTTAAGCCATTGATAACCCACGCTTGGTGGTCTTCCTGATTTGCTAAAATGCGATTCATTAATGTTACGTTACTCTTTCCGCCAACACGCATCTTAACCAGTTTTACTGGGATATAGGAAGTTGAAATATTATGCTTATATAGGAAACGTAACATCAACTCATAGTCGGCAGAACTTTTGAAGTAAGTATTATACAGCCCTAACTCTTGATAAACCTCCCGCTTTACATAAAATGTCGGATGAGGTGGCATCCAGCCTAATAAAAAATTTTTCCGCTCATAATTCCCTGAGACCCAATTACGTACTATTTTATTAGTATTGTCCTTTTGTACATATAACAAGTCTCCGTAAACGCTATCAGTGCCATTGGCTTTAAAAGCCTCAGCAATAAAGGTTACACTTTCTTGTGAGTGGAAGATATCATCAGAATGTAGAAAACCAATCACATCTCCCGTAGCGAGCTCTATCCCTTTGTTGATAGCATCATAAAGACCACCATCTTTTTCGGACACAAGTTTAGTTATCCTATTCTCGTATCCTTTTAGAATCTCTACTGTACCATCTGTAGATAAACCATCAATAACTATATATTCAATATTGTGGTAGCTTTGCCCTAATACTGACTCAACTGTATCAGCTATAGTTTCACGGTTATTGTATACAATTGTGATGATAGAGATTTTCACGAACAGAAATGAGATTTAATTTGATATGTGACGCTCACGTTTTAGAGTAGCAGGGTTTCCTTGGTAAATAGTGTAGGGTTCCAGATCAGTAGTTGCAACAGAGCCTGAAGCTAATACACTATGAGGTCCGCACGTAACGCCAGGACAAACTATAGCCTTCGCTCCTATCCAGGTACCTTCTTCCAGAACTATGTTTCCAACTATAAGGTCAAAGGTTGATTTTTTGTAGTCATGGCTACCGGTTAATAGCATGGCGCCCTGCGATAGTGTTACATTATCTCCTATAGTTACCTGAACCAGGTTATCAATCCAAACGTTCTCCCCAATCCAGCTATAGTTGCCAATCTGGAGCAGCCAGGGGTATTTGATGTTGACAGCAGGTTTTATCACCGCTCCCTTCCCTACCTTGGCCCCAAACATACGCAGCAGCCATATCTTTAAAGAATTAATGGGGTTAAGCGGATTAATAAAGAACAGCACATTTATAAAATACCAGCTTAATCGCTTGATACCACCTGCACCCGGATTATACCAGTCGTTACTATACCTGGATAATTCTGTCGTATATTTTGCTGTAGAATTCACATTTACATTACCTGAATAACAACCTGTTTTGCTCAAGTGCCTTCTTATCCTGACTTACCTGTTGTGCATAAATATACGCTGCATTTGTAAACTTATCATACTCTTCCTGTGGCTGATCAAGCATATATTGTATAATTTCAGCAAAAGCAGCTGGTTTGTTGAGTGGAACATCATATCCGATGCGTTGTTCTTCCAGAGAACGCCAGGGAGTTTGATCACTAATAATAACCGGCCGCCCTGCAGCAAAGCTTTCCATTATCACATGTCCAAAGTTCTCGCCTTGAGTAGGTAGAAAAAGTGCATGATACTGTTGCAGTGTTTCACTAACTTTTAAGTTTTCTATACTGCCTCGATACGTTACACGAATACTGTCGGGTAACAATTTGACCACCTCTAAGCACTCAGCCCAGTAAGATTCATTGTACAAAGGACCAAAAATATCAAATACAATCTCTCCCGAAAATTTATGCTCCAGCAATACCTGAAGGGCATACTTGATATTCTTCTCAGGTGATACCCGGGCTATACTGACCAAACGCAGCATGCCGTCTTGTTTATGCAGTTTTGAAACCGTAAGAAATGAATTTTTGGAAAGATTGGGAGCTACTTTTATTTGTTGCTTCAAGCCAAACAGCTTCCTGATATGTAGCTCTTCCGTATCGTTTGTAGCATGAAAACAAATCCGGTTATATAATCCGAATGTTTTTGCTACCTGAAGAAAGATTTTCTTCTTGCCTTCTTTTACGTTAATAGCACTTGGTGCCAGCATCCCCCTGGCTGATACAATCACTTTAGCATCTTTATACTGCCTGGAAATAAGTAAAGGAAGTACTGAGAAGTATAAAGAATAAATACCATTGATGAAGATGACATCCGGTTGTGCTTCACGCACAGCTTTTACTATAGTAGTATAAGAAAGCTTCTTGTCAGATGAGTAGTATATCTGAAATTGCCCGTTTAATTTCGTCCAGGTATCTGGTAAAATTCCTTCATAGGGCTCCGCATCACAATAATCTGTATTACGCGTAATTACCAGAAAATCAAATTCATCCTGCAGCTGCTCCATCATGTTTGCACACGACTGTACAGGTCCACCGGCCTTATAACCAGGCAGAAACCAATCTATGAAAATAAGTACACGGAGTTTCTTCATCCAAGTTTTTGATACAGGTCGAGGTACTGCTTAGCAACCACTTCCTTGCAATAGCGCTTACTATTTTCTAGGCCTCTGGCAACCAGCTCTTCTCTTAATTGGGCATCATTCAGAACCTTCAGTACTGCTTCACGGATCTCATCTACATTATTAGGGTCTACAAAAAGCCCCCCCCCTTCACCTGCTACTTCAGGCATCGAACTGCAATTGCTGGTTATAACTGGCCGGCCTGTTGCCTGAGCCTCTAGAATTGGCATACCAAAACCTTCAAAGAGTGACACAAAAGTAACAACATCTGCTTTAATGTATAACACCCTCAGTTCTTCCTCTGTGATATCAACCATGTTTTGATAATCTATCTGGTGCCTATTTAACAGGTTTTTATGATCATCAGAAAGTGATCCAACAATAATAAACAGGCAATCTATACCTGCTATGGCTTCAATGGTTCGTTCTATATTTTTGTTATACTTGGTTCCTACCTGTAAGATAACCGGCTTAGATAGTATAGCTGCTTTAGGTATAAACTGAAATTTATCAGAAATGATATTTGGGATTACAACTACTTTTTCGGCACTTGAAGGTAGTAAATTAACCAAGCTGGCTTTGGTCGCTTCCGATATTACAGTTACATACTTTACCCTGGCTATAGGCCATTTTAGCCAGAAGAAGTTAAGTATAAAATTGCTTATACCATTCTCTCTGACTAATGATTCTACATCATGTATGGTAAGGATCGTATTTGAAGCAGGCAGTAGCAGTGTAATAAAGTTTACATCCCCTGTTACATGATTGATTTTCCCACGCTTATTAAATGCTTCAAGGACTAGCTTTAATCTGTTTACAAAGCCTTTGCTATCATAAGACAGAAAATGATTTACGTATGTGGTGCTATTTCCAAGACCTTGCTGCACATTATGAAACAGGCTTTCTATACTATAAGCCCCTCTCCTTGGTTTGCGGAAGAAAAAGGCAATATCAATCCTACTCTTCCCCATCTATAACTCGACTTTTAATACCTTCCTGAAGGTCCAGAAAACTATAAACATCGCGATGGATGCTTTTACCACATAGTTAAGTGTGGTAATAACATCCGTTTCCGCCTTTATAACCTGCAAAAACAAAAACGGTATCCAGAGAATTAGTGTCGGGTTATCCAGGCTTTTGATGAGTATAAAGCGGAGAATGAGACTGAATATTAGTCCTATAAAAAACATAAACACCATACCGCCACTACGCCCATAGTTAGCATAGGCTTCCCCTATAATACTTATATTCATACTCGTGCCATACTGGAGCTCTATTCCTGTGAAACGAAGCATGTTCTCCCGCCCTCCGGCCGTTGCTTTTGACTCAGCTATAAAACGGGGAAGTAAAGAAGCAGTAAAGGCATTCTTTATAGTTTCGCCCTCAGCAAATGGTTCCCTGTAAGGCACATAATTCATTACCCGCGCTATGATCCACCCCTGGTTTAGACGGGTGATAGTATTCTCGTTTTTCTGTTGCTCAAACATACTTTCAGGTGAAAGCAATGTATTAAATATCATATTCGTAAAAAGCTCTGTACGGGCAAACGAACTTAAAGAGGCATTAGCCCATGCTATATTGCGATATTGATATTTAACAGATTGTAAGACCAATAAAAGAAAAAAGCCCAAAGCTACATAGGCTAGTTTCTTTGGCATGCTTATATGGTTTTTAATTGTATATATAAACATAAAAAAAAGCCCCCAAAGCAAAAGGTCATGAAAAATAGCAGAGGATAGAACTTCTAACAGTAGAAAAGCAAAGACTACATATAGAGCTATTTTATTCCCAGCTCTGCTCAAGTACAAATAAAACGCGCCAATATACTTTAGATGGGATATCAGGTATAAAAAGAAGTAAAGAGATGGTGGTACGAAAGCTGCTAAAAAACTTGCTGCAAACCCAATACCTAACAAATAGTAAGCACTCATCACCTTATTGGTTGTAGCCTCTTCAAGCTGTCCGATTTGAGCAACTGATATATTATGCACCCTTAGTACAGGTAGAGATAATCCAACATAATAAAGTATGGCCCCCGGAATAATGTAACTAAAGTATACATCTTCCGGGACATGCATTTTATAGAATGGATGATTAATACCTGTATAGTAGCTTAAAATAGGCCCAATGACCCACTGTAGGGTTGCGATAAAGATAACAACCAGATTAACAGGTATTCCTTCACCAAAGCCAAATAAGAGATTAACAAATATATAAGTAAAGAACAACGCTCCTGTTATTGCCCAGAAAGACAAACTTGTAAAGATAAGCAGCAAAGTTGCAACACAAATCAGAATCCCGATTTGGTAACCAACCTTATTATTTTGCACACTGCTACTCATTTAGAGGTAAAGGATTATTTACTTATAAGATTTATAAGTGCGGAACATGTCTCATGATAATTCCAACTACTAATTTTTAATTTTGAGACCATACCCATTTGTTTCACTTGAATACTGGCCATATTTGCAACTTCGCTCATGGCAATGATCAATTGTTCAAGATTTTCTGATTCAAATATATAACCATTTTCACCTTCATCAATTAGGTCAACAGCCCCACCAACTTTACTGCTGGCAATAACAGCAAGCCCGCATGCCATTGCTTCATTCATACTTAGCCCCCATGTCTCTGTAACAGAAGGCAATACCAGTACATCGCCGAGTCTGTAAACAACCGGCATCATGGATTGATTCTGAAAGGGAAGAAACTTTATATTAGAGTTCTCCTGCGCTAACCATTTAAGTTCATCTTCCAGAGCACCATTACCAACCATTAATAGAATGGTGTCAGGGTGGTTAAGTTTTTTAAATGCGTTTATCAATAATTGAGGGTTCTTTTTCCACTCAAATTTACCTGTGAATAAAAATACTTTCTTGTTAGTACCAATACCTAACTCATGTTTTAGCTTTTCAGCTTTGATGTCATGCTCATTAATGCTGAATCTTTCATTATCAATTGCATGCGGAGCATATAAGAGTTTATTAACCGGAACTCCATGCTTTTGAAAATACTGTTTGTTATTTTGCCCGACGTATAAGGCTACATCTATATGCTTATAAACCCATGTTAGGAAAATCCGACGCATTAATGTTTTTAAATCAGGTTTTTCATCCAATAATGTAGAATCACCTCTAAAAATAATCTTAGCTTTCTTAGCTTTCTTACAAAAATGTCGAATAACCTTTAAATGACTGTAAAAGCTCCATCCATACACTAATATATGCGTTGCTCCAAAGGCTTCAATATCTTCATTTAATGTTGGATTAATAATTCCCCTGAATGATGAAGTGGAAGCGATAGGTGCTGTATTTTTTACAAAAACATAATCATAACCTTGCAATAATGGAATGTCCCACTGTATGGCTCTATTAAATCCTGGATCTATGAATGCAGAAGACTCTTTCCCTAGCGTGTAGAACACTTTTATCTTAGAGCTACTCTCTTTTGCAAGAAGTCTGAACAGAGGTGCATTGTACTGAATTGGGTGAGATGTTATGATCGCGAGTCTATTCATGTAAAGCATAAAGTCCAAACTCATTTCTTATAGAGGAAGTAAGGAGCTTAAATCTTAAAATTAATTTTAGAAAATTTTTGATTGAATTTAATTGTACAAGTGCATTAATATTTGATTGATTATAGCCGCTTGCAACATAGACATTTGCATAAAATGGGAGTTGTTTTAGTTCTAATTTAAAATTTTGTTTTATTCTATCCTTTAAATACCCATGTGCGTTAAAAAAGTAGTAATCGGTAATCTCCTTACTTGTAAAATCAGGAATATTAACCAACTCGGCCTTTATAATGTGGGTTGAACCATTAATAAAGTTCATTTTGTCAGGTTGCTTTATAAGGATTTCATCCTTCTCTATATAGATATACCCTTTACTAATATACCATCCTGGCTCACCCTGATTCCGTAATACATGTGAAACTATTTTATTCGAAATCAGATCATCAGAATCTACCTGCATAATATAGGTGCAGCCTTCTGCAATAGCATATTTACATCCCCACAATATCTTCTTACCTTTATCTGTATTGCGTTCCAACCAAGTCGCAGCATGCTTTTGATCATGAATATTCAATACCATTTCGTTATATGACATATACTCAAATGGAAACTTAATATATTCAATAAGATCTAAATCTGCAGTTATATCTAATTCCGGATAGTCTGTATATACCAAAAAGATCTTAAAACGCCTGTCAATTTGGTTTAGAATAGAATTTATAGTTCTTTGTAGCAGAAGCTGATCATAATGCCAGTTTTTAGAATTAGCTTTTCCACGAAATGGAACAACAAAACCAACCATAAATTACCTTCTATAAAGTTTCTTATATACCAAATCTAAATGTTCAGCTAATATTCTGGTAATATTGTAAGCGGAATATTGCTCAAATGATGTCCGTTCTACTTGGTCAGGGCTAAATGAAACATGAAAGCCACGATAGGTATTAAGCTTTTCCCCAAATGTATCATAAATAGTTTCAAGTTCTGTTTCCCCATTAAACTTTAAAACGATACCTGCCTTCGATTCTTCAATAACATTTCCAGCTGTACTGGCGCTATGCAGTATGGCAAAAATTGGCTTTTGCGAGAGAATTCCTTGGTATACCTTTGAAGGAGTATAGTGTGGTTCAGTACTTCCTAATACAAAAACCCCATCCGCTGCATCCAGGTGAGTAAGAACTTCCAGGTAAGGGATTCGCTTTGGGTATTCAAATATAGTTTTTTGCCAAAGACCATACTTTTCAGCTAATGGTTTAATTGTAAAGCTGTGTTCGTCATTAGCCCAGCTACCGGTACCTATAAAGTGAAATTCCAAATCAGAAGCTGATTCATTTTCCTGAAGCCATTTAAAGATCATCTCCAACGGTTTATAGGCTTTAGGTAACATAGCACCGGCGTAAACCAGCTGCAGTTTACCAGGCTTTTTAACAAACAGGTAGGGTTTAAGGCTAAGAGCCTTCAATGCAGCATGGTCATCTGCTTCTCCTCCATAAGGCATAGCTACCTGTACAGCTTGCTGATACAGGTGCGGATTTCTGTCCAGTACAGGTTTATAATAGCCTTCCGCAACACCCGTTATTAAGGATGCTTCTTTAACTGCTATTGGTTCTAATATCCCTGAAAGCTTCGTACTAAACCAGTGGCGCGAAAAAATTTGTTCGCTCCCGGCAAAAACATGTACCCAGGGATCTATATAATCTATCCCGTATGGTATACCTGTTTTAGCATGCACTGCTCTTCCCAACAAAGAGACGTAAAACGATGGGATGGGGATATAAAGGAAGTCTGGCTTTTCTGTTTTAATAAGCTGAATCAGCTTTTTGTACAAATGGTACCCGCCACGCAGGCCAATATCTCCTATTATACGAATAGGACCAGTTGGGAATGCATCAGCCGTTTCAACCTGTAATTCCGGGTTTACCAGCTTTTGGAGGTTCCAGTCTAATTTTTCTTCGTAATGTTTATGGTGTACAGTAAGCACGATTGGCTTCCAGCCAAAGGCAGGCAGGTACTTAGCAAATAAACGCGTCCGATGGACTGCAGCTAGGTTAGAAGGCGGGAAATGAGGAGATACGATAATTACTTTTTTCATGCTTACTTTCGAGTAGCCTGTTGCCACAAAGCTATTAACTTTTGAGCTTCTGCTTCAAAAGCAATTTCTTTTGCTTGTTCAAACCTTTTGCGTTTCTCTGCTCTTATAACTGTTATATTCTCTAAGATGTAAGCAATCCCATTTTTAAGTGATACAGAAGTTTGCTCACATAAATAACCATCTCCTTTAAAATGATTCATAAAAGCAACTTGGGCTTTTGTATCAGTGGCTAGGACAAAAAGGCCTGCTTGTTTATAAGCGAATATTTTATTTGAAAGCGCAATCTCTTTATTATGATCTATGTTAGATAATTCTAGAGCTAACCCCACATCATGCCTAGAAAGTTCTTTATGTAATAAATCCTGTTTTAAAGGGGAAACTACTCTAATATAATCTCTATGCTGTAACCATTTATTAGCAAAGATATAATTCAAATTTCCAATAAGTGTTAGGGTGACTGCATCGCAAAATGAATCTAATGCAGGCAATAAAAGCTCAAGCCCACGCCCATGATTAATGTTCTGAGAGAACCAAACTAACTTTAACTTCTCATCAGGATTATCATATACCGGCAGCTCAAACTCATTGCTATTAAATGAATTATTAATTGTTACAACTGGCACTTTACAAAGCTTTTTAACCGCCCTAGCAATAAGCGGTGATGCGGCCGTGACATAGGCAGCCTTGGGTAATAATTGTTGCATTAGAAACAGTCGCCGTCTTATCTCATTTTTAGTATCTATTTGAATGATTTCACCGGGGTGATAATCTTCTACATCAAATGCGAAAGGTACGTTTAATTTTTGTGCGATTTGGTAAGCTGGATAAAGTGCGCCAAGGTTATGTGCAATGATGAGGTCAAAGTTAAAGCATAAATTCTTTAGCTTTTTTACAAGTGAAAAACTCCTTTTACTAGAAGCTACGGCCGCTAGTTTAAGAGATAAAGGAAAATACCTATAAAACCTCTGTGCTGCAAAATGATTAATATTTAACTGGAGCCAACTGATCAAATTTTGTCGGGTAGCAGGCAAATAAATAAGCTGTACATACTTAAACTCTTTCTGATACAATTTTTCTAACTCAGTTGTCCATTGTTTTAAGTCAAACAGAACTACAGTTACTTTATAATTATAAGTTATAGCAAATCTTATTTCTTTCACCAGTCTTGGATTTGCTGATAAATTTGCAGTTGTAAGGAAGAGTATATGCATTATGCAGTTACTAAGTCTGAATACAGTTGAAGGTATGCATTACCTACTTTTTCAAAAGTATCAGGTTGAATTATATTAGCCTTAAGCTTACTTAGTAATTCAGGCTCATCTAGTAAATTTTTTAATTGCATTCTCAACGAATCTGAATTATTAAATTCAAATAAAAGACCATTGATATTATGCTTAATTTGTTCAGTATTACCATATACATTAGAAGCAATTATAGGTATTCCTGCAGAGAATGCTTCTTGGATCACTAATGGCGACATCTCTGAGAAGGTTGAAGGTAAGCATAAAGCATCATAACTACTCATAACTTCGACTGCATTACCTGGCTCAATTCCACCACACCATTTAATATTTTTGTAGAACCTACTTGCTTTTCTTAAATTGTTTTCATAATCATCTCCAGAGCTAAAGCCATAGATATCTAATGAAATAAGATTGGTGTCGAAAGACTTTATAGCCTCAATTAGAATATGTAACCCTTTAAAGGGACTTATTCTACCTACGAAAACTAATTTAATCTCATCAGAAAATATATTCTTTTCTTTTGTAGGTTTTACTGAGAAGGAAGGCAAAGCCTGAGGTATGAAAGCAATTTTATCAGGATTGACTCCATTTTGTTTTAAAACTCGCTCGTACCATTTAGTAAGAGTTATAACTTTATCACATACGTCAGTTAATCTTATTAAACTTTCATGCTTTCTTTTGACAACAAAAGGATAGCCAATAGCTGTACCTATAGTACTGTTTAATACAGAAGGATCAAAGCCTAAACTATAAAATGATTTGGATAAAAAATATAATGCTTTCCGTTGTACAGTTGGTATTTCTTTAGAAGCATATACACAATTCGTGCATGTTAAAGGATTAATTCTACCACTGCAAACACTAATCCCGTTCAACATAAGATTGCCGGTCATGCAGCTGTACCCTGCTAAATGAAATGTCATTAACGTTTTATACCCTTTTGCTTTTGCTAATTCTACATGGTGTACTGTAATGCCATTGCTTCCTGCTAATTCCTGAAAATGAACAATGTCTGGATTTAAACTGGAGATTAAATTAGAGAAACTTTCTAAGCCATCGGGCTTTCTTTTACCCGTTATCAAAGATCTGTCTACCAGAGACGGCTCTGCATAACAATGTACATCAACACCATTATATGTGTAAATTTTATTAATTATCTGACCATAATTAGGGATAATTATATATACTTTTATCCCCTGTTGAGAGATATAGTCTGCCAAAAGGGAGGTATAAACTTCTGTACCTGCTACCTGATCTGGTAAGTAGTGATTTAAAACTAAAGCAATTGTCACAGGTAAGAATTTCTAAGGGATTAATCTCTTGATTTTTACATTCTTAATAAAGAATACTTTTAATTTAGAAATTAAAGCGTATTTTATACCGACACTACACAAAAAATACATTGCCAATACTTTTAATGACAGTTGAAGCCTCAAACTCTTTCTCAGCCAAAATTTGGATGATTTATAATCAAAAGAGTATAAAGCTATTGCATCATATTTTATTCTTTCTTTTAACTGTTCTTTGGCTACCATGCCTAGCTCATTGTAATATTGCAGGCGCATATGAAGTGCTTCATCTATGGTTCGCGCCCAAGTGTGCTTCGAATTAGTTATAGAGTTTGAATGTCTTCGATAAGAAGCTAGTACTTCAGGTAAATAACCTACTTTGTATTTACGCGCAAGCCTTAGCCATAGGTCATAATCCTCAAGCCAAAACTTAGTATTAAAACCTCCAACAGCACGAGCTGCTGATGTACGTATAAGCGGAGTACAAGATTGTATAAAATTAAAACGCATTAATTCGATAAATATATCTCCGCTTGGCATCAAATCTCTGGTGTAATTAATCTTTTCGAGATACGATTCGCCAATTACTTTACCTGTTTCATCAATAAGGTTAGTATCAGAATAAACAAAAGCGTAATCATCACCAAGAGTATTCAAAAAGTTCAGCTGTTTAGTAATCTTATCTGCCTTCAATATATCATCGCTGCCTACATATTGAAAAAATACCCCATTGCAGTATCTAAAGAAAGTATCACATGCTTGGCAAGGCCCTTTATTGACGTTGTTTTGAATTATACGAAAGTTTTCTACTTTATTCTTAACAATCCATTCTTCCACTAATTGAACTGAATTGTCTGTTGATGCATCATCAACTATAATGACTTCTAAATTTGAGTACTCCTGAGCTTTAATGCTCTCTAGTGTTTCAGTAATAAAACTTGCGCCATTATAGTTAGGTACGCCAATAGATATTAAAGGAAGATTATTATCAGTGCTGCCTGTCATTGCACAACCATTTTATAAATTCTATTTGGAATAAGAGATAATAGCACATCAAAGGTATTTATCCTAAACTGTCTTAAGAGATGAATTGATATTTTCAATTTATTATTTTTCTTAGAAACTTTAAGAATATTTTTAACAAGATTATTTGTTAAAATTCTATAGGTTATTGCCTTTTCAATATGTGTTAGTGGACAGTTAGGCTGATTTAATGCGATAAGATTTATTTGCCTTCTTTGCTCAATCATGGCTAAAAGGTCTTCTTGACCAACAGTTACTTGTTCATCATGTCTCCTCCAATGAAATAAGCCACGAGGTAAACCAACAAAAGGCACAATTGAAGAAGCCTTTAGCATAAATAAAGTATCAGCAAGAATACCGATTGAAGTATCAAACCCTCCTACTTCGTTAAATACTTCCTTCTTAATAATAGTACCCGAGGGACCTGTAAAAAGTAAGTTGCTGCCATTAAAAAAATGGTTCAGATAACAACTTCTTGGTGTGAAGAAAATAGGTTCAACTAAATCCCTATTGTTAAAATAACATTGACTAGCTACGCCAGCGTGAGGAAATCTTTCTAAAGCTTGAACCATTATAGAAAGTGAATTAGGGTATATCAAATCATCTGAGTCAAGGTATTTTAGATATTTCCCGGAAGCTAAACTTGCCGCTTTATTTCTATTCGCAAATTGCCCTACATTCTTATCGTTAATAAATAACTTTATTCTAGTATCTTTCAACACATAATCTTTAACAATTTGCACAGTATTATCAGTTGAACAATCATCAACTACCAGCACTTCGTAATCCTGAAAGGCGGAGTTTAATATACTTTCAATACAAGCACTTATAAATTTTTCACGATTAAAAGAAGTAACTAATACACTGACAAGTGGAGTATTCATTTGGCTTTTTGTTTTCCTTGAGGTATCTGTTTACAGAAAAATTGATAAGCGCGATCCAAGACCATATTACTATCTAATGCACAAATTAAAATAAAGAGAGTATGCGAAAGTGTATGTGCTGTGATAGAAGATAAGTTATGAGAGCACCAATACAAAAGCTCGTTAACTGTTAAACTATTTCTTTTCTTAAAGACCCGATACCAAGAACGTAGCAATTGAGAAAATGCATTAGGCATAGCCGGTTTAACATTAAAATACCTGAAGAAATAATAATTGACTATAAAGTCAGCCTTAAAGGTATATTTAAAACTTCTGTGGTGGTAATGATAGGTTACACAAGAGGCATCTCTAATCAATTTGTACCCATTTTTTAACGCGTCATTTGCCCAAAGCCAATCCTCCGAAAAATTTGTTTTCTTAAACGGCACTAATTTTAATGAAGTTTTTCGGTACATGGCGTTTACATTATCCCATGCGGAGTTTATAAATTGATCTTTAAGATTTAGTTTATAGAAACTTCCTTCAGGAAAATATTTTACTTCCATTTTGGGTTCTGAGAAACGCTTGAACCAGGTAGCTGGGTTCTTATCTTTCTCACTTGGCACTGCCTGCATACCGACTACTCCTGCTACAGTAGTATCTTCAAAATAACGCACCATGCGCGCTAACATATCCGACTCTGCTATCCGAGCATCCTGTACGGTATAATAAATCATATCGCCTTTAGCCAACGATGCACCAAAGTTCCTTGTAAGGCCATGATTAAATTCTTTAGGCTGTATATGGTGAATCTGAACAGGAAACTGTTTACAAATTGCTAAAGTATCGTCAGTTGAAGCAGAATCAAGTATAATAACTTCAAGTTGGTCAGCTATTGTTTGATTGTAAATACTATTCAAACAATCATGAATAGTAGCTTCCCCGTTTCTGACTGGAATAACAACACTAATCAAGTTTAACCTCATGATAACATACGATAGGTTAATCCCCGAAGCTTTAATACTTTCACGAGGTTATTAGTAGACCTCCATGTTAAAACGGTTAAGTAAATCAAGCTTAGCTTATATAAAGGGAAAATATTATACTTGGAAATAAGCTGTATAAAAGCTTTATAATAATCCGGATACAAATTTATCCTGTATATCATAAAGCTTCTGAATAGTTTCATTAATCCATTTTGGATATCTTTTTTATACTTAATGAATAAATTTTTTTGTAATAAAAGATGACATACCTTCTCAAAGAATAGAATACGATACCTAATGGAGTTTTCGTAGAAATCAGCCTTGGAATCATCGTGGTAATTTATACGATAGTAACAATCGGCAGGTAAATGATAAAAAGTCTCAATGCAAGTTGAATCTTTTAAAAGAGCCCTAACATGTAGCTCAGGGTCTTCCATATAAAAGAGTTCTTCATCAAACCCTCCTATGGCATTAAAAAAATCTTTCTCCCATAATGGGGCCATTGTTTGCCAAGGATTCTTGTTTTGTAAAAAAGAATTCACAAAGTAGTTAGGAAGAATATCGGTTAAATTATAGTATCCTTTAGCATCACTTGGTTCTACTTCAAATTCCTGCATCAGGAAAATTCCCAACTTTATTGCTGGATTAGCTTCCATTTCTCTTATGCGCTGCTCTAAACAGAAAGGTGCTAATAAATCATCAGAGTCTAGAAATAAAAGGTATTTACCATTGGCCTCACTAGCTCCGATATTTCTACAAATGGAAGGCCCTTTTAGATCAGTTGAGTTTTGAATAACTCTTATCCGCTTATCATTAGTAACACTTAGAAGCTTTTGATACTCATTAAATTCAGATTTATCATCTACAATAATAACCTCCCAATTAGTATGGGTTTGATCAAGAACTGATTTCAATGTTCTACCAAGAATTTCGGTTCTGTTGTAATGAGGTATAATAATTGAGACTTGTATCAACTGAAAAGCATTTAGAACAATGATTATGTAATATTCACTACGTGATAGTTGAATTATATCATCTAATTATATTTATCAACTTATGCCCATTAATTTATTTTCTTAATCCATAAACTTCCTATTTCATTTTCTATAGGGTATGGTACTTTAGTGAAAAACGGATGATTACAATCTTTCAGTTTTTCTTTCAAATAATGATTGAAAAAGGTTATCTCAAAATTCTGGTTGTACATTAAGAAAGCTCTAAGTATATATATTTCGTTCCATGATCTTTTCTCAATATGTGACCATTTAACTGGATATTCGAAAGGATAAAAAATATCATGAAAATGAATTAGAACACCTTTTTTTAATCTGGGAAGTATTTTAAATATTATATGATTTACATCGCTATTAGTTTTAGATACATGAGAAGTATCTATAATTAAAAAATCATTTTCATTTAGTTCACTAAATAATTCTAGATTTATATTTTGAATCTTATCTTGATAAACATTTTGCCTATCAGTCTCACTGATCAATGAAAATAATCTTTCCGGATAAGGTTCTATATAAGAAATCTTAGTATTTAATTTATCTTCATCAACAACATCTAACAACAAAGCAGTTGAAAAACCAGAACCAACTTCAATTATTCTTTTAGGTTTAAACTTTTTTAGAAAACAGTAAAGTGTTAAACTATCATATCCAGTATAGAAGTTATTATTAGAATAGTATCTGTAATCAGAGGTTTTATTAAATGGGAAATTATAGCAACCTATAATCTTTTCAAACTCCATTAATAACTTTAACTGTTCTTCTGAATTTAAATCAATTGCTTCACATTGTAATGTATTGACAACAGCACAATTCTCTACTTTACCATCAAAAATCGGACTATAATAATGCCCTGGGGGAAAAGCTAATAACTTATGATATAGTTCTAACTGTGACTTTAAGTCTTTTACATAAGGTAAGTTAGAAACGGCTTTTTTATAAAACTTTTTAATCATAAATATAAGCTTGATTTTTTCTTGAAATATTTCTGGCTTTCTTAACTATACCTAATTCTTTAATTAAAGAGAACATTATTGAAGATAAGTAAAATGCCTTTTTAAATTTTCTTGTGAGTAAAAAAGTAATAATACAATCAAATGTGTTTTTAAAATATACTAATAATGCACTTTTATATGAAGTATTAATATTAGCTAATGTAATATATGCGAATATTTTTTGTCTGTTTCTGTTCCAATAGATCTGATCCCATGTTTTGATTGTTATATCATGCCATGCAATAGCTTTTGGTACTACACCAACTTCTAAACCAAAAAAATGAGCTCTGTTAACGTAATCCTCATCTTCACCATAATGTAAAAACAAAGTATTGAAACCGCCAACTGCTTTGATACAATTTAATGGTAATAGCCAACAAGCTGCATTTACGAACTTAGTAGTATATACTTCGTCTAAATCTTTAAAAAAAGCATCAGATATAAAATTGTTGCAGTAGGCTGGAGAAACATAAGTTGAAAAATGATACTCTAATTTTTGGGTTTTTGGATCTAGATGTACGGGACTAAGTATACCGTAATTAGGAAATTTAATTGAAGAGTTAAGTAAAAATTCAAGACACCTTTCTTCAACCCAAGCATCTTGATTTAATAAAAAAGCATAATCATACTCTTCTTCTAAAGCTATCTTTAATCCTATGTTATTTGCTCTTCCAAAATACAAGTTAGTTGCACTTTTTATAAGCCTTACAGAAGGAAAGTTAGATTCTATATATTGACTGGTGCCATCAGTAGACCCATTATCAACTACTAAAACATCTACAGGAAGTGTGCTGGATAAAACGCTTCCTATACATTTTTCAATCCATTTTATTCCGTTGTAAGCTACTACAACAGCAAGTACTTTGCTATGCATAAAGAGATAACTCTATAGTATTTAACTGGTATCAACTAAATAACGTAATAAAACAATTCTTTAATTTATTATACTTAGAATTTTCAAATAGTCTTAGCCTTCTTTTTAACTCAGTTGATGCTGTACATGGATCATCAAATCCTAAAAGATTTAAGTAAGCATCCATATTTCTGATAAAGACCTGCTTCTTCATTTTGATAGCTTTTTTTTTGTCCTGATGTACATCCTGATTTCTTGAGGTTTCTTTATATCTATAGAAAAAATGTACTTTATCAAGTTTATAGACCTTCCCTCCATTAGCTAACAATGCAATCCAAAAGTCCCAGTCTTCAAAACCAAAAATCATTTTTTCATTGTAACCTCCAACTTTCAGAAAATCATCTTTTCTAAATAATCCGCTTACAAAAATTATATTTCTATTAAGCAATTTTTCATAATGAAAATCTTCCAAATACATTTCCTCGTCCTTATCACCAAAGTAATTTGCTCTTGAGTAAACTACTTTAATATCCGGATTATTAGAAATTACAGAATAAGCATCATATAAATAATCGCTAGATATCAAATCATCTGCATCTAAGGGTAATATAAACTGGCCAGTTGCATTGTTGATTGCGAAATTTCTAGCCGCACTTACACCACCGTTTGGAATTTTAAAGTATTTAAATCTTGTATCTTCGCCACAAACCATTTGATAGACTTCTTCTGTTCGGTCATTAGAGCCATCATTAATTACTATACACTCCCATTCATTGAATTTTTGATTTAATACTGATTGCAGTGCATCAGCCAAAAATTCACCTTGATTGTAACATGGTATTATAACCGATACTTTTGGCTTAATATCAGAATACATTTTTTAAAGACTTTAAAGCTAAATAAAAAGGAGCAGGAAAACTTCGCTGATAAAAGTTTAGGATTTTCTGAGCTTTACTCCATTTTTCAGGTCTTATATACTTTGAATCTAAGGCATCAAATAAATGTAAAGCATTAGAGTGATCTTGTTTATTTAAATATAAATCAAAAAATTCATTACAAATAAAGTCTTGAACAACAGCTTTGATAGTTTCTAAAGGCAACTCGCTAGGGAACAAAGCATTATTATTACTAACCTTAAACACTTTATCTAAAGTTCTATACTCTTTAACAAGTGCATATTTTCTGGCTATTGCAGAAAATATGTTTTTATGATCAATACTGAACTGGGAACTGTAACCTTGACTTACAGATTTGGACTTTTCATGATGCCTAAAATTGGCAAAAATATTATCTACTTCTAAAGTGCTTCTATCATTATGATGAATCAATAGATACCTAACCCACCACTCAAAATCAAAAGCGAAGTGCAAATTCTCATTTAATGTACCTACCTTATTAAAACACATTTTTTTTAAAAACATTGCAGGCTGAGCCATTTCCAAACAAGTTATAGCTTCAGGTAATGTATAGCTATTAAATCTATTTGTTATGAATAATTCGCCGTTTTCGTCAAAGTACCTAATTCTACCAATTACAGCATTAATATTATTATTCTCTCTAAAATAGTTACCTATACTGTGCAATGCACCGGGCTCTAAGTAATCATCACTATTAATCCAATTAAAAACTTCACCTGTTGCTATAGCAAGACCTTTATTGATGGCGTGAGCTTGACCATTATCAGGTTCACTCACCCAGTATGTTATAAAGTCATCATATTTTTGGAGTACTTCTATAGTAGAATCTTGGCTTCCACCATCTATAACAATCAACTCTAAAGCAGGATATTGCTGATCTACAATGGATTTTATAGTCTGCTCAATATATTGACCTTGATTGTAACTAGGTATAACTATAGAAATTTTGGGGAGTTGCATGATTGAATAAATATTGAGCTCTTCTTAACAAAGATGTTCTATTTGATGTTAGGTATGAATTCACTCCAAAATACTGGATCATACTTTAATGCATGACAACCAAAGGGTAGTTTACTCTGGTTAAATGAGAATAAATAACGTGGTTTGACTTCAAAACTATATATATTAATCTTCTATACTTCCTATTTTGAAGTTATTGAACAGTTTAGGAACTTGTCAACTTCAAAAAAATCTTCTTCAACTTTCTTTAATTTATTATAATCCCAATCCCACCACTTTGTTTCTAACAGTCTTTTAATGGTAGAATCAGAAAACCTATATTTTACGACTTTTATTGGGTTACCATATGCTACTGCATATGGTGGAATATCTTTAGAAACTACAGAACCAGCTCCTATTACAGCACCGTCACCGATTGTTACACCATCCAATATGGTTACGTTCATACCTATAAAAACATCATTGCCTATGATTATAGGTTTCGTTTCTTCTATTTTATTCTCACCCGTTAATGAATACCCATTTTGTTTTGCTGTAGAATAAAACATCGGTGATGTTGAAATACTGTTCAAAGGATGTACTCCCCAACCACAAATTAAATTTGGGCCTATAGAACAGAATTTCCCAATCGTAGCATTATTAATAATAGAATTTATACTTACATAAGTATAAGAGCCTATAAAAGAATTTATTATTCTATAGTTTGGATATAGTACAGCTTTATCATCAATATACGAATTATGTCTTGTGCTAGAGTTTAGAGCCTTTAATTTTGAAAACTCATAGAGTTCAGGAATAATACTATATGCTAATCTGTATAGGACCTTTTTGATCAGATTAAAAATTCTTCTGAATAATTTATTTAATACACCTATCTTAGGTTTATCAGATACCTTATAATTATAAACATCTCTATAGTATGAGATTAAAGACTGTCTGGCTTCATAATTTTCAATTATTGGCTCATTAATAAAATCTTCATTCAAGCTTACATATGCTTGTGTAGATGTATTAAACAGTATATTTGGCTCGCAATTCTCTCCACTGCCATCATGGCCAATATTACGAACTAGCGACTTCTTTGGAAATAAACATAAACCTTGTCTAAGAAAAATTGTTGCGTACCATTTTACTGCCCAAGTGTTCAATTCTCCCCAGTAATTTAATTTCAATTGAAGAAGATAATTTGCCTGATCATCTAAATTAAAACCACTTTTAATCTTATCAGTTTTAGTTACTTGCTGTAAAAGGTAAGTTGAATCGGTTGTATAAAGCTGCCAAGCTCTGCTCCAGGTTGCCCAGCCCCAACATGCAAGTGTTCTGAGAAAATAAATTTCACTTTTAGGTTCATATTCTATAGGATAACAGTACCCACTAATCTGCATTATCTCCGGCGTGTCCTTATAAATACTAAGACTGTAGTTCATGAATTTTAAAAAGCCTGGTTCAGTGACAATATCATCTTCTAGCACTATTACCTTACCATGCTTTCTTATTATTTCAGTTAAGCCAGAAACAATAGAGTCAGCTAAACCCTTATTTATATCAGATTCATAAATTATTACTTCCTTACACCAGTTCTTAGACTTTACAACTGCCCTTGTCTCTTTGATTGCTAATATTGTTTCTTCACTTGCATCTTCTTTTGGTCCATCAGCAAAAACATATAATACAGACTCTTTAGCCAAATCATTTTTGCAAAGAGCTTCTAAAGTTCTTGAAGTGTGGGAAGGCCGGTTATATACAAAAAGAACGACTGGTGCTAAATCCACAATAATTATAAAAAAAGATTCTTAATTACTTAATAGCGTTAAATCTAATTTAGAACTAAATAACGCTTCATTTTCCTTAATTTTATCTATATGCCATTCCCACCATTTTAGATTTAAAAGTTCATCTATGATTTCAGGCTCAAACCTATAAGAAATAACTTTTGCTGGGCTTCCACCAACTATAGCATATGGAGGAACATCTTTATTTACAAGAGAATTAGCTCCTATTATGGCTCCATCCCCTATTGTTACACCTGTAAGAATTACTGCGTGTGTACCTATCCAGACATCATTCCCAATAATTACACTTCCCTCAGAATGATAGTCTTTAATGTTATTCTTAAATAATTTAGAATTGATAAATGAGGTACTCAATCTATTTGTATAATGGCTGGCTTCCTGTATTGTTACATGTCGTGCAATAGAACAAAACCTACCGACTTGTATATCATTAACTAAAGTAAAGAAATCAATTCCAGGCCCTGTTAATGATGTATATGCCCCAATTTTGATTTTACCGTTTAATACAGTAGAATAACTTATTGAAACGTTCTCATCTAAATTAACATCTCCCACTGCCTGTAATTCTGAAATCTTACAGTTTTTCCCAATTTTAAATTTCCCATCTAATTTTGATAGGCTAATTTCACAGTCACTTTCAACATTAATTTGTCCCTTCATTAAAGTTTCAGAAATATTACTACCGTTTGCAATACAAACTGTACCTTCCAAAACTGAACTCCTTAATTTCACATCTGGATCTAATTTAGAGTTAGCTGACAAAGAAATGGTATTGAAGTTTCTACCTATTCTGAATAATTCATAGATTTTCTTTTTAATAAAACTTTTCATTTCAAATAACTTCAGGCTTTATATAGAATTTAGATCCTCTATGTAAGTTAAGATATCCACTGTTATAAAAATCTCCAGGAAGCACTCTAAATGATGCGATAAAATTCTCAGGCCAGTCAATTAACTCTTGTTGCGCTTCAATCCTGCCTCTGATATTATATACACCTTCAGTTAATGGTAATTTTGGAATTTTAAATTTGGTTGTGAAGTACCCTTCATGTTTATATTCAAAATATTGATTATTATAAGAAGTGAAGTATACAGAAATACAATCACTATATTCATCATGTATTGCAAAACCAATATCAACTTTAGATATAGGTTTTGCTTTAGTTTTCAGGGTTATGCACACATAAATATCTTCACCACAAAGAACTTCTTCTACATGCTCCTGTTTATTATTCTCTAAATAACACGCTGTTATAAGTGCCTTACCATTACCGCTTCTAGCAGTTTCAAGCTCCAAATCTTGCTCTACTCTATTATTTATGGTCCCCTGGTATTTACTTATAGCATCAGTAATAAGTCCATTATAAACAGTAGAGCCATTTTGTAACACAATACCACGGGTACAAAGATTAGCTAAAGCTGCAATATTATGGCTAACAAATAAGATTGTACGGCCTTCTTCTTTGCTTACGTTCTGTAATTTTCCTATACACTTCTTCTGAAATTCAATATCTCCAACAGCCAGTACTTCATCAACTATTAAAATGTCAGGTTCAAGATGAGCTGCCACAGCAAATGCTAACCTAACATACATTCCCGAACTATAGCGCTTGACAGGTGTATCAATATATCTTTCCACACCTGAAAAATCAATTATTTCATCAATCTTAGCACTAACCTCAGTTTTAGTCATGCCAAGGATTGCGCCATTTAAGAAAATGTTTTCCCTACCACTTAATTCAGGATGAAAACCTGTACCTACCTCCAAAAGACTGGCTACTTTTCCTTTTGCTTTAACCGTACCAGTAGTTGGAGAAGTTGTTCTACTTAAAATTTTGAGTAAAGTAGATTTTCCAGCTCCGTTCTTACCTATTATACCTAATACATCTCCACGCTTAACTTCAAAATTAATATTCTGCAAGGCCCACACATAATCACTTTCACCTTTAATAGTCCGGTCATTAGCCTCTCCTATCTTCAAATAAGGATCTTCTTTCCCTCTGATTAGATGCCACCAGCGGTTCAGGTCATGAGACAGCGTACCCGTGCCTACTGTACCCAGCCGGTACTGTTTTGATAAATTATCAACCTTTATTACGATATCACTCATGCTATACTTCTATAAATTTAGCTTCCCCTTAAACAGTATCCATAAAAGTACGCTGTACCTTATTAAACAGGAGTGCCCCAATCAGTAGTACTAGCGCTGTTAAGCCTAAACTATAGAATAAGCTTGATGTGGTAAAGGTGCCGTTTCCGAAAAGGGAATATCTGAAAGCTTCAACTATTGGCGTTAATGGGTTCCATACAATCAGCCATTGATAGCTTTGCGACTTTAGAAATGATAATGGATAAGCAATAGGAGTTGCATACATCATAAGCTGCACAGCAAAACCTACCAACACCGTAAAGTCACGGTATTTTGTAGTAAGGGAAGAAATAATAATTCCAAGCCCTAATCCAATAAGTGCCATCCAAATAACTAACAGTGGTATTATAAGCCATGATAAGCCGAAATGTATTGCTTCTCCGTTAACAGCAAAGTATATAATTACAGCAACAAGTAAGGCAAACTGTATCAGGAACTTCACCATGTTAGATATAACAATAGATAATGGCATTACAAGTCTGGGGAAATATACTTTTCCAAAAATTCCTGCATTGGCAACAAATGTATTAGAAGTTGCAGTTAAACAGGATGCAAAGTAATTCCATATAGTGATACCGCTCATGTAGAACAGTACAGGCTGTATACCATCAGTTGGAATATTGGCAATCTTTCCAAAAACCATCAGGAAAATAATGGTTGTAAATATTGGTTGTATAAAATGCCAAAGCGGTCCAAGGATCGTCTGCTTATAAGCTGCAATAAAATCCCGCTTCACAAACAAAAATAACAGATCTCGGTAGTGCCAGACTTCCTTCAGCTGTAAATCAAAAAGACCGGAACTTGGTTTAATGACCAGTGTCCAGTCTTCTTCTCTTTCTTTCATGGAAGAATTGTAAGTAGGGTGATTCATAAAAAATACCTCAAAAGGCACTATAAATTTAGTGATTCCTTTTGAGGTATAAACAATTTAAAATAGGTTTTATTCCAAATTGGCTAAAAAGCGCTATTATTCGTGATAGTTCAACACACGGTGGCCACCTTCTAACAGGTAAGTATCACGTTTAAACAACTCCAGATCGGCTTCCATCATGTCTTTCACCAGCGCTGGTAAGTCGTATTTTGGCTCCCAGCCTAATTTTGTTTTAGATTTGGTTGCATCGCCAATCAGCAGTTCCACTTCCGTCGGACGGAAATAGTTAGGGTCCACACAAACTACTTCTTTGCCAATCTCCAATTGGTAATCCGGGTTGCTGCAGGCGGCTACATAGCCTTTTTCTTCTACGCCTTCACCTTTAAAAGCAATATCAATACCCACTTCAGCAAATGACATCTTTACAAAGTCGCGTACAGTGGTTGTAACACCAGTGGCAATTACAAAATCTTCCGGAGTGTCCTGCTGCAGGATGCGCCACATGGCTTCTACGTAATCTTTGGCATGCCCCCAGTCGCGCTTAGCGTCCAGGTTACCTAAGTATAGTTTGTCCTGTAAGCCTAACGCTATACGAGCTGCAGCTCTTGTTATTTTACGGGTAACAAAGGTTTCGCCACGTAGCGGAGACTCGTGGTTGAACAGTATACCGTTGCAAGCAAACATGTTGTAAGCCTCTCTATAGTTTACCGTGATCCAGTACGCATATAGTTTGGCAACGGCATAAGGAGAACGTGGATAGAAAGGAGTAGTTTCTGATTGAGGAACGGCTTGAACTAAACCGTAAAGTTCAGATGTAGAAGCCTGGTAAATTCTTGTCTTCTCTGTAAGGCCAAGGATACGGATAGCTTCCAGAATGCGTAATGTACCTAATCCATCAGCATTAGCTGTATATTCCGGCGTATCAAAGCTCACCTTCACGTGGCTCATAGCAGCCAGGTTATAGATCTCATCCGGCTGGGTTTCCTGGATAATACGGATCAGGTTGGTAGAGTCGGTCAGGTCGCCGTAATGCAGTTTAAAATTAATGTTCTTTTCGTGCGGATCCTGGTACAGGTGGTCAATGCGGTCGGTATTAAACAGGGAGCTTCTGCGTTTGATACCGTGTACTTTATATCCTTTACTTAATAATAGCTCTGCTAAATAGGCACCGTCCTGGCCTGTAACACCGGTTATAAGGGCTGTCTTCATTATAAATTAAATGAGTGGTCTTGTAAAATGAGATAAGTATATTTCAGATGCTCTATACTTATACCTAAAAGATTTGTTTCAATTAAACTGTACTTTCTGAAATTAAGAAAGTACAGGCGTAGCATGTTTCTGTTTAAAATCGGCATAGGCTAACCCAATGCCTTCACGAAGTTCAATTTTATGCTTAAACCCCGTGCTATGCAACTTACTTACATCCATTAATTTACGTGGCGTACCGTCAGGTTTGGTAGTATCAAAAACAAGCTTCCCTTCAAAGCCTGTTACATCTTTTACCAGCAGCGCCAGATCCTTTATAGAAATGTCTTCACCGGTACCAATATTTACGAGCTCCCGCTCATTATAGTGCTCCATTAAGTAAAGGCATGCTTCGGCTAGATCATCGGCAAATAAGAATTCACGCATTGGGCTGCCAGTCCCCCACACTACCACTTCGGAAATACCATTTTCTTTAGCTTCGTGAAACTTACGAATGAGAGCCGGTAGCACATGGGAGTTATTCAGATCATAGTTATCGTTATAGCCATAAAGGTTTGTAGGCATCACACTAATGAAGTTACAGCCATATTGATCGCGGTAAGCTTCGCATAACTTGATACCTGCAATTTTTGCAATGGCATAAGGCTCGTTTGTCTGCTCTAACGGCCCTGTCAGCAGATATTCTTCTTTTAGCGGCTGCGGAGCCATTTTCGGGTAGATACAAGAAGAGCCCAGGAACATCAGTTTAGTTACCTTGTGCAGGTAAGCGGCATGTATGATGTTGGCTTCAATCATCAGGTTATCGTACAGAAAATCGGCACGATAGGTATTATTGGCTTGTATACCTCCTACTTTGGCAGCGGCCAGAAAAACATAATCCGGTTTCTCTGCTTCAAAAAAGTCTAAAACTGCCTGCTGGTTCCGTAGGTCCAGTTCAGACGAAGTACGTGTAATAAGGTTATTGAAACCGTTTCCCTGTAGCTTACGGCAGATGGCAGAGCCAACCATTCCACGGTGCCCGGCCACATATATCTTTGAGTCTTTATTCATAGTAAAGGGTGAAGTGATGATTTGTTAAATAAAATATGATTGAACAAGAATCAACATCCCTTACGCATATATTAGATTTAGGGTACAGGTAAATGAGGCCTAAAATTTAAAGCGCTTGTACCATGGCTGCTGCTCGAGGTCATCAGAATAGTAACCATAGCCATAGCCGTACCCATAGCCGTACCCATAGTTTAATTTGCGGTAATCTACATCATTAAACAGGATGGCCGTATTCCTGATCTTCCCGCTCTCATACTGCTGCTGTATACTAGCCAGGAAAGACTTCATGGTATAATCCTGGCGCACCATGAAAATATTGGCGTCCGCTAACTGCATCAACTCCAGGCCATCTGATAAGATACCTACAGGAGGCGTGTCTATAATAATGTAGTCAAACTCCTGGCGAAGCCTTTGCAGCAGTTCTTCCATACGCTTATTTAAAAGCAACTCCGAAGGGTTTGGTGGGATATCTCCGGATGGTAGTATGGACAAATGCTCCTGAATTGTCTGGTGAATGACTTCTTCTAATTTTGCATACCCGGCAAGATAATTACTCAACCCGATTCTGCTCGTTACACCATAGTCCGTGTTATTGTTGGGTTTGCGCATATCTGCATTAATAAGCACGGTGCGCTCACCGGAAATGGAAAAAATATAAGCCAAGTTCTTGGCTGAAAAAGTCTTTCCTTCGCCACTTATCGAAGAAGTAATAACATATATCTTCCCTTCATTACTCTCCACATTTGTCATGAAACGAAGGTTAGACCGTACCGTACGGAATGCTTCAGCTAAAGCAGATTTAGGACTTAGATCAATAAGGCTTGATGAACTCTTTTTATTATGCCCAACCATACCCAGTATTGGTAAGGCCGTATACCTGCTAATATCTTCTGTACTGCTTACTTTGTTATTGAAGTAGTCCTTGGCAAAGATCAGTGACACAGGTAGTGCAAGTCCTAAAAGTAGGGCTGCAATGTAGTTCTTTCTTGTTTCAGGAGCCGTTTGCGCTGAAATATAGGCATCACTTAAGATAGTTACGTCTGATGTATTGGATGCCTTGGCTATACCAGCTTCAGCACGTTTCTCCATTAGGAACACGTAAAGGTTTTCGCTTAAATTATATAAGCGCTGGATATTGATTAACTTCCTTTCGGCGGTTGGCAACTGCTGGAGTTGCGCCGATGCTGCATTAATCCGGTTGTTTAACTCACGTAAGGCTATATTATTTGCAGCCTCTATATTTTTAAGGTTCTCCAGTATGCTCCTGCTCATTTCGGAGATCTGCTGCCGCTTGATTTTAAGTTCGTTGGCCACCAATGGATTTGAACGAATATCGTTTTGGCTAATGATCTCCACTTCTCCCTGCAACTGTACCAAACTGGCTATCAATTCATTTAAAACAGGATCATTTATTCCCAAGTTAGAAGGTATTACAAGCTGATCAAGGTTTTTTCCCTGCTGCAAGTAAGTTCTTAAATAACTATAATACTTATCATTTACAAGCAGTGTAGCCTTCTGTGTCTCCAGATCTTGAATTTGCTGCGCAAAACGATTGCCTTCACTGCTCACACCTAAACGAGAATTATCTTTCTTGAAACTCTCAAGCCGGTTCTCTATAAAGTAGAGAGAGTCACTGATCTGCTGCAACTGATCGTCAATGAAGCTGAGCGTATTTATTGCGTTAGAATTTTTAATAAAAAGGTTATTCTCGCGGTATGTCTGCATGTGGGCGTTCAGAAACTCCTTTTCTTTTTCTGGGGTAGTACCGGCTAATTTTAGTACTAGTGCTGAGGCGCCTCCCGGCATGGAGCTTACATCCAGCGACGATGCATATCTGCCAGCCAGGTTCTCAGGATCATTTATACTAAATAGGAGCTCATTAGGAACTTCCGTAACATCGTTATTTTTGACAGTGATGCAGAATACAAAATCATTTATGGCATAGGATTTACCACTCTGGAATCTTTTACCCTGTAACAGTTTGTTCCAGCTTATATTTTCTGTGCTTAATGTGTAAGTATCTTCATCTAATGGAGTTACCTTAAAAAGTACTCCATAGGGAATGTTTGCAGAAGCAGAATCATAAGTGACAACAAAGGGAGATAAAGCCTTGTAAACTTCAGTTAGCTTTACATTACCTTGCTGAAAATAGCTAACATTAAAGTCGAGTTTCTGAAGAGTCTGTTTAACCAGTTGTTTTGTCTTTATTAAAACTGATTCGTTGGTTAAACCTCGTGATCCTTCAAAAAACTCATCCCCGTAAAGCAAGGCAGCTGCAGACGCCCCCTGTTCAGCAGGTTTAACGATCATTACCGAAGAACTTACCTCATACTGCGGAATGGTATATCTGTTTATCAGGAAAGCCCCTATAAGTGCTATAATAACAGAAGCAGCAACCCAGTACCACAAACGGAATACCTTTAGAGCAAGGTTCTGCAGGTCGAAACCATTATCCTGTTTAGTTATTTTATTATTCAATGAGGTGACTTAGTTAAAACTATAAGAATCTGGATAATAAAACACTGATCGTTGTTATAACTGACAATGTTAAACTCACATTCGCAATAAGGTTTTCCCTGATATTCCTGGCCGGCAGTGGATCAACAACAATCATATCATTCGGCTGCAGGTAGAAATTTGCCTGGGCAATGGTGTTATCATCCAGTAAACTGAACGTATACAGCTTGGCCTTCCCAGCTTCGTAGCGCACTAACTTTATTTGCCCACGATTAGCGTAGGGGGAAAAACCTCCGGCAGTTGCAATGGCTTCCATCACGTTAATATCATCCTGGTAAGTAGTAAACTGTCCTTGGCCGCCAACTTCACCTAACACGGTATAACGAAAAGTGAGTAAGCGTAAATTTACAGTTGGGTCGGAAAGAAATGGCTTTAAAGCTTCGGTCACTTTTGCTCGTGCTTCCGGCATAGTTAGACCTGATAAATTCACCTTGCCAACCGCCGGAATCAGGATATTTCCCTCCGCATCCAACGTATACCCTTGCAGCACAGGATCTGTAGTGGTAGTAGCCGTAGTAGACTCTCCCAAAAAGTTATACTCCGCAGGTGTAGTGGTTTGCACCTTTAAAGAAAGCACATCGCCGGGCTTTAAGGTATATACAGGGCGCTGCAGATCAAAAGACTTAAGCAATGCATCTGCATTAGCCTGATCTTTCGGGTCGGGCTTGTCTTGTAGTAGCAGTAATTTTTTTTGTGGCACACAGGATGCAAACAGTAGCATACCCAGCAGCACACAAACTATAGAAAGGGTGTTTCGCATTTTAAAGTGCTTCTACACTGTAGGTTTATAGTTCAGCAAGCACCTGAAAAGATGCTTATAGTATTTTCAACTAATAAAATTACTAAGAAAATCTCTCTAAGATACTCTAAAACTCACAAATTATAACATAGACCTTAAAAATTAACCTGTACTCCGTTGGTTATAGCATACACAAAACGTGTAACGGGCACTATCGGTCTGTCTTCGTAGGTGCAATTAAATCCTGTTTTAAAAGAGAGAAGTGTATTTAGTTTGAATAGCAGGTTCAAATCGCCGCTTACTCTGTTCCGGAAAGCATCTATTTCTGTATCATAGCCTGTCTGGTAATACACAATCCCTTCTAAATTTACATGGCTGTTCAGAGCTGCTTTTGTGCTGACATAGTTGGTTATCTTTAGTAAATCAGACTTCAGGATCACTTCTCCTTCTTCCGGAGACTGCCACGTTTCGTGTTCCTGCATAAGACCGGTACCAGCATATAAGTTAACCTTTTCTTGCCTTAAAACTGCAAGCCTCACTCCTGCCCCTGCTAATGCGCGCAGATCTAAGCCACGCGCTTTGTCTGCCTGAAACTGGGTAAAAAGTTCATAAGAAAGGCGGCGTTGACGTAACAAATTGACCCGAAAGTGGGCATAACCGTTGCTGGCTACCGTATTGCGCAATTCCTGATTGTCATAGTTAATAAGCAGATAATTATAATAGGTCAGGAGCAGGTAACTATGCTTGGGCGAAATATAGGCAACATCGCCGTTAAACGTAAGCTGCAGGTAGTTGTTAGGGTTGTCTTTGCCGGCGTTGCGATTGAACATCGAGAAATTTATACCGGTTTTACCTGTAATATAATTAGCAGAGTCCTGTTCTACTCTGGCACGTTCGATGTTCAGAATCTGGGCTGATGTGGTGGTACCTGATGCAACTATAAAAGGAAGCACAAAGGCAATTGTTAATAAATAACTGCTTTTATAACAGCCTATAGTTTTGAAACCGGAAAGAGTAGTGTATGATAAAGGCAATAAGTTAAACATAGTTCAAGTCTACTGCATATCTCCCGGATTGCCAAAAGCAACCGGATTTTTATGGCTTCAGGATAAACTATGGTTTGCTACTCTGGCTGTAAATCTGCAGTTTTGATTTCCTAAAACCAACTTATGCTGACACAACAGGAAATTATCAATCAAACAGCAGAACATGTAAAGCACCTTTTAACCGGCGAGGGCTCAGGACACGACTGGTGGCATATTCTGCGTGTATGGAACAATGCTAAAACGATAGCGGCAAACGAAAAAGCGGACCAGTATATAGTTGAGTTAGCCGCACTGCTGCACGACATCGGTGATCATAAATTCCATAACGGTGATGAGACAGTTGGTCCGCGTATGGCTGCAGAATGGCTAAGCGGTTTGCAGGTACAACAGGAAGTGATCACGCATATCACAACTATAATAAAGGAGCTATCCTTCAAAGGTGCCGGTACAACTTCAGAGATGAGCAGCCTGGAGGGTTGTATTGTGCAGGACGCTGACCGTCTGGATGCCATTGGTGCTATCGGCATAGCGCGCACCTTTGCGTATGGCGGACACAAGAACCGCGAGATGTATAACCCGGAGATCGCCCCGGTACTACATGATTCGTTTGAAGCTTACAAGAACAGCACCGCTCCTACCATCAACCACTTTTACGAAAAGCTTTTACTCCTGAAAGACCGGATGCACACAAACACAGCTAAAACTATGGCCACGCAAAGGCATCAGTTTATGGAAACGTACCTGCAGCAGTTCTTTGCAGAATGGGAAGTCGCTACTTGTTGATACAGTTAAACCAGCACTTTACAAATACGACTATAGTTTACTATAGTTTAGAGCATTATATTACCGTGAACGGACAGGCGCCAAAAGTTTTTCTACCTCGCTGAGCACCGTTTTATAGTTTACCTTAAAATTACTGAATGCGCCTTCCGTCCAGCCGCGCCACACCAGCTCTTTAGTTTTCGGGTCGATCATGTCCACGATCAGGGTGCCACTTTTGTAAAGGTCCACAGCTCTGTAGCCGGGCAAATCGCTGTGCTTATAGTTGTAGCGATAACCCGCCATGTAGGCATAACTATAGCCAAAGCCATCCAGGTAAGCCTGCGCTATGTCCTTTTCCAACGGTACCGATACGCTCACATCATATGCGATCAACACATCCGCATTGCCGGAAGCTGCTTTAGTAAAACCTTTCTTCTGAAGTTCTGTTTCGATGGCAGTGCGTATGTGCTTGTCCAGCGCGGCACTATAGCCTTCGTCGTAAGCGGCAGGGGCAGCAGGTTGCTCCTGGAACCAGGCAAACGACTGCAGGTTTTCAGTTAACGCTCCGGTAGCGAGCACAGCATTTGGTTTAGAGGAAACCGAACTGGCAACACAGCCGCTCAGCAGGAGCAGCACAGGCAGATAAAAAAACAGAACTATAGTACGCTTTTTCATAGAATACATTTTATGCTCATACGCGGGTTAGCAGGCTTATAGTTTTAAAGCTGCGCATTACCAGCCCAAAGTTAGCATTCTGTTTCTATTGGTGATGATTATCATTTTAAAAATCGCCGAACGGCTATAGTTTGCAGCATAATTGATAACAACTACAGGCTTATAAAGGTATAGTCTGAAAAAAAACTGAACTATGGCAACTCAAACCCCGGTATATACTACCGCTGAAGAAGCGCTTTCTGTCATTAATTCCGGCGACAGAGTTTTTTTACATGGCAGCGCCGCAACTCCCCAATACATGATACGAAAACTGGCCGAACGTGCCGATAAGCTTCGGGATGTAGAACTTGTAAGCATCAGTACTTTTGGAGAAATGGAATGCGCCGAAGAACGTTATGCAGAGTCGTTTTATATAAACTCACTGTTCGTGTCGGCAAACGTGCGCGATGCTGTAAACAGTGGCCGTGGCGACTATGTTCCGATCTTTCTGAGCGAGATTCCGCAGCTTTTCCGCTTAGGCATCATGCCGCTGGATGTAGCTATAGTTCACGTATCGCCGCCTGACAGGCACGGCTACTGCTCGCTGGGTGTATCTGTAGACATTGCCCGCCAGGCCGTGAAAAGCGCGAAATACGTAATAGCCCAGGTAAACCCGCAAATGCCACGCACCCACGGCGACGCCCTGATACATGTTCGCCGCTTTAATGCACTGGTTGAGGTAAACGAGCCCCTTCCAGAAGTTGACTATAGTTCCCGCATCACTGAAACCGAGGAAAGAATAGGTAGAAATGTGGCTGAACTGGTAGAAGACAGAGCTACCCTGCAAATGGGCATAGGCGCTATACCGGATGCGGTACTACGAAGCCTGACAAACCACAAGGGGCTTGGCATCCATACCGAAATGTTCTCTAACGGACTTCTGCCGCTGATCGAAAAAGGCGTGATCACGAACGAATTTAAAAAGGTTCTGCCTGGCCGTATTGCCACTGCATTTATTGCCGGTAACCGCGATTTATATGATTACGTGGATGACAACCCGCTGATCACGATGCACAGCACTGATTTTGTGAACGATGTGGCTGTTATTAAAACAAACCCTAAAGCTACGGCCATCAACAGTGCGATTGAGATAGACCTTACCGGCCAGGTAGTTTCTGACTCGATCGGTACGTACCAGTTCTCAGGTGTAGGCGGACAGATGGACTTTATCCGCGGCGCTGCGCTATCAAAAGGTGGCAAGCCTATTATCGCACTGCCTTCGGTTACGCATAAAGGTGTGTCGCGCATTACGCCGTTCCTGAACCCGGGCGGTGGTGTGGTTACAACAAGGGCGCACGTACACTATGTGGTAACAGAATATGGTGTGGCTTATTTGTACGGCAAAAACCTGCGCCAGCGCGCAAAAGCACTTATCGATATTGCGCACCCTGACCACCGCGAGCGACTGAGCGAAGAAGCATTCAAACGATTTAAAACTTTATAGGCTGCGACATAACTAAAACATATATTCACTCGTGTATATGGCTGAAAACAACTATATACACGAGTGAATATAACGCATCACATCCCTTCCCCCCCGCCCCGTTGGGTAAAAAACATGGCCAGATTTGGCCTGACAGCAAAAGGCGTAGTTTATTGCCTTGTAGGTATACTTGCCTTTATGGCAGCCTTTGAACTGGGCGGTAAATCAACTGAAAATTCAGATAAAACAGGGGTTTTTCAGTTCGTAATGGAGCAATCCTTCGGGAAAGTACTGCTGGCCCTCATAGCAGTTGGCCTGCTTTGCTATACCTTATGGCGCCTGATACAGGCCATAAAGGACCCAAGCCAATCGGCTAAAGGTATAGGCAAACGGTTGCGCTACGCTTTTAGTGGGATAGTTTATGGCGGTCTGGCTTTTTATGCCGCCAAGCTGGTGCTGGGCAGCGGCAGTGGCGGCAATAGCGATACCCGAGAAACTGTAGCCAGAGAATTGCTGCAGCAGCCTTTCGGGCAGTGGCTGGTAGGGATAGTGGCAGCAGGCACTGTAATTGCCGGCATCTACCAGATTTACCTCGGAGTATCAGACAAATATAAAAAGAATGTGCAGGAAGCCGGCCTGAAGCACGAAGTAGAAAGCACCATGATCCGGGCCGGTAAGATAGGGTATGTGGCACGTGGTATCGTCTGGATCATTATCGGGTATTTGTTCCTGCGTGCAGCTTTGCAGTCAGATCCGGAAGAAGCAGGCGGTAGCGGAAGTGCCTTCACGTTTTTGGAGAATTCGTCCTATGGTTCATTCCTGCTGGGTGCTGTCGCGCTGGGGCTTATCTGCTACGGAGTCTTTATGTTCATGCGTGCCCGTCACGAGGCCCTTGCGGTTCGCTAACTAATTACTGCTATAGTTGTGTGGTGGCTGTACAGGCAGGCTCGCAACTATAGCATCTTATAACTATAGCCATCCGGTTGTTTCTGTAACTGTCAGTAACTATAGCCTTTAATCAAAACTATAAAAGTATACACAACGGCATTCAACAGCCCTGCTTTCTTTCTGCAGAAAATTTTTAGTAGTATCTTTGAAGCTATTGTATACTTGTTGGAAAGCAATACATGAAGAACAGCCCTTTTAAGATCTTCATTCTGGATGATGATGTTTGGTATAGTGAGTTGCTGGAGTATCATCTGTCCCTGAACCCTGATTACGAACTTAAGAAATTCCATTCGGCCAAAGACCTTTTTGCAAACCTGCACGAAGCCCCGGATGTAGTTACGGTAGACTATTCGTTGCCGGATCAGAACGGTGGCGAAGTGCTGAAAAAACTGAAAGCGCGGACTCCCGAAACACAGGTCGTTATCATTTCTGGTCAGGAAGATATAGCCACCGCCGTTAACCTGCTCAAGCAGGGTGCATACGACTATCTTGTAAAGGATGAGGATACGCCGGAGCGTCTCTGGAACACCATCCAGAAGATTCGGGAGACGGCATCGCTGCGCGAAGAAATAAACCACCTGCGCGAAGAGATCGGCCAGCGCTACGACTTCAGCAACGTGATCATCGGCAACAGCCCTGCCATTAAAAAGGTATTTACCCTGATGGATAAAGGCACCCGCACCAACATAACGGTATCTATAAACGGAGAAACCGGTACTGGTAAAGAACTCGTAGCCAAAGCCATACACTATAACAGCCTTCGCAAAAAGCATCCTTATGTAGCCGTAAACGTCGCCGCTATTCCCAAAGAACTGATCGAGAGTGAATTGTTCGGTCATGAGAAAGGAGCATTTACCGGTGCCACCGCACGACGCATCGGTAAGTTTGAGGAAGCCAACAGAGGCACCATTTTCCTGGATGAAATAGGCGAACTGGACATAAGCCTGCAAGCCAAGCTGTTACGTGTGCTGCAGGAGCGGGAAATTACCAGAGTGGGCGGTAACTCAGTGGTGCCGGTAGATGCCCGGATTATAGTTGCAACACATAAAAACCTGGCCGAAGAAGTACAGAAAGGCACCTTCCGCGAGGACCTGTACTATAGATTGCTGGGCTTGCCCATACACCTGCCTCCCCTGCGCGAGCGCGGCAGCGACATACTGGTACTTGCCCGTCATTTCATGGACGGCTTTGCAAAGGAAAACAAAATGCCACGCAAAAGTCTTTCCACGGCGGCGCAGGAAAAACTGCTCTCCTACCCTTTTCCGGGTAACGTGCGCGAACTACGTGCGCTGGTTGAGCTTGCCATGGTGCTTGCCGATGATGATGTAGTGCAGGCAGAGGACATTAACTTCTCGGTAACGAATAACAGCAAAGACCTGCTGTCGAAAGAAGAAACGCTAAAAACCTATACAACCCGTATCATCCAGTATTTCCTGGATAAATACGACCATAACGTGCTGCTGGTGGCGGATAAACTTGATATTGGTAAGTCGACCATTTACCGGATGATCCAGAACAACGAGCTCCATATTAAATAAGACCCGCCCGTGTTGCTGTTTTACATTCCAGCAATCGTCCATTCTTCCGCGCATCATCAGTTTAAAGTACTGCTTTGTGAGCGACTTGCTCACTTTTCCCGCCCATCAATCTATAGTTATAGCTATAGTTTGATGGGCAGAATTGCTATAGTTACAAATTGTTAAGGCTATAGTTACATAATTTAAAACAGCTTGCTTTTTCAGTCAGTTTCTCTGAACAAATTTGATGTATAGCTGCTTAAATACGCCTATAATACAGTAACTTGCAGGCAAATTAAGTACCTACTTTAATGGTAGAAAATATAGCTGCACTGCAGGAAGAACTGAGGAGAGAGCGCCAGGCCCGTATGGCCGCAGAACAGCTTGCCGAGGCAACGGCAGCAGAGTTAGCCGGCCTTAAACAGGCAATGGCTCAAAACCAGCTTTCAGCCCGAACAGATTCTTTCACAAGCCAATCAGAAATTCAGCAGGAATACCCTTACCCAATCATACAAGTTGATTTTGAGGGGAACATCCTCTTTTTAAATAAAGCAGGCGAACAGATCCTTGACCAGATACCGGAGGAGCGCCACCCGCTGTTTAGACGTTTGCTTCAGAACAAGGCCGGGCGCGCACGCCTTTCGACCGCTCCTGTAACGTTGAGCGCATCTTTTCTGGGCAGAAACTTCCTGTTACTGGTGGTCCCGTTTGCTGAGAAAGGCTATGCTAATATTTACCTGAACGATGTGACGGAACGCCGGGCAGCCGAGTTTGCCCTGAAAGAAAGCCAGAACTTTGTACGGAATATAGCCCGCACCGTACCCAGCATTATCTATATCTACGACCTGGAACTGGACAAAAGCATTTACTTTAATGAGCATTTGCAGACAGTATTGGGTTACACCGAGCAGGATATTGCCGCTATGGACGGGCATGTACTGATGTCGCTGGTGCTGCCGGAAGAGTTGCCTAAAATGTACCACCATACGCATCATATTCTGGAAGCGCTTGATGGCGAGGTGCGCGAAGTAGAATACCTGGTTAAAGATAAGGCCGGCGCTACCAAAAACCTGCTTTGCCGCGAGACCGTGTTCAAGCGCCGGGACAACGGGCAGGTGGTGCAGGTGATCGGCTCTGCCGAGGATGTGACCCAACTCCGTAACAAAACCCGGGAACTGCGGGCGCAGAAGGATTTCTACGAATCCATCTTTAACCACATACCATCCGATATTGCTGTTTACGACCCTGACCTGCGGTACGTATATGTAAACCCGACTGCCGTATCAGACCCGGCGCTGCGAGCATGGATTGTGGGCAAGACAAACGAAGAATACTGCAACTATAGAAATGTGCCCTTAGAACGCATCAGGAATCGGAGTATGAACCTGGAACTTGCCAGAGTTGGTAAACGCCCAGTTGAGTTCGAAGAAACTATAGTTAACAAGGATGGGGTAACCTCACATCATTTGCGCAAACTCAACCCGGTACTTGATGCTGACGGAAATCTGAAGATGATCATCGGGCATGGGCTGAACATTACCGAACTGAAAAAGGCACAGGAAGACATGGTGCTAAGCGAAGCCAAAAACAGGGCAATACTCGCCGCCATCCCCGACCTGATGTTTATTATAGATGAGAACGGGGTTTACCTGGACATGAAAAATGTGGACCAGGAGCACCTGCTGGTGCAGAAGGACATGGTAATCGGAAGGCATATCAGTGAGCTGTTACCGGAAAAAGTATACAAATCCATTCTCAGGCTGATAAAAAGTGTAATAGCTACAGGTAACCCGGAGCGGACCGAATATACCCTGCCACTGGAACTGGGAAACAGACATTACGAAGGCCGAATTATAAAGTATAGCACCCGCGAAGTGCTGGCCATTATCCGCGATACGACCGAGGAACGCAAGGCCGCTCTTGCTGCAAAAGAAAATAATGACTTCATTAAACTGGTAATGGAATCCAGCCCGAGCCTGATCTATGTAAAAGACAGGGAAGGGGTATTTAAACTGGTAAACCATGAATTAGCCAGGCTATTTGGTAAAACAATAGAGCAGGTTATCGGGCAGAATGAGCGCAACCTGATCCCGAACAGAGAAGACCAAAACGTCTACTCCTCCGATGACAGAATGGTGATAGAGCAGGGCCGCGAGATAGAGAATGAAGAAAAGTATACACTCGAGGATGGCAGCACAGTCTGGTTTAAAACAATAAAACGCCCGCTGGTAACAGCCGATGGAGAGGTGCACGTACTGGGCATCTCAACAAACATAACCGCACAGCGCCATGCCAACAAACTACTGCAGGAAAGCGAAGAACTGCATCGTCTCCTTTCCGAGAACTCCAAAGACCTGATCAGCCTGCATGACCTGGAGGGACGCTACGAGTATATTTCAAAAGCGGTGGAAGAAATGCTGGGGTACCAGCAACAGGAGGTCATTGGCAAGTATTCTCAGAACATTATCTATCCTGATGACCTGGAACGTGTGCGCAGAGGGTACATAGCTGTAGTTCAGAAAAAAGTGAATACAACGCTGGAACACCGCCTGGTACGTAAGGATGGCAGTTATTTCTGGGCAGAGACCAACCTGAAACCGATACTCGATGCGGACGGAAATGTGCTGAAAATACAGTCTTCGGTACGCGACATAAGCATACGCCGCCGTAATGCCGAAGCCCTGAAGAGCAGCGAGAAAAAATACAGAGACCTGATCAACTATAGCCAGGCATACATCTGTACCCACGACATGAACGGCATGGTGCTGTCGGTGAACCCGTATCTGCAAAATATGCTGGGGTACTCTGAAGAAGAGATGGTCGGCAAAGAGATCAAATCCTTCTTCCCTGTGGCGCACCAGGACAACTTTAAGCATTATGTAGCCCGTTTCGAGGAATCGAATGTGGTGGATGGTGTATTGTGTATCCTCAACAAAGAGAAACAAGAGCGCTACCTGTACTACCAGAACTATAAAGTAGAAGAACCTGGCCTTTCTCCTTATATAATAGGTATAGCACAGGATATTACGGACCGCCTGCAAACAGAACAGGAACTGAAACTGGCTAAAGAAGCCGCTGAAGAATCGGCACGGGTTAAGGAAAATTTCCTGGCCAACATGAGCCACGAGATACGCACTCCGATGAACGGTATATTGGGTATGGTTGGCCTGTTGCAGAAAACCGAGCTAACAGATGCCCAGCATAACTACCTGAAGATCATTAGACAATCTGCTGAAAACCTGCTGGTTGTAATCAACGACATCCTGGATGTGGCAAAGATCGAGGCTGGTAAAATGGAGCTGGAAGAAATTCCGTTTAACCTGGAAGAAGTGATCAGAGGCGCTTATCAGACGCTGACCTACAAAGCAGAAGAAAAAGAGATAGCCTATGTACTGGAGCCACTGCAATTGCCGCACCCGTTATTGGTCGGGGACCCCTACCGCCTGAACCAGGTACTGCTCAACCTTCTGAACAATGCCATCAAGTTTACTGACGAGGGCGGCGTGACATTGAAATGCGCCGTAACCCACGAAACTGCAGACAACCTGACCATTGAAGTAGCTGTTACCGATACCGGTATTGGTATTCCGGCTGGCAAACAAGCGCTTGTTTTTGAAGGCTTTACACAGGCTTATTCCAGCATTACGCGCAAGTACGGCGGCAGCGGGCTTGGCCTGAGCATCTGTAAAAACCTGATCGAGATGCAGCAGGGCCATATCTGGCTGGAGAGCGAAGAAGGCAAAGGCAGTACCTTCAAATTCTCGATCACCTATGCAAAATCGAAGGCAATGCCTGAAACCGACACGGCCAATGCAACTATAGATTTTAATGCGCTGGAACCATTGCGCGTACTCATTGCCGAAGACAATGAGATAAACATTTTCCTGGCGCAGGCCATACTGACCGGTTGGGATTTTGAAGTAGATGTGGCACACAACGGACTGGAAGCCATTGGGCTGATTGAGCAACACCCCTACGACATTATTCTGATGGATATACAGATGCCGGAAATGAGTGGTATCGAAGCCACACGTCTGATCAGGACAAATACAAATCCGGAAATAGCTGCTATCCCGATCATTGCCCTGACCGCCAATGCGTTGAAAGGTGATGCTGAAAAATACCTGCAGGCCGGTATGAACGATTACATCTCGAAGCCTTTTGAAGAAGAACATCTGTATCAGAAACTGGTAGCGTTGTTGCCGCACAAGCTTAAAGCCATAACAGGTCCACAGCCACCAAAACCTGCTGATACGAAAATTACAGATCCGCTTTATAACCTGGATATGCTGTATAAGATTTCTCGCGGTAACCAGGCGTTCATAAACCGGACTATAGAGCTCTTTATAAAAACGGCACCACAAACACTGGCCGAACTGCAGCAAAGTACGCAGCAACAAGACTGGCAACGTGTAAGCGAAACTGCGCACAAGCTGAAGTCAACTATAGATACACTCCGGATCGATCAGTTAAAGCAGGTGATCCGCCAGATTGAAGCGGATGCCAAAAACCAGGCTAACACTGCTAACCTGCAGGGCCTTGTCGATTTTGCGGATAGCCATCTGCAGTTGGTTATAAAACACATTGCCCGGGAAATAAAGGATGTAGCGTAAATTCAGAAATGGAAGTGCCCTACCCTATTCCCGGAACACCCATGGCTAAAGTTATTTGCCTGTCGCAAATTCTGCCAACTATAGCTATAGTTCGAAGTCAAAGCTATAGTTTGACCCGTGTAACCTGAAGAGTAAAGCCAACCGGTACCCATAAAATACAGAGGCCACCTGTCAGGTGGCCCTTGTTGTTTCAAAAAATCATGAAAATCTATTCGTACGCGTCAATGTTTTGGGTGGTGTACCGGCTTAGTTGCTGCATAAAGTAAAACCTGAGCGCCGTGTGCAACTGCAGGGCGTGCAGCATTTCCTCTTTCGGGATAAAAATAGCTTTGGCCGGCTCTTCAAAATAAACTTTAAAGTGGTATTGCTCATGCATCAGGTCGGGTAAACCCAGCAGCTTGCCGGGCATTATTTTTTCTTCAGTTCCTCCTGCCTGCGAAAACAAGGCAGTACCTTCTGTCAGGAAGTAAAATCCTTTGTTAGGCTTTCCGGGTTCAAACAGGCACGTTCCGGGCGAAATTTCCAGTGGTTCGCCCTGTATCTGGCCATTCTTTATCATATTCTGGAGTAACATGCCAACTATAGTTTAAACTATAACAACTGATTAAGCACTTTACAGCTAATGTAAAACCTACGTTTTTCACAGAAGCCGCCGAAGCACATAGTAAAAGTACACCGCATTTGGCAGGCATCCAGTGAGCGCTGTCACCGGCTGCAGTGACTTATGTCAGTTTAGAAAAGGCACCAAACATAAACAGGTACCCGACTGAGTACCTGCTTTTGTTTTCAAAAAAATAGTACATAATGTGCCTCTATGAACCCTTTAAAAGGCTTAGTGGCAACTCATTTCAGTATGGTGAGCAGTGGTTTCTGCTATCTTTGGGCTAAGATACGGTATACCCAACCCTAAACCACGCACAATAAATAGTACGGCCAGCACCATGCCCACATAAGGCACCGCCCTGTTAAACATGCTGCGCATTTTCAAGCTAATCAGTTTGCCGGATAAAGACACCAGGAACATAAGCGGAAAAGTACCCAACCCAAAAAGTGCCATGTACAGCATGGCTCCGCCAACACCCGGCGCACTTATAGCACCCGCCAGGGCAATATAAACAAAACCGCAGGGCAGCAAGCCATTCAGCAGGCCCACCATAAAAAGGGAGCTGAGGGAGTTCTGCTGAAAATAGTAACCCAGTCTGCGGCGTACCCAGTTCATGAGTCTATCTGTGCCCAGTATAGTTGCTGATCTGCCTTTAAGCGTTACCGGCAATACCAGCAGCAGCAATATCAGAATGCCAGAAATAATAGAGACAGTTTGTTGTAAGCCAGCCATCTGCAGCGATTCGCCAAAGGCACCGGCCAGTGCCCCAAGCAAGGCATACGTTACGATTCTGCCGCTATTGTACAGGAGCCGGCCGGCATAATACCGCCAGCCGGTGCTCCCGACAAAGGGTAGAGACATTGCTATAGGGCCGCACATCCCGACGCAATGAAAACTACCAACTAATCCGAAAATAAAACCTGCCCAGATCATGGCTATTTTATTTGTATCGTTTTCTCTGAATAATAGGTCTCTTTACCATCTGTAAAGTTCACCCGCACTTTCCATAGCCCGTTCTCCAGGTCGTTCACTTCTAACAGCTGGCTCTGGTCGCGGCCCAACTGCAAGGGTACCTGCTTATCCATGCTGTCGTCCGACGGACGGAACATCGTGATCGTGCCGCTCAGGTTCATGCCCTGGTAGGTTGCAGGCATCTGCAGCAGTATGGTTTTATCGGTGCTTCTATAGTCCAGCATTACATCGCCCAGGGCCTGGGTGCGGCGTACTTTATCTATCTGGTCCTGGTACTGTATTTCCTGCTGGTAATAATCTTTGCTTACAAGGTCCACATCCTGGTTCATGGCTTTGTACACAAACATGGCGATGTAGGCCATAAAACAAACCATAGCAACAACTATAGCATAAGGCCATAAGGTGAAGCTTTTATTTTTATCTGTTGATTTCATCTTGATTGCTGGTTTTAGATTGCCGCTTTTTACAGCACTCCAATTCATTGTTTCTACTACTTCTGAACGAAGCCGTTATTTAGTTTGCCGGCCCCAGGAACTTGGTCTCGGTGGTCGTGATCAGCTCATCTCCGTGATATACCCCGATCTCCACTTCCGAATTCATCCCGGTCAGTTGGTCCTTGGCCATTTCTGCAAAGAACACACCTTCCACAATGCCCTGTGCTGGCAGCATCAGTTCGCTACCTACCACTTTTATAGTTCCCTCTTTGCCTATCAGCTTTAAGGTAAGCGGCATTTCGTGGTTGGTTTTATTGATAACAGAAATATTGTACAGGTTTTTGATGTTCCCCTGCTCAGTTTTCTGGTATAGTTGGCCCGGCGTGCGCAGTATAGTTGCTTCGGCCTCATCGCGGGTTAGCAGCAGTGTGGTTAGTGCTGTTATAAGCACAAGTAACACAGCCGTATACCCCATTACCCTTGAAGTAAAGAACGTCCATTTCTTACCCGTCTCAATCGCCTCTTCCGACTCGTAACGGATCAGACCTTCCGGCTTGTCGATCATGCGCATGATGTCGTTGCAGGCATCGATGCAGGCCGTACAGTTTATGCATTCCAGTTGCTGGGCACCGTTCCGGATATCGATACCGGTTGGGCAGACCTGCACGCACTGGTTACAATCAATACAGTCGCCCTCGGTTCGCTCCTGCCCTTTTCTTAGTTTGCCACGAGGCTCGCCGCGGCTATAGTCATAGGCTACCACCAGCGTTTTCTTGTCTTGCATTACGCCCTGCAGTCGGCCGTAAGGGCAAACTATCGTACAAACCTGTTCCCGGAAAGAGGCAAACACCCAGTAAAATACGCCCATAAAAACGAGCAAAGTACCGAAGCCTACCAAATGATTCAGCGGCCCTTCCACTATAATTTTCTGCAGCTCCTCAATGCCAATCACATAGGCAAGGAACAGATTGGAAATAAGAAAGGAGATAGCTAAGAATACAGCAGTTTTAGCGCCTTTCTTCAGAATCTTCTCCCTGTTCCAGGGCATTTTGTCAAGTGCCCGCTGTTTGGTGTAGTCTCCTTCAATGGCATACTCTATTCTCCTGAAAACCATCTCCAGGAAAATAGTTTGCGGACAGATCCATCCACAGAAAATACGCCCGTACACTACCGTAAAAAGAATTATGAATACTACCACTGCCAGGAAAGCCAGTACCAGTATAAAGAAATCCTGCGGCCAGAACAGTACGCCAAAGATCACGAACTTGCGCTCCACCACGTTAAGCATGAGCAGCGGCAGCCCGTTCACCTTTATAAAAGGTCCGGCAAAAAGCAGTGTTAACAGTAAATAGCTAACATACTTACGATAACTATAGAGTTTGCCTTTCGGCTTTTTAGGGTATACCCAAATGCGCTTACCCTGTTCATCCACAGTCGAAATGTGGTCCCGAAATTCATCGGTTGGTTTAATTTTAGTTGCCATGGCAGTTTAATTTGTGCGGATATTAATCCTGCCCCGTTTAAAATTTTGAATAACTGAATGAGTGAATATTGCGGTGTGTTTCCTTCTCAATTCTTCACACTATCCTAAAATTTACTTTTACAAAAGTCAGAAAACACCATCTGGTAAAAGATGACGCTGGTCATATTAGCAGGTGATTCTGGTCAGTATACCTCCTGGTCTGCCTGAAAAGAAAATAGCAGGCCCTTTACATCAGGAACCTGCTATTTCTTTATCAATCATTGCAGAAAATTCGGATTACATTTTTTCACCTTGTGGCTCTTTGGCGTTGGCCGGGTTTGTGCCCTGCAGGCTCAGAATGTAGCTGGATACTTCCAGCATCTGGTCTTTGGTCAGTTTGCCTTGCCATGGAACCATGCCTTTGGCTGGTACGCCATACTTCACTGTTTTAAAGATGGCATTCACATCACCGCCGTGCAGCCAGTACTCGTCTGTCAGGTTAGGACCTACAGTACCTTGCCCTTCCTGGCCGTGGCAGGCGGCGCAGTTCGTACTGAAGATGGACTTACCAGACTCCAGTGCTGCTGCATCCGTAAGAACTTCAAAGTTGGTCGGGGCATTCGGATCATCCACGTTTTTAGCAGCGATCAGAGCAGCCTCCTGCATTTCCATCTCATATTCTTCGGTCTGTAGCGCACCGGTTTTAAACACGTGGAAGTGCAGCATATAGCCAACCGCGAAAACTATAGTTACATAGAACATGGTCTTCCACCAAGGTGGCAGGTCGTTGTCGTATTCCTGTATGCCATCAAAATCGTGGTGGCTGTGGATCTCGTCTTTCGCCTTGCCTGTAACCAGTGTGGCGTCGCCGCGCATCAGGAAGTAAACACGTCCGGCAAAAGAGCTACGGAAGTCTTCATCGTATATGGTGTCCCCCATCATCGGAATGAACAGGCGGAACATGATCACCACTACCAGCACCATCAGCAGAATGATTACTGCAGCAAGAATAAATGTAAAGTGCAGCATAGGTGGCAGGTCCATAAAGGCTACATCCTTCACCTCTGCGGTAGCTGCTGTTGAATCTGCTGCCTGCGCAACCGGGGCTTCAGCAACTGCAGCCGGCTTCTCGCTTTCCTCGGTAATAAAAGCGATTACGTTCTTGATATCGTCATCAGAAAGCGACGTACCGAAGGCTGGCATCGGCACTTTGTTGAACTTCTCAAACAGGGCTACCGCATCTTTATCGCCGGCCTGCACCAGTTCCTGGGAGTTTTTGATGAACTTTATGAGCCACTCTTCGCCGCGTCGCTTGTGTGCATCTTTCAGCGCAGGCCCCACTACATCGGCATCTATGCTATGGCATGCCGCGCAGTTGCCTTCAAATATCGCTTTACCTGCTACCGCATCCTGTGCCTGAACAGCCGGTGAGCCAGCCAGCAGCAGACCAGCCACTAAGACCAGGCTGCTTTTCGTAATTATTTTCTTTAGCGAAATCATTGTTTTGGGACTTCAAGAGTGGTGTCTTCAGTTTCGTCTCCGCACGCGATGCTGCTCATTACCTGCACATGCTTTTTATCCATCAGGGCAACATATAACAGTAGCCCCAGGAAAAACACAAAGAAGATGGTAAATGAGATAAGCGGATATATTTCGATGCCGTCTATGGCTTGCAAAACATTCTTATACATAATTTTAGATTTTAGCTATTAGTAGTTAGATGCTAGATTTTATACAGTAAGGCTTTAAGGTCTATTGTCTAAAATCTAGCGTCTAAAATCTATTCTTCAACAACTTCTTCCTTCACTTTAATATCTGTTCCCAGGCGCTGCAGGTAAGCGATCAGAGCCACGATCTCCTTCTCAGGTTTTACTTCGATGCCTTCTTTCGCCAGGTCAGCAGTTACTTTGTTTGCCTGCTTCATCAGCTCCTCATTGGCATTAGCGATGTATTCATCTTCATAAGGAACACCCAGTTGCTTCAGCACGCGCAGTTTGTCTTCTGTTGTGCTCTGGTCAATCTCCTGCTCAAACAACCATGGGTAAGCCGGCATAATAGAGCCCGGAGACATAGAAGTTGGGTCCATCATGTGGTGGTAGTGCCATGAGTTCGGATACTTACCTCCCACTCTGTGCAGATCCGGACCGGTACGCTTGGAGCCCCACAGGAAGTTATGATCGTACACGAACTCGCCTGCTTTGGAGTACTCTCCATATCGTTCGGTTTCGGAACGGAACGGACGAACCATCTGGGTGTGGCAGTTAACGCAACCTTCTTTAATGTACAGGTCGCGGCCCTGCAGTTCCAGGGAAGTATAAGGCTTCACGCTGGCTATAGTTGGCACGTTCGATTTGATCACGAAAGCCGGGATAAATTCTACCAGACCACCAATCAGGATAGCAACAGTTGCCCAGATGGCCATTTGTGTCGGACGTTTCTCGATCCAGGAGTGCCAGTGACCTGCGTTCTTGGATACTGTAGGCACTATAACAGGTGCTTCTGTTCTCTCGTTCGCAACCAGGCTGCCAGACTTAACTGTTTTCACCAGGTTGTACACCATCAGGAACACACCGCTCAGGTATAACACACCACCAATACCACGCAGGTAATACATCGGCACGATCTGCAGCACTGTTTCCAGGAAGTTAGAATACTGTAGTGTACCTTCAGCAGTGAACTGTTTCCACATCAGGCCTTGTGTAAAGCCTGCCCAGTACATAGGAATAGCATAGAACAGGATACCCAGTGTACCTAACCAGAAGTGCGCGTTGGCCAGCTTCTTAGAGTATAGTTGTGTTTTGTAAAGACGCGGGAATAACCAGTACAGCATGGCAAAGGTCAGGAAGCCGTTCCAGCCAAGGGCACCTACGTGTACGTGTGCTACGATCCAGTCAGTAAAGTGGGCAATAGCGTTCACGTTCTTCAGCGACAGCATCGGGCCTTCGAAGGTAGCCATACCGTAAGCAGTGATCGCCACTACCATAAATTTCAGGATCGGCTCTTCTCTTACTTTATCCCAGGCGCCACGCAGTGTAAGCAAACCGTTGATCATACCACCCCAGCTCGGAGCGATCAGCATTACGGAGAATACCACACCCAGCGACTGTGCCCAGTCAGGCAATGATGTATAAAGCAAGTGGTGCGGACCAGCCCAGATATAGATGAAGATCAGCGACCAGAAGTGGATAATAGATAATCTGTAGGAATAAACCGGACGATTAGCGGCCTTAGGCAGGAAGTAGTACATCAGGCCCAGGAACGGAGTAGTTAAGAAGAACGCAACCGCGTTGTGGCCATACCACCACTGTACCAGCGCATCCTGCACGCCTGCATAACCAGAGTAGCTCTTGAACAGGTTAACCGGCATCTCATACGAGTTCACGATGTGCAGCACGGCTACTGTTAAGAATGTAGCAATATAGAACCAGATGGCAACATACATGTGTCGCTCGCGGCGCTTGGCCAGCGTACCAAACATGTTCCAGCCAAATACAACCCAGATCAGGGTTATGGCAATATCGATCGGCCACTCCAGCTCAGCATACTCTTTTGAAGTAGTCATACCCAGCGGAAGCGTGATAACCGCAGCAACAATGATCAGCTGCCAACCCCAGAAGTTGATCTTACTGAGCAGGTCTGAATACATACGGGTTTTGCAAAGACGCTGCAGCGAGTAATAAACCCCCATAAAAATGGCGTTACCCACGAAGGCAAAAATTACAGCGTTGGTGTGCAGCGGTCTTACACGACCAAAAGTAGTGTACTGCGTTCCCATGTTCATATCAGGGTTTGCCAGCTGGAACGCGATGATCACGCCTATAAGCATACCGGCAATGCCCCAGAACACGGTGGCTATACCAAAATCCCGAACGATCTTATTGTCATAAAAGAACGTGTCGGTCATGCCCTTGTCCGTGCCCTTCGGCACAACCCGGTCGGGCGCATTTTCTAAGACTTCGGCTACATTAGTTGACATGTGCGGTGTCCTCCATTTTGTTTAAGTGTTGCTATTGTTTGTGTTTTTTCTGAATTATGGATACAAATTTCTGCATGTACAGCCCGGGAAAAGATGACGTAGGTCATTCGGGCAGGTGATACATATCAGCTATGTTCCGCTATTTTGCTTCCTTATCGGCTGCAGGCTTAGATTTTGGTGGTGTGGTCTCGTTATCGAAAAGCATGCGCACAGCCGGCGTATAGTCGTCGTCGTACTGGCCGGAGCGAACAGCCCACAGGAAAGCTCCCAGAAAAGCAGCTGCCACGGTTACACTCACCGCGATCATTAAAAAGATGATATACATTTTATTTAATTATTAATTAATAATTATGAATTAGTAATTAGATCAGAGGCCTGCTTTTCTGGCGGCGTATTTCACGGATAGTGTCGCGAAGGTCATCACGCTCAGTGTGCTGATCGGCATCAGGATGGCAGAAACGATTGGTGTAAACAGCCCCATCACAGCCATAGTTAACCCAATCACATTGTACACCAGCGATACCGCAAAAGTCAGGAGTATCAGGGTCATAGTTGTTTTGGAGAACTTCAGGAAGGTGCTCAACCTGTCGAAAGCGCTTGCATCCAGAATGGCATCGCAGGATGGTGAGAAGTTGGTAACGCTGTTGCTCAGGGCAATACCGGCATCGCTTTGCTTCAGGGCTCCCGCGTCGTTCAGGCCATCGCCTACCATCAGTACCTGTCGGTTTTCCTGCGTTTTCAGCTGTTGTATGTACTCCAGCTTCTGTACCGGCGACTGGTTGAAGTTGAGCTCGGCTTCCTTGCCAAGCAGTTCTCTCAGGCGTGCCTCTTCGTGGTCATTATCTCCGGACAGAACAGCTATCTTCTTATCGCTCAGGCCCTGCAATACCTGCTGCAGCCCCTGGCGGTACACGTTATAGAAAGTATAGTAACCCAGCACCACACCATCTATGGATACATACACAGTTGTTTTAAGGGTATCTTTCTGTTTTTCGGCGGGCACGCCCAGGTAAGCTGCAGAACCCACACGTACCAGCATACCGTTTACTTCGCCTACCAGTCCTTTGCCGGTAATCTCTTTAAAATCTGCCACTTCCAAAGCGGTACCACTTATACCCTGACTGATGCGTTGGCTGAGTGGGTGTGTGGAGTGGCGCAGCACGGATAGTACGGCTTGATTTTGGGATTCTGTTAATTCTTTGCCGGTATAACTAAGCTCAGCTTCACTTGGCTCGGTCAGGGTGCCGGTTTTGTCGAATACCACTGTATCGATTTTAGCCAGGCGCTCAACTACAGCCGTATTTTTGAGATAGAACTTGTTGCGGCCGAACACGCGCATGGTGTGCCCGTGCACAAACGGCGTAGCCAGCGACAGCGCACAAGGGCAGGCAATGATCAACACGGATGTGAAGGCTTTCATGGCCATGTCCATATCGCGGGGTACCCAGTAAATAAGCGCGCCGGCTGCTACCAACATGGTAACTATAATAAACCACTTGCCAGCTATGTTAGAATAAGTGTGCAGGTTGTGCTCTTCGTTCTTGTTAAAGACTGTATCGTTCCATAGTTGTGTCAGGTAGCCTTGCGAAACTTCCTTCACCACTTCCATTTCGATGCTCTCTCCTACCTGTCGGCCACCGGCATAGATCACTTCCCCTACTACCTTCTCAACAGGCTCCGACTCCCCACTCACGAAACTATAGTCTATCATGGCGCGGCCGTGCAGCAGTATGGCATCAGCAGGGATAAGCTCCTGGTTACGAATACGGATACGGTCTCCTACTTTAAGGTTTCGTACAGCTGTAGACGACTCTTCGCCATCCTCTTTCAGCACCGTAATAGATACCGGGAAATAAGATGTATAGTCACGGTCGAAAGACAGACTATCGAAAGTGCGCTGCTGAAAGTATTTACCGATCAGCATGAAAAACACCAAGCCTGTAAACGAGTCGAGGTAACCGGGACCACGCCCTGTGACGATGTCGAAGATGGATGTAAAGAACAGTGCCAGCAAGCCGGTTGAAATAGGCAGGTCGATGTTGACCATGCGCTGTTTGATACCTTCCCAGGCTGACGTGAAAAAGCCACGCGCACTATAGAAAAATACAGGTATGGAAAGCAGAATGCTCAGGTAGCCAAAGAAGGAGCCAAACGTGCGCTGCAGACCTTGTGTAAAGTCCACATAGTCTGGGAAGGCCAGCAGCATAACATTACCAAAAGCAAAACCAGCTATCCCTAATTTATAGATGATCGTCCGGCTGGGCTTGCTGGTTTTCTTGCCATCGGTGTTAGCCAGCGTAATTTCAGGCTCATAGCCAATGCGTGCCAGCAGGGTTACAACATCGCGCAGCGTGGTTTTCTGGTGAAAATAGGTCAGGGAGACTTCCTTGCGCAGGAAGTTTACAGTAGTTTCCGAAATACCCGGGTTCAGCTTAAACAGGTTTTCCAGCAGCCAGATACAGGAGCTGCAGTGCATCTGCGGAATGTAAAAGGTGATCTTGCAGATATTGTCGCTTTTGAAGCTGATCAGCTGTGCTTCTACACCGGCATCGTCGAGATAGGCAAAGCGTGCTTCGGAAACAGGCTTTTTACCGGTTATGCCCGGGGTCTCTTCTAAGTTATAGTAATTACAGAGGTTATTTTCTTCCAGGAGTTCGTAAACAGTTTTGCACCCGGTGCAGCAAAAAGCCTTGTCGTGTGCAACTATAAGCTCATCCTCGCAGGAATCCCCGCAATGGTAGCATGCCTGAACATTGGTTTGGAGTGCGGCTTCCATCTCAATTTTCTTTTTTATGGTTTGATGCAAAGGTAGATTGCCGCCAGACCGCAAAGGATGACAAGTGTCAGTTTTGGAGCTGATACTTGTCAGTGCTTATAGTTGCTGAAATAGCCGACATTTGTATCGTTACAACAGCCGGAAGAGAGCTAAAACTTAGCTAAGGAAAGAAAGAGGCCGACGTAACAACCGCCGATCCTATAGTTGGATGGCCCCGGAAAAGAAGGTGTTTTAGTTTTTAGTTTAGTATAAGTGTTAGGTAGTATGGTTCGCCATACTATAACAGAAAAGGCAGGCTTTTATGAGCCTGCCTTTTGTTTTTGCTATAGTTTATGCCAGCCTAATCGTACAGGTGACAGATCTTGAACAGTTTATCTGGGTCAAGGATAGTGATGCTGCTGCCTTTTGTAGTGATGATCTGCTCATCTTTGAATTCTGAAAGCAGGCGTATAGTTGTTTCTTTGGCTGTACCAACTATAGATGCCAGGTCCTCGCGCGAAATAGAGATTGTGAACTTGTCCTCACCGTCCTGTAAATGATAGGTTTTCTGTAAAAGTAACAGTGCTTCAGCCAGGCGCTCACGTACCGGTTTGTAGGCCATCTGCACCACCCGTTCTTCTGCCTCACCCAGCGCTCTCGAAAACAGCTTCATCAATCCGTTCGAGAAATCATTGTTTGTGGCGATCAGTTCCAGGAACTGGGTTTTCGGAATAAAGCATACTACAGCATCATCCAACGCCACAGCCGAAGCAGAGTAATTGGTGTCGGCCAGCAGTGCTCTATAGCCCACCACATCGCCAGGTTTAGCCAGACGCACGATCTGTTCCTTACCGTCGCTGCCCATTTTGGCAACCTTTACTTTGCCGGTACTAATGCAGTGCAGCCCCGACGGACGGGTTCCTTCATGAAAGATAACCTGGCCTTTTTTAAACGTGAAGCAGGATTTGGTAGCACTTACGTCTTCGAGCTCATGCCCTTTGCACGTACCAAGCAGGGAAAACTTCCGGGTAGGACAGTTTTGACAATCTGGCGCTGAAAATTTCATCATACTAATCTGAATCGTGCTGTAAATGTAAACATTCGCACTATAATTCAATGACAGCAACACGCTTTATTTCAGAAACATTCCGAAACGCTGTGATTTGTATGCTTTATGTTTCAGGTATTTACGGCTAAAAAGTATGTAACAGGCTGAACAACTAAGCCTATTGCTCCGGGCTGAGGGCTGTAAAAGTATTATCTGTATAGATCAGGATCACCTGCTTTATCTTCTTACCTACGTACGGTGGAGGTAATGGCATTTCAGGAAACGGATCATTTTGTACTTTAGCGGTACTCTCTGAAATATCAGGTTTTGCTACTGGTTCTCTCGGATGGGCCACATCTGCTGCTTTGGATGCTGATTCTGGAACTGAATTTTCTGCTACTTTCATTAGCATCTCGCCTTTGCCGTGCAGCAACCAGTTCGGGTTTACCTCTTCGTTCTTTGCCAACAGCTTGATTATCACGTCCAGGCTTGGCTTGTTCCGCCCACTCATGATATGGCTTAATACGGCACGGGGCACTTCCATCGAATCAGCGAACTGAGAACTGCTCTGCCCTAAATGCTCCATTAATTGCCTGATCCTCTCTATCATAAAGTGTATGCATTTGCCAGTTACAAATGTAACAAACCAATCTATTAACGCAAGCCTACTATAAATTATAATCAAGTCTTTAAGTAAACTATAGCTTTACCTATTAAGTATAACAAGTTTATTTACAACGCCATATAATAATAAATAGATCAGTTTACAACTATAGTTTACATTTGTATATACATTTGTAAACTATAGTTCACATCGCTCAAATTCATCTTCCCCGCTGGCATCTAACCTATAGCTATAGTTCTATCAAGGATAACTACATGATTTCCAGAAAATAAGCTCAAACACCTTTGAGTGCCACAATGTCATGCTTTTAAAAGCGCTATGTGGATAAACCGAGTTATCCACAAAAGGCTAAAATGCTTGTTTTAAACACCTTATAAGGTTCTATCGCAACTATAGTTTACTGACACTATAACCTATAGTTATGGCACGACCGCTATAGTTTGGACTGGCTTGAATGACCATAGCCAGCTGCAAACTATAGTTTTGTACTTTAGCTATAGTTATACCTATAGCAAAAAGAAAAACACCGCTCCCCTTTTGCGTGGGTGCGGCGTTTCTTGTTTGAGGACTTCTGTGAGATTTACTCTTTTACAATAAGGGTACCATGCATGGTATGCCAGTGGTCGGGGTATGTGCATACGTAACTATAGACACCAACGGGGAGCGCCTTAAATTCATAGTTTACGGTCTGGCCCGGAAGTGCGAGCGGCGTGGCAACCAGCACATCTTTGCTTTTAGGTACGTAGTTCCCCGGCGATGCTACGGCGGCACCGGCCAGTGCTACTTCCTTGTATTTGTCTTTCGTTGTTACTACAAAGTTATGGACCATGTTCAGGTCAGTGCCTTCGTTTATCAGTTTCAGCTCAATCAGGGCATCAGCAGGGATCAGTAGCGTATCCTGGTCAAAGCGCACTTCCGGCAAAGTATCACCAAGCGCCTTCAGGGTAATAGCCACGACGGGCTGCAGGGTTGAGTCCGGAATTTCTTCTATAGTAGCGGTTGCGCTATCGGTCTGGTTTTCGTCCAGTGTAATCACCGTTTCAGGTGCACCGGAGTTACAGGCGGCAGTCAGTAAGGCCAGCAGAAAAGGTATGTAGGCTGCTCTTTTCATCTGTTTTGCATAAGGCTTAGCCAAAAAACTCCTTGGCTAACTTTTTATCATGGCCGTAAATGTCATCCCGGAAGTGTACATTGCCTTCTTCATCCACCCAGCTCGTAAAATATACCAGGTACACCTGAATCTGTTTCGGTAATGTGATCCAGGTCTCTTCGCCGGCAGCTATCGTTTCCTGAATGCGCTGGTCTGTCCATTCCGGCATATCCTGCAGTACATATTTTGCCAGGTCCATTGGTTTCTCCAGTCTTACGCAACCATGGCTGAAACCGCGCTCTGTCTGGTTAAACAGGGCATCGGCCGGCGTGTCGTGCAGGTACACACTATACTGGTTCGGGAACAGGAATTTCACATCGCCCAACGAATTTTTGCCACCCGGGCGCTGGCGCACCATGTACGGAAAGTTCTTTTCCGTAACGCTGGCCCAGTCAATATCATAAGGCGAAACCGGCTTCGGATTCTTCTCTTTTGTCACGATCTCCATATTGTTGCGCTCCAGGTAATTGGATCCGCTCAGCATCTGTGGCTTCACTTCCTTTTCTACGATGCTGTTGGGCACGTTCCAGTAAGGTGCCAGTACCACGTATTCCATTTTATCGCTGAAGATCGGGGTTGAGTTCAGCTCCTTCCCTACTACTACGCGCATCTCATACACTTTTTTATAAGCACGCTCGGCTTCGGGGTCGTTGTTAGGGTCTTCGTAAATGTATAGTTTATACTCCGGTATGTTCACCCAGATGTATTTCTGATCCAGGCTCTTCGGTACCAGGCGTTTTGGGATCCAGCGCCAGCGCTCCATGTTCATCATGATCTGCTGAATGCGGTCTTCGATGGGTACATTCATCATCCGCAAGGTATTGCCGCCAACTTTCCCGTCCTGGTCCAGTCCGTGCAGCGCCTGAAACTTCTTTACCTGCGCTACAAGCCCTTCATCAAAAAGGCGCATTTTCGGGTCATTCACGTTTATGGGCTGCCCCGGGTTGAGGCGTTTACGCAATTGCAGTACCGCAGTAGCCGTGTCGCCTTTCTGCAGCATTTTGCGTTTGCCAAGCTCTACTTTCTGCCAGCCGCCTTTCTCCTGCAGGGCACGGTATTTCTGCAACACATCGCGCAGGTCGGTGTAGCCTTTGTGCAGGGCCTCAAACTCGTAATACGGGTAAGTGCTTTCTCTTTCTTTAAGAATAGTTTGCAGGGCCTTGTGCAGCTTTATCTTGTTACGCTTCACATTCCAGTCAATAGAGCCTACTTCGGCAGGGTTTACCCGACCACGGTAAAAGTCTGAGGCATAGTCGAAATAGGTGGCTGTTAGGGCAACATCCAGCTGTTCCTGCAGGTCCAGCCGGGTAGAGTCCTGCCCATCCATTTCATCGTAGCGCTTCAGCATGCCCTCCAGGTCGGCCACGTTATACTTTTTTGGGTCCAGGCCTTCTCTGGTGGCATTCTTCATGGTCGTTAAAAACTTGTCTACTTCCGGCACCAGTTTGTTATCCCGGAACCAGGCCAGTTGGTAGTCGCGGTCGCCGTAGAACAGGTACATCAGGTCGGCGTATGGTTTAAATTCAGGCTTTTCACTGATAAAACCTTTAATATAGAGGCTGTCGGTGGTGGTCTGCGGCAGGTCTTTTATGCCCAGTACATCGCCTAAACTGGTATCACCTCCTTCTTTGCCGGTTTTGTTGCAGGCAGCTAAACCAGATAGCAGTACCAGCGCGGTGAGGTATAAAAAGGTGCGTTTAAAAATATAAGGGTTCATGTGCTTCGGATTTTAAGCCAGGTAGTGCCTCAGGTATCTATAGTTTAACAACTATCTTATTTTAATACAATTACAAACACTACTATAGTTTAATTTTAGATGATTCAACTTTATGTACTCCTACTTTAATTAAAAAGTTATGACCAATGCCGCCACTATAACTATAGTTGTGTTGGCAAACCTGCCTGTGGCCCTGTAGTTCGGGGTCTGGTTTTTGTGGTTGCCCGGAAATCCTTAACTTACCCTTTAAAGCAAATTGCAACGTATGAACCCTTATCAGAAATATTTACTTGGGCTAGGACTGGCCGGAAGCCTTTGCCTGCCCGCTTGTACCACCCAAACCAACACAACCACCGAAACTATGACAACTGAACAACAGGCGCAGAACCAGGTATCAGAAGATGTGCACAGCTATGCAGAGCCCACCAAAGCCGTAGCCCGCCACTTGGACCTGGACATTGCCGTGAACTTTGATACCAAAACGATAGCCGGTACTGCCAGCTACGACATTGAGAACCTGGCCAAAGGCAACGAGATCATTTTTGACACCCGCGGACTGGAGATCGAGAAAGTGTACATCGGCGATAACAAAGAAGAGACCACCTTCCGGTTAGGCGAAACAGATAAATACCTTGGCCAGCCGCTCTATGTAACTATAAAACCGGAGACAAAGCGTGTAACTATAGTTTATAAAACATCTCCGGATGCGGCCGCTTTGCAGTGGCTTAACCCGCAGCAGACAGCCGGCAAAAAATATCCGTTCCTCTTCACGCAATCGCAGGCCATCCTTGCCCGCACCTGGATCCCGATACAGGACAGCCCGGGCATACGCATTACCTATAACGCCACCGTGCAGGTGCCTAAGGAACTGATGGCCGTAATGAGTGCCGAGAACCCGCAGCAGAAAAATAATACCGGCAGCTATAGTTTCCGGATGCAGCAGCCGATCCCTTCGTACCTGATGGCGCTTTCGGTTGGCGATATGGCTTTCAGGGAAGTAGGTCCGAACACAGGTATTTATGCCGAGCCGGCAACTATAGATGCAGCCGCCTACGAGTTTGCTGAAATGGACAAAATGCTGGTAGCCGCCGAAAAGATTTATGGAAAATACCGCTGGGACCGCTACGACCTGCTGGTGCTGCCACCGTCGTTCCCGTTCGGGGGCATGGAAAACCCGCGCCTGACCTTTGTAACGCCAACCGTACTGGCCAAAGACAGATCACTGACAAGCCTTATTGCGCATGAGCTGGCCCATAGCTGGAGCGGTAACCTGGTAACCAACGCCACCTGGAACGATTTCTGGCTGAACGAAGGCTTTACCGTTTATTTTGAACGCCGCATTATGGAAGAGCTCTACGGAAAACCTTATGCCGATATGCTGAATGTGCTGGGCTACCAGGACCTGCAGAATACCATTGAAGAACTGGGTGCTGAGAGCGAAGATACCCGCCTGAAACTGGACCTGGAAGGCCGTGACCCGGACGATGGCTTAACAGATATTGCCTACGAAAAAGGAAACCTGTTCCTGGACCACATCGAGATGGCTGTTGGCCGCGAAAAATTTGATGCGTTTGTGAACAAGTACTTCAACACCTTCGCCTTCCAGACCACTACCACCGACAAGTTCCTGGATTTTCTGCGCAAAGAGCTGATAAAAGGCGATGAAGAACTGGCCGAGAAAATAAACATTGAAGGGTGGGTATTCTCCCCTGGCCTGCCTGAGAACCATGTAAAACCAACTTCGGAACGCTTTGCACAGGTAGAAGCCAGTTACCAGGCCTGGAAAAACGGAAAGCCGGCCGCACAGCTCAACACCAAAGACTGGTCGAGCCACGAGTGGCTGCATTTTATACGCCTTCTGCCAAAACAGATGAGCCAGCAGCAGCTACAGGAGCTGGACAAAGCCTTTAATTTCACCAATTCGGGGAACTCCGAGGTGCTGGCAGGCTGGTTCATCCATGCCATCAACAACAACTATACGACCGCCGACAAAGCCCTCGAAACGTTCCTGACCAATGTGGGACGCCGTAAGTTTTTAGTGCCGATCTATAAAGCGCTGATCGCTACGCCGGAAGGTAAAAAGAAAGCCCTGGCCATTTACGCCAAAGCCAGACCAAATTACCACGCTGTTTCTACGGTTACCCTGGATGAAATGCTGAAGTAGCAACCTCCAGAACTATAGCAAAAGAAGAAGCCCGGCCAATAAAGACCGGGCTTCTTTTATAAGGACTCTGTGGCTTTCTGACCTGCTTGGGGAGCTCGGCGAAACAACAGAGTTTATGTCTTTGCAGTTATCAGCGTTCTGCTCGTAAGTTCACAGCCTGCTCTGCAATCATGGTCAGTTTCTGGTCGGTTGTCTTCTCTTCATCCAGTGTTATGCCCAGTTGCTTTTCTACATCTGTAAGGCCAAGTTGCTTGGCGTAGGTGCAAACAGTGCCATAGGCTGCTATCTCGTAATGCTCCACGCGCTGGGCGCAGGCAATCAGGGCGGCATCCATCACACTTTTATCTGCCCGCTCGCTCATCATGGATTCGCATTCTTTAATAATGCCTTCCATGGCCTTGCAGTGCTCAGAGCTGGCCTTTTTGCCCATCATTTTAAATACATCGTCGAGGCGTTTGATCTGTTGTTCTGTCACTTTCAGGTGCTCTTCAAAAGCGGCTCTCAGTTTTTCTGATGAAGCAGCCTTGATCATTTTAGGCAGCGCCTTCGTGATCTGATGTTCTGCACTGTAAATGTCTTTCAGTTCGTGGATCAGCAGATCCTCTAAGTTGTTTAGTTTCATAGCTTGGAAAGGTTTAGCGTCATACAAATCTCTTGCGAGCTTGTGGACTTACTATACGTGCCACCCCGGCAAGGGTTAAAAAATTTTATAATTTAATTTAGCTAAAACATACTTATACTTAATCTACAACATATTATATATAACGTTTTTCATATACCGGATTTAGCTAACTTCAACTGGCTATAGTTTTATTGCACAGCCTCTGCTATACTTTTACGGGCTGTTTTGCAACGAAAATGTGCCAGAACGGTAAAGTTGGATAGTTGTTTGCCTGAAAATGGCGGCACCTATAGTTTAAAATAGCATCAACAATAGAACGAAACTGTGGAGAAACCTAAAGGAAAGCTGATAGCAGTAGGCGGAAACGAAGACAAAGGAACCTACCCTAATCCGAAGTCGAAGAAGAAGTATTACCTTGATTTTTTTGAGCTTGGCATTTTAAAGCGGTTCCTGCAGGAAATGCCTGCGGCCAACCCGCACGTTGAGGTTATTACCACGGCCTCGCTGATTCCGGAAGAAGTTGGCGAGCGCTATATGAGCGCCTTCGGTATTCTGGGCGCGGACAATGCCCGGCTCATGCATATTAAAACAGAAGAAGATGCCCTGAAACCAGAGTACCTGGAACGGTTGCGCAATGCGGATGGCATTATGATGAGCGGAGGTAACCAATCGCGCCTGACCCAGATATTTGGCGGCACCGAGTTCCTGGACATTATGAAGCAGCGCTACCAGCAGGAAGAATTTGTGATTGCAGGAACCAGCGCCGGCGCCATGGCCATGTCCCGGATCATGATAAAAGGGGGCAGCCCTACCGAATCGTTACTGCGCGGCGCCGTAAAAGTATCGCATGGTCTGGGCCTGGTCGACGGGGTGATCATCGATTCTCATTTTGTAGTACGCAGCCGTTTCGGGCGCCTGATGGAAGCTGTTGCCAGCCACCCCAAAACTATAGGCATTGGCCTTGGCGAAGATACCGGTGTACTGATAACTGAAGGGGAACTGATAGAAACGATCGGCTCTAACCTGGTTGTGATAATGGATGGGCACAATATAGGCTATACCAATGTGCACGATGTAGAACCCGGCAGACCTGTATCTATAGAAAACCTGCAGATGCATGTACTGGCCAAAGGCAACATCTATAACATAGAGACGCGCGAGTTCTTTAAAGACGAAGAAGCCCTGAAACACGGCAACCTGCAGCCTTCACAGCGGTTGTAACTATAGTTTCTGGCTCACTTCGGGCACTTTATCCTTGTATATGGCAATGCGGGCATCAGAGCGGTTGGTTACACAGGCGCGATACATTCCCTCCGAGTTAAATGGCATCGCCACGTTTCCGGCACGGTCCACGGCAATAAGTCCTCCTTCACCACCGAGGCGTACCAGTTTATCCATCACCACGGTCTGGCAGGCTTCCTGCAAACTATAGCCTTTGTACTCCATTAAACAGGACACATCGTAGGCCACCACCGCCCGCAGGAAATACTCGCCATGGCCGGTACACGAAACAGCACAGGTATGATTATTGGCATACGTGCCGGCTCCTATTACAGGAGTATCACCGATGCGGTTATAGTTTTTGTTGGTCATGCCGCCGGTAGAGGTAGCGGCAGCCAGGTTGCCGTGCTGGTCCATGGCCACTGCGCCTACAGTCCCGAACTTTTCGTCGCCGGCCGTGTGGTCCAGCATAAATATATCGGAGTCGCGCACCTCGCTCCATTGCTTGTAGCGCAGCATGTCAAAAAAGTATTCTTCCGGGGCAAATTCAAGGTTCTGTTTGCGGGCAAATTCCTCGGCGCCATGGCCGCTCATAAACACATGGTCGGAGTACTGCATAATGGCCGCGGCCAGGCGTATGGGGTTACGTATGCTCTGCACGCCGGCTACTGCCCCGGCCTGCAGGGTTTTACCGCACATAATAGCAGCATCCATTTCGTGCTGGCCATGTTTGGTGAAGACCGAACCTTTGCCGGCATTAAACAGCGGGGTATCTTCCAGCACCACCACAGCCTGCTCCACAGCATCTAAGGCAGTGCCACCTTTACTCAGAATACCCGCCCCTTTTTCAAGGGCATTCCGGAGAGCGGCTTTGTACTTCTGTTCCAGGTCGGGTGTCATCGATGCCGGGGTAATTGTACCGGCACCGCCATGTATCGCAATCGAAAAATCACTCATGTATGCTACGTTTTGATATATTAGTTTACTTTACGGCGCAGTACGGGCACAGTTTGGCAGCGGCTATAGTTTGCAAAAAAAGTGCTGGTTTTGCATCAGAAAATACACCGTGTAAACCTTATTTTTAGTATCTTTGTTTTTAATTAATTAGCTAAAAATACAGAAATTATGTCGTTTGATATCCAAGGAAAACTGCACGAGATCTTCGCGGAAAACCAGGTAAGTGATAAATTCAGAAAGCGCGAGTTCGTGCTTGAGATTCCGGATGGTTCTTATACCCAATACGCCAAGTTCCAGCTAACCCAGGACAAATGCAACCTGCTGGACCAGTTCCAGAAAGGCCAGGAAGTAAAAGTAACATTTAACCTAAGCGGCAAGCCATTCGTGAAGAACGGTGAAACCCTGTACTTTACAAACCTGCAGGCCTGGCGACTGGAAGCTGCCAATGCGGGCGGTAACTTTGGCGGTGCTCCTGCTTCTGCACCTGCACAGGCCCCTACTTTCTATTCTTCTGATGCTGATAACGATCTGCCTTTCTAAGGTAGCGCTATAAAATAACGGAAAGCGGGCCCCACGAGCCCGCTTTTTTTATGGCTGTACGCAGAGCCTTTCCGTAGAAACAGAAATACCACACCTGCCTGCACCCCGGCAGCGACAGATTTTAAAGAGAACTATGGATGAACTCCAGCGCCTGATCTGGGAGGGCGAAAACGACCAGGTAGACTTTAAGCAACGGGTAACCCAGCCCGAAAAAATAGCCCGCACCCTTGTATCGTTTGCCAACACACGCGGCGGCGTGATCCTGATAGGTATAAAAGACAACGGCACCATTTGCGGCATAGACCCCGAGGAAGAAAAACACACCCTGCAGCTGGCAGCCAGTTTTTACTGCGACCCACCCGTTGCCCTTACCTACGAAGAACTGGAAGCCGAGCACCATACCATCCTGAAAGTAACGATAGCTGAAAGCCGCCACAAGCCACACTTTGCCAAAGTAAAAGACGACGACTGGCGCGGCTATGTGCGGGTAAAAGATACAAGCGTGCAAACCAGTAAAATGGTGAACAAAGTGCTGGAGCATGAGGGCCCTCAGTTTGAGCGCCTGCCCCTGGACCGCCACGAGAATGCAGCCCTGGAACTCCTGCAGAAGCAGCCCCGCCTTACCCTAAAACAGTACATGAAAGCAGCCAACCTGTCAGAAAGGCGCGCACACCGCATACTGGTAAAACTGGTAATACATGGCTACCTGCGCCTGCACGACAAGGAAAAGGAAGATTACTATACACTAAGCTAATGCTTATAGTTTAGCAGGTTGCCTTTAATGTAAGTTTCGGTGTGGCTATAGTTGCCCTGTTCGTCGTACACCTGCCACTCTCCTTCCCAGTAATAATGCGCTATAGTGGCAGTATTATAGTATTTAGCGGGTCCTGCCTTGGCCAGCTTGCCGTTCTCGTAGTAGCGCCATACTTTAATTACCGGTGAGTTGCGCATATACTTCTCTTTCATAAACAGTTTGCCGTTGGGGTAATAGTAACGCCAGGTGCCTACTTCGTGCCCATGCCTGAACCGCCCGTTTCTTACCAACCCTTTCCCGTCGACCGTGTATAATTTCCAGCGGCCATGGTACTCCTGCTGCCGGTCAAAGGCATTTACCTGAAAAGGCAGGTACCAGCGTTTAAGCTTAAATTTTTCGGCTTGTTCCGTTTTGTCTTTTTGCTGTGCCTGGGCTAAAACAGGTAATATTAAAAGCAGCAGGCAGAATATTCTTTTCATAGTCAGCTATAGTTATAGGTTCAGGTGGGTTCTTACATCTAAGGTAATAATTATTTTACTCAATAACTAAACTTTTAGTTATGCATAATCACCTCATTCTTAACACCCTGCAAACTGAACGTTTCACGTTATAAAAATTCTGCCCGCTGACTATAGCAAAAAGTCTATAATTGACTTCACCCTCGCCTTCGCATCAACGTACAATACTATAGTAGCTCGCCTAACTATACCAGAGCTTACCCCATACTTGCTGCCACTCCGGTAGGCAGATTTGGTTTTCACCCCTAACCAAACACTTATGCCAAAAGCAACTGCAAAACCCGCAAAAGAGAAAACAGCCGAACCCGAAGCAACTACCAAAACAGCCAGCCGCGTACGAACTGCCAAAGCCAACGGTAAAACTATAAAACCAACCGACCGCAAAGTGTTTGTGCTCGATACCTCGGTTATCCTCTACGACCATAGCGCTATCCAGAATTTTGAGGAACACGACGTGGCCATACCGATAACAGTGCTGGAAGAACTCGACAACTTTAAGAAAGGCAACGACATCAAGAACTTTGAAGCCCGGGAATTCATCCGGTTCATAGATAAGCTGTCGGCAGAGCACAAACTACAGGAATGGATACCACTAAATGGCAAGACCAAAGGCAGCTTCCGGGTTGTGATGAACGAAAGCGTAAACCTGGATGCTGTGAAAGTATTCGGCGACAAGAACGATCATCATATACTGAACTCGGCGCTGCTGATACAGCAGGAACAGCCCGACCGCAAAGTAGTACTGGTAACCAAAGACATAAACCTGCGCCTGAAGGCCCGCGCCCTTAACCTGAACTCTGAAGACTATGAGACCGGCAAGATACAGGATGTAGCCGGCCTGTACACTGGCAACGATACCGTAGAGAACGTACCTGCCAACCTGATAAACGACCTGTATGAGAAAGGCGTTTGTGAAGTTGATAAGATCCTGCCAACTCCCCCTTTGGACAACCACTACTTCATTCTGAAAAGCTTTAAGAACTCAGTGCTGTCTTATTACAACGCGTCGGAGAAACTACTGGAGCGGGTTGATAAGAACAATGCCTTCGGGATAAAGCCCCGCAATGCAGAACAGGCCTTTGCCCTGCACGCACTCCTGAACCCCGACATCAAGTTAGTTTCTATTCAAGGCGTGGCTGGTACAGGTAAAACCCTGCTGGCACTGGCAAGCGCACTGGAGCAGCGCCGCGACTATAAGCAGATCTACCTGGCAAGGCCGGTGGTACCGCTCAGCAACAAAGATATAGGTTACCTGCCAGGCGACATAAAATCGAAGCTCAACCCGTACATGGAGCCGCTCTGGGATAACCTGAAATACATACAGAACCAGTACGTCGAAAACAGCAAGGAATATCAGAAGATACGAGACATGGTTGATCTTGAGAAACTGGTGATCACGCCACTGGCTTATATCCGCGGCCGTAGCTTATCCAACATCATATTTATAGTGGATGAAGCCCAGAACCTGACCCCGCATGAGGTAAAAACCATTATCTCACGGGCCGGCGAGAACACCAAGATCATCTTTACAGGCGACATTTACCAGATCGACACCCCGTACCTCGACTCTCAAAGCAATGGTTTATCTTACCTGATCGATCGTGCTAAGAATCACCCGCTTTATGCGCATATCACCCTTCTGAAAGGAGAGCGCTCTGAGCTGGCCAACCTGGCAAATGAACTGCTATAGTTAGAAAGTTTGGAAGTTAAAAAGGTGAAGGCCGCACTAAATATAGCTGCGGCCTTCACCTTTTATAGTTTGGTAGAACTATAGTTTCAGGTAGCGGTCTTTCAGGATGTTGAGGTGGTGCCGTTCGTGGGCGGCCGTTACATGAATTAAGCCGCGCACTGTAACAGGCTTTCCGTTGGCAGTGCCGGTTGTATCCAGGGCCTCGGGAGTAAAGCTGCGAAACAGATACAGGTTCGATTTACGGACGTTATCGTATTCTTCCAGCAGGTTTTGAAGCGTCCGGGCGTTGGCATGAGAGTTAGCGGCATAGGTGTTCTCGTCAAAACCAGGCAGCGAAGCCTGTTCGCCGCGCGCAAAGCACAGAGCCCGGTAAGCAAATACCCGCTCAGAGTCCAGCATGTGCTGCAGCAGCTCTTTAATGGTCCATTTTCCTTCGGCGTAAGCTTCTTCAGCGCGTTTTTCATCCATCCCATCCATCAAGCTATGTAGCTCTGTTGCCTGTTGTTCCAGCAAGGTGAGTACATCTCCTTCTTCAGGTAACTGGCTTATGTAGGTCTGATAAACCTGCGGATATTCGGTTGGCTGCGGCCGGTCTATAGTTTGAAGCATAGTTTTATTTTTTGGCTGTGTTATGTTTTGTATCGCTGATAAGCGTTTTCAGGTTCTCTAGGCCCTGCTGCACTTCCTGCTCGGTTCTGTGCTGCTTCCAGAGTCCTTCGTATAAGGCCAGCATGTTGTCTTCCAGGGGCATGGACTGGTGCCAGGTAACCAGCGTGCTGTCTCCGGTTTGCTGCAGGGTTATTACACCTTTGGCAACTATAGTTGTGCCGGTCTCTTTCAGGTCGTAGGTCAGGCTATCAGGGGCGGTGGCGTTAGTGAATACCATTTGCCAGTTGCCCGTTTTGTCTCCGCTCCAGCCCTGTCTGGCCCCTTTCCCGGAAAGCGGTCCGCCATACATATAGATCAGGCTCGGATCGTAGGTTTTGTTCCAGGCACTCCAGCGTTTCCAGTCCGCCGGGTTGTTGAGGTACGGAAATACTTTTTCCGGCTTGGCATCGATGGAAACACTTTTAGTTACCATTATCTGCCGCGGCAGGATAAACGAAAACCCAACTACACCAATGACCAGCACCACAACAAGCGCTAAACAGATCTTAAGCAAAAGCTTCATACGTTCTCACAAATTTAATGCATTCAACCTTGTACTATTGTCTGATTTTATTCACCAATTTAAAGTAAGTATCCGATGCAAAACAATAGCCTGTGCATATATATTTTTGGGTGGTGGAAAGCGTCCTGCAGACAGCTTTAAAGCCTTTATCTTCGTACAGCATAACAATTATCAGAAAATGAGAAAACTATGTTACAGGATTTAATACAAAAAGGGCTGCGCCTCTCGCAGCACGCTATATTCCGTAAATTTGTGTCGCGCGCCGGCGGCTTTCTGGCCAAGCCGGCCAAACTGGCCATGCTCCTCACCACTGCCTACGACAAACTGATCGACACCAGCAGTTCGCAGAGCGGCTTTGCACAGGTAAAGGATGTCATGCAAACCTTTATCCGGCTGGTAAAAGCCTACATTAACGGCGATTACCGGCAGGTATCGAACAGATCGCTGCTGGTAGGCGTTGGCGTGCTGCTGTACCTGGTTACCCCACTGGACGTTATCCCCGACTTCATACCCGTACTTGGCCTGCTTGACGATATCAGCCTGATGGCCTGGTTTGTTGACGCCTTCCACAAAGAGATCACCAATTTCAGAACCTGGGAAAGTATGCGAGTTAAAGAGTTAGAGAGTTTAGGAGTTAGAAAAGTATAAGTTAGAAAGTTTGTAAGAGAAGTCGCAGCTACCTATAGTTGCGGCTTCGTTTTTTTATAGCTATAGTTTGTTCAGCTACCAGCTATAGTTTCCTGTCTATAGTTTTAGGTGCACAGATGTTTAGCCTGTCCTACAACTATAGTTTCCAAGATTTACTCCTTTGTCACTTAAGCTTCCTTTAACCACTTCCCCAACTCATAAACTCATACTTCTTCCTTCTCTAACTCCTAAACCCCCAAACTGTTTTTGTGTTCTTTGGCTTTTTAAAGTAATTTCAGGCAATCAATTTTCATCAACTATACTTTCTCCCATGATCAGCAAACGTATATTTGCTTTTATAGCGGCTGCCTGGTTAAGTATAGGTATAAGCGCCGCCCGCCCCGACGAGGGCATGTGGTTACCTATGCTACTAAAGCAGCTTAACGAGTCTGAGATGCAGAAAAAGGGCATGAAGCTCTCTGCCGAAGACATCTACAGTGTTAATCAATCGAGCCTGAAAGATGCCATCGTATCGTTTGGTGGTTTCTGTACCGGCGAAATGATCTCCCCGGAAGGTCTGTTGCTAACCAACCACCACTGCGGTTACGGCCAGATACAGCAGCACAGCTCTGTTGAGAACGACTACCTGACCAAAGGTTTCTGGGCAATGGATAAGAGCCAGGAACTGCCTAACCCGGGCCTTACTGCCACTTTCATCGTGCGCATGGAAGACGTGACCAAGCAGATATTAGCGGGTACGGATGCGGCCAAAACAGAAGCCGAGCGCGAAGCCATCATCCAGAAAAACATGGCTACAGTAGGTAAGGCTGCTACAGCCGGCACCCACTATGGCGCTGTTATCCGCCCGTTCTTTTACGGCAACGAGTACTACATGTATGTAACTGAAACGTTCAAGGACATCCGCCTGGTTGGTGCTCCGCCGTCATCTATCGGTAAGTTTGGTGGCGATACAGATAACTGGATGTGGCCACGCCATACCGGTGACTTCTCACTTTTCCGTATTTATGCCGGCCCTAACAACGAGCCAGCCGAGTACTCGCCGAACAACAAGCCATACAAACCAAAGCACCACCTGCCAATTTCGCTGAGCGGTATTAAGCAGAACGACTTTACCATGGTGTTCGGTTTCCCGGGCCGTACCAACGAGTACCTTACTTCGGATGCCATCGAGGAGATCTACAACGTATCTAACCCGGCCAAGATCAAGATCCGTACTACCCGCCTGAACGTGCTGGATAAGGACATGAAAGCGTCGGATGCGGTGCGTATACAGTATGCCGCCAAGCACGCCAGCATTGCCAACGCGTGGAAAAAATGGCAGGGCGAGAACCGTGGCCTGCGCAAAGCCAATACTATTGAAAAGAAGAAGGAGCTGGAGCGCCAGTTTGCCAACTGGATAAATGCCGATGCCGCCCGCAAGCAGCAGTATGGTAACCTGATGGCAGAGTTTGAAAAGAACTACAAAGCGCTGGACGGCATCACAATTTCCCGCGACTACATTATGGAAGCCGCTAATGGTGTGGAATTGATCCGTTATGCATCGGGCTTTGCCAAACTACAGCAACTGATCGAAAGCAAAGCGCCACAGGCCGAAATTAACGCAGAAGCTGACAAGTTAGAGCGTGCCGCCGCCGGCTACTTTAAGGACTACAATGCCCCTACCGACCAGAAAGTGTTTGTTGCCCTGATGGGACTTTACTACAACGACCTGGACAAGAAACTGCTGCCAGCAGCCGTAAGAACAGCCGGCGAAAAGAACAAAGGCGACTTCAGCAAACTGGCATCAGACATCTATAGCAAAACCAGCCTGACCTCAGAAGCAGGAGTTAAAAAACTGTTAGCCGATGTTAAAGCCGGTAAAACCAATGTGTTAGCCAAAGACCCTGCCTTTGAACTGGCAAACAACATTAACGAGCATTACCGCACCCAGGTGCTGCCAACTTATACGGCAGTTAACGACAACCTGAACCTGTTGTACCGCACGTACATGACCGGCCTGCGCGCCATGCAGCAGGACAAGAAGTTTTACCCGGATGCCAACTCCACACTGCGTGTAGCCTATGGTAAAGTAGAGCCTTATGAGCCGCTGGATGGTGTTACCTACAACTACTACACTACCCTGGAAGGTATTATGGAAAAAGCTGCCATGCCAGGTGTGGAAGACTATGTGATACCTGAAAAACTGCGCGAACTGTACGAGAAAAAGGACTACGGTCCGTATGGCATGAACGGCGAAATGCCTGTAGCCTTTATTTCTTCCAACCATACAACAGGTGGTAACTCCGGCTCTCCGGTTATTAACGCCAATGGCCAGCTGATCGGTACCAACTTCGACCGGAACTGGGAAGGCACCATGAGCGACATCGCTTATAACCCGGACCAGGTGCGTAACATTTCGGTAGATGCCCGCTACATGCTGTTTATAGTTGATAAGTTTGCCGGAGCCGGCCACCTTGTAAAAGAGATGACCCTGGTGACGGATGATACTTCTGGTTTGCCACAGGTAGACAGCCGTAAAAAAGCTGAGCCAGCCAAAGAGCTTTCTGAAAAAGAGAAACGCAAAGCAGAAAAAGCAGCTAAAAAAGCCAAAAAGAAAGCGAAAGAAGCTGCTGAAGTAAACTAATCCAAACTATAGTTTATAGTTTACCAAAAGCCCCGCCTATCGTTTAGGCGGGGCTTTTTTTATATCTCTTGTAGATGAATTCATGAGCCGGCTGGATTATCTACAGAAACTCTCTATATTAGCTAAACTATATACACTTGCATTTTATACATTTGCCAATTCTATGAACGGGTGTAGCTTACTAAAGAACAGTGTTAATTGCTGAGCAATTAGCCTTACAACTATAGCTGCACCCGGGGAGAGATATGACAAGTTACGACCGTACAGGCTTTGCCTATTGACTTTACCATCTGAAACAAACGACAATGAAGAAAACAGAAATAATTCTCGGAGCAATGGCCGCAGTAGCGCTGATTACGAATCTGCTATTTGCGCCAACAGGCAACATCCTGATTGTCTTATCACTCTCAGTACTTTCGATACTTTACATGTACCTGAGCTTTGCTCTATTTAATGGCATCCGCTTCCGGCACATACTCAAAAAAGAATCCTATAAAGGCATCAGCACAATGCGGATTATTGGTGCCATCTTTACGGGGCTTGCGCTCTCCATTACACTAATCGGGATACTGTTTAAATACCAGTTATGGCCCGGTGCAACTATAAATTTACGCGTCGGGCTTTCGGGGCTTGTGTTAATGGTACTGATCGGGGCGGTAGGATATGCCAGGTCAAAGGCAGCTTATTATGCAAACATAGCCAAGCGCATAGCAATTTACGGTGCACTCGGGATCATCATGTTACTATTGCCAACAGACGAATTGATAGAGATCAGGTACCGAAATCATCCGGAATATGCTGAAGCATTGAAAAAAGCAATAGCAGCACCAGGCAATGAAGACCTATGGCAAAAGGCAGAAGCAGAAAGGCAAAGAATGAATACGGAAAACTAATTCCTCACTGGTATAAATAGCACCCTGATCCGAGTATTTCAACCTGTTTGGTATACACATCGGCATTACCTATACTTTTGCCACTTTGGCAACTATAAAACCTACAAACTATGAAATATTGCTACAGCATCCTGTTCCTTTTTTTACTCCTGGCCTGCACAAAACCGCAAAGCCAAAGCATAGCACCAGCTACCAACCAGGAACTGCAGGATGGCGAGCGCTACATTACACTAAACGGTATCAGGCACTGGGTTAAAATTGCCGGCAGCGAGCACAACACTACCCCGCTTGTAATTGTGCATGGCGGGCCGGGCGGCAACAACTATACCTTTGAGCGCACAGCTGGTCCGGGGCTCGAAAAAGCTGCAACGATAGTTTATTACGAGCAGCGTGGCTGCGGCCGCAGCGAAGCCCCTGCGGACCCGAACGACTACACACTTCCTGTGCTCATCAGTGACCTGGATGCGTTAAGAGACTCGCTTGGCGTACCGAAAATATCTTTGCTGGGTTATTCCTTTGGAGCAGAACTATCGCTGCGGTATGCGCTGGCTCACCCCGATCGTGTCGAGAAACTTATCCTGTCCTCTCCTGCCGAACTTTCGCCGGCCAATATGCTGGTTCAGATACAGGGATTCTATGCTATCGGGGACAGTACGCTTAAAACCGGTATAGAACAAATACTGCAGGACACCACACCGCTGGAAACAAAATATGGAAAGGTCTGGGGGCTGGCATCGTCTGCTATAGTTGATAAATTCCTTTTCCTGAACCAGGATAAAGCACAGCTGAACAGGCAACTATGGCAGGAAAGCAAACTCAAAAACACAGGTCTGATGGCAAAAGTCTACCTGCAAAACAACAAAGCCGACCTGATACCAAGCGCAACTGGCTTACAAACGCCAACCCTTATCATCAGTGGTGTTTACGACAAAAACGGCGGGCTGCATACAGGGCTATCGCTGAAGCAAGTGTTGCCAAACAGTACCCTGAAACTCTACGAAAACAGCGCCCATTTCCCGGATATAGAAGAGACGAGCCGCTTTGCTACCGATGTAAAAGCGTTCATCAGCAGCAGGTAAACTATAGTTTGGCACGTTATGCACCGTGCAGATCAAGGTCGTCGGTCTGAACTATAGTTACCTGTTTTCCCATTTTTTTCTGGATGATCTTGAAATGATGCGCATCTTCGGGGGTGATCAGCGAGATGGCTTTGCCGGATGCCTCTGCCCTGCCGGTGCGGCCAATGCGGTGCACGTAATCCTTGGGAGAACGCGGTAGTTCATAGTTTATCACGTAAGGCAGAAATTTGATATCAATGCCGCGCGAAGCCAGGTCGGTGGCGACCAGCACCCGTATTTTGCCGGCTTTAAACTGTTTCAGCACTTCGGTGCGGGCGCCCTGGCTTTTGTCGCCGTGCAAGGCAGCGGCCTCAATTCCATTCTTTTTCAGCTTACCTACAATGTTATCTGCCGTCCGGATTGAGGATGCAAAAACAAGCACCTGCTCCATGTTTTCCCGCCTGATGAGGTAGCGCAACAGCGGGCCTTTCTTTTCAGCAGAAACCTGGTAGGCTACCTGGTCAATCAGTTCCGGCACACTGGCCTCTGCCTCTACTTCTATGGTTACCGGGTTATGCAGCTGCGTTGCAACTATAGTTTGTATGTCGCCACCCAGGGTAGCTGAGAAGAGCAGGTTCTGGCGCCTGGCTGGCAGCAGCGAAAAGACACGGTCCATCTCCTCCTTAAAGCCCAGGTTCAGCATCTTGTCGGCTTCGTCCAGTACCAGCACCTCTACTTCCGAAAGCTTTACCGCATTATGGTCTACCAGGTCCAGAAGGCGGCCGGGCGTGGCTACCAGCACAGCTGTTCCGCTTAGTTTCATCATCTGCGGATTGATAGAGACGCCACCATACACGGCCATCGTCTTTATCTTATGCGGAAGATGAATGCTCAGGTTGTAAAATGTCTCCTCGACCTGCATTGCCAGTTCGCGCGTGGGTACCAGTACCAGCACTTTTACAGATCGGTTAGTGGCAACTGGTTGCTTCAGAAGCTTCTCGAGAATGGGTAAGGCAAAGGCAGCCGTTTTACCAGAGCCGGTCTGTGCAATTCCCAGCACATCGCGCCCCTTCAGTATTGCCGGTATGGCCTGTTGTTGTACCGGATACGGCGAACTATAGCCCAGTGCCTGTATACCTTTAAGAAGAGACGAAGAAAGACCAAACGAAGAAAACGACATGCCGAAAACTATAGATGAAAGAATACCTGCAAAGATACAGCGTTAAACTTACAGTTTCCCAAAACTATAGTTCTACTAAACGGTAGCGGCTACTTAAACTCCCAAACTCTTAAACTATAGTTAACTATAGCTTGAAGTGTACCGAAGCCTTGATGCCGAATTTATCAGTGTCAGCGTCGCTCAGGTGGGTTAGGCGATGCACAAAATGGATGCGCAAAAACTTAAAGATGTTATCTACGCCATAGCCCAGTTCTACATACGGTGTGTTTCCTAAGGTTTTAAAAGACTCCTGCGGGGTACCGTTCAGGCCGGTTGGCGGAATCAGGGCCAGGTTTTTATGGCTTACAGAACCGTATAGTACGTCGCCGGCAGCAAACAGGCGCCACTTTAACCTGCGCACCAATGGCAGGCTGTTCAGGAACAAGCCCTCAAAATGCTGCTCATACGAAAGAGAGGCATAGGTATCGCTTGCAAACTCAAACGACTTCATTAAACTATAGGTGCTCTTGGAGTAAAAGAGTGTCTCGTTGCCCAGGTGCACTTCCAGCAAAGGATATGGCACTTCAGAAAGAATACGACCCGCCTGCAGCTCGTAAATGGCTGTGCCCAACGCGCCGGTACGCACTTTCTGGCGTATGCCGGCATCAAACCGCTGGTACCCTACCGAAGAGTTGAGCACATTATCCAGCCCCAGTGTGTAGCGCAACGAGATAACAGGCCACTTGCCTTTGCCAAGGCTTACACGGTCGTTGCCGTTCTCCACAAACACTTCTTTCCGGGCTATCTGCAGGGCATAACTTACCGCCGAGGTCGTAAAGGAGCCCGCTACTTCCCCGGTTTTAGGGTCGAGGTAAGCAAAATCGAACTGCGGGTTATAGATGCGGTTACTGAACGTGATGCGCTGCGTCACTCCCCTGAACAATTCTGACTGGTAATAAGCGCTGGCTTCCTTCAGCATCACCGGTTTTTCCAGCTTACCGAACCGCGACGAGGCCATGAACAATTTGGTAGCGACTAGTTTGTCAGCGATCAGGCCGATCTGCTGCAGATCTTCTTCGTAGGACACTCCTACCTCGCTCCAGCGCTCCCGGTTCAGGATATAACGTAACTGGGTGTTGTACTTCAGTTTTTCGTCTTTGGTGCCATAAGCTGCAAAGCCACTCAGTTCCCACCTGTTACTGAAGTTGATGTTGGTTTTAGCGCCCAGTTGCAGGCGGTGGCCTTCAATGTTATTATAAGCATAGGCATAAGGCAGCGGCCCGATGCTGATCTTGCCCAGTTTTTTGTAGCCGCCTACCAGTATGGTCATCAGTTCGGTATAGCGCTTTATCTGCGGGGTATTGTTAAGCGAGTCGATGCGGGCGTACACCAGTTGGTCAGATGTGCTCAGGCTGTCGTGGCGGTGGTTCTGCCAGAAATCAAGCTCTTTGCTCTGGGCTTTGCTGGCGTACTCGGTTGGTTTATCAAAAAAAGCAGCCTGGTACGGCTCCGTAACCCGGACATCCTTATTAGAGACCACAATACGCGCCAGGATATTGGGCAGTGCCTTGCTGAGCTTGGCTACATGCATGGTCATTTCGGTGCGAACAGGCAGCCAGGGGCCTGCTATAGTTGGCGCCAGCTCCTGCGTCAGGCTGATGCCTTCCACATAGTTAATGTTGGCACCGCGGCCTACTTCCACATCAATTTTACGCAAAGCGTAGGTATCAGCCGAGATCCAGATATAGCCTTTAAACGCCAGGTCCTGGGGCCGTTTGGGGGCTACTTTCAGTTTATAACACCAGCTCTCGCCTACAAACAGGCTGTCTTCCAGGTCATACTCATAGTATAGTTTCCAGCTATCAGCAATAGGACTTACAAAGCTCTTGTTCAGTATAGTTAGCCAGTTCTGGTAAAAGTTATAGTTGCGGTATGATACGCCCAGCAGTTCCGAAAAAATATCGCTGTCCTGCAGCCCCACGCCCGCTACCTTGCTTGCCTTTACAACTTCTTTGGTGCGCTCCGGATCACGGTTATAGTAAAAATCGGACAGCGACTCCGACATAAAGAACGGGTATACTTTTTTGCCTTTCCGGTTGGTGGCTGTGCTGTCGGTAAGCACCTGTACTTCGGTTGCTTTCTTTTTACCAGGCAGGTTCTCTACGCTCAGCTGCATAATGCTGTAGGCTTCGTACTGGTATGCGGCCAGGAGGCGTTTATCATTCTGCTCTTTGCGGGCCATTACCCGGCGCATAATTTTAAACGCAGGGTTCTCACCCGGCCTCACAACAACTTCCTGCAAACTATAGGCATTCGGCTCCAGGTTAAAATCTATCGATTGACGGGCTACGCCGGCCTTTATAGCTTTGCTCTGCATTTTGTAACCCATAAACGAAACCGTAACAGAATCGGCAGGTTTGGTGAGTTTCAGGCTATAGTGGCCGTGGTCGTTGGTGGGAGTTCCGGTGCCGGTATTTTTAATAAAAACGCTTACAAAAGGCAGGGCTTCGCCGGTAACTGCATCCTTTACTTTGCCTGTAATAAGTTGCTGGGCCTGCAACGGCAGGCAACATAATAGAAATAAAAAGAGGGTTATAAGTTTGCTCACAGTCTCGGAATGAAACTACAAAATAGTATAATTATATAACTATAACACAATATAAAGCTTAAAAAATTTAGAAATGCACTCCTCTGCCGTTACATGCTGAAAGAATGGAACAACTCAGCTAATGCCTGCAGGTGAAGGATATTAATATGACTGCGGTTAAACTATAGTTCTGTGCATATTACAGCAGTTAGCTATAGTTGACTAAGCGCATACGTGCAGATGGGAAGATAAAAGCTATAGTTGCCGGGAGATAACACGTACTGCTAAAGTCAGGTGAAACTATAGTTTACAGTCTAAGGCTATAGAATGTATTACAGCTATAGTTTAGCTGTACGCTGCAACTTTAAAAGTCCTCTAAAACAACGATGCAGGTAACTCCAAAGCGCTTAGCTCCGGAACTACCTGCATCATCAAAATTTAAAATGGAATGCTTACTGTCCTTTGCCGCGCATCTGTTTTTCCATGGCATCCCACATTTCCTGCGGAATCATATCAAAGGCATTAAACTCGCCGGCACCGTACAGCCATTCTCCCCCATCAATCGTTACTACTTCGCCATTCACAAACGAGGCATAATCCGACACCAGGTATGCCGCCAGGTTTGCCAGTTCCTGGTGCTCGCCAAAGCGGCCAACCGGAATTCGTTTTACCGGGTCCAGCTTATCAGCCAGTTGTTTCGGGAACAGGCGTGTCCAAGCTCCTTCTGTCGGGAACGGGCCGGGTGCAATGGCGTTGGAACGGATGCCATACTTGGCCCACTCCGATGCCAGTGAGCGCGTCATGGCCAGTACGCCGGCTTTGGCACAGGCCGATGGCACCACGTAGCCGGAACCGGTCCAGGCATACGTCGTGACAATATTCAGGATCGTGGCTGGTTGTTTCTGCTTTATCCAGTGCTTACCCAGCGCCAGCGTACAGTTATAGCTCCCCTTCAGCACAATGTCGGTAATCACATCAAAAGCTTTGTGGCTGAGGCGCTCGGTAGGGCTTACAAAGTTGCCGGCGGCATTGTTTACCAGCACATCTACCCTGCCAAACTTATCCAGTGTGGCCTGCAGCATGGCTTCAATCTCGTTGTACTTGCGCACGTCGCAGGCAACAGGCAGCACCTGCCCGCCGGTTTCCTGCATCAGCTCCTGCGCCGTTTTCTCCAGCACATCCAGTTTGCGGCTGCAGATCACGATGTTCGCGCCCAGCTCCAGAAAATATTTTACCATCGAGCGGCCCAGCCCTGTACCGCCACCCGTAACTATAATTGTTTTGCCTTGCAGGGCACCCTCTTTCAGCATTGGTTCTGCCTTCATACTTTTTTCTGTTTAAAGTGAGATCAGCTTCGTATAATAGCTGCAACGGAGCCATTTGCTAAATATAAGCAAGCGTTTCGGTAAATACCCAAAAACTATGATCTATAAAATAAGATGACCTGCCCATGAACCAGGAACAGTTAGAACAGGAATTGAAACCATTTTACGACGGACTGATGATGCGGAGCGAAACCGACAGCCCGTTTGAGTTCTATTACTTCGAAAACACACAGGGACTGCCCCTGAACGCCGACACCGTAGCCAAACTGACCGGGAAATCATCCGGAAGCGAAATAAAAACGGAACCGCTCGATTATTTTTTCCGGAACATGGTGCGCCTGTACCCCGAAGACAACGAGATGCGCAAACAGGAAGCGGAACGGTACAAACAGTTACAGGAGCGGCTGCAGGCATTATTGCGGCATGTGCAGGTGTATAAAGCCGACGAGATAAGCATAACGGCCTACCTGCTGGGCCAGCTCCCCAACGGCGACATTGCCGGCCTGCGTACGGTAGTAGTAGAAACCTGAAATGAAAACAGCCCGGTTATGCCGGGCTGTTTTACTTGTAACTGTATCGGGTTATAGTTATTGGGTTGGGCCGCTGTCAACACGCGCTTCAATTACGCTTTGTACCGAGCTTGATACATTGGAAAGCAGGTTGTAACCTGTTTTCGCTTCGATGGCATCAACGGTAGTGCGGTAAGTGCCCCAACTGCTGCTGATTGAGGTTGAGTTAGGTGTATCGATGGCGATAACTCGCGTGCTGGTAGTAACTCTTGACACATCGCCGGTACCAACCGGCAATACCACGATCACTTTCCAGATGCGGTTTGGTACTGTTACTTTACCACCTGCCAGGGTCTCCTTATAGCCGGCGCTGCCGGTACCACCTTTGCCGTACTGCCCCATGATAATGTACAGTTCATTACCCTGGTTTACCAGTGTGCGGCAATAGTTCTCCAGGTTCGCCCAGGTCTGCTGGTTGTTGGTAGGAGCCTGCGGAATCATGTTACTCATCAGGAAGGTAGCCGAGTTATCGGTAACGGTGAGCGTACGATCTGCAGATGGTGTGTTGTGACCACGATCGAAACCGCTGCCGGTGTAGTCAGAAGGTGTTACGCGGTAAAAGGCCGTTGGCAACGAGTTGTCGGCCCGGAAATCGTCCTGGCGCGGCGTGCTGCCCAGCCAGGCGGCGCTCAGGTGCCAGCTTACCCAGTTTGGCGTGCCCCGGTAACTGTTGTACGACATAGAGTACTGCGCCTTGTTAATAAGGTAATTAGAGTAACTGGTGCCGGCCCCGCTTGGGTTACCCATGGCCAGGTTACCGTCTTTGGTAGCTGTGGCGTTAGCTACCTTTGCAGCACCATCCAGCTCTCTAAGGCCGGTATCAGGTTGCACATTGTCCTTCGAACAGGACACCAGCATCAGGCCTGCGAATGCCAGATACAATACGCGGTGTAAAGATTTTTTCATGTAGTTTACTGTAGGGTTGATTAATACTATAAAGATGGTAGGAATTGTAGAAAAGAAAGCTATCCCCAATATTAATTTTCTGTTATATAGTGGAAATATCTTGCTTTAATACCAGGTCCTGACCTTTAAACACCATATAGTATACCACACTGTAAATCAGGCCACAATCACTGTTGCAACATCAACATAAACATTACACATCAGTGTTACAACAGAGAGTCGACTCTCCTTTACTCCGATACAAAAGTAGTACACAAACTATAACTATAGAGAGATTACCGGGTTGCCAGCAACATCAGAAATGGTCGTGCCATAGTTTATCAGCAGCAATGATACCGCTCAGGCAAACGCCTACAATTCCCTGGCCCGGGTACACTGTATCGCCGCACAGGTAAGCGCCTTTGTGGTCCAGGCGGGCGTCTTTCATTTGCCAGGGTTTAATATGCTTGTACTGTGGGTAGCCACCTACTGCCCCGTAAGCTCTTTTGGTCCAGAACTGCCAGGCCCCCGGCGTTGCCGATTGGTGACTGACGATATCCTGCGGCAACACGAGTTCCGCTTTTGCCAGGGCAGCAACTATGGCCTGCTCTATTTCTTCTTTTTGATGAATGTAGGTATGCGCAGGGTCGGGTATGTGGGTGCTGATACTGGCAACCTGCTCTCCTTCGGGTGCCCTGCTGTAGTCTGCATCATGACTGAAGCTGATGAAAATGCTTTTGCTGTTTATGACCGGCAAGGCTTCGGGCAGGTGCAGTTGATGGTGCAGTACGGGGTGCGGTTGTTTCTTCAGCACCAGGCTCATGGTAAAGGCCCCGTTAAGCTGCGCTGATGGCAGGATGTATTTCTGAAGTCGGCTGCACACTTTATCATCGTTGTAAAGCGCTATGGTATTGTTTAAGGGGATGCCGCTAACTATAAACCTCGAACTATAGCTGCCTTTACTGGTAGTAACGTTATAGCCACTGGAAGTTGGTGTAATGCCTGTCACTTCCTGCCCATAGTGTATTGTGGCGCCATTGGTTTTGCAATAATCAACCACCGGCTGCACCAGGTTTAGCAGGCTGCCATCTACATAATAGTTGCTGTATAAGGTGTAGCACAGCGCGGTAGCTCCAAACAGTACGTTTACTTCGGGCATGTAACTTTGCGCTGTTATCAGCAACTGCTCATTCACAAAATCCACAAACAACTTATTTTCCAGCAGGTTATAGTTCCGCAACAGATCTTCCATGGTTTGAAAAGCAGTTGGGATTAAAGATAACTGCCCCGGCCGGATTGCCCTGGCTGCCTGCCACAGGTCGCTGGCTGTAGAGAACGGAAAACTGCGCTGCTGCAGCGATACGCGCCACACCTTCTGACTGATTCGGTAGCAATACTCCCAGAACTCCCGCTGCCTATAGTTGCCAAATACCCGTTCTGCTTCTGCAATCCACTGCTCCAGGTTCTGGTAGCGGGTAACTATAGTTCCGGTGGGTAAATGCACCTGCATGGGCACTTCCAGTTTGCGCAAACCGGGCAGTTGTATGCCGGTCTCATTCAGCAGATAACGAAGCGGCATGTGCTCGTCTAACCCAACCAGTGTGGTGGCACCTGTCTCGAACCGGTAGCCTTTACGCTTATAAGATGTGGCACTGCCGCCCGGGTATTTGGCCTGCTCCAGTATGCCCACCTTTAATCCGCGCTTGCTTAACAGAGCGGCAGCCGTAAGCGAACCGAAACCGGAACCAATAAGAAGAACATCGTAGTGCATTTGCGTGTAACTTTGCCTGCCGGTTAGAGTAACAGAAGGCCGGTTATTTTGTTATGGCTGTAAATGATCACACATGCACGAAAAAGCAGATATCAGTATTATAGGTTGTGGCTGGCTGGGCCTACCCCTGGCAGAAACGCTGGTGAATTTCGGGAAGCGCGTAAAAGGCTCTACCACCTCTCCTGCCAAGCTCGACCTCCTGGCACAAAAAGGAATTACCCCTTACCTCATCAACCTGCAGGAGGAAACAACAGACGAAGCTGCCTTGGCCGACTTGCTGGAAACCGATGTACTAGTGATAAATATTCCGCCACGGTTGCGGGCGGATGGCGGCGAATCCTATCTGAACCAACTGCAGCGACTCCGCAAGGCCATGCTGGACTCGCCGGTCAAAAAAGTGCTGTTTGCCTCGTCTACCTCGGTGTACAACGACCTGAACCAGATCGTGACAGAACAGGACAGCCAGTTTACCAAACCAACCGACCCCGGCTATAGTTTGCTGCAGGCTGAACAGCTGTTTCAGGAGCGCGAAGAGTGGCTGACAACCATTGTACGCTTTGCCGGACTGGCCGACGATGACCGCAGTCCGGGCCGTTTTCTGGCTGGCAAAACAGACGTACCTAATGGCGATGGTCCGGTCAACCTCATCCACCGCACCGACTGCATCATGATCCTGAAGCGCATTATTGAACAGGAAAAATGGGGCGAAGTGTACAACGCCTGCTCGGATATGCACCCCATGCGCCGGGACTTTTACCCTGCCGCAGCACTGGCCTTAGGCCTGCAACCGCCTGTTTTCAAAGAGATGGAGGAAACACGTTTCAAGATCATCAGCAATCAGAAACTGAAAGATGACCTGCCTTACGTTTTCCAGTACCCCGACCCTATGGGCTTCTTTTAGTATCTTTGTGTTTGATTGCCGGTTGTTAATTGCTGATTGCCAAGATCTCTTCACAACCAAAAACAATCAACAATAAACAACCAACAATGACTTATAAAATAGTGGTAATAGGCGGCGGGGCGGCTGGTTTTTTTGGAGCAACTACCTGTGCAGAGGCAAATCCGGACGCAGAAGTGGTGCTACTGGAGAAAACGAATAAACTGCTGGCAAAAGTGCTGGTTTCGGGCGGCGGACGCTGCAATGTAACACACCACTGTTTTTTGCCCGGGCCACTTTCGCAGCACTACCCGCGCGGTGCAAAACCATTAAAAGAAGCCTTTAAAACCTTCGGGGCCCGGGAAACGGTAACCTGGTTTGAGGAACGTGGCGTAAAACTGAAGACCGAAGCCGATGGCCGCATCTTTCCGGTTACTGATAGCTCCCAAACGATAGCCGACTGCCTGTTGCAGCAGGCCCGAAAAGCCGGCGTAACTATAAAAACCGGTACAGGAGTTACCCGCATTCAGCCACCGGATCATACTACAGACAAATTTATAGTTTACCTGAACAATGGCTCCGAACTGAAAGCCGATAAAGTATTGGTTAGCACCGGTGGCAACCCCAAAAGTACGGGCTACGACTGGTTGCGCGAACTGGGCCACCCTATTCAGGAGCCTGTTCCCTCGCTGTTCACGTTCAATGTGCCCGGTAACCCGCTGAAAGAGCTGATGGGTGTTTCGGTGCCGCATGCCAAAGTGCGCATTGCCGGCCAGAAACTGGAATACGAAGGTCCGCTGCTGATCACGCACTGGGGGTATAGTGGTCCGGCCGTACTTAAATTATCTGCCTGGGGAGCCCGCATTTTCCATGACCAGAACTATAGTTTCACGGCCCTCATTAACTGGATACCAACCTATACCGAAGAAAGCTTACGGGCAGAACTGCAGCACTACAGACAGGCACATCCTAAAAAATTGGTAGCTACCAACCCGCTTTTCGGTTTGCCGCAGCGCCTCTGGAAAGCGCTGGCAACTATAGCTGAGATTACTCTGGAAACAAAATGGGCCGAACTGCCGGGCAAAAATACTAATAAGTTACTGGAGGCGCTGCTGCGTATGGAGGTGCGGGTAAATGGCAAAACCACATTTAAAGAAGAATTTGTAACCTGCGGCGGTATTGACCTGCAACAGGTAAACATGAAAACATTGGAGAGCCGCCTGCACCCGGGGCTGCACTTTGCCGGCGAAGTGCTGGATATAGATGGCATTACCGGTGGCTTCAATTTCCAGGCCGCCTGGACAACGGGCTACCTGGCCGGCAAGGCCATGGCCGCTGAAACTATTTTGTACCATAGCAACATTTAGTTACCAATATGAGTAATACCGCATATAGTAACTAAACCTTTAAAACTATGGAAATTAACAAGGAAGTATTATCTACTGTACACCACCTGATCGAAAGATGCAAAGATGGTGCTAAAGGATATAAAACTGCAGCACAGGATGTAGAAGATCGCGACCTGAAAGACCTGTTCATGAAATACGCCGTACAGCGCGACAGCATGATCACTGAGTTACAGGGCGAACTGCACAAAATGGGCCACACCGACGACGAATCGAGCTCCCTGGAAGGCACTGTGCACCGCATCTGGATCGACATTAAATCGGCTATAAGCTCTAAAGACAGAAAACGTATACTGGAAGAATGCGAACGCGGCGAAGATTACGCTGTAAAAGCATTTGAAGAGGCCCGCGCCGCCAACCTGCCCGGCAACCTGAAGCAGATCGTGGAGCAGCAATACATGGACGTAAAAAATGCCCACGACCATATCCGTGCCTTACGCGATAAAGCCAGAAGCGAAGCCTAAGCCGGTAACTATAGTTTAAACTATAAAAGGAGCTGCAAGGCTCCTTTTTTTGTGGTAACGTCTTGTACAGAATGTGGGGAGGCGTAGCCGAACCTGAATTATGCACCTTGTTAGGTTTAGGGCGTTTTTGTCCGTCCCTTTCGTTTTATTTCTTTCAATTCTTCTCTGATTGGCACAAACTCATGTTCATAACATGGCTGTTTTGTTGTAAAGAGCCCTTTTTCAAATGCTGCCAAGTGCAGTTCAGACAGCTTTTTAAATCGCTTCTTTCGAAGTCTGTCAATTCTTCTTGCGGACATAAAGTCATAACTACCATGATACATTAAAATTATGTCAAGCTGGTTACATTGTTCGGGCATTTGAATAGTTTTCCACTCCATACCAAGCCAGCTAATCAATAGTTTATCTATTGTATGAGGAATTTCTATTTCGAATTTTCCTTCTTTATTTGTTGTTCCAAGTACTACAGTATCTAAGCTCTGAATCCTAACTTCTGGAAGAGCTTCCAAGTTTTCGCTTATCACTCTCCCAGTGATAGTTCTTGTCTGTCCGTAAACCTTCACGCACACAACAAGTGAGAGCATTAAGAAGCATATTGTTAATTTCATCACTTATGTGAGGGTGCAAGTTTTATACTTTGGCTTTAACCTAACGGTTAGTATAAACAGCGTGCTATGCCGTCGGCCGTGGCATGGTGTTTATGCAGTGTTGTAGGGCGTTTTTTATTTTACTTCTGGTATTCTTAATTGAAGAAAATTCTCTTTTATAATTTCAGTTTGAGAAATTTTAATTGTCTGTTCTTCTCTTCCATCAGCTTTCCAGTTTGTCATTGTACTAACAGTAAACTCTTTGCAATTATCCATTCCTGGTGGGACAAACGCTTTTTTAAAGTCAGTCCATATTGTTACATCCAGTTTTTCCAGTTTAGCCAAGTCGCAATCATGTTTTTCAAAGTGGTCAGGTAGCCAATCAATATAGTCATTCATTAGTTGTACGCTTTCCTTTGAAATCGCTTCTTGCGGCTCAATAGTCTTATTTAAAAAGTCAAAGGTTGCTTTTGTCTCTTTTCCTGCTTTATGTAAGTCGATAAGTACATTGACAGCAAGTCTTCCGCTTTTCATAAAGTCGATGCTCATGAAAGAGTGGGCAAAATTGTGAATAGCGGATTTATAATTTCTGAACTTCATATTTTAAATGCCCTACAACTATGGTATAACAGGAGTACCTACTCCTGTTATCTGCACTATGAATGGTGTTGTGAATGCTAAACCTACTATAGCGCAATACGAATATAAGAAATTGGGAGAGAAAAGAAATTGGAAAGGCAAACTATAGAAAGGCATAAAAACAATAAGGGAAACATCCGTCTGATGTTTTCCCTTATCATATCTAACTGCGTAAACAGTTAGTTAATCTTCCAACCTTTTTATGATACTCCTTTTACGCCGGTGCTGGCAGCAAGGTTATAGTTTGCCACAAAAAATCTGAAAAAATTTTACAACCAGCTATAAAACAAATAAGCCGACGTTTCAAGTCGGCTTATTCTAACAGTTAATGAAGTTTTTTAAGCTTCTAAAGCTGTATGGTTATTTATACGCCTCTTAAAGGCGAAGGTTGCTATAGTTTAGAATCTTTTTCTGCGGAAGCCACGGTTCTCGCCACCACGGTCTCTGTCGCGGTCGCCACCAAAACGGCTACCTCCGCGGTCTCCGCCTCTGTCGCGGTCACCACCGAATCTGCTACCGCCACGATCACCTCGGTCACGGTCTCTGTCGCCACCACGCGGGCCACCGAAACGGCTGCCACCACGGTCGCCTCTGTCGCGGTCGCCGCCACCAAAGCGACTTCTGCCACCACGTTCTTCTCCTTCTTTAGAGCCTTTTTTATCAGACTTCTCAACCACAACCATGCGGCCATCCACTTCAATGCGGCCTACTTTCTCCAGAATATTGGCTGTGTACTCCGTAGGCACTTCCACAAAGCTGAACTTGTCGTACAGGTCGATGTCCCCAACTTTTGAGGCCGGTATATCGGCATTGGATGCCAGCAGGTCGATCAGGTCTTTCGGGTGAACGCGGTCTTTCTTACCAATGGTAATGAACAGGCGGTCATATCCTTCTTTTGATAAACCGAGGCCTTTTTCAGCTTCTTTGCCGGCTTCTTTTACCTTCGCCTCTTTCAGGCTCATTTTTAGTAACGCAGCAGCAACTTCCAGCGAAGTATAGTCTTCGTTTATCAGTTTTTCGATAGTGGTGATGTGCTTGGTCAGGTTGCCTTTCTCCAGCACTTCGCGCACTTTTTCCAGGAACATGTTGGTGCGCAGCTCATTCACGTCTTCGTAGGTAGGTACCTGCTGCAGCACAATATTCGCTTTGGTATAGCGCATAATGTCTTTCAGCTTGTACATATCCGAGCGGCCCGATACAAACGAGAACGCCTTACCTGATTTACCGGCACGACCAGTACGGCCAATGCGGTGCACGTAAGCTTCTTCGTCCTGCGGAAGGTCGTAGTTAAACACTGCTTCCACGTTCTCCACGTCGATACCGCGGGCGGCTACGTCGGTTGCTACCAGTACTTCCAGCTGCCCGTTACGGAACTTGCCCATCACATTGGAGCGCTGGTTCTGGTTCAGGTCACCGTGCAGGCCATCGGCAAAATAACCACGGCTTTGCAGGTTGGTTACCAGTTCATCCACCATACGCTTGGTATTGCAGAAGATCACCACCGACTTCATGTTATACATATCCAGCACGCGCGAAAGTACTTCCTGCTTCATGCTGTTTCGTACCTCAAAGTACACCTGGTCTATGTTGGTAACGGTAAGCTCTTTGTGCACCACCTTCACAATCACCGGATCGTTCTGGTAACGCTTGGTCAGCTCCATGATCGGCTTCGACATAGTGGCCGAGAAGAAAATGGTCTGGCGCTCTTCCGGCATGTGGCTCAGCACAAACTCGATGTCTTCGCGGAAGCCCATGTCCAGCATTTCGTCTGCTTCGTCCAGAATGATCTTTTTGATCTTATCCAGCTTAAGCGTACCGCGCTCGATGTGGTCCATCACACGGCCCGGCGTACCGATCACGATCTGAACACCCTGCTTAAGGGCGCGCAGCTGGCGGTCGTAGGACTGGCCACCGTAAATGGGCACGATGCTGATGTTTGGCTTATACTTGATCAGTTTCTGGATCTCGCCGGCTACCTGGATAGCCAGTTCGCGGGTTGGGCAAAGTATAAGTGCCTGAACGCTTTTATCGCGCTCGTCTATGCTTTCTATAGTTGGAATACCGAAGGCAGCTGTTTTACCGGTTCCGGTCTGTGCCTGGCCAATGATGTCGCGGCCTTCTAAAACTACGGGAATTGCTTCGGTCTGAATGGGAGAGGCTTCTTCGAAGCCCATGTCGGCAATAGCTTTTTGAACCTCCGGCGAAAGCGGAAGCTCATCAAATCTGATTTTGTTCATCTTTTAGTTTACTGTTTATATCCTTACTCTGGATGCAGCCTGGATTTTACTAATCCCTATACGCGTCGAAAACTAAAATAAACCAGGTGAGCCTATCAAAATATAGAAGCCGTGCCAGTTAAACAGTAAATCAGACTGATTCCAAAAACGGCTGCAAAGGTACGATTTTTAATCGGGAAAAACTAACACCCGCTCCTTTTGGGCCCGCCAACACAAACCCTTAAATATACAAACATTAATATTATGCTATATTTAAAGGTATAACATTATAAAAACAACTATAGTATATATTGTAACTATTTATTTATTTTTTATTACTATTTACACAACCTTATAACAACCTTTTACTTCTTTACCCGTTAATAGCAGCAATTCACCAGTTTTTGATGTTTATCCACCCATAATTTAACTATAAGACTAAAATTTTTACTTATTCAGCCGTAGTATACAAAAATCTTACAACCCAAAACCAATTACCCTTATGCCCTAACCATTACTGCCGCACACACAAACTTAGTACCACGCCACCAAACCTACCTCCTTATTGAACAGAAGCTAATGAGTTAGTTGCCGCTTTTACAGAGGCAAAATAATCTCAGAGAAACAATTAACTAAACCTTAAACCCTTTAGTCCCTCACTTTATGTTACATTTTACAAAAGTTTCAACTCAAGGTAAAGATTTCAACCTTATCGCTTCTGGTGCGCTGGCATTTAAGATCCACAACAAGATCCTGAAAGACGAAGCCTTTACAACCAACACATCTATGAGCCGCAACATGCTGGTAGGCAGCGTTCCGGCCCGTAAAGCAACCTCACACAACAAAAGCGTATTCTTTGTTATCATCTCAGACCTGGACAAAATCGATACCGAATCGTTGAGCAAGATGATCCGGGAGGAGCGTGCCAAGGGCAGCTATGCCGTGTGCCAGGTAATTCCGATGTATTACAACGAATTGTCTTTTAAAGCCCTTAAAATGCTTCGCCAGAACTTTGATGAAGTACTGGAATTAAGCAAAATGAACCTCGGTGGCGGTAAATTACTGATGAATATGGAGCAGCAGCACTGCCTGATGACCGACTATGTAGTGTCAATGGCCCGCATTATGTTCCATGTTTGTGCCAACAGCTCGATACCAGCTAAAACTGTTGAAGAACGTATTGAAGAACCTGTATTTGCTTAGGCAAGTACCTAAACTATAGAAAACAGGCTGCCTCCCCCTACAGGCAGCCTGTTTTGTTTTTTCATCTTTTATTGTCAGGACGATAGCAAATTAAGTTAGTTACAAGCTTGCAAACACTGGCAAAGCGGCCGGCAAAAGTGTATCTTTAACCCTGGCTATACTTCAGACTTCCATGGCATCTGTCTTTAAAATATACTCTTCTTCTGCCGGCTCGGGCAAAACCTATGCGCTTACCAAAGAATACCTGAAACTGGCGCTGCACTCCCCTAACCCGGACTACTATAGAACTATACTGGCCATTACCTTTACCAACGATGCCGCTGCCGAAATGAAGGAGCGTATTTTAGGTGCCTTGCGTGGTTTTAACGACGATACGATAGCTGAGAAAGCGAAGCAGAAAAGCGAAAACCTGCTGGAAGAGGTCACTAAAGAGCTGCAGCAGGATTACCCGGACCCGACGCTGGACAAAGAAGAAGTTAGAAGAAGGGCTGCTTTGGTTTTCCGGCAGGTACTGTACAACTATGCAGATTTCAGTGTAAGCACGATCGATAGCTTTGTAAACAAGATTGTGCAGGCCTTTGCACGCGAACTGAACATACCCCACAACTTTGAAGTAGACCTGGACTCGAATACGCTGCTTAACACGGCGGTATCGTTGTTGCTGGATAAGGTAAAGAACGAAAAAGGTGACCTGCTGACCGAAACGCTGGAGCAGTTTATATTGGAGAAGGCTGATGAAGGAAAAAGCTGGAGCAAACTGAACGAAGAACTGGCCGATTTTGCCCGCAACCTGCTAAACGAACAGGTTTATGAAGCCATAACCGACCTGCAGCAATTAACGCTGGAAGATTTCAGGGATGTGCAGCGCGAACTCCGCGAAACCAAAAAGCAGATAGAAGAAGCTATAGTTGAGCCTGCGAGTCAGGCTGTGGCTCTGATAGAACAGTCCAGTATTGATGCGGCAGACCTCTCTTATGGCAAGAATGGCATATATGGTTACTTCTACCGCTGGCTTAAAACTATAGATTTAAACTATAGCAACAGCAACGCCCGCAAAACGGTAGAAAACGACAGTTGGTACAGCGCCTCTGCCAAAAAGAACAGCTTTACAGTAAACCAGATCGACAGCATCAAAAATCAGCTTTCGGAATATTACCTGGAACTGGAAGACCGAAAAGAGAAATACGCCGGCATCTATACTTTACTAAATGCTATAGTTCCGCACTTATACAAACTATCGGTACTGAACGAACTGGAGAAATGCCTTCAGGAAATTAAGCTGGATAAGAACACGGTTCACATTTCGGAGTTTAACAAGCGCATCATTGATATTGTACTGAAAGAGCCGGTGCCGTTTATTTATGAGCGCCTGGGCGAAAAGTATAACCACCTCCTGATAGATGAATTCCAGGATACCTCAGTGCTGCAATGGAACAACCTGCTGCCCTTGGTAGAGAATGCGCTGGCTTCCGGGCATTTCAGCATGGTAGTAGGCGATGCCAAGCAGGCGATTTACAGATGGCGTGGCGGCGAAATGGAGCAGATCCTGCACCTGTATAAAAAAGACACAGCTAAACTATACCAGAACCGCAGAAACGGCCAGCTTATAAAGGAGCGCTACGAAACACTGAACGGAGAAGTGCTGCAGCCTGCCAACCTAAAAAAGAACTATAGAAGCCGCGCCGAGATCATTAACTTCAACAACGACATCTTTACGTTTGCTAGCAAAGCGCACAGCGGCTTCGGCATGTTCACGTCTATTTACGACGAAGATTTTACGCAGGAGATTCCGGACCCGAACAATACCGGTGGGCATATACAGGTGCTGTTCACGTATGAAGGCGATAGTAACACAAAGTACGATCTGGATACCTGCAACCGCACCAACGAACTATACCCGAAGTACACGCACGAGCAGGAAATAAGCTACGACGAAAGTATGCTTAACCTGGTGCAGCACCTGGTAGAAAATGCGTTGAAAGATGGCTACCAACTCCGCGACATGGCTATACTTTGCCGTACCAACCAGAACAGCAAGCGCATCGCTAACTTCCTGAAAGAGCTCCGTTACGACATCATCTCCCAGGACTCGCTCTCGCTGCAGTTTGCCGAAGTGGTAAACCTGGTGATTGCGCTGTTCCGGGTATTTAACCGACCAAACGATGCGCTGGCCAAATCAGAAGCTCTGTACCTGATACACCTGGTAACGCTGGAGAAGGTGCCGGATGTGAAAGTAACGCAGCAGATTGCTGAGATAGCGAACAATGCAGACGCAGCTGCATTCTATAGTTATATCCGGGAGCTTGGCTTTGATCTGGACGAGAAGACCACTGGTAACTTATCTATCTATGAGCTGACCGAGCGGCTGATCCGCAACTTTAATTTACTTGGCCACAACAACGAGTGTGAGTATATTTTCCGTTTCCTGGACCTGGTGCTGGAGTATAGTTTAAAATACAGCAACAACCTGAACAACTTCCTGGCTTACTGGGATGTGCAGAAGGAAAAGCTGAGCATCAACACGCCTAAAAACCGCAACGCCATTACTATTACCAGTATCCACAAGTCCAAAGGTCTGGCCTATCCGATCGTGATCATTCCGTACGCCGACTGGAGTACCGAACCCAAACGCGGATCGTTGCTGTGGAGCCAGTTACCCGATGACGTAACCTATACAGGAAAGCTGAGAAGCGTAGCTGTAAATGTGGGCTCTAAACTGGAGAATACGGTACTGGGCGAGCAATACAAAACAGAGATAGAGAAAACCTTTATCGAAAACCTGAACATGCTGTACGTGGCGCTCACCCGCCCGATAGACAGGCTATATCTGATTGGCAACGCAAAAGACCTGCTGATAGAAGACAAAATGCCGAAGCTGGATGGTCAGGTAAAAAACGTAAGCCATTTGATGTACCAGTACCTGAAAGAGAAGGAACTATGGGAACCGGGCAAATTCTGCTACCAACTATACAAAGGCAGGCCGGCACAAACTATAAACTATAGTTCAGAAGAAGATACTTTTGAGTTGAAGCACTTGGTAACTACGGATTGGGAACAGCGCCTGAAAATAAAGCAGCACGCTAACAACGTGTTCGATTTTGCTACGCAGCAGCGCCAGCGCCAGGTAAACCGCAAGCTGCATTATGCGTTGTCGCGCATAACCTTTGCACCGGAAGTAAACCAGGTTTTAAGGCAAATGGGCTACGAAGGCATCATCAGCGAGCGCGACAAACCCGAACTACAACGCCTGCTTACCGAAGTAGTTCAGCATCCTAAAATAGCGCCTTACTTTTCTGACAAGGTAGCGATTGAACAGGAAAAAGAAGTGCTGGATGCACGTGCTTACCTGTACAAACCAGACCGTATTGTATTTGATGGCGAAGCGGTAACTATAATAGAGTTTAAAACGCCTCCACCCGAGCCCGAACACCGCAACCGCCTGGACCACTACGCCGTGCGTTTCCGGCAGCTTGGTTACAAAAAAGTAAGGTGCGTGCTTTATTATTTCGAGACGCAGGAAGTACAGGAATGGCAATACGGTGATAAACCTGCCGCGCAATTAGGGTTGGCTTTTTGACCTCTCCCCGGCCCTTTCCTAAAAACAGGAGGGGAGAAGAATATAAAGTATATGGCGCGAGCGCCTTCTCTCGTGTCGAACTATAGTTGGGCCTCCGGCCCGGTTGATTAAAGACTTAGATGATTGAAAGGGGCCAGAGGCCCCGCTATACCAAGTCACGAGCGAAGACGCTCGCGTCATTATTAAATACTATAAATAAACTATAATCCGGTTCCCCTTCCTGTTTTAAGGAAGGGGTTAGGGGAAGGTAAAACCATGGAACAACGCATAACACTCATAACTCTAGGCGTAAAAAACCTGCAACGCTCACGAGATTTCTACATCAATACCTTTGGCTGGAAGCCACTGGAAACCAGCACTGAAAGCATTGTTTTCTTTCAACTGAATGGCATACAACTGGCACTTTTCCCGCAAGAGTCTTTGGCAGATGATGCAGGCGTTCCGGCAGATGGCAGTGGCTTCCGGGGCTTTTCGCTGGCGCACAATGTCCGCTCCGAAAAAGAAGTAGATGAATTGGTAGCCTTGCTGGAAGCCAAAGGTGTGCGTGTACTGAAGCATCCCGAAAAAGTATTCTGGGGTGGCTATAGCAGCTACATCGCTGACCCGGACGACAACCTTTGGGAAATCGCCTACAACCCATTCATGCCGCTGGATGCCAGCGGGAATACTGAAAGCATACATTAATCGCTTACACATTCACTCAATCACTCATTCAAAATTCACCATTACCACCCGTGCAGACTTTCCTGGAGCTAACCGCGAAATACATTTACGAAAAGTATAAAGAGAACATCAGCGAACTGTGCATTGTGCTGCCATCGCGCAGGGCAAGCTTTTTCTTTAAAAATGCGCTGGCCCAGGCCGCTACTGAGCCAATCTGGTCGCCAGAAGTTTCGTCGATGGAAGACTTTATCTGCAAAATGGCAAAGGTGGATGTGATAGAGCCGATAAACCTGCAGCTCGAACTATACGACCTGATGCGTGAGCAGGACCCGAAGCTGGATTTTGACCAGTTTGTTACCTGGGCAGGCACTTTGCTGGACGATTTCAGCCGGATAGACCAGAACCTGGTAGACACCGGGAAGCTGTTTGAGTACCTGAGTGAAGCCAAGGCACTCGAAAGATGGGAGCCACGCAACCTTGGCTGGACGATGTCGCCGGCTATGCGCAAGTACTTTAGCTTGTGGGAGAACATTGAGAAGACGTACCATAACCTGAAAAAACACCTGCAGAACAACAAGCAGGCGTATACGGGCATGGCTTTCCGGAAAGTAGCGAATGAGATCGGTGCTATAGTTAAAGAATCGACCTGCCACCAATACATTTTCATCGGGCTGAACGCGCTGACTAAATCCGAAGAGAAAATTATTAAAGCATTGCTGCGCCATAACAAAGCGGAAGTACTATTCGATAGCGATGATTTTTACATGGAAGAAGGCACAGCCAACCGGGCAGGCAGCTTTCTGCGCAAGTATAAAAACGGTTGGAAACTACCCGAGTGGCGCTGGCAGCAGAACATGCTCCTGACCGACGATAAAACTATAAATGTGATTGGTGTAGCCAATGCCAGCATGCAGGGCAAACTGGCCGGACAGCTGTTGCAGGAAATTCGTGAGCAGGACAAACACGCCCAGGTAGCCATCGTTATGCCTGACGAAACGCTGCTTTTGCCGGTGCTGCATTCTATACCCGATGATGTGCCAAACTATAACGTAACCATGGGTCTGAGCTTTAAGGGCACTCCCCTTTTTAATCTCGTGGATCTGCTTTTTGATGTGCATCTGACAGGCGTTAACCAACTACAGGACACCGGCTATAAAGTATACCAGTACCACCATTTGGCAGTAAGCAAGCTGCTCACGCACCCGTTCATCCGCCGTTACGAACTATACCTGAACGAGCAACCTGACCAGGCGGAATTTCATGGGCTGATACAGCAGGTGCTGGACACGATAGTTTCGGAAAACAAGGTGCTGATTACGGCACAGGAACTTCTGGAAATGGGCAAGCACCACCCGCTTTTCGAGACGCTGTTCCGTACCTGGCGGGATTGTGATGATATTATCGTGGCCATGTATGATCTGATCGAGCTTCTCCGCCAGGTGTACACGCACGGCCATAACACCATCGAGACAGAATACCTGTACATTTTCTATACTATAGTTAAGCGTCTGGACACGATCTTCGATTGCCGTGAACAGAAAATTTCAGTACGCAGCTTCCGTAAGTTTCTGTATGAGCTGATCACGCAGACAAGGCTGCCGTTCAGCGGCGAACCGATTTCGGATGTACAGATCATGGGTATGCTGGAGACGCGTGCGCTGGATTTTGAGAACCTGATCATCCTATCGGTAAACGAGAATACGTTGCCAGCTCCTAAAAAGCATAATTCGCTGATGCCGTATGATGTGCTAAAGGAATTTGGTCTGCCAACCTATGCCGAAAATGAAGGCTCGATGGCGTACAATTTTTACCGCCTGCTTCAGCGCGCCAAGCGTGTAAATCTGCTGTATGTGCTGCCTTCAGATACCTATGGTTCGGGCGAGAAAAGCCGGTTCATCCTACAACTGCAAAACGATTTGGCCCTGCGCAACCGCAACATCACGTTCCACAACCTGACAGCCGTAGTAGAGCAAAAAGACACAAAGGAATACGACGAAGACATTGTTATAGAGAAAGACAGCGCTACGCTGGAACAAATAAAACGCGATTTGCAGCGGGGCCTTTACCCTTCCAGCCTCAACACCTACATAAATTGTTCGCTTAAATACTATTTCAGCCGGATAGCTAAAATGCAGGAAGTGGATGAAGTGGAAGAACAGGTCGACTCGGCGCAGTTTGGTACCGTGGTGCACCAGGTACTGGAAGATTTCTTTAAACCCTACGAGCAGAGCGGCCAGCCTATAGTTGCCGAAAGCATAGACCAGATGCTGCTGGAACTGCCCAAGCAGGTGAAAATGGCATTTGACCAAACTACGCGTGGCGCTACCACCGAACGCGGACTGAATTACCTTTTACTAAAAGTGGCCATTGAAGTGCTGCAGAAATACCTGAACACGCTTAAAAACTCAGATGAACTGCCGCTCTGCATCCTGCGCCTCGAAGACTCGCTGACTGCCAAACTACCGTTACAAATTGACGATGAACTACTGGAAGTAACAATAGCAGGTAAAGCCGACCGCATCGACATGACCGGCCACGAAGTGCGCGTGATAGACTATAAAACCGGTAAGGTAGAACAAAACAAACTGCGCGTAAAAACTGACGATCTGCGTGCGCCATCATCCAAAACAAAAGATTTTGACAAGCCCCGCCAACTATGGCTGTACCAGTACATTCTGCAGCGCCAACTCCGCGAAGCACCGCAAACTATAGTTGGCAACCATCAACTTGACTCGGCAACTATAGCTGCCAAATCAGGCATTATTTCGTTCAGGAATATCGACGAAAACGTACTGTCGTCGGAGTTTAACTTTGTGGGGGAAGATGGGCAGCCAAAGGATTTTATAGTTGCTTCGGAAGAACTGCTGACCGGCATTATTAAAGACATGCTGAACCCAGCCGAGCCGATCCGGAAAACAAAAGACCTGGAAGTTTGCCAGTGGTGTCCTTATAAAGGCATTTGTGCCAGGTAAAGAAATACTAACTTTGCACTACTGTTAAGTATCCCTATTCCATGTCCGTTAACCTTTCTTCCCTGGTAATTCCAGCGCTCTTTGTAAGTTTAGGTGCAGTTGCTCAGAGTGTTCGGCCTGCCATATCAGCAATGCCGGATGTTCGGAAGCCCCACGTAGAGATCATTTATTTACAGGAAAATAAGCCAGATGATGCAGAAAAGATTGGGCACATTGAGCTGGCACCTGCTGGTATGAACTGCAGCATCAAGAGCGTGTTACAGGATGCACAGTACCAGGCAGCCTTAAAAGGTGGTAACGCAATTTATGTAACCGGGATCAGCGCTCTAAACCAGCTGGGTTGTTATCAAATACAAGCTGAAATCTATAACTTAAAGGAGCCATACATTTCGAGCCCTAACCTGGGGTACCCCTTCGAAAATGTTAGTTCTACAAAGACTGGTACCAGTACATTGGTTGAGATTCCGCCTCAATTTCCCGGAGGGAATGCGAGTATGGTGTCTTTCATCAAAAACACTTTCCGTTACCCGCCTTCACTTCTTTTGGAGGATATCAGCGGAAAGGTAATTGTTGCTTATGTGATCGACCCAACAGGTAAACCTACCGAACTCACTGTCATACAAAGTGTCAGACCTGAGTTGGATGCGGAAGTGCTTCGTGTTGTTTCTGAAATGCCGGACTGGTCTCCCGGGTACCAGAATGGAAAAGCCGTGCCTGTAAGAATGACCTACCCTGTAAACTTTGCTGTTGAGGAAAATAAAGCGTTCAGGAAAAAGAAAAATAAGAAGTAAAAAAGGATAAACTATAACCCTAAGCTGCATTAATGGTTATAAGCTGATAGACAGACAGCAATAGCAAAAACACTTAATTCTCTTGCATAAAACCATCGAACAACTCTCCCGTTTCGGGTTGACTTTACAGATCATTAAAACGGCACTGGCCGCGGCTGTATCGTGGTTTGTTGCTACAAACCTGCTGCGTGCAGAGTACCCTTATTTTGCAGCCATCGCCGCTATCCTTACCGTACAGGTTACCGTTGCCGACTCCGTGGACAAAGCCACCCAGCGCATTATCGGTATCATTGGCGGAGTACTGCTCAGTATGCTGATCGGGCTGTGGCTGGAAGTAAATGTGTATTCTATCTTTTTCGTGATCCTGGCAGGCATGGCCGTTTCCAAAGCGCTGCGCATGAACCCTCAGATCATCTCGCAGGTAGCTATCAGTTCGCTGCTGGTACTGGCTTTCGGGCACATTAACCAGGGCTATGCCTTCGAGCGTATCATCGAAACCGTTATCGGCTCTGCTATAGCCGTGATCATAAACGCAGTGATCGTGCCTCAGAATGCCATTCCGGATGTAGAAAACAGCATTGTCAGCCTGGCCGGATCGGCTTCACAAACCTTATCAAGTTTAAGAGCACTGTTAGATTACAAAGCTCCGAAACGAAAAACCGGCCGCACCGAAGTAAATGCCCTGAAACGCGAATACAGGAAGACACTGGACACATTGGGGCTGGCCGAGCAAAGCCTGCGCTACAACCTCTTTCTCACAAACAAACGCACCCGGCTTACCAGGCTGGCTGTCAGTATCCGTAAATTAGACCACATTATTGTTCAGATCAGGGGCATCCGCCGCGGCCTCGACGATCTGCAACAAAACCGGCCATCCCAGCTAAGTCCGGAATTTGCACAGCAGCTCGCACAGGCCATGGAAGTAACCGCCAACTGCATCCCCTTATTCGGGAAAGCCAGCGTACAACCCGCCACAGATGTTCTGGCCAACCTACGGGAAGCCAACCAACACGCACGCACCCTGCAGGCACATTGCCTGGGCGAATTACGCAGTATTCCTTCGCCGGAAGTGCTCCGCGATGTGGGCAGCATTCTCACCGACCTGAGCCGCATTTTAGCTGAAACAGAGAAACAAAGCTCTAAAGGCAAATAGTGCATCATAAACCCGTCAGGCTATACCTGCTACCTGCCCTGTAACTTAGGGTACACGCTCAAAATACCGGAAACTTACCAACTATAGTTTAGTGCCAGCGTTAGATTATAATGGTTTCTGCTGTTGGCAGAACGATGTACCATTTAAGTTTTTTTACTATGAAAGCACTATGTACGCTTCTTTTTCTGTTTACCTTTTTTGTTGCTTCGGCCCAGGATGAACAGATAACACGGCCGCAAACCACTGCCGCTGTTGCCGGCGATGCTGTAGCAGAAGGTAACTGGCTGGTAGGCGCCAGCATTGCTAACATTGGCCACAACTTTAAATCCGAAACCTTTACGTTCGATATCAACCCCAGAGCCGGTTATTTTATTTCTGACAATGCGGCCATAGGTGCGCAGGTGCAGCTGGGTTTTATAGCTTACGATGGCGGCGAAGATTTCCGTTACGGCCTTACTCCTTTTGTGCGCTACTACTTTCCGGAAGGCGCTGCCCCGACGCACCGCTGGTTTGGCGAAGCGGTAGTAGGTTTTGCCGGTAGCTCTTTTGAGGATGCCGAAGGCGATGCCATTTTCTCGGCAGTGTACGGTGTAAGTGCCGGTTATGCGCATTTTGTAGCATCCAATATTGCCCTCGAAGGCATGCTTAACCTGATCCGCAGCAACGCCAATATTGATGTAGGAAACGATTCATCTACCGGTTTATCCGTAAGCCTTGGTTTGCAGATCTACCTGCCAGGCAGCGGACGTAGCTTCTAACCCATAGCCGCAGCAAAACAGTCAACTATAGGTTGGCTCTAACTCCGGATTTTTTCAGCTCTGTAATTATTTAGGTAAACTATAGAAGTGGTCATCTGCTGTTGCTGCAACGGCAGGTGGCCTTTTTTTAAAGCCTCAATTCTTCCTGCAACCTATAGTTATTCAGCCTGTTTTATCTTAAATTAAGCTTCTGAAGGCAGGCAAGTGTGGCGAAAGTGGGGATCGGGGCCTTCAGCAACTATAACCTCAAACAGCACGCGTATGCTACCAGAACCAGAACCCATTCAGCTTACTTTTCTGGGAGGTGCCGGCACAGTTACCGGCTCCAAGATCCTGCTCAAAACAAAGCGCCACCAGGTCCTCATTGATTGCGGCATGTTCCAGGGATTGAAACAGCTGCGCCTGCTCAACTGGCAAAAGCTTCCGCTCAATCCCGATGAGCTCGATGCCATCATACTCACCCATGGCCACCTGGACCACTGCGGTTACCTGCCTGTATTTGCAAAGAACGGTTACAACGGGCCCATCCACAGCACACACCCCACCCGCGACATTACCCGCATCATCCTCAACGACAGTGCCCGCATACAGATGGAAGATGCCGAGGAAGCCAACCGGGGAGGCTATTCTATCCATAAACCAGCCAAACCACTCTATAATTTAGATGATGTGGCCCGAACCATGCCCCTGTTCGAAACGCATAACTATGGCGAGTGGGTAATCCTGAATGAGGACGTTAAATTCTGTTTCCGGAACAGCGGACACATTTTAGGATCAGCTATAGTGGAGGTAAAATGCCAGGGCAGGCACTTTGTTTTTTCCGGTGATATTGGCCAGCGCCTGCCCCTGCTCATGGACCCGCCATTTTGCCCGCGCGAAGCCGATTATGTAATTATGGAGTCGACCTACGGAGACCGGTTGCATGGCGAAACATCGCCGTACCACGAGCTTCAGGAAATTGTAGAGCATACCTATGAGAAAGGCGGCACCCTGGTAATACCCAGTTTTGCCGTAGAGCGCGCCCAGGAACTGCTCCTAATCCTGAACACGCTGCGCGAAGAGAAAAGCATCCCAGCCCTGCCCGTTTATCTCGATTCGCCCATGGGCATTGATGTAACGGACCTGTACCTGACCTACCATGAATGGCATAACCTGACACGCGCCGAATGCGAGACTATGATGCGCAACGTGCACATGATCCGTAATTATGAACATACACAGCACGTACTCGATACACACGGACCTAAAATAGTAATTGCCGGTAGCGGCATGGTTACTGGAGGCCGGGTGCTTTACTACCTGGAGCGGCTTTTAGGCGATGCCCGGAATACGGTGCTGCTGGTGGGTTTTCAGGCACCGGGCACACGCGGCAACCTGCTGCGAAGCGGTGCCGACGAGATCAAGATACACGGGGAATACTACAAGGTGCGCGCAGAAGTAAGGCAGATCAGTACCATGTCGGCACACGGCGACCAGGCGGACCTGTTATGGTGGCTGCAGCAATTTAAGCAGAAGCCCCAGCATGTATTTCTGAACCACGGCGAAGCCCAGGCCAGCGAAGCACTCCGTATGAAGATAAAAGACAGCCTGAAGTTACCGGTAACTATAGCCGAGATGGGTACAACATATTATCTGTAACTATAAACTATAGTTTGGGCACCCATGCAACTATAGTTTATAGTTGCAGCAGGTTTTACTTAACAAACAGGCGCTTGTCGAAGGCAAAAGGAAAGATATCAACTATAGTTATTTTCTGGAATTGCGGGTGGCGCGGATTGATAAGATAATTGTAAGTGCCCTGTACGGCAGCCGAAGGTACTTTTAACGCAAGGGCCTGCTGTTCCTGCACAAAATTATCGCCTATCACCTGGGTAGCGTTGCTATGCGGAAGCGATTTCCAGCCCTCGGGCAGGTCTTTCTCCGGCAGTTCAACTATAGTGGCATCGTCGGGCAGTTCGATCTGTATCAGCTGATAACCAAGCGGCACAATACCAAGCGGCATGTGCACTGCTACCTCTACGGTACACAGGGCTATCGAATCCGAAGTGTACAAAATGGCAGTGCCTTTGCTGTTCCAGCGCCCGCCTGCCAGCTCTGCTCCCCTCCCCGACAGATCTTTTGCGAACCTGCTGCGGCTCAGACGGTACACGATCATGCCAGTACGCCGTGTTCTATGCGGGTCAGTTCGTCGCGCAGCATCCCGATGCCAAAGGTACTGTCCAGGAGTTCTTTTGGTTTGATGCCGCCTAACGCTACATTCTTAGCTTCGAGCCAGGCATCAAAATTGGCCTTATCACCAAAAACCTCCACTCCTTTATTATATACAAGCGTTATCTCCAGTATCTTTTCAGAGTGCAGCGGGTCGAAGGTGCGTTTCTCTTTCTTGTACCGCTGAAAAGTGCGTTCCGACAAGTGCAGGTAATTAGACCACTCGCTCAGGCTGAACGGGCTTTTATCGGCAATGGACTGAAACGACGCATATTTGATGCCCTCGCGCACAGTGCTGATGAGCATGAAAATATCCCGGTCATCTATCAGACTATAGTTTAAAGTGCTTAGTGCGTGTGCCATGGTTGAATCGTTTTATCAAATATACGCAAATTGTCTGAATATAACCGACACTTGTCGCAAATAATTTGGTAGCTATAGTTGCAACCTGCAAGGCATTTGTGAAATAAAGCAGAAAGCACTATTTTTAGACCACGAGCTACCAACTGCTCCCAAAAATTACCACCTTTTATGAAGAAACTTGTAACAACCATGCTGGCCTGTTTGGCGGCAGTTACCTTTACGCTGGCACAGGAGCAGGCCACACAACCTGACCCGAAAGTACTTCCGATGTTTGGAAAAGTAGCTAAAACAGAAGCCCAGCAGAAAAAAGACGAACAGTTCCTGAAAAGCTCCGATGCCAGTTTTACCACCCGCACCGAGGCCAGCAAATTTTTTATGGAACGTGGCTGGGAATACCTGAACGAGGGACAGATAGACACGGCCATGTACCGCTTTAACCTGGCTTGGCTCCTGAATCCGGACAGCAGCGATCCATACTGGGCATTTGGCCTGGTAACTGTAGCAAAAGGAAACCCCACTGAGGCTATAACTTACTACGAGAAGGCGCTGAGCCTGCAACCTAAAAACTCCCTCCTTCTGTCGGATGTTGCCAACTGCTACCTGGCGCAGTACGAGCAGAAGCCAAAGAAAAAGATGCTGAAGCAGGCAACAGAGTTTATAGAAAAATCCATTGCAGCAGATGCTCAGAATGCCTATGCCTGCATGGCGATGTCGCGGGTGCAATACCACAACCAGAAATATGCCGACGCCTGGACCTGGCTGCATAAAGGCCGCGCACTGAACATGACCGCCCTGGACTATAACTACCTGCTCACCCTGATCGACAAAATGCCGGACCCGCAGGGCTTCTTCGGCGAGCAGACCGAACCCGATCAATCAGAATAATTAAACTCTACCTTCCAATATGAAAAGGCGCCCGAACAAGGTGCCTTTTTTATTTGCCTGGCGCAGGTAAAAGTGCAGTTTTGCATTCCGCACTATCTATAATTTACTATATTTGTTCAGCAACCCTTTTGTAATTTATAGTTCTGATTATATGAAAAAGAATTTTGTACGTGCCTCCATTTTTGTGCTGGCAGCCAGTATGTCCCTCTCTTCGTGCGTGGTCTCTAAAAAGAAATACGATGACCTGATGGCCCGCAAAAATGCCCTGGAAGTGGATAAGGCTTCCCTGGAAAAAGACAAGCAGACCCTGGAAGAGCAAAAAGCTTCTTTAGAAGAACAAAAGGCGCAACTGGAGCAGGAACGTGCCGAACTGGAGAAACAGAAAGCCGAATACCAGGCAAGCCTGCAGCAGGCCCTGAAAGAAGGCAAAACACTGGGCGAAAACCTGAACATGAGCAAATCGCAGATCGACAAGCTGAACGCCGACCTGAAAGCCCGCGAGCAGAAACTGGCCGAGCTGCAGCGCATTCTGGATGAGAAGGAAAAAGCCGTGAAGAACCTGCGAACCCGCGTAAGCAACGCCCTCCTCGGTTTCAACGACAAGGACCTGACCGTACAGGTGCGTAACGGCAAAGTATATGTATCGCTGGCCGAGCAGTTACTGTTTAACTCCGGCTCTACTAAAGTAGACCCGAAAGGGGTTGATGCCCTGAAAAAACTGGCACAGGTACTGAAAGAACAGCAGGATGTGAACGTGGTGGTAGAAGGCCACACCGATGATGTTCCGATTGCCCGTGGTACTGTAGGCATGCAGGACAACTGGGACCTGAGCGTGCTGCGCGCCACCGAAATTACCCGCATCCTGACAGATTCTGGTGTTTCACCGGAACGCGTAACACCATCCGGTCGCTCGCTTTATGTACCGCTTGATACTGCTAAAACCAAAGAGGCCCGTCAGAAAAACCGCCGCACCGAGATCATCCTTACTCCTAAGTTGGATGAGTTGTTCCAGATTCTGGAGAGTGCTTAAGTTTTTGAAATAACGATTATGCAGCAGCCGGTTTCTTTCTGAGACCGGCTGTTTTTTTATAAAATTATCATCTCGAGCGTTTGATGAGAAATTTTGCAAATTCTATAGCTATATTAACTGTCATTTCGAGTGTAACGAGAAATCTATTTTAGACTATAGTTGATGCTCACAAGCTATAGTTCTATAGTTTACTTTGCTTACTGCTGGAAACAAGTCATTGTTCTATAGCTTCTTTTATTCCTGGGAGCTCTAAGAGCCTACAGTTTTATAGTTACTTTGGCTCCCACCCGGGCCGGGAGGCCCCGTCTTCGGGCATCGCGCGGTGCCAGCTTCCTGCGCTCCTAACGTCGCGCTGCCTATCGGCACCGGAATCTGCCAAGGCGCTCAACCCAAAGACTGATAACAAGTTCGATAGCTGCTGCTCTAACTATAGTTTCCTCGATGTCTCTTAGCTAAGGCAGATCGGTTTTTCTCGTGGTTATATTTCCAAAGGGACAGGTAAACCTGTCCTTTCTACTGCTGTAACTATAGAACTATAGTTTAAACTATAGCAGTATCAGAGCTCCCCTCCTTAGATAAGGAGGGGCGGGGGTGGTTGGACCAACCGTAACTATAAAACTATAGCGGTGGCCGAAATCCTGAGAATTTATAAAATCGCTATTAACTCCAGTTCAGTCAAAACCTGTACCTGTCGGGCCAGTTGAGTTACAAACTCAACGCCATGGTTAGACACGAGTTGCAAACTCGCGCCAGCAAAATGGTTACAGCAACTATAGTACTTATTCCTTCCAACTATAGAACTACATCCAAATCTTGAAAATCCTCTAATCCTGTAAATCCTGATTCAGACATACACCTATAGCCAATCACCCTTCAGCGGAAACGCCGGCGCTTACAACCACCGGGGCAGGCAATACTTTCTTTAGAATGGGAAGGGTTATAAAATACAGGACCACACCGCTTGGAACCGCCAGCAGCGCCCAGGCTGAGATGCCGGCAAGGTTTGCCAGCCATAGTTGGTTCAGGGCATCCAGCCAGTCGTTTTTAAACATGGCTGTCATTTCGCTGAAGGTCAGTTGTAGTTCTTCCAGGCCAAACCAGTAAATGCCGAGTTTGATGAATGGGAGTGCCAGCAATATCTGCAGAGGTTGCATCAGGTAACTTACCAGTACGGTGGCCGCAATATTTAACCGGAAACGGGCCGCAATGGCCGTGCCTAAAATGGTGGTAACTCCAAATGCCGGAATAACGCCTACTACCGTGCCAACAGCCACAGTTGCCGCCAGTTTCTGCGGCGACATTCCCTGCTTCAATAAGTTCAGGATAGGCTGTATGATCCTGCGTCTGAAAAATTCTTTCACGGTAAAGGCAGCGGGCTGCAGTTATAAGGTTTGATGCGAAAAAAAGGCTTTGGTTGTTGCCCGGGCAGGTAAAACGCCGCGCAGTAAAACGTAATGCGAAACTACGACAGTTTATACTTTCAGGCACTAAAAGTAACCTGATATATGCATTAATTTACCGTTAAATTTTACGGTTTTAGCCATGCGGCGGCGCGTGTAGCTGCAAATCGGGTGTTGCCACATTTATTTTTTGACCGCCGCTAAACCATTTCACTTCTGCCCTGTCTAAATCGCACTATAACTACACATACCAACTCATCTGAATGAAAAAGGTTTTACTAACGCTGGTCCTTCTTTTTACCATCGTTGGAGCGTTTGCTCAAAGTGCTACAATTACAGGCTCTATCCAGAGCGGCCAGGACAAATCGGCATTGCCTGGCGCCAGCGTGTTACTGGTTAACAATGCCTCATCAGCTACCACCGTATCTATTACCGATACCGAAGGCAGGTTCCGGTTCGAGCGTGTAGCCACCGGCGATTATACCCTGCGAATCAACTACCTGGGCTTTAAGCCTTTTAGCCGACTGGTAAAAATGGAAGGTAAGGCCATTAACCTGGGTGCGCTTACGCTGGAGGAAGCCTCTACGGCCATTGGCGAGGTACAGATTGTGGGTCGTGTGCTGTTGGGTGAGCAGAAAGGCGATACCGCCCAGTTCAATGCCAAAGCATTTAAAACCGCCCCTGATGCCAGCGCCGAAGAACTGGTAACCAAAATGCCGGGCGTAACCATACAGGACGGTAAGATCCAGGCACAGGGCGAAGAAGTAAAACAGATCATGATCGATGGCAAGCGTTATACCGGCGAAGACATGAGCTCGGCCGTGCGTAACATATCAGCAGATATGATCGAAAGCGTGCAGGTTTTTGATGGCCAGAGTGATCGTGCTGCTTTCAGTGGCTTTGATGATGGCAACCGCGTTAAAACCCTGAACTTCACTACTAAAAAGGATCGTCGCCAGGGCTATATGGGCAAAATTTCGGCCGGTTATGGTACTGATGAGCGCTACATGGTTGGTGCTGCTGTAAACTATTACAATGGCAACCGCCGCATCACGGTTACAGGTCTTACAAACAACATCAACATGTCTGATTTCTCGGTAGGTGAAACACCGGGAGGCGGCATGCGTGGCCGTAGAGGTCCTTTTGGCGGCACCCCAAGCGGTATCAGCAACACCAATGCGTTCAGCATCAACTTTAACGATATGCTGGGCAAGAAAGTGGAAGTAAGTGGTAACTATAGTTACTCCAACCGCGACAACCAGAACAACCAATACCGTTTCCGCGATTTCATAAACACGGATACGACTTACATAGAGAACAGCAACGACAACGAAATTGATGACAGCCACCGCTTTAACCTGCGTTTGCAATACAACATCAACGAGAACAACCGCCTGTTGGTAACGCCAAGCATTTCGGTACAGAACACCGATGCCCTGACCAACATCAGCGCTTTTACCATGGACGATACGGAAACACTGACCAACTCGCTTACCAGAAACCAGAATGATAACCAGAACTTCAATTTCCGTAATAACATCCTGTACTCGCACCGTTTCGGGAATTCAGGCCGCATCCTGACCACCAACTTCAGCACCAACTATAGCAGTACCAACGGCGATACCTACCAGCTGGAGAACTCGGAGAACATGGCTGACCCAACGGAGAACATCAACCGTAACCAGTTCATTAAATTAGACAGAGAAAACCTGTCATGGGAAGGTAACGTGGACTACTCGCAGCGTTTAGGTGAAAATTCGCGCCTGCAGCTGGAGTACAACATCGGCAACCAGGCCAACGATTCGGACAGAAGAACTTATGACTTTATAGAAGCAGACGGCAACTATAGTAATGACGCCAATGCCCCACTGAGCAACACGTTCAAGAGCGATTACCTGTCGCATACGTTTGGCCCGAGCTACCAGTACCGCAACGATAAAACTCGTTTCCAGGCAAACCTGCGTTACCAGATCGCCAGCCTGGAGAGCGAAGTGACGTACCCGAAAGCTTATCCGCTGAAGCGCGATTTCAACTCTATTCTACCATCAGCAGAGTTGGAGTACAAGATCTCTGAGTCTCAGAACCTGAACATCAATTTCCGTTCTAACACCAACGTGCCATCGGTAGCAGACCTGCAGGGCGTGCTGGATATTTCGAGACCATTGCAACTGCGCGTAGGCAACCCGGCCCTGGACCAGGATTACCAGAACCGCATCAACATCCGTTACCGCAACTTCAACGCCGAAACAAACCGCGTGTTCTTTGTGGGCATGTTCGGTACTGTAACGCAGAACTATGTAGCCAACAGCGTATATACCCGCGACATTCCATCTGAACTGACTGAAGGGTACGATCCGCAGCCAGGTGCCCGTTTATCGATGCCTGTTAACATGGATGGTTACTGGAACGTGCGCTCGTTCATCAACTATGGCCAGCCGATCAACTTCATCAGCTCTAACTTTAACGCGTTTGGTATGGTAGGTTACTCCCGTATACCGGGCATGCTGGATGAGCAGATAAACTACGCCAACACAACTAACCTGGGCATGGGCCTTAACCTGAGCAGCAACATCAGCGAGAAAGTGGATTTCAATATATCAGCCCACTCGAACTATAACATTGTAAACAATACGCTGCTGGCACAGTCCAACAACAACTACTTTACACAGAACCTGAACCTGCGTTATAACTGGACCATCTGGAAAGGCCTGGTTTACCGCACCGAGTTGAGCCATACCTACAACTCGGGCCTGTCGCAGGGAGTAGACCCAAGCTTTACCTTATGGAACATGAGCCTGGGCAAAAAGCTGTTCAAGAATCAGCAGGGTGAGATCAGTTTCAGCGTGAACGACCTGCTGGGCCAGAACGTGAGCGTGCAGCGTAACATTGCTACCGACTATATCGAGGATGTGCAGTCTACGGTGCTGCAGCGCTTCTTTATGGTAACCTTTACCTATAACCTGAAGAAATTCGCCAGCGGATCGGCACCGGAAGAAGAACGCCGCGGATGGGGTCCGGGCATGCGCCGCAACTAAGCGATCAGCACTACCCGTTAAACTATAAAAAAGCCTGCAGAAGTTGTTTCTGCAGGCTTTTGTTTTATAACCGTTTTATAGTTGTGTTATGGCAGGTCGTTATAGTTTACCAGTTTCACGTTGGGCATTTTAGTAAAGATCTCTTCCATGCCTTTGCGGTGCGAGGAGCCTACCCCAACTATAACTTTGGTGGCACCTCTCTCCTTTGCCTGCCGGATAATGTTTTCGCAGATGCCCTGGTTTCGTTTTTCCCACCAGTACAGCATTTGTTTTACTTCAACGGTAATATAGCCCGGCTCATTAAAAAATCTCGGCCCTCCCAGAAAGTTCACATACTCATCCAGTTCCGCATAAAGCGCCGAATTCAGGAATGCGTAACTCGTATAGTCAATGCCTTTCATGCGCTCACCAGCTTCAGCCGAATACAGGTTAAGTGCTTTTACGGCTGCGGCTTCTTCAGAGGTAGAGTCTGCTTTGGCTGTGGCTTTCATAGCTTTGTTACCGGCTAGCGCTTTCTGCATGGCTTTGTTCCAGTCAGCATCATACACCTGGCAATCGGCAGGGTAAATTTTTGCATGGCCTAACTCATACACCAGCGGGAAAAAGATCCGGTGATACTCGCTGCTTTTCCGGATAAAGCCAGCTTTGCGAAGCGAGTCTGCGCTACCAAACAGTTTTTCGAAATAGGCCTGCTCACTTTTTCCGAACTTGTCCTGCATCTGCTTCTCCAGCACCCAGAACTGGTACTCCGCATTGCCGCGGTCATAGTTCAGGTACAGGTCGCGGGCAAGGTTCATGCGGGTTTTGTGATGGTAAGCAAACTTATCAAGCGCCTCATAAGCTTTGTTCAGATTTGCTTTTTTGCCGGCAGCTTTCGGGTTACGCGATTTCAGGTAATCCATTTTTTTCAGGATGTTTGCCGAGGACGAGTGATTCGCTTCCAGGGCTTTCTGCATATCACTTTCGGACAAGTACTCCCCGAATACCATATCCGGTTTATAGTTCTTCAGTTTGTCGATGACCGGACGGTAAAACTCGTCGGTGCCACTGTTGCCGTGTGCAGAACCAACTATAACGATCTCAATCTTCTCCTGGGCGTGAAGGGAATTTGAGGCGCAGAAAAAAAGAGCGGTAAGAAAAATCAGCTTTGCTACAAAGCCGGGAGGAGAAGCGGCAGTTTTCATAAGTTGCGTATAGATTTAACATAAGAGTGAAATCAAATATGCAATCTTTATAATACTCCTGAAAGAATATTATTGAAAACCTGTAAAATAATATTAGCCGGAGAAACTTACCGCTGGCGGCCGAAGCACTGCTATTGAATTACAACTATAGCTCAGTCGCACACAACACTCTTTTTCGCGCCGGTATACTATACAGGATCAGTCCACCCATGATCAGGAGCATGCCAATGTTCCCATACAGGTTTGGCCAGGCTATGCCAAGCAGCAGCACCTCTCCCACTACCGTCGACAGAATCTCGATAGATTGGGTTGCTTCCACGGCAGCCAGCGCAGCACTATCGGAGCGCACCATATCGGTTGCCCTGAAGAACAATACGCAGCCAATTACACCCGAACAAAGCGCAATAACAAGTGTAGCCAGCAGTTGCGGTTCGGCGGGCAGGCCGGCTTCGGTATAACCATAGCCCATTAACAGAAGCATTGCCGGAAGGCTACCGATAGCTGTACCCGCCACCCGCTGCATGGCGGTTATCTGGTGATCGTGTTCTTCAATAAACAGCATAAGTTTCCGGTTAGCCAGCGGCCAAACAATAGCAGCCAGTAAAACCAGTATAATACAGCTGATCAACTGGGTATCGGAGAAAGAGCCGTTTCGCTGGCTCCACTGCATCAGCGCTATGCCTACCAGAATCAGGATAGATAACAGGAGTGCCCGTACCGGAATCTTTGCCCGACTATCTTTATAAAGAAAAGGAGAAAGCAAAATACCGGCAACTATAGTAAACTGGAACACACCGGCAATCAGCCAGCCCGGCCCCAGCGAGGCAGCCGCCGTGAGCAACACGTATACTACCCCAAACCAGATGCTCCCCCAGAACAACCACACACCGGGCTGTTTTTTAAGGATATGCAGCAAAGGCAAAAGCTGCTTTTTTACCTGTAAGATAACCAGCAGAATGAGCAGCATAAAGATGGTCCGGAGCGAAACCGTCCAGGCCCAGTGGCCATTGCCAGCCGAGATAAAGCTATTCATGACGTAAGTGGAGCAAAAGAAAACAGACGCCAACACTCCGATCCCAATCGCTTTTATTTTCTGATTTGCCTGCATAACGATTACATTTTATCTTTTGCAAATGTACCGTTAAAGCAAACCAATGTCACGGCACATTAAACTTCCGGTATGGTACTTTCGGAACCACTTGCCCTGAACTGAAGTGGCGTAGTACCTGTCAGGCGCCTGAAGAACCGCACAAAATAGGAATCATCTTCAAAACCGAGCTGGTACGCGATCTCTTTCACCGACAGGCTGCTGAAGTACAAAAGGCGCTTGCTTTCCAGTAACAAACGGGCATGCTGCATGTCGGCCACGGTGGTATGCAGGTACTGGCGGCACAGGCTGTTCAGGTGTTTGGGCGTAATATCAAGGGCTTCGGCGTAAAAAGAAACAGGCTTGTGATGCAGGAAATTGTCCTCGATCAGGATGCTGAGTTTAAACAGGCGCTCGCTGTGGCGGGCCGGGGTAAGTTTCGAAATCTCGACGTGGCATTCGCGCAGCAGGTAGTTCAACAGAATAAACAGGTAACGAGAGAGAATAGCCGAACTTGGAACAGGCTGGCGAAGCTCAATTCTAATCAGCTCCGAGAGTTGTAAAAACAGCTGCTGCAGCTCTTCATTCAGGTCGAGGTAGGGATGTTGGTACACTGCGCCAAATAATACCAGTGCATCGTGCGCTGTGATACCGGTTGTCTGTAAAAAAGCTTCTGAAAAAAACACGAGCATCCCCTGCTCCTGTAGCGAACACCGTTGGTGCGCCTGCCCCGGACCAATCAAGAAAAGTCTGCCCGCCACCATGTCGTATCTTTTAAAATCGATCAGGTTGTTGCCCCCTTTGGTTTCCTGCACAAAGAGCAACTGGTAGGCATCATGCCTGTGAGGAACCTCTGAAAGCTCGCTGACAAAATGCTCCAGCGGCATAACAGCTATGTCGCGTTCAAAAAGAAGGTCCTGGGTTGGTAATGAACTTTGTGTCTGCTTTTTCATGGAAGCCTCATCGGGAATGCAAAATAAACAGAAGCTATAGTTCTCTCATCATACGCACCATTCATAAAACTATAGTTGCCGGTGCATTTCATCATATAATTCTGACCATCAGGCTGTAACAAAAACGATTATCATCAACTATACTCAAAAGGACTACGGCTATAGTTCAGATTTATTTTTGTTTCGAGGCGAAAATATCTAATTCCATGGAAACAACTTATCTCCCGTTTGCTCAGGCTGGTTTTATTTCTTTAACAGTCATTTGTGTGGTGTTTTTGCTTTTGGGCACTTACATCACCTATAACCGGATGGGCTACCCAGCCAACGTGGCCACCAGAAAAACAGCTATAGCTGGGGCAATACTCATCGGCTGGCTACTAATTGTAAGTGTGCTTTCGCTGGCAGGTATAACACGCGATTTTTCCGGGATGCCACCTAAATTCTTTATCGTCATCCTTATTCCGCTAATTGCTATTCTTATCCTTACTTTTCACCCCAGGTTCAGGGAATTTATCAAGCACGTACCCTATTCTTGGCTACTATACATACAGACTTTCAGGGTACTGGTAGAGTTGTTTTTGTGGTGGCAGTTCCTGGATGGACTAACGCCGGTACAGATGACTTTTGAAGGGCGGAACCTGGATATTTTAACAGGCATAACAGCGCCCGTTTTTGCCTGGATCTGCTATGGGCAGGGCCGTAAACTGCATAAACTGGCCTTAGCCTGGAACATTGCCGGACTAATACTTTTACTCAACATCGTGATCACTGCTATCCTGTCTGCACCCGTTCCCTTCCGCGTATTCATGAACGAGCCAGCCAACACCCTGATTGCTGAATTTCCGATCGTTTTTCTGCCCGCATTTTTGGTACCTTTAGCCTATTCCATGCACTTTTTCTTCTTCCGTAAGCTCTACCTGCAGCAACTATCCTCTTCACAGAATAAAGCTATACCGGCAGCAAGTTTATAGTTATAGCTAACATTAAAACTCTGAATAGTTAAAGCAACTATAGGTTCGTACCTTTGCAGCTTATTCGCAAACTATGGCTACCACTTTCCAGAACCTCAAACTGAACCCTGTCATTCTGCAGAACCTGCAGGACCTTAACTATACAACGCCTACTCCTATCCAGCTCAGCGCAATTCCGTTGCTATTAAGCGGGCAGGATGTGGCCGCACAGGCAGAAACCGGAAGTGGAAAAACGGCCGCTTTTGGTTTGCCTATTATTCAGCAGGTAAACCCGGAGCAGCAGCAGATTCAGGCTTTAATTCTGGTACCGACGCGCGAGCTTGCCCTGCAGGTGCGCCAGGAATTAAAACAATACGCCAGAAATATCCCGAATTTAAAGATCAGTGCCTTTTACGGGGGACATTCCTTTTCGCAGGAACGCGCTTCGCTGGCACATCCGCCCCAGATTGCGGTGGCAACCCCAGGCCGCTTGACCGACCATTTGTTCCGGAAAACGCTTGACTTAGGCACGGTGAAACAACTGGTACTGGATGAAGCGGATAAATTACTGGAGATGGGTTTTGAAGAAGAGATCGATCAGATTATGGAAGCAATTCCAGCCAAACGCCAGGTCATTCTCTTTTCGGCCACCATGCCACAGGATGTGCAGGACCTGATCAAAGAATCGCTTAAAAATCCACAATTTATAAAAGCTTCTGCCAATGCCATTCCGGAACAGCTAACACTTATCGGGGTGAAAGTAGAGCAGCCACAGAAGCAGGATGTAGTGGTGAGCCTTCTGAGAAGTATAAATGCCGGTGGTACCGTAGTGTTCTGTAATACCCGCGCTGCAGCCGACGAACTGGCGCATGCCTTAAAAGCAGATGGCATAGCAGCCCGCCCACTGCATGGTGGCATGGAACAGCCGGATCGTGATAAAATGATGACCCTTTTCCGGAATGGAACCACACAGGTTTTGGTTGCGACAGACCTTGCCGCCCGCGGATTGGACATTGCCCTGCTGGAAACTATAGTTCATTATGAGCTTCCGGATGACCTGGCCGCCTACCAGCACCGCAGCGGCAGAACCGGCCGTGCCGGCAAAAAAGGAACCGTATACACGCTGGCTACTCCGCGCGATGAGCGCAAGCTCCGGGACTGGGATATGGTGCGCATGGACAACTGGCTTAAAGCAGAAGACCTTCTAAAAAAGGCTCCTGCCCAGCAAACAGCACAGGCAGCGGCATTTACAACTATAACTATAAACGCCGGCCGAAGAGAGAAGATCAGTCCGCGTGATATAGTTGGTGCTTTGATCGCTGAAACCGGAATGGCTTCTGATAAGATCGGGAAAATTGAAGTGCAGGACCGCAGCAGCTTTGTAGCCGTACCAAGCGCAGATGCCCAGACTATAGTTGAAAAACTGAACAACGGCAAAATCAAGGGCCGCAGGTTCCGGGTGCATGTCGTTAAGTAAACTATAGCTAACTATACGTGAATTAGCTAGCCTGTTTTAGCTAATTTCCTTAGCAAAACTATAGCGCCGAATACTAAAAAAGTTTACCTTTACCTGATATGGAGATATTAGTAGGTATAGCCGCATTTTTAGGAGGACTTATAGTTGCTTACCTGGCCCTGAAAGGCAAGGTTAACGCTTTGCAGCAAACTATAAATCAGTCGGCGGTGGCGCAGGGCGTGTTAGAGGGGCAAGCAAAGATAAAGGCTGAAGAAGCGGAACAACTGAAAGTCCAGCTCCGCGAAACGCAGACCGAGATACTGGACCTGACCAACGCCCTAACCAAAGCCGAAACCGACTACGATTACCTGAACAAGCGCCTGCAGGAACAGAACCAGGAACTGGAGCAACTCCGCGAGAAATTTCTGCAGCAATTCCAGAGCATTTCCAATCAGGTGCTGATGAACAATGCCGAGCACTTCAAAAAAGCCTCTGCAGAGAACCTCGAACAAATCCTCTCTCCATTGAAGGAACGTATCAAAGAGTTTGAAGCCAAGGTTGATTCTACCTATGAGAAGTCGCTGAAAGAAAGTGTATCGTTAAAAGAGCAGATCACGCAGCTGGCATCGCTTAACCAGCAAATGAGCCAGGATGCCCTGAACCTGACCAAAGCCCTGAAAGGTGAAAGCAAAACGCAGGGCAACTGGGGCGAGTACCTGCTCGAAAGCTTGCTGGAGAAATCCGGCCTGCGAAAAGGTGTGCATTACGAGCGCGAAGAAGTACGCCAGAACGACGAAAGCAAAGTATACCGCCCGGACGTCATTATCCGCCTGCCCGACAACAAGCACCTGGTCATCGACTCCAAACTATCGCTGGTGGCTTATGAAGCTTACTGTAGTTGCGAAGACGACACGCAGCTGGAAGCGTACCTGCGCAGCCACATCAATTCCATCCGTACGCACTTCCGTGATCTGAGCGGCAAAAATTATCACAGGCTGAGCGGTATCAATTCCCCGGATTTCGTGATGATGTATATTCCGATAGAACCGGCCTTTAACCTGGCACTGCAGCACGACCACGACCTGTTTACCGATGCCTTTGACAAGAACATTGTGCTGGTAACCACCTCTACCCTGCTGGCGACGCTGCGTACCGTAGCCGGTGTGTGGCGCCAGGAAGACCAGAAGCGCAACGTGATCCGGATTGCAGAAGAGAGCGGCCGCCTGTATGATAAATTTGTAGGTTTTGTGGAAGATTTGCGCCTGATCGGCAAGCACATGGAAAGCAGCCAGAGCGCTTACAACGCCGCCATGAACAAACTAACCGAAGGCAAGGGCAACCTGATACGCAAGGTGGAACAGTTGAAGGAATTAGGAGCCAAAACAAGCAAAACGATAGACGAAAGTTTATTACTGGAAGCGCAGGTAACGGAAGAGAAGTTGGAAAGAGAACTATAGTTTACTTTATACAGCAACTATAAACCAACCATAAAACCACTATGAAAAAACTTTTACCCGCGCTGCTTCTGCTGTTAGGCACAACTATAGCCTGCGAGCAACAGCCTACTGCTACCACCGGAATTGCAACGCCTGTAGCTTCAGAACCAGACACTACTGCAGCCCAAACTCAGGAGGCTGAAACTGTCAGGGTAATGCAGGCCATGTTCGATGCTTTTAACCGCCACGACCTGGTAGCCATGCAGGCCCTATACGCCGACAGCGCCATATTTATATCGCCGGAGATGCAGGAACCTGTAATTGGTGCACATCATGTAAAAACCATTTACGGACCACTGTTCGAGATGGCGCCAAATGTGAAGGACGTGGTGTTACATTACATCCACAACGGCGATGAAGTGGCAGTAGAGTTTGTATCAACGGGAACCGTAGAAAATATCGGGCCTAACGATCCAGCTGAAATGAAAGGCAAAAACTTCGAACTCAAAATATTTGCCCGCCTGAAAGTGAAAGATGGCAAAATAGTGGAAGACATCTCCTACTTCGACCAACTTGCTTTTCTGCAACAACTCGGCATGATGAACTAACTATAGAAACTGTAGCAGTTTAAGGCTATTGTTTTGTTTTATAGTTGCGCATCTATAGTTATTGTTTCTGCGCTGCTAACGTAGTACCTTAGTAAGATAACCACGAACTAAACTGATGAAAAGAATTATTCTCACCGGCTTAACAGCAGCTATACTATTCTCCTGCTCCAGCCAGAAATCTGAAACAGCAGAGAATACAGCCACCACCGAGGCAACTGCTGTTCAGCAACAAGCACAGGCTTTCCTGGATGATTACACGAAAACCTTTCAGGCGCTGTATACCAAGTCTGCAGAAGCGGAATGGGCATCTAACACTAAGATTGTGGAAGGCGACTCTACCAACGCGGTGGCTACCCGCCGCGCAAACGAGGCCTTTGCCGCTTTTACCGGTAGCGTAGAAAACATAGAGCAGGCCCGCAAGTACCTGGAGCAGAAAGACCAGCTTACCCCGATACAGGTAAAGCAGTTTGAAGCCATACTTTATGCCGGCGCCAACAACCCGCAAACCGTACCGGATGTGGTAAAGGCACGCATCAAAGCAGAGACCGAGCAGACTGAGAAACTATACGGGTTCGATTACCGCCTTTCAGGTAAGTCTGTCACTACCAACGACATCGACAACATCCTGAAAACAGAGAACGATGTAAAGAAGCGCTTAGCTGCCTGGAACGCGAGCAAGGAAGTAGGCCCCGGACTTAAACCCGGATTGCTGAAGTTACGCGACCTGCGCAACAAAACGGTACAAAGCCTGGGCTACGATGATTACTTTACCTACCAGGCTTCGGACTATGGTATGACGCGTGAGGAAATGATGGACATGATGGCGCAGATCAACAAAGACCTGTTGCCACTGTACCGCGAACTACATACCTACGCCCGCTACGAACTGGCTAAAAAATACGGTGTAAAACAAGTACCTGATTACCTGCCGGCGCACTGGCTGCCAAACCGCTGGGGCCAGGACTGGAGCCCGATGGTAGAAGTAAAAGGTATTGATCTGGATGGTGCCCTGAAAGCCAAAGGCGACAAGTGGCTGGTTGAGCAGGCTGAGCGATTTTACGTAAGCCTTGGATTTGACAAACTGCCTGAATCTTTCTACACCAAATCAAGCCTGTACCCGTTGCCTCCAAATGCCGGTTACAAAAAGAACAACCACGCATCGGCCTGGCACATGGACCTGGACAAAGATGTACGCTGCCTGATGAGCGTAGAGCCAAATGCGGAGTGGTATGAAACAACGCATCATGAACTGGGCCACATTTATTACTACATCAGCTACACCAACCCTGATGTGCCGGTATTGCTGCGCGGTGGCGCCAACCGTGCTTACCACGAAGCAATTGGCAGCTTAATGGGACTGGCCGCGATGCAGAAACCGTTCCTGGCAGAGTTACAGCTGATAGATAAAAACACACAGACCGACGAGGTACAAACCCTGCTGAAGGAGGCGCTGAGCTATGTAACCTTTATTCCGTTTGCAGCTGGTGTCATGAGCGAGTGGGAACACGATTTTTATGCCAAGAACCTGCCTGCCGACCAACTGAACAAGCGCTGGTGGGAACTGGCTAAAAAGTACCAGGGCATGGTGCCTCCTGCTGAACGTGGCGAAAATTACCTCGACCCTGCAACCAAAACCCACATCAACGACGATGCAGCGCAGTACTATGACTATGCCTTGTCCTATGTGATCCTTTTCCAGTTGCACGACCACATTGCCAAGAATATCCTGAAGCAGGACCCGCACGCTACCAATTACTATGGCAACAAGGAAGTAGGCAAGTTCCTGTACGATATCATGTATCCGGGCGCCTCCGTTGACTGGAGAAAGATGCTGAAAGAAAAAACCGGCGAAGAGTTAAGTGCAAAGGCGATGGTAGCCTATTTCCAGCCGCTGATAGAATACCTGAAGCAGCAGAACAAAGGCCGCAAGTACACTATCTAATCATGAATGCTGAATTATGAATTTATAGTTCGGCAACTATAGCAAAAAGGCCCGACAGCAAATTCTGTCGGGCCTTTTTATTGATTTTAAATACTGAAGCAAACTATAGCTTAACTATAGTGCCATTTCCAGTGGTCTTTGCTGCTTACTTCCCTGCTGATAAGTGCTCAGGAACAGGGCCAATTTGTCCATTGTCTGGCTTAGCTCTTCTACACCTGGCAGGTAAACAACCCTAAAGTGATCCGGTTTCTGCCAGTTAAAGCCGCTACCATGTACCAGCAACACCTGCTGTGCCTCCAGGAAATCAAGCACAAACTGCATGTCGCTCTGGATGTTGAATTTCTTTACATCGATCTTCGGGAAAAGATAGAATGCACCTTTTGGCTTCACGCAGGAAATACCCGGTATAGCAGATAATTTCTCGTAGCAGATAGCACGCTGCTGACCTAACCTGCCGGTTGGCAATACCATGCTGTCCACTGTGGTTGGGCCTTCCAGCGCTACTTGTAGCGCAAACTGAGCGGGTACGTTGCTGCACACACGCAGGCTCGCCAACAGGTTCAGCCCCTCAAGGTAGCTGGTAGCTTTGTGTTTAGCACCGCTTACCATAATCCAGCCTGCTCTGTAGCCTGCTGCCAGGTAGTTTTTAGATAGCCCGCTAAGCGTTACAAACAAGACCTTATCAGACAGCGTTGCCGTAGAAGTAAACTCTGTTCCATCATACAGGATCTTATCGTAAATCTCGTCAGAGAAAATAACCAGGTTATGCTCTTCGGCTAACTGTACGATTTCCTGCAGCAACTCTTTAGAATAAACGGCACCGGTCGGGTTGTTCGGGTTGATGATCAGGATGGCCTTTGTGCGGCTGTTGATCTTGCTTCTGATATCGGATACATCCGGGAACCACTCCGATTCTTCGTCGCAGAGATAATGTACGGCCTTGCCACCAGCAAAACGCACCGACGCTGTCCAGAGCGGATAGTCCGGGGAAGGCACCAGCACCTCGTCACCATCGTTCAGGAGCGTCTGCACCGACTGCATGATAAGCTCGCTCAGTCCGTTGCCCAGGAAAATATCGTCCACATGAATGTTGGCAATGCCCTTCTTTTCGTAGTAGCGCTTCACTGCTTCGCGCGAGCTCAATAATCCCTTATGATCGGAATAGCCCTGCGCCTGGTGCATGTTGTCTATAATATACTGAACCATGGCCGGAGGGGCATCAAACCCGAAGGGCGCCGGGTTTCCGATATTCAGTTTTGTAATGTAGTGCCCCTGTTGTTCCAGTTCTTTCGCTTTTTCGTATACCGGCCCACGTAAGTCGTAAGACACATTGTTCAAACGATCGCTTTTAAGTATCATTATGCTTTAATTTTTAAGCCAAGATACCAAACCCTTTCATGCTTTGCTAAAATAAAAGTGGCTGTACAAGTTAATTGTACAGCCACTCCGTTTAATTATTTCAGAAGTGATAATTATAGTTGATTTTGTTAATAATTAGCCTCTACGGCCGGAACATCCACTAAAATAAACGACACTTTGGAAGTAGCATGGAAAGAGATCATGTCCTGGTCTTCGAGGCGAAGCTGGTCGTTATCGCCAAGCTCCACACCGTTAACGATGATGTTGCCTTCCAGCACATAAACCAGGCTCTTGCGCAGCTTGTAGGTCTGGTAATCAAAATCCTTGCCCTGGCTGAAGTTGCCATAATAAATAGTGGAGTTGGAATTGATGAACGCTACATCTTCCAGCACTTTCTGGCCGGTTACAAGTGGTACGAGCTCATCTTTTTTATCCAGGAAATCGATCTTCATCTGTTCATACGACGGCATCAGGCCACGCTTGTTTGGCAGAAACCATAGTTGCAGCAAATGTACATCTGCTTTCGAGCGGTTTGCTTCCGAATGTGTGATGCCCGTTCCGGAGGTCATGCGCTGTACTTCCCCGGCTCCTACTACCAGGTCGTTGCCCAGGCTATCGGTATGCGTTATCTCGCCATCCAATACTATAGTTACAATCTCCATCTCGGTGTGCGGGTGCATCGGGAAACCCGAGTCCGGGCTCACCACGTCATCATTAAAAACGCGAAGCGGCCCAAACTGCACATTTGCCGGATCATAATAATCTGCGAATGAGAAAAGGTAATTGGAACGGAGCCACTCTCCTGTTCGTGCTTCATGGCGCTCGGAAGCTGCTATCTGTCTGATCATTCTGCTGCTATCTGTATAGTTATTGCATACTGCACACTCATCAATACTGTTAGCCTTTACGCATAATCAGCTATAGTTGTTAAGATAGGGGTTGAGCCAAGCCTGCACCCATAAAAAAACCTGCACCGGGGCGGGTGCAGGTTTAAACTATAGTTATAACCTGAAGCGGTTAATCTACTTTCTTCAGTTTCTGCATTTCTTTCTGCAAATCAAGCACGATCGATGAAAGCTTGTCGAGCGACAGGTCGGCGATCGGGAAGGTGGAGCTGATATAAGACTTTGCTTCCCAGATTTCCAGGATGTCTTCTACATGCAGTTCATAAGGCGAGTACACCGGGTTGTCGGAGTGCAGGCGCAGCACGGCGCCATCCTGTAGTTTGTGGTAAATACGTTTGAACACCACACCTTCTTTCTGGCTGACGATGATGCAGGGTGTACCGTCTTTTATAGTTTTCCAGTCTTCTACGTAGCGGCCAACTATAACCGTACCTGAGGTGATCGGCAGCATGGAGTCGCCACTGATCTCGAAGGCGCGGAACGTACCGCTGTTACCCAGCATTGGTAAACGGAAACGGGGAAGCTCTTCAATAAACTCCGGATCGGCATAGCCGTTCAGGTAACCAGCGCTTGCCTTTAGCGGCACAAGCTCTATGTTTTCGTTATCATCGCCATCTACAGTAATAGCCAGCACACGCATTTTACCTGTAGTTGGTGTAACTGCTTTTGCAGATGTTTGCTCCGTGGCCAGGTCTGTAGTTATAAGTTCATCCAGCGTAATATGGAACAGGTTGGCAATATTTACAAGTGTACTGAGCTTAGGCTCTGCCCTACCCTCTTCATAAGCACCTACCAACGAGCGCTTTATATCCAGTTTTTCAGCGAGTTGCGCCTGTGTGTAACCCGCTTTTTTGCGAAGATGCCTTAAATTAGATGTAACCATAGCCTTAATGCCAATTGAGTTAGCTTAAAATCGTTGTTTTAGTTACCTGGCAGCAACTAAAGTGTAAATATACGTGATAGCCGGCTAATTTACTAATTAATTTAGCATTTATTATCAATTATACTTTCCTTAGCGATACCCGAACTATAACACACCTCTCAATTCTTACTTTAGTTACACTTTGCACTACTCCAGCTATTTAGAAAAAGGTAACTATAGCTAGCATAGTAAAACACCATAAATATCGGTAAAATATAACTTAAACATAGTATTTATTGCATATTAAGCGTTGTAAATTTATTTTAATTCAATTTTGCAACTTTAAAATATGTTACTACATTAGCAATCAGAAAGATTAACAGGCCTTACCGGAATAACTAAATCTTGCTTTAATACAATAAATAAGAACAACTTAAATTGTAGTTCTACTTTTGAACTATAAAGAGAGAACGCCGGTTAGGTCTCAAAATCAGAAAAAGTTTCAGAATTTAATTTTCAACTTTTAGCCAAAGTTTTTTATGATTTCAAGCGCATTCAAGAAGGCCGTTTACGCGGCTGTTCTGGGTTCTGCTGTTACACTTAGCAGCTGCCAGAAAGAAGACCTGATGGAAAATCAGTTCGACGCTACCCAACCCTCTTTTGCAGCAGTGCATGGTCAGCCCATCGAAGGCCAGTACATTGTAGTAATGAAGAAAGGAAACAACCTGGATGCCAGCCGCAGCAGCAACATGACCGTTGCCGACCGCGAAACGGTAAAAACAGCCAGACAGCGCCTGATCCAGAACTTAAAACTGGAAGCTGCTGATGTAAAAGAAACCTACGAAGGCGCAGTAAATGGTTTTGCAGCTAAGCTTACCGCAGAGCAGTTAGCCGACCTGAAGAACAATCCTGAAGTAGCTTACATTGAGCAGGACCGCGTAATATCGCTTGGCAAACCATCTTTTGCTTACGCCAAAAAAATTAAAGACACTGCCCCGAATAAAGGTGGCAAGAACAAAGGCACCGAACCAGCTCCGACTGAGCCAACTCCAACTCCAACTCCAACTCCAACTCCTACTGAACCAGCTCCGGAGCCAACCCCTACCGAGCCTGTGCCAACCGAACCGGCTCCTACCGAGCCTGCTCCAACGGAACCAGCTCCAGTAGTAACAGAGCCAGCTCCATCAACAGGCACATACAAGACCATTACGCCGGTTGCCGGCGAGCTTGTGCCCTGGAACATTGCCCGCGTTGGTTACGGTGATGGTACCGGTAAAACGGCCTGGGTTATCGACTCTGGTATCGACACTGACAACCCGGACCTGAACATTGACCTGAAAAGAAGTGCGTCGTTTATCTACGGTGTTACATCAGTTGAAGACGGTTATGGCCACGGTACTATAGTTGCCGGTATCATCGGTGCTAAAAACAACGGATCAGGTATGATCGGGGTAGCATCGGGTGCCACTATAGTTGCCCTGCGTGTATTTGATGACGCTGGTCAGGGAACAATGTCGCGCGCTATTTCGGCAGTGAACTACGTAATTAATGTTGGCGCAGCCGGCGATGTGGTAAACATGAGCCTTGGTGGCGGCATTTCTTCTACGCTGGATAACGCTGTGAAAACGGCAGCTGCCAAAGGAATTATGTTCGCCATTGCATCAGGTAACAGCAGCACAGATTGTATCAACAACTCGCCTGCCCGTGTAGATGCAACAAATGTGTACACGGTATCGGCTATGGACAGATATGACCGTTTCGGTTCTTTCTCTAACTATGGCACGCCTGTAGACTTCTCTGCTCCTGGTGTAGCTGTGACCAGCACTACCAACACCGGCAACCTGACCAATAACGCACACGGTACTTCGTTTGCTGCGCCACACGTAGCAGGTATACTGTTGCTGCAGGGCAAAGTAATTGCAAACGGCACCGTAACCGGCGACGTAGACGCTAATCCGGATGCAATTGCCGTGCTAAAATAAGCTGAATCAGATTAAGGTTAAATAAAGAAGCCGGTCCCAGTTGGGCCGGCTTTCTTGTTTTATAGTCTATAGTTGCTTACCTGCTCTGTGCTACCTTATATAATGCGATCGAAAGCCTGATCTTGTGGTATTCGTACTGCTCTTTCAAGGCATCATACAGGTCTTTCAGCTTTGCGTCGGGCCCCAGACTATAGATGGCCTTCTCAATGGCCTGATACTCTTTTGGGCTTACAAATTTATGCAGGTCAACCTCATAGCCCTGTTCGTATAGCGTTGCCAGGTGCGAGTAGATCGTTACCGGGTTTAAGTTACGCTCCCGGGCTATCTGCTCCGGGTTACTGCCACGCTGGTATAGTTCGTAGGTTACCAGATGGGTAGCGCCTTTCAGTTTATTGCCTTTTTCCTGCTCTTCGGTCACAAAGCTGATGATCTCGTTCACAAAATCATAGCCGTACCGCTCATACTTCACAGACCCTACTCCGGAGATAGAAAGCATCGCAATGCGGTTGGCCGGCTTTTCAGCAGCCATTTCCTGCAGGGTATTATCCGAAAAGATCACGTAAGGCGGTACACCATGTTCATCGGCCAGACGTTTGCGCAGTGCCCTTAACCGCTCAAATAACGCATCCTGTATTACCTCTTTCTTCGGTCTGGCTTTGGTGCGGACTTCCTCTACTGGCTGTTTTACTTCGTCAAATTTCACGAGTTGTACCGGACGCCCTTCAAACAGTACCTGCCGGCTTTGCTCGGTTAACTTCAGGGTATAGTTCTGGTCGTAAGCTAATTCCACAAGTCCGGCGTTCAGCATCTGGTGCAGGTAGCGTTGCCAGTCCATGGTACTCACATCGCGGCCGGCACCGTAGGTTTTTATCTGGTGATAGCCACCCTCCAGCACCTGCGCATTCCGGGAGCCTCGCAGTACATCTATCAGCAGGCCCATGTTTACCTGCTCCTGTGTGCGGGCAATGGCAGAAAGCGCCTTCTGGGCCAGCAGGGTTCCATCAAAAGAAGTAGGCGGATTACGGCAGATATCGCAGTTGCCACAGTCTTTGCGCATGGTTTCACCGAAGTACTGCAGCAAAATACGGCGACGACAGATAGTGGCCTCGGCGTATTGCTGCATGCGTTCCAGCTTTACAAGTTGCAGTTCTACCTGTTGTTCCTTGCCTTCCATCAGCATACTGCGCATGCTCATTACATCGGCGTAACTATAGAACAGCAGCGCATCCGACTTGGCACCATCACGACCGGCGCGGCCTATTTCCTGGTAGTAGCCTTCTATATTTTTGGGCAGGTTATAGTGTATCACCCACCGCACATTCGATTTATCAATTCCCATCCCGAAAGCCACAGTTGCACACACGATCTGCACATCATCTTTCAGAAAATCTTCCTGGGCTTTGGCACGTTGGCTGGCATTCATGCCGGCATGGTAACTGGTAGCCCGGTAACCTTGTCGTTTCAGTTTGTCGGCAATAGCTTCGGTGCCTTTGCGGCTCAGGCAATATATAATGCCCGGCTGGCCACGATGGCGGTCCAGAAACTCAGTGATCTTATTGAACCTGTCGCGGCCGGGTTTTACCATCAAATTAATGTTGGGCCTGTCGAACGAGGAAATGAAAACCTGCGGATCATGTAGAGCAAGCTGCTCCTGAATGTCTTTCTGCGTCAGTTTGTCGGCAGTGGCGGTCAGGGCAACCATAGGTGTTTGCGGGAACTGCTGCTTCAGTATTCTGAGCTGCGTATACTCCGGACGGAAATCGTGGCCCCAGGCAGAGATACAGTGCGCTTCATCTACAGCAAACAGCGATACCTGCAAGCGTTTCAGGAAAGAAAGAAAGCCGGCGGAAAGCAGTTTTTCAGGAGAAACATAGAGCAGCTTCAGGTCACCGGCCAGGCAGGCATTCTCTATGCGGTATTGCTCATCTGCGCCCAACGAACTGTTCAGGTAAGCGGCTTTAATACCGTTCTCCAGCAGAGCCTCTACCTGGTCTTTCATCAGGGCAATAAGCGGGGATACAACTATAGTTATACCGGGCATTACCACGGCAGGCACCTGGTAACAAACAGACTTTCCGCCACCGGTCGGCATCAGCACCACTACATCCTGCCGCTGCAGTATACAGGAAATAATCTGCTCCTGCATCGGCCTGAAACTATCGTAACCAAAGTATAACTTTAACGCCTCGCGCGCTTCCCTGATCTCCATCATTTTTAACTGTACTGCTCGTTTCTCTTTACCCAAAGATACGGCTTATTTGCCTAACCCTGTAGTGTTACTTACCCACAGGTTTATAACTAACTACACCTGAGCGCGTAGTTTAATTCATCAGAACTATAAAATAAAACTATGAAATCAGAGAGAACAAACAACCTGGAGCATGTGCTCATTAAATGTATTACTGCCTGCGAAACCTGCGCTACCATGTGCCTGCAGGAAGAAGATGTGAAGATGATGGCGCGCTGCATTATGCTGGACCGCGACTGTGCCGATATGTGTACCTTAACAGCCCGCTTTGTAGCACGAAACTCGGAACATGCCAAGCATGTAATGAAGGAATGTATCGAGATCTGCCGCGCCTGTGCCGACGAATGTGGCAAACACCAGCACGACCATTGCCAGAAATGTGCCGAAGCCTGCCGCGAATGCGCCGATGCCTGTGAGCAGTGGATGAACGGACGGTGAGAATTAAAAATTAAGAATTACGAATTAGGAATGATAATTTGATGGGCACTAAACTATAACCGGTGCCTGAACTATAGGTAAATACAGGTTGAACCTGTGATATAAAAAAGCGGCGCCGGAGGAAATTCCGGCGCCGCTTTAACTATAGTTTATAGTTTACTTAAAATATAAAATCGAGGATGGCTGAAATGATGGCCATGACGATACTGAACAGTAACGCCGAAATAAAACCACTCACTTCAAACCCGGCAATCAGGTAATCGGCTAACAGGATGATGAGCGCGTTGATGACCAAAAGGAACAGCCCTAATGTGAGCACTGTAACCGGTATGGTCAATATTACCAGTATGGGGCGTACTACTGCATTCAGCAGCGCCAGCACCAGTGCCAGTATGATAGCCGTCAGAAAAGTATCGATGTGGACGCCAGGCAGAATATAGGAAGCCGCCAGGGCTGCAACACCGGTAATCAGAAGTTTAATAATGAATCCCATAGTTATAACCTTAAATGTATATAGTAAAGGTATATTATTAACCTGAGTACGGCTCTCTGACTATAAAGATTAAAAATCAGCTTTCAGCCTGCCCTGCGATACCGCCATCCAGTTACAGATCTTGTACAGCATACGCGCTCCTACGTTTCCGTTCCACTCGGTCTCTCCCGGGCCAACTTCGTTCAGGTCGCAGCCAATGATCTCACGGCCCGATTTTACCAGTTGCTTGATCAGGTATACGGCTTCCTCAAACTCAAGCCCGCCAGGCACTGGTGTTCCTGTTCCCGGGCAAAGTTTCGGGTCAAGGGCATCAATATCGAAGCTCAGGTATACTTTCTGTGGAAGCTGCGCAATGATCTTTTTGCACTCTTTCTTCCAGCTCTCGCCAGCGTACAGGTTCTCTTTGATCACGGCATCATAGAACATGGTAATACGCCCGTTCGACTGCTCTGCCATCTCTGCCTCTGACTGGGCCAGATCGCGGATACCAACCTGCACCAGTTTTTTAACCTGCGGCAGTTGCAGGGCATTGTACATGATAGAGGCATGCGAGTACTTGAAGCCTTCGTAAGCAACGCGCAGATCTGCGTGGGCATCCAGCTGCAGTATACCGAATTCCTCGTGCCTTTCGGCCATGGCGTGTATCAGGCCAAGCGGGGTACTATGGTCGCCGCCCAATAAACACACTGCTTTGCCCTGGTCCATGTAGTTCAGGGCTTTTTCTTTTAGCCACTGCAGCAGCTCCTCTCCTTTTGCATTTACTTCGGCGGGCACATCCTGTAGTTCGGCGGCATTTTCTTCGGCCTGTCCTTCTTCCAGCCAGGTAATGTATTTTTCTGCTTTCCCGCGCAGCTCATCGCTCACGGCGTGCCACTCCTCCGAGATCTCTTCCATGGCAATGCCTACTTTCCAGGCATCTTTTATGGCAGGCTCAAACAGATCTATCTGCGGCGAGGCGTTAAATACGGCTTCAGGTCCGTTGGCTGTTCCGGCGCTATACGATACGGTTACTTCCCACGGCACAGGTATCACCACTACTTCGGCTTCGTCTACGGTAAACGGCAACCCGAAAAGGCCGGCGTTCACGTCTCCTACACCACTTGGGTCGAAGTTGGCAATTTTTTCTGCTTTGCTGTTAGGCTGTTGGTTCTGCGGAGTACTCATCGGTTACCTGACCTGGTTTAGTGTTTAACAGTTCTTTTACAAAATTAGGCAGCGCAAAAGCAGCCTTGTGTATGTCTTCGTTATAGTATTTCAGTCCCTGTGCTTTTGAGAAAGCGGATGCTGCATTTACATCAAACGTAAGCGGATGCGCATCGCCTTTAGAAGAATACGAGAAGCTCCAGGTGCCGGTCGGATAGGTAGGAATGGCTGCCAGGTAGCAATGTACTTTCTCTTTGCCGAAGATCTGCTTATAGGTATCATAGATCTCTACAAACACGGCACTGTTAAAGCGTGGCGATTCACTCTGTGTGATCATGATGCCATCTTTGGTTAAGCAACGGTATACTTCCTGATAGAATTCGGCGGTAAACAAGCCTTCGCCGGGACCAACCGGATCCGCTGAATCAACGATGATCAGGTCGTAACGGCCGTCTTCGCATTCTTTTATGTACTTAATGCCATCTTCTACCAGCAGGTTCAGACGCGGGTTATCAAACGCTACGGCTGTTTCCGGTAAGTGCAGTTTGCAGGCTTCTATCACCAGCTCGTCAATTTCTACCAGCGTTACTTCTTCCAGTTGCTCGTGGCGGAGCAATTCGCGCACCGTGCCGCCATCGCCGCCGCCAATAACCAATGCTCTTTTCGCCTTCGGGTTGCTGAACATCGGCACGTGCGTGATCATTTCGTGGTACACATATTCGTCTTTCTGGGTGCACATCACCATGCCATCCAGGGTAAGAAGGTTACCATAAGCAAAGGTTTCGAATACCTCTACGCGCTGGTAAGGAGAATCTTTTTTGTATAACTGGTTGCCGGTATGTTTTAGCGAAAGGGCAATGTTCTCGTCACGCTCGGTAAACCACACATCGCGGGTTATAGTACCAATTTTCTCCTCAGGGCGCGGCGACACATCACGCAGCGACTCCAGGTTAAATTCTGTTCGTTTCAGAAGGTCCAGCTGGCCGCGGCGGCACTCCATGGCCGACCCGTGGCTGGCTTCGAACGCATCTTTCAGGTAGTTATAACTAACCCACGGATCAACCGAATCGCCGCAGGTAAACAGGTCAACGGCGGCATAGCCGTACTCCGGCCAGGTATGAATGGCAAGGTGACTTTCCTGAATCACGACCACACCGGACACTCCGTATGGCGAGAAATGGTGAAATGTACTGTTAATGACGGTGGCCCCGGCCGTTTCGGCAGCTGCAACCATGCTGTTCTCGATGTGAACCACGTCGTTCATCAGCTCCGGAGAACAGTTGTAAAATTCTACCAGGATGTGTCTTCCTAATGCGTTCATTAAATGCGTGTAAGTTGTAAGAATTGAATTTAGCTGGCAAAAAAACGAAAACTATACCTATAATCAAAAGTATAGCTACCAGCCAAACATATACCCGCTTGGTTTGCAATTAGTTATAATTAAAGAAACCGGATTGCAACCCGAATAGAAGCGCATTTACAGAAAAGAGCCAGCCAGAAGACATCGGCGGCAAGAATGGGAATAGATCAGAAACTATAGCAGCAACCTTACAGACTTTGGTTTTAAAGTAATAACCAGCGATTAGCTGAAACTATAAACTATAAACTATAAACTATAAACTATAAACTATAAACTATAAACTATAAACTATAAACTATAAACTATAAACTATAAACTATAAACTATAAACTATAAACTATAAACTATAAACTATAAACTTCAGATAGGTTTATTCTTGTCCATTTCAAAAGCTCGGATAATTTCCAGAATCTTCAGGAAAGTGCCTGTGTCAAAAAAGAGCAGCAGCGGTAACTCTACACTCTTATAGTTGTGCGTAAACTTGGTGATGACTGTGAACACCAGTGGCTGAAACAACGGGTGCTGCACCAGTATATCTTTCAACGAATCGGCAATGTGGCTTTTAGGTGCTTTGGGCGGTGAACCGTAGATGTTGGCTTTCAGGATATTGGCCAGCTGTGTAACAAGCGCACCGGTAATGATATTGCTGATTTCGAGCAGCAGCGACTCCTGCATGGCCGAAACCTCGCCTTTCTGCACTTCTACCATGTTCAGGCAAACCTCTGACAGGCGCTTTACATGGTCATTAGAGAAGAGCATGAGTGTAGCGCCGTTAAACTCCCCTTTTATATCCGACTGGATAATAAAATGAGTGCTCTCATATTTTGCTACCAGTTTCAGGAGCTCCTTTACCTCTATAAGCTGTATGTCCGGCACTTTCAGGAGCACCTTATCTTTGGCAATAGCTGCAAAAGAATCAGCGGCACGGGCAAGCCCTATATTAAGTATCTCCTTAATAATGTCGCGTTCAAGATCAGTTACGTGAGGTTCCGTTATATTCGTCATGCTACTAAAAATTTTACTCGGCCGCTATCGTTTGTCTTTTGCTGATAAAATACCGCGTTATAGCAGGTACATCCAGCACAAGGCACACACTTCCTGATCCGAGTAAGGTTACACCTCCATACAGGTCGATCGTGTCGAGCGGCTTGTTAAGCGGCTTTACAACAATATCCTGCTGCCTGTATAGTTTGTCAACAATCAACCCCAGTTTTCTGTTGTTGTAAGATACTATAATTATATTCTGTACCAGGCCTTTCAGCTTGGTTTTATCTCCAAAGTTTATTTCCTGCTCTTTCACGTTCAGCAGCTCGTGCAGGTACACTACCGTTATGGTCTCTCCCAGCACATCGGCTACCAGTACTCCGCCCACTTCGTGCAGCTCACTTACTTCCATGGCCACCACCTGCTCGGTATGTATCAGCGGAATGGCATAGAAGATCTCATCTACCTCAAACAACAGGGCACCTTTTACGGCGATAGAAGTTGGCAGTTGCAGGGTAAAGGTAGTTCCCACCCCTTTTTTTGAATCTACCCGGATACGGCCGCCAATAGAGTCTACCGCATTCTTTACCACATCCAGTCCAACGCCCCTGCCCGAAAACTCTGTTACCTCTTTTGCCAGCGAAAAGCCAGGCTCGAACAGGTACGACAATGCCTCGGTATCAGGTAAATGCTCTACCGCCGCGTTTGATAGCAAATTCCGGTCAACTATAGCTTTGCGCACCTGGCTCAGGTCAATGCCCCGGCCGTCATCGGTCAGCTGTATCTGTACGTTTTCGCGGTCGTTGCGCGCTACCAGCGACAGCTTTCCTGTGGCGGGTTTTCCTTTTTTAATGCGCTGCTCCGGTTTCTCGATGCCATGGGTAATGGCGTTACGCACCAGGTGCAGCAACGAGTCGGTAATGATCTGCAGGATGTTCCTGTCTATCTGTATGTCGTGGCCGGCCAGCGTAAGATCCACTTCCTTTTTCTCGGCTGTGGCAATATCGCGCACAATACGCGGGAACTTGTTAAAGAGCGAACCAATGCTAACCAGGCGTGCATCCATAATGCTGTACTGCAGGTCTTCGGTAATACGGTTCAGGTGCGAGCTTACTACTTTCAGCTCATCGTTCTCCAGTTCCCGGCTTATCGACACAATGCGGTCTCGGTCAATTACCAGCTCGCCAACCAGGTTAAGCAGGTGGTCCAGTTTTTTGATTTGGATGTACACCAGCTCCGACAGCGATAGGTTTTTGGACGTGTTGTACCGCCGTACTTTGGCCAGCTCAATCGTGCTATCCGACAGGTTATCAACTATAATATCGAGGTTACGGAGCAGTACCGGGTCCGGCTCGCCATAGTTTTCGTTGTCGATGTTATGGATCAGCTCGCCTAACAGGTCCACACCTTCGAACAGCACCGTTACTACTTCGTCGCTGAACTGTAGTTCCCGGTTGCGAATCAGGCTGAAGGCGGTTTCGAGCTTATGCGATACATCGGAGATGCGCAGATACCCGATGGCCTTGGCATTAGCCTTCAGGTTATGCAGCAAACGGAAAATCTCGGCCAGCAGCTGGTCATCCTGCGGTCGTTTTTCCAGGTCGCTGATATGCCGGTTAAGAGCATCAAAATACTCCAGCGCCTCTGCTATAAATATCTCTTTGTATTCCTGTTCTCTCGATTTCATAAAGTATCGCCGGTTGCGCCGGCGGTAATGCTGTTTGCCACAAAACTGTTCAGGAATTGTGGTATCTCCGACAGAGGCAGCACATGGTGCGATACGCCGCTGTCAATCACAGAGCGGGCCATCCCGAAAATAGTGGAAGAAGCCTTGTCCTGTGCCACAATGGTGCCGCCGCGCCTGTAAATGGCTGCAGCTCCTTTGGTCCCGTCTTTCCCCATTCCGGTCAGGATAACCCCGATCACCTGTTTTATAGTGCTGTTCGCTACCGATTGCATCAGCAGGTCAACAGAAGGTTGTTCGTCACTCTGTATTTCATCTCCTGCAAACCCAACCTTATAGTTTGCATTGTTGCCTAAAACCGGATGTACTACCATGTTGCGCCCGCCCGGTGCCACGATCACATTATTTGGCCTTAGCAACAGCCCTGTTCTGCCTTCCTTTACTGTTAAGCCGGTCTGCCGCTGCAACCGTTGCACAAACGATTTGCTAAAACCAGCCGGCAAATGCACTGCCAGCAGTATGGTGGCGCTCAGTTCCGCAGAAAGCTCTTTCACCAGAAATTCTACTGCCTGCTGGCCGCCTGTTGAGGCGCCGATCACTATCACGGAGTCTACCAGTGGTTCAGGCTTCGGTTCTTCGGTAACTATAGTTTCCGCTTCCTGCAGCACTTTCGCCAGTTGTAGTTCCATATCAGCTATAGTTACCAGCCGGGCAGTACGCACCTTGTCTATCACTTTGGCTGCTATGTTCCTGTAGTTCGGGTATCGTTTATGATCCGTATCCGAAACAAACGCGTAAACACCCAAACGCATAGCATGTTGTATTAAATCTGCTGTCAGTTGTTCACGTTTCAGCAGCAGTACAACCGGTACCGGCGCTTCATGAAAGATCCGCTGCAGTGCAAACAGATTTTTATTGCCGGGTAAACTATAGTTCAGGAGTACCACATCCGGCCGCTGCTGTTTTACAAGCTTCACCAGCGCATCGGCATCAACCGCTCCGCCGGCAACCTGCAGGTCGGGCTCCTCTTCCAGTATGTTCCCGAGCACTAAACGCGCGCGGCTCGACTGGTCTGCCAGCAACACCCTTATCCTGGTACCCGAAACACTCATAAAAATTCTAAACTATAGTTGCAGGTACTGAAATGCTTATTCTTCTTTCAGCGCCTGGCTTACTATTTCCAGTACTTTTTCTTCCGAAAACGGCTTCACGATATAGGCAAGCGCTCCGTTTTCCATCGCCTCATTCACGATCACTTCCTGGCCTACGGCACTCACGATCACCACTTTCATATCGGGTTGCTCGGCTTTTATGCCTTTCAGCACATCCAGCCCGGTATTGTCCGGCAGTATTACGTCCAGCGTCACCAGGTCAGGTACCAGCTCTTTTGTCAGTTCCAGGGCAGTCTGCCCGTTCGGGGCCTCGCCCACTACGTCGTAACCTGCATCTGTCAGCATGTTCTTTAACATGGTGCGCATGTAAAAAGAATCATCAACGATCAATATTCTCTTCATAAGGTATGTTTTGCTTTGTTAGCTTGATAACTGTCTGATCTCATCGCCTGAAAGTATCTTGTACATATCCAGCACAATGATCAGGCGGTTATCTACTTTTGCAATTCCTTCAATATAGTTTTCCTGCACGGCAATGTCCTGCAAAAAAGACGGCGTTTTATCTAATTTTGAAACCGTAAGATTCAGCGACTGAGGCACTTCTCTTACTACTACGCCAATACTGTATTCCTTTGCCTCAATTACAAGCGTATAGGTTACACCATTCTCGGATTCAGCAGGCTCCGGTCTTATCCGGAAGCGCTCTTCCAGATCCATAATAGCGATGATATCCCCGCGTATATTGGCTACTCCTTTCACAAAGTCAGGGGTGCGTGGCATTCGGGTAATTGCAGGCGTAACCGTTACTTCTTTTACCTGTTCTATCTTAATACCATAATATTCGGCACCAAGCTTAAACACGATGAGATGCAGCAGCGGCTCATTTACCTTTCCTTTATCCGCCTCTTCCTTCCCGTTAGTCGTTGCAGGTGTCAGTTCATCGGCAGGCAACGCTGGGGTTGCCTGCCCTTTATCCTTTTTGGTAGGCATGCTTGCTCTCTTAGTTGTTGCTGTTACCCGGTCTGTTTACCCGACCTGTTGCTTTGGTAGTGGCACGTCTGGCCGCTCCGTTGCCTGCAGGTATCGAAGTCAGTCGTTTTGGTTTAGCCTGGTTAAAGATGATGTTACCATCAATAAGTTTGAAGGCTGAGATACTGATCTGCAGGTCGGCCGCGATGTCGTTCAGGTTCTGAGACGATGAGGTCAGCTCCTGCATCGAAGTGGAAAGCTGCTTGGCTGTACTTGCTACCTGCTGCGTACCAGAAGCTGTCTGTTCCGCAATGGCAACCACTTCTTCCACGTACTTCACAACGTCTCCGATAGATGACTTCTGAACTTCGGTTGCCGTTAAGATGTCCTGTGCCGTTCTCAGCGTTTCACCACTTGATGCCGCAATGTTCTTAAAGGCGCTGGATGCTTCGAATGTTGCATTCTTTCCTTTCAATACACGGCCTTCCATGGTCGAGATCGCTGTTGCAGCAGAAGCCGTATCTTTCTTCACGTCCTCAACCAGCGTTGCAATCTCACTGGCTGATTTACGGGATCCTTCGGCCAGTTTCCTGATCTCTTCGGCTACTACCGCAAAACCACGTCCTGCTTCGCCTGCTCTGGCCGCCTCAATAGCAGCGTTAAGTGCAAGTAGGTTGGTTTGTGCCGCAATATCAGTGATCACACCAAGCGATTTGGATATCTCCTGAGAGCGAGTGCTCAATACTTCAATCGTTTTCGCAGTGAGGGCTGCAGAGCTGGAAATCTCTTCCATGTTCTTCACCACTTCCGCTACTGTTTTCAGACCTATCTGAGAGCTTTCCTCACCAAGTAACGCTGTTTTGTTCACTACTTCGGCACGGTTTGCAGTCTCTTTAGTACCTTTCATGATCTCCTCGATCAGCTTAAAGGCCTGGTCTGTTTTTAACGCCTGGTTCTGTGCACCTTCAGCCATTTGCTGCATTGCCAGGGCCACATCCAAGGTTACTTTGTTCATCTCTAGTCCTTTGCCAGCCATTTCTTCAGAAGAAGAACCAACTACAAGCGAAGAGTCATTTATCTCACCAAGAAGCGCATTCAGGTTATCAACGGCAAGGTTCAGGGCATTGGCCATATCCAGAATATCACCGGCAGTCTGGATCTCCGCTTTCTGGGTCAGGTCACCTTCTGAGATAGCACGTACTACACGAGATACTTCCAGCACCGGGGTAACTATAGATTCCAGCAGGTCATTCAGGGTATCTACCAGTTCTTTCCAGCTACCGCCCACACCTTTCAGCGTGGCACGTTCAGTCAGTTTACCTTCCACACCCGCAACTCTGGCCACACGCGATACCTCACCAGCCAGTCTGTTCAGGTCAACCACCATCGTGTTGATCGTTTCAGCAAGCTCTGCTACTTCACCCCGTGCTTCAAGGCTCAGTTTCTGGGTCAGGTCACCTTTTGATACTGCTGTTACTACTTTAACTATACCACGTACCTGCGTTGTCAGGTTAGATGCCATGGTATTTACATTATCAGTCAGGTCTTTCCAAACACCGCCTACATTCGGCACCGATGCCTGGCCACCTAATTTACCTTCCGTACCTACCTCGCGGGCAACACGGGTTACCTCACCGGCAAATATGTTCAGCGAGTCCACCATCTGGTTCAGGTTCACTTTCAGGTCAGCAAGTTCGCCTTTTACATCTACCGATACCTTCTGGGTCAGGTCGCCTTTCGCTACCGCCGTTGCTACGTTGGCAATGTCACGCACCTGTAAGGTAAGGTTGGCAGCCATGGTGTTCACGTGGTCGGTCAGGTCTTTCCATACACCCGCCACATTCGGAACTATAGCTTGTCCGCCCAGTTTACCCTCAGTACCCACTTCACGTGCCACACGGGTTACTTCGTCGGCGAAGATGTTCAGCGAGTCCACCATCTGGTTCAGGTTTTCCTTCAGGTCGGCAAGCTCACCGCGCACATCCACTGATACTTTCTGAGCCAGATCACCCTTCGCCACCGCGGTGGCTACGTTGGCAATGTCACGTACCTGGTTGGTCAGGTTACCAGCCATCAGGTTTACGTTGTCGGTCAGTTCTTTCCAGATACCGGCAACGTTTGGTACGTTCGCCTGGCCACCTAATATTCCTTCGGTACCCACCTCACGTGCCACACGCGATACTTCCGCGCCAAACACATTCAGTCGGTCCACCATTTCATTCAATATATCCTTCAGTTCACCCAGCTCGCCTTTCACATCCACAGATACTTTCTGCGTCAGGTCGCCTTTTGCCACTGCCGTTGCTACGTTGGCAATATCGCGTACCTGCAGTGTCAGGTTGCTGGCCATCAGGTTCACATTCTCGGTCAGCTCTTTCCAGGTACCTTCTACTTTTGGTACATTGGCCTGGCCACCCAGTTTACCTTCTGTTCCTACCTCGCGGGCAACACGGGTTACCTCACCGGCAAATACGTTCAGCGAATCCACCATCTGGTTGATGATGTCTTTCAGGTCGGCCATCTCGCCGCGTACGTTCACCGTAATTTTCTGGGTCAGGTCGCCTTTTGCAACCGCTGTTGATACGTTGGCAATATCACGCATCTGAGAGGTAAGGTTGCTGGCCATGGTATTCACGTTGTCGGTCAGGTCTTTCCAAACGCCGCCTACATTCGGCACTTTGGCTTGTCCGCCCAGTTTACCTTCTGTGCCTACTTCACGTGCCACACGGGTTACTTCGTCCGCAAATACGTTCAGCGAGTCCACCATCTGGTTCATGTTGTCCTTCAGCTGGGCAAACTCACCACCAACATCCACCGAAATCTTTTGGGCCAGGTTACCTTTCGCTACAGCAGTTGCCACATTCGAAATGTCCCGTACCTGTAAGGTCAGGTTCGAGGCCATGGTATTTACATTATCGGTCAGGTCTTTCCATACACCGGCCACGTTTGGCACCGATGCCTGGCCACCCAGTTTACCTTCGGTACCCACTTCAAGGGCCACACGCGTTACCTCACCGGCAAACAGGTTCAGGTTGTCGATGGTACGGTTTATCGTTTCCGCCATCACCTTAAAGTCACCTGACACCGGGATCTGGAATGTTTCGTCCAGGTTACCGCGCGAGATGTTCTTTAGTACCTTGCCTACCTCAAGTACCGGTACCGCAATTGAGTCTACAAGACCGTTGATGTTGTTGATCATGTCCTTCCAGAAACCGGAAGCGTTCTCGGCAGAGGCACGTGCTTTCAGGTTACCCTCCACACCGGCTACTTTCGAGATACGGGATACCTCGCCACCTACACCACCGATCATTTCCACCATCGAGTTGTAGGCTTCGGCTATCTCAGCAAAAATATCGTTGTTCTGTTTGGTAAGTCGCACCGAAATATCACCCTTTTTAAAGGCATCAAGCGCGTACAATACCCTGTTCAGTTGCTCATTAATGTAGTCGGGGTTCTGCAGCAGTTTTTCGTCCGTCATTTTTCCATTTCCATTCCCGTTGCCGTTACCGTTTCCATTCTCACTTCCGTTGGTGGTTCTGGCGTTCGGCGACTGTGCTGTTCTGCCTTCCTCGGCAGTAGTTACAGGCACTGGTGCCACCTTTGCAGCGGAAGTTTTACGGGCACCTGTTGTTGTTTTAGGCGCCTGCGGAGCGTTAGCGGTACTGCCTTCCACGTCACTGATGAGCTTGTCTTTGCTCAGCTTCAAGTTTTTACCTAAGGCCATATAAGTTGAGTTGCGTTACTACTTAAAGTTGCACTGAAATCTCTTTCTAATCCTGATCTGATACTAATTTCGAAATATAGTACACACCGAATGTAATGCAAAATAGTTTAATTAATCTGTTCGTTCAAATGTAAAAAAAGCGTTGGTTAACCGGAGATGAACTCTTCGGCAAGTGCTTTGTAATCTTTCGCGCCGTTTGAAGCAGGGTCGTAGTCCATTATGCTTCTACCAAATGAGGGCGCTTCGGCAAGTTTAACATTAAGGCGTATACTTTGGTTAAAGATGTGTTCTTTCACGTTTTCGCGGAGGTATTCCAGCACTTCCTGGCTTAGCTTTCTGCGCACATCAAACATGACAACTACGATCCCTTTTATTTTAAGTTGCGGATTGAACGCTTTTTTTATTTTCTGGACCGTATTCATGATCTGATCGAGGCCCTGTAATGTGAGCACTTCCATCTGCAGAGGAATGAGCACTTCGGTGGCTGAGGTAAGTGCGTTGAGTGTTAAAACCGACAGCGAAGGAGGACAATCGATGAGGATATAGTCGAATCCTTTCAGGTCCTGCAGCATGTTTTTCAGAAACTTCTCGCGTTCCGGCTGAGCCACCAGCGATATTTCCACATCTACCAGCTCGTTGGAGCCCGGCACCACCCACAACCCGTCTTTTTCAACGAGCACTTCCTGCAGGGTGTTATTTCCTAAAAAGGCATCAGCCAGCGTAGCCTTTGTTTCGGTTACAGCCAGCGAGTACGAGAGGTTTGCCTGTGGGTCAAGGTCTACAAGCAATACGCGTTTTCCTAATTTGCTCAGGGCGCTGCCCAGGTTAATGGTAGTGGTGGTTTTACCGGTGCCACCCTTTTGGTTTATAACGGCCACTGTGGTTGTTGCCATGGTGTTTCTTCAGTTGTATAGGTTTATGCCTTCGGCCCGACCCCCTAAACTAACTATAAATAGGGCTTTAGCCAAAACAAAATAACTAAACGCGCTGCGGCAGATTGGTACCGAGCAGCGTAGCCTCTGTTATAAAGATATCTTCCCAGGTTTCCAGATCGGCGGCAATGACTGCTACCTGGCCCGGCTCCAGATAAGGTAAATTTTTGTTTACCAGGCTCCTGAGCAATTGCGTGAGGGCGGGGTTATGCGATACAACTATAGCTTTCTGTACGGTAGCCGGTAACTGGCTTATAGTTTTCAGCAGCTGCGATTCTTTTGGGTTGTAGATATCCGGGGCATAGGTAATTTTCTCGGCATCAAAATAAAGCCGTTCGGACAGGATACGGGCGGTAGCACCAGCGCGCCGTGCCGGGCTCGAAACGATAGCATCGGTTTTCTGATACTGTTCGCGCAGCCATTTGCCTGTTTCATGCGCCTGCCGTATACCTTCGGGTGTGAGGTCGCGCTCAAAATCAGATTGCAGCAGATAGGTGTCCTGGGCTTCGGCGTGCCGGCACAGGTATAAATAGCGTTGCATAGGTTTTACAAGTATAACCGTATTAGGTGCTTAAGTATAAAACAGTTTGTAACGGGGAAGTAATTTAAGCACTATTAAACCTATGTTCTGCATAGGAGGTTGTATTTGTTAGAAAAAAAATATGAACTTTGGGCAAATTTGAGCTCAGACCGGTTGGGAAACAAAGCATGATAAAAAACTTAGTAATAGTAGAGTCGCCTGCGAAGGCAAAGACAATAGAAGGGTATTTAGGGAAAGATTTCGTTGTTAAGTCGAGCTTCGGCCACGTACGCGACCTGCCTAAGGACAATAATGCCATTGATATAGAGAACGGGTTTAAGCCAACCTATGTCATCAGCAGCGATAAAAAAGAGGTAGTAGCCCAGCTCCGCAAATTAGCCAAGGAAGCAGAAACTGTATGGCTTGCATCGGATGATGACCGCGAAGGAGAAGCCATATCCTGGCACCTAACCGAAGCCCTGAACCTGAATGATGCTAAAACGCGCCGCATCGTTTTCAGGGAGATCACTAAAAATGCCATTCTGAACGCTATCAGTTCGCCACGAACGATAGACATGGACCTGGTAAATGCCCAGCAAGCCCGCCGTATACTCGACAGGCTGGTAGGTTTTGAGCTGTCGCCGGTGCTATGGAAAAAGATCAAAACGGGTCTGTCGGCCGGGCGTGTGCAGTCGGTGGCGGTACGTCTGGTGGTGGAGCGTGAGCGCGAAATAGAGCGTTTTAAAGCAGAAGCCGCTTTCAGGATAACTGCACAGTTTGATGTACAGGGCCGTACCCTGGAAGCCGAACTGCCGACCAAATTTAAGACCGAAGAAGAAGCACAGGCATTTTTAGAAAAGTGTCTTGGCGCCAGCTATACGATAGAGAACCTGGAGAAGAAGCCGCTGAAGCGCAGCCCCGCTCCTCCCTTCACTACTTCTACCCTGCAGCAGGAAGCCAGCCGTAAACTATATTTTTCGGTAGCGCAGACCATGACCGTAGCCCAGCGCCTGTACGAGGCCGGTAAGATCTCCTACATGCGTACTGACTCCGTAAACCTGTCGGATGAAGCTATTTCCGGTGCTGCCAATGCTATTCAGCAATCATTTGGCGAAAAGTTTGTAAAGACACGTCGCTTCAAAACAAAATCATCAGGCGCACAGGAGGCGCACGAAGCCATTCGCCCCACAGATTTCTCGCAGCTGCAAGTAAGCAGCGACCGCAACGAGCAACGTCTGTATGAACTGATCTGGAAACGGGCTATTGCCTCGCAGATGGCCGATGCAGAAATAGAGAAAACGACTGCAACAATAGGTATCTCTACCCAACCTGAAAAACTGATTGCAACCGGAGAAGTCATCAAATTTGAAGGCTTCCTGAAAGTATACATTGAGTCGAAAGATGATGAGGATGTGCAGGATGAGGATGTGAAGGGCATGTTGCCTCCGCTTTCGGTTGGCCAGACTATAGCTTTGCGCCAGATGCTGGCTACGCAGCGTTACTCCCGCCCGGCCGCCCGCTATACAGAGGCAAGCCTGGTAAAGAAACTTGAGGAAATGGGCATCGGGCGTCCTTCTACGTATGCCCCAACCATCTCGACAATACAGAAACGTGGGTACGTAGAAAAAGACAGTCGCGAAGGAAAAGAGCGCCCTTACCGCGTGCTTACCTTGCAGAAAGACCAGATCAACAGCCAGACCAAAACCGAAATAACCGGCGCCGAAAAAGCCAAACTGTTCCCGACGGATATGGCAATGGTGGTGAATGATTTCCTGGTAGAGCACTTCCCTACCGTGATCGACTACTCGTTTACAGCTAAAGTAGAAGCCGAGTTTGACGAGATTGCCCAGGGCCATGAAGAATGGAAGGCGATGCTCGAAAAATTCTATGAAAAATTTCACAAGCGCATTGAGTCGAGTGAGACGATTGACCGGGCGGCCGTATCTGGTGCCCGCGAACTGGGAACAGACCCGAACACCGGCAAAAAACTGATCGCCAAGCTGGGTCGTTTTGGCCCCTATGTGCAGTTGGGTGAAGAGGATGCGGAAACAGGTGAAAAGCCCGTGTACGCCAGCCTTCGCAAGGGGCAGTTTCTGGAGAGTATTACGCTGGAAGATGCGCTGGAACTGTTTAAACTGCCACGTGTTGTCGGCAACTACGAAGACAAGGAGATGAAAGCTGCCATCGGTCGTTTTGGTCCGTACATCAGCCACAACAGCAAGTTCTACTCCCTGCCAAAGGGCATGGACCCACTGTATATTACCCCGGAAGAGGCGATTGCCCTGATCGAGCAGAAGCGCAAAGCCGATGCTGAGAAAATGATCAAAACCTTTGACGAGAACCCGGATGTGCAGGTACTGAATGGCCGTTATGGTCCTTATATTGTTGTCGGTAAAAAGAACGTCAAAATCCCAAAAGGCAAAGAGCCTTCCGAGTTAACACTGCAGGAATGTTTAGACCTGGCAGAAGCAACGCCTGAGAAAAAAGGGAAAGGTGGTTTTAAAAAGAAAGCAGAAACTACAACTGCTGAAAAGAAACCTGCTGCCAAAAAAGCACCAGCCAAGAAAGCTGCTGCTAAACCGAAAACCGCAGCAAAGCTAAAAGCGAAGAAGTAATTTTTTGTTTATTGTTCATTTGAAAAACGCAGCAGGTTTGGTCCTGCTGCGTTTTTTGTTTTAGTAGAGATCTGTAGTTCAATACTTACGATAAATGTCAACCGAGCATTCTTGAGATGCGAGTCGAAAAAGAGCTAGCATAGCTACAAGGGATTTTATATGTCCTATATTTCCACTATTGTCATTTCGAACGCAGTGAGAAATCTATCTCAGACTATAGTTGCTTCTTTGTCATCCAGAGCGAAGTCGAGGGATCTTATTTGTCCTATAGTTTGAATAGCTATAGTTCTATAGTTGACTTTGCCTGCCATCCGAACCAAGCCATTGTTTTATAGTTTACTCTAATCCTGGGAGCTCTACTAACCCATAGTTCTATAGTTTGCTTGGCTCCCTCCCGGGCCGGGAGGCCCGGTCTTTGGGCATCGCGCTGCTGCCTTCTTGCTATCCTCGCTGCGCTCGGATTGCCTGACGGCACCGCAACAAGTCAAAGGCGCTCAACCCAAAGACTGATATCAATTCGATAGCTAAAGCTTAATCTATAGTTGCTGTATCTGCTCTTGGTTGAAGCAGATCGGTTATTTTCTCGTGGTTGTAATTCCTTGGGGTAGGCTATGCCTACCTGCTCGTGGGCTGTAACTACAGAACTATAGCTCCAACTATAGCAATGTCAGAGTTCCCCTCCTTGGATAAGGAGGGGCAGGGGTGGTTGGACCGACACCAACTATAGAACTATAGCTGCCCCAACTATAGCAAAACCCCAAATCCTGAAAATCCTGATTCAGACTAAAGATCAGCAAACTATAGTTCAGAAAACCAGGCCTCTACCCTTTTTATAACTACTGTAAAGTTTTCAGATGAATCACCTCCTGTTCCTATTTCACTTGTATAATCAAACCCTAAGCCTTTGCATAACAGAAAGTAATGGGTTTTCACCAGGTTGGCCGGGTGTAGTTCCAGCACTTTACAGTTCTCCGCGAACAGGAGGTTCGTCAGCCCGGCGCCGTGGGGGGCTATAACGGCCTCGGTATTATAAAAGAGCTGCACCTGCTCTTGGTAACTGAGTTCTTCTGCGCGAACAATCTCGAATCCATAGTTGGACAGCAAAGGCAATAATTCCGGCTCGTTCAAAACCCGACGCGTTTTAGCCTTGCTCCTGCTGATGTAAATTCGTTTTTTGCTCCCGGTATGCTTTACCTGATATCCTTTCCAGATAGCCTCGCGCAGCCACTGGCTAACTTGTAATGGCAGATAGCCGCTCTGCGGGTTAGAGATGAACGACGGAAGAATAAACTGCTCCACCTCCCACTTTTCGTGCTCCCCAATATACATCACTTCTACATTCGGGTGCTCCTGCAGTAAAAATTGCAGCGTTTCGTACTGGTAGGCAGGCAGATCGCGGCGCATGATGAGCTGGATCGGCTCCTGCACCTGCTGTAATAAAAAGTATAAACGCGGCAGGCAATCAAAGAACCAGTGGTAGTTGTTATTTTCGGCCCAGGGCAAATGCAGCACCGAAGTATAAAGTCCGGGCCTGGTCTTGGATAACATAAAGGCGGGCGTTTTAAATGCCGGCGATTTTGAAAGCCTGCTCCCATCAAACACCGACTCTACCACAACTTTACCACCTTGCACTATTGCACCCGAATTACCTAAAAAAGTTACATCCTGCAGCGTAACTATAAACTGGGGCTTAATGCGGTAACCCAAAGTATAATCTAAACTATAGTTAAAGCTGGCCGCCGACTGTTCCAGAAATTCCTGTTCCTGCTCATTAAAGTAAATAACCTGTGTTGGCGCTACCACCCTTTTAGAAGCATGATGCAGCACCGAAGTATAACGGAAATAATAGCTGGCTGTATGAAGAATGCGGAAGAGTAACTTTTTCAGCATAGGTTAAGGGTATAGCCCGAAAGATACGATTTATAGTTTTTAGTTAAGAGTTATGTGTTAAAAGTTCAACTGACAGCAGTCAACAATTCAACAATCAACAATTAAATAGTAACTTGCACCACAAATGTTGGCTATAGTTTGCCGCACTCAAAAAGTATAAAATCAGCATGGCATTAGACCTGAATCATAAGTCTATTTTGGTAACGGGCGGCACGGGCTCGTTTGGTAAAAAATTCGTGGAGATGGTATTTGCCCGTTTCCCGGATGTGAAGCGCCTGGTCATTTATTCGCGCGATGAACTGAAGCAGTTTGAAATGTCGCAGACCTTTCCGCACAGCAAATACAAGGCTATCCGGTATTTTATCGGCGATGTGCGTGACGGTGAGCGTTTTAAGCGCGCCTGCGAAGGCATCGACATCATTGTGCATGCCGCCGCTATGAAGCAGGTGCCTGCTGCTGAGTACAACCCGATGGAGTGCATCAAGACCAACGTGTTGGGCGCTGAGAACGTGATCAATGCGGCCCTGGACAGCGGCGTGAAGGACGTGGTGGCCCTTTCGACTGATAAGGCGGCTGCGCCTATAAACCTGTATGGAGCTACCAAACTATGCTCCGATAAGCTGTTTGTGGCCGCTAACAACATGAAAGGCAAACGCGACATTAAGTTTTCGGTGGTACGCTATGGCAACGTGATCGGTTCACGGGGCTCTGTTGTGCCATTCTTTTTGAAAAAACGCGAGGAAGGTGTGCTGCCTATCACTCACCAGGACATGACCCGTTTCAATATCTCCCTGGAAGAAGGTGTAGAAATGGTATTCCATGCCCTGGAAACGCATTGGGGCGGTGAGATCTTCGTTCCTAAAATTCCATCTTACGTGATCACAGAGCTGGCAAAAGCTATTGGTCCGGATTGCAAACAGGAGATTGTAGGCATTCGTCCGGGCGAGAAACTGCACGAAGAAATGATTACGGAAACAGATTCGCTGAACACGGTGGAGCTGGATAAATATTATGTGATCCTGCCGTCTACACCAACCTGGGCGACCGAAGATTTCCTGAAAGCATTTAATGGTAAAATGGTACCGATGGGCTTTAAATACAACTCCGGTACCAACGACGAGTGGCTGTCAGCCGAGCAACTACGCGACCAGATACGCCAGCATGTAGACCCGGCATTTAATGTGTAATGATTAATTCTCATTTTATTACATTTAAAATTATTCATTATTCATTCCTAATTATTCATTAAAGAGATGAAGCCAATTCCCTACGGTCGCCAGCATATTACGCAGGAAGATATCGATGCAGTGATTGAAACGTTGCAATCTGATTTCCTGACACAGGGACCTAAAGTAGCTGAGTTTGAGCAGGCTTTTGCCAACTATGTAGGCGCAAAATATGCAGTAGCCGTAAGCAATGGCACAGCGGCTTTGCACTTATGTACACTGGCACTGGGCGTGAACGAAGAATCCAGGGTGATCACAACGCCGATCACTTTTGTGGCTTCGGCCAACTGCGTGCGCTATTGCGGCGGTACCGTTGAATTTGCAGACATCGACCCTGAGACTGCTCTGCTTGATATAAATAAGGTACGTGTGATGCTGGAAAGCAAGCCCAAAGGCTACTATACCGGCCTCATCCCTGTCGATTTTGCCGGCAACCCGGTAAACCTGGAAGAATTCAGAAAACTGGCCGATGAGTTTGGCTGCTGGATCATAGAAGATGCCTGCCATGCCCCTGGCGGTTATTTTATGGATAGTAACGGCGAGAAACAACTATGCGGAAACGGCAAATATGCTGATCTGGCTATTTTCTCGTTCCACCCGGTAAAGCACATTGCAACCGGCGAGGGCGGCATGATCACAACCAACTCCGACGAACTATACCAGGAACTGCTGAAACTGCGCACCCACGGCATTACCCGCGACCCGCAACTGATGGAAGAAAACCATGGCGGCTGGTACATGGAGATGCAGGAACTGGGCTACAACTATAGAATTCCGGATATGCTCTGTGCCTTAGGTGTTACACAATTGCGTCGCGCCGATGCCGGCCTTGCCCGTCGTAAAGGCATTGCCAAGGTGTATGACGAAGCATTTGAAACTATAGCCGGCATTGAAGTATTGGGCACATCTGCAGAGGCCTTATCCGAAAACGGCGACACCGGCCATGCGTACCATTTGTATGTTATTAAAGTAGCTGACCGAAAAGGCCTATACGATTTTCTGCGCGGGCATAACATTTTTGCACAGGTGCATTACATTCCGGCACACACCATGCCGTACTACAGAAACCTGGGCTATAAAAAAGGCGATTTCCCGGAAGCTGAAGCTTACTATAGCGAGTGTCTGAGCCTGCCTATGTACCCAAGTCTGACGGCAGAAGAACAGGAATTTGTAATTGAGAAGGTGAAGGAATTTGTTGGATGAAAGCCATTGCCATCATACCAGCCCGTGGCGGCAGCAAACGTATTCCGCGCAAGAATATAAAATCGTTCTTAGGTAAGCCGATCATAGCTTATTCCATAGAAGCTGCCATTGCCTCCGGGCTGTTTGATGAAGTAATGGTATCGACAGATGACGCAGAGATCGCAACTATAGCGGAGCAGTATGGGGCGAAAGTGCCTTTCCTGAGAAGTAACGCTACAGCCGATGACTATGCCACAACGGCCGATGTACTGCTGGAGGTGCTGAAAGAATATGCCGGACTTAAACAGGAGTTTGCTGTAGGTTGCTGCCTTTACCCAACAGCGCCGCTTGTCAGGATTAGTGCCCTGAAAGAAGCGTATGACCTGCTGAACAGCCAGCACTATGACACCGTGTTTCCGGTATTGAAATACAGTTACCCCATCTGGCGCAGCCTGAAACTACAGGAAGCTAAAGTGAGCATGAACTGGCCGGAGCATCTCAACAGCCGCTCCCAGGACCTGCCCGCTGCCTACCACGATGCCGGCCAGTTCTACTGGTTTAAGACAGTTAGCTTCCAGCGGTCAAAGAAACTCTTCACTGAAAATTCAGGCGCCATAGAACTCGAAGAACTGGAGGTGCAGGACATCGACAACGAAACGGACTGGAAACTGGCAGAGCTAAAGTATAAACTGTTACATCACATTGACTGAAGCATCCACAAAACGTCGCATCATTTTCCGTGCCGATGGCAACAGCCGGATTGGGTTGGGCCATGTGGTCCGGTCGCTGGCGCTGGCCGGTATGCTGCGCGATGATTTTGAATGCGTGTTTGCCATTCAGGAACCAGATGATGCCCTGAAGAGCCAGATACTGGAGACTTGCCATGGCCTGATCACGTTGCCGGTATGTGCCCCAACTGAGGAACGCTTTAACTATGAACTGGCTGCCTACATCTCCGAAGAAGAAATGGTGGTGCTGGATGGCTATAGTTTTGATACCGACTATCAGCAAACTATAAAAGCACGGGGAGCGCAATTGATTTGTATAGACGATATCCATGCCTACCGGTTTGTGGCCGATGTGGTACTGAACCAGGCAGGTGGCGTGGCACCCGACAACTATAGCATTGCCCCCTATACCAAACTGCTGCTGGGTCCGGAATATGCCCTGCTTCGTGCCCCTTTTTTAAAAGTGGCCCGGCAAGAAAGAACGCTTCCAAACGGCAACAGTAAACTACTCTTAAACTTAGGCGGTGCAGACCCCGAAAACTATACACTCAGGTTAGCGCAGGAAATAGCTGCTTTACATAAAACTACAACTATAGAAATCATAGTTGGCAGCGCTTACAAACACCTTCCCCAACTACAAAGCTGGCTTCAGGATAAACCAATCTATAGTTTACACCAGAACCTGGATGCCGAACAGATGTGCAAACTAATGCAACAGTGCGCCATAGCTGTTACATCGGCAAGTGGCGTGGCCTACGAGTATGCAGCGGTAGGCGGTAAGTTGTTCATTCTTCAAACCGCAGATAACCAGTCAGGACTCTATCACTTCCTGATAAAAAGTGGCATTGCCCAGCCCTATACAATGGATGCGTTGCCTGCAGCTATTGATAGTGAATTTGAAGAACTGGTAACTATACAACGTCGCTTTTTCGATGGTCATAGCGATGAGCGTTTGCGTACGGTATTTCTGCAGTTAAGCCTACGGGCAGGCCTGATACTCCGGAAAGCAACTATAGCTGATCTGCAACTGGTGTACGACTGGAACAACGATCCGGAAGTACGCCAGCGGTCTTTTAACCCGCAGCCAATCCTGCTGGAAAATCACACCCGCTGGTTTACCGCCAAACTTGACGATGCGACCTCTAAATTTTATATTGCAGAAGCAGCCGGCACTCCTGCAGCACAGATCCGGTTCGATATAAAAGCTGAGAAAGCAACTATAAGCTACCTGATCAGCAGAGATTTCCGGGGCAAAGGGTTGGGACATACGGTGCTACAGAAAGGCATCGCACAACTGCAAAAGGAGGTTCCGCAAGTGAAGGAGGTAGAAGGACTAGTGCAGCAGGATAACATGGCATCGGTAAGAGCATTTGAGAAAGCCGGTTTCAGCTACGGTACACCAGACCCTAACCACCCGGAAGCGCACCGTTTTGTGCTGGAGCTGCTTTAACAACTATAAGTTCAGACAATCATGATCAACGATATAACTATAGCCGGCCGCCTGGTTGGTGCTAACCATAAGCCTTTTATTATTGCCGAAATGTCGGGCAATCACAACCAGTCGCTGGAGCGGGCACTGGCTATAGTTGATGCCGCCGCCGACGCCGGTGCCGATGCCATTAAACTACAGACCTACACCGCCGACACCATGACCTTGCCCGGCGCTTTTACCATCGAAGATGAGAACTCGCTCTGGAAAGGTCGTGAACTATACGATCTCTACAAAGAGGCCTATACGCCCTGGGAATGGCATAAACCTATTTTTGAACGGGCCAGAGAACGCGGTATGATCGCTTTTTCGTCGCCGTTTGATGAGACTGCCGTTGATTTCCTGGAAGAGCTGGGCGCACCGGTTTATAAGATCGCCTCTTTTGAGAATACTGACCATCCGCTGCTGCGTAAAGTAGCAGCTACCGGCAAACCGGTCATCATGAGTACAGGCGCGGCTACCGTGCAGGAAGTGGCCGAAGGCGTTCAGGTGTTACAGGAAGCCGGTTGCAGGGAACTCATTCTTTTAAAATGCACCAGCACCTACCCTTCTACTCCCGAAAACACAAACCTGCTGACCATCCCTCACATGCGCGAACTTTATACCGTGCAGGTTGGCTTATCGGACCACACGATGGGTGTAGGTGCAGCTGTGGCAGCCGTAGCATTGGGTGCCACGGTTATCGAAAAACATTTTACCCTGCGCCGCGCGGATGGCGGTGTGGATTCAGCCTTCTCGTTGGAGCCAGAAGAACTGAAGCTGCTGGTTGTGGAATCGGAAAGGGCCTGGCAGGCTATGGGACACGTGCAGTATGGCGTGCAGAAAGCCGAAGAGAAAAGCCGCCTGTTTAAACGCTCGGTTTATGCTGCTAAAGACATAGCTGCCGGCGAAGCGTTTACAAAAGAAAATATCCGTGTCATCCGACCGGGGTTAGGCCTGGCGCCCAAGCATTACGAGGAACTGTTGGGCAAAGCTGCTGCTACTAACATAAAAGCCGGCACTCCCCTCACCTGGGACATGGTATAACTCGTGAAAAACTGGTACGCCCTTTACAGCAACATCCTGCACCTGCACTTTTCGGAAGGCTTTTACAGACTGCCAGAGAGTGCCAAAAATGCTGTGTCTCCTGCTCAACCGCTCAGGCGTTTCCTTAAAGTACTTGGCTATAGTTTGGTCAGGCTTATAGGTAATCTTTTTAAAAACGTTGAGCATAGCGAGCAACTACAGGGCAAGGTATGGCTGTATGTGGTCAGCCAGAATAATGTGGATAGCCTGCAGTTCATAAAACACGGTTTGCCGAATGCCGTTTTTGTAGCCGGGCAGAGCAAGGAAATAGGCAAGTACAATAAAACGGTCCAGCGCATTTCTCTGCGCCGGAAACTATTCTATTACTATAAGTTCCTTCCCCTTTACTTCCAGTTTCTGAAGCGCAAAAAGCAGAGCACGCTACGGTTTTATGATATACTGTTCGATGCCGTTGGTTTTTATGAAGTGTACCTCCAAAAGCTCCGAAAATATAAACCCGCAGCCATAGTTTTTGCCAACGACCACAATGCCGATGCCCGATCCATGTTGTTAGCTGCTAAGGCGGCAGGTATCAAAACAATTTATATTCAGCACGCCAGCGTCAGCCCTATATTTCCGCCACTGCAGTTTGACCTGAATCTGCTGGAGGGACAGGATGCGCTGCAGAAATATAAAATCTGCGGGCCCATAGAGGGAAAAGTAGAGCTGATAGGGATGCCTAAAGCGGATGCTTTTGTGCCGTTCCGTAACAGAAACCAACAGATACAAACGATAGGCATTGGCTGCAACCTGATGGACGATTTAGGGGAAATCGGAAAGCTGATACGCCAATTAAGTTCAGATTTCCCGTCCATACACTTTATACTACGCCCCCACCCCCGCGACAAACGTGACTTTAACGCACTCTCAACTATAGGCACTAACATCAGCCTCTCTGATAGCCGAACTATAGTTACCTTCGATTATCTGCGCCAGGTAGATGTACAGATCAGCGGCAACTCCGGCATCCACTTAGAAGCAGTTTTACTGAACGTGTGGTCCATCTTTTATAACATGAACCCAACCGAAAAACTGGACGATTATTACGGGTTTATCGCGCACGGTTTGGTTGATGCTCCTGCTGGTTACGAGGAACTGAAGCACCTGCTACAACAACACCTGCACGAAAAGCCGAATGTATACCAGCGAGCGAAATACTACAACGAAACAGTAGGGTCCACTTACGAAGGTAAAAGCAGCGAGCTGGCTTTAAAATTCCTGAAAGATTTTGTTCAGGTTGGTCGGCCTGCAAAGGCGAATCTATAGTTACTTTACTATCCCCAAAAACTTTACCTTTGCTCTCTGACTTTAGCCAATGAGTAGACAATTACAGCGCGAAGGCATCTGGAACACCATCATCTCGTATGCCGGCATTGCCATCGGGTACGTGAATGTACTTATCCTTTTCCCGAACATCCTGGATGAAGAACAGGTTGGTTTAACGCGCTTGCTGCTAACTATAGCCGAGATGTTCGCACAGTTTGCCGCCCTGGGCTTCGTGAACATGAGCGTGCGGTACTTCCCGTACTTCCGCAATAAGGAGAAACAACACCACGGCTTCCTGTTTGTGTTGCTCTCAGTACCGATGTTCGGGTTTGCACTCATGACGGCGCTGTTCATCATTTTCAAGCCTGTAGTTGCCGATTATTACCGCGAGAACTCTTCGCTGCTGCTCGATTACTATTACTACATTATTCCACTGGCGTTCTTCACGCTGCTGTTTAACCTGTTCACGGCTTACCTGCGGTCGCTTTTCAAAACTATAGTTTCGTCTTTTGTCAAGGATTTCCTGTCGCGGGTACTGATACTGGTGTTGCTGCTGGCCTATAGTTTTGGCTGGATGGATTTTGAGATGTTTGTGCTACTGTACGTGGCTGCCAACTCTGCCATTGCGCTCGTGCTGATCGGGTATACTATGTGGCTGAAGCAATTCCACATACGTCCTGCATTCTCAGAGGCGGTAAGCATTGTTCCTTTCCGGGAGATGCTGTTTTTCGGGCTGTTCACGTTTATGGGTAACATTTCGGTCACCATCATCAAGTCCGTGGACCAGGTAATGATCAGTTCTGTAAGTTTGAGCGACAACGGGATTTACACTACTGCCTTTTACATGACGAGTGCCATTGTTACACCTGCGCTGGCCATTTTCAAGATCGCTTTCCCGCAGGTGGCGGAGTTCTGGAAGGAAAGAAACATGCCGGGCATGGCAAAATTTTACAAGCAGATCACGCTCATAAACCTGATCATCGGGCTGCTGCTTTTTATAGGCATCTGGGCCAACCTTGATAACCTGTTCTCTTTCATGCCCGACACCTATAGTGCCGGCAAATATGTGGTGCTGTTTCTGGCCATCGCGCGACTGGTAGATCTGGCCACCGGCATAAACGGCATTATCCTGGCCACTTCGGATAAATATCGCTGGGACCTGCTGTTTAATATTGTGCTGGCGGGCCTCACCATCTGGACAAACTCTATTTTTATTCCGCTTTACGGCATGAACGGGGCTGCTTTTGCCACTATGCTGTCGTTGGTATTTATTAACCTGCTGCGGATGTTCTTTGTGCTATGGGCATACAAAATGCAGCCCTTCGCCTGGAGTTCGCTGGGCATAACCATAATTGCTTTGGTGGCATTGGGAGTGTCTTACCTTATTCCTTACCTGGGCAATGTGTACCTCGATATTGCTGTGCGGTCTATAGTTATAACTATAGTTTACAGCGCCCTAACGCTCGGTTTTAAAGTGTATCCGGATCTGAATGACTGGGTTCGAAAACTCGTAAAAACTTATACCGGAATATAAACAAGCTATAGTTTCGGAAGATATAGCTATAGTTCACCCACACGAAGTTTAAAACTATAGTTTAGCAGGGTTAAAGCGTATCTACTGTGAAAGCCAACAGAATAAATTCTACCAACTATAAACTATAGCTGGTTATCTAAAACACTGTTAACCTGAAAGAGAGGCTGCTTAGTAGCTGGCGGTTGTAAAAGCGAAAGTTTCTTTGTTGGAATCCAGCACTTTGCCGCTTTCGCATTTTAAAACCCGTTTTGGATAACGGTTGATGATCTCGTAGTTGTGGGTAGCCATTAGGATGGCCGTGCCGCTGTTGTTAATTTCCATAAACAGCTGCATAATGCCATCGGCCACGATCGGATCGAGGTTACCGGTTGGTTCGTCGGCGATCAGGATTACAGGCTCGTTCAGCAGGGCGCGAGCTACTACAATACGTTGCTGCTCCCCTCCTGATAGCTGGTGTGGCATTTTGTTTGCAGCAGCATCCAGGCCAACTCGCATCAGCACTTCCGAAATGCGCTGCTTTATTTTGCTTTTGTCTTTCCAGCCTGTTGCGCGTAGCACAAAGCTCAGGTTCTCGGCCACTGTACGGTCGAACAACAACTGAAAATCCTGGAAAATAATACCCAGACGGCGACGCAGAAAAGGAATTTTAGTGCGTGGAAGTTTGCTTAAGTTGAAATCAGAAACAGTAGCTGCGCCCGTCAGCAAAGGCAGGTCCGCATACAACGTTTTAAGTAAAGAGCTTTTCCCACTGCCTGTGCGCCCCACCAGGTACACAAATTCCCCTTTCTCGATATCAAAGGATACGCCACTCAGAATGGTATTGCTGTCCTGGTAAACAGCTACATCGCGAAGGGATACTACGGGTGAAGAGGAAAAACTCATGGGTACGTTACGCTACTTAAATCTCTAATTTCTGCAGTTTACCAAATTCCAACGACTCTATCAAAGCGGCCAGCGCATCTTCTTTACCTTCCAGCCCGTAACGGTCCAGGTTTTTAAGCGGCCGGTCGGCCCGGAAATAAGCTATCAGCACAAAATTGCTGTCGCGCAACTGTATGTAATCCGGAATTTTAGCCTTGCCTTTAACTTTGATGATGTACATTTTTTTGGAATGAGTAATTAATAATGATTAATGAATAATAAAGCTTGTATGCTCCATTACTCATTAATCATTACTCATTAATAATTATTTATTTCCTTTGGCGTGGTCGGCCAGGAACTTCTGCAGACCGATATCGGTAAGTGGGTGGTTCAGCAGGCTGGTGATTACGTTCAGCGGGCAGGTAACCACGTCGGCACCAATCTCAGCGCACTGCACCAGGTGCATTACGTGGCGCACCGAAGCCGCCAGTACCTGTGTCTGGTAACCATAGTTGCTGTAAATCTGCACGATCTGGTCAATCAGCTGCATACCGTCTGTCGATACATCATCTAAACGACCTACGAACGGAGACACATAGGTTGCACCGGCTTTAGCCGCCAGAATAGCCTGACCAGCAGAGAACACCAACGTACAGTTTGTTTTAATTCCCTTTTCGCTGAAGTAACGGATCGCCTTCACGCCATCACGGATCATAGGCACTTTCACCACGATGTTCGGGTGCAGCTCAGCTAAAAACTCACCTTCTTTAATGATGTTCTCGTAATCCGTTGCAATAACTTCCGCGCTGATGTCGCCGTCTACTATTTCGCAGATCTTTTTGTAATGCGCCATCACGTTATCGTGACCAAAAATGCCTTCTTTGGCCATTAAAGATGGGTTGGTTGTTACACCGTCGAGCACACCCAGGTCGTGTGCTTCCTGAATTTCCTGCAGGTTTGCAGTATCAATAAAGAATTTCATAGGAATTGGGATGATTATAGTACAAAGCTAAACTATAAATCCTGAAACCGGAAAGAAAGCGGGTATTTTTAGGTTTGGCGGGGAGCGCCGTTGGGGTATGGGCAAAAAAAAGTGGCAAACCAACATCGCGCCGCTTCGACCGCCTACCCTTGCTACCTTCCGGTCCTGGGGGATTTGGCAGGAGCTGGCCGTGCCGATTTGCCGTTACAAAAGTACTGATTTTATCATTCAATGCAAACTATAGCCGCTTAAAAAGTAGTTTTATTTATGTTGAGAGCCATAAGTCTCAATTATTCAGGCAGATTGTTTTAAAGTATTAATCATGTAGATCGCAGCCGAGTGATTTGATGTGTCCTATAGTTTCCACTATTGTCATTTCGAACAAAGTGAGAAATCTATTTCAGACTATAGTTGGTTCTTTGTCATCCCAAGCGTTAGCCGAGGGATCCTTGTCATTTCGAGTGCAGCGAGAAATCTATCTCAGACTATAGTTGAAGCTCACAAGCTATCCTTCTATAGTTGACTTTGCTTACTTCTGGAACCAAGCCATAGTTTCATAGCCTCTTTTTATCCTGGGAGCTCTAAGAGCCTACAGTTTTATAGTTTAGTTGGCTCCCTCCCGGGCCAGGAGGCCCCGTCTTCGGGCATCGCGCTGCTGCCTTCTTGCTATCCTCGCTGCGCTCGGATTGCCTGACGGCACCGCAACAAGTCAAAGGCGCTCAACCCAAAGACTGATATCAAGTTCGATAGCTACAACTATAGTTTATTTGAACAGCTATAGTTGCATAGCTTTTCTCATGTCTATAGTTCCTTGGGGCAGGCTGCGCCTGCCTACTCGTGGATTGTAACTATAGAATTATAGCTTCAACTATAGCAGTATCAGAGTTCCCCGCCTTAGATAAGTAGGGGCAGGGGTGGTTGGACAAACAGTAACTATAGAACTATAGTTAAACTATAGCAAAGGCAGAAATTGTCCCCTTGAGGGGACTACAGGGGTGTTGAAGCGGCCACTATAAAACTATAGCCACCAACTATAGCCAAAGGCCAAATCCTGAAAATCCTTTAATCCTGTAAACCCCGGTTCAGACAGACCAAATCCGTCCATAATTCCCCTAACCTTCACTTATCTTCAAAAGTATTGGCAATTGCTATAAAAGCACCTTACCTTTGCGCATGCCAGAAAAAATTCTCATCCTCGACTTTGGCTCCCAATATACCCAGCTTATAGCAAGACGGGTTCGCGAGCTTAATGTATACTGTGAGATTTACCCCTACAACAATGTTCCTGCGCTCACGGCAGATGTAAAAGGTGTCATACTTTCAGGGAGCCCCTGCTCTGTGCGGGATGCCGAACACCCAACCATAGACCTTGATCAGTATTTAGGCAAGCTGCCGGTACTCGGTGTTTGCTACGGCGCGCAGCTTATTGCGCACGAGAGCAAAGGCGAAGTAACGCCTTCCACTATCCGCGAGTATGGCCGTGCCCGTTTATCGGAACTACACACTGCCAACCGCCTGATGAAGGAACTGACACCGGGTTCTGTAGTCTGGATGTCGCACGGCGATACGATAAAAGAGGTCCCGGATAATTTTGAAATTCTTGCCAGTACCGATAACGTACGTGTAGCTGCTTACAAACTGCGCGACCAGGAGACGTATGGCATTCAGTTTCACCCGGAAGTAACCCACTCCGACGAAGGCAAAACCCTGCTCCGCAACTTTGTGGTACACATCTGCGGCTGCCAGCAGGACTGGACATCGGAGCAATTTGTAGATGCAACCGTAGCTGATTTGAAAGCGCAGCTTGGCAATGATAAAGTTGTACTTGGCCTGTCGGGCGGTGTAGACTCCAGTGTAGCTGCCATGCTGATCCATCATGCGATCGGCAAAAACCTGTACTGCATATTTGTAGATAACGGCTTGCTTCGCAAAGATGAGTTCGAGAACGTACTGGACTCTTATAAGCACATGGGCCTGAACGTAAAAGGTGTAGATGCCAAAGCGAAGTTTTACGATGCTTTAGCTGGCCTCACCGATCCGGAAGCAAAACGCAAAGCCATTGGCCGTGTATTTATCGAGGTGTTCGATGAAGAAGCGCATAAAATAGAAGACGTGAAATGGCTGGCACAGGGTACAATTTACCCGGACGTGATCGAGTCGCTGAGTGTGAAAGGCCCTTCGGCAACTATAAAATCGCACCACAACGTAGGTGGCCTGCCCGATTTTATGAAACTGAAAGTGGTGGAGCCGCTAAAAACATTGTTCAAAGACGAAGTACGCCTGGTTGGTAAAACCTTGCACATTGATGATGCTATTCTTGGCCGTCATCCGTTCCCGGGCCCTGGTCTGGCTATCCGTATTTTGGGTGACATCACTCCGGAAAAGGTACAGATATTGCAGCAGGTAGACCATATCTTCATCAGCAACCTGAAAAAGTCTGGTTTGTATAATGAAGTCTGGCAGGCCGGCGCTATTCTTACACCTGTACAATCAGTAGGTGTGATGGGCGACGAGCGTACCTACGAAAATGTGGTAGCCCTGCGTGCCGTTACCAGCATTGATGGCATGACCGCCGACTGGAGCCGTTTACCGTATGAATTCCTGGCCGATGTATCAAACGAGATCATCAACAAGGTAAAAGGTGTAAACCGCGTGGTATACGACATCAGCTCCAAACCACCGGCAACTATAGAGTGGGAATAAGTATTAATGAGTGAATTTTGAATGACTGAATGATTGAAGAAAGATTTAAAACCAGATATTCACTCATTCAGTCATTCTGTTATTCAAAATTTAAAATTATGAGCAACTTCTGTAAGAGTGTACTTCTGGTAATAGGGCTGTCGTTTGCATCGCCGGTTTTTGCACAGCAGGGCGACGAGGTAACCTATAGCAACGGTAAAATTCTGTTGCAACAGCAGCGTTACGAACAGGCCATGGCCGAATTTATGCCGCTAACTATAGCCAACTCTCCTTACGCTCCGGAAGCTTCTTATTTTTATTCCTTAGCCGCCTTTAAAGCGCAGAAGTACAAAGAGGCACAGGAAATGCTGCAACAATTAAAAATGCAGCATCCCGACTGGCCACAGATGCCTGATGCCACTTACCTGTTAGCGAACGTACTTTTTGAGCGTAATAACTACGAGGAAGCTATCACACAACTGCAACAGCTAAACAATACGCCATTAGCTACTGATGCAGCTGCCCTGGAACGCTACTATCTTGTAAAGCTGGCCGATAAAGCTGCTTTTGAGAAACTGGTACAGCGCCACCCAAACGACAAAGTGCTGGCTCAGGTGTATGCTGATAAACTTGTAAACGGCTGGTACCGCCAGGAAGATAAAAATACGCTGGAGCGTTTGGTAAGCAAACACAACCTGGACCGCAACAAATACCTGAACGCGGCTGCACGCCGCCAGCAAGGGTTTGATGTAGCCCTGCTCCTGCCCTTCCAGCTAAACCAGGACCTGAACCAGAATGCCCGCAAGAACCAGTTCGTAAACGACCTGTATGCCGGCATGCAACTGGCCCAGGACTCACTGGAAGAACAAGGCGTAAAACTGAATCTGTATGCCTATGATGCTGGTGCCGATACAGCCAAAGTAAGCCGTATTTTCCAGTTGCCGGAAGTAAGACAAATGGACCTGGTGATTGGGCCGGTTTATAAGAGCGGTGCAACTATAGCAAATCGTTTTGCACGCACTACAGGCACTACAGTCATAAATCCCTTGTCTCAGGATCTGGAAGTGGCTGGCCCTAACAGCAATGTTTTCCTCTTTGAGTCATCGGTAGCTACGCAGGCCCGTCAGGCTGCAACGTATGCTTATAATACCTTCTCCCCTAAAACAGCGGTCATCCTTTTTGAGAATACGAAGGACGACACCACCTTTGCCTATTTCTACAAAGATCAATTCAAAAAATTAGGCGGCAAGGTAAAGACCTATAAGAAAATAAGCTCCTCACAGGCCTCAGCTACTGCCAGTGTTTTCAACAACCTGAACCTGACTGATGTGGGCCACATGGCAGTGTTCTCTGATAAGATGACGGCAGCCGTGAATGCAACCAGTAAACTACAGGCCAGCGCGGCTACGCTTCCGCTTATCACCTACAACAACTGGCTCAACATCAACCAGATCTCTTTGCGACAGTTGGATAACCTGGAAGTATATTTTATCAGTCCGAAATATGTAGACACCACGTCTCCGGCCGTTAAAAGTTTCCGGGAAAAGTACATCCAGCGCTATAATGTACCTCCTTCGGTTTATGCGTACGCCGGTTTCGAAATGCTGTATTTCTATGGCAGCATGCTGCAGCAATATGGTCCTAACCTGACACAGGCTTTGTTAGAAAATGGCATCAGCAGAGGGGCGCTTTACCCGGCGGTAGGCTATACAAACAAAACTACCCGCGTCGAGCTGCGCTCCGATAACCAGTTCGTACCGATCATTAAATTAGAAAACCTTCAACCTATTGTAGTAAACACGGTTTACTAAGTAAACTATAAAATAATACCTGATGAAAACTGCACCAATCAGTGAAGAACTGTTTCAGCGCGCTCAAAATTTTATTCCAGGCGGCGTAAACTCTCCTGTAAGAGCTTTCAGAGCCGTAGGTGGCAACCCACGTTTTATAAAGTCTGCCAAAGGCGCTTATTTATATGATGAAGACGGCAACCGCTACATGGAGTTCATCAACTCCTGGGGTCCCATGATATTGGGTCATGCCGCCGAAATTGTGCAGGAAGCTGTGCAGCAGGCAATTCCAAATTCTTTATCGTTTGGCGCCCCTACCCGCAAAGAAGTAGAGATTGCCGAACTGATCATCAGCATGGTGCCAAGCATTGAAAAGGTGCGTATGGTAAATTCCGGTACTGAAGCTACTATGTCGGCGATACGCGTGGCACGTGGCTTTACCGGCCGCGACAAGATGATCAAATTTGAAGGCTGTTACCACGGCCACGGCGATTCTTTCCTGATCGCGGCGGGCAGCGGCGCTATTACCTTAGGCGTTCCGGATAGCCCGGGTGTAACAAAAGGCACTGCCAACGATACCCTTACAGCTCCTTATAATAACCTGCAGGCTGTACAGACGCTTGTGGATGCCAACAAAGACCAGATAGCTGCCATTATTTTAGAGCCGGTTGCCGGTAACATGGGACTGGTGCAGCCAACGCCGGAATTTCTGCAGGGTCTGCGCGACCTGTGTACCAAAGAGGGCATTGTCCTGATCTTCGACGAGGTAATGACCGGTTTCCGTTTATCACCGGGTGGAGCCCAACAACTATATGGTGTAACGCCTGATATGACCACACTGGGTAAAATTATCGGTGGTGGTATGCCTGTTGGTGCCTATGGCGGTAAAAAAGAGATCATGGACTTTGTTGCCCCGGCCGGCCCGGTTTACCAGGCAGGTACTTTATCCGGTAACCCGATCGCGATGGCAGCAGGTATGGCCATGCTGACGTACCTGAAAGATAACCCACAGGTGTATACACAGCTTGAAGAAACCACCGGAAACATAATAGCTGGAATGCGCAGCAACATGCAGAAGCTTGGCCTGAACTATACTATAAACCAGGTTGGCTCCATGTTCACTGTCTTCTTTACAGATAAACCGGTAACAGATTTTGAAAGTGCTAAAACTTCAGATACTGCGCTGTTTGGCCGTTACTTTAACGAAATGCTGCAGCGTGGCATTTACCTGGCCCCATCTCAGTACGAAGCGCTGTTTGTTTCCACTGCCATTACCCCGGAAATGGTGAACGAGTACGTGCAGGCAAACTTTGATGCCTTACAGGCTATTCAGGGCTAACTATAGTTCAGACAATAAAAAAGCGGCAGTGCCTGAAAAATGGTGCTGCCGCTTTTTGGTTTATGCTTGGTGTATATAGCCTTTATTCACTACTTTTACACTCAACTTTTTAGCGTGCATTTCCCATGATCTTAACAGATAAACAAATACTTGAAGAGATAGAAAAAGGTACTATCCTGGTAGAGCCATTTAAACGATCGAGCCTTGGCACAAACTCCTATGATGTGCACCTGGGCCGTTACCTTGCTACCTACCGCGACGAAGTATTAGATGCGCGCCAGCACAACGAAATTGATGTTTTTGAGATACCGGAAGAAGGCATTGTACTGCAGCCGGGTACGCTCTATTTAGGGGTAACCTTGGAATATACTGAAACCCATGCCCACGTACCGTTTCTGGAAGGTAAATCGAGCGTTGGCCGTTTAGGAATAGACATTCACGCTACAGCCGGTAAAGGCGATGTAGGTTTCTGCAACACCTGGACACTGGAGATTTCAGTTACCCAGCCGGTGCGTGTGTACTATGGCATGCCGATCGGCCAGCTGATCTATTTTGAGGTAAAAGGCGGTATTGAGAACTACTATAACCGAAAAGAAAACGCCAAGTATAACAATCGCACCATTACGCCCGTTGAATCCATGATGTGGAAGAATAACTGGTAATACCGGTATAAAAAATTAAAATAAAAAGGGCCTCTCCACACCGGAGCGGCCCTTTTGGCATAATTCCTGCATTATACCTGTCAGAAAAAAACGTGGGCTGTGACGGAATTATTTTGGACCGGCGCTGGTTAATAAATACGAAAAGGGAAAGTAGAAAAGGAAAAAGGAAACACTATGAAAAGATTATTGGTAACAACATGCGCGTGCTTAGGTCTGATCTTCTCAGCTGCAGCAAATGGTAATGAGAAATCTATAACTGTAGAGAGCAGAGCCCAGAATCTTTCAGACCAGATGATTCGCGAACTGCGCCTGAACAACTACCAGTCAAACAAGGTACGAGCAATAAACATGGATGTAATTGCAAAAATGATGGCCGTGGAAGCCGAGTTTGCAGGCAACCAGGAACTGATCGACCAGAAATGCAAAGCTATCTGCGCTGAGCGCGATGTGAAGCTGGAAGATGTTTTAAGCACTGTACAATACAACGACTATTTCGGCGACCGTACCTACTATAGCAAATTTGATAAAGAGTTTGTAGCTAAAGGTGGCCAGCCGGTTAACAACACCATTGCAAGCGCTCCTGCCGGCAATGCAGTGGCAGTTAACTAATACACCAATCTATAACCGACCATAAAACCAGAAAGGCCGCTATTAGTAGCGGCCTTTCTGGTTTTATGGCTTACAGCTTATTACTGCTGGCTGTTCTTCTGGCGCTCTGCCTCTACGTGGTTCATCAGGTCTTCGCAAAGGGCACGCATTTTCTGGGCCATTACGCTATCACTAGTGGCTGTAGCAATGCTTTGTGCCATAGCCCCAATTGTATCTATGTAGAAATACTTCATCTCATCAACCGGCATATCCTTTGTCCAAAGGTCAATTTTCATGGTTCCGGCTTCGTCTCTGTCCCATAGCGAGATGTTGATCGCCTTGGCAAAATGGATCTTCTCCCCTGCATCGGTGGCACGCCAGCTAATGGCTTCAGGTATCTTCTGATCGTCTAAGGCAATGCTAAAGTATATTTCTGACTTCTTCATTTCGTTAAAATTTAAACTTTATAGTATCGTTATCTCGTAATATGCCTGAAAACATATATTTTCTACAAAGTTACGCGATGCGCCACGGAATAAAAACTCTCTTAACGCTTTTTACCCTTATCACCCTTGCGGGCTGTGCCCGTATCTTCCCCGGATCAAGCAAAACCTATACAGTTGGCTTCTATAATCTCGAAAAACTGTACGATGCCCAGGCTAACGCCAAAAACATGGACTATACGCCCGACGGGGCCATGAAATGGAACAGCATCCGGTATGAGCAGAAACTGAAGAACCTGTCCCAGGCCATCAGCACCATTGGTGGCAAGAACGGGCCAGCTATACTTGGTGTAACCGAAGTGGAAAGCAACAAAGTGCTGCAGGATCTGCTGAACACGCCGCCGCTTAAAAAGAAAAAATACCGGTTCATACACTTTGAGTCAGGCGATCCGCTGGGGCTGGATGTGGCAATGATCTATGACCCCAAAGTTTTTAAACCGTCCTATCAGAAGATCATTCATATTGATTACCCGCAACGCAACTTTGAGGGTAAGGGCATACTACAGGTAAAAGGCGAACTGGCCGGTGAATATGTAATCCTTTACATTAACCACTGGCCACCCAACTATGGCAACGTCCGTCGTGGGGAACGCAACCGGCGCGCTGCTGCGGCCACCCTGCGCAAACAGATAGATGCCGACCTGAAACAGGACCCGGATGCCAGTATACTGGTAATAGGCGATTTTGATGAAGAGCCTAAGTCGGCTATACTGCAACAGGTTTTAAAAGCCAACGGACGTCCCAACCCACAGTATAAGACTGAATTGTTTAACACCTTTTACATTAACTATGTGCAGGGCCTGGGCAGCTTCCACAAACGTGGCGACTTTAAGATGCTGGACCAGGTACTGGTATCAAAAGGATTGCTGAACAGAGAAGGGCTGGAATATGTGATGGGCTCAGCGCAGATACACGATCCGGAGTTTATGAAGTATACCTTTGGCAAATATAAGAACACCCCACGCACTACCTACAACGGCACTACTTACATTGGTGGCTACTCCGACCACTTCCCGGTTTATATCAAACTGCAGAAAGTCAAATAGATCAGTTGCTCAGCGGCAGCGTAATGCTAAACGTAGTACCCTGGTCTGCATTGCTTTCTACGGTTATGGCGCCATTATTCTGCTGCACCAATGTATTCACAATATTAAGCCCTAAACCCACAGAGTTTTCTCCGCGCACCCCTTTTCTGGACGCCTTGGAAAAAGCCTTGAACAAATGTGGTTTCAGGTCCTGCGGTATGCCAATGCCGTCATCCGAAATTTTAAGCAATACATCACGATCGGTACAGTTTATACCAATGCGGATGTGGCCCTGTTCCTGCGTAAATTTTACTGCGTTAGACAATAAATTATCGAGCACGCGGCGGAATCTTTCCGGGTCTATACTGGCATAAATTGGCTGTGAAGGAACATTGAATTCAATCTTACGACTATCTTTCAGCTCAGCATTCCATTGCTGGTGTACCTCTGCTACAAACGCTGTCAGGTCTGTTCGCTGCAATGTATAACTATGGTCCTGTTCATAGCGCGCCATAACCAGCAGGTCGTTAATGATAGAGGCTGATTTCTGGCAGCTTTGCAGGATCATGTCGTAGAAACGGTCTTTTTCAGCAGCGGTCATTTCACGGACACGCATGATTTTAATGAGCGATTCAATGTTGGTGAACGGGCCACGAAGGTCGTGCGCTACCACTCCCAATATGGTAGTTTTAGCCTTGTTTACGTTTTCCAGTTCCTGCTTCTGTGTCTCTATAAGCTGTAGTTGTATAAAATTATTTGCCCTGAAACTATAGTTAAGCCTGCTGAGCAGAAAGAAAAAGATCAGAATAAAAACTGAGCCCGTCTGGTTAGTGATCTGCTGCGCGTCTGTCAGGTTCAGGAATTGAACGCCAATGGAAAAGGACAGCCCGATAAGGATAGTTAAAATCAGCAGCTCTTTAAGCTCCAGTACCACCAGCAATGCCACCAGCATCAGGCCCATCAGGTACATGGTCATGTTATTGATCGGGTTGCCCTGGTACGCCACCGACATCAGCAGGCAGGTAATGGCAAAAGTATAACTATAGCCTAAGCACACCCACCGGTAAAGCCCGGCGTCAGGAGCAACTTTTTTGTGTTTAAACCAACAGAAGAGTAGCAGGGTAAGTGCAGAGATCGTTGCATAACTATAGTAAGCTATGCGGTAAAGGGCTGCCCCTTGTATTTTTTGCTCATACGGGTACACCATGTTACTGGCCAGCAAGATAAGGGCAATGGCCAGCCACACACGGGCTATAATGGTAGTACTCTTGTTGTTCTGCGGCTGATAAAAAGCCTTAAAGCCATCTGCAAAGGCAACAGGCACCGACCTGAATAAATACAACTTCATCTGAAAGAAAACGGCCAAAGTTTGGAGCGCGCAAATGTAGAAATAATGCTGATAACTTTACACCGGGCTCACCATTTTTCATGTTAATTTATAGTTATAATATCCTGAATACCAGGCATAAACTATAGCATAGCTTGCCGCATTCTGTCAGGCTATAAAAACAGAAGGCGGGCTTGTGGGCCCGCCTTCTGCGCGTTAGGAGAAATATATTTCTTATACGTAATTGTTCAGCATTACAGGCATTACCAGCATCAAAACATTTTCGTTGTCTTCGTTGGCAAGTGGCATCAGCAGACCTGCTCTGTTTGGCGTAGACAACTCAAAGGTAATCTCGTCAGAGTCGATGTTGTTCAGCATTTCGATCAGGAACTTAGCGTTGAAGCCGATCTCCATGTCTTCGCCATCGTACTGGCAGGCAAGGCGCTCATTTGCTTCGTTCGAGAAATCCAGGTCTTCGGCAGATACCTGCAGTTCTGAGCCAGACAGTTTCAGACGGATCTGGTGAGTGGTTTTATTTGAGTAGATAGAGATACGCTTTACAGAGCTTAACAGTGCCTGGCGCTCAATGATCAGCTTGTTCGGGTTCTGAACCGGGATAACGTTCTCATAATCCGGGTAACGCTCATCGATCAGACGGCAGATCATACGGATGTTATCGAAGCTGAAGAAGGCATTTGAGTTGTTGAACTCTACACGAACCGAAGTAGCTTCTGATGGCAGCGTAGACTTCAGCAAAGTGAACGCCTTACGTGGGATAATAAGCGATGCTTCCTGGCTGGTAGCAATGTCAGTGCGGCGGTAACGCAGTAAACGGTGACCGTCTGTAGCTACAAACGTAACGTTATCAGAGCGCAGCTGCACAAAAATACCGGTCATGGCCGGGCGAAGCTCATCGTTGCTAACGGCAAAGATAGTCTTGTTAATAGCGCGGGCCAGCACATTAGAAGGAATCTCGATCGCGTTACCACCTTTTACAACCGGCACGCGCGGGAAATCAGTAGCATTCTCGCCAGACAGTTTATAGCGTCCGTTTGAAGAGCTGATCTCGATGGTATAGGTTTCTTCGTCTATGGTGAAGGTTACCGGCTGGTCTGGCAGGTTCTTCAGGGTATCCAGCAGGATTCTGGCTGGGGCAGCAATACGGCCACTTTCTTTTGCTTCAACAGGCAACTCCGTGATCATGGAAGTCTCCAGGTCGCTGGCTGTTATAGTTAGTGTACTGTCGCTGATCTCGAACAGGAAGTTCTCAAGGATCGGCACTACCGGGTTGTTGGTTACTACCCCATTTATGCTGGCTAACTGCTTAAGCAGCGCAGATGAAGAAACTATAAATTTCATTCTATATCCCTATAATGTTATTTAGGCAAAGTTAAAAATATTTCGGATTTATACTAAGCCCGCAGGCAAAGGTTTTTAAAGTTTATAGCTGTTTTAAACTATAGTTTTAAAACTTTTCGTAACGGCGTTTACGCAGGTAGTAACGTGTTATACCAAACAGCGCCAGCAGCACGATCGGGGCCACCAGGTTTAGCACCTGCCAGTACGTTTTTTCTTCCTGCACCCGTACCCTGTCTAACGGACGAAGTTTGATTTCCTTGCTTCGGATATTGATCAATCCTTCCGAATCCAGCAGATAATGGATAGTGTTCATGGCCAGTTCCTTGTTAGCAAACGTGATGTTGTTAAACCTGTCGAAGCCAAGTTCATAGGCCTGCCCACTGCGTGGGTTAACATCGTTCCGGATCAGATCGCCATCCGAAAAAACTGCAATTTTGGTTGGTACACCCTGCTCTTTTACAGTCGTGTTGGCCACACCAGCCGGTGCCCGTCGGTTACGGAACAGCGATGTAAAGGCACCTTCCAGCAAATATCCAACTGGCTGCTCCCCTGCCTGGTACTGTTCCGGGTTAACCTCCATCCGGGCTTCTTCCAGGGTAAGCGGCACCGGCGCCTGCATAATACGTGAATAAGGCGAGGTGTAAATAAGAGGCGTTTTCCGGATACCTGTTGCTTTAACAGTATCTATAGTTCCGACAAATTTGCCATAAACTGCATCTAAGTTACGCGTGATCGGGTGCTTGCTGAACTTGTTGAGCACCGGGTAATAGCGCCAGTTAATCATTTCGGTACTTGGCCGGCCGCCACTATAGCCGGTAACCAGCGGTATAAAACCGGAGTTCAGGTCCATGATCAGCGTAGGATTCAGGCGCACACCGTACCGGAATAACAGGTCATCAAGGTTCAGGTTGTAGGGCATGGCAAAGGTACCGCCTGTTCCGAGGCTATCCAGGTTGGCATTAAGCGCATCCACAAAGAAAACGGCTTTGCCCCCGTTCATGATAAACTGATCTATTTTGTACTTATCGGCTTCCGTGTAGGTACCGGTTGGTTTGGCCACAATAATCAGGTCGAGGCCATCTAAGGTAGGGATCTGGTCCAGGTCGCCCATGGCAACACGGTAATACTCCTGTAAAGAGCCTAACAGGGCAGTTACATGAGGGTATTCCAGCTCGCCCTGGCCTGTTATGTAACCAATGGTTTTATTCCCCTGGAAAGCCAGTTTACGCACCGCTGTCGCCAGCTCATACTCCACTCCCTCCACCGACTGGTTCAAACGCTCATCCGGCGTAGCTGCCAGGTTACCTTTCAAAAAATTAACAATTGTCTCTTTGCCTTTGTACCGGATCACGGCACCCGGAAATACCAATCGCTCTACCTGTTTCCCTTCTTCTGTCGCTTTCAGGTTGGTTGGTTGTATGCCTTTCTGGGCAAGCAGTGTCATAAACTCTGTGCGCTTTTTCTCATCAGTTATCGAGCCTGGGTCATAGAACTCATAGCGCACCTTGCCATCAGCATAGATCCTGAACTCATCCAGCGTCTCGCGCACCGTTTGCTGCAGTCTTTTGAAGCCGGACGGAAAATCCCCTTCCAGGTACACCTCCACAAAAACTTCATCGGGCAGGTTTCCCAGCATCTGTTTGGTTACCGGCGAAATAGAATAACGTTTATCCTCTGTCAGATCTACCCTGAAAAAGTAATTATAAACCAGTACGTTAACTATAACCAACGCAACTATAGCTATAAGATAGCGGGTAAGGTCGCGACGGCGGTTGTTGGGGGCTTTTGTCGTTTCCTGCGTTACCATTTTCTGCTGCTTAAAACCAGTTTAGTTGATAGGATCATGATAGCGATAACGGTGAGGAAGTAGAGCACATCGCGCGAGTCGACAAGGCCTTTGCTGATGGCATCGTAATGGTAGGAAATACCCAACTGGCTGATTAAGTAACTATAGTTTGCCAGCGCCGGAATGGAGGCCAGCAGATCGAAACCGGTATAGATGATGTAGCATAGGAATAAGGCCACAATGAAGGAGATGATCTGGTTGCTGGAGATGGATGAGGCAAAAACCCCTATCGCGCAGAACACACCGGCCAGGAACATCAGCCCCAGATAAGAGCCAACTACAGCGGCAGAATCGACGTTGCCCTGCGGGTTGCCCAGTTCATAAACCGTATAGTAATACAACAGCGTTGGCACCAGGGCAAACAGGGCCAGCAACAAGGCGGCAAAATATTTCCCCAGTATAAGCTGCAGATCAGTAATTGGTTTGGTCAGCAGCAGTTCTATTGTTCCTTCACGTTTCTCTTCGGCAAACGTGCGCATGGTAATGGCCGGTATCAGAAACAGGAACAGCCATGGGGCCATCGAAAAAAGCGTCTGCATATCGGCAAAGCCATAGGTCAGGACACTGCTCTCCGGAAACACCCACATAAACATGCCGGTCGCCACCAGAAACACCGCGATCACCATATAAGCGATCAGCGAGTTCAGGAAGCCGTTAAATTCTTTCTTAAGTATAGCGAGCATATTAATTAGTAATGACGAATGATTAATGAATAATAAATTTCACACTATTACTCATTAATCATTACTAATTATTCATTCTTAGTAAGCTGTTGGAATATCTGTTCGAGGGAATTTTCTTCCTGACGCAGGCCTACGAGCGGCCAGTTCTGTTCGGCTGCAATACGGAACACAGAGGCCCGGATGTCGGCATCCTGGCTTGATGTGATTCGGTAGGTACTGGCCTGCACCGGTTCTACTTTCTCTACGCCGGCTATAGTTTGCAGCAGGTCTATCTCTATTGGTTGCTCGAACTCAACTATAGTTGTTTTCTGTCCTCTGTTACCTGCCTGCAGACTGGCCACATCGCTGTTGGCTACCAGTCTGCCCCGGTTTATGATCACCACGCGGTCGCAGATGGCGGCTACTTCCTGCATAATGTGAGTCGAGAAGATAACGGTCTTGTCCTGGCCGATGCGTTTGATAAGCGAGCGGATTTCCACAATCTGGTTCGGGTCCAGACCGGTGGTTGGCTCATCTAAAATAAGCACCTGCGGGTCGTGCACCAGCGCCTGCGCCAGGCCAACACGCTGCCGGTAACCTTTCGATAAAGCGCCTATCTTTTTACCCTGCTCCAGCGTCAGGCCACAAAGCTCAACCATTTCCTTTACCCGCGACTTTGCAAACTTCCCATTTAGTCCGTAAACCGATGCTACAAACTCGAGGTACTCATGCACATACATATCCAGGTACAGCGGGTTATGCTCCGGCAGATACCCTACCATACGGCGTACCGCAATCGGGTCCTGCACCACATCATGGCCGTTCACAACTATAGTTCCCGACGACGGCGGCAGATAACAGGTCGCGACCTTCATGGTAGTGGATTTACCGGCACCGTTCGGCCCCAGGAAACCCAGAATCTGCCCCTGCTCCACTGCAAACGAAATATCATCTACAGCACGTTGCGCCCCGAATAGCTTGGTAAGGTTCTTTACTTCTACAGACAATTTATTCTAATGAATAATGACGAATGATTAATTATGAATTAGCATTTATTCAGTGAATAGCGAACAATTATATCATTATTCACTATTCATTACTCATTATTAATTCTTAGTTCAAAATTAACAAAATCCTGGTTTCCGAAACATCCTTACACCTTACTTCTGCTTCTGAATTTTGCCTTTTGGCATGAGCGGGCGTACTTCAATTTCTACATGATGGTAGTTCGGGTGAGACTCCAGGGCATGCACTATAGTTGACGCTATATCTTCCGGGCGCATCATGTTCTCGCGGGCTGTTACGTTTTCAAAATTATCGAAGAAACTGGTGTTAACGGAGCCCGGGTAAATACAGGTAACCTTAACGCCATAGTTGCGCACTTCCTTATAGAGCGCCTGCGAAATGCCCCGCACAGCAAATTTACTGCCGCAGTAGCCTGACATTTCCTCGATACCGGTTGTACCTGCAATAGAAGATATGTTGATGATATGACCTTCGCCCTGCTCCTTCATTTCGGGTAACACTAACCGCGAGCAGTAAAATACGCCATGCACATTGGTATCAAACATGGTGTGCCAGTCGTCTATACTCAGCTCATCCAGCTTACCACCTATGCCGAGGCCGGCATTATTTACCAGCACCGCCACATGCACACCCAGTCGGCTTATAGTTTGGTCAAACGCATTCTGCACCGATTCGGCATAGCGCACATCGCATTCAAAAAAGTGAAAGTTTTGGTGCTGCACCTCGGGTGCTGTTCTGCCCCAGCCGGCAACTATAGCCCCCTTCTCTAAAAGCGCTTCTACTGTTGCCAACCCAATACCTTTGCTAACGCCGGTCACCACGGCTATCTTACCCTTTAATTCCATAGTTTTAATTTGATTGCTGATTGTTAATTGTTAATTGCTGGAGGTTAGATGGTTAATTTTTAATCGTTAAATGATAGATCTGCTATAGTTTAAGACGCAACGTATTGCGTCTCTACAATCTAAAATTCATACTTCTTACTTCTCTAACTCCCAAACTCGTACCTCTAAATGTCTCCCAATTGCGGGCGGATCAAAATCTCTTCTACTACGCTGTTCGCCGACATGTTGTAGGCACCCCAGATCGCACTGGCCACGTCTTCTGATTTCATAAAACGTTCTGCCGGCAGGTCCACTCCTTCCCAGCTGGCTGTCAGCGTAGCACCTGGTAGTATAGCGGTAACTTTTACGTTGTGCTCCTTGGTTTCCTCGCGCAGCACCTTGGTCATGCCATACAGGGCGTATTTAGAGATGCAGTAAGAACCACCGTTAATGTAGGGCGTGATGCTGGCCGTTGAGCAAAGGTTAAAAATGTGCCCGCTGCGGCGTTTTATCATCTGTTTAGCAAACGCCTTGGAAATGTAATACGCACTGTAAAGGTTGGTATTAATCATAAATGGCAGCGCCTCATCATCCTCCTCGGTAATTTTGCCCGATATAAACAGGCCGCTGTTATTCACGACCACATCCACCTGCACGTTCAGGTCCTGCACGTATTTTATAAACTTTTCCAGCGATTTGCGGTCGCTCAGATCCGCCTCCTGGTACAGCACTTTCGAGAAAGTATAGGCCTGTTCAATCTCCAGCTTCAACTTTTGCAGGTCATTTTCGTTTCGGGAGCAGGTAATGATGTGGAACCCTTCTTTAGCGAACAGTTCTGCAACCGCCCTGCCTATACCTTTTGTGCCGCCCGTAACCAGAATGTATCGTTGCATGTGGAAATATAGTTAGATTAAAATGTTTCGATAAATTACGCGTAAGATAGGCATTTAAAGCTTAATTTTGATTTAAACACGTATAAACACCGACGTTTAGACGCCATACACCCCTATGCTGAAGCATTTCGGAAAATATATCATGTTCATGGGTAGCCTTGTTACCCGGAGCGAGTCGCCGCGCATTTTGTTTAACAGAACTATAGATGAAGCCATCCTTATTGGTATAAACTCCATTTTTATAGTTGCTATTGTATCCACCTTCATCGGGGCGGTAACCTGCGTGCAAATTTCCTATAACCTGACCAACGCCTTTATTCCGCGCTCAACTATAGGTTTTATGGTACGGGAAATGACCATCCTGGAGCTGGCCCCAACTATAACTTCTATTGTGCTGGCAGGCAAAGTAGGCTCCAGCATTGCCAGTGGCCTGGGCACCATGCAGATAACCGAACAGGTGGATGCCCTGGAAGTAATGGGTATCAACTCCGAGAACTACCTCGTGCTGCCCAAAATTATTGCGGCCCTGCTGGTTTTCCCAATGCTGGTTATTCTTTCCATGTTCCTGTCCATAGCAGGCGGTTTTGTAGCCGGCACTCTTACCAATGCCCTCACGGCGCAGGAGTACATTACCGGTATCCGCGACGCTTTTATACCTTATAACATTGTTTTTGCCCTTATAAAATCTGTTGTGTTTGCTTTCCTGATCTCGTCTATCTCGTCGTTCAGGGGCTATAATACATCGGGTGGGGCCCTGGAAGTGGGCAGCGCCAGTACGGCAGCCGTAACGCAGAGCGTAATTGCGGTACTCATTGCCGATTACGTGTGTGCCCAGTTACTACTATAGCATTACTTTATGATAGAAATACATAACATACATAAAACTTTCGGCGACAAAAAAGTGCTGGATGGCGTGAGCGGGATATTTGAAACCGGTAAGACCAACCTGCTACTGGGTGCCAGCGGTACCGGTAAAAGTGTGCTGCTCAAATGTATTGTAGGCCTTATTAAACCCGACATTGGCAGTGTTACTTTCGATGGCACTTATTTCACCAATAACAAGCTGGATATACGCCAGGAAATCCGACGTAAAATAGGCATGCTGTTTCAGGGCTCGGCCCTTTTCGACTCTATGACAGTACAGGAAAATGTGGAGTTCCCGCTGAAAATGCTGACACCGGACATGAGCAGAAGCGAACGCCTGGATCGCGTAAATTTCTGCCTGACCCGGGTTGGCCTGGAAGGTGTGAACAGGAAAATGCCATCCGAACTGAGCGGCGGTATGAAAAAACGGGTTGGTATCGCCCGCGCCATTGCTCCTAACTGTACCTACCTGTTCTGCGACGAACCCAATTCCGGCCTCGACCCGCTTACTGCTATTAAGATTGATGAGCTGATTAAAGAGATCACCGTGGAGTATAACATCACAACTATAGTTGTAACCCACGACATGAACTCTGTGATAGAGATCGGTGATAAGATCATGTTTCTGTACGAAGGTAAAAAACTATGGGAAGGCACCCGCGACGACATCATGGACTCTAACGTGAAGGAGCTGAACGACTTTATTTTTGCCAACCGCCTGATGCGTGATGCAAAAAAAGTGGAAGAAGAGGAACGCGAAGAACACGAAGAAAAACGGGATACTATTTGAGTATAGTTTAATCGTTTCCTTTATTTCGATAATTCTTCCTTTGTCATTTCGAGCAAAGTCGAGACATCTTATGTGTTCTGTTATTCATCTCCGCTATTTTTTTTGTCATTTCGAGTGGAGCGAGAAATCTATCTCAGCTTATAGTTTGTAGAGACCTAGCAGCGTGCGCAGCTCCTGCTAGTGTCTGGTGCTATAGTTTGCTTTGCCTACCATTTGAACCAAGCCTTTTCTTTCATAGTTGCTTCAATTCCTGGGAGCTCTATGAGCCTATCGTTTTATAGTTTGCCTGGCTCCCTCCCGGGCCGGGAGGCCCCGTCTTCGGGCATCGCGCGGTGTACATTTCCTTTGCTCGTGCCTCGCAATGCCCTACAGGCACCGGAAATATACAAGGCGCTCAACCCAAAGACTGAGATCAAATTCGATAGGTTATGATCTAGCTATAGTTGATGTGTTGTCTTTTCGTTAGATCTGATCGGTTATTTTCTCGTGGCTATAGTTCCGTGGGGACAGGTAAACCTGTCTACTCATGGATTGTAACTATGAAACTATAGTTTGAGAAATGGTAGCAGCTAAAACTATCCTCAAATAACTGGTATCTTGGGTTCGGAGGTAGAAAGCTTCGCTCTGAAAGGATAAGCAACTATAGCACATAAAAAGGGCCTTCCGTTTACAGCGGAAGGCCCTTTTTATAGTTGTACTAACTATAGCTTACAAAGCAAACAGCATACCAGCTACGGTGGCCGACATCATACAGGCAATGGAAGCACCTAACAGTGCACGTAATCCAAGTCTGGAGATGTTACCCTGCTGGTTTGGCGCCATACCTCCTATACCACCCACCTGAATAGCGATGGAACTGAAGTTAGAAAAACCACACAACGCATAGGTCGCCATAATCACCGATTTATCTGTTAAGGTTCCGGCTGCTTTCATGTTTGCCAGGTCCAGGTACGCCACAAACTCGTTGATGGCTGTTTTCTGGCCAAGTAAGCTACCTACCTGCAGTGTATCAACCCACGGCACACCCATTATAAAGGCAAACACCCGGAAGATCTGGCCCAGAATATACTGGAACGAGAAGCCATCGAACTGACCGTTTGTACTGGAAACTACCAGCTCATTAAGGCCTGTAACACCACCGATCTTCATCAGGGCATAGTTGAGCAGGGCAATAACTGCAATAAAGGCCAGCAACATACCGCCCACGTTGGCAGCTAATCTTAAACCATCAGCAGCACCCCTTGATACCGCATCGATCAGGTTGTCGCCGATCTGCTCCGGGTTTACTTCAAGTCTGGTATTGATCTTATCTTCGTCGGTTTCAGGCACCAGCATTTTAGCCAACACAATACCTGCCGGCGCGTTCATAATTGAGGCAGTGAGCAAGTGCGCTGCAAATACCGCCTGCTGGGCCGGGTCGCTGCCACCTAAAAAAGATACATAGGCTGCCAGCACACCGCCAGCCAAGGTTGCCATACCACCGGTCATCAGACACATCAGCTCTGAGCGGGTCATGGTAGGGATGAACGGACGCACCAGAAGCGGTGCCTCGGTCTGGCCCATAAAGATGTTACCTGCTGCCGATAAACTTTCTGCACCGGATAAACGCATGCCTTTCGACATAACTGCAATAAAGGCCAGCAACATACCGCCCACGTTGGCAGCTAATCTTAAACCATCAGCAGCACCCCTTGATACCGCATCGATCAGGTTGTCGCCGATCTGCTCCGGGTTTACTTCAAGTCTGGTATTGATCTTATCTTCGTCGGTTTCAGGCACCAGCATTTTAGCCAACACAATACCTGCCGGCGCGTTCATAATTGAGGCAGTGAGCAAGTGCGCTGCAAATACCGCCTGCTGGGCCGGGTCGCTGCCACCTAAAAAAGATACATAGGCTGCCAGCACACCGCCAGCCAAGGTTGCCATACCACCGGTCATCAGACACATCAGCTCTGAGCGGGTCATGGTAGGGATGAACGGACGCACCAGAAGCGGTGCCTCGGTCTGGCCCATAAAGATGTTACCTGCTGCCGATAAACTTTCTGCACCGGATAAACGCATGCCTTTCGACATTACCCAGGCAATACCATACACGATCTTCTGAAGCACACCCAGGTAATACAAACCTGATGATACAGCCGAGAAGAATATGATGGTTGGGAGTACGTTAAAGGCAAATATAAAGCCTATGCCTGCGTTTTGAGAAGGATCGGCCAGGTTACCGAACAGAAAGCGGGCACCTTCGTTGGAGAAGCTTAAAAGCTTTACAAAAGCGCGGCTTACAAAAGCAAAGCCATCGGCCACCAGTGGCACTTTGGTTACCAGTACCCCGAAAAGTAACTGCAGGAACACACCGTAGATTACAATTCTCCAGTTAATGGATCTCCGGTTCGTAGAGAACAGAAAGCCAATAGATAACAGGACAATAAGACCTATTATACCTCTAAAAACATCAAACATAAAAAGGCTAAAAATTTGTCAAAAGTAAGTCTTAAATGTTATAAAACAAAAAGTCCTGCAATGTATAAATGCAGGACTCTCCGTGTAATATTATAGTTCTCTTAATTGCGCTTATTCAGTTCGTCGCGGATCTTGGCTGCTTTCTCGTAGTCCTCTTTCTCAAGGGCTTCGTTCAGCATTTTGTTCAGCTCATCAACAGAGGTCTGGTGCAGAGGCTCTTTCGCGCTGCTGCCGGAACTGGTGCTTTTTACTGTTGCGGTCTCTTCGCTTTCCTCCTCTTCCTCTTCCAGGTCGCTGAGAATGATCCCAGCTTCAGATAAAACACTTTCTACAGTATAGATCGGCACGCCAAAACGCAGGCCAATGGCAATGGCATCTGACGGACGTGCATCCAGTTCAAACTCCTTTTCGCCATCGGTACACATGATCTTGGAATAGAAAACCCCTTCCTTCAGGTCCGAAATCAACACCTCGGTGATGCTCACGTTTACCTGCTCGGCAAACGACTTGAACAGGTCGTGCGTGAGCGGGCGGTTAGGGTTTATTTTTTCGATCTGGATCGCGATTGACTGTGCTTCGAACATACCGATAATGATCGGCAGCCTTCTGTTACCATCTCTCTCGCCGAGCACAAGCGCAAACGAACCGGTCTGCGACTGACTGGAAGAGAGTCCGAGTATCTCTAATTGAATTTTTTTCACAATTAAGCCTTCTTAGTCTATTTGTCAAGGGCCCTGGCGGCCTCTATTAATTTAGGAACTACGTCAAAAGCGTCTCCAACGATGCCATAATCAGCAGCTTTAAAGAACGGAGCTTCCGGATCCTTGTTAATAACGACAATAACTTTAGAAGAGTTAACACCAGCCAAATGCTGAATAGCACCCGAAATACCGATAGCGATATACAGGTTAGGGCTTACAGCAATACCTGTCTGGCCAACGTGCTCGTGGTGAGGTCTCCAGTCAAGGTCAGCAACCGGCTTAGAGCAGGCTGTAGCAGCACCAAGTGCTTTTGCCAGATCCTCCACTAAATGCCAGTTCTCAGGTCCTTTCAGACCACGACCGCCCGATACTACGATCTCAGCTTCGGTAAGCAGTACGCCACCGCTGGTATCCTGCATAATGGTTTCTTTTGGCGCAGCTGCAAAGTCAGCGTCGGTCAGGTCAGCAGAGAATTTCTCTACAGTTGCCGCACCGCTGCCAGCATTTGCAATCTCAAGCGCGTTTTTCTTAACAGCAATGATCTTTACATCGGAAGTAAGATTTACCTCGGCAAATGCTTTACCAGAGAATACACTGCGTGTAACTATAAAACCACCATCTGTTTTAGGCAGCGTAGTTACGTTGGTTGCCAACGAGCCATTTAAACGAACTGCAAGCTTAGCACCAACAGCAGCACCAATGTTTGAGTTAGAGAATACCAACACCTTCGCGTTTTCCTGCTGGGCAGCTTTTGCAATTACTTTTACATAGGCATCGGCCACAAAATTGTTCAGGCGGCTGTCAGCATCATACAATACTTTGCTAATGCCCTGTTCGCCTAATTTTGCCAGTGCATCTTCGTGCACCTCACCGATAGCTACTGCTGTAGCTGTAGTGCCCAGTTGCTGTGCTACCTGGTAGCCGTATGTGGCCGCCTCCAACGAAGATTTCTTGATCTCTCCGTTAAATCCTTCTACAAATACTAATACAGACATGGTTATAGTACTTTAGCTTCGTTTCTTAATAATGTAATCAATTCACCGGCGTTCTCAGCGTCGATCATTTTCACGCCGCCTTTTTTCTCCGGTTTGCTGAAACTCACGTAATCAGCTTTTACCTCACCGCCAACAGGTTCTACAACCTGCAAAGGTTTGGTACGGGCCGTCATGATGCCGCGCATGTTCGGAATGCGTGGCTCCGACATTGGCTGCTGCGCGCTGGCTACAAACGGTAGTTTAACTTCTACCACTTCCTTGCCACCTTCAATTTCGCGCTCCAGGCGTGCAGTGCTGTCATCAACCAGGTCCAGTTTAGAAGCAGGAACTATAGACGGAATGCCCAGCATCTCGCCTACCATGTTGTGCACCTGCGAGCCGTTATAGTCAATAGACTCTTTGCCCATCAGGATCATGTCATAATTATTCTGCTTAGCGATAGCCGCGATCTGCTGTGCTACAAAGAAAGCATCCTTCGGATCAGCGTTTACACGTATCGCATCGTCGGCGCCGATAGCCAGTGCCTTACGGATGTTCGGTTCAGCATCTGCTTCACCTACGTTTAGTACCGTAACGGTTCCGCCTTTTGCTTCTTTCAACTCAATGGCGCGGGTAAGTGCGTATTCATCCCATGGGTTGATCACGAATTGTACACCATTCTTATCAAACGACTTGTTATCGCCTGTAAAGTTGATCTTGGATGTGGTATCCGGAACGTTACTGATGCAAACTAATATTTTCATATGATAAAATAGTTAGCTTATTAAAAGTTAAATTTGTTGCGAAGTTAGTAAAATATAGCCAAATCGAAATGTCACAAGATAGAATAACACAGCTTCATAAATTCCTGGAAGAAGACCCGAATGATCCCTTCACGATCTATGCCCTTGCCATGGAATATCGACCCACAGACAAGGATAAAGCCCTTTTATACTACACTCAACTCCTAACCGAGCATGAGCGCTATGTGGGTACATATTACCACGCAGCTAAGCTGTACGAAGAGTTGGGACAAAACGACGAAGCAGAACGCATCTATAAAAAAGGAATGCTCATCAGCAGACAAGAAGGAAACCTGCACGCTTTCTCAGAATTGCAGCAAGCCTACAACAAACTGATGGGCCTTGATTACGAAGATGACTAAACTGCCGGCTGCATGAACCAAAAATAGTATGCATGCAGCATATTTCCAAACTATACTTATATAACTTGTACAGGGTTTGTTTTGTTTGTCTGAATCAGGGTTGTCAGAAGCCTTTCGATTACAATTAAGCACCTACTCTTCAATAACTTACCTTTCATTAAAGTATAGTTTATCGTTCTATAGTTACTTCATTTGTCATCCCGAGCGTCAGGTGAGACAACTTATATGTCCTATTGTTTCTCTTTTGTCATTTCGAGTGCCGCGAGAAATCTATCTCAGACTATAGTTGGTTAAGACCTCACAGTGTGCGCAGCTCCTGTGAGTGTCTGATATTATAGTTGACGTCAGTTGCAACTGGAACCAAGCCTTTCTTTTATAGTTACCTCTAATCCTGGGAGCTCTACTTGCCTATAGTTTTATAGTTTGGTTGGCTCCCTCCTGGGCCGGGAGGCCCAGTCTTCGGGCATCGCGCTGCTGCCTTCTTGCTATCCTCCTGCGTCGGATTGCCTGGCGGCACCGCAACAAGTCAAAGGCGCTCAACCCAAAGACTGATAGCAAGCTCGATAGCTGCAGTTTCAGCTAAAGTTCCCTAGATGTCTCTTCGTCAAGGCAGATCATCTTTTCTCATGGTTGTAGTTCTGTAGGGACAGGTCGTGACCTGTCCGCTCTTGGTCTGTAACTATAGAACTAAAATTCAAACTATAGCAACATCAGAGTTCCCCTCCTTGGATAAGGAGGGGCAGGGGTGGTTGGACCAACGCCAACTATAGAACTATAACCTTAACTACAACTATAGCTGGAAATCCCCTCTTGGGAGGGGTTGGGGTGGGTTAAATCGGCAGCTATAGAACGATAGGTTAAACTATAGCAAAAGCTGCAAAGCTCCACGCCTTGGATAAGGAGGGGTTGGGGGTGGTTTGACCACGGAACCTCTAAACCAAAAGAGCAGCCCTTAACAAGCTGCTCTTCTTTATTTCTTCGAACTATAGTTTACCCGCAAACGTGTTCCAGGAACCTTACTTTGGTACTGCCGGGTACTAACTTCAGACCTTTCGGGATGCCGTGGTGTGAGTCTTTGTAGTGATTGGCGAACCATACTTTGTAACTTTCTTCGTCGGTCCAGTAGGTCATCAGCCAGATCTCGTTCTCGTTTTCCTGCGGATACATGACTTCCAGTTTCAAAAATCCTGCTTCCTTGTCTACCATGTGTGGTCTGTTCTTGAAAGCTTGTCTCACTTCTGCTGCCATATCGTTGGCAATTGTAAACGTACTCAGGGCTATAAACATATTCAGTATTTAAAAGTAAAACCGAACGCTCTAAGCCTGAACAGACGGAGTTATCAATTATAAAATTTTCTAAATTTAAGAAAAACCAGCCATACTATAACCTATAGCCAGGTATCCTGCTAAAAAAGAGCTGCCCGATCACCGGGCAGCTCTTCAGATTTTTAACTATAAACTATAGTTTACGACAAGGTCAGCACCAGGTCATCTGTGTTAACCAATGAGCCTTCTGGCAGGTGTATCGCCGAGATCATGGTATCGGAAGTAGCAGTTATAGTTGTCTCCATTTTCATGGCTTCGATAATAAACAGCGGTGTATTCTTTTTTATCGGCTGTTCTTTTTCTACCAGTATTTTGGATAGCAACCCTTGCAGTGGCGCGCCAATTTGTTTCGGGTTGGCTTTGTCCACTTTCACGTGCTGCACTTTCTCTACTTTCACCGACTTGTCGCGCACGTCAATGTTTCGCGTCTGGCCGTTCAGTTTAAAGAACACGGTACGCTCGCCGTCTTCGTTCACGTGACCCAGCGACTGGTATTTGATAACGATGGATTTACCGCGGGCAATATCGATAATGGCTTCTTCGCCGGGCTGCATGCCATAGAAGAATAAGCGTGTCGGGATCTGGGCTACTTCGCCGTACTGCTCCAGGTGCTTGTGGTAGCCTTCGTACACTTTCGGGTACAGCTGGTAACTCAAGAAGTCGGTATACTTGGTCTGCTCTCCGAACTTTTTCTGGAATGCCGCAAATTCACCTTCCAGGTCTATCGGCTCCAGGTGCTCGTTTGGCCGTTCTGTAAACGGTTGCTCATCTTTCAGGATGATCTTCTGCAGCTTTTTCGGGAAGCCGCCTACCGGTTGCCCCAACTCGCCTTTAAAGAAAGACTGCACCGATTCTGGGAATGAGATCTCTTCGCCGCGCTCCAGCACATCCACTGTCGTCAGGTTGTTGGCTACTAAATACAAGGCCATATCCCCTACCACTTTTGAGCTTGGTGTTACTTTTACCAGGTCTCCGAACAGGGCATTTACATCGGCATAGGTTTCTTTTATAGTTTCCCATTTGTCGCCTAAGCCCAGCGCATTGGCCTGCGGACGAAGGTTAGAATACTGCCCTCCCGGAATTTCGTGGTGGAATACTTCGGCAGTGCCCGCTTTCAGACCAGACTCGAACGGATAGTAATACTCGCGCACCGTTTCCCAGTAATTGGAGTGGCGGTTCAGACTTTTCTGATCAAACTCGCGGTGGCGCTCCTGGAAACGCATAGCCTCTACCATACTGTTAAAGTTAGGCTGCGATGTTAAGCCCGACATAGACCCAAGTGCCACATCCACAATATCAACGCCGGCCTCAATCGCCTTTAAATAAGTAGCTGATTGTATCGAGGATGTATCGTGGGTGTGCAGATGGATCGGCAGTTTTACCGTATCACGCAGGGCTTCTACCAACAGTTTGGCAGCATACGGTTTCAGCAGGCCGGCCATGTCTTTTATAGCCAGAATGTGCGCACCGCTGTCTTCTATCTGCTTGGCCATTTGCAGGTAATACTCCAGCGTGTATTTCGTTTTGGATGGATCCAGAATATCACCGGTATAGCACATCGAAACCTCAGCCAGGCCACCGGTACGCTTGCGCACAAAGTCGATGCACGGTTCCATGCTTTTCATCCAGTTCAGCGAGTCAAAGATGCGGAACACATCCACACCCGTCTCCCACGATTTCTCTACAAACGATTCGATCAGGTTATCCGGATAGGCTTTGTAGCCCACACCGTTCGAGCCACGGATCAGCATCTGCAGCAGGATGTTCGGGATAGCTTTGCGGAGTTGGGCCAGTCTGTCCCACGGGTCTTCGTGCAGGAATCGCAGGCACACGTCAAACGTAGCACCTCCCCAAACTTCCATACTGAATGTCTGCGGATGATCTTTGGCAAAAGCCTCAGCCACTTTCATCATATCGAAGGTACGCATGCGCGTAGCCAGCAACGACTGGTGGGCATCCCGGAAAGTGGTATCAGTATAGTGTATCTGCGGATCGTTGCGGAGCCATTTCGAGAACTCATCCGGACCAAGTTGCGTCAACAAATCTTTAGTACCCGGCTGATATTCCTTGTTCAGGTTAAACCCGTGGTAATCCGGCTTCACCAGTACGCGGTCTTTGTCTACTTTCTTTACATCCGGATTGCCGTTAACTATAACTTCAGCCAGGTAGCCCAGCATTTTGGTAGCTCTGTCCTGCGGCTTCTTGAACACGAACAGTTCCGGATGATTCTTTACAAAATCTACCGTTGCATCACCGGAAATAAACACCGGGTGGTTAATGATATTCTGCAGGAATTGGATGTTGTGCTTTACCCCACGGATACGGAACTCGTCCAGCGTGCGCGACATTTTCATGGCGGCATGCTTCAGCGTTGGGGCCTGGGCCGATACTTTTACCAGCAGCGAATCAAAGAACGGGCTTACTTTGGCTCCCTGGTACACACTGCCCTGGTCGAGGCGAATACCAAAACCACCGGCGCTACGATACGCGATGATAGTACCATAGTCTGGTTTAAAATCCTGTTCCGGATCTTCGGTGGTGATGCGGCACTGGATAGCTACACCATTGGCTCTTACTTTATGTTCCGGGCCCAGCAGCACTTCTTCGTGGTCTAATCTATAACCGTCAGCAATAAAGATCTGCGTTTTGATCAGGTCGATGCCGGTGATCATTTCGGTCACGGTATGCTCTACCTGGATGCGCGGGTTAACTTCTATAAAGAAGATGTTGTTGGTATGCGGCTCTACCAGGAACTCCACCGTACCCACGTTATTATAGTTTACTGCCGAGCAGATGCGTATGGCATAGTCGTATAGTTTCTGGCGTGTCTCTTCGTTCAGGCTGATGGCCGGGGCTACTTCCACCACTTTCTGGAAACGGCGCTGCACAGAACAGTCGCGCTCGAACAGGTGGGTAATGTTGCCATAGTTGTCGGCCACGATCTGCACTTCAATGTGCTTCGGGTTCTCTACATACTTCTCCAGGAAAAGTGTGTCGTCGCCGAAGGCTTTCAGGGCTTCGTTCTTGGCTTCAAAAAAGCCTTTCTCCAGTTGTTCATCATCCCTGATCACGCGCATACCACGACCGCCACCGCCGGCAGCCGCTTTCAGCATCAGCGGGTAGCCAATGCGGTGCGCTTCTTCCAGGGCGATCTCGTATGTCTTCAGGTCCTGCTGGTTACTCTGGATGATCGGCACTTCACTGCTAAGGGCAACTTTTTTTGCGGCAATCTTATCACCCAAAGAAGCCATAACGCTCGGCTTCGGACCTATAAAAATGATCCCGTTATCGGCGCAGCGCTGTGAGAAATGCTGGTTCTCGGACAGGAAACCATACCCCGGGTGAATGGCATCCACTCCGTTTTCCTTAGCTATTTTAATGATCGCCTCGATGTCCAGGTAAGGTTGTAGTGGCTGGTTGTCTTTGCCAACTTGATAAGCTTCGTCGGCTTTGTAGCGGTGCAAGGAATAACGGTCTTCATAGGTATAAATGGCTACCGTTTTTATTCCTAATTCGGTGCAGGCACGCAACACACGTATGGCAATCTCGCCACGGTTGGCAACAAGTACTTTTTTTATGTTCATATAAGGTGAGGATGAATGTAAAAGTATTTACAGGTGTTTTGATGCTGCCCTTCCGGCAGCACGGTTTATTAATTAAACTAAACTGGTGATTTCTGAACCTGAAACGAACGCAAAGCACTTGTTACATGGCCCGTTCAGCACCCGTTAATACAGGATTTTTATAAATAAGGTTATAATTCAATTTGCACTATATTACGGAACTATAGCCGAACGCAACACTGACTTAAAACCAGATAGTTACAGGCAGATTATCGCTTTTATATTCAGGCTAAACTATAAATGGTACCCGATTTTGTACAGTGTTCCGTATCTTTGACCAATGCTGAAACAACTGGCTACTTTAATGCTGCTCCTTTGCCTGCTTCTGCAGCTTACCACTGCAAACGCCACAACTATAGCTACTCCAGACTCCGGGCAGGTTAACAGGCAGAAGTTGCTGGTGTTGGGTGCTGGCTTTTCGGTTGGCTATTCGGCGATGCTGGTTGGGCTGAACAAGGCCTGGTACCAGGAACAGGACCGGACAGCTTTCCATTTCTTTAACGACAATAGCCAATGGCGACAGGTAGACAAGGCCGGGCATTTCTGGGGTGCTTTTCACCAGAGCCGCGCAGGAATTGACATGTTGCGCTGGGCAGGCGTACCGGATAAAAAAGCTATAGTTTACGGTGGCCTGCTGGGCGTGGTATTGCAAACACCAGTCGAAGTTTTTGACGGCTACCAGAAAGATTATGGCGCATCGGTAGGTGATCTGGTTGCAAATACAGCGGGATCGGCGGCTATAGTTGCGCAGGAACTGGCGTGGCGCGAAGTAAGGATCATGCCGAAATATAGTTTCCATAGTACCCGCTATGCTGCAGAACGGCCGAATGTACTGGGCAAAAGTTTAGCTGAACAGGCACTGAAAGATTATAACGGACAAACCTACTGGCTATCGGTGAACGTTGGTGATTTTCTTCCGGAACAAAGCAGATACCCGAAATGGTTAAGTTTAGCAGTGGGCTACGGAGCCGAAGAAGTGGTTTATAATCATGAAGAAACAAACTATAGTTTAGGATTCGATGCTCACCGCCAGTATTACCTGAGCCCTGACTTAAACCTGCTGCACTTTAAAGGCCGGAGCAAATTTCTGAACACCGCTTTGTATGTGCTGAGCATCGTAAAAGTGCCAGCCCCAACACTGGAATACAACCGCAAGGATGGTTTCAGATTTCATGCGCTATACTTCTAAAGCTGTCGTATCTTTGCTATAGTTGGCAGCTATAGTTTATAGTTGCGATCAACAACAACCAATTAACGAATAACGAAACTATGAACGTAGGAGACCGTGTGCGACTGATGTCTGGTCGTGAGGAAGGCATAATTACCAGAATACTGGATAACAATATAGTTGAAGTTGCTATTGATAACGACTTTACCATACCGGTAGCACGTCGCGAGATAGTAGTAATTGCTGCAGAAGAAAGCAAATACATGCGCACTGATGATGTGATTGAAGCGCCAACCCGCAAACAGCCACCTGCACCAGTGCTGGCCGAAAAAGGAATTTACCTGGCCATGGTACACCAGTCGGAAGAATTGCTGGCAGCAACTATAGTTAACAACACCGATTACGATATACTTTTTACGACCGGCGAAGAACGTAACAACCAGTACCGCGGCCTGCAAAACGACAAACTGGCCCCAAAAGCAACACGAGTGGTTTCACATTATCACCTGAAGGATTTCGAAAAATGGCCGAGTCTTGTTGTTCAGTTTCTGCAACACAGAAACGGTGCTCCTGCTTTATTTGAGCCTGTTACCAAACGCGTGCAGTTCAGGGCAAACTCTTTTTATAAGTCCAAGAAAACCGCCCCGGTCATTAATAAAGAAGCTTACCTGTTCCAGTTAGATACCAAGCCTACAACTATAGATCCGGATAAGATAAAAGACCAGTTAGCGGAAACTCCTAAGCAGAAAGAAACCAACTATAAACTTCAGGCACCGGAGCACGAAATAGATCTGCACATCGAAAAGCTAACGGAAGACTATAGCACCATGAGCAACAGTGCTATGCTAAAGCTACAACTCGAGACTTTTCAGGATGCGTTGGATCGAGCCATGGCAGCCAACATGCATGAGATCGTGTTTATTCATGGGGCAGGAAACGGTATACTCCGCAAAGAGATCCAGAAAATACTCAGCCGCACGCCAGGCATCAAATTTTACGAAGATGCGAAAAAAGAAAAATTTGGCTACGGAGCCACGTTGGTAAGGATGAAGTAAGAAGTAAGAAGTAAGAAGTAAGAAGTAAGAAGTTAGAAGTTAGAAAGTGTAGAGACGCAATACTTTACGTCTTAAACTATAGTAGAGCCAACAATTTAACCATCAACCATTTAACAATCATCAACCAACAATCAACAATTAATCTTACCTTTGTAAACTATAAAAGAGAAAGCAGCAAGCCGTCTTATCGCTGCTCCCTTTGTGGAGGAGAGGAAAGTCCGGGCAACGCAGAGCATCCTGCTTCCTAACGGGAAGGGTCTGTTTTGGAGACGAAACAGATACAGCCAGTGCCACAGAAAATAACCGCCAGGCTAATGAATAATGGTTAATTAATAATGAATAATTAGTCATTAATCATTATTCACTAAAAATTAGTCTGGTAAGGGTGAAAAGGTGCGGTAAGAGCGCACCAGCGGCTGGGTGACCAGTCCGGCTGGGTAAACCTCAGGAGTTGAAAGACCAAATAGGCCGGCAGCGTCTCCGCTTCGGCGGGACTAAGGGCTGCTCGTCCGATGTCGGTGGGTAGGTCGATGGAGCCTGTGCGTGAGTGCAGGCCTGGATAAATGATAAGACGCACGCTTTCGGGCGTAGCGACAGAACCCGGCTTACAGGCTTGCTGCCACTCTTTTTTATAGTTTCACTTTCCTCCTTTTTCCCAAAACTATAGTTCGTACGGCCGGCTGGTATACCGCATTGTTTGTATCTTTGCAGCGCAATTTTCTGACACAAGCCATGCCTGAATTAAAACTATACGACCCGTTCACAACCATGCAGTTTACAGACGAACACTGCTTTTTGTGCGGCACAACTATAACTATACAACAACGCACTCCGGTTTTCGGAGAATGGATGCAGGACAAATACAACCTGCGCAACAAAGAACTGCTGATGCTGGATAAAAGCGTTACCACGTTCGGCCAACTCACCATCCCCTGCTGCGACAACTGCCACACCAACCATATTCTGCCATTAGAGAAGGAAATAGAAACTGCCGCTGAGAATGGTTATGAAGGCATCAGCTCTCTTGATCCGAAGCGCATTTTCCAGTGGATCGGAAAGATGTACTACGGCACACTGGTTACGGAACTGATAAAAGAAAAGGACCCGCTAATAATGCCGGAGAATCCGGTAAGTGAGAACCTGCAGATGCTGGGCAAGTTCAAGACCTTTTTACAGGTATTGCAGTCGTTGCGGGTGCCCATGGTGTTCTCCGATTTCCTGCCCTGTTCGATTTTTATTCTGCAGGTAGATCCCACTGAAGACGAACTGCCTTTTGAGTACCAGGACGAGCTGACAACGATGGCTTTCAGTATAAAGCTGGGGCCGGTGGTTATAGTTTGCAAACTGCTTGATAACGGAATTATCCGGAATGTACTGAGCAGGCTGTATAAACTTACCGAAGGGCGCCAGTTACACCCGATTCAGGTAGCAGAATTTAAAGCACGTGTGTTTTATGCCGCTTACATCTTTAATGTGGTTCCGGATTATTTCATCAGGCCAGGCAAGCCCGAAGATGAGCAGTTGGTGCTGGACAGTCTGATAGATGACATCACGAATGAAGTGTTTAATCCGTTTGAACCCTTGGCCTATGCGCACATGCTGGAGGAAATGTGGAAGCCCTGGAGTATCAGGGAAAAGGAAATTCTGGAGAAACCGCAACAACCGCTCACCTTCCTGACTGATGAAAACGGTGATTTAAAAACTATAAGCAGGTTTGAGAGATAACAATAAAGGCTTCCTGCTAACCAGGAAGCCTTTACTTTACATGGCTATAGTTGGCTCTTATGACGCGCCTTATAGTTTAGTTTTCGATCACGAAGCTGACACTGACGTTTGACGTAATAATAACTTCGCCGCCGGCTATAGTTGGTCCTTCTGCTCCGGCACTGTCCATTGTTTTCATCATGGCAGCTTCGGCATACATAGGTACAGGTCTTCCGCCATTGGTGCTTTCGTTAATGCTATAAACGTTTCCTACTTTTGCGCCCAGCTCACCTGTAAGGGCTGTCGCTTTTTGTTTGGCATCCTGCACCGCCTTTTTACGGGCTTCCGCTCTGTACTTCTCCACATCCGATACCTTAAACTGTACCCCTTCTACCCTATTTACGCCAGCTCCGTAAAGCCCCGACATCAGTTCATCAAACCTGTTAAGTTTGCGCACCAGTACGGTCATAGTTTTCTGAGCAGTATAGGCATCCGGCGTAGTTCTGCCGTACTCTCCGTTGCTGTAGATCGGGTAAATGCTCATGTAAGATGTCTGGATATCCTTCTCACTTACACCTTGTTTTTTAAGATAAGAAATGATAGCAGCGGCTTTTGCATCAGCTTGTTTCCGGGCCTGCTCCAACGTTTTCTCCCGCACTTCCACGCCCATCTGCAGCATTACCTGGTCGGGCTGCACGCGCACTTCACCTACGCCGTTCACATTTACCAAAGGGGGCAACACCTGTTGCTGTGCCTGTGCCTGCATTAGTCCTGCTGTTAATAGTACCAACAGCATAAAGATTGTCTTTTTCATGATCAGATAGTTTTAAATTGTACTTGGTTAGTATAGATAGTTTTTTACTATATAGGCTGATGTTATCAAATGTTATACCACAAATCTATAGTTCATAAAATAAAAAAGCCTTCACCGGGTAGGAGAAGGCTTCTGATTATTTCTGCTTCAGTTATTCCGAAGCGTATTCATATTCATCTTCCATGTTATAGCGGGCCAGCAGCACGGCGCCAATAGTAAGTGCTCCGGCCATCAGAATGAGTTGTGTGGTAGATAATTTGCGCGAGGCACGCACGATAATATTACCCACATCTTGCAGCAAATCTGGCAGCTTTTCATGATTACCCTGCAGCACATGCAGCGCCGATTCCACTGTTTTCGACATATCCTGAGGTTGCAGGATTTTCAGCACACTGTCTTCTGACTTGTTCTGTTTATTGCTGCTATTTTCTTTGCTGCTGTTATTCTGTTTTTCTTTTGATTCGTTTTCCATAGTTCTGTGTAGTTCTTCAGTGTTATTTTATAGTTATACGCACTAAGCGGGCACAACAGTTAGGCCGTTCTGCCGCCATATTCTTCCACCATCTGGGTCATACGTTGCACCAGGCTATTCTCGTTCACCATCATACTGGCCGGAAACCCAACACTCAGTTCGTTTATTTCCAGGCTCTGCTGATCGGGGTTATAGTTGTAGCGGGCTTTAACACCTTTTTCGTTTATGTTGCCTTCGTTGCCCTCCAGCGTTAAGCCTAATTGCTTAAGCTTATCTCGCAGCTGGTTAAACGCATCCGGGCTTACACTTGTAAAATGCACTTGCTTTGACATATGATTCTGTTCTTTTAAATACATTGTAAAACTACACTAACGCTACATTTTATCTATTGGTTAAGCCTTAAAACTATAGTTAAAGCTGAAAAATGAGTTTTATTCGCAAATTTTCTGATTTTTACTCGCCTGGGCTTTGCAATTTTAAAACACTCTCCTATCTTTGCACCCGCAATACAGCAAGAACGGTCCGTTCGTCTAGGGGTTAGGACTCCAGATTTTCATTCTGGCAACAGGGGTTCGATTCCCCTACGGACTACAAGTTATCAATCTAAAATCAGCAAAAAGCCTGCAAATCGAGTGTTTGCAGGCTTTTTGCATTTTGGGACCTACCGGATTATTCTTCTTTTCCCGATAAAAAGGAGCGCGATTCGGTGCGTCATTTTTGACTCTCTTTATTGACTCACCGAATCCGGCGTATCTTCTTGACGCACAGCATGTACAGACACTGTACATCTTGACTTTCGGCTGGCTGCAAGGCTAACTTTAATAACCTGTAAAGCCACATGAGCCATGAGCAAGCGCATCCGTATTATCTTTTACCTCAAAAAACCAAAGCACTACACAGCAGGCCCTGTTCCCATTTACCTGCGCATCACTGTTACCGGAAAAAGGGCTGAGATCTCCACCTCCAGGGAATGCGAGCCGCGCCGGTGGAATGCTGCTGCCGGGAGAGTTACCGGCACCCGCGAAACGGTACTTTCCCTGAACGCCTACCTGGACACGCTCCAGCAAAAAGTTTACGAATCCCACCGCCAGTTACTGGAACAGGGAAAAGAAGCCACTGCCAACCAGGTAAAGGCCGCTTATCTGGGCAAACAGGAAAAAGCCAGCACGCTCGTGGAAGTGCTGGAGAGGCACAACCAGCGGGTAGAATCCCTGCTAGACTCGGAATACTCCCCTTCCACCCTGAAAAGCTATAAAACATCTTTATACCACCTACAGCAATTCCTGTTAAGCAGGTACGGAGTAAAAGATGTGGACCTGAAAAAAGTGGACTACAGTTTTGTCTCCGACTATGACTTTTATCTGAGAGGTACCTGCGGCTGCTCCAACAACTCTACCCTCAAGTACATCAAGCTCCTGAAGAAAGTAATCAGCGAATGTCTGCACCAGGGCCTGCTTGAGAAAGATCCCTTCCTGCACTACAGAGGAAAGGTAAAGCAGCTGGAGCGGGTCTACCTGACAGAAGAAGAACTGGAGAAGATAGCTTCCAAGGAAATGGTCACCGATCGGCTCAGCCAGGTGAGGGACATCTTCCTGTTCTGCTGTCTGACAGGCCTTTCCTATGCAGACGTGCAGCAGCTCACCTGGGAGCATATCATCAAGGGAGTGGATGGAGAACAGTGGCTTTCTGTACACCGGCAGAAGACCGGCACCCCTACCCGCCTGCCCCTGTTGCCTGCCGCCTTACGTTTGCTTGAAATCTACCGGCAGCACCCGCAGTGCCTCTACCAGAACCGCCTGCTACCCGTGCTGAGCAACCAGAAGATGAACGCCTACCTAAAGGAGATCATGGACGTGTGCGGCATCTTAAAGACAGTCACTTTCCATACTGCCCGTCATACCTTTGCCACCACCGTTACACTTTTGAACGGGGTGCCCATGGAGAGCGTCTCGAAAATGCTCGGACATACATCCATCAAGACTACCCAGCACTATGCCAAGGTGCTGGATTTAAAGATCAGCCAGGACATGCAACTACTAAGAAGTAGATATACAGAACTAGTTAAAAGATGAAATTTAAACGGCCTAAAAAATTATTTTGCTTTGCAAAAAAGTTTAAAGCAGTAGCAAGGAGCTTATTGTTCCTTGCTACTGCTTTAAACTTACCTTATAATTAGAGCTTCCATATAAGGGTTAAAAAATCATCCTTAAAATTATCCTAATGGACCTTAACTTTTCCGAATGACTCTAACTCTAGAAACTTAGAAGGGAAAAACTCAGAAGGAATCTTTTTCTGAAGTAAGTGGTGAAAGTTATCATCATGAGTTGAAATTATTACTTGCTTTCCATAATTGTAAACAATACTTCTAAGCAAATCTATCAATGACAAAACATTTATACTATCCATAGATTGTACTGGGTCATCCATGAATATACAGTCAATTGGTGCACCTTTGTCATCAGTGGCATGTAAAGCTCTTGCCAAGAAAATGCTTAAGGAAAGTACATTTATCTGCGCTGAACTTAGGTATAGAATAGGAGCGTACTCTTCATTACCATTTTTCTCCTTAATTCTAATATATAGGCAGCCTTTATTTCCACTAAGATCTGGATGAAAACTTATTTCTTTATAATCAGGATGAGGGTCAATCCGCTGGTATATATCATTAATGAGTTTTTCCTGAAAAAAATCTTTTATATAGCTAACAAGTTTCTCGGAGACAACTCTTTTACATTCCTCTAAATCTTTAGCAACTTCTGTAAGTTGCCTAATTTTCTCATTAATATTTTTCAACTCAATTGTTAAAGCTGATGCTTCTAAGTAATGCTCAATATGAGTAGAGTAACCTTCTAGATTCTCGGCTGCAATAATGTGCTCATTCAATTGTTGGACTTTATTCTTATACTGTACCAGTTTACTCTCTAAGTGCTGTCCCAGTTTTTCTTTATCTACAAAGGAAATTCCATGTTTCCTAAGGGTTTGTTCATAAGTTTGAATATTTACTTGGCAGTCTAATATTTGGGACTTAAGTTCACTGATAGAAGTTTCCACTTCGAACTGCTTATACTTTGAGAGTTCATCCTCATACTCGTTAAACTTTGTGTTTAATTCTTTAAGAGTATTTTCTGTGAGCGTGATTCTTTCCTTAATCGAAGCTTTGTATGATTGGATGTTGACTTTTGTTACTCCGTTTAATTCACTATTCTTACTGGTATGATCTAATATCAGTTGAAAAACATCTTCATTTTCTAACTCTCTAATTTTTGAAGTAAGCAGTTCCACATTTAGGGCAAACTTTTCTATTTCTCCTAGGGTACTTATTCTTTTACCTTTCTCTTCTTCTAACATTACTGTTAGCTGATTTATTTTAAGCTCTAAATCTTTTTTAGCAATCCTAAGACTCTCATTTTTAAAAACAAAGCCTTTTTGAAAGTATTGAAATAAGTTGTTAAAATGGGGCTCTTGTGATTTCCATTCTTCAGCCGTAACTCTTTGGCGGTCACGTATTAAATCAATTGATTGAATAGCCCTATGTCTCGCGTTTTGTAAAGTTGTTTTTCTACCTGACAGGCTATTCTTTATAAGTTCATTTATCTTATCCTCTTCTATCTTAAGCTTAAATAGTCTACTCTGATATTCAGCTTCATCCTTAGCGAGAGAATCTTTGTCATTTGAAAGAGTGTTATTCCTTTCTATTGCCTGTAGAAGTTCATTTTTGTCCTTAAAATGATCATTTCCACAAAGGGGACATGATTTATCCTTTAATTCTTGAATAACTTGTCTACCAAAAGATAAGAGCTCTACAATATTTTTCTCTAATATGCTTAGCTGTTTCTTTTTCTGGGTGCAGCTTTCAAGTGAAATTTTGATAGCTTGTTGCTCTTGAATATTGCTTTCCAATCTGCTTAATTCAGGACTAACTAAGGCTACGACTCTCCTGTAATCTTTAAGGTTAGAATGATTAGAAGTTAGAGCTTTTTCGAAATGCTGTACTTCCAACAGCTCTTCGTCAATTCCTGATATTTCGTAGTTAATTAGTTGGATCTCCTCCTCACTAGCTTTCTCTGACTTCTCAATTTTTTCTTTGCTTTCGATAAGCTTTTGGTATTTACTAAACTGTGCTTCTAAGACTTCTAGCTCAGAAGCAACATTGGATAACTTCTCATTGTGCTGTTCCAACTGCATTTCAATAGTTGTGATTGTGCTTGAAATAGTTGGAATTTCATTTTTCTTTTCGTTTTGCTTTTTAAGTAGCTTCTGGTGTTGCTCTTTGAACTCGTCTTTTTTATCTGATAATATAAAATATTGAGGAAAAACATCGTTAATAGCTTGAAGCTGTTCCTGAAGTTTGTTTAGATGTAAACCCTCTCGTTCAAGTTTTACTTTTAGCTCATGAAGTTTCACGAATGCATGGAGAGTTGCATCAAGATTTTTTACATTCTCAGACAACTTTTTGAGTGTATAATGCTGGGAAAGGTGAGCAGGAAAATTATTAAATAAATCATTTAATCCTTCTAATTCAGCTAGTGCTGTTTCCTTGCTAAATGACAATGATTTCTTAAGTGTCTTAACTTCTTGAATAAATGAAGCTACACTACTTATAGAAAGATCAGGTAAGTTTTGATGATGTTTTCTAAGCTCAGCAATTAGGAAATTTACCTTCTCAATTACTTCTTCTTCAACAGTCCTACTCTTAAACCTTTTTTCTAATTCTTTAGCCCTGCCGTTTAAACTTTCAATATGGTTAGAGTTCTCCCGAAGCAGGGAAACAATGTTCTTAAAATACTTTTCTAACCTCTCATCCCCAAAATGTTTGGAAAATTGTTCGTATCGGCAATCTGGTTCTTCCGTTCTTAAGAATGCATTTATACCCTCTTGGGAAAGTATTACCCTTTGAAAAAATTCATTCCTAAGCTTACTTCTTTCCCCGGTAAAGTAATAGTCACTTTTTGTATTGCCATTAACTTGCACCGATTGATTGGTAAAAGGCTGGCCATCTAAAGGATGAATAGTAACCGTTGCATTAAGCTTGTCTGAGGCTTCTCTATTTTTAAGAACGAATTGACCTGATGCATTTTGTTTCTCAACTAGTCCCTCTTCTTCTAACCAATCAAGACGCTGTACCCTGTTCGTTATTCCCCATTCAATAGCATCATAAAAAGACGATTTTCCAAAACCATTAGGAGCATATATTGATACGAGATTTGCCACTTCCCCGCCTACTAGTGAAAAGTCGAAAGTCCCTTGTTCCTTATTTTTATAAGCCCTAAAAGCGTCAATTTCTATTTTCTTAATCTTCATAATTATACTTGGCTAAAAGATCTTTATAGGCGTTTTGTCTTGATATTTTGTCTAAACTTTTATCGCTTCTAGGATCAAGATTATATAAGTTGATAATAGGTGCTAACTTTTGTGGTAAAATTTTTTCGTGATTTCCGTCAGATTTATCAATATTGTTTAATCGCTTTAAATCAACATTGAAAATCTTGTTTGAAATTATATTCTCTATCTGATTTTCAAGTTCAGGCGCATCGTATGTATGAAAATTTTCTACCACAATTTTGCGACATGAAAATTTATCGTTTTCTACCTTATATTTCAGGTGTTTAGAAACCGGTTCATACACAAAGAAAAGTAGATACAAATTCCAACGTTCAAATTCTGAGGCTAACTCATCATCCAAAAAAACAGGTATAGAGCTATTGATCTTCTCCCAATTATCTTCCAACTCTCCAGAGTCACTCATACATACCGTAACTACATGGCTCTTAAAGGACTCACTCCAAAGAACTTCCCAGTGCAAGAAATAAAAAGGATATGTCTCACTTACTTTTTCTAGATGGCTACTTTTCAATTTTAATGCTCTCATATCCAAATGACTTCTTTAGAATCTGTACTATTTCCTGCTTTATTTCCTGGGGTGTGAGTTCTGTATCTGAAAATAGGCTATCACAGCTTTCAATTGTTCTCCTTAAATATTCTATGTGTATAAATATAAAATCATTATGAGGAACAATACCTTCTCCAATATTAAATTGTGTTCTATCAACCCTGCCAATATGTGTCTTAAGCTTATCTCCTGAGTATATGAAGACCCCTCTTTTATCCTCAGAATTGAAAATTATGTATGCCCCTGGTTTAAGATCCTTGATATTCTTCTTAAGTACATGTGCAAAAGAACCTGCCCAATATTCATCACCTGTATAAATGATTTTATGATTTTGACATAATGCTTCTACCACTTCTTGCGCCGTCGTAGCCTCATGCGGTGTAATAAATTGTTTATAGGTCATTAGCTCATAAACACCCTCCCAAAGCTCTTTCCGCTGAAGTAATTTATTATCAAGAGCAAGTATTAGAGCATCTTGAAACTTGTCTTTAACAAATAAGGGAGTAACATTATTATTAATCAATATTTCTGACTCGGCTCGAAATACACCTGTAACAGTTGGCTCCATTCTCATCTGTTCCCAATAATCAAGGTATGAGGTAAAATCAACCAAATGATAGGGTGTCAAGCCTGGTAAATCATTCGATTTAGCCAGGCTATCAAAAACATCTATACTCAGGCATTGAAGCCTACCTGATCCTGTTTTATTATCAACTAGCTCAAATTCAATTCCAATTAAGAAAGTAGGTATAGAATGGACCTCTGCGAAGACTCCACAACCAGACATACCGACAATTGACGCGCCTTCTGTTATAGATCCTATATGTCTTTCTTCTGGGCTAATCTCAAAAACTGATGATCTTATCCCATTTTGTCTAATTTTGTATTCTGCTCTCCATGTGTGTCCTTCCCTACAGTCTGGATAACCAAATAAGTGTACCTTATAATCTGGCATTGGCTCAAGTACCATTAAGTCAATGGACCACCCAGTAATCTTCTCAATAATTATGATAGCTGCATCCTCACTATCATCCAATAATATATCTAAGACAACATGTTTATGTCTTTCATTATTTCTATGTGAGATTATTTCAATATCTTCTTTATCTAGAACAGATTCATTATCGCTAAGTATGTTGTGTTTTGCGGTTAATACATAGGTAAATTCTTCGCATGCAGGTTGAAAGAGACATCCGGTTCCACCTATAACTTGTACAGTCAAGTCTCTGTAAATTTCATCCATTCTACTCATGATATTTCAAGCGGCCGCCCCTCCAAATAAACTGCTGTAAAAATATTTTTTGCGATTTCTTCCTCTGAAAAAATAGGTTTGAATATGTCGTAATTAAAGTATAGAGTAACTGGGGACTCTTGGTAATAAATTATTTTAGCAAATGTAGATTTGTTAGGCAATCCGTGTTTTGTTCCATCTGTGCTGCAGACATATTTACTACAACTAACCATCTGTAGCAAATCTTTGCAAATGTTCTTCTTGCTGCCGTGATGAGAGAGCTTAATTAATTCTAGCTTAAGCTTATTTGAAGGTGAGTATCCTAACTCCTTTAAGGCTTCTACTACAACAGTAGAATGTGCATCGCCAAGCATTAGTAGACTCAGTCCATTAATTTCTAAGAGCAAAGCAATGGAGCTTCCATTTGGTACAGAAGCATCTAGTTTAATCTTTTCACCCTCTTGTTCCAGCTGCCAGAATTGATCAAGTGTTTTATCATAATCCCTTGAAAAGCTTGTTTTTAAGCTTGGTTTCTCTTTCTCCCACTTCTCATTGAGCTTCCTGAGAGAGTTTTCATCAGGTGATATAACTTTAATTGTACAACAAGGGATGCTGGTGTCACAGTCACCTGTCATAGTAATGGTTTGCTTCCAATTCGAATTACTTTTTAGTTTCTCCTCTAAAGTAGTCCCTTGGCGTACACTAGTTTTGCCAGCCCCTGTAGGAAAAAGCTTAACAGATCTCTCAGGTTCAAGTGTAGTATTGAAATAATTAGATATAATATCCCCTGAGTTAAACCAAATTGATTTTATGATAGAAACATATTGTTCATTTTCGTAAAGACTTAAAATACCTCCTATGTGATCATCATCTATATGTGTGATTATTAGTAGATCAATGCTTTGACCTTTACTTTTTATTTTTTCTAAAGTTTCTCTTAATGTGCCTTGGAACACTTGTGTACCATAAGTCTCTGGGACACCTCCATCAATAATTATGTTTCTTGTTATCCCACCTAAATCTTCAAAAGATATCAAGATACTATCTCCATTGTAAGCTTTTAACACCTCCACATGTAAGGACATGGCTTAACTCATTTACTGGTTATTAATAAAACCTTAAATTACTCCTTTTAACCTAAAATTATAACAAGATATATTAATATTGTTTTTTAATAAATTTAAACACAGACTATAGCAGGTCATATAGTGCGCATTTTTGCATCAGCTCTTTTCATAGTATTATATTTTTTATATTATAATTAAAATAGAGTGTATCACCACTCATCTTATAAAGTAAGAAGGGCTACAAGAGCCCTTCGTCTGCTAAGGAGTAATAACTCTCACTCGTGAGGATGAGGTGATCCAACACGGCGATGTCGAGCACCTCCCCTGCATGCTTCATCTTCTTTGTTAATGCCAGATCGGCTGTACTGGGTTTGGTGTTACCGGATGGATGGTTGTGACACAGAACAATGGCCGAGGCGCAGGCTTTCAGAGCGGCCACGAAGACCAGCTTAGGATCGGCCACGGTGCCTGCTACCCCGCCGGTGGAGAGCTGGTAGATGCCCAGCACCCGGTTGGCCCTGTTCAGCAGCAGCACCTTGAACTGCTCGACAAACTCCAGCTTGCCTGTGTCCCAGGTCTCTTTCAGTATCCGATAGCTGTCAGCAGAACTTGTGACTTGTGGCCTTTCCGATGGCTTTACCTTCGAGCGGTAGGTAAGCTTTACTTCAGCTACTCTGCTCAGTAATGCTGCATTTACTTTTGCTGGTTTTTTAGCTGTCTTTTCCATAATCGTTGTTTTTTAGTGAAAGGAATGGATTATGGTGCCCCACCTGCCTTAGGGCCGGACTAAGGGCAAGACCGTATGTTTGAATTCCCGGGTGTTTACAGTGGCCTGGGAGAACAGCGCGTTCCTGTAAAAGGGTATAAATAGTATTTACCTTTTAACAACAGGAAACATGGAGCAAAGTAA
>NZ_JACKZC010000020.1 GCF_014212495.1 Pontibacter sp. Tf4
TCCAAATCCCTGGTCAACATCCACGAGCACTTCATCAACGTGGTCATCCCTACGGCGCAGGCCGCATCGTTCCGGTTGGATGGCGCACCTATAGCCTTTTCGCCCATGCCTTCTAACCCGGCTTTGTCGTATGCCGTGCAGCTAGTAAGCGCCGGCCGGCACTACCTGAAAGCGGATGTTAAATTCAATGCCGTTGCCTATGGCACCATCATGGACCGCAGCCGCTTTAAAACCCAGGAGTCGTATGGCTATGCCCTGCACGCCGGCGTGGTAGATGACCGCAACCAGCAGATCAGTTTTGATGCCGATCTGCAGTGCGGGGACAAAACCATTTCCTTTTCGGCCCAGACGAAGTACCCGGTACTCTCCTGGCTGTGGCATTTCGGCGATGGCAACACGTCTACCGAGCAGTTCCCGACCCATACCTATGATGAGCCGGGTGACTATGACGTGACCCTGACCACGGTAGGCAACGACCTATACAACTGCAACTCCGAGATCTCCACCACCATCACCCTAAACATCGCGCCCAAAGCCGTCACCACCATTGCCGCCGAAAATACCTGTTTGGGCAATACCGTACGTTTTACGGCAGCCTCTACGCCTCTCACAGGCCCCACCGCTGTAACTGAGTGGGAGTGGCACTTTGGCGACGGCACCACCTCTAGCGAGCAAAACCCGACACATACCTACCAGGAAGCCGCTACCTATGCCGTCAGGCTTGTTACGCGCACGGCCGCCGGCTGCCATGACGAGATTGTGCTCCCCAATGTTACCGTCTACCCGCTGCCTGTGGCAGCGTTCCAGTCGTCTCCAGCCTGCCAAAGCCAGGCGGTTACCTTCACCGACCAGTCTACGGTAGCCGACGGCGGCGCCATTACTTCCTGGCTCTGGGAGTTCGGTGATGGAGCTACCTCTTCGGAGCAGCACCCAACCTATACCTATAGTTCGGCTGATGAATATCAGGTTTCCCTGACAGTTACCTCACAAAACGGCTGCGTAAAAAAAACGACGAAAACGCTGGTGGTTCACCCGCTGGCGCCGGCGCAGTTTACCTTTGCCAACACCTGTGCCGGCCAGGCGCTTACCTTTACCAACACTACCGCCCCGGTTCCCGGCCTAACCTATAGTTGGGATTTTGGTGACGGCACCACGTCCGTGCTTTCCAGCCCAAGCCATACCTATACTACAGCGGACAACTATACCGTCACGCTGACAGCTACCACCCAAGACGGTTGCACTACTACTGCCACAAAAGAGATCACGATCTACCCGGTGCCGCAGGCCGCTTTCTCTCCGGTAAGCGTGTGCGAGACCACGCGCTTTAGTTTCCGGGATGAAAGCATCCTTGCTTCCGGCAGCATCACCGGCTGGGAGTGGGATTTCGGAGACGGGACCACTTCCACGGAGCAGCATCCGTCTCACACATACCAAACAGCGGCTACCTACCGGGTACGCCTGCAGGTAACCAGCGACAAAGGGTGCACCCATCTGCTGGAGCAGGACGTAACAGCCCATCCGCTTTTAACGGCTACTGCCGGCGAAGACCAGTTGCTGCCGTATGGCAATCCGGCTACTTCCTTAGACGCCAACGTACCAGCCAGCGGCCAGGGCACCTGGACAATTGTGAGCGGCAGGGGCGGCGAGTTCTCGGATGTGCACGACCCGAAAGCTACCTTTACAGGCGTTGTGGGGCAAACCTATGTGCTGCGCTGGCTTGTACAGGGGAGCGGCTGCAGTGACGCCATGGACGACGTGCGGATCAGTCTGAGTGTGGTGCTGTCGGAGCATCTGAAAATACCCAATGCTTTCTCACCCAACGGGGATGGCATCAACGACACCTGGCATTTGGAAGGCATTGATGCCTTTGATGGCGTGCAGGTAAAAGTGTTTAACCGCTGGGGCGACGAAGTGTTCCGCACCAAAGGCTACACCACGCCCTGGAACGGGACCCGCAACGGTTCTTCGCTGCCCGACGGCGTGTATTATTACGTGATAGATGCCGGCCTGGGGGCTGCGGACGTGTTACGGGGATCGGTAACGGTATTACGCTAAGAAAGGGATGAGAAAGCTACTATTTACCTGCCTTGCCACTATCCTGTGCACGATGGTGCAGGCCCAGCAGCTGCCGCACTACAGCCAGTACATGCTCAATGGTTTCCTGGTGAACCCGGCGGTGGCCGGCTCGGAGAACTATGTGGATGTGAAGATGGGCTGGCGCAACCAATGGACTGGCCTGGAAGGAGCCCCGGAGTCGATGTACCTGACAGCCCATTTGCCCTTAAATAAAACTGACAACCGCGCTACGGCTTCGTCTTTTCCATCACGATGGCAGAACGGGCGGAAGGCGCTGTATGAAGAATACCGCAAAAAAGACTTTCACCGGGAGCAGGGCCACCACGGGGCAGGGCTTACCGTGCAGCTGGATAAAGCCGGCGTGCTCAAACGCTCTGACGCAGGGTTGACCTATGCGTATCATTTACCTGTGAGCAGGTCACTGAAGCTGGCGGGTGGTTTTTCGGCCGGCGTGTCAGTGTACAAAGTAGACCAGTCACGGTTAAAGCTTACCGACCCCAACGACCCGACCTATACCAGCGGCTACCACGACCGGGTGCAGCCCAATATCACGGTTGGCACTTTGCTCTACTCAAAGCGCTACTACGTGGGGGCGACTGCTGCGCAACTGTTTCAAGATGAACTGGCGCTGGAAGAAAATCAGGGAAATGATGTGGATAGAGCACAGGCGCATTATGCCCTGACTGGCGGCTATAAGGTGGTACTTTCTCCTGCCGTATCGCTGCTTCCATCTACCCTGATCAAGTATGTGCCGTCTGCCCCGGTGGCCGCGGATGTGAACCTGAAAGTGCTCTACCGGGATTTCCTCTGGGCCGGAGCCTCGTACCGCAAGCG
>NZ_JACKZC010000021.1 GCF_014212495.1 Pontibacter sp. Tf4
GGACTAAGGGCAAGACCGTATGTTTGAATTCCCGGGTGTTTACAGTGGCCTGGGAGAACAGCGCGTTCCTGTAAAAGGGTATAAATAGTATTTACCTTTTAACAACAGGAAACATGGAGCAAAGTAAGAAACTTGATTTTGATGGTCAGCCCATCTTCTGCGGCATAGACGTGCACAAGAAGTCCTGGAAAGTAACTGTTCGCACGGACCAAATGGAGCTGAAAACCTTTTCCCAGCCGCCCTCCGCCAGGGCGCTCCTGTCTTATCTGAGGCACCACTACCCGGCAGCCTCCTACCGGGTGGTTTACGAAGCCGGTTTCTGCGGCTTCCATATCCAGCGCGAGCTACAGGGCCTGGGCGTGGACTGCATCATCGCCAACCCGGCCGACGTGCCCACCATGGACAAGGAGAAGCAGCAGAAGAGCGACGCGGTGGACAGCCGCAAGCTGAGCAAGAGCCTGTCGGCCGGCATGCTGGAGGGAATCCATGTGCCAACCGTCCAGGAGCAGGACGACCGCTGCGTGCTGCGCAACTACCACCAGTTCGTCCGGGACCAGACCCGCTGCAAGAACCGGCTCAAGGGCTGGCTCTACTTCCAGGGCGTGGAGGTGGAGGACAAGTCCTATTGGTCCAAGAACTTCATCAAGCGGCTCCGGGAGATGCCCCTGCCCACAGCGGCGGCGCGGACCTCGCTGGACCTGCTGCTGCAGGCCCTCGAGTCGGCCAAGGCGCAGGTGCTGCGGGCCACCAGGGCTCTGCGCGCCCTCTCGCGGGAGGAGCGGCACCGGGAGCAAGTGGAACTGATCAGGAGCATCCCGGGGATCGGGCAGGTGCATGCCATGCTGTTCCTGCTCGAGATTGGCGAGATCCGTCGCTTCGGCTCTCTGGACAGGTTGTGCGCCTACGTGGGGCTGGTGCCCAGCACCCGCTCCAGTGGGGAGCAGGAGCGGGTGGGCCGGCTGACGCACCGCACCAACTCCCGGCTCAAGTCGGCCCTGATAGAGGCCAGCTGGACAGCCGTCAGGATGGACCCGGCCCTCACGCTGGCCTTCAGCCAGTATGCCAGGAAAATGCAGAAAAGCAAGGCCATCATCAAGATCGCCCGCAAGCTGCTCAACCGCATTCGCTACGTGCTGGTGAACCGGCGGCGGTACGAGTCGGGTGTGGTGGCCTGAGAGGCTATCGGGGACTCATTTTTCTTTCCCAACCCCTCCTGTTAGGGTTGAGAGGGGATTGGAAAAGAAAAATGAGTTGGGGAATAATAGGAATAACCGGTGCAGGCTGGCCTGTGTCGGTGTGATCGTTTTGCTCAAGGGAAGCCGGTCTGTAAACCTTTTCAAGCAGCAATACCGAATGCTCCACCTTGCGGCCCGTTGCGGTGTCCGCTCTATAGGCAAGTTTACGGTTGCTGTCTTTAAAAAAATCTGAACGCGGTGCTGCAGTGGCCCAGGGGGGCTATCTGCTCATAGGAGAGTGATTGGCAAGACTGGAGCATGGGAAATAACGTATAGGCTTATGTAGGTATCAGACCCTTTTACTGGAACGCGCTGTTCTCCCCCCATAAGAATTCAACATAGGAG
>NZ_JACKZC010000022.1 GCF_014212495.1 Pontibacter sp. Tf4
TGTCCCGTCCTAAAATAGGTTGACATTAAAATTAACCTATTATGGAAAAAGTAGCAGAGAAAAAAAGCAAGCGTAGTCAGCGCGATTATACCTTAGGCTTTAAGCTCCAGGTAGTGGCTGAGGTGGAAGGTGGGGACCTGACGTATAAACAAGCCCAAAAAAAGTACGGTATTCAGGGACGAAGCACCGTTTTAGTTTGGCTTCGTAAGCACGGCCGCTTAACTTGGGACGTCCATCCACACCAGCCTATGTCCCAGACCCCTAACCAACGCATCAAAGAACTGGAGGCCCAACTGGCTGCTGCCCGCAAAAGGGCCGATCAAGCGGAGCTGAAGGCCAAACTGCTCGATACCATCATTGACGTGGCCGAAGGCCAGATGGGGATTCAGATCCGAAAAAAGCCTTCAGCCAGGCAGTCTGGCAGCTCAGGAAAGAAATAAACCTTTCCCTGGCCTGCAGATTGCTTGGCTATAGCAGGCAAGCCCATTACAAGCGCCAGCACAGAAGCCGGCACCTGCAAACCTTGCAGGAGCAAGTCATAGCGCTGGTCCTGGAGCTGCGCCTGAAGATGCCGCGCCTGGGCACCCGCAAGCTCTACTACCTCTTGCACGAGCAGCTCCGGGGCCTGAAGGTAGGGCGGGATAAATTCTTTTCCATCCTCCGGGAAAAGGGGCTGCTGGTTCAGCCAAAGAAAAGCTATCATAAAACCACGGACTCAAAGCACTGGATGAAAAAGCATAAGAACCTGGTGGAAGGGCTCCACATAGAGCGCCCCGAGCAGGTATGGGTGGCCGATATTACGTATATTCCTACCAGAGAAGGTCATAGCTACCTCTCGCTGGTGACCGATGCCTATTCCAAAAAGATCATGGGCTATCACCTGGCAGAAGACCTGCGCACAGAAGGCGTTGCCCAGGCGCTGAAAATGGCCATTGGAAAAAAGAAGTATGGCCACAGGTTAATTCACCACTCGGACCGGGGGCTGCAATACTGCTCACAGGAGTACCAGCAGCTGTTGGCTGCCGGGCAGATAAAACCGAGCATGACCGAAAAATACGACCCTTACCAGAATGCGGTGGCCGAACGGGTGAACGGCATTTTGAAAGATGAGTTTGAGTTGGAGCGGGGCTTTGCCCACCACCTGGAGGCGGTGCAGGTGATCGCAGAGTCAGTAGGCATCTATAACAGCCTCAGGCCCCATCTCTCATGCCAGTATCTGACGCCTGAGCAGATGCACCGGCAAAGCAAACTAAAGGTAAAACAGTGGAAAAAGAAAACCTCCAACACAAACGCATTGGAGGTCTCAATTTAAAAAGTAATTTCGTCTAAAATCCGTCAACTTATTTCAGGACAAGACA
>NZ_JACKZC010000023.1 GCF_014212495.1 Pontibacter sp. Tf4
TGCATTGACATAGATGAAAACAAGATCGAGAACCTGAAAAAAGGGATTCTGCCGATCTATGAGCCGGGGCTGGAGGAAATGGTGCTGCGCAACACGCAGAAAGAGCGCCTTTCCTTTTCCACGGACCTGGCCACCAGCATCCAAGGCTGCGATGCCGCCTTTATAGCCGTGGGCACGCCTCCGGGCGAAGACGGCTCGGCCGACCTCAAATACGTACTGGCCGTGGCCCGCGCGATCGGCCAGCACATGAACGATTACCTGGTGGTGGTGACCAAGAGCACCGTGCCGGTTGGCACCGCCCAGAAGGTACGCCACGCCATTGAAGAAGAGCTGGCTACCCGTAGCGCCAGCATCCCGTTTGATGTAGCCTCTAACCCTGAGTTCCTGAAAGAAGGGGCTGCGATCGAAGACTTCCTCAAGCCAGACAGAATTGTGGTGGGGGTGGCCTCGGAGAAAGCCGAAGGGGTGATGACCAAACTATACAAGCCTTTCCTGATGAACGGCCATCCGCTTATTTTCATGGACATACCCTCTGCGGAGATGACCAAGTATGCCGCTAACGCCATGCTGGCCACCAAGATCAGCTTCATGAACGACATTGCCAACCTGTGCGAGATCATGGGGGCCGATGTGAACATGGTGCGCAAAGGCATTGGCTCGGATGCCCGTATCGGCAACAAGTTCATTTACCCGGGCATTGGCTACGGCGGTTCCTGTTTCCCCAAAGATGTGAAGGCCCTGATCCGCACGGCCAATGAGAATGGCTACGAAATGCGTGTCCTGAAATCGGTGGAGGAAGTGAACGAGCACCAGAAATCGGTTCTCTTCAACAAGATCATGGCCCACTTTAACGGCAACCTGGCCGGCAGAACCTTTGCTGTGTGGGGGCTGTCGTTCAAACCAAAAACAGACGACATGCGGGAGGCGCCCTCGCTGGTGATCATCAAAAAGCTGCTGGAGCAGGGCGCCCAGGTAAAAGCCTACGATCCGGTGGCCATGAAAGAGGCCCAGCACACACTGGGCGACACGATCCAGTATGGCAAAGACGAGTATGAGACCCTGATCGATGCCGATGCGCTGCTGCTGGTAACTGAGTGGCCTGAGTTCCGTTCCCCGAACTTTACAGTGGCCAGCAAACTGATGAAAGACAAAGTAGTGTTTGACGGCCGTAACAT
>NZ_JACKZC010000003.1 GCF_014212495.1 Pontibacter sp. Tf4
GGCTATCTGCTCATAGGAGAGTGATTGGCAAGACTGGAGCATGGGAAATAACGTATAGGCTTATGTAGGTATCAGACCCTTTTACTGGAACGCGCTGTTCTCCCCCCATAAGAATTCAACATAGGAGGTGGAGCCAAAGAAAATGCGGAGGGCTCCCTTCAGGGATACCCCTTTTGTTTGGACGACCTTGGCGCAGCGCACCCGTGTCCGGGCCCAGGGCTACCTTTGCAGCAGAATAAATGCCCCCGCACTTTTGCGTTGCGGTGTCTTCCAATAATAAGCACTTTATAACAGGATTTCTTCTTCCTTTCGTGTTGCTTAAGCCCCACTACTCCTAAGTTTAGCAGTCCCTAAGATTGTATTTTATAAATGTTTCCATGCAAGATTGATTCATATTTCTAGCAGCGTGTAAAGGTGCGAACCTAGTTAAGAATAGGAAATATGGACCTTATGTAATGTGGTCATGGAAAAGAAAAAGCGCCGAGTTCCGAGGCAGGCGCTAGCCGGTCCTGACCTGTGTGGAAGGACCATTTTTGTATACAAAAATACATCTTGCTCTTACCTTCACTGTAAGGTTTAAGGGCCATCGTTTCAGCTCTGTTTCCATAGTTTTATGTCCTTAAAAAGTTAGGTGGAGTAAAGGAAAACAGCGGCGCGGGGTGACCTTCACATCTTGCCAGGCTTTGGGCCTTTGGTCAGTATTAGTCCCCGCGCCTGCTGTCCTGTTGCCGGTGGCCAGATAGAATTTTAGACAGACAGGTCTTGTAAGAGTTTTAGCCGTTGGGCAACCATGTTTCACCTTAATACTTTTGCTATGAAACACTACAAGTACTTTGTCGGCATCGACGTCTCCAAGACTTCGCTTGATGTTTTCATCCATTCCCTGAACCTGCACCGCCAGTTGTCCAACAACCGCTCTGGCTATGACACCCTGATCCGATGGCTGAGCAGGTCTCTTGAAACAGATGACCTGAGCAGGGTGCTGGTCTGCTTTGAGCACACCGGCTTCTACTCCTTGGCCCTGTCGGTGTACCTGGAGGAAAAGGACATTACTTTCGCGATGGTGGCGGCCCTGGAACTGAAGCGTTCGATGGGTATCTGCCGGGGCAAGAATGACCGGGTGGACGCTCAAAGGATTGCTAATTACACTTACCTGCACCGCCAAACGCTCCAACCCACCAGGCTGCCCGCCAAGGCTGTCCTGCAGCTGCAGCCCCTGCTGGCGCTTCGGGACCGGCTGGTGCGGGACCGGGTGGGCTATTATGTGACGCAAAAGGAGCAGCGGCGCTTTCTGTTGCCCTGCCAGCTGGACGGCCTTCAGGATGCTTACGCCAACGTGATCAGCTGCATGGATGCCCAGATAAAACGGGTGGAGCAGGCCATACGGCAGGTGGTGGAAGATGACCAGGAACTGAAACAGATGCTGGAGCTGATCAGCGGCATCAAGGGCGTGGGTTTCCTGGTGGGCGTGTATTTGATCACCTACACCCACAACTTCACCCGCTTTGCCACCTGGCGCAAGTTTGCCTGCTATGCCGGTATCGCCCCGTTTGAGTGGCAGTCGGGCACTAGCGTACGGGGGAAGACCAAGGTCAGCCCGCTGGCAAACAAGCAGGTCAAAAAGATGCTCCACATGGCCGCCCTGGGAGCCTCGCGTGGCGATCCTGAACTCAGTGCCTACTACCAGAAAAGACTGGCTGAGGGCAAGAACAAGATGTGCGTGCTCAACATGGTCCGCAACAAGCTGGTGGCCCGCGTGTTTGCCGTGGCTGCCCGCAAAACAGCTTACGTAGAGCTGATGCGCTACGCGGCCTGAGCCGGTAAGCTGAGAACGGTTCTTTGGCAAGTGCTGCCAACAGGTTCTGGCAGCGCCCGGGATGGCTTTGCCCAACTTATAGCCAAAGGTAAAGACAACCATCAGCTGCAGATTCTTTAGAAAATTGTTGCTTATGACATAGAATACTCGTGCCCCAACCGGCACGCTTTTACACCTTCAGATTCCTTTAATAGTTCCTGTTTCTTCCAGACCGATGATACGGCAAATTAGCAGACAGACTATGTCTGTGTAGAGAAGCTGAATGAAAATTCTAGCGGAGCAAGCAGGGCACATTGGAGGCAAAGTGCAATTTAACTGCTTTTGTACTTTTCTTTTATGATAGCTAATCAATAAAGTGTGAGCATCTCTCCTGCTCAAATAATTTAGTCCATTTCAATTTGCGCTCCACAACTTCCTGCAATTGCCTTACAAATAGACCGTGCAGCTCTACCGGGACTGTTTCCGGATTATACTTTCACTTGCAGCGGGGTTCCAAGTATACTGGACTTGTTTCCATTTTTGAGAAGTTGTATCTCGTTTAGCACGAAGGCTGCTTCCACTATTTTATTTACCCTTTGGTAAATGTCTGCCATCTCTACTTTGTCCATTGCCTGGTACTCCCAGGGGTTGGTTAAGGCGGTGTGGCACCAGAAGGATATCTTTGACTTGACAGCATCCAGGTCCTGCGATTCGAAAAGCACATTGATCACGAGATAAGGATTCCTTTCTTCTGCCTGGCTCAGGTTATTGGTGTAAAAATCCGTTTCATCATAATCAGAAAACGCCAGTTCATTTTCCACTGCAGCAGACCAGTGTATATCAAGTGCGTGTGGGCCGTACCTGCCAGCGCTATCCGCTTCCGTATAGGTTACTCCTGATTTATGCAGCAGCCAAAGGGCCTCCATCAGCCTTTCCACATCCTGGAAAGTATACAGCAGGTCAACCACTTTTTTATACTTCCACTTATGTTGATCCTTTATCCCGGCTATCAGGTACCGGAGCAGCTGCTTTCTGATGGCGGGCAATTTGTGCGATAGAAAAAAGAGCGTAACTACCTGTATTCTCAACTTCTTCATCTGACAGCTGTACAGGAGCGTTCTTCCACGGGTACTTTTTTGTTGCTTTCATACAGTGTGTATCAACTCTTCAATTTCTAATTTAGTTTGAGCTTCAGAAAGGAGCGCTTTTGTTTCCAGCGCTTCAATCTTTTTAAAGCATAAGTCCTTTGTCAACTCCATAAAGTATTTCACTTTCCGGTACAGTAGCCTTGCATCTGCTTCGTCAACCTGAAATTCATCTTTGTAGCGTCCTTCTAAATAGCTCTTGGCAAGGATGGAAAAGAGCCGGGTATCTTCCGTTGTATTGCCTGCAAAAACACGGGCCGGTTCAGGAGAAAAACAACAACACAGATCCAGCAGCCTGCCCAGATGGTGTATGTCCGACCGGTAGGCTATGTGCACGCGTATCAAAGCCCTGCACGACTGCTCCACCACTTGGTGCATTAAGAACACTGCACAATTAAAGTAACCGCTTTCCAAAGCGTTTTCTGCTGCGCAAAAGAATCCCTGCGCCAGGTCGAAGCGGTTAAGAAAATGGTTTCTTGCCTTTTCAGTTGTTTTGCGGGGGCAAACTTCCGGCAGTGTGGGCATTGCAGTAAGCCCATTGGCAGCGTACAACAGCGTGCCTTCCCTGAAAACCCTGCAAAAGAACCGGCTTTGCCTGCTTAGCGCTTTCTCAATTGTTTCATATCTATGTGCCAGTACTGTGACTTTGCCCTTCGTGTAATGGTTGGTAGCATAGCTCTGTACATCATGCTCAATACGCTTCCCGGCGGCGGTTACCACCAGCAGGAAAAAGTGGTTGCAACTTTCATCAGTTGCTTCGGCAAAACAGCTGTGGCTTATTTTTTTAGATGAGACACACCCAAAACAGATGATCTTTTCAGGCTGGAACTGCTGCACCAGTTTGGCAACAATGCCCTGAAGCTCATCCTGATCTTCAGCGGGTAATTGTTTCAACATATTCTCCATTGTATGCGCTCAGTTTTTAGCCTGCTCCTGCTCCAGTCTTTTTATCTCCTCAAATATCCCCTCGGCATCAAGCTCTGCTGATCGAAGTAAATTGTAGAGTTTCACAAAATCATGCAGCGTTGAATCGTCATCATCTGGCGAATCCCTGCCTTTATATTTCAGGTACCCCATGTAAACCCGCAGCAGGTTATCGCTCAGCCGCTCGGGCGGCACTTCCTGCAGGAAGGATATAATGTCTTTTTGCAGAGTGGGGCTTGGTGGTATTAGACTTGGTAAAGCTGTTGTTGTGTCTGCTTCAGCTTCCTGCTCTTTTCCATCTGTGATCATGTTTGCTTTTCCCAGATACCTGAAGTTAATGATCCAGGCTACTTCCAGCAGTTTTACCAGTTGCTCATAGTGCACAAGCAGGTCGTAGTTTTCGGTTTCTTCAAGCATACTTGTTCGGCGCAGCGCGTATTCCGTCCAGTCGCTGAGCAGGTTCTTCCACCGGGCAAGCGGCATCGTTTCAAAGAAAGCCTTTAAAACCAGGCAGGGGTTGCCCAGTTCCCGGTTCCTGAGCAGGCGAATGTTGCCGCCGTAAATTTTCTGATTCGTACGATGTTCCTGTCGCTTTTGCCTTTCTTCTTCCCACCACTCCTTTGAATATGGCGTAAAAACCGGCAGTTCCACTTCCCCATCGCTAGCTTCTTTCTTAAGCAATATCAACCAGCAGCTTTCCATCAGTTTTTCCAGCATCTTCTGCAGGGACACAGCATCGCCTGGCTGTCTCATCATGGGCCAGCCCAGTTTGGTAGTGGCGGCTTTTAGGTATTGCCACAAATCAATTCGCCAGTAATCAATGGTGCTCATGCTGAACAGCTCTAAAATAACGGTTACCGGCTCCTGCCGCTCTTCTTCAGTCAGGTGAACAATCTCGTCCGGGATGTGTGTTTTCACAGCGTACATAGCAATAGTTGGTTGATTTACCTGAATTTGGCGCTTTGCCTTGGTGTACCGAACCCAAAGCATGGGTATTTTACTCATCTTTGTGTTTTTCTTACTCACGTGAAAACGCTATATTTGATAAATGGAAACGACTATGAAACCAGCACATATTGGCAGAAAGATCAGCCGCATCCGCGAACTGCGCGGCATCAAGCAGGAAACGCTTGCACAGGAAATGGGGGTCAGTCAGCAGACTGTATCAAGAATAGAGACAAGCGAAACGATAGAAGAAGATATTTTGGCTAAAGTGGCTCAAATATTAGGTGTAACTCCTGAAGCCATTAAAAATTATAGCGATGAGGCTGTAATCACTATTATTTCAAGTACACTTCATGATAATGCAGGTTCAGTAAATAATAACTGTACCATCACATTTAACCCAATCGACAAGTTATTGGAGGTCATTGAAGAGAATAAGAAGCTTTATGAGCGTTTACTGCAGAGTGAGAGGGAAAAGGTGGAGTTGTTGAAGAAAATGATTAAGGAATAATAGCATTGTTTCAATGTATAAAGCCCGTGTCCCCAAAGGTCGGGCTTGGGAGTGTAATTTAAACTGTGTCATTTCCCTATTTTAGTTTACTGGCCCTGTTGGTGTACTGGTGTGAATCCTTACAGCAACAGGGCCAAACTTTTGAAGTGCGTCTCACTTCAAGTCCAGCTGCATCCGCTCCCCGAACCAGATGGATAGTTGCTGGGCCGTCTGGCTCCAGTTACTTAGCGGCATGACCCATTTTTTGCTGATGTTCTGATGAGACAGGTACATCAGCTTTAGCAGGGCCATATCCGTTGGGAAAGCTCCTTTGGTCTTGGTCACCTTCCTGACCTGGCGGTGAAAACCCTCAATAGTATTGGTGGTATAGATCAGCTTACGGATCGGCTCGGTGTACTTGAAGTACGTGCTCAGCTTATCCCAGTTCCGTTGCCAGCTTTCCAGTACCTTGGGGTACTTTTTGCCCCACTTCTCTTCCAGCTCCAGCAGCCTGAGCTCGGCCAGTTCTTTTGTCTCTGCCCGGTGCACGGGCTTGAGGTCCCGCATGAATTCCTTCTGGTCCTTAGAGCCCACATACTTGATGCTATTGCGGATCTGGTGAACAATACAGCTTTGTACTTCAGCCTGCGGGAAAACACTGCTGATGGCTTCGGCAAAGCCCTTGAGGTTATCAATGCAGGCAATGAGCATATCTTCCACGCCCCGCTGCTGCAGATCGGTAAGTACCGAGAGCCAGAAGGTAGCCCCTTCGCTTTCGGAGACATACACGCCCAGCAGCTCTTTGTGGCCGTGGCGGTCAATACCCAGTATGTTGTAGACAGCTTTAGAAATGGTGCGCCCTTCCTGCCGCACCTTGTAGTGCATGGCATCAAGCCAGACAATACAGTAGAGCCTGTCCAAGGGCCGGGCCTGCCATTCCTTGACCTGGGGCACGATCTTTTCAGTAAGGGCAGCCAGTGTGTCATGGGAGATGTCCATGTCGTACATCTCTTTCAGATGAGCGGAGATGTCCCTGAGGCTCATGCCCAGACCGTACATGCTCAGGATGCGGGGTTCCAGGTTCTCTGCCAGCACCGTTTCACGCTTGCGGATGATCTGCGGCTCAAAGCTAGCCGAGCGGTCACGGGATGATTCTACTTCAATTACTCCGTCTGATGTACGCACTTGTTTGCTGACCTTTCCGTTGCGCCGGTTACCTTGCTTGCGTTGCTCATCTGTCAGGTGCAAGTCCATCTCCGCCGACAAAGCGGCTTCTAAAAAGTGTTTTAACAAAGGCCCTAAGGCACCGTCTTTGCCAAAGGTGGGTTTGCCGCTCCGAAACTCTTCCAGAAACTGGCGCTTGATCTTGTCCAGATCCAGCTCGTTTTTTTCTTCCATGTCAACTGTGTTAAAGGTAATACTTCTAATCCTTTGACACAGTTTATTTTACAGCCTCTCGGGCTTCAGTGTTTATATACCCAAGAATATTTCAGGCATTCACATCATTAGGATGTATGGACCTTCTCCCCCGCCAGTAATAATAGCATTATAGCGACTCACTTTGTCCCTGTAGTTGGCTAGGATTCGTCCGTCCTCCAGAATGAGTTTTCATTTAGCTGGTTTCAGCGCATAGTATAGAACTTTTATAAGTTCTTGGTTGCACGCTCTTAACCAGCTCTTCTTCATCTTGGTCGCTAACTTGGTCGTTTCCGACTAAGCTATCATGTAAAAGCTAAGAGTTGCTAAATTAAACTGACTCTTGTATAAAAAAAGAGGAGCTGCTGTAGAGGGCCTTTAACACTTTACAGCACTTCCTCAACTGTTGTATATAGATTATCTTCCGGCAGCTCTAGCTGCCTTCTCAATCCATTTACCTATATTTTCACGACCATTATCGTTAATCCAATGATAAACAGGGTATATCTCTGAAAGATTTTTCTTTTTACCATTTTCTTCAATATACCAGTTATCAAATGGATTCGTACCTTTTGTGCCTCTAACCTGGTTTTGGTTCAACATACCATCTATGTAAATTCCGAAAAGGCCTCTACCATCAGTGTGGCTTTTCTTAATCTCATAACCTACCCATTCACTTTGTGCGGTTTCTTCACCAATTAGTACACAAGTAACCCCACAACCTTTCATTTGGTCATCAATCCAGTTCTGTATAGCAGTCTTACCTTTTTGTTTGATTTTTTCCCACTCAGCCTTATCTAGAAAAGGCTGAGCCTCTCCTTCTGGCCTGCATACCCAGCTATTCCTAATTTGATTTACTCGCCAATTGTCATTCTTATAATGAAAGCTAAAAAAAACTTTTCTTGCCATGTCTTACTTTTTATTAATTATTGATAGAATTTGTAAAATAATTTTTATGATTTGTTCTGGTTCAGAGTTTCCCAATTGTTCTACTAGTTTCCGCACTTCTGGCAGATTGGGATAAAAGGTATCAAAATCCTGCATAACTTCTTCCCATAAAGCTTTCGACATATATCCAGTAGCACCAATAGGCAACAAAACAACTCCTTGCTTTTGAGCTATTTCAAACTCTTTTCTCACTCCTCCGGCATCTATGATGGACCCATTTTCCATTTTATTACCAAATACAAAAAGTGCTACTCCGGCAAAACTTATCATCCTCTCTCTATATTGTTGCCAGAGTTTACCCAGCTCATATTTACCAGTTTTTACCTGAGGGAAAGGCCTAATTAGTAGCTGCTCCTCCGTATGTATCAGAGGCTTTTCGTAAATCATTTCTAGAGCACCATTGATTACTGCGCTTCCTACACCCCAACCAAATCCGTTTACCACTTTATAGTTTTTTCCAACTAATGATTTGCTTAAGCTGTGTATGAACGTTAATGCCTTGTCTTTACCCCATTCACCATACTCCTCAGCGCTACCAGCGATAAAAACTGTTTGTTGCTTGTATCGTCTTTCTATGGCTATTAATATTTCTGTTATCTCATCGTAACTGTCCACTTCAACTGCATTGATGCCATATCGTTTTAGATCTTCGAGCATAAAGTACTGCTTACGCTGATTGTACAAGAAGTCTTCCTTTGATTCACTTCCCTTATCTCCTCGAGCAACTTTTTTTATAAAAGCATAATGATGCCCTGTTTCATCATCAAGCCCAACTTTAAGTCTGCTAAGGACATAACTTATGTTTGGATCAGAGAAACTAAATCCAATAAATAGGAAAGTTTTTGTTACTAAGTCAGCACTTAGTGCAGTAATGAAAGGTGCATGAGTTTTGTAATATCTTTCGTAATGATCTTTTGTTAAGACAGCATTAGTAGCATGGTCTACATCTCCGTGCATTTTATAAACTACAGCATCACGTCTATTCCTGTGAGTAGTAAGTTGAGATGGTGTATGCTTAGTGTCAACAATTTTTTGATAGTCCCTTAACGTCTGTTCGATTAGGTTATCATAATTTGTTGTCCAGTAAGTTGAGATTGGTAAGCGGGCTAAAATCCTGTGGTTCTCAGTAGGTTCAGCTCTTTCTGCAAATTCTTCAACTATCCTTTTATTTAAGAAGCTGCTGTTTCGCTTCTCATTCACATGATACTGAGCAAGTGAAATTAAATCGTATTCTAACTCGATGTTCAGTTTCAATTCAGTTGCAATATCATTTAAAAGCTCCTTCCAGTTAATGAAACCAGCGCCAACCGAGAGACCTGCTCCTGCAAATATCGCAGCAGAGCCATTGTTTAACTTTTTAAGGTAATCCTTAACAAACAATTCGTGTTCAGATTTCATGATATAGTTAGTTTGCTAGCCAAGAAGATAATTTTTGAAGTTGGCCATTTGGGAACCTAACTACATAATTGTCTCTTATGGTGTCAGGTAAATACGGATTGGCTTTTTCTATATAAGGATATATATTCAAGTATTCTGCATCTTTCCATGATGAAGAATCGCTAACAAAAGGAAAGAGTGCAATGTGATTTTGATACTTTGCAGCATCACCTAAACCGAGTTCCCAGTTAACCCAGTTTGAGGTGATCGCATTGGGTGATGCTACCAGTACAAATTTTTTGTTTGAGTTTATTTTTTCCTTAAGTTTCAATGCTGTGCTCGCATTTGTAACTTTTGGCATACTTTCATCTAGCCAATCAACATATACTTCTACACCTTGCGAAGAAAGAAGCGATATAGCTCCTTCAAATATATCTTTATTACTGGATGCATCACTATGACTATGGGATAAGAATACTGTTACAGCACCTTGCTGCCTTGCTTCAAACAACCGATCCTTTCTGCCCATATAGCGATTGCGCGTTATAAAAGGAATATTGTTCTTAAAGTTGATTATATTGGTGGTATTTAATATTGCCATGAATTGTCTTTTAATAATTTTATTATAAAGCTTTTAGCACCTCACCTAGTAAACATCAATATGCATATTTCATCAGGTGAGGTGCTGTAAAAATTATCTTTCCTTGCGCACTCCTTTAAAAGGCTTGTCATCAGATTTCTGGTCCATGAAGCGCCCGGTATTGGCGTTACGCTTCACCCAACGATCATTCTGTGAGTTATAAGTTTGGGAGCGCCCTCTTACGGCTCCGTTTCTATGGCCGTCCCCGGCCGGTTTGTTAGTTGCCATCTATTGTATGGTTAAAATCTCAAATATGCGGTGTATACACGTAGCCCGACTGGGCGCATGCTTAAACCCCTAGGCACAGAATGCTCGGGCGACTGCTACGGCGGCATGCGCTGAAATGAGTGCCATGTTCTTCAAGAAAGAGTACAAGTCATTTATTAGGAAAAAGTGCTGCCACTAAACTCCTGTTGAACTGTCTCTCATTGCCGACACTTTGGACAACAAGTGTCCTGTTGATGGTTATGTTCTCCTCTCTTTCTATTTAATCCATGCACATTCGTTATAAATCCATTACCTGTCTTTTGAGGTGCAGGCAAACAACCTTTGGTGCTTTTAGGCGCACCGTGTCCTGATAGGTGAATGTAGCCGGAGAGGGTAGGCTGGCTAGGCCGAGTGAAGAATTCAGGTGGATTTGCAGGTTGTAACAATTTCATTACTTTTGCAGTACCATTACCGAAGCGTCAACTTCACTTCAGAATCTTGGCGGATTCTGACCCGTAAAAACCAGCAATCGTATGTTTGCAGCATAGATTAGCTGGTTTTATTTTTTAGTATGAACAAGAAGCGTACCATCTACGTCCATTATTGCTATATATTAATTTACAATTGACAATTACCGGCAATTTGACATACAGCTCGCCGAAATAACTGCCAAAAATAGAGCCTTGTCATACTCTCACTCTTGAAGGTTCTAAACTAATCAGCGCGACACGTACATCCCCTCATTGGCAAAGCCCAGCGAAGCCATGAACTGACGGAAGTCCCCCCCGTTCAGGTGCAGCATCTCCTTGATGTCTGTAGCAGACATTTCCAAGTCTTCCAGGTGGCAGCGAACCATCTCCCTCAGCAGTTGTGATGCTTCCGTAAAGCCATGCCTTGCCAAGTCAACCGGCTCCTTCTTCCGGTAAGGCGCCAGCTGGATCATCAACCCCCTGTGCCGCTCCTCGTTGAGCAGGCCAAGGTGCTTTGCACGCATGACAATGGCCGCCATGGAGCAGCCCCAACGGGCTTTCAGCCCCATCAGGCTCTCCAACCGAAGGCCGATCAGCTGGTCGTGTATGTCGTGTGCAGGCATCAAAAACTCACTCGCAAACTGGTTCGCCTCTATTTCGCGCTCCTCACCCGGGAGACAGTCTGTGTGCATGACCAAGTGCCCCAGCTCATGAGCCAGACTAAAGCGCATCCTGTCAAGGCTGTACTCACGGTTGATGTAAATAACGGGCAGGCCCCGGCTCGTAAAGAAGCTGTAGCCATCCACGTTCTCATTAGCCATCCACGTCTTGGCCACCACGATCTTGTGGTTCTCGAGTAGCGCGGTCAGGTTTCTGATTGGGCCGTTCGGCACGCGCCACTTGGCTCTCAGCTTGCGCGCCAGGTCCTGCGGCGCAGTATCCGTAACCGAGTCATCCAGAAAGTCCGGAACGGCGATGCCGTCCTCCGGCTCAATGGCGTCCTGCAATTTGCTGATCCACCCTCCCAATAGCCGGAAGTGCGACTCCAGCTGTGTCCGCGGCACCGCCTTGAGCGCCGCCTTCTTGCGGTAGTGCCCCTGTACTGGGGGCAGATAGGAGTCGATGTCTTCCTGGTAAAAGAAGCTGACAGGGTAGTCCAGTGCCTCTGAGAGCAGGGCAATGTCCTCCTCGTTCGGTTCGCGCAGATTGTGCTCCCATTGAGAGACCGCTGCCTGTGTCCTATTGATAAGTGCCGCGAGCTCCTTCTGCGTGATGCCGCGCGATGACCTGGCTAATTCCAGCATTTGGTAATTGAACCGAGTCTGCATATGCTATTATCCTTTCTGTTGTTGCTTTGAGTCATTGCCGGTGTTCCCTTTTTTCTTAGGTCGGAACTTTATAACCAAGCTGTCTGCCTCATCTGTAATTGGGTAAATATCTTGCTCCAGCTCCAACGCCAGATTGTGGGTAGAGGCCTGACGCAGGACGTCGAACTCTTCCATCAGCTGCCCCCTCACGAAGAAAAGCGCGTGAAACCCCACCAAATGTGAGTTGGCCCGGTCAGAGAAGTGCTGCAGAATGACGCTCGGCAGCATTTCAAGGTCCGCGTACAACTCTCCCTGCACAATCGCTTTCTGGCGCTTCGAGTTAGCCTTGAAGGCGGCGTTTGCCCTTCCTTTGTAGAAGTGGAACTGGCACACGCCTTTCTTTATCAAAGTAAAGGTCATGAGTGTCTTCTTTACCTCCCAGTCCTCATCGATCCTGAATCTTTCCTCGAGCATACCCCAAATGCGGGGAAAAAGACAGGAGGAGTAAATGGCACGGAAGTGCGGGATATAGAGGTCTGTACCCTCTACCTCCAGGGTGATGGCGATGGCCCTTTCCACAGCATTGACAATAGCTTGCAGTTCATCTGGCGTAACCAAGTCACGGAAGTCAGATAGCGTTATGGTAGGGCGTAGAGTTGTCTCCATGGGCATTCTATATATTTCGATTCAAATATATCACTAAAAATATAACAGGCAAAATCACGAATAAAATTTTTGACATTTTTTTTCATACAAGGCTTCGACCATGTCATAAAGGTTTTTTAATCAAGTATTATCTATTTGTAAATTGATGTTGCTAGTGTTCTTATAGCTCATGTATCTCACTCTTCTGTCCTGACTCCTGTTTTGAAACTAATTGAGTTAATGTCAAGTTTTATAACAAAAAAACTTGACATAATAGAGTGCCTATTTTATCTTTGAAGGTAGTTTTACGCTACAGGGGAGCAAAATATGAGCATCATGCAGCAAGTCCGGGAACGAGTAGAGCAGGCCCAGCCCGGTCAGCTGTTGACTTATGCTGATTTTCAGGTAAATGATAGCCAGCTGGAGGCCCTGGCAGCGGCGCTCAGCCGCCTGGCCAAGCAAGGGGTGATAAACCGACTGGCAAAAGGCCGCTACTATAAGCCAAAGGAAACTGTTTTTGGGAAAGTAAAACCATCCGAAAAAGAGATTATCAAGAGCCTGAGCACCTCCAAAGGCAAAGTCAAAGGGTACGAGAGCGGTTTGGGACTTTACAACCAGCTGGGTCTGACCACGCAGGTTCCCCAGGAGGTGACGCTGATGACACGCAAGCAGCGCCGGGTAGCGAATGTAGGGAGAACCAAAATCCGCTATGTGCAGAGCCCTACCAACTTTAAGGAGTCTGACATTGACAAGCTTCAAGTCCTGGACGCTCTGCGCGGTTACAAGAAGATCCCGGACCGCAACAGCGAAAAGACGATCCTTATTCTGCTTAAGTATATCAAAGAGTTAGCCGAACGCGACATGGATCGGCTCATGGCGCTGGCGCTGGACTATAACCCCGCTACCCGTGCCCTGCTGGGAGCCCTGCTGGAACGTCTGGGCTTTACAGAGGAGGCAGACAGGCTAAGGCAATCATTGAACCCGCTGACAAAATACAAACTGGGCATTAGCGAGAGCATACTGCCTAACAGAAAGTACTGGAATATTATATGAACCTGCACCAAAACCCGGAGGTGTTTCGGGATGCCATTACGGCCACGGCAGAGGCCCTGCAGATCAGGGATGTGTATGTGGAGAAAGACTACTGGGTGACGCTGGTGCTCTACCGCCTGGCCCACTCCCCCTACGTGGAGCAAGCCATTTTCAAGGGCGGCACCTCCTTGTCCAAAGCTTACAACCTGATTGAGCGTTTTTCCGAGGACATCGACCTGGCCATCAACGCCGACGAGGGCATGACTAACAACCAGGTCATGCAGCTGATCCGCAAAATCTCAAAAGAGATCACAAAGGACATGGTGGAGGTAGATGACCCGTACCGGACCAGTAAAGGCTCCCGCTTCCGCAAAACGCTGCACGACTACGAAGCTGCTCTTCCAGGAGATTATGGCCAGGCAACCGACAAGATTCTGGTGGAGATAAACTCCTTTGCCAGCCCCAACCCGCACCAGCTGATGCCAATCAAGACCTACATCAGCCAGTTTATGGCTCAACGTGGTTTGTTGGAGCTGATCCGCCAGTACGGGCTAGAGCCTTTTGAGGTGAATGTGGTGAGCCTGGAGCGCACCTTCACAGAGAAAGTACTAGCCCTGGTGCGGGCTTCTTATGCCGAAAACCCAGTAGATGAATTAGGTAGCAAGATCCGCCACGTATATGACCTGCACGCCATGCTAAAAACACCTGCAGTGGCCACCTTTCTGCACAGCGAGGACTTCTTTCAAATGATCAAGGACGTACAGGCCGATGATGCCCGAAACAGCGAGTTTCAGGGCGACTGGGCCACGCAACCGCTGGATGCCTGCCTTCTGTTCGCCGACGTGAAAGGAGCTTGGAATTCTTTAGAGACTGCATACCAGCAGGAATTTCGTTCCCTAGTATACGGCACGCTTCCGGACCCGGAGGTAGTAATTGCTGACTTGGAAACAGTCGCTGCACGCCTCAAGACTTTTGGAAACAGAGAAAGTTAATAAAGCCCTAAGTCAGATCTTGTAGAGCTGGCTCAATGCAATTAGTCCCACAAGTTGTGGGACTAATTGCTTCTCATACTTTAGAGTCAAAAAGATAAGTAATCTCACAGGCCTTGCATAGCCGCTTCTCCTGGCAATACTCCGCTATATCGCAGCGGCCATTGGTTTTCTGGAAAATATCCAGACCCCTCCCTAACACGATTTTCCAGCCATTATTCAGCTCAATGGAACGGTCATGAATATTCTCATCAAACTCAAAGGAAAAGAAGATACCTGACGGCTCCAGCGAATCAATGATCTCCTTGAATGCCTCCTTGGCATTCTCCAGATAATCTTCGTTGTTGCTGGTGACCAGGTACAGCTTTACCTCCTGCCCCTCTTCCTTTACTTTGGCAACCAGTGCGGTAAATTCCATGAAATTCCGGAGCTGGTACGGCAACCGGATATAAGGGTCTATAAGCTTGATGTCAGTAGCTCCTGCCAGGTGCCTGCCAAACAGTTTCTCATAGGAAACACCCGTCTGATTGTCTCGGATAATCTTTTGACCTGCTTCCGGTTCTGCCTCCTTAACCTCTGGTTTCGTTGCGACTACTGTAGCGCTTTCAGGTGCTACTTCAAACGCTGGCTCCGGAGCCTTGTCTTTAGCGCCATATTCGATAATTTCCAGCGTCTGTACTTCCTTCTTAGTGCCAGTGGCTTTGTCGGTATAGCTGAAATCAACCTTCTCAAAGGTCTCATCCATGATATGAAGCTGCTCCTTCACACGCCTTCTGCATTCGATGGCAAATTCCAGTAGCTCCTGGGCATCTTCTTTACCGAAACTACCATCTGGGAAGATTACTTTTACCAGTCCTGAGAAGGTCTTGGAAATGGCCGTTTTATCACGGGTAGTTATACTGTCTGATAGCTCAAAAAATTCGGTGTAGGCATGCGTGTGATCCTCCTTGCGCAGTTCTTTCAGTACCTCAGCCAGGTAATCGACAATAAAACCATAGTCAGAGGTGAACATCTCGTTGCGGAGCTTCTGCACTTCCCAGCCCGGCAGGTAGGCGTGTATCCTGTCCAGGAAGGCGGTGTCGTAATAGTCTCTTGGCAGGGCCTCGAACAGGTCGGAGTGCTTTAGCATGTAGGGCACGGAGTGATCCGTGTTACCGACAAATACCATGGAAGCAGAAGCGCCATATACCTGTGTACCCCTGGAGAAGGACTTGTTGGCCATGTAGTTCTTCAGGATGTCTACCAGGCCACGATCCGCCCGCTTGTCCTTGCCCGCGAATTCGTCATAAGCCACTACATCCCAATAGCCCACCAGGCCAATGTCACCGGTGGTGTTGTTCACGAAAAGCTTGGCTTTGGATACTTCCCCTCCGGAGATAAGCATGCCGTGCGGTGACATCTCCGAGTAGATGTGCGACTTGCCTGTACCCTTCGGCCCCAGCTCAATCAGGTTGTAGTTGTTCTCAGCAAAAGGTATAAGGCGAGAGAGCTGCAGGAGTTTAGACCTAAAAGAAAACTCTTTCGGGTTCAAGCCAATGGACTGCATCAATGCATCGATCCACTCCTCTTTTGAAAAATGCCTGCGAGTGGCTTTGTACTCGGCTACATCAATGTTGGCTATCTGTATAGGTTTGAGGCTGTCGATGATCCAGGGAGACACATCGCGCTCATCCGATGGCATATAGCCCATGGTAACAATGCACCACACCCCGCTGGAGAGCAGCTTCTTGTGGTCTTTCACAACCAGATCACTGATGACCACCTTATTCAGGCCCAGGTTGGCAAAGGCAGCCTCATACACATCTTTTCGGTCATTCAGCTTTACCGACACCTTGTCGATAATCCGGTGTGAGCCTTTTTCCCGGATGGTAGATTTTATCATCTGTGCCTCATCCCGGTGCACAAAGTGCCTGGAGATGATGTTCTTCACGTTCTCTACGCCCTCTGCAATTGTGTCCTCCACATCCGTAGCGCAGTACTGCCCCAGCAGGTACTCCAGCACATAGGTAGGCACAATGGCATTTCCCTTCACCAGTTTAGTGAGGTCCTTGCGCACTACCTTGCCCGAGAAATGCGTATTTAGAAGCTGATCAATCGTACTCATTCTTAAAAATCATCAAAATCATTGGAGAAGGAGATGTTTAGCGTATACATGTACTCCTTGTAAAGCTTCCATTTAGAGGACCCCTCTACCGGCTCTTCCAGCACCAGCTTCACGGTTTGGTTCTTATACTTGCCGCTGGCCTTGCTGCTCAGCTGGAAGCGGTGTTTTACCTCGCGCTGTCGCTCACTGCCCTCCTCTATGTCAAAGTTATAGCTGAACTGATCACTCAGCAACTCCCCGTCGTTCGAGAAGATGGCTGCCCGGATCGTTCTTGGCTGGATAGAATCAGTAGCCACCTCTGTTTGCAGGAAAGACACAGAGAGGATGTTTGTAGTGATCTTGTTAGATTGCTGAATCACATCCACGTCTACCTGCTTAAGGGTATCCTGACGCTTCTTGGTGACTTTCACCAGCGGGATGACTACCTCCTGCAGAGAAGCACCGCCGTGCACAAATCTGGAGCCAGCCCCTTTTACCCGGTGCCTGTTGATGGACTTTGGTATCAGCACGTCGAAGTCTCCTGCCAGATTCAGTTCACCCGCTTTAAAGTGTCTGGTGCTGGCGTCGCCTTTCAGGTTCCTGCCCAGGATAAAGCGCCTGTTCTCCTTCCAGACTTCCCCGTTTACCTGCACGTCCGAAAAATCTGACTCTTCCAGAGCTGTGTGCTGGTAGATAAAGCCATGATCGGAGGTGATGATCATATTGGTGCCGTTCATGTTGGCGATGCGCTTGATGACGTCCATCAGGAAGACCAGCTCCCTTTCAACAGCTTCAAACACCTTGTCCTCCGACGTCTTGTCGTCACCGGTCTTATCAATTTGGTTATGGAAGATGTAGATGACATCGTACTGCTTCACAAAGGCTCTGCCTTCAGTAGAAGAATTCATCTTCATGAATTCTTCAGCCTGAATGCCAACGGCCTTGTACCCTTCCAACGCAGCCAATATTTTATTTCTTCCCTGCAGTCCCTGGCAAGGTAGCTCATCCACACACACCTTGTCTGAGCCGTCTACTATAGAAAGCGACTTGTGGGGCAGCAGTGCCGCCATACCCAGCTGGGTATAGGAAGGCATGGCCGTCAGCATGTACTGTAGCTCACCTTCATACCTGTTCTCAGCGTTCACTTTCTGAAGGTACTCATAGGCGCACTCATAGCGCAGCGCATCGGATATGATCACAAATTGGCGCTGCCCTCTGTTTAGGGTTGGCTCCACATGGTCCTTATAAAAGCGGGACTGAGACACGCGTGGCAGCAGCGGCCATTCCGGAGCAGCGTCCACTACAGACTGCCAGTTGTTGTTTAGCTGCAGCAGCCAGTCGTTGGAGTATACTTTCTCTACTTTCTCAAAGAGCGGCTCCAGTACCTTGTTCTGACCCTTATTTCGGTAATGCCAGATGAACTTGCGGTAGTTGTAATCCACCAGGTGCAAGTCCTGACTGTAGCGCTTGGCTCCCTGCTCTATACTTGAAAAGGCTACGCTGGCATACTTACGGACAAGCGAGATCATCTCCATGGCGTGGGAGGTGGCCGCATAAAAGTCTTTGAACTCCCGGTACCAGTATTTGTTCTCCCGGTGCTTGATTACCTGACTGGCCTTGTCATTGCCAATACTTTCGCTAACCACTAGATGAATCAGGTCGTGTATGATCTTGAAATCCACCAGACGGAAAAGGTCATCCTCCAGGATATCCTCCAGGTTGGCGTCTTCCAACAGGGGCTGCACGTTCAGGTCTTCCGCTATTTTAGCGGATAGTTGCTGAAAGGCTTCCTGGTAGGAGATAGTGTCTTTCCATACCGACAGCAACAGGCTGGCATCCTTGGTGAGGCCGGAGCTTTTGGTAAGCGAGAACACATTAGAAAACACCTCCAGCAGGAAATCATAGATACCAGGCGACTCGGCATAATACTTAAAGCTGTCGCTGATCAGGCCCCAGTAGAACGTGTTCAGGTTATAGCGCTCCAGCTCCCGATCCGGACGCTCGTTGCCATCGTTAAAGGCGCTGGCATGCGCCTGTATAAAGGCGGTCAGGCTGATGGTGTTGGTACTGAACAGGACAGCCAGCATTTTGTAGCGGATGTCCCTGAACGTATCTACTTTGCCCAACAGGGCTTTCAGCTTCTGCCTGCGGTCTTTGCTCTTGAAGAACTCGATGTGCTCAGTTACCAGGTCTTTAAAGCCGTAATCAAGCCCAAGCTCCTGCAGGAAAGTAGCCTCCTGATTGGTATGGAACTCGTAGTGCGCCAGTTCCAGGTCCTGCAGCCAGTTATTTACATAAGCTGGGCGCTTGCCGGTGCGGTAAATCAGATACTGGCCTTCCGGATCTTCCCTGGCAATCTTGTGCTTGATGTAGAACTCGTTGTTCTGTACATAAATGCGCTCCACCCCAGGCAGAGCCAGTTCTTCAAACCTATCTTTTAGCTCCTCCTTTTCATCGTGCCAGAAGATAATCCTGTACTTTTCGAAAAGCTTGCGTAGCGAATCTTCTATCTGGCTCATACTACCTCCGGTATTTTTACCCAGTCAAACTCCGCCACTTTCTTTTTGGTCTTGGCATCGTTAAGGCCGGGAACGGCTTTTACAGCCTTACCAAAAAGGTTATAGTTCACCAGCACGCCGTTATCCAGATCGATGGCGAGGCGTTCGGTGGCCAGCGGGTACAGAATCTCGCGCTCATACTCCTGCAGCTCCAGCAGCACCTGGTCAATCCTGGCCCTCTCCTTGATAGCTTTCGTTTTCTCGGTGGCAGAACCGCTCACCTCTACCCTATCCAGGTGCTCGCGGCGGGTGCGCAGTTTCTCCTGGTACTCGCGCAGGTACTTATTGAGGATGTTATTGACCGTGTCCGGGGTATAGCGGTGCATGTAAATCAGCACGTTGAAAGACCCTTGAGGCGAGGAGAATTGCCAGTAGATCGGACGCTTCTTATACCGGCGCACATGATCGTTGTAGAAGTCTTTTACAAAGTATTTGCGGATGTCTTTGCCCAGGCACTCCTCTACAAAAGCCAGGTTTTTAGCAAAGTTGGCCTCGCCGAACGTCACTTTCAGGAACTCGTGGAAGCGGCCCACAATGTCGTCTTCGAACCACTCGTCGTCGAGTATTGGGATGATGTTGTCGGCGTCGGGCAGGAAGGAAATCTCCTGATCAGACTTCGCAACCTTTTGTAGATAGTCCTGCAGCGTCTCGCCTTGGTTGGCCAATATAAGTCCCGGCTTGTCCAGCGAAAAACGGCCAAACATACAGCCCACGGCGTAGCTTACGAACTGAGCCATCACTTCATCGGCGTGGAAGATTAATTCACCATTATCAATGCTGGTTTCTTCTTGGATAATAGTGATGTCTTCTAAAGGGACATCAGGAGTTAGCTCTTCCTGAAGGCCATAAATTTCTATGAACTGGCGGTTTAGCTCTTCCTCATTTTTATGAAGTTTGAAGAACTTATTTCTCCAGTATTGCTGGTATAAATCATAAGATTCTTCTATATCAATGTCGGGAGTATTTATACCTCTAATTCGCAGGAGTTCATTTGCAACGAAATCCCATGATGTTTCTCTTGAATCCCAATCTTTTTTGCTTAAATCTATAGAATTTAAAACTATGGAATTGATTAGATTTTTATCAGAGCATTCTAATAAAGGTATAGCCTGAACTTCTCCAATGTTACAATTTAGTGTTGGATTAAATACCTTTAGCAAGTATTCGCTAAGAACTGTATTAAGTAAGCCAAGGCTATATATTCTTATATCCTCGTTATCAAAAAAAATAGTTGGTGCAGCAAGGTTAAAAATTGAATCATCACTATAATCTCGAAAGCTTTGCTTTCCGGTGGTAATTAAAGTCCATGATATTCCTTTTTTCCACCACAGATTATCTGGTAGAATACGTGCAACCTTATCCCTCCTGTAATGTAACCTAGCTTCTTGGCTCCAGTCAATCACAGTCTCAAGATTACCATACCACCTTCTAAAGCTTCCTCCTTTAGGATGTTTAACCCACTTTTTATCTATACCAAAGTCATAATTATTAACTTCCCAAAATAATTTTAGATACTTGTCATTATTACCAGACTTAGTTTGTCCATCAGATTTAGAAAAGCTCCCAATTGTTTTGTGAGCAAACACCTGTATAAAGCCCTTGCCTAGCCAATATCCAATAGGGTTTCCAGGTATCTTTTCAAAGTCTCTCTGATGTGCATTATAATACCAACCACATCCTCTATTATTAATTGCCTCTAGTACTTTGAAACGTTTTAACTCGGACTTCTCAAAGTTTACCAAGCGTATATATTTACCATTATCAACATTCTTGGCTTTCCAAAAAGTAAACGAGGCATTTTGAACCACTTCCCCTCCTATTTCAGGAAAAGTCCTCGACCCCAAATGAAGTAAAGTGTCAAAAAATGTGTTCTTAATAAGCTTCTTCCTTAACTTTTCATAGCTACCTAAGAACATCCAGCTATGCTGGTTGATCATACCTAAGAAGCCTTTAGGCTGCAGCATAGCCAAACCACTTTCCATAAAGCAAGCCATTAAATCAGCTTTGCTGTCAGGATAATTCCGCTTCACAAAATCAGCAAGCGGCGCATTCATGTTGCCACCACCCATATAAGGCGGGTTATCTACTACGCAAGTGTACTTTCGGGCAAGTAATTGTAGGTGCTCTAACCCTTGCTTCAGTTCCTCTAACTGATATTGATAAAAAGCATCGTCCTGGTGCCGGAATTCCTGCACTTCCTTTAGGGCAGCTTCAATTTCCTTTAAAGGAGTTTTAGGAAGTATAAGAGAGCCTAAATTGGTCGCCTGCTGTAGTGTTAGCAAATCCTGATATAATGTGGAAGCAAAGGAGCTTGAAAACAAGTTTAAGATGTCAAGGTCGTTTAGCTTTACATGTTTAAACTCTGTGCTTGTATAACCTATACCAGTCTCTGTTAGCTGCTTCTGTATTAGTTCAAGCTTAAACTTAGTAATATCACGAAGATCATGTAAGTATAGAAAGGGTACTTTATCGTTCTTCTCAAGCTCTTGCTTTTTCTTTTCAGGTAGCTTTGCCCAATCGTTTTTAGCTACTGTAACCCCTCCTTTTTCTAGTAGCTGATAAAAGAGCGTTTCTCCAAGTTTTATCTTTACGTCTTCAAGTCTAGGGGCAATAACTGGTAGATTACAGGCATCCATGATAGATGCCAAACTTTCAGCATTTAGCTTCATATCCTGAAAACACAGGATATGCGGCTGTGGCACTTCGCCTTTTTTGAAGAAGCGACGTTGGTAACTGCGGGCCTTCATCATCAGGGCCATGGCTGCCAGCTGCGCCGCCCGCTCGTCTATCTCGAAGCCGTAGAGGTTGTGCTGGATAATCAGCTTTGGTATCTCACTAGGGTTGATACCTTCCTCCTCGTAGATTTTGGTGAGTAACTCAAAGCCATAAACCAGGATGTGCCCCGATCCGCAGGCCTGGTCCAGTAAAGTTATTTCCTCTGGAGAGCTTATCTTCAGGTAATCCTCACTCTGCAGCGAAGCCGATTCTATAAAGTATGGCATGTGTTCGCGCAGCCGGGAGTTGGGCCTGTTCTGCAGCCATAGCTTGCCCACGGTGTTCTGCACCATGTACTCTATTATCCAGCGCGGCGTAAAGAGTTGCGTGGCAGCTGGGATATCCTCTTTCTTCACCTTGGCCTTGGAGGCAAACACCTCGTCCTTTTTCTCGGAAATGTAGAACTGGTAGAGCCAGCCAATAATCTCCACCTGCTGGCAGTCCTCAGCGGCCATACCTTCGCGCACGTCGTGCACGATGGAGAACTCGCTGGTCAGGTCGTCGGGCAGGAGCAATTCGGTGTAGTCGTTTATGCGCTCAAACAGGAAAGGCAGCACCGTGTGCAGGTGGTTGCAGGCCGCGATCAGGAGCACCTTATAAGCCTCGTTCTGCGGGTTAGCGCTCGGCACACGCCCGTCTAACAGGTCGTATACCTGCTGAGCGTTCACTTTCAAGTCTTCAGCTATGTGCCCCTGCTTAGCCTCGTCCAGCAACTCCGGGAAGGTATAGCCCTCCTTCGGGGAGATCACCCGGATATCAAGCGGCTGGTAGTTATTCACGTCCATGAAGCGAAGCGCTATCAGGCGGTTGAACCAGGTATAGGCTACCTTCTCCATCAGCTGCTCTTTACTAGTTCTGGCAAGCTCATCCTTGAGCGCCTTTACCTGCAATGCCTTTTCACGAAGCTCTACAGTATCGGTATGCAGCACGTACTCCAGCTTGGCCCCTACCTGCTCTATCAGTTTCTTTCGCGCCTCCTGGGCAAACCTCTTTAGCTTATTGGTATTCATCTGCTATAGCGTAATTCTCTTGTTCTCCTGTATTTGTTTGAGGTAAGCCTCACGGATGGTGTTCACGTAATCGTCCACGTCCTGCGCTGTCTCCAGCGTGCCTTTCTTGAATTTTACCTCTACATTGGCGCGTCGTACATACACTACCGGGCGATCCTGCACATCATTGCCCGCGCCACCGCCACTCTGGCCATTACCTCCTGGCACCGGCACCGGAGCTGGTTTGGGCAGCAGGTTCTGGATTTCGTTAAGCAATCGCACCTTCAGGTCGTTTGTTCCTAAAGCGTACTGCCTGATGTTGGAGATGTACCGGTTGCCCTTGATCTTGTATATCACCTCATCCAGCGGTTTTAGAATACTCTCCTGCTGTCTTTCAGTGAGCTTCAGGAAGTCAGCATTGGCAGACAATTGCTCTTTGTGCTGTTCCACCGTTTCAACTGCCTTCTCTTTCTCCTCCTCCAGCTTACTGAGCACTTTCTTGCTCAGGGCTTCCATCGCAGCCTTGGCATCGCGAATGCCTGTACCGACATAAGGCTTTCTGTCGGCGTAAACCGTCCTCAGCGTCTGCAGCTCGTCCCCCTCGATATGCTCGAAGTTGGACTGATCGCCGTTCAGGAAAACCTTTATCTCATCATAGATCTTCTTTTGGTCACTGTTCCAGAAGCGCTTGATCGGGTCCAGCAGATCTTCCTTGGTGTCCAGCAGCTCATCTTCAAAGTCCTTCAGGTTGAGCAGGAAATAGTTGAGCTCCTTTTTGGCTAACTTATCCAGGGTGTCACGCAAAGTCTCTAAAGAGGCCGTAAAAGGATAGCTGTTGCGCTGCGCCACCAGGTCCCTCACAAAAGTCAGCTCATTGTTCAACTTGTTTCTGAAAGCCAGGGCCACATCCTTGGCTTCGGTAGCCGCACAAGTCTCATCAAACAATTCATTGTAGACTTCCTTCAGGGCTCTCACCTGCTTGGGGTCAAAGTCGATCTGCGGCTCCAGTAAGGTGTTAGGCTGCAGCCTGTTATTCAGCAGCGAGGCAAGCACCTCCTCATCGCCCAGCAGGTTTGAGTTTTGCCTAACATCCAGTTTCCCCCGCTTGTAAAGCCTGGCCACCACAGTCCAGATAGCATTCGGGTACCAGCCGTAGGGTTTCTTCACAAACTGATCCCGGATGTCGGTCAGTGAGGTGCGGTCTGACTGTTTTTTTCTTCTGTTGATATAGTTGAGTACCTCGTTCTCCGGCTCCGAGATGGTGTTGTCATCAGTGCCGAACAGGTCATTCATCTTAGTCTTGATCGTCTGCTTAACAGTATCCTCGGAGAAAGCTGTTGAACCGAGCATTTTCAGGTTCGGGTAAGCGATTTTTACCAGGTCCTGGAAAGCGTTAATCACCTTTGTTCTGCCGTCCGATGTGTTCCCGATCTCATGCTTGCTGCCGTTCATAAGGATATCGGCCTCTCCCAGCAGTTTCTGCAGGAGTAGTTTCAGCGTGCGTTTTCTCTCCCCGTTTTGTGTTCCCTTATCGTAGAGCAGGCGCTTTATACTTTCTTTGTTATTGGTGGACTGGCTTTGCTTGATGTACTTATCCGTCTTCAGGTAAAGCCGCACATCCTTCAGCAGGCGCTCATCGGCAGGCAGCACGGCCATCATCAGGGTATTATAACCCAGCGTTTGCGCTCTCAGCAGGTCAGGGTTCTCGTAGTTGTCATTGTTAGGCGTGATCACGTCTATCACTAACTCCTTCTCCCTGCCCAGTATAACACCGTCTATTTTGTGGGTAAACTCATAATACTGCTTGTTCTCCGCATACCTGATCTTGTTGTCCTGAACGACCTCATCAAAAATCAGCTCATTTAGCATCTGCGTTACGCTTGACTCATCCACGTCCGTAGCCTTAATCTCCTGCTCAATGTCCTTCTCATCATCGGTCAGGAACTCGTACAGGTCACCGTTTCGCTGCACGTAAGTCTGCGCCTCCAACAGGTTTAGCGCCTCCAGCACTTTTTTGTCGTGCGCCTTCAGATCGATGTGGATATTGTCGATCATCAGCACCGAGATATTGCGGGTGGTGGTTTTAAAGTTGGTGAAATACTTTACCAGGAAGAGTGCCTTGAGCACCTTGATGGCAAAGGCATCATCCAGGTTTTTCTCTGCCAGGGTAATAGAGGTTTGTATCTCGCCCCTGATGGTGGAGCGGATACCTTCATAGAGCAGATCAAAGGTAACAAGTGCATCGGTATCGCAATCGGCCATGCGCAGCACCACATCCTGGAAAACGCCCAGCATAGAGCGCTCCCCTACCGACGCATGCTTCCCCTGAAAGGCGTTATGGTTAGACAGCGCCCGAATACACTGCTGGAACAGGTCGAACTGGTAAGGCACAAAGGGGTACTTGTTGACGAAGTTCTTCTCTTCCCTGTAGCCTTTAAACTGCACCCCCACCTCTGAGAAGGAGAGCAGCGTTTCAAGGTTAGAGTGCTGCTTTTGCCAGGTATGTGCCAGCAGCGCCTTTGGCTCCGCCTTTTTCTGGAGCAGACGCTTCTCGATCACCTCGTCCACATTGGCTGAGGTAAGCGGCACTTTGATCTTGAACCTGGCTTGGATTCTGGAGAAGTCGTTTTGCTGGGACTTGTTCATATCGCCCACCACCTTCTCCATATCCTCCTGAGAGGTTACCAGCACCCAGGCCTGGCCTTTTGTCTTTGTCGCCAGTGTCTCGGCTATCGTCTGCAGATTGAGCATCAGCTTGGTGTTGTCGCTGATATACTGGCCCACCTCATCCACGAAAAAGTTCAGCCTAAAGCCCTTTGGCTTTGTTTTGATGTATTCGTTTACCTTATCGCAAAAGTCCAGGATGGAAATGACGCTGTCATCGCGCAAGGTCTTGATAATGTTCTGATATCCTTCTTGGGCAGGGCCAAGCAGCGAAGTAAGCGCTCTGTTGATGGCCTCCTTAACCTTCGGGTCGAAGTACTTTCTCCTGCCCGTAAACCAGGACTCCCCGGCCTCTTCCTCGAACTTCTTGGTGAAATCTGCATAAACTGCTTTTGAGGTCAGCCACCTTTCAAAATCCGCCACGTGCCGTTGCCCCCCGAAAAAGCCTTGGTGGTCGTTGAGCACTTTGTAAAACACGTTCAGGATAGCGTCTTCCTCCTGCTTGCTCGTAATCTGGGCCTGCTGGTCTATGTTGAACAGGATGGACTCAGAAGGGATACGTGTTGCCTGGATCACGTCCGCCTTCAGCATTTCGTCATCCTCTATCTTGTTGGCAAACACCTCCCCCAGCTTAAAGCCGTCAAACTCCCTGTTCTCCATCACATAAGAGAGAATTTTGAGCAGGTGGGACTTACCCGACCCGAAGAAGCCGGAGATCCAGACGCCGTTGGCCCCCTGGTAATCGTTGTAGGCGGCGAAGAAGTCACGGATTTTGCGGGCGACCTCATTTGTCACCACATACTCCTCTACCTCCTGAAAGACGTGCTCCTGGTCATCGGCCTTGATAACGGTTTCGATGGTACGGGTGATGTCTCTCTCAAAAATGTCTTGCAGTTTCATGCCTTAAGTTTGTAGTTGTCGATGTTAAAAGCCCTGTAGTAGTTGTCATCTTTCAGCAGGCCGAACAACTCTAAAGAGTACCCATTGTATTTCCCTGGGAAGAAGGCCACCGTAGGGGCATCTTTCGCCACGTTTTGCAGGTTGTTAAGTATGTTGTGTGAGCGGATAAAAGGGAAAACCAAGCCTATGCCGGTCAGGAAGTATACTTTGGCACCGCTGCTGGCAATCAACTGCCGGATGGCAGGCATCAGCACTTCATTAATATCCAGTATGGACTGCAGCGCCTCTTTGAACTCATCTTTTTCCATTTCCTTCTCCAGCTCGAAAATCTCCCCCTGCCCCAGCTCCCGGTTGATGATCATCATGGCCAGGTCGTAGAGATTTATCTCCAGCACAGGAATGCCGTGGTTCTTCAGCTTGTTCCGGAGGCCTTTGATGGCTTTGTCCACTTCTACCTGGTCTTTCGCCTCATGGGGCGAAATAAAGAAGGGGATTTCACCGCCAAGCGACTTCATTTCCAGAAAGTCGCTGCTGGATATTACCTTGTATAAATGCTCAAATCCTTCTGCTACGCTGTTCATGCTAACTTGCTCTGTTTGCCACCTCCATGTCCGGCATTAAATATATCTTCAGCCACTCCGGGTCATCTCCCACCACCGCCCGTGCAACTTTTTCGTCCACTAGCTGTGGGATGATTTTCCTTGACTTCACATTGTCAATAAGCCCGGTTTGCTCCAAAAACTTGAAGGTGACTTGCCTTACCTTTTTGGCTGTGTTTTCTGTCAGGTTTTCCAGTTCAGGATGTGCCTGGCTCTTTCTTCTGAAAAAAGAAACATACTCCCCCTCTGTGAGCTGGTAATCAAAGACGATGGCTTTCTCCCGAACGACCTCCACCACAAAGTCTCTGATGTAGGCGTATGCTTTGCATATACTAAGCAGGGCAATTTGCCTTTGTGACACCATGTCCCCGTTGGCCAGAATTTCAAGCTGATCACCTGTCAGGGTATCAATCCGGAGTTTTATCTCTCTGAACTGGGTACTGATGGTTTTTGATCGTTGCCCCTTCACAACAGAACTCTTGTCAATCCCTGCCATTTCCTGCTCTAAACCGGCTTTAGCCAACTCAGACATTTCAGGCAGCATCAAGGAGGCCCCTGTAAAAGACAGTCTGTATTTCTTCTCCCTATCCATTTATATTCTTCAGCACGCTTATTTCAACTTCCAGAATGGCACTCAGTTTCTCCAGGTGATCTGGGCTAGGCACGGTTTTGCCGCTGCACCAGTTACTTACCGTTACCTCAGACACTCCCATCTTGGAGGCAAGCCACTTCTGCTTTACCCCGCGTGCTCTTATCAACTCTTTCAGCATAATCCCTTTAAGAAAAATTAAAGTGCTCCTGAATCAAAAGTAGTGAAAGAATATGGGAAATTTTTAATGTTCCGACAATTTACTTTTTTAAAGCATATAAAAAACCTAATATGATAATGTTTTAATTTTATACATTGAATCATAATTTATTATTGGTTGGGTTTTGAGGAGAAGCATTTGTTTGCCGTATCGCTCCCAATTAACATAACTGTCTCTCTTAGGAAATTTTTCTTCTTTAGCTAAGTATATATTAATAGTGTCTTATACCTTTTCCACCCACACGCACCGCTTCGCTGTCTGGACTGCCGCCAGAGCGGTGAGCAGAGACTTTATCGGTACTGAGTCCGTTCAAAAAGCCATTGAAAAATCTGGTTTGCCGGCGATGTTGGAACAGTTAGCTGAGTGCGGATCCCTCAGCCCAGCCACTTTCGATTCCTTCCACAAGGAGGCGGTTAATGCCATGGCAGAGCAGCTCAAGGCCATGCTTGGGCCAAACGCGCACAAGGCCACCTATGGAAGAGTGGCAAAAATCCTGGCCATATATATAAAGACAAAGTTTGTTCTTCCTGACCCGATATGCAGCCTGAGCAAAATGGCTCATCCCCCGATCGACGCTATTCTTTTAAAGAACCTTTCGAAAGAATGTAGAGACTTAATGGTCGCCCAGGTGAGATGGACTAAACTCAATGAAGGGGAATATTTCACGTTAATCAATTCGCTCAGGCAGCGGTTTGATTTGGAGTGTTTTTGGGAGCTGGAGCAGTATTGGCTGCCAGGTTAAAATACGAATGTTATGATGCCCTCCCTACCCATTGTTATCAGGTGCCCCAAGTGTGGGAACCAGATGAAAAAGCAGGTCCTTTACTCTGGCAATACCTTTGGCGCTGCTTACTATACTGATGGAAAGATGGAAGCACCGATGCTCCCGGAGCTCCCGCAGATCACTAAGTGCCCAGCCTGTAAAGAATTGTTCTGGATAGATGAAGCGGAAGAAGTAGGCGAGTACTTTCCTATGCCTCTGCTTCCCGGTGAAAAGGAAATTCCCTCAGTGCGGTTCCTGTCCATAACGGATTACGACAAAGCACTAAGGAGGAACCTTAGCCGCAATACGGAAGATGAGCTATACCTGAGGAGAGAGCTTTGGTGGAGATTCAATGATCGTGTACGCCGAGATAAAACCTTAGTGAACTCACCTCGGGAGGAGAGGATATGGAAAACAAACTTGGCCTTACTGGAGGGTATCTTGGATGATAACGATCCTGAGCAGCGGATCATGAAAGCAGAGGTGCTTCGCCACCTGGGCTTTTTTCTGTTGGCATCGACTAATCTTGAGTTTGTTCGGGATGAACAGTATAAGCAGGTTGTGGATACGATTAAGAAGGCCTGTGAGGGGAAAAAGACAGAGGTCTTATTAGTCGAGTAACACCTAAGGGCTTTACAACTATAAGTATCAGATATAATTAAAAAGTAATATAGAGTGAATATAGATTTACTACTTACTCTCCTCCCACCTCCTAAAGTAGAACCAACTATAACAGTTGGTGCCTGTACTTTACAGGCTCTTCTCTCTTTCCAGGAAAGCTACACAATCGAGATTCCTGATTATCAAAGGCCCTATGTGTGGAGTACCGAAAAGGTAGAAGAGTTATTGAAAGACTTGCGTTCTTTTTATGATGAAAAGGAGAATCATGGAAAATACTACATGGGGAGCCTGCTACTTCACAGAAAGCCTGAAGAGAGGTATGATATCATAGATGGGCAACAGCGAATTACCACCCTGCTTATTTTAGACTATGTACTTAATGAAAAGAGTAGTACGCTAGTAACTCAAAGTGAGTACCTTAATTTGCTTTTCAATTCCCCAAAATCAAAAGAGAACATAATCCGCAATGAAAGCTTCTTGAGAGATAAGCTAAGTTCCTATGGATTGACTGATCAGAAAAGGCTATTTGATGACTTGATTATAACTATCATCGTAACAACCTCTCAAGATGATGCTTTTACCTTTTTTGATACACAGAATAACAGAGGGGTAAAGCTAAGTGCTATCGACTATCTTAAATCATTTCATCTAAGAGAACTGAAGGGGCATGAGGATAAACAGCGCGTATTTGCTAAGAAGTGGGATAGCAACAACCAGAATCAATTATTGCATGTTTTATTTAACCATATTATCTGGAGAGGTAGAAGATGGCGAGGTAAAACCATTATTTATGAAAATAAGGAATTTATCTTGGAAGAATTCCAAAAGAAGGTCATTGATAAAAGTGAAGATGGCAGCGTAGCTCTATATCCAAACAGTAAGAACAAGCTTGCGGCTTCTTTGACATTTGACACAACTAATGGAATAAGCCTACAGACCTACCCTATTTTTCTGCAAGCAACACCTGTTAGCTATCCATTCTCCTTACGCCAACCTATTGAGAAAGGCACTGGCTTCTTTCTTTATGCGGAAAAATATACTGCTTTATATAAGCATGTTTTCTACGTTAAAAATGAAGCTTCCGAACTTTATAAGGCTGTTAAGTTTTACAAGTCAGTTTACAACAACGTTTCTGAGTACCTTAGAATGCTCTTCGAAGTTTGCCTAGTAATGTACTATGACAAGTTTGAAGAAAATAAGATCTATGAGTTCAGTTTATGGCTTGACTACTTGATAGGCACATACAGAATCAACCAGAAAAGTATCGTGGCACAGACACCTATTAAAATTCTTAGGGACAAAGACTTCAATTTACTGGATGTAATTGACAACTCTTATAGACCAGAGGAAATATTCAGCTTTCTTAAAGGAGTTACTGATGAGGGTATATATATAAATGAGCGTGTTGACTCTGGAAATGGAGTACAGGCAACCTATAAGAGGCAGTTTAATGCATACTTCAAACAGAGCCGAGAAGAAAGTTTAAGGGACAAAAAGAAATGGATTTATGAACGCATCAATTCTAAATAATAATGGGCTGGACATCAAATCAGAGCTGATCACGCTAGAAAAAATCACCAAGGATAATCAATTTTTCAACATACCTATTTACCAACGCCTGTATGTTTGGGGAAAAGAGCAAATAGAAACTCTCCTCGAGGACTTGTATCAAGCCTACCTGAAGAATGATCGGTACTACTATTTAGGTGGCGTGATGGTAGCCAGAAATCAGGAAGGACTGTATGACTTAATTGATGGGCAGCAACGGTTTACCACTTTATGGTTGATTGGCTATGTGCTTAGTAGCGACTTAGAGCCTTTTATTTATGCCTCAGATGGTCACAAAAAGAAAGGAAGGCTCTCATTTTCTATTAGAGACCACGCTAATCAGTATTTTGACAATCCTGCAGTTATAAGTTCGCTCTCGCATGAGGCAATAAGTGAACTGAAGCCAATTTCGGATGCATTAAACACTATCAATCTATTTCTCAGCGATAAGAAAATATCAGGTGAAATAGTGGATGGATTTGCAAGCTTCATTTACAGTAATGTTAAACTAATTTTCACTGAAATACCTCCGACCACTGACGAAAACAAGCTGTTTGAGGTAATGAATAACCGGGGCATACAACTACAGCAGCATGAAATTCTAAAGGCAAGGCTTCTAAAAGAGATACCCGATCTGGAGAAGACCAAGTACGCCCAACTATGGGAAGCTTGTTCTATAATGGATAATTACATAGAGAAGAATATTAAAGATGTAGCTGGCTTGAAATGGAAAGATCTATCTTTCAGTCCAGATGACTCAGAAAAAGTAGTAAGTCTACCTAGTGATATTCTCGCTCGTTTAAAAGCAGCAGGTGATAAGGAAGAAAAGCTTACACTTCTAGAGGTACTTCAGAAAGGATTGTATGCTGTGAGTAAAGGTGGTGATCAGGAGGAGGAAGGCTATGAGTCAGGGAAAGTCAGAAGCATTATTTCTTTTCCTATGCTACTACTTCACACTCTCCGTATCTATCTCTTTGAGAAAAATGAGAACCAAGCAGATGAAGACATTGTAGGCGTAAGTGAAAAACAGCTTCTTCAACTATTTGATAAGCACTTTGCTTTGTTTACAAACGAACAAGGCGTGAAAGATTTTATAAAGCTACTTTGGGATGTCCGGGTAAAGTTTGATAAACATGCTATCAAGTGGATTGAAAAGGATGGCGTTGAAATACATGCTATAAAGAGACTTTACCTGAACAAAGACTCACTGCAGAGGCGGGAGCCCGAAGCAAATGAAGGCTTTGCTTTATTGCAGAGCATGCTTTACCACTCTCAGCAGATTACCACCCATTACTGGCTTACACCTTTTCTGCATAGGCTCTTACAGACAGATGATACTGAGGAATTGTATCGATACTTGAAACAGCTCGATAATGTAATGTTCTGCACACCGAGGCAGGATCTAAGAACCTCTAGCTGGAGGTTGATAGGCAGTAGCCTGAAAGGTTACACTTTTGATTTGAAGACGCTAGGGTTGGATGATAAAAAGGGCACAAAGTATCCGAGTTACATTTTCTACAAGCTGGACTTCATTTTATGGCACGAATTGAACGAAAGTAAAGGCAGTGATTGGAAGAACTTCCGTATGACGGCCAAGAACTCTATAGAACATATTTCTCCCCAGCATCCACAAGAGTATGACGCTAACACAGTGTGGAGTCAAGATGATACGGAAGAAGTTAAAAAACTGAAACAAGATGATTTCGGTAATCTGGTTCTCTTGTCTCCAAGCATGAACTCAGAATACAGTAATAAGACTTACAGGTCGAAGAGGAATGATTTTCTAGAAAAGAACAGATTAGAGTCTTTGAAATCTGCTTTAATTTTCGAAAATAAAACTTGGAGCTTTGATCTGATGAAAGAGCATAGAGAACAAATGAAACTCTACTTTCAGTAGTATTTGAATGGTACGAATCTTGAGTAACAAGAATGTCAATACTTTACCACAGAATCAAAGTTTCCCCTGTGTGGCCTAGTCCTTTCTTCAAACATAAGTTTGGTGTAGGCCAAATTGTAACAACTATCCTAATACTGCTCCAAGAAGAGCACAACAGAATTTTGTTGTCTCATTTTGTTTCCCTGAAGCTGTACTTCAATACATCCGACTAGGGTAAGAACTTTTTGATTTTTGATCAATTCTAGTAGGATTACTCACTTTTGTGTACCTATAACCTTTTCAAACCGTTGTTTATAAAAGGTTATAACTATCTTCCTGTTGTAGAACATTCAAAGAGAACAAATATTAATTGTACAGTTATATAGCTTACAGTGTAAAAGTTTGATTTACAATGCATATTTCGTTAACTTTCTACAATAGAATTTGCAGTTAGACTGAAAGTTTAAGAGTGGAGCGTGATTCGGTGAGTCAAAAGAAACACCATCCATAAGTAATTGATAATAAGCTATGTTTTACGGGAGTTACGATTCCCCTACGGACTACTGAAAGGGAAAAGTGATGATTTTGATCGCTTTTCCCTTTTTCTTTTTCCACTAAAAACTGCTGTATCTGGCAGGAAAGGGCAAAAAAGCCATTTACTCGCTGGGTTCGATAACCTTCCATTTCACGGTCAAAATACACACCTTCCGGGAACATCATCGCTTGCAGTTGTTTACGGCCTTGTACATTTGCTTTACTCCATGATTGTGAGATAGTTACCGCTTTTTCTAAGCCCATTTTAATGAACTCTTTGGGGTTCGATAAGGCGGGCGCACACTTTTCCAGATTTCGCTCGATTTCCAACAGCTCAGTCTTCAGTTCTGAACTGTACCTGACAAACATTTCTTTCTCGATTTCGCCAAAAGCATAGCGGCGCTCAATCACATCCAGTCTCTTTTTAAGTTCTGTGTGCTGGGTCTGCAGACGCTTCTCTTCGCTGCGGCTTTCTTCTGTTAACTTATAGTAAGTCTCTTCCATGATCTCAGCCAACTTAGGTAGATACCTAGGATCAACTTCGAGTTCCGATAAAAAACCTTCGTATAGGTTATGCAGCTTTCCAGCATTACGGTTCAGCTTGCAGCCGATGGTATTACACTTGTAGTAGTGAATCTGCTTTTTCTTCATCTCATAGCCTGTTAAAGGCTTTCGGCAGCTACCACACTTGATGTGATGACGCAGCGGCAATTCTTCATCTTCTTTCACCTGCGTATAGCCATGCGCGTTCTGCGCCTGCAGGCCGTTTACCTTTAAAAACATCTGGCGCGTGATTAGCGGCTCGTGCTGCCCTTCCACCACTTCGCCGTCTTCCAGTAAGCCATGAGAGATCAAACCGCAGTAGAAGGGGTTTTTAAACAGCTTTGTGATGGTTTGGTTGTATAACACCAATCCCTGCGCTTTCAGGCGCTTAATGATGTCGGTATTGCTTAATCCCTGCTCAGCTTTCAGCTGAAACGCCAGGCGAATAAGTTTACCAGTTTTATTAGGTTTTAAAACCACATCTTTACCCACAATGACTTTATCATAGCCCATCGGAACCTTACCTACCCACAAACCACGTCTGACGCGCGCTTCCATGCCCGTCATGCATTTTTCCCGGCGTAGGTCGTTATCAAACTGAGAAAACAGGAACTGTATACCCTGCTGCAATTTACCTGATGCCGTTTGGGTATCCACAGGCTGCGTTACCGCTACAACAGAAATACCCATACGACCTAACTCATCCACAATACCAATAGCCGAAGAGCCGGTACGTGAGAAGCGGTCATGGGAATACACTATGATGTAACCTACCCGCAGTTTGCTTTTCTTTACAAACTCGAGCATTTTCTGGAATTCCTTGCGTTCGTCTGATTTCGCGCTTTCGTAGGTACCACCGAACTTACCCACTACCTGGTACCCATGGCGCTCAGCGTAGGCCGTACAACGTTCTAGCTGCGTCGAAAGGCTTTGATTGGTCTCGGCCTGCTCTTTGGTCGATACGCGGGTATAGATAATGGCTACCTTACCGCGTGGTGTAGCTTTCTTATTACCTTTCTGCAGTGGCCTTGCAAAGATGCTTAGTTCACTCCCTTTCCCTGTTGTAGCCCGAAGTGCAGTAGGTTTCTTTACTACCCCTGATGGCTTAGCAGCAACTTTAGTAGTAGATTTTGCTTTAGTAGCTGCCTTCGTTGCGTTAGCTGCTTTTTTCGTTTTCGGTGCAGCCTTGGCTACCTGTAGCACAGCTGCGGTGGTTTGCTTTTTCATGTTCTACTTGGGTTAAAGGGGAAGAAACTTTGTTACTTTTTTGTTACTCTGGCCTTTTAACTTTTGTACTTTAGAAACTTTTGCTGATGTAGCTTCTATTTCATCATCAGTTGTGAAAGCTATCTGCGGTTCCTGCTGATGTTGGTTGAACACCCAGGCGCTATAGCGCAGCATAAAATCCACCTGTGCCTGCGCTTCTGCTTCGGTTAAGTGTTCCAGCCCCGGTGTCTGCCGGAGCTCGCGCACATGGCGCTCTATTGTTTCTGTTTCTTCTGCGAGCTGCTTGTAATAGCTATCATAAGCGCTCAGCTCTTCAGCTTCTTCAAGTTCTACAGGTTTACTAGCACTTGCTTTGCCTTTAGGCTTTACTTGATTTAGTTTTTGATGCTGTTTACTATTCTGTTGTTGGTTTTTCTTTTGTTGAGCTTTAGTTAAGGTTTTCACTATTGTGTTTGCCAGTGCCACAAGTCCGGGGCGACCGGTACTCGGGCGGGCTATACTATAGGTGCGGGGCAACCGCTACCTTTGGTTCTTGCCTGATCATCGTCAGGAAAAGTAAGCGAATCTGCACTAAACACGGCGTTTTTGCTCGCGACTGAAGTAGAGCTGGTCGCCACCGCGGTGCTGCAGCTGGATCTTCTGGAAATTCTTCAGACCAACTGCATCTTTTACTTTGGTGGATGTCCGCTCATCCAGCAGGCCATCCATGGTAGTAGTAAGCAGCATACTTCGCTTTTCATCAAAGCTGACTGTTACCTGCTTTAAGCTTTTGTTGCGTATGGCTCGGATAACCTGCAGTTCTTCTTCACTGAGCAGCGACAGACGCGGTATGTACTGAATCTTGTCGTCGTCCAGCAGATAGGCTGTCAGGTGCTGGGTGATCGATAAATATACATGTGTTCTGTTTTGCAGTACCTTGCCTTCTGGTCCCATACCTTGCATCTCGTCCAGCCACGGTGCTAGTTCGCCAGTTGAAAAAAGCATTAGGCCTACTTCCTGCTTGCGGTACAGGGCGGCATAGATAAAGGCTTCGAGCTGCGTAAAACCTATACCAAAGGTATGCAGCAGTTCATCCAGCTGTCCGGTCTTTACCAGTTCCAGAAGTTCAGTTACTTCAGCTGGCTTCATGAGCTTCGATAGCTCTATGCGTACTTTATCAAGCAGAGCTGGAGATAAATCCTTGCCGTTGATCTTAAACCTAGTGAACAGATAATCACGAATTACTTTTATCCGCTCTACCGGCAAACCTTGACTATGTAAATCTCGGGCCAGCCGAAGCCACAGGTATTCGGTAAAAGGCATTGCAGCTTCCACTGGTACTTCAGCGACTATACCTGCCTTTAGCCAGTCAGCATACATTGCTTGCGTTACACCCGCTTGGGCTACAGTAAAAAGCGGCTCACGCAACTTATAGTATAGTTCTTCTGCCTGCTCTTTTTCGTGTGCATCCAGGCTTAGATTAAACTTTGCCTGTTTAGGCGCAACATCAGGTGCTGATGTTAGTGTTTGCGGCGTAACTTCTATAACCATCATTCTATCGCTTATCATCTGCTAATCTGTTATTAGAAATAGGTTGAAGAACGACGGTACGCTCCTGCAACAGCCAATAGCATAACAGAGCTAACAGCAGAATAAAGAAACCAATCAGAATCCAGTTTCTAGAAGTACCTGTTGGTTGGGTTAGTTGTAGCGCCGAAAGATCCACTTCCGGCCAGGCTACGAGTGTGCCCCCTGTTAACATAGCGTTCTTGGATCCAGGATGTCAATAAACACCATGTCACCTTCCTGACAATAGCATACATCGTACACACAGATGTACTGCTTCCCCTGGTACTGCACTGTAGTAGTGGCATACCGCACGTCAAAGCCGGCATTACCTAGAGCAGCCTGACTAATCGTGACGCCGGTGGTGCTACCTGCAAGAAACTGCTCGAGTATGTGCCGGTTTTGTTGCAGCTTCGACAAGATCAGCTTGTCTGTTTCACGCTGCACTGGCGCCTGGCTCTTTAGCTTTTTGATCGTTTGTTCAAGCCTGGCGATGTGCTGAATTTGTGCTTCAAGCCGCTGCTTTTGTTTTGCTGCTTGCTCTTGTAGTTGCCTGCGTTCGCGCAAGAGCAGATCTACCTGCGTGGATTGCTCGGCTGCGCGCTTATGGCTGCCCATTAAGATACTCGCTCCGTACTGTGCAAAGGAAATGCCCCGCACTGCGGCTTCATCTGAAAGCTCTCGCTTTAGATCCGCCGGGATACGAACGGTTGCCGTGACACCATACTTGTCCGGGTGTCCATTTAAGTTTGTTTGCATTAGTTGTAAGGGTTAAAGGGTTAAAAAATTGATTAAAAAATTATAGAAGGTTATGCTTATTGATTAGAGTTTTTGTATCAAGACTACATTGGATCCGGATCGTCAGGCGAGAGCCCCAGCTCAGCACGCACTGCTTCCATAAAGCCTTTCATCTTCTCTTTGGCTTTCAGTTCGCGGTACACCCGGAATGGTTCGAGCATGGGGAAATTCTCAGATGTGTTCTCTCCGTTCAGCAGATGTTCTATCCCAGGTGTATCCCAAACCCGTTCAGCGGCTGGCTTTATATTTTTCTTCCCTTTCAGGCGCTCTGCCGTTTCATCAATCAAGTGATTCCCCAGCAAGCCATAGAGGTAATTTTCGGCGGCCTGTTGCATGCGGCGAATCCGCTCATCCCGCTGGCGCAGCATTTCCGATAAGGCATCCTGCCGCTCTTCTTTGGTTACCTTCTCTTCCAGTGTTTCGTAAGCAGCCAGCTCTTCTACACTTTTCCCAAAGTAGGCAGCCAGTTCTGAAAGTCGCTCCGGCGAAATAGCGACTTCCCCTTTCTCCATCCGACTTAGGTTACCCTTGGTCATACCCAGTACCGTGGCGACTTGTTCCTGTGTGCGCCCCTCTTCTTTCCGGAGTGCTTTAATTTTTAAATGTAGGTTTTCCATGCTGTAAACATACAACTATAAAAATATATTACACAACAGTTGTACAACTTTTATTTTTAAAAGTTGTGATTCAAGTAAAATAAGTGGCAAAGATGTGAGACAATTTGTATCATTCGTGAGACAGCTTCTATACACTTTGTCTCATGCGCGAGACAATTTGTTTACAAATTGTATACAAAATGTAAACGACTTGCTTACAATGTGTTACAGCAATTTTAAGTTTACCCAAAAATTCAGCTAAAGCATTATTATTGACAGCCAGTTTTTACTTTTCTAAACAGAGCTAAAGACCACGACCGAAGCATAAGCACACCAACTAGAAAGCACACAACCAAATACACTTCACCCCAACTATACCTTCTTCAAAACATCGCAAAAATTCTATATTATTCTATACTTACTCCATCCTTTTTCCTACCTTGTACTTTGTTTTAACACCGAGTACAAGCCTACATGAGCACTACCAATACCCCATCTGCCAAAGCCAAGGCGGACATCGATTTTGAAAACGAACTCTGGAATGCCGCCAACGAACTGCGCGGCGCTGTAGCCGAGAACCAGTACAAAGACTACGTGCTTTCGCTTCTGTTTTTGAAGCACCTTTCCGAGCGATTTGAGATACGCAAGCACGAGATTGAACAGTCTTTTGCAGACCCGAAATGCGACTACTATAACATAGAGCAGCACCAGCAGACCGAGGTGCTGGAAGACGAGTTGGAGTACCAGGTGAAGAACGTATACCGCCTGCCACGCGAGGCTACCTGGGCCTACCTGCGCGAGAACGCCGAGCAGGATGACATCAAGGTGAAGGTGGACCAGGCCTTTGTGCTGATCGACGAGATCCTGAGCAAGCGCAATCCCGATTACAAAGGCGTACTGGAGCCGATCTTCGTGAAAAGCCAGCTCTCCCCTACACAGGTGGCGGGGCTCATCAACCTGTTCTCCAAAGAGAAGTTCTCTGAGATCAACAACCCCGAATCCGACATCTACGGCCGCGTGTATGAGTACTACATCGGCAAGTTTGCCATGGCCGAAGGCTCCGGTGCGGGGCAATTTTTTACACCGGGCTCGGTGGTGCGTTTGCTCGTGGAAATGCTGGAGCCGCTCAAGGGCCGCATCATGGACCTGGCCTGCGGTTCGGGTGGTATGTTTGTGCAGAGCCTCAAGTTTCTGCAGGCGCACGGCGGCGACAAAAACGACATCTCCATTTACGGGCAGGAGCGCTACGAAGGCACGCTGCGCCTTTGCAAAATGAACCTGCTGCTGCGCAACTTATCCTTCGACGTGAAGCTGGGCGACTCGCTGCTGCAGGACCGCTTCCCCGACCTGAAGGCCGACTACGCCCTCATGAACCCGCCGTTCAACATCAGTAACTGGCACCCTGAGCTGCTGCCCGACAACGACCCGCGCCTCTTCGGGGCCAAAGATACTTTTACCACGCCTGGCAACGCCAACTACATGTGGTTCCAGACGCTGTGGCACCACCTCTCGGAGCGTGGAACGGCGGGCGTGGTGATGGCCAACGGCGCCATGACCACCGGAAGCGCCGGCGAAAAGAACGTGCGCGAGCACATGATACAGCAAGGTATGGTGGACTGCATTGTGCAGATGCCCGACAAGCTGTTCCTGACAACCGGCATACCGGCCTGCATCTTTATACTAAGCAAGAACCGCGACGGCCGCGACGGTGAGCACCTCGAACGCAAAAACGAGATCCTCTTTATTGATGCCCGCAAACTGGGCACCATGGCCAGCCGCCGCCTGCGCGTGTTCGAAGATGCCGACGTGGCCCGCATTGCCGACACCTACCATACCTGGCGCAACATCGGCGGCAGCTACTCCGACACCGAGGGCTTCTGCAAGGCCGCTACCCTAGCCGAAGTGGCCGCCAACAATTACGTGCTCTCGCCGGGCCGCTACGTGGGCTCCGAAGCCGAGGAAGATGACGGCGTTCCGTTTGAAGATAAGATGAAGCTGCTGACTACCGAACTGGCCGCTCAGTTTGAGGAAAGTGCACTGCTGGAGAAGCGGATCCGGGAGAATCTGGAGGGGATTGGGTTTGGGTTGTAGGATTCGAGCCTTAATTTATTGTTGTTGCTTCGATTTAGTTTATGGATTCTGAGATTAGAATAAACTTTCTAGATTATATAACTACCAAGAAAGCATTATTTACAATACTTTCATTAGTACTGCTTTTAGTGTTCTGGGACTTAGCATGGGATAAGTTTGATGAAGTTTTTGTTGAACCAACGTTTAGTAAAGTAAAACCTCATTGGATACTTGATTGGCTACATATCCTGATAGTTTACTTCACCATTATATTAACTATATACGCTTATATAAAGGATAAAAGAGTATCTATAGAAATCTTCTCTTTATCCACTCTTACCCTACTCATCTATTCTTATTGGAGGTTCATTAGTGATAAGTATAATTTCGTATCACTTACTTTTATACCTTATCATAAACATGGTGATTTAATACTACTGTTCTACACTTGTATTTCCATTCTAAGTATAAAAGGTTGGTTTAATAAATTAGAAGAACCTAAAGATTTTAAGGATCCATTTTTAGTTGACAAGCCAATTGCTGAAATAGTTAGAGATGAACTAGGTAGGAGAAAATTTGCTGAGAAAATAGCCTATAAAATACAGTCTAAGCCTAAACTAGATGACTCAGGTGCATTAGCTATTGGTATTAATGGAATATGGGGCTCTGGTAAAACATCTTTTAGCAATTTAATTAAGTGCTATATAGATCCCCATAATAGAATAATTATCGACTTCAATCCGTGGAGCAGTACTAGCCCTACTAAAATCATAGAAGATTTTTTCGAGCAACTGATTGATGCCATGGCAAAGTATGATCCAAGACTATCAAAAAGTATTTCAGATTATGCCAAATCTCTTACATCCATTGATGAAAACAGTATAACTAAAGGTTTAAACAGTATATCAGACTTCTTATTTAATGGTAATAGCAAAAGCTATGAAGAGATAAATGAATCTATAGGAAGATTAAAAAAACAAATTATAATTATTATAGATGACTTAGATCGACTTGATAAATACGAAATTGTAGAAGTCCTAAGAATAGTAAGGAATACCGCCAGTTTCAATAACGTTATTTACGTTGTTTCTTATGATCGAAACTATATAGAAGAAGCAATAAAGCTTTTCAATCCATACAACTACAAGTCCTTTTTAGAGAAGATTTTTCAATTCGAGTTCACTCTACCTAAGTATGATAATAGCATATATCGTGAGATGCTTATAACAGCCATTAAAGAAAACATAGATGCAAAATATATTTCTCTAGTAGATAGTGCTGTTGAAGCAAGAACAAACACAGGAAGAAGCTTTACAAATGAAATTGTAAGAACTAAGCGAGATGTTATCAGACTCGCTAACTCAATTATTTTTGAATTTTCACTAACTGAAGAGGAAGTACACTTCGAAGATTTCTATTTATTACAGTTATTAAAAATAAAACATCAAAGAGTTTACGAACAATTATATCAATACAAGGACATTTTCTTTATTACAGAAACAAGTAATAACGATAAGTATCTTCGATTAAGAAAAGAAAGTGAAAAATCCCTTGATGATAATTTTAGTGATGTCTTTAGATTATTAAATACTGATGGCACTTATGGAAATTCGAAAAAAGAAGTAAAATCAGATGATGAAACAGAAATTTTTAGAAGCTTCCTGGATAATAGAATAGCTGATGAATTTGAGAAGGATTTTGTTTATAGTATCGTAGTTGAACTTCTTCGTGAAAAAAACTATAGTGAAGCAGCGTCAAATAAGGAAAAATACAAGTCATTCAGGTATCCTGGGAATCTTTATAAATACTTTTCCTTCCAGCGACTAACTTCAGATATCCCCACACGTGAATTTGAAGAACTAAGACGTGGTAACTATGAAGTTTATAAGCAGCAAATTTTTGATTGGATTAACGATGGTAAGCTATCTGAACTCCTTGATAGGTTAGAAAAAATTAATGATTTCACAACATATACTGAATATGAAAACCATTTAAATGTATCTCTTGACATTGGGAAATATAGGTACTCAAATGGACAGTACTACGGTTTAAACTATTGGCAAATTATAAAGACTCTTAGGTATCCTTCAGATAAGTTAGAAACAACAGAAATCTTCAACTCACGAGATGAATATGAAGATTTTGTGAGACAATTCTTCTTATCAGCACCACCACCATATACTTTTGAAAGTAATATAGTAGTTACTGCTATGTCAGATGCTAATGACTTTATTTTAAAAAATAATGAGTTAACTTCTATAAACCTTGATTACTTTAATAAGTATCGCGAAGCGAATAAGGCTGTAACTGTTGAATTTAGAGAGTTGTATAGAAACTGCGTTAAACTTGACCCTTCTGCGAGTTCAAAATATACTATCGTCCCTGAAGCAACAAAACAGTTTAAGCGCCACTTCAAGATATATCTTAAGACATGTGAGTTGAGTGGATTTATAATGCATAGTACTCCTCAAACTGACTCATTCCATATTCATGGAGATTGGATTAAAGAGATTTTTAATACCATTCAAACATTCGAAATTTATTTAAACTCTGCTTCTAACCTAGACAGAGAAGATATGTGTTTTAAAGAGTTTGTAACATTCTATGAAAAATCAAAGGTAGTTCCAGACCGCTTTATAAGTGTTGAATTTAACTTTCAACATTTGAATCCTGATAGGTATAAATAATTTATATGTCAAATTGGAAATCATATAAACTAGGCGACTTCGCAGATGTGCAAACTGGCCCCTTCGGAAGCCAGTTGCATGCTTCTGACTATGTAGAAACAGGTATACCTTCTATTATGCCTGTGAACATAGTTGACCACAAAATCGAAGAAGCAGGTATTGCAAGAATCAAAGCGGAAGACGCTGAAAGGCTAAACAAATATTTAGTTGCTACAGGAGATATAGTTTTTAGCAGGAGGGGAGAAATTCATAGAAGAGCACTCATTACTGAAAAGGAAAAAGGTTGGCTTTGTGGTACGGGTTGTCTTCGAGCCCGGCTCAGAAGTATAGATGAAGTTGATCCACAGTTTTTATACTTCTACTTAGGTATAGATGAAGTTCGCGACTGGTTATATGGTCATGCCGTTGGTACTTCAATGCCAAATTTGAACTCAGGTATACTTTCAAATTTACCTATAGAACTTCCCGATCTACCCACCCAACGCCGCATAGCCGAAATCTTATCTGCGCTGGATGACAAAATAGAGCTGAACCGCCGCATGAACCAAACTCTGGAGCAAATGGCGCAAACACTCTTTCGGCAGTATTTTGTTGATGGTATAGATGAAGAGAATCTGCCGGAGGGATGGGAAAAATGTGAGTTTGGAGACTTTATTTCTTCAGTTTCTATAACTCATAAGTTTCCTAAACCACAGATTATATTCCTTAATACAGGAGATATTTTAAATGGTGATGTACTACATCGAAACTATAGTAATGTAAGAACACTACCAGGCCAGGCAAAGAAAAGCATACAGAAGAAAGATATTCTTTTCACCGAGATAAGACCCGCAAATAAACGCTTCGCTTATATAAACTTTGAGGCGAGTGATTATGTAGTTTCTACTAAGCTAATGGTGTTAAGAGCCAAAGCTGATCTAGATTCACTCTTCTTCTATTTTTTACTGACACGCGATGAGACACTAAAGGAATTACAGAATCAAGCTGAGGCAAGATCTGGTACTTTCCCACAGATTACTTTCGATCAGGTTAAGATTTTGACTTTCAACAAACCTAATGATGATTCTCTTCACAATTTTATAGAGAATACCCTTACTCCTACTTATCAGAAAATTTTCAAAAATAAGGAGGAGATAACCACGCTTACCACCCTCCGCGACACCCTCCTTCCCAAACTCATGTCGGGAGAAATTGATGTAATGCAAATCAAACCGGAAGAGCTGCATGAGCCAGTATTTAGCTGAGAGCGACATAGAGGCAGCTGCCATTGACTGGCTGCGCGAACAGGAGCCCTATACCTACCAACACGGCTCCGAGATAAAGCGCGACCTGAGCAAAGCCGTGCTCGAAGATGTGTTCGAGGCCTTTCTGCGGCGCCGCTACCCGCAGGTGCCGCCAAAAGTGCTGGCCGAGCTGAAGCAGGAGTTCCTCTACAACAGCGGCGCAGACCTGCACCAGCGCAACCACGCCTTCCACCTCAAGCTCAGCAAAGGCATCAGCAAAACCTGGAAAGACGACCTTGGCAAGCAGCACTTCGGCCACTTCTACCCTATTGCCTACGAGGACGTGCACCAGAACGAATTTTGGGTGGTCAACCAGTTCACCATCATCGGCAAAAGCAAACGCATCCCCGACCTGATCATTTTCGTGAACGGCCTGCCGCTGGTGCTCTTCGAATTCAAGAACCTCTTCAGCCAGGACGCCACCGTAGAAGCCGCCTACAACCAGGTACAGCACTATACCTACCAGATTCCGCAGCTCTTCGAGTACAACGCCCTCACGGTAGTCAGCGACGGTCAGACCACCCTGCATGGCATGTACAACAGCGGCCTGGAGTGGTTTGCCGCCTGGAAAAGTATAGACGGCCGCGAGGTAGTCGGCAACGGCTTCGCGCTGGAAACCCTTATCAAAGGTCTGCTCGTACCCGAGCGCCTTTTGCAATACGTGCGCCACTACATCTTCCACGAGCTCGACAAGGGCCAGCTGATCAAGAAAGGCGCCAAGTACCACCAGTTCTTCGGCATACAGTACGCCCTGCAGCAAACCCTGCAGTCGGTAAAGCCCTACGGCGACGGCCGCATTGGCGTGGTCTGGCACACAACCCGCTCCGGCAAAAGCATTACCATGGCCATTTACACCGGCATCCTGCGCCAGCTGCCCGAGCTGAAGAACCCGACCATTGTGGTGCAGGTAGACCGCTTCGACCTGAACCGCCAGCTCTTCGACGATTTCGTGGCCGCAAAAGATCTGGTAGGCGATGTAAGTATAGCCAACACCACCGACGAGCTGCGCAGCCTGCTCAGCGGCGATAGCGGCGGCGTGGTGTTCAGCACCGTGCAGAAGTTCAACCTCAAAGACACCGCCACCGGTCGCGAGCTGGAGCACCCCGTGCTGAGTACCCGCGACAATATCATCGTGATTGCTGACGAGTGCCACCGCACGCAGTACGGCCTGGTGCAGGGCTTTGCCAACAACCTGCGCCGCGCCCTGCCACAGGCGAGTTTCATCGGATTCACCGGCACCCCCGTCGACAGCAAAGACGCCGATACCGTAGCCGTGTTCGGCGACATCATCCATACCTACGACATCCGCCAGGCCACCGAAGACAAAGCCGTAGTGCCGATCTACTACGAGCCGCGCCTGGCCAAGCTGCACCTGGGCAATGAGCAGCTCGAAGAAGAAGCCGAAGAGATAACCGGCGGTTTGGAAGAAAACGAGAAGAACCGCATTCTGTGGGCCGCCATGGAAGACGCCGCCGGAGCCAAAGAGCGCGTAGCCGCCATTGCCCGAGACATCCTGCAGCACTATACTTCTCGCACGAAGAATCTGGAAGGCAAAGCCATGATCGTGTGCATGAGCCGCCGCAACTGCGTGAAGCTCTACGACGCCCTCACCGCGCTGGACGGTTGCCCCGAAGTAGCCGTGATCATGACCACCAACATCGCCAAAGACCCTATTGAGTGGAACGAGCACGTACGCTCAAAAGAGCAGATGGAAGGCATAAAAGCCCGCTTCAAAAATCCGGACGATGAGCTGAAACTCGTGATCGTGCGCGACATGTGGCTCACCGGCTTCGACAACCCCGCCATGCATACCCTGTATGTCGATAAAGTGATGAGCGGCCACAACCTGATACAGGCCGTCAACCGCGTCGCCACCGTTTTCCGCGACAAGCCCAGCGGCCTGATAGTGGACTACATCGGCATTGGTGACAGGTTAAGAGATGCAACGAAGAAGTATACTTCGGCAGGCGGCGAAGGCAAAGTGGCCTTTGATGTGGAAGAGGCGTTTGAGCTGGCGAGGGAGACGGTTGCGCAGCTGAGGGAAATGCTGCCGGGCGGTCCTGTTACGGTACAGTATGGTAAAAGCAATGGCTCCCGCGCTATGGATAACGTAGAGACGAAATACTTTGCGTCTCCAATAGCCGCTGAAGACCCAGGAACATTTACTACGAAGAGATCAACCGGGAAAGCAGCAGAAGGCAAAGATCAGTTCGGCAACGGTAGTCCTGCACCATCCGGGAAGGGACATTCGGGAACGATTGAGACGCAAAGTATTGCGTCTCTACATGAGGCTATTCCATACTTCAGCGCTTTATCCAAAGGCGAAAAACTGAAACTGGTACAGCATGCCGTTAACCACCTGGTAGCCGACGACGAGCTATGCAAGGCTTTTATGCTGAACGAGAAAAAACTCAGCCACCTCGCTCCTATCATCAAAAGCCACGAAAGTATAAATGAACTTGCGGCAGACATCGTATACCTCCAGCACGTAGGCGCAGCGGTCCGCAAGGCGAAGAATCCGGACCGCAACATTAAGAAAGCCGCCACGCAGGTAAAAGACCTCATCCACCGCAGCATCGTAAGCGAAGACGTGGTGGACGTATTCCAGATGGCCGGCATCGAGCGCTTCGACATCTCCATCATCAACGACGATTTCCTGGCTACGGCTAAAGAGCAGAAAACCGGCAACGAACTGAAGCTGGAGCTGCTGCGCCAGATCATGAACGACGAGATCAAAGTACGCTCTGCCAAAAACCTAGTGAAGTATAGAAAGCTGAAAGAGGAAGTAGAAAAGATCATCGCCGACTACCACAACCATTTTTTCGACAGCCTGGTAGCCATGGAAAAGCTGCGCGAAGTAGCTAAGCACATGCAGGAAGAAGACGAGCGCCGTAACCAGCTCGGACTAACCGAAGAGGAAGAAGCCTTCTATGAGATCCTGGCCAAGCACCCCAACGCCGTACAGGACTTCGACCTGATCAAAGAACTGGTACAAAAGATTTTGGCCCAGGTAAAGAAAAGCGCCTCCCAACCCGACTGGTACAAGAAAGACGACACCAAAGCCCAGCTGCAACTGGCCGTAAAGCAAGTACTTCGCTTTAAAGTAAAAGCCGAGCTGCAGGAGATTCTGGATGAGATCATGGAGCAGGCTGAGGCCAGGTACAAAGAGTATGATATGAGTGTGGCATAAATGCCATTGAAAACAAAATTTCTACTCTTTGATTTCTCTCGCACTAACTATACCTATGGCAACATAGGCGCTGCAGGTACAGCAGCACTACGTTTCTTGTACCACATGCCAAACAGCACAATGACTAAAAGTAATTCCGAAAGATCACCCCAGTAATACATGAGCTTTGCCGCTTCCCGTATCTGGTCAGCGCTATGCGGAGAATTGATCGGATACAGGTATGCGTACATAAACTTACTCAGGAACGCATGGGCAGCAATGCTGATAAACAGCACAAACACCCGAATACTAAAGGCAGGTCTTTTCGCCACAGGCTCCTGCCCTATCATGGACCAGGTAAACAAAAAGCCTGCTGCCAGAAAATGGAAGTGTATAAAGTAGTGCAGTAAAGGGGTGGTAAGACTTTTATCATATAGGGGTGTTAAGTATAACAGGTACATGCCACCCATGTTTAGCAACAGCGCAGTTACCGGGTGGCTGAGAACATAAAATAACCTGCTTCTGAGTATAGTGGTAATCCGCCTTGCTGTATTTACTGGCAATGCTTTCAGGGCTAGCGTAATGGGTGCAGCCAGCACTAAAAACAAAGGCCCATACATACCGATGAGCAGGTGTTGCACCATGTGCCCCACAAGGTTCTGGTGCGCCCATTGCATCACAGATGGCAACATGCTTATACTTAGTAGCAAAGCGCCAGTTATAAAACTAAGCGTTCTCCAACTCTTCCAGCCTCCTTTCGAATCCCGGATACTGAACGATCCCAGCAAGTATAAAACGGAAATAACTATAATCAACAGCTGCGGTATCAACGCTGAGAAACCCGGATCATTAGCATGGTGGGAAGCATGTTGCATCATACCTATAGTAAAAGCATCAGATGCCCGCATTCTGCGATTCTTTATTTGTGCCCTTTTTCAGTAAATAAAAGCCAATGAGCAACAGCAGTATACCTGCTGCATTCCAGGTAATGTCGTAGGGCAACAGGTTGTCAACATATCTTATCTGATGGGTTCTCAACACCTTATGATCCACCACGCCATCGAAAAGCTGAAACCCGCCCAATCCAAGAAAGAATCCAGGCCAGGCCCTTGCAGGATCCAGCGTGTTGCTTTTTCTAAGGTCAAGCAACATAAAGAAACCGGCTACAATAGCAATAAGCTCTGCTGAGTGCAGCAACCCATCAGCCATTAACCCAACCTTAAGAGTAGAGCGGTCGTAAAAGTGGTGCCATGCCAGCAACTGATGAAAAATGATCTCATCTATAGCTGCCATCACTCCTGCCCCTATAAGTGCAGCTGCCCACATAGATCGCTTCCTGGCATTTTGTACTAGTTCTTTGGTCATATATATAGTTTAGTAAACTACACTTGTTACTGTACTACGAGCCGCTAAATGCATTGTTCACCTACTTTTCAGGTTACTATAATGAAAGCTACCAGTTAATTAAGCAGCTACTTATCGGAGCAGGAAGAGCTTCATTTGTCTAAAACACTCTTAAAACACCTGCGTTAAATCCATTAACAATCATCAGATCATCATAACCACTTAACCAGAAAGCTATGACAAAGAACATGGGAACAACAGACCGCATTGTACGGTCGGCACTGGCAGCGGGCGCGGTAGCCCTGATTGTCACCAAAACAGTTAAAGGGCCGGCAGCCATTGCCTTAGGTGGATTAGCGACCATGTTTGCACTTACAAGTTCTGTAGGGCATTGTTCTGCTTATAATGTGGCCGACATCAACACCCTTTAACACGCTAGAAAGCGATCGAATACCACCATTAACTATAAGCTATGAGTTACCACTTAAGCAAGAAGATAAGCGGCTCTTTTGAGGCAGCCACAACTAAAGTGAAAGATGCCCTGCAGCAGGAAGGGTTCGGCGTGATCAGTGAAATAGACCTGAAAGAGAAGTTTAAGGAGAAGCTGCATGTAGATTTCAGAAACTATAAAATACTGGGCGCCTGTAACCCGAAACTGGCGCACCAGGCCATTCAGCAGGAAGCAAACATTGGCGTTATGCTGCCCTGCAATGTGCTACTGCAGGAACATGAAAACGGTGAAGTGGAAGTGACCGCCATAAACCCCATGGAAACGATGGCTGCCGTAGACAACCCGAACCTTTCTTCGCTGGCAGAAGAAGTAAGCCAGAAACTGAAAACGGCGATAGACAAACTCTAGCGCCAACACCAATAATAACTATAAGAAGGCTGTGCTGAAAAGTGCAGCCTTTTTTATTCTCAGGACAACTGTTATTTGAAAATAAATGGCTTGTGTAACCAATGTCACTGAACCGGGGCAACCTACACTCCATCTTTGTATCAATCATCTTAACAAGCATGACTATGAAAGACTTTTGGAACGAACGCTACAGCCAGGAACAAATGGTATACGGTGCTGAACCTAACGAATTTTTCAGGGAACAACTTCAACTCCTACAGCCCGGAACACTACTGTTACCTGCCGAAGGTGAAGGCAGAAATGCCGTGTATGCGGCACTGAAAGGCTGGCGGGTTACAGCGTTTGATTTTAGTGAAGCAGGTTCTAAAAAGGCCACAGCCCTGGCAGAACAGCGCGGCATAACTATAAACTACCAGGTAGCAGATGCGATGCACTTTGAATGTGAGCCTGAAAGCCAGGATGCGGTAGCACTGATCTATGCTCACTTCTCGCCTGAACTGCGACAGCTACTACATCAGAAAGTGATTAAGTGGCTAAAACCAGGCGGCACAGTTATAATGGAGGCTTTCCACCCAAACCAATTAAGCTATAGTTCTGGGGGGCCAAAAGATGAAAGCATGCTCTATACTGCAGACATGCTAGAAGCAGACTTTAACCAGTTAGAGATTCAACTACTGGTTGAAGCCGAAATACAGCTAAATGAAGGTACTTATCATAGCGGAACAGGCTATGTAACCAGGATGGTAGCTCAAAAGAAGCATAGTAAATAATAGAACATAAAAACTAGATCATAAAGGCTAACAGCTATACTCAAATGAAAGATACATTAAACATCATGGTACCGGTTGACTTTACACCGGTTTCTTACAGAGCAATAGAATTCCTGGCTTTCCTGATGGATAAGACACCCATTACTACGCACCTGGTGCATGTAATAGAAGTGAACTCCGCTGAATGGGCGGGTTCTGTAGATGCATCGGAAACAGTAAACAAAAGTGAACTAAAGCAAAAGCAGGAATTAGCTAATCAGAAATTCGCAGAGCTGAAACAGCATGTTGATTTTAGCTTTACCAGCGAAGTACTATTTGGTGGTTTGACTACAGTGCTCGCCGACTATGCCAATACCAAAAACATTGACCTGGTGATCATGGGTACGGACGGCGCTGCTGGCTGGCTGGAGAAAGTGTCTGGCTCTGAAGCGCAGCATGTGGTGCGTTATACCAACATTCCGGTCATCACCATCCATACGCATGCAGCCATTACCCCTATCCAGAACCTGCTATGGGTGGCGGATTTTGAAGCAGAAAAGCAACCAGAGCAAAGTGTGGCAACTATAAAAATGCTGCAGCAACTTTTTAATGCCAGGCTGCACCTGTTGCAGATCGTAGATAAAGAAGATGAAAACAGGTTACACCAACTGAAAGGGAAAATGGAGGATTTTGCGGAGCAGCTTAACCTGCAAAACTATGAACTGCACCTGCACCACAACTATAAGGTTCCGGCGGGTGTGCGCAGCTTTAACGAAGTATCTGAAATGGACCTGGTGCTGATCGGTACGCATGGCAGAAAAGGCATCAGCCACCTGTTCTATGGCAGTATCGCCGAAACACTGGTGAACCACTGCATCCGCCCTTTACTAACCTATCATCTTAACTAATATCCTTTCTCCTCTGTGTGCGGCTCAGGCTGCACATCGTTTTTACACCAAACACCATGCGTAATACATTTAAACTGGCGGCTATACTTGCTGCCAGCATGGGCTGGGGTACGGCCTCTGCCCAAAAACATCACGAAGCCCATCAACCAGATACTGTACAGGTAAACAATGTACAAGAACTTTTTACAAAAGGCTCAGTGCACGGGCATGTACGCAATTATTTTATGGCTACCTGGAGCCACCGCGAACTATCTGATAACTATGCCAATGCCATCGGTGCCGAAATAGCCTATAAGACAGCTCCCTTCTATGGTTTCAGAGTTGGCTTTGCCGGGTTGTTTACCTACAACCTGTTCTCATCGGGCATGGCACACCAGGATCCTTTAACAGGTAAACACCCGAAGCTGGAACTGGAGCTTTTTGATGTAGAAGACCCGGGAAACAAAGCCGACCTGGACCGGCTGGACGAACTATACCTGGAGTACAAAACAGATTGGCTGCACGCAAAAGCTGGGCGTTTCAGCTTTACTTCTCCCCTGATGAACCCGCAGGATACCCGCATGAAGCCTTACTCTTTTCAGGGTATCAGTTTTCAGTTTCCTGTACAGGAAAAAGCGCTACTGACACTTGCCTGGTTTGATCATTTCTCACCCAGAAGTACCGTAGAATGGTTTAAAGCTGGTGAGTCCATCGGTACTTTCCCTTCTGGATATGATATGCAAGGCAATCGATCAGGTTATGCCCACCATACTGAAACCAAAGGCGTTGCCGTAACGGGTCTACAGCTTAACTCAGATCAATCCCATCATGGCATTAACGCAGAAGTATGGAACTACTGGATAGAGAACATATCTAACACCAGCTACGGCCGGACAACAATAGAAATTGTACCGCAAGTAAAAGCAGGTATAGAAGGTCTGTACCAGGTGCAGACAGGCAACGGTGGCAACCCGGAAGAAGCGCATGCCTACTTCCCGGATCAGCAACAATGGCTGGTAGGTGGTCAGTTAGCATACGAGCCCGGAAGTTGGAACACATCACTTAATTACCTGCACATAGATGGGGACGGGCGCTTCCTGTTTCCGCGTGAATGGGGCCGCGAGCAGTTCTTCGCCACTCTCTCCAGGGGCAGAATGGAAGGCACAGGTAAATCAGGCTTACTTGTGGCAAAAGTAAAAAAACGCTGGTCAGATAGGTTATCTATAGAGGCAGCTGCTTCCAAAACCTGGTTGCCTGGCGTGGATAACTATACACATAATAAGTATGGAGCAGTACCATACATTGGATGGCTAGCTGACATTAACTATAGCCCTGCCAAACCAGTGCTCAAAGGATTGAACTTTCGGTTGCTTTATGTAGGTAGAACATCTCCGGATACAGACCTTCCGCTAGAAGCGATGTATTATAAAACCAACTTCCATAACCTGAACTTTGTAACACAGTTAAACTTTTGATCTCAGCCTGTGTGCCAAAATCTGATAATTACATCTGGTAAATACAGTGCTATTCTTTGTGTGACAAACATCACTGAACATGGCTTTCGTATACTTTAATTTTGTATCAGAAAGTTTGGTCAACTATAAAACAGCAAAGATCTATGAAAATTAAACAGTTTGAAGACAAGGGCTTAGCCCACTATGCATACGCTATCCTGAGCGAAAGCACAAAGGAAGTAATACTGATTGACCCGGCCCGCGACCCGCAGCCATACTATGATTACGCCAAAGAACACGACGCAAAAATTGTAGGTGTAATTGAAACGCACCCACATGCTGATTTTGTAAGCTCGCACTTGGAGATACACCAGAAAACCGGCGCCACTATTTACACGCATAGTATGGTCGGTGCCGATTATCCGCACCAGGCATTTGATGAGGGTGCCGAGCTGCAATTAGGAGAAGTTAAACTGAAGTCGCTGCACACACCAGGCCACTCCCCTGACGGCATCAGCATTGTGCTGGAGCATGAAGGAAAAGACAAGGCCGTGTTCACTGGAGATACCTTGTTTATAGGTGATGTAGGTCGTCCGGATTTGCGCGAGAGTGCCGGTAACGTAACCGCTAAGCGTGAAGAGCTGGCCCGCCAGATGTATAAAAGTACACGCGAAAAGCTGATGAAGCTGGCCGACGATGTGGTAGTGTATCCGGCGCACGGTGCTGGCTCGCTGTGCGGTAAAGGCCTGAGCGATGCCAACAGCAGCACCATTGGCGACGAGAAGCTGGGTAACTACGCCCTGAAGCCGATGAGCGAAGACGAGTTTGTAAAGGTGCTGACCGAAGACCAACCTTTTGTACCAAAATACTTTGGCTACGATGTAGGCCTTAACAAACAGGGCGCGCCAGATTATAAACCAAGTGTGGAAGGTGTGGCAAAACTGGAGAAGAACTATACCCCGGAAGATGGCGCTGTAATAGTAGATGCTCGCTCAGAAAAGGTGTTCAAGCAAGGTCACTATAAAGGTGCGATCAACATACAGAATGGCGGTAAGTTTGAAACATGGCTGGGATCTATAGTTGGCCCTAATGAAAGTTATTACCTAATAGGTGAAAGCGACGAACAGCTAAATGAGCTGATCGCTAAGGCTTCCAAGATCGGGTATGAGCTGCTGATAAAAGGGGCTTTTGTATACGACAAGCAGGACGGCGAAACGAGCGATAGCTTTGACAGATCAGCTTTTGAAGCCAACAAAGAAGACTATACCATCGTGGACATCCGCAACACCTCAGAAGTAAAGTCGGGTAAATTCTTTGAAAAGGCCATCAACATTCCACTGCCGGAACTGCGCGAACGCGTGAAGGAGATTCCAACTGACAAACCAGTAGTTGTGCATTGCGCCGGTGGTTATCGCTCAGCAGCAGGTAGCAGCATCGTAGAGTCAGCCCTACCCAATATAAAGGTGCTGGACATGAGTGAAGCAGTTACAGAACTTAAAAATAAATAGAAACAAACAGGAGACCTTGAGCATACGGGTCTCCGCTTACCTTAACTATAACGACCATGAACTATAAAGACATATCCGGAGAAGAGCTGAAAAAGCTAAAGGAAGAACAGCCAGATGCCGTTGTGGTGGACGTTCGTACCCCAATGGAAGTTAGCCAGGGTAAAATACCAGGCGCACAGGTAATAGACCTGATGGATGCCCAGTTTCCGCAAAAGGTAGATGCTTTGGACAAAGACAAACCCTATGTGCTTTACTGCAGATCGGGCAATAGAAGTGCCCAGGCCTGCAACTACATGGCGGGACAAGGATTTACAAAACTATATAACCTGAGTGGTGGCATCGGTAACTGGCCTTATGAAACTGAATAATCTGTCGCTTAGTACCGGAACAAAGCTGGTGTTGAGCATGACTATCGGGGGTATTTTAGGTTATATGATTTATGCCTTTTATGGTTGTAACGGTAGCTGCCTAATTACTTCCAGCCCCCTTAACAGCACGATTTACGGAACAGTAGCAGGTGCTATCTTTTCCAGAAGATTTATAGCTAAGAAGTAAAGAACTATAAGCAACTGCCTGTACCAACATAGTACAGGCAGTTGCTATTTTACAAGGATGCCAGCAGCTTTTAACATTGTATTACCTTACTTGTTTGTGACTAAAATCACATACAACTATACCTTAAAATATTTCCTTTGTGTAGTTCTAACAGCTCTTATAGTTAAGCTGTTATCATACATTACATTTGTCAAAATCCCTTAAGACCTGAAAGTGTCGGTCTTATGACATAAATAAATTTCTTATGGAAACCGAAAAAGTAAAAGTTCTGATCATTGGTTCTGGCCCAGCAGGCTACACAGCTGCGATATATGCATCCAGAGCCGGACTTAATCCGGTATTATATCAGGGTCTTCAACCAGGTGGCCAGCTAACCATTACCAACGATGTAGAGAACTACCCAGGTTACCCGGATGGCATCAATGGTCCGCAGATGATGGAAGATTTTAAACACCAGGCAGAGCGCTTTGGCACCGATGTGCGCTATGGTATTGCTACCGCTGTTGATTTCTCATTTAAACCACACAAAGTAACTATTGATGATCAGAAGGTTCTTGAAGCAGATACCGTCATCATTTCTACCGGGGCATCAGCTAAATGGCTTGGATTGGAGTCGGAAGCACGACTGAACGGTAGTGGCGTTTCTGCCTGTGCCGTATGCGACGGCTTCTTCTACCGTGGGCAGGATGTAGCTATAGTTGGTGCCGGTGATACGGCCGCAGAAGAAGCTACCTACCTGGCCAACCTGGCAAACAAAGTATATATGATTGTGCGCCGCGATGAGATGCGTGCCTCCCAGATCATGCAGGACCGGGTAAAAAGAACGAAGAACATAGAGATCCTGTGGAATACGGTTACAGACGAGATTCTGGGCGAGCAGGCTGTGGAAGGAATCAGGGTAAAGAACACCGTTACTAACGAAATGAGGGAGATACCGGTGAAAGGTTTTTTTGTCGCCATTGGCCACAAACCGAACTCCGACATATTTGCCGATTACCTGAACCTGGATGAGAATGGCTATATCCGAACGATACCAGGGACATCAAAGACAAATATAGACGGTGTGTTTGCCTGTGGCGATGTACAGGATTTCACGTACCGCCAGGCGGTTACTGCCGCTGGCTCAGGTTGTATGGCGGCGCTGGATGCCGAGCGTTACCTGGCAGCTCTGGAATCGGAGCATGCTACAGAACCAGAGCAGGACACAATACTTAGCTTAACTGACAAAGCATGATAAAAACTCTAAAGTATCAACTACTAACCGGCTGGCACCTGGCCCGCTGGATTCGTCTGGTACTTGGCGTAGCCCTGCTGATACAGGCTATCGCGAAAAGCGATGTACTGGTTGGTGCATTTGCCATTTTGCTTTTAGGGCAAGTCGTTACAAATACAGGCTGTTGCGGCCCATCGGGCTGCAGTGTACCACAACCAAAACAACACACAAAAGATACCACCGGACCTATTGAATAGGGAAAACGTAAAGGATAAAACATGGAAAGTAAAAATAAAGAAGAGTTACTGCAGAAGTTCTCACAGTTAGAGCAGCCATTGCTGGATGAGATACTAGCCCAAAGCACCATTAGACACCTGAAAGAAGGTGACGAAGCTTTACGGACAGGCCAATATATCAAATCAACCGTGCTGCTTTCTAAAGGCTTACTGAAAGTGTATCGCGAAGACGAAAATGGTAATGAGTTTTTAATGTATTACCTGGAACCAGGGAATGCCTGCGCCCTTTCCATGATGTGTACCGCACGTGATGAACAGAGCCAGATCATGGTAAAAGCAGTGGATGAATCGGAGATTATCCTGATACCGTCGCACCTGTCAGAACTATGGCTTGCCAAGTATAAAAGCTGGCACAACTTTGTAATTGCTTCGTACCGCCAACGCTTTGAAGAACTCTTGCAAACACTGGATAGCGTAGCATTTAAAGCCTTGGATGAGCGTCTTTTGTTTTACCTGAAACGCCATGTAAAAGTAAGCGGAAATGAAGTAAAATTATCGCATCAGCAGATTGCAAACGAGCTCAGCAGTTCCCGCGAAGTAATCTCCAGGCTGCTGAAAAAGTTAGAGCAAACCGGTGCTATCACGCTTCATCGCAATTATATAGAAGTACATGACCTGGATATAGTTTAACTAGAAACACAAGATAAAGGCGACCTGACAAATCATCAGGTCGCCTTTATTTTTAGCCTTTTTAAGTTATTTTCCCTTCTGTGACATCAGTCACTGTACTCCCTTCTGCTCCACCCTACCTTTGTACCAGAAATCAAGATAAAACTTTTAATAAAATGGAAATACTTGGATACATCGCTGCTATGCTTATTGGTTTATCACTTGGCCTGATCGGGGGTGGCGGCTCTATTCTTACTGTACCGGTGCTGGTTTATTTGCTGGGCCTAAGCCCGGTTATTTCAACAGCTTACTCCCTGTTTATAGTTGGGCTTACCAGTTTAGTGGGGTCATATAAATTTTACCAGAAAGGCTTGGTGAGCTTGAAAACAGCTGTTGTGTTTGGCTTGCCATCTATAGTGGCTGTATACCTGACGCGGCGCTACCTGGTGCCCGCCATTCCTGAAAATTTATTCACAGTAGGAGATCTGGCCATAACGAAAGGCGTGCTGCTGATGCTCTTGTTTGCCGGCTTGATGGTGTTTGCTTCGATCTCTATGATCAAAAAGAAAAAAGATGCACCGGCAGAACCAGCTGATGTAGTAGATGAGAACATTGACACCGAACTGGATGTGGAGCACACTGATCCAAAAGAAACGCACCCGAAGCCAAAGTTTAACTATGGCGGCATACTGGCTGAAGGACTGGTAGTAGGTACATTGACTGGTCTGGTAGGTGCAGGCGGTGGCTTCCTGATCATTCCGGCGCTGGTGCTCTTCAGTAAGCTGGATATGAAAATGGCCGTAGGTACATCGCTACTCATCATCGCTGTTAAATCGCTGTTCGGATTTATAGGTGATGTGTTCAACTATGAGATTGACTGGATGTTCCTGGGTATTTTCTCAGCCATTTCTATAGCCGGTATCTTCATCGGATCCTTCCTTTCCACAAAAATACATGCCGACAAGCTAAAGACTTCCTTCGGTTGGTTTGTACTCGTGATGGGCATTTACATCATCATCAAAGAAATATTTTTCGCATAAGCCTGGCAGCGTGACCAAAGTCACAGACTCTGGCTATTCTTATCCCGAAATTTGTAATGTCACCAAGGTAAAAGGGTGACTAAAATTGAGAAACTAAAAAAACAAAAACTATAAAATCAGCTACCATGAAAGTAGAACAGATCTATACCGGTTGCCTGGCACAAGGCGCTTATTACATTGAAAGCAACGGCGAAGCCGCCATCATTGACCCGTTACGTGAAGTAAAACCATACCTGGAGAAAGCAGAAAAAGACAACGCCACGATCAAGTATGTATTGGAGACACACTTCCATGCGGACTTCGTTTCAGGCCACGTGGATCTGGCGAAGGCATCAGGCGCTACTATTGTTTTCGGACCAAATGCCCAGACTACTTATGACGCCTACATCGCGAAAGATGGTGAAGAACTGAAAGTAGGTGATGTCACTATAAAAGTGCTTCACACCCCAGGCCATACCATGGAATCTACCACGTATTTACTAATAGATGAGAATGGCAAAGACTATGCGCTTTTCTCTGGTGATACCTTGTTTATCGGTGATGTGGGTCGTCCGGACCTTGCTGCAAAATCTGACTTAACACAAGATCAGCTGGCTGGTCACCTGTACGACTCGCTGCGCAATAAGATCATGACGTTGGCGGATGACGTGATTGTATACCCGGCACACGGTGCTGGCTCTGCCTGCGGAAAGAATATGAGCAAGGAAACAAGCGATACATTGGGTAATCAGAAAAAAACAAACTACGCCCTTCGTGCCGACATGACCAAAGAAGAGTTCATCAAGGAAGTAACAGATGGCTTAACACCGCCGCCGAGCTATTTCCCGCTGAACGTAATGATGAACAAGGAGGGTTACGACAACATTGAAAGCGTACTGGAGCAAGGTTTACAGGCCCTATCGCCGGAAGCTTTTGAAGCGGCAGCCAACGAAACCGGCGCCCTGGTACTGGATACGCGAAGCCCGGAAACATTTGCAACTGGTTTTATACCGAATGCTATCAATATTGGTATTGATGGTGGTTTCGCCCCATGGGTAGGCACGCTGATCCCAGACATCAAGCAGCAGATATTGCTGGTTACAGACGAAGGCCGTGAAGAAGAGGTAGTAACCCGTTTAGCACGCGTAGGCTACGATTATACCATCGGGTACCTGAAGGGTGGCATAGATGCCTGGAAACAGGCTGGCAAAGATGTAGACGCTATTAACTCTATATCAGCAGAGACATTTGCACAGCGTTTTGAGCAGGATAATACCATTAAAGTAGTAGACGTACGCAAACCAGGCGAGTTCCAGGCAGAGCATGTGGAGACAGCACAAAGTGCTCCATTGGATTATCTGAATGAGCACCTGGCCGAGCTGCCTAAAGAAGAAACCATGTACCTGCATTGCGCCGGGGGTTACCGCTCTATGATCGCAGCATCTATACTTAAAGCCAGGGGCTTTGAAAATGTGGTGAACGTGGCGGGTGGTTTTAAGGCTATTGCCGAGACCAGCGTACCGAAAACTGCTTTTGTTTGCCCAAGCACACTGAAGTAATTTCTTATAGTTAAAGACGCTTGAAGCGCTGGCGTAGTGTGATGCTGCGCCAGCCTTTGAGTTTTAGAGAACGTCTCTTCCCTGCGTGACCAAAGTCACAGACAAAGGCTTCTATTATACCGACCTTTGTATTGTAATTAAAACACAACAACCATTTAAGAAGAAAAGCTATGTTTAACATATTCGGATCAAAACCAAAGAACTACGAGAACCTGGACGGCACCACGTTCAGAACCAGGTATCAGAATGCTGCGAAAGCGGAGCTACTGGATGTACGTACAGCCGGTGAGTTTGCTGGTGGTTCTATTAAAGGCGCTAAGAATCTGGATGTAACATCGTCACAGTTCCAACAGGCGCTTAAAACGATGGACAAAAACAAAGAGTACTTCGTGTTCTGCCGCAGCGGCAACCGTAGCGGCTCTGCCTGCGACATCATGAGTAAAGAAGGCTTTAAGGCCTATAATCTGGCAGGTGGCATTGGTGCCTGGCCAAGATAAAATCGTATAAAATGAAAAGGTGGGAAACCTTAAACAGATCCCTGCCCTATCTCCTAAACCTAAACTAAACGAGTAAGTAATGTTAGAATTTTTGAGCCAACCATGGCCGTGGTACACTTCGGGTATTGTTATCGCCTTTGTTATGGTACTGCTTCTGTTCTTTGGAAAATCATTTGGTGTGTCAGCCAACCTGCGTACCATCTGCTCAGCCTGTGGTGCAGGCAAAAATGTAAAGTTCTTTGACTTTGACTGGCGTTCCCAAACCTGGAATCTATTGTTCCTGGTCGGTGCCATATTAGGCGGCTTTATTGCATCAGAATTTCTTTCAACTGGCGAGGTGGTGCAGATTTCGCAGGCTACTATTCAAGATTTGAGTGCACTTGGTATATCTGCTCCGGATGACTTGCAGCCAGAAGAAATATTCAGCCTGGAGGCTGCTTTTACGCTGAAAGGTTTCCTGATTCTGTTGCTAGGCGGATTTGCCATAGGGTTCGGAGCCCGTTATGCCGGGGGCTGCACTTCAGGCCACGCGATCAGTGGGTTATCTAACCTGCAGTTACCGTCACTTATTGCTGTAATCGGCTTCTTTATTGGTGGTCTGATCACTACCTGGATCTTGTTACCGCTCATTTTCTAAAGAAGCACCTATTAAACAGCCATTGTAAAACAAAGAGTTATATACCATGAGAGGGTTAAAATTTATAATTGCCGGCATCTTGTTCGGCATCGTAATGAGTAAGTCGGAAGCCATATCGTGGTTCCGTATCCAGGAGATGTTCCGTTTTCAATCATTCCACATGTATGGCATCATCGGCACGGCCGTGGTGTTGGGGGTGATTATTACCTATGTGATCAAGAAGTATAAACTGCGTGATTACCAGGGTAACCCAATTACCTTTACACCGAAGGAAATGTCTGTTCCGCGCTACCTGATTGGTGGTACTATTTTCGGGTTAGGCTGGGCACTGACCGGTGCTTGTCCGGGACCGATGTTTGTGAACATCGGTTTTCAGTATTGGTCTATCCTGATAGCAGTAGTTGGGGCCATAGCCGGTACGTACCTGTACGGCGCTATAAAAGACAGATTACCGCATTAAAATAATTGGCTAAAAGTGAATTGTAGTGAAAGTCGCCGGTTTATATACTGGTGACTTTTACGCATACTACAAACAGTGAAACAACCAACCGAAATAAAGCTTGGCTTACGTGAGAATGCTACACAGTTCTGGCTACTGGTGCTGGTAAACGGCTTTGTGGGTGCGATGGTGGGCCTGGAGCGTTCTGTGATACCAGAGTTTGCTGAAACAGTATTCAGTATAAACGGGCATACTGCGCTTTTGTCATTTATAGTTGCGTTTGGTCTGGCTAAATCAGGGGCTAACCTGGCAATGGGAAAACTTGCCACTAGGTATACACGAAGGCAGTTGCTGTTAATTGGGTGGCTGTTTGCGCTGCCCGTGCCCTGGCTGCTACTATATGCCGATGCCTGGTGGTGGGTGATCTTTGCCAACCTCTTGCTGGGTATCAACCAGGGCCTGTCGTGGTCTGCCACCGTGGTGATGAAGATAGACCTGGTAGGTGAAAAGAACCGTGGCTTGGCCATGGGCATTAATGAATTTGCCGGTTACCTGGCAGTTGGGTTGGTAGCGTTTCTGGCAGGGTATATCGCTTCTACAACCGGCGAAGTAACTTATGCTTTTATTCCGGGAATTGCGTTCTCCATCATAGGTTTGCTACTAACGGTGTTCCTGGTGCTTGATACGCATAGCCATGTACAGACGGAAACAAAGCAGACCAACATCCCGCTGCTGCACAACATCTGGAAAGACACCACCTGGCGTCATGGTAACTTAGGTTCTGTTACGCTGAACGGTTTTGTCAACAACCTGAACGATGGTATCCTTTGGGGGCTATTACCGGTGCTGTTAAGTACCAAAGGATATTCCCTGACCGAAACAGGCTTGCTGGCCGGTATTTACCCAGTAGTGTGGGGATTGGGCCAGTTGGTAACCGGAAAGTTGGGTGATGTGCTTTGCAAAAAGCAATTGTTGAGTATGGGCATGATGATTCAGGGCGTTGCAATAGGCCTACTTTTATTTGCCGGCTCCTATCCTATTCTGGTAGCTGCGCTCGTTCTGTTGGGTGCAGGCACGGCTTTGGTATACCCTAACTTTTTATCGGTGGTGGCCGAGAACACGCACCCAAGCCAACGGCCGCAGAGCTTGGGCATCTTCCGGTTTTGGCGTGATTTTGGCTACGTGGCTGGTGCGGTTGCTGCTGGTATATTTGGTGATTTGTTCGGACTGCAAGCGGTTATACTTGGAACTGCCCTACTTACTGTGGGTGCCGGACTACTCTCAGAATACAGGATGTGCTGTACCAAAAAGCTGCTGTGGCATAGTAAGGAATGTAGTACTAAATATGTTAAAGCTGCATAACTGCAAACTCTAAAGGAAGATTTATCAACTATAGCTTCTGGCTAGATTATTACTAAAAAGATACTATAGCGCATAAAAACACATGAGATACTACCTGCTGTTATTTGTAAGCCTTACGCTACTGCTCTTCATGATGCCGAAGAACGATAGTTTGCGCAGCTTTGCACAGCAATCGACGCTGAAAAAAGGTTGTACATACAGCAGGCATTTTGGCAAAAAGCCTTGTGCCAAAAAATGCCTGAAACACCAGGCGCACTCCGGTCAGCAAAGCAACGCAGCAGGTATAGTTATTGATTGCAGCCAGCAGGTATACGCCATCGTTAACGAGCTGCCTTCAGAGCTTTTTATCTCTTTTGTGTCACCCTACAAATTTACAATTCCGCACATCCGGAAGCATCTTGCTCCTGTGCTGGAGTACGACCCTGAGCCGCCCCGAATTTCTTAAAATACACCAGATATGTTAAATGCATCAGCTTGTCAATTCATAGTTATAGTTGGTGCTGCCATACCGCTACTTCCCCAATAGGTGAATTGCTATAGGTATGCTCATACTTTATCTAATAAGTTATTTTAAGAAAAATCTAAACGTATGGAAACTACTCCAAAACAAAAAATATCATTCCTGGTGCTGCGTAGCCTGGGCAGTCTTATCTTTATTATGGCTGGTACAAGCCACTTTGTAAAAACTGCCGGTGCAGCTGCCCGGTTAGAAAAGGCGCCGTTCGCTCACTTGGCCACCTGGATGGCATCAGCTGAAACCCTTATCTTACTTTCAGGAGCAGGTTTGCTTATTGGTGGCTTTATGCTGCTGGCAGGCTTTAAAACTAAGCTGGCTTCTGCCGGATTACTGGCTATCCTTATACCGATTACGCTGACCGTACAGGTAGGCAGCGGAGACTATGGGCCTTTGTTCAAGAATGTGGCGCTGATAGGTTTGCTCATCTTTTTTATCATAAACGGCGCTGTGTACCATAGTATAGATTCGTTTCTGGAACAGAAAAAGAGAATTATTCCTTTGCCTGCACGAAATAAGGGCTATGTACCTATAGTAGTTATTGGGCTGATGGTATTGCTTGGTTCCTGCGCCACGACAAATGCTCAAAATACTATGAATCAGCGTATGACCCATACTACCGCCAGTACAAAGTATGCAGTACTCATCAGCCAGCCAAATCACTTAAAAGCTGCTGTAAATACCGCTGAGACAATTACCAAAGACAGCAAGTATAACCGTGATTCGTTTGTAGTGATGGCCTGCGGAAAGTCGGTAGAAGCCTTTAAAAAAGACGGTGCGATGGCTGCAGAGATAGCCAAAGGCAGAGCCGCCGGGGTTACCTACATACTGTGCGGCATGTCGCTGAAGCAGTTCAATATTGCCCTATCCGATCTTATAGATGGTGTAGAGATCACACCCAATGGCCTAACTTATATGTTTGACCTTAAGCAAAAAGGCTATACGACTGTGGAACTTTAGTCACATAACACCTTAAAAGATTGGGTTAATTTAGCTTCATTAACAAACTAACAGCATGAATAAGAAGAAATTTTCAATAAAAGATATACCGGGCTGGGCGGTAATGCTCGCCGTTTTCGGAATTTTATATTTCACTGGGTTGCATACCGAAGCTATTGGCCAAGTGCAGCGTATATTGCTGGCCACAGGTATTAAAAATGCCGATGTACCGGAAACCTTACAGAACCCGGACGCTACCGCAGTAGTAGATGCGGCTGCCGTGGCGAATACTGAAATGGCCGGAGCCGGTTTCAAAATTGTGGATCTGCAGGGCAAACAAGTAGCTTTTGAGATTCTGAAAGGAAAAGTCATATTCCTAAACATCTGGGCTACCTGGTGCCCGCCCTGCATTGCCGAAATGCCAAACATTCAGAAGCTTTACGACAAGGTAGGCTCAGACAAAATTGCCTTTGTGATGCTGTCTGTAGATGAAGGCGGCATGGAGAAGGTGAAGAAGTTTATCGATAAGAAAAAGTACACATTCCCGGTATACATGCCGGCCAGCCAGTTCCCGCAGGAGTTCTACTCTAACGCCATACCTACTACCTTCATCATTTCACCGGAAGGTAAGATCGTGGCCAAGCAGGAAGGCATGGCTGATTATGACACCCCTGAAGTAGTAGCGTTCCTGCAGGGGATGGTGAAAAAGTAATATCTTTCCATATACATAGTTTACGAGAAGTGAACTATGTATATGGCTTACAATTAGTTGAACAAAAAGGGCTTCGCATCCAACTTAGTTAAATTGTCTAATCATATACTTAAACAAGCAAATTATGAAATTGAAACTGATCATGATGGTGCTGGTGGCTACGCTGGTAGCGCCCCTACCTATGGCCCAGGCACAAACAAAGTCAAAAGCTAAAAAAACGGAACAAACATCGCAGCGCAAGATTGTATACGATCTATCGGTAGCTGACACCACCATGCATGCCGGCTTGATGAGACAACTCAACAATATTAAACGCGGCTGGCCTGATGCACAAATAGAAGTGGTGGTTCACGGCAAAGCGCTTAACCTGTTGGTTACTGGTAAATCAACTCAGGCCAACGCCATAAAAGAGCTACAGGCCAAAGGGGTAGTTTTTGCTGCTTGCGAGAATACGATGAAAAGAGCTAAAGTAGAAAAGAGCCAGCTGTTGCCGAATGTACCTACCGTGCCAATGGGCATAGGTGAAATCGTAACTAAACAGGAAGAAGGCTGGAGTTACATTAAGTTTTAGAAACTATAGAAGTATAGCTATTGGCAAAATACTGGCAGATTTTCGTCTCGTCTTTTACGGATTACGGGAACTACCTTTTCCGTGAAGTTCTTAATCCGGGTTGGGGTAACTATTTCTACTGGCTGATCGGCTTATCGCTTTTCTTCTGGCTTTTAGAAATAGTTAAGCCCTGGCGTGCCCAACAGGCTATACTCCGAAAGGATTTCTGGCTCGATGGCTTCTACATGTTCTTCAATTTCTTCTTGTTTTCGCTTATCGGGTTCAATGCCATTTCTAACATTGGTGTAGAAGCTTTCAATGATTTCCTGTCCTTGTTTGGCATTACCAACCTGGTAGCTTTTGAAGTGCAGTCGTGGCCCGTGTGGGCGCAGCTGCTCACTTTATTTATAGTCCGTGATTTTATACAATGGAACGTACACCGGCTACTGCACCGCTCCGAATTTCTGTGGCGCTTTCACAAGGTACACCATTCGGTGCAACAAATGGGCTTTGCGGCGCACCTGCGCTTCCATTGGGGCGAAACTATAGTGTACAGAACAATAGAGTACATCCCACTGGCCATGATAGGTTTTGGTATTCAGGACTTCTTTCTGGTGCACATTCTTGCGACTTCTATTGGCCATTTCAACCATTCCAACATAAACGTTCCGTTAGGTCCGTTGCGCTACCTGTTTAATAATCCGCAAATGCACATCTGGCACCACGCCAGGTATATGCCCCGTCGTTATGGCGCAAACTATGGCATCAGCTTAAGTGTTTGGGATTACCTGTTTGGTACAGCTTATATGCCCGAAGATGGACGTGATATTGCACTTGGGTTCGATGATGTAGAGCAATATCCGGAGTCGTTTGTAAATCAACAGTTACATCCATTCCTGAACAATCGCTCAAACGGTGAGTTAGGTATAACACAAGAAGAAGTAAAACACCTGGAAAAAGTATAAGAGGTTGTGCTTTCAGGCAAACTAAAAGTCCCGTAGTAGAGATTTACCACAGGACTTTTAGTTTGATATGTAGTTTATACTTAGCGTTTGATGGTCACTTCGCCCATATTAGCTGGCATGTCTACTGTCTTCATTTCCTTTAACTTCTGAATGAGGAATTCGGTTAATGGTTGCGCTGTTCTGTTGATGTTTCGCCCTTTGCCTATCTCATCGAAGTTATGCAGTCCGGTTAGTAAGCCGTTGTGGGTGACAACCTGGTAATTCTGTGTATCTTCTACTGGCTGACTTTTTATTTGTACGTTGCTAACTCGTTCTCCGACTGGCTTGGTAAGATCCATTTCATAGCGGATTCCAGCTGTCTGGATAAGACCACCTACCGCTTCTAGTTTGTTATCCGGCTTTAAATTTTTTGCCGCCTGCTCCAGAGTTGATTTCAACTGCTTTCCTGTCATGGTCAAGGTTACGATTTTAGATGGGTGTGGCAACAGCTTGTATATTTCTTCACTTGTGACAGGACCAGGCTTTAAAGAGATACCATATCCTACTCCCGGCATAACAGCTATGTCTCCATGAAAGCTTTCTATTAGCAGATTACCTACCAGCTTATCAAACGGACTTTCAGATTTATACTGTCTGCCGATGACTGCCTTGCTTTCCACCACATATTCCTGTAGCTTTTCCAGGTGTGGTCTGCGCTGTTCGTCAATCAGCTCCTGCATGGCTGCATCAGGCTGCACCTGCTCGTTCCAGAGCCAATGATGATGCGTTTTCACATCAATCAGTTTTTGGTTCCTTAGTACCAGTTCTGTTTCACCTAACACCGCTGCATCTGACATAGCCTGTACCACATAGGTCTGCCCTATCTTCTTTCTTGGTTCCAGTATGTCGTGGCTATGGGCTCCTATGATCAGGTCTATACCTGCTACTTCACGCGCCATTTTGTAATCCACAGCCGTTCCTTCATGTGAAAGCACCACCACTACATCGGCTTTTTTTCGGAGCTCAGGTACATAGGTTTGCGCGACTTCCTGCCCTACTTTAAAGGTAAGTCCCTTCACATTATCCGGATTACCGGTCTTAGGTGTATTGCGGTAACCAAGAGCCAGAATAGCCACCTTCACACCATTCTTCTCCTTGATGATGTAAGGCTCTCCGAAAACAGGCTGCAGCGTGTTGTCATCCGTTATATTGGCTGCCCGCATCGGAAAGGTTGCCAGTTGCTCCAGCTCGCGCGTGCGCTGCAAACCATAATCGAAATCATGGTTTCCGAGGGCCATCAAATCATATTTCACCGCATTCATGAAACGGATCATGGCTTCACCTTTGGTTAGGTTGCCTAGTTGGTCGTCACTAAATGTATCGCCGCCATCTACCAGCAACACCTTATCTGCCCCCTTCTCATTTCGCACCTTATTAATAGCGGTAGCCAGGTAAGCAAAGCCCCCTATCGTGGCTGTTTTATCGAATGTTATAAGTGTATCGCGACCAGCGTCGCCAGTTTGGGCTGTCGCATTATCCGTTGTCGTCAGGAAAGGCATATAAGAACCGTGCATGTCATTGGTATGCAAAATGCTGATTGATTTATGCTCTTTTACTGCCATTTCACTTGCAGCCGTTGCTGCTGGGTTTGAGTTTGTACAGGCGCCCGCAAGTATAAGCGGCGCCATCATAAAGGTTACTCCCAAATGCATACTAATCTTCATCGTACTAAAGTTTAATTGGTGAGATTTATACAGCCGTGAACGTGCCCAGCAGGTCTGCACGGACTGGTGAATACTTCCCCAGATATTGCTTTATAGCTTCGATAGCCTTTATACCTGCGTCGGCGCGGTGGTCGGCATTCTTTTCAAAAACATACTGCTCTTTTAAGCCACATAGTAAACTGCCAGCAGAGAGCCTGTAGCCACAACCAGCCAAAGCACCACTCCTTGTAGGAATGGCCTGATACTAATGGTTCTGAGCAGCGACATGCTGATGCCTGCACCAGTTAAAAATAAACTGATAACCAAACCTTTTCTGGCCAGCATGGTCAGCCAGCCATACACTTCGCTCAGGCCACTTAGAAACGTGCTGAATAGAGATGCTACCAAGAAGAAAAGTATGAACTTCGGGAAGCTTGCCTTGCCTTCCGACTTAAAAAGAAAGCCCGTAATCAATACCATCGGGAGTATCCACAGCGCCCGCGTGAGTTTAAGCGTAGTGGCAATCTCGAGTGCCTTTTCTCCAAACTCCGTGGCAGCCCCTACTACAGAACTGGTATCATGTATGGCAATAGCGGCCCAAACACCAAATTGCTCTTGCGATAGTTGTAGCTGATTGCCGATGAACGGGAAAACAAACAAGGCTAGCGCATTCAAGATGAACACCACACCCAGCGCTACGGAAATCTCCTTTTCTGATGCTTTGATAGCCGGGGCAACGGCGGCAATGGCACTTCCCCCACAAATAGCCGTACCGGCAGAAATAAGGTGATTCAGCTTTTTCTCAACGCCTAACAGTTTCGCCAATAGTAAACCGACCACCATAGTGGCAATAAGCGAAATGGCCGTATAGAAGAAGCCTGTAAAGCCGGTTTCAGCTACTTGGTACAGGTTAATGCCGAAGCCCAACCCTACTACAGAAGCCTGCAATGCGTACTTAGTAACCTTGCTCAGTTTTGCCGGATAAGGGTTACCAAAAATCAGTCCTAATACTATACCAGAGAATAAAGCAAGCGGCGCACCAATAAGGTCTGTTAATACAATAAGTATCAATATGAGCCAGAAAAAGCCCAGTTGAACATATCTTTTGCTTAAAATCTCCACAGTTTATTTTGTTTCTATCCCTGCCGATTTGAGCGCATCAAATCCTACAGTTGCGTTGTAGATGTTATTGAAGTTGTTGTTTTTCATTACTGTTGTTGCTTTACTACTTCTATTCCCGGATTTACAGTACAACAGGTAGGTGGCGGCTGTATCCAGTTTAGCTATTTCCTTTTCAAAATCCGGTGAAGTATAGTCTATATTAACAGCGCCTTCCAGGTGGCCTTCCTGAAATTCATACGGTGTGCGTACATCCAGCACCACCACTTCTTGACTAGATTCAATTAATTGCTTTACTTCAGTTGCATTTAAATTTACTTTTGTACTGCCTGCTTCTTGCTGGCAACTGCTAAATCCAAAAAGAAGCATAAAGGCAATTAGTTTTACTACATAGTTCATATCCATAGTTCAATTTTAAACTTTTAATAATTCTATAGTTTGCAAGTTCAAACATTGCGGCCTGAACCTATGTGACAAAAGTCACTGTTAGCCAAAAGTCGTTTCACTTGTTTTGTAAAATATCACAGCAGAACGTCGTTATAAACTATAAAACCACTACTTGAAACACTACCTGCACATATGGGCCATTTTGATGTTAATCCTACATCTTGGGGTGCTGACCATCATCAGCTTCGTGCCAGGAGAACGTGCGGGTGTCTCTATCAAAAAGGTTTGTCTGAGGAAAGAAGTCCAAAAGCAGTTAGTGGCATCAGTTCATAAAGCCACATTTCAAAATCAGCTGCTAAACAAAGTGCCAGATACAGAAAACGGCCAGCAAGATGGAGCTGTTGAGATACATTGTTCTGTAAAACTGATAAGCACGGCACCCACTGATGAATTCGTGTTTGTGCCACTGAATCTGGAAGACCAAAAATCCGGTCACAATCAAATGAGTTACTACTCTCTTAGCAAATTCTTAGAGCCTGACCCGCCCCGGCTTAGCTAGTCACTTTCCCTATTTAGTGGCAAACACAGGTAAAGTATATTCTTGGGTTTGCTACGTCTAACTGCACCCTTCCTGCTCCTTTTAGAACATCCTTTCAAATTATGAGCTTGAAGCCACGGTGTGCCTATTAAAAATCCATTTACCAGAGTATAGATAAACCTATTCTGTTTAGGCTTATCCCTTACACCTATTTTACTAAAGTAATATGAAGCTTAACTTCAAAAGATTTATACTTTCTACCCTGCCTGTCATTGGACTTGCTGCATTTAGCTCCTGCCAGACCACAGGAAAGGTTGAAACCACAGCCAGCAACGATGGTGTTGAAACCATTACCATCTTACAGACAGCCGACATCCATGGGCAGCTGATGCCCCACCAGGAGATGTTTGTAGAGAATGGCAAGTTTGTATTTAAAGAGCGTGGCGGTATGGCCCACATACAGACACTCTTTAAGCAGGTAAAGGCAGAAAATCCGGGAGGTACCGTTATCGTTGACGGCGGCGACCTGATACAGGGAAGCGCCGTTGCCGCCATGTCGGAAGGAGATGCCATTGCCCCAGTTATCAAAGCAATGGACTATGATTTCCTTATTCCGGGTAATTGGGAAGTAATTTTCGGCAGCCAGAAAATGCGAAGTATACTGGAATCCTATGGCAAGCCGGTAGTATGCGCCAACATCTATGATGAGTCTACTTCAGCCATGCTTTACCCACCGTACATCATCAAAGAAATGAAAGGTGTAAAGCTGGGTTTTATCTCCTACAACGACCCGGAAGTACCGGTACGCCAAAACCCGGTATTCAGCAAAGGACTTATCTTTAAAGGTCTGGAAGATAACCTGCAACCCCTGATTAAAGAGCTGAAAGAAGAAAAAGGTGTGGACATCCTGTTCCTGGTAACGCACCTGGGAATTTCCAAACAGATATACCTGGCTGATCAGCCTGAGATTGAAGGCGTGGACTTTGTACTGGGCAACGATACACACGAGCGAATCCGAAAGCCGCTGAAGCGCAAGTATGCACAGGTAGTAGAACCTGGCGGATTTGGTTCTTTTGTTGGTCGCCTGGACCTGCAGGTGAAAGACGGTAAAATAGTAAACCAGAACTATGAACTGATTGATGTAGACCCAAAGAAATATCCGGCAGACCCAGTAGTGCAGAAAATAGTAGATGAACAGCTGGCGCCCTATAAAGCGCAGATGAGTCGCGTGCTGGGCTATACCACAGAGCCCTTGTACCGCTACCTGGTGGTGGAAAATGCTTTGGATAACATGATTACCGACGCGGTTCGCTGGAAGACAGGTGCAGACATTGCTATTTCAAATGGATTCCGTTTCGGAACTCCGATTGTACCGGACGCTTCGGGTAAAGCGCCCATCACCTACAGCGACATCTGGAACATGCTGCCCGTGAACGAGAACGTGAAAACAGGCAAGGCTACCGGCCAGCAGATAAAGGACTGGATGGAACAGGAACTGCATAACGTATTTGCAGAGAAGCCATTAGAGCGTTTTGGGGGTTGGGTAATCCGTTTTTCCGGAATGGAGTTAACCTTCAAAGCCAATGCCCCTAAAGGGGAACGTGTGCAGTCGATCACGGTTGGTAGTAAGCCTCTTGACCTAAAGAAGGAATACACCATGGCTGCCTGCCGCAGAACCGGTGAACCAGACCATGTGCTGTGCCGCATGCCGAACGCCAAAGACCCGAAAGTACTGGACTATACAGTGCACGATGTGATGGAAGAGTACCTGAAAAAGAAGGGCACAGTATCTCCAAAAATAGACGGAAGAGCCAAAGTGCTGGACCTGGAATCGCCGGTACTTTCTCAGCTACCAAACGTGGATTATACTTTCAGATAATAGTTTAGTGTTTGTGTTTCTAAAAGCAGGAAGTATAAACTTCCTGCTTTTTTTATGATCAACAGACAATTTTTTTTATGAAACACATCATGTGACAAAAGTCACATACACTTTAATAGGTATAAGCTAGCTTGTACTTCTATTCACTTTATACTACCATTATGAAAAATAATCAGGAACAAGACTTTGGCAGTCTGCTAATTAAGTTTTCAAACTTAATAGGCTTAAGTGCCCTTACTACAATTCTACTTCTGTTTATCGTAGTGATTTTCCGAGTTTCACCGACTCATACGTTTTTACCGGATTTGAGCCATATGTTTCAAGACAGTGCATCAGATGAAGTTCCTGAAACTATAGTAGAAGATGAGATGTGGAAAGCCCCTGATCTGGCATCACTACCTGCCACACCCGAAGGTGATCAGATAAAATATGGGCACGAGCTGGTAAAAAATACGGCGCAATATCTTGGTCCTGAAGGTAGTGTACTACATATATCGAACGGAATGAACTGCCAGAACTGCCACCTGGATGCAGGAACAAAGCCCTTTGGTAATAACTATGCGTTAGTAGCGTCTACCTATCCTAAAGTTAGGGCAAGATCCGGAATGGAAGAAGATGTAACGAAGCGTGTAACTGACTGCTTTGAACGTAGTTTGAACGGAACCGCACCTGATAAAGACTCTAAAGAAATGCAGGCAATGGTTGCTTACATCCAATGGGTTGGAAAAGATGTGAAAAAGGGAGATAAAGTGAAAGGCTCTGGTTTGATTAATATTGAAATGTTAGACCGTGCAGCCAGTCCGGAATTAGGCAAGGCAATATACATACAGAAATGCCAGGTATGCCACGGTACAGAAGGCGAAGGCATGAAACCAGAAGGAAGTGCCGTGTATGTTTACCCACCACTATGGGGCGGAAATAGCTACAACGATGGTGCTGGTTTATACCGCATTTCTAATTTTGCAAAATATGTGAAGGCTAATATGCCTTTAGGGGCAACGTATGATAAGCCACAGTTATCTGATGAAGAAGCCTGGGATATAGCTGCCTTTGTAAACTCAAAGCCAAGACCGACTAAAGACATCAGCAATGATTGGCCTGATATATCAAAGAAGCCTTTTGACCATCCTTTTGGGCCTTTTACTGATAACTTTTCGGAGCATCAACATAAATACGGACCATTTAAGGCAATCATAGAAGTTAAAAGCAGATCAAAGTAATGCTAACTTAGGCTTCTATGCATATTGCTGAAAATGAAGAGTTTGTAAAGTCTTCTGTTTTAGCAGATATTAAATCATCTCTAACACAGAAGACATTTTTTATTTAATACCTAAAGTTTTGTAACACCTATGTATTTATAGTTAAAGATTATACAAATAGAAATGCATTCCCATCATTAAAGCACTTTACCTTTCAGAAGTACTGTTCTCAACTAATTCACTGGTAGAATCAGCAATTTACTCCATAGCAAACACACAAAATTACCTATTCTAAAAAGCATAGCAGCATATGAAAAGATTAACGTTGTGAAGGCTAAAAATTATCTGCATATAAAAATTAATGTGCACAAGAGAGCATCCCGTATCAGGTAGTGCTTAAACTTTTATAAATGCTAATAGATACTTAATGTCAGCTTACATAACATCTTTTCTATACAGCAACAGAAATTGAAACTTTCAATTTGTCCCAGCTGATAACCATAGTACCATTATTATTACTTCCAGATACAATCTCGTAACGCAGGCGCTCCTGGTGCTGCTCTGTTGTTTCCGGTTTTACTTTGATGCGCAGTATATCCTCTGCCTCGGCATAGTCATCGGCCAAATGCTGCTCCCAGTTCTTGTTGATGATGATCGTCCACTCCTCTTTACCTGGGATGGTGAACAAAGCATACTTGCCGGCAGCTAAATTTTGCCCTCCAATGGTAATGTCTTTATCTGTTGTGAGGCTGGTGGCAGAGTGTGCCCCTGTTACCCATACCTGGTCATAAGCCACCAGGCCACCCCAGATGTTACGGCCACGTACGGCTGGAGAGTGATAGTTAATCGTCAGGTGCGCGTTGCCTATCATGCCGTGTGCCTCTGATTTCAGGCTTCCTTTCAGCGTGTCCGGTTCTGCTTGTACGCCAATATTGGTAGCTCCTTCGCTGGTTTGCATGTTGTTGCCGGCATGGTTAATCTCCTCCACAGGTGTTTCCTGCTCCTGCTCTGGCTGACTACAAAAAGTAAGGCCGGCACCAAGTATAACGACGGCAGCAATCTTACTAAAACGTACATTCATGTTCAAAAGCGTGTGATATAGTGATAGATAATAGGATTTTTATTTCTAAAACTACAAAATATACCTTTCACTCCGTGCTTTGCCAATGAAAAACAAAGAACCTGGCCAAAAGCAAATTTGGTCAGGTTCTTTACATCAGCGCGTACAGAAATTTGTTAGCCTGTACTCTATACTTTCAGATGATGTGTTTTATGCCTGCTGGCAGGCCTGCTCGCAACGGCGGCAAGCTTCGGCGCACATCTGGCAATGGTCATGCTTGTGCTTGGCGCACTCCTCGCCGCACGCACGGCAAACTCTGGCACACATATCCAGCACTTCCCTTGTAAAAGTGGAGTCGCGGGCTACGTAATCCTGTGCCATTTCGCAGATCGCGGCACAGTCCAGGTCCAGACGGATGCAGCGCTCCATCATCTTCACGTCATCCTCTTTCAGGCAAGACACAGCACAGTAGTTACAGGCGGCGGCACATTCGGCCAGCACAGAAAGCAGTTCTTTATTCATCGTTGCGTTCATAGTTTTTATATTTTTTGATAATAGATTCCCAAGTATACCTGCTCCCGACAGACCCGGTTTTACAGATTTCTGGATAATTTTTATAGATAATCTCAAGGCGATCAAACGGCTGACTACCCACTGTTTTATACTTTACCCAGGCTGTGCCGTATAGAGGGTAACCCTTTGCAGAACAATCATACGCATGAACAATGGATAAAAAGGACTGTGAACAGGTGCAGGAGTTGCATATAAAAAACATGGTGTGCCCCAGGTGCATAAAGGTTGTGCAGGACGAACTGGTAAGGATCGGAGTGAAGGTTATTGAGGTGGAACTGGGATGTGCAATAGTCTGTGTGCCAGACGTGGAGACTTTTAAAAGTATAACAGCCGCCCTGGAAGCCTTTGGTTTCGAACTGCTGCAAGACAAAAGAGCAACGTTAGTAGAGCAGATAAAACTGCTGATTCTCGATCTCATCCATCAGAACAAGCTTCCCCAACTGCAAACCACTATCTCTACTTACCTGGCCGACGAGTTACACAAAGACTATGGCACCCTTAGCACCACCTTCAAAGAGCTGGAAGAATTACCCCTGAGCAGATACGTGATACTCCAGAAGATAGAGCGTGCAAAGGAGTTGCTGGAGTACAAGGAGCAGAACGTAAGCGAGGTGGCCAGCCTGTTAGGGTACAAAAGTATACAGCATTTCTCCGCCCAGTTTAAAGAGGTAACCGGCTATACACCATTGCAGTACCGCAACCAGGAAATTCACCTCAGGGTACCGCTTACTGACGTGATAGAGCTTGGAGCTTAAGAAGCCATACTTAAAAGTATAAACAAAAGATAAGCTTCAGGCTCCCGCTGCCGCTTGATCATATCCACCACCAGGCCGGACCAGGTAAAGTCCTCGGCCCCATGCCCCGCACCGGTAAAAGGGTTATAGTACTCCCGAAATCCGCTCTTGGTTATGAGCTGCTTTATACTTTGCAGTAGGTTATCCGCCTCCGCCGTAAATCCCCTGTCCAGCAGGAGCTCCTGCAGAAACCAGTTAAATACCACCCAGGTAGGCCCACGCCAGAGGTAAAGCGATTCGTCGGGGTTAAAGGCAGCCTCATCCACGGCAAGCGAGGGCACCGGAAAGGGCACATGAAATCCGTCTTTATGCAGCAGATGCCGCTCCAGCACCCGCTGGCATACTTCCCTGGGCACGCTCCTGAGCACCACCGGAAAAAAGATGGTACCTGTCCGGATCTTCAGCTTCTTGTAATGATGGCCGTGCAGGTCGTAAAAGGCTGCGTCCTCTTCATCATACATGTGTCGCAAAATGGCTTGCCCCGTTATACTTGCCTGCTCCTGAAAATGCGTTTCGTCTTCATCACCAAGTATGGCGCACAATTTTGCAAGAGCATTTAGATTCTGCGCGTAGATGGTGTTGAAGGCAACATCCTTCACGATAAATTTATTGCTCCTGTAGATCTCGGGCAGGTTATAATTCTTAAAGAAATTGAAGGCGTCCACTTGTATCACTTTCCAGAACAGCAGCGGGCCGGCCTTGCCTTTATCGTAGCCAACCACCGGGTCGTAGCTGGCCTTCCAGTCCATACCCGACTCAAAAGGCGAGATGATGGACAGCAGCCCCTCCCCTTCAAAGTCGCGGTTTTCAGCCAACCAGCGGTAGTACTTCTTCAGCCGGGGCATCATCTCTTTCACAATCGCAGTATCCTTATCGGCCTGGTAAACGCGCAGCACCGCCTGCGCAGCGAGCGGGGGCTGCACCAGCGCCGACATGTGCGGTTTGTAGAGCTTCACCACATCCTCGGGCCGCAGCTGCAGCAGGTCAGTTACGCGGCCCGGCCACAGGCGTTTCCAGTAACTCATGTGCCCCACAAAGCCGTCGGGCCGCTGCATCTCGAACAGGCTGCGCATGTGCTTCTTGGCCATGTCCACCTCGCCCAGCGCCACCAGCGTGAACACATGGAAACAGGTGTCCCAGAAAAACTGGAAGGGGTAAGTGCCCGGCGACGGTTTGGTGAAGTGATAGTTGAACCCTGCCCGCTCCCCGCTGACCATGTTGCGGTGCAGCAGGTCACGCACGCGCTTTACCAGCTCCTCATCCGGCAGCACCTGCTGCCCCTGCTGTTGCATCGTTTTATTTGATGTAGTCATCCCAGCCGGCATAGCGTTGTTTAACAGGACCCAGCGGTATAGCCAGGGCCGCCAACGCCAAACCAAGTATAAGTGCCGTGATATTCAGCATGGTTGGCCCTCCCATAAACCAGGGTGCTGCCGCCACCAGCAGTCCCAGCGGTATGTTCAGGTAACGCCCGATACGCAATGGCTCTCCCATGCAGATAACCGATACCACAACTACCAAAGAGCCCGACAAATGCAGCACATCTGCTACCGGATCATGAATAGAAACCCCGAACAGCGTGGGCACAAACACCATAGCAGCGCCCAGCAAAGTTGCCAGCGACAGCGACCATGGGAAGCTCATGCCCCAGATAGATGCCGCATATACTTTGCCCGGCTCCTGCGGGAATTTCATCAGCTCCGGTGCGTGCTCCTCTTTCTCGCTGCCTTCTATAGTGCCGCCTTTCCAAAACGTCTTCCAGAAACTTTCGCCTTGCTGTACTTTCTTTTTCATGAACTGGCCCATGGCAATCACCTCATCCGCCTCCAGCGGGATCATGGGGAGCATGATGGCAGCGGCCAGCAAACAGAAGGTACACCAGGCACCTACCATCACCGGCTGCGAGATTACCAGGAAAATGTGCACCAGCCCCAGCGGGATAACCAGTATGCCGAACACGGCCACCATCCAGGGCATGGTGCGCCAGCGGGCGGGACTGCCCATCCAGCCCATCAGGAACTCAAAGGTATAAGCAATGGCTCCAAGACCCGCATCGGAGATAGGCAAAGAGTGCGACATGCTGGAGTTGAGCACCTGCTGGCTCTGGCCCCCGAAGAAGGGATCCCACACCGAATCAATGTAGCCCAGCTGGAAAGCGGCCAGGTAGCGCGACACGATCCATCCGAAGAACCCCAACACCATCATAATCCAGCGCTGCGGCCAGGAGCTGGGGTTGTAGCTCCAGCCCGGCGGCACCTTTGGCCCCATTTTCATATACATGATCATGTTCGGCATGCCCGGTATAAGTATGGTCAGGGCAATGATGAGGGCGCCTACCAAGGTATCGTTAAGGTAGGCCACCGCCGAAGGCGACCAGAAAAGTATAGGGGCCATGGTGAGCCAGATACCCACAAAGCAGCAAACCCAGAGACTGACGGGGCGATTAGGCGTAAGGCCGCGCCAGCCGAAGAAGATCAGCAGAGCACCGCTGATGATGTCGCTCCACTTCATAAAAGCGATGCGCTGGTCCATGTCCAGCCACACTGCCCTGCCCCCGGAAGGATTTACCGTGCCGATGCTGTAGTCGAAGGTGAAAGGAGAAACCAATACCCAGGCACCAAGTATGATGATCATCCAGTACACCCACAGCGTTTGCATGTGGTGCATGTGCAGCATCTTTTGGCGCATCTCGGGGTCCATCTTCATTTCGTGCCCCTTGTCTTTATCATCATCCCCACCTTCGTGCATTTTCTTGTTATGCTCACGCATTTGCTTCTCAGCCATTGGCCGGGTTACACCGCGCATGCCCATGTCGCCGCCCTGCTGGTGGACGTTGTCTTCTGTTTGTTTATGGTGGTCGTTATCCATGGCTCAGATTTGTACTTTATACTTTCAACTGCCTCCCCTTTCCTGCTTTAGCTCATTAGTCATCAAGCTTTACAATTGATTCCCATTGAACTAAAAGTTGCTTCATCCTTAATTTTACCCGCACCTGGCGGCATTGGTTTTATAAAATGAAGGAAAGTATTTATATAATACTTTATTCGTGCAACGCACGCTCCTGCACCAAGTATAAATACTTTGGACTCAGCCATAACGGCTGTAATTAAGATCATGAAACACGACCATTACGGGCATAACCCTAAAGAGCAGGCAAGGGAGCAGAAGGACCAAATAACCGAACGGCTGGAGGAGAAAACGTTGCACGGCCACGAGCACGCCGTGCATGATGACACCACCGGCCACCCACCGCACGGCGAGCACGGCCACGACCACCACCGCATGATGATCGAAGACTTCAAAAAGCGTTTTTGGGTGTCGCTGGTGCTGGCTGTACCTGTTATACTTCTGAGCCCGATGGTGCAGCACATCCTGGGCTTTTCGCTGGACGTGCCCTACGCCATGTACATCGCGTTCATACTTTCCTCCATCATCTACTTCTACGGAGGCTGGCCTTTCCTGACGGGACTGGCCGAGGAGGTGAAGAAAGGCGCACCGGGCATGATGACGCTGATCGGAGTCGCCATTACGGTAGCTTACCTTTACAGCACCGCCGTTGTGTTCGGACTTGAGGGCATGGACTTTTTCTGGGAGCTGGCTACGCTGATCGTGATCATGCTGCTGGGGCACTGGATAGAGATGCGCTCGGTGCTCGGTGCCTCCAAGGCGCTGGAGCTGCTGGTAAGTATGATGCCCGCCGAAGCTATGCTTATACGGGACGGGGAAACAGTGAAAGTGCGGATTGAAGACCTACAGAAAGGCGACCTTATACTGGTGAAGCCCGGCGAGAAAGTACCGGCAGACGGCGTGGTGGAGGACGGCGAAAGCCACCTGAACGAGAGTATGCTGACCGGTGAGAGCAAGCCGGTAAAGAAGACCAGCGGCGAGAAAGTAATCGGCGGCTCCATAAACGGCAATGGGGCGCTACGGGTGCGGGTAGAGTTTACCGGCAAGGAAAGCTACCTGAACAAAGTGATCACGCTGGTGCAGGAGGCGCAGAAAACCAAATCAGAAACGCAACGGCTAGCCGACCGTGCCGCCAAATGGCTTACCTATATTGCGCTTATTGCCGGATTTGGTACGCTGGCTGTTTGGCTTATACTTGGGCAGGAATTCGCTTTTGCCCTGGAGCGGATGGTGACGGTGATGGTCATCTCCTGCCCACATGCGCTGGGTTTGGCCGTGCCGCTGGTGGTGGCCATCTCCACGGCCGTGTCTGCCAACAATGGCCTGCTTATTCGTAACCGCACCGCCTTCGAGAACTCCCGAAAGATCACCACCATCATCTTCGACAAGACCGGCACCCTTACCCAAGGCTCCCACGAAATTGCCTCTGTCGTGACATTTAATACGGCAATGGACGGGCGCGAAATGCTGCGACTGGCGGCGGGTCTGGAGCAGAACTCGGAGCATTTTATCTCCCAAAGTATACTTCGCCGTGCAAAGGAAGAAGGTATAACGGTGCCTCCCTCCCAATCTTTCAACTACCTGCCGGGCAAAGGGCTGGAAGGCAAAGTAGAAGGCCGAGATGTGAAGGTAGTGGGGCCGAACTACATCAAGGAGTTCAACATACAGGTACCAGCAAGCGAGGCCGAAGAGGGCGTGGAAACAGTGGTTTATACTTTGGTGGATGGAGAACCGATTGGCTATATCACCATGCGCGACCAGATACGCGAAGAGTCGGCTGAGGCCATAAAGGTGCTGAAGGAGAACGGCATTAAGAACCTGCTGCTGACCGGCGACAACGAGCGCGTGGCCAAAAGCGTGAGTGACAAGCTACAGATGGACGGTTACCTGGCCAATGTGCTGCCGCACCAGAAGCAGGAGAAGGTAAAAGAGCTGCAGCACAAAGGAGAGTTCGTAGCCATGACTGGCGACGGCGTGAACGACGCTCCTGCCCTAGCGCAGGCCGATGTTGGCATAGCCGTTGGCTCCGGCACCGACGTAGCCGCCGAGACAGCCGACATTATACTTGTGAACAGCAACCCGCAGGACATTGCCTCGCTCATACTTTTTGGAAAAGCTACCTATCGCAAAATGATCCAGAACCTGATTTGGGCCACCGGTTACAACGTGGTGGCGCTGCCACTGGCGGCGGGGGTGCTCTACAACCAGGGCATTATGGTATCACCTGCAGTGGGAGCAGCACTGATGAGCCTGAGCACGGTAATCGTGGCCATTAACGCACAGCTTTTGCGAAGAGAGATCAGGTAATTTACTAAGTAGTTACAACAGTTAATCTGTTAATTTCATCAGGTTAAAACTATAAGCGTATACTACATTTAGGCACTAACCAACTCACAACAAACTATGAAAAATGTGAAAACAAACTTACAGCACTTTGCTTTCTTTGCAGCAACAACACTGACATTAACAGCCTGTGGCAACGAAAGCACTACCGCCACCACCGAAGGCACAACCGATATGGCTACTGAAGGCCAGGAACAGGATACAGCCATGATGACTGGTGGGCAGATAGGTGGCATGATGGGCCATATGCATCAGAACATGCAGGAAATGCGAAGCATGCGCGCACAGATGACCGGCGACCCAGACTATGATTTCGCCCTGTTGATGGCCCGCCACCACCAAGGCGGCATACGTATGGCCGACGAAGAAATTGCGAACGGCACTGACAGTAAACTCAAAGAAATAGCACAACGGGTAAAACAGTCTAATCAGGAAGAGATACAACAGCTACAGACTTTTACCAGCAAGCACACACCAACCAAAGCGGATACAGCTACAACTATGCGTATGATGCACCCGATGAACCGCATGATGCAGCAGATGCACCAGCAGGACATGAGCGGCATGAATACTGACCAGAACTTCGCCGCCATGATGGTCCACCACCACCAGATGGGTAACGAAATAGCTAAAGAATTCCTGAAAACAGGAAAGACCCAGGAAATGAAACAACTGGCCCAGAAAACCATTGACCAGCAGACAAAGGAAATAAATGAGCTGGAAACCTGGCAACAGCAGAATAAATAACAGCTATTAAAACTACTAGCAATTTGTTTGTCACACAACAAAAGTCTGTTGCATAAAAAGCATTAGAGTAATGAATTCTTAAGGTGAACATAGCTCAAAGAACTCCTTTAAAACTTCAAAATCCCTGCGGAAATGGTTCGATAATTCCATCCTTTGGTCTACACGACAATCCATCAAAACCCGCTTATTTCAGCAAATAAGCGGGTTTTTTGTTTCCAGAGTAACAGAAAAGTAACAAAAAAGATTTTCACCCTTGTTACTTCCTGACTTTTCTATAACATTCATATTTTTAAAAGTAGCACTGTACTTCTAATTCAAGATTTGATAGGCTCCTTCACCAGCTATCTTCCTTGAGCTAGGTATGAGCTATTTCTGTGTCATAACTAGAAAGCAACTCGTGAACACAAATACTACAATAGCTACAGCTTTACATTTAATTTGCACAGCAGCGAAGCACATAAATAGATGATCTTTGCTCAGGTATCACTCCCCTAATTGCTCCTATCTTTAATTTGTGCTAAGGCAAGTGTATTCAAAACTTACCTTAAAAGAATATATAAGGAATATATCCTCTAAATTAATATCTTATATATATATTTATAACCTACAATATAGTACACGCTTCCAATTTACCATACTACATGAAACATTTTTACTTCTTCCTTTTCACTATCTGCAGCTTACTTTTGATTTCTTGCGATTATTCCCCATCGGGAAGTCATTATGAAGAGGTCAGTCCTACACCTAACACTGCAATAACTCTTAACCTTGATGAATCAGGTGACACCCTTTATGCTCGTGGAAGTGTTTCTTATAATTTTACTATTAATACGGTGGGTAAGCATCTTTATGAATACCGGATGCAATTCGATGGCCAGACTGTATTACAAAACTTTGAAAAAAGCGGATCAATTTCTTTTGACACTAAGCATCTTACAGATGGGATTCATGAACTAAAGTTGCTTGTACAAACTGGATCTGGCACAGGTAGTTTAGCCGATAAAACCGGCGCAGAAAGGCTGGAAGCCTACAGAACTTGGGTCATGGTAATTGATAATGCTCCTCCTGCTGCTATTAATATTGCAAAAGTGTATGCAGAGGATGGCACACTTAAAATAACATGGGATAAATATCAGCGTCGTTATTTAAAAAAGATACATTTATACCGCTACGCAGATTATGGGGACGAAGTAAGACGAGTTAGCTATGGCCCGAATGACACCCTTGGCTATGACACGGAATATATAGGTGGATCTGTAAGTTATATGCTTGGTGCTGAAGACGTATCGGGGAATATTACATATGGCAATCGCGTACCATTTACAGCACCCACCCCTAAGCTTAAAAGTTATAAATATGAAAATACGAATGATTTAGTCTTGACCATAAGTACGAATAAATTTTATAATAATTTTGGCAAGCGTCGAATTGAGTTGTCAGCACACGACATTCACAGGAAATTCGAAACTACTAATGTAAACGACAGCATTATAACTTTTAAAGATCTACCTTTTGGAACAAGCTTTAACTTTTATTTAAACACAACACCTGAAAATACAGAAAACGCAAATATGTTTTCTGTCTGGCATAGTTCTGTCATACCTGGATTTGGCAGTGAAAATTCATTTGGTCCACTTGAGTTTACTGCATTTACACCTGCAACGAATCTCTTCTATCATCATAAAGGCGCTAGTATTAAGAATATTGACGCTACAACGATGCAAGTAATAAGCTCGGCAAGTTATAATATTGGCTCATTTACGATCTCAAACAATGGTAAATACCTGTATGTTTCTGTTTGGCCAAATCAAATACTTCAACTAGACCCTCAATCGCTTTCAGTTATCAATACCTTCAACTTAAATGAGTTAATACCAAAGCAATCCTATGATTATGTGTATTTAACTGCAACTAATACCAATAGGCTTCTTATTAACTATATCAGGCGAAGTGGTACGAATGTGTCCCATGTCTTTGATATGAACACTGGCACTCTTGAGCTAACAAATACAAACTCAACCTTACCTGCCTACAACTCAATTAGTCCAGATGGTCAAATGATTACATCTCCAAATTATTTGTACCAAAAAGATTCTTCTGAAGAATGGGTTAAGACATATACCCCTAACGTAACCTACTCAGAGCTCATTTATCACCCTACAGAACCACTTTATACACTCTATGGAAATCAAACTTTGCCATTTTATAGCACTACGACTGGTGCAGTAGTTAAAAGCTTTACAATGGATGCTGGCGTTTACTTTTCCCGAATAGATCCAGCAACAGGTTATGTTACTGCCTCAGATTCTGAATACTTATATATCTATGATATTAATAGGAACGTGCTCTTAAAAAAGATAAGGGTTGTGCATCCTGTATTTTTTTTCAAGAACAGACTTTATACCAACAACTATTATTTGCCTCTAACATTTTAACTAGTGAAACACAGACTTACTTTTTTTAACATAGCTATATTTCTGATCATAGCTTTACATGCTAATGGTCAAGGTCGTTTTACAATTGAACCTCGCTTTGGTTTAGGTACATACAATATGTCCCAAATGAAACAATTGCAAGCTGAAATGGGCCATAGCACGGGTGTACAGTATAAAGTTACTGATGAGTTTCCTGCGTATTTTAACTATGGCTTAGTGGTTTCGTACCACTTGACTGAGCAAAATCGTTTTAGCCTTTTTTTTGAAACTGGATCTTCAGGTGGTCGTGTGGCCTATGAAGACTATTCAGGTAAATTCACTTCCGATCAGCTAGTAAAATACAAATCTGTTGGGGCATTCCTTAGTAGAGACTTTGGAACTGGTGATCTAAAGTTTATTCTTGGCTTAGAAAGTAGCTTTATTTTCAGCGACCTTACCCTTGAGTCAAATATCCAAATTGAAGACTACCAGGATAGTGCTAAGGATGATTTTAAGGCATATGGGTATGGATTGAAACCATATATTGGCATAGCCCGGGCTTTTAATCGAATAGAACCTAAAGTAACATTAGGTTATCTCTACAATGATAGTAATTCGTTTTATTGGGAAGGCAATAAAGATATGATATTAACTAGCAATAATCAGGAAGTTGCCCCTGACTGGAGTGGCCTTCGCCTGAACATTTCTCTTGGGTTTAACATTGGGAAATAATTATGTTATGCCAAGATAATGAACTGTCATAATAAGATAAGCAGATACAAAAGTGCTCATAAGATTCTAGTAAGCACTTAACTTATACAATTAATTAAATTAATTACTTTACACATGCTAATCGTTAATTTGACAAACAAAAACAGTTTTAGTCTATAACTAAGTAACGCATTAATAACTCTATATCTCTGTGGATAAGGTTCGATAATTCTATCCTTTGGTCTACACGATAACCCAGCAAAACCCGCTTATTTAATGAAATAAGCGGGTTTTTATTTCCAGAGTAACAGGAAAGTAACAAAAAAGATTTTCTAAATTGTTATCCGCTTTTTCTCCCCTCGTTTTAGTTCCTACCCGATTTGTATTATATCATAAATGTAGCTTTTTGCGACTGCCTGCTTTCTGTTATGAAGTTAAGTTGAGCAGGTAGAAGTACCCTATTACTAGAGGCTCTACTTCTTTTGGGGTTGCTTTTCTCTTTTACTTACAGATTGTGTGCCTTACACTCCACATGTATAGCCCCTGTGACCATTTAATAATTGGCTTCATGCTTTTTAGCGCGCATTGCGTGTGTAGACGGTAATTATGTATAGCGGTAGTGTATACAATAAAAAGGCATGCCAACCCGCCTTTCGATATTTAACGTGTACTAATTAAATCTTTACAGTTAAAATTAAAGTGATAAAGATCATCATTTTTAGATAGCAACTTGCGAACCATGAACAAAGCGCTACTGTTTACCTACACACAATGAAAAATCTTTATTTTGAAACAAGGCAAGTTTAACTATTTTTAATCCTAATACCTTTTAAGGCTTATTAACCTTTTTATGATACCATGCTTTCTACCTTTTTTGAAAACAGATATTTAAAGATCTATCAGGCTCCTAGTAAGCATATGGTGGTGCTAGAGTGGCACGGCTTTGTTCCGAGTGAAGATTACCGGGCAGGCCTTGAAATGGTGCTACAACTCGCCCAGGAACAAAATGTAAAGTACGTCCTGACTGATAATCGGTTTATGGGGCCCCTAGTGATGGCAGACCAAGCCTGGACTAAGAAAGAGTTAATCCCGCGTTTAAGTAAAACAGGCATTGAAAAACTATTCATTGTAGTATCTATGGATATATTTAACGCTATGGCTGTTCAAAACATACTGAACGAAGCTTGCGATGCCATCACGTTTGAATATCAGTATTTCCACAGCTATCCGGATGGCGTAGATTGGCTTACTCAAACTAAATCAGGAGTATTAAGCTAAAGATATTTTAGGTAGTGCTCCTAGGATATATCTTCCTAGAGTATATCTATATGAATTTCCCGAAATACCAGCCGGAAGTTCTTATTTGACATCTCATCGTAGCATAGTTGATGATTCTTTACCCGCTAAGGTTCCTGGCTGGCCAGTCTGGTCAGTACCAGGAGTAACCTTAGTGGTCTTTGTTTGTTCTTATTCCATTCTATCTTAACTTTGGGCAAAAAATTCTCACCTCAGTTACATGCTTCTTTTCGAGAATAGCCTGATAAAACTAAATTACGATCCGGCCACAGATATATTATGCGTCGATTACCCGGACCTGCACGGGTATATAGTGGATGAAGTAAATTACAGCATTGACATTATGGTAGACAACGTTATTGCTTATGATGTGAAGTACTTGTTGCTTGACTCCAGACGTACTGTTATCTCTGTCAGTGCCGAAGAAAGCAGAAAGATCTCTGTCTACCTGGCCAGCAAATTAGCAATGACGCGCCTGCAGAAATTAGCCCGTATACAGGCTCCAAACCCTGATCTGGAGAAACGAGCCGAAGGCACTATAAAGGATATCACTACCACCATTCCCCTACCGTACCTGCTTCGCACTTTCCCCACAATGGAAGAAGCAATGTATTGGCTTGTGTTGAAGTAAGTTTAAGTTTTTAATTCCTACTTATCCCAACCTTGCCTATACTTCCAGAGTAAACCAATATATCCTCGGCACATAATTTAATCGAAGATTAGCTATGACAACTATTCTGGAATTTGTGCTGGATGGACTTGATATTCCTACTCTTGACCGGCAGCATGCTGTTGAAGCAAGCTTTTATATCCGGCATCTTATTGAAAAGCAACCATTGTCAGGCAGAATAGAGCATTACAGAAAACTCGAGTCAGCTATCCAGCATAGACTGAACGAACTCCGGCAGGAGAGATTTTCTCTTTAGAACCTGTTTGTGATAGCTATTATATAGCCAACATGAGACATTATAAAGCAAAACTGCAACTTGATCATAGTCCCAATTTTATTTGGCTAGCTATCCGGGCCCGAAGTATTGGCGAAGCAGTGGTGATAACCGATTCTAGAACAATTGATACTTCCTATAGAATTTGCGATGATTCTGTCTCTGAAATTACAGAGGCGGAATACCTCTTCATTTCCTCCTTACATAATCCTTTATAGACGAGTATGTCTAGGGACAAGAGTACTTACACCAGTAGTGAAATTGTTATAACTACGCCTTCTACCAAGTTGCTTATACCCTGTCCTGCTTCCCTGGCTTCTCCTCCGGCCAGCCCAGGTGATCGAAGATCAGGTACATCTGGTGCAGGGTAAACAGTCTGTCTTTGTAAGCACCCAAGTGCCCTATATTTTCTAACCAGGCATTCAGCACGCGCTCACTCACATTATACAGCACACACAGCTCAGACTTACTATAGGGCCTGGTCGGCACTAAATTACTCTGGATATATTTACCCAGTTAAGCATTATTTACATGTATTATATATAGGTAAGGCTTATAGATGGAACTAAGCATCAAACCCACTCAAATTTTAAAATAAAACTTTGCGATTTGTTGCTCTTATTTACTAGTTAAACACACAAAACTGCTGCTCTGTTGTTTATCTTATAAACCATGTATCCTAAATGCGATTAAAGTTGTTGATTTTTCCTGGTTATATTCCAGGAACTCAACAAGCTATTCTTCCTTTTTACTGAACATGCTACAGAGCCTTCCTACTACTTCAATCCTATTTTAGCGTCCGCTCTTTATCCTGCTTTCATATTGATCTATGTGTATTAACAGCTTCATAGTATGATAAACTGAAGCTTTATCAGCGTCAAATGCCTGCTTAGTAAGCTTCTTATGTTCGTCTGTAGTGATTCTGTTATACAGTACATTCAGATACAGAATGTAGCTATTAATCTGGCTGCAAATAAATTTATAAAACGCAGGGTTCTCACTTGCTTGATCTACAAAAGCAAGCTTTTGTTTTTCAGCATCTTCAATTTCTTCAGCAACGGCCAGACAGGCTGCCTGTCTAGAAAGTGACTGTCCCTGAAGTCTGTCAAAAAACTTATCTATGTTAAACTGCACCTTGCCTCCCCTCAGTAATGTAATCCTCCCCTCAGTAATGTAATATTACTAAATATACGGCGTCTTATACCTATAGTTGATGCGTAGTAATCACACTTGCTAATAGCTTTAAGGACGAGATATGCCGGAGCCCACGCCCCTGCCTATAATGCAGAGCAGCTCTAACAGTAAAGAGTGAGTTGTTTGGATTCATTTGCATTGTCAGCCATTTTTAACCTTGCTTTAAATGGAAATCTATAAGGTGTACCCGCACCACTCTTTGCTGGTATTTATCTACAGAGCCAACACGAGCGCCTAATTTTTACTTAAAATAGGTTTGTAATGATGGAGTAAACTTCCCTAAGTCTACTACTTATAAGTTTTAGGATACGTGATCCAATTGATTACTTCGTAAGCTAAACTTTTATCAACTGCGAAAGAAAATTATTTAATTTCTATTATAAGCGTATACATAATTAGGATAGTTAGTTTCTGCTCGTTAGCAAGTAACACTTTAAAAAAGCCCTTCATTTTAGTCGTTTGTCCTGAACCAGTTTCGTCTTACACTAATTTTAATCCAGAAATCATGCTTAATCGTTCGATCGTCTTAAATACCCTCATTAAACATGAAACACTTGTAATAGGTGATTTATCAAAGAAAGAAAATTTAGGGTTAATGCCTAATACAAGCCACTTACAATTATTGATAGATGAATTAATTGAAAGTGGTTATGTGCATCAACTCGATGGAGTAACTCCTTGTACCTATACTATTACAGATAAAGGCATACAGGAAGGTAAACGTTTAGCTCAGGAAATATGATTTAACTTGCCTATTCCTAAAATAACTTATTTATAACTATAACAGGTAGATGTAAATGCCTTTATATCTGCATAAAATAACTTAAAATTTAAGCAATGAATAACGAAAAACTAAATACACTCAAGCAAAAAGTAGCCCTTGCAGCAAATGCCTATTGGGATGAGTATACAATGCTGAATGGAGAAAAAGAAAATGCGATTATTTGGGTAAGAAATGATATTACCGGTGAGATGCTATGTCTTACCAAAGGAGGCTATTCAACCAAACTTTCAGGCTTTATTGATGGGCTCTGGTAAATCCAAGCCAGGCACCACATCCAGGTTAATAAGATAGCGATTTATTTTAAAGATTACGCTTTTAGCAGGCTTTTGAAGTAGCTATAATAGTGGTGACTACGGTGATCAAAATAAATAACTGCAAGTAATCACTTTACTTACCGGGTTAGTTACTTTACAATGTCCCTTTTTCTATAGCTATACTTTGAATATCAATTGTTACATAAATGACAGGCAGGTTCTGGTAGGTCGCTTTTATAGTTTTACCGTATAGAGAGACTGGTACATAAGCTCTGATACTGGCTTCCTGGACTGCCAACTTTTTTAGAAGTGACAGCGACTCTAAAGTGTTCTTGTCAGCGCTTTCTTTATTTTCTTTAAATTGCTTTAAAGCATCAAAACTTACCTGCTCCTCCTCTGCCAGAGTAGCTTCTATAACTTGTGCTTTTCTACGGACAGTGTAAGTATCCTTTATCCTACTACGAAGTTCTAGAATCTGATCAAGGCAAAAATAGAATTGTTCCTGTGTCATCGTTTTCAAAAAATTAAGTTACTGGTTAATTTAAGTTACATAATACAGGACTATAACGCAGGACAAATTCTTCCACAGTCATCAACTGTACGTCTCTTATAAGTGTTATTATAGTATCGTCCAAACTAATGGTTTCTACAGCAGCATCTAACATCAGATAGCGGGTATCTTCAAAATCAGGCTCATCCAGAAGCACAGTATAAAACCTGTGCCCATCCTGCTGGCTGTGTAACTGAATAGTACTACCTCGTACTAATCTAGTAGGTAAGAGTTTAACGCTTGTGCTTTTAGTAAATGTAAGGTGACAGGCATCATTCTCATCGACCATTTTTGTTATCAGTAACAAGTCCTGATTTTCTTCAAAAGCATGCAGTTCTATCACAGTTGGTGCTCTTTTGAGAAGCCCTTGCAGGTAAATACTATAGTCGTTGCTTGTAAGGTAGTTAGTTTTCATAGTAAGAGTGTAGAAAGCGGGTGGATGTAACAATTAAAGAAATTAGCCCATAAGGAAAGGTGTATTAATACAACAGCTATAGAGTGAGGAATAGTTTATAACACAGTGAGTATATCTAAATTATCTCATCTTCAAATTAAACTTTAACAACAGATGTAGCTGAAAGATGCTCCCGCAGGCACGAGTGGCCTTATTAAATCATTACGTTATTTAAGTTAAAAATATATCCGGCTTATCTGCAACGGCACACGTATACTAATAAGAAAGATAACACAGGAGTTAGGGCGTTTGATAATAGCCAGCTAAAACCTGCTTCAACAGTTGAAATGTAACTAAATAGAATAATAATCAAATAATCACGGCTATAGTAGCTCTGCTGCCAATTAGCAATGTTCACATTACGCCAAACACCTAATACAATATAGTAATGTTAATGCGATGCCAGCACAACATGGAAGGCCATTTCTGTTCCTTTCCAAACTTATTATTTCCCAATAGTAAAGCTGTGAAAAAAGGAAGCCCGGACATTCGTTCGGGCTTTTATTGTATCTTATCATATAAAGCACATAAACTGTGATCAGCGCACGTGGAAAAGATATTACTATGTAGAATTAAATTAATATATTATTATACATTTAGAACTTAATCAAATGTAATACTGTCATACAAGTCAAGAGTTAAACCATTATTAATCAACACCCATGCGCAACTCTATACTTTACTTGAACACTATGAAGACAACAATTTATAACATTCTTAATATTAAAATGGAAGCTGTAGCTGCTTTGTCTTTTTATCATCAACTCAGGTCCTTCATCCGGTTGAAAGACAAGAAAAGCTTTGGTTGCTTAATGGGATTAAATTCAACTAACGTAAAAGATAGTGAGCTGATGGGGGCTGTTATTTCTATTATGCAAACCAAGCACCCACTGGCATTGGAACAGTATGTTATAGATCTCAAACAATAAGCTGGCCCAAGCCTGCTATAGTTATACTATCCTTTAGCTCAGTTATACTATCCTTCAGCTCCTGGCCCAACTATAGGTTGCTGTTGAACTTGCTTATGTAAGTATGCATTTGGGTCATGTTCTATTGCCCCTTCTGGCAGCCATTGCCACCAATATCCCAGATCATTTCGGATGATGTTTCTGTAGAATAGAGGCAATTGCTGAGTTTCTCCTTCAAAATATTTCCTGAACCCTGTATCTTCTACCAAATTTTTGCGCACCTGCCTGAAAAAGCGTAGGCGGCCGTACCCTTCCGAGGAGACAGCGCGCATAAAATTCATCCACTTTGCTGACCGACTGGACGAGGCCATGAAACGGCGATAAATCGCTTTTTTAGAGAACGTAAAGTCTGTCAGGTTAATTACCTTGTCATAGAAGTCCACCCACTCATAGTTCTTGGGTTTAATATTCATGGCCAGGTGATTATTTAGAAAATGAAATGGAAAGGGTAGTATCCTTCCTGCACGCTGGTATTCCAGGTTCAGAGGAGCCGCCTGTCCAAAGGCACTTAATAAGGAATACCCCGGGAAAGCGGCCGGCGAGAGATCCACAAAGCGCTTTGTAAGCTCAAAGGGTTCTTCTCCCTCATCGCTATCTAGCCCTAACACAAAGTTTGTCTGCACGTAAGGCACGTAACGGAACATCACATTAATGTGTTCTGAAATGCGTACTACCTTTTCTTCTCCTACCGAGCGGGATGTTCTTGACTTGTTACCTAACTCATACCACGATTCTATACCGGGCAACAGAGCATCAAAGCCGTTTTGCTGCAACACCTTCAGGTGTTCTTCTGTCAAGATAGAAAGGCTGCTTTCTGCAAAAAATCGGAAGCTCTTTAATGGAGCAGCAGAAGAGATCGCTTCCATGTTGGCTTCGAAGCGTACGCCAAAGTTAGGGTCATGCCAGCCTACAGTAGGTCTCTTGAACTTTGTCAGCAGGAACTGCAGGTCTTCTTTTATAACATCAAAATTCATGGGTTGGTAAGCCACTGTCGCATCTATGCAAAAGGAACAGGTATATGGACAGCCAACGCTCCCGATCATGGGCACCATTTTCAGAAAAGGGGCCTTCTTTAGCGTAGGCTCCATAAACTTCCAGCGCTCTTTTACTCCAGGTAAGTGTGCCGGTTGCCGCGCTGCTGACAGCTGTATTCCTTCCGGCCGCTGCGGCACGCAATTCTCGAGCACCTCTCTGATGGTGGATTGATGGGTAAAGCCCAAAACATAATCAAAGTACTTAACAGCATCATCTGGGTAACAGCGGGCATGCGGCCCACCTAATACGGTAACTGCACCTGTACTTCGAAAATAATTGCTTAAAGCATAAGCCAGCAAAGCTGACTGGGTAAAGGAGCAGATAAATACCAGGTCGACACCTTTAGGTAGCTCCTTTTGAAGATTCTCCAGCCCGGTATAGCAGATTAGCTTTATCTCATGACCTTCCTGTTCACACCAAGTTGCAACTACCTGCGGCATAATGCTTGCCAAGTTAGCGTGCATTACCCTAGCCCATAAAGTACTGGTAGGGCCCTTACTCACCAGATCTATAATACCTATTTTCAGTACTTTCATGGGGACAAACTAAAATAAGAATTACTCATTTAATCCTTTATATAATTATATAACGAAATAAATAGTAATACGGACAACAAAAACGCATTGTAGAATTTTTATTGTATATTGTATAAAATAATGAACGTATATACCTGCAGATATGTAGTAGGTATACAATAAAGAACATAATATGAATAACGGAACAGTAAAATTCTTCAATGACCTGAAAGGGTTCGGGTTTATTAAAGAAACAAATTCAGATCAGGAGTACTTTGTACATACCTCAGGCCTTATTGATGAGATTAGAGAGAATGACGAAGTGAGCTTTGACCTGCAGGAAGGACGTAAAGGACTAAACGCGGTTAACGTAAAACTCGCTTAGTTTTAAACTATACATTTCTGAAAAGCCTTGCCTGCCGGTAAGGCTTTTTTATTGTTGTTACAACTGTGTTTGCCTTAACAGCACATTACCCATCATAAACCTTAAAAACAGAAGATGAATAGTAAATATTTAGTTGACACGACCACGCACGAATACCTTTGCATCGCTCTTAAAAAAGGACTGGATTGGGTACCAAATAACCAGGACAGACTTACAGATTTTATGAGCACCCGCACACCCGTGATAGATAGTAACTCGGTGTTGGTGGCTGGTGAATTTAACGATAATGTATTTTCGAAAAATGGATCCGGAACGGTACTAATGTCTTGCTCCAGTACTAAAAACAAATCTATTTTACCCTGCTTCAACTACTGACCTTGTAAGAGAAAGTATTACAGGTAGTAATTAAAAGCCTAGGGCAGCGTAGCGCCAACTGATCTTCAGCTGCTAAGGGTTCGATTTTTATGCCTTCAGGAGAGCTGCATGACATCCATTATAAATTAAACTATTTATATTCAGCTATTTACGGTTTAATATCTAGCCTATACGTATACTTAAGTAGGATAATAGAATATACCTTTTCCTACAAAACATGATTTACAGAACCATTTTACTTTCGCTGTTCACAGGATTATTTCTGTTAGCAGCATCTACAGCCTCTGCACAGACTGCACCTACCAAAGACGAGGAAAAAAGGGCTAAGGAAATAGTCAAAGCTAAAGCAGTCGCTGACCAGGTCCGCTTAGCTGAAGCCAAGGCATTAAGAAGCGACACCAAGGCAGATGCCAGAGTTGCGGAGGCAAATGCCAAAGAAGCAAAACGCATAGACAAAGAAGCTTCTTATGCTGCCAAACAAGCTAAACGTGCCGCCAGGATGGAAGCAAAAGCCCAGCGTAACCGTGTTGAAGCCGATAAGCAGGCAAAAAAAGCAGCCAAGGCAACAAACAAATCAAATAATAACTAATTCTACTAAAATGGAAAATTTATATCCGGAAGGCTCAGCAGTAGTTGCTATAACAAATCTGTCTCGTAGTTTAACTATAAGGCGCTATGCCAGCCGTATTTATTATTGTACTGATCCGGCTAATCCCCAGGAAAAAGACAAAGTATATTACGAGCGTGAACTTTTGCCATATAAGGGTGGGAGTTTAAAAAGTTAAGTTATTGGACATCTATAGAGTTTATTAAAATTTATCAGTACCTGTGGAAATAGTTCAGCAATTCCATCCTTTGGTCTAAATCAAAAGTTTCAAAAACCGCTTATTTCGACATGTAAGCGGTTTTTTTATTATTTCAAAAGTAGGTGCTGTAAACAAATGGTCCCTGTTGTCAAAGGCTATTAAAAGCCACTAATGATTACTCTGCCTATTGCTGCTTTAAGAAATAATCAGTATCCTTATTTACCTTACAATGTACCTAAGCTTTATGGCTAGAAACTACAAATTATCCGATACTGGTACATACACGTATGTCATAGAATAAATACTTACAGAAAATGGCTACCTATAAGTAGCATCATCCAGACGAAATTCCTAATGGCAGAAGCACCTAAAAAGAACAGCAAACTTGAAAAGCTGATCGAGTTGAACGACGAACTGGAAAATTACTTCAACAACACCATCATACCGCAGCTGTTTGTGGATGCCGACATGATCCTACGAAAGTTTACTCCTGCTGCCATGACGCACTTTAAACTTTCAGCCAGCGATGTGGGCAGGCACATAGACGAGGTATCCAACAACATCCGCTTCCCGACCATTATTGACAACATCCATGAAGTAATTGAGAGCAGCCAGAGTTTGGAGAAGGAGATCCAGACCACTGATAAAAAGTGGTATCAGATGAATATCCTGCCCTACATTATAAAAAAAGAGAACAGAACAAACGGCGTTATCATTACCTTCATCGACATTAATGATCGCATCCATATATTGAAAGGGTACGAGAAACTACACAGGGATTATGAGAACATCATTCACTCTATCTCACACGATATAAAAGGACCACTTTCCAATATGGAAGGCTTGATCAGAATATTGAAAGGAACCCTGAAAAGTGAACAGGAATACAAGCAAATCATAGACATGCTCAGCCGGTCTGTGGACAACCTGCGCAAAACCGTAGACGAACTTGCTGACATTGATAATGATTCAGCGTTTGCAAGGGAGCCTGAACGAGTGAACTTCGAAAACGTGATCGAAGATGCAAAGCTTGCCCTTAGAGATAAGATCGAAGAAACAAACGCTCAAATCAGCACCCACATTGAAGAAGCAGATGTTAACTTTTCCCGAAAGAATGTGAGAAGCATTGTCTACAACCTGCTCAGTAATGCTATCAAGTACAGCAAACCAGACAGTAAACCTGTGATAAACATTCAGACAGAAAGATCAGGGGATGCTATACTACTCACTGTAAGCGACAAGGGTATTGGGATAGCCGAAGACAAACTTGAATCGGTGTTTGACCGTTACAGCAGACTGCATGATACGGTAGAGGGCACTGGCGTTGGACTGTTTATCGTTAAAAGCATGGTGGAGAGTATGGGTGGCAAGATTAAAGTGGAAAGCAAGGTGGGTGAAGGATCGACCTTTAAAGTACTTTTCCAATCTCTGTAGCAAGTTACATAAAGCAGCTATAGCCTTATCGTTGCCTGTTAACAGTCCTCTAGGAGCATTAGTCTCTCACTAGTGCTTTTGTATTGTTTGACTGGAAAGCTGACTTGCTGAAAGATGTTAAATGATGCTTTTGCAGCTTTTATATTTATCTTGAATGTACATCATATAAAAGTCTTCTGAAGAATAGAAGTTTAAGACGTAAAAGTGAATGGAGCGAGTTATAAATTCATCGAGAAATGTTATTTACAACATTTGCGAAATTTCATTATAAACAGCCTTCTCGAGAGTAGAAGAAATGAGGTAATTCATAATCATTAAAACATATCATATTTTATGTAATTGCTTTTATCTCGAAGGCATTTAACTTCATAACTGGGCAGAGATGAAAATCATTAACAAGTATACGTTCTAAGAATTTATTGTGAATAACTTTCATACCTAATTCACTACCAAGGACTATAATTTAGATCAACAAGCTGTTCTAAACATCATCATCTTGCAATTGGTATCCTCATGCAATTTACATTTACCATGTATTGCTTAGGCAATACTTATACTTAGTTAGGTAGTAATGTAAATACCAAATATGAGGTGAGCGTGAAGAAGTTGTAAATATAGATGTGGTTAAAATCACAAGAAAACCATCATATAAATTATATAGATTGCATTTTAATTACAATAAGAGCATTAAAGTTAGATTCGTGTTTGGGGTATGTCGAATAGTATAAGTACTCAACTATGCTAATAGTAGATACTCGTGTAAAACTGCTAAATCCGTGTAGATAAAGTTCGATAATTCCATCCTTTGGTCTACTGAAAGGGAAAAGTGATGATTTTGATTGCTTTTCCCTTTTTTCTTTTCCACTAAAAACCGTTGCACGAAGCAAGAAGGGCGAAAAATCCATTTATCCTGACCGTTCGATAAAATAACCCCACAATTTCCAAGAGGATAATCGTTTTCAAACAACTTAACTTTAAATCCTAGGCTATACTTAACAAGGAGATCCTTTCTTCATTTGCCTAAGGGTATAGTTTCGTTTATGAACCCGGTGCGTTGGTTTCGCATCCTTTTTTCTTCTCTCCTGCTTTTTTCACTTAGTTTGTAGTAAACCTCTGCTATGATGCTGAAAAATTTGGGCGAATAGCGGGTCCAACATGCAGTTTCAACAAAAAACTTCCTATAGGTTAGGTAGCTTACCGGCAGTGCTGCTTAACTTGCGACCAATGGTATCACATTTATAGTAGTAGATCAGCTTTAGTGTATGCGCTATCTAAAATACTTTTATACATAAAATATAAGTTGTAACTATAGCCAACCTTACAATCAACATAAACCGAAGAGAATGATTAAACTGTTAATTGCTGATGACTATGTGTTGATCAGGGAAGGATTGAAAAAAGTGCTGAAGGACGAAGCTGACATAGAAGTTGTAGGCGAAGCAATTAATGGAACAGAGGTTATTCCAAAACTTAAGGACAGCCAGGCAAACTTTGTGGTGCTGGATATAAATATGCCGGTTAAAAGTGGCCTTGATGTATTAATTGAATTGAAGAACCTGTATCCGCAAATCCCAGTGCTGATCCTGAGCATGTATCCGGAGAAGACGTATGCTTTGCGCACTTTAAAGGCAGGAGCATCAGGCTACTTATCGAAGGAAAGTGCTGCTGAAGAACTGGTTACAGCTATACATAAAATACAGAGTGGTGGTAAGTATATTTCAGAATCGCTGGCCGAACTGCTGGCCGAGTCGCTTGTAGCGAAAGCTTCTCCACAAATAGCACATGAGGTACTTTCCGATCGCGAGTTTCAGATCCTTTGCAAAATTGGCGAAGGGGTGGCGCCCAAAACTATAGCCGACTCGCTGCACTTAACACAGAGTACCGTAAACACCTACCGGATCCGTATTTTTGAGAAAATGAAGTTTACATCTAAAACAGACCTTATCCGCTATTGCTTAGCTAATAATCTGGTGTGATCAGAGCACTATTTTCAGTCCTAACTACCCTCGGGTACTTACTGTTTTACAACGAAAGCCTTGTCGTAAAATATGACAAGGCTTTCATGATTATATGACATCACTTTCGAGATGCTGTTACCTGTTGTTTATTCTTCGGATAATAACTTTGTACAAATCCCCCTTAGGAAAAATACACCTAACAACTTTACATGAAAGCTAAATCACCCTTGAAAATTACTTATCCGGATATTGCTCTAACACACGTAATCTTATAGCACACGCAAATCAACCGTCTGTTGCAGAAAAGGAATTCAGAAATGAATTTGGTAGAATATTCTGCAAAGTAAGTTACATAACAGGCAATGCTGTTATTGTAATTGAGTGGCATGGCTATACTACAAAAGACCAGATAAAAGCAGTTGCCTTATGGGCAGAAGACTTTGTAAAAACGAACCCTTACCATACTATTCTGCAGGACTGTACCCGCATTATTTCGGTTTGGGAAGATACTATAGTTTGGTTCTCGCATGTATGGATACTGAAAATGAAAAACAAGGGGCTTAAGTATCTGTTGCATGTATCCAGGGAAGGTAGTTTTGGTGATAGCATTGGAAAAAAGCTGGAGCAGGAGCTTACAGGCGTTATCAGTTACTATAGTTTCAGGAACATGGAAGACTGCGAAAAATGGCTTACCAATTCTTCAGAGGGAAATACAACCGGAACTATAAAATATGTGCCTTAAAATACAACAACAGCCAATTTCAGCTATTACACTTTAAAGCACATTTTACCCGATTACAAATAGTCAGCATTACCAAAATCAAAGATTTTCACCGTTTGAGAAATACATCACAAAACCCGATCAAACTATTCCGCACTGTTTTGCTTATAGATGACGATGAAACTACCAACTTTTTAAATAAGCGAACCATCATTAAAACAATAAACCCGGACCAAGTGCTGGTGGCCACTGATGGGAAAACTGCTTTGGCTTTGTTAAAAGAATGTAGTGACCAATTTGAAAAGGCCGACGAGCATTGTGTACCAGACCTGATTCTGCTGGACATCAATATGCCCGTAATGGATGGATTTACTTTTCTGGAAGCCTATAAAAAACTGGAAGGGCTTCACCATGAGCATACAACAGTCGCTATACTTACCACTTCACTTTATCACCGTGATATCAGTAAAGCATTGAATGCCGGTATAACGCAGATCTTAACGAAACCCCTCACACCTGTTGCCTTGCTGGAGCTGATCCAAAAAAGGTATATTGCTTAACTATAGTTCAGGTAGCTTTACATGTCGCTACCTGAACTATAGTTTGCACGGAACTTCCAGCTCAATTGTAGTGCCTCTCCTTATCTTTGAGCTGATACTCAATTTGGCTCCAATGCGATCGGCTCGCTCCTGCATCCCGATCAGGCCGAAGGTACTGACTTCTGGCTGGCCATTTAAAAGCATGCCCTTGCCATTATCTGTAATAGTAAAGTGGAATGCATTCTGCTTTTCAGCAATTTTAATGTAAACGTGCGAGGCTTCTGCGTGGCGTGCTATATTGGTCATGATCTCCTGAATTATTCGAAACACTTCTATAGAAACCTCCTGGGTCAGCTCCAGGTATTCCAGTTCGGTGATAACTTCTACAGTTGCACCAATTCGTTTTTTAAGGTCCTGTGCCTGAGATTCAACTTCAGAGAGCAATCCAAAATTATCGAGTACCGAAGGACGCAGCGACTTTACGATTTCCCGCACCGAAGTGATAGATCTGTTTATTGTCCGCAGCATAGAGCTAAGTTCCTGGTGCAGGTGGCTATGTTCTATAGTTCCTGTATCCAGCTTCTTAAGCGATAGTGCCACATCTATTTTAAGCGCTGTAAATGCCTGCCCTAACTCATCGTGCAGTTCTCTGGCTAAAAACTTACGCTCTTCTTCGCGCAGTTGCTGCAGGTGTTTGGTTAAAGCCTGTAGTTGTGCATGAGATTTAAATAGTGATTCTTCAGCTTTGATATTCTCTTTGATCTGCTTCTGCAGGAGTGTGTTCGTATTTTTCAGTGCCGATGTCCGTTCTTCTACACGCTTCTCCAGTTCGGAGTTATAAATACCCAGCGTTTCATTGGCAAGCTTCAGATCATCGTTTGCAACAGCCAGCATTTCAGCAATCGATTTGGCTTTCAGCTCACTTTGTTCCAATGCTTCGCGGGCAAGCACCTGTTCGGTAACGTCTGTTACCAATGTATAAAACCCTTGCACTTCTCCATCCTGCACATCCGGCACATAATTGGTCTGGATGTATTTAACAAAGTTGTCACGGTAGGGCATGCGTGCTTCAAAGCTCACTGCCACACCAGCTAACGCCTGTTCTATAAACACTTTTACATTCTGGTAAGCATCCTCTCCTATTACATCCCTAACCTTGCGCCCCAATAACGACTCCGCCTTAAAGGGAAACCAGCTCTCATAGGCCTTGTTCGTGAAACGATATTTCTCTTCTTTATCTAAATAACCGATAAGCACGGGCAATGAATCTGTTACTAAACGCAGTTGCGCTTCGCTTAGCTCTACCGCCTTGCGTGCGTTTACCTGCTCAGTTACTTCCAGGGCAAAAACTATAATGCCATCTACCTGCTCCTGCTCATTGTAACGGGCTTGCTGTATAAACCTGAAATACCTGTCTTCCATCTCCCCGTCTTCGGCACGCTTAAACGGTATGAGTAATTCGGCTTCTTTATGCGTTTCTCCGGTTTCATAAACCCTTTTAAATGTCTCGTAAACCCGATGTTCTTTTATCTCGGGCAGGGCTTCTAAAATTGGTTTACCTAATAATTTCCGGTCAGTAAAAAGCTGCTCATAAACGGGGTTCACCAATTCGTACACCATGTCCGGTCCATTCAGAATGCAAATGGCAGCAGGTGCCTGCATAAACAGGTCATACATTCTTCGGCTGTGTTTGTCGGCTTCCGCTTTTGCCTGTTGCAGTTCCCGCGACCGGATATTTACACGTTCTTCCAGCTCCAGGTTCAGCTTTCGCAAGGCACTGCTCTTTTCTTCTACATTCTGGCGGGCTAATATAAAATCTGTAACATCCAGCGCAAAAAGTAAAATGCCGTTTACATTTCCTTCTGTATCGTATAAAGCCTGGTTTATAAAGTTCCAGTATATGTCTTCTTCAGATGCGCCGGCATACCGGGCAAAAGGCAGCAGAAACTCTTTGCCTTTATAAGACTCTCCGGTTTTATAAACATTTCTCAGCGCTTCACCCGAGGGTCTTGTACTTAACTCAGGTAATGCTTCAAACATTGGTAGCCCAAGCAGCTGGCGTCCAGGAAATAACTGCTGATAGGTCTCATTAATTTCTTTGTAAACCAGATCGGGGCCCTCCACAATTGCTAAGGCAGCCGGGGCATGATCGAAAAGCCGTTTTAAGCGCAAACGCTGCTGTTCAGCTACTGCTATCGCTTTCTGCTCTCTTTCTATACTTTCGTTTAACTGATGTTTAGCTTTAACCTCTGCCGTGATATTCGTTGTTTCGTGCAGTATACTTATCATCACTCCCTGCTCATCCAGTATAGGAACCGTATGCGTACTCCAGTACCTTTCCAGAAAACTCCCAGGCAATTCCGGATCAGGAATATCATAACGCTGCTGTGGTAGTTTATGTGGTTTACCAGTTTCAAATACTATATCAAAGGCTTTTTTCAAGTTCTTGATAGGCGAGGCTTCAGGTGCGGCAGGGTTCTCGGGGAAAGCGACAAAAACGTTTTTCCCAACTACATTCTCCCGTCTGGTATAGGTTTCCTGTAGCAATGAGTCGGTCACACCTATAACTTCGAGATCGGGAGCCAGCAGGAGCGACAGGCTGGTCTGGGCTTCAAAAACCCTGGCAAAAAATGAGGTAGCAGGACTACTTTTAATCGGATTTGAAGCGCAGTTCTCTCTTAACATATGGAAAGCCAGGTAGAAAAATGATATTAAATAAGTCTTTAGGAACTACCATTTTTGAAAGCTTTCAATATGCAAGTCTTACTTCAGATCGGGTACGAAACCAATAAACTAATATCAAATGTACCAAATTTTGTTGGTTTATTGTTACAATCATTGCCTGAAGCGGATTAAGATGAGCCGGTATGACGGTATCAACACAAAGATTGGTACTTCATTAATGTCATTGATTTACGAAGTGCTGCCACTTGTCTGGCGATAGTTATACCATGACATTTTCCAGAGAAAACCACAGTGCTGCTACCTACAGCAAAGACCACCCCGTAACTACGCCTCAATATCCAACACGGACAGAACTATAGTTTGAAACCCAATAGCATTAAATAGGATGAACTGAAATACGATATGCTCTAAAAACCTGCAGCCGCATCATCACCGCGAGGGTCGGCACCTGCTTCCAGTTTTCCGTTTGGTAATACAAGAATAGCATCTACTCTGCCGTATGGTTTGCGCTGCTCCAGTTTGTAGCCTTTGCTTTCCAGGATAGCTCTTATAGTTGGGCTAATGGCATCTGGCTCGTACTGTATTACATCTGGCAACCACTGATGATGAAAGCGCGGAGCTGCAACTGCCTGCTGCATGGTCATGTTGTGCTCTACCACATTCAGTATAGCCTGGAAAACCGATGTGATGATCGTAGAACCACCCGGAGTACCCACTACCATGAACAGTTTTCCGTCCTTCTCAAGGATAGTTGGTGTCATAGAGCTTAACATACGCTTACCAGGCGCAATGGCATTTGCCTCTCCACCAACTAAACCGAACATATTCGGCACACCTAGCTTCACGCTGAAATCATCCATTTCATTGTTCAGTATGAAACCGGCACCTTTTACAACTACTTTAGAGCCATAGTTGCCATTCAACGTTGTAGTAGTTGAAACTGCGTTTCCCGAAGGATCGATTATACTGAAATGTGTTGTCTGCTCAGATTCTATATAAGTCAGGTTGCCAGCTTTTACTTCCGAAGAAGGCGTAGCTTTCTCCATACTAAACGTGCTCAGTCTCTCTTCCAGGTAAGCTTTATCGAGCAATTCCTGTACCGGCACAGTCACAAAATCGGGGTCTCCAAGGTAGGTAGCACGATCAGCATATACACGGCGCTCAGCCTCTGTTATAAGTTGTACTGCTTCTGCACTCTGCCATTTGTACTTACTTAAATTGTGGGGTTCTACCATGGTCAGTAGTTGCAAGAGCGCAATACCTCCGCTTGAGGGCGGCGCCATCGAAATGACTTTATAGCCTCTATAGTTGCCTTCCAAAGGCTTTCGCCAGACAGAGCTATAGTTGGCAAGATCCTCTTTTGTGATGATGCCGTTGCCCCGCTGCATTTCCTGAACAAGCAGATCGGCTGTTTTGCCAGCGTAAAATCCCTCACGGCCTTCATCCCGGATGCGCTCCAGTGTCAGCGCCAGTTCTACATGGAAAATTGTGTCTCCGGCCTGCCAGTTTTGCTTTTGGGTGAGGTAAGGGGTATGATTGTTGATTTCCTGGAAAGCTTGCCGTGCATTGTTTAAGCCTTCTGCTTCTTTCTGGGTTAACACAACGCCATTTCGCGCAAGGTCTATAGCCGGCTGCACCAACTCGGCCCACGGCAGCACCCCTAATTTCTGATGCAGCTTTACCATGCCATCTACAGTGCCTGGTATACCTACAGCTAAATGCCCGTTGGTACTTAGCCCTGCAATTACGTTGGCAGCACTATCCTGGTACATGGTGGCAAAAGCTGCTGCAGGGGCTGTTTCGCGGTAATCTAACGTGCCGGTCTCCCCATTTGAGGTGCGATACACCGTAAAACCACCTCCACCAATATTACCTGCCACCGGGTAAACAACAGCCAGGGCAAATTGCGTGGCGACAGTTGCATCAAAGGCATTCCCTCCCTTTCTCATGATCTCCAATCCTATCCGAGAGGCTTCCGGATGCGCAGACACAACCATCGCCTTATCGGCCATAGTACCCCGGTTCTGAGATAGATCTGTTGTGTTGGCTGGAACGGCACAACTGCTAACTATAGCTACAAAAGCAGAGATGATCAGCCAGGATTTAACACCTGTAGTTTTAAATGGCATGCTATACATGAATGACGAAAAGGAGGTTTAAGCAATTAATATACAAAATGAATAAAATATACCGCGCAAGCAAAAGTATACCGGGTTAATGTTACTAGTTCACCACCTTCCAAAAACAGTATCATTAACATCTTCAAGAAATAACCTGTAGTTGTCTTTTGTTTACTCTAAGTGAGTTGGGCTGAAAGCTATTACTGGTCGCTCATTTTATAGGTAGCCTGTAAAGTTTTGTTTATACAACTTCCCATTATAAATCCTATTCTGAAAGTAGGTCATTTCAAAATGATAACAACTATACGTGATGAAACTCAAAATAAATTATGATGAGACAGACCGGAGAACACTTACTATGATTTTGCTATATTAGGTGCCAATTGGGTAGCTATAGTTTTCTGGTAGCTGACTCACCTGAAATCAGGCTCCTAGCTAACTATAGTTTATGCTCAAACTGAAGCGCGTACACCACATTGCCCTGATCTGCTCAGACTACGAGAAGTCAAAAGCTTTTTATACCGATGTGCTGGGGCTTGAGGTGTTGCAGGAAGTTTATCGCAAGGAAAGAAAGTCCTACAAACTGGACCTGGCTTTGAACGGAAGTTATTTGCTGGAACTTTTCTCCTTTCCTGATCCGCCCAAGAGGCCATCCAGACCGGAAGCAACCGGACTGCGCCACCTGGCTTTTGAAGTTGCTGACCTAGATGAAACGATAGAAATACTGCAGGTTAAAGGTATAAGTCCTGAACCTGTCCGGACAGATGAGCATACCGGCAAGCGCTTCACCTTTATCAGCGACCCGGACGACCTGCCCATTGAATTTTACGAAAGCTAACCTCTATACTTTAAACCTGCCTTAAAACAATACCAAGCACCGCATGAAGAAACATATACTCTCCTTTTCCTTCCTTATTCTTTCAGCTATAGTTGCCGCGCCCACAACGCTACTGGCACAAAAGCAAAAGCCAAAATTTGAACCCGAAGAACTGGCAAACCCGCTGATGGGTACTGATTCCAAGGTAATCATGTCGAATGGGAACACCTACCCTGCTGTGGCTGTGCCTTGGGGCATGAACCTGTGGACAGCCCAAACCGGCAAGATGGGAAACGGCTGGGCCTACACCTACGACGATGACAAGATCAGGGGCTTTAAGCAAACCCACCAGCCATCGCCCTGGATGAACGATTACGGCCAGTTTGTAATTATGCCGGTAACCGGTAAGGCACGGTTCGACCAGGATGCCCGCGCCAGTTGGTTCTCCCATAAATCGGAAGTTGCAAAGCCATACTACTATAGTGTTTACCTGGCCGACCACGACGTAACGACTGAGTTTACTCCAACCGAGCGTGCTGTACAGTTTCGCTTCACCTATCCAAAATCGGATAGCTCTTTTATCGTGATTGATGCACTGGACAAAGGCTCTTACATCAAAGTAATACCTTCTGAAAACAAGATTATAGGCTATACTACCAAAAATGCCCGCAGCAACCCCAAAGACTTCAAAAATCACTTTGTCATCTACAGCGATAAGCCGTTTACGGTAACTTATGCCTGGCAGGACTCAGTACTTGTAAAAGGCAAACATGAAATGAAGGCTAACCATGCCGGTGCTATAGTTGGTTTTAAAACTGCCAGAGGCGAAAAAGTGAACCTGCGAGTGGCCTCATCTTTTATCAGCCTGGAGCAGGCCGAACTTAACCTGAAACGCGAGCTTGCCAACGACGATTTTGAAACAACCAAACAGAAAGCCAAAGCGCTTTGGAACCAGGCCATGAGCCGCATTACCGTAGAAGGCGGCACCGACGAGCAACTGCGTACTTTCTATAGTTGCCTGTACCGCACGCTGTTCTTCCCGCACAAAATGTATGAGTTGGATGCTGATAATAAACCTGTACACTACAGCCCTTACGACGGTAAGACATACCCGGGCTACCGCTTTGCCGGTACAGGCTTCTGGGATACGTTCCGGGCACTTTATCCCTTCCTGAATCTGGCTTACCCAAGCATAAACAAAGAGATGCAGGCCGGCCTTGTTAATGATTACAAAGAAGGTGGCTGGCTCCCTGAGTGGTCCAGCCCGGGTTATGCGAATATTATGATTGGTAATAACTCTGCCTCTGTGGTAGCGGATGCTTACATGAAAGGGCTACGTGGCTACGACATCAATATATTATACGAGGCCTTGCTGCATGGCGCTAACAACGAAGGACCTATTACAGCCATTGGTCGTGCGGGTGTGGAATACTATAACAAGCTGGGCTATGTGCCTTACGATGTTAAGATCAACGAGAATGCTGCCCGTACGTTGGAATACGCCTACGATGATTTTGCCATCTACCAACTGGCCAAAGCGCTGAACCGGCCGCAGGCAGAAATTGATCTGTACGCCAAACGCAGCCAGAACTATAGAAATCTGTTCGACCCTGCCACAGGCTTGATGCGGGGCAAGAACCAGGATGGTACATTCCAATCACCTTTCAACCCGTTTAAGTGGGGCGATGCTTTTACCGAGGGCAACAGCTGGCATTATAGCTGGTCGGTTTTCCATGATGTGCAGGGGCTGATTGACCTGATGGGTGGCAAAAAGAATTTCGTAGCGAAGCTGGATTCAGTGTTCACACTACCACCTATCTATGACGAGAGTTACTATGGCAGTGTGATCCATGAGATACGAGAAATGCAGATCGCCAACATGGGCCAGTATGCGCACGGCAACCAGCCCATCCAGCACATGATCTACCTGTACAACTATGCCGGAGAGCCCTGGAAAGCACAGTACTGGGCACGCGAAACCATGAACCGTATGTACCTACCTACCCCGGATGGCTACTGCGGCGACGAAGACAACGGCCAGACCTCAGCCTGGTATATTTTCTCGGCCATGGGCTTCTATCCGGTTACTCCGGCCGTAAACCAATATGTAATAGGTGCTCCGCTGTTTAAGAGAATAACTATAAAACTGGAGAACGGGAAAGAGTTTGTGATCGAAGCGCCGGACAACAGCAAGGAAAACCTGTACATACAGAAAGCTACCCTTAACGGGAAGAAGTTTGAGAAGAACTGGATCTCTCATGAAGATATAATGAAGGGCGGCAAGCTTAAAATCAAGATGGGGGCTGAACCCAACATGAGCCGTGGCACACAGGCAGATGCCGTGCCTTACTCTTTCTCCAATGATCAAAATGCTGTCTCAACACCTGTAGTAAACGCCCAAAACTAAACCGATGGCAACTATAACACCAACCGCTCCAGAAGAAACTACCTCACAGTCGGCAGCGCTTTCTCCGGATTTCAAAAACTATACTTCGCCGCTTATTGTGGTTACCCTGCTGTTTTTTATGTGGGGCTTCATCACCTGCATGAACGACATCCTGATCCCGAAAATGCAGCAGGTATTTACGCTGCAACTGTGGCAGGCAATGCTAATCCAGACAGCCTTTTTCGGAGCATACTTCATCGTTTCGTTTCTATACTTTCTACTGTCTACTACCAAAGGAGACCCTATCCTGAAGATTGGGTATAAGAACGGTATCATCATTGGCTTGCTGATTGCAGCACTGGGCTGTACACTGTTCTATCCGGCGGCCATACTCCACAGTTATAGTTTCTTCCTGATGGCGCTATTTGTGCTGGCATCGGGCATTACGGTGCTGCAGATCACAGCCAACCCGTATGTAGCGATACTTGGTCCACCTGAAAACTCGTCGAGCCGCATGAATCTGGCGCAGGCCGTGAACTCGTTCGGCACCACCATTGCGCCCATCATCGGCGGTTACCTGATTTTTGACCAGGTGGCATCTGCCGACATCGTTAATGCAGACTCTGTAAAAATGCCGTACCTGGGGCTGGCTGCGCTGCTTCTGCTTATTGCTGTCCTGATTAAAGTAGCTCGTCTACCTCGCCTGGAAGGTACAGGTAAGATAGAGACTGGAGCAGGCGCCGTTAAACACCCACATTTAGTGCTCGGCATCATTTGTATTTTTATGTATGTCGGCGGCGAAGTAAGTATAGGCAGTGCACTCATCAATTTTATAAAACTGCCACAGATAACGGGGTTGACTGAATCGGAAGCGAAGCATTACCTGGCATTTTACTGGGGAGGCGCCATGATCGGTCGTTTCTTTGGAGCAATTGCGCTGAGTACATTTAAGCGTTTGGGTAAGTTTGTTGTTATTGCTTTCATCACCCTTGTTACCTTCCTGACAGTTTACTTCTTGTATGACCTAGACCAGGCGTTGATCATACTCGGTTTGATTGCGCTGAACTTAACTGTGTTGCTGTTGGCAAGGTTCATCCCGAACAGAACGGTTGCCTTTTTTGCCATAGCCGTTATAGGCCTTCTGTTAGTAGGAGTAATTGCGGAAGGCTCCCTGGCGATGTGGGCTATTATTGCCATTGGCCTGTTCAATTCGGTTATGTTCCCAACCATTTTTGATTTAGCAATTAAAGGCCTCGGAAGAAATACTAGCCAGGGATCATCGCTGTTGGTGATGGCTATAGTTGGCGGGGCCATTATACCGCCATTGCAAGGTTTATTTGCTGACCTTAGTGGCAATCTGCAGCTATCGTTTATAGTGCCAATGCTTTGCTATGCGTTTATAGTTTACTATGGCTTTGCAGGGTATAAGGTGAGAGGGGCTTAATTACAGTTAGTCCTATAGTTCAACCCACCCCTAACCTCTCCAGGGAGGGGAATTTATGTTACTGTTATAGTTTAAACCAAAATTCTATAGTTAACTTATTTGCCGGCGCGGATCTGCAATCCGTGACTTACTATACTCATGGATCTGTGATTCACTGGGCGGGACGCCCAACTATAGCTCGACACGAGCGAAGACGCTCGCGCCATAGTCACCTAAATTAGCAGAAATAAAATTCCCCTCCTTGGAGGGGTTAAGGGTGGGTAAAAATTCGAAGAGAAAACGCATTTGACGATGACACTCCTAAAACAAGAAAGCCTTTCCTAAATGGAAAGGCTTTCTTGTTTACTGTAAACTATAGTTTCAGCTATTACGGCGCTAAGGCAAACAGCTTCTTATTGGGTTTACTGCCCATATGAAAAATGATCTTTCCGCCTTTCATAATCTCGCCGTGGGTTAAATAAGTGCAGTTGATTGGCTGGCCATTCAGCTCAATTTTCTGCACATACACATTGTTGTCTTTCTGGTTTTTGGTTTCTATGGTAAAGGTCTTCCCGTTCTCAAGGTTTATAGTTGCCGATTTTATAGCCGGGCTGGTAATAGCGTATTGGTCGGAGCCGGGAGCAACCGGGTAAAAGCCCAACGCGCTGAAGATGTACCAGGCGCTCATCTGCCCGAAGTCGTCGTTGCCGCCCAAACCGTCTACAGTTGGTTTATACATCGCCTTGAGCACCATGCGCGTGCGCTCCTGTGTTTTCCAGGGTTGATCGGTCCAGTTGTAAAGGAACGGTACGTGGTGCGATGGTTCGTTGCCATGCACATAGTTGCCGATAATACCTTCACGAGAAATGTCTTCTGTGTTTTCGAAATATTTGTCCGGTAACTCCATCGTAAAGAGTGAATCCAGGTGCTGGGCAAAGCGCGTCTTACCACCCATCATGGAGATCATCTGCGCTGGGTCGTGTGGTACGTACAAACTATAGTTCCATGAGTTGCCCTCAATAAAGCCCTGCCCGTGCGTATCCAACGGGTCGAATTCTTTCTTCCAGGTACCATCGCTCAACTTCGGACGCATAAAGCCGGATCTGGCATCGTACACGTTTTTATAGTTCAAAGCACGCTTGCTAAACTCTTCATAAATATCCTGACGATTCAGTTTTTTCGCCATCTGCGCAATACACCAGTCATCGTAGGCATACTCCAGCGTTTTAGATACCGATGAGCCATTCTTGTCTTCAGGCACATAGCCCATATCCATATAATAACCAAGGCCATCATAGTAGCGGGTTCGGGCTGTCTGTACAGAAGCATCCAGGGCGCGGTTAGCATCAAAGTTGGCCATTCCCTTCATCACCATATCAGCAATTACCGGCACGGCATGGTAACCGATCATGCACCAGTTTTCGTTGGCGTGGTGCGACCACACCGGCAACATTTTGTGTACACTCTGGTCGTAGTGCGCCAGCATGGATTTTACCATGTCGTTGTTGCGGGCTGGTTGAAGGATGGTGAACAACGGGTGCAGGGCGCGGTAAGTATCCCAAAGCGAAAAGCTGCTATAGTTTGTAAAGCCTTTGGCCTGGTGCACATTCATGTCCAGTCCTCTGTACTTACCATCCACATCCATGTAGGTAGTCGGTCCTAAAAAGGCATGGTACATGGCAGTGTAGAAGTTCACCAGGTCATCTTTTCCGGCATCTACAACCACTTTATTCAACTCCTTGTTCCAGGCGGCCTGTCCTTCGCGCTTTACTTTGTCAAAATCCCAATGCGGAATTTCGGCGCGCATGTTGGCCAGGGCTCCTTCGGTACTCACCGGCGACAAGGCAAATTTGATCTTGATCTTTTCTCCTTCTTCAGTCTTAAAATCGAAATAGGCTCTCAGCTTTTTACCGGCAAACTCGGGGAAGTTTTTGGTCTGGTCGAACTTGCGCCAGAAGCCTTTGTATACCTGTGCCTCCGAGTAATCTTTGTTGCCATACTGGTGAAACGGTTTGCTGAAGGCCATGGCAAAGTATACCGTGCGGGTGCGGGCCCAGCCATTGGTCTGGCGGTAGCCGGTAATCAGGGTATCGTTCTCCACGCGCACAAAGGTCCAGGTGGTCTTGCCATCATAGTTATAAATGCCCGACATCAGGTCCAGGATAATGTGCGCCTCGTCGGATTTCGGGAAAGTATACTGGTGCATGCCCACACGGTTGCTGGCCGTGAGTTCTGCTAGGATGTTATGATCGTCGAGTTTTACTTTATAGTAGGCAGGCTCTGCTACTTCATTGGCATGCGAGAAAGCCGAACGGTATCCACTTTCTGGTTTGTCTTCCGTACCAGGGTTGAGTTGCAGCTTGCCAGTAGTTGGCGCAATCAAAAAATCACCAAGATCAGAGTGTCCGGTTCCGCTGAAGTGCGTATGGCTGAAACCAACTATAGTTTTATCATCATACTGGTAGCCGGCGCAGTACTTGTACACGTCCTTGTTATACTTGCCGTTAACTTCATAGGGAATCGTATCGGTGTCGGGGCTGAGTTGCACCATGCCGAAGGGTACGGTAGCTCCCGGGTACGTGTGCCCCATTTTGGCTGTACCGATCATCGGGTTCACATACTTTACCAGGTTGGTTGACTGTTTGGTTTGGGCAAAAGTTAGCAGCGGCGAAAGCAGCAGAACAGACAGTACAAGTTTCTTCATTCGGTTAACTGTTTGGTCGGGTAATATGGTTTAAGGTGATGTTTAAAGGTAGGCTTATTTCCGGAAAGTATAAACTATAGATCGGTAGGTTCCTGCCACAAACTGGCGGCACCCAGCAAAGCAGCTTCTTCCCCTAACTGTGCTGTTTTTATAGGGATGGTTATTCGTTGCGCTTGTAATTCCTCCTGTAAACCACCGCCAAATAAGTTAAAACCCTTTGCGATGTTGCCACCCAGTATGATTACCTCTGGCTGTTCCTGCCTCACAAAATCGCCTAAAAAAGTAGCCAGGTTATCGGCATATTCAGTAAACAACTCCTGTACCTTTGGCTCTGTTGGTAGTAGCTCAACTATAGTTTTCACATTATCTGCTTTCCGACCACTCAGCTCATAAAAGCGTTTCACAAACCAGCGGGAGCTTAAGTGTTCTTCGGCTATTCCATCACGGAAAGGTGTATCCCACAAGTTCGCGTCCCAGGCTTTGCCATTAACTATAACTGCTGATCCCAAACCTGTACCCAGTGTTAACCCTACAGCCCTGTTATATCCTTGTGCAGCTCCGGCAAAGGCTTCCCCTTTAAGAAAGCAGGGCGCATCGTTCTGAAATCTGATGTTGTCATTATCCAACCGCAAAGCTTCTGCCAGCAGTTCCTTCACGTTTATACCATAAAGGGCGTCGTACTTGTCCTGGTTCTGCATCAGGGCTATGCCATTTTCATAATCGAATGGTCCCGGCATAGCAATACCAATATTTGTGATCTCAGTCTTATGCTTCCCTATAGCAGTGAGCATGGCACTGCTCCAACTGGTCATAATATCTCCTATAGTTCCACTCGCATCCACCTTCTGGCGGGTCATCGTTTCGTGCAGGATTTTACGGGTGGCGAGATCAACTATAGCAGCTGTGATGTGTGTGCCGCCAATGTCAACTCCGAGAACAAATTGATTCATAAGTGTCATTCATAAATAGGAGTGTAAGTATAGGCATCCTCTATACCATTGGCAATAAAATTTATACAGGTTAAATTAACCAGCTTGATACAGGAAGGTATTTAAAGCAACCTGCTTTTTGTGCGAGCGATTTATTACTTCTGTCCTTGGACCTGCTACTATTAAAAAGCCGTTCCATAACTGATGGAACGGCTCTTATAATCTATCTCCTCCGATTGTCTTTTCTGCATTCTAACAGAAAAGCAAAATATTAATACTTAGGTGTTTAAATGGAGGCTGTAAACTATTTATGTATAACTTCCTTCACATTATCTTTTACATCCCAATCTACTAAGAGGTAGCGTGGATCAATGCCAGCACTGACAGGTTTCTCAGGAACCAGTAATGTTATAGTTTGTTCGGTAGAGCGAATCTTATGCTTTTGCAGGTAGAGAGGTTTCCCTAATTCCTCCCCTTCTTTCGCAGCGCTGAATACACCAATTTCTATCCAATCATTTAAAGGTAACTCAGTCTCAACCCCAATACTGTCTACTTTAAACTTGCGGGTCCGCACATTTAGGGTAACCTGCCAGTCTCCTGTTTTGGTCTGCTTAGCCATAGTTTGCATTGTCTTAAGTTCCCAAAACGTGTTAACTGCAAAAAGGTCGTGCAACAGTGGTTTGAGTGAGTCTGGTGTTGCTACGTTCAGCTCCTGGTACAGGTCAAGTGATGTAGGGAACGGTGGCTTACCTGCTGCATGCTTCTGAAGTAAGTTTCGAAGCGCTCCATTCACACGCTCCTTGCCTATGTAATTGCTCAGAGCATACAATGCAAAAGGGCCCTTCCGGTAGATATGGTACCAGTCAGTGGCCTGAAGCAGAGGGACCGACGCCCAGGTGCGTGGGGTTTCATACTCTTCCCGTAAAAAATGAAGCAATTTCTGAAGGTGTTCTGAACCATAACTTTCTTCCAATACCCCCATCGCCGAATACCAGGCCAGGCTTTCAGATAGTAGTCCTGCTCCTTCCACTAAAGCCGGATCAACCTGATTGCCCCACCACTGGTGTGCTACTTCATGAGCTACTACTGCCGTTACCAGGTCAAAGCCCCGTTCGTCCTTCATCGGGTTTAACAGGAAAAATCCTTCCTGAGCAGTAATGTTAACAGGAGCCGCATGGTTTCCAAAATCATAGCCGGGATACGACACAAACCTGATCTGCCGGTGCGGGTACGGACCAAACTGCTGTGTATAATAGGCAAGGGATGCCTTTACACTGCGCGCCATCCGTTCCAGGTTCTGGGTTTGCCCCGGGTCATAGTAAATTTGTATAGTTACATCTTTCCATTGGTCTTCATGCACGGCATAGTTAGCTGAGAATAAATTATACTCATTCCGGATAGGAGCATCTGTCACATAATGGAAGTATTTCCGGTTGCCTTTGGTCCAGGTGCGGCGCAAAGTTCCGGGCGCTACCACGGTCTGGCCAGCAGCAGTGCCTACCACAGCTTCAAAAGAGATCCGCTCCGCGAAAGGGGCAGTTAGCCGTGCCTTCTCATCATGGAGCGAAGAAGTTACAGGTCGGGGCGAAAGACCATACTCCGCTCTGGAACCAGCATCATCCAGCTCACGGTAATCCTGATAGCCAATGGCGGGCAGCCATTCGTAATTCCGGAAGTTGGTACTATTTGCCATCACAGCGGCCTCTGCTCCGGCATTCGTAAAACCTTTCGCTTCAGAATGTACTTCAAAACTGAGTCGCAGTGAGTCTCCGGGCTGAAGCGGTGTGTGCAGGGTATAAACATGATGTCTTAATTTCTCATCGGTTAAAACCCTTTTTGCCGGCCTGTCAAACGTAATCCTTCTGGTCTGAACGCCCGGGGCAGTACCCAGATGAATAGAGTCTATAGTTGATTCTGTATTGTTTACCAGATAGTAAGTGCCGCTAATATCTACCTTCCGTTGCGCCGGATAAATCTCGACATATAGTTTGGTACTGGTCAATAGTGGTTGTGGCCGGTTCTTATACTGTCGGTATAGCTTTTCATAGTCGGCACGTTGCTCTATAGTTTCAGAGGAAGAGGTATAGGTATTGAGCACATTGGTATTATAGAAAATGAAACTGCCCAAAGTAAGAACAAGACCTGCCGACGCCATGGTTACCAGGGCTGTAGAACGGCTAAAACGTCCACGGGCCAGCTGGAATCGCGCTCTTATACTTCCTTCCCGGCTTCGTACCCAGAGCAGTTTTGCAGCCACAGCTACCAGTAGCGCCCAGGCTACCCAGTATAGTTTAAACCATACCCATGGTGCCAGGGAAACGCCGTAACCTGCCATGTCAGTATACGTCCATTGTGGGCTGGCCCCATAAATTAGCAGTTTGTGCTCTACGCCTAAATGGGGAGCAAAAACGATGAACCCATATACCAGAAGCGCTACTAAGTGAGCCACAAATTTCTGATTGACAAGCACGTGCACAAAAAGAGCCAGCAGCGCAAACAGGACGCAATCAATCAGCTGCAACCCGAAGAATCCTTGGAGGTAAAGACCTATTTCAGGACTGCCGCCTCTGCCTGTCTGCGCAAATATTGCGGCCAGCATCAGGAAGGCCATCCATCCCAATAACAGCAGGCTAAGTGCCAAAAACTTACTCAGGAAAAGTACCCATTCCGGCACCGGGGTTGTGTGCGTAATTTCACTCAGGCCGGTTTCCCTTTCCCGCCACACCAGCTCCCCGGCATAATAAATCGTCAGCAAGGTGATGATAAGGTAGAAAAAATGAATTTCTGTCAGGGGCGCCGTCAGCAGATTGAGGATAAAGTCGGTTCTTGGAAGTACGGGAACGCCCTTTGCCTTCAGATTTCCTTCCAGGGTCAGGGAGGCAGCAAAGGCCAGGGCTGCCAAAAGCGGAAGGCCCGTAAAACTTTTGCCAGCTTGTAAAAAGCTTTTCCAGGTGAGGAAACGCAACTGGCGTAAGTGTGTAGTAAAGCAAAATATCCCTTTGATCTGCGGCAAAGCATTTCCTGCTCCTTCAGCTCCCCACTTCAGCCCTGCATCTGTTGTTTCTGGTTGAACAGACTGCTTCTGTTTCTGGCCTGCTTGCGGTAACGTGAACCGAAATCGAAAGTAGGTTAGTATCAGCATACCTGTTGCGACGCTAAGCCACAAAAGGCGGTTTAGAAGCAGCGTGCCTTCCAGTGCGAGCAGGCGCGTGTTCTTTTCCTGCGGGCTCCACTCATTCGACAGCTGGCTCTGGATAGGTGTGAAACCTACGGGATCTATTAAGTTTCCCCATTCTCCTTTGTCCTGCAACAACTGCCCCAGAATAAACGCGGCTACAAAGAGCAAAGCTCCACCCAGGTAACTTGCCATTGCCCGCCTGGTGAGCGCAGCCAGCGAGAACTGGATGGCCGTTACAATAAGCGTGTTGGGCAGAATAAGATAGAAAAAAGTGGTCAGATAGGCAGATAACCTAAACGGACCCATGATATCCGGTTCAACGCCCGTACAGTACAAACTGATCAGAATACCCAGCGGAATGCCAAACAGGATGATAGAATTGATCAGAAAAGCTGCCAGGAACCTGCCTCCCAGGTATTCAGCTTTACTGGCTGAGGTTGTATAAGTAAGGGAGAACATCCTTGTCTCTGTATCGCGCGCCGCAGCACTGCCTGCCACCGATGCTCCTATCAATAGCCACGCCACGCAGCCTAAAACTGTAACGGCTCCAATCACAATAGGCGCATTGAACAAAAAATAACCATCCCGCGCATCATGAACGTAATTACCTACCATCCAGAGAAAGGCAAGTGCTGATTGCACTATGAAGTATAGCCAGGCAGGAACGCTGCGAAACTGGTAATTGAACTCCAATTGAAAAATCTTCCGGAACTTCATAGTTGTATCGCCTCCTCTACTTGCTGCGGTTGTACATAATTTCCGGTCATGGTACTGAAGTACACATCTTCCAGATCAGGTGCCACCAGCTCAAATCCGTTACCCGGATCTTCCGAACTATAAATATGCACAAGGCTGCGCCCGCTAAGCTGTTTGGCAGAAATAACCCGATGTTCCTGCTCTATTGCTGGAAGCGTATTTTTAGCTGTCAGTTTACGCCAGATTTTACCTTCCAGTCCAGCTACCGCCTGTTGGGTATTGGCCTGTAGTAGTATTTCCCCTTTGTTGATAATAGCCATGTTAGTGCAAAGCTCTGCTACATCTTCCACGATGTGGGTAGAAAGGATGACCACACTGTTCTCTCCTACTTCGCTTAACAGGTTCAGGAAACGGACGCGCTCCGCCGGGTCAAGACCAGCCGTTGGTTCATCCACGATCAATAGTTTCGGGTTACCCAACAAGGCCACTGCTACGCCAAATCGTTGCTTCATGCCCCCGGAATATCCTCCCAATTTCTGTTTCCGTTTATCCCATAGGTTGGTTTGTTTAAGTAGCCGCTCCGTTACTTCCCTGCGCGCAGCACGTTGCATAATGCCTTTCAGGACTGCGAAGTAATCGAGCAACTCCTCCGCGCTCACTTTCGGGTAAACCCCGAATTCCTGCGGCAGGTAACCAAGTGTCTGGCGCACTTCCTCCTTCTGGCGCAACACATCTGTTTCGCCCAGGTAAATGCTGCCTTCATCAGGTTCCTGCAGCGTGGCCAGCGTACGCATCAGCGTAGACTTTCCGGCGCCGTTAGGGCCCAATAAGCCGTACATGCCAGAAGGAATTTCCAGGTTAATTTTGTTCAATGCCTTTACACCATTGGCGTAAGTTTTAGAGACATTGCGGATAGACAGGTGGATCTGTTGATTTTCCATAGTTCTGATATTTATCTTACCTGAAGAAAGGACAGTACTTTGACAGCACAATCCACTCATTTTCAGAATAAAGGAAAAGACGCAGAACCGGAATATGAAAAGCGATATGCTATCTCTGTAAAGTAATCTGCCAACTATAGTTTTGCCTCCGCCAAAGCGCTTGCAGAATAAAGAAGCAAATTCGTAGAGTGGTATAAGGCAATTGCCGAGTAGGTAATAACAGAGTGTCAGGAAAAAATATCTTTGTCTTATGAACCGAATTAAAAAGGTATTCACGCTGATCCATATAGGTCTCTGGACCTTGCTTAGCCTGCTGCTGGCCTTGCAACTAAGCCAGGACAATCCGGATTGGCTTGTTGCCACCGCGGGAGTCATCCTGACGAGTTTGTATGTTTTTTACAGCCACTTCTGGCTCCTGACCCGCTACTTAGGTAAAAACCAGAAGGGTGCTTACTTCCTCAGGCTGACAGGAATCATCTTAAGCGGGCCTTTTCTTTATATGTTGTTAAACTATAGAGAGCAGGATAACCGGGATCCTTTTCTTGGGTACTATCCAGTGGCGCTGCTCTCTATTGTACCGATTTTTCTCTTCCTCAGCTGGCTGGCCAGGATCACAGAGAACCTGGTGCTTAATACCATCAGGAAAGAGCAGCTGGAGAAGCAGGCTGTGCAGGCAGAACTATATTACCTGAAATCTCAGATCAATCCGCACTTCCTGTTCAACACGCTCAATAACATTCATACACTGGTATACAAACAGGCTCCGGCCGCACCGGAGGCTGTCATGCGCCTGGCTTCTTTAATGCGCTACATGATCTATGAATCCAATGCCCCTACGGTTCCACTTTCAAGGGAAATGAACTACCTGCAGGACTATGTGAGCTTACAGCAGCTCCGGTATAAAAAGAGCCCGGTTGTAGATCTTATAGTTGAAGGAGAATTGGAATTCTGTCATATAGCGCCATTGCTGTTCATCCATCTCATTGAAAATGCCTACAAACACAGCCCTGCACGACTGGAACCGGGCGATATTAAAGTGAGCGTAACGTTAAAGGAAAATACACTTACCTTCCGTTTACAAAATCCTGTGGAAAAGAATCGGGGGAATAAGCTGGAAGAAACAGGCGGAATTGGTCTGCCGAATGTTCGGAAAAGACTGGCGTTGTTGTACCCGGGACAGCACACACTGGACATCTATAGTTCAGATGAAGTATTTATAGTTACGTTAACAATTCACGGTTTACACTTACAGGTAAATGAAAGAGAAGCTAACTTGCTATATAATTGATGACGAACATCTGGCCCAGGAAATACTGGAAGAGTATGTAGCAAAGGTTCCTTTTCTGGAGCTAAAGGGCACCTTTATGAGCCCTATTGAAGCGGCTGCCCACTTAGACAGAGACAAACCAGACCTGCTTTTCCTGGACATCAACATGCCGGATCTGGATGGGCTAAGCTTTATCCCGATGCTGAACCCGAAGCCAATGATCATACTCACAACGGCTTACGACCAGTATGCCCTGAAAGCGTTTGAACTGGAGGTAAAGGATTACCTGGTGAAGCCTTTTTCTTTTGAAAGATTTTATAAAGGCGTACTGCGCCTGTACCAGGAACAGGTCAGCCGGCAGCTACCGGAAAAGACGGAAGCTAAAGCAGAACCGAAAAGTGAACAGGAATACATCTTTCTGAAGGTAGGGCACCGTATCCAAAAAGTTGCAACCCACGAAATTCTTTTCATTGAAGGGATGAAAGACTACCTCAGAATTCATACAGCCAAAGAAAAGATCATGACCCTGCTGAGCTTTGCCAAACTGGAAGAACTGTTACCTGCTCAGGATTTTGCCCGCGTACACAGGTCTTTTATGGTAGCTATAGATAAGATAGATCACATCGAAAGAAACCGTATCCGGATAGCAGATCAGATCATCCCGATAAGCGATACCTATAATGATAGCTTTTACAAAAAACTGAGAGGGCTGGCCTGAAGCGGCTTTCTATAGTTTTGGTATATACTTTCTAACTATAGTTTAATCAGAAACCATTAAATCCTTAACAGTAAGGCTCGATACTCCTATCCCTCCAACTATAGGTTATTGTATCCAAAGCATTACACTCGATAGTTATTTGCTCAACGAGCTATTAAAGCAAAGTATTAAAATCTTTCCCGTTAATCACAGTTTCTCTTTACCTCTGGGGTCATCCGCTTTATTAACATAAGTGATCTGGAAAGGTCCTGTTCCATGGATCTGAACTATAGTTGGTTCTTTTGTAAAGGCGTAATGCACACTTTTAGCTGGCATCAAAGCAAACCCACCGTTTTTCAGGTTAGTAGCCGCATTCATATCCAGCTTTTCGCCCATGCCCATGTAAAGGTCTCCTTCAATTACGGTTACGTGCTCGGCTGTCGGGTGCCAGTGCGGGCTTATTTTATAATTGGCAGGGAACATCAGCCGCATGGTAAAAGGTCCTTCCTTCGAGGGGTCTCCAGCCAGCACTGCCATTTTAGCACCGGCCGGCAACCCTGCCGGGCCATCCGACCACTTCACCTGCTCTTTTGTTATTATTTTATGGCCTGCATGGTCCTGCGCCTGCATTTTGGAGTGGTCCTGCCCGTAACTCTGCAGGGTAAAACCTAGCACAAAAAGCAGGCAGGCAAGTAGTTTACTTAAGCTCTTCATAGTTGTATTAATTAATTATGCCCATGTAGAGGGAAATAAACGGAAATGCGCTATACGAATAAACTTATATGAGGTAATATCTGAAACAACAGAGGGGAAAAATATACTTATAGTATACGAGAGCACCGGCTGATGCGATCAGGATGGAATTACTAATTTGCCATGTAACCTTTTACGAAGGCAGGTGTCTAACATAAAAGTAGACATTCTTCTGAATGCGGGTACAGGAGTAAAAAAGCTTGATAATGGATCTGAAAATAAACGGCCGGACAGCGGTTGTAACTGGTGCTGATTCCGGTATTGGTTTGGCAACCGCTAAAATGCTGGCAGCCGAAGGCGTGAATATCGTCCTGAACGATAAAACAGAAACCGAGTTGGAAAAAGCGGCGGAAGAAGTGCGTGCCCAGGCAAAAGGAAAAGCGAAGGTGCTTGCCGTAACGGCAGACCTGACCAGGTATGAGGAAGTGCAGCAACTGGCGGCGCAGGCTAAGGAGAGATTCGGCGGCGTGGATATTGTGGTGAACAGTGCCGGTATTCGGGGCGCTGCCGGCGATTTCCTGTCCCTCAGCGACCAAGACTGGTTTAAAACTATAGATACAGACCTGATGGGGGCCGTGCGTGTCTGCCGCGCTTTTATCCCGCAGATGCTGGCAAAATCATGGGGCCGGATCGTGCTGATCGCTTCTGAAAATGCCCTGCAACCTTACGAGGAGGAAAGCCCCTACAATGCCTGCAAAGCCGGAATCATTAACCTGACCAAGTGCCTCTCCAAAGCATACTCGCCTCAGGGAATCATGATCAATTGTGTATCGCCGGCTTATGTGGCCACTCCCATGACAGACGCTATGATTAAGGAACTGGCTGAAAAGCGACATTCTACGGAAGACGAAGCCATTAGCTGGTTTTTGAAGAACAAGCGTGAGAACATTGTGGTAGACCGGCGCGGCAAAGCCAGTGAAGTAGCAGCCGTTATTGCCTTTCTGTGCTCCGAACAGGCCAGTTACATTACCGGCAGCAATTACCGCGTGGATGGCGGCTCCGTATCCACTGCTTTTGGCTAAGCGAAGCTGACTGGTATTATTCTGTAGTAAGATCCATTTATGTAGTTATTCATAACATGGTAACCTATTCCTTCTACTTACCGCGAGGCAACGCATCGGAAACCAGTGTGCTCCAACCCTGTATCAGGTGAAGATTTCATGCGGGCCGATGTCCGGTATCCCTTGCAGTAAGAGTCGTTGCATAAAAAGGACCCGCCCCGCATAACCTTCTTTGGAACCAAGGCCTCTGCCGGGTCATTGCTGCTGGCTGGCCCCTTCGGGTTATGAGTTACTTTTTCTCCCAGGCTGCTGTAGTAATCTGCATCATACCAGTCAGCACACCACTCCCATACATTGCCTGCCATATCGTACAAGCCATAGGCATTCGGGGCATAAGAACTGACGGAGGCTAAACCGGTATGTCTATCCCAATTGCTGTTATGAATTGGAAACTGACCCTGCCAGGTATTGGTTTTCGGTTTTCCTTTCTCCACTGGCTCCGCTCCCCAGGGGAATGGTTGATTCTCAATTCCTCCACGTGCGGCAAACTCCCATTCAGCTTCCGTCGGCAACCGCTTCCCGGCCCAGGTAGCATAAGCCACTGCATCGTCCCACGACACATGCACGACGGGGTGGTGCTCTTTGCCCTTCAGGTTACTGCCCGGCCCTTGTGGGTGCCGCCAACTGGCCCCTTTTGTCCAGGTCCACCATTGTCTCGCATCCTGTAGTGACTGTGTATGTAATGGTGGGGAAAACACAAGCGAAGCTGCCACGAGTAAGCTATCGTCAGGCTTTGGAGTGCCAGGCGGTAACTGCTTCCTGATTTCTTCCCAATCCGGCGCACGTTCGGCCGTGGTCACATAGCCGGTGGCCTCTACAAAGCTGGCAAACTGAGCATTGGTAACCTCAGTAGCATCCATCCAAAAGCCATCTATTTTTACCTGGTGCAAGGGGTACTCGTCCTGCCTTCCTTCTGTATCGGCCGCCCCCATATAAAATGTTCCTCCTTCTATCCACACCATTCCTTCATGGGACACTTTGCCTCGCTTCACAGGCACAGGCGTGGCGGTTCCTGTAAACCGGGAAGGCAGATTTTCATGACAGGAAGCAGGTGCCTCATCCGCTAAAAAGGTTTTCTCTTCCGGTGTACTTTCCTGCTGGCAGGACACAGCCAGGCAGAACACACTGCAAAATATCAGAGAAAGTTTTCTGGCAGAGATCACCATATAAGCAGTTTAATTTTAAATCCATCTATTAAACTATAGTTGAAAGAGCACGATTCTGCGCCCTACTCTCCTCCGCGTTGCAGTTCCAGAGAAGCCTTTTCGATGAGGGCTTTATTGGTGGAATCCAGTTTCGCTTTAAAAAAGTTTTCGGGTCCCAGCACACTATAGGCTCTGCCACCATGATAGGGTATATACCCTACTTTCTGCGAATATTCATTCCAGCCGCCTAACAGTTCCTGGAGCTTTTCCGGATTTTTTCTGGCAAGGTCCTGCTTTTCGCGGGGGTCCTCCTTCACATTAAATAATTGCCAGTCTCTTCCTTTTCCGAAAGGCGGCATCAGGAACCGGATCTTCCAGTCTCCTTTGTAGTAGGCCTTGTTTTCCAGGCTTTCAATTCCGTAGCCGGCGTTCTCATCCCGAACAGTACTTTGCTTATTACCCAATAATTTATTGAATGAGGTACCGGTCATAGCGGCTAACTTGTTGTTTTTATACGTATCAGGACGTTTGGCTCCTGCAATCTCGAGCAGTGTGGGCATAATATCAGTGCCCAGAATTTTATTGGTTGCATCCACGCCTTTTATAGTTACGCCCTTCCCGGAGATGATAAGTGGCACCCGAACACCTCCCTCGCCTGTGGTGGTTTTGAAATATGAATAAGGCGTAGCGGTTACTTCGGCCCACGCCCCTTGCAACGATACAAAGGAATTTGGTTTGCCCATGTTTTCCAGGCTGTTGTCAAACGGCTTCATGTCCGTTTTATAAAACGACGGATCTTTGGGGTTGGCTCCGTTATCACCGATCAGGATGATCATGGTATTTTCCAGTTTGCCTTCCTTTTGCAGGGCCTCCAGCACGCGTCCTATATCCAGGTCCATAATTTCCAGCATGGCAGCGTATAGTTCCATCCTGCGGGCCTCTACCTTCTTCTGTTGCGCCGAGAGCTCATTCCATTTTTTATATTCCCCTGAGCCCGGGTTTATTGGAAGGTCTTTCGGTATGAGGCCAAGCTTTTTCATGTTGTCCATCCGTACCTGCCGGATGTGGTCGTAACCTTTGTCGTATGCGCCCTTGTATTTATTCATCCAGTCGTCTGGTACATGCAGCGGATCGTGGGGTGCCGTAAATGCCAGGTAACCGAAGAAAGGGCGATCGTCCTTTTGCTCGGTAATGTACTGGATCATTTTGTCGGCGTAGTAGTTGGAGGAGTAAAAATCATCCGGCAGCTTTTTCACCTTTACACTATCATCATAGTATACCGTGTGAATCACTTCTTCTGGCCCTAAAGGAAAGCTGTTGCTGAAATGGCTCGCCCCTCCGCCCAGGAATGAGAAGCTGCGTTCGAAACCTTCCTCGAAAGGACGCCTGCCTTCTTCGTGCCCCAGGTGCCATTTGCCACTCATGTAGGTATGATAACCGTTTTCCCGCAGCACCTCCGGAAGCGTCATAACACGGTCGTTCAGATAGCCTTCGTAGCCGGGCTGCATGTACTGGCTGGCTGCCTGAAACGGTGGCATGGCACCAATGCCACTAATGTGGTTATCCATACCCGACATGAACATTGCCCGTGAGGGCGCACAGAGCGGCGTAGTATAGCACTGTTGCACAATCAACCCATTATCGGCTAATCGCTGTATGTTGGGAGTCCGGATTTCTCCGCCAAAAGGTGACAGGTCCGAGTAACCCAGGTCATCCACCACGATCAGCAGCACATTCGGTTTAGACTGGTTGGCAGAAGTACCAGTGTTTGTCCTGGCATCTGTTTCGTCCTGCTTTTTACGGTTTTCGCAGGAAGAGATGGTGAACAGAAATCCTACGCTATACAGGCAGAGCAGAAAGGTCGCTTTTTTCATACCCTTCATCAATTAATGCATACAAAAGAACCGGCATCAAAACACGAAGCAAAATATCCATCAGCTATAGTTGACGAGCACGTTACTTTCCGGGAATGACAAAAAGGGCGAAATAATGCAGCCGCATCCTGAAAAGAATACTTCTGAAAACAGGGTGTTTTAAATACACAAAGCAGTTGGTGCAGGATAGCAGATCAGTTTTCTAAAGTAGCACGCAAATATGCGTAACTGATTTATTTACGATAATAAATCAACTCCGACTATCGGTATAAAAAATAAAATACAGCTATTCATAAGCCGCAACCCAAGCCTCTCGTACTTTTAAAACATGGTCAGATATCCATTAATTGCTGGTTGGTCTTCGCTTTTAAGTAAAAACCTACGCATGCATCATTTTCAGCAAACAGCCTTTTCTCAACCAGCTAATGGGGCAATCTGCCGTATAAAAATCACAAAAGGTTGCAGAGTCAGAAAAGGAACTATAGTTTCAGCCGGGAAAGGAAAGAAAGTGCAGGGTTTGATATTCTGATCCTGACGTAAGCCTCTTTTTTTGAAAATAACTGCGGTTTTTAAACGGCCTTAAACACCATCAACTATGGGCGCCACACGTGCAACAGCTACGGAAAAAATTGTTTTCCCCTGGCTGCTTATGATTCTGATGTCTTCCGTAACTTTTGTCGGGATTCTTTCTGAGTTGATGCCTTCGGGTGTTCTGCCACAAATGATGGCCGACCTGAATATTACCGAAGTGCAGGGCGGAAACCTGGTGGGCTACTACGCCATTGCATCGGCTCTTTTCGCGATCCCACTTGTTTCCCTTACCATGCCATTCAACCGCAAATTCCTGTTAATGGTCCTGCTCATAGGTTTTGCTGTCTCCAATATAGTTGCAGCACTCCCGGTGAACTATACGGTCATCATATTCATGCGAATTATAGGTGGTATTTGTGCCGGGGTAATGTGGCCGATGATTGCAGCTTACGGGATGCGCCTGGTACATGAGGACTATCACGGAAGAGCTATTGCGGTAATAATGGCAGGCAACACCCTGGGCATTAGCCTGGGAATGCCACTCATGACCTTTATCGGTAACGAATATGGCTGGCAAACAGGGTTCATGGTGCTGGGGCTGGGCATCCTCGCCATTGCATTGATAAGTATTTTTGCATTGCCTTCCGTACCGGGCGAGAAACTTACTCAAAATACATCTCCAGTTGCCCTGCTCAGAATCCCGGCTGTCCTGATTGTACTATTGCTTACCCTGCTCGGGGTGAGTGCGCACTATGGAGTATATGTGTATATCACAAGTCTTGTTGATGCGATTGAGCTTGCAGGGGGAACAGAAAGTGCTTTATTGCTTTTCGGGGCGGGTTCGCTGGTTTCTGTATTACTGGCCATAAAATACACCGATGCCTACCTGCGGCTGCTTACGATCGCGATGTTTGCCTTGCTGATTTTTGCAATGGGAATTTTCCTGCTCCTTGGAAAGATTACCGGGGTAGCACATGCTGCTTTCTTTTTATGGGGACTTTCGTTTGGTCCTCTGGTAACGTTGTTTCAGGCAGCGGTAAGCAGGCAGGTAGAAAGTGCCAAAGACGTTGCCACTTCAGTTCAATCTTCAGCCTTCAATCTATCCATCATGCTTGCAACTTCGGGTGCGGGGTTGTTGCTTGGCGCATACTCTCCCATGGTCCTGCCTTACATGGCGATCGCCCTGGCGATACCGGGCATGCTGCTCTCCTTTCTTGCGAAAAAGACATTGAGTTGACTGAACTATAACTATAGTTGGTGTTCCCAAGATCAGCCTTTTACTCTCAAATGACTCTACCCCGGTCTTGTTGAAAGGATTAGTGGAGAGTTTGCAAAACCGTTTGTTTGAGAAGATTTGGCAGAGGCACTTACCCCACCTGCCACAAACTAAACAGGAAATATTCTCGCCTTTGCCTGTTTCTGGAATTGCTCCGGCGTTAGTCCGGTCATTTTTTTAAAGAACCTGCTGAAGTAAGATCTGTCTTCAAAACCCAGGCTATAGCCGATCTCTTTTATAGTTTGCGCGCTGAGGATGAGCTCTTGCTTCGCTTCAACTATAGCTCGCTCCTGCAATAGCTGTGTAATGGTTTTCCCGGTTTTCTGCTTCAGAATCTGGTTGAGCCGTTTAGGCGTTATGTTCAGTTTATCAGCATAAAACGATACCGACTTTTCTTCTCTGAAATGATTCTCCAGCAACAAGAGGAAATGGTAGATTCGCTTCTCATTCAGGCCCTGGCTTGTAAAATTCTGCGTTTTGTACTGCATCAGCTTCAACAGAAATGCCTTCAGTAGCGCTTTAAGCACCAGTAAATTCTTTTGCAGCTGCTCATACTCATTTTGTAATACCCGCAGGAAGCACTCCAGTTCAGATACCATGTCTTCTTCCAGCAAAATCGTGGAGAAACTACCCACGCCCTTCCCGAGGAATAGCCTGATCACATCCAGACTAAATTCTTTTACCTCATAGTCGAGTACCGATTTATGAAAAGCGATAAGTACACCATTTTTACCTGATTTTCTGGGACGCGGAGAGCGGTTGGCCGGAATGAGGTACATCCAGTCACCTTTGATATAAAGCGCTTCATCCTTTATAAAATGAATGGGCTCTTCATTCTTTAGCCAGGCTATTTCAAAATAATCTTCGCGGGAGGGGCTTTCGAAAAAAGACAGCGGTACGGCCTTCAGCGGGCTTATAAAAAACAGGTCTTTCTCCGGATTCACAGGCTGTAACATGTTATCAGTTATAAAACTATAGCGCCAAATGCATCGGGCGCTTCTCCCGGTTACCTTCCTTAACTATAAACTATAGCTGTCAGGTTATTTCCCTTTTGTCCTACCTTATGGGTGTTCTGTACTACCCCTCGCGCCTGGTATAGTTGTAAATTTGTAAGAGTTGCAAATCAGTAGCAAGATTCATTTTAGAACATTTAAAGATATAAAATTATGAGCACATTAGTAGAACCCATTCTTGAGAATGGCAAAGCCGAGAAGAAACTATATAAATTTCCGCAGCTTAAAGGAAAAGAATTACCACGCGACAACTTTATCGGTGGGCGATTTGTCCCACCAGTTAAAGGCGAATACTTCGACAACATTTCCCCCATTAACGGGAAAGTTTTCGCGCAGGCAGCCCGCTCCACGAAGGAGGACGTTGAACTGGCGCTGGACGCGGCGCATGATGCGTTTCAGAAATGGGGCAAGACATCGCCGACGGAACGCAGTAATACACTATTAAAGATCGCACAGATCATCGAAGACAACCTGGAGTACCTGGCTACACTGGAAACTATAGATAATGGGAAACCTATCCGTGAGACACGTGCAGCTGACCTTCCGCTGGTAGTAGACCACTTCCGTTATTTTGCCGGTGTGATCCGCGCCGAAGAAGGTGGTATTTCAGAGCACGACGCCAACACGGTCAGCATTGTATTGCACGAGCCGCTGGGCGTAGTAGGGCAAATTATTCCATGGAACTTCCCGTTACTGATGGCTTCCTGGAAAATTGCTCCGGCCCTGGCTGCTGGTAACTGTATTGTTCTGAAACCAGCCGAGCAAACCCCAACCAGTATTCTGGGCCTGATGGAACTGATCGGTGATGCGTTGCCAGCCGGTGTGCTGAACGTAGTGAACGGCTTTGGAGCAGAAGTTGGTAAGGCACTGGGTACTTCTCCGAGGATAAGCAAGATCGCGTTTACCGGCTCCACAGCAACAGGTAAGCTGATCATGCAATATGCTTCCGAAAACATCATTCCGTCTACGATGGAGCTGGGCGGTAAATCTCCTAACATCTTCTTCCCTTCCGTAATGGAAGCTGATGACGAGTTCTTTGACAAGGCCCTGGAAGGTGCCACGTTCTTTGCCCTGAACCAGGGCGAGATCTGTACTGCTCCAACCCGTATCCTGGTGCACGAAAGTATAGCCGACGCCTTTACAGCCCGCGTGATCGAGCGAGTGAAAGCCATTAAAGCCGGTAACCCGCTGGATGGCGAGACCATGATCGGGGCACAGGTATCCAAACCACAGTATGAGAAGATTCTGAACTACATTGAGATCGGTAAAGAAGAAGGAGCCGAAGTACTGGTAGGTGGTGAGGCACAAAAGCTGGAGGGCGAACTGGCAGACGGATATTACATCCAGCCTACCATCCTGAAAGGCCGTAACAAAATGCGTGTATTCCAGGAAGAAATCTTTGGTCCGGTAGTGGCACTGACCACTTTTAAAACAACCGAAGAGGCCATTGAGATCGCCAACGATACCATTTACGGACTGGGTGCCGGCGTCTGGACCCGCGATACCCACGAATTATACCAGGTGCCGAGAGCCATTCAGGCAGGCCGTGTCTGGGTTAACCAGTACCACACCTATCCGGCGCATGCTCCGTTTGGAGGCTACAAGCAGTCGGGTTACGGCAGAGAGAACCACAAGATGATGCTGGATCATTACCGCCAGACCAAGAACATGCTTATTTCCTACGACAAGAAGAAACAAGGTTTCTTTTAATCTAAAGTTTGTCATTAACCTGAAATCACCTGGGGCCTCCTCAGGTGATTTTTTTAACATCTATAAACATGGAAAAGATTATTGTAACAGATAAAGCAAAAGAAGTGATCAGACAGTTGAAGGAGCGCTATGGCGAGCTGATGTTTTACATGAGTGGTGGCTGCTGCGAAGGTTCGCAGCCTATGTGCTATGAAAAAGGCGATTATAAACCAGGCTCCCGCGACGTGCTGATCGGCGAGGTGGAAGGCTGTGAATTTTACCTGTCGGAAGAGCAGAACCAATACTATGAGCACTCACAACTTCTATTGGATGCGGCACCCGGCATGGGTGGTGGCTTCTCGCTTGAAAGTGTGCTGGGCATGGCCTTTAGCGCTACTACAAATGCACTTATCGCATCGGATAACACCAGAGAGGTATAGTTTATAGTTAAATTGCCCTGTATGGTAATGAATGCACCCCTCAAAATAAGTACACACCAACGTTAGCACAGAAGCCCGCCATCTTTAACATAGCGGCTCTTATAGTTCACTTCTATTAGAGGAGGATTGTATTCTGAATAACCTGAAGGCTTAGCGTGCTTTTTCCAGTACATTGGCTATAGCAGTGAATCCCATTTTGCGGGCATGCTGCAGCGCTGTCACCCCATCCTTGTCCGGAATGTTGATGTCGCAGCCGGCATCTACCAAGGTTTGTACTACCTCTACATAGGTTTGGGAACCATCTCCCAATACAACAGCCTCCATCAAAGCGGTCCAGCCCAGGCGGTTTACATGGTCTATAGGAAAGCCTTTGGTGTTGGCCAGCAGTTTTACTACCTCCAGGTGTCCTCTCTCGCAAGCTGGAATCAGAGCGCTGCCGTTGTAGCGGTTAAAGACATCAAACCGGGCGCCGTTTTCCAGGTATAGTTTCACAAGGTCAGTATACCCTGCTGCGCCGGCGTACAAGAACGGACTGTCCTTAATCTCGTCCTGTTGGTTTACATTGGCACCGTGTTTTACCAGTAAATTTGCCATATCCAGGTTGTTCTGATGCGTTGCCAGGAGTAATAGCGACCTTTTCTGATTATCGGTCGTATTCACGTCTGCTCCGTTTTTCAGGGCGGTTGCAACAGCATCTAACTTGTTGTTTTTAACGGCTTCCACCAGGGAGGCTTGTGTGGCAGGTGTGTGCATAGCAGTTTCTGTTTGGCAGGAAGTGAGCAATAAAAACGACAAAAGTAATAGCACTGTGTTCATAGTATAGGTGTCTGATATACGAGATTTCCCTAATGGATCAATGTTCTTACAGAAGACAAACGCGTAACGGCTTCATCAAAGCAATTGGTATAATCTAAGTACCCTGTAATGTACGCAAGCTGAAAACCAATGACTTTTAGCTTCGGTTATAGCTGCCTTTTCAATTCTTTAACACAAACTATAGTTCTATGTTTCGTCACTATAGTTTATCAGCAAACTATGAAGCATCAATTACCATTTTCTTATGTGACAATCGTCACTGAACTGCCTTTCCCTATACTTTACCTTTGTATTACAAATTCAGGATAAATAACCCGGATAGAAGTAAAACGAAAGTAGTATAAAAAGTAAAACGGAACAGGATATGAAAATACAGCAATTTGAAGACAAAGGACTGGCTCACTTCGGATATGCCATTTTAAGTGAAGAAACAAATGAAGTAGTACTTATTGACCCGGCCCGAAACCCGCAGCCTTATTACGATTTTGCCCAGGCCCATAGTGCCAGCATTGTGGGTGTAATAGAAACACACCCGCACGCCGACTTTGTGAGCTCACACCTGGAGATACATCAGCAAACCGGCGCCACCATTTACACGCATAGCCTGGTGGGCGCAGATTACCCGCATCAGGCATTCGACGAAGGGGCTGTAGTACAGATAGGCAATATAAAGCTAAAATCGCTGCATACGCCTGGTCACTCGCCGGACAGCATCAGCATTGTGCTGGAGCACGAAGGAAAAGATAAAGCCGTATTTACCGGCGACACCTTGTTTATCGGGGATGTAGGCCGGCCGGACCTGCGCGAGAATGCCGGTAACATAACAGCCAAGCGCGAAGAACTGGCCCGCCAGATGTACAGGAGCACCAGAGAGAAACTGATGAAACTGGATGATGATGTGGTTGTGTATCCGGCGCATGGTTCGGGCTCGCTGTGTGGCAAAGCCCTGAGCGATGCCAACAGCAGCACAATTGGAGCAGAGAAAATTGGTAACTATGCCTTGCAGCCTATGAGCGAAGATGCATTTGTGAAGATACTGACAGAAGACCAGCCGTTTATTCCGAAGTACTTTGGATACGATGTAAGCCTGAACAAAAAAGGGGCACCAGACTATAGCCAAACTATAGATAGTGTTAAGAGGCTGCAGAAAAACTTTATACCGGAAGCAGGTGCGCTTATAGTGGATGCCCGAAACGAAAAGGTGTTTAAGAAAGGACACTACAAAGGGGCGATCAACATACAGAACGGTGGCAAGTTTGAAACCTGGCTGGGAAGTATAGTTGGCCCAGAAGAGCCGTTTTACCTGGCAGCTGAAAGCGACGCGCAACTGAATGACCTGATCTCAAAAGCAGCCAAAATCGGCTATGAACTGCTGATAAAAGGGGCCTTTGTACTGGATGACGGTGCAGCCTACACATCGCCAATGCTTGATGTAGCTGCTTTCCGGCAGCACCCGCGCGACTATACGATTGTAGATATTCGTAATGCTTCCGAAGTAAAGGCAGGCAAATTCTTTGAGAATGCGATCAATATTCCGTTGCCGGAACTGCGGGAGCGTGCAGATGAAATACCTGCAACCAAACCTATAGTTATACATTGTGCAGGCGGTTACCGTTCGGCCGCAGGTAGCAGTATTGTAGAAGCCGCATTGCCTGAAACTATAGTAATGGACCTGAGCGAAGCTGTGAACGATTTCAAAAACAGTTAGTAATAAAAGTTAACTTGTAAAAGCCGGTATACACACACTATACCGGCTTTTCGTTTCTTGTGCAGGTCGTATAGTTAAACAAACTTCTTTAAAAGCCGATTTAACAATACATCAGAATGAAACAAAAGCCACGCTTCAGGTGGTAATTGACAGGAAGATCAGTAATTTAAAGTTCGTATACAGAAATCTCATGCAGACTATCCCCAAAGAGCTCGTACTTAAAAAATTCCCTTCCCTGGAAGACTCCCTGCTGGATGAACTACTGGCCGAAAGTACACTGAAAGAAGTAAGTGAAGGTGAAGAAGTAATGCGCTCCGGGCAATACATTACGTCTACCATTCTGCTGTTGCGTGGTCTATTAAAAGTGTATCGCGAAGACGACGAAGGCAATGAGTTCCTGATGTATTACCTGGAAGCGGGTAATGCCTGCGCCCTGTCGATGATGTGTACTGCCCGGAACGAGAAAAGCCAGATCAGGGTAAAAGCTGTTACCGATGCGGAAGTGCTGCTGGTTCCCTCCCATTTATCGGAACTATGGCTGGGCAAGTACAAAACCTGGCACCACTTTGTTATAGCCTCTTACCGCCAACGCTTCGAAGAACTGCTGCAAACCCTCGACAGCATTGCCTTTAAAGGCCTGGACGAGCGGCTGCTGTTCTACCTGAAACGACACGTAAAAGTTAGTGGCAGCGAGGTTAAACTTTCCCACCAGCAGATCGCCAGCGAACTCAACTCTTCCCGCGAAGTAATCTCTCGTCTGCTTAAAAAACTGGAGCAAACCGGCGCCATCACCTTACACCGAAACTACATAGAAGTACACGACCTGACTATAGTTTAGGAGTTTGTGAGTTTAGGAGTTAGTGAGTTTGGGAGTTAGTGAGTTTAGGAGTTAGAGAGTTAAAGAGTTGATGAGTTAGTCAGTTTTTGAATTAATTTAATTTGTGTTTTTCCTTCAATTGAGAAAACTCAAACTATAGATTTATCCCAAAATTCGTACTCCTCAAACTCCTAAACTCTTTAACTCTCTAACTCCTAAACTCACAAACTATAAACCTCTCTGTGACATGAGTCACTGAAGTTAGGGATAGCCTGCAGTACTTTTGTATGGTTCTATAATTAAAATTACGATGGAAATACTTGGGTACATTGCAGCCATGCTTATTGGCTTATCGCTTGGGTTGATTGGTGGAGGCGGTTCTATACTTACCGTACCAGTTCTGGTTTACCTGCTGGGCCTGAGCCCTGTCATCTCTACTGCTTATTCCCTGTTTATAGTTGGGCTTACCAGTTTGGTTGGTTCTTACAAGTTTTACCAGAAAGGGCTTGTCAGCCTGAAGACAGCCGCGGTATTTGGGGTACCTTCTATAGTGGCGGTATACCTCACCCGCCGTTACCTGGTGCCGGCCATTCCGGAAAACATTTTCCAGGCAGGTGATTTTATGGTAACGAAAGGTGTGCTCCTGATGCTCCTGTTTGCCGGCCTGATGGTGTTTGCTTCTATCTCCATGATCAAAAAGAGAAAAGAGGCGCCAGCTGAACCTGCCGGTGTAGTAGACGAGAATATAGATACAGAACTGGACGTAGAACACGCAAACCCTGCAGAAGTACACCCGCAACCAAAATTCAACTATGGCGGCATCCTGGCCGAGGGGCTGATAGTAGGAACGCTAACCGGGCTGGTGGGTGCAGGCGGCGGCTTTCTGATCATCCCGGCCCTGGTCCTGTTCAGCAAACTGGACATGAAAATGGCCGTGGGCACCTCCCTGCTCATCATTGCTGTAAAATCGCTGTTCGGATTTATAGGCGATGTATTCAATTATGAGATTGACTGGATGTTGCTTGGTATTTTCTCCACCATCTCAATCGTCGGCATCTTCATCGGCACTTACCTGTCTACCAAAATACATGCTGATAAACTAAAAACCTCGTTTGGCTGGTTTGTGCTTCTGATGGGTATTTACATCATTATCAAAGAGCTCTTTTTAGCCTAACCTGCCTGCGTGACCAAAGTCACTGAACCCGACCGGTAAACTGCCGAAATTTGTAATAGTATTTATCTATAGCTTACTTATTAACCTTACCATAGTATGTTCAATTTATTTAAAGCCGCCCCGAAACAGTACGAAGATCTGGACGGCAAAACATTTAAAACCAGGTACGAAAATGCTCCTAAAGCTAAACTGTTAGATGTACGCACAGTTGCAGAGTTTGCTTCAGGTACTTTACCAACGGCCAGTAATTTAGATGTTACTTCTCCGCAATTTGTAAAGTCACTCGCTGCCTTGGATAAGAATACGGAATACTTTGTATTCTGCCGTAGTGGCAACCGGAGCGGGTCTGCCTGCGATCTGATGACCGCACACGGATTTAAAGTTTATAACCTGGCAGGCGGCATTGGCACCTGGCCTGAATAAAAGTATTTAAAGCAGTCAGATAGCTGGTTACCCTGCACAACTGCTGCTCAACTATAAAATTAATTTACACTTATGTTAGAGTTTATAAGCCAGCCGTGGCCCTGGTATGTATCGGGTATGGTCATCGCCCTGATCATGGCACTGCTGTTATTCTTTGGTAAGTCGTTTGGTTTTTCATCTAACCTGCGCGTGATATGTGCCGCCTGTGGAGCCGGTAAAAAAGTAGACTTCTTTGATTTTGACTGGCGTGCTCAGACCTGGAACCTGCTGTTCTTAGTTGGTGCCATCATAGGTGGGTTTATCGCTTCGGAATTTTTGTCAACCGGTGAGGTTGTACAGATCTCAAAAGCTACTATACAGGACTTAAACCAAATGGGTATTTCGGCACCGGAGGCATTGCAGCCAATGGAGATTTTCAGCCTGGAATCACTCTTCACGGTCAAAGGATTTTTGATCCTGCTTTCAGGTGGCTTCATGATCGGGTTTGGTTCGCGCTATGCCGGAGGCTGCACATCGGGGCACGCGATCAGTGGTTTATCCAACCTGCAGTTACCATCGCTTATTGCCGTTATCGGCTTCTTTATCGGAGGTTTGATAACAACGTTCGTGCTGCTACCGCTTATCTTTTAAATAATGAATAATTAGTAATGAGTACTGAATAATGTGGAGAGTATAATAATCTCCACTAATCACTACACATCCCTAATTAGTCATTCATCATTAATCTTTAGTAATTAATTCACCGTGAAAGGATTAAAATTTATACTTGCCGGCATTTTGTTCGGAATCGTGATGAGTAAGTCGGAAGCTATTTCGTGGTTCCGCATTCAGGAAATGTTCCGGTTCCAGTCTTTCCATATGTATGGCATTATTGGTACAGCCGTGGCGTTAGGCCTGCTCATTACATACATCATCAAAAAATACAACCTGCGTGATTACCAGGGCAACCCGATCGTATTTACACCGAAAGAGAAGTCGGTTTCGCGCTACTTGCTGGGTGGTACCATCTTTGGGTTAGGATGGGCACTGACCGGTGCCTGTCCGGGACCTTTGTTCGTGAACTTAGGACATGGTTTCTGGGCATTTTTACTGGCAATAACCGGAGCTATAGTTGGCACCTTTACTTATGGTGTTGTAAAAGACAGACTACCGCATTAAAAAATACTGGCTAAACTAATTGACATAATGGTGGCTGGAACGCGATGTGATTCCGAAGTTTGCCGAAAAGGTTTTCGGTATTGTAATGAATGTAGTGCTATCTTTGTTAAAGCTACCTGACTATTTACATATTCAAGTAAAGTTTAACCGTCTGCGCTTTTTCTGGCAGAAACAATAGCGCCTTAAAAATATGCGAAACTACCTGCTGTTATTTGTAAGCTTCACACTACTGCTCTTCACAATGCCGAAGAGTAACAGTTTGCGAAGCTTTACACAGCAGGCAGCGCTGAAAAAGGACTGCAAATACAGCAGGTTTTCGGGCAAAAGAACCTGTACTAAAAAATGCCTCAGGCATCATCCACTTTCCGGTCAGCAGAGCAATGCAGGTATCGCTTCAGATTGCAGCCAGCAGGTGTTTGCAATCGTTCAGGAGCAGCAATCCGCGTCTGACAAAACGTCTACAACTATACGTAGCTACAGGCTTCCCCATATCCGGAAGTACCTTTCTCCCACTATCGAGTACGACCCTGAGCCTCCCCGGCTTTCTTAAACTATAGTTTACCTATAGCAGTTAACAGCTTGCTTGTTTAGAGTTACAACTGTTAATGCCAAACCTATGCTAAGCCAATAAGTGTGGCTATAGGTTTGACCTGTCGGACAAATGATTTATTAAAATACCAGATTTGGTGCTGCCTTGCCGGGGCAGCCCGAACAAAACGATGGCTGGTTAAAGCCACGCTATCTGATTCCTAAAAAATACATGACATCATGAACAAGAAGAAATTTTCGATAAAAGACATACCGGGCTGGGCAGTGATGCTTGGCGTATTCGGGATTCTATACTTAACAGGTTTACATACAGAGGCCATCGGACAGGTGCAGCGCATGCTGCTGGCAACCGGTATTAAAAATGCGGATGTACCGGAAACACTGCAAAACCCGGATGCAACCGCAGTGGTAGAGGCCGCTGCCGTGGCCAATACCCAAATGGCCGGAGCCGGTTTCAGGATGGTGGACCTGGAGGGCAACCAGGTAACATTTGAAAGCCTGAAAGGGAAAGTGGTATTTCTCAACATCTGGGCAACCTGGTGTCCGCCCTGCATCGCCGAAATGCCGAATATTCAGTCCTTATACGACAAGGTAGGTTCTGATAAGATTGCCTTTGTAATGCTGAGCGTGGACGAAGGCGGTATGGAGAAGGTGAAGAAATTTATCGACAAGAAAAAGTACACCTTCCCGGTCTACATGCCTGCCAGCAATTTCCCGCAGGAGTTCTACTCCAATGCCATTCCAACAACCTTCATCATCTCGCCCGAAGGCAAGATCATTGCCAAGCAGGAAGGCATGGCCGATTACGATACACCGGAAGTAGCAGAATTCTTAAAGAATATGGTCAGAAATTAAAAACCTGCATGAAGCTGCCTGATCAATACGGGCAGCTTCATTTTTTACGAGGGTCTGACTACCTGCAGTAAACAGATGCTGACGCGGTGGTAATGAAGTTACAAATGGCCTCTTATAAGAGGTACTTCCGTACTTGGTAGTGAGGCTCTCACTGAGAGAACAATTAACAGTTTCGCCCAGATCGTGTAACCTTTTATGCTTGCTTATAAGTAGAGTACAGGGCTATAGTTGCAGCTGTTTATAAACTGCATTGAAAGCAACTATAGCTTCAAAACAAACACCGCCGGTAAAGCCCTCTATTTTTAAAACATTATCAAAAAATTGTGATGCTTAGCTGTTAGAGTTACCTTCGCAAATATTCGATACTAACTATACACATATCTGCTAAAACAAAGCTATTAGCCTATGAACCCAACAGCGCAATTGCTCAAAAAAAAGAAGAAGGCCATCCTTGAGAACTGGATGCAAAACCAGTTGGCAGATGAGTCGCTACGCGAAGACCTGATATCGAACGATGACCTTCGCCGTCAGTCAGAAGAATTGTTGAACGGTCTGCTTTCAGCCATTGAAAAAGGCAATTTCGATGATATCTACGCAAATGAATTTGAGCAGGTAACGGATATACTGAGCGATATTTCGGTAACGCGTGCTCGCCAGGGCTTTACCCCGTGCGAAACAACCCTGTATGTACTGAGTCTGAAAATTGCGCTTACCGATGTACTGGAGAAAGAGCGCCGTGATCAGCCGGAGTTGCTGTACAAAGAAGTGCTGCAGATTAACAGATTGCTGGATAGCCTGAGCATACTGACCTTCGAAACGTATTTAAGAGGTCGCGAAGAAGTTATTTTACGCCAGACCGATGAGATTAACGAAATCTCTACGCCGGTAATCCGGGTGTGGGATGGCATTCTGGCCCTGCCAATTATCGGTACCCTGGACAGCTCGCGCACGCAGGTTGTAATGGAAAACCTGTTACAGGAAATTGTAAATACCGGCAGCAGCATTGCCATTTTAGACATATCAGGTGTACCTGCCGTCGATTCATTAGTAGCGCAGCACCTGATCAAAACAGTGAGCGCCACCCGCCTGATGGGAGCAGAATGTATCATCTCCGGTATCCGTGCCGAAATTGCGCAAACTATAGTTCACCTGGGCATCGATCTGTCGAACGTTAAAACAAAAGCTACGCTGGCAAGTGCCCTGCTGCTGGCGTTTAACATGCTCGCCCTCGAGGTAAAACCTAAAAAAACAACCGTTAATACTAACCGCATTATAAAATAACAGCATGGAACGGATTCCTATTTTAAAGATGGGCCCCTTCCTGCTGGTAACTATACAGGTAGACCTTTACGACAGGCTGGCCCTGAACCTGGAGAACGACCTGATCAATATGGTTAGCAAAACCGGTGCCCGCGGCGTGCTTATTGATATTTCTGCCGTAAACATAGTTGACTCCTTTATGGGCCGCATTCTGGGCAATATCGCCTCGATGTCGCGCATCATGGATGCCGAAACAGTAGTAGTGGGCATGCAGCCTGCTGTTGCCATTACCCTGGTAGAGCTGGGCCTTACCTTGCAGGGCGTACACACGGCTCTGAACGTAGAGAAAGGCATGGAGCTACTTTATGATAAAACAGATATTTTAACCGAGCAAGCAGAGGAAGATAACGACGGGGAGACTGATGATCACGATGACTAAAGACACGATGCAGATCGTGCGTGAGCAGGACGTTGTACCTTTCCGGAACCGGGTGCGTGAGCTGAGCACAAAAATAGGGATGAGCCTGGTAAACCAGACCAAGCTCATAACAGCAGCCAGCGAGCTTGTCCGGAACATGCTAAAGTATGCCAACGGCGGAAAAATTATCCTCGAAATAATCAGCAAAAACGGCCAGACAGGCGTAAGATTAACTTTTGTAGACGAAGGCCCCGGCATCGAGAACATCCCGCAGGCAATGCAGGATGGCTTTTCGACGGGCCGCAGCCTCGGGTTGGGCTTACCGGGTGCCAAGCGCCTTGTAAACGAATTCGATATAAAGAGCAAGGTTGGCTCGGGTACAACAGTTACGGTTACTCACTGGAAAAATGGACGTTAAGCACCACCAACGTTTTATACTGTCAGACAGAAGTTTTGCAAATATTGTAAAACGTGATATTGCCCGCCTGGCCGAGAGCTATGGCTTCTCCCCTGCCGAAGTAGGGCGCATTAACATTGTGGTGTCGGAGATGGCAACCAATCTGCATAAGCACGCCCCGCAAGGGGGCGAAATGCTGGTAAAATACACCCACGATAACGCCCTTGAAATACTGTGCCTGGATAACGGCCCGGGCATGAAGGACCCGCAGCGAATGCTGAAAGATGGCAACTCTACCGCTGGCACAGCCGGCGAAGGTCTGGGAGCCATTGTGCGGCAGTCGCATGTGTTTGATATGTTCTCTTCCTCGGGGTGCGGCACGGTCTTGCTTTCCCGCATCTATAAAGGACAGGCTGAAGCCCCACGTATTTCCGGTAGTTTTGATGTAGGTGCCCTGCTGGTACCTAAAATGAACGAACAGTTTTGCGGCGATGGCTTTGCTATGATCGAAAATGGGCGCACCTGTTACCTGATAGCCCTGGATGGTCTCGGACATGGTTCCGCCGCCGAAGATGCCAGCACAGAGGCCGCACATTACTTTCTGGAGAACTATAGTTCAGACCCGGCCAGCAACCTCCGGGGTATTCACACAGCGATCCGTAAAACACGCGGCGCCGTAGGAACTATAGTACAGATCAGCCTGGCGCAGAACAAAATGAGGTACTGTGGTATTGGTAACATAGCAGGTAAGGTTTACACTCCTGATGGGGCTGCTATAGTTAATTCATCCAGCAAAAACATTATCTCCTATAATGGAATTCTGGGCCATAACATACCAACTACACTTAATACCCAGGTAATGGACTGGGAAAAAAACAAGTTGCTCATACTCCACTCCGATGGTATTCTTTCGCGCAGCGACCTGAGCAAATACCCTAACCTGCACCGCCACGATGTAAGTATCATTGCAGCTGTGCTTTACCGCGACTTCCGTCGTGAAACTGATGATGCCCTTGTAGTTGTTGCCCGTTCAAGAAATTAAGTGCAGACCACATGCCACGAAGTATTCTCAAGATTAACATTGCAAACGAGCTGGATGTAGTGCTGGCTTACAAACGGGCAAAACAGCTCTCCGAAAAGCTGGGCATTACCATTGCCAACCAGACCAAGTTTGCCACAGCTGTTTCTGAAATTTGCCGGAACGTGGTGGAGCATGTAGGCAACGGAACTATAGTTTTTAATTTACCCGAAGAGCATGGCGTAAAATACATCGAGGCGGTAGTCAGTGACCGTGGCCGTGGCATCGGCAACATCGATTACCTGCTGAAACAGCATAAAGGCAGCTCTACAATGAAAGGCTCCGGATTGGCTAACTCGCGCAAGCTGGTTGATTTTTTTACCATTGAGAGTGAGTTTGAAAAAGGTACCCGGGTTACCCTGCGCCAGCGCCTGCAGCACAATGCTCCACCTGTAACCAAAGCCATCGCCGAGTCCTGGACCTACGAGTTTGATACGGACAGCGTGTCGCCTTATGCAGAGATAAAGCGCCAGAACATGCAATTGCTGGAAGTGCTGGACCAGCTGCGCGAACGTAACGAAGTTGCCGAACAACAGCTGCAGGAGATCAGCAGGCTGAACGAACAGCTACAGCAGAATAACCAGGAAATACAGGTACTGTTACAGGAGCGCGAACAACAGAACGAACGATTGCAGGAGATAAACAAGGAGCTCGACACGTTTGCCCACACCGTGTCTCATGACCTGCGTGCCCCTTTACAGAACATAGACGGCCTTGCCCGCGCCATGCAGGATTACCTGGAAAGTAACCGACTGGACGATGTAAAGGAACTGCTACCGTTGCTGCACAAGCAAACAACCCGCATGGACCAGTTTATCATGAGTATCCTTTCGTACTCGCTGGCGGGCAGCAGAAACATTGCCAAATCAAAAGTAGACCTGCTTGAGGTACTGCGCGAAATAAAAGGCCTGTTAAGAGTGCCGGAGCATGTTCAGATCCTTTTTCCGGCTACTACTTTTACACTTACCACCGAAGTCATTCTGCTGCACCAGGTTTTCAGCAACCTGATCGGCAATGCCATTAAGTACCACGACATGCAGCAGGGCGCCACCATCTCTGTTTCGTTTAACATTCAGCACGACTGGGTATTGTTTACAGTAGAAGATAATGGCCCGGGGATACCAGACGCTTTACACACCAATATCTTTAACATGTACTTTACGGTAAACAAAGCTACAGCCGGCACTGGCTTAGGACTGGCCATCGTTAAAAAGATAATAACAGGTAAAGGCGGGAAAATATGGGTAGAATCAAAAGGGCGGGGTTCACGCTTTACTTTTACCTGGCCTGCCGCCGAACTTACTCCCTTGGTTTAAACTATAGGAATAAAAAAAGCCTGATCCGAAAGATCAGGCTTCTCTTTTGATTATCTGCTTTTGGAGAAAAACTCCTGCAATACTTCCTGTACGTCGTGTTTGGTAAGGGTTTTGGAGTAGTGTTTTTTAACCCGGTTATAGTTCTTCAAGCGCTCCAGATCGTAAAAACTGGCCGAAGAAGTAAGCATCATAATGATGACATGATCTTTAGAGTCCAGGTTACGGCTGTGATATTCTTCCAGGAACGAGAACCCGTCCATTACCGGCATCTTGATATCCAGGAATATAAGATCCGGGCAGATATTTTCTGATGCACCATCTTCACTGCACGCATCAGTCAGGTACTCAATTGCTTCTTTACCATTCGTGCAAACCTTAATCTGCCTGGCTACCTGCATTTCTTCCAGCAAGCGTTTATTCAAAATGTTAGTGGTCTCGTCATCGTCTACTAACAATATTAAATCAAGCATCTTTCAGGTTTTAGAAATAATACAATCAACTCACATACAGCTATAGTTTATAGCTGTTTTTCAGTTACAAATATCTTACTTAGTTTTAGATTTTCAAAATGTATAACACCTCTTAAACTGCATCAACATTACTGCATGGGCAGAAATTGAGGAAGAATTAAAATCATTGATCAACCTACTGCGAATCTGGACAATACGTTCCTCCTTGCGTAGGAAGCAGGCATTATACTATAGCAGGTAAACTCTAGTGCTGTTACATTTAATTGTATGTTAAAAGGCCGCACTGCAGTAAACAGAGCGGCCTTTTATAGTTCTATAACCCTACGCTATAGTTGGCTTTCGGGTATTTTAGTGGAATGGGTACTTCAGGAGAGTTACCTGTCAATGAAGATGCGGGCATCAACCGCTACCAAAGCTTGCGGACTTCCTAATAGTGGATTTATGTCCATTTCACTGATCTCAGGAGCGGCTTCGAGCAGGGCGCTTAGTTTCAGGATGGTCTGGACCAGCAACTCCTCACTTACACCGGGTTTGCCCCGGGCACCCTGTATGATCGGGTAAGCGCGCAGGCGGCGGATCATGCGGGCTGCTTCCTCGCTGTGCACCGGCGACAAAGCCGCAGATATGTCCTTGAAAACCTCTACAAAAATGCCACCCAAGCCACAAAGTACGAGTTTGCCAAACGGTGGCTCTGCCTTGGCCCCCATGTATATTTCAATCCCGCTGCGTTGTTGCTGCAGCAGTACGGCTTCCGCACCAACTATAGCCATCAAGCGCTTATAGTTGGCCGCAACCTCCTGCTCATTTTGTATGCCAATCACAACACCGCCTACATCCGATTTATGCACCGGCCCAACTACTTTCATCACCAGCGGGAAACCTAACTCTTTTGCCGCAACTATAGCTTCCGCTTCTGATTTTATAGTAGCCTGCGCAGCCGTGGCAATACCTGCTGCCTGGAGCAACGTATTCACATCTTCTGGTGGAAGATAGCCAGTCGTATTGTTTCCTATCACCTCCCGGATGCGGGGCACATCAACTATAGGAAGCGGGGCATCCGGGTAAGGTTGCTGCAATTTATTTACCCTGGACAACACATAGCCAAAACTTACTTCATCCGTAAAATTGACGTGGCCCATGGTATGGAAATGGCTCACTTCTTCGGCGGCCTGTATAGCGGAGGGCAGGATCGGAAAAATTGGTTTACGGCAAGTCTTTATCTTTTCGTGCAGCACCTGGTACACATCATCCACCCGCCACATACCTGTGGTGCCGAATACCACGACTGCCCCATCTATATCATCAAATTCGTTGTCTACATAGTCCAGTATCTCGCCTAACTGCTGCGCATTACCGGTTGCCAGAAAATCGATGGGGTTTGAGACAGAGGAGCCCGGATGTAGTTTTGCCAGCAACTCACCTGCTTTGGGGCCTTCTATAGGCGGCACTTCCATCCCGCCTTTTACCAGTATATCGGTCAGCATTACGCCCGGTCCACCGGCATGCGTGATCACGGCTATGCGGTTACCTTTTAAAGGTTTTATAGTGAAGATAGCGGCTACATACACCAGCTCTATCCGGCTGTAACAACGGATAATGCCCGCTTTCCGAAACAGTGCACTTACGGCGGCATCGGAGCCGGCCAAAGCCCCGGTGTGCGAGGAAACAGCTCTTGAGCCAGCCTCTGTATTTCCTGCCTTTATAGCCGCAATCCGGCAGCCTTTGTTAACAAGCGAGCGGGCATGTTTCAGGAAGCGCGCGGGGTCTGCGATCTGCTCCATGTACAGCAGTTTGATGCTGGAACTATAAGCCGGATCGTACGTTTCGTCCCAATATTGCAGCACATCCTCTACTCCTATCTGGGCGCTGTTGCCAACCGAAAAAATATCCCGGAATTTCAATCCCCTCGGAATCGCGGATTCCAGCAGGTACACCATCGTTGCTCCGGAAGCAGATACACAGTCACAGCCCATCGGATCATATGCAGGCACCGGACCGGCAAAAACGCCTTTATAGTTGCCGGTAATAACACCGATGCAGTTCGGACCGATGAGCGTTGCACCCACTTCTTCTAATATCTGTACGCAGCGTTGCTCCAGCGCTTTACCGGTCTCGCCTGCCTCGCTGAAACCAGCCGAGAAAAGGATGAACGCTTTGCAGTTTTTATGATAGGCAAGGGAACTTAGAGCGGCCTCCACCTGGTGCGCAGCAATCGCGATAATCGCCAGGTCTACATCCGGCAGGTCGTCGCAGGTTGGGTAACAAGGCACTCCCTGCACCTGCTGCTCTCTGGGGTTTACGCCATACACCTTCCCGGCATACCCATGTTTTAGAATGTTGAAGAGCACTTTTCCTCCTGGTTTGGAGGTATCGTTGGATGCGCCCACAATGGCTATACTGGAAGGCTGCAGAAGTTGCGGTGTGATCATGAAGACTATAGTTTACCTGAGGCCAAAGTAACTCCCTTCCGGGTTCTCAAACTATGACACAAGTCATTTTCAGGTTACCTGTTGCGCGGGCTTATTCCCGCACACACCGGCTATAGTTCACACCAGCTTTACACTATTCCGACAGGCTTTCTATTATTTTCCGTTTCACTTCGCGCTCCACATTAATTGTATCGGAAGCACTAATTCTGGAAGCCAGCGAATCTATACCGGTGTGCCGTTCCAGTTCTCTGTCTGCCGCCTGGTGCAGCGAATCGATAGCCATGTTGGCGCCGGCCTCTACTACATTGTATAAGGTATCTTCCAGTGCATTATCGGCAGAGCAGGAGGCCATGCTCAGGGCAACAGCTACATAAAGTATCTTCTTCATCAGATGGGTTCAGGTTGTGTAAATCTCAATGTAATACTTCCATCAGACAACCTCACTACCAGGCCCACGGATAGCACTTCTGTTAGCCAATACAACCATAATAGCAGGAAATACTTTACTGGGGATAGTACTGCTTTGTACGGAGGGAATATTTGCCCAACTATAACATAAGCGAACTCGGGTGTATTACCGCCAGGCCTGATACTGCATCAGCTTTCAAAAATTCTGACCCAAAATGTTAATTGCTATAGTTCCAGGAATGTTGAAACAGGAATTACGCTTCGGTCTTTGGGTTGGCTATTTCACCGTCGTTTCCAGCGGAATTGCGTTTCGCTTTCTTTGCTAAAGCTTTCTGTTGTTCCTGGTGTTCTTTTCTTTCCCTGAACTCTTTCTGGCGCTGCTTCTTCTGCTGGTCTCTTGATCTGGTACTCATTGGCTCTCCTGGTTAACCTGTAATTTCCTGCTGATTATCATACGAATTTAAACCACTTTCTGCGTGTAGCGCAATGAGAAATCGAAAATTTAATGACACAACTGGATAGCCGTTACAAACTATAGTTGGAACTATAACTTTTAGCAATCGTCAGTAAACAACACGACAGCGCATCAACTTTAACGATAAGAACCAAATTCAGGAAGCTATTGTGTTGCTTTTAAGCCAGTCCTGTGCGTCCTGCACTGCCTGTCGGGTGCTGTTCCCAATGATCTCTTCTTTCCTCCATAGCTGTATGTCTTCTAACACCTCGGGTGTTGCCTGCGCCTGAAAACCGGCAAAGCTGTTCTGTCCTAATTCAGTGATATAGAACCTTCCTCCTGCCTTTTCGATCTTTTCGTAAAATTTCTCGATCACTTCTGTCAGGGTCGCACCGATGTTATTCCGACCTCGCATTTCCAGGATGATGACCGGGCGGTGGGTTTGCGGTGCAACTATAGGCCATTGATTTTCCAGTATCCGGGCACCGGCAAAATGCAGGTCACCATCTACCGCAAAAATGTGTATTGTCTCACTTTCTATTTGGGTGGGCATGGCTGTTTCCTTAAACCAGCCTTCGTTTACAAGTTCCCGCCGGTGCAGCTTTACCAACCGCGACGATGTCAGGAAATAAAGGGTAAAGGATAACAGTACACCAATGAGCACGGCGTACTGAACGGGCATAAACAGGGTAACTAAAAAGGTACAGATAAGGCCGATCCTGGAGGCCCATCCGGCATTCCAGACCTGCCTGTTCTCTTCCAGTTTCAGGGAGCTTGCCATGGCATAGATCATGACAGCCGCCAGCACCGGCATAGCTACATTCCCGATCAAAGCAGGCAGCAGCAAGACAAGCGCCAGCACCAGCAAGCCCGAAAAAATGCCGGCCCACCGGCTCCTGGCACCCGACACAATGTTTAACGACGTAGAGCCCAGCGAACCACCCACACCAATGCCACCAAACAGCCCCGATGTAACATTGGCAATCCCCTGACTGACAAAATCTTTGGATGTGTTGGACCGCGAGCCATCCGGGTTGGGCACACTCTGGCTGACGCCTGCTGCCTGTATCAGGGAAATAAGCGCCAGCGAAAGCGCACCACTGAACAAGGCCGGTTGCAGCAGCGTGAAATCGGGAAGCCGGAACGGAGGCAAACCATCTGGTATATCCCCTACATCATGCACCACCTCCACATCGGCCCACTGCATGAAAAAAATAAAGAGCGACGGCAGCGCAATGGAAACTATAGCCGATTTATTGCCAAGGGGCGTCCGGGGCAGCACTAACATAAAAAAATGGTAGCCAAACCAGGTAGCAGCGCATGCCAGTTGGTAAGCTGTATTTTCTGAAACAGGTCTATCGTCTGCAGCACCTTGTTTGGGCCCTCGGCATGAATGGCAAACAGCGTAGGCAGCTGGCTTAAAATGGTAAGGATAGAAATGCCCGCCAGGAAGCCCGTCATCACCGAATGGGAAACAAACCGCACCAGGTTGCCAAGCTTCAATAGCCCCATCAGGATCATGAGTATACCGGATACAATGACCAGCAAAAGCAGAGCGTCCACGCGCTGGGCTTCCGGGTAAGCCTGTGTAAGCTGATACAACAGAAAAGCAGCCGCACTGGTGGTAGAAATGATCATCAGTTTGGAGCTGTTGAAGATACCCCCCACCAGACACCCATATACTGCGGCAAACAACCCCATCACAGGGCTTACCCCGGCCAGCAGGCCGCATGCCATTCCGTCCGGAATCTCGTTCATGGCTACGGTCAGTCCGGCATTGGCATCATCTTTCAGTGTAGAGACCTTTGCCTGCTTCTGGCGGCGCGCTTCTACCGTGCGTTTCAGCGTTGCCTCTCCCGGAAGCAGGTCTTCCGGAGGGTCTGTCGTTTTGTTGCCGTTTTTATATTCCGGATTCGTGTTCATGCCTTTACAAACTATAGTTACTCCGGCTGCCGCGAAAGCTGTGTTAACTATAGCCGCTCTGCAAACCAGGGTCTCAAACAGAAAACTATCCCTTAATCGCCCAGCTTTGTCGGCTGAATGTTCTTTTTGGGAGCATTCTTATTTGGTGCATTCTTTTTAGAGTTATCCTTTTTAGGCGCGCTCTTTTTAGAAGCTTTTCCGGTGTTTCTGGCAGTTGTAGCCAGCCCCGTTTCCGGAGCTATCCGGTGCTTCGGATCGAACCGGTAAAATTCTTCGTACCCAAGCTTGGCCACTGCTCTTTCGTCGTTGGCCTTAATATACCCCACTGAGAGCACATAGGCATTCCATTCGGCTTTCAGCTCGTTAAACTTATCGGGAAATTGTGCGGCTACGTTGTTTTCTTCTTTGATGTCTTCCTTAAGGTTAAACAAATGCCATTCGTCTCCTTCGCCATAGGGCGGCGGCATAAAGATCAGTTTCCATTCGCCTTTCATCACGGCTTTGCATTCGGTTATTTCATAGCCAAGCACATCAAAGGCATTGCGTACCGGTTGTTTGGTTTCTTGCTGCAGGTATGGTTTCAGGGTGGTGCCGTAGAGTGGTTTCATCCCTTTTTCTTTCGGGTAACTGATGTTGGCAAAATCTAAGATCGTAGGCAGAATATCGGTAACGTGGAGCACCTGGTCGGTTACCACGCCGCGCCGGTGCATGCGCCTGCCCGAAACAATGAGCGGCGTCTGGGTACCGCCCTCATAGGTCGTGATCTTGAAGTAAGACAAAGGTGTATTGGCCACTTCGGCCCAGGCCCCGCCTATAGAGATAAACGAGTTGATCTTACCGTAATTTTCCAGGCGGTTATCGTATTCCCGGGCAATCGACTCCTTGGTGTTAGGAGCGTAAAAGTGGGGCTCTTTGGGGTTGGCCCCGTTATCCGACAAAAAGAAAATAATGGTGTCGTCGAATTTATTAAGCTCTTTCAGTTTATCGAACAGGCGCCCCAGGTTCCAGTCCAGGTTCTCGATCATGGCCGCATAGATCTCCATTTTCCTCGACGCCTCTGTCCGTTCCTCTTCCGTCAGTTCGTTCCATTTTTTAAACTCCCCGCTGCCTTCATTCGGGGTCAGATCGTTGGGTACCAGTCCGAGCTCTTTCATCCGTTGCAGGCGCTGATCCCGGATCGCATCATAACCGCCATCATACACGCCTTTGTATTTATCCAGCCAGCCATCCGGCACTTGCAGCGGGTCGTGCGGCGCAGTAAAGGCCAGGTAAGCAAAAAAAGGCTCCCCATCGTCCTGCTCGGTTATGTACTGCATCATTTTATCGGTGTAGTAGTCCGATGAGTAAAAGTCCTCCGGCAGGTTTTCCACTGTTTGTCCGTTTTCCGAGTACTCGGTGTGCGGCTGCTCAAATTCGCTCAGGGCACGCTGGTCCTTAAAATGACTGACACCGCCTCCTAAAAAAGAAAAGGTTCGCTCAAAGCCACGGGCATGCGGCCGGAAACCTTCGAGTTCGCCGAGGTGCCATTTACCAGCCATGTAGGTATGGTAGCCTGCCTCTTTCAGTATTTCCGGAATGGTCAGCACATCTTTGTTGAGATACCCTTCATAGCCGGGCTGCATGTACTGGTTAGTGGAATGCGCCGTTGGCATATTGCCCAGCCCGGCATGGTGGTTGTCGCAACCGGATAGTAACATGGCCCTTGTAGGCGCACACAACGCCGAAGTATGAAAATTACGGAAGCGTACCCCGTTATCTGCCAGTTGCTGCAGGTTTGGTGTGCTGATCTCTCCGCCAAAAGGCTGACAGTCAGAATAGCCCATGTCGTCCACAACTATGAGCAGGAAGTTTGGTTGACCTTGTGAACTCATACGATCTTATGTTTAGATATTCGTGATAAAGGCTTCCTGCTAAATAGCTTGACTAAAAAGCAGAAAGTATAGAAAAGCCGCCATCCTGTTCTGGTTATATGCAACTATAGTTATTGGCGGCTGCGGACCTGGTGGGTGGTAATGATCCGTAGTAAGAGGTTTGTGGTGTGTGTTAATGGTTGAAGGCTGGTAAACTATAAACGTACACAAACTATAGTTGCCTTTCTGTGTTTTGAGCGAAGCTATAGTTTGCGATGTGTCCGGCACTGCAACCACCTGAAATCTATACGGGCCGGCGCCATTAATGCTACAGCTATGCAGGTAAAAAGAAGTAGCGGCGCAGGAAACTATAGTTTGGGTCCTGCTCCCGGCAACAACGCAGAAGCCTGAACGACAGGCATCTGAACTATAACAGGGAGCGCAGCGTAGCCCTTAAACATAAATAAGACTTATAGAGTAAAATAAGAGATTTACTGCGGCTAAACACTCATATCAAAAAACGAAACTATGAAGAATTTACAACTGATTTTACCCTGGGCGCTGGCACTTGCGATCATCGGCACCTCCTGCAACCAGCGTACTGCCACTACCGCCGAAAACGAGACGACCGAGACCGGCACCGATACTTCTGACTCTACCGCCACTGCTGCAAACACCTCAGCAGACTGCCAACCGCTGGAAACACGCACAGCCAATGTACCGGAGCAGAAACCTACTTTTAAGGAACAGAACCGCGCCTGCGGTATTACCACCAGCACCCCGCTACAGGTTACTGTACTTGCAAAAGGCCTGAAAAACCCATGGGCAGTAGAGCCGCTGCCGAACGGCGACCTGCTGGTAACCGAAAAGCCCGGCCAGCTGCGCATCATCACGGCAGACGGTAAAATGGGTGCGCCTATCAAAGGTGTTCCTAAAGTAGATGCACGTGGCCAGGGCGGTCTGCTGGATGTGGCGCTTAGCCCCAACTTTGCATCTGACCGCACCATTTACTGGAGCTTTTCGGAGCCGCGCGGCAACGGCAATGCCACCAGTGTAGCCAAAGGTGTTTTATCAGAAGACCGCAGCAGCCTGTCGCAGGTAAAGGTAATTTTCCAGGCTAAGCCGGCTTATAACGGCACCATGCACTATGGCTCCCGCCTTGCCTTCGGACCCGATGGTATGCTGTTTGTAACCCTGGGCGAACGCTCCGACCTGGAAATACGTCCGCAGGCACAGCACATGGACAGCCATATGGGCAAAATTCTGCGCATTACTACAGACGGAAAACCAGCACCTGAGAACCCGTTCCTGAACCAGCAGGGCGCCATGCCGGAGATCTGGTCGGTGGGCCATCGTAATGTGCAGTCGGCAGCTATTGACGAACAGGGAAGACTATGGGCAGTAGAACATGGCCCGCAGGGCGGCGACGAAGTGAACCTGATCGAGAAAGGCAAGAACTATGGCTGGCCGCTGGTAACCTTCGGGGAAGAGTACAGTGGCAAACCTGTTCCTAATTCAGTGACCACCAAGCAGGGCTACGTAGATCCGGTCTATTACTGGGACCCGGTGATAGCGCCAGCCGGAGCACAGTTCTATTCCGGCAACCTGTTTCCGGAGTGGAAAGGCAACCTGTTTATTGGTAGCCTGAAAGACATGATGCTGGTACGCCTGAAGCTGGAGAATGACCGCGTAACCGGCGAAGAGCACCTGCTGAAAGACCGCAGCCAGCGCATTCGCGACGTGCGCCAGGGCCCGGATGGCGCGCTTTATGTAGTAACCGATCAGGAAAACGGCGAGCTCTGGAAAATTACACCAAAGCAGTAACAAACTATAGTTTAAGAGCGCGTTCTTAACAGAATAACTGAATTACAACTAAGGTTGATTAGCGTTGCGCTAAAACAAAATATCCCGGCTACTTTATGTGGCCGGGATATTTTGTTTGCTATAGTTGGGTTAACCATTTGCTATAGTTAGCCTAACTATAGGCATGCTTATTTCGTGCCCAGTTGTTTACCGGCAGTTTCTCCGGCAGTCAATTTCAGGTCGATGGTAAAGTTGTCGTAAATGATCTTGTCGGCAGCGGTGCCTACCAGGCCGGAACGGTACTTGATGTCGTATTTGGTGCGGTCTACTTCTATTGTGGCGGCGGCAGTGGCGCTTTTGCCATTTATAGTTACTGTAGCCGGAAACGTGATTGGGTGAGTAATGCCTTTAATGGTCAGGTTGCCGGTTATGCTATAGTTCTCACCTGTCTTTACTTTTAGTAAGGTAGCTTTAGTAATGGTAAAGGTGGCAGCCGGGTGCTTTTCAACGCTGAAAAAGTCATCTGATTTCAGGTGGTCGGTCAGGCGCTTGTTCGAGTCGGCACGGGTAATATCCTCCACCACAATGGTGTTCATATCAATGGTAAAGCTGCCGCCTGTCAGTTTGGTGCCTTTTACCTGCAGGGCGCCATTTGCCAGCTTTATCGTTCCGTAATGCTCGCCACCCACTTTTTTGGCATTCCACTTCATGGTGCTGGCTTCGGTGTTCACCGGCAGTGTGGTTGCAGCTGCTGCGGTTTTGGTAACGGGGTTGGTAGTTGTATTGCCAGCGCTCGCAGGAGCTGTAAACAGCAGCGTTGACAGCGCAAGTCCGCTTAGTACAAGGTAGTGTTTTTTCATACAGATGTCAGGTTGAGGTTAAGGATAGTTTCCGGGACTGAAGTTAAGCAATTTTGAGAAACTGCTGTGTCTGGTAACGGACAAAACCGGCGCAAAGTATAAATATTCACTTTTATAGTTACAATTTTCACTTATTTAGTTACTCATATCGCGTTTTGTAAATTTTTTATCGTACATTGTACCAAATAATGAACGGATATGCCTCCAAAAATGTAATAGGTATATCATAAACAAAATCACATGAATCAAGGAACAGTAAAATTCTTCAATGACACCAAAGGGTTTGGCTTTATCAAAGAAGACAATTCAAATCAGGAGTACTTTGTACACGTAACCGGTTTGATCAATGAAATCAGAGAGAACGACAGAGTAACGTTCGAACTGAAAGAAGGAAAAAGAGGACTGAATGCAGTCAATGTAAAGTTAGCTTAGTCTGGCTTCATACATCATGTTAAGAAAGCCTTACGTCCTGTAAGGCTTTTTTATTTGTTTGCGCCGCTCCGGCTGCCATCTGTTTAACCATTTAACACTGCCCCACCATGAACCGTAAATATTTAGTTGACACCACCACACGCGAATACATCTGCGTTGCGCTGAAAAAAGGACAGGACTGGATACCGAACAACCAGGACTCGCTGCCAGGCTTTATGGACTCCAGAGTTAACAGCGATGCAGATGAGTTTGAGCTGCTGACAGGCGAGTTCAGCGATAACAACTTTTTTGAAAAGTGGATCCGCAACGGCACCAATTACCTGGCAAAATAAGCTGTTAACAAAGCCGAACCGTATATGTAACCAAATCAAAAACCAAAAACTATAAATGGGTAGATCACAGGAAACCTTCAGTAAAAAGGAAAAAGAGAAAAAGAAATTACGCAAAAGACAAGACAAGGAGCAGAAGCGCGAAGACCGCAAAACCCACTCCAGCAAAGGCAAGGGCATTGACGAAATGATGGCCTATGTTGACGAATTCGGTAACATATCTGATACGCCGCCGGATCCGACGAAGAAGAAAAAAGATGTGAAGGCGGAGGATATCCAGATCAATATCTCCCGGCAGGCCCCACCAGATCCGGAAGACCTCATCCGGAAAGGAACCGTCACCATGTTTAATGCCTCCAAAGGCTATGGCTTTATAAGAGACCACGATACACAGGAAAGCATTTTTGTGCACCAGAACGGCCTGGCCGGTACAATAGCCGAAGGCAACAAGGTTACTTTTGAGGTAGAGAAAGGACAGAAAGGCCTGGTAGCTGTTAAAGTGAAGCTTGTTAGCTAAGCCATTTGGCAAAATTTTACAATCCTGTTTTTAAAGATAAGGTATAGGTAGCTGCGCCGGCACACGCCTGCAACACAGCTACCTATACCGGAGCCTTTCGGGCTCTTGTTACAATAGCCGCTACCAACTATAGCGGCTATTCCTGTTTACCCATAGTTGGTTTAAACTATAGCTGCCTCTGCTTTCCGGTTAGCAGCCGGCACCAACTATAAACTATAGCTGGCCGCACAAGTAGTTCTCGCTATTTGGTAATCCGGGTTTCAGGTTATTTAATGCGCCGGATTGTGTACTTTTGGGCATTGCCCGGTTACACTGCTTCAGGTGGTGGCGGCTATAGTCTGGCTGCAAGGACGGCTCTTTTTTAACTGCTTATGACATTACTTCGTGTTTCCGGTATCTCTGTTGAGGAAGAGGGATCGGTTATTTTGCACAACATCAGCTTTAACCAGCAACTGCATCAGAAAATTGCCATTGCCGGCGAAACAGGTTCCGGTAAAAGTACTTTACTGCAAACTATAGCTGGCCTTGTACAGCCTCACCGCGGCGAGGTTTATTTTAACGACGAAAAGGTCATCGGTCCGCACGACAAACTGGTGCCCGGCCACCCCGAGATCGCTTACCTCTCGCAGCAGTTTGAGCTGCCACAGTTTCTGCGCGTAGAGCAGGTTTTACGCTACACCAACACCCTGACCGACGAAGAAGCACAGACACTGTACGAAGTGTGCCGCATCAGCCATTTGCTGCAGCGCCGCACCAACCAGCTCTCCGGCGGCGAAAGGCAGCGCATTGCCCTGGCCCGCCTGCTCAGCACCTGGCCTGCCCTGCTCCTGCTCGACGAGCCTTTCTCCAACCTGGACATGGGCCACAAGAATATTCTCAAATCCGTTATCCGCGACATCAGCGAAGAACTGGGCATTACGCTCATGCTCATCTCCCACGACCCGCTGGACACCCTCTCCTGGGCCGATGAAATTTTGGTGATGCAGCAGGGTAAACTCATACAACAGGGCACGCCGCAACAACTTTACCACGAACCGGTAAACGCCTACACAGCCTCCCTGTTCGGTAAGTACAACCTGGTGCCTTTAGCCTCTGCCAAAACCTTGTTTGGGCTGGAGAACGGCAATGAGCAACAGCAGCTCCTGCTCCGCCCGGAAAGTATAGAACTGGTACAAGAGGGTGGCATACCTGCTATAGTTACAGCCGTGCATTACTTTGGCAGCTACTACGAACTGGAAGTACAGGCCGGAGAAGTAACCCTGCTGCTAAAAACCAGGCAGCACAATATTAAGGCAGGCGATACCGTGCAGTTAGCGGTAACCGAAGCCTGGTGGGTGTAAGCTTAAAGAGATTGTTGTAAAACAGAAAAGGCCTTGCGCATTGCAAGGCCTTTTCTGTTTATGTCCTGTGCGTTACGCGCAGGCTTACTCTGTCAGTGTAACGGTAACAGACTCGGTAGCTTCGTTACCGGCATCGTCCATGGCAGTTACATTCACTGTCCAGTTGCCGGGAGCAGCGTTTGCATCTACGGTGATGTCCACGTCAAAATCAGCGTTTCTGTCATCGTTCAGGAAATCGCGGATGGTCTTATCCGAAAGCTCTGTTGTCGCTCCACTTGGGTCAGTCATACTGATCGTGATTTCTTCCAGTCCTTCGTTGTCTGTTACAGTACCTTCAAGGTTAATCTCACCACCAGCTGCAACTGTAGCGCCATCTGTAGGGGACGTGATCGTGATCACCGGATCGGTTGTATCCAGTGTTACTTCATCATCATCGTCATCGCAGGCAATAAATGCGAAAGAGAAAAGAAACAGGAATGCCCAATTAAGTTTTTTCATAGTAATTAGAATTTAGTAAATAATAGTTCATGCTTCCTTTTACGACAAATGCCATTTGGTCCGCATTTCATTTCCTATTTAACGGCAGGGATTGTACGTTGTTGTGTCAGGTGCCTGAAAGTAAGTGTAGATTAAGGTCGGACTTCCAGCTAAGTTGCGTGGTTAAAGGCTGTTAGGTTACCTGACCCGGCTATCATTTTATAGTTTGAGTTTGTCCAGCTCCTTGCCTTTTACCGCATCCCAAGGCTATTTTCTTTTATTGAGAGGCCCAAGACAGGAGAGAGATTGTCTGAATCTTTAAATAGGCCCCTACCTCAAGGATTTACATAATTACAGGATTGAGTTTTGGCTATAGTTGTCAGCTATAGTTCTATAGTTAGCAAACACACCCTTACCCCTCTCAAGAGGGGAATTGCTGCCCTTGCTATAGTTGGAGTTACAGTTATATAGATGCTGCTGGTCCAATCACCCCTGCCCCCTCAGAGCTACGCTCGCTACCTTCGAAATCGCTTCTCGGTAGTCTAAGAAAGAGATTTTTTGGTGAGCTGACTTTGACCTCTCGTTCATGGTAGTCCAAGGAGGAGGGAATTTTTAAATTCCCTTTCAGCACATAACTATGTCATTCAGCGACTTCAGGAGCGGGTTCTGTTTTCTGATTAATTCTTCTTTCTTACTCCTGCTCCAATTTTTCAGCTGCTTTTCGCGCGCTATCGCATCTTCAGGTGTAACGTAGCGCTCGTAGTAGATTAAAGTATAACAGTAGTAGCGACCCGTAAATGTCTTCTTGTCACCACTGTTTTGGTAATGTTCATCCATGCGGCGGGCCAGATCATTTGTTATGCCAATATAGTAAGTAGATCGTGTGGTATTAGAAGTGATATAGACAAAGTAATTGCTGTTAAACATAGAGTCAGGTTTAAAGCAACAAGAACTTCAAAGTGTTTATAGTAGTTCCTAAAAACAAGCAAAGTGTATTAAAGCTTTTTTATGTCATCCCGAGCGCAGCCGAGGGATCTTATTTGTCCAGAAAAAGATAATTGAAAGCCCTTTTGTTTACTTAGAATAAGAAATAAGAGAGAATTTCAATCTAATATACTGCTATATAAGATCCCTCGGCTGCGCTCGGGATGACAAATAGTTACAGTATTCCCTCCCCTGTTTGGGTTATCTCTCCCACTTCACCTCCGGAAACACAACTTCCAGCTGCCGCCTGATCACCCTATAGTTTCCTTTCCAGAAACTTGCCAGATCCGACACGGTCGTGATCGGTTTTAGGTCTGGCGTAAGTAAAGCCAGCTCTACCGTCATCTCTCCATCATCCACTTTGGGGCTTTCTTCCCAGTCCAGAATATCCTGCAATCTTATCTCCAGCCGCGGTTGTGCACCATCCGGTTTATACTCCAACTCGATGGAAGATCCATCTGGCAGCGTCAGATAAGCCGGAGCCAGTACATCCAACCGGGCACGCTGTTCTTTGTTCAGGTACTTCTTTTCCAGTATCGGCAGTAGCTCCAGTTCCATCAGCTCGTCCGGGTGCTCGATATCGTAGAGGTCAGGCTTCAGCCACTCAGCATTTGTCATCAGCAGGGTGCTGGTGCTCACGTCGGGCCAGAACTCGGAGGGGCGCCATTTGCGGAGGCTCATCACGCGGTTCTGCCATTGCGTGAGCTCGTGGTTGAAGTCCAGCAGGTGCTCGCCTTCTGCTTTGATGGCCTCGGACATGGCGGGTACGCGGTGCTTCTCGTCGGGCGCTGGCAGCGGCTTGCTTTGCAGCACGATGCTGCCGATGCGGGTGTCCAAAGAGGCGGTGAGTTCGCCGTCGTTCACGTCCCAGTGGTAGACCTCCTGCTGTTTCAGCAGCGGGGCCAGGTCGCGGGGGTTGAGCGGCGAGGCAAGGAAAATGCGGCCCGGGTTGTCGCCGGTGCCGGCGTGCAGATGCGCGATGGCCAGCCAGGGCTCGTGCGCCAGATCATCTCTATGGCCGGCGGAGGCATACTGCCCGCTGGCCAGCTGGAACTGCGCGTTGTTGCCGGGACGGGCGTAGGCGATGCGCTCCGGGTAGCAATGCGCCAGCAGCACGCCGGTTTCATACTCGTCGAAAGTACCGTTATCGGGCTCTACCTGGAACAGCTGCCGGTACGATCGGGCTATCTTCTCGATCTTGGCAAAGCGTTTGCCCTGCCCCTGCTCTTTTCTATACCTGCGAAGGGCTTCTACTCTTAAATTAATGTCGATGCCAGCGTTACGGTCCAGCGGGTCGCGCTCTTCCAGTACGGCGGCAATATCGCTTGCCAGCGGCACCTGGCCGGTTTCTTCGGCTATGAGCAGCATGTGCGCGATACGCGGATGGCAGGGCAGCCGGTGCATGTTCTGGCCATGCTCCGTGATGCGGCCATGCTCCAGCGCCTGCAGCTGGTGCAGCATGTCGGTGGCGTAGGCCAGGGCGGCGCGCGGTGGCGGGTTCAGCCAGGTAAGGCCCCGGATATCGGTGATGCCCCACTGCGCCATGTCGAGCACCAGCGAAGACAGGTCTGCTTCCATGATCTCGGGGGTGCGGTGCGGGGCCATGCGCTCATGCGTGGTTTTGCTCCACATGCGGTAGGCAGTGCCGGGGCCCAAGCGCCCTGCCCGGCCGGCACGCTGGTCGGCGGCGTCTTTGGAGATGCGAACCGTTTCGAGGCGCGACAAACCAGACTTCGGATCGAAGCGGGAGGTTTTGCCGAAGCCCGTATCCACCACCACCGAAATGCCTTCTATGGTTAAGCTGGTCTCGGCGATGCTGGTTGCCAGCACCACTTTGCGCCTGCCCTGGCGGTCGGGCATAATGGCGGCGTACTGCTTGCCGAAGGGCAGCATGCCGAACAGCGGGTGTATCTGCACGCCGCGCAGCTGCTTGCGAAGTATAATCTCTACTTTTCGGATGTCGTTTTCGCCGGGCAGGAACACGAGGATATCGCCTTCCTGCTCCTGCGCTGCCTGCTGCACCACTTTGGCCGTCATTTCGGGCAGCATGCGGTCGTCGGCGTCGCCGGTGTAAATGGTCTCGACGGGGTATTGCCGACCCATACTTTGCGCCACCGGGGCCTTTAGTATACTGGTGAGCTGGGGCATGTCCAGGGTAGCCGACATCACCATAATGCGCAGGTCCGGGCGAAGCGTTTGCTGCGCTTCCCGGCTCAGGGCCATAGCTACATCGGCATGGATGCTGCGCTCATGAAACTCATCAAAGATTACGATGCCCACACCCGTAAGCCCACGGTCGCTGTGGATCATGCGGGTGAGGATGCCTTCTGTTACGACCTCGATGCGGGTAGCAGCGGAGGTGCGGTTCTCGAACCGGATGCGGTAACCGACGGTCTGGCCTACCTCCTCGCCCAGCAGCTGCGCCAGGCGCTCGGCAATGGTTTTGGCCGCCAGGCGCCGGGGCTCCAGCATGATGATCTTCTGGCCTGTCAGCCATACTTCATCGAGTATAGCCAGCGGCAGCAAGGTGCTTTTACCGGCTCCGGGAGGGGCGTTTACGATCAGCGTATTCTGCGCCGCCAGGTGCTCCCTAACAGCAGGTATGATTTCCCGAACGGGTAAGTCTATGGTAAATGGGTTGAAGGGCAAGAGGGTAGAAAATGATTAATTAAAAAATACTTACTACAAATGTACTTAAAGTTGGGGAGTTGAAATTTGTTTATATTCTATATCAATAATGATACTATCTTTATCAGAATATAGGCATAGCCCCTAGTAAAAAGCTATTAACTATATCAAACGACAGATGTATCATATTGATAGAAACAACAAAATGCAATTGGCATTAAATGAAATTCTTAAAGTAGATAAGGGTGTCCCAAACAATACCTTAAAGGCTTTTATTTATAGAATAAAAAATAGTCCAGGAGCAGATAAGTTAATAGATACTTTAACTTCGTTTGGCATAAATGATAAATTCCCGCTTGAAAAGCTATACAATCAAATGGATCTGGACAATTTTGATAGCGGAGATAGATTATTCATTCACAAATACAGAGTAGAGCTCATTTATGAATTTATACGCGCTGTTGAACATGGTGATAATGTATCAAGATTTGAAGGACTATACTTAACCAATAACCCTAAGGAATGGATGCATGTACTAAAAGCCAAAAATGGAGCAAAAGTGTATAGATTTGAACCAATAGCCTTCAAAGGTGAAGAACATGATGCATTATGGCCTGAACTAAGTATAGCAACGCTTGATTTTGAAAAGATATATAATAATGCTCAAAGTTACTGGTCAGGGGCAAAAACAGATAACTTTAGATCGGAAATTCTTTGCGTCGGCGAATTCAAAGTAGTTGAGAAAGAGACTATAGATATAGCTGTTAGTTAGCGATTATCATTACGTGTACTCAAACATATACATTAAAAAAAGCAGCTAAACTATTAGCTGCTTTTTGATTAACATTTGATTAGAATAAGAGTCCCATTTCTAAATTACTAGGATTCTATTTCTTGGCTTTTATTTTGAAATAAATCATGAACATTATTTAGCAATGGATGCTCAGAAATATATGTATTATCAGAAAATATCATGATCTCTTTACCTTTACTTGCTTTAGCAGCACTATAGTTTAAAGAATATTCTATTTTCCTATAATTCTCATAAAGTTCACAAATAGGCTGCACCATATCATATGTTACGATCCACTTTTGCTCTGTTATATTAGCTATTTCGTCAGCAATATTTTTATGGTCTTTGTAATCATAATAATTTAAGTATAAGTCTTTACCTTTCACATAGTATGGTGGGTCGAAATAAAATAATGTTTTAGCTGGTAATTCAGTCCTTAAATTCTGGACTAACTCTACAGCATCAGAGTTATAGAGTTCTATTTTGCTTCTGTAATGAGCTACTCTTTCAATTCTTCTAATCAAGTCAGGCTTATTGAATCTAGCATCCATTAAATAATTCCCATTCTGGTTTTTCCCTCCTATTACCCCAGCTTTGATGATACCCGAACGGTTGGTTCTATTTAAGAAAAATGTAGAAAAACCTACTTGTAGAAAATCATGCTCGTCCTTATTATCTTGAATTTCTTTTTGTATTTGTCTATTTGCGATTGTAACAGGTGTATCATGAATCAACCGACAGAGTTCTTCTGTTCTATTAAGAACAGAATACCAAAAGCTGTAAATTGATTTATCAATATCGTTGATTATAATTCTAGATACATATTCGTTAAATAATAAAGAGAGAGCTACTGAGGCACCACCAGCATATGGTTCTACATAAACACCATCATATAAAAGGTTTTCTTTAAATATTTTTTTAAAGTAGTCTGCAACTTTACCCTTGCCACCTGGATATCTTAAAGGAGAATAAAAATCCATCTATTATTTAATATTACCCCACAAAGTAACCATAAATTCTTGTATGTTATCCCAAGTTGTAATCAAGCTTTCAGAGCTTGGTGAAAATTTATTGTTGTGAACATAAGCGTGCCATGTATCTACAGCTAATATACTATGATCTTTATTACCTGCTGCAGTTTTTATACCTCTGCAAAGTGCCGCATCAGCTAATTTATTGGCACTTAAATGGTTTGCCACTTTATCAATCTTAGACTTCAAACCAATATTTGCTTCAGTAGCTGAAGTAGTAGCAACTAATTTGTGTTCCTCTAAATATGTGTCAACACTTAGTTCAACAAAGACACGAAATAAAACAGCCGCAGCATTTGTATATTTTAAATCCAGGTCTTGAAGTTCATGGTATATGGCATTTACTTTAGCATTACTAATGGTAATTTTACAAGCTCTTGGAATTAATTTATTTCTCTCCTTAGGGTTAGGGATTGGCTTTTTAGCAGGTGTAGCCTTTTTCTTTGGTGCAGGTGCTGGGGTAGGTTCTCCACCATCAAATTGCCACGGTTTTGAAGCTTTTTTACTTGTATTGGGAATCTTTGTTTTTGGAAAAGAAGCTATGTAATCTTTTCTATCGTCTTTATTATATATGCGTTTTACAGTAAACTTTGGATCCAATAAATCTTTTGCTACTTGCACTAACCCTTTTATAACTTCCTTTTCTTCAACAGTAGATTGTATTACACCGTTACTTGTTTCAATACCTAAAAAACTTCGTACATCTGGGTCCCCGAAAAGTCTAGTTGCATTTGTAGCATCAATTTTCTCGATATTCTTTTTGATAGATTCAGGCACATCAGCTGAATTTTTCATCAAATTAATAAACTGAATGGTTACAGATGTTTTACCTTCTGTTCTTTCTTTATATCTGTCTTTTTGCAAAGGATCCCATCCATCCGTCTGTGCCCCACTAGCACCATATCCATGCTTAAGACCTATCCAAACATCAGCTTCTTTAGGATTATCAAAAACAGCACACGAAACCTCTGTAATCAATCTTGATGAATTCTCATCACGGAGTTTTTTTATTTTTTTCTTCAAATCAGCATGATCTGAATCAATAAGATCTGGATTATGAAGGATTTTTAAAGTTACGGTTCGCCTGTTACCTTCTAAAACATTGTACTTCGAACTATCATGATTTGAAACATTTACTTGGATTGGATCGAAGGGATTAAGTCCATGCTGCAGGATATGCTCTGCCAAAGTAAGCAGTTTCATACCTTGATTATAAATCATTTTGTCAATTGCTTCTTTTTGACTAGCCACTGATTCAAAACGATAGTTTTCTGTGTTAACTAGCAAATCAGCAATCGGAATTAATTTAACTTCAATCATCTGTTGTTAAGTTGTTTAAACAAAATATATGAGATAGAATTTTAATAGACTAAATCATTAAATATTATTCTAAGTTATTCACCGCTAGCGCGAGCTTGTAGCTCGTGCCTTTTCTTTTATGTAGCAACTCCGCCTTTACTACAAGTTTTAATAATAACTAATGCTCTTACCGATTAACTATAAACTTCGATGATGGTATAAACTTTAAATTCACTTCTTTGTGTAGATAATAACATATTAATCTTTTCTGCAGCTTCAGCTCTTTCAGAATAATTGATTGGTTCAATAATTTTTAGATAACCATAAGTATCTTCTTGAACTGCTTTGTAATTGGGGCCGTTAGCAGTACCATAAATAAGCTCTACAATTTTAAACTTTTTCATTTTGTTTTTTTAGCAATATAGCAATTATTAAATATAATAATTGCTATAATTTCCCCAGCTTCCCGGCTGAAGTGAGTTTGTAGCTCGTTCCATTTCTCTACCACGCAGCTATACCTACAGTACAAGTAACAGTACAAGTAACAGTACGAGCTACAAGCCCGCGCTAGCAGACGATGCATGATTACTATAAACCATAAAAGCGGGGCTATAAGGTTATGCACCAGCCCCGCTTTTATTTATGCTATTAATATGTTCTCTTTTCTGCAGCTTACAGACCTAGGCCTCCTGCTTCTGAGCAGCCAGTAATGCATCAAGATTTTCCATGGCCATGGTCAGGCCTTCTTTAAAGCCCATCTGGATGGTGGTTTCGAGTTGTGCCAGGTCATCGAATGTGATCAGGTTCTCTACTAAAGTAACTTCCTCTTTGGGTGTAAAGCTTACCTCCCACTTATATTGCGGCATTTCTGTGTTTACCACGCCTTCGGCATTTGCAAAACCATCCATCGCGGTAAAGCGCTTTTTAGTATCAATGGTCTTGTAATGAGCCAAGGCCCAATGCTCTTCCCCTTCCGGGCCAACCATGGCATAGTGCCAGTAGCCACCTTCCCTGAAATCCATGGTTTTTGTGCGGGCTTTCCAGGGTTTAGGCGCCCACCATTGGTCCAGTATCTCGCTTTTGGTGTAAGCATCCCACACAAGCGGGAGCTCTGCTGCAAACTCTCTTTTAACGGTGATCGTTTTGTTTTCCTTGTTCACGGAGAACTCGAATGCAAGGTCGTGTTTCATGGCTTATTTTGTTTTATGTTAGAAAATATAGTGTCAAGTTGGTTAAAGCGGTCTTCCCAAATCTTCCGGAACTGCTCCAGCCATTTGTCTATTTCTTTCATCTTGGCAACCTCCAGTTGGTAGTAAATTTCGCGCCCCTGCTGTTCTCCGCTGACGCAAGCTTGTAGCTCGTGCCTTTCTTTTCTACGCAGCTATACTTCCAGCACAAGTAACAGTACGAGCTACAAGCTCGCACTAGCATTAGTTTTCACCAGCGTCATACTTTCCTAACTCAAAACCCGGACGCATCTGTTATAAGTATAAGCAGGAACATGAGCCGGAAGTATAAATTTCATAACAAGGGGGGACTTTACTTTGTAAGCTTTGCGGTGGTGTACTGGATAGACGTGTTTACGCGGGAGGAGTACTTTGCCGTACTTACGGATAGCCTGGACTATTGCCGCAAAAATAAAGGCATGGAGATCTATGCCTGGTGCATTATGCCCAGCCATGTGCACCTTATCTTCCGAGCCAAAGACAACAACCCCAGCGTACTGCTAAAGGAGCTGAAAACCTATACTTCCAAGCAACTGCAAAAAGCTATAGTTGAGCACAACCAGGAGAGCCGGAAAGAATGGATGCTCTGGCTGATGGAGCGGGCCGGCCTGAAAACCAGCAATGTAAAGCACCGGCAATTCTGGCAGCAGCACAATAAGCCTATCGAACTGTGGAGCGCTGCCGTGATTGACCAGAAGATCGATTACATCCACAACAATCCTGTGGAAGCTGGTTTTGTGTCGGAGCCGGAGCATTGGAAGTATAGCAGCGCGATTGACTTTAGCGGCAGCAAAGGTGTGCTGGAGATTGATATTGCCTGAATGGTGGAGGCACGAGCTGCAAGCTCGCGCCAGCATTTGCCAGTCAAATTTAGAATTAACTAACTGGCAACAGGATAAGGCCGCAAGCCCGCACCAGCGGGTGTAACAGCCTGCTATATTTTAAGTAAATTAGTGCATGAGAAAAGCTGAAACAGAGATCATCGACCACCTGCACTTTCATGAAAAATACCTTGAGCTGGTGCGCCAGCGCCAGAAAACGTCGACCGTCCGGTTAGGGTATGTGCTGCCAAACGCCATACAGTTGCCGCTGGTTTTTGGCGATATGCTTTTACCAGAAAAGGCACAGATAGAAAAGCTGGATTTTACAAAATCGTTCGCCGACTTAACCGAGGCTGATGCCCTGACAGATGGCTTCGAGAGCCTGGAAAACCTCCGGGCAGACCTGAAAGTGTTTTATCCGGATATTACTGCCGAAGACCGTTGTACCATCATTTACTTTAAGTTGCTACCCTCTTAAGATTAGATTAAAATGCAGGCGATTCCCCGCTGGCGCGAGCTTGCAGCCCATGCCTGTTCCTTTCACAACTATACCTTTAATCCCCGGAAAAACCGTATAGGGCATAACCACTATATAGGTGGGGGACTGGTGCAGGATTAAAGCGGTAACCTTATGGCAAATGATTTTTTGTACGCGCACAACAGCATCCTGATTGTAGCGATTTTGTTTGTACTGATCATGGCGGCTCAGGAAGCCGGTTACCGGATCGGGCGGCATCACCAGCGCAAGTCGGATAAGGATGTAAAAGCCCAGACCAGCACGATACAGGCCGGCACGTTGGGTTTGCTGGCGCTTATTCTGGGTTTTGCCTTCAGCATGTCGTTACAAACCTACAACAGCCGCACCGAAGCGGTTATCCGGGAGGCCAACGCCATCAGCACGGCCCTGATGCGCACGCACCTCCTCCCCGCCCCTTATAGTTCGCTCACGCGCCACCAACTGCAACAATACATTGACCTGCGGCTGGCCCTGAGCAACACCAACTTTGCCATGGTAAAAGAACAGGAAGCACTCGCCACCCAAACCGACTCGCTGCAGCGCAAGCTCTGGGACCAGGCCGTAAGTGCTGCCCGGATAGATCCTAACCCGGTAACCACAGGCTCGTTTGCCACGGCACTTAACAACGTGGTGGTGGCGCACAACGAGCGCAATGCCCTGCTGGCCATGCACGTACCCGAAGTGATCTTATACCTGCTGTTTATCGTGTTCATTATGTCGGGCGCACTGATCGGGTATGGCAGCGGACTGGGGCAACGGCGCACTACCCTGCCGGCAGCCATTCTGAGCTTAATGATCTGCCTCGTAGTATTCATCATCATCGACCTGGACCGGCCCGTGCGCGGCATTGTAAAAGTGGACCAGCACAGCCTGGAACGACTCAAACAGCCCAGCAAACCCTAACGCAATCCGTAGTCTTGGCTGCTACAACGCTGGCGCGAGCTTGCAGTTCGTGCCTTCTAATTGTATCTTCAGCCTATGTCTTCAGCAAACACAACCGCACAAACTATAGGCCTGCGCCGGCAAAGAGAATTACAGAAGCAACACGGGTTATGCTACACCTTATACAAAGTAACTAACTCCGGTCCTCACGCTACTAAACCAGCACCAGACGCGCTCCGGCTAATGCGCCATTCTTATAACACAGCATAAACTTCCCTTATAATTCTGATACCTCCGCCCGATCAAACATTCCTTCCGCTTAAATAAATGGAAGAGCCGGGGTTAAGCTATCAATTAAAACCCCGTTTTGCCGTATTACCCTTCTACAAATTCAATTGTAACTGAAACAACATTCACTTTAACTTTTTATAGTTTTACTTTAACCCCTCTGTAGTATGTTTAAATCGAAGTATAGCACCACAAAGCTGGTGTTGCCGGCTTTATTCGCTGTTGCCGGCCTTGTAGGCTGTAGCCAGGACGAAGATCAGGAAGCAGGTAAGGAAATGGGCCTGGAGTCAGTCAGTGCAGCTACCGCGGCCACCTCACCTAACAACCTTGTTTTCAGGTCAAATCATTACATCGTTCTCTCTACCAAGGACAAACTGCCGGCTGGTCTTTCCGGCAAACTTGAAGCTGCCAACGGTAAAGTAACTTCGCTGCTGTCGGATGCCGGAGTGGCCCTGGTGTATTCCGAAGACCCTGCTTTTGCCGCTAAAGCCGGTAAAATAAGTGGAGTGCGCTCTGTAGTACATGATTTTACAACGCAATGGTTTAACCCGGACAAGCAGCACACGGTAGCGCTCGAAGACTATGGCACGCCGCCAGCCAGCGGAGATGACGACCGGTATTTTGACTTGCAATGGGGCCATGCTGCTATAAAAGCCTCGGAAGCCTGGAACAAAGGCTACCGTGGCAAAGGGGCACTGGTGGCCGTACTGGATTCCGGTTTCGATACCGATCATCCGGACCTGGCTGCCAACATTGAGAATAACTTAAGCAAGAATTTTGTAACCGGCGAAGAAGTTGAGTACAAACTGAACGATGCCTTTAGCCATGGCACCCACACAGCCGGAACTATAGCTGCCGCCGACAATGGAACAGGGACGATAGGTGTTGCGCCGGAAGCAAGGCTGATGCTTGTAAAAGTGCTCAGGGATTCGGGTTCAGGTGCTTTCTCCTGGATCATGCAGGGCATTGTATACGCCTCGCAGAACGGGGCCGATGTCATCAGCATGAGCATAGGGGCTGCCGTGCCACAAAACGGCAGATTCCTGGATGATAATGATACGCCCGATGACCCGACCGATGACTTTATCGTGAACGATACCAAAGCAGTGCAGGAGCTACTGGTTGCGCTGAGCCGTGTTACAAACTATGCCACCCAAAGAGGTTCACTGCTCATAGCATCTGCAGGTAATGAAGCCAACAACGGCATGACCGACCAATCACTGGTTCACCTTCCGTCAGGGGCAGCCAACGTGGTCTCTATTTCTGCTACTGCACCCATTGGCTGGGCTTTAAATCAGAAAACTACTTTCTTAGATAACCTGGCCTCCTACTCCAACTATGGAATTGCAGATGTTCATTTTGCAGCTCCCGGGGGTGACGCACTCTACCAGGGTAAAGAGAGTGCGACTGTATCGGGTTTAACTCGCCCGGTTTATGTATTCGACCTGGTGTTTAGCACAGGTAGTTCGAATAGTTACTACTGGTCGGCGGGTACCAGTATGGCTGCTCCCCATGCCGCTGGTGTGGCAGCGCTTATAGTTGGCAAAAACGGTGGGCAGATAAGCCCTGCCAGTCTGCTATCTAAGCTGAGAGCATCTGCCGACGACCTGGGTAAACCCGGACAGGACATGTACTATGGCTACGGACGTGTAAATGCGGAAAGGGCCGTCTCTAATTAAAAGGCTTTACCTGAACAACAAGCCCGGCAGCGCTCTACCGTTGCCGGGCTTGTTGTTTAAAAGCATTCGGTCAATATACCTGCTACTTACTCCGTGCCGGAAGGCAAAAAGCCGGAAAGATCCTGAACTATAACTTCGAGGTTGCCCTGTGCCTGCAGGTTTAAGGAGAGTCCGTCGGGTTTCGGTTCAATGTTCTGTACGGTTACGGTTGCGACGGTACCTTTCAGTTTCAGGCCTTTCAGATCCATGCCCTGCGCCAGCTGCGCGTTCACATTTTCCAGCACATCTGCTATCTTCTCGCTCACATCAATGCGGGTCTTTTCGAGGATCTGGTTATAGGCAACTTTGTTTACCAATACTTCTAAAGCTGTGTTGTAAAACCCGCTGGTGGTAGCTGATTCCATCGAGAATTGCTGCACGTATAGTTGCTGGGTAGCATTGTCGTATGCTAAGGCCACGGAGGCGTACAGGTCTACTTTGTCGCGTTTGAGCACGGTGCGCAGAATGCGGAGCTGCACCCGCACCAGCAGGTTATAGTTGCCCGCGCTGCTGCCCGCCACGCCCACATCCAGTACCTGGGCATAAGGGTTTGATGGCACACCTTCCTCGGGTTGCGGAATGTACATACCGATCAGCTGTTGCTGAAGCACATGTTCGAGGGCAGCGTAGGAAACGGAGATGGGAATCTGTAGTTGTATAGGGTTTTCCATAGGCGGTTTTTACGGCGGCTTATAGTTTCAGGCAGAAGCGCAGGGGTTGGTCCGTAACCGGGTAACGAAGCCTGTTCTACGGTGTTCGGCTGCTTAAAGGTACACAGCACAGGCCGGCAGGGCAAATCAGGCATGTATCATTTTCAGGGTTTCGGCATCTAATCTATAGTTTCAGGTACCACCGGAAGCTATATCCGGCAAATGGCAACTACCGTTTAAAAGACTATAGAATAAACTATAAACAAATGGTTATGAGACACAAAAGTTATATACTGACGCTGCTGTTCCTGCTGAGCACTGCCTGGCTGAGCGGCTGCCGAACCTCCACCGAAACAACCTCCACCACCCGCGACGGATTTAACCCGCTGGCCCCAGAGCGCGTCGATGTGCGGGGCATCATCACGATGAGCCGTTACCGCGAAGGGCAGATCATACTGGAAGTGGAAGGCCGCGGCCCATCTACTTACTCGCGCTACGACCGGGCCTATGTGCTGGTGCTGCCTACCACCGATATTGTCGGACTGGATGGAAAATCGGTGTACATGAACGAGCTGCTGCAGGGTGTGAATGTAGCCATTATGCTGCGCGGCCGTGGCAAAGGCGAATTTGAAGGCGTTGGCGTTGCGACCAAAATCTGGATCGAAGAGTTTTATTAAGGCAACTATAGTTTCACCCATGCAATAGGCTGGTCATTCAGGAGATGAAAATTATCCTGATGGCAGCTAACTATAGATCATAAAAAACCGCCGTCGCTTTGGGCAACGGCGGCTGGATTTTATAGTTTACAATTACAGGTCCCGGAACTCCTTTTCACCACGGTCGGAATAATACGGATCGCTGCTGTGGCCCGAGGTGCTGCGGCTGCTGTTCGTGCCACTTGCGGCAGAGCCATATCCGCCATAGTTGCCCGAGGAAGCGCCATAGTTCTGGTTGCTGAACGAGTCGCCGCGTTGCTGGCCGGTGCCATAGTTGCGGGCGCCATAAGAACTGCCCATGCCGGTGCCGTAATCATCTGCAAAACTGCTGGTGCTATAGTTCGGAATGCCGCGGTCGGAGTGCATCGGTGCGTCTCCCATCCCACTGCCATAGCGCGAATCCCGGCTATAGTTAGAACCATACGACTGGCCGTTTCGGCTGCTGTACTGGTCGTTGCCAAGTGTATTAAACCTGTCGGAAGTGCCGCCATAGTCGGATACACCATAGCCCTGGCGCAGGCTGCCCTGGTTTGTACGACCGCTGTCGTAACGGTCACGGTCCCAGTCGCTGCGGTTTTCCCTGTTACGGTACTCGTCCTGGTAGCGGTTGCGGCTATAGTTGCGGTCCTCGTCGTGGCTGCGGTTCAGGCCACCCGAAAATCTTCTCACCAGGTTCTTGTTTTCTTCTTCTTCCAGATCCGAATACCACCTGAAATGGCCCTGGTCCTGCATACGTCGCTCGTACATATCACCAAGGTCGTTGCCTTCGTGGTAACTGATGTTGCTGCTACTAAAGCGTTCCTCATCATCCCCGATCCAGCGGCCGCCCCGCTCGCGCTGGTAGTCGCGCTCAAACTCATTGGTTAAATTGCGGGCACTGTGGTAGCGCTCATCGTCGTTGCGGTAGCCTTCGTAGCGGCCAAAGTCATCGTTGTCGTAAGTGCGATCATAGCGATCTCTGTCTTGTCTGTCCATAGCTTTATGTTAAGGTTTACAAATAGTACACTCCTGTTTTAACGACAGAGCGCCCGCGCGGTTCCATTTACAGCTCTTCGGGCAACTATCCATCCGGCCACTTTACCGGACTGATAGCATACTGCCAACTACCTGCAAATCACTACGTATCACTTAGGTACCAACCCTTTCTTTCTATAAACAAACTTAATACAGCATGAACATTACGTTAAAACCATTAAACCAACAGGTCATCGTTATTACCGGGGCCTCAAGCGGAATCGGGCTGGCCACTGCGAGGGCGGCTGCTAAAAGTGGCGCAAGACTGGTACTTGCCGCCCGCAACAAAGAAGCACTGACTGACCTGGAGCAACAGATAAACCTGCGGGGCGGCAAAGCCATACATGTGGTGGCAGATGTGGGCCGGCAGGCAGATGTGGAGCGCATTTACGAAGCGGCCATGGAAACCTTCGGTGGATTTGATACCTGGATAAACGATGCAGGCGTATCGATCTACGGTAAGCTGGACGACGTGACCGACGAAGACAACCGCCGCCTGTTCGACACCAACTTCTGGGGCGTGGTATACGGCTCGCTGGCAGCTGCCCGCCACCTTCGCCATACAGGCGGGGCCATCATTAACTTAGGTAGCGAGCTGTCGGATGTAGGCATACCGCTGCAGGGCATGTACGCGGCCAGCAAGCACGCCGTTAAAGGCTTTACCGATTCGCTGCGCATGGAGCTCACTGAGGACGAAGCCCCTGTTTCGGTTACGCTGATAAAACCGGCCGGCATCAACACCCCTTACCCCGAACACGCCAAAAACTACACCGACAAAGAACTGACCTTGCCGGCACCAGTGTATGCTCCGGAAGAGGTAGCCAATGCTATCCTGCATGCGGCCACACACCCCGAGCGCGATATTTTTGTGGGAGGCGGATCGAAGCTGATGAGCAGCCTGAACAAATATGCACCAAGCGTAGTAGACTGGGTGAACGGCAACTTTATGACCAGCCAGCAACTGTTGGATAAACCAGCCCGCAACCGCGATGGCGCCCTGCACCAGCATGCCGAAGGCGGGCGCGTACATGGCAACCACGATGGCTACGTAATGAAGACCAGCCTGTATACCCGGGCTTCGATGCACCCGGTAGTAACCAGCGCTGTAGTAGCGGCAGCCGGCGCAGCGGCCCTTGCCCTGATCGGGAACAACAAACGGAAAAAACGCATGCAAACCACCAACCAGCAGGAAAGCAACTATAACATATAGTTTTAAACTATAGTTACAGAACCGGCATCAACAGTCCGAGCAGGCTGCGGGTGCCGGTTTATTTTTGCCCGTTCTTAAAGATGAAAAGCTGTAAGATTAAGATAGCTGTACTATAGTTTCAGAGCCGGACAAGCTGTAGTTTTGCATTTGTAAACAGCTGCCGTATTTGCCCGTAGAGGCATTATAGCAGGCATGCGCTGTCCTGCCCGTGATGAATACCAGGGACATCTTAATGAAACACCAGATTACCGAAACAATGACCACTCCTACCCGCCTTTTTGATTGCCTTACCTACCAGTTACAACACTTTCCTCTACCCGACATGCTGGCGGCCAGGGAAAAAGGCGAATGGCGATGCTATAGTACCCAGGAAGTACAGCAGAAAGTAGATCAGCTGAGCGCGGGCCTGCTGGGCCTGGGCATTACCCGGGGCGATGGAACTATAGAAGGCCGCGACAAGATCGCTATCATCAGCCAGAACTGCCCGGAATGGATGCTGGCCGACATGGCCATTCAGCAGATCGGTGCTGTATCGGTGCCGGTGTACCCGAACATCAACAACAACGAACTACAGTTTATACTGCAGGATGCAGGCGTAAAAATGATCTTTACCGGGGATAAGGCACTTACCAAAAAAATAGAAGCCATACAGGAACAGCTCCCCGACCTGAAACACATCTATAGTTTTACCCCCGTAGAGTATACCCCGCTCTGGTCGGAACTGCTGACGGATGTAACCCCTGAGCTGAAAGCAACTATAGAAAGCTGCCGCAACCTGGTGCAGGAAAACGACCTGGCCACCATCCTTTATACTTCCGGCACCACGGGCATCCCGAAAGGTGTCATGCTCTCGCATCACAACATCATCAGCAACGTGTTTGGCAGTGCCGAAATTATACAGGCCATTGGCGTACGCGGCAAGCGGGCACTCAGTTTTCTGCCCCTGAACCATGCTTTTGAGCGGATGGCAACTTACTGTCTGTTTTACTCCGGTACATCAGTGTACTATGCCGAGAGCCTGGATAAAATTGTCACCAACCTGAAGGAAGTGAAGCCTACGCTTTTTACCACAGTGCCGCGCCTGCTCGAAAAGGTGTACGAAGGCATTGTAGCCAAAGGCCGCTCCCTGACAGGAATCAAGCGCACGCTGTTTTTCTGGGCCCTTAAACTGGCGGAACAATACGAGATAAACACACCTAAATCTGTAAGCTACCGCATGCAGCTGGCGCTGGCCGATAAACTGATCTTCAGTAAATGGCGCGAGGCAATGGGCGGCGAACTGAAGTCGGTGATCACAGGGGCGGCGGCCTGCCAGGTGCGTCTGCTCCGCATTTTTACAGCAGCCGGCATCGTGATACAGGAAGGCTACGGACTGACAGAAGCTTCACCGATCATCAGCGGCAACCGCTACCCGGAAGAAGGCCGCATGTTCGGTACCGTGGGTCCTTTGCTTACAGGAGTAGAAGTTAAAATTGCAGAGGATGGCGAGATACTGGCCAAAGGCCCGAACGTAATGATGGGCTACTACAAACGCCCCGACCTGACCGCAGAAGTAATGGACGGCCAATGGCTTCGCACCGGCGATATCGGCACGATGGTAGACGGCAAATTCCTGAAGATAACGGACCGAAAAAAAGAACTGTTTAAGACCAGCGGCGGAAAATACGTGGCCCCCCAGCCCATTGAGAACAAGATGGTGGAAAGCAACTGGATAGAGCAGATCATGGTGGTAGGCGAACAGCAGAAGTTTGTAGGCGCTCTTATTGTTCCGGCGTTCCAGGCGCTGAAGGAATGGTACACCAACCAGGGCAAACCCTACCCCGGCGACCAGGCCATTACCCAGGACACACAAATAAAAGCCCTGATCCGGGAAGCCATCAATACCTATAACCAGGATTTTAACCCTGTAGAGCAGGTCAAGAAATTTGTGCTGATGCCCTACCAGTGGACCATTGAAGGCGGCGAACTGACCCCTACCCTGAAACTGAAGCGGAAGATCATCGTGGAGAAATACCATAACCTGATCGGGTCGATGTATGCCTGATTTTGGTTGTTAGTTGCTGGTTATTGGTTGTTGGTTTTTTGCGTTTGGAGAAGCTATAGTTTCATTGGTTTGTGTTGCCGGGTTTTCTAATTCTGTAGCATTGGGCTTTCTATTCTCCCGAGCCTGTTCTAAGATCAAATGAGCTACTCATCAGACTTTGCGCCCCTTGTGTAAATCGTTGCGTTCTTCGCGGTTAATCCTGATCCACCAGGAGCACTGATAACCACCTGTCTACCGCTTTACCGTATGTTGGTAACTAACAGCTGCTTACGCCTATTGCATCTATCTGAAACAATTACCAGCTTTGTTAAAATAAACCAGCACAGCCATGAGAAACTTCACCTTGCTTACCTGCACAGCTATAGTTGGGATCTTTCTTTCTGCCAGCTTTATTTCCCCAAATGCTAAGCCTCAGCCTGATTTAAGCAACACAACTATAGTACAAAACCAAAACCTGGAAGGCGCCTGGCGCTTGTCTGGCCAAGCTGATGGAACCACAACTATAAAACTGGTGCAGGATGGCTACTTTACCGTAGCGGTGTATGACCAGAAAGGCAAAAAATTTATAGGCACCTACGGCGGCACGTACACAATAACAGGAAACAAACTGACCGAGCAGTACGAATTCAGCACGTTTGATGCCACTCAGGTTGGCAAAACGACTACCGGCACTTCTACGGTAAAGAACGGAAACTGGCAGACCACCGGCCTGGGGCAGGCAAAAGGAAAACAGACCTGGGAAAGAATAAACGAGCAGGAATCAGCGTCGCCGTTGGCAGGCACCTGGCGCATTACGGGCCGTGGGCAGGAAGGTAAAATGAACACCATGAAACCCGGTCCGCGCAAAACGCTGAAGGTTCTCTCCGGCTCCCGTTTTCAATGGATCGCTTTTAACACAGAGACTGGTGAGTTTTCGGGTACAGGCGGCGGCACTTATACAGCACAGGATGGCATTTACACCGAAACCATCGAGTTCTTCTCCCGCGACTCCAGCCGCGTTGGTATGCAACTGAGCTTTAACTATGCTTTAACCAACGGCAAATGGCACCACACCGGCCAGAGCAGTACTGGCAAAAAAGTAAATGAAATCTGGCAGCGCATTACGGCCAACTAAGCCCTACTCTATAGTTTGCAGCCTGTTACACAAGGGCACAGCCTGCAAACTATAGTTAGTACAAGGTGTGTTATTTCTCGCCCATTTTCGGGATCTGACTGCAGGGACCTTCGTAGCGCACAAACATGTAGATCCAGAGTACGCGTGATAATCTATAGATAACCGGCAGCAGGCCAAGCACCACCGCAGCTACCACGCCTATCATCATCGCCATCGTCAGCTCCTCCACAAAAAAGGACAGAATTACCAGCGAAATCAGGAAAATGGCCACGTTAATAGCAAAGCTTACATACATGGCACCGTAATAAAACCCGGGCTCCGGCTCATACCACTGTCCGCAGCAAGGACAGGCGGTGTGCATTTTGCCAAAATTGGTTGAATACAATGCTCCCGGAAACATCTCGCCTTCGCGACAACGTGGGCAACGGGCAGCAGCAATACCATATAAAAGTGAATTATTCTTACTCATGACGACATGCATTACAATCTTTTACTCAGTGCCCAAATGTAAGCATTCCGGGTAACAGAAGACAGTTTTATTCCGGATTTAAAAGCATAAACGCCTAAACCTGGTCCGCCGAAACTATAAGTATAACGATGTAATGGCCGTAAACAACCGGGCAAGCTGGGTTTAAGGCAGCAACGTGTAGAAATGCAGGCTCACCATACCGGAAAGCACTTTTTCGCTCAGGGTGTAGTAGCCTTTCCCATTCACCGAGAAACAGACCGCTTCGCCCTGCGGCTCAAATTTGTAAGGCAGTTTAGTATAAGTGGTCTGCAGCGCCTTGCTTATCGGCTCGTGGTTGTTGCGTTTAAAATAATACAGGCCTTTATAGGTTTTCAGGATGATGCCCTGACCACTGTCTGACAACGAAGCGCTTACTACTCCTTTCAGGTCTATAGAGCCAACCCGTTCGGCTGTCTGCACCTGACCGTTCTGCCCTTTTTGCTCTACTTTAAACAGCTGCGCAGACGTATTGTTTTTGGTGATCAGGTAAATGGTTTCCGTTACAGGATCTACCAGAAAAGCTTCGGCATCATGCGGTCCGTCGGGGTACCGGAACTGTATCTTCTGTATCTGTCGTACGGTGTCGGTGGTGAGCGGAGGCTCTTCAAACTTATAAATGGTGCTGATGGTGTGCTCGCGGTTGTTGTCGCCGATGTCGGCAATATAGAGGTGGTTTCCGGCCAGTGCCATGTCTTCCCAGTCGCGGTTGGCAGCGCCTTTCAGGTACACGGTCCGGGCTATTTCGCCGGTATGTTTCAGCAGGTATAGTTGGGCCGGGTTGCCGCCGTCTTCCTGCACCCACAAATGGCCGGGGTTTCGTTTGCTGTCGGCTATGCCCGAGGCTTCAGTAATGGTTTCCGGTACCGGTGTGCTGAGAGGTGCCTGCTCGGGCACCGGGGCCATGGAAATTGTTTCTTTTTCGACTGAACAACCGGCTACTGCCACTAACAAAACCAACAACCAGGCGTTTCTCCTTCCACTCCTCATACGTTCACTATAGCTTTACTAATCTAAACAACCGTTTGTATTCCGGCCTCCTGACCTACAAATTTAGAAGCAGATTAGTTCTGCTTCTGTACCTGAAAAAACCGGCCCGCAACACAACACCCATCCCGGTAAAAGTCAAAACCGACACCAACTATAGTTTTAAACCAATCCGCAACTATTGCCCTATCCAAACTATAGTTGCAGGCTAAACAAAAGGCAGGCGGCAACTATAGATTTTGCTTACCGGAAGCTGTTTAACGAGCCTGAAACATTAAAAACATACTATATTCAGAAAACACAGTGCTTAAAATATTTACTAACACTCCGGCCACTTTGCCGTATCAGAGCATAGGTCGCCGGCACATGCGCCGGCTGCCACCCGGAAAACACACAGTAAAAATACAATCCGGGCGTAACATAAATTTTAGCGACAGTACCCTTTTAGCACAAACCTATGAAGACAATAGCCATAACAAGCTGGAGATTATTAATGACGTTGGTAGCCATGGTAGCCGTAACACCCCACGACGACGAGGATAACGAAACCAAACTATGGACCCGCACCAACTAAGCATTGCCTGAACTGAGAAACTATAGTTGCACATAAAAAAAGCATCTGCCTGGCCTGGCAGATGCTTTTTACTTTTTAAGGGAAATACGGGCTATACCTGTAGGTGCTGCAGATACGAAGCCCCGACCGGCACACGGTGTTCGTGTATACTTACCTGGTGGCGCTCTATTTTCTCTATTTTTTCTTTGGCTACCACATACGAGCGGTGCACCCGGATAAACTTATCCGGTGGCAGCAGTTCCATCAGCTCGTTCATCGTCATCCGCGACAGCAGCTTTTTATTTTCCAGCACAAACGTCACATAGTTGCCGGCGGCCTCCATGTACAGCAGTTCATGAAAGAAAACCTTTACCTGTTCGTAGCCTGTTTTCAGGAAAATGTGGTCTTTTACAGCGGCATTCCCGCGCAGTTGCAGCAGTTCCTGGGCTTTGTTGCAGGCTTTTATAAAACGCACCAGCGAAAAAGGCTTCAGCAAATAATCCACGGCATCCAGCTCAAAGCTGGTAACGGCGTGCTCCGAGTAGGCCGTTGTAAAAATTACCATCGGCTTTTTCTGCAGGCTTGTTATAAACTCCAGCCCGGTAATGTCCGGCATTTTAATATCCAGAAACAACAGGTCCACGGGCTCGCGGCGCAGGTAATCCAGGGCTTCAAAGGCATCGGTAAAGCAGGCCTGCAGCTCTAAGAACGGCACCCTGGCCGCATGCGAGCGCACCACTTCCAGCGCCATCGGTTCGTCGTCTATTGCAATTGCTTTCATCCGTGTTGCCTATAGTTCAGGGTTATAGTTGCAGCGTAAGATGCACAAAAAACTCTTCGGCTGTTTCTCTGATCACCAGTTCATGCCGGTTCGGGTAAAGCAGATTCAGGCGCTGCTTCACGTTCAGCAAACCTATCCCCGACTTATCTTTCTCCGTATCCTGCTCCGATTTGGGGTGTTTGCTGTTATATACGTCAAAGAACAGGGTATTCTGCTGGCTGTGCAGCGTTACACGTATCCACGACCGGTTCTTCAGACTGATGCCGTGCTTAAAGGCGTTCTCCACAAACGGAATGAGCAGCATCGGGGCGATCATTTTATCATCCAGCACTTCTTCAATGCGGGTGTCGATGGTTATGTTCGGCGATACGGAAGTGCGCAGTAGCTGCAGGTCGATGTAGTTACGCAGGTAGTCGGTTTCGCGGGAGAGCAGTATTTTCTGCTGATGATTTTCGTGCAGCATAAAGCGCATCATGTCGCCCAGCATCTGGATGCCCTGTGCCGTGCGTTCGCTGTTTTCCTGCAGGGCGGTGCCGTACAGGGTATTCAGGGCATTGAACAGGAAGTGCGGGTTTATCTGGGAGCGCAGAAAATCGAGGTTGGCGTTTGTGGTACCCAGTTGTTCTTTTAATACATGCATTTCCTGGTTGCCTCTCAGCTGGCGTTTGTACAGCAGCCAGGTAGCAGGCGCCACTATAAAGAACTGCACAAGGCTGTTCACGCTGCTCAGGGCAAAAGCAAAATCAGGGTTCTGGGTTAAGGGGAAGAGGATAAAAGCAACCGGTAAAAATGCCAGCACCAGCACCCCGGCCACCTGCAGCAGGTAAAACAGGAAAGGCTTTTTCTTTGTAAATGTTTTGGGAATGAGCACGTAATACGCCACACTATACAACAGAATAGCACTCAGCGAAACAGTGCCCCACACGATTGGAATCTCTTCACCCATGTTCAGTACCAGCAGCAAAAACACGCTCACCATCCAGATCACGAATGCAGAAAGTGTATCGCGGGTAATAATGCGGGATCTTGACTGGATCTCGCCGGAATGGGAAAGCAGGTACAGCCCGGTATATTTAATGGCCGTGTAAAATATCAGCATCAGCAACAGCCAGAACGCATAATGGAAGCCTTGCTGAAAAAAAGCATCATAAGCCTTGTTTTCGTTACTATACTCACTGAAAAGGTAGGCTTTGGTATAGGTGTCCAGAATTCCGGTAAACAGCCCTACCGCCACCAGCGCCAGCAAAAGCAGCAACACATAAAGCCAGACCGTCTTTCGGGCAAGTAGCCTGGGCACTACCATAAAGTTCACGAACAGGAACACCAGGTACAGCAGCACAAACCGGATCAGCTGCGGCCAGAAATAATTCTCATAGTAATAGTATTCCAGCCCTGCTCCATAAAAATCAGAGCTGTTCGGGCTTGCCCCCATCGAGAGGGCCAGCAACGCAAACACCAGGATGGTTGTAGCGCCCCAGAACTCCAGTTTCTGAATACTGACGGTGCTAAAGGGAAGTTCTTTTGTAAGGTACATTCGTGCTAACCTAATTTAAGTTAAAACTATATTATTTTTCTGAAAGGATCAGGACCGCGCCCCGAAGAATTGCCCCCGAAGCCTGTACAAGAATAGTGCATCCCGGCCGCACCCGAAACTAAATGTGATGAACCTGCGGAAAGATGTGATGAACCTTAACCGGACAGCGGGCTATAGTTCAGCTGTTTAGGAAAACTATAGTCCGGATTATGAAAACAGCATTTGTGCGGTCTGCTAACCAGCCTTACCTTTGGCACTTAACCCCAGCAACTATATGGAACAGTTTGGCCCCGATTCGCAGTTATTGCCCGACCTGGTAAACACAAAAATGCCTTTTGGCAAGTATAAAGGTACCTATATCAGCGATCTGCCGGTCTCTTACCTCGAGTGGTTTCAGCGGGAAGGTTTTCCGCCGGGCAGGCTGGGCATGATGCTGGCCACCACCTACGAGATAAAACTGAATGGACTGGAGCAGCTACTGACTACCCTTAAAAGGGCCAGAAAAGACCCCTACCAGCCGGGCAGGTTCCAGCCAAAGTATAACCGCTGATTTACCGCCCCGGAAACATTTCGTAGCCAGCTGTGTTTTAAAATAAGACAAGTAACCAGATCATGAAAGAACAGAAGATCAAAATAGATATAGTTTCAGATATTAACTGCCCGTGGTGCTATGTGGGCGAGCAGCGCCTGAAATCGGCCATTGCCGAAGCCGGTGACAAATATGAGTTCGACATCAGTTTTAAGCCTTTCGAGCTGAATGCCTCCATCGCACCGGAAGGCATGGATAAGACGGACTATTTTAAAATGAACTATGGCCCCCAGATCCTGTCGCAACTGGATGCGATGAACCAGCGCCTTGCTGAAAATGGAAAGGAAGTAGGCATAGATTTCCGGTTTGATGCCCAGACCAAGATAAACAATACCTTTAACGGACACCGTCTGATCTGGCTGGCCGGCAAATATGGTGTACAGCAGGAAGTGGCCCACGCCCTGTTCTACAACTATTTTACCGAAGGCAAGAACATGAACGACGTGGAAGTGCTGAAAGAGACAGGCATTGCCAACGGCATCCCGGCCGAGAAGCTGGAAAATTTCTTTGAGAGTGAAGAGGGCAAAGCCGAAGTGCGCGAAATGGAGAAATGGGCACAATCAGCGGGAATTACCGGCGTGCCTGCCTTTATCATAAACGACCAATACCTGGTAAGCGGCGCACAGCCTGCCGAAGTATTTAAACAGGTATTTGCCCAGGTAGCCCCTGCCCTGCAGCAGGTTAAAACCGACGACAGCAACAGTTGCGGTATCGACGGCAATTGTTAATGCCTCTGTTTATAAACTATAACCGTTAAACTATAAATCGTAGAAGAGCACCCTCCTGGGGTGCTTTTTTTATTTCAGCAACACTACAACCCGTAGCCACTCTGAACCTTTCTGTATTTCAACAGGTTACCTGAAAATAAAAATCTTTATTTTTGCAGGATGGAGTACCGGTCTATACATTACTGGCAATACGAGCCTGATATACAGGAAACGCTTATTTTAGAAGAAGCCGTTGCCTTTACCGGGCGTGAGAATGAAGCCGACCTTTTACAGGCAATCGGCTGCTTTATTGCAAAGCATACCGGCGCCCTCTACACCATGATCGCCCTGCTCGCTGACGACCTGAAACAGGCCTCTACCGTTGCTTTTATTACAGAAAAGACTGTACTCCCCAACATTACCTACACCCTGAAAGGCACCCCCTGCGACGAAGTTGTTACCCAGCGTTTCTGCTACTACCCGCTGAACGTAGCACAGGCTTTTCCGGAAGACAAGGAGTTTGAAGAAAAGAAAATTGAATGTTACATGGGCAGCATCCTGCTATCGCATAACAACGAGCCGCTTGGCCTGGTAGCCCTGATGCACGACAAGCCGCTCCAGAATGTAGCCTTTGCCGAACACCTCATTCTGGTACTAAGCCCGACCATTGAAGCAGAACTTGCGAAACTAAAAGTGATGCAGGTACAGTCCTAAAATTCTGCTACATCCTGATAATCCGGCCATCTTCCATCTCTATGATGCGGCCTGAGCGCTCGGCAAAACCGGGGTCGTGGGTAACGATGAGCAGGGTCTGGTTGTGTACTTCGGCCAGTTCTTTAAATATCTCGAACACCATCTCGCTGTTGCGCATGTCCAGGTTGCCGGTTGGCTCGTCGCCCATAATAATGTGTGGATCGTTGATGAGCGCCCGCGCAATTGCCACCCGCTGCTTTTCGCCCCCGGATACCCGGTAGGCGCTCTTGGTTGCCAGGTGCCCGATGCCCAGCATGTTCAGCCGCTCCATGGCCCGGTGCTCTACTTCCTGTTCGGTGTAACGTCCCAGTTTTAAGCCTGGCAGCATAACGTTGCGCAGCACGGTAAACTCGTTCAGCAGGTAATGAAACTGGAACACAAACCCGATCTTCTCGTTCCGGATAGCGGCCAGTTCCACGTCCTTCCTGCCCGTCATCAGTTCCTTATCTATCAGCAGCTCGCCGGCATAATCAGTATCCATAGTAGACAGAATGTAGAGCAGCGTAGATTTGCCGCAGCCTGATTTCCCGATCACAGACACAAACTCGCCCTTGTTAATGGAAAAAGTAATGTCGTGCAGCACCTTTACCGTAACCGGGTCGTGAAACTCTTTGCTGATGTGCCGTGCATCCAGTATCGTTTCTGCCATGTTACTTCCCTCTGATTATTTCCACCGGATCCACTCTGCTTGCTTTACGGGCCGGAAAGAAACCGGCAAAATAGGTGGTAATGAGCGCAAAAGAGCCCCCGATGAAATAAAAGATCAAACTATAGTTAATGGGGTAGGTTTTTATAGTTGGCAATGCCGCCGTGTTGAACGGAATGTTATCGATGATGACGGAAAAGATTAAGCCGAATAACAAACCTACCACGCCGCCAAACAACCCGATACTCAGGGCAATTACCAGGAAAATGCGGTTCACGTCGCTGCCCGAAAAACCAGTTGCTTTCAGGATAGCGATCGAATCCATTTTTTCATAGATCATCATGTTCAGGATGTTGAAAATACCAAAGCCGGCAACTATAAGCAGCGTAACGCCCACAGCATACGAAATAAGCGAACGGATGCTGCTGCCGGTATCGAACTGGGCATTGGCGGTCTGTATATCTTCGGCATCGATAGCAAACAGCTGGGCGTATTCTTTGGCTACAGCCGGGGCCATGTCCAGGTCGTGGAGCTTCACCTGTATGTCGGTGATATAGTTGGCCGGTTTACCTAACAGCTTCTGGGTAGTGGCAATGGAGGCATAGCTCTGCACCTTGTCGTATTCCTGAATACCGGACTGGAAATAGCCTACTACTTTCAGGGGAAAGCGCTCGCCTTGGGCGGTCGTTACCTGCACCACATCGCCAATATCGGCTACCAGAATTTCGGCCAGGCCTTTGCCTAAAATAATGCTGTTGGCTACCTGCTCGGCATCTATCGCGGAGCCCTCAGTTACATAATCGCCGAAGTTGAAAAGCCGCATCTCTTCTTCCACATCCACCCCGTTTATCACACCGGTAATATCAATGGTACCTTCGTTGTAAAAAACCTGTGTTGAGAGGCGGGGCGTTACACCCAGCACGCGCGGGTCGTTTTTTATAGTTTGCAGAATGGGGCCGCTGTTGTAGATCTCCTGGCGGGTAACGCCTGCTTTTACAGAGCTTATAAAGTTGTAGGAATCCTTGAACCCGGGCGCTGCATTTACCGGCTGGTTCTCGCTGGGCTTTATTTCGTTGTAAAGGCGCACATGTGGCGTGCGGTTCAGGATAAGGCCATCCAGCAGGTCGTTCAGGCCGTTCATAAAACTGAGCAGCGTAATGAACATGGCAATACTGAAGGTAACCCCAACGGCCGCCACCAGCGTTTGACGCCACCGCGCCAGCAACAGCGACTTAGCTATCCCGAATATCAGTTTACTTCTCATTGCGCCGGTTTTACGATCACAGCATCTTTGCCAAGTCCCTCCACAATCTCCACTTTCTGGTAATCCTTCAGCCCGGTTTTCACTTTTACCTTCTCGTCATCATCGGTCAGCACATAGTTTTCGTCCAGCAGGTACTCGCGGGGTATGGTCAGGGCATTTTTCTTTGTCTGGATAACGATGTTGGCTTCGGTGGTGAGGTTGGGGAACAGCTCGGGCGGGCTTTTGGTGAAGCGGGCTTCTACGGTAAACGAGCGGGTGCGCGCATTCATGGCCGGGTTTATCTTATACACTTCGGCTTCAAATACCTGGCCTTTGTAGCTGTCCATGTTCAGGAACACGCGCTGGCCAGGCTTTACGCGCACAATGTCATATTCATCTACCTGCAGCTCAACTATAAAATCGGTGGCATCGCCAACTATAGCTACCGGCGTCTGCGGACTCACCAGTTCTCCTTCCTCCTTCAATACACTGTATACCTTGCAGGCGGTCTCGCTTTTCACGGTATAGTCATCGGCTACAGCGCTGCTGATCTCCAGGTTTTTCTGGGCCTGGCGGGCGGCTACGTTCAGTTGTTTTTTCAGGTCGTTGTAGCGCAGTTTAGCCGAGTTGTAAGCCGTTACCGAGTTCTCGTAGCTGAGTTCGCGCTGCTCCAGTTCTACCCGGGTGCCGATGTTGCTGGCCCACAGGTTGCGCTGCCGTACCAGCAGCAGCGAATCATTGTGTTTGCGCTGGCGGGCCAGTTCTATGGTTTGCAGCAGTTCGTTCAGCTTTTCCTGGTTTGCTCCTACCCGGGCGGCTTCGGCAGCAATGCGGGCATTTTCAGTACTCAGGCGGGCTGTCTCGTTATCTAATTTCAGCAATGGATCGCCTTTGGCTACTGTATCGCCTTCGGTCACAAATATCTTCTGTATCGTGCCGCTCACCGTAGGGAAAACCTGGTACTGGTCCACACTCTTCACTACGCCAGAGGCGTATACCGATTCCGAAATATCTTCTACGGTTGGTTGTGTCTTTTCCTGTTTTCCGCCACAGGAAGTAAGTATGGATAGCAGCAGGAAGGCGAGTGGAAAGTATAGTTTCATGCAGGGATATACTTTGTAGTGTGGTGCTGGCAAGGCTATCGTTTGGTTGCCTTACCTACATACAAGTTATAGCTATAGTTTGTTAAACGGAAAATATCCGAGGTGTAATTTATCCGGCTCACCGGTGGCTCCGGGCATTAGCAGCAAACTATAGACTGCTTTCAGCTCCGGGGGCAGGATGTCTTTTACGAGGTGCAGTTCGTCTACGTCCACGCCAAATTTATCGTCGATGTGCGAGGCGGCGCCTTTAAAGCCGGTGTGTTTGTAAAAAGTCGTTTGTTTTGCCTGCCGTATGGCTTCGGCCTGGTTATTGGCCACCACCAGCATCTTGTAATGAAACTCATCAAACTCACCGGCCTTGTAACCTCCTAAGTTCAGGAAAAACAAGTGCTGGTCTGTTACTTCATTGGCTTCAGTTTTAGAAACTATAGTTACCCGATACTCTCCTACTATGGTTACTTCGCGCCAGGCATCTACGTGCATGGTTCCGGCCCCGGGCCAGAACTTTTTAAACTGCGGCACCAGGTCCTTTATCGTTTCTCCTATCCCGAAAAAGACATCGTGCTGCTCGGTGTTCCGGCCGGGTGGCCTGCAGCCAAGCATCACCATAAATAATTTCTGATCTGCCATACGTTACCCTGCAACGGGTGCTTGCTATAGTTTGATTCCGTTGCTTAATCTTTAAACAGGCAAATAAAGTATAAGTTAAACAACAGCAAATGTAGGAAACAACTATGGAAGACAACTATAAAGTACCTGCCCAAACCACCATCGGACATGTGCACCTTAAAGTAAGCGACCTGGACCGTGCCCTGGAATTTTACACTGGCTTACTTGGCTTCGAGCTGATGCAGATGTATGGAAAGGATGCGGCTTTTGTTTCGGCGGGCGGGTATCATCACCATATCGGGCTCAATACCTGGTACAGCAAAGGTGCTGGCCCGGCTCCGGTTCGCGCGGCCGGCCTCTTCCATGCTGCCATCCTCTACCCTACCCGCAAAGACCTGGCTGCCATTGTTAAACGCCTGATAGAAGCCAACTACCCGCTTACCGGTGCCTCCGACCACGGCGTATCGGAAGCCATATACCTGAACGACCCCGACCAGAACGGCCTGGAACTATACTGGGACCGCCCGCGCGATGAATGGCTGAGAACCGCAGATGGCGGGATAAATATGTTTACCGAGCGCCTGGACCTGGAAGACCTGCTGAAAGAACTCGAAAAATAGCGTGCCAAAGAGGCTGTTTTGAATTTATTTGCCGGGCTGCAAAGTGCATTTCCCGGGACCTGGCTTCTGCTCTTTTTGCGTCATAGAGCTGCTATGCCACTCAAAAGGAGCATCGACAGCACCCTGAAATACATCTTTTCGCTTCCGGAAATAAAATCAAAACAGCCACTTATAGTTTGCACTTATAAAATCAGTAAGTTCGTATACGCTTACAAACCCACAAACCATGCAACCAACTTACGACCTGCTGATAACCGGTGCAACTATACACGATGGAACAGGACATACGCCTTACATAGCAGATGTATGGGTGAAAGAAGATGAGATCTGCCTGATCGGGAAACACAATGATGCCTCTTTTTCAGCAAAGCGGATCATTAACGGAGATGGCCTTGTCCTTACGCCTGGTTTTATAGATGCCCATGCGCATGGCGAGCCTTTTAAAACACCGGAGTTTGAGAATTTTCTTTCGATGGGCGTGACAACCATTTGCCTGGGCCAGGATGGTTTCAGCCCTGACCTAAGCGAAGACAGCTATATTTCGGGAGAAGCATTAAGCAGTTGGATGAGCCGTGTGGATGAGTTGCAGCCCGGTGTGAATATTGTGATGTTTGTGGGCCATAATACGATCCGGATGCAGAGCGGCGCCAAATATAAGCTGGAACCTACCGAAGAGGATTTTGCCCAGATGGAACAACTCCTGCATGAGGGCATGGACCTGGGCTGTTTTGGCATGACCACCGGCCTGGAATACAACCCCGGCTTTAACTGCAAAACGCCTGAACTGGACCGGTTGGCTAAAATTGTAGGTCATCGCGGCGGCATGATCATGAGCCACATGCGGAGCGAAAACGATGCAACTATAGTTCCGGCAATCGAAGAACTGCTTTCGCAAGGCAACTACTGCCCGGTGCAGATATCGCATATAAAAGTAGTATATGGCAAAGGTACCAGCCGCGCCGAAGAGATCTGTAATCTGCTGGACGAGGCCCGCGCCAATGGCATCAAAGCATCAGCCGACTTTTACCCTTATACGGCCAGCTACACGTCCATCGAAATCCTGTTCCCGGACTGGGCCAAGCTACCTAATAACTACGAGGAGGTAAAAGCCACTCGCGGCGAAGAGCTAAAGCAATTCCTGGAAGAAAAGATAACCTCACGTAACGGTCCGGAAGCAACGTTGCTGGGAACAGGCCCTTTCAGGGGAAAAACCTTGGGCCAGATTGCTACAGAGTTAAACAAGCCTTATGAGGAAGTGCTGATGGAAGACATCGGTCCTTACGGAGCCTTTGGAGCCTATTTTATAATGGATGAAGCCCTGCAGGATACCTTACTCAAATACCCCAACACCATGCTTTGCACTGATGGGAGCCCGTTTATGAACCACCCACGCAGCTTTGGTTCGTTTGCGAAGATGATCGAGACCTTTGTATTTGAAAAGCAACTTTTCCCGTTGGAAGAAGGCATCCGCAAAATGACCGGCCTTACGGCCGAAACCATAGGTATACCAGATCGTGGCTTCATAAAACCCGGCTACAAAGCAGACCTGTTACTCTTCGACCCTGCAGAAATAAAAGCCAATGCCACGTACGAAGACCCGGTGCAGCTAAGCACTGGTTTCCGGTATGTGATCGTAAATGGCAAAGTAGTAAAAGAGCAGGAAACCTTTACCGGTGATCGTGCCGGCCGCGTGTTGCGAAAGCCGCAACTATAAAATGCGTAACTTGCGCCTTTATAGTTCCTTTTTATGACGCACCGCCATTTTATATTACATAAGCCGTATGGTTACCTGAGCCAGTTTGTCTGCGAGCACAAGAAGAAGAAAATGCTGGGCGAACTACACGATTTCCCGGAAGGAACGATGGCGATTGGCAGGTTGGATGAAGACAGCGAAGGCCTTTTGTTACTCACTACTAACGGAAAAGTAAGCGAGCAGGTCCGTAGCAAACACATCGAGAAAGAGTACTATGCCCAGGTAGACGGCCTGATAACCGACGAAGCCATAAAATTATTGCAGGAAGGCGTGGAAATAGGCATCGGTGGCGACAAGTATACAACGCTTCCCTGCGCTGCTTTCAGATTAGAACAAGATCCCGGTTTCCCGCAACGCAGCCGCAAGATTCGCGACGACCGCCATGGCCCTACCAGTTGGGTTTCCATTACCTTAACCGAAGGCAAAAACCGCCAGGTCCGCAAAATGACCGCTGCGGCCGGCTTCCCTACATTGCGTTTGGTAAGAGTAAGAATTGGCTGTATTCACTTAGCCGATCAGCAGTCTGGTGAAGTGGTGGAAGCAGAAGATCTGTCGCTGGCTATCATGTCCGAGCAGATCCTGTCTGAATCAGGATTTTCAGGATTTGGGCTTTCGCTATAGTTTTAGCTATTGTTCGGTGGTTGCGAAATAACCCACCCCTCCCCCTCCCGAGAGGGGAATTTCGGCTGTTGCTATAGTTTGAACTTTATAGTTTCGTAGTTACTGTTTGTCCAACCACCCCTGCCCCTCCTTAACCAAGGAGGGGAACTCTGATACTGCTATAATTGAAGTTATAGTTCTATAGTTGCTGCTTTAACACCCCTATAGTCCCCTCAAGGGGACAGTCTCCGTCTTGCTATAGTTGACAACTATAGTTCTATAGATACAGACCAAGAGCGGACAGGTCGCGACCTGTCCCTACGGAACTATAACCACGAGAAAAACCGATCTACTTTATCGAAGAGCAAGCACAGCAACTATAGTTGCAACCGTAGCTATCGAACTGATCTCAGTCTTTGGGTTGAGCGCCTTGTAGATTTCTGGTGCTGAAAGCATTGCGAGGCACGAGCAAAGGAAATGTACACCGCGCGATGCCCGAAGACGGGGCCTCCCGGCCTCAGAGGGAGCCAAGCTAACTATAAAACGATAGGTACATAGAGCTCCCAGGATTGGTAGAAGCTATAAAACAGAAGGCTGGTTTCAAACATTTTAGACGTTTACCATCAGCTAAATTCCCGGCTTTACCAACTGCCACCACACCTCATTGCCATTCTCCTTCTTTATAGTATAAGCAACCAGTAAGTCCGTATCATTTATAGTTGCGATGACCGGGTACACGGCACTTCCGTTGGCTGCTGTCAGTTGGGTTGTTTTTAAGTGGGCGCCGTTATCGTTTCTGATCTGTAAACCGATGTAATTGTTGGGTTTGCTGCTATCGTTGCCGCGCTCGTCCCAGACTACGGCCAGTTTACCATTGTCAAACGTACTTAGTTGCGGATGCCGGGCAGCCGGGGCGTTGCTGATCGTTTCGCGGGGAGTAAATGTTTTACCAGCTTCTTTCTGGCTATAGTATACGCCGCTGCCACCGCCCATTGTAAACCAGGCATAATGCATCCCGAATTTATTAGACACCATCGCCGGACCAGTGTGCGGACAACCATCGATCACCCAGTTGTCGGCGCTGATGCGTTCAGGCTTAGAGAAGGTTTTACCACCATCTACAGAAACCAGGTGCATCATGTCGCGGATGCTGTCGTTCAGGATGCCGCGGTAAGCTACGTGCAGTTGCTGTGCCTGGTCTAAATACAGGTCGGTGCGGCAGCATTGGCAGAGTTGCCTGTCGATTACTTTCTCCCCCACAAAACCGTTACGGCCATTGGTGCTGGCAAAATATAAACTGGAACCCTCCTTATCCGAATCTTTGCGCGAGTCAAGCCAGATAGCCCCTATTTCGCCGTTCGGCAGCACTTCCATGTCAAAATAGCGCTCGTCAATGCTGTTCACGGTGTCTTCAGCCAGCTGCCTGGCTGTAGTCCAGCTTTTACCCCCGTCAAACGACTGTGTATAGAAAACGAGGCCGGCATAGCTGTTCTTCGGGTTCGGGTTGCTTACCGGGAACATGGCCATAATGTCGCCATTCTCCCGGAAAAGGATTTTGGGCAGGTTCTCGTCGTGCGGGTGTACCGCGCTGGTAGTTGGTATAGTTTGCGGGTTGCCAAAGATTTTTCCACCGTCTTCCGACACGGCGTAGACCATCTTGTAATGATCCAGCGTATCAGTAGCCTGCACCCAGCTCAGTACTACGTTCCCGTTATGGTCTTTGGTAAGGAAAGGGCACGAAGCCGATAAGCCCTTTGCCGAAATAAGGGTTGGAGTAGACGGAGCTTCTGTCGTTTCTGCAGGGTTCTCCGCCTTTTTCTGCTGGTTGCAACCCGCCACTATAAGCAGGGCAGCCAGAAAGCAGGTGTATAGAAAGTTGAAAGTGCGTGTCATGGTTTGTGCGGATTTTATAGTTTAGTTGGCCTTTGCGCCAAAAGTGTAGCCAACACCAACGTGAATGGTTCGTGGCGCGCCCTGGCGGTAACTTTTGCCATAGCTATATTTGTCTGCAGTAGTCGCGTATAGTTCATTGGTCAGGTTCAGGACGTTGGTCCATAGTTCCAGACCGCCAATCGTGTAGCCGATGCGTGCGTTCAGCAGGTCGTAGCCATTATATTTTTCAGAGTTGGCTGCATCCAGGTAATACTTGCCCATGTGCTGCCACTCCAGCCCCAGCCGCAGGCCTTTTACCATAGCCGGTTTGTACACAACTTCGGTGTTGCTGATAAAGCGTGGGGCCGTTGCCATTTCTTTGCCGTTCAGCTCCATGCCTTTTTCAGAGAAGTTGATGTAAGTATGCCGGGCATTAGTGCCGCTGAAGCGGAAGTTCAGGTTCTCAACAGGAGCGTACTTCAGGGTATACTCCACGCCACGGTGGCGCGTGCGGCCGGCATTCTGGTTCTCATAAGAGCCATCTTCTAACCTCACCGACACGATCTCATTTGTTCCGTCCAGTTGGTACAGGCTTACATCCAGGTAACCTCTGGTATTGGCAAAACTGATCCAGCCACCCAGCTCATAGTTGTTATAGTTAGCAGGTTTCAGGGTTGGCACCTGCACGCCGCGGTATAGTTCGGTTATCTGCGGAGGCGTAAAGCCCACGCTATAGTTGGCATAAACTCCTTTGTCCTTGCCCAGGTCGTAGGTCATACCTAGTTTTGGTGTCAGGCTTTTAAAACCGTTTTTCTCGTCGGGAGCACCTGTAAAAGCGCCCGGCTGCAGGTGGTTGTCGAAGTTAAAATCGAGGCGGTCGTAGCGCAGGGCAGCCACCGCTTTCAGCCGCTCTACAGGGTTGATCTCGAACTGGGTGTAAACGGCGGTGTTCAGCAGGTCTACGCTATAGTTTGTCAGCAAAGTGCCGGTCTGGCTATAGTTGGTATACTTGCCAGTGGCATCGCGGTCAATCTCTGTCAGTTCTGCTTCGTAAGTTGCCGGGCTATAGTCTGCGCTGATTCCACTGATAAGCTGTGCATTCAGGAACGGGAACAAGGTTTTATGCTGCGCGATCAGACCATAGCTCTGAAAAGCATCCTCGTTGATTTCGCCTTTCGCCTTCAGCGGGTTATCCTTTATGTTTTTGATAGCATAAAAAGGATTCTGACCGATGGCGTTGTTGCGGTAAAAGGCTGTTAGCTGGGTGCTGTTCTGCGTGTTCCAGTTCTGTTCCAAAGTTGTGCGTAGGCGCAGGGCATTAATTTTGCGGTAGGTAAACGTGTGCAGGCTGCTGTACTCTTTGCTGTAGAAACGGGTGCTGTCCAGGCCGCCGGTCTGGTCGGTTTTATAGTCTACCAGGCTGGCAGAAGAGATCAGTTTGGTTCTGTTGCTGAAACTATAGTCTGCACGTAAGGTTAGGGCCAGTTTGTCGAAATCGCTGTGCTCGACGATGCCGTTGCGCTGAGCGGCATAATAACCCGCCACATACACGCCCAGTTTACCGAAGGTGTTGGATACACTGAAATCGGTACGGCGGTAGCCTTTGTCGCTGGTTTCGGCCTGTAGCCTGGCGGTAAAGATCTGTGCCGGAGCCTGTGTGATAAAGTTGATGGCGCCGCCAATAGCTTCGCTGCCGTACAACGACGACGCCGGCCCCCGGATCACTTCAATGTTGCGCAGTGCACCCATGTTGATCTCGATCAGGGCGTTGTGGTTAAAGTTACCGGTCGTCCGGATCGGAATGCCATCTTCCAGGTATAAGAACAGACTTTTGTACCCGATGGGCTGGCGGATGGCCATGGTGTGCTGCTCATTGCCCAGGTTTACCATATACACGCCGCTCACCTTGTTCAGCACCTGCTCCAGCGATGCCGCTTTGGTTTCGAGCAATACTTCCTTAGAGATGGCACTGATGGCAACCGGTGTTTCGGTGCGTACGGCAGCTTCGCGGCTGGCCGATACAACAACCTGGTTCAGCTGATTGGAAGACGGGTGTAGTTGTACCAGCAGGTTACCTTTATTCGATGGCTTTTTCTGGGCATCGTAGCCGATGTAAGAGAACACCAGCGAGTCGGTGGCTATAGTTGCCGGCAGGTTAAACGTACCGTCGGCACCGCTTATAGTTCCGGTATTGGATTGTGTGGCGCGTATGTTAACGCCGTAAAGTGGTTCTTTGGTTAAGGCATCTATTACCTGCCCTTTGGTTATTGTCTGGGCATAGGTAGTGTGGCATAGGGCCAGCAGGCACGCCACGGTGCATATAAAACTTCTCATCAGGAAGCAGCATTTATAGTTTATCAGAAATTGAACGTGCGCAGCCATAGTTGCAACAGGTAAAAACCTGCGCAAAACCATGCATAAGCGGCACACTCGCCGTCGGGTTAAACTATAAATTGCGGTGGATGGAAGATGCTTTGGTAGGCAACAGAACTATAGCTGCATGTATAGCCGGTATGGTTGGTAACTATAGTTGCCGGTCTGAACGGCTTCAGCGCAAAAAGGCTCTGGCAGAAAAGGTGTACCGGCGCTTCCTGCTTCTGGCCACGCTCGTTGGCCTGCTTGTCGGTGTCGTGCTGGGCTTTCAGTCTTTTGGTAAGCTGGCATTTACCTTCGCACTTCAGTTCGGGCTTGTCGCGGTTGATACATAGAAACTCCATGATGTACTCTTTGTTCGCCTGGTAATCTACCAGCACCAGCACCTTGCTAAAGGTCTGGAGCAGCATGACGGCCAGCAGGGATAGAACAAAAAGGTTTTTCATGGTCTGTTTCGTTACGAAAGTAATACAAGATTAGATCTCTATGCTTGTATTTCGATACAAAAGTATACCCTGCTTCCCTGCAAATTGATGACCTGCATCAACATTACAATTGATCTTTATCAATCAGAGCCAGCCTTTCCGCCTGAACCACATGTAAATAACCGCCGTGATGAGCAGCATTACCAGCATGATGAGTGGATAACCATAAACGGAATACAGCTCGGGCATAAACTTAAAATTCATGCCGTAAATACCAACTATAAAGGTAAGCGGCATAAAAAACACCGAGAAAATGGTAAGCACCCGCATCACCTCGTTGGTGCGCTGCGACGATAAGGAGATGTAAACATTTACCAGGTGGTTGGCACTGTCGTTCAGCTCGTCGTAAAGGGTGGTCATGTGCACGTATAGGTCCTGCATGTCCTGCATTTCCGTAGACGAGAGCTTCTGCAGCCTAAGATGGTCCAGGATCACTTCCGATAACTTGATCACACGTTTCGAAACAGCTACTTTGCGCTTGAGGTGGTACAGCCCTTTGGTAAGCGACACCGGCTTTGCCTGCAGAAAGGTTTTCGTCTCGTAATAATCCAGGTCATCGGCCAGTTTGTCGGCGGGTACAGCAAATGTACGGAAGGCAGCCCGCACAAGGCGTGTGAGCAGGTTGGAGCTCTTCTTTATCTGGCCTGTCTCGATGTACTTCTCTATTATCTCAGGAATAAACTCGACCGGGTATTTATGCACCGTGATCACAAACTGCTCGTGGTAAAAGATCGACACTTTATTGGTGAGTTCCTGTATGGTGTCGGCCTCGATGTGGGCTTTGGTATCGAAGATGCGGGTAATGATGAAGACGATGTTGTTGGCGATCTCGTACTTGGGCAGGTGCTCGGGTTGCAGACAGTCGCGCAACGACGACGGATGTAGGCCGTATTTCTGCCCCAGTTCCTGCAGTTCATCAGCAGTCGGGTTCTCAACATCTATCCACTCCCAGCTTTTATCGGGGGCTGTAAACAGGGTTTTATGCACGGGCAATGTGTTTAGGGTTTTACTACATCTACTCTCTACGCAGCAGCAAATGCGTAGTTAAAAGCTGCTAAAAGTATGGAATTAACAGACAAAAACAGCCTGCAAACAAAAGATCCGCCCAAACTATAGCTCAGGCGGATCTCCGTAAGTATGTAATCTATAAGTTTAGCTCTTACCCGTATGCTCCTTCACGATCTGGCGCAGCCATTTCAGCATCAGGAAAATAGCCAGCGCGGCCAGCAGCGAACCCACACAGTTTACCAGGAAGAAGTAGGCTTTGTGGTCGTATTTATCCCACATACTGGCCAGCACCCCCGATAATTTGTTACCGATAGACGTAGCCAGGAACCAGCCACCCATCATCAGGGCCGTTAAGCGCGGCGGGCTCAGCTTAGATACAAGCGACAGTCCCATCGGGCTCAGGAATAGTTCTCCTATAGTTATAACGGCGTAGGAACCAACCAGCCACATAGCAGAGCTCTTTTCAGCACCGTTCATACCGGCGTACACGGCTCCTACCATTACCAGCGTACTCATGGCAGTAATCACCAGACCCCACATAATTTTAGCAGGCGTTGATGGCTCTTTGCCACGCTGGCGCAGGAACGCGAAAAACCAAACCACCAGCGGCGTAAGCAGGATCACGAAGAACGGATTAATGGACTGGAAAAGCTCTGTAGAGATCAGCGATAAAGGCTTGCCCTCTTCCGGCCACTGCGACTTCGGCAGGTTGTTCAGGTAAGGCGCCACTCCTTCTTTGGTGATCACTTTGCCTTCTGCGTCTGTACGCGCTCTGAAGTTTTCATCGTAATCCGGAACGGTAGCGGTACTCTGGTCTACTTCCTGCACCATGCCAATGGCACCGGCAGGTCCTTCCAGCCCCGATACCATTTCGCGGTCGGTGTAGTATTCGGCCCAGGTAGTAAGCGCGGTTCCGTTTTGTTTAAAGATAGCCCAGAACACGATAACCACCGCAAATATAGATAGCAGCGCTGCAATCGGTCTCTTGTCTTCTGCTGATGCACGTGCCCAGAGCGAGCCGTAGAACACCATGATCGGAATAGCGCCAAAGATGAAAGCGTCTGTAGAGTTAGAGCCGAAAATATCGCCCGGTATCAGTACCCAGCCCAGCACACCGGCTATTACGGCAGGCAATATCACAATACCGAAAATACGCATCAGCGACATATCGTTTTTAGCGGCAGGTTTCAGTACATCGGCATCTTTGTAGTGTTTGTTACCCAGCCAGAAAATAAGCACACCCAGCAACATACCTACACCGGCCGCGGCAAACGCATAGCCCCAGCCATAGTTATTACGCAGGTAAGAGGCCACGAACGGTGCAATAAAAGCACCCACGTTTATGCCCATGTAAAAGATGTTATAGCCGGTATCTTTCTGCTCCTGGTATTCAGGTGCCGCATACAAACCACCTAATAAAGTAGAGATATTCGGTTTAAAGAAGCCGTTACCAATAATGATAAGGCCAAGCGAAGCTACCATCGCCAGATCGCCGGGCAGCGCCAGGCCCATGTAGCCAAGGGCCATCAGGATACCGCCAATAGAAATGGACAATCGGTAACCCAGCACACGGTCTGCCAGCAGACCACCTACAAACGGTGTTAAGTAAACAAACGCGATAAACGTACCGAATATATCCGATGCATTTTCTTTAGATAAGCCAAGGCCACCGTTCTGTGCATCGATCATGTACAGGAAGAAGATGGCCAGCATCAGGTAGAAGCCGAAGCGCTCCCACATTTCAGAAAAGAACAGGTAATAGAGTCCTTTAGGGTGTTTGGATTTGGTTGTAGACATGTAGGTGTTAGATAAATAATGCCTGAAAATAAGCAGACTTTACAAATCTGCCAAGAAACCGGGTTAAATCAGGCGCTGAATTCGAGGGATTATTGCCCCTGCTCCTGCTGAATCAGCAGGGCAAATAACACAATGTAAAAATCTTTTTGCCATATAGTTGTTTTACAGCCGGCTGCAGTATTCCTTTGCGGGTTAATTTGGAAAAAGCATATTCTCTGATGCAAAAACTGCGGGTCTTGTTACTGATTTTACTGTGCAGTGTGCTGCTTTTGCCGCAGCCTGTGTCCGCGTTTCCTGCCATCACGCAGGAGCCTGTTATGCAGACTTCCAAAGCTGATCCGGCGCCGGTGGCAACGCTTACCGCCGAAACTATAGTTTCTGAAAATCAGGCTGTTCTCAACATTTGCAAAGTAGAATTACACTCTGTACTTTATCAGGAACTGTCTTTGGTTTACATGACGGAGAGCGGGATCAGGGGTGTTTCAGCTTTTCCTGCGGCTGCCTTACATGCCAACGGCCTGCATATCATCTTCACGGCAGGCCCATAATCCATTCATTCCGGTAACTATAGTTATATGGTCTGTTCCATTGCCCGGCGTGGCAACAGGTTCACCTGTCCTTTCATTTATATTTAAATTTTATCGTTACTATGTTGGAGCTCATTCAGCACCTGATCAGTTTTATTCTGCACATAGACCAGCACCTGGTAGATCTGCTGAACCAGTATGAAAGCTGGATCTACCTCATCCTGTTCCTCATTATTTTCTGCGAAACGGGCCTGGTGGTTACGCCTTTCCTGCCCGGCGACTCACTGCTGTTTGCCCTGGGTGCCCTGGCAGCACTGCCATCATCCGGCCTTAATGTGTGGTTCCTGATCGTATTACTGGTTATTGCAGCCATACTCGGCGACTCGTTCAACTATTATACCGGCCACAAGCTCGGGAAAAAGTTTTACAACAAGGATTACTGGTTCCTGCGCCAGTCGCACCTGCGCGAAGCCGAGAAGTTTTATGTAAAGTATGGTGGCCGCACCATTATCTATGCCCGCTTTGTACCTATTGTGCGCACCTTTGCCCCTTTTGTAGCCGGTATGGGCAGCATGAACTATAAGCGCTTCATTATCTTTAACGTGGTGGGGGCTCTGGTCTGGGTTATTTTCTTTATCATGGTCGGTTACCTGTTTGGCAACCTGCCGGGCGTTCGCTCCAACTTCTCGCTGCTCATTCTGGGTATTATTGCCGTCTCGGTGATGCCGCCTATTTACACCATTATCAAGCAACGCATGGCCACTTCAAAGCAGTCGTAAGTACCATTTTTTCCTTCGTGATAACAATAAATAAAACAGGCTAAAAAAGCGCTTTATTTCAAACTTATCACCCTGTTATACATGTTGTAGGGTAGTTTTTATACAACCATTAATGAGTAGTATTTCAAAGACCAGCGCCGCTTCTACGGCCGGTGTTTTAATTTCGCTGGGCATCATTTACGGAGACATCGGCACATCGCCGCTCTACGTAATGAAGGCCATTTTAGGGGAAGATCCTGTGTCGGCCATACTGGTATACGGTGGTATTTCCTGCGTTTTCTGGACCCTGACGCTACAGACAACTATAAAGTATGTGCTGCTCACCCTCCAGGCCGACAACAAAGGCGAGGGCGGTATTCTGACACTTTATACACTGATACGTCGACGGGCACCCTGGCTTATAGTTCCGGCCATGATCGGGGGCGCTGCCTTGCTGGCCGATGGCATCATTACACCGCCTATTTCTGTGTCGTCTGCCATCGAAGGGCTCCGCATACTGAACCCGGATATCCCGACGGTTCCGATCGTTATCACCATCCTGACAATCATTTTCCTGATGCAGAGTTTTGGTACCGAGATCGTGGGAAAAGCCTTCGGACCTATCATGCTGATCTGGTTTACCATGCTGGGTACCCTGGGTGCGTTGTCGCTGATCGAGCATCCGGAGATCCTGCGGGCCGTGAACCCTGTTTACGCCTATAACCTGCTGGTTAACTACCCGGATGGTTTCTGGGTGCTGGGAGCTGTTTTCCTGTGCACCACAGGCGCCGAAGCACTGTACTCTGACTTGGGCCATTGCGGCCGGCCGAACATACGCCTGAGTTGGGGATTTGTAAAACTTTGCCTGCTGCTGAATTACTTCGGTCAGGGTGCCTGGTTAATGACCATGGAAGGCAGTATTCTACGCGAGAACCCTTTCTTTGGCATTATGCCATCCTGGTTCCTGCTTATCGGTATTGCCATTGCAACTATAGCAGCTATTATTGCCTCCCAGGCACTTATTTCGGGCTCGTTCACGCTTATATCTGAAGCCATACGCCTGAACCTGTGGCCCCGCGTAAAACTGGTATACCCTACCAACCAGAAAGGACAACTGTATGTACCGAGTATAAACTGGCTACTATGGCTGGGGTGCGTAGGTGCAGTGTTGTACTTCCGCGAATCAGAGCACATGGAGGCAGCTTATGGGATGGCCATCACCATGTCGATGCTGTCCACCACTATCCTGATGAGCTATTACCTGCACATCAAGTTCAGATCCTGGCTGCTGGTTGCCCTGTTTTTTATAGTTTATTTCACCATCGAGTCGTCTTTTATGATAGCCAACCTGAGCAAGTTCACGCAGGGAGGCTGGGTGTCGCTGATGATTGCCTGTGTGTTGCTGCTGGTGATGTATACCTGGATAAAAGCCTTTTACATTAAGCGTAGCCTGACCGAGTACGTGCGCCTGAAAGATTACCTGCCGGCCCTGAAAGAACTGAGCGCCGACGATACTATCCCGAAATATACCACCCACCTGGTGTTTATGACCAGTGCGCCCAAACCACGGGATGTGGAGTCCAAAGTAATCTACTCCATCTTCCAGAAAAGGCCAAAGCGTGCCGATATTTACTGGTTTGTACACGTGGAGACAACCGACGAGCCTTATACCACCGAGTATAAAGTAAAGCAACTGGAAGGCGGCCACGTGATCCGTATCGATTTTAAACTGGGCTTCAGGGTAGAGCAGCGCATTAACATGTTTTTCCGGAAAGTGGTGGAAGAACTGGTAGCCAACGGCGAAGTGGATATTACCAGCCGTTACGACTCGCTGAGCAAACAGAACCTGATCGGCGACTTCCGGTTTGTGGTGCTCGAGAAATTCCTGTCCTACGAGAACGACCTGCCTTTTATAAACCGCCTGATCATGGAGTGGTACTTTAATATAAAGAAGTTTGCCATTTCAGAAAGCCGCTGGTTCGGGCTGGATACCAGCTCCGTAAAAGTAGAGAAAGTGCCCCTGGTTATCAGGCCGGTGCAGTTGCCGGAGCTGAAACGCATTACAGCTTAACTATAGCATTATGGCTTTAACCAAAGAAAAGCTTCAGAAAAAATTCTCGGCACGCCGTATTCTGCTGCCCATCCTGATAGGTTTGAGTGTGGTGGGCTACATGCTTTACCAGAACTATGAGCCCGGGCAATTGCAAACCCTGCTGCATGCGAACCTTTTCTGGGCGGGCATGGCGTTGCTGGTGCTTTTTGTACGCGACTTTGGTTATATGTACCGCATCCGCTATATCACAGAAAAGGCCCTCCACTGGAAGCAAAGCTTTAATGTGATCATGCTTTGGGAGTTTGCCTCTTGCGCGCTGCCTTCGGTGGTGGGTGGCTCTACGATAGCTGCTTTTATCCTGTTTAAAGAAAAGATACAGCTGGGCAAAGCCATAGCCCAGGTAATGGTAACAGCCATGCTCGATAACCTGTACTTTGTGCTGGCGGTGCCGGTAGTTATCTTGTTGGCTGGCAACGAGCTTATTCCAACAATAGCCGGTATCAGCGATACGTTGCGCAACAGTCTGACTATAGCGTTTGCGATCTCTTACCTGCTGATCGCCATATACGCGTTTACCATGTTCTATGCGCTGTTCATTAACCCGAGGGCTGTTAAACGCCTGATGATACGCATAGGACAGGTACGGCTTTTCCACCGCTGGAGAGTTCCGTTATTTCAGCATGCCAACGAGCTCCTGATCGCTTCCAAGCACCTCAAAACCAAAAACACCGCTTACTGGATGCACGCCAGCATTTCCACCTTCTTTGTGTGGACGGCCCGATACATTATTATAGGCTGCCTGATAGCGGCTTTTGCAAACCTCAGTTTTTCGGACCATGTGCTCATTTTCTCCCGTAACCTGATTTACAAGATCGTATTATTTGTGTCGGTTACGCCGGGTGGGGCGGGTTTTGCAGAGCTGGCTTTTCCGGCTTTTTTCGGGGCATTCATTGGTAGCTTCACAACAATTATTATCTTGCTGTACCGCTTGCTTACCTACTACCTGTATTTGCTCATCGGGGCCATTGTTTTTCCGCGCTGGGCGGCAAGGGTATTCAGTAAAGAAGCGGCAGACGATAACACTGACACCTTAAAACAACCTACCCATCAGCAGATGGCTTAACGACACCCTTACTACATGAGTCAATTTTTACGGAATATTACGCGCCGCAAAAGCGGAACTGCCTTACTTGCCGATTACGAATCTGACCACAACATACAGGGTACCAACCTGGTACGCACCCTTCGCCTGAAAGACCTTGTCTCTTTTGGTATTGCCGCTATCATTGGCGCCGGTATTTTCAGCACCATCGGTAATGCCAGTGCCGCCGGCGGGCCGGGTGTGTCGCTCCTTTTCATATTTACTGCTATTGCCTGCGGCTTCTCGGCCTTATGCTATGCCCAGTTTGCATCCTCCATACCGGTTTCGGGCAGCGCTTATACGTATGCCTATGCCTCGTTTGGCGAGTTGGTTGCCTGGATCATCGGCTGGGACTTGTTGATGGAATATGCTATTGGTAACATTGCGGTGGCAATCTCGTGGTCCGATTACTTTACAGCCGTGCTGTCCGGGGTTGGCCTGGGGATGCCGGAATACCTGACCATGGATTTTCTGAGTGCCTCGCGCGGTTTTGCAGAAGCCACCAAATTAATGGCTGAGGGCCAGGTCCTAACGGATATGCCGACTTATTTGCAGGAAGCTTACCTGGCCTGGCTGAATGCCCCTACCCTGGGCAGCATAAAACTGGTAGCCGACATTCCGGCGCTTGGCATCACGTTCCTGATCACATACCTGGTATATATCGGCATTAAAGAATCGAAGCGTACGGCCAATTTGCTGGTGCTGCTCAAGCTTATCGTTATCCTCCTGGTTATAGTTGTCGGTGCTTTTTATGTGAATCCGGGTAACTGGTCTCCGTTTGCACCCAATGGCATTTCCGGTATTCTGAAAGGGGTATCGGCCGTTTTCTTTGCCTATATCGGTTTTGACGCCATCTCAACGACTGCCGAAGAATGTGAAAATCCGCAGCGCGACCTGCCCCGCGCCATGATCCTGGCTCTTGTGATCTGTACCACCTTGTATGTGATACTGGCGCTGGTGCTTACCGGTATGGTTCCGTATAACGAGCTGGCTGTCGGCGACCCGTTAGCCTACGTTTTCTCCAGAGTAAACCTGGATGTGATGGCCGGTATAGTGGCGGTTAGCGCTATAATTGCCATGGCCAGTGTACTGCTGGTTTTCCAGTATGGTCAGCCACGTATCTGGATGAGCATGAGCCGTGATGGCCTGTTGCCAAAGATCTTCTCGAGCATCCATCCGAAATATAAAACACCGTGGTTTGCAACTATAGTTACCGGATTTGTGGTAGCCGTGCCTGCCCTGTTCATGAACCTGACCGAAGTAACTGACCTGACCAGCATAGGTACGCTGTTTGCCTTTGTGCTGGTGTGCGGCGGTATTCTGGTAATGGAAGAAAAGCAGAAACAGACTGCAGAAGCGCATACAGGCTTCCGGGTACCTTATATAAATGCTAAATACACGCTGCCACTAATCCTGGCCCTTATCGCCACCCTCATCTTTGTGTACAGCCCTCAGACTATAACCAATTTATTCAGTACCGAAGGTGGCTGGGAGGAATTTCAGCATAAGCTGCCCTTGTTAGGCTTTTTAATTATTACGGCTGTGATGCTGGTAGTTTCGATCACCCGCGACCTGTCGCTGATACCGGTGCTTGGCCTGCTGACCAACCTGTACCTGATGACAGAACTGGGTATCACGAACTGGACCCGTTTTCTGGCGTGGCTGGTGCTGGGGCTGATCCTGTATTTTGCGTACGGCTACCACAACAGTAAACTAAAGAAACACCAACTATAGGCATTCCTTTCCTGTTCGAGTAGAATGAAAAAGACGCAAAATGTAGTTACTCTCCTGCTGTTATGGCTGTGGGTGGCTATGTTTTGCTTTTCTGTTTCGCTTACCCTCCAGGAGCATCAGGCAGTAATACCTGTGTCGTTTGCATCTGCTCTACAGGATAACGAACAGCTGAACTCTATAGAAAAAGGCACACCGGTAGCCTGGACAGAGCAATCTGCCCCGACAACGGTCACCTGCTCCCTCGAATCAGCTTTACAACTTTACAACTTCATACGCTGGGCCGCACAACCCGTACAACTATCCCCTGACCTGAAACCGGTAAATGGGGCACTTGCTTTTGCCTGCGCTACCATCTACTTCCGGATTCTCCCGAACGGCCCTTAGCTATAGTTTAGTTTAGACCGCCTGCGCTGCTTTTTACCGGGCAGCCCAGCCATTGCCTGCCTGTTTCTGTACAGGCACCTCTCATCTATAACTAAACTTTACACACCAAATGTCAAAACATTTCTTCGCGACAAAATCTGTCGAAAAACTGATCCGGGAATCAGAAGGGGGTGAACATACCCTGAAGCGAACCCTGTCGGCCACTAACCTTACCATGCTGGGCATCGGCGCTATTATAGGTGCCGGTATATTTGTACTTACCGGTACGGCTGCAGCCAATGCCGCGGGACCTGCCATTGTGATTTCCTTTATTATAGCCGGACTGGGCTGTTTATTTGCCGGCCTGTGCTATGCCGAATTTGCCTCCATGATACCTGTAGCCGGAAGCGCCTATACCTACGGCTATGCCACCCTGGGAGAATTCCTGGCCTGGATCATTGGCTGGGACCTTATTCTGGAATACCTGTTCAGTGCGGCAACGGTAGCCGTGGGCTGGAGCGGTAACTTTGTAAGCCTTCTCCGATCGCTTGGTATCGAGATTCCGGCTATTGTTGCCAGTGCACCACTTGCGTACGATGGTACCACCATCACGGCCACCGGCACATTGGTAAACTTACCGGCTGTTGTGCTGATACTTGTGCTTACTGCCCTGCTGGTAGTTGGTATACAGGAGTCTGCCAAGCTGAACAACCTGATCGTGGTTGTAAAAATCGCCATTGTGTTGCTGGTGATCCTTTTCGGGTTCCAGTATGTGAATGCCGAGAACTGGGATCCGTTTATACCGGCTATGGAAATACTGCCAAACGGCAGCACCCGCTTCGGCTGGAGTGGTATTGTGCAGGGAGCGGCCATCGTGTTCTTCTCCTACATCGGTTTTGATGCCGTTAGTACGGCCGCGCAGGAAGCCAAAAATCCGCAGCGCGACATGCCGATCGGTATGCTCACCTCCCTGGGTATCTGCACACTGCTTTATGTACTGATGTCGCTGGTGCTTACCGGATTAACCTCTTACGAGAACCTGAACGTGCCGGACCCGGTACTGGTAGCGCTGACAGCAGCAGGCCCTGCGCTTAAGTGGCTTTACTTCTTTACGGGTATTGGTGCTGTGGCAGGTCTGGCATCGGTGGTGCTGGTAATGCTGATGGGGCAGCCCCGTATCTTCTTCGCCATGTCGCGCGATGGCCTGTTACCGGGTCTGTTCGGAAAGGTGCATCCGCGTTTCGGAACGCCACACGTGGCCACCATTATTACCGGTGTTATTGCGGCAGCTATTGCAGGCATCTTCCCGATCGGTTTGCTGGGCGAACTGGTGAGTATTGGTACCCTGCTGGCTTTCGTGATCGTATGCGGTGGCATTATTATGCTGCGCCGTACCAGCCCTGACCTGAAGCGACCGTTCAAGACGCCGTTGGTGCCGCTTGTTCCAATTCTGGGGATCCTAATCTGTGGCTACATGATGCTAAACCTGGGTTTCGATACCTGGATGCGCCTGATCATCTGGATGGCCATTGGTATAGTGATCTACTTAAGTTATGGCCGCAAGCACAGCAAGCTACGTAAGCAGAACGAGGCCGAGGAAGCGACAAAAGTAAAAGTAGGCTAACCTCAAACTATAGTTTCTACTGAATCATGGGAATGCTGGAGTTATTCATTTTCCTGTTTGGCTTAACCCTGCTCACGTTTTATTACCGCTATGCCAGCAGAAAGAAGAAATAAAAAACAACTATAGCTGAAAGGCAACTCCCCGAAGAACCCACCTGGTAAAAACAGGTGGGTTCTTTCTTTTTACCAAGCCAACAAACTATAGCTTTGTCGCGCATATTTCAGAACTTTGCACCTATGGCTACTGCTGACCTGTTCCCTGTTTTACCTGACCTGCCCGTAAAGGAAGCCCTGCCCCGACTGCTGGACGCACTGGAAACAAACAACCGTGTTGTACTGGAGGCACCTCCCGGAGCCGGCAAAACCACGCTTGTACCCCTTGCCCTACTGCAGGCCAGCTGGCGAAATGAGGAGAAGATACTGGTACTGGAGCCCCGCCGATTAGCTACGCGCGGAGCCGCACAACGCATGTCGGACCTGCTGGGCGAGCCACTGGGGCAAACAGTTGGCTATTGGGTGCGGATGGAGCATGTGGTATCTGCAAAGACCAAAATAGAAGTAGTTACAGAAGGCATCCTTACCCGCCTGCTGCAGGACGATCCGGCACTGGAAGGCGTTGCTGCTATTATTTTCGACGAGTTTCATGAGCGTAACCTGCAGGCGGATCTGGGACTGGCGCTGGCACTGGATGCACAGGCAGTCCTGCGCCCTGACCTTCGGATCGTAGTGATGAGTGCCACCCTGGATGCAGCCGGTATCAGCAATTGGTTAAAAGCACCTGTTATTACAAGTGAGGGCCGCCAGTTTCCCGTAGAGACGCATTATCTCCCGCAAGCCGAAGTTGCCGCTGCCGGTAATCGGCCTGCCGAACGCCTCATGAGCCTTGTTCCTAAAGCTATCCGGAAAGCGCTAACAGAGGAACCTGAAGGCGATATACTGGTATTTTTACCCGGTATGGGCGAAATGCGACGGGTAGCCACGCAACTGGAAGGAAAACTGGCACAACTGGAAGGAAAACTGGCACCAACTATAGATCTGCACCTGTTGCACGGCGATCTGCAGTTAGCGAAACAAATGGCTGCTATACAACCCGCCCCGGCAGGGAGGCGCAAAATAGTATTAGCCACCAGTATTGCCGAGACCAGCTTAACGATAGAAGGCGTAAAAATTGTGATTGATGGCGGCTTTTCGCGGGTGCCCCGTTTTGTGCCCCGTACCGGCCTTACCACGCTGGCAACTATAGCTGCATCCAAAGCAGCTGCCGACCAGCGGCGTGGACGGGCCGGACGCCTGGGGCCGGGCGTTTGTTACCGCCTGTGGTCTGCTGCCGACCAACTACAGCTCCCCGACCGACAATTACCAGAAATTTGCGAAGCTGACCTAACCGGGCTGGCGCTGGAACTGGCAATATGGGGAGTAAAGAATGCTGCGGACCTGCAATGGCTTGATATACCGCCTGCCGCGGCCATCTCGCTCGCCCGCGACCTGTTGCTGCGCCTGGAAGCCATAGATGCTGCAGGAAATGCCACTGCCCACGGAAAAGCACTGGCCTCCTTAGGCTTGTCGCCGAGGCTGGGACATCTGGTGATACGGGGACGTGAATTTGGATTTGGAGCAACTGCCTGTGCGCTGGCTGCGCTTCTGTCTGAAAAAGATATACTAAAGCAACTGGAAACAGGCCGCGGCCAGGTACTGCCCGACCTGTCGCTTAGGCTGGAGATACTGAATGGCAAGCGGCCACCTATACCCGGGTTTGTGCTGGATGAAAATGCGTTGCGGCGTGTAAAAGAGCAGGCCCGGAACCTGATGCAGCGCACGCGCACTACTACCGAAACGATAAAACCGGAAGTGGCCGGCCTGCTAACCGCCCTCGCCTACCCCGACCGTATTGCCCAGCGCGAAACTTCTGGCAGAGTACGCCTGATTACAGGCCAACGGGCAGCATTGCCCACCGAGCTCTTCAGCGAAGCAACTTTTTACGGAATTGCCCACCTCGAAACCGGAAACCAGGCCCGCGTACTGCTGGCAGTAACTTTAGATAAAGCAGAACTGTTAGCGCATTTTGCAGAACAGCTGGAAGAATTTGATGAAGTAAAGTTTGATGAAACCACAGGCCGTGTTATTGCCCGGAAAATCACCCGCCTGGGTGCTCTCGTTTTGCAGAAAACCAGCCAGCCCAATCCGGATAGCGGGCAGATAGCAGCCAAACTATTACAGGCCTTGCAGGAAAAGGGAATTGAGAAACTGCCATGGTCTGATCAGGCTATCAGCACACGACAGCGTTTGTCCTTTCTGCATCAGCTGCAACCGCAACAATGGCCTGATGTATCGGATAGTACCCTGACAGAAACGATGGAAACGTGGCTGTTGCCGCATTTAGCCGGATTACGAACTATAGATCAGGTGGGCAGGCTGGACTTTAAGGAAATATTGCTTTCGGAACTGACCTGGGAACAGCGACAGGAAATGGACCGGCTTGCGCCTACACATTTGCAGGTACCCAGTGGCTCCCGCATTGCCCTTGATTACACAGACCCAACCACCCCGGTTCTTGCCGTGCGTCTGCAGGAAATATTCGGGATGCTGGATACGCCACGTATAGGCGGCGGTAAGGTACCATTGCTTATTCTCCTGTTGTCGCCGGCATCACGCCCTGTGCAGGTTACCCGCGACCTTCGCAGTTTCTGGGCAAACGGCTATTTTGAGGTGCGCAAAGACCTGCGCGGCCGCTACCCTAAACACCACTGGCCTGAAAACCCGCTGGAGGCCGCCCCGACCCGCGGTACCAAGAAACGCCCGCTATAAGCTATAAAAGCCAAAACCACCCGTAAAAGGTGGTTTTGGCTTCAGCAGCTATAGTATGTAGCAGCGCAACTATAGAAACAGATCGCCGGCAGCTTCAGGCTGGTACAGGATCTCTTCAATCACATAGTTCAGTTTCCCCTTCGGCGCAGGCCATTCTATTTCGTCGCCCACTTTGCAGCCTAAAATGGCAGTGGCCACCGGAGCCAGCACCGATATTTTACGGCTGTTCAGGTCAGCGTCCTTCGGGTAAACAACCGTTATCTCCATTGTTCCGTTGCTCTTCAGATCTTTCAGGCGTACCAGCGAATTCATGGTCACCACATTTTTAGGAATCTCCTCCGATGCCACTACTTTGGCTCGTTTCAGTTCCTGGCATAAACCTTCTACGGCGGCAGCACCACCGCTCTGGCGTTGCACCTGCACTAAACTATGCAGGCGTTCGTAGTCCTTTTCGGTTAAATAGATCGTATTCATTTTCGTTCAGTTTAGTATGAGTTGTCGTTCTTTGGTCAGCAGGTTTCCGGCATCGGCAGCATCAAAGTACAGTTCCTTAAAGCTCATCGTCTTACCGGACTCTACCCTTCTGAAGATCTTATCCGGCGTAATACTGCTTAAACCACCAAAGCCACAAGCCTCCATCACTTCTATAGTTGATTTAATGGTATTGCCATGGAAGTTAGCCACACGTACCCGCTTATCAGCAACATCCAACCCTTTATAAAGGTTTTCGTCCTGGGTGGCAATACCTACCGGGCAACGGCCCGAATCACACTGCAGCGCCTGGATGCAACCTAAGGCAAACATCATTCCGCGCGCACTATAGCATATATCTGCCCCCAACGAGATCGCCTTGATAATATCCACACCGGTAATGATCTTACCAGCCGCTATTACTTTCACTTCGTCGCGCAGTTTATACTTCTGCAACATCAGCTGTACAAAGGCAAGGGCATCATAAAGCGGCATTCCCAGGCTGTCGGTAAACTCAAGTGGCGCTGCACCGGTGCCACCTTCGGCACCATCAATGGTTATAAAGTCAGGATAGATCTGGTTGTGCATCATCTCCTGGCACAGACGCTCGAACTCCTGCTTATTACCAATACATAACTTTATACCGATAGGTTTGCCTTTTGATAAGATTCTTAACTTCTCGATAAACAACAGCATCGTAAACTGGTCCTGGAAAGCAGAGTGGCCCGGAGGCGACGCAACAGTTGTATGCGGCTCTACTTTACGGATGGCAGCGATCTCAGGCGTGTTTTTGGCAGCCGGTAGTATACCACCGTGCCCTGGTTTTGCGCCCTGCGATAGTTTTATTTCCACCATCTTAATGTTCGGGTGCGCTACCTGCTCTTCAAACAGCTCTTCCGAAAAATTACCTTTGCTGTCGCGGCAACCAAAGTAACCCGTACCGATCTGCCAGATAAGGTCGCCACCGCCCTCAATATGGAAGGGGCTGACACCACCTTCGCCGGTGTTATGCGCAAAACCACCCAGTTTAGCGCCGGCGCTCAGGGCCGTAACAGCCGTTTTGCTCAGCGAGCCATAGCTCATAGCCGAAATGTTATAGATGCTGGCACTGTACGGTTGCTTGCAGCGCGAGCCACCCACCATCACGCGCATGTCTTCGGTTTTTACCTCCACCGGAAACATGGTGTGCGCTATCCATTCAAATCCGTTCTCCTGGCTGTTGGTCTGCATACCAAAAGGCACGGTCTGGCGTACGTTTTTGGCTCGTTGATAAACGATAGACCGCTGCCGGCGGCTGAACGGTTTCCCATCCAGGTCCGACTCGAAGAAATACTGGCGCATTTCGGGGCGGATGCTCTCGAAAAAGTAACGCAGGTACCCCAACAGCGGATAATTGCGCAGGATAGAATGATTTGGCTGCCGGATGTTGTGCCAGTACAGGATCTGCAGCGGCACTAGGGGCACCAACAACAACAGGTAAGCGGTATTCTGATAACTTAAATATGCTACTAATGCAAAAAGGGCAGCAAGGACAACTGCCAAGAATTGCCTTACGCTAAGCTTGGTTAACATAACAGTTTTATAAAATAAGATTAAAGGGATTTGGCTGGTGAAGCACTAACAGAAATAACTCCTGTTTATTGCATGCACCGACTCAGGCGCTTTATCGGGGCCGGAAAAAGGAAAGGTTCCGGCTTACTTGTTAAAGTCTTTTGGAGTGGAAAAAAAGTGAAGGCAATAGCCGATCAGCTTATCACTCAGGGAAAGGTGATGAGATGTTGCGACAAACCCGGTTAACGGCATCTGTAAGGAACAGTAATGTCTGCTAAGTGGCTGCAAATTAATCTCTCTTAAGCGGTTCAAAGTAAACAGTTACTTCTGTTAAAAACAACAAATTTCAGTCGCTTTATACGGTGTATCTGTCAAAAGTAGTTGCAACTACCTGTTTGCACCTATAAAGGCATGCCTTTTAAGGACATAAACAAACTATAGCCGGCAAAGTTTCCGTAATTGTATAATTCTGTTTTTCAGGGGATGACGAGCAATTTGGTAAACCTTAAAGCGCTTAATTCGTTTTTTTAGAGCAACGTACATTTAATCATTAACAAAATATAACTATGGAAGCACAAGAATTGAAAAACAAAGCTGACAGAATGAACCCTGAACATAGAGAAGGACCTGTGGCAAGAACCATTGAAGAATATACCGCCAAACTGCCATCAGACCTGTTCCTGTGGTCTGCGTTAGGCTGTATGGCCATATCAGCTACGCTTAAGATCATGAAGAAAGACGACGAAGCCTTGTTTGTAGGCCAGTGGCCTGCTCCTTTCCTGATCCTGGGCTTATACAACAAGCTGGTAAAAGTAGAAGGACACGACAAACGCGACAGAGGCAGATAAGCTAACCGCAGTTAAATTCATAATAAAAACACCCCGGCCAGTTTTGGCCGGGGTGTTTTTATGTAGAGGGAGTTTGTTATTAGTTGACGTTGGTTGCCATCTCGTAGAAGCGCAACTGTAATATTTTCAAGCCATTGTTGTCATAGCTCCAGTAATAATCTTCCAGTCTGTCGTCAAATAATGGGTAACGCTCAGTGTCCCCGTCATTGTCCAGGTCAGCATAAATATAGAGGAGGTCTTTGGATACGTTTGTAAAAGATGATTTCCCTTTGCTTCTGACAGAAACCAAACTCTCTGTGCTGCATACATCCTCACCGGACATAGGGTCGTAGGCACAAGTGCTCATGGTTGAACTGCCACCTGGCTTACCTAAGGCACGAGCCCAAACAGAATATTCTGTAATGCCATCATTATCCGGGTCAGGGTTAGGCAGTTGGAACTTCGCCCCGTTACTGTCAGTGCCGTTTGCATCTAATACCTGGTACGTATCACCTTCGGCAAGCAGAATTTTTGTATTGCCTTCCAGACTTACAAAAATACGGTGACCGCTGTTGCCATCCATAGTTGCAGTTTTGCCTTTTGATACGCCAATAATGTTCAGGTTGTAGTGCGAACCACTTGGGGCGCCATTACCAGTTGCCAGCGCTGCAGTGCTTGCGCTTAAATCTGCTGATGGGGTAACGTCCTGATCATCAGAACAACCTACTGTGAACATTGCCGGAATTACCAGCAGACCGAAAAGTTTTACTTTTCTCATGATTGTTAGAGGGGTTTAAGTTAAAAATATATTTACTTTGGGCTTGTACCCCCCGTAAAATCATCAGGTTTCATTATTTATTTTCATTAATTATAGATATAGTACAATTAAATATACGTATTTATTTCCAGCTCTTGTGTTAAGCGGTATAACACTGATTATTTATTGCACTGCTTTATATTATTAATTTTTTAATAATTTTTTTAACATAATTAAACTACCTGCATAAGCAATTCATTGTGACAGTTAAAAATATATAACTATAAGAATATCAATACCTTACAATATCATCTGATCTTTAACCTTTTGAATTGCTATACAATTTAAAAATGTAACAATGGCGCAATAGCACAAAAGCTGGAACCGCTCTGTGGCAGCTTCAGCTTTTGAATGGTTTTTGGTTGGTTAGTAAATTCTTACTCTACATTTATTCGCTTACGGCGCTGCTCTTTCTGTTCTGCTTTGGGCACAGTTATATGCAGCACTCCTTTGTCGTACTGGGCTTTAATTTTATCGGCAACTATAGCTTCGGGTAAGCGGAATGTACGGCTGAAAGAACTATAGTTATATTCCCGTCGGCTATAGTTGTCTTTCTCATCTTTTATGTCCTCTTCTTTCTGGCAGCTTACCGAGAGCATGTTCTCATCTACCTCAATGGTAAAATCGTTGCGGTCCATGCCCGGCACGGCCAAGTCTACGGCATATTCCTTTTCTGTTTCGCGCATGTTGGCTGCCGGCATATTATTACCTTTACCAAAGCGCATCGGCATCAGGAACATGTCGTTGTCGAACATACGGTCTATGTCGCTGAAGAAGCCCGAGAACATATCACGGGTGGCCGGGTTATGTTCCCCTTTTCTTGCTAATGATCTCATGGTACCTCCTTGCTTTTAAATTAAACATCTGTACTGTTTTTTATACGCGCGCAGTTTATAGTTGTTAAAGGCAAACCAGCCTGCACCCGATTAGCCGGACATTAAAACCAGTTACGTAAAAACACTGATTATAAAGGACTTATATTGCTTTTATAAAACTTGTTTTGCTATATTTACAGGCTATGCAGGCATGCACCCGAACAGCTGGCCGCATTGTACATCCACCTATAGTTGTGTGCGTAAAAATGATGATGAATACCTCCGATTTTATGGAATGCCGCATTGATGACCGGAAAAAGCTGCTGTATTGCCGCTGGCTCCGGGATGTGGAGCAGGATGAGTACAGGACAGGACTGATGCAGGTATACCAACTGATAAAGGAGAATGCCCTGGAACTATGGCTGCAGGACAGCTCCGTGCTAACTCCCCGATCGGTACCGAACCTGAAGTGGCTGACCGAAGAGTTTGGTATTTTGCTGGTACAAAGCACCCTTAAGTTTTGCGCAGTTGTTACGCCCAGCGCACTTCCGCACCACGCAGGGCTGGCCTCCATCCGCGACAAAGCCTACCGTATTTATGGCAAAACAAAGCTGATACAGGTATTTGACACAACAGACGAAGCCCTGGCCTGGCTCCTCCCCAACCTGCAACATTACCGCCTGCCTGACATACCGCTTGTGAATGTCTGACATAAACTATAGCTCCTGCCGGTTTATCTGCAGACTTTGATTCCCGAAAAATCACCAAAAGTAAGTATTGACCTTTACGATTAAGATGTGCATATTGTATTCTCCTGAATTGAAGGCATTTACCTTTTACTGCTTCACGTATGGAGAAACATGTACGAATTTTAAGCAACCGCGAACGCAAGATTATTGAGCTGCTGGCCCAGGGTTGTACGGAGAAACAGATAGGCGATGAACTGGGCTTGCCAGCTGCAGTGATAAAAAGGCATGTACAAAATATGCTGCTAAAAAAAGGCTTCGTAAACCCCTATCAGCTTATCTGCTGGGCCTACCGCGAGTATATTCTTTCCTGAGCAAAAAGCTTTACCCGATCAGATCAGATCAAAGGCGCGGGCGTATTGCGTGAGCTCGAAAAATGAAGACGTATTCAGTTTCTTTTTAATGTTGCGCCGGTGCGTTTCTACGGTTGTAGCCGAAATACAAAGCTCATCGGCACATTCGGCGGCGCTCTTCCCTAAGGCTATGTATCGCAGAATTTCCTGCTCCCTCCCCGATAGCTTACTGAACCGGCTATAGTTCAACCTTAAAAAGTTATTCTCCTCCAGCAAACGCGATACCTTTGAGGTAACGTGGTGCAGCGGATCTATAGGAAATGCCAGGCCTATAGTCAGCAGCGGCTTTCCTTCATCGTCCCACATCAGAATCTTTACCGTGGTCAGGTACCATTTCCAGGGATGCTGCTCCGAACCACGAACCTGCTGGAAAAGCGAAATAATGTAGTCGCTGCTGTTCTGCTCCAGCAACATTTTGGCTTTGGCAATGTAGTCAGGTGCATCTTCGGGGTTAAAAAACTTGGTGTGGTATTCTTCCCCAAGGTTCCGGATATCCTCCACCGTAAACCCTAATAGCTCAGCTCCCCGCTCCGACATATACTCCACCGAAAACCCCTGCTGTATATTATGGATAATAACAACGGCTGGCAATTGTGCCGAGATCATGTCTATCTCGGCAATTTTGCGTTTCATGCGCTCCTCCAGGGGCAGCGTTTCCGTCTCGTTCAAGTTGTTTTCTGAGGATTTAGAATAGGTCATAGCTTTTGCGCTTTTTGGCAGCATAAATATAGTTAATTCTATATCTATTATAAAATTCTACCTTATTTTATCATTTCTGTTTTAGAAATTTTATAAATACTCAGAAGTAGGTATTCTAATTCAGCCCAGAACTACAGACCTTTGATACACTCTCCGGGAACGATCCCGCAACTATGAAATAAGCTAAGCCCCGATATTCAGAAGTAACCGGACCTTTTACAGGTGCAGACATCCTGTGCCATAGTTTAACGTATTAACAAACAACTATATAGAATAAGCTGTATAATCAACTGACATTTAACCATCTGCATTCACAAACCCTAACACGCCACTCATGAAACACCTGTTTACCACCCTTGCCCTATGCTTCAGCGCGGGCTTATGCGCTGCCCAAACCGACACAACAGCTGCCCCGGTGCTCTCTGTTGATTCTGCAAACACCCTGCAGACTGCCTTAGCGCCAGCCCGGGATTCGGTTGTTGCCCCTGCGCCGGAAGTATTCCGGAAGAACAGTATCAAGATGAACCTGTCATCACTGGCTTTCAGCAACTATAGTTTCAGCTACGAGCGTGCCATTGCCCGCAAAATTACTTTGGTGGGCGGCTATAGTTTTATGCCCGAAACCCAGATCAGTTCCATCCCTGTAGTTGACAAAGCCCTGGAAATGACTTCGGACACGGAAGGCATGGACAGTGATGATTTTGAGGACGCTTTTAAGAAGGGTAACGCTGCCGCAACGGCCTTTACAGGAGAGATCCGTTTTTATACCGGTAAAAAACCGGGTGCCCGCGGCTTCTACGCATCGCTTTACGGCCGCTATACTACCATGGACCTGTCGTACCTGGATGTATATGAGGATGCACTGGGCATGGAGCACGACCTGCCTTACAAAGCCAGCCTGAAAGGCCTGAGTGGCGGTATTATGCTGGGAGCCCAGTGGCTGATTGCCAAGCGCGTAACTTTTGACTGGTACATTGTAGGTGGCCACTACGGCAACGTAACCGGCGACATGACAGCCAAAGTTGACCTGAGCATGCTATCGGAGCAGGACAAGGCAGAGCTTGAGCAGGAAGTAGAAGATATCTTTGAATACAGCGATGGCAAAAGCTATGTAGACGCTACCGTAAACGACAACGGTATGTTCGGCAAAGTAAAAGGCCCGTTCGGCGGTATCCGCGCCGTTGGGTTTAACCTGGGTATTGCCTTTTAATACAGCTCCCCACTGTACATTTAAAGCGCAATACGCACACGCGCCAACTATTTCTATAAACCCTATAAGTTAAAAGCCGCCCGAAAGTGGGCGGCTTTTACTTTTTATACCTTTTTGCTTTAGGCAGGCAACCAATCTCTCCTTTCCTTCATCCTATAGCAGCAGGCAGGCTGTGCCGGTAAACTATAAATAATTTATCAGCTGACTGCCCGCTAAAACAAACGACTGTTTAAGCTATAGTTGCCCGGAGTTTGCAGATAAACTATAGTCATTCATCTAAAACAAGTAAGTAATTCACAACAGTACCTTGCATTACAAAGTACTATACAATAACTTTGCATCATCATTAAACAATACACACTCCATAAAACTATGAAAAATATCTATCTCCTGCTTCTGGCTGTGCTCTACTGTTGCACTACCGGTAACCTGTTTGCCCAATCGGAAAGCCTACTGACCGGAACTATAGCTGATGAGAAGGCGCAATCGGTTGGCTTTGCCAATGTAGCCGTGGTTAATGCCGGAACTGCAGCGGTCGTAACCGGTGCCATTGCCGACATGGATGGCAACTTTAAGATCAAGACGCCGGCAAAAGGTACTTATTACCTGAAGATCAGTGCCCTTGGGTACCAGCAGTTCCAGAGCCCGGTTTTCGAGATCAGCGGAACAACAGCTTCTAAAGACTTCGGAAAACTGGCCCTTACGGCTGATGCCAAGGTGCTGCAGGAAGTAACTATACAGGCCATGCGCCCGACCATTGTAAACGAAGCCGATAAAATGGTAGTCAGCGTGGAAGGCACTGCGCTGGCCAGTGGTAGCACCGCTTACGAAGTGCTCGAAAAATCGCCGGGCGTGTGGGTGGACCAGGACGGTAACCTTACCCTGAACGGCAAAGGCGGCGTACAGATCCTGCTTAATGGCAAACCATCTTACCTGAGCGGAAAAGATCTGCAAAACCTGCTGCAGGGCATGTCAGCTGAGAACCTGAAAGACCTGGAGATCATTACTAACCCATCAGCCAAGTACGATGCGGAAGGCGCATCCGGAATCATCAACATCAACCTGAAAAAGAACTCCCAGTTTGGCCTGAACGGCGGCGTGTATGCCGGCTATAGTTATAACCGCTACCATGGCTATACCACCGGTACGAACGTGAACCTGAAACATGGAAACTGGAATACCTCCATCAATGCAGACCTGTCGAGCCGCCCGCGTTACCGTGACATGGATATGACCCGCGATATGAATACCACCGAGGGCAGAATGTATATGACACAGGATGGCCTGGAAAGAAAAGAAAGCCTGTCTCCTTCGCTGCGCCTGGCCACAGACTATGACCTGAACGACAAGCACAGCATCGGGATGGTAGCAAACCTGCAGTACGCCGACAACTATAACAACTTTTTTACTAACTCGCTGCGTACCGACCGGGTTACCCCGAACGATACCCGAATCCTTTCAGAGACAGCGACAGACCATATTTACAAAAACGGAACATTTAACCTGCACTATAGCGGAAAGCTGGGCACTTCTACCCTATCGGCCGATGTAGACTACGCCACTATCCGAAACGATGTGGAATCGGACATGTTCCATAGTTTCAGACCCGCTGACGGTTCGGCTCCGGCTGAGGTGAAAGCGTACAGAAACCTGAACCCAACCAGCTATGATATTTACTCTGCCCGCACCGATTACTCCAGAGGGATGGGCAAGCATGGCAAAATGGAACTGGGCGCTAAGTTCAGCCACGTGGTATCGGATAACGAACTGGGCTTTTACAACATGAACGACGGTATACCAGCTTTTGACAAGGCACGTAGCAGCCACTTTATCTTTACCGAGAACATTACAGCCGGTTACCTGAACTACTCTACTAAACTGAACGAAAAATGGAGCGTGCAGGCCGGTTTACGCGCCGAATATACCACTGCCAAGGGCAACTCCAGAACCCTGAACAAAATAGACGATAACGATTACCTGAACCTGTTCCCGAGCGTGTTTGTGCAGCAGAAAGTGAGCGACAACTACCAGCTGAGCTACAAGTACAGCCGCCGCATCAACCGCCCGCATTACGAGCACCTGAACCCGTTCGTTTTCTACATCGATCCTTATACCCTGGCCACCGGAAATCCGCACCTGAAACCACAGTACACCAACTCGTTTGAGGTAACCCAGATGTACAAGCAACTATACCACCTGGTGCTGGGCTATGCCGTTACCACCGACCTGATTGGCGAAGTACCTGTGTTTGATAAAGAAAAGGAGATGACCATATTTGAGCGCCGCAACATGGATAACTTTACCAATGCCACTGCTACGCTGGTTGTACCTGTCCGCATAAAGCCGGGCAAGTGGGAGATCAACAACAATGCGACCCTTTCTTACCAGCATTTTACCACCAGCGTAAAAAATGTGACCGAGACCAAAGAAGAGATGAACTTTAGTGCGCAGAGCAGCCACAACATCCTGCTGCCAAAGAACATCAGGCTGGAACTGAGCGCTGCTTACCAGGGCCCTGGCGTGTATGGCCTGTTCGAGTTCGACCAGATGTGGTGGGCGGATGCCGGCCTGAAGCGCTCTTTCCTGGACGATAAACTGGCCGTGAGCCTCAGTTTTACCGACATCTTTAAGAGCCGCATGATGAAGATAAACACTGTAGTGGATGGCAACACAAACACGATAGACCAGTACTTTGGTCAACAAACTGTGCGGGTGCACCTGCGCTACAACTTTAACAAAGGCAAGGCATTCGAAACCAAAAAACGTAACGTAAACTTAGACGAACTGAACCGTACAGGCAGTTAAGAATTTCCTGTTTCATTGTTCTGAAGCCTTTCCCTGCCAGTCGGGGGAAGGCTTTTTACTGCCAACCCCTGCCCTTGTGAAAGCTTTATTTGTGTAACACTGCTAAAAAAAGATGCATTTCAGAAACGGCTATAGTTGCGCGCAGAGGCCTTTTTTTGAAAATTATTTGATTGAATTAACAAAATTTTGAACATTTTAAGAGAAGCAGGTGTAGTAGGGGTATAATTTATAACATCATGAATAACGGAACAGTAAAATTCTTTAACACCGAGAAAGGTTTTGGCTTTATTAAGGACGAAAATTCAGACAAGGAGTACTTTGTACACGTAACTGGATTAGTAGACGAGGTCAGAGAAAACGACAGAGTAACATTTGAATTGCAGGAAGGAAGAAAGGGACTGAACGCGGTTAACGTAAAGCGCGCTTAGTATTAATATAGCATTGCAACATCAGCAGAAAAGCCTTGCCACCCGGTAAGGCTTTTTTGTTTTCAGCAGTTTTTTATTTCTCCGTAAGCCAACTATAAGCTGCCTGCTGCTCTGCAAAGTTCCGGAACACAAAATCGATCCCCATTTTCTTGAGGGCCAGTTCGGCTGTGTCGTCCACTACGTCTTCGCGCCTGGAATCAACTGTAGAAATGCGGGCCAGCCGCTGCAGGCGGGTTGTTTTTAGTTGCTGCACAAACGTGATCAGTACGCCCTGGTACTCTTCCTGCGACAGGTCAGACAGTTTGCTCTGCCGCGAATCTATAAGCAGGTTCTTGATATCGTAATGGCGCAGGGTATCAATGATCTTCCTGATCGAATAATCTATCTCCGGCAGGGTAATACCGGTCAGGTCTGGCCAGTTCATCAAAAGAACATCGTTCGCAACTTCGTATCTCAGTTCTATTAATCCGTCCTTGTGCAGCAGCATGAAGTAGAGGGTATACTTGGTTGAGTGTAAATATACGTGCTAAATCGTAGTTTCTTTTCTTAAAGTTGTAGTTATAGTTGTCAGCTATAGCCTGTAAACCTCTAATTGTCCCTGTAATCTGAATGTAAAAGCATAGATAGCTTCAACTATAGTTGCTCCAAAATCTCTCACAGGTAAAGGTTGTATTTTTTTAGCATACTTTTTGCTTACTCCAATTATCTCAACTATAACCTTTTCCTTACCCGAAAGCTGCTTATGATAAAAATGTTTATTCTGCCTGCTTTGCTGTTCTGCACCTACATTTCGGCCGCTGCACAACAACCGGTGGCTACAGCGCAAACCACAGCAAATACAACTATAGAATATGTTCGGGTACAGGTATCGGCTTTTCTGCTCCGTAAAAATTACACAGCTTACCTCACCTACGGCAGCGGAGAAAACACCGAAAAACAAATTACCGATGCTTCGGGCAAAAAGCTTGAATTTGTTTCAGTTACCGGCGTGCTAAACTATATGGGCAAACAGGGTTGGGAGTTTGTGGCTTACATTCCGGATGATGATGGTAAAATATCCGATCGGCTTTTCCTGATGAAACGGACACTTTTACCTCCACAATAGCAACTGGAAAGGGTACTTCTGCCGCAGATATTCCCTTTTCGGAAATTTCATTGTATTTTTACAGGTAATGCGCTGCATTAAGCAAAGCAGTTACTTTATTTATTTTAACCATTTTACCTTTATTTTACCATTTAACCACTTCTTATGAAAACTACAATTCTCCGGTCATGGCTGCTGCTTGTGCTGGGCATTTTTTTATTCGCATCCTGCAGCGAGGATAACGAAGTAACACCCAAAGATGAATTTGAAACCGGTGAAGCCTTCCAGATAAATGAGTACGGCGCTAAAGTTACCGTTACCCTTGAGCTGATTAATGATATTGCCATAGAAGAAAAAGGTATTGCCTGGAACGACTATGGCGGTCCGATGATAGATGAGAACAAGCAAAGCGCAGGCGCAGGCGATGGCTCATTTACCGGAATCCTGACCGGACTGCGCGCCAACACAAGATACTATGTACGCTCTTACTACATCAGCAATGGTAAAGTAACCTATGGCAACGAAATATCTTTTACAACAGCAGAGTCGCCGTTTAAAGGCGAATGGAAGAATGGCGATGGCACGCTTGTATTTACAGGTTCCGGACAGGGGCTGGTATTTAAAACAGTGAACAAGCCAGAGTGGGCCGAAGCCGTTGAGAAAGGATATGTAACAGTGGGTACAACTGCTTACCTGCGTAACATTTTACCACAGGGCAAGCGCTATGCTGCCGAAGCGTTATGGGTATCAGCAGATGGTGTGCAGTACAGCACCAAAACCACGCTTACCTTCAATGCCTCCGGTTCTGAGCTTCAGATTGAGTCGTACAGCCCGTTCGATGATTCTTATTTCACAACCACCCTTAACAGAAAATAACAAAGCAGTAAATTTTCCTTTAAAGCCCCGGCCTCACCGGGGCTTTTTGTTTCTATAGTTGCAGCTGTGCACGGCTATAGTTTAGCTATAGTTAGCAGATGTCCCCGGACCTATAGTTTGCAATTAACTCCGCCCCAACTATAGCCAGCCTGTAACTATAGTTGTGATAACCCATAACAGAAAAAACCCCGGAAGGTAGAACCAACCGGGGCTTTGCTGTACGTAAGGGTAGAGCTTAGTACAGGTAATTAAGAGCTGTTCTGTCGTTAGAGTTGAAGTAACGGTTCACGCCAGAGCCGATGCAGGCCAGCATCCAGGAATTAGGATCAGCACCTGTTGGTGTACCTGGTATGTGGATAGCGCCAACTGTAGAGGCACCCTCGTTGTAATAAGAACCACCGCAAGAGTAAGCACGGTTCATGTAGTCAGTATGGCGGAAACCGATGCAGTGACCGATCTCGTGTGCCAGGATAGTAGCCAGGTAGTTGGTACCAGGGTTTGTGCCCAGGTAATCAGAGTTAACCTGAACTCTGCTATACGGATTGCCACCTGACGGGAAACCGGCAGAAGCCAGGTAAGAAGAACCAGACGGCGCCTTTGTGATCAGGATGTTGTAGCCTGATGACACACGCTGGAACCTCAGTCGTAAGTTCTCAGCGTTGTAACGACGGATGGCCTCATCTACGGCTGTAACATAAGCAGAAGGAAGGCTGGTAGAAACCGCTACATAAATTGTACGCGATGTGCTGACACTTACCAGGTTGGAAGTACGGTACTGCTCTACGTCCCCCACGCGGAGCGCCTGTACCAGTGTATTCTCATTCAGGTCTTTTTCTGTCAGCAGGATGTCGCCCTCTACCAGGTATCCTCCTTCTACTTTCTGTACATTATCGGTGCTGAAGCCCATCTGCGAAATCCTGGAAACAGCCATTTCCGATACTTCATTCTTGGCTACAGCGCCTTCTTCTTTCTGCTCGCACGACGAGAAGAAAATGGTTGCTACCAGTGCAGGCAGCAGGAGTAAATTTTTAATTTTCATGTGTGTTAAGGTGTTAAAGTGAAACATATAAGTAAGGTGAGACAATTTCCGGTTGCACACCTCTGGTAATACTGTTGCAAATGCGCTGCATGCCTTTCTGTAGCAGATTTTGCCACAAGCGCATAGTTCTTGTATGCCAAACATATCTCACTTTATTGCTATTAAAAAGGAAACTTAGCTGGTAAAAGTAACAAGCCAAATTACTGTAGGATAGCTTTTTACAGACCGGAACGCAACCTTTTAAAACCGCCCGATTGAAGGAAGGTCACTTTAGTACAAGAGACCTCATTATTCAGGAATACTGGCTGGAAATAGTAAAAGGCTTAAAAAGGAGCGTTTATACTATAACAGGAAAAATTTAACCAAAGCTTATACACACAGTACAAGTGCAGGAATGATCAGCAAAAATCAGGGAAGATTTAGGGCGAAAAGTAACATCTCACATTACCTGTACAAACGAAAAGCTGAAGAAAGATTGCGGGTAAATTAACCTGAACTGCCGGCCAAACACGATAGATCAATAGTCAAATATGCTCAAAAGTAGGTATTGCGTAACTGCGCACTTCCAGGCATCTTTACCTGATTTATTGTATTTTATTTTTGATTTGTTAGCCAATTGCTTGTCTTCGGCCTGAAGCGGGCGGTTCGTTTAAGCAGCAACTCTTCACCTAACCACTATTGTTATGACTAAAAATTTACTCAGATCATTCATGATGCTGTTGGCAGCATTGGTATTATTTACTGCTTGTGGGACTAAAGACGATGAAGTTGAACCTGATAACGGACTTGAGACCGGCGACGTATTTGACATCGGCTCCTCATCCGCCAAGATCAACATAAACCTCTCCGTTGCCGGCGACATTACCATTGATGAAAAAGGTATCTGCTGGAACACAACAGGCAAGCCAACTGTGGAGGATGAAACGCACCGATCTGGTTCCGGCCCTGGCTCCTATACAGGCAACTTAACCGGCCTTACCCCTAAAACAAATTACCGTGTGCGCCCTTACTATATTACTGATGAAGGGAAGACAGAGTATGGCAAAGAAGTATCTTTTACAACAGAAGATTCTCCGTTTGTAGGCGAGTGGTCAAATCAGAGTGGATCTCTGGTATATACCGGCACACAAAATGGGCTCATCTTCAAGTATATCGGTGAGTCTAGTGTTACCCTGAGCTGGTGGCAGACATACCAGCGCGGTTATGTAAAGCTCGGCGATGCCTATATCAAAAATGCCCGCCAGAGTGGCACCTCTTATAAAGCTGACGCGCTTTGGTATTGGGGTACATCATCGGAAGGTGTAAAAGGAGTTGAATGGGGATCAAACACCACGATCACATTCCGAAATAATGGCAAAGAGATGTCTATAGAAGCATACAGCCCGATAACAGGAAGTTATTCAAGCGGTACGCTCTACAAAAAGTAATTCTTCTAAATCTATAGTTTAGTAGAGGCCCCGGTTTCGCCGGGGCTTTTTGTTTATAGTTGTTCTTTTTCAATCAGAATGGCTTTTTTATGCTGCCGGAAATCACCTATAGTTTTCATGGTCGTGAGTTGGGAATCAGGTAAGAAAGGCATTATAGTAGCAATAAACTCTTTAAGGCAGTGCTAGATCGTGCAAAACCGAAGTGCTAAACTATAGCCTTACAAACTATAGTTAAATGGTTTTCAGGTCATTTCTGTACTATCACCAACCGCTAACTATAGACCGGATCAGTTATTTCACAAAATAAGGGAAATTGGCTGTGGCAACATTTCCATCTCCGTCGTGGAGGTTTACAAACAATCTGTAGGCGCCCGGTTTGGTTGGCAAAAGCGTAACCTGCTGCCCGGCTGCCTCTTTGATCATGCCCTGAACAGGAGCCGGTTTTTTCTCATTCCCGGTATTCCCATCTTCTGATTTTGTTTCGGGCAGTACTTCCCAGCTCAGGCGCAGCGGCTTGCCTTCGGGGTCGAAGGCGTAAACTTTGGCAACAGCTGGTTTGCCTGGCTGCAGGTACACATTATCTATGGCGTGTTTGTTATCCAGGGTCAGATAAGCGATATAGGGTGCCTGGTTGCGCTGCGTTTTTTTGCCCGTCCATAGTTCTTCCATTTCGTGCACCAGCTGGGTCTCTTCGCCGTCGGCAGTGATCAGGCTGAACCAGGTTGGTGTGGTTTCCTGTTTGTTGCCCCACATAAATACGTAGCTGCCAAGGCAGTTGCCGCTATCAGCCAGTACGGTGCGCTCGTAACGCTCGCGGCTAAAGGTAGCTTTCTCAGAGCTCGTCTGCTCTATGGGTGCCATCCACTCCGTAAAAAACGACTCCCAATACCCACGGGCCCCGAACTCTGAAATAATGTAAGGCCCTTTCCAGGCGCTGTTGGCCAGTTCCTCGCGCAGGTTGTGCATTGCCCCAAATGAGTTAATGGAGAGCACATCCAGGGCAGGGCACCGTTTCGCGATCAGGTTCACGTCCTTCAGCGGCACGTTCATAACCGTAGTGGTGGTCGGGTGGTCGGGGTCCAGTTCGTGGATCATCTCTGCGATCTCATTCACGGCATCCCATACTTTTACGTTGGCGCTTTCGGCGTATAGTTCGTTGCCAATGCCCCACATCAGCAGGGCCGGATGATCTTTATACTTCAGCACCACGTTGCGCACTTCTTCTTTCTGCCTGGCTACCAGTTCTTTATCGTAGTAGTTAAATCCTTCGCGCTCGCGCCCCAGCCATAAGCCCAGTGTTACGGTAAGGCCATGTTTGTGTGCCTCATCCAGAATTTTATCGGCATCGTCGGTGTGCCATACCCTTACAGAATTGCCGCCGTATGCTTTTATGCGGTCAAAATAACTATAGCCGGCTGCCCCTTTTATAAAATATGGCTTGCCGTGGCGGTATAATCTATAGTTACCCGGGCTGCCAACTATCTCCACAGTCCGCCCTTTTGCCTTGAATACTTTACCTTCTTCTCCGGTGCGGCAGGCAGTTACAACAAATAGCAGAATACAAATAAAATATATAAAACTATAACGGGTGATGATCATAGCTAAGCAGAATTATAGATAGGCGCGTATAAAAACCAGCTTTAAAGCAAACTTACAAGTCGCAATACGAGTATAGTTAGCGGAAGTTTATACCTCGAGGGAGATGGACTTTCCCCGGAGTTTGCAGAAACAGTACAATTTGCCCCTACCTCTCTATGCCACCCTTATCATCAGACCATATCGCCCTGCCCCGCTTAGAACACCCAAAAACAGGTGATGTTCGCGTTGTCCGGTTCATGATCGTACTTGGGCTGCTATGCATGGCCTCGTTCCTGTTCTGGTTTATTGATGGCGACCACATGGGGTATGCCCCGTTGTACTGGCTGCTTACCACTGCCCTGGGTTTTAAACTGCTGCGCACGCTGCATGAGTGGTACCATTATTATTCGGTGAGCGTGCCGGAGCGGCCGGCCTTAAAAACAGCTTTTACAGTGGATGTTTTTACTACCGCCTGCCCCGGTGAGCCGCACAGCATGATCATCGAAACGTTGGAAGCCATCCAGAACATCCGGTACCCTCACACCACCTACCTTTGCGACGAAGGCGATGACCCGGTACTGAAGGCTGCCTGTGAGCGACTGGGCGTAAAACATGTTACCCGCACTATAAAAAAAGACGCCAAAGCCGGCAATGTAAACAACGCCCTGCAGTACGCTACCGGCGACATCTGCCTTATACTTGACCCCGACCACGTACCGGCCCCTGAATTTTTAGATGAGGTACTGCCCTTTTTCGAGAACCCGCAGGTAGGTTTTGTGCAGGTGGTGCAGGCTTACAGTAACCGGAAAGAGAGCCTGATAGCGTATGGTGCGGCCGAGCAGACCTATAGTTTTTACGGCCCCATGATGATGGGCATGAACAGCTATGGTACGGTACAGGCAATCGGGGCAAACTGTACCTTCCGCCGCAAGGCACTGGATAGCATTGGCGGCCACGCTGCCGGTCTGGCCGAAGATATGCACACCGCCATGCAACTACACGCCAAAGGCTGGAAATCGGTATATGTGCCGAAGATTTTAACCCGCGGCCTGGTACCTGCTACCATGTCGGCGTACTATAAGCAACAGATAAAATGGGCGCGCGGTACTTTTGAGCTGCTTTTTACAGTGTACCCCAAATTATTCCGCCATTTTACCTGGCGACAGAAAATCCATTATTTTACCCTGCCGCTTTACTACCTGTTCGGCGTTTTCAACCTCATCGATTTTGCCATTCCGATCCTGGCGCTGGTGCTGGCTGAGTTTCCGTGGTACCTGCCCCTGGGCGAATTCTTACTGATGTTTGCTCCTTTTTTCTGTATCTCTATCTGTATCCGGCATTTTACGCAGCGCTGGTTTCATGAGCAGAATGAGAATGGCTTTCACCTGTTTGGCGGTATATTGCGCACAGGCACCTGGTGGGTTTTCTGTCTGGGTCTGGTCTACTCTATTCTCCGCATCCGGGTACCTTACATCCCGACGCCTAAAGACGACAAACCACGCAACAATTACCTGCTCAACCTGCCTAACCTGGCGGTGTGCGGCATCAGTGTAGGCGCCATCTACTACAGCCAGATAGAGTACGGGCACTTGTACAGCAACCCGTATGTGCAGATGATGGCTTTATTTGCACTGGTGAATGTTACCATACTGGGCAGCATTGTACTGATAGGGCAGGAAAAATGGGTGCACTGGTTCCGGGTTAATTTTATACAGGCCCCTGTGCTGCAACCTGTATTAATGCCGCTCCGCATGCTTATCTGGCGTACCAGGCATGGCTTTTATGGCAGCATCCGGTATTTTGCCTTAACTCTTACCATGCTGTCGGCGGTTTTAAGCATAGGCTTTATGATAGAGAAATACGACACCAACCATACCGTTGACTTCAAAGCCATCAAACAGATGAGCGCCAAATATTCCCATCTCCTGAACGCTGTTTTCCAGAACCCGAATTAAATCAAGGTTTAGCAGTACAGCTGGTTGATCCAGTATATTCTGAACATAGAATGCTGCAAAAGACTATAGTTAAAGCTGCAAAGTGCAGGACACCGCTTTTGGTAAATTAAAGCTAACAAGGCAGGAGGCACCGCACTTATTTTTACAGATTATGCCATTAAGGCACCTCGTTTTGTTTATAGTTCATCAAACACTTCATCCACTAAATAGTTCTTATCCTTTTTGGGTTCAGCCACCTGTGTTGCGGTGTATTGCCGGATCGTGTCGGTGGTCAGGTTGATGTACCACAGGGCCGGGTAATATTCCTCCCCGGTTTCCTGCACCAGCCCCACCACAATCACTTCGTTTGGAGTGCGCCACCAGGCATCATGAAACTGGCAGGGTGTGCCGCAGAACATCAGGCGGGTCTTCTCCCCTTTTGCTGTGTCAACTATAGCTACTTCACTATCCGGCGAGTCGGCCGAGACCTCTATTTTGCCTCTCCGCTTTTCGTCAAAAACGCGTTCGTAGGTATAAATATCCAGCACGGTGGTTTTATCCGGAGATGGTTTAAAAAGTTTGGGGTGCTCTTTGTACAATTCCTGCCAGTTACCAGATACCGGAGCCGTCAGCAGACTGACTTCCCACACTTCCCGAAGCCTGAACAGGGTATCGGCATGCTCATCCAGGTGATAGAACCGGAACCACTTTTTCAGCTCTTTCCGGGTATCGGCCACAAGGGTATTCCGGAGCATTTCTTCTTCCGAGCGTATAGTTTCGGGTGTCTGTTCGGTAGTAGGCTCGTCGGGAGTGCACGACCATAGGGCACACGCTGCCATAGTTATTAAAAGTAGTTTTCTGACCAAAAGTAAAGCTGCCCCCATGTTGTGGTTATAGTTTGTAACTATTACGCACGACACGGGAGCAGGTATAAACTATAGGTTACAGGTTACTTTTTGCTGGCTCTTGCGTCCATCAGTTGTACAGCTTTTACCAGTTTCACAAATTCGCCGCGGTTGCCGTCTTCGTCTTTGCCGCGTGCCTGTTGAGCCAGTTCCAGCACCTGGCTATAGTTGGCCGAGCCTTTGAACTTCGAATCTCTTAACAACATTCCGTACGCCGCTACTGCCGCAGAAAACTTATAGTTGTCGGATAGTTTTTCGGGGGCTAAAGTTTGGGTGGTAACTATAGTTTGTAGCAGTTTGCTCTGGTCGCCGGCCGGTTCTTTGTAGCGTAGTTTCAGGGTCAGTAGTTCGTTGGTAGCAGCAGCTTTGTTGTTAAGTTTGGTTTCCTGGTACTTCAGGTCATCAATCGTTTGCAGCTCTGTTTTGTTGTTTTTAGATGTGGCTGGCACAATTTCGTAAAGCGCAGTTACAGTGTGGCCACTTCCCATGTCGCCGGCGTCTTTTTGGTCGTTGTTGAAGTCCTCGTTCTGCAACGCGCGGTTCTCGTAGCCGATCAAACGGTAAGCCTTTACGTGGGCCGGATTAAACTCGAGTTGTAGTTTTACGTCTTTTGCAATGGTAAACAGCGTGCCGCCAAACTCATTTACAAATACCTTTTTGGCTTCCAGAATGTTGTCGATGTAGGCATAGTTGCCGTTGCCTTTGTTGGCCAGCTGCTCCATGCGCGAGTCTTTCAGGTTGCCCGTCCCAAAGCCAAGTACAGTCAGGAACACACCAGTTTCACGCTTCTTCTCGATCAGTCTTTCTAGTTCACCTGAGCTTGATACCCCCACATTAAAATCACCATCGGTGGCCAGTATTACGCGGTTGTTGCCGCCTTTTATAAAGTGTTTTTCTGCTTCTTGGTAAGCCAGATTGATGCCAGCCGCTCCGGCAGTCGCTCCGCCAGCTTCCAGGGCTTCAATGGCATCCAGCATCTTTGTTTTATTGTTTGTGGATGGCAGTACTAAACCAGCAGCTCCGGCATACACCACTATAGCCACTTTATCCTGCGGGCGCAACTGCTCCACCAGCATCTTAAATCCGGATTTTATCAGCGGCAACTTATCCTGGCTCATCATCGAACCCGACACATCGATCAGAAACACAATGTTGGAAGCCGGCAGGTTGTCGGTTGGGATTTCTTTGCCCTGCAAGCCAATGTGCAGCAGCAGGTTGTCTTTGTTCCAGGGACTTACGCCCAGCTCTGTGGTCACTGAAAACGGGTGTTCTCCGGTTGGTTGCGGGTAGTCGTAATCAAAGTAGTTGATCATTTCTTCGATGCGCACGGCATCGGCAGGTGGCAACTTTCCATCGTTTATAAAGCGGCGCACGTTGCTGTAGGCTGCATTGTCCACATCGATCGAAAACGTAGAAAGCGGATTCTTCTTCGCTTCTAGGAAAATGCTTTCAGGCAAATGCTGGTACTCTTCGGTGTTGAATACTGGCGCGCTGCTGAAGGTCATGTTTTGGACATCTGCCCCTATTCCGGCTATCTTACCAAGAATCATGCGTTTACGGCTATACCCGGTAACTACCACTTCTTCCAACTGAGCATTGTCAACTTCCAGGGCAACGTTCACAACCGAATCCTGCTTTATCGGCACTTCTTTAGTGATATAGGCAATGTATTTAAATATAAGCGCCTTGTCCTTTGCTGAGACTTGCAATTTATAGTTACCATCCTTATCAGTGGCTGTGCCTTTGTTGGTTCCTTTTATAGTTACAGTCACGCCGGGGAGGGGCTTTGCTGTTTCGAAATCTGTTACCTTACCGGTTATAGTTCGGGTCTGGGCTATAGTTGTAGAAGCAATCAGCAGGAAGCTGAAAATGAGTAAGTAGATGGGCTTTTTCATGGTTTTTCGTGTTTGGTTTGTTACAGGATGCAGCACACCACACGATTCCATAAATAAATATTAAAAAATTTTTTATTGATCGTTTTTGCTTTTCTTTAAAGTGACAATCAAACTATAGTTTAAAAGTGCTGCTATAGTATAAGGCTACGGCTTTTGTCAAAATCTCATTTGTCCGGTAACCCATGTTTCTTAAATTCTTTAAAAAGGCCGACCCACCCGACGACCTGCAGCTGGTGCAACAGTACCGCGCTACAGGCGATATGGACTGCCTTGGCGAGCTTTTTGAGCGACATACCGAAATGGTGTACCTGGTTTGCCTAAAGTACCTGCGCGACGAAGAAGAAAGCAAAGACGCCACCATGCAGGTTTTTGAGAGCCTGACCGAACTGCTGCTGAAACACGAGATCACGAATTTTAAAAGCTGGCTGCACGTAATTACCAAAAACCATTGCCTGATGCAGCTTCGGGCCAAAAAAGGAAAGGAACAGGTAAGGTTAGAAGATGCTTCGCCGCCGTTTATGGAAAATGCAGATCTTTTTCATCTTAGTGATGCCGAACTGCAGGAACAAAGTGAACAGCAACTACGGCAGGGCCTGGAAACATTGCCACCCGAACAACGCACCTGTGTAGAGCTGTTTTATTTGCAGCAAAGGAGTTATAAAGAGATTGCCGAACAAACGAATTACGACCTGAACAAAGTAAAAAGCTATATCCAGAACGGGAAACGCAACCTGAAACTATACCTGGAGAAACACCATGAACCACGCTAACCGCCACATACTTTTCGGTGCAGACGGACACCCGACCATGGAACTGTTGCGGCAGTACCAGGAAGGCTTGCTGTCGCCTGCCCTGAGCCACCAGTTGGAGCGCCACCTGCTGGACTGCGAGCTATGCGCGGATATTGTGGAAGGCATGACGTTATCAAACGCAACTCAAACCAAAGCTGCCATTACCGACATTAAACAGCGCATGGCAGTCAAAGAAGAGAAACGCCGAGCTGCCGCCTGGTACTCGGATTGGCGCGCTGTGGCTGCTGTATTAGTGCTGTTTTGCTCTGCTTTAATGGTGTTTTATTACCAGTATACTAACTTACAAACTGCCCCCGAAACTATAGCTGCAGAGCAGACTGAAACTATAAATCAACAGCCTGAGCCAACTATAAACTACGCGCCACCCATTGCCAAACTGGATGAAGAAGCAGCAGAAGAGCCTAAAGCAGACCAACCTATAGTTAAGCAGCGACCAAAATTTTCTGAGCCTATAGTTGTTGCCGATCAGCAGGACGATTTTATGGCGGATGAAGAAGTGTTTCCGGAAGAAACTATAGCGGCTGTTACTGAAACTGAAGTAGCAGAAGGAATAGCGCTGGAAGAAATTACATTCGATCTGAAACAGGACAGCGTCGCAACTATAGCTACAGCCAAACCTAAAACCAGGGCAGCCACTACCCCACAAATGAACCTGGAAAGAGCTTTACAGGGCCAGGCAGCAGGTGTTTCAATTCAGCGTAATGCTTTGAATGGGAATGTTGCTAAAGGCAAAGTTACGGATGACAATGGAATCCCGCTGCCTGGCGTAACCGTGCAGGTAAAAGGTACGATGCTGGGTGTATCGACAGACAAAGACGGTAACTTTACTATTCCGCTCCCGGAAAGCAAAAATACACTAACCTTCCGCTACATCGGCTTCGAGACAAAAGAGCAAAAAATAGACAGCGCCACGCAGTTACTGGCCATAAATCTGCAACCCGACAACCAGGCATTATCAGAAGTGGTGGTAACCGGTTACAGCAAACGCGCCGCCGAGGAAAGTGCCGACGTGCCCGTCATCGAAAAACCAAATCCAACTATAGGCCAACGCGCCTACAAACTATACCTGAAAAACGAACAGCGTCCGTTAACAGAAAAGGTTAAAGGCAGAGTTATAGTTGGTTTTACAGTTTCTGAAAAAGGGCAGTTAGAGCATGTACGCGTATTACGCAGCCTGAACCCGGAAGCAGATGCAGAAGCAATACGGCTAATTAAAGATGGCCCTGCCTGGGAACCAGCTATGCAGAATGGAAATCGTGTAGCGCAGCAGGTAAAAGTGGTAGTTAGGTTTAGGTAATTATTTAAAAGAAGCTATACGATGGCACATTTAGATAACATAGACTTAGAAAAGACTCTTTCAAAAAACAGATTGTCGTTTAAGTCTCCATGGCTGGAACTGGCAGACAATTTCTTATTCTACTTTAAAGCTGCTGCCTTTATCTTTTTGATTACACTAACTGCAACTTTTGTTGAAGCAAAGAATAATAATGATAAAGCAATCGTATACTTTATCTTCCCCACTTTATTGATTTTTACTTTTTACTTGTGCATCAGGAAAGCTTTAGAAAAAAAGTTAATCCCTATTGATACCTCATTTAGTAAAGATATAAATAGAAGGCTGCTGGTAAAGTACGCCAAAAGTGAAGGATGGAAAATTGATTTTAATAATAGTAATTACCTGAGAGCGCGTACCGGAATGGATTTGGGCAATTGGGGTTACCAAATAACCTTCATTTAAATAAACAATAAGGTTTTACTTAATGTGGTCCGTGATAACCCTATCGTTAGGATACCTGTTTTCTTTAGACAAAACAGTTTAAAGAAAGAGATTATAAGGTACTTAAATAGTATGTCGGAAACAGTTAGTATGTCGCAAGTTTGAGCGCAGCAGTATCTTGTGGCTGCACATGGCAGCAAGTTTATAACTTGATTTGCTTTGAAAAAGCAACAAAACCAGAAGCCACAACTATAGAACTACAGTTTTACCAGCTGAAACTCCTCGCAAACTATATATCAGACATTGCCATTTTCTGCTGTCGCAGAAAGCCAGTTACAAACTGGTACCACACCTAACCACAAGTTACCGCTGCGCTCAAACTCGCGGTAGTTACGATCCATTTAACCATCCAACCACCCAACAATCAGCCATCCAACCATCAACAATTAAAAACCCACCGTATAGTTACAAACACAAACAAACTTAACCTATGGAACATAAAGTAAAGCACGACCAGGACGACATGCGCTTTTATATTGTTATAGACGAAGAAGAAGCGGAACTAACCTATAGTTACACAGATGAAAATGCCATGGACTTTGACCATACCTTTGTGCCCGAAAGCGCCCGTGGACAAGGCATTGCGCATGTGCTGGCACGCCACGGCCTGGATTATGCCCGCGAAAACAACTGCAAAGCTATTGCCTCCTGCCCTGCGGTAGAAGCCTTTGTAAAACGCAACCCCGAGTACAACGACATCATGCTGTGGCCATAGTTTGCCAACTATAAAACCTCACTAAAAGCGGTTTCTGTATTCAAAATTTCGGATATTTGCCTGAAAACTAATGCAAACCCGCACTGCACTATAGTTGTGCAGCTGCCAAAACCATACTATGAACGAAGAAATAAGAGAACTCGAGCCAAAAGCGCTCTGGAACTACTTCACCGACCTGAATGCTGTGCCGCGTCCGTCAAAAAAAGAAGAGCGCGTGATACAGTTTATGAAAGACTTCGGCAACAGCCTTGGCCTGGAAACTATAGTTGATGAGATCGGCAACGTGATCATTAAAAAGCCAGCCACAGCCGGCATGGAAAACCGACAGACCGTGCTGCTGCAAAGCCACCTGGACATGGTGCACCAGAAAAACGCCGACACCAATTTCGACTTCAACACACAAGGCATTGAAATGTATGTGGAAGGTGACTGGGTGAAAGCAAAAGGCACCACACTGGGCGCTGACAATGGTATTGGCGTGGCTACGATCATGGCGCTGCTGGCATCCGACAATATTCCGCACCCGCCACTGGAAGCCCTGTTTACCATTGACGAAGAAACTGGCATGACCGGAGCCCTTGGTCTGAAAGGTGGTTTGCTGGAAGCATCTATCATGCTGAACCTGGACACCGAGGATGATACCGAACTAACTATAGGCTGCGCAGGCGGCGTGGATGTAACGGCAACCGGAACCTATAGTTCTGAGAGCGCTGCTGGCAATGCAACTGGCTACAAGCTAAGTATTAAAGGTTTAACCGGAGGCCACTCGGGTATGGATATCCATCTGGGCCGTGGCAATGCCAACAAACTGATGAACCGTATTTTATTCGGAGCAGCTGAGCAGTTTAGCGTACAGGTTGCCGAGATTGACGGCGGCAGTTTGCGAAATGCTATTCCACGCGAGTCGTTTGCTATAGTTGCCGTGGCGCTGGACAAGGCAAAGGCTTTTGAAGAGTTTGTAGCTGCGCAGAAAGACATCCTGAAAAAGGAATACAACACCACTGACCCGAACCTTGAAGTAACAATAGAGACTACGGCTGTGCCAACACAGGTGCTGGCACAGGATTTCCAGTATAAGTTACTGCGCAGCATTTACGCCTGTCCGAACGGTATTTACCGCCTCAGCCCGGACATCGAGAACCTGGTACAGACATCAAACAACGTAGCCCGGGTGCTGGTGAAAAACGGCGAATACAGCATCCAGTGCTTAACCCGAAGCTCTGTAGATACCGAGAAAATGGACCTTGCCAATGCCATCAAATCAACATTTGAGCTGACTGGTGCTGAAGTTACCTTTAAAGGCAGCTACCCGGGTTGGACGCCACTTCCGGGTGCAGCTATAGTTCAGGTGATGAGCGACCTGTACCGCGAACTGTTTGATGGCGAGCCACATGTAAACGCCTGCCACGCCGGTTTGGAGTGTGGTATAGTGGGTGGTAATTACCCGGGCATGGAAATGATCTCTTTCGGCCCGAACATACGTGGTGCCCACTCCCCTGACGAAAAAGTGCAGATCAGCTCGGTACAGAAATACTGGGGCTTTTTACTGGAAACGCTGGAGCGCATTCCTGTGAAGGTTTAAACCATAACCTTAAAGATTTAGTTATGAAAGCGCCTGCAACCACAGGCGCTTTCTTTTTATCTTTGCCCCATGAAAAACTGGATCATCCGTTATAGTTTCTTTTTTGCCGGGTTGCTGTTGTTTGGGTTTGCTAACGCGATGGCCGTGAAAGTTAAATACCTGGGCCTGCACCCCTGGGAAGTACTGAATGTGGCGCTTTTCCAGAAGTTTGGTTTTACCATTGGTACCTGGAGTGTGCTGGTCGGCCTGGCCGTAATTGTGGTGGCCTGGTTCGTAAACCGCAAATACATTAACGTAGGTACTTTCCTGAACACATTGCTCATCGGTCCGTTCATGGACTTCTTCCTGTGGCTCGATTTTTTGCCGGAAGCTACCCACGCCTGGCAGGATTATGCGCAACTGTTTACGGCAATATTGATCAGCAGCATTGCGGGTGGTTTGTATGTGGCTGGTGGCGTTGGCGCCGGTCCGCGCGATGGGTTTATGCTGTCCCTTTCAGAGCGCACGAAGCTATCGGTAAGCCAGGCCCGAATCGTAGTGGAATGTTTTGTACTGGGTATAGGCTTTTTACTGGGTGGCCCGATCGGTGTGGTTACCTTCCTATACACCTTCATCCAAAGTCCGCTGTTCCAGATCACACTGCGCTGGTTCCAGAAACTGCGCATGTATTTAACCGGCGAGCTCGCTCCGGAAAAAGTAACCATAAAGCCACTTAAACAGGATTAACGGCATAAACCAACAGCTATAGGCTGAACTATAGTTTGACAACCTGCCCGATAACTATAGCTTTTACTGAACCTTACCTGCCCACCTTGTACTCCAGGAAGTAAGAATAATTTGCTTTGGAGCCTTTAGGGCGTGCCATAATGGCCAGGTCGCCGGCAACTGGTTTTAGCTGCAGCGTATGTGTTGTCCCTTTTGTGGTAAAGTAATGCCAGTCTTTGCCGTTCTTCACGATCAGCTCCACATCCTCCGTAATATTGAACGAGAACGTCTGACTTTTACCCGCTAACAAGCTGGCTTGCAGTGGAATATCCGCATTTCTGATCTCGAAATCAGTTTTCCAGGTGGCTGGCAAGTTTTTCAATTTACCTTTCAGCATGTTTTCCAGTATTTCGGCCCCTCCGATGCCCAGCCTGAAAAGCGAAACCTCTACTCTTGGCAGTTGCTCGTATTGCCCCAGCGAAACCGGTTTTGCAATAAACTGGAAATCGGGGTTTACAGGCAGATGGCTGAAGAGAAAAACGTGCGGGTCCGTATCAAACCAGTAGGGATCGTATTTGTATACTGTTTTAAGTTTGCCGTTTACCGTTTTAGCGCTTCCGGCTGCCCAGGTGGGGTCCGCTAAAATCCAGCTATCGTCAATGCGCACGGCGTTCCAGGCATGGTTCGTGCGGGCGAACCGCTTTCCAGGAGCATAACCATAGCCTTTGGCGTAGCCACTCACTTTCTCCACTTTCAACCCCATCTCCTGGCCCAGCGCCTGAAACAAGCGCGCATACCCGTCGCAAATGGCTTTCCGGGTTTTAAGCACATAGGCCGGCGAGCTGTCCAACGATTTACCGGTGTTAAAGCCATAGTCGTCGTAGCGGATGTTGGCGGCTATCCAGGCGAACAGTACACGGGCTTTTTCATAATCGGTAGTAGCGCCTTTGCTTAAATAGGCAGCTAATGTTTGGATGCTGGAAGTGTGGCGGTTATCGGCTTTAAAGGCATAGGCATCCAGTTGTTCGAGGCGCGCCTGGTCTGGTTTTCGTGTTCCGGCCTGTGCAGGCAAAATGCCCGAAACTATAGAAAGGCTCAGGATCAGAAAGCTGAGCTGCAGCCATCGCCTGCCTTGTGTAAATGCTATAAACTGTAAAGGGTGCATACCTGGGTAAAACGTAATGATCCGGACATAAAAAGCCGCCCCGTCTGGCTTTGGTTCCCTGATAACGCTGCCGGTGGTTACTTCAGTATACAGTAAAATAGCTATGAAACAATGTTTAAAGGATTGGGCATGTATTTTGTGAACAACTTGCTTTGCGCACTAACTGATTGTATTCTTGCACCTTGCAACGAAAGAGCAAGTCTTGTTATAATTATATTAAGAGTTAAGAGAAACATTCAGAGTTTATTGTCCGGACCGGAAACTATAGGCGTTGAACAGGAGTTTAGAATAAAATTTGAAAGTTATGGAACAATACAGCAGGTGGTATCATCCTTACGAAATTGATGAAAAATACAATAACCGTGTAGCTTACTTCAGCATGGAGTACGGCATCGACCAGGCATTTAAGATCTACTCCGGTGGTCTTGGTTTTCTGGCCGGGTCGCATATGCGCAGCGCCCATGACCTGCGCCAGAACATGATCGGGATCGGCATGCTTTGGAAATACGGCTATTACGATCAGGTTCGTAACGACGACCAGACCATGCGCTCGCAGTTTATCAAGAAATTCTACACGTTTCTGGAAGATACAGGCATTAAGGTTACGGTATCGGTGAATAACCACCCTGTAAAAGTGAAAGCCATGGTGCTGAAGCCGGAAATTTTCGGAACAGTGCCCATGTACTTCCTGACCACCGACATCCCGGAGAACGACTACCTGGCCCGCACCATTACACACCGCCTGTACGACCCTGAAGAGAGCACCCGCATTGCGCAAAGTATTGTACTGGGCATTGGCGGTGGTAAAGTAGTGGAAGCCCTGGGTGGTGCCAACATTTATCACCTGAACGAAGGCCACGCCCTTCCGCTGGCTTTCTGGCTGCTCGAAAAATACCGAAACGTGGACCAGGTACGCCAGCACATGGTATTTACCACCCACACCCCGGAAAAAGCCGGCAACGAAGAGCACGATATCCATTTCCTGGACCGTATGAGCTTTTTTAACGGCACGCCGCTGGAAGAAGTACGCAAGCTTACCCGCATGGAGGGCCACATGTTTAACCACACGCTGGCAGCGCTCCGGCTCTCGAAAGTTGCCAACGGCGTATCGCAGCTGCACGGCGAGGTAGCCAACCAGATGTGGCACGAAAATGAAGGCATCTGCGAAATAAAAGCCATCACAAACGCCCAGCACGCCCCTTACTGGACCGACGACTACCTGTGGAATGCCCTGAAATCCGGAAACGACCAGGAGCTGGTACAACGAAAAAAACAGATGAAGCACCTGCTGTTCCGCATTGTAGCCGACCAGACAGGCAAATTGTTTGATCCGGAAGTATTAACTATAGTTTGGGCACGCCGCTTTGCCGCTTATAAACGGGCCGACCTGCTGGTACACGACCTGGAGCGCTTCCTTGACATTGTAAATAACCACGACCGCCCGGTGCAGGTCATCTGGGCTGGAAAGCCCTACCCGTTTGATGAAGGCGCTGTCAGTACGTTCAATAAACTGGTAGGACTGTCGCGCAAACAGCCAAATGTTGCCGTGCTGACTGGCTATGAGATGGAACTGTCGCGCAAGCTGAAACAAGGTTCTGATGTTTGGCTGAACACCCCACGTCGTCCGCGGGAAGCCTCCGGCACCAGCGGCATGACTGCTGCCATGAACGGATCGGTTAACTTCTCGGTACAGGATGGCTGGCTACCTGAGTTCTCGCGTCACGGCGAAAACAGCTTTATATTACCGATAGTGGACACTTCGCTTCCGAATTACCATCAGGACCAGGAAGACCACAAAAATATGATGAACATGCTGGAGCACGAGATCATCCCAACCTATTATTACGACCAGGGGAGATGGCTCAACATTATGAAGCAGGGTATGTACGACGTGCTACCTTTCTTCGGCTCCGACCGCATGGCCCATGAGTATTATGAGAAGTTGTATAGCTACTAATATAGCTTAAGCTATTATAAAGCCCTGTTCTGAAAAGAGCAGGGCTTTTTTGTCTGAACCAGGATTTACTGGATTAAAGGATTTGGAGGATTAGAGTGTTGCTTAGTTAGAAGCCATAGTTTCATAGTTTCTGTTTGTCAAACCACCCCTACCCCTCCTTATCCAAGGAGGGGAACTCTGACATTGCTATAGTTTAACATACATTGCTATAGTTACAGACCAAGGGCGGACAGGTCGCGACCTGTCCCTACGGAATTACAACCACGAAAAAAACGATCTGCTATAACCAAGAGACATTAAGCAAACTATAGTTAAATAAGTTACTATCGAATGTGATTTCAGTCTTTGGGTTGAGCGCCTTTGACTTGTTGCGGTGCCGCAGGCAATCCGAGCGCAGCGAGGATAGCAAGAAGGCAGCAGCGCGATACCCGAAGACGGGGCCTCCCGGCCCGGGAGGGAGCCAAAGAAACTATAAAACGGTAGGCCCTTAGAGCTCCCAGGAATAAAAGTAGCTATAGAACAATGACTTGTTTCCAGCAGTAAGCAAAGTAAACTATAGAAAGAAAGCCTATCAACTATAAGGCGTGTAAGATCCCTCGACTTAGCTCGGGATGACAAGTAGAAAACTATAGTCTAAAATAGATTTCTGGCTACACTCGAAATGACAAAGGAATATAAGTTGGACGATCTCTCAACAACCAAATCACCCTTCTACTACTCCACTCTTAATCAACTCCTCCCGAAACTCACGGAAAACGGCTGCTAATTTAGTTGGTGGGAAATGTGCATTCAGGCCACTGGGGTTGGGCAGCACCCAAACTATAGTTTCGCCGATCTGCTCCGGTTGTCTGCCTAAAACAGCCTTTGGTTGACCGAAAGCTGTTCGGTAAGCCGAAATGCCGAGTATGGCCAGCACTCGCGGTCTGAAGACCAGTACTTTCCGGGTTAAAAGCTGCGCTCCCTGCTGTAATTCTTCGGTTGATACCGCAGCGGCAGTATTGGTCGCGCGGCTGGCGATGTTGGTAATGCCACAGCCAAGGGAGATGAGCTCAAGTTCTTCGGAAGGTAAAAAAAGACGCGGCGTGAAGCCGGACCGGTGCAGCGTGGGCCAGAAACGATTGCCGGGTCTGGCAAAATGGAAGCCTGTGGCAGCGGAGTACAAACCAGGGTTGATACCACAGAAAAGCACATCCAGTTCCGGCGCGATCACGTCCTGAACAAAGCCGTTCACTGCGGCGGCAATCTCTGCCTTACTTGGTTTTATCATCTTTGTTTCTGCTTATAGCTGTGCCTGCCATTTATACTTTATCATTCCCGATGCTGTTGTATGCCACCTTATATAGTCCTCTTTTGTATAAAACCTGAACGCGGGTGGTAACAGCAGCCGTATCCGGTGCAATTTGTATTAACCTTCTGGATTGGCAACCGTACTTAGTCAAAACCTAATATAGCCGGAAACTATACTTGTGTTTGCTGATTGCTTACGTAGCTGTAACGCATAAGTCGGCGTCCGGCGAACCGATCTTTACCTAACCATACATAACCGTGGATAGTAAACTTCTACCTAATCTCATCGCTTTCCTTGAAAAATCACTGGCTACCCATGCTAAGCCCGAAGCGTTAAACTGGCTTCAGGAAAAAAAGCAGTTGGTGCAGGCTTCCGAAACCGGTAAAGAACTATACGTACCTTTTAGTGCAGCACCGCGTTATGTGGGCAAAGTTCCATTAAATCTCACATCAGAAGAACTCGAAGAAGCAACCCAGCTGCGCAAAGGCTTTAACCCGGGCAACTGGACTACAGACCAACTGGCACGAACTATTCTTTTGTTAAGCCTGCCTTCAGAAGAGGCTGATACCTATAGCAAAACCATTCTAAAACTGTTTGGCACCGCCGATATGGGCGAACTGGTTGCGCTTTACGCTGCTTTGGCCCTGCTGCCACACCCCGAAAAGTTTGTACACCAGGCCACCGAAGGCATCCGGACAAACATGGGAAACGTGTACGAAGCTATTGCGCTGCACAACCCCTACCCAGCTGAGAACTTTACAGAAGCCGCCTGGAACCAGATGGTGCTGAAAGCGATCTTCACGGGTAAATCTTTACATAAGATTTTTGGCCTGGATGAACGCAGCAACCCCGAACTGGCCCGCATGCTCTCGGACTACGCGCACGAGCGCTGGGCAGCCGGCCGTACCGTAACACCTGAACTATGGCGCCCGGTTGGTCCGCACATCAACGAAACTATAGTTCTGGACATCAATAAGCTATTCTCCAGTGAAAACGAGACCGAACAGGAAGCTGCTGCCCTGGCCTGTGCCCAAAACAATTACCCTGAAGCACAGGCTTTACTGGACCAACACCCGCTGTTAAAACACAAGATACAAGAAGGCCAGCTAACCTGGAACCACATCGGCCGGAAAGCTATAGTTGCCTGAAATAAAATATCACCCTGAACCTAACCCATTTACGCTAATGAACACGCTGAACATGAAATTTATTGATCCGCACATTCACATGACATCGCGCACCACCGACGATTATGCAGCGATGCAGAAAGCCGGCATTGTGGCCATTATTGAACCTGCTTTCTGGCTGGGACAGCCCCGCACAGAACTCGGCTCTTTTAAAGATTACTATAGCAGCCTGATCGGTTGGGAGCGTTTCAGAGCGAGCCAGTTCGGGATAAAGCATTACTGCACCATCGGCCTTAACTCGAAAGAAGCGAACAACGAGGCGCTGGCCGAAGAAGTAATGGACCTGCTACCTATGTTCATCTGCAAAGAAGGCGTGGTGGGCGTTGGCGAGATAGGGTATGACGACCAGACCGCTGCCGAAGACAAATACTATAGATTACAACTGGACCTGGCCAAAGAGAACAACCTGCCTGTACAGATACACACCCCGCACCGCGATAAAAAAGCCGGAACTATCCGCAGCATGGAAGTGGCGCTGGAACACAAACTGGATCCGGGCATGGTAATAGTAGACCACAACAACGAGGAAACAGTTCGCGATGTGCTGGACCGTGGCTTCTGGGCGGCCTTTACCATTTACCCGAACACCAAAATGGGCAACGAGCGCATGGTGGAAATTGTGAAGCAATATGGCTCTGAGCGCATTATTGTAAACAGTGCTGCCGACTGGGGCATCAGCGATCCGCTGGCCGTGCCTAAAACCGCTGCCTTGATGCTGGAAAAAGGTATAAGTATAGACGATATCCACAAGGTGTGCTACCAGAATGCCTTAGACGCTTTTGGACAAAGCGGTCAGATGAAAGAAACCGACTGGATGGAAAACACCACTGTAGATCAGAGCGAAAAGCTGTTCAACAACTCTATTCTGCGTGGTGGCCAGACACCAACTATAGGTGAGCTGAAGACCAATCCTATTTTCGATTCCAACATTATCCGCTAAATGACCACCTTCGGAGCATACTTACGCCTGATGCGGCCAGCCAACATTGTAACCGCCGTTGCCGATATCCTGATGGGTTTTGCAGCATCGGGTGCCCTGTTGGCTTTTTACGACCAGGCGACTGATGTTACTTACCTGCAGCCGCTGGCCTGGCTTGTACTTTCAACGATAGGTTTGTATGGCGGCGGCGTAGTGTTTAACGATGTATTTGATGCGGATTTAGACCGGATTGAGCGACCTGAACGCCCCATCCCGAGCGGGAAAGCAACAATAGCCGGAGCATCTGTACTCGGAGCTATTTTACTGACTATAGGTATTTTAGCTGCTTTACAGGTTTCTGTAGTGAGTGCAACTATAGCTTTTGTGGTAGCATGCCTGGCCCTGCTCTACGACTGGAAAGGAAAACACCACCCGGTGATTGGACCGATAAACATGGGCAGCTGCCGTGGTGGGAATCTGCTGCTGGGCGTAAGTGCTATACCAGCGGCCCTGGAACAACTATGGTTCATTGCTTTTATCCCGATCATTTACATCTCGGCTATTACTATGATCAGTCGCGGGGAAGTGAACGGAGGTAGCACGAAAGCCTTGAAAGGTGCGGTGGCTTTGTACTTGGTGGTTTTTGCCGGTATTGCCAGTTTAGCCTTGTTGCCACAGTTTTCGTTAGCTTATAGTTTGCCGTTCCTGGCGCTGTTTGCGTACCTGGTTTTTCCGCCCTTGTTTAAAGCCATGCCATCGCCGGAGCCGCCCTTTATCATGCGTGCCGTTAAGGCCGGTATACTGGCCCTGATCGTGATGAACGCGAGCATTGCCGCTGGTTTTGCCGGCTGGCAATATGGGCTGGCGGTGCTTTTGTTGTTACCTATATCCATGTTTATGGCAAAGCGTTTTGCTGTAACCTAACCTATAGTTTTAATGCCATTTAAGGCCTATGAGACCAATAATACAATCGTTTGCTGTTCAGTTTAACTACGGCGTATACTTTACCGAAGACCTTTTTGAGCAGGAAAACGCTATGCTGCGCGATGTTATTCAGCAAAACAGCCACGCCCCTGCCAAAGTGCTTTTTGTGGTAGATAGCAGCGTAGCCGAAGCGCATCCGTTTTTGCTGCAATCCATCCGTAACTATAGTTTCGCTAACGCTGATGCTCTTACTTTGGCAGCAGATCCGGTGATAATACCGGGCGGCGAGGCCTGCAAAAACAACTCCGATATTCTGCAGCAACTACTGGAAGCTGTAAACCAGTTTGGTGTTTGCCGTCATTCTTACCTGGTTGCTATTGGCGGCGGTGCGGTGCTGGACCTGACCGGTTTTGCAGCGGCGATTGCGCATCGTGGCATACGTCATATCCGCATACCCACTACTGTTCTGTCGCAGAACGATTCGGGTGTGGGCGTTAAGAACAGTATGAACGCCTTTGGCAAAAAGAACTTCCTGGGCACCTTTGCGCCGCCTGTAGCCGTCATCAACGACAGTAATTTTCTACTTACCTTAGAAGAGCGCGACTGGCGCAGTGGCATTTCCGAAGCCATTAAAGTAGCCCTTATAAAAGATGCCAGCTTCTACCAAAGCATAAAAGCCGATGCCAGCCTGCTAAAGCAACGCGACATGCGCGCCATGAACCGCCTGATTCACCGCTGTGCCGAAATGCACGTGGAGCACATTGGCGGTGGCGATCCGTTTGAGTTTGGTTCGTCGCGCCCGCTGGACTTCGGCCACTGGGCAGCACACAAGCTGGAGCAACTAAGCAACTATAGTTTGCGCCACGGCGAAGCGGTAGCCATCGGCATCGCCCTGGATGTGGTTTACTCAAAATTAACCGGTATGCTCTCCGAAACTGCCTGCACCGACATCCTGAATCTGCTCTGCAAACTCGGCTTTGATCTGTACTCCGAACATCTGTCAACTATAGAAAACGGCCAGTTGAGCATACTCAAGGGCTTAACTGAGTTCAGGGAGCACCTGGGCGGACAACTGACCATTATGCTGCTGGATGAAATAGGCCACGGCGTAGAAGTGCACCAGATAAATGAATCCATCGTTAACGCTGCCGTAACAGAGCTGCAGCAGTTCCATCATCAACTTTCAGCCAAACCCGAACCCGAACATGTAGTACCCTTTTAACACCCTTATGCCATGCTATTACCTAACGGCACCCACCTTACTTACTGCACCAACATACACCCCGGCGAGAACTGGGAAGATGTGTTGACAAGCCTGAAAAAATACCTGCCCGAGCTAAAAAAGCAACTTTCCCCGGATGCGCCTTTTGGCGTGGGCCTGCGCCTGTCGAACCTGGCCAGCCAGGAACTGCTGATCGGGCATAACCTGACCGAATTTAAAAGCTGGCTGGATGCCGAAGGTTTGTATGTATTTACCATGAATGGTTTTCCGTATGGCGGATTCCATAATCAGGAAGTAAAGGATGCCGTGCACAAACCCGACTGGACTACTCAAAACCGTCTGGCTTACACCATACGATTAGCTTATATACTGGCGGAACTGTTGCCCGAAGGCATGGAAGGTGGAATCTCGACGTCGCCGTTATCTTATAAACCATGGCTTGGCTTTAATAAAGAACGTTTCAAGGAAGTGTTTGAAGTATCGGCGCTGCATTTGGCGCAGGTGACGGAAGAACTGCTTTACCTGAAAGAAAGCAAAGGCAAGACGATACATTTAGATATTGAACCCGAGCCGGACGGATTGCTGGAAAACACGCAGGAAGTGATTCATTTTTACCAGAAATGGCTGTTGTACATCGGCTGCAAGCGCCTAGCCTGCACCAAAGGCATGTCGCCGGATGATGCCGTTACCGCATTGCTGAACCACATCCGGTTATGTTATGATGTTTGCCACTTTGCACTGGCTTACGAGCAACCCCACGAAGCTTTCGCTAAACTACAGGCTGCCGGCATACAGATAGGCAAAATACAGCTGAGTGCTGCTTTAAAAACTGAATTACCTGCCGGCCAAACCGAACGTGCTGCTATTGCCGAAAAACTGAAGCCTTTCGCCGAATCAACGTACCTGCACCAAGTAGTGGAGCGCGATGTGTTTGGTAAACTGAACTACTACAGCGACCTGCCTTACGCCCTGCAGCACATCCAGAAACCAACCGCTGCCGAATGGCGCACGCACTTCCATGTGCCGCTTTTCACAAAGAACTATAACGGGTTGCAATCTACCCAGGATGATGTGGAAACCGTGCTGACCTATGTTTCGGAGCATCCAGAATTAACCCAACACCTGGAAGTGGAGACCTATACCTGGGAAGTGCTGCCCGATGACCTGAAAACCGACCTGACAACCTCTATTGCCCGCGAACTGGAATGGGTAATGCAACATACAGCTGTAAAAGAAAATGCGTAAAACTGTAGTCATAAACGTTGTGGGCCTTTCCGGCTCGCTTATCGGCGAACATACTCCCTTTTTAAAACGCTGGTCGGCACAGGGGCAGCAGGCAACTATACAGCCTGCCATGCCTGCGGTTACCTGCTCGGCGCAAGCCACTTACCTTACCGGTAAATGGCCCGAAGAACACGGTATAGTTGGGAATGGATGGTACTTTAAAGATGAGTGCGAGATAAAGTTCTGGCGGCAGTCGAACAAGCTGATACAGGCACCCAAGGTATGGGAAATAGCCAAAGCCATGGACCCTACCTTTACGGTAGCCAACATGTGCTGGTGGTATAATATGTATTCCAGTGCCGATTACGCCCTTACACCCCGCCCGCAGTACCTGGCCGACGGGCGCAAACTACCCGACTGCTATACCCAACCCGCCGAACTGCGCGACGAACTACAGACTAAACTGGGCACGTTCCCGCTATTCAACTACTGGGGCCCGGCCACGTCCATTAAATCAAGCCAATGGATTGCGGATGCTTCCAAGATAACAGACAATAAGTATAATCCGACGCTCACACTCATATACCTGCCCCACCTGGACTATAACCTGCAGCGTTTCGGTCCGAATGATGCCCGAATTGCAACAGACCTGCGTGAGATAGATGCCGTGGTGGAAGACCTGGTAACGTTCTATGAAGGCAAAGGCGCGCAGGTGATCATCCTGTCGGAGTACGGCATATCGGCTGCAGACAAACCAGTACACCTGAACCGTGTGCTGCGTGAGAAGGGCTATATTGCTGTGCGTAATGAGCGGGGCACTGAACTGCTGGATGCCGGAATAAGCAAAGCCTTCGCTGTTGCCGACCACCAGGTGGCGCATATTTACGTGAACGATCCAGCCGAACTGGACAAGGTAAAAGAGCTGATAGCACAGGTGCCCGGTGTGCAGGAAGTGCTGGCTGGCGATGAACGAAACAAGTATAACATGGCCCACGACCGTTGCGGCGACCTGGTTGCCATTGCCGAAAAAGGTGCCTGGTTTACCTACTATTTCTGGCTCGATGATGCCAAAGCGCCCGACTATGCCCGCATGGTAGACATCCACAAAAAGCCCGGCTTCGACCCGGTAGAAATGTTTGTTAACCCAGCTATAAAATTCCCGAAGGCACTGCTGGGCGCGAAGCTGCTTAAGAAAAAACTTGGCTTCAGAACCGTGATGGATGTGATACCACTGGACCCGACATTGATAAAAGGATCGCACGGAAGGGTGCCGGAAGACAAAGACGAATGGCCGGTGTTGCTGACCAAAAGCAAGGAGCTGATACCACAGAAAGAGCTATTAGCCACCGATGTTTTTGATGTGATACTCCAACATCTGCAAGCCGAACAATTTGTACTAAACTAAGCACACGAGCAACTAACCCGGTTGCTCGTTTTTTATTCGTGCGAGAGGTTTGTGGTGTTGGGCCGGAACAAAAGCCAGAGCACAAGACCCAGCGGCCACGACAGCAACGCGACCAGAACAGCGACCAGCCAGCCCGGCTTTCCGCGTCTGTTCGCATCCTTGTACGCCCATACCACGCTCCAGATATAGAGCACCAGCAGTACCAACCCGACAATTATACCAATGATACCAAAGCCTGCCCAGAAGTCATCTATGATCATGTCCGCCAACATCATAACAAAGCGTATTTTATCTTATAAAACGATAGGTATTATTTTCTGTTTATTCATCTCATAATCAATACTTTAAATAACCTCACATAAACATAAACATCAATATATATATTCAAATTAAAAAGATGCCAGATGGCTGGAGAGCGGGTTTTATTTTCGCATCAGCAATGCAGATTCTGCTTATCTGTGCCTGCAAACTATAAACAAAGAACTGACAATGCGCCAGGATCCTTTCAAAACTGCATTCTCTGCCAAAAACGAACCTATAGCTATAGTTTAACATTTACATCACAACTATATCATATTCAGTAGTTACTATATTAAACAAGACACAATGTCAGGTTTGTTTGGATTGCGTTTTAGGCAGATCAGGCTGCTGTATTTATAGTTGCTGCCAGCACTTTACTAACCCCATGGTCTGCGGTCGCGTAACTCTAAGGTCCGGAGTAATACGGAAAAGCTAAACCAGAAAACATATGGGACTTAAAAACATCATCAATAAGATAAAGGAAGAAGCCGAAGTGCTGAAGGGCGATGCATCAAAAGACAAAGTGTACAGCACCGAAAACACTTACCCCGATGCGGCCTCGGCCCGGCAGGGATTTGAGGAATCCAGGAGGAAACTATTTGACGTGAACCGCTGGTCGGACCTGCCCGGTATTAACTCCGAATTTGTACTTTACGATCAACATGGCAATGAGATGAGCGGCCCGCTGACCATGCCCGGTTGCTACATCCGGATAAACCTGCCGGGACCAACGCCGGAGAACTGGGTGCGGGTGACGGACGTGCACGAAGAGGAAAACATGGCCGAGTTTATAGTACACCCCAGCGAGAAGCCACAGCCCGAGCCCGGAAACGAAAACGTGACAGAACACTTTTTTGCTAAAGAAGCCAGCAGCACTTTCCGGGTGGAGCTGAAGGGAAACAAGCTGACCGCATACGAGATCGGGAAGAACGAAGCGATTAATAACAAAGGCGAAGAAGCCGGCGACCGCGGGCTTGCCAACACTTTGCTGGCCGAAGGGGGCTGGGCTGGCGTGCAGGCATTGCAGTGGAACAAACTTACCTCCTACCTGGTGCATCAGACCGAGACCAAAAGCAACTAACCAACATACACTATGAAAACAGACGAACAACAGCAAAGTAAAGGCGTGGTCGTAGTAACCGGGGCTTCGGCAGGGCTGGGCCGCTCCATTGCCCGCGAATTTGCTAAAGAAGGCTACGATGTTGCGTTGCTGGCGCGCGGCGAAGATGGCCTGAAAGGTGCTAAAGCTGAAGTGGAAGCCATGGGCCGCCGTGCCGCTTATTTTATAGTTGATGTGGCCGATGCCGCAGCTGTAGAGCAGGCCGCCGAAGAAACAGAAAAGCAACTGGGCCCCATAACAGTTTGGGTGAACAATGCCATGAACAGCGTCTTCAGCCCGATAAAGGAAATGCAGGCCGAAGAATACAAACGCGTGACCGAAGTAACCTACCTGGGCCAGGTATATGGCACCCTCTCGGCGCTAAAGCGGATGCTGCCTCGCAACAAGGGCGTGATCGTGCTGGTGGGTTCGGCGCTGGCTTACCGTGGCATTCCGCTACAGTCGGCCTATTGTGGCTCCAAACATGCTATTCAGGGCTTTTTTGATTCGCTGCGGGCAGAGCTGTTGCACGACAAGACCAATGTACGCGCCACCATGGTGCAGCTGCCAGCCATGAACACTACACAGTTTAAGTTTGTAAAGACCCGCCTTCCCAACAAGCCAAAACCCATGGGCAAGATCTACCAGCCCGAAGTGGCTGCCCGGGCTATAGTTTACGCTGCCGAAAACGACCGCCGCGAAGTATACGTGGGCTACCCTACCGTACAGGCTATAGTTGGTGACAAGATAGCACCGGAAGTAGGCGACTGGGTATTAGCCAAAACCGGCTATAAAGGGCAGCAGACCGACATCCCTGAAGACCCGGACCGGCCGAACAACTTATGGGAGCCCCTGCCCGGCGACCACGGCGCGCACGGAACGTTCGATGCAGAAGCCACCTATAGTTCGCCACAACTATGGCTGAGCATGCATAAAAAGGAGCTGCTTATAGCGGCAGCGGCACTCGGCGGGCTATTGTTAGGAAATAAGCTGCTGAACAACTGCGACTGCGACGACGAGCAGGACTACCAGATTTGACAGAAGTAAAAGAGGACTTTGCGTTTTCAGCGTTTTCCCTTGCGTTCCTCGTGTTAAAATTAAACCACTGAGAGCGCGAAGAAGGCGCTATGTTTGCAAAGCAGGATGGCTATAGTTTAAGTCCCGGTTTGCTAACTTCTGCGCTGCCAGGCCGTTTATTTATTGTACAGCTATTTACAACAACAAACTATAAAGCTATGAATTACAACGAAAGAGATCGGGAACGCTACCATACACATCGCTCAGAACGCTACCGTCATCCTGAAAGCGACAGGGATTACCACTTTGATAACTATGGCGATGCTGCCCACGGCGGATATGGCAACGAAAGCTATGGCGGCACCTTTGGCAACCAGGGCAACGAAATGGGTGGTTCGCGCAACGTGGCTAACCGGGGCATGAGCACCTATGCTACCTCGCGCAACTACGGCAATATGGGCAGTTATGGCGGTGCACAGGGCTTCGGTTCGTCAAGAGGCGGATACTCCCAGCAGCGTTCATCAGGCTACGCATCGGAATTTGACAGCGGCCACGGACGGCATGAGCGCACAGGCTGGGGCCGCGGCACAGACCAGCGCAGCCGTGGCTACGAAAACGACTACGACAGTCATGGCCAGAACTCCGACAACTACCGCTACGACCGCGACTATACACCCCGAAGGTTCCGCGGCGCAGACCAAGGCTATTACAATTTCGACCGCGACGACTACCGCTCGCATAGTTTTGGCGGAGACAGAGGCAATTACATGGGCAGCGGCTACGAGCGCACACCCCGCCGGAACGAATACGGTGCTACACGTGGCGATTACGGCTCCTCAGGCTACTACACGGACCGCCGCCAAAGCGGCAGCAACTATAACCAACCATACGGCATGAGCGGCTATTACCAGGGCGGCTACTACGACGACACCGACTATAACAGCTATGCCCGCGACCGCGACGAACGCCAGAATGACTGGTAGCTTGTCTGAACCGGGATTAAGGGAGATTTTTGAGATTTTCAGGAATATGGAGACGCAAAATGTTGCGTCTCTTTTTCTTTTTTTACCCTGGCGCCGGTATCTAACCGTTGCCGCAAGGTGTGCGCGAGTCTCCAGACTCGCCTGGCTATAGTTGAGCCTGTAGTTGTAAATCAAAGCGGGTGCTGCTTCTAACCTATAATTTCATAGCAGAGGAGACGCAAAGTATTGCGTCTCTACATATCCTGATAATCTCAAGAATCTCCCTTAATCCCGGTTCAGACAAAGCTCTCCGGCAAACCCGATAAATGCTCCAGCCGTTCGCCTTCCAGTGTCAGGTAACTTTTCATGCTGCCGGCGGTGAGGCACGAGTGGATGGGCAGTATGTACATGATATCGCCGATGCTATAGTTGGCAAACTGCTCTGGCGTCGCCTTTACTATGCCATGCTCCTGCGACAACGAAACCAGGTTGATGCCTTCTTCCGGGTCAGACCATCCATCTTCGGTCATTTCCACAACTCTGCCGAACAAATTACCGCCGTTTGGCTGCACTAACACGTCTTTCGAGAAATGTACGCTGCCACCGTGGATGATGATCTCGTTACGTTCGGGGTGTTTGGCAATAACCGGGCAGGCCATGCAAACTGCTATCTGGTTATAGTTATTGCTGCCGATGTGATGCTGCGTAAGATCGTAAAACACGAAGTTACCTGGCCTGATCTCGTCTACGGCAACTATAGTTTCCAGAATGCTGCAGCTTGGTGTGTCGCCAATGGAGAGTTGTATAGTTGAAAGCTGGCTTTTGTAACGCTCGCGTAGCTGGTTTAGCTGGTCTACAGTTGTTTTATGGATTTCGCGGATGGCTTCGGCATCGGTTTGTTTGTAGGTATGTCCGTCGTGCGCCATAAAGCCCTGGAACTCCAGTTTATCCGAAGCAGCTATAGTTTGCAGCGTGCTGTCTATAGTTTCATAGTTGGTGGCCGGGATGCCGGTGCGGTGGTAACCGGTATCGATCTTGAGCCAGACCGCCACGTTATGTTTTAAGCCCTGCTGCAGCGCAGGCAGCACTTCTTCGTTCACAACTATAAGGTGCAGGCGCACGCGTCCGGCAAGTTCGTTTATAGTTTCCAGTTCCAGCACATTTACGGGTATGGCCACCATTATATCGGTCCAGCCGTGGTTGGCAAAGTACCGCGCCATCCTTACCGACGAAACCGTAATCGCTTCCACTCCTTCCTGCCTGAACCACTCGCCAACCTGCGCTGACTGATGCGTTTTAAAATGCGGCCGTAACCTTACATTATTGCGCCTGGCTTTCTCCACCATCATACGGATGTTTCGCTGGCACTTTTCTTTGTCGAGCAGCAGGGTTGGGACGGAAATTTTCATCGGTCAAATTCTGGTAATGTAGACCGTGAAGTTACCAAGATTTGGGGAGAGATGCTTTTATAGTTTGGGGCTATAGTATTAGATAAAGTTTATATATTGGTTTTGAATTTTAATCTAAGCAATACAATCATATCCGCATTAGAGCAGATTAGAATTTGTTTAAATTATACAATGGTTAACTGTTATTGAATGAAAACAAAAGATAAAAATAAATTGAATGGGTATTTAGGAGTTGTATTCTGCAAATCTCCCAAAGATTACACATTTTTTGATCCGCGTTCAGCAAAACCAACTTACCATGTAGGTGAAGATAATATAGTCGAAAGCAGTCCAGGAATGGTAATTCAAGAAGTAGATAACATTAAATTCAATGGTAGCAATGTCTTAGAATACTTTACACCAAATAATGTAGGAGTTTTACTTTCTATTACCAACCGCTCGCTCACACTAGCTAAAGATTTATTTAATAAGCAAATAGATCCTAATAGTTATAATCATACATTAAAGAATGTAGAGGGCGATAGAAGGGAAGCGCTAATCCAAAAATCAAAAATTATTTATGATTTCATTGAGATAATACAAACATGTATAGTATTCTCCTACACATCAATTGAAGCATTTGCTAATCTTAGTATTCCTGATAAATATGAATATGAACAGCGAATAGAAAGTAAAGGAATAGTTGAAAAGTATGATAAAGCAGCAATTGAAAGATGGTTACCGCTCAGACAGAAGATAAGTAAAATCCTTGTAGTAATTTACGAAACAGAAGACATTACTAAAAAACCAATTTGGAATCATTTTATAAAACTAGAACAATACAGACATGATATTATTCATCAGAAGTCTATAGATAGAGTTGAGTTTTACAAAAACTATTTCAATAAGGACATATTCAAAGTTTGTACCTCTGCAGAGGAAATAATTGACTTCTTCTATAAGCAGCACGCAAAGAAAAATGCTTCTAACCCATTATGGCCTTGGCTTATAAATAAGGAGAATCATTTCCCAGCTACTAAATTTAAATCAGAGAACTTTGAGAAAAGAGGAAGTATATATGATTAAAACGTAAAAGATCAACTAATAACTACTTGTACACTACATATTTCAGTTGGAAGCCTCAAAAGTTATTTCCACAAGTACGTTATTCCCCCAAACCTGACAATTATCCCCCTTTCCACTCCCCTACTACTGACATATATCATTTCCTGCGGCGCGGCAACTTCAGACCTTTGCAGTATAATTTCAGCCCGAAAAACGGGTAACTGTACTAAATCTGTAAGTTATGACCGCACCAGTAACTACACCAACTGAACTACTTGCCAAATACGACGTGCCTTCGCCGAGGTACACCAGCTACCCAACCGTGCCGTTCTGGGACGAAAAACCCCTGACCGAAGCCGCCTGGATGCTGCACGTAAAACAGGCTTTCGATAAAACAAATGATACCGACGGCATTAGTGTGTACATGCACCTGCCTTTCTGCGAGAAGCTCTGCACCTACTGCGGCTGCAACAAGCGCATTACCAAGAACCACGCCGTAGAAGAGCCTTATATTGTAGCCATTTTAAAGGAATGGAAACGCTATCTGCAGGTTTTCGGCAGGAAGCCGCGCATTACAGAGTTACACCTGGGTGGTGGTACGCCTACTTTTTTCGGGGCCGAGAACCTGAAACTGATGCTGGGCAAACTGCTGGAGAAAGCCGAACTTGCTCCCGATGCCGCTCTTAGTATAGAAGTACACCCAAACGCCACCAACGCCGAGCAACTGCAGGTGCTTTACGACCTGGGTTTTAGAAGACTGAGCGTAGGCATCCAGGATTTCGATATTAAGGTGCAGTTCGTGATCAACCGCATCCAGACCTTCGAGAAAACAAAAGAAATATTTGACGCTGCCCGAGAAATTGGCTACACATCTATAAACGGCGATATTATTTACGGCCTGCCCATGCAGACTGCCGAGAGCGTGCGCCATACGATAGAAAGAGTAAAAGAGCTTCGTCCGGAACGCATTGCGTTTTATAGTTACGCCCACGTGCCCTGGAAGAGTAAGGCACAGCGCCGCTACTCCGAAGCCGACCTGCCAGAGCCATCTGTAAAACGTGGCTTATACGAAATGGGTCGCGCCATGCTGGAAGAAGCCGGTTATGTTGAGATCGGGCTGGACCACTTCGCGCTGCCAACCGACGAACTTTACCTGGCTGCGCAAAACGGAACCCTGCACCGCAATTTTATGGGCTACACGCCTCGCCACACCGAATTGTTGATCGGCCTGGGTTGCTCCAGCATTTCCGATACAGGCACTGCTTTTATGCAGAACATTAAGGAAGTAGAGCCTTACGAAGCCGCTGTAGAGATGGGAATTCTGCCAATTCTGAAGGGGCACGAGTCAACTGCCGAAGACCGTCTGATCCGCCAGCACATCACCAACCTGATGTGCCAGTTTAAAACCGAGTGGAACGAAGCCGTTTCGCCTTATTTTACCGACGCCCTTGTACGCCTGCAACCGCTCGCCGAGGATGGCTTGGTAGAGTACACAAAGAACAGTATTGAGATTCTTCCGGCCGGTCACCCGTTTGTGCGCAACATTGCCATGTGCCTGGATGCAAGACTATGGTCTCAGCAACCGACAACACCGGTGTTCAGTAAGTCTGTATAAGACCAATGATTAAAGGGATTTAGCTGATTACTATGATTTTGTAAGTTTTAGGTTTTGATTTCGATTTTAGAAGAGCTGTACTATTGTGCAGCTCTTTTTTGTTTACCTCACCCCAACCCTCTCCTTTCATCGAGAGCCCCTGCCCCCAGAACAGGGGAAGGAGCTTAGCTATGGTTCTATAGTTGCCGTGGTCCAACCACCCCTACCCCTCCTTATCCAAGGAGGGGAATTCTGATATTGATGTGTTGACAGCTATAGTTTTATAGTTGCTGCTTTAACACCCCTATAGTCCCCTCAAGGGGACAATCTCTGTCTTTGCGATAGTTGAAGCTATAGTACTATAGTTTTAGTTTTAGGCTGAGAATAGGACAGGTCGCGACCTGTCCTTACAGAATTACGACTACGAGTAACACCGATCTGCCCTAACCAAGAGCGAGAAGGAAACTATAGCAAAGGCAAAAGCTATCGAATGTGCTATCAGTCTTTGGGTTGAGCGCCTTTGACTTGTTGCGGTGCCGATAGGCAATCCGACGCAGGAGGATAGCAAGAAGGCAGCAGCGCGATGCCCGAAGACGGGGCCTCCCGGCCCGGGAGGGAGCTAACCAAACTATAGCACTATAGGTTAGTAGAGCTCCCATGATTACAAGTGGCTATGAAAGAAAAGGCTTGTTTCCAGTTGCAATTGGCTTCAACTATAGCATCAGACGCTAGCAGGAGCTGCGCACGCTGCTAGGTCTTTACAAACTATAAGCCGAAATAGATTTCTCGCTACGCTCGAAATGACAATAATGGAAACTATAGGACATATAGGATGTCTCGGCTGCGCCCGACATGACAGAGAACATTATTTAGCTTAAAATGACATGATAGAAAGCAAAAACTCTTAACTTTTAACTCTTAACTTATCAAACTACCTTTGCCATAAAACTATCCCTATAGTTCATGAGCTATTTTTACGTTAAGGCGCTGCACATCATTTTTGTGGTAACCTGGTTTGCCGGGCTGTTCTACATTGTGCGCCTGTTCATCTACTTCGCCGAAGCCGCTGAGAAACCGGAACCGGAGAGATCTATCCTTCAGAACCAGTTCAAAATAATGCAGAAACGGTTGTGGTATGGCATTACCTGGCCATCGGCGGTGCTGACGGCTGTTTTTGGACTGAGCATGTGGAACTTGTATGGCGGCACGCCCGGCTGGCTTGTCTGGAAACTGAGTTTTGTGGTCGGTCTTTACGTGTATCATTTCCTGTGCCACGCCATTTTTAAGCAACAGCAACAGGGTATTTTAAACTATAGCTCCACACAGCTTCGCATCTGGAACGAGGTAGCCACGCTTTTTCTGATCAGCATTGTGTTTCTGGTGGTACTTAAAAACACGCTCAGCATGGTGTGGGGAATTATAGGTCTTATCCTTTTTTCAGCCATTTTGATGCTGGCCATCCGTATTTACAAACGCCTGCGCGAGAAGAATTAATATCATCGTAGCAGTAAAAACCATCTAACTATTCAGCAATTCAACCATTAAATAAATGAAACAGCCAGAACTGAAAGCAAACGAGCGCGAACTGATCAAGCTGATCCGCTATTTCAGCAAGCGCGCCAATGCCATGATTGCAACAGGTGAGCTGGACCCGGAGCATGAAAAACTGACCGCTGCCTGCCAGAACCTGGAACAGCAACTGTACATGCACGCCCAGAACCGAAGCATCATTCTGGATAAACGTGCCCGGCTGGATAAAATAGTGGAAGATAATGCACAGTGTCCGCAATGCAAGCACGCTGATATGCTGAAGCGCACCGGTACGACCAGCAATGAACACGGCTGGCGCTGCAATACCTATAAATGCCGCCGCTGCAACATTACCTTCACCTGGAACCGACCGAACAACCCATGGCACCTGGTAGAGTTTCTGGAGCTATACATTAAAGAGCTGGAAACGGCCCTGCCTAACGAACAGAACGAGCAGATGCGCCAGCACATCATCACTTCGGTGGCACAGATGCAGGACAGCCTGAGCCGCCTGCGCCCCGTGCTGGCAGACTCAGATGAGGAAGTTACCGCCCTGGAAACCAAAGAGAGCGAAATGACACGCCTGATCCATCAGTTTAAAAATTACCTGCTGATAGAGAAAATAAAGCTGGACATGCGCGAGGAACCGGAGGCGTAAAGCCACCAGGCTTATAGTTTAAGTGCTATTTTACTAAACAACAGCAACTTATATCAGACAGCTAAATAATAGCCGACCGTATGTAAAATATTTGTGTCAGGTGCTAACCAGGCTATGTTAAGCCAGTGTTATAATAGCACTAATTCAACAGGTAGCAGGGGTTTCAGTGTTTAAATTATAACTATACCAAGCCAGCGCTAAAAATAAAAAAGAAAGTAACCTTCTTCACAAAAAAAACGTAGTGCGCCCGTACAACCTGTGTTTTTAATTTCTATATTGTACTTGAAGTTAGTTACAAAACGATGGAGTACAATATTATAACCGCACCTGATCTTGAGACACTGGCCACCAAAGTGGCCGACTTTTTCCCGATGGGCTGGAAACTGAAAGGCAGTATTCTGGAACATAACAATGGTTTTGCACAACAGCTGGAGCGTAGGCCGTCGGATGCGTTAAGGATGCAACGCACCAAGCAGCGCCCATCTAAGCAAAAACGTACCAAATGGATTGAGTAGTACCTAAATATAAGCCAAAGGAAAGCCACTCCTGAAACTGCATTACAGCAAATCGGGAGTGGTTTTTCTTTGCTCCATAGTTTTAAAAAGCCTAACCAAATCAGGGCGGCTGCAGTATAGCAATGTGATTAACCCTTATAAAATACATTGCTTCATGGCGCAACTTATAACTACCCCTGGCCCTGCCGTAGGCTCTGTTTCTGGCCAATCGCTGAAAAAACTACTATACCTTCCTATAAAACGCTGGCTCTTACTCAACTTTAAGCTCGACAGCACCTATTTTAAAAAACAACCCGACCGCATCTGGCTCGACCAGCACTTATACCCCCGCTTAGCCAAGTTAAAACAGGGTCGCATTTTGTTTGTGGGCTGTGCCTATTACACCTGGGAGTCGCTGAAGTATTTTGACAAAGGGGTAGATCTGGTAACGGTAGATATTGACGAATGCAACCAGCTATGGGGCGGAAAAAACCATTTAGTGGCCAGCATTTTAGATATAGATAAGTATGTGGCCCCTCACAGCTTCGATATCGTGCTGCTCAACGGCATTTTCGGCCACGGCGTGGATACTCCTGAAATGCAGATCCAGACTTACAAGGCACTGCACCAGGTATTAAAGCCAAGCGGCCTGCTGCAGATAGGCTGGAACCACGACCTTATTCCTGACCCAACGGCATTAGAAATCAGCCAGGAGCTTTTTGTTAAAACATCCTTCGAAGGCCTCCCCGAGCGCACCACCTTCCCGGACTCCACCCATGTTTTCGATTTCCTGCGAGCCAGATAAAGTTTGATTGTGTTTAGAGCTACCTCACCCGGCCCTCTCCTTAAAACAGGAGATGGAGATTTACCCCTTCCCAACCTTCCCCTAAGAACAGGGGAAGGAGCTTAGCTATAGTTCTATAGTTACGAAATATCACACCCCTACCCCTCTCAAGAGGGGAATTGCTGCTGTTGCTATAGTTGGGACATCTATAGTTTCATAGTTGCTGTGGTCAAACCACCCCTACCCCTCCTTGTCTAAGGAGGGGAATTCTTGCATAGCTATAGTAGCAGCTATAGTTCCATAGTTACAGATTACAAACAGGACAGGTTTACCTGTCCCTTTGGAAATACAACCACGAGTAAAACAGATCTGCCCGAACCAAGAGCTATTAAGCAAACTATAGCTTGAGGGTAGCTATGGAATGTGATATCAGTCTTTGGGTTGAGCGCCTTGTAGATTTCCGGTGGCGTAGCCATTGCGAGGAACGAGCAAAGGAAATGTACACCGCGCGATGCCCGAAGACGGGGCCTCCCGGCCCGGGAGGGAGCCAAACAAACTATAGAACTGTAGGTAATTAGAGCTCCCAGGATTGGTAGAAACTATAGAACAACGGCTTGGTTCGAATAGTAGGCAAAGCAAACTATAAAAAGATAGCATTTCGAAGTATAGTTTGAGATAGATTTCCCAGGTTGTTCGAAATGACAATAGTGGAAGTATAAGACATATAAGATGTCTCGGCTGCGCTCGACATGACAAAATAAGAAATTATAGTACAACTATGGTACAGTTAAACTGTCTCAGCCATGGCTCAAACTATAACCTTTTAAACCTTAGTTTTCAGCTTCTTCAAAATCCCTTTCATGCTATCTAACATGTGGTAATCAGAGCGGTAGAAGTCGCATTGGCGGATCAGGTCTTCGTTGCCCCAGATCGTGAAGCGGTTAAGCGTGAGCAGGTTAGTAGGCTTGTAGAAGTCAGGGTTGAAGTTTTTGGCGTGCTCTACAGTAATTCCCAGCTTTATACCCTCCTCTTTACAAACATCCAGCACGGTTTGGTTAAACTCGCCGCAAGGGTACGCGATCGTGATAGGCCGGTAGCCTACCATGTCTTCCAGTATATCCTGTGCTTTGCTTATCTGCTCTTTAATACCGGCAGCATCGTAATTAGGCAGCACGGCGTGGTCGCAGGTGTGGTTCCCGATGTGGATGAGCGGATGCTGGGCCAGTTTGTTCAGTTCAGTCGGGGTTAAGGGGCGGTCAGTGTCGCCTACCGGCGTGAAGCAGCCGGGACCATATTTTGCGATCAGGTAAGCATCAATGGCATCGTCGGTGAGGGTTAGCAAGTGCTTTTTCTCGAGGCCTATGGCAGCATCGGTCATGCCTGCTTTTTTTCCCTCGCGGTACGCCACATCCCACCAGAAAGCCTTTCCTTTTAACACATGGTTTGCGGAAACAAAAATAAGGGCCGGCACATTGAACTCTTCCAGCACAGGCAGGGCACGCAGGTTGTTATAGTATCCGTCATCAAAGGTAATCATGATGTAGCGGTCATCAGCAGGGAGCCCGTTCAGCACCTCTACTGGCGATACAAACCGATAGCCTTTGCTTTTATGGTAGGCCACAAACTGGCGGAAAATATCAACTGTAACCTGTTGCTGCGGGTCTGCTATGTGCTGGTTTAGTTCCTGCCTGTCTCGGAACAGGGCATGGAACAGGTATGTATTCAGGGCGTTCTGCTCTTTAACAGCCGAAAGTATAAGGGGTGCCATCATTACATCTACCTGATGGATGGCTTTGCGTAGTGTTGATTTCATGTAAGTAAAGCGTAATAAGGCGCGCTGGCCGTATTTTACAGACTTATACTGTGCGGGGGGCTGCTTAGTTATAGTTTACCTTGCTTCCTTTGCCTGCCCTGGCCTTATCAGCAACTGCTCCCTTATTTGTGCATCAGAATATTTGAATTTTTCAGCATCCTTTTTAAGCCGATCCAGTATATATGCCTGAATTATTGAAGCCGGTTAAGCCCCTTTAATCCAATATAACAACAGGGCGCGGCCACTACCCGGGTAAACTTCGGCCCGGCACAAACACCCTTAACCACCGAACATGAAGCGAATTAGTTATTTCTTTTTCTGCCTGTTGTTTATCAGTTCCTGTATTTCTAAAAAGGAGCTTGTTTATATGCAGAATCCAAATCTTAAAACTTCCACCCCCACTCCTTTCAACAACAATATTCCTGAGTACAAACTGCAGGTAAATGATGTGCTTTCTGTAAAAGTGCTCAGCGCGGAAGCCGAGCTGTCGGAGATCTATAACATCATCAGTCCTACCAACGGGTTTGGTGTGGCCGAGCCCGGCAGCCTGTACCTGAGTGGTTATTCTATTGATAATGAAGGGAACATAAACCTGCCAAACGTGGGCAAACTGAAGGTCTCCGGACTTACCACCACCCAGGCACAGCAGCTTATCCAGCGAAACCTGAACCAGTACCTGACCGGTGCTACCGTTGTGGTGAAGCTCATCAGCTTTAAAGTGAGCATTTTAGGGGAAGTTGAAAAACCCGGCTACTACTATGTATACAACGAGCAGGCAAGCCTGCTGGAAGGCCTGGCCCTGGCCGGCGACCTGAAATACAGCGCCAGCCGCCATAACATTAAACTGATTCGCCAGACGCAGAACGGTTCCGAGATCGTATTACTCGACCTGACCGATCCGGCACTTGTGCAATCGCCGTATTACTACCTGCTGCCAAACGACGTACTATATGTAGAACCACGCCAAACCTTTGTGAAGCGTGAAAACCTGGTAGTTGTAACCACTATTCTGAGTGTGATCTCGACAGCGGCGTTATTTCTAAATTTTGTAAAGTAATCTATGAGAAAGAATCATACCAAGGAACACGAAATAGACCTGAAAAGCTGGTTCTTCAAGTTCCGTGCAAAGTGGTACCTGTTTGCTATTTTCAGTGTGCTGGCACTGGCTGCTGCTTATGTTTACATTAAAAGTTCGGAGCGTATCTATAAGTTCAGTGCTACGTTGCTGTTAGGCGACCAGCATACAGGCTCTAAAAAAGCGCAGGAGTTACTTAACCTGCTGGAGGTACAGAACAAAGGCATTAAAGTAGAAGACGAGATCGGTCTGATCACCTCCACCGAGATGATCCGGAAGGCCATGTTGCACCTCGATTTTAATGTATCGTATTACAAGGTAACCGACCACTGGCTGAACAACATCACTGATCTGGTAGTGGAAGAGCAGTACGAAACCGCACCTTACGTTATCAGGCTCGATACAACTTCGCCGCAATTGGTGGATGTGCCGATGCAGATACGCATGTTACCCGATAACAAATATGAGCTGACGGTTAAAGGCAAGGATGTGGCCCGCTATAATTTCCGAAACCATACAATACTGGAAGTGCTGCCCGATGTGGAGTTTACCAAAGTACTGCCTGTAGGCAAACCTTACAAGGATAAGTACATGAGCTTTACGCTGCTGCCAGCCAAGCATGCCGACATTTCTCCTGCCCGCAAGCATTACTTTGTGGTTAACAGCCTCGACAGCCAGGTAGGGCACCAGCAGGCAAACCTGAGCGTATCGCCGATAGAGCGTGAGGCCCGCGTTCTGTCGCTGGTTAGCCAGGGCAGCATTCCGGAGAAAGAGATCCTGTTCCTGAACACGCTGATGAACACCTATGTTGCCAACGACCTGCAGGAAAAGAACTATAACGGCCGCAAAACCCTCGAGTTTATAGATGCCGAGCTGGCACAACTATCTGATTCGCTGCGCATCAGCAAGCAGGCGCTGTCATCTTTCCGATCGGCTAACCGCATTGCCAACATCGATGTGCAGTCCAACATCAACTACGAAAAGCTGTCGCAGCTGGAGATTGAGAAGGCCCGTATCACCACAGATAAGATCTACTACCAGAATATTTTAGAGCAGATACAGAACGGCAACGGCGTGGCGCAGTCGGTTTCGCCTACGGTGGCCGGTATTCAGAACCCGAACCTGAACAACCTGTTCCTGGAACTATCGGAGCTGAACAAGCAAAAAGCCGGTTATGAGGTAAATGCTACCCAGAAAAACCAGCTGCTGCAGGTACTGGAAGGTAAAATAGAAAGCACCAAGCAGGCTATAGTTGCCAACCTGAAAAACCTAATCCGTTCTGCAGACATTTCGCTGAAAGATGTGGAGCGCCGCATGGACCAGATAGAGACCAACCTGGCCAAAATACCGGAAAACGAGCGCCACCTGATGGACCTGCAGAGCCAGGCTGATTTTATTGACAAACGCTACGACTTTTTGCTGGAAAAACGTGCTGAAGCAGCCATTTCGCTTGCCACAAACACCACCGACAAAAAGATAGTAGACCATGCTGCCATGGTAAGCGCCGCGCCTATCAACGTGAAGCCAAAAATGATCTACATGCTGGCCCTGCTCTTTGGTATGGCTATCCCAGCCGGCCTTATAGTATTGATGAGCAACGTAGATAACACCATACAAGGCAAAAACGACCTGAGCGCCATTACCAGCATTCCGTTCCTGGGTGTGGTGGCACACGGCAGCAAATCAGATAAGCTGGCAGTTAAAAACAATCCGCGTTCGGCCATTTCCGAGTCGTTCCGGTCTATCCGGATAAACCTGCAGTACCTGCTCTCGGAAAGCAGCTTTAAAGTGATCGGCGTTACCTCTTCCATTTCCGGCGAGGGAAAAACATTTTGCTCCGTAAACCTGAGTACCGAACTGGCCCTGTCAGGCAAACGGGTAGTGCTGATAGAATCGGATATGCGCAAGCCTACTTTCAGCAAATACTTTGATACGCATAACGCTTCGGGCCTTTCGTCTTACCTGATGCAGGGCCTGCCGCTGGAGGAAGTGATTCAGCAGACAGAGGTCGAAAACCTGGACATTATCCCGTGTGGGCCGATCCCGGAAAATGCGATCCGCCTGCTGGAACTGCCTAAAATGCGTGAGCTGCTGGAAAACCTGAAATCCCGGTACGACTACATTGTGGTAGATACACCGCCGATCGGGTTTGTGTCGGAATACTTCATCCTGATGAAGCACATGGATACCAACCTGTACGTAGTAAAACACAAGTATACCGACAAGGATATGCTGGGCCAGATAAACGAGCTGTATGCCGCCAAAAAGATCAAGAACATTTACATGATCATAAACGACCTGGACTACAGCAACACCTACGAGTACGGCTACAAGAAAAAGGCTTCCTATTACTATGTATAGCGGCAGCCTGCCCTAAACCTATACCCTTAACCTGGCGCCTGCAACAACTATAGCTATAATTGTTGCAGGCCGCCGAGAATATCTGTTTATGAGTAACAATTTGGCATCGAAAGCAGTGAGTGGCATAAAGTGGGGGTCAGCTTCTACGGTTGCCAACGCTGTGATGCAGATCGGCTATACGGCCGTGATGGCCAGGCTTCTGAACCCGGAAGCGTTTGGTCTGGTGGCACTGGCCGGTGTAGTACTACGCTTCGGCTCCTATTTTGCTAACCTGGGCCTCAACAAAGCAATCGTTCAGAAAGAAGAATTAAACCCGGAGCATATACGGGCGGCTTTTACGTCGTCGGTATTGCTGGGCGCACTTTTTACAGCTATTACCTGGGTGGCAGCACCTGCCGCAGCGCTCTTCTTTAAAAACCCTGAAGCGGTGCCTATTATCCGCGTCATGGCCTTTATGTTCCTGATAAACGGCCTTTCGTCAACGGCGGTGAGCTTGATGGAGCGCAACATGCAGTTCAAAGCACTCAGCATCCTCGAAACAATTTCCTACATCTTATCTTACCTGGGCATTGGTGTTATCCTGGCCTACCTCGATTTTGGTGTGTGGGCACTGGTGCTGGCTTCGCTGTCGCAGTTCTTTTTTGTTTCGCTGGGATCTTATGCGCTTACCCGGCACAATGTGCTTTTCCTTTTCGACTGGCAGGCCTATAAGCCACTTTTTGCTTATGGCAGCCGCATGTCCATCATCAGTTTCCTCGAGTTCCTGAGCATCAACCTGGACACCATCCTTATCGGGCGCTTTTTAGGAGACTATAAGCTGGGTATCTATAACCGCTCACGCGAGCTGGTGAGCCAGCCCATGCACATGCTTACCCGCACCCTTATCAAAGTGATCTTTCCGTCTTTCAGTAAAATGCAGTCGGATAACGAAAAGCTGGGGAAGGCTTATCTGTCGAGTATAACACTGCTGGCCGCCATCATTATCCCTATTTGTTTAGGCATACTGGTAGCAGCCCCGGAAATTGTGCGCATCCTGCTTGGCGAGAAATGGGCAGCGGCCGTGCCGGTGCTGCAGATCCTGTGCCTGGGTATCCCGCTTAACTTCCTGACCATGTTTGCCGGTATCATCTGCGATGCAAAAGCGATCCTGGACGTGAAGATCATCCTGAACATAGCACTGATGGGCGTGATAGCCGTTTTCTTTTATTTACTAAAGGATTTTGGCCTGATCGGGTTTGCCTGGGCGGTTGTGCTGTCGGAGGTGGTGAAAATGGGCTTTTACCAGAAGGTGATGAAGGATGCCCTGCATATCAACTATGGACAGCAATTGCTGGCCTATTTGCCTGGCCTGCTGAACGGTGTGTTCGCGGCGGCGGCCATTTACGTAGTTACCTCGTTGCTCAGCAACCTTAATTTGCCTGCCATAGTAGTACTAATAGCACAGATCGCCACAGGTGCCGTAGCACTGGGAGTTTCCACGCTGTTCTTCCCTCACAAACTTCTAAGAGCAGAGATCGGGAAACTACTGTCCAAAATGGGCATCGCTGATAATTCAGCCTCTTACTACGGCCGGATTATCAACAAATACAAAACGTATATTATTAAGGAAGCATAGCGCAGGAAGGTATACAAACTATGGAGTTAACTATTGGGGTCTGCGGACCTATAGGCCTGAATCTACTGGACTGGGACTTAAAACACGAAGAACTGCCCGAGACGAACGCTTTTCCGCTGACGTCTCATTTTATAAATGCTCTGCTAAAAAGAGGCTATAAAGTTATTGGCTATACCAATTCGCCGGTGCTGCAGGAACCTAAAGTGCTGCAAAGCGGCAACCTTACCATTTGTATCAGCACGGTGAAGCCAAAACCAGGGCGCCGTTTCTTTAATTACGAGATCGCTGAACTGCGCAAAATGATAGCGGCCTACCCTGCCGATATCATCAGTGCCTTCTGGACATACGAATATGCCTTGGCTGCTCTGAGGAGCAATATACCTGCAGTGGTCAACATTCATGATGTAGCCCTGAAGATACTGTTGAAGCAGCCCGATGTGTTCCGGTTTGTGCGCTGGATGATGAACTATAGATCGGTGAGCAAAGCCGAGTACCTGGTAGCCAATTCCAACTATACCTATAGTTTGCTTGCATCGGCGGAGAAAGCAAAAACTGTAACTATAAACAACTTTTATACCCCTGAAATTGAAAAGATAAGCAAAACCATTCCTGTGAAGGGCAACTATATCGTGTCGGTGGTGCAGGGCTTTACCAAACGCAAAAACATACACGGCAGCCTGCAGGCCTTTGCCAAAGTGCGCGCCCGCTTCCCCGACCTCGAATACCATTTAGTGGGTGTGGAAATGGAAGAAAATGGACTGGCACACCAATACGCCAAACAACTGGGTATTGCCGATGGTGTGAAGTTTATAGGTTGCCTGGAGTTTGATGACGTGGTAAAAGAGATTGCCGGTGCCAAAGTGCTGGTACATCCGTCGTATGAAGAATCGTTTGGAATGGCGGTGCTGGAAGCCATGGTGGCAGGTACACCTGTGGTAGGCGGTGAAAACAGTGGTTTTGTGCCGGAACTGCTGGCACACGGCAAAGCAGGCCAGCTCTGCGATGTTACTTCGCCGGAGGCAATGGCGAACTGTACTATAAAACTGCTGGAAGACGAACAACTATGGCAGGAAACCGTACGCTACGCAAAACAGTATGCCAAAGCAAATTTCTCTGAAGATGTAGTGCTGCAGCAGCACCTTGCCCTGTTTGGCCGTGTGCTCGGCCGTAAGCTGGTGCCTGCCCAGGAGCCGTATGAGCCTGTACCCGGCCGCCGCCTGAGCGCCTGACCCTACTACTATATTGTAGCCCGATGAAGCTGAACTATACATTCTTATTCCTGCTCCCGCTGGTGCTTATTTTCCTGCTGGACAACCTGTTTATGGAGCTACTGGCGCCCAACAGTGCGAGCGGTGGTGGCACGCTCATCAGCTCTTCGGCCAAGCTCATAGCCGGTATCGCTATTGTGTATAGTGCCCTGTTCTTCCAACGGATGTCGGTGCCAATGAAGTGGGCTTTCTTTTTAACTGCCCTGTACCTTTTTGGCCTGTCGCTGGAATCATACTATAAATACAGCACCTTTTTTGTATACCCGCACGTGTTCCTGAAGGTGATGATCTTTTTTTACTCGCTTTTCATCTATACCTACTATAAAGGGAACAATTACGTAAAAATGCACCACCTGGTGTTCTTTATACTGGGCGGTTTCTGGTTAAACGTACTTGTGGTGAACCCAGATGCCCTTAGCATCTCTTCGTTCACACACCACGAGCGCGGCGTGCATTCCACATCGGTGTACATGCTTATTATACCTTTTCTGTATTTCCTGACACAGTATTTCTTTAAAGCCAAATGGTATAGTTTGCCGATGGCCTTTTTTGTGCTGCTCACTATTTTCTTTTTCCAGCACCGCACCGTGTGGGTTTGTACGGCTATAGTTCTGGGGGTTTACTACCTGCTGTTCCGTTTCAAAACCAATACACCTATCGGTATCGGTAAGATTCTTCCTATCATTGGCATCATCGTAGCGGGTGCTCTGGCCAGCAGTGCCTTCCTGTTCTCCATGCACCCCGAGATCATCACCAAGATCATGGAGAACTTCTCGGATATCGAAAATTTTGATAAACAGGGTACCGGCAGCTGGCGCTACAACCAGTGGATGTCTTACCTCCCTTTTATAAAAGAGAACTTGTTTATGGGGATGCGCTTCGAGGGGTTTGAGCTACCCATCCAGTTTTACCGCGACGACATTGACAAGCCTGTTTTTGAAGACGGGTATGGCCACTTCTTCCATAGTTTTTATGTGGATGTGCTGTTCTACGCCGGTTTGCTTGGTTTATCGCTGTTTTTATGGCAGGCGTTTTATGCTATCTGGAAAGCGTTGCGGGTAAAGCGCCTGAACGAAAACCAGATCATCATGATCGCGTTTATCATCAGCGGCTTTGTATTTGGTATCTCTTATATACTTCCAGCGTATTACTATGGGATACTCGGGCTAACCATTGTGCTGCTCGAGGAAGATGAGCCAGAGAACATATCTTATTTAAAAGAATTTGCTGCCCGTAAAAAGCGTGCGCTGCTGGCACTGAAACAAAGACTGGTCTCGCACTAACAACTATAGGTTTGTAGCGTGCGGGTACTTTTAGATGACAACCCTTATTACTATGCAAACATCTACCAACTATACACAACAACCCTTAGACACCCCGGTGCTTCTGATCATTTTTAACAGGGCACATACTACGCAAAAAGTATTGGACCGCATACGTCAGGTAAAACCAAAGAAACTATACGTTGCCGCCGATGGTCCGCGTCCGGGCCATGAAACCGATGCCGTGCGCTGCGCCGAAGCCCGCGCCGTAATTGAGCAGGTGGACTGGGACTGCGAAGTAAAAACACTTTTCAGAGAGCAGAACTTAGGCTGTGGCGTGGCTCCATCCAGCGCGATCACCTGGCTTTTCGAGCACGAAGAAACCGGTATTATACTGGAAGATGACTGTGTGCCATCAAAAAGCTTTTTCTGGTTCTGCCAGGAACTGCTGGAGAAATATAAAAACGATACCCGTGTAATGCACATCAGTGGCAACAACTACCTGAACGGCTGGCAACGAGACTCAGATTACTCTTATTACTTCTCTAACAAAGTGAACAGCTGGGGCTGGGCAACCTGGCGCCGTGCCTGGCAACTATACGACTTCAACCTGGGCAATTACCCGGAGCTTAAAAACAAAGGCTACCTGAACGGCATCTTCCTGAACAAATTTGAAGAAACCTACCGCTTAAGTAAGATAGAGGAAACTATAGCCAACCTGCAGAAAGGCGATGTATGGGATTACCAATGGGAATTTACCGTGTACTCTAACTCCGGTCTTTGCATTGTGCCGGAAGTGAACCTGGTGAGCAACATTGGTTTCGGCGAAGATGCCACGCACACCTTTAACCAGTTTGAGGAGAAGGCCAAAATACGCGAGAACGAGATCAGTTTTCCGTTGCGCCACCCGCGATTTGTTATTCGCGACCAGGAATCGGACCGCCGCTACTTTAACCGCATGATGCGCGACAAGGCCAGTGCCAAGTTAAAAGCGTTGTTCAATTTTAGTCTGTAAGCCATGAAAGTACTTTTATCGGCATACGCCTGCGAACCGCACCGTGGCACCGAACTGGGCAACGGCTGGAACTGGGCACTGAACACTGCTAAACTGGGCCACGAAGTATGGTGCCTCACAACTATAGAAGGCCGCGCCGCCATAGAAGCTGAGGTAGAAAGGCTGGCCATGCCTAACCTTCACATCGTGTTTGTAGAGCTGCCCTCCTGGATCGACAAAGCCTTTGAATACCATCTGGGTTTTTACTTCCATTACATCGCCTGGCAGCAGTATGCTTACCGCAAAGCCAAAGAGCTGGACAGAACTATAGATTTTGACCTGGTACACCATGCAACGATTGGTAGCCTGCAGCTTGGCACAGCTCTCTGGAAACTAAATAAACCGCTCATTTTCGGGCCATGTGGTGGCGGACAGGAAGCACCTAAAGCTTTTAAAAAATATTTTTATAGCAGTTGGAAAGAAGAAGTCATCCGCTCCTGGATCAGTAAACTGTTGCTGGCTGTGAACCCGGACGTAAAGAAAACCATGCAACGGGCATCGCTGGTACTTACCACTAACCAGGACACCTACGATATGGCAGCCAAGGCCAGCGCATTAAACCCGCAGATGTTCCTAGACACCAGCCTGCCGGAGAGCTTTTACCCCTCAGAATACCCTGTTCGTGAACCTAAAGAAGTACTGAACATACTATGGGTAGGCCGCCTGTTCGCCCGCAAGGGATTACCGGTAGTACTGGAAGCCCTGAAACATGTTCGTCCGGATGTACCGTTTAAGTTGACTATACTCGGCGATGGCCCGATGCGCGACATGGTGCCGCAATGGATAGCTGAAAACAACCTGCAAGGCAAAGTAGACTGGAAAGGCCAGGTGCCGTGGGAAGAAGTAAAACGCGCTTACACCGAGAGCGACCTGTTCCTGTTCTGCAGCTTGCGCGATTCTTCTCCTGCTCAGTTTTTGGAAGCCATGGCCTATGGGCTACCTGTGGTAACACTGGACCTGCACGGTGGTAAAAATCTGGTGCCTGATAGCGCAGGTATAAAAGTACCTGTCACCAACCCTGTCCAAACCTGCAAAGCGCTGGCAAAGGCTGTGGAGCAACTATACGATAACCCGATGCTGCGCGAAGAAATGGGCCGCAACGGTTATGCGTTTGCAAAAACCCAAACCTGGACCTTAAAAACAGAACATATTGCCGGCCTTTATAGTAAGTATACCCAAGCTAAACCCACAGAACTACCTGTTCAACCCTAATTACCCTTAACCCGACATGATCCATATAGTAATACCTGTTTTCAATCGTAAGAATTTTACCCGCGAATGTTTGTTGTCGCTGAAGCGAGGCACTAACCAGAACTATACTGTTATAGTAGTAGACGATGGCTCTACAGATGGTACGGCCGATATGCTGCGCGAAGAATTTCCGGAGGTAAAAGTGCTTTTCGGAGATGGCAACCTGTTCTGGACAGCCAGCGTGAACATGGGCCTGAAACACGCACTGCAGCACGGGGCCGAGTATGTAATGACCCTGAACAACGACCTGGAAGTAGCTGAAGATTTTATCGAGAATACCTACAAGTGGATCCGGCAGAAACCGAATGCGGTGATTGGTGCCCTGGAGATGGATGCCGTTACCCGCGAACCGTTCTGTGGCGGCGAGATCATCGATTTTAAGCGCAACAAAGTACGTTACCTGCTGGATGAACTGCCAAAAGAGAAACAGACAGGTTTGCATGCGGTATCGCAGTTGCCGGGCCGAGGCCTACTTATTCCGCGCGCTGTGATAGAAAAGATCGGCCTGTTCGACCAGGACCGCTTCCCGCATTACGTAGCCGATTACGATTATACGCACACTGCCCTACGCAACGGCTTTGAACTATACGTGAACTACGACGCCAAACTATACACCTACCCCGAAGAGAGCGGCGAGCGCAAAAACCGCAAAGAAAAATCGCTGAAGAACTTTTACAACCACCTGTTTGATATAAAAGGCGGCGGCAACCTGCGCGATTTCACCCGCTTTACGTTAAAGAACTGCCCAACACCGTATATACCATACTACCTGGTAAATGGGGTGGCCCGCCGTATTTTCGGGTATCTGGTACATTAAACTATAAAACTTATGTATCACCGTGTTGGTAACAGCATCTCACCTATTATGGCGAACTATACCAACTATAGATCACTGATAACTATAGCTGCCCTCGCGGCTATAGTTACCAGCTTATACTTTCTGCTGCAGCCAGGGCAAAAAGAGGCTATCCTTACCCAACCTAAAACAAACCAGACCATCGTCATCACGAAAGGCGGCACCTATTCCGGCAACTGGGCATCGTACGATTCTGAAATACCGGCAGTAGATATCCAGACCTCAGAACCGGTTATCATCGAGAATTCTATAGTTAGAGGGGCGGGCTACCTGATTAAAAGCTGGGGCTATGCCTGCAACCTGACCGTGCGCAACACCGAAGGCTTCGGCCTGCCTCCCACTCCCTGGAAAGAATATACCAAACCGCGCTACTTTGTAACAGCCGATGTATTTAAGAATGTGGTGGTAGAAAACTGCTATCTGGAGAACACAGCCGGCATTAATGTATCAGTAGAATATCTGGGCAACGGCTCTGAAAACGAAACCATCAAGATCCTGTACAACAAGGTCAAGAATATTGATGGCCGGATCTATGACAGTGTGGTAACCGTAAACTTTGTAGGACTTAACTTCCGGAACCCTATCCGCCACGCCGAAATAGCCTGGAATGAAGTAATAAATGAGCCCGACAACTCTATTGTAGAAGACAATATCAACATCTATAACACGCGCGGTACCCCCGATTCCCCGATCCGTATCCACAACAACTATATACAGGGCGCTTACCCTTTACCGGCTACTGCAACCGATTACTCGGGCGGCGGCATCATTTCGGATTCTCCTAAAACTGACAGCACCAAATCTACCGCTTACCTCGAAATTTACCGGAACCAGTTGGTAGGACTTGGGAATTACTGCATTGGCGTGGCAAGTGGCAATAACATTAAAGTGTATGACAACACAGCTATAGTTGCCGGCGTTTTTGAGAACGGAAAACGCTATCCTTTCTGGACCAGCGGCATCTGGGTGAAGGACCTTTATAAGATGAAAAGCACGTACAATGTGGAAGTACAGAACAACACACTGGCAGTGGTTGGCCACAATGGCGGCTGGCGCAACGAGTTCCTGGATAGCCTGAAAGTAAAGGACCAGCGCTCCCTCAACCATTTTATAAAAGGCGAAGTAACCAAATCGCTGGAGAAAGAAGAGTACCGTGCCTGGCAACAGAAATTACGGCAGAAGGCCATCCGGCCTGGTCCGGCAAAAGGCTGATGCCCTACGTTCCGGAACACAACAAAAGCAACAGTTACAAGTATAAACTACTGCGAAAACATCAACCCTACTAATCACCCTGACTATGGTTATAGTAAATTATAAAGCCGGGCAGCTGGCAAACAGACTTTTCCATTTTGCGCATTTTATCTCGAATAGTATCGAATACAACTATACGCTCATAAACCCATCATTCAACGACTATAAGCAGTTTTTCACCAGCACTTCTTCCAACAACTTCAACGGGCTGAAGATCAGCACCCAGATAACGCCTGCCGACAAACTGGACGGTTTGATTCGGAAATCGATGCTTGGGATGGGCAAAGTACTGGTAAACCCGCTGAAGAAAACGCCTCTTTACCACTTCCATGATGTGCAGGACTACGACAAACAGGATGTGTGCTATGATATGAACGACCCCGAGTTTGTGGACTCAGCTAAAAAGAGACTTACGTTTATAGATGGCTGGCTGTACCGCGATTTCAGGAACTTCCAGAAACATGCGCCGGTGCTACGCGAGATCTTTACGCCTGTGCCCGAATACCAGGAAGAAATTGAGAAAACAATGGCGCACTGCCGGCAGCTTGGCGATGTGGTTATTGGGGTACACATCCGCCGTGGCGACTATAAAACCTTCCTGAATGGCTGCTGGTACTACGAAGACGAGGTATATGCCGCTAAGATGCGCGAACTGATGGAGCTATTTGCCCAAGAGAACAAAACCTGCGTATTTCTCATCTGCTCCAACGAAAAAATCAATACCGACAACTATAAGGGCATCAACATCGTGACCGGCGACCGCCATTTTATAGTTGACCTTTACTGCCTGTCTCAGTGCGATTACCTGATCGGGCCGCCAAGCACCTTTACCATGTGGGCCTCCTTTTACGGTGAAACCCCGCTTTGCACTTTGGATACTGCTACCAAAAAGGTAACTCCTGCCGATTTTGCTGTCGTAAAAGAAGGTTAAATTTACTGCTTTCTTCTTCTCAACTATAAAGGCCACCTGTTCGGGTAGCCTTTATAGTTACAGCCTCTCCATACCTGCCGATATAGTTTCATCTATATATACCAACTTAGTAATATACAATTCAATTATTTATCCACACCCGATACTTTCGTAGGTAAAGTCCCGTTATTTTGGTTTAACTTTCAGGCAAAGTACAAATATTAGCATTGTTTAATATAATTTATTGTGTAACATTTTCAAGAACTTAAATAAACTAATCAATTTTATACAAATATGATTTTATAAAGTTTTTTAAAATATTTGCAACCTTATAAAAAACCATAAAACAGCTTCTAAGCTTACAAAAGGCATTTTTAACATAATAATCAGATATGAATTTACCCGCCGATTATAATTTTATTCAGAAAAAGAATCGCAAAGTGTAGCATTTCAAAAGTTTTCATCTTTATATTTGCAACATCTTATTTATTAATCATTTAAAGTTTACACGCTTACTGAAACATCAACATTAAGAAGAGCTGATAGTGTAAGGTCGAATTGCCAAAGGTGACACTGCATTATCTGAAAGAGCTCAAACATTAGATAATTTACATTTTTCAACTTTTAGCCAAAGAAAATGAATACACTAACCTCCCAAAAAAAGGGGGCTGGCAGGACCTTGTTTGCCCTTTTACTCTCCGTTCTAGTGTATGTGTTAATGCCATCTCTTGCAAATGCCCAAACCTACAGCGGGCCGCTTGTAATTACTAAAGGTGGTACCTATAAAGGTAACTGGGAATCAAGAGACTCTGAAGTTCCTGCTATCGAAGTGAGAACTTCAGAGCCAGTTATCATCGAACATTCCAACATCCGTGGTGCAGGTTACCTGATCAAGAGCTGGGGCTACAACTGTAACATTACAGTTCGCCACTCAAACGGGTACGGTATTACTCCTGGCCCTTACCGCGATTATGTGAAGTCTCGCCGCTTCCTGACTGTAGATAACTTCAAGAACGTGGTTGTGGAGAACAACTACATGGAGCATACAGCAGGTATCGAGATCGCAACAAACTATACCGGTAATGGTACAGCCAGCGAAACGATCAAGATCCGTTATAACAAGGTTAAGAACATCGACGGCCGTGTTTACAATGGTCAGCATTCGCTTACCAACTTCGTAGGTCTTAACTTTAAAGGCAAGATCCGCCACGCGGAGATCGGCTGGAACCAGGTGATCAACGAGCCAAACAACTCGCTTGTAGAAGATAACATCAACATCTACAACACACAGGGTACATCTGACTCTCCTATCAAGATCCACAATAACTATATTCAGGGTGCTTACCCGATCCCGGCAAATGGTTCCAACTACTCTGGTGGTGGTATCATTACTGACGGCGACGGCGATATTAACGTAGCTCCTGCTTACGTAGAAGCGTATGGCAACCACCTGGTGGGCCTTGGTAACTACTCTATGGGTATGGCAGGCGGTAACAACCTGCGCTATCACCACAACCGTGCGGTAAACGCCGCTACCTTTGCCGATGGCTCGAAGTACAACATGTACACTTCAGGCTACTGGAGCAACGACTATTACAAGAAGAACACAACCTTCAATAACTCGGTTGACAACAACGTGATGGGTATTGTAGCGTGGGGCTGGGAAAACAACCGTAACGATATCTCGGTACAGGAATACGCCAGCTTCTCGAACAACACTGCACTTCCGAACCCGATCTCCCGCCAGACAGAGGCAGATGAGTTTACACTTTGGAACCAGAAGCTACAGCAGAACGGCATCGTGTTAGGTCCTAACGGATCAGGCGGTTCAGGTTCTACTACCTCACCTGCACCAGCTCCTGCTCCGGCCCCTGCGCCAGCTCCTGAAACATCAACCGGTACTACCTCTCCGGGTACAACTGTTGGTACAGGCAAGATCATCGCTGAGATCTGGAACAACGTGAACGTAGAGTCCCCGAGCCAGATCCCGGTAAACAATACGCCAAGCAGCACCAAAGAGCTGAGCTTATTTGAAGCTGCTACCGATGCTGGTGAGAACTATGGCCAGCGCATCAGAGGTTATGTAACAGCACCTGCTTCAGGTCAGTACACTTTCTGGATTGCCGGCGACAACAACGCTGAACTATACCTGAGCACATCAGAAGATCCGGCGAAAAAGGTAAGAATTGCGACAGTGAACGGCTGGACTAACCCACGCGAGTGGACCAAACAGACCAACCAGCAGTCGGCAAAGATCACGCTGGAAGCAGGCAAGCGCTACTATATTGAAGCACTGCACGTGGAAGTAGAAGGTGGCGATAACCTGGCCGTGGGCTGGCAGCTACCAAACGGCACGCAGGAAAGACCAATTGCTGGTACTCGTTTATCAACTATGGGTTCTACGGCTACTGCTCCGGCACCGGCTCCGAACCAGGCACCAAGTGTAACATTAACGGCTCCTAAATCAGGTGCATCGTTTACAGCCGGCACAGCTATCACGCTTACGGCAACAGCAACAGATGCGGATGGTACGATCGCGAAAGTAGAGTTCTTCCAGGGCACTACCAAGATCGGTGAATCAACCAAGAGCCCGTATACTTACAACTGGTCAAATGCAACAGCAGGCAGCTACGCTATCACTGCAAAAGCTACCGACAATGCAGGTGCAACTAAAGCAACTGCCGCAGCAAACATTACCGTAACAGCTCCAACTGCAAGCACCCCGGCACCAGGTACATCAACAGGATCTACCACCGGTACAGGCAAGATCATTTCTGAGATCTGGAACAACGTGAACGTAGAGTCTCCGAGCCAGATCCCGGTAAACAACACGCCAAGCAGCACCAAAGAGCTGAGCCTATTTGAAGCTGCTACCGATGCTGGTGAGAACTATGGCCAGCGTATCCGTGGTTATGTAACAGCACCTGCTTCAGGTCAGTACACTTTCTGGATTGCCGGCGACAACAACGCTGAACTATACCTGAGCACATCAGAAGATCCGGCGAAAAAGGTAAGAATTGCAACGGTGAATGGCTGGACCAACCCACGTGAGTGGACCAAGCAGACCAACCAGCAGTCGGCAAAGATCACGCTGGAAGCAGGCAAGCGCTATTACATTGAAGTGCTGCACGTGGAAGTTGAAGGTGGCGATAACCTGGCCGTAGGCTGGCAGCTGCCAAATGGCACCCTGGAAAGACCAATTGCTGGCAACAGACTGTCGCCAATGGGAACTACTGCACCAGTTGTAACTGAGCCGGCACCAGCTCCAGCTCCTACACCAACTCCGACTCCAGCGCCTGCTCCATCTGTAACAGGTGAGATCTATGCTGAGATCTGGAACAACGTGAATGTAGAGTCGCCAAGCCAGTTGCCTTTAACAAAAGCGCCAAACAGCACGAAGAAGCTAACGCTGCTGGAAGCAGGCACTGATGTAGGTGAGAACTATGGCCAGCGCATCAGAGGTTATGTAACAGCACCTGCTTCAGGTCAGTACACTTTCTGGATTGCCGGCGACAACAACGCTGAACTATACCTGAGCACATCAGAAGATCCGGCGAAAAAGGTAAGAATTGCAACGGTGAATGGCTGGACCAACCCACGTGAGTGGACCAAGCAGACCAACCAGCAGTCGGCAAAGATCACGCTGGAAGCAGGCAAGCGCTATTACATTGAAGTGCTGCACGTGGAAGTTGAAGGTGGCGATAACCTGGCCGTAGGCTGGCAGCTGCCAAATGGCACCCTGGAAAGACCAATTGCTGGTAACAGACTGTCGCCGATGGGAACTACAGATGCCGGATCAGTAACACTTGCATCTACTTCAACGGAAGATACAAACATCACATTCTCGGAAGCTACTGCTTATCCGAACCCGTTCAAGACAGTGCTTACACTGGATATGGGCAGCGAGAATGTAAAACTACAGGAAGTTGCTCTGATGACCCAGGATGGCAACGTGCGCTACAAAGTTAGCTCGCCACAACTGGTAGACAACAAACTGGAAATGGATCTGTCGGGAGTTCGCTTAAGAAGCGGCATCTATCTCCTGAAGTACACGGATTCAAACGGAAATAGCAAATCGCTAAAAGTTGTGAAAGAATAACACAACACTTATTAAAGGGTGTGCTCACTGGGCACACCTTTTTTCATAGCTTACAAACCGGCAAACTATAGTTGCAACTATAACTATAGCTTACCCGGAAATCAAAGAACTCCGCTACCCTTTGGCCAGGTAGCGGAGTTCTGCTTTTAGGAGTGTAAAACAAGTCCTTATTCCAGCACTACAATCTTCCGGTTGATGGTGCCATCCTCCAGTATCAGGGTAAGGTTATACAGACCCGGGCTCAGTTTTTTAGCTTCCACTACCTCGCGCAGCTGTCCATCCTGGGTAGCATGCAGTCTTCTCTGCAGTATCTTTTTCCCGGTAATGTTGGTGAGCATAACCGTCATTTCCTGGTTTGGCTTCAGCTCGGTCATCCACAGGTTTATTCTGCCTGCTCTGGCCGGGTTCGGGTAAGCTTCGAAGAAGCGGTCAAGTTTGTGCTCGTCTTTGGTGCCGAGTGGATTGGTACCACAATAGGCACCTTCGCCGTTGTTATATTCCGCTGTAATCTCAGCAGCAGTCAGGGCACGCTCGTATAGCTTCATTTCATCAATGGTTCCGGTAAAGTGGTAGCCATCGCCCACCGGCAGGTAGCCGATGTTGAGCGGGGCTATCCCTTCAAAGCCGTTCTCATACACCACATCCGCTTCATCCACTTTCACACCATCCACATAAAGTATATTCTTATTGGTAGCGGCATCGCGCACAGCGGTTACAAGGTGCCATTTATTGTCGTTCAGCTTCGGTCCTTTCTCGCCAATATGCTGGCCCTGGTGGTTCTGGTCTTTCAGCATAAAAATGGCCTGCCCGTCCGGACTTGTGCCTATCCACCAGTGCATCTGGGAGGTAGTGGCATTACGGCCAACTATAACCGAGTTACGCTCCACTGTGGTATTGCTGCGCATCCAGAAACTGATCGTGAACGGCGAGCTCTTGCTCCAGCTAAACTTGGAGGCGTCATTCAGATCGACTGCAGCCTGGTTCTGGAACGTTAATCCGCCATGGAATTTACCTTCGCCAGGCACAGGGCATGTCTCGCAGTACGCTACCGAGCCGGATGCAAAATCGCTGATACCATTGTCAGTTGTGGTCTCGTCCATCCCGAAGTAGTGGGCAATGCCTGGTAAACAGTTAGGAAGTTCTACTTTACCGCTGCTGCCTACTGTTATGTTCACCGCTTCAGAGGTCTGGAAGTGCACCCCATCGTCGGTAGCCTGCGCAGTAATGTTGTGCGTGCCATTCGGGGCATCTTTCCAGACAGCGTTAAACGGAGAGGTAATGGACTCGGCAATCTGCGTACTGCCGGCATAATACACAACTTTGCTCCATTTGCGGCTTGCATTGGCAAACTTAACAGTCAGTGGTATGTCCTTTCCTGCCTCAAAAACAGCATTCGGTGCCGGCGATGAAAGACTGACTGCCTGCACTACGCCGCCACTGCAATCCGGGTAAACATCCACATAATCAGTGGCAGACAGGCCTCCGGCATCGGTTACTTTCAGGGTAAAGCGGTAAAAATAGTCTTCCCCGTCGCAACCTATCGGCGATATGGTAGCCGAAGTCTCTTTGCGGGTATCCACCGGCTCAGGGTGGTTGTGCGTGTTATGGTGCAGGGCTACCTGCCAGGCGTAGCTCAACTGGTCTCCGGAGTGTTCTGCATCAGTAACTGTTGCCCGCATGTTGTAAGTGGTCTGCTCCAGTACAGAGTATTTATTATCAGTGGTAGGGCTGGTAATTTTAACGACAGGCGGTGTGTTGTTAACAGCTATAGATACCTTGGCGGTTGCACTGGCACCGCTCGCGTCGGTTACCTTCAGGGTAACGTCAAAGGTTTTTGGGGTTGTAGCCGTAAAGGTGTGCGTCGGGTCAGCTTCTTTTGATACTGCGGAGCCATCCCCGAAATTCCACTCGTAGCTCAATGCACTGTTTTCTTTATCTGTAGATTCGCTGCCTGTAAATTTAACGGTAAGCGGGCTGGTGCCGTATAGTTTGTCGGCCTTGGCCACAGCTACCGGCGGGTAGTTACCATCTGTGTACATTACCCTTACCACCTTAGAGGCATAGTTGATATAGTACAGGCCACCCGTAACCGGGTGCGATGCAAAATCTACTACTATAGCATCGTTCGCTTTAAAGTCCTTGATGGCTTTCAGCTTATGGTTAGCATCGAAAGTAGCTACCTTGATCCAGCCGCCTACATAGTCCCCGAAAAAGTAACTGTTCTGGTACTCGGCCGGAAAATCTTTGCCGGTGTACCAGATACCGCCTGTAGCAGAGTTACCGGTAAACTGCGGCCCTGTTACCCCGGAGTTAGCGTCGCCGATCATGGCTGTGGCTGCATCTTCGCCGTTAAAAATACCTACCCGGGCACCACCGTTGCCATTCCCGATACCCCATTCTATTGCTGGGCGGGCATGCACAAACGTTGGGTATTCCTTTGGTATGGGTTGGTTCCAGTCGCAGAAGTTACCAAAATAAGGTGCTTCGGTACGTTTTGGCTGTTGCAGTAAATTCTGGTAGGTCATGTACTGCTGGTCGCAGCCATTCTGGCCATACAGCGGGTTCGGAGCTGATTTATTCGCCATGTCATAGGTCATGTAATACACCATCTGCTCCAGGCCTTCATACATGGGCCACCCGAAGTTAAGCCCCGGTTTTGCGGCAACGTTTATCTCTTCATAAGATGTCCAGCCGGTATCGCTGATGTAAAGTACGCCCGGACTGGTAGCACTGCCCGAACCTGGCTTAACTGAGAAGCGGAACGGGTTACGGAAACCAAGGGCCCAGACCTTAGAGATAGGTGCATCGGGTTGTTTCGGGTCATAGAACGGGTTACTCTGCAGCCCGCGGCCGGTAGCCGGGTCGATGCGCAGGATTTTACCGTTATACGACTCTAACTGCTGTGATTTGTAGGCACCAATGTTTTCTAACTGCGTGATGATGCCATCTGCCAGTGCCTGTTTGTTATAGGTATCTTTTACAGCGTGCTCAAAGGGGTCGTTTTCGATGTAGCCATAGTCCAGGCCGCCGGCAGAGGCGCCATCGCCAGCCGAAACCAGCAACGAACCATCTTCCCCGAAAGCAAGCGAACCAACGCCATGTGATTCGAAAAGGATCGGAATACCGTTTTGATGCGTCTGACCTATCAGAACTTTACGGCTGGCAGGGTCTGCTATCGTTTTGTTGTTACCGGAAACGGTATAGCGGGTTAAACGGCCTATAGTTGCATTGCGGTACTCGTTGGTGGCAGGGTTGTAAGTGCCTTTTCCATAATGAAACAGATGGTGGCGGTCGACTACATAAAGCAGGTAAATGTAGCCATTGCTCTCAAAATTCGGGTCCAGCTCAAAACCTAGCAGGCCATGGTCGCCCCAGTCACCTACTTCTTCGCTGATATCGAGCACGGGTTGCGGTAGCCGCTGGCCATTCTCCACGATCCAGACTTTACCGGCTTTTTCCCAGACAAACAGCCGTTTACCGTCTTTAGAGAATTTCAGACCCACGGCCATGTTCCATTCGCCGCCTATTTCCTGCTCTATAAAGCCCTCAGGAAGGCCTGCAGAACTTTGTGCTTGAGCAGACGGGAAAGTGGAAAATAAACAAAAAAGGCAGGCAAGTAAGGTAAAAGAAGCAGCTTTCACAGCTGAGCGGTAGTTCTGATAAAGGTTGTAAGATTTATTGTGTATCGGTGTTGGCCGTGGATCTGGCAGGTAAAGTTTACTCATAGTTCGTACGTAAATATTACATGGTTAACACTTATTTATACCCCTGAGGCCCGGAAAGCCACAGGCAGGCACAATAACAGGCTTGCAGCAGAGCCTTACAGCCCGGTTGCCTGCATGCCTGTTAAAATCTATTCCGGCCCCGGAAGGCCATTATTTCAGATGAGTCAGAACGGCTGCTGTCAGTCCAGCACAACCAGTTTCCTGCTCAGTGTTTTTGCTTTTGTAACTATAGTTACCATATACAGCCCGCCGGCCATGGTTTCCGGTATTACTTCGGTCAGTTTTATAGTTCCGTCTCCTTCTACCTGCAGCTCTTTTACCATCATCCGCCTGCCCGACAGGTCCGATAGCATGAAGGTTACCTTTTCATCAGGCACCAGGTTATTTACTTCTACCTTCAGATCGCCGTGCTGTATCGGGTTAGGGTATAAGTAGAAACTGGAAAGCACCGTACCGCCAAACTCAATGATCACAATGTTGGAGAAGGTATGAGCACCGCTTTCTTTCACGATCCGGAGCCGGTAGTAACTGGTTCCTTTCAGTGGTTGCTCATCGGTATAGTTGTAGGCCAGCAAAACAGAACTGGAGCCGTTAGCCTGCACCGTACCTATTTCCGTAAAATCAAGTCCGTTCTCAGACCTTTCCACTACAAAATGCGAGAGATCCGTTTCGGTCTGTGTTTCCCAGTTCAGTTGCACCGTGTTGTTCACAAACTCACCTTCAAACTTTATGAGCTCCACAATGCCGTCGTACACCGTTTCGTAATTTTGGCGTATCTCTTCGTCAGTCAGGGCACGACCGAACAGCTTCACTTCATCCAGATCGCCCTGGTAGCGGTATTTGCCGGCCAGGTTCAGGTAACCGATATTGACCGGGCTCAGCGAGGCAAAGCTGTTCTGATACCGGAAACTGCTCTCCCCTACTTTTTCGCCATCTACATACAGCCTGTTCACGCCGGCAGCGCCATCGCGCACGGCCACTACCTGGTGCCACTTGCCATCATTCAGTTTCGGGCCGCTTTTCTCTACCATAGTACCCTGCCATTGCAGGTCGCGCAGGTCAAAAACAGCCTGCCCCGTGGTTGAGATGCCTATCCACCAGTGCATATCAGAATCCATGGCCTGGCGTCCGATCATTACCTGGTTATCAGAAGGGTTGGTGGTGGTTCTGGCCCATAGTTCTATGGTAAAGCTCTCGGTAGGGTCCCAGTTAAAATTGTAGCTTTCCTTTACATCCAGTCCGGCTTCGGTACCATTAAAGCGCTGCCCACCTGATATAACCCCCGGAACAGGCGACGGCCGGGCACCCGACTCGCAGGTAGCATCGTAAGGCGTATAATAGTCTTTAAAATGAAGGCCGCTGGTTTCGTGCAACATCCAGTGGTGGCGCAGGCCTACACTCTTATCGATGGCGTTCTTCACATCAATGGTAAAAGTCTGCTCTGCCTGGCCGGCGCTGTTCTTCACCAGCACTGTTACATTCTGCCTCCCGGCAGCTGCAGGTGTCCAGGTTATCTGCCCCGTTGAGGCGTTGATTGACATGCCCGGCGGATTTGAGTTAAAACTATAGGTAGGAGCCGGATTGCCGGTCGCCTGCACATCGTACAGGTACGGCTGCCCGACTACCCCGAATGTTACAGGTTCAGATGTTATAGTTGGAGCAATTGTTTTTGTACCGCAGTATACACTGGCGCCTTCGCCAAACCTGGCACGTACTTCGTTCTCTTCTAAAGCACGGTTGTAAACTATAATCTCATCTACAGCACCATTGTAGCGGTACCCATGGCTCAGGTCCAGGTAACCGATCGTAACAGGCGCCTCACTCAGGAAGTCAGCGGTGTAATCGTACCGGTACTCGGCTACTTTATAGCCATCAATGTACAGTCTGTTGCGCATGTGCATGCCATGGCGCATCACCACGACATGGTGCCACTTGCCGTCGTTTATCTTTTTTCCCGATTTCTCTATCCAGAAGCCTTTGCGCTGCATGTCGTATAGTTCGAACACCGCATAGCCTTCCGGGTCCACGCCTACCCACCAGCTCATACCCGAGTCTTTGGCGCTGCGGCCCATGATAACCCGGTTGTCCGGCGCTGAGCCTGTTACCTGCACCCACATTTCAATAGTAAAGCTATCGTAGCGGCCCCATTCAAAGCCTTGTTTTTCCGTGATGATCAGGCCGTTAGAAGTACCATTGAATTTCTGTGCGCCCGCAAACATGCTGCTGATCGGCGTTGGACAACTGGTACAGGAAGCCGTGACCGGCGATACGTTATCGGCATAAGTGCTGCCTGTGGTTTCGTCGAGGGGAAAATAGTGCACGATGCCGGGCGGACATTTTGCCTGCACAACAGTTGTTGTTAACAAGAGGAGAATAGCTGTCAGGGCGACAAGGGTGGTCTGTAGCCTGTTTGTACCTGCCATGCTGCGGCGGATACGCTGGGTAATATCAGAAAAATAGCTACTTATGTATCTGTAACTGTAACTATATGTCATAAGTATTGAAATCTACTTGGTAAAGGGTGCTCTGTGCAGATTGAGCTAAACAACCTGCTTTGTGCTGTATTGTGTTTCTGACGCCTGAGCCGGTGTTTTGGCTTCAGGAACCTGGCATCTGGTACACTAAGTCGTAAGTATTAAAATTCCTGATTATTGGAAACTTCTTATATTACGGGTATTCGGTCAGCGGGTTTGGTCAATTTTTGTAAGGGCAACTATAGCCTCCACGGAGGCGCAACTATAGTTAGTAATTAACTATCAACCAGTTACAAACCAACCAACTTTATAGTTGCCAATACACGCTCAAAAGCGCTTATGCTGCTCTAAAAAATAATACAAATTAAAGCCTGAGTATGAGTAACTATAGAACTGCTGCCTGTCTGTTTCTGCTCCTGTTTTCCGGCAACCTGAACAGGTAGGCAACCATTATTTCGTTCGTGGGCTGATCAATGGTTGCAGCTTCAGCTACAGGGGTTTCGTAGAGATAGCTCACTTGGAATTTATTAACCCGGAACCCGGCTGTTGCGGTAAAGGCAAGCTTGTTACGGTAGCCTGCTCCGGCCCACAGCATTTCCTGGTACACACCTTTCAGCTGCCCTTCTATAGTTGAGCCTGAAGAAGCATCATACTGATACAAGCCATTCAGCACCAATGCTATAGTTGACGACACCTCGGCACGAACGCCTGCCATGCCAACATGCCTGCGCGCATAGATATCGCTGATGAATTCATCGCCGGTATTCAGCATTTTACCCTCTGTTACATGCTGCATGGCATAGCCGGCATAAAACCCGCGGCCTGAGAGTGTCAGACCCAGGTCCAGTTCTGCCCAGCCGGTGCGGTTATTGGCGTTCAGCATCTGGCTGTAGCGGGGGTCGTTTGTGTTGTCGAGAGTCAGTTTGTTACCGTCCAGCGCAAGTGTTGTATAAGTAAGGCCGCCGCCCCAGCGCAGCATCAGTTGCTCTGACAACGTAATGCCCGAACTATAGTTTGCCCGGACCTGCGTCTCGGAGAAGGGGCCAAACGACTCGCGAAACAGCAGCAGCCCCAGGTTGTGCTGCACCGAAGGAACTGCAGCCACCGGATTGCCATCCTGGTAAGTTCTGCCACTGTTCAGTTCGGCCAGGTTAAATTCTGCGGCGGCGGCAATGGTTTTGGGCGCATCCTCAAAACCGGTCCACTGGTTGCGGTAAAGTGCCGTCAGGCGGCTCCCGTCGAAGCCGGTAAGCGAAGGATTATAGTATAGTTTGAGCTGCGAGAAGTTGCCGGTATACTTCCTGTTCTGGGCAGTAGCGGTCAGGGTAAAAAGTGTCAGCAGCAATAGTATAGTTAATCTCATAACATCTTATTTTAAAACAGTTACCACCCCTTTTTGCACCAGATCAATGTCCAGAATCCGGATGATGTAGAAGTAAGGGCCTTCCTGCACATTGCCGTTGCGGCCTTTGCCATCCCAGCCTTTCTCCGGGTCGGTGCTGTGGAAGAGGCGCGTACCGGAGCGGTCCAGTACCGTAATCTCTACCTGATCGTAAAAGCGCAGTTCCGGCACGGTCCAGGTCTCGTTTATTCCATCTCCATCCGGCGAGAAGGCATTTACCAGCTTTATCCTGTCAGGGTCGAAGGGCAGTTTGGTTAGTGTAAAGGTGCGCTCCAGGCTGTTCTGGTAGGGGTCGGTGGTGCGTACGCGTATGGTAAACTCCTTTTTGCCAGACAGGCCTTTGTTCGAAACAAGGTAAAGCTGCGCATCCTGCACCCGGAAAAAGGAGTTATGGGCATCGCCTTCACCAGAAACCAGTTCATAGGTAAACACCTCATCCTCCGGATCCTGAGTAGTGAAACTGGCAAGCACATCGGTTGGCTCTGCATCCGGTTTAAACTCGGTGGCGCTGATGTTCAGTTCGGTTGGTGGCAGGTTTGGCTCAACGGTTACCTGTATACTTGCCTTTTTGTTTCCGAAGTTGGTAGTGTTCTCGGCCAGCGCCAGGTTGCCTGCCAGTGTGTAGGTACCGGCTACCTTGCGGTTATAGTTGCCGGGCTGCCACGTTACATTCAGGAAATCCTCCTCGCCGGTGGTATAGGTTACTTTTGCCTTCTGAGGTAGTTCGAGCGCGCTGAAATCAGTATCAAATGGCACGGTAATGTGGCCCGAAGGTGTTACAGAAGCGATCTCACGGGTTATTTTGGCTACCTGCGCGGTTACCGGTTCGCCCTGGTTTCCGGCCTTGTCGGTCAGGTACAAACTAACCGTCAGCGTCCCATCCTTCAAGCCAGACAAATCGAGCCCTGAAATGGCAACTATATTTCCTGTAGCAGTTCCGGTGCCTGTTACAGCATTGCCGCCATTGTTACTTGTTATGGTATAGTTATAGTTGGCACCGCTTTCGGCACCAGTAACCTTGACATTGACACTATGCTCGTTGTTAACATTTACCTGCTGCACATCAAACGCAACGGCATATCCTGATGGGGCAACCGAGTCGAAGGTTCGGGATAGCGTGTTGGAAGGCTCGTTTCCGTTTGATGCCGCATCTGATGCCATATCCGAAGCAATGCTTACAGTTACTTTTCCCTGCCCGGTGGGTGTTACCTGGGCAGTATAGTTGCTGGCATCGGCTTTACTAAAGCTGGTTATTGTTCCGTTAGTTGTTTGAATATCGGCCTGCTCGAAACCTGTAACAGCTTCACTGAATTTAATGGTAACAGCAAACCCGGTATTCAGCAGTTCCGGAGTAGTTGAACTGATGGCTATAGTTGGCCTTGTAATGTCGGCAGTGAGCTGCAGCGTATTGGAAGCCGTGTTGGTATTGCCGGCCAGGTCAGTGGCTTTACCGGCCTGTAGTTGTAGCGTCACGGCCCCATCCGTAGTTGGCGTTAGGGTAGCTGTATAAGTCCGTTCGTTCTGCGACTGCAGGTTGCTGATGGTGCCGTTAGTAACTATAAACCCGGAAGCCTGCAAACTATAGATGGCCTCGCTAAAACTGATCTGTACCTGGAATGCCTTGTTAACCGGCGAAGTGGCGGTAGTAGCCAGGGTCGCAGTCGGTGATGTCCTGTCTATAGTTACTGTAAAATTCTCCCCTGCTCCGCTCTTGTTGTCCAGGGCATCGGCGGCAGTGGCTGTAAATGTATGCGTGCCTTCCGGTAAGGCAGTCTGTTCATAACTGAATTCCCATTTGCCGTCGGTGCCTGCTTTGGAAGTACCTATTACGCCGGTTCCGGTTCTGCTTATCGTTATATCTGCTTCGGGTTCAGCTGTTCCTTTTAAGAGCAACTTGTTATCAGAGGTAATTCTGTCGTTGGCAACCGGGCCCAGATCTTCTGAAACGGCAACTATAGCCGGCGCCGGTGGCGGGGTGGCATCTATTGTCCAGGTGTAGGCAGCCGGGCTCTGGTCTGTATTGCCCGAGCCATCTGTAGCGCGTACCCGAATGGTGTGTTTTCCATCCGTCAGGTTCTGCAGGGTAACCGGGTTACTGACTGTCGCAAAAGCCCCATCATCGATACTGGCCTGGTAGGTAACACCTGCCTCGTTACTGGTAAAGCTAAAAGTAGCTGTTCTGCTGTTGGTTATAGCAGGCGGATTGGCTGTGATCTGTGTTTCCGGGGCATGGGTATCGGTTGGTGTAAGCATTGATTTAAGAGCACCGAACCATACCTGCGCCATTTTATCGTAGCCGCTGCTGTTGGGGTGCAGGTAATCGTGCATATCTGCCAGGCGGCTATAGTTCAAGCCTGCTCCGTTGGCCATATCTACCAGCACCAGCCGGTCTCCGGCAGCCTGCCGGCGGGTTGCCATTTCCTTCATGCGCTGGTTATAGGTGGCTGTGTTCTGTATATCCCACTGCATATCTTCGGCGTTGGCACCACAATCGGTACACTGTTTTATGATCTGCGCCAGCACCACGGTTACCTCACGTTTGGCGCGGGCTTCATAGGCATCAACTTCCTTTAAAATGCTTTCGAGCTCGGTTATGTTCTGGTCGTAGCCCAGGCTGTTGGTACCAATATGCAGCAGAATAATATCGGGCTTGTACTGGTCCAGGTAAGGAGTACCGCTGTTGTTCTTCCCGTTTTTAAGTAACGTGGTGATGTCAGTGATCTTGGCACCTCCGAAACCGGCATGGTCCAGGTCGGGTGCGTACCCAAATTGCTGTTTAAAGGCAGTAACCGTGTTGGTACCTGACACTTCACTGCCAACCATATCTATAGTAAAACCTGCGGAGCGAAGCAGCCTGTAAAGCGTATTGCGGTAGCCAACCCGGTCGGCACGATCGATGCTACCACTTCCGCCATCGGTATTGGAGTCGCCGAGCGGCATGATGCGGTAACTATAGTTTGCCGGGTGCGTGGTTGCAGTAACAGTGTTGCTGTAAACGGTTTGCCCGCTGCCGGTTGCCTTTATGCGGTATTGCAGCGTTTCGGAGTAGCCCAGGTTACCATGATGAAAACCAGTGGTAGTGCCCCCGACCGTAGCAAGGGTAGTGAAAGCTGCGCCGGGCAGTTTAGCATACTCTATAATATATTGTGTGGCGTTTACATTTGACCAGGTAAGGTATATGGAGCCAGCCACACCGGGGGCTGCTGTAAGCTGAGGTGTTTCTAAAGGACTGTTACGGGTAATACCAACTTTATTTGCTCCCGGGGAAGCCGACACAGTAACAGCTGATAACAGGCACAACAGAAGCAGCAGATACTGCCATCTGAAAGGGTAAGGGTGAGCCATGGATGCTATTGAATTTATACAAAATTTATTGCCCCATATAAACGATGCTGCATCCGGAAAGTTTTATAGTTTTTTGCCCATATTTATAAACAAAGTTATATTTTAAGTTATCAATATCACATTCTGATCCAAATTACCCCCGTATATATCCATATTTACCCATAGCTATATCTTACAAAAAAAATATAGTGTAAAATACTCAACCTTTTTTGCTGATAACTATATAATAGAAAGAAAGATGGCTTAACTCCCTGCCCTATCAGGAAAGCAGCTACAAACATGGGTCTGCATCAGCGGATGCAGGTAAGAAATGCTTCTTAACATCCTTTAAGCCGAGATTATGTTATTTAACTCTACTGAATTTTTTATTTTTTTCCCGGTAGTAGTTACCCTTTATTTCCTTACACCGGCAAACCGAAGATGGATCATCCTGCTCCTGGCTAGCTATTACTTTTACATGTCCTGGAAGCCGGCTTACACCATAATCCTGCTTGTTTCCACCCTCATCGATTACCTGTGCGGCTTTGCCATGAGCCGTTACACTGACGAAGAGAAGCATAGAAGAAAACCTTTTTTATACCTGTCGCTGCTCTCCAACCTTGGCATTTTAGGCCTCTTTAAATACTACAATTTCTTTAACGAAAGTGCACAGCAACTGGCCCACGGCCTGAACGTGGCTTATGCAGCACCTGCTTTTGAGCTGCTTCTGCCTATGGGCATCTCGTTCTATACTTTCCAGACAATGAGCTATAGTATAGATGTATACCACGGCCGTATTAAAGCGGAAAAGCACCTGGGCATTTTTGCCTTGTTCGTTACCTTTTTCCCGCAACTCGTAGCCGGCCCTATCGAGCGGGCAGGCAACCTCATCGGCCAGCTGCGCAACACGTATGACTTTGACTATAGCCGTGTAGTGGCCGGTTTGCGCCGCATGGCCTGGGGCTTTTTCAAAAAGATCGTGATTGCCGATAACCTGGCGCTGCTGGTAAACCAGGTATACAACAACCCTACCGATTACGAGGGCATTACCCTGATACTGGCAACCGTATTTTTCGCCTTCCAGATCTACTGCGACTTTTCGGGTTACTCGGATATTGCCATTGGCGCAGCGCAGGTGATGGGCTACAACCTGATGGAGAACTTCCGGCGACCTTACTTTTCCAAATCTATTTCAGAGTTCTGGAGCCGCTGGCACATTTCCCTTTCTACCTGGTTCCGCGACTACCTGTATATACCGCTGGGCGGCAACCGCGTGGTGAAGTGGCGCTGGTACTATAACCTGTTCCTAACGTTTCTGGTAAGCGGGTTGTGGCATGGTGCCAACTGGACCTTTGTGGTGTGGGGTGCCCTGCATGGCTTTTACCTGATTTTTGCTATAGTTACCGCAAAACAGCGCGATGCCCTGGTAAGTGCAGTTGGCCTGAAAAGCCGTCCGTTGTTATATAAATGGGTGCAGGTACTTACGGTTTTCGGGCTGGTATGCTTTTCCTGGATCTTTTTCCGGGCAAATACGCTGAGCGATGCGCTCTACATCATACAGGCCAGTGTAACCGGGCTTAGTAACATCAGTCAGGTATTTGCCGGCGTGAACCTGGAGCACCTGCTGTTTATGGAGCAGGGTGCAAAAGTATTTATAGTTTCGGTCGCAGCTATCCTTATAATGGAGATGGTACATCTGATCCAACGAAATGGAAGTGTATCGGCGTTGCTGCTACAGCGGCCGGCTATCGTGCGTTGGAGTGTGTATTATATCGCCCTGATCGCGGTGCTGCTTTTCGGGCAGTTCGGTCATCAGGAGTTTATCTATTTTCAATTTTAAAACGATAAGGTTATGCAAAACAATGGCGTAAAAAAGCTGCTGGCGAAGTTAACCTTGTTAGTGCTTCCCTTTATACTATGGCCCCTTATAGAGGCCACGGTACTGCCCATGAACTTCTTCACCTTCCGGATCTGGGAGACGATCAGTGTGAATACGATGCGCATTATGTCGGGGCCGTTTTACCCTAACCAGCGCTGGGTGATGGAAGAAGAAGGCGAGCTGGCTCCGCACACCCCTTTTGCAGCCCGGCGCAAAGTAGAATGGATAACCGACGAATACGGCTACCGTAACCGCGATACCAACTGCGATGTGCTCCTGATCGGCGACTCGAATGTAACAGGCGTAAAACTGACGCAGGAAGAGACGCTGGCCGAAGTACTGGAACGACAGCTCAAAAAAGAAGTATACTCGTTTGCCCCGGCCACCATGAACCGCTTTCTGGCAACCGACCGCTTCCTGGAAGATGCTCCCGAACTGGTGATCGTTTCCAGCATCGAGCGCCGTATTCCTTCGCTGCCCGCTGTTGGTGCCAACGGCCTGGATTCCCGCATCCGGAACTTTACCGGCAATATGATCAACGCATCGCCGGTACTGACCTACGCCGCCATCACTGCCGACCGCATCTCAAAACTTGGCTTATACCACCGCACCCTGGCTGCCATCGAGCGCCGGTTCGGCAAACGCGAATACATTGCGTATAACAACGAGTTCTTTCTGGAAGGAGAAGAAGCCAACCGCGACTTTACGGACCAGGAAATACAGCAGATAGCAGACGTACTGGAAGGTTACAAGCAGGCTGTGGAAGCCCGCGGCATCCGGTTTATGTTCCTGCCGATACCTAATAAAGAAAACATTTACTATAAACTGCTGCCAAATCAGAAAAAACCCAATTTTTTACCAAAGCTTATCGCAGAATTGCGTAAGCGGAATATAAGTGTGGTAGATATACAGGGACCTTTTGAAGAATTGTACCAGCAGAAAAATATACCACTGTTTCCGGTGGATGATGCACACTGGAATCACATAGCCGTACAGGTTGCATCAGAAAAAGTAGTAACGCAATTAGATGAGCTCCAGGAGCCCGCACAACACAATAAAGACGAAAAGTACCTTGTAAATTACACTCACTGAGCTAACGCCGGACAACTATAAGCTTCCGGCAAAACAGCTATAACATACAGACCTATGAAACTCAAAACCCTCTATAGTAAAGGATCTAAAAAAGCAGCTAAAATACTTGGCCGTATTATACCCTATAATACGCATTACAGACCAGCCAGCGTGTGCAGACTGAACCACGACAACCCGGTTGGCCTTACCCCACGCGAAATAACAGCCTACACCATTTATAAAGATGCTGTTACCACCCTCGATATTCCGGATGAACTATACAATGCCTGCTCGCCTTACTGGAAACCGGAGCGCAGTGTTACCACCAACTATATGGTAGTAGAAGTGCCAAACGGGCGCATCCATACCGATAACGAGTCCAGTGTATCCGTCATCTCGCAGTACAATCGCATTGTGGAAAATGTGTCGCTGAGCCTGACAAGCGGAAAGGTAACGGAGCCAAACCTGAACAACATTTTTGAGCAGCGCTTTTTTACCAAACCGGTTAAGGTGAAAGGCACTGTCTTCTCGATGCTGACCGGCGGCGCTGGCATCAATAACATCAGCCACTGGTTTTTAGATGTACTTCCCCGCCTGCACCTGCTCCGCGAAAGCGGCCTGTATGATAAGATAGACTGGTTCTTGGTACCAAGCCTGAAGTACGAATACCAGTTAGAGACACTGGAACTGCTGGATATACCACGTGACCGCATTATACCGGGCGATAAGTACCCTCACCTGACTGCCGATTGCATTGTAGCGTCTACGGCGCCGCGCGGCAACCATACACTTGTGCCAAAATGGCTCTGCGACTACATCCGCAACTCGTTTGTACCAAAGGCAAAAACCGCCTCGCAGGTGAAACTGGCACCGGATGCCCCACTGATCTACATCAGTCGCAGCGACTCAAGTGTGCGCAATATCCTGAACGAAAATGAGCTGGTTGCCAGCCTGGAGCAGGAAGGATTTATAAACGTAGTGGCAAGCAAGCTTACTATAGCCGAAAAAATAGCCTTGTTCTCGCAGGCCCGCGTGGTGGTATCGGCCACAGGTGCCGGCCTGATCAACATGCTGTTCTGCAATCCGGGCACCCGCATTATCGAGATCTTTAACGAGAACTTCGTGGTAGAGCCTTTCTTTGATATTGCTACCAAGGCTGAGCTGGATTATGATTATGTGATCTGCAAAGGCAACGGTGTTGTCAAGAACATGTCGCAGGGCCAGACGCGCCATTTTGTAGCAGACGTGGACATGGTGATGCAGACCGTAAAGAAAATGAAAGCTGTAAAATACATTTACCAGACAGCGTAACAACCACTTGTTTGTAACTATAAACTATAAACAGCTGCCCTTGTGGCAGCTGTTTTACTACCTGCACCCTTAATTACCTATGGCTAAGAACATTGCCTTTTACCTTGCCGACCAAAACCCGCACCGCGACCGCAGCCTGGGCATTACCAATATTACCAAAACCCTGATGGGCGGGCTGGCTCAACTCCCCAACTATTGTTTGTCGCAGGTGGTGTCGGAGTCGTCGTTTGCGTTTGAGGATGACCGGATAAAGAAACATACCCTGCCCTGGCGCACCGATAACAGCAAAGTAAACCGTCTGCTTACCGATAACCTGCACCCTTTTTTTCTGAAGCGGGTGCCAGCCGATATCTGGCTTTACCCGAAGGGCTACTTGCCTTATTTAAGCAAGCCGGACGGCGTGGTAGTTGGTCTGATGCACGATGCGCTGCTACAGCATTACGCTGATAAATACCCGCATTTTCGCTCTAAACTGGACCTGGCCTACTGGTTGAATATCCTGAAGACAAGCCTACGGAAGTGCGATTATGTGCTGACCGTTTCGGAAAGTGCCAGAAAGCAGCTAACCGATGTATGCGAGCGGTACAATATTCCACAGCCAAAGATCTTTGTAACCTACGAAGCGTCAGATTTTGAGGACCTGGAACCGAGCAACTTTACCGACAAAGGCAACTATGTGATACACCTGGCCTCGGAACAGCCGCATAAATGCACTTTGCCCCTGCTTAAATTCTGGAAGCAGTTAGCTGAAACGGACAAAAACCTGCCCGACCTGCATATTATTGGCAAGATTTGCCCGGAAAGTGAAAAGCTGGTTGCTACTATGCCTGGTGTTGTGCGTAAATCGCATTTGCCGGAAGATGTATTTGTGGATGAGATCCGGAAAGCGCGTGCGTTGCTGTTTCCGTCAGAACTGGAAGGTTTCGGTTTACCCGCCATCGAAGCCTATTTCCTGAATACGCCGGTTGTTTTTGTGGAAGGAACTTCGGTTGCTGAGATCATGGAAAAGGACACCAAAGCCGGTGAGTTTAGTTTGAGCTCATTTGAGTCGTTTAAAAAGGCCTTGGATGATGTACTGAACTTGACACCTGAGGAGATAGCCGAATCAAGAGCAAAATTACTGGACCGTTTCTCTAAAAAACGCTACCTGGCTAATGTAGATCAGGCCCTGGCTTCTATAAATTAAGCGGAGACCTCACAGTGTGCGCAGCTCCTGTGAGTGTCTTTTGCATCAACTATAGTTTTTTATCGCCAGTTTGAGATCATCGGGCGTACCCATATCCAGGCAGCTACCTTCCGGGAAATGAACAGACTGCACCTGTAAACCTGCAACTATAGCCGCCTGCATTACAGCTCCCATTGGTATTTCCATTAGCTTCCCAACTATAAACTGTGGTTCTATTTGCTGCAGATAGTGGTGCATGAACTCCGTAAACTCCGGTGACCAAACCGCTACACACCAGGCCATAGTTAAACTTGATTTCTCCGGCTTCGGAATTATAGTTTTCACACTGCCATCCAGGTCAGTTTTAACCATATCCCATTTATTCGGATGCGCTACTGAAAACAAACCCAAAACTATAACTGCACCTGTTTCCTGTTGCTTTTGCAGGAGTCTTGGGAAAACAGTTACCGGCTCCACTATAATATCAGGGAATCCGAAAACAATCGTTTTATCCTTCACAAAACTATAAGCCTGGTCCACAGAAAACGGAGTACCGTACGGCCGGTTCATGAGCAGGTAAGCGAAAGCCATGCTATAGTTACTGCCATCGCCTAAATACGCAGGAATATCCCATTTGCCGCTTCGAACTATAAAATACACCTGCTCCGCTCCTGCCTGCTGCATCAGTTCCAGCAGATACTCTGTAACCACTTTGGGTGTACCATCTGCTTTAAAACCAAGCGGGTATAGTTCTTTACTGAAAGGCACCTGCCCTAACCTGGAGCCCAGTCCTGCTGCCGGAATAATGCCTGCTATAGTTTGCTTCATGGCTAAAGTTTAGCTTTTTCTAATAATGTAGTTACCCACCCCTAACCCCTCCGAGGAGGGGAATTGGGTACTATTGAGAAATCCCCTCCTGGGAGGGGTAGGGGTGGGTTGACTCGTCCTTGCTTTAATCCCCAATTATAGATTAAACAAAACATCCCGACAAGTTAAACTTGCCGGGATGCTGAATTTATAGTTAAGGAGTATTATGCTTCTGTCAGCGATTCGCTTTTGCCGTACACGCTTTTCAGGATCTGCTCTTTTTCAGCTTCGTCGGTAGCGTTAAAGTAGCGGCGCTGTATGTCGCGGAGCTTGTCTACAAAACGACCTTCCGGTAGAATTACATCATCGTAAGTCAGTACCTGGTCTTTCGGAAGATCGCGCTTCAGGATACAGCCTTCGGCTACGCCAATTGGCAGCAGGTTTTCGGCTATAGTTGTATCAGCGTTTTCGCACAGGCCATAGGTCATGTAGTGGCCGATGCCGTCTACCACTTGCCCGGCTTTCAGGTCTATTTTGGCTGCTGCAACTACTTCTACAGTTGGGGCACCAGCCGGAGCTAAAGCGGCATCGTTAAACAATACGGCACGGGCTACTGTGGTTGGCACTTCGAAATGGCACAGGTGGTATGGTGTGTAGAACAGATACAATGGCCCTTCGCCCAGCTTGTACAGGTTCAAATAATGCTGCTGTATTGGGTCGTCGTGCGTGCCCAGTACAAATACGCCTGGTCCTGGCTCGGCAGCTACTACGTAGTCAACTATGCCAGGTCCGTTTGTCAGGTCTTCCAGTGGGTACAGGTTGTGTACGCAGTCTTTTAGCGGAGTACCTGGCGCCACAGTCGGGCCGTGCATACCGCGCTTGGCTACGCGCATTCCAGTGCCGTTGGCAACTATAGCCTGTTCAAACGATATCTTGCTGCCATCGGCAAACGAAGTAACCATAGATGGCTGCTGTCCCCATTTCTTCGCAAAACCTTCCTGTGTAGTCGGGTTACGGTATGGGTCGTGCAGGCCCTTAATGTTACCGCAAAGTACTGGTTTTACACCAAGTCCTTTTACAAAACGGTACAGGTTCATGATCACACCCGGCTGGTCGCCATCGGCATTCGTGAACACCACACCGGCTTTGTCGGCATACACTTTCAGGATCGGGCCAACGGTACCATCTACTTCCGCATTCATCATGATGATGTGCTTTCCGTTCTCGATAGCACGCATGGCTACGTTTGTACCGAATTCTACGGCACCGGTCACTTCAATAATGGCATCAATGCCTTCGGCACGGCATAGCAGCATGGCATCGTCGGTAATGCTGTATTTGCCTTCACGTATGTTTTCTTCCAGTTTCTCCAGAGACGCTACTTCTTCCACCGTATTTACGCTGGCTTCGTTGTAAACTCTTTTTGCTTTAGAGATGTCGCGGTTGGCGATGGCTACCAGCTCCATGCCCTGCACGTATTTGCAGATCTGAAGCGCAATACCGCGGCCCATAAAGCCGGCACCAACCATGGCTACTTTAATCGGGTTATTTTCGGCCTGACGTTTGGCTAAGGCAGTATCAATTAATATCATTTTATACTATAGTTAAAGGGTTAAATGCAGAAAACTGCCGGCATTACACCAGCAGTTTTCCTTCAGTTTTCTGGGTTTCTTCTACAAAGTCGGGGTGTGCCTGGTCTTTTTCAGAGATCACCACCGGCTCGATTGGCCATTCGATGTTAAAAGCAGGATCGTTCCAGCGATAGCCACGCTCAGCACCTGGTGTATAGAACTCTGTTACATTGTACGTCACATCAGTGTTATCTTCCAGGGTAATGAAGCCGTGGGCAAAACCCTCCGGTACAAACAGCATTCTATAGTTATCGGCAGTCAGCTCCACGCCTATCCACTGCTTGTAGGTTTCAGAATCCGGGCGCATGTCAATGATCACATCATAAATAGCACCGCGTGTGCAGCGTACCAGTTTGGTTTCTTCGTTTGGGGCCAGTTGCATATGCATGCCGCGAAGTGTACCTTTTACTTTGTTATAAGATACATTTGCCTGACGGATGTCATTGGTCAGGCCGAACTCTTCGAACTCTTTCTGGCAAAACGAACGGCCAAAAAAGCCACGCTCATCTTCCAGACGTTTTACATCAATTATATAGGCGCCTTTCAGCTTGGTTTCTGTAAATATCATGGTCGGGTGATGTTATGCGATCTCTAATTCAGTTTCTTCAGCTACTTTTTTGGCACTGCGCTGCCACTGCAGTTGTTCATCGATGGCGTTTATTTCCTGCAGGTGGTTCAGCACTTTCAGGCGCATCAGTTGTGAGTTACGGAAGTCGCCATCTTTAAAGCCCATCTGCGTTAAGCCCTCGCGAAGCTCAACTATAGCCTGCTTTAAGGATACCTGGGGCTGGTGGTTAGGTGCCAGCGCCTTAAACAGGTCGAAGTTTACGCGGTAAGAGCGTTTGTCAGGGGCCGCTTCTAAATTCACAGATACTTCAGTACCCGGAATCACTTCCGCTACAGCCTGGGCCAGTTCCTTCACCTGGTAGTTCCACTCGTTGCTACCAGCATTTACTGCCAGGAATTCGCCACCGTTTTCCGGAGTTCGGGTAATAGCCCATTCAATAGCGCGTGCCATGTCTTTTACGTGGATCAACGGTCTCCATGGCGTTCCATCGCTCAGTATCGTGATTTTGCCAGTTGAAATTGCTCCAGCTACGAAGTCATTCAGCACTAAGTCAAGGCGCAATCGGTCGCTCATGCCGCAGGCAGTGGCAAAACGCAGGCAGGTAATGGTAAAGCCATCGCCAGCTAGAGGAGCCAGTTCTTTCTCTGAGGCAACTTTTGAGCGGGCATACGCCGTCAGCGGGTTCAGTTCAGAATCCTCGGTCTTGGCCTGCTCTGATGCTGCACCGTACATGCTGCAGCTTGATGCAAACACATAGTTCTTTACACCGGCAGCTTTCGCCATCTCCGCAATTCTGATCGATGATCTATAGTTTACATCCAGTGTTACTTCTTCAAATTTGTTACCCATCGGGTCGTTCGAAATGGCTGCCAGATGCACTACGGCATCCATACCTTCCAATACTTCGGCTGGCATGGTGCGCACATCGCCAAACAGCTGCTGGTCTAGTTTGCTCTCCGGCAGGAAAGGCGCATTTGTAAGGCTTGTAGCGAAATAGGCCATATCGTAGCCAATAAGGGTAGCTTCGGGGTACGTGGCGCGCAACTGGCTAACTACGTCAGGGCCCACATAACCCATATTTCCGGTTATTAATATCTTCATAGGTGAGGGTATTTAAATCTATAGTTGAGGAAGGAATTTCTTAGTTTTTGGCAGTCGTCAGCATTTTGCACCACACGTTCCATGGGGCTTCACCTTTCTGCCATAGTTCTTCCAGCACGTGCTTGTCGCGCAGGGTATCCATTGGCTGCCAGAAACCAGTGTGGCGGTAAGCGGACAGTTCGCCTTCTTTGGCCAATTGCTCCATCGGCTCGCGCTCCCAGGTGGTGCTGTCGTCTTCAATGTAATCGAATACGCCTGGTTCCAGCACAAAGAAACCACCGTTTATCCATGGCATTTCACCACCTGTTGGCTTCTCCTGGAACTGGTTGATGCGGGTTGCTTCTGATGACAGGTTAAAGGCACCGAAACGGCCCGGCTGCTGTACCGCAGTAAGTGTGGCCAGTGTTCCCTGTGCTTTGTGGAACTCGATAGAAGCGGCTACATCCACATCGCTTACGCCATCGCCATAAGTCAGGCAGAAAGTTTCGTTGCCAACATACTCTTTTACACGCTTCAGACGGCCGCCAGTCATGGTGCCTTCGCCGGTGTCAACCAGTGTTACCTTCCACGACTCTGTGTTGTTACGATGCACTTCCATGCTGTTCTTGCGCATGTCAAAGGTTACATCAGAATTATGCAGGCAGTAGTTGGCAAAATATTCTTTTATCATGTGGCCCTTGTAGCCGCAGCAGATCACGAACTCATTAATGCCATAGTAAGAATAAATCTTCATGATGTGCCATAGAATAGGCTTGCCACCAATCTCTACCATGGGTTTTGGTCTTACGCCGCTTTCTTCGCTGATCCGGGTTCCGTAGCCACCAGCAAGTATAACTGCTTTCATAAGTATAAGGGTTATCGGGTTAAAAATTTGCACCGCACCAATAAACTGTACTATTCCTGCAGCTTTTGTTGCGGTCGGTATTTGATACGGCTATTGCTATATTTTGATTTACTTAATTTTATTTTTTTGTATAGAAATACGTCAGGCTGCCGTTACAGCAGGCTCAGTAAATTCGTACTGGCTTTTTCGGGACGTATAGAATTGCATGGCAGTGACCACACAGGTTTGTTTCGGGTAAAGGATAGAGCTGTTGTTTCGGCGGGAATGACACAATTTGGTATAGTACCGCAGCACATAGCGCCGGTAGTAGCCATAGTTTGAATGGTAGCGATAATAATGTTCTATGTAAGCTCCATACCTCATGCTACTTTTTTTATTGGATTAATTCAGCCAAGCGACTGCTTTCCAGAACTTCTGCCCAGGGCTCTGTTTGCCAGCAGTTTCAGGGTCAGTGCCACAAACATGCTGTTGGTTACCAGGTAACGCTTCCAGAGGCGCCGCGGCTCCTGCACCAGACGGTATGCCCATTCCAGGCTCAGGTCACGCGCCCATTTCGGCAGGCGTTTCTCCAGCCCGGCAAATGTCATGTAAGCCTGACCTACGCCCAGCATGCAGGCATTTACTTTGCCCTTATGTTCGGCCATCCAGCGTTCCTGTTTCGGGCAACCCAGTGCCACAAATACCAGATCCGGATTGGCTTCATTTATCATGTTAACTATAGCTGTATCTTCTATGTGGGTTAACTTCCGGAACGGAGGCGAGTAATGGCCTGCTATAGTTAGGTTCGGGTGCTTCTGTCTGGCTGTTTTAACTACGGCCTCCAGTACCTCGTCGGTAGAGCCGTAAAAGTAAACCGATTTACCACGGGCTTCGGCTTCCTGCAGGAGCGCCGGTAACAGGTCCATGCCTGCTACGCGGTCTTGTTGCTCACCGTAGAGAAGTTTCATAAGCCTGGAAAGGGGGCCGCCATCGGGGCAAGCCACATCGGCATTGTTCAGGATCTGGTTAAAATCCCTGTCGCGGTACGCTTCTACCAGCATGTGCACGTTGGCAAAACACACGTAGCTCGACTGTTTGTGTTCACTAAGCCAGAACACCTGCTTTACAAAATCTTTAAACGTGCCTGCTGTTATATCCGAAGTCAGTAATCGGCGCTTCAGTTGCAAGGGTGGTGCAGTAGCAGCGGGCTTGGTATGTGGTGCGTTAGTAAGCATTTTTTTCGCCTTTTATCATGTTCCAGACGGTCAGGAAGATGATCTTCATGTCCATCATAAAACTCCAGTTCTCCATATATTTCACGTCGTATTCCACGCGCTTCTCCATCAGGTGCACTTCCTTAGTCTCGCCGCGGTAGCCGCTTACCTGTGCGTAACCGGTAATGCCCGGTGTTACGAAATGGCGCATTTTATACTTCGATATCACTTTTGAATAATGATCGAGCTGCGATACTAGGTTCGGACGTGGCCCTACCACCGACATATCGCCTAACAGCACATTAAAGAACTGTGGCAACTCGTCGAGGTTGGTTTTGCGCAGAATAGCCCCGATGCGGGTGATGCGCGGGTCGTTTTTAGTAGCCTGTAACTCGGTCTGGTTGTTTACACGCATTGTTCTGAATTTGTAGCAAACAAACAGGCGGTTCTTTTTACCAGGGCGCAGTTGCTTAAAAAAGATCGGTCCTTCAGATTCCAGCCTGATCAGCAGCGCGATGATCGGCAGCACGATCGGGAAGATGAGCAGGATAACAGCCAGTGAGAACACAATGTCAAAAGCGCGCTTGATCATGCGGTTCGTTACCTGCTCGAGTGGCTCTTTACGCACACTGATGATCGGAATATTGTGGTAGAAGTACAGGTTCACATCTTTCTGCACAATGGCACTGAAATCCGGCACAATACGGAAGTACACAAAGTTGTCATCGCAGAAAGCGGTCAGTTCATCTACCTGTTCTTTATTATCCAGTGCCTTGGTATAATAGATCTCGTCGATGCTGTGTTGCAGGCAGTACTCCTGCAGATCGGCTACCGAGCCTTTTACCAAATTACGGTATGGACTGTTTGTATCCGGCGTATCGTCAAAAAAGCCCATAAATTTGGTACCCGGGTTTTCGTCGTTGCTGAACGTGTGGTACAGGTTTATAGCTGCCTGTCCGCTGCCCACAATAACGTAACGGGAATAAGCCATGTCGGATTTGGTAAAATAGCGGCTCAGCTGCATAAACAACAGACGGCTTAAACCGATCAGCATGGCAGTAGAGATATAGGTATACAGCAGCAGCAGACGTGAAATCTCTTCCAGGTTGAAGATCACGATACAGGTAGCCAGTATAAAGGCATGCAGCAAAAAGGCATTGATCAGGTTAGAGAACCGTTTGCCAATGGATATAAAACCATCTACGCGGAATACGAAATTCGAGAATCCGGAAACGATCCACCACACAAGCGCAAACAGCACGAAGAAGATACTATACTGATGATCCAGCTCGACCGTACCGTACCGGAAAAGGTTTGATAAGTTAAATGCGAGGGCAATAAGGGCTACATCCAGAATTAGCAGAATGATCCTGTTAAAACTGTAATAATGTTGATATTTATTCATTTCAGAGACACTGTAAAATTATAACCATATACTTCTGGTCGTTTTTCCGGCTGTTTTCTGTAACTCATGCTGGCTACCCGCTATCAGGTTTTATCCGCTGTTAATGGTTTGGTTCAGAATATGGCCGGTAAAACATAAATAGTACTATAATCGAGTACGCCTGCTTCCTGTAAGGGCTCTGCCAGCACAATCCTACTCCGCTTCAGGCAGTTTAAATTACGGCACCTAATTCCGAATGGTTTAGTGTTTTCTTTAGATTGATTAAATAATTTTAATTTACTAATACAAGCAACACACTATATAAAAATATATTAATATTAGAGAATTAAGCCCATTTTGCACTCATTTTGGCCCATAACACAGTGCTCCGCCGCAAAATTAATCAATTTATAGTTTTGCACTTTATTAATACATACATTGTACTACCAGTTTTAAGGACCCTACCGGCTTCGTGCAATTTTTTTTCTGCTAAAGGGAATCACTCCGCTAAAAGGAGTCCAAAACAATAGTTAAGGATGGGTAAGTGAGGTGCAGGTAAGGCAGGCGGTGTTAGCGCAACTTCAAATGTTTAACAAAACCAATAATTTTATTAACTAATACACTTTCAACCCAAACTATAGTATAAAAATAATTACACATCATACTATAGTTACAAATCAATGCCGCAGCATAGAATTTATGGAACGTGCAGCTCAACCTACCACTTACCAGGCTTAAAATATATTCTACACATCTGATACAAGAGCAGTTTCATAAAAAAACAGGAACAGGATTAAACTTATTATTTTTAAATTTGGTTTGTCACGCAACGGGGATTGTAATTTACAACACTTTAAAAATTGCAATTACCAGCTGACTCCAAAGCCTCGGATCGATTTTTATTATTTCGATTTGAGTGAAACTTGTGCAGGCAGGCAGATTAACTACCTGCTGCATAATAAATGACCAGATAGAGAACCGGAAAAGTACCAGTACACTATCGATCTGAATTTTTCGCACAAAGCGGGCGGCAAGGAACTGCTCTCTCTGTTTTAAATCAATACAATAACAAAACTGCTTTTGTAACACACTTTACTGACTTTTAGCCATGCAGTCATATCTTAGAGGCAGCCTTCTGCCCTTCCTGATTTTTTTCTTCGGGACGTGGGCAAATAGTGTACTCGCACAGGATTGTAAACCTGAAATAAGCACGCCACAGGGAGCTTCTCTCTGTAACGGCGAGGTGATTTTACAAGCTTCAGAAGCCGAAACCTATACCTGGTCTACCGGCGAAACAACACCTAGCATAAAGATCACAACCCCTGGCACTTACTGGGTAAAGACCACCAATACCGCTGAGTGCGAAGGGACATCTGATAGCATAACAATTGCAGGTGCACCGGATGCCAGCATCACAGATCCCGAGTATCCCGAACTCAACTTTACCTATTGCAGCTACTCCAGCAGCTCATCCGGGTTTAAGTTCACGCTGAACATAGAGAACACTTCCAAAACCAAGGAAACAAACAAAGAATACCACATTAGCTGGGGTGATGGCAAAACCAATACCTATGGCAAAAACTTCGATAGAGTAACACATACCTATACTGCCGGCGGTGGCTATGATATCGTACTTACCGTAATTGGCGAAAACGGCTGTAGTACTACCACTACTAAGCGTATGTTTGTGGGCAGCAACCCGGGACTGGGCATCTCCAGCGATGGTAATAACACGCAATGCGCCCCTGCCACTTACCGCTTCAAGATCACTGGCGTAGATGGCAACTCCCCTGAGACCGTGTACACATTCCAGTTTGATGACGGCACCCCAGCCATTACCTACAAGCACGACGAGCTGCCAGCCGACCGTTACATTTACCATACCTTCAACGAATCATCAAAGAACACGGAGTTTGGATTTACCTTAACCGGATACGCCAAAAACCCTTGTAGTTCATCACGCGCCACGTTTTCCGGTATTCGTATCTCCAAAGGCCCTGAAGCGGACTTTGCTGTTGGCAACGGCACATCGCTGTGTGTGAACGTGCCGGTAAACCTGCAAAACCTGACCAAGAGCGGGTACGATGCTACCAACAATACCGAAACCTACCAGAGCGAATGGAAAATAGAGCCGGCAACCGGCTGGCGTTTTGTATCCGGAACGGCTACCTCTAAAAGCCCTAAAATTGTATTTACCGAGCCAGGCAGATATAAACTTACGTTAACAGCCAAGTCTCTGGATACCAGCTTATCCTGCGGATCGAGCAGCAAAGAGCAGGAAATTATAGTTGCGGCTCCGCCTGTAGCAGATTTCACCTTAGATCCTGCCCCGTCTGCAAACTGTACGCCTACTACGTTTAAAGCCCTTAATACCTCAACTGGCGATGGCGTAACCTATACCTGGCAGGTACTATCTGCGGACGGCTGGAGCTTTGCCAATGGCACTACGGCTACATCTGAAAATCCGGAGTTCAATTTCACGAAGGCAGGAGATTACACTATAAAGCTTGTTGCAACCAACCTGTGTGCCCCGGCCAGTATAAAAGAGCAGAAAATAACTATACGCAGTAAGCCTGTTGTTACGCTGCCTGCCAATGCCGTATACTGTGGTCCGAAAACGATAGCTTTTACAGCAGCTAACGCAGCCCACAAACCCACTTACGATGCGCAATCCGGAACTATAACTGGCTACCGCTGGACAGTAACCGGCGGGAATACAACCTTTACAGAAGGCAGCAGCACATCGGCTAACCCAACTATAGTCTTCCCGGAAGCTGGCTTGTATGCAGTTAGCGTAGTAGCGATAAACGAATGTGGTGATTCGGAGCCGGCAGTACAACAAATTAGAATTGATGCTTTGCCAGAACTGAAAGCTACGGCCGAAATGCCTGTACTTTGTAAAGGCGGCAGCACTACTATAACCGTAACCGGCGCTGACACTTATACCTGGGCACCTGCCGATGGCTTGAGTGCCACCACTGGCAGCACGGTTACAGCAAAACCAACCAAGACAACCACTTATACTATAACTGGCAAGAACAGTGCTACGGGCTGTATCAGCACCACTACTGTAACTATAGTTGTAAACGAACCACCGAAAGTAGAGCTGGTTGCTGATGTGTATGAGATTTGTGTTGGTCAGGGACAGGCAGTGCTTACTGCATCCGGTGCCGACCGTTACGAATGGTCTCCGGCAACAGGTTTATCGGCTACAACCGGCGCTGAAGTAACGGCCACGCCAGCTCAAACCACAACCTATACCGTTACCGGATTTGATGATGAAACCGGTTGCAGCAGCACGGCACAGGTAACTATAAAAGTAAACCCATTGCCAGTTGTAAGTGCAGGACCTGACATCACGGTTTGTAACAACCCGGTTCCAACCAAACTGTTGGGTAGCCCTGCAGGTGGTGTTTGGAGCGGTGCGCATGTATCGGCAGACGGTACGTTTACACCACCAGCCCAAACCGGCACTATTACCTTAACCTATACCTACACCGACCCGAACGGCTGCAGCAACTATAGTACAATGCAGGTTACTGTTAACGAAGCTCCGGTTGCCGATGCCGGTCAGGATATTACGGTGTGTCTGAACAGCGGCAGCTTCAACTTGAAAGCAAGCCCGGCTGGTGGTAAATGGAGCGGTTCTGCGCTGGTAACAGCTAACGGCACGTTTACACCATCGAAAGCAGGCGTTTATACCTTAACCTATACTTTCGGCGAAGGCAGCTGCGAGACAAAGGACCAGGTTATAGTTACTGTAAACGAACTACCTAAAGCCCCCAATGTTGCTGCGGCGGAAATTCTTTGCCCTGGCTTCGGCACTACTTTGCAGGTACAAAACCCGGTAGGTAAACTGGCCTGGTACGATGCTGCCACAGGTGGCAACCTGTTAGGCGAAGGCGCTATTTTTGAAACACCTGCTCTTGACAAAACCACTACTTATTATGTAGAGACAACGATAGAAGGCGGCTGTACCAGCGTGCGTACTGCTGTAAAAGTTACAGTTCGTCCGGCCACTCCGGCGCCTACAGTTGCCCCGGTTACCCTATGCGGAACAGGCAGTGGCGCCACGTTAATAGCGCAAGGCAATGCCACCATCTACCAGTGGTTTGATGTGGCAGAAGGCGGTACGATGTTATTCCAGGGCCGTTCGTTTGGCATCGCATCTGTAAATGAGAGCAAAACTTACTATGTGCAGGCGGTTATTGATGGTTGTATCAGCCCGAGAACTCCGGCAACTATAACAGTGCTGGATGTGATCAGTAATAACACTATTGAGCCTGTAGCTGAGATCTGTGCAGGTCAGACACCTGATCCGTTAGTGGGCTCTACTCCTATCGGCGGTGACAGCAACTATAGCTATTACTGGGAAATCAGCACGAAATCGGCAACGGAAGGCTTTAGTAAAGTGGAAGGTGCTACTGGCAAAGATTACCGACCGGGCGCGCTTACTGTACCTACCTGGTTCCGCAGAGTGGCTACTTCTGGGGTTTGCTCGCACGTATCGGAGCCGGTAAAAGTGAGTGTAACACCTGTTATCAGCAACAATACAGTGTCGGAAGATGCTACCTATTGCCTTGGCGCAACTATAGCCCAGCTGAACGGCAGTCTGCCAGACGGCGGAAACAATACCTATAGCTACCTGTGGGAAATGAGCACCACCGGCGAGAACGGTACTTACACGCAGGCACCAGGTAACAATTCAGACCAGCACTATAAGCCGGGCTCAGTAGATGTAAATACCTGGTTCCGCAGAAAAGTAACATCAGGCACTTGCCAGGTGAGCATCAGCCAGCCGGTGAAGATCACGATCTATAAACCGATCACAAACAACACTATAGTTGGTGAACAAACAGTTTGTGCCAATGCCATACCGCAGGTGCTGGAAGGAAGTCAACCGGAAAATGGTGATGGCAACTATAGCTACCGCTGGTACATGAGCACCGACGGCGAAAACTTTACCCTTGCTACCGGCCAGAACAACGGCATCAACTATAAGGTAGGCGCACTAACCCGCAGTACCTGGTTTAAGCGCGAAGTTACCGGCGGCCCTTGCGATGCGAGCATCAGCAACACCATCAAAATTCATGTGAACCCGGTTATTGCCAGCAACATCATCTCCAGAGACCAGGTAATCTGTTTCGGTACTGAAGCTGCAGTGCTTACCGGTACAACGCCAACCGGCGGAGATGGTAACTATAGTTTCCGCTGGATGGTGAGCACAACTGGCGCAAACGGCACTTACACACCGGCTGCAAGCACTAACAACCTGCCAAACTATACACCGGGCGCTGTGGCTACCACCACCTGGTACAAGCGCGAAGTAATGTCAGGCACGTGCGTGGATGTGTCGCCGGCCATTGAGGTAACGGTAGTGCCGCTTCCGGTGGCTCCTGCCGTGGCGGGTGTTACCATCTGCGAAGGCACCAAAGCTACGCTTACTGTTTCTGCATCAGGCAACTATAACTGGTACACAACTGCTGATGGCACGAAACCGGTATTCACTGGCCGTAGCTTCGAAACGCCTGCACTGAGCGCTACTACAACTTATTATGTTGAGACAGTAAATGCTAATGGTTGCGGAAGCTCTGAGCGCACTGCCGTTACCGTTAAGGTAAACAAAAACATCAGCAACAACAGCCTTGTAGCGCCAACTGCAGCCATCTGCGCCGGACAAACACCAGCTTTAATTAGCGGAGCAGGCGCAGGACCGGATGGCGGAAACGGTACCTATACTTACCGTTGGGAAAAGAAAACCGAAGGCGTGGATGCTGACTTTAAAACCATTGCAGGCGCAACTTCGGCAACTTACCAGCCAACAGCACTTACCAAAACAACCTGGTTCCGCCGCGTGGTGATCTCAGGGCCATGTGCCGAGCATGTAAGCGAGCCGGTGAAAGTAGATGTATTGCCAGCACTTGAAAATAATACAGTTAAGCCGGCTGTAGCTATCTGTGAAGGTGAAACACCTGCTTTACTTGCTGGCTCAGATCCGACAGGTGGCGATGGTAACTATAGCTATAGCTGGTCTTACAGTGAGAATGGCACATCATTTACAGAGATCGCCAACAGCAACGTGAAAGACTACCAGCCGGGCAAACTGAGCAGAACAACCTGGTATAAGCGAACTGTAGTTTCAGGACCGTGCGCTAAACTGGAAAGCAATGTGGTGCAGGTGATAGTGCATCCGGCTATAGTTGCCAATACCATCACAGCTACCGAAACTATAGTTTGCGAGAACGGCAAACTAGGCATCATCAACGGGTCTAAGCATGCAGGCGGCATCAGTGCCTTTACTTACCTGTGGGAAATTAGTACCGATGGTGTAACCTATAGTCCGGCTCCGGGCGTGAACAGCAACCAATCGTACCAGCCAGCAGCTCTAACTGTGCCAACCTGGTTCCGCCGCAAGGTTACATCCGGCAAATGTTTCGATTATTCGGCTGCAGTTAAGATTGATGTGAATCCGGTGATCGCAGATAACACGATCACCGAAGAGCAAATGGTGTGTGTGGGTGGTACTCCTGCCCTATTGAAAGGATCTACCCCAAATGGTGGCAATGGCACCTATCGTTACGAGTGGCAGTCTACTACAACTAATTCGCCTGCGGCATTCACTACAGTGGGTACAGGTGTTAACTACCAGCCAGGCGCTTTGTCGGTAACAACTTACTTCAGACGAGTAGTTACTTCGGGTGCATGTGCGCATGTATCAAATGTGGTGAAAGTGACCGTGTCTCCGCAAATCACCAGAAACACAATCACAACTGATCAGACGATTTACTCAGGCCAGCGTCCGGCTCCGTTGACAGGTTCCCTGCCGGCGGGCGGCGATAATACTTACACCTACCTGTGGGAAGTGAGTACAGATGGCACAAACTATAAGACTGCAACCGGATTAAACGATGGCAGAAACTATAGTCCGGGCGTTCTCTCTGAAAATACATGGTACCGCAGACGCGTGTTCTCGGGTGGTTGCGAAAGCATCTCCAACGCTGTCAAGATTACGATTACACCATCAATTTCAAACAACAATATTCAGGCTGACCAGGTGATTTGCTTCGGTAACACACCACAGGTGCTGAAAGGCTCTACGCCGGAAGGTGGCGAAGGCGGCTACATTTACCAGTGGCAGTACAAAACATCGGAGCCAGGCGCTGTGTGGGTGTCTGCCAAAGGTGTGAGCAACGGCATCGATTATGCTCCGCCAGCACTAACACAAGATACCTGGTTCCGCAGAATTGTGATCTCGGGCCCGCGCTCGCACGAGAGTCAGGAAGTGATGATCACGGTGAAGCCTGCTATGAGCAATAACAAGATCAGCACCAACCAAACGATCTGTTACGCTACAGCGCCATCTACATTAACTGGCACTACGCCAACCGGTGGCAGCGGCAACTATAGTTACCTATGGGAATACAGCACTACTGGTCCGGACAAAGGTTTTACAACTGCACCGGGCGCCAACAACGGGCAAAACTATAACCCAATGCCACTGACGCAGAAAACCTGGTTCAGAAGAGTGGTTACTTCTGAGTCGTGCGAAGGCCTGGTGAGCAATGCTATAGTTGTGCACATCACTGCACAGCCGGATGCACCGGTGGCGAAAGGTGCTATAGTTTGCTCTGGCAACAATGTGACGCTATCGGCTACAGGCAAAGAAGGCAGGCTGGAATGGTACGCTTCGGCAAGCTCGGGTGCCTTGCTGGGTGTGGGCAATACCTTTACTACGCCTGCGCTAACGCATACCACCACTTACTACGTGCAGGAAGTAACACTCTCTTGTGCCAGCGAACGCACAGCCGTAACGGTAACAGTTACAGAGCCATCCGCAGATGCAGGCCCGGATGTAACTATTCTCAAAGGCAGAAGCACTACGCTGGAAGCCAGTGGCGGTGATAGCTACAGTTGGTCTCCGGCGGTTGGCCTGAGCAACCCTAATGTGGCAAATCCGGTGGCTACACCAGAATCGACTACAACTTATAAAGTAACTATAACGACGGCGGGTGGCTGTACTTTCACGGATGAAGTTACGGTAACAGTGCTTCCTTTTGTGGAGATACCAAACACTTTTACACCAAACCGCGACGGCATAAACGATACCTGGGAAATTGCCAACCTGAAGAAGTACCCGAACTGTAAGGTGCAGGTGTTTAACCAGTGGGGCACTATGGTCTTCCAGTCGAACGGGTACCAGTCGCCGTGGGATGGCCGCCACAACGGGCAGGAATTACCACTTGCTACTTATTACTACATCATCCAGCTGGAGCCAGGTGAGAAACCATTATCAGGAAGTATAACAATCGTTAAATAACGGTAATCTATGAACAAACTTTTAGCCTTAGTTATTGTGTTACTGCTTGCCGGCCAGGCCATGGCGCAGCAAAGACCACAGTACACACAGTATTCTACCAACAACTACCTGCTTAACCCTGCCATTACAGGTATCGAAGATTATGGCGACCTGAAACTGGGTACAAGACAGCAGTGGTCCGGACTGGAAGGTGCACCACAGTCTTATTATGCTAGCTTTCATATGCCGATCAACAAGGATATGTCTTCGTCTTACAGGGGCGGGCGCATTGGGTCGGCAGCTAAGGAAGCTACTACCAAAAAGCCGAGCAAGTATAAAAAGATACGTCCGCACCACGGACTTGGCGTGCAGGCAGCCAGCACCAGAACAGGTCCTTTAAAGCGTGGTAGCATGAGCCTCAGCTATGCCTATCACCAGCCGCTCACCAAATCGTTGCGCGTATCGGCGGGTGTGGCACCGGGCTTTATACAGTACAGCCTGGACCCGGGCACGGTAACTACAGCACAAGGCAATGACCCGGCTATTTACGATGGCCGCGTAAACGAAATGAAGTTTGACCTGAACATGGGTATCTGGCTTTACTCCTATGATTTTTATGTAGGTTTAGCCGGCTCGCAGCTGGTGCCAAGCAAACGGAAATACATCAACGATAACTCTGTGATAACCGACAACGAAGGCCGACTGCAGCAGCATTATTTTGCCACAGCAGGTTACAGGGTAGATGTTTCGCCTTATTTGTCGGTTATTCCATCGGTGATGGTGAAAATGGCACAACCCAGCCCCGTTTCGGTAGATGCCACAGCCAAGGTGATGTATGCCAACCGCATCTGGGCTGGGGTTACGTACCGCCACAACGAGTCTGTCGCAGCCATGGCGGGTATCAACGTCAGCCATTTGTTTGATATCTCTTATTCTTATGATGCCAGTACCTCGCCACTTGGACAGGCGCATGCCGGCAGCCACGAAGTGGTAGTAGGTTTTAAACTGCGCAACACACGTCGCATCCTGTGCCCGGAATGGGCCTGGTAACTATAAATTTCAGAGGTTCACAAGTAATAAAAGGATGGCTTCGGCTGTCCTTTTTGCTTTGATAGCAACTATAACTTTTCGTAAAAATTCAAGTATAGCTATATCGTTTTCAAACTCCCTAACTATGCTTCGGATAACGACTGGAATCATTCTTTGCCTGCTGTTCATCAGTTTTGCGGCCATGCAGTACAACGACCCGGACCCTGCCCTGTGGATAGCAATTTATGTGGTGGCTGGTGCCATATGTGTGCTGGCAGCTTTTGGTAAATTGCCTATGGTGGTGATGGCAGTGGCTTGCGCGGCCTGCGTAATCGGTGCTTTTATGGTTTGGCCGGTAAAGTACGAAGGCCTGGAAGTTGGTGGCGGCGATATCAAAAATATTGAAGAAGCACGCGAATCACTGGGATTGCTTTTGATCGGGCTGGTAATGTTCTTCTACGCCATTTTGCCTGGCCGTGTCAGAAACATAACTACCAGTGAACCATCTTTGCGCACGTAGCGCTCTACTTTGCGTCCCTTGTGTTTAAATTTACCCACGAAGAGCGCTAAGGTTTACGCAAAGGGTGCGGGGCCTCTCTAATGTAAAAAAGGCTGACCATTTCGGGCCAGCCTTCTCTTTTTATAGTTGCTATCGTTTATACCTGCTCAGCTGTAAAGCCAGCTTTCTCTACCGTGCTTTTGATCTGATCTGCATCAAGCGTTTCGGTCTTCACTTCCAGTATCTTGTCCGGGTTATTCGTGTCTACCTCCCAGCTTGTGCCTTCCAGCTTGTTCAGGTGTGGGGTAACGGCCTTTACGCAATTTCCGCAATTAATATTGGTCTTGAATTTATAGGTCTTCATATTTAACATAATTTATTAACTAAACACTTATTTTAACTTTATAGTACGCAAACGTAAACTGTTACCCACCACCGATACGGAGCTGAAGGCCATGGCTGCACCGGCAATCATCGGGCTTAGCAGGAAACCGGTGAACGGAAATAACAGCCCCGCAGCTACCGGAATACAGATCACGTTATAGAAAAAGGCCCAGAACAGGTTCTGCCGGATGGTTTTAACAGTGGCTCTGGATAATTTTACAGCAGCAGCTACCTGCGTCAGGTCGGAGCGCATGAGTGTGATTCCCGCTACGTCCATGGCAATGTCGGTGCCCTGCCCCATGGCTATACTGATGTCGGCAGTGGCCAGTGCCTGCGCGTCGTTTATACCGTCTCCTACCATGGCTACGTGTTTGCCGTTTGCCTGCAGTTGCTTCACAAAATCGGCTTTATCCTGCGGCATTAGCTCGGCCTTATAGTTCGTAATACCCACCTGTCGGGATACGGCAGCGGCTGTCTGGCTGTTATCGCCGGTCAGCATGTACACTTCTATGCCGGCATCCTGCATGGCTTTTATACCCTGGGCGGCACTTTCTTTAATTGGGTCGGCTACCGCAAAAACGCCAAGTGCCTGGGTAGCATCTGCAAAGTAGATAGCGGTTTTAGCTTCGTTCTGCAGCGCTATAGTTTGCTGTGCCAGTTCATCCGGTATAGTTATACCGTGCTGCTGCAACAGTTTATAGTTACCGGCATAGTAGCGCTTACCATTAAAATCTGCTTCAATACCCAACCCGGTCAAACTGCTGAAATAGTCGGGTTGTAGCACCTGGGCGCCTGCTTCCCTATAGTAACTATACACAGCCTGCGCGATCGGGTGCTCCGACTGGGCTTCCATGGAGTAAAAGTACGTTTCCAGTTGCGCGTGCTGCTGTGCGTTATTTGCCCAGATCACGTCTGTTACAGTTGGTTTGCCTAAAGTTATAGTTCCGGTCTTATCAAGTATCACGGCATTCACTTCATGGGCACGCTCCAGGCTTTCGGCATCTTTAATCAGGATACCATTTTCGGCACCGCGGCCAACGCCCACCATTATAGCCGTTGGGGTTGCCAGACCAAGCGCACACGGGCAGGCAATTACCAGCACCGAGATCATCGACAGGAAACCTTCCGTCAGGTAAGCTTCGCCACCCAGCACGATCCAGGAAAGTAAGGTAAGCACAGCGATGCCCAGCACCACCGGCACAAAAATTCCGGCAATCTTATCGACGAGCTTTTGTACCGGGGCTTTGCTGCCCTGGGCTTCCTGCACCATTTTAATGATGTGGGCCAGCATGGTTTCGCCACCGGTCTTTTGCGCGATAAGCTGTACACTGCCTTTCTGGTTTATAGTTCCGGCATATACTTTATCGCCTGCTTGTTTCTGCACTGGCAACGGTTCGCCACTCAGCATGCTTTCGTCCACATACGTAGTACCTGCGGCAACTTCACCATCTACAGGCACGCGGTCGCCGGGCAACAGAATTACCCTGTCACCTACCCGCACTTCTTCTATCCTGATCTCCAGTTCAGCACCATCCCGCAGAATACGTACTGTTTTCGGCTGCAGGCCCATCAGCTTTTTAATGGCTTCGGAACTTCGGTTCTTAGCCCCTTCTTCCAGGTATTTACCTATCAGGATAAAAGCGATGATTACGGCTACGGCTTCGAAATAAACATGTGGCTCCAGTCCCCGGCTCAGGAAAAACTCCGGATAAACGGTATTAAACACACTGAAGATGAAAGCGATACCTGTACTCAGGGCTACCAGTGTGTCCATGTTGGCGCGGCCGTGTTTAGCCTGTGCCCAGGCCCCGGTAAAGAAACGCTGCCCTGCCCAAAGCAGGATTGGCGTGGTAAACAGCAGCATGGCCCAGTTGCCCCAAGTGAAGTGTCCGTGGAAGAACATGCCTAATATAAACACCGGCAAGGCCAGCACCACGGCAACTATAGTTTTGGTCTTCAGGGTTTTCAGCGCTCTGGCTTCGCGGGCTTCCAGTTCTTCCTGTGTCTGGGTCTCGATCAGCATATCAAAGCCGATCTCCTGTACCGTTTCGCGCAGCTGGGCCGGGTTAACTATAGTTGGCTCATAGGTTACCTGCACGCTTTTACCGGCAAAATTCACATTGGCTTCGGCTACGCCCTCGCGGTGGCGCAGCATACTTTCAATACTCGAGGCGCAGGACGCACAGGTCATGCCCTCTACGGGGTAGGTCGCTTTTTTATAGTTGGTCTTAGTTAACGTTTCCATATCAGTCAGGTCATTTTCAACAGTACAAATTTACGAACATCCCTGCCCGAAGCCCTTACACATTTACTACTATGATTTACATAATTCCCCGGATGGTACCAGGTCAGAAAAATTAACAGATATAGGAAACGGGATATACACTTTGCCATTGGGTTTATATTGCTATATTTAGTGTCGCTGAGCCTGGCCACAAAAAGCCGGGTGCCGCATACACTTGTTTCCGGGTTCTTTTAGCCATGCCCTGCCGGCATTTCTTCTTCCCGCTGAATAAAGTGCGACGCCTGTTCAACCTACGCCACCCGTTTGAAGTATGAAAACGAACAACTTTATCGTATATAAATTAAATAAGGTATAGTTGTAGATTTACTAACATACTGGCTCCACTACAGACCCGCACATGAAAGACGAGCAGGAAGGCATTTTTAACTTCGCGCGCAATACCCGAGTTACCCGGCTTACTGCCATTGTGCTGGCTGTGCTTGCGCTGGCATTGCTCCTGATCAGTGCCTATTCCTATCTCGCAGCCCGCGAAGTGCAGGAAAAGTATAATACCATGGTATCGGACTCGCTGCATAAGCTGGAACTGATAAACAGCCTGCATAACAACGAAGACCAGATCTATAACGCCACTATAAAGCATTTGCAGACCACCGACACGGCAACGATGGTCGAGCTGGAGAAACGCATTATGCAGTTCAACGCCAATGTAATGGCGGACCTGGAGGCCCTGAATCAGAAATTGTCACATCCCAGCCGCAAGCAGACAATCCAGAATTACATGAAGAGCCGGCAACAGTATACAGCACTGTTGCAAAATATACTCAGGCTCAGCAGCGAAAACCAGAACGATGAAGCCATTACCCTGGAAGGCCAGCGACTTTTGCCTGCCCACCATCAGCACCAGTCCTACCTCAATGAACTCAGTGACAGCATCAGTGTGACGACCAGGGAACGGGGCGAGCAAGCGCTGCAAACTATAAACAATACCATGCGCAGCTATAACCTGCTGCTGCTGGCTGCTATACTGGTTACCGCTGTAGCTTCCTACTTCATCCGGCGGGTACTGCGGCAGTTGCGTTACCACGATGTCATCCTTAAATCCGAAATAAGGGAAAGGGAACAGCTACGCCACGCCCTCAATGAAAGCCAGTCGGTGTACCGGTCGCTTTTCCGGAACATTGCCCTGCCCATGTGGGTTTTTGACCAGGATACTTTTCAGATACTGGAAGTAAATAAAGCTGCCGAAGAAGAGTATGGCTACACACGCCAGGAGTTCCTCAAGATGTCCATTGCCGATCTGCAACCCGAAAACCAACGCGAGAAACTCCGGGAAGTACTCGCTAACCTGGATGGTAAGTTACCACCGCTGCCCGGCTGGAAACACCAGCGTAAAGACGGCTCCCAGTTTTATGTGGATGTAAAGTCGCATCTGCTGCCAACCAACGGCCCTATCCGCCCGCGGGTAGTAGTGGCCATTAATATCGACCGGCGTGTGCTGGCCATACAGGCGCTGGAATGGCGTGAGCGGCAGCTGCGTGAGATAAGCGCCAGCATACCGGGCGTTGTGTTCCAGTTTCAGCTGGATGGGGACCTGAACTATAGTTTCCCGTTCATCAGCGAAGGCATCGAGCGCTTGTTCCATATTAAACTGGAGGAGGTTAAAATTAACCCGAAGGTGATTTTTGATACAGTGCATCCGGACGAGCTGGAACTACTCTGGGAAACCATTAAAGAGGCTTACGACGAGGTAAAACCCTGGGAGTTTGAGTTCAGGGCATGGCAGAAAGACGAGCAGAAGTATAAATGGCTGCACGGCCACAGCCTCCCCAACCACAAGCAGGACAGCGTAGTTACCTGGAACGGAACCCTGATCGATATCACCTCGCAGAAAGAGGCACAGGAAAAACTTGTTGCCAGCGAGGCTAACCTGCGCTACCTGCTCAACAGCTCGCCACAGGCCATCTACCTGCTCGATGACCAGCTGCATATCATTGCCTTTAATACCCGCGCCGCCGAAGAGGTAAGCTTTCTTCAACTTAAAAAACTGCAGGCCGGTGAGTCTATCCTCAACTATATCGCTTCCGGCCTCCTCGACGAAACAAAAGATTATCACCGGAAAGCCTTGCAGGGCGAGACTACCGTGTACGAAACCAACAATGGCGGTGGCTGGTACGAAGTGGCCTACCGTCCGGTATTTGGCCCTGAGAACCGCGTGCTGGCGGTTGCCCTGAGCATAGAAGATATAACCGAGCAGAAACTGATACTGGAAACAATAAAGCACAGCGAGGAACAGCTGGCCAGAGCCCAGGAACTTAACCACATGGGTAGCTGGGAATACGAACTGGCAAGCGGCAGGATCACCTGGTCTGACAACCTGTACAAGCTGCTGGAGGTAGATAAGGAAACCACCACACTTACGCCTACCTTTATCCGACGATTTATACACCCTGCGGATGCTGAACTGGAGGCAAAAACCTACAGGGAAAGTATCCAGACAGGAAAACCTGTTATATTAGAGCACCGCGTTATAACAGCTACCGGCAAAGAACGGGTATTTTTACAGAATGGCGAGATCATCAAAGATGCCGACGGAAGGCCTGTCTCCATATCCGGCGCAATGCAGGATATTACCGAACAAAAACGGGCAGAACAGGAAATAACAGAAGCCCGTAACCTGCTGCAATCGGTGCTGGCCAACATCCCGGAGATCATTTTCTCTACCGATGCCAAATTTAATGTTACCTACATCAGCCCGCAGTGCATGGAAATTTTGGGCTACCCTGCCGAAGAGCTGACAGGCAACGCCGACCTCTGGTACAAAAACATTCACCCTGATGACCTGCCGAAACTGAAGCAAGTGATACAGCGCTTAATGGCAGAGGAGCGGGTGCAGTATGAGATCAGGATAATCCGGCGGGACGGGCAGGTAAGATGGCTGCTGCTGCGCTTATCTTCTACCTTAGATGCCAATGGCAGGCTTATACGCCTGGACGGCTCGGCTGCCGACATGACCCAGGCAAAAATGGCAGAAGCCAAGCGCGAAGACCTGAACCGCCAGCTGGTAAACCAGAACCGTAACCTGCAGCAGTTTGCCTACATTGTATCGCATAATCTGCGGGCGCCTATTGCCAACATCCTGGGCCTCACCTCTATTTACAACAAAACCGATCCGGGTGCTCCTATAAACGAGCGCGTAATTGATAACCTGTTTAAATCGGCCCGGCTGCTGGATAACACCATCCGTGACCTGAACGAGCTGCTGACCGTGCGAAGCGAATACCTGGAGGGTATGCTGGAGGAAATCTATTTTGATGCCAAGCTGCAACACATAACCGACAGCCTGGCCGACGAAATTGAGCAAAGCGGCGCCATCATCACCAGCGATTTCAGCGAAGCGCCATCGGTGGTTACTATCCGGAGCTACCTGCAAAGCATCCTGCATAACCTGATATCCAATGCCATAAAATACCGCGACCCGAAGCGAATTTTAACAATAAAGCTAAAATCTTTTGTAGTTGATAACTATATTTGTCTGCAAATCAGCGATAATGGCCTGGGAATTGATATGGCAAAAGAGAAAGACAAGATCTTTGGCCTCTACAAACGATTCCATCCGGGTATTGCAGGCAAAGGCCTGGGGCTGCATTTGGTTAAGACACAGGCAGAGCTGCTTGGCGGTAAAGTTGAGGTGGATAGCAGTGTGGGAGTAGGCACAACCTTTAGTGTTTACTTTTTAAAGAGTAGTGTAGTACATGAGCATATTAAAAAAAGTAATGTTGATTGATGATGACCAGGTAAACAATTTTGTTTGCGAGAGCATCATTAAAACAGAGCAGTTTGCAGATGAAGTGATCAGTTACGAGTTAGCTGAAGAGGCGCTGGATCACTTAAAAAAGACGGCAGCAGAGCACCCTGAAGATTTTCCTTCCCTTATTTTTCTGGATATAAATATGCCGGGCATGGACGGCTGGAGCTTTATAGACGAGTATCGTAAGCTACCGGAAGAAGTAACCAACCAGTGCTGCCTGTTCATGCTATCCTCGGCTGTGGACCGCAAGGACATTATCAGCGCCAAAAGCATAAAAGAGGTAAAAGACTTTTTCTCAAAACCGCTTTCGCCGGAAATACTGAGCTTTATACAGGAAGAATTTGCCTGTAATTTACGGTAACAAGCGTTGCTGTAACTATAGTAACTATAGTTTATAGTCAGGTGAGCTGATCTAAAGGCTTGCGGGAAACGGTGCTGCTCTTTTTGTATGCCGATGGGGTAAGGCCGGTTACCTGCTTAAACTGGCTGGATAAATGGGCCACACTACTATAGCCAAGCTTGTCGGCAATCTGGCTCAGGCTAAGTTCGTTATAGTCCAGCAGTTCTTTGGCCATTTCCACTTTCTGCAGCACCATAAACCGGGCAATGGTAATGCCTTCAGAAGCCGAAAAATGCGCGCTGAGCGTGTTATAGTCCTTACCTAACAGATCTGAAAGGTAATCAGACAGGTTTACGTGCAACTCCTCTACTCTGCCCGAGCGCAGCAGTTCAATCACCGCGATCTTAACTTTTTCGGTAAGTTCTGTCTTCACATCCTGTATCAGGTAAAAGCCTTCGGCAGAGAGCGCTGCTTTTAACTGGCTGAGTTGTTCGGGAGTGGGTTCCTGCGCCAGGCTGGCCTCTCCCAGTTTTACTTCCCCCACCGGCAGGTCCAGTTTCTGCAGTTCTTCGGTTACCACTTTTATGCAGCGCGGGCACACCATGTTGCGGATGTGCAGGGTATAAGCCGGGGTGGTATAAGGGTGCTGGGCTGCCATAGAGGTTTTGTAACTATAAGATTAACGCTGAGTGAGAAGCAAACTTAGCAAAATTTACATTCAGACACCTGGTTATCTTATTAACACAAAAGCGGGAGAATTGTTAAACTCTCCCGCTTTTGTGGCTTGCTATCATTATCATGTTCTGGAATGGTCGGTATCATCGTCGGGGTTTGTGCGTTTCTGGCCCAGCGGCTGCTCCTGGCTCCGGATACCGTTCAGGTTATCGTCCATGGCGGTGTCGCTGCCTTCGTATTCAAAACCAGGTCCCTGCGCCATGTAATCAGTGCTTTTAGGGTCGTTGGCGCCATAGCCGGTCACCTCGTTGCCTCTGATGTGCATGTTCTCCAGTTTGCCTTTCTGCCCCGAGCGTTCGGTTGTACCGCCCGGCCCCATGTTGCGCTTGGCAGTTGGGTCGGGGTGGTTGTTCATGGTCATGCGTTTGTTATAATCGCTGTTCACGTTCTTGTCCCGGTCGGGGGTATTTTGTATGTTTTCTTCTTCAATTGCCATAGTTCTAAATCAATAGGTACAGCTTTGTATACGCGCGGCTGGGTTGGTTGTTCGTAAGCCATCGTTTTACTTAACATAAGTTACAAACTATAGAACTATAACTATAGCCTTTTCGGTACACTGCACCTGTGCCGGATAAATCAATTATATTTGCGGATAAACTGCGCGGCGGGCACCTAAGCTATAGTTGTTGCGTTAGAGAGTACAAACCAGGCATTATATGAAGTTTTCGAAGATTTACGACCCGCGCCAGATGAATTCTTACCAGTTTGTGGCAGCTACTGGCCTTGTCATGACGCTGGTAGCACACCTGATACTGGCTATAGTTGGCAAAACCGTAGACAACTTTGTGGCCTTGTACATTTGCTGGGCCGTATTTTTTACGCTGGGCACCATCGCCAATTTCAACAGCTCCCCCGACGACCACGACCATCACCACCACCATTAATATAAAAAGCCGGTCACGTGTGTGCCGGCTTTCTTCTTTCACAAACTAAGCTATACTTTTCTTTATTTAACCAGCAGTCTTTTGGTAAGGGTTCTTCCGTTCTGCTCAACCTGCAGGTAGAAAATCCCGGTGCCCATTCCTGTCAGGTCCAGCTGTTTAGCATACTGGCGTGCGTTTTTGTCCAGTTTTTCCTGGTATACCTGTTTGCCGGCGCTGTTCAGTACTTTTATAGTTGCCTGCCCCTTCTCCAGTAATGTAAAACTAACGTTAAACTGTCCGCTGCTCGGGTTTGGGTAATAGCTCAGGTCTTCAATCTTCAGTTCTTTCTTTTCAGACTTCTCTACTTTTACGCCTGCCTCTTTCAGGGTTTTCTTGTCGTCTTCGGTGATGCGTTCTATTCTGGTCCGGTCCATCAGGATCACTGTCGATTTTTCACCTGATCTGCCGAAGTGGTAAGCGTCGATCTCTTTTTTGTTTCCTTTCCCGTCTATTTCGTAAACCGTGGTTTTGCCGGTCTCGTCTGTTTCGATCCTGATCTTATCTGACGTGCTGTAGCGGGCTTTTATATCACCAGGATAGACTATAGCATGTTTTCCCTGCATTCTAACTCCTTCCGGCCCCGTAATCCGGACGATGGTATGCGTAGAATCCGAGCCATCTCCCGGGCCCATAATACTGAAGGCACGGCCAGGCTTTCCTTTCACAATAAGCTCCTGTATGTGTTTGTTTTGAAGGCTGTCTCCGTGTAGAGTCATTACTTTTGCACCATTCAGGGCTTTAACTATAAACGAATCGCCTTTTATGGTCTCCAGCCTTTCAAACAGCAATGCACGTTCATCGTCGCTCATAGCCTTGCCACGTAGCACGCGCACTTCTTTTATTTTGCCCATCAGTGCTGTATCACCTGCAATTCTGTAGCTTATAGTTTCAAGCTCGCGCAGCTTCTTATTAGCGTAAAGCGAATCCACCTTCCCTTTCATTCCGTCCAGCTTTTTCCAGTCAACTGCATCCAGCTTCCTGAGGGCTTTCATGTGTTTCTCATGGTCTGCAGCGCTGATAACCGTATCCGAACTATAGATCAGGTCGCCGTTTTCGTACTTCAGGACTTTCACCCGCATCTTTTCGGGCTTCTGCTCCTTTTTTGTATCCTGAGCTAAAAGTGAATAGACTGGCAGCAATGCTAACAGTAAGCTGATGGCCAGTTTAAAGAAATGCTGTAAGATAGATAGGTTCATAGTTTTAGCGTTAAGGTTTATACAAATGTACGGGCCTTTTAAACCGGCTTTAGTTAAGGCTTCGTTAAAGAATGTTAAGGAAAAGTTAAAGTTTGCTTCCCGGGCACCAAACATCCTGCACCTATTGTATTATGGGTGTATCTATAGATAAAATTGTAACTTATAAACAGTCCTCGGTTTTAAGCTGGTAACTATAGCTTACCTTAGACGATGTGTTAAATAAAAGTTAAAATCGGGCGGTGTTGAACTATAAGGAGTAAATTTGATACGTGAACAAGTACACAATTATAGGGGTAATTGCGCTGATGAGCGTTTCGCTGCTTGGGGTGGTAGGCCTGCAACTATACTGGATCAACGATGCCATAGAAGTAAAGCAGGCCCAGTTTGAGCAGGCCGTAAACAGCGCCCTGACCAGCACAGTTGATAAACTTGAGACCCAGGAAGCCTTAGCGGTAGTTACCAGCAAAATGAGCACCCTGCAGCATCTCCCCGCTCCCGATACCCTTACAGACCAGCCTCCTCACCCTGAACCATTAAACCATACACCTAAACAAACGCCGCCTAAAGCACCAGAACCGCAGAAAGCCCCTAAACTCAAATCTAAAAACAAACCTACTCTTGCCGACAACAGCGAGCGGACTGAGATCAGGGAAATGGCACCTGGTTCTATAGTTTACCATCCTGAACGCGCCCGCGTACGCTTGCTCACTGGAGACAGCATTCCGGTAACCGGGTTCCGGGTTCCGGGCAAAAAACCGGTAAAGTATGTTGAGCTGAATGGCAAAGTAAAGCCTGCTAATGATATGAAAGTGCAGGTTTATAGTTATGTAACAGATGAAGTACGGCCGCCGCATATCTTACAGCACATTAATGTACAGACCGACTCGTTGCTTAAACTGGCAAAAACCTACAAACGAGCTTTTGAATTTTCGGTGGATACTTTGCAGATGGTGGCTACAATGCTGGATAGCCTGCACCACCTCACTCATTTTGCTACCACCATTAATCCGGCAGACCTGGAGAGAGTTCTGGTACGTAACGACAGCGTTTACATTACACGAAAGGGACAAAAAAGACCGGTTCATGTTAATCAGCAGCGCAGAGCCAACATTTCTGCTGCTCCGTCCCTAATCCGGCAACCCGAAGCATTCAGAATGTACGGGCAGGATATTCAGGCTATAGTTGAGGAGCGCAAACACTTGAGAGCAGCTGCGGCGGCAAAAAAAGAGGCACAAACTATAGCAGCTATACAAGCCAGCAAAGATGCGAACAAAGCTGCCAACGCAACTATAACACAACCCTCCAAAACTACTATTGAGAAGCTGGAGCATAAAAAAGAGAAGCTTAACAATGTAGTGCAGAAAATGGTGGTAGAGTATGTGGCCAAAGACGAGCCCCTACAAAAGCGCCTGAACCTGGAAAATCTCCCTGTTTTGCTGAAAGATGAGCTGAAACAGCAGGGCATTGACCTGCCTTTTGGCTACCATGTGGTAAGCGGGCAAAACGATACGCTGCTCGTGAAACATGCCCCGAAAGAAGGCAATCTACACTACTATGCAGCCGCACTTTTCCCAAACGACCTGATCGAGAAAAAAGACTATCTGGCCGTTTATTTCCCTGACAGCAGCACCTATGCTATCCAGTCGTTGTGGGGCATGATGGCTTTATCCGGATTCTTTACACTGATCATCATAGCAACGTTCGGTACCACCATCCACATTATCTATAAGCAGAAAAAACTATCGGAGATGAAGAACGACTTCATCAACAACATGACGCATGAGTTTAAAACACCTATCGCTACCATCTCGCTGGCTACCGACTCTATTGCCAACCCCAAAATTTACGAGAACCCAGACAAAATAAAGTACTATACCAACATTATCCGGCAGGAAAACAAGCGCATGAACACGCAGGTAGAGAACGTGCTGCAAATTGCCCTGCTCGAAAAAAACGAATTTAAGATGCGCCTGGCCCCGGTAGATGTGCACCTCCTTATAGTTAAAGCCATCGAAAGCATACGCCTGCAGGTAGAACAGCGCCTTGGTAACATTAATGTGCAGCTGGATGCACTTGCCCATGAGCTGAAATCGGATGAGATACACTTATACAATGTGATCTGCAACCTGCTGGATAATGCCAACAAGTACTCGCCAGCTGCACCCGAAATAAGCCTGAGCACCCGGAACATAGATGGCGGCATTCTGATAGCCGTAGATGACAAAGGCATGGGCATGAGCAAAGATACCCAGCAACGTGTGTTCGAGAAGTTTTACCGTGTGCCTACCGGTAACCTGCACAACGTAAAAGGTTTCGGACTCGGCCTCAGTTACGTGAAAGCTATAGTTCAGGCACATCATGGCAACATCCGACTGTGGAGCGAACCCGGCAAAGGCAGCCGCTTCGAGATATTTTTACCGTTCAGGCACGAAAGTTAGAAAGTTGGGAAGTTAGAAAGTTAGAAACGTAGAGCCGCAATACTTTGCGGCTGATACTATAGCAGAAACAACAATTTAACCATCCAACCATTTAACCATTTAACAATTAGCAACCAGCAAATAAAGTAGCTATGAAGATATTACTGGCCGAAGATGATCCGAATTTTGGTATCGTGCTCCGCGATTACCTGGAGCTGCACGACTATGAAGTTACGCTCTGCGTGAATGGTTGCCTGGCTATTTCGGCATTCAGGAAAGGGACCTTTGATATCTGCATACTGGATGTGATGATGCCGGAAAAAGATGGTTTTACACTGGCACGCGAAATAAAGAAACTGAACCCGGATATTCCCCTCATTTTCCTGACGGCCAAGGCCATGAAAGAAGACATGCTGGAAGGTTTTAAAATTGGTGCCGACGATTATATTACCAAGCCTTTTGATTCGGAAGTGCTGCTCTATAAAATAAAAGCAATACTGAACCGCCACCACCCGGCAACCATAGAAAAACCTGAGCCAGATGAATATGCCATCGGCAAATACCGGTTTTTGCACAAGTTGCGCCAGCTCATGCTGCATGGGAACATCCAGAAATTATCGCCTAAAGAAGCTGAGCTGCTGCACCTGCTTTGCAAGCATCTTAATGATGTAATGCCGCGCGAACTGGCCCTGCAAAACATCTGGCACGAGGACAGCTACTTTACCGCCCGCAGCATGGATGTGTACATAGCCAAGCTCCGCAAATACCTGAAAGACGACCCGACAGTAGAGATCGTAAACCTGCATGGCCAGGGCTACAGGCTTTGTGTGCAGCAAGGGGTGATGCTATAAGTTTTGGTATCCGTAACATTACCTGCAGGAACTATAGCACGCACCATTCACCCTGCTTAAAGTTGCAACATTAAAATATTATTCCATTCTGAATGCTATACAAATGCAATATATAGTTAATACTGTTATATTTACGTTTGCTATAAACTTTGATGCCTCTGCAAAAGCCGGGTTGTTATAGTCTATAGTTTAACCTGAGCTATCCGGAATTTTATAACAATCAATTTTTAGCCATGAAAAAACTTATACTCTTTGCCCTCATTTGCTTTACGCTGGGCAGCTGCGGGCCACAGATCTACCAGGCTCCATCATTCAGCCAGGTGAAGGATACGCACAAAGTTGTTGCGGTCCTGCCTTTCGAAGTTACCATCGAATCCAGAAGATTACCGAAAGGTGTTACCGCCGACATGGTGCAGGACCAGCAGCGCGACTACGGTTACGGCATACAGAGCGATGTGTACGGTTACTTTCTGAAGGAAATGAGCAAAAACAAGTACACTGTTAATTTCCAGGATGTAAGCAAAACCAATGCCCTTCTGAACGATGCAGGCCTTAGCTATGATGACCTGCGCCTGAAATCAAAAGACGAGATCTGCCAGCTGTTAGGCGTGGATGCAGTAGTATCGGGCAAAACAATTATGTCTAAGCCGATGTCGGATGGCGCTGCCATTGCCGTTGGTTTATTGGTAGGTGCCTGGGGCAATACAAACTCAGTAAACACGACCATTACCGTACACGAAGGCAAAGCCGGCGACCTGATGTGGAAATACGATTATCAGGCATCAGGTAGCGTGGGCAGCAGCCGCCAGTCACTCACCAATGCCCTGATGAAAAATTCATCTAAGAAATTCCCTTACAAAAGATCATAGTAACCATAACGGGTAGCCACTGAACCCATTCAGTAAACTATAAAGGGCCGCAGACGTTGGTGTCTGCGGCCCTTTGTGCTTAAAACGCAACAGGCTGCCGGTTAACCAGCAGCCTGTTGCAATCACCAAAACACTAAACAATTAGCTCACACTTTAAAATGTATAACCCACAGACGCTTTGAATGTTCTGTTATAGGTTTCAAAATTTCCGTTCTGATCAATAGTATTCAGGCCATGGTCGTAGCCGGCACTCAGGTTAAGGCCGTTTGCAAACTGATAACCGATACCGCCTACCACGCTAAAGTCCATCTCCCGGAAACCGTTCTTCATGTCCCACTCGCGGTTAAGGGCATTAAAACCAAGCACGCTGGCCTGCGCCTGCACTTTGTTGGATAACAGGTAAGCCACCTGCGGACCGGCAAAAATATGGAAGCCTTCGCCTACGTATAGTTTGGCCATTACCGGCAGCTCAATGTATTCTGCTTTGTTGGTAACAGTAAGGTTTGCGTTCAGGAATTCGGTCTCTACCCAGGGCAGTTTACCGGTTAAGCGTGTACCTTTCTGAGAGTATTGCAGCCCCGGCTCAATTTCGAAGCCCGGCCCTACCGGAATGCTCATATAAACGCCGGCATGCACGCCTTCGCGCATTTTGCGGCTCACGTTGCCGTCAGACAGGTCGATGAGGTTCTGGGCACTGTTCACGGTTTCGCCTTGCCAGTTAGAGAGGTTGGCTCCTACACGTACTCCAAATTTTATCGGATTTTGTTGCTGCTGTTGTTGCGCATTTACTGTTGTAGCCGCAAAGCCCAGCACCACGGCTATGAGTAAAAATATTCTTTTCATGATCCCCTGTAATTTTAAGTTCCTACCTTTTTAAGAAGCTGCGCGGCTCTGATACCCACTATGTAAAAACCATGCCAGAAAAGGGACAAATGAATGACTAATGAATAATGAGTAATGAATAATTATTATTGCCAACTCATAATCAACAACTTGCAATTACAAATCAGCAACTATAGTTACTAAGGCTATAGTTGAATAAAGTGGTAGCTATTGTTTGCGTGAGGGATGGAGCGGTTGTTTGAGCTCCTGTAGTTGGGCACCAACTATAGAGCGAGCCGCGAGAGCCCGACGGCTTGCCGGCACGCCCAAAACCATTTCTCCTGTTAGAAGATTTTTTTGACAAAAGACTTTTTAAACTCTAAAGCTTTTAAATCAAGCTGCAACACAGGCACTCCACATTTTCAGCTACCCTAACGCTATTCTGCCCTTACACCTTAAACAAATAGCAGAATATGATACCTGCCAACTATAACTATAAACTAATAACTACCAACCAATAACTATAAATATAAACTATACCTTTGCACTCCAGAATCAGAAAGCCGAACGATAGATGAGTGATAAGATACAGGTGCAATTGAAAAAAGTGGCCGTGCATCGGGTCGGGAACAAAGCAAAGGAAGAAGGTGTGGTGGCCTCGCAGGAGCTGGTAGATCTGAGCGACGAACAGTTGCGGGAACTGCTGCTGCGTTATTTTATTTCGCCGTTTAAGCAGGAAGAGTTTTTCCGGTTTACGCACTCCTCTGACCTGGCCCTGAACGAGCTGTTTGCCTATGCTACGCTTATTTTTAACGAGCCTGCCAAGTTTCATACGTACTCAGTGCACATCCTGAACCACCTGTACGAGCAATCGGATCACCCTAAGGTAAAGAGCGGCGAACTATACGTGGCCTATTTTTCGGGCTGCATCCTGAACGACGAGGAAGTAGACGCGATCGGTATCTTTAAATCAGAGAACAAGGACACCTTCCTGACCTTTAAGGACAGCAGCGACGACCTGAGCATCGATTACCACGCCGGTGTTAACCTGAAAAGCGTGGACAAAGGCTGCATGATCTACAACACCGAGGCGGAGGATGGTTACCGCGTAAAAATGGTGGATGCCAACAGCACCGATGCCCAGTTCTGGAAAGATGATTTTCTGCACGTAGACGAGCTGAAGGATACCAACTTCTCGACGCGTACGGTCCTGAACATGTGTAAGGATTTTTCGGAGGAAGTTTTTGCTACCACCGAAAGCAAAAAGGCGCAGGTAGAATTCATCAGCCGCTCCGTGGATTATTTCTCGAAGAACGAGACCTTTGACCTGGAAGATTTTACCAGCAGCGTGATAGATGAACCGGAATCGGCGGAGCGTTTTAAGAACTATACCCAGAACTTTGCCGAGGAGCGAAACCTGGAAGATATTCAGGGCTTCACAATAAATAAGAGCACCGTGCGTAATATGAAGCGCAAGTTCCGCAACTTTATAAAGCTGGATACCCAGATAGAGATAAAGTTCAGTGGGTATAACCCGGAGCAGAGCGAGCAGTACGTAGAGCGCGGCTTCGACGAAGAGCGGGGCATGCACTACTATAAAGTATACTTCTACAACGAATCGTAACCAGAAACTATAGTTTGACGGGCAATGTTACCTAAACCGCAGCGCCGCATAACCGGAACAATTCTTGCTGCCAGCTATAACGACCCAAGCCTTTATTATATGAGAAAGATATTTTTTGCAGCCCTGCTTGTTTTTGTAAGCGCCACGGCGTTTGCACAAGGCCCTAAAAACCCGGCCCAGTCGGCGCCTGCCAGCCTGGAGCAACGCGCTACCGCCATTACCAACGGCATGGTAAAACACCTGCAACTCAACCCGGAGCAGGCACGCCGCTTAGCCGAAGTGAACCTGAACAGCATGAAGATGGCCGAAGAAGCGAAGAAAAAGTATAAGAAGGATCCGAAAAAAGTAGTAGCCCAACTCGATGCCATCAGCGAAACCCGCCTGTCGCTCATCAAAGACATCCTGACGCCGCAGCAGTTTGCCCAGTACCAGCAGCGCCGCGAAGAAAAAATGGGTGTGCCAAACGAGATAAAAAGCAACCCGGCCAGCCGACAGGAAGGCAGCCGCTACAACGAACAGTACAACAATTAATACTATAAAAGGCAGGCTCACCCCTGCCTTTTTTGGTACCTATACTACCTTTTCCTTCACCGTGCCGCCAACTATAGCTTGGTCATTTTTATCAGGTTTTCTGGCTTTCTGGTGGTCCGTAACTATAGTTCCCGGCGCACTGAACAGTACCCGCCAGCCTTCCTTTACAGTGCTGCAATGTCGCAGGTCCCGGAACAAATCCACCCACTCATGAAATACCAGGTACACCGGATTGTATGACCTTACCGGCGTGGTTAATCCGTACACCGGTTTTTCGGTTTCAGGTTGAAAAGTGTTGAAAAGCCTGTCCCAGATGATAAAGGTAGAGCCATAGTTGCGGTCAATGTAAGCGGCATTTGAGCCATGGTGTACCCGGTGATGCGAGGGCGTAACAAAAATATATTCTATAAAAGCGGGCATTTTACGAACCAGCTCGGTGTGCACAAAAAACTGGTACAGCACTGCTACCTGGTGGCAAATAAAGAAGGTGAACGGATCGATGCCGAGTAGCGGGACCGGCACAAAAAAGACAAACTTGATGGGGTTGGTCCAGCCGGTACGCAGCGATATCAGGAAGTTCATTTTACGGGAAGAGTGATGCGTAACATGGGTAGCCCACCAGAAACGCTGCTCATGTGCGATGCGGTGCGCCCAGTACCGGCAAAAATCCACAGCAATAAAACAAATAACAAAAGCCCACCAGGCCCGCGGTATAGCCCAGGGCACCTGGTTGTAAATAACCAGCGCCACCCAAAACAGGGCTATCTTTAAACCAGCGCCCAGCACTGCGTTGCCGGCGCCAATGGCCAGCGCGGCCAGCGTATCCCGGGTATCATAATACTGCTTGTCCTTAAAATAGCTGATCAGCCCCTCTGCCACCACCAGCACAACTATAACCGGAGCCATGTAATGCATAATGGTCAGGTTGCGTAATGTATCCAGTTGGTCCAACGAGTAAATAACCTTCTCCATGGGCAGTAGCAGCTAATCCCTCTTCTGAAACGATGGAGGCCCCGCCGGGTTGGGTTGTTGACTTATGAAGCCGCGCTGCCAGCCAGCAGTTTTTATAAAATTACAGGTTTGCGTATCTTTCGGGAAGAGAAAAACGAAGATGAGGATCCGTAAAAAAGTAAAGGAAAAAGTACCCGCCACCGGCACCCGTTATGCTGCCCTGGACGTGTTTGTGAAAGCTGCCGAGAAAGAGAACTGGAGCGAACAGGAAATACAGTTTGTGATAAACGAAGTGGTTGAAGCCCGCGACGAAAAAGAAGGTTTCGAGATACTGAGCGACTACATGCAATAAAAAAAGCGGGCCTATCCCGCTTTAACTATAGTTTATTTAAACCTGTGCGCCGGTTTGTGGCTGCAGGTTAAGTTCATGCTGGTGCTGCTGCAGTACTTCTATAATAAAGGCAATGTGTTCCTGCAGGTCTACCCCGAACAGCCCGGTACCAATGCGTACCTCGTCGCGGTCCACGGAGGCGGCAAAACTTTTCTGCCCCAGCTTCTTTATAACTGATTTAGGTTCCAGTCTTTCCAGGCGCTGCGGTCTTACCTGTGCGCAGGCAACTATAAATCCGGTCAGCTCATCACAGGCCAGCAGGGCTTTATCCAGTAAGGTATCATAGCTTACTCCCCAGTGCGTATAATGCGCCGATATGGCGTGCGCGATCTCTTCTTCGCCGCGTTCCCGTAGCTCCTTCACGATCACGTTGGGGTGCTGGTCCGGGTATAGTTGGTAATCGGCATCGTGCAGCAAGCCGGTTATGGCCCATTGGTTTACATCCTGGTTCAGTTTGGTGGCATAGGCTTCCATTACCAGTTCTACGGTACGGGCATGGCGCAGCAGGCTGTCGCTGTTTGTCATCTGGTACAGGATCTGGCGGGCTTCTTCTCGGGTCATAACTATGGTTTATCTTTCAGCCAAAATAGCGTTTTTATAGTTTCCGTCAAACTAACCTTTGGTATCAGGAGGCTCGGGTTTGTTATAGTTCAGGAGGGCTTGCAATTCGGCGCGAAGCTCTTTTATTTCCTGCTGCAGCGCTTTTACCTGCCTGGCTCCGGCTACTTCGGCTTTGTTGTCAGCAGCATCGCGGTCAATAAAAAAGGTAGCCAATGTGGCCGTAAAATACCCGAAAACAGCAAACCCGTACACCGCCAGCAAAAAGCAAAGTACCCGCCCCTCGGCTGTTAACGGGAAATAATCGCTTCCAATAGAGGTAAGCAGCATAACCGTCCACCAGAGCGCTTCGGAATAGGTTTGCAGCCCATGCTCGTTCTCGAAGGCGTACATTCCGGCACCACCACCAGCAATAACCACAAGCGTCAGCAATACCACATAGCCAAAGGCGCGGCGCTGCATAGCAGCTCCAAGACTCTTCATGCCCCGGTTTATGGAGCCCACTACTTTTACGAGCCGCAGCCCTCGCACAGCCCTCACCGAGCGCGCCAGCCGGAAGACCCGCGCAATCCGGAACACCCTCAGCGCCGGAACAGCCAGCGACACGATCGTGAGCACGTTATGCTTTAAAAACCGGGACTTGTGCGGCGCCAGAATAAACTTGAGAACAAAATCGAGTATAAAAATTACCCAGATCAGCGTGCTGATATGCTCCATGACCGGGTTCAGGCCCCGTATCAGCTCAATTACCAGCAACACCAGCCAGATCAGGCCCAGCACCACCATCGGGCCTTCCAGTACATGCTGCAGCCGGTTCAGGAGCTTATACCTCTCCCGCTCCAGTTGCTTGTCCTGTACTGTTTTATTCTGCTGCTCTGGCATAAGGTTCTGTGGCCGGGCAAAGGGTAGGGCTATGCCCGGTTGCAAGGGTGGTTACGGTGTTGTGCAGTGCAGGTTGGGTAACTATAGTTTTTCTATCTGTACATCGTCCCAGTAGCCCATAATCTTGTCTTTGCGGCCAACCAGTATGTCTACCTGCTTCCTGAAACGGCGGTTCATCACATCTCGCACAATGTAAAGGCCATCCAGTTCGTCGGAAATGCCGGTAACCCACAGGGAGTCGCCAAAGGCAAGGTCGCCGCCCCAGCGGGTGTGCAGGTCCCGCGATACAGCTATCCAGCGATGAGCAGCCGGGTCTTTGCGGTTAATTCGGGAACCATCAGCGGTGATAAAGGGAGTATTATCTGTTTGGTGGGGCTCGGGGAAGTAAACAGAGGCAGAAACTTCTAAGGAATTTATCTCGGGCAGGGTGGTGGCGGCAGGAGCTTCGGTAATCGGCAGCCATTGGCTGTGGTCAACTTCTGCTTTCGGGGCGGGGACTTCAGCCTTCAGCAGTGAAAATTCTTCGGCGACAGCTACAAAAATAGAGATTACGGCCGCAAGCAATTTGTACCTAATCATAAGTAATCCTTTAAGTGAAACATCGATTTGGCAACAACAAACCGCTTAAACGACAGACTTTCGGTTAGGTTATGTAATATTTGGATTACAACTATAAAAAAGGCGATTCTTTATATAATTATTTACATAAAGAATATTTCAATATAAATACAAATCAAACTATAGCCGTAACCCGATATTCAACTATAGCAACGCGCAGGTTCCTACTTTTTCTTCCGGTAAAACTTATCCCAGACAACGTACCCGATAAACAGCAACAAACTTGCTACCGATACCCAGATAAGGCCGGTTTTAAGGCGCTCGTTGTTGCCGCCCAGCCAGGCAAGCAGCACAGTTAACGGCACAATACCGGCCACCGTAGCCAGCATAAACTGCCAGTACCGCATGGTAGCAAACCCCGCCACAAAACTGACCGCGTCGTTCGACAGGAAAGGCGAAATACGTGCTACAATAATGGCCCAGATGCCGTATTCATCCATAAATTCAGATACTTTCCGCTCTGTCTTCTTGCCTATCAGTTTGCGCACACCGGCTTCTCCCACGCTCTTCCCGATCATATACCCTACAGTAGAGGCGACAAGCACAGCAACTATGGCTATTACCGAGCCCCACACAGGTCCGTAAGCCAGTATAGCTACCAGCATCAGCAGCACCACATTAACCACCAGCAAAAACATCTGGGCAACCATAGCCAGTATGATAAAAAATGGTCCCCATAACCCAAACTGATTCACCCAATCCGAAATGCGCTGTTCGTCGCCGCTGGTCAGCACGTGCCAGCCTTCCTGCATATTTTCTTTAAAGCCCGGAAAAATAAAGTAAGAAAGCACCAGGCTGATGATAATGAGCCCGGTTAGTACCAGCGGCCATTTACTTTCCTTCTCTTCGTGGGTGTGGTGCTCGTTCTGATCTTTTTGTTGCAGAGTCATACTGTGATGTCGCTAAATTTTCAGCTTGTAAAGACGTAGTAAAGGGCCGCTTGGTTTGTACGGGTGCCGGGTAAGTGTCGGAAGTTAGGGTATAAGTTAATTTTGTGTTTGCTGCAGCTGGTAAGGTATACTGCAAACTATAGTGCTGGTAATACGGAACAAAGGTACTGCTTACATGGCGTTGCGTCACCGAAACAGGCACCTGCTGTCCCTCTTCTGCTGCTTCCTGTACTGGTTTGTCGGTTTTGCCATAGATCAGTGCGGCTACAAGCCCGGCCAGCATGCCTGCCAGGTGCCCTTCCCACGACACCCGCTCCTCATTCGGAAACAGGCCGTAAAAAAGCCCGCTGTACAGGAAAAGTACGGCCAGGGCAACAGCCAGCGCGCCCCTGTCTCTGCCGAAAAAACCACGAAACAACAGGAAACCAGCCATCCCGTATACTACTCCGCTTGCCCCTATATGGTAAGCGTTCCGGCCGATTAACCAGGTAAGGATGCCGCTGAGCACATACACCAGCACAATGGCCCGCACGCCCTGCCACCTGTGTATGAAAAGGATAAACCCTGAAAGCAGCACGAGCGGGAAGGTATTGGATAGCAGATGTTTCAGATCGGCGTGGATAAGCGGACTGAGGAAAATACCTGCCAGCCCAAGCGAATTACGCGGCAGCACGCCCAGCCAGACCAGGTCGGCGCCGGTGAGGTAAGAGAGCAGGTGCACCAGCCAGATGAGCGCCACAAACAGCAGCCCGGGCAGAAAGCTGTAGGCAAAGCGGTTGCCGTCCGGCTGACCGTGGGTTAAAAGCTCGTGTTGCCCTGTGCTCATTGGTTGGTTATAGTTTGTGGTGTTAACTCAAAAAGTAGCTAAAAATAGTGTTTCAAATCTATACGTTGCCCACCTTTCGGGGTATTTTCTGAGATAGGTTCAACTAAAACCCCCTTTCGCTTATAACTAAATCGGTTATAAAAAGTAAGTAGGTATGTGTTTAACAAGATTATGCTCCGCTTCTACCGTCACCCCTTGTTTATAGTTTGCCTGTTCGTGCTTCTGCCACTGCTGCTTACTGGCTGCGAGGGCACCGATACAGGGCGCCATACCAAGCAGGACGATTTCCATCCGCAAGAGCATGTACCATACGTACGCCCGGCAACAATCATCGAAGCACTTGAAAATCCCTCGTCGCAGTGGGTTGATTCGGTGTTTAATACCCTTACGCCCGAACAGCGCATTGCCCAGCTCATGATCATAGAAGCCTTCTCGGACAAAGGCCCTAAGTACGAAGCAGATGTGATGCGGCTGATCAAAAAGTACCAGGTAGGCGGTATTATCTTTTTCCAGGGCGGGCCGGTGCGGCAGGCAAAACTTACCAATAAATACCAGGCCGCTGCCAACGTACCGCTGCTGATCGCTATGGATGCCGAGACCGGCGTTGGTATGCGACTGGACAGCACGGTGCAGTACCCCTTTCAGCAGATGCTGGGCGCCATAGAAGATAACGGACTGATCTACCAGATGGGTGCTGAAGTAGCCGAGGAATTCAAACGCCTGGGCATGCATATTAACTTTGCGCCGGTTGCCGATATCAACAATAACGCGGCTAACCCCATTATCGGGTACCGCTCGTTTGGCGAAGACCGGCTGGACGTGACCGCTAAAAGCCTGGCGTACATGCACGGCATGCAGGACAACGGTATACTGGCTACCGCCAAGCACTTTCCGGGCCACGGCGATACGGATATAGACTCGCACTACGACCTGCCGATCATCCCCTATTCTAAACACCGCCTGGACTCGCTGGAACTATACCCGTTTAAAGAGCTGATCAAATATGGTGTGGGCAGTATTATGGTAGCGCACATGCACATCCCACAGCTCGACTCATCGCGGTACCTGCCCTCTACCCTATCCAAACCTATCGTTACCGGCCTGCTGAAGGAAGAGCTAAAGTTTAAAGGGCTGATTTTTACAGATGCCATGGTGATGAAAGGCGTAACCAAATACTTTGAACCAGGCGAGGCTGAAGTGCGTGCCCTGATGGCCGGCAACGATATACTGGAGCGATTGAACAATGTTCCCAAAGCCATTAAAGCCATCAAAACAGCTATCAGGCACGGCTACCTGACACAGGAAGAAATAGACCTGAAATGCAAACGGGTGCTGGCGGCCAAGCAATGGCTGGGGCTGCATAACTATAAACCCATTGACCTGAACAACCTGTACGAGGACCTGAACCCGCCTATTTCGGACAGTACGAACAAGGTGCTGGCCGAGGCTGCCATTACCCTGCTGCAGAACGAGAAACGAATGTTGCCCATAAAAGCACGCCGGAAGGCACGTATTGCCACGGTATCGGTGGGTGCGGTTAGGCCAACTGCTTTTCAGCGCGAAGCTGCCAGGCATCACAAAACAACAGCGTTTGTTATCTCGCGCAAAGCCAGCAGAAAAGAAGCTAACAAACTCCGGAAACAACTCCGGAATTACGATGTGGTGCTGCTCAGTCTATACGGTTCCAGCATACGGCCCAGCAACAACCTTGGGTATTCCGAAGCCTCTACCAAACTGGTGCAGGACATCATCCGCCATAAGCAAACGGTAACGGTCCTGTTCGAAAATGCCTATGGCCTTAACCAGTTTCCGGGCATCGAGAAGAGTCGCGCCCTGATCGTGGCGTACCAGCCGTTGTACCATGCCCAACTGGCAGCTGCCCGTATTGTGTTCGGCGAGCTTCCGGCACATGGCAGGCTACCGGTAACCGTAAACAGGCACTACCGCTACGGCGATGGCATCCGGAAAGGCAAAGCAGTATTTGCGCGGCGCTGAAGCATCTTACAGGGCAGGGTTTGCGTAGGTAAGGCTACAACAAAAAAAGCCGCTACCGGCCCATAAAAATGAAAAGAAGACCTGACAAACTATACCTGCTGGCTGCGCTGCTCCTGAGCTGTAGTTTAGTAGCCTGCGAGCGCAGCCGCACCACCGACGAGAACGAGACAATAATTTTAACAGAACAGCAGACCAACGACCGTGAACGCGATCGTGACACCACGGTGGTGGCAAAAACCGGCGAGACCACGGAGGAAAAGCTGGAAGAACTGCGCTCCTGGATGAACGAGAAAGCCGACCGCACCGATACGGCCATCCGCAGCAACTGGCCAGCGACACGCGAAAAGCTGCGTCGCATAAACGCCGACCTCGAACGCAACGTCGACAGCCTTTCCACTGAATCGAAGGAAGAATACCGGCAGCTGCGCGACCGCTACCAGCGATGGGAAGAACGGCAGGACCGGCGCCAGAACCAGCCCTTAGAGGAAAGCAAACTGCGTACCTGGAGAGAACAATTGCTGCGCGAGTACAAAGATATCAGCAACATACAACCAGCCAACCTGCGCGAAGCTTACCTGACCTTTATGGGAACCGTACGCACCAAGCGCCGCAACTGGACACAGGACGACTGGGATTATGTGGATCATGTTTACAGCTCGCTGAACGCCCGCCGCGGCCAGGTAGAAAATAACCTGAGCACTGCCGATAAACTGAAGATACGCACCCTGCAAGCCGAATACCTGGCTCTGGAAGGAGCCGCCGATACCCGCAGCATGATCAATGGGGTGGACGAAAAGTAAACTATAGTTACCTAAAAGCTACCAACTATAACACAAAGGCCGGTTCTGAGACCGGCCTTTGTGTTATAGTTTAAAATCACTTGCCTGAGCCATCGCCCGCGACCTGCATACATGTGCCAACCGCGAACTCCAGCCGCTTAAAACTAAAGTTTATAGTTGCTGATACTAAGTTCCTGCCATGCAACTATAGTTTCTTGCCGAAACATAACACAACTGGAAGTTCTTAAAAACGCTCGCTTAACATAACGAGGGCTTTGCCATGTAACTATAGTTTCTTTTTCAGTTGCAGCCATTGCTGGGCTATAATGGTTTTAGCGTCCGGTGTTTCAAGCTGCAGCAGTTCCTGTTCTGATAATTCCACGATCTCTATCTTTTCGTGCTCATCGGCTTTGCCACCGCCGTTGCTGTGTTGCCTGCTTACTTCGGCAAAATATAAAAGCACCTGCTCGGTTGTACCGCCCGGCGAGGAGTAAAAAGTGTACAGATGCTCCAACTGATCCACATGGTACCCGATCTCTTCTTCTATCTCGCGTTTAATGCTTGTTTCCGGGCTTTCGCCGGCATCTACCATGCCTGCCACCACTTCCACCAGCTCCGACTCCGAACCAATGCGGAACTGCCGGGTCAGGATATAGCTGTCTTTTTCGGTATCGTGCACCAGGGCGGCTACGGCGGTTCCACGGTCAAACTGCTCGCGGGTAAACGTGTGGCCGTCCTGCTCCACGGTTAATTCATACATCTTAAAATAGCCGTCGTATACTTTTTTTCTGGCTTTTACTTCCATGGTTTTATTTTGCTGCAAGGCAGCGTTTAAGGGTGATCATTGGTAAACTATAGTTCGTTGTTTCGGGCGGCGGCTTTTTGCGTGCGTTCCGTCAACCCGGACATCGAGAGCTCGGTTTCGCTTTCGTAGCCTTTTGCCCTGTTCTTGCCGATGCCGCCTTCGCCGGGCAGTATGCTGTTTACCGCTGAGAACACTGAGTTCATCAGCCCCGGCGACAGGTTGTGCAGGTATTCGGCAACTATAGCCGGCAAGGTAGTGGTTACTTCGGCTTCGCCATAGCGCAGGGCATCAATTATTTTAGCAGCACTGGCTTCGGCACTTTTAGAGGTCAGCACACTGGAGTCCATGATCTTGAAAAGGGCGTACTCTTCCTTGTGCCGGCCTTTCACAATGGCATGTCTCGGGCTGCCGGTGCGCATTAAGCCGGGCGTAGCAGTAGTTATGGTTATGTTATACTTCGCCAGTTCGGCACGCAACCCTTCTGACAAACCGGTGAGCGCAAATTTACTGGCACTGTAGGGCACCAGGTGCGGTACACTTATTTTGCCACCAATGGAGGAGATATTCAGGATGCGACCTTCTCCGCGGGCTTTCATAGCGGGCAGTACCGCTAAAATCGTATAAAGCGGACCCCAGAAGTGCGTGTCCATGGATTCCTTAAAATCATCGATCGTCATTTCTGCTACCGGCCCGGCATGTATCACACCGGCATTGTTTATCAGCACATCTATCGGCCCGAACTCGTTCTGCACATTCGTGATCATGCTGTTCACCTGTTCTTCTGAGGTCACGTCGCATTTGGTTACCAGTACATCGGCACCGTTGCCGGCCAGTTCCATACGGGCATTTTCGAGTTCGTTTGCGTCGCGGGAGCAAAGCACCAGGCGGGCGCCTTCCCGGGCCAGCTGGCGTGCCATTACCAGCCCTAACCCGCGCGAGCCACCGGTTATCAGCACTACTCTTCCGTTAAAATCATAGGACGTAAGTTTGCGATACACGGCTACGCCTGCCATCAGAGCTGCTGCCCCGGCAGCCAGCCACCATAGTTTGTTTTCTTTCTGATTTGTTTTCATAGGTAAGTTGTGTAAGTACAAAAGCCTGACCGGCAAAATATACTAACACTACGGCAGGCACCTGTGCTGGTTCGGGCTCACTTACTTGCCCTGCTGCGCTTTGCGGCTGAAAATGTTTTCTTTGATGGCGGGCGTGTACATCAGGCGGATAGAAGCTACACCGTAATGGTCGCGGCTGTTGCCGGGGGCAAGGCGCGGGCCTATGTTATCCAGATAGTCGGAGGAGGTAAGGTGGTAGATGAGTTCCGGGGCAATGCTTACCTGGTCGGAGAAGCGGAAACGCAGGCCACCGCCAAACGGCACCACAATACCGAAAGCCGGGTATTCCCGCTCCGGATCATACTTGGTCTGCGACTCACTGAGATCGCCGGTGCCTGGGTACGAGGTGGCCGTATAGTAGATAAAACCAGCCCCAAACTTGGCATACGGCACTACAAAACGCTTACGAGAGGACCGGTAACCGCCCGAGCCGCTGTAAGCATCCAGCAGATTGAAATGGATATTAGCCGTCACTTCATATAAGTCGGTTCTGAAAGAGACATTCAGAGGCCGTGCCTCGCTTTTTTCAGTCGCTCCCAGTTTTACATAGTCCAGGTTCAGACTTGCCGACCACATCGGATCGAATTTATACATGGCTCCGATGCCAAACACCGGCCTGAACTCATTACAGCCCGGCGTACCGCAGATATCGCTGCGTACGGCTGCAACGCCGGCACCAGCCAGCACTACCAGCCCGCGCTCCGGGGTTTTGCTAACCTGCATGCGCTTCAGCAGCATCGACTGCCCGGCAGCATCTGAAAAGAAAAACAGGTTGCAAAGTATAATTATATAGATCGTACTGATCCTGTTCATGTTACACAGGTAAGAGTTTGTTATCAGGAAAAGCTGTGAGTAGGCGCCCGTACATGATTGCTACACCGGCACAGACAGTTATAGTTTTAACGGGGCATCTGCTATTTTCCGTCTACGCGGCACTGCTTAAAAAGATAGCGAATTAAAGATAATTACATCATTATATCAAAATAATGTAATACACTGGTAACAACTATAGTTTGTAGTTTACTTTTTGTGCTTGCGGGCTGGCAATTTATGTGCGTGTTTATCGGCGAGCAGTATAAAATCGAGCACCAGGGCAGCTGCATCGGGGTAAAACTGCTGTTTTATATGCTCAAAATCGTCGGTTGGCCTGTGGTAATACGGATGATCCTCTACCCCAAAGTACAGGTAAGGGATGCCGCGCTTGTGAAACTGGTAATGGTCGGATTGGCGGGTCCAGTCGTTGGGGCCTTCTTCGGGTTTGTCGTGGCCGGTCTTTAGTTTAGCGTTGGGCCGTGGTGCTATTTTATCAACTATAGTTTTAAGCTCCGGATAATGATAGGTGCCGCTGGCATATAGTTCGCCTTTGTCGTTTACGCCCAGCATGTCCATATTCACGTTCAGAAGAATCTTGTCTAAAGGCACCGATGGGTTGTCCAGAAATGCGTTGGCTCCCTGCAATCCCATTTCTTCGGCATCCGGCGATAAAAAGATGAGCGTGTGTTGTGGCGGGTTATTTTTAAAGTAAGCAGCAATGGCCAGCAAAGCTCCTACCCCACTGGCGTTGTCGTCGGCACCGTTAAAGATCTCTCCACGCTTTACGCCTTCGTGGTCGTAATGAGCTGAGATAACGATAGCTTTACCGGACTTGCCTGGAATGTAGCCGATCAGGTTCGTACCCTGGTAGGTTTGCTTGTCGCGGCGGGTAAATGTGAAGGGATGCTTATAGCTGTTGCCGTAAGGTTTTAGCCCAACCTGCCTGAACCGGCTGATGATGTAGTCCTGGGCCATCTGGCTGCCCGCTGTGGCTACGCGGCGTCCTTCCATCGAGTCGGCTGCAAGTATCCGGACATCATTAAGCAATTGGCCGGACTCCAGCTTGGGTTGCTGTGCGAGTCCGGCCAATGGAAGGGCTAAAAACGCCCCAAGTATAAGTTTCTGTAGCATAAACCAAAGTACGTATAAGCTGCATCAAAAAGCAACAGCCCTACCTACATTGGTTACCAGCGTACCCAGCTGCGCTGGTCACGGATGGCCTGCTGTGTGTTATATTTCAGGAAAGGGTCGCTTGAGATCGCTTTAACCATTCGGTCAGTCTGTGCAATCACATTCCCCATCTTTACCCAGCCATTCAGCATTGTATTTTTAACAGTACTGTTCGTGTTCAGCTGGTCGCGGTTTACGTTTACGTCTGTGTTCATTCCCTTGGCTATTAGTTGGTTATTGATGTGCTAACACAACTATTACAAGGAATGTGCCATGCTACGGCAGTTTTTTATAAAAGTTATAATTATTTATAAACTTATCTAAAAATATTACATTACTTAGTTACCGAAATAAAAGCCGGCAACTCTATTGGCCCGATGGAAGTCTGTATAGTTGGCTTTATCTGCAGCGAAACCGATGGCTTATCAGCACCTTTCTGGTTCAGTAACAAGGCCAGGTCGAGCAACTGGTTCATATCCACGCGGCCATTGCGCTCCACCAGGGTTATCGGCGATTTTACGTTTATCGTGTTCAACCCATCCTTCAGCTCAACCGGTTCGCTCACCAGCCCGGTGGCGGCCTGTTTGCCATCTACCAGCAGTTGCCATTTCAGTTGCTGCACGGTCATGGTTCTGTCCTTGCTGCCTTCGGGCAGGGTTACGCGCAGGCCTAAGGTAGAGGTTGCTGCCAGTTTGTTATGCGCTACGGCACTGTAAAGCTGGGCTGCATCCGAAAAAGAAAAATCGCTGATATCGGACTTGTTCAGCAGGTTAATGCCGTTCAACTGCAAAGCATCTATTCCTGCCAGATCGTAGTCGGCTTCCTTAAAGGCTTCCACATCGTTTTTGGTGCTGCAGCTCAGTATAAACAGCGGCAGCAGCAGCCATACGGCCACTTTAACTATAGTTGATATGTTGGTTCTGATCATGTGCTAAAGATACGTAAATCCGGGAATTATGCCTTTGCAACGTGCTGCGTGGCAACTATAGTTACTACAAAGCAACTATAGCTATAAAATGAGAGCGGCCACCGTGTAAGTGGCCGCAAACAATTAGGTAAGGTAACCAACCCGCTGCCCTTTCTGGTTAACCAGTTCGCCGCGGTCTGTAACGAAAAGCGGCTGCAGGTGTTCGCTCTCGAGGTAATAAGGGTAGTTGGCGTTTCCTGTTTTAGTCAGTTTGCCGATCACTTTAGGCCCATCTCCGGTTACATACACCAGCTGCAGACGCGTGGTAAGGTAAAGCTGCTCGTTTGGTGCCCCGGATAAATGCACACGGCTTAGTACATAGCGGCTATCCAGCGATACACGCTGTGCCTGCTGTTGTGGCTGGCGGGGTGCCGGTCGGGTGGCAATTTCGTTGCTGGCTGGTTTTGTACCCTGTGCACTTGCCAGTAGCTGGGCATCGGCGTTGCGCCAACCCTTACTGATAGCGGCCAGTCTGTAGTTACGGCCCGGGTGCGTGCTCGAGGTACGCTCTTCCGATAACAGGTTGATAGCTGCCTGCGCCTCGGCCAGGCTGGCTCCCATTTTACGCAGCACAAACCCCGAAAACTCATCTGCTTCCAGTTCATCGGCCGGGTTGCTGCCCTGCCTTGTAAGGGTGTGTCCGTTTAAATGATGGCCTATTTCGTGCGCCAATATGCTTACGCCACCCCAGTCGGTGTGCACGGCATTGTTAATGGCAGCCAGGAAATCTTCGTTGTATAGGATGTAGCGGTTCCCGTTATAGATCACGGCAGCGGCGTTCTCGATGTTGGCTGCCCGCAACTCAAAGCGAGGTTTCAGGCCTACCACATCAATTATCTCTTTTACAATATCGCGGGCGCCGGCTGTAGTGGTGGCTATTTCCGGGGCAGCAGAAGCATTGCCGGCCGCAAAAACGCCTGCTACCGGCGACAGCAGCAGGGCAAGGGCCAATACCAGCGGAGTCATTTTCTTCTTCATCATAGCAGTTCTTATCTCTGAATACAGGTAGCAACTATGTTGCCAGAATTTAACTTAACTATAACCACAACAGCAATTTAGCTGCCTTTAAAACGAAAAAGCAAAATAGTTATTTTTTTGGGTGCTGGTTTATTGTGGAGCCCTTGCCGATGGCTTGGCTACGGTTATGTAATCAGGGAGCGTGATGTTGCCGACAGGCGTATCTATAGTTGGTTTGATGCGGAATTCCAGCCTGTCGCGCGCATCCTTCCCCGACGAGATCAGGGTGGTGAGCAGCGAAAAACCTTCGTAATTCTGTAATCCTCCTACTTCAGCCAATGTTACTGTAGAGTTTACAGGGAGCTTGTTCAGTCCGTTTTGCAGGTGCAGCGGTTCGGCTATAGTTCCGGTCAGTGTTTCGCGGCCATCTACCAGCAGTTGCCAGGTCAGGTTGGTCACCTGCATCGAGCGGGCAACTTCCGGGTCGGGCATCTGCACATCCAGGTACAGCGTGGTGGTGGCTTGTAGTTTGTTAGTGGTAAAGGCATTCAGCAGGCTGTCTCCTTCGGCACTGCTGAAATCGAACGGACTGCGTTTGTCGGTTACATCTACTCCGTTCAGGCGCAGGTCTTCGATGCCCTGTAGTTTATAGTTGGCTTCGGTAAAGGCTTTCAGGTCGGCAGCCTGCTTGCACGAGGTTAGCCCCGCCAGCCAGACCATTATCCCGAAAACTATAGTTTTATACTTCATGTGCTATTCAGGTTTTACAGTTGCTAAGCAAACTACAGGCCAGCTATAGTTTATAGTTGACCTTTTAGTATACGCAAACAAAAAGGCCCTGCGCGGTGCAGGGCCTTTCTCAAACTATAGTTATGCTGCATGTTACAAACCAAACAGGTATGCTATTGAAATGCTGATGCCGCTGTTTCTGAGTTTGGCCTTGTCGTCGGAGTCGTACACGGAGGTAAAGCCGGTGCCGTACCGCACATCCAGGTTCAGTTCGCCGGCGCCGGTATTATAGCCCATGCCCACACCAATGCTGGCTCCAAACTCAAACTGTTTTTCTAAGCCGTCGTTGTCGTTGTCAAAGTCAATGTCCACATCTCCGTTCAGGTCATCCGACTCATATGTGTCTTTGCCGCTCATCCAGTAGCCCAGGGTTGGGCCAGCTGTTACAAAGCCTTTTAAATCACCGGTGCCTAACGACAGCTTGGCCAATATGGGCAGATCCAGGTAACTATACTTGCCGATCACGGTCTCGTCGTCAGTGGTAAACTTATAGCCTTTTCGGGTGTATAGCAGTTCCGGCTGCACCGAAAACATGTCGCTTACCATGATGTTATACACCAGGCCCGCCTGTAGCCCCGGAGAGGCCTTTACCTCGTCGTTCCACCATTCAGCATACTCATCGTCGTCGCCGGTTATAACCTGAGTGGCAAAGTTTACACCTACCCGCGGACCAATGGTTATAGTTTGTGCCATTGAACTATAGCTTAAGCCAACTATAAAAAGCAAAGCCAATACAAATCTCATATTCATAATTCCGGTTATTTAATATTATCTCTATTAACTCGGAAAGCTCTACGTTTATTTTATTTTTTGGATCAAAGGAATAAAAAAAGCCCGGCTTGCGGCCGGGCTTTTCTGTTTGTAATGCAAGTAAAACTTACTTGATAGTATAAGAAATACCAGCTTGTATTGCAAGTTGCTCAAGTGGAGTGTTGTACTTTATCTGGCCGTTTAAACCAAGCTGGTCATTAATAGGATAGATTAAACCAGCACCAAGGTTAACACCTGTTTCACTTGCTGAACCCGAACCACCGAAGTCACTATTAGAATCTATTTTAACAGATGCAATTGATAGACCTGCTAAGCCATAGAAAGCAATATCACCTTCGCCGAAGTAATATCTACCATCAATGTTTATTGATGTGAATTGAACAGAGCTTTTGTACGTACCAAATCCAGTAGTAACCTCAGATTCTGATTTCAAAAAATAAGTTAAGCTTGGAGCAGCAGAGATTTTATCAGTAAAGAAGTATTCGCCTCCAATGTTGATACCTATACCACCTTTCGAATCGCCTTCATCGTTAATACCAGCTTTAGTGCCATAAACTAAACCTGCACCGATTCTGATTGATCCTTGCTCCTGTGCCAAAGTTGCACCTGCAGCCATAAAAATAAGGCTTAAAGAGAGTAATAATTTTTTCATTTTCATAAAATTTTGGTTGAAAGATTACCTGCAAAATTTTATAAAAAAATTCTAATATTCAAGTCCGGATATATTTATTTCTGAAAAGTCATCAGAAGTAGGTATCGAACGGATAACTATAAAAGAAAAAAGCACAGCCTTAAATGACTGTGCTCTTCTTATGAACTATAGTTGTTAGCTTACTTAAACATGCCTTTCAGCTTGGCAAGCTTCGCCTGGAAATCGTCCATTGGTTCTTCCTCGCGCTTGCTGGCGCCTTTGCTGTTGCTTCGGTCTCTGTTTCCGCCACCGGCAGGTTTTGGAGCAGCCGGGTCACCTTTCATACTCAGCGAGATGCGCTTGCGGTTCACGTCTACTTCCAGCACGGTTACTTCCACCTTCTGCCCAACTTTTACTACGTCGTGCGGGTTGCTTACAAAGCGGTCGGATAAATGGCTCACGTGTACCAGGCCGTCCTGGTGCACCCCCACATCCACGAAAGCACCAAAAGCAGCCACGTTTGTCACGATGCCCGGTAGTTTCATGCCTTCGCGCAGGTCTTTTATTTCATTTACGCCTTCGGTAAAGCTGAATGCTTCGAAGGTCTGGCGCGGGTCGCGGCCTGGTTTGGCAAGCTCGCTTAAGATATCCTGCAGGGTTGGCAGACCAACGGTATCAGTCACGTATTTCTTCAGTTCTATCTTTTTGCGGAGTTCATCGCTCCTCATCAGGTCCTGCACGGTTACGCCCAGGTCTTTGGCCATTTGCTCCACAATCGGGTAACTTTCCGGGTGCACAGCCGAGGCATCCAGCGGGTTCTTCGCATCGCGTATTCTTAAGAAGCCAGCTGCCTGTTCAAACGCTTTGTCGCCCAGACGCGGTACTTTCTTCAGTTCGGTGCGGGTACGGAACGGGCCGTTCTCGTTACGGTAGTCTACTATGTTCTGGGCAAGGGCTGGTCCTAAACCTGAAACGTAAGTTAGCAGCTGCTTGCTGGCCGTGTTCACTTCAACGCCCACGGCGTTCACGCAGCTCATTACCACATCATCAAGCGAGTGTTTTAATGCAGACTGGTCCACGTCGTGCTGGTACTGGCCTACGCCTATGCTTTTAGGGTCTATCTTCACCAGTTCTGCCAGCGGGTCCATTAAACGGCGGCCAATAGATACAGCTCCACGCACCGTTACATCCTGGTCAGGGAATTCTTCGCGGGCAACTTCAGAGGCACTATAGATAGAGGCACCGCTTTCGTTTACCATCACTACCATCACCGAGGCAGGCAGTTTCAAGGATTTTACAAAGGCTTCGGTCTCGCGGCTGGCTGTTCCGTTACCAATGGCAATGGCTTCCACTTCAAAACGGGTAACCATGTAACGCACTGCCTGTGCCGCTTCCTCCTGCTGGCGCTGGCCGGAGTGGGCATAAATTGTCTCGTTATGCAGCAGTTTGCCCTGCTTATCAAGCACCACCGATTTTACACCGGTCCTGAAACCAGGGTCCAATGCCAACACCGTTTTCTGGCCAAGCGGCGAGGATAGCAGCAACTGACGCAGGTTATCGGCAAATACTCTTATCGCTTCTTCGTCGGCGCGTTTTTTTGAGCTCAAACGCACTTCGGTTTCCATGCTCATTTTCAGCAGGCGCTTGTAGCAATCCTTTGCAGCCTGTTTCACCTGCTCCGATGCGGCGTTGTTGCCCTGCACAAACATAGCCTCCAGTTTAGCAAGTGCTTCCTCCTCGTCCGGCTGTGCGCTCAGCATCAGTATATTTTCGGTTTCGCCGCGGCGCATGGCCAAAATACGGTGCGACGGCGCTTTCTCGATCGGCTCTTCCCACTCAAAGTAATCCTTGAACTTCTGGCCTTCTTCTTCCTTACCCAGCATCACGCGGCTCTTAAACACGCCTTTCTTCTCGAAAAGCTGGCGCATGGTGGCACGGGCTTCGGCGTTCTCGTTCATCCACTCGGCCATAATATCGCGGGCACCGGCCAGGGCTTCTGCTGTATCTTTCACTTCTTTCTCTTCCGAGATATAGTTGGCAGCTTCGGCATCCACATCAAAGTTCTCCTGGGCAAACAGGCGTTGCGCCAGTGGCTCCAGTCCTTTTTCGCGGGCTATAGTTGCTTTGGTGCGGCGCTTCGGTTTGTATGGCAGGTAAATATCTTCCAGCACGGCCATAGTTTCGGCAGCCATGATCTGGTCTTCCAGTTCCGGCGTCAGCTTTTCCTGGTCTCTGATCGATTTCAGGATGCTTTCGCGGCGCTTGTCCAGTTCACGCAGCTGTTCCAGGCGGTCGCGTATAGCGGCTACCTGCACTTCGTCAAGCGAGCCGGTCGCTTCTTTCCGGTAACGGGAGATAAATGGCACCGTGGCACCTTCGTCCAGTAAGGTAGCTGTTGCTTCTATCTGCTTAATGGTAATGTTAAGCTCCGACGCAATTTTCAGCAAATGTGTGATGTTGAAATCCATAAGTGGTAAAAGACTGATCAGATCAGTTAAAATGAGTTTTTAATTCCAGGTAAAAATACAATCGGACTGAAGTTAACCCGTGGCGCTGTTAAACTATAGTTGGCTGTACATCTGCTTTTTTTGGTGCTGTAAACAACCCGGTAGTTCCGTTTTATAACTATAGTTTTCAGCCCTACCCCGCAGTTTCGTGCTCACAAGTCCGGCGCCGGCTCTTCAGAAGCTTCAAATTTAAGCGTAATTACCAAACCTGAAAACTTTATCTGCCGAAACCGGCCAGCTATAGTTTACATCCCGCAACTATAACACGTCCATAAGGTCCCTTTATTTTTTCTTACCTTTGCAGGGCAATCCATCTTTCAACCAATACCTTTTGTTCATGGAAACTGCCGCCTTTGCCACCCAGATCAGCCATTTTACCTACCAGACACTTCTTAACCTGGGCATCTCTAAAGCGTCGGCCATTTACCTGAACATGGGCCTGCTTTTAACAATGGTGCTGGTGCTGGTGTACGTTACGGCCGTGCTGGCACGCAAAATTATGCTGACAGCTGCCCAGAAGTTTTCAGAAAGAACTTCTACCCAGTTCGATGACTTCCTGATTCGGAACAGCACATTCAGGCACCTGGCCAAAATTGTACCCCTGATCATAGTGGTGCAGAGCCTGCCTGTTGTTTTCGCCGATTTCCCGGGCTGGATAAAGCCGCTGCAGACCCTGACGGACGTGTATACCGTGGTGCTGACCATAACTATAGTTCGGGCCCTGTTGCGTTCGGTAAAGGATTACCTTAAAACCACCGATCTGTTTAAGGATAAACCTGTTGACAGTTTCCTGCAGGTGATCTCTATCTTTTTATATTTTGTGGGAGCGTTGCTCATTTTCTCGCTGCTGACAGGCAAGGATGTAGGGACGTTTATTACTGCCATGGGTGCGGCATCGGCTATTTTGTTATTGATCTTTAAAGACACCATCCTCGGTTTTGTAGCCAGCATACAGGTAACCACCAACGACATGGTACGCATCGGCGACTGGATAAGCATGGAGAAATATGGCGCTGACGGTGATGTGACCGAGATAAACCTGACCACTGTGAAAGTACAGAACTGGGACAAGACCATTACCACCATCCCGACTTATAACCTGATCTCGGATTCGTTCAAGAACTGGCGTGGCATGCAAAGCACAGGAGGCCGCCGCATCAAGCGTTCGGTTCATATCAAGATCTCCAGCATAAAATTTCTGTCCCACGCCGACCTCGAGCGCCTGAGCCAGATACAGCTTATAAAAGACTACCTGCAGGGCAAGCAACTGGAAATTGAAGCCTACAACCAGGCCAAAGGCATTGACAAGAACCTGCTGATAAATGGCCGAAACCTGACCAATGTGGGGGTTTTCAGGGCGTATGCGAGCGCGTATTTAGAGCAGAACGAAAACATACACAAAGGCCTGAGCATGATGGTGCGCCAGCTGGAGCCTACCACCACCGGCATGCCCATCGAACTATACGCGTTTGCCAACGATGTGCGCTGGGCCTATTACGAGCAGATATCAGCTGATATTTTTGACCACCTGCTGGCCGCAGTCCGTTATTTTGACCTGGAAGTATTTGAGCATCCGGCTGCTGATGATGTGCGCCAGCTTTCCGGCCGCCCTGCCACCGATAAAAATGCCCTCTACGCGGCCATCGAAACTATGAAAAACTAAGCCGGCGCTGCCCTACCATGAAACCTGTCAAAAAAGTGTCTACCCGCCGCAAGGTGTTCCGTTACCTGCTGGTTCCGGTACTGGTGCTGCTCTTCCTGGCCTGCGCCATCCGCAAAAACGACTATACACCTTACCAGCAAACAGCCTACTATAAACAAACTATAGCAGCACTGGACCAGCACAGACCAACTATAACCGAAGGCGATACCCTGAAAGTTGGTTGGGCAAAGCGGAGCATTACACCGCCCGCACCTTTTCCGCTGGCCGGTTATGGCAAGCGCCTGGGCAAAGAATACACCGAAGTGCACGACTCTGCTTATGTAAGAACATTTGCCTTTGACAATGGCAGGCAGCAGGCCTACTTTATTGCCCTGGATATGCTGATAACCCCGATGACCCTGACTGCAGAACTGAACAAAGCTGCGCAGCAGATCGGGCTGAAGCCGGAACAACTGTACCTCTCGGCCACGCACACGCATACCAGTTTTGGCGGCTGGGGCGAAAAACTGATGGGTTGGGTAATGGCCGGCAGCTATAGCGAGGAGCAACTGCATAAAACTACCGCCACCATTATAGAAAGCATAAAACAGGCCCGCGCCAACGCCGGGAAAGCCAGGGTTGGGTATGGCGAAGCGTTTGCAGGTAACCTGGTGGAAAACCGCCTGACCGGCAACGAAAGCGTACTCGACACCACCATCCGGTTTGTAAAATTTGAGCAGGCCGACGGCGACGTTGCTTTGCTTACCACTTTTGCAGCGCATGCCACGGTACTACCATCCAAACAACCTGTCCTGTCGCGCGATTACCCGGGTGCTTTGGTGGATAAGCTGGAAGAACAAGTAGATTTTGCAGCCTTTGCCGCGGGAGCCGTTGCCAGTCACCGCCCGGTTTACCATCACGGCGATACTTTCCAGAGCGTGGATTCTTTAGGAACACAGCTGGCCCGAACTATAGCTACAGCCCTGCCGGACGTACAAATGCACTATGTTACAAAACTTGGCTACAGCAGGACACCGATCAGTTTGCCGCAACCTGAGTTCAGGATAAGTGATAATTACCACCTGGCGCCCTGGCTGTTCTATAGTTTGTTTGGCAACTATCCTTCGTTTGTAAACTCCCTGCAAATAGGGAACCTGTTGCTGGTTGGCGCCCCGGCCGACTATAGCGGCGAATACATGAAAGAGCTGGAGCAACTGGCCGGGCAGCAGGATCAACAACTTATAGTTACCGGATTTAACGGCGGCTACATGGGCTACCTCACTCCTTCCCGGCACTATATGCTGGATGCCTACGAAGTGCGTGATATGAATTTTTACGGCAAATGGGGAGGCGATTACCTGACAGACCTGTTCCGAAACCTGATAAAGCTACCTCACTCCTTCCCGGCACTATATGCTGGATGCCTACGAAGTGCGTGATATGAATTTTTACGGCAAATGGGGAGGCGATTACCTGACAGACCTGTTCCGAAACCTGATAAAAGCGCACCAGCCTTCTCCATCTAAACTATAGTTGCTAATGTGCTCCCTGCGTAAGGTAATGCAACTTTTACAACTATAGTTTTAGAATAATGCAATGAATCTTATTGTACATTAATTACAATACAAGCACATTCTAAATAATATCCAAAACTATAGTTCTGTTTCGTGGTTTAACCTACAGTAACAAGTGCAATTTTACACACTTGTTTTGTTTTACAACGATTACAGATACTATGGAAACCTGGATGCCTCTGATAACATCAGCAGTAGTTTTAGGCACCTTTATACTATACATGGCGCTACTGGTATTTATCCTTACCTGGGTATACCACGATGCCGAATTACGTGGAGTTAATGGGTGGCTTGTTACCGCTATCACCTTTTTAACCGGAACTATAGCCGGGACATTCGTATGGTTGCTTTTTAGGCCCAAGCTTAAACCGCAGCCTATCAGCAGTTATTAAAAACTGCATTTTTACACTGCCGGTAAGCAGCGCAGAAGCAAATGAAGTGAAGTTGGGTAGTTGAAGTGCGATTTCATTTGCTGGAGCCTTGCTTCCGGCTTTTTTATGCCCTTTCCTCTCCTGGTTATATTTCCGGTAAATACATGTGGTTTAATGTTGCAACATTCAATACAGACTATATATTTGCATAGGAATGGAAAACGTTTTCCATTTAACAGATAATCTGTTATTTTGCACTTCTATTATACCATAAATTATGAAAAAAACGCTTACCACTGTCTTTACCCTTTTAGTGGGCAGTACCCTTCTGTTTTCGTGCAAAGATTGCGCACAGCCACAGGTAACCGATCCGACACAGTCTGACCTGGACTGGCTGGTGTATGAGCGCACCAGCATGGTGGACTTTGTAAACGAGAAGGAGGAAACCGTTGTGTACAAATTTGCCAATACAGCTGTTAACAACGTGCCGGGCATTGGCTATTCTGTCAGCGATGAGTGTATTGATAAGCTGGACTCACAGGGCTGGGTTATTTTACAGGATACAACCGACCGAAACCTGAACCTGATCACCTATTTTCTGAAAAGGCCAGACAAACTGGATGTAAAAGTAAGTGTGGAGAACCGTGGCGAATGGTCGCTGGATATAGATAACCCGACTTACCCAACCATTGAACTGGATGGCCAGACCTACACCAACGTGTACGAAGTAACCCCGGACAGCACCAAGCCAAGCAGCGTGAAGCAGATACTGTTCAATAAAGCGTACGGCTTTTTATATATCGGCTTTTACGACGGCAAGTACCTGCTGAAAACAAAATAATATCACGAAGACATGACTCATCCCGGAGTTTGTCTTATGGACAGAAAGGGCAGCTTCCAGAGCTTGGTCAGCGCCAGGCGGATGCGGGAAAGCGGTGTGGGAGTATTCCCGCACCGCTTTCCTGTTCTATGGGCTCCCAGACGCAGGAGGCGCTCTTTTTGTTTTTCCAGCGCCTTATCCAGCAGGAAGGCGTACACGAGCGTGACGATCTGCAAGGGCTTCATGCGGTTCTCCCAAAACCATAAACGGCAACTCTCCATGCCCATTTCTGATTTATTGAAGCGGAAAGACTGCTCTATCTGCCAGCGGCGGGCATAGGCAAAGATCAAGTGCCAGGCATCACGCTCACTTTTAACGTCTCGCCTGTGAGCAGGTACCAGGGTTGGCGGCCTTTGCGGCAGACAACCTGTGTAACGTGTGAAAAGGTTGGCGTAAAATCGAATGCCAAACTACATACTTTAAGGTGAATCATTTGCTACACATCTGCTAGAGCAAGAAATACGCCTGAGGGACATGCAGGTGCTGTCGGGGCACCGCTTAAGCAAGACCACCATGATCCATACACATTGACACCATCTATGCTTTTGGATGAAATCGTGAGCTCGCTGGATAATTTATAATTCATTACATTAGCTTAGCTATATAAATACACGTGCACTTTAACCAAAAGTGCCAAATTCAATCAGCAAATGGCTATCATATAATTCATAGCTAGATTACAATATTTTAAATGACAAACTTTGATTTCCATAGGTTACTGTTTCCAGCTGAATTTGAGAGATTCTGTCTTGATATTTTAAAGATATGTGAACCTGAACTAGAATTCAAAACATCAGGAGAATGGGCAGATAATGGAATAGACCTGCTATGCACCACTGAAAACAGAAATATTATTGGCCAATGTAAACGCTATAATCCTAATAACTATAACTCTCTCAAACAAAGCCTAAAAAAAGAGGCAAAGAAATGTAAAAAAGAAGATCCCGAAAGATATATTCTCTTTACCAGCGTAACTTTAGGTGTCACACAGTTCAAAGAGATTGTAGATTTATTTGAGGGATATCTTAAAAAGAGTGACATAATTGATAGTGAAAAACTAAATGAATTTTTGAGGGATGATAAGAACTACAGCCACATATTTAAATCTCATTCAAAATTACTAGTTCCTAATTTTAAAGCAGTTGAATTAGCCCTTGATAAAGTTGTACATCGAAAATATTATCAGAAAACGGCTTACTTTCTACATGAAATAGAAGCAAAACACCGACTCTTTCATCACACAGTTCAGCTTCCCTCCCTCATTCAGCAGCTTGAGGAAAACTAAGTAATTATCCTCACCGGTAATCCAGGGGTGGGTAAAACAACTACAGCAATGATGATAGCCAATTACTTTTTGAGCAAAAAAGTAAAGGACTTGATATTTCTTGAAGAAAGAGATTATACCGACACCTTAAGTGTGGCTGAAGAAAACAGATTAATTATAGTTGATGATTTTTGGGGTCAAAACTTCAGCCCTCAGGTTAAAAGTCACAGCAATTTCCAACGAGAATTTCAAAGAATTATTGGAAGTATTGCAAATACTAAAAACCGCTATCTAATTCTTACTTCTCGGGATTATGTGATAAGAGATGTGCTTAGGGGAGCAGAACCTGAGACTGAAAATCTGCTGGATACCAATAAGCATATTATAAATATTAAGGATCTATCCAGTGAGGACAAAGTTAAGATCCTGCTCAATCACTTACTGTTTTATGATTTCGATTTGAGCTATTTTCATAGAGCTCAGTATGATGACACTTTTGAATATATCATCATGCACCGGAATTATTCTCCACGACATCTAGACTTTTTTATTAAAAGTTATTTAAATGGAGACTACCAATCTTCATATACCTTTTATGAATCCCTGTATAAGTACTTAGACAACCCCAGAGCCTTTTGGAACGAGGTCTTTCAAAAGCTAAACCCAACAGCCAAAGCTATCCTTCTGATCTTATTAGTTTCGGGAGATCCTATGGGTATTGAAGATTTAAAAGCATCTTTTAACGATATTCAAATTAAGGCCCGTGAAATTTTATATGAAGCCATAATTCCTGGAGATTTCTATAAAGAACTTAAAAAGCTTGAGGAACTTTATATTTCGATCAACCAGGATGAATACTACTATGGTACTACCATTAAATTTCAAAGCCCCGGAATAAAGGATTACCTCTTAGAATTTCTTAGGCACGATGGTTATTTATGGATACATGCGATCATCTTGAAAGCCAGGTTTTTCAATCAGTTGACCTTAGTATTCGGTACGAAAGAGGAAAAGATTGATGATTATGATTCCGATATTCCTCTCTATGGCCAGAAAATACTGTTAAGTCTCGACCTAAAGCGCTTACTAAAGCAAAAGCTACTCAGTGAATTCAAAGAGTTGAGTTTTTGTAACCACGAAGAGAAAGAATTAACAGATCAGCTAACCCGATACCATTCTAATGATGAGACCGAGTATTTTAAGCTAATAACACTGAATCACTTATTTCCTATTGAGCGGGATGAAAATAAGGATATTAGAAACTTCATGCTTGAAAGTGTACTGGCAGATATCAAGAGTTATGATGACAACAGACATGTAGTTGCTCATCGCTCTATGATTTATTTCCCAAGTGTTGTCCGATTGCTTCTTCCTTACCTTGAAACCAGTCCGAACGATATTATTCAAATTTATTATGAGAGCATCACCTTTGCTACTGAATACAGGTACTTCTATAAATTCAAAGAAATTTATCCCGTAGCGTTTCAGAAGTTTTATGTCAATAATATTCAAAGGATCAGAAAACACATTAAGGAGTTGATTTTTGATGAAATTGAATATTATCTCGAACAAGATGAAGAGGAAATAGGGATAGAGTTGGACTCTCTTTTAATGGGAGGTATAGAAGAACTACGCACACAATACAGTTTTAGACTCACAGAAAGATACCTTAAGGAGCTTGAAACCACCTTTGAATTGGATCTTACCTCACTTCGCAAGGAGAACAAATCCCGAAAAAAGACCAGGTATCCTGCTTCAAAATTTGAACAGAAAGAAAAAGAGTATAAGCCCAAACCTTATGCTGCAATTATTGAAGAGTATCTACCGGCTGAAGAAGTAGATTATCAGCCCATTAGATTTCTGACAACACACGGTTATACAGAGTTACTAAAGAACCTTAAAAGCAATAAGTCTGCCTTATCCAGTTTAAAAGATGAAAAGGAAATATTTGAAAGTATTTGCCATTTCATAGTTGAGAATAAAGTTACCATAAGATATTTAGACACTTACCAGCTTATAGAGACGTTCTTTAACTACCACTGTGTCCGAATCAATGTTCAGGCTGAATTATTTGTCAAGGCTGCCTATAAAATTATTGAGGGACTGGAGCAATCCAATCATTACAGTGCTACAAAGTCAAGAGTAGTTAAAGCTTTTAAGGAGGCAGGAACACAGAAAATCCGCATTGAAGATCTTAAACCCATTCTTATTCCCTATAATACTTGGTACCGGTTCGGTCATTCTGACATCATAACCTACATCATAGCAAAGTATATTGATTGCTTTGGGGGAGATGAATCTTCAGAGCTGGTCACAAAATCCTTATATATACCTTATGATCATAGGATTCTTCAATTTCTACAAAGCGCCAATGCTACTAAGTTTTGGGAGTTTTATATTATTCCCGAATTAGAAAAATTGATTGGCAGTATAAACTTTACAGATCAACAAACTATACTTCTCTCCTTTATTGATTTCTTTAGTATAAAGTTTGAGTTAGCCTGGAAGAAAAAGGAAAAAAGCTTTGAATTTTCCTCAGGCTCAAATTCAGAATCTCATTATGAAAATATTTTACACTTTTGCGGTATCGAGTTCTACATAAGTGATTTTGAGAATTACTTCGTGGAAGATTACCAACACGGGGATAACATTACGAAGCTATCTGTAAATACCAATGTTCTGCGAAGGCTCTATGAGAGAGTAATTAATACTGTTCCTAGAAGAACAAGTCGATACACATCAAATGGGGATCCCGTAACAGTATTTAACATAATACTATACGATTTTCTCAAAGCAGAAGAAAATTATATAATTGCAGAAGACATTGGTATGGTATCATATGTGCAAGGCACAATTCAAGCCATTCGTTCGATTATAGAAAATAATAAAGTATTGCCAACAAAGCATAAACGGTTTTAATATGACAATTTTATACTAGACGTTAACAAAGAATAGTATCAATGCACCCACAAGTAACGGACTACATAACAAACTCCGGCAACCAACAGGAAATCCTGCAAACTATAAGGCAGCTCATACATGAAACCATACCAAATGTAACCGAAGAATTTAAGTGGGGCAGACCGGTTTTCAGAGCTAAGAAAGATTTTGCATATCTTAAAACTGCAAAGGCTTATGTCACGCTGGGCTTCTTTAAATTTGAAAAGCTGCACGACCCGGATAACCGCCTGGAAGGCACCGGCAAAGACATGCGCCACATCAAGATTAAAACTATAAACTACATAGACTACGACCTGCTGACTTCGTGGTTTAAAGCTGCAAAATAAACTAAGATGACAAACCAGAAACTACACATCCAGACCGCCCTGCAAATCCTGAAACCGGCGCACGAAGTGTTCCAGGCTATAGTTGATCCGGCCAAAATGTCGAACTACTTTATTTCGGAAGGTTCCGGTCCGATGGAAGAAGGCAAAACGGTTACCTGGAAATTCCCGGAGTTTGATGGAAGCTTCCCGGTGCGGGCGGGCAAAGTAGAGCAGGACAAGTACATCTCCTATTATTGGGATGGCACCGACGGAACCGAGCTGCTGGTAGAGATCACCCTGACACCAAAAGGCGAAAATGCCACCGTTGTAACTATAACCGAAAAGGAAATGGATAACAACGAAGAAGGTTTAGCCTGGCTAATGGGCAACACAGCCGGCTGGGCCAACTTCCTGGCTTGCCTGAAAGCGTACCTGGAGCACGGTATTAACCTCCGCAAAGGCGCTTTTGATTTTATGAAGCCGGACCAACTATAGTTACAGCACGCGTACATACAACAAACTATAGTTATGCACTTATTTTAGCTGCTACATGCTCTCGCATAAACACGAAATTTTTATGGAAGTGGCGCGGCTGCTTAGCTTTACCAAAGCCAGCCAAACGCTGTTTATCAGCCAGTCGGCGCTCAGCAAGCAGGTAAAGGCGCTGGAAGAATACTATAAAACCGGTTTGTTTGAGCGCCTGGGAAATACCATTATTCTTACACCTGCCGGCAAGCTGCTTTACGACAAACTTTTGGTAGCCAAGCAACTGCAACATGAGCTTTACCACGAGTTTCAGCAACTGAGCGAGAATTTCTCGCCCCAGGTAAACATGCTATTAGGGGCCAGCACCACCATTTCACTGTACATTCTGCCGCCCGTGCTGTCGGCGTACCTGCAGCAAAACCCCAGCGTAAACATTACACTCCGCAACCGCAACAGTGAAAACATTCTGAAAGCCCTGCTCGACCATGAACTTGACCTGGGCATTGTGGAAGGCATCAGCAAGGTAAGCAACGTTACTTATACCCCTTTCCTGACCGATGATGTGATAGCCGTTTGCTCGGCACGTAACCCGCTTAAAAAACAACAGCTCGAAGTAAAAGACCTGTACGATATTCCGCTGGCACTGCGCGAGCATGGTTCTGGAACGCTGGCTGTGCTGGAAGCGGCGCTCGAGCAAAAGAACATTAACCTGCGTTCGCTGCCGATCCGCATCCGGCTGGGTGGCACCGAAGCCCTGAAAAACTTTGTACGCGTAGATACCTGCCTTGCCTTTCTGCCCCGCCAGGCCGTGCTGAAAGAACTACAGACCGGCGAACTGGTGGAAGTAACTATAAAAGACCTGAAGGTGGTGCGAAGCTTCAATTTTATACAACGCAAAGGCACTGAAAGCAATTTTCCTTATAAAGACTTCATACAATTTACTAAACGTCACTATTCCAAACAGGCATAGCCTATTCCAATTTGCCATTTTGTTTCGTCATATGCTGTCTGCTATTTGCCGTACACAGATGCATATATGGCAACGACAATTGACAAACAAATAAACCACCTTAGCACCCTGACCTGCTCCCGTTGTGGTACCCCTTATTCCGCTTTTCAAAAGCAGACTGTTTCGCCTTGCTGCCACATGCCGCTGCTGGTGCAGTATTTAAAAGGTATTCACTTCCCGAAATCTGAATTGAAGCACCGCGAAGGCACTATGTGGCGCTATGCGGAAATGTTACCCGTACTGCATCCTGAAAACATTGTGAGCCTGGGCGAGGGCTTTACTCCCATCCTTTCGCTTAAAAATTTATCGGCAAAATACGAGTTAAGTACGTTGCTGCTGAAAGATGAAGGACAAAACCCGACGGGTTCGTTTAAGGCGCGCGGGCTGAGTATGGCTATATCCAAAGCAAAGGAACATGGCGTGGAAGGCTGCATTATACCAACTGCCGGTAATGCTGGTGTAGCCATGGCTGCTTATTGCGCCAAAGCCGGCATGCGGGCTACCGTAGTGATGCCCCGCCATACGCCAAAAGCCTTTAAAGAAGAGTGCTACTGGTATGGCACCGAAGTGGTGCTGATTGACGGCCTGATAAACGATTGTGCTGCCAAAGTAAAAGAATTGAACCAGCACGGGGAGCTACTGGATGTATCGACGCTGAAGGAACCATACCGCCTGGAAGGCAAAAAAACAATGGGCTACGAAATTGCCGAGCAACTGAGCTGGACCTTACCGGATGTGATACTCTACCCTGCCGGCGGCGGAACGGGTTTAATTGGCATCTGGAAAGCGTTTAAGGAAATGCAGCAGCTTGGCTGGCTGGATGCAACTATAAAATTACCCCGCATGGTAGCCGTGCAGGCCGCTAATTGCCAACCGCTCATCGAAACCTTAGCTGGCAGACAACCAAACGCGCAAAACTATGTAGGCAAACCAACTATAGCCAACGGACTAGCTGTACCCCGTCCTTTAGGCGAAGCAATTATGCTGCAAACTATAGAAGAGTCTGGCGGCACGGCCATTAGTATTACTGATGCTGAAATGATAACCGGGCTGAAAGAATTAGGCGCAGCAGAAGGTTTGTTTGTAGCACCCGAAGGCGCTGCTGTCTGGATGGCAACCCGCAAATTACTGGCGTCCGGGCTTATCTCGCCAGATGAAAAGATCCTGCTGCTGAATACGGGCTCCGGTCAAAAATACATGGACAATCTTTCGGATGTTTATAGTCTGGAGTAGTTTAGTTTTACAATTTTATTTCATAGTGTAAGAACCCACCCCTGCCCCTCCAAGGAGGGGAATTTGCTTCATTCACATGAAATCAATTAATAAGGTGCCCTCGCTCGCATCTGGCGAGTGTGAGCTACTTAGTGGCGTCCCGCCACTTGTGCCTAAGACACAGATTAAGGCGGCCAGAGTCCGCAGGTAACACACACTCGCGAGACGCGAGCGAGGGCAGAGGGATCAGAGATCCGCGCCAGCAAAGGAATCTAAATTCCCCTCCTTGGAGGGGTTAGGGGGTGGGTTTGCTACATAAAGAATAAGTCCAACTATAGCTACGCGCCGTTGGACTGTCCCCGCAGTACACGGGCCGTTACAAGCAGCTGCCCCACATGGCGCATGCTGTGCTCGGCCGCATGAAACAGCAAGCCTATCACTGTAGACTCTACCTGCGCCCGTCCTACCCTGCGTACATCCTTTAATGTGCTTTCATCGGTTTGCCTGATCTGGTCCAATGCCGTATCTACCTGCTCATGAAAAGCCTGCACCAGGTCCTGTGCTGATGCTTCGGTTGGCTTGCCTTCGGCGTACAAGTAGGCCAGTTGTTCTTCAGAGAGCGCTTCGCCGCGGGCATAGGTTAGCAGGCGTTGTAGGATGCCGGTTAAGTGCTGCAGGTGGTACCCTACTGAAGCGACACCGGCCGGCCGTTCCCAGATCAGCTCTTCCGGAAACTCGTGCATGTAATTCTCTACTTCGTCGCGGGCCTGCAACAATGCGTGCGCCACGGGCTGCAACATGGCAGGTACACCGGCTACTGGGCCGCGAAGCCATACTTCCAGGTTTTTGGTTTGTGTCATGATGTTGGAATTAAGTATGAACTATAGTTTGGATTAGCTTACATGCACTACTACTTTGCCACGTGTTTTGCGGGTCTCGACCTGCTCGTGCGCTTTGGCCATATCTTCGAAATCATACACATGCGATACGTGCGCAGTCAGTTTTCCCTGGCTCATCAGATCCGCGATCTTTGCCATATCTTCGCAGCTGGAGTGCACCAGGTAATTTTTGGCTTCAATATTCCGCTTTTTGGCTTCCTCCTGCACCGCTTCTTTTGCTCCGCCAAGTATAGACACAAGCTTACCGCCTTCTTTCAGGCACTTTAACGAGCGCAGCGAATTTTCCTCACCCAGCGAGTCGAGCACGATGTCGGCATCCATCACCACGTCTTCTACTTTGTATTCGTTGTAATCGATCTGCTCATCTGCTCCCATGTTCATTATAAAATCGTGGTTCTCTTTGGATGCCGTGCCAATCACAAAAGCTTTGAAATATTTGGCAATCTGTACAGCAAAATGTCCTACGCCACCTGCAGCGGCATGTATCAGTACGCGCTGCCCCGGCTGTATATCGGCTTCGTTTACCAGCACCTGCCAGGCAGTTAGGGCAGCCAAGGTTGCAGCGGCAGCTTCGTGGTGCGGTATGTTGGCAGGTTTGTGTGCCAGGTGTGCTTCAGGTGCAGCTACATACTCGGCATACGCTTTGCCATGTCCCGGAAAATTGACCATCCCAAACACTTCGTCACCGGGTTTAAAATAAGTAACCTTCGCTCCTGCTTCCACCACTTCCCCCGAAATATCCCAGCCAGGTATCACAGGTGCAGTTTCTTTCAGGGTATTGTAAAGTGCTTTGCCTTCACGGGTTTTGGTGTCTACAGGATTTATGCTGATGGCGCGCACTTTTACCAGTACTTCATCGTCTTTTATAGTTGGTTTATCAAGCTCGGTCAGCTGCAGGCTTTCCGGTGCACCAGGTTCTTTTACCACTAATGCTTTCATAGTTATAGTTTAGGTTAGCTTTATTATACTTCCTAAACTATAGCTGTGACAAAAGGTTGTACCAAGTAGTTGTGTTTGGTCTCATTCAGAAAAACAGGCAAAGGCCGCCACTTCTTTATAACTTGCTGCCCCCATTGGCTGCACACGTAAATAGCAGCGTATGGGTAAGTACTATGGAAGAACAAAAGAACAACCCTTTGCACGGCAAAACACTGGAGCGCATACTGGTGCAGCTCGTGGATTATTATGGCTGGGATGAACTGGGTTACAAGATCAACATCAACAGCTTTAACAATAACCCCAGCATAAACTCCAGCCTTAAGTTTCTGCGCAAAACGCCCTGGGCCCGCCAGAAAGTAGAAGAACTATACATCCATACCTTTGCCAAAAAATAAGCATGAAAGACTATAAGAAATATTACATTATTCCGGCCGAGCCCGAACTGGTATATGCCGCTCTCACCAACCCGCTCACCCTGCAGGCCTGGACCGGCGAAGAGGCTGAAATGAGCACCGAACCCGGTTCCGAATTCTCGCTGTTTGAAGGCAGTATAGTTGGCAAAAACCTGGAATTTGAGGAAGGTAAGAAACTGGTGCAGCAATGGTACTTCGGCGAGCAGGAAGAGCCCTCTGTTGTAACTATAAAACTTCACCCGCACAAATACGGCACCTCCGCCGAGCTACGCCACACCAACATCCCCGACCAGGATTATGATGATATAGTTGAGGGCTGGGATACCGTTTACTTCGGCTCGCTGATCGAATTTTATGAAGACAATGACCGGTGATTCCAGGGATTTTTCTGATTAACAGGATCAGGCTATGGTTTTATAGTTGGAGTTAATGTTTTATAGTTACCAGTTAACCCACCCCAACCCCTCCCAGGAGGGGAATTTCTGCTATTGCTATAGTTTGGAATAAGTTCTATAGTTGACATTTGACACCCCTATGAGCTATGCTCGCAAGTTTCGAACTCTCGTTCTCACTTGTCCTCAAGTGGACAATTTCTGCCCTTAGTGTAGCTCCAGCTTTAGTTTATAGTTACAGTCCCTGAACAGGCAGGCGCAGCCTGCCCCAAGGAGCTATAACCACGAGAAAAGTCGAAGCTTAATAGATACAAAATATAGATGAAGGTGGCTATCGAAAGATCACAGTCTTTGGGTTGAGCGCCTTGGCAGGTTCCGGTGCCGATCGGCAGCGCGACGTCAGGAGCGCAGGAAGCTGGCACCGCGCGATGCCCGAAGACGGGGCCTCCCGGCCCAGGAGGGAGCCAAGCTGACTATAAAACGATAGGTAAGTAAAGCTCCCAGGATGAATAGTGGCTATGAAAGGAACGGCTTGGTTCCAGTTGCAATTAGCTTCAACTATAGTATCAGACACTAGCAGGAGCTGCGCACGCCGCTAGGTCTTTACAAACTATAGCAGGATATACTATCAAACTATAAGACACATAAGATGTCTCGACTAGCGCTCGACATGACGAATGGTATACGCTCCTTAACTATCCCTGTTATTCAAATACCCCAACACCTCTTCTACAGTAGCTAAATCTCCCTGCTTACTATACTTCTCTATCCGTTTCATTTCTCCGGCAATTAAACCCGCGCGGGTGCTTTCGGCTCTGCCTTGGGAGTGTACGGCTACTTCCTGCCACGGCAGTGGTTTTCCTGGCAAACTATACACTTTTAGTTCCGGGTACAGACGCAAAGCTGCAGTTGCGGCGGCCATAAAAGCACGGGGTTGCTGAAAAGGTGCTGCTGTCACGATGACGGAACTATAGTTGCGCTCCTTTGCGTGCTTCACCATGGAGTTGGCTTCTATACCAGTGTGCAGCATGTCGGTATTGGCTGGTACAGGCATTATCAACTCCATGGCTTCTTCTGGTATGCCTGCATTCATCATGGCCTGTTTCCAGCTGGCGCCGCCCGGGTAGCCGCTCATGGCTTCGGTGCCTAAAAACAGTACTCGGGTAGTATACTTCTTCTGTAACAAAAATTTTGCAGCGGCAAAAGCGGCTTCCTGGTTATCTTCAGTCTGTCCAAATAAAAACAGGGCATCGGCGGGTGTGGCCGACAGGGTGTCGCAAAGCGTGCGGATGATCAGTTCTTCTAACATAAGTGGCGTATACGCGGGCTGCAGCATCAGGATTTACAGAAAATTACCTAAGTTCGGGCATGAAATTCTACTTGCTAACTATAGTTCTTTATATGGCTATGCATACTTCCCTCGCTCAGGTAACGCCTAAAACCACTGGCACTGAAGCTCCTGCCACTGTGCAGCTACTTGCTTACAACAACCGCGACATCGAAACTTTTCTGACGGCTTATACCGATGATGTAAAAGTTTACCGCCAACCAGGCTTGCTCAGCTACCAGGGAAAAGAAGAAATGCGCAAATGCTACGGCCAGAAGTTTGCTGAAACGCCGGACCTGCATTGCGAGCTGGTAAACCGAATAGTTTCCGGGAATGTGGTGATAGACCACGAACGCGTGCAGACCGATAAGAATAAGCCACGTATAGAAGCCATTGCCGTTTACCGGATTCGCGAAGGGAAAATTTACGAAGTAACCTTTATTTATCCTGATCCGGAAACCAAGTAAGTAAGCTTATGTTAGAAAAAACCGACAGCCTGATTTTTGACCTGGACGGCACGCTTTGGGATGCTACCGAAACAGTGGCCCGTGCCTGGCGTGCAGCCCGCAAACAAATAGATTTCGACATTCAGGAGATAACTCAGGATGACATCCGGAATGTAGCCGGTATGCAGCACGACCTGATCTATAACAAACTGTTCCCGGACCTAACGGATGAGCAGAAAAAAGAGCTGATGGAAATAAGTGGCCGGGAGGAAATGGAGCACCTGAAAAAGTACGGTGGCACCTTGTTCGGAGGCATGAAGGATGCGCTAGAGTATCTGCATGGTAAGTATAAACTCTTTATAGTCAGCAATTGCCAGGACGGCTACATCGAAGCATTTTACGACTTTACAAAGCTTGGCTGTTTGTTCAGCGACCATGAATGTTCCGGCCGAACGGGCAACCCCAAAGGCGACAACCTGAAAGATATTATCAGCAGAAATAACCTGCAACACCCCGTTTATGTGGGCGATACAAACGGAGACTACGAAGCAAGCGCCAAAGCAGGAACGCCGTTTGTTTATGCCGCTTATGGGTTTGGAAACGTGCCCCGCTATGATCTAAACCTGAATGCCCCATCCGATCTGAAAAAGTACTTTTAAGACCATGATTGTAGAAGCCACCCCGGATGATATAGATGAGCTGTTTCCGCTTTGGCTGGAACTGATGCAACAGCACCAGCACTACCACAAGATTTTTAAGTGTAGGCCTAACCAACAACAGGCCCTGAAAGCTGAACTGCTGAGCCGGATAAAAGAAAAAGGCACTCAGGTATTTGCCTATGAACAGGATGGCGAGTGGGTAGGTATGATCATTTGCCAGATCCGGAAAACTATAGTTGGTTTTGAGCTAAGCCGGAAAGGATACATTGCCGAAACTATAGTTAAAAGCACCCAGCGTGGCAAGGGAATTGGTAAAGAGCTTTTTGAAGCGGCCCGCAACTGGTTACATGATAATGGCGCCGACCATATTGAGTTGCAGGTATCTGTTAAAAATCAGGCTGCACTCGCGTTCTGGCAACAACAGGGCTTTGCGCCTGCCACACAGCACCTGGTGCTGGTACTTGATAGATCGTAAACGGCCGGTAATTAAAAACAAGGTACAACCACTGTTATCCAATGGTTGTACCCGTCAGCTCCCTTTGCCCTCTACCTCAAAGGAAGTTTATCTTACATATTCACATCTCAGCCAGCCGGCTATGTTCCTACCCCAACTATATGCTCACTGTATGGAAGTACCTGAGGCTGGGCGGCCCCGACAGGAACCCCACCAACTCATGCAGCATTCCTGATTTTGTGCACCATGCCAGGTACTTTTTATGGTGGTCCTGCGATTCCCAGTCTTCCACCATCAGCAGTGCTGTCGGCTCATTTTCATTCTGAAAAAGATCACTGTACAGACAGCCTTCATAGTGCCTGGCCCCCGGAATGACTTTCTGAAAGAACGCTTTGGCTTCGTTCACAGATTCTTCCCGAATGCGTGCTTCCAAAATCACTCTCATAGCCATATAGCCGTTTATTAAAAAGTTTAATACTTGCAATAAGTATTAAATCGTATTCTGTAAAATGTTATACGCATTCTATAAATGGCACACAGCCATTATTAATTATTTTAGTAGAAACATGGTTTAGATGGGCCAGCGCACACTTTTTAATGACCATTAAACTCCAGTTTTTATTAATATATCACAAAACAATATTAAAAATCTCTAATAAAATACTACTCTTTTATACGCATTAATGCGCCTGTCTTATGTTACCTAAAAGCATACCCGGAAGTCAGGCTGCTGATACAGGTTGATTATTTAGTATCTTCGTTGCCAAATTTGCTACCCGTGCAGGATATCCACCACATTCTTAAAACCTACTGGGGCTACGACCAATTCAGGCCGTTGCAGGAAGATATTGTGCGCTCTGTGCTGGATGGCCAGGATACCCTGGCGCTGCTGCCTACCGGTGGTGGCAAATCGATCTGCTTTCAGGTACCGGCCATGGCGCTGGATGGTATTTGCGTGGTTGTTACGCCGCTTATTGCCCTGATGAAGGACCAGGTGGAGCAACTGAAGAAACGCGGCATACCGGCCGTTGCCATTTACTCGGGCATGAGTCGCCGTGAAATAGATATTGCGCTGGATAACTGCGTGTATGGCAATACTAAGTTTCTGTACCTGTCGCCGGAACGTTTGCTGACCGATATTTTCCAGGAGCGGGTAAAACGGATGAAGGTGAACTTGCTGGCTGTGGACGAGGCACACTGTATCTCGCAGTGGGGTTACGATTTCAGGCCGCCTTACCTGCAGTTAGCTGCCCTGCGCGAGCTGTTGCCCGGCGTACCCGTACTGGCCCTAACAGCCACTGCCACCGAACAGGTGCGCCAGGACATACAGGAAAAGTTACTCTTTAAAAAGCCGAATGTATTTGTAAAGAGCTTTGCCCGCGCCAACCTGTCTTACTCCTGCCTTTACACCGAAGACAAGGTTACCCGACTGCTGGAGATTTTGCAGCGCATGCAGGGGCAAACTATAGTTTATGTGCGCAGCCGCAGACAAACTATGGAGCTGGCTAAATTTCTGCAAAGCAGGCGCATTTCGGCGGCAGCTTACCATGCCGGCTTAAAGTTTGAAGAACGCAGCGCTGCCCAGCAACTATGGATAGACGATAAAGTGCGGGTGATGGTAGCGACCAATGCCTTCGGGATGGGAATTGACAAACCGGATGTGCGCCTGGTAGTGCACCTGGACCTGCCCGAAAGCCTGGAAGCCTATTACCAGGAAGCAGGCCGTGCCGGCCGCGACGAAAAATATAGTTACGCGGTTATCCTGTATGGCCCGAGTGATGTGGCCGATCTGCACAAAAAAGTGGAGGAAGCCCACCCACCGCTGGAACTGATCAGGCGTGTATACCAGTGCCTCGCCAATTATTACCAGCTGGCCGTGGGCAGCGGCGCCATGAGCAGTTTTGATTTTGACCTGGTCGATTTTGCCAAGCAGTACAAGCTTAAACAACTGGAAGTGCACCATGCCATAAAACGGCTGGAGGGCGAAGGCTACCTGCAACTAAACGAAGGCTACTATAGTCCGTCTCGGCTATTCATACAGTTAAACAACACGGCTTTGTACGAATTTCAGGTGATGAACCCGGAACACGATGCCCTGCTGCGTATGGTGCTGCGCATGTACGGCGGCGAAGCTTTCACCAACTTTGTAAAAATATCTGAACGCAAACTGGCCGAGCAGCTGAGCAAACCGGAACAGGAGATCAGGCGCAAGTTGCAGTACCTGCACAAACTACAGGTTATAGTTTACGAACCACAACACGATGCTCCGCAACTGGTTTTTACACAAGCCCGCCAGGATGCCCTGAACCTGCCTCTGAACCATAAGAAACTGGAAGAGCTGCGCAGCCGTGCCCTGCACCAGGTAACCGAAATGGGCCGTTATGTAGAGAATACCAACCGCTGCCGTACCCAACTCCTGCTGGCTTACTTTAACGAGATAAGCGATAAAAGCTGCCGCATCTGTGATTACTGCCTGGCCCAGCGTAAAAAGCAACGCGAAGCAGAAGAACTACAGGCTTTCCGGGCGCAACTTCTGGAACTGCTGCAACAGAAACCTTACCTGCCCAAAGAACTGGTACAGCAATTTACGGCCAAAGACCACGCAACTATAACTAACCTGCTGCGCGAACTGGTAGATACCGGCCAGGTAAACTATAGCCCCGATGGCAGGCTGCAGAAACTATAGTTACCGCGGCACACGGATGCTAACACCAGTCGTTACAAAGTAATCCGGCGCGTACTTGTTCAGGGCAATGCCTGCGCCAGCGTCTACCTGCAGCGTCGGGCTTATCAAAAACAGGATACCGGCATCAGCAGAATGGCTTGCCTTCTCCCCTTTCTGCTTTTCCCCGAACACTTCGCCATAAACTGTAACCTTATCACTCAGGGCTGCGCCAAGGCTAACAGCATAACTTTTCAGCGGGTCGCCATCCTGCCAGCCATATGCCAGGTTATAGTTCAGATCCAGTTTATCGGTCAGGGAGTTTTTAAGCAGCAGACGCAGGTGTGGTTCCGGGTTCTCCGGCGAGAAAGTTTTATCTCCTACAGGCAGATCCACCATGGTCATAAAGGCTGCCTGCGGACGCAGCCCCTGCTCTTCCCATAGTTTTATCTTGGTTCCTACGGTCAGCGGCCCGAACCCTTTCTCTTTTAGCCGTTGCTCCTGGTCTGCTTCTATGTTAAGTTGCTGGTACGTAGCCTCCACACGTAACTCCAGCCAGTCCAGGATGCCGGCACGGAGCAAGGCGGTGGGGTATGCTGTATAGTGCAGGGTCGTGTTCTCTGCTCTGTCTTTCTCGAAGTACAGACCTGTTTCCAGTTGCAGCGTTCGGGCTGGTACTATAGCAGCGGCATCAGCCTGATCAGGGCGGTCTGTTTCTAAGGGCGGCTGCTCAGGTTTTGCATCCCTGTTTTGCCCAAACCCATCGGATGAGATAAGCAACAAGGCTACAAGCGATAGAAGTAGTACTTTCAGAACTATAGTTTGAGTAAAGACAGGTTGCATAAGGTATCTGTTTAGTTACAAAATTTAGAGCAAGCTAATAAATCAATTTAGACGAATCTAAATATTAAACGAGACAAACAAAAACCTGGCTGTAATTAGCCAGGTTTTTTAGCTATGTTTTTAAAAGAAACTATAGTTTAAGCAGCAGCAGACTGCCCATCCTCGCGTTCTTCTATCACTTTTTTCAGCTTCTCAATGGCCTGTGCAGCACGCTCCTCGTCAAAACGGTTAATGTTCAGCAACATCTTCGTCTTTTCCTGGCGCGTAATGACCGGGTAGTTCAGCAGTCGGATGATCTCTTCTTTCTGCTTGGCAGAAGCATAACGTACGCTACCTGCCGGTTCTTCGGCCACCTGCTTATCGGCTGTGGCAGCTGCTTCGGCGGCACGCATGGTTGCTTTTTTCTCGGTAGGTACTGCCTGTTTTGCTCCTGCTGTGTCGTTGCCGCTATAGTCCATTTCCTCAGCCGGGGTTGGCTCGTAACCAGCCGCCCTGATGATCCAGGCCAGAATATTACGGTAAGCCTTACCAATGGCACGTGTCTGCGCCATAGAGGCAATTGCAAACTCCTGGTAATATTTCTTGCCCTGTTCCTTGTTAGAGCAGATCGCAAAACCTGCACCAACCACTAACTGGCTACGCATATCCAGCAGGTTTACTTTTGCCTGGTATTTTATTTCGTCATCGGTACTGATGTTTACCACATGCTCTACTACCGGCAATATACCTAAGCGCGAACCGGCGTATTGCCAGCCTTCCACGTTCACATACTCTTTGCCTTGTATGTTCTGATATAGTCTGTTCTCTTTAATGAACTTCGCCAGGTCTACAGCCAGATGCAGTGTCTCATCCGACTTCGAAATATCATAGCTCTCGACCTTAGGCTTCTGTACTTTTAGTTCTTTACTTGGTTGATTCATCTCTATTAGCTCTCGTTTGTTTAAGTACAATAAGTAAACACAGCTGCTACAGAAATGGTGCAAAAAACTATCAGAAAATTTAATTTTATTTAACTGATTATAAGCCAGTTATAAATATTTTTCCAAAATTTTTAGCAACTCTGCTAAAGCTGTGCTGATGCCGGCTAAAAGAGAAAAGGGTAAAGAGTATTTACGACGAAAAGAGAGTTGTAGTTAGGGAGGATTTATAGTTTAAGCGTTTGGGAATTAAAGCGTTTAGGAAGTTGGGAAGAGAAGGATTTGTACAGACCCGATATGTTGTGTCTCCGCTATGGAGCGATAGGCTCAAGTATAGTTTGGCAGTATTTTGCAGCTATAGCCAAGCGAGTCTGGAGACTCGCATACACTGCGCGGTACCGGTCAGCTACCGGAGCCGGATAAGACGCAACATATGGCGTCTTCAACTATAACTATACAACAATTTAACAATCAATAATTTAACCATCAAAAACTCAGCCTTCAGAAAGCACTTCCTGCACGATCTGGCCGTCTTTCATGACCAGGGTGCGGTCGGCCATAGAAGCTAACTGCTCGTTGTGTGTCACGATCACGAAGGTCTGGTTGAATTCGTCGCGGAGTCTGAAGAAGATGTCGTGCAGTTCCTGGGCGTTCTTGGAGTCGAGGTTACCGCTGGGCTCATCGGCAAAAATAATACGCGGCGAGTTGATGAGGGCTCTTGCCACTGCCGTGCGCTGCTGCTCCCCTCCCGACATTTCGGAAGGCTTGTGGTTAAGCCGGTGCGACAGGTTCAGCATGGCCAGCAGCTCTTTGGCACGCTCGGTCACTTCTTTCTCGTTGCGGCCAGCCAGAAAGCCCGGCAGGCAGACATTCTCTACAGCGGTAAACTCGGGCAGCAGATTGTGGAACTGGAAAATAAACCCGATGTGGCGGTTGCGGAACCTGGCCAGTTCAGTAGCATTCAGCCTGGCAATGTTATTCCCATCAAACAGTACTTCGCCGGAGTCAGCGCCATCCAACGTGCCCAGTATATGCAGCAGCGTACTTTTACCCGCCCCGGATGCCCCAACTATAGATACCACTTCGCCTGTACCAATGGTCAGGTTGATACCTTTCAGAACCTCAAGAGAACCGTATTTTTTATGGACGTTGGATACCTGCAGCACGCTGAATAAACTATAGTTATGAAAAAGGATGACTAACAGGTCCAAAGCTACAAATTTTTGCGGGATTAGGGGACCCGTTTTTTGCACAATATCAGCCGTCCGGCTTTAGGTTTTGCTTTCCGGGTTGCCGGCGCTCCCGGCCTTTACCCACTTTCCGGTAGCGGCATCGTCTTTTTCAAGCACATCTTTTATGTATAGTTCTTTTACCAGTACCATCAGCACGGCCAGTATGGGTGCCGCCAGCAACAGGCCCAGGCCACCCTGCAGCAAGCCTAACAGCACCTGGAAAAACAGCAACAGCGCCGGGGGCAGTGCTACGGTCTTCTGAAAAATGATGGGTGTGATGAGATACGTTTCGATCATCTGGATGCCGCCATAGACCAGTATCACATACAGCGCCATCTGCGAGCCTTGGGTAAGACCGACCAGCACGGCCGGGATGCCCGCCAACCAGGGGCCGATGTTAGGCACAAAGGCGAGTAAAAAGGCAATCAGGGCCAGCGCAAAAGCCATAGGCAACCCGATCAAACTATAGCCGATTGCCGAAGACACACCTATAATAGCCATAGCCGACAGCATGGCCAGTAACCATAACTTAAGCGTATGGTAGCACTCGTGCAGTACAGCCAGCACGCGGGTGCGGTGCCGTGGCGGGAAAAGCTTGGTAAAACCAACGGTGTATAGTTCGGGGTTTGAGGCAAAGAACAGTGCAGTAATGATCACGACAAGCAGGTCGGCGAGTATGCCCAGGGTAGTGGTAACTGCGCCGGTCACTTTAGAGAACAGGGAGCTGGTTTTGGGCATCAGCTTACTCAGGTCTTCCGGTAATTTGTCGGCTACCTTTTCGCCCCAGCTGTATTGCTGCAGCCATTGCTCCACCTCGCCTAATGATTGCGGCAAGGTTTCCCGTATCTGTTTTCCCTGCTCGGCTATAGTTGGCCCCACCCACAGAAAGGCCCCCACCAGCAACCCGAAAAAGATCAGGACAGCTAACAACAGGCTCCATCCTCTTTTCAGCGGCAACTTACTGCTGAGCCACTGGGCCATACCCGAGAACAGCACCGCCAGTAAAATGCCCGCAAAAACCAGCAGAAAAAAGTAGAACTGCATTACCAGCAGGAATAGCCCCGCCCCGATCAGAAGCACAATAAAAGCGGCTACGGCAGCCCGTTTTGCAAAGGTGTAGATGTTCGTCATAACTGGCCTGCGGTTGTAGGTTCAGCTATAGTTTACTCGTAACCAAACTATACTGTTGCCCTGCGTTACACCCGTCTTAATTCAATAGCCGTAAGCACAGTATCCGGAACAGAAAGGGTGTAATATTTTAAAAATCCATTACTTGAATTTAAAGGGATAAAGGCGTACTTTCGTGCGTCCATTAAAACTGAAAGCATGAACATACACGAATATCAGGCTAAAGACATTTTAAAGAGCTACGGCGTACGCATACAAGAGGGCATCGTGGCTGAAACGCCGGACCAGGCTGTTAAAGCTGCCATGAAGCTGACCGAAGAAACCGGTACCGGCTGGCATGTAATTAAAGCACAGATACATGCGGGTGGCCGTGGTAAAGGCGGTGGCGTGAAACTGGCTAAGAACCTGGAGCAGGTGAGAGATCTTGCAGATCAGATCTTAGGCATGACGCTGGTAACGCACCAGACCGGCCCGGAAGGCAAACTGGTACAGAAAGTACTGGTAGCGCAGGATGTATATTACCCTGGCGAGTCTGATCCGAAAGAGTTTTACCTGAGCATTCTGCTGGACCGTGCCAAGGGCCAGAACGTGATCATGGCATCTACAGAAGGTGGTATGGACATTGAAGAAGTTGCTGAGAAAACTCCTGAGAAGATCATTAAAGAGTGGATCGACCCGGCTGTAGGCCTGCGTCCGTTCCAGGCAAATAAAATTGCCTTTGCGTTTGGCCTGCAGGGCGAAGCGTTCAAGGAAATGGTGAAATTCATCACTAACCTGTACAGAGCGTACGTAGAGACTGACTCTTCTATGTTCGAGATCAACCCTGTGCTGAAAACGTCGGACAACAAGATCCTGGCCGTAGATGCGAAAGTTGACTTAGACGATAACGCCCTGTTCCGTCACAAAGACCTGGCTGCCCTGCGCGATACGTCGGAAGAAGATCCGTTGGAAGTGGAAGCAAGTGCCTCTAACCTGAACTATGTGAAGCTGGATGGTAACGTTGGCTGTATGGTAAACGGCGCTGGTCTGGCTATGGCAACTATGGATATCATCAAACTTTCTGGCGGCGAGCCTGCTAACTTCCTGGACGTAGGGGGTGGAGCAAACGCACAGACAGTTGAAGCTGGTTTCCGCATTATCCTGAAAGACCCGAACGTAAAAGCGATCCTGATCAACATCTTTGGTGGTATCGTTCGTTGCGACCGTGTTGCTAATGGTGTGGTAGAAGCTTACAAGAACATTGGTGACATCCGTGTTCCGATCATCGTTCGTCTGCAAGGTACAAACGCTGAAGAAGGTGCCCGCATCATCGACGAGTCTGGCCTGAAAGTTTACTCTGCTGTAGCTTTAAAAGAAGCTGCTGAAAAAGTAAAACAAGTATTAGCAGAAGTTGGGGCCTAAGCTCCCGAACTATAAAAAGAAAAGGGCTGCCAAAACTGGCAGCCCTTTTCTTTTTATGGTTCGGGAGAAGCTAGAAAGTTTGGAAGTTAAAAAGTTTAGGAGTTAGAGAGTTGAGTGCTTCGGGGTTTGAGAGGTGAAGAGTTCGCAACTTTAGCCTTCGCTCGCGTCCCGCGAGTGTAAGCTACGTGTGGCGTCACGCCACTTTGAAATATCTATTAATTAGCTGGTAGTAGATTTTAATAACAAACTATAGCGGCCAGAGGCCATTGGTAACTCACACTCGCGGGACGCGAGCGAGGGCAGCGTATAGTATAAACTATAAACCAAAGAAGGCCATCAACTGACAGCCTTCTCCGGAAAACACAAACAACAACACTATGTATTCTCTGTACCTTTAGTCACAAGATATAGTGTCTCTGCAACTTTCTAACTTATACTTTTTTAACTTTCTAACTATAATCAGCTTTCTGATTTCTTCGGTTTCCTGATAGTAAACACCCGCGATACGTTGAAGCCGAAGTGTATATCGCCTTTGCTCCAGTCTCCTATCGTTTCAGTTAAAAAGCCGGGCTCTATCATGGACGTAGAGTTGGTAAAATGCAGTTGGAAAACGTGGCCGCCTGTCTCAATATCAAAGCCAATGGCCAGGGAATTCTGCCTGTCGGTTGGGAGCTGGTCGGGCAAAGCGTAGTAATACTCGGCGTTAATGGCAACCCGTTTGGTCAGTTTCTGCCGGGCAGCTGCTCCGATCAGGATCACATCGTGCGTATCATCTCCGGTAGCCACTAAGTTGCGGTGAACTATAGTTGGCATAAACTGCACTGTAGTACTCTCGCTGAACTTACGGCCCACTATAAGCTGGTGCGTATATTCCAACCTGGAGCTGAAGTAATTTTCTCGCTCCGGCTGCTGCCACTCAATCGTTTTCAGATACACTCCCGAGAGTACAGCCAGCGATATCGGCATTGTTTTTTTGCCGGAACTCTGCCGCAGCACCTTATATTTCACAAAGCCATCGTATACCTTGTTGTGCGAGCTGCGGCCCGCTCCAATCATCAGCCGGTCGGTCAGGCCGTAGTCCAACCCGATCCTTATACTTGCCTGGTCCAGCCCGAACAGGTTATAGGCGCCTGTGTTCAGCATCCCGAACCGGTGCGAGATCTTCATGTCCATCACGCCGCCGGCCACGTTCTCCAGCGAGTGCCCGTTTATAACACGCGTGGTCTTAAAGCTGGCTTTGGCATATTCGGTGGTCTCTTCCTCTTCTTCGAGCAACGACAACAGGTCGTCCTGCGCGTAGCCCGATGTACAGGCCAGCAAACACAACAACAGCAGGACATATCTAAGCTTTTTCATAACAGAGCAAAAAAGCAGGCAGCTCAGGGTGATGAAGCTGCCTGGTGAAGTATAGGTTGTATGTTAGCTTTTAAGCGGCTCGTAGTTCATATCTATCGTTACCTTTATCTGTTTTGCAATTTTCTCGCGCACCAGGTTTGGTATCGTAATGTTAAAATCCTCGGGAGCTACACTGAACGTAGAGGCTGCCTGTATCGCGCCATTTTTCACAACTATAGTTCCGGGCACTTCCACAGGTTTGGTTACACCGTGCATGGTCAGGTTGCCTTTTACAGTTACTTTATAAGTGCCGTCCTTTTTAAAATCCACCGCACTCAGGTTAGTTATAGCGCCTGAAAAACTGGCTTTCGGGTACTTCGCCGACTCCACATAATTCTCGTTGAAATGCTCTTCCATCAGCGCTTTCTCAAACTGGAACGCTTTCATGAGCACGGCAAACTCCATTTTACCGGACTTTGTATCGATCACGCTGGTTGTGGTTTTGTTGTGCGCTTCAATATCTTCCATCGGGGTAGATGAGAAGAAAGATATCTTACCTGTCTTGGTAAAGAACTTATCCTGGGCCTGCACAGCATTTGCCACTAAAACCAGCAGCAGGGTGTTTAAAATGATCTTTTTCATATAGGTTTTAACTGGATTTATAGTTTATGATTAAGTGCCTTTCTCCACCACACACCGGATCAGTACCACGTCCATCAGCACACCGGTGCACACACCTTTCACGGTTACTTCATCGCCTGCCTTTATGCCGGCAGCAGTTTCGGCATCTGCTTTGGGTATCGTGCAGATCACGCCGGCCATGGCATCGTTCGCGTCCAGTGTCAGGTTGATGTTACCTTCCTCGTCCGGGGCAATAGCGTTTACTTTTCCTTTCACGGCTACCACTTTATCCAGGTATTTCTGGTTGGCAGCTGCTTCGTCGGAGGTGAATTCCTGCAGCAATGCGGGTGCTTCTACGGCAAAATCAGATTTGGCTGTGGCGGTGTTGCGGTGCGGCTTGTTGTAGAGCACCAGCCCAACTATAGCTATCAGACCAACTGCAATAAAAGCTATGACAATATATTTTTTCATACGATCAGTTATTTGGCGCTCCGGCTTCTACCCAGGCTTTAATCTGGTTTATAGTACATTCAGGAAGTTTGGAGGCACCCTGCGGCATAGGTGTAAATCCGCTGACATGCGATACCGCCCCAACCAGTCTGCCATTTTTTGCCACCACCGATGCCCCTGCATAAGAGGCCAGGTCTACCCCACCGTTTCCGGCTGCTCCGGTATGGCACACCACACAGTTGCGCTGAAAAATGGGTTGTATGTGCTGGCTGAAGGTTACGTTCCCGGTTACACAAGGCACATTCTGGTAAAGCTCTTCTTCCACGTCGTAATAACAGCTTTGCAGGGTGAAGGGCAAAGCCATAAGGGTTAGCAGCCGGGCTGCCATAGGGAGGTTGTAAACTATGCTGAAGCGTTTCATGGCGCTGTTATTTTTTAGTTGTTCGGAGCACCGGCATCTACCCATGCTTTTATCTGGTTTATTTCGCAGGCTGGTAGTTTGGCGCCGCCCTGTGGCATCGGTTCGAAGCCAGCCGCATGCGTTACAGCCCCTACCAGTCGGCCGCTCTTTGCTACACCGGCAGCGTGGTCGTAGATCGTCAGGTTGATGCCGCCGGTTGGTGCCGCCCCGCTGTGGCAGCCAGTGCAGTACTTGCTGAAAATCGGTTTTATAGTTCCGGAGAACGTAACGTTGGTTGTATTGCAGGCTGTGTTATCGGTACAGGTCAGGTCTTTGGCTCCCTGCTCTATCCATTTCCGGATCAGGGCTATCTGCGCCGACGACAGCGGAGCGCGCGGAGCCAGGGGCATCCGATCTTCCGGGTCATCTTCCGTGATCCTTTCGTATAGTTCGCTGTCTTCCGGGTCGCCGGGTTCAATTTCGGCTGTGCGCATCACACTGGCATAATCTGTCAGCTGCACGCCATCCTGCCGGGTAGTAGCATCGTGGCATCCACTTATAGCGCAGTTCGAGACAAGTACCGGTAACACATCCCGCTGAAAATACACCACATTCGGGTCGCATTTGCCGCTTCCCGGTCCGGTCGGGTCAGTCGGGTCTGTGGGTTCATCAGTAACTATAGGTTCAGGCACGTCGTGTTTGCAGCCGGCTATACTCATCGTTAGCAGTATGCTCAGCAGCAGCCTCCATGTGTGTTGTTTTTTCATATTGGTTCTATGCCTGAAGTCTTATTCCTGATGCCTTCGTTTCTGTTTCTGCATCTAAATAACGATATGTTTTAAAATGATGCTATTTAATATTACTGAACCGGTATATCTGGTAACTGAACCCGAAAAGTCACCATCTGAACAGGTATCCCGAACTCCTTAACCAGCTTTTGCTTTGATGCTATTGCAGGGATGAGGTTACATCGTTTTTTCAGTAAAGTGCCTTTTTACCTGCCACAGCCATCCCTTAAGGACAGGGAGGAGTTTAGTTATAGTTTGAGCTATAGCTTTATAGTTAGCAAACACACCCCTACCCCTCTCAAGAGGGGAATTTTGGCTATAGTTATTGTTAGGCTATTGTTCTATAGTTACCGTTTGTCATCCCCCTGCCCCCTTCAAAGGGGGACTTTTCTGCTACTGCTATAGTTAGCAGCTATAGTTCTATAGTTACGGATGGTCCAACCACCCCTGCCCCTCCTTATCTAAGGAGGGGAACTCTGACTTTGTTATAGTTCAAACTATAGTTCTATAGTTGCAGACCACGAACAGGACAGGTTTACCTGTCCCTACGGGAATACAACCACGAGAAAAACAGAACTGCTTCAGCGAAGAGCAACCGCACCAACTATAACAATAGTTTAGCTATCGAACTGATATCAGTCTTTGGGTTGAGCGCCTTGTAGATTTCCGGTGCTGAAAGCATTGCGAGGTACGAGCAAAGGAAATATACACCGCGCGATGCCCGAAGACGAGGCCCCGCGGCCGTGAGCGCACCAAAGCTAACTATAAAACTATAGGCTCTTAGAGCTCCCAGGGTTAAAGGTGGCTATGAAATGGACGGCTTAGTTCCAGCAGTAGGCAAAGTCAACTATAGAACTATAGCCCTTGAGCATCACTATAAGCGGAGATAGATTTCTCACTGCATTCGAAATGACAAGAACGGATCTGTAAGATCCCTCACAGCTACACTACCTCTTTTCCACTCACATCTCAAGAATCCTCTACATGACAACACTTACTATAGCACATTTAACCCATCATCTAACCTCAATTCCAGAAAAAACTATTTCCCTATTAACCATTGCTTAAACGCCCCGGCACGCTCGGTGCTGACGATTGTTTCGTACGGGAACGCTGGTTGCAACTCTATTTTTACACGAGCTTTGGAATAACTATACATGGCATCAATGGCTTTGATATTGATGATGAATTGCCGGTTGATGCGAAAAAACTGCGCCGGGTCCAGGATCTCTTCCACTTCATCCAGGTTCTGGTCAATGGGCAGGCGTTTCCCATCAAAAGTACAGACCTGCGTGATTCGCTCCTGCGTGTAGAAATAAGCAGCATCGGCTATTTCCACTGTCTTCAGATGCTGGCCGAATTTTATGACCAGGCGCTTCTGGAAGGCGGGTTTTGCCTGGGGCTGCAGCGCCTGCAACAGCATACTATAATCCACGGCCGGCGCCACGCGCTTTTGGTTCAATTTCCTGTACTTCTCCAGGCTCTGCGCCAGTTCCTGCAATTTCACAGGTTTCAGCAGGTAATCAATGCTGTTCAGTTTAAAAGCATCGATGGCGTACTGGTCATAGGCAGTAGTGAAAATAACAGGCGCTTCTACGATCGTTTGCCGGAAAATCTCAAAGCTCGACCCATCTGCCAGGTGAATATCGGACAGGATCAGGTCGGGGTGCGGATGTTTGCCGAGCCACCCGAGGGTACTTTCGATGCTGTCGGTAACTTCCAGCACGCGCACAGTGGGATCGAGCTGTTGCAGCATTTTACTGATACGACCGGCCGCTGCCGCTTCGTCTTCAATGATCAGTACATCCATTTCGTAGCGGTTAAATTAAAGGTATTTTAACTATAAAATGAGTATCGGTCTGTGTGACTACCATCTTCTGTGCACCCAATAAATGGTAGCGTTTGCGTATGTTCTGCAAGCCTATGTTAGTTGATAACACCGGGTTCTGTTTAGGCTGAAAGTTGTTCTGCATCACTATAAAATCATCCTGCTCAAACACCTGTACCTGTAAAGGCCGGGATTTGGAAATGATGTTGTGCTTAATGGCATTTTCGAGCAGCAACTGCAGCGTAAGCGGGGCAATCTGTTTCTGCAGCGATGCTTCGGGCACAGCTATAGTTACTTCCAGGTTATCGCGGTAGCGCTGCTGTTGCAGGTACACGTAATCGCGCAGCAGGTCCAGTTCTTCCTGCAGTGGTATCAGGTCCTTTTCGCGCAGGGTCAGCATCACCCTGAAAAAATCCGACAGCTTTTCGACATACACCACGGCAGCCTCAGGGTCTTCTTCTATAGTAGAAATAAGCGTATTAAAACTATTGAACAGGAAATGCGGATTTACCTGGCTTTTCAGGGTCTCGAACTGGAACATGACCTTGTCTTTTTCCTGCCGGTTTGCCTCGCGCAGGCGCTTTTCACGGCCTTTTACAAACAGATACAACCCGGAGGCGGCCGCCAGAAAAGTTAAACCATAGAACCAGTAGGTACGCCAGAAAGGAGGCCGGATTTCAAACGCATAATCCACAGCATTGGCATAGGGGAATTGCGACGTGGCCGAAGACACTACCTGGAAACGATACTTGCCCGGTGGCAGGTTCGGGTAGGTAATGCTGTGGTTCCGGGACTCGGTCCAGCTGCGGTCGTAGCCGTTTAATTTTACGCTATAGGTAATATCCTCGGGGTTCTGATACCACAGCCCGGTATAGTTAAACGTAAGGTGGTTGCTGTCGTGGTCGAAAATGCGTTGCCCCTGCACCGATTTAAAGAAAACCTGTACATCCTGCAGTCGTGTGGTAGCCTCGTGCTGTGCAGCCGCAAAAGCCGGATCGTAGCAGAGCAACCCGTTCTGTGTGCCCAGCCAGATGCGCCCGTCAGGTCCGGTGCTTATTACATTCAGGTTGGGGTCCGGTTCCTGTATGCCGGCTGCTCTGCCATAAAAGCGAACCGTGTTTTGCTCTGGCTGCAGCACATCCAGCCCCTGCCTGTTCAACAGCAATATATTCCCTTTTCCATCAGCCGCTATCCCGGTTATGTTCAGGTCGTGCAGCCCGTCTTTTAAACTATAGTTCCGGAAGGTGCGGCCATCGTATTTATACACGCCTTTGTTGAGCGTACTTAACCAGATGTTGCCTTTCCGGTCTTCGGTAATAGAGTAAACAGTGCGGCTTAGCAGGCCATCTTTTTCAGAAAAATTGGTGAATTTACCATTTTGCAGCATCGTCAGCCCTTTGCCATCGGTCGCAAACCACACCCTGTTGCGGGAGTCTATAAACGCCTGGTAGATGTAGTTGATGCCCAGCCCGTCCTGCTGCGTAAAGTTCCGGAAACTATAGTTCAGCCCATCCGTGTGTCCTGCTCCGTTTATGGTACATTTCGATACGCCGCCTAAAGTGGCAAGCCATAGTTCGTTGCCTTTGCCGGTAATGCTCAGCACGTTCTCGTTTACAAGGCCATCGGTTATAGTTAATTGCTTATAGTTACCGGTTTCGGGGTTCAGGCGGAGTACACCCTGGCCCATGGTGCCCAGCCAGATGTAGCCCCATTTATCTTCGTACAGGCTCACTATCTGGAATTTATCGCGGCCGTTCATAAATACCTGTGCAGGGGCGCCTGCCGGTTTCCTGAAAAAGCCTTGGTTGGTGGCAAACCAGGTGCTGTTGTCGCGGGCAGCAAGCACGGCGTGTATGGTCTGCCCTTTCAGTTGCGGAATGCTCCGGATGGCGGTATTGGCGCGCTGCAGTGTCGGGGAGTTACCGGCTACCCAGATGTATCCTTCGCGGTCCGTTAGCAGGTCGGTTACTTTCTGTTTTGGTAATCCTGCCGGTTCCAGGCGTTTGCCGTCTGCCTGTAGCCAGTAAAGCCCGGCATCAGTACCAACCCATGTGCCGTTCTGGTGTGGTTGCAGCAGACTGATGCTTCCATAGCTCCAGCTTTTGCTCGCCTCCGGCGTAGTGAACTTCCCGGTCTCAGGGTTATAGTTTGTCAGGCCTGCACTCTGCATCCCGATCAGCATTTGGCCGGTAGGCAGCGCGCTTATAGTTGTTACGATGTTGTCAGGCAGGCCTTTTCCGGAGTCGAGCACTTCTATAGCTGGCCTGTTATTTTTAAGTTTGATGATGGCAACACCTCGGTCCGTACCAACCCACACCCGTCCCTGGTTATCTTCTGCTAAACTATAGGTATAGTCGTCGGGCAGCCCTTGTTTGGTGCCAATGTGGTAAAACCGATTGCCTTTGCCAACATAAAGCCCCTGCCCATAGGTCGCTACCCACAGATCCTTATTTTTGGCCTGGAGAATTGCAGCAATAGGGCTGTTGATCTGTTTCCCGTTCCGGATGACAGGTTTAAGTTCTGAGCCATTTACACGGGCAAGCAGGCCGTCTTCAAATCCAACCCATAGTTGGTTTTCCGCATCTTCGTAAACCGCCGAAACTATAGAGTTTTTACCGGCTTCTCCCGGCAACCCCACCTGCTGAAAACCTGTGGCAGTATAGCGCAGCAAACCTTCGGAGGTGCCCAGCCACACAAATCCCTGCCTGTCCTGCAGCAGGCGCCTCACTTTCACGGGCTGGTTATTCAGTTCTACTTCGGTTGTGTTGAAATGCAGCACCTGGCCTGTCGCCGTAAACTGCAACAGTGCCAGCATGCAGGCCGCCACAACACCTTTTACCCGTAGTTTCATGGGTTATTTCTGGGGCGTAAGTGTTGCCGACATCTCCACCAGTATCTCTTCGGCAATTTTCTGGTACACTACTTTTGGGATGGTGATGTTATGCTCCTGCAGCGGAACTATAAAACTGCTCTCCACGCGTATTTGCCCGCCTTTTATGGCCAGGTTTGCTTTTATGATGCGCTCTACCTCCACGCCATGCACAGACAGCTTCCCTTTAGCCCGTACACTATAGCTGCCATCTTTCGTGAAATCGATGGGCTCTATGATCTTACCGGAGAAAGTGCAGTTGGGGTAACGGGCACTCTCCATGTAATTTTCGTTGAAGTGCTCGCGTTGCAGGGCGCTGTTAAATCCTTCAAACGACTCGTTAGCCACCGAAAAGGCAAAGGTCTGGTCTTCGGTGCGGATCAGGCCTTTCAGCTTGGTGGAGCTGGCTTCAATGAGCTCGAGCGGAGCATCCGACTTAAAATGAATACGGCCTTCAGCAATACGGTATAGCTGTGTAGCCGGCTGCCGCACCGTAAATCCTGCACAAACTATAACTGTAGCTATAGTTAACAGCCAACTCCATCTTTTCGCTTGCATCTGCCTTAGCTTTTAAAGTTTAAAACGTACCTGCCGGCACCCTTTGTATCTGAATAAAACAGGTAAAAATAATAAAATTCCGGAATTGCCCAAGCACAAAAAAAGGGAGCTACCAAAGGCAACTCCCGCTTGCTTTATAATTCTGAACTTACTGAGTTACACAACGTCCAGGTGTACTTCCACATTCCCCTGCACGCCTATAGAGTACGGGCAAATCTGATGGGCTTCTTCCACCATCTGGCGGGCTTTTTCCTTATCCAATCCTTTCAGGTCTACTTCCAGTTTTACGCCTAAACCATATCTGCCATCTTCGTCCTTCAGCAGGTCTACGTGTGCTTTTACGGTAGAGGCAGGGTCGAGCCGTTCGTGGTGTTTGCCGGCCACTACCAGCAGAGCACTCTGGAAACAGGCCGCGTAGCCGGCAGCAAAAAGCTGTTCGGGGTTGGTTTTTCCTTTCTCACCGCCCAGCCCTTCCGGTAACGACAGCGGCATGTCCAGCACACCATCCGACGACGAAACATGGCCCCGGCGACCACCTGTGGCAGTTACTTCTGCCGTATATAGTTTTTCCATAGCTTTTAAAATGGGTTTATAGTTCTTTTACAGATTATAATTAACCTGATCTCGGGAGCTAATGTTTTGCTTTTCAAAAGTATAAGGGCCGCCAGCAACTATAGCTGTAAACTATCTTATACATTTTTAAAGGGATTGTTTCCTTTTATCGGCTTTGTTTCTATTTTTGCACACGTCCTGCACCCGTAGTTCAACTGGATAGAATATCGGATTTCGGCTCCGAGGGTTAGGGGTTCGAATCCTCTCGGGTGCACAACTATAGTTTAAAGCCTTGCAGCAATGTAAGGCTTTTGCTTTTTAAAAAACCGCCTCAACTCTATAGTTACTGTCCCCTTTCCAGCCACTTCGCTTAACTATAAACATTTAAACCTGCATCCTTTTTTTGATTTCAGGAAAATCAACAACCCATATTTTGTACTATGCCCGATACAATATTGTCATATACAGGTAAACTAAGGGTATAATTTGTTTTTAATTTATATTATCTGAATTTTTAAAACCCGATATTTTATCGCCCTAACCGGTAAGTAACATTTACATGCAATTACTATAGTTAAGTTCTGACAAGACCTGTTAAATGATCTGAGAATGGTAGGAGATATAATTGGTTCTGGCTGACGGCAGGATGCCGGCAGCGGGTGAAATCAGTTAAATGCTGCACAAAACTAACTGATACCTGAAATATATTTACATAGTTATACAGATCGCCAGAATAACCATATACCTGCATCCTGTATATACGTTTAGCCTAATATTATTGATCCGGCCCGCTCCTGCCTTTCTGTGGGGCACCGGAATTTTCATAAAAGATATAAGGGCCGTTAACTATTTTATTTCAGTCATGCATTAAGGTACACGAGGCTTAACCACTAACACCCAGCATACGCAGATATGGTGCGGCTGCAGGTGTTTATACTCCGGTTCACTATGAAAAACACAGGCAACATACACATTACAGAACGGCTCCTGGACTACTCACCCGACCTGATCTGCTGTATAGACAGGCAAGGCCGTTTTATAAAAGTAAATGAAGCCAGTAAAGCAGTGCTGGGATATGAAAGCGCCGAAATGGAAGGACAGCCCTACCTGAAGTTTGTAGCCCCGGAAGACAGGGAAAGCACCATACAGATCGCCCGTAAAATAATGTATGGGCATAAAATCCAGGGCTTCGTGAATCATTATGTACGCCGTTGCGGCAAACTATCTTCTATGGTCTGGTCGGCAGCCTGGTCTAACGAGGAGGATATGATGCTTTGCATTGCCCGTACCAACCCGGAAGCCTCCCCGATAATCACAACTTACGAAGTACATAAGGCATTAGCAGCACACGGGTCCGATGTAGTAGCCTTGCTCGATGAAGCAGGAAATTTAACACATATAGCCGGATCCATAACCAACATACTGGGGTATGTCCCGGAACAACTTACGGGCACCAATATCCGGTACCTGCTGCACTCCGAAGATGCACCCACACTATCCCATATCTGGCAGAAACTGAGTCAGGAAGAAATACCGAAGCCTGTAGCTCTCAGGCTAAGGGCGGTTGATGGTACATGGCGTCGCCTGGAAGTAACCATCAACAGACAAGTACAGGATAGTGCAGGTAAAGGCTTTACATTAACCCTTCGCCATTTATCTGAAAGCGGCCTATCGCACCGCCAACTGGAAGAGAACGAGCAGAAATACCGCGCCCTGTTCTATAACAACCCCGATGTGATCTTTTTTGAAGACCGCGATAGCAATATAACAGAAGCTAACGAAGCCTTCAGTAAAGCATTTGACCTTCCTGTTTCAGAAGCGATCGGTAAGCCGGCCGCTGACTTCCTGCCAGCTGATATGGCCGCTGTAAACAAACAGTCGTTTCTGGAAGCGCTGCGGGGCAGTACCCTGAGGTTTGACCTGGAACTTCGGTCCGACAAAAAACGCTGCGTATTTGATACCATCAAGTTTCCGGTTACAGTAGCCGGACAGGTGGCGGGCATACAAACTATAGCTAAAGACATTACGCCTATAGTGCGTTCTTTTGAAACGATAGAACGCCAGGCTGGTAAACTGAATACGATCCTCAACAGCATCACCGATGCCTTTTTTGCCCTGGACCATGAATGGCGTTTTACGTATGCTAACTCCGTTTTTCTGCAGCAGGAAGGTTACTCCAAATCAGAGCTGCTTGGTAAGAGCATCTGGGAGATTTACCCGAAGGTCAAAAGCAGCCTGTTTTATGAAAAAGCGGCAGAGGCATTTGCAAGCGGCGAGGCAGCCCAATTTGAGGAAAGCTTTGACTCCGGGGTAACGTACCGGTTCAGTATCTACCCATCTGCAGAAGGTCTGTCGGTATACTATACCGATATTACCGGGCAGATGAAAACGCAGCAGGAACTCAGGAAGCTCTCGCTGGTTGCCAGCCACACGACCAATGGGGTTATCATTGCCGATAAAAAGCGCAGAATTGAATGGGTGAACGAAGGATTTACCCGCATGACGGGCTACACCCTGGCAGAAGCCGTCGGGAAAAGGCGACCCGAACTGCTGCAGGCCGATGAAGCCGGCGCGAAAGCTTACAAGGAAGCTGTCAGCAAAATGAAGTATGGCAAACCGGTATCTTTAGAGCTGCTGAACTATAAAAAGAACGGCGAGGAACTATGGCTCTCGGTGCAGATAAACCCGATCTTGGACGAACAGGGGAAGATACAGCAATTCATTACCATCCAGACAGATATTACAGAAAGGGTTAAGTCGGCGAAGGAACTGGAGAAACTATCGCTGGTAGCAAAAGGCATTGACAACAGCGTAGTTATTACCGATGCCGAAGGACGTACCGAATGGGTAAACGAAGGCTTTACACGCAATACAGGCTACACGCTTGCTGAAATGCTTGGCAAAAACCCCGGCGCGCTGCTCAGCGGACCGGACACCAACAAGGCTACCATCCGTAAGATCAGCCAGAATCTTAAAAAAGGCGTTCCTTTTACAGCAGAGCTTCTCAACTATAAAAAATCCGGCGAAAAGTTCTGGGTATCGATGGATATTACGCCTTTCTTTGACGAGCAGGGCTGTCTCACCAAATACATTTCCATACAACGCGACATCACGTACCGTAAAGAGGCCGAGGAGAAACAACTAAAGATGACTCGCGACCTGTACCAGCACAACAAGGACCTGCAGCAATTTACCTACATCGTGTCGCATAACCTGCGCGCGCCGGTAGCCAATGCCCTTGGCCTTGCCCACCTGCTCACCAAAGCCGACAGAACCTCTGAGGCGTTTGATGCCACCCTGTCTCACCTGAAGAAAAGTGTGCTGCAGATGGATACCGTGCTGAAAGATGTGAATACCATTCTGTCGGTGCGTAGCCGCAAAGATGTGCTGGAAAAAGAGGAAGTAAAATTTACCGATGTTTTCGGGCAGGTTTACGCCCACTTGCAGGAGCCGTTGGTAAAGTGTGGTGGTGAAGTGCAGCTGGATGTAGATAACGACCTGACGCTTTATACCAACAAGGCGTACCTTTACAGTATTTTCCATGATCTGCTTTCCAATGCCATTAAGTACCGCTCGCAGGAGCGACTGTTGCTGGTAAAGGTTTCTGCCTTTGTGGCAACCGGCGGAGGTACCGTCATTCAGTTTTCTGATAACGGGATGGGGTTTGATACGGAGAAAGCCGGCGACAACGTTTTCGGACTATACAAGCGGTTTCATATCCATACCAAAGGCAGAGGCCTCGGTCTTTTCCTGGTAAAAACAAGTGTTGAAGCCCTTGGCGGAACTATAGAAGTGGAAAGCCAGGTAGATGTTGGTACAAATTTCATGATCTACTTACCCTGATAACGCATGAAGGTATTCCTTATCGACGACGACCAGATCAGCAATTTCCTGACGGAACAGGTGCTGGCAGAAGAGAACTTTGCAAGCGAAATACATGCTTTTGAATCGGCGGAAGAGGCGCTGAACCTGCTGCTGCAGGATGTACCCCAGAACATACCCGATATTATTTTCCTGGACCTGAACATGCCATCTATCAACGGCTGGGAGTTCCTGGATGCCTTGAGACCTTACAGCCAGTATTTTAAGGATTCCTGCCACATCTATATCCTCACCTCGTCGCTGGACCTGGCTGATACGGTACGCGCCCGGGATTATAAACTTGTAACCAGGCTTATCCATAAACCCTTCGACACCGAAGAAGCCCGTCTTATTTTACAGGAGGTTAGCGGTGAGCCGGATGAACATCCTTTTTAAGTATTTTTCAGGATAACTATAGTTGGCAACTATAGTTTATAGTTTGTAACCGTAGGCCTTGTATTTTTAAATCAACCGCTATATTTTGCTGTTGCATTCGGGGTGTAGCGTAGCCTGGTATCGCGCCAGCATGGGGTGCTGGAGGTCGTGGGTTCGAATCCCGCCACTCCGACAAAACAAAAAGCTCTTCCGGTATAGTTGCCGGAAGAGCTTTTTTATATCTACTTTAAAGTAACAGCCTGAGAACGGGGACTTTTCACTTTCTTCCCTCTTTTCCGGTTCCGCCAGATAATGATACCGCTTATCCATAGTACGGCAGGCATCAGGCCGGTCAGGAACCAGAGTATGCGGGTAAACCAACCGCCGATTTCACCAAAATGGATCGGAACAAACCAGTTGCGGGTCAGCTGCCGGCCTGCCGGGGCGGTATGCGGCTCATAAGCATAAAGAATGTTACCTGTATACTGATCGATGTACACCTGCGGTCTGTATTCCGGGCCGGCATCAATTTCAGCTGTATTCACCACCGAAAAATAAACCCTGTCCGCACTATCCTTCGGCATGATCAGGTTGCGCTTATGATATGCCGGGTACATCTGCTCCATCATGTCCAGGGTCTGGGCTATAGTTAGCTGCGGCAGGTCCGGGCGGTATGTTGATTTTAACTTCGTCGGGTCCGGAGTCGGCTCTTCGGCACGAGTAACATAGTCCACAACAGTTTGCACCTCTTCCGAAAAAGCAAAATATACACCTGTTAAGCTCACCAGCACCAGCGGAAGGCTGAAGTAAAAACCGAAAACCTTATGAATATCGTAATTGCGGCGCTTAAAACTGACATCGCGCTTCAGGCGGAAGCCATCTCTCAGCTGCTTTCTTTTATACGGCAGCCACAGGTACAAACCCGACGAGATAAGTACCAGTACCAGAAACAACGAACTGATACCCGTAATTACCGAACCGATCTCTCCTACCGTCAGTTGCCGGTGCACTTCCAGTACATCGTCCAGTATGCCTCTCCTTTTGCTCATCTCCCCGAGGTAGTTGCCGGTGACGCCATCGTAAAAAACAAACTCCTTCTTGCCTTCTACCTTCAGGATATAGTTATCCAGCTCCCGCAACGGAAAATAAACGGTGGTTACATTGCCTCCGAACTGCGCTTCTGCTCTGGTAACTATAGCATTGGCAGGCACAGGCCGGGCACCGGGGTTAGCGTTCTGGTACAGGTCAGCGTACAGCAGGCGGGTAAGTTCCGGCTGAAACACGTAAACCGAGCCCGTTACACCTACCACCGACAATACAGCGCCGGCGGTAAGGCCTACCCAAAGGTGCAGTTGCAGGATCAGTTTTCTCATATGGGGTAAAACAAACCAGCGGCACAGCCTGAGCAGCGCCGCCGGTTATAGCAAAACTATAGTTTTTTATCTTTAAAAACGCACTCCAATGGTACCCTGCACATTAATTGGTGCACCCGGCATAATAGCTGTAGCAGACTGCGATCCGTCGTAGGACTTCACATCTGTCAGGTTTTTCACGTTAATGGCGGCATGGTACTTATGGTTGTCGTAGTACACGGTGGCATCAATCCGGGTATAACCTGGCAGTCGAAAACTATCGGTCGCATCAACCGGGCGGTCGCCGAAACTGGTGAAACCACCACCAAAGCCCAACCCGCGCAAGGTGCCACTCTGCAGCTCGTAGGTTGTCCAGAGGCTGCCGCTGTGCTTGCTCACTCCCCTGAAAGCCGTACCTACCAATGTGGCATTATCCGGTCTTACAATGTCCTTTGTGGTGCGGGCATCGGTATAACTATAGGTAGCGATCAGGTTCAGACCCGCAGCGATTTCACCGGTCACGTCGGCTTCAAAACCTTCGCTGCGCACCTCGCCTACCTGCGTTACCAGTCCGGCATAGCGCGGGTCATCTTTAGCACGCAGGTCTTCCAGCGGTACGTTCTGGCGTGTAATGTTAAAGTAAGCGGCTTTAATATTGATCTTGTCATTTACCAGACCGGCTTTAATTCCTGCTTCTATCAGGTCAGAAGTTACAGGTTTTAACGACTCGGTTACAACAGTAGCTCCATCAGCGCTAAGGCCGACAGCAGATCTGCCAACTTCCGGCTGAAAGCCTTTTGACCAGTTACCGTAAACCGATAACGGGCCTACCACCTCGTACAATACGCCCACACGCGGGTTAAAAGCAGTATTGCGTTGCGATGTAGTCTTAACATCCTTAAAGTTCTCTGTCTCCTGTTCCCATATATCGTAGCGGGCGCCCAGCAACAGTTTCAGTTTTTGACTAACCGACAGGAAATCCTGTACATAAAAGCCGGTGAGGGTGGTGTTATCGCGGTAATCATCTGCCAGTTTTATAGTGTTCAGAGGCTTTGGCAGACGGCTGTACTGCGGGTTAAAAATATCAAGAGTATCGTAAGTGCCGCGCTTGTACCAGATATCGTACATTGATTTTGCCAGCTCCACACCTACCACTATTTTATGCTCCAACGCTGCGCCGGTATTAAATGTGGCGTATAGTTCGTTCTGAGTAGCAAAGTTGCGCTCAAAGTTGTACTGGTCCTGCAGGCGACGGATCACTTTGCCATTGGCATCCACTCTGTTTCCGTTAGCATCTTTCACCTTCAGCGTGCCCTGCGATTCTACTACTGTTCTTTCTTCGGAAGAATACGTGAAACTGGAAGCGTGGCGCAGGCTGAAAATATCGTTGAAACGATGCTGCAGGTTATATTGTGCCAGTCGGTTCTGGTGCTTTCCTTTATTATCCGGCTCCCCGATCGAGCGGTTTGCCGGTACATCGGCTATCACGCCGTTAAAAGCAACTATACCTCTGTCCGATGCCTGGTTGTGGTCCAGGTACTCTCCTTCTACTGTCAGGGATGTTCTTTCAGAGAAATCGTAGGTAAAGGCGGGAGCAACAAAAAAGCGCTTGGTTGATACAAAATCGCGGTAGGTATCGCCTTTTTCGAACACAGCATTTAACCTGTACTTCAGCGATTTGTCATCGTTCAGGGCACCACCGAAGTCGATGGCCGGACGGAACTGTCCGAAGCTGTTGGCAGTAAGCTGGAAATCGTAAAACGTAAAGGCTGTTGGTTTTTTGGTGGTAATATTTACCATCCCGCCCGGGTCGCTGACACCATATAGTACAGAGGCCGGGCCTTTCATTACTTCTATCTGCTGGATGTTGGCAGTCTCGCGGAAAGTACGTACGCTGTTCCGGAAGCCGTTCTTGAAGATACTTTCGGTGCTTGTCCTGAAGCCGCGGATCTGGAAAATATCGGTACGGCCGCCAAAACCTGTTTCCATCGTTACGCCGCTCACATTACGCATAGCATCATCCAGTCGCACTACCTGCATCTGGTCCATGGCACGGCGCGAAATGATCTGTACCGACTGTGGCACCGATTTTAAAGGCGCTTCCATTTTAGTGGCTGTAGAGCCAATGGGCTGCACAAACTCTCCGCTTTTGCTGGCAGTAACTGTAATTTCGGCCAGGGCAGTTGCCGACGAAGGCAGTAACAGGTAAACCGTTTTAGTAGTACCGGCGGTTACCTCCACCTCATGCTTTACCGTAGCGTAACCAATACCCGAAGCCACCAGCGTATAGTTGCCCGGAGTAATGTTCTTCAGGGCATATTTTCCTTCTTCGTCGGTGCTGGTGCCCGTGGAGGTGCCCTGCAAGGCAACGGTTATGCCGATCAGCGGCTCATTTCGTTCTGATACGATGCGCCCTTCAATTCGACCTGTGCTTTGTGCCAGGGCAAAATGGGCTGCAAAAAATAAGATCAATACAGTATATAGATGTCGGGACATGTTTTTATTTAGATTAATTCTAAGAAGAAGCAAAAGTAAGGAGCTATTTACTAAGTGCAAATATTTATTTAGATTTTTTCTAAATAGAGTTTAAACATGGGTTAAAACACCCGTAGACGGGCTATAGTTATATCCTTTTAGGGCGCAGGCAAGTATGTAGGATGTATACATTAACCTGAAAACAGCAACGTATGGATACCTATAACCTGAAACCGGAGCACATGCGAGCGCCCGACCATCTCACCCGCGAAGAGATACAGAAAAGCCTGAACGAGCTGGACAGCAAAATAAAAGTGTTGCGCGCTAAAGTAAACGCCACCACTGCCGACTCCAGCCACACTTACCACGAACACATCGCAGCCCTCGAGAAAAAGCGTGAACTGATAGCCCAGAAACTGGAAGACAAGGAAGATAACCAGGACAAGTGGCAGAACCTGCGCACCGGGCTGGACAAGCTGAAAAACGACATAGAGAACCTGTTTAAATAGAAAAACCCCGGCTGCCTGCTCAGGCAACCGGGGTTTTTACATAATAGAACTATAGTTTATTAACCAACCGCAGGCTCGCGGAAGCCAACCCAGGTAAAGCGCTTAATCACAAACTCAGGATTTGTGAAAGAGGCATTACCCGCCGGATTGCCACCGGTTACGTGGAAATCGGAGAAGCTGGCATTCTGGTTTACATAGATACCTCCCGTCAGGTTAAAGCTTACCGGTGTTCCGGCCAGGGCCATTTCGTCCATTATCTTATCCTTCACAACTGGGTCAGTGGTGTAGGCACCGCAGGAAATAGCGCCGTGCTCACGGGCCATGTCGCTGGCAATAGCAATGCTCTCGTCGGTATCTTTGGTTTTGATCACCAGCATGATCGGGCCGAACAGTTCGCGGCTGTAAGCTTCCTTGTTGGCTGCTTCCACTTCATAAATAACTGGTGTGCAGGTACGGGCATTGGCAAACATCGGGTTACTGAAATCGCAGGTTGAAAGAATGGCTTTGCCACCAATGCTGTCAGCTTCCTGCACGCGTGTAGCTGTTGCCGGGTTCTGGATAGCGCCTAAAATATGTGGTCCTGCTTTCGGGTTGTTTACCAGGCCACTTACGGCATCGGCCAGTTTCTGCACCACTTCGTCGTAAGGCACGGTCTCGCCACCTACTTTTATGCCTTTTTCCGGGATAAAGAAGTTCTGCGGAGCAGTACACATCTGGCCGGAATATAAGCTGATAGAGAAGGCCAGGTTCTGCGCTACTTTGTCCAGGTCATCCACGGAATCAAGGATAATGGAGTTAACGCCGGCTTTCTCCGTAAATACAGTTTTGCCTTTCAGGCTCTCGATATAGTTACCGAACTCGGTGCCGCCGGTATAGTCGATCAGTTTTACCTTCGGATCTTCGGCCAGGTCTTTCGCGATCAGCCTGTCGTCGGCATCTACAGCCAGTTGGCAGATGTTCGGGTTCAGGCCGTTTTCTGCCAGCACCTTCTGCACTTCAGCTACAACTATAGCTATTGGCAATACCGCTTTCGGGTGAGGCTTCACGATAACCGGGTTGCCGGTAACAAGGCTCGCGTACATGCCTGGCACGGTGTTCCAGGTAGGGAAGGTAGAGCAGCCAATAACCAGGGCTACGCCTTTCGGTACGGCTTTCCAGGTCTTGTTCAGTTTCAGGTTATACTTGCCCATCGGCTTTTCCCAGGCAGTGCTTTCCGGGAAACGGGTCTGCTCCTCGTAACCGGCAGCAATAGCCTCTAGCGCACGGTCAGCAGCATGTGGCCCCGATGCCTGGAACGACATCATATAGGCCTGCCCGGTGGTGTGCATGGTAGCATAAGCGATCTCGAAAAAGCGGCTCTTCATGCGCTCCAGCGTCTCCATCAGCAGTGCTGCGCGGTCTGCCGGTGCTACTTTACGCCACTGGTGAAAAGCTTCCTCCGCCCTTGTGATCAGGGTTTCAGGTGCGAAGTAAGGATATTTTATGCCCAGCGACTGCTGCTCGTACGGAGATTCCTCCTGCCCTGCCCAGCTTTCCGGGTTTTCCTGCAGCAGTTCTCCGAACTTATTATTCAGGTGCTTTGTATAGTTTTCACGGCCTTCCTTGTCGGCAGTTTCTCCGTAAATATCCGGCATCGGATTCTCAGGGTAATGGGCAAAAAAGGTGCGCTCGTGCAGGGCACGTACCGCCGTATCAAGTGTATGTTTGTGTTTGTCTGCTAAATTAGTCGCCATAGTTTTCAGTTATACTTAATTTTTTAGGTCTGTCTTGTTCGGGGTGTGGTAAGTTACGTAAAAAAAAGAAAAGGTTAGATTGTTGTTGGATAAATCGCCTTATATTTAACATGGTGATTTTACTACTTCGCTCCCGCTTCATCTGAGTTGCCGGACTTTGTAAACTTTAGCTTTAAAACGTTTGATATAGATGTCTACTCTTATTCTGGTTAATGGCCGTTTCTGGCGGCTTATAGTTGCCTGCCTGCTTTTACTTGCAGTGCCTGCCCTGGCACAGCAGCCGACTACTCATGAGGCTAAAACCAAACCTCTTACTGTTGTTTACAAGCTTAAAACCGACCGGACCGCGGCCCGGGCTGCAGCTAATGACTTGCCACAGGCTTTGAAACAGATCGGAGCCAGCAATGTTCACCAGAAGTTTCCGCAGGCAGCCGCCAGCACTACTACGGCCCGCCGCGCTTCCGAAACCGACATTACCCGCATTTACCAGGCTACCTATAGTTCGGAACTCAGCTTTGAACAGGTGCAGCGCGCCCTGCTTGCTACCGGCCAGGTTGCCTATGCCGAACCGGTTTACCTGCGCGAGCCTTTCCATGCTGTTTCCGACCCTTTTGCAGATTCTACCAAAACCACGGCCTATTACCTGAAGCTGGTGAAAGCCTACGGCGCCTGGGATATAACACATGGCGACACCAACGTTGTGATCGGCGTAATTGATACCGGTTTCCGGATAGACCACCAGGACCTGAAGAATAACATCAAATACAACTATGCCGACCCTATTGATGGCATAGACAACGATAACGATGGCTACACCGACAACTTTGCCGGCTGGGACTTTGCCGATAACGATAACAACGTACAATCTGCGCCGCGCTGGGGCAGCCACGGCATGATGGTAGCCGGTGTGGCCGGAGCCACGCCAGATAATGCAACCGGTGTGGCTGGTATTGGCTATAGTACTAAAATTCTGCCGCTCAAGGTATTTTCTTCTTCTTCCGATGGAGCTTTTGGCGGCGGCTATGATGCTATAGTTTATGCTGTAAGAAAAGGCTGTAAAATCATCAACCTGTCGTGGGGCGGCGAAGGCTTTTCGCAGTACGAGCAGGACATCATTAACTATGCCGTACTGGACAACGACGTTGTGATCGTTTCGGCGGGTGGTAACGTAAAGCGGAAGGCCAACTACTACCCTGCTTCTTATGCCAATGTGCTGTCGGTAGCGGGCTCGGACCGGAACGATAACAAATATACCGATTATACCTGGAGCCACTACATTGACCTGATGGCGCCCAGCATCGATATCTACTCCACTACCGCTACCAGTACCAGTTCGTATGGCTACGGCTGGGGCAGCTCTTTTGCCTCACCCATGGTAGCCGGAGCGGCAGCGCTGGTACGCGCCCGCTACCCCGAGCTGAATGCCCAACAGGTAATGGAGCGCATCCGGGTTACCACCGACCCTACCACCGGCCAGCCGGCTAACCAACCCTACTTTGGTATGATCGGCACCGGCCGACTTAACATAAAAAAAGCACTAAAGCTAAATAACCTGAAGGCTGCACGCTGCACCACCTTTGGTGTGGCCGGCAACCGGTCAGCACAAGCTGGCAGCACTGTTCCTTTCCTGGCTACTTTTCAGAACATCCTGGACCCGGTAAGCAACCTGTACGTAAGCCTTAGTTCCGCATCGCCTTACGTCACGATCGCTAATCCCAACCTATCCCTCGGTTCGATGGCAACCATGGCTACTGCCGATAACCACCAGGATCCGTTCCAGGTTACTATCTCTCCCGATGTTCCGCTTAACACAACTATAGCATTCCGGCTTTACTTTACCGATGGCGACTACCGCGATTTCCAGTACTTTGAAATAACCGTTAACCCCGAATTTCATACCCTGGATGCCAACGACCTGCGCATTACGGTCAACAGCAAAGGCAACCTGGGTTACGACGGCCTGAACTTTACACGCGGTGTGGGCATGCAGTACAAGGGCAGCAGCTCGCTTTTGTTCGAAGGCGGCCTGATGATCGGGACTTCACCGGAGCGTGTATCGGATAACCTGCGCAATGCCCAGTGGCAGAACGATGGCGATTTTACTGTTGTGAAGCCCGCCCGCATCAACTATAGCTCGGCGGTGGCAACACAGGAAGTACGCGGCGTTTTCCAGGACATTTACCCCTCAACCAGTACAGTGGGTGTAGAAGTGGTACACCGCTCGCTGGCCTGGAACAGCGCTGCTGACCAGGATTACATCATCCAAGAGTTCATCATCAAAAACGTGACAGCAGATACGCTTAAAAATGTAGCCACGGCCCTGTTTGCCGACTGGGATATAGGAGTTTATTACCAGAACGCGGCCGACTGGGATGATTCCCGTAAGTTGGGATATGCCTATAACCTGTCGGGTGCTTATCCGCTGGCTGGTATAAAGCTGCTTACTCCACAGGCCCCTGTTTATTATGCCATCGATAACTTAGGAGAAGCCGGAAGCATAGCGGTAGAAGATGGTTTTACCAATGCCGAAAAATATGCCCTGATGGCCAACGGCGTAGCACGCACGAAAGCAAATGGCTTCGGGAATGGCAACAACGTATCGCATGTGGTTGGCGGGAAACTGGGCAACCTGGCTCCCGGCGCATCCCAAACTATAACCTTTGCCATCCTGTCCGGCGACAACCTCGAAGCCCTGCAGCAGCACGCCGACGCGGCCCAGCAGAAGTATGTACAGATCAAGAGTGGTCCGGTACCTGTGGCCATTCACGAAACGATTTGCCAGGGAGGCAGCTTTACCTGGGAGCCAGGCAGTGGTACCAACTATAGATTTTATGCCGATGCCGATAAGCAAACCTTGCTGGGCGAAGGCGCAGCCTATACCATAGAAGATTTCAGCGGACCACTTACCCTTTATGCTGCCAACGCAGATTCTTTGTTTGAGAGCGCTGTGTCGCCGGCTACCTTTAGTTTGCCCCAGGCCCCGGAAGCAGATTTTGAAGTGGAGACGGTAACTATTTTTGCAGAAACTCCGGTTCAGTTCCTGGATAAAAGCACAAACAGCGCCAGCTGGTACTGGGAATTTGCACCGGGAGCTACCTCATTTGAACAAAATCCGGTGTTTATGTACCAGGAGCAAGGCAAGGTTACCATTCAACTACATACCCGCGACGAAAGTGGCTGCCTCGAGGACAGTATTTCCAAAACGTTTATAGTTCGCGCTCCTCTATCGGAAAATGAAGCAGAGCGATACGCACAGATGACGGACGTATTTCCGAACCCTGCAAAAAATACCGTTCACATTAACTGGGCAGCTGATGCAAGCGCCGGTACAACTCCTGCTATCTGGTTTACCGATCAGGTTGGCCGTAAATTTACGCTGCCTGTAAAAAGCGAAGGCACCAAGGATATTGAGTTTGACGTAAGCAACCTCGCAAATGGCCTTTACATTGCTCATTTCACGTACAGGAACACCAACTTTATCAAGCGGATCGTGGTGCTGCGTTAGGCACAAACTATAGCCAGGCATCTTACTTGGTCCGGGAAGGCAGGCAACTATAGTCTGAACGATAGTTTACAGCAAAGGCCGACTTCTTCTTTACATACCCTGGATTTGCTATCAGATAAAACAGCCCAAAACAAAAAGGCCCTACCGATTGGCAGGGCCTTTTGTATTATAGTCAGCAGCTAAGCTTATGCGTTAGCGTTCTGCTTTTGCTGTAAACGGATCAGGTTAAGTGCTGAACCTGCTTTGAACCACTCGATCTGTCCTTCGTTGTAGGTATGGTTAACCTGGATCACATCTTTAGAACCATCTTTGTGGTTAAGTACAACTTTTAACGGAGTACCCGGCGCAAAGCTTTCTAGACCCAGGATGTCGATAGTGTCGTTCTCCTCGATCAGGTCGTAGTCCGCTTTATTGTTGAACGTTAAGGCAAGCATACCCTGCTTTTTCAGGTTGGTTTCGTGGATACGCGCGAATGACTTCACGATAACGGCACGAACCCCCAGGAAGCGCGGCTCCATGGCAGCATGCTCACGAGATGAACCTTCGCCATAGTTCTCATCACCAACTACAACAGTACCGATGCCAGCTGCTTTGTACGTACGGGCAGTTGCAGGCACAGCATCATAACCACGGGTCATGTCGTTGTAAACCTTGTTAGCTTCACCGTTAAACGCGTTTATCGCACCGATCAGCATGTTGTTGGAGATGTTGTCCAGGTGACCACGGTATTTCAACCATGGACCAGCCATCGAGATATGGTCGGTAGTACACTTACCCTGTGCTTTAATAAGCAGCTTCAGACCTTTCAGATCAGTTCCTTCCCATGGCTTAAAGCCTTCCAGTAACTGCAGACGATCAGACTTCGGATCAACTACCACTTCTACTGTGCTGCCATCTTCTGCTGGCGCTACATAACCTGCATCTTCCACAGCAAATCCATTAACCGGTAACTCAATACCGCGTGGCTCATCCAGTTTTACCTGCTGGCCATCTTTGTTGGTTAAGGTATCAGTAAGCGGGTTGAAAGTAAGGTCGCCGGCAATTGCAAAAGCAGTCACGATCTCTGGCGATGCCACGAACGCGTGTGTGTTCGGGTTACCATCGTTACGCTTGGCAAAGTTACGGTTGAACGATGTGATGATAGAGTTCTTACGGGTTGGATCGTCGGTGTGACGAGCCCACTGGCCGATGCACGGACCGCAGGCGTTAGCCAATACAACACCACCCATCTGGGCAAATGTATCTAAAAGACCATCGCGGGCAGTAGTGTAACGTACCATTTCAGAACCCGGCGTGATAGTGAACTCTGCCTGTGCAACCAGGTTTTTAGATACCGCCTGCTCTGCAATAGACGCAGCGCGTGTAAGGTCTTCGTAAGATGAGTTGGTACAAGAACCGATCAGACCTACTTCCAGTTTAGCTGGCCAGCCGTGCTCTTTCACTACAGCAGCGAATTGAGAAATTGGCCATGCCGCATCCGGCGTAAATGGTCCGTTTACGTGTGGCTCCAGTGTAGAAAGATCAATCTCGATCAGTTGATCGTAGAAAGAAGCCGGATCAGCGTATACTTCATCATCAGCGCGCAGGTGCTCAGCTACTTCATCAGCCATCTGAACGATCTCTTCGCGGTTTGTAGAGTTTAAGTACGCACGCATGCTGTTGTCGTAAGCAAATACCGAAGTAGTTGCACCGATCTCAGCACCCATGTTACAGATCGTACCTTTACCAGTACAAGACATAGCCTCTGCACCTTCACCGAAATACTCCACGATAGCACCAGTACCACCTTTTACAGTAAGGATACCAGCCACTTTCAGGATAACGTCTTTCGGAGATGTCCAGCCGTTCAGTTTACCTGTCAGCTTTACACCAATTACTTTCGGGAATTTAAGCTCCCAGGCCATACCGGCCATTACGTCCACGGCATCAGCACCACCAACACCGATCGCTACCATACCCAGACCACCAGCGTTAGGTGTGTGTGAGTCCGTACCGATCATCATACCACCCGGGAACGCATAGTTCTCTAAAACTACCTGGTGAATGATACCTGCGCCCGGCTTCCAGAAACCGATGCCATACTTGTTTGATACCGAAGCCAGGAAGTCGTAAACTTCTTTGTTCTCCGAGTAAGCGTCTCTCAGATCTGAATCTGCGCCTGTGCGGGCCTGGATCAGGTGATCGCAGTGTACTGTAGACGGAACCGCTACAGTAGGCTTGCCAGCCTGCATGAACTGAAGCAAGGCCATCTGTGCCGTGGCATCCTGCATCGCTACTCTGTCCGGAGCGAAATCCACGTAAGATTTTCCGCGCTCATAAGCCTGCGACGCGTTGCCTTCGTATAGGTGTGCATACAGGATCTTTTCAGTCAGAGTCAGCGGTCTGCCAACTGTATTACGGGCAGCCGAAATACGCTCGCCCATACCGGCATAAACTGCCTTGATCATTCCTAAATCAAATGCCATAGTTTTGCTATTGTTAATGTATAAAATGCTTCTTTTCTGAAGTTCACAAATGTACGAAATATGCAGGCTATTCAGCAACATTAGCTTGCACGAATATAACCTTTACACTATAAACAAGTTCAGGGCGTTCCTTGTTTGGCTTTTACAGATCCGATGACGTAATTTTACCCCATGAAACGTACCTATTCTAATACTTCTGCAAGGCTTATTTTGTTATTTGTCCTGCTGCTAACTATAGGATTTACATCCTGTAACCAAAATAAAATGGAGGCTACCAACCAAACGATAAAAACCGGTACCTGGCGCGTTGCCCTGCAACATGCCGGCGGGGTAGAAATTCCGTTTATTATGGAAGCCGAAACCCGCAACGACAGCACTATTTTATACCTTGTGAATGGCGAAGAGCGCATCCTGGTAGACGAGATCACGAACGTAGGAGATTCTGTAAAGATCAGGCTCCACATATTTGATGCAGACCTGATTGCGAAAGTAGACGATGGTAAAATGGCTGGCCGCTTTGTGCGCAACGACCTTTCTTACCCATATTCAGTGCCTTTTACTGCGGAGCATGGCAACACCAACCGCTTTAAGGCTGACCCGGCTGCTGCAAACTATAGTTACGATGGCAAATGGGAAGTAGTGTTTACCGATACAACCGGCAATAGCTACAAAGCAGTTGGTGTTTTTGAGCAGGACAACAACAAAGTAACCGGCACTTTCCTGACCGAAACCGGAGACTACAGATATCTGGATGGCCAGGTAGATGGCGATAAGCTAAACCTCTCTACCTTCGATGGTAATCACGCTTACTTATTTACAGCCACTCCGGAAGATGAGAACACGCTGAAAGGCAACTTCTACTCGGGCATGAACTATACCGAAACCTGGACTGCCAAACGTAATGCAAATGCCGCATTGGCCGACGCCAACAAACTCACCTTCTTAAAGCCGGGCTATGAAAAACTGGATTTTACTTTCCCGGACATAGACGGCAACGGAAACATTTCGCTGAGCGACGACAAGTACAAAGGCAAAGTAGTAATTGTGCAGCTGCTTGGCTCGTGGTGCCCTAACTGTATGGATGAAACCAAGTTCCTGGCGCCTTACTACGACAAGAACAAGGCCCGCGGCCTGGAGATAATCGGGTTAGGATTTGAGCGCAGCCCGGAATTCGAAAAAGCAGCCCCACGCCTGCAGAAAATGAAGGACCGCATGAATGTGAACTATGACCTGGCAGTAGCCGGCATTTCCGATAAAGAAGCAGCCGCCAAAGCCCTGCCTGCGCTAAATCACGTGCTCTCCTTCCCGACCACCATTTACATTGGCCGCGATGGTAAAGTGCGCAAGATACACACCGGCTTCTCGGGCCCCGGCACCGGCAAATACTACGAAGACTGGGTAGCTGATTTCAACAAGACCATGGACGAACTGCTGGCGGAGAAGATTTAATTGCTGGTTGTTGATTGCTAATTGCTGATTGTTTGATCAGTAACTATAAAACCTCCCCCATGCCCCCTCCTAAAAACTGGAGGGGGTTTTTTATTTGCCCAAACTGCGCAAATTTCGTTGGCGTGGATCTGCGATCCGTGACTTGTCTATAAAGTTAGATTTGTAATCCAACTGGGCGGGACGCCCAACTATAGTTCCACACAAGTCGCAAAGATCCCGAAGCGTTGCGGGGCGAGGACGCTCGCGCCATAATACATGTTAAGCAATGCTTCTCCCTCCCCTGTTTTTAGGGGAGGGTCGGGGTTGGGTTATTTCCTTAACCTGACCAACCTGAACGTGCCATTCAAAGCAGCGGGTTCGTTCAATTCTATCGTCAGATTTGTGTCGCTAACTATAGCTCCGATGCTGCGGTTGATGTCGGAGAACAGGGTGTTGGCAATCTGGTTGAAGAGCCGGCGAACTATAGTTGGTCTCTGTCCGTCCGGCAGAAATTTATCGAAAACAATAACCGTACCACCCGGCTTTAATACCCGCTCTACCTCTTTTATGCAGGTCAACGGGTCTGGTATTACCGCGAGAATCAGGTGGGCAACTATAGCATCAAAACTGTTATCCTCAAACTCCAATTGCTGGCCATTCATTACGCGGGCATCAACCGGAATCTTTAGCTTTTCAGCACGCTGCTGTAGTTTGGTGATCATGCCGGGTGTGATATCAATGGCAGTCAGGTTGATATAGCCTTGCAGGTAAGGCAGGTCCAGGCCGGTGCCGGCGCCGAGTAACAGAATGCTATCGTCGGGTTTAGCTTTCAGCAATTCTACAGACCGCTTTCTGTATTTCCGAAAAATACGGTCGGCGATAAGGTCGTAGATGGGTAAGTACAAGGTGTACCTCAGGCGGTTCCAGGTATTGGTATTCAGACTCATTTTTTCATAGGTTATTTTGCGTGTACAAAACTACCTGATGATCACTACGCTTATTTATAGTTTTACAACTATAGTTTACAGATTTCCGGACCAGTGATTAAAGGGATTTCTCTGATTATTATGATTTCAGGCAAGTAATAAGTAAGATTTTTTCTGAACCGGTATCAATAAGGAATTAATTGATTCAGAATCCAATAATCCGATTTATCCTTTAATCCTGAAAATCATGTTTTAGACAAAAGGTATAACAAAAAAGACGCAACGTATTGCGTCTCTACATCCTATTAATCCAACAAATCCCATTGATCTCGGTTCAGAAAATCCTGTTAAATCAGTCTAATCCTCTTAATCACTGGTCTATTTCTCCCGCTCTATAGTATAGGCGATCAGTTGCTCGAGTGAGCGACGGGAAGGGTTATCCGGGAAGGTGTGCAGAATTTCGAGGGCTTCGGCATGGTAGCGGTTCATAACCTCTACTGTATACTCGATACCGCCGGACTGCTTTACAAAATCAATTACCTGCTGCACGCGCTTGTTGTCGCCGTTGTTATTTTTTACGTTGTAGATCACGCGGCGCTTGGTCAGCCAGTCGGCGTTGCGAAGGGCGTGTATCAATGGCAGGGTCATTTTCTTTTCCTTGATATCGATGCCCACCGGCTTGCCGATCTCAGCGGTACCGTAATCAAAAAGGTCATCTTTTATCTGGAAGGCAATGCCCACTTTCTCGCCAAATAAACGGGCTTTCTCTATTTCTTCTTTTGATGCTCCCGCAGAGGCAGCACCTACAGCACAGCATGAGGCAATCAGCGAGGCAGTTTTCTGACGGATGATATCAAAATACACGGCTTCGTCAATGTCCAGGCGGCGGGCTTTTTCGATCTGCAGCAACTCTCCCTCACTCATTTCACGTACCGCATTCGATACGATCTTCAGCAGTTCGAAATCATCATTGTTCAGTGAAAGCAGCAAGCCTTTCGAGAGCAGGTAATCGCCTACCAACACCGCGATCTTGTTTTTCCAGAGGGCATTTACCGAAAAGAACCCGCGTCTATAGTTGGCGTCGTCTACCACATCGTCGTGCACCAGCGTGGCCGTGTGCAGAAGCTCTATAAGGGCAGCACCGCGGTAAGTGGCATCAGCTATCGTTTCGTGGTATAGTTTGGCCGTGAAGAACACGAACATCGGGCGCATCTGTTTGCCTTTGCGCTTCACGATGTAACTCATGATCCGGTCCAAAAGCAGCACTTTCGACTTCATAGAAGCCCGGAACTTCTTCTCGAAAAGCTCCATCTCGGCCGCTATGGGCGCTTGTATCTGGTTAAGGGTGCTGCTCATGTGTTAAGAGTGCAATATTACGGTCTCCTGTTATGGTTTCCAAACCTGCTTTGCTTAATTGTTAAATTGTTAACTGCTTAAATGGCCGGATACCAGAACTTTTAAGCCGAAATGGATAGACCGTAGTTCGTTTTCATTTTAATAAATGATAGTTTGCAGGAAATTAACGATACTTGAACGGGACTGTTGCGGTAACTTAATCCGACTAATAAACCATCTGGTAATTTAACATTTCAACCAGTACACCATCTAACAATCGGCTATAAAGTTACGTTAAAGCAAGCTACAGAATCACCCGATAAATACAATTTTATGGCAGATACTTTAAAAGTTGACTTTGTGGTATATCCGGAACATGGTCGTCCGTTTACCGCTGATGCTGTGTATGTTCCGTCTGATAAACCGAAGCCGGTGGTGATCTTTACGCACGGTTTTAAAGGCTTTAAAGACTGGGGCCACTTTAACCTGCTGGCGCAGTATTTTGCCGAGCGTGGGTTCGTATTTATAAAGTTTAACTTTGCCTATAACGGCACCACGCTGGAAGATTACTCCGATGTGCACGACCTGGAAGCTTTTGGTAACAACAACTTCTGCCTGGAACTCGACGACCTGAAAGCGCTGATAGACCTGGTGCACAACGTAGAAGGACCGCTGCCTCACAACGAAATGGACCCGGAAAAACTGTTCCTGATCGGGCACAGCCGCGGTGGTGGTTCAGTTATTTTAAAAGCTGCAGAAGATACCCGTATAAAAGCGGTTGCTACCTGGGCGGCGGTTAATAAATTTGACCAGCGCTGGGACGAACTGGAGAACGATAAGTGGCAGAAAGAAGGTGTACAATGGATAACCAATGCCCGCACCGGCCAGAAAATGCCAATGTATTACCAGATAATGGAAAACTACCTGGCCAACCGCCATCGCCTGGAGATACCCAAAGTGATCAAGAACATGCAGCAGCCGTTGCTTATCCTGCACGGCGAAGAAGACGAAACCCTGCCTGTACAAATGGCCCATGACCTGCAAAGCTGGAAACCTGATGCTGAAATGCACCTGCTGCCCGGCGCCGATCACTCGTTCGGCGGGATGCACCCATACGAGAAAAACGAACTGCCCGAAGCAGCCCGTGTTGCTGCAGACTATAGTATAGATTTTTTCAGGAAGCATGCCTAAGCTGTATTTATTGCTGGGAGGCAACCTCGGCAACCGCACCCTATACCTGCAACAAGCCCGCGAAACGATAGCCCAACGTGTCGGAACTATAGTTCAAACATCGGCCATTTACGAGACAGCTGCGTGGGGCAAAACAGACCAACCCAGCTTCCTGAACCAGGTTCTGGAAGTAGAAACTAACCTGAGTGCCGAGGAGGTGCTGCAAACTATAAACCAGATAGAGCACGACCTGGGCCGCGAGCGCCTGGAGCATTGGGGAGCCCGCGTGATCGATATCGACATTCTGTTTTACGATAACCTTGTGCAGCAGACCCAACGCCTGACCATACCGCACCCGCAACTACACCTGCGCCGCTTTACGCTGCTGCCTTTACACGAGATTGCATCGAATCTGATACACCCGGTACTACATCAAACTATAACACAACTGCTGCAGGTATGCCCCGATGAGTTGGAAGTACATGTGGTAGAATAACAGTACCCGGGCTAAGCTCAGATAGTAACTTTACTGGAGGTGGCTTTTGCTTTTGCCCAGATTTTGGCGGTGTTTTCGTCTTCAAAGGCTGCTACCTCAAAAAAGGAACTTACCAGCGGGGCAAATGTATCGAAGGAGGTGCGGCCAAAGATGCCGTACGAAAGGATATGTGCAAAGTATTTAACGCCTAACACTTTGGCCTCGGGCGCCCATTTGTAAACCAGAAAATTGATTCCTACCTCCCAGGGACCAACTTGTTCGTGGGTGTTGTTCACAATTACAGGACAATGTTGTTTCCGGAGCATGGCCAGCAGCAGGTTGCCACCCATCACAATGCTCTCCAACGATTGCACCCCGATCCAGTTGGCATAGATATAGGAATTATCGGCAGCTCTTTGCGCTTCAAAAAAGATATCGCCGTTAAATTTCTTTAATTCCTGTTTATCCATCAATTACCTGGCTGCAAGGCAGCATAAACATGTTATGCCAATCCGGCGCTGCTACTTACTTATTTAAGAAATCCTTTATAGCTATTATAGTTTCGTCTGGAGCGCTGAGATTGGGGCAATGACCTACGGCCTCCATTTGCACAAACCGGCTGCCAGCCACATGCGCATGCACATACCGGCCTACCACTTCCGGAGCGATCACATCGTCTGCGCACTGCAATATCATTGTATCGGTGGTTACCTTATCCAGGTCGTGCCGGTTATCTGATAAAAAGGTGATGCGGGCAAAGTCTTTGGCTACCTCTATGTTGCTGCTACAAAAGCTGTCTGCCAGTTCCTGGCCAAGTTCCGGTCTGTCGGGGTTGCCCATAATTACAGGTGCCATGGTGTTGGCCCAGGTCAGGTAGTCGCTCTCCAGGGTACTTATCAGGCCGTTAATGTTTTCTTCGGTAAAGCCGCCAATGTAATCTTCATCGTTCACATAGCACGGCGACGGGCCGATCAGTACCAGCTTTGCAAACCGCTCCGGTTGTTTGTTAGATGCCAGCACACCGATCATGGCACTTACAGAATGCCCCACAAAGATCACGTCCTGCAGGTTCAGTTCTTCTATAATAGCCAGTACATCGTTGGCGTAGGCCTCCAGCGAGTTGTATTTGCTTATAGAATAGTCCGAAACATCTGAGTTACCAAAGCCAACATGGTCGAAAAGGATGATCTGATAATCGTTCTCGAAGGCAGGCGTAATGTAGCGCCACATTTTCTGGTCGCAACCATAACCATGTGCAAAAAGCATAGGTTGTTTGCCTTGTCCTGATACTTTCACATTCAGTTTCTCGGTAGCTGTCATTGGCGGGAGTTTAGTTATGATTTAAAAGAGCAGAATCACCAAAGGTACACAAAAAAGCAAGTTTAACCACCGATCTTAGAAATTACATACCCGGCGTTCAGCAGCCTCACTTCAAAACTATAGCTCACCAGTTGTTTAAGGCAGATTCTATGGTTTAAAACTTTTCTTCCACACCCAGCCCGAACAGCGCATAATCATATTTAACGGGGTCGGTCGGGTCGAAAGCGCGGAGGTGATCTGTCAGTTCCTCGGCCGTTTGCCAGTCCATGCCTTTTCGTGTGATCAGACCGAGCCGACGGGCCACCCGCTCCACGTGCACATCGCAAGGGCATACCAGGTCGGCTGGTTTCATAGTTTGCCAAATACCAAAATCCACACCGTTGTTGTCCTGGCGCACCATCCACCGCAGGTACATGTTTATGCGTTTACAGGCTGATTTACGTGCCGGTGTAGAGATATGCTTTTTGGTACGGTGGGGCGCATCTTCGAGGCTGAATACCAAGTCGTGGAAGTACATCAGACGGTCTTTCTGGTATCTGATCTCGTTGTGCACGCCTGTAAAAGCGGTCTCGAGGCTCTGGTGCAGGCTATAGTACCAGTTAAAAAAATGGATGAAATAAAGCAGGTCGGTGTCGTTAAAAGTGCGGTGCTTGAAACCCAAGAAGCGTGGCAGGTCCTGCTCCTGGTGGTTAAGAATAAAATCGTGCGGGGCATTGTCCATCAGGTTCATCAGCTTAACGCAGTTGTTGATAATGGTTTTGCGCTGCCCCCAGGCAAGTATAGACGCAAAAAAGCCGCTTATTTCAATGTCCTGCTTTTTTGTGAACCGGTGCGGAATAGATACCGGGTCGTTCGGGATGAAGGCAGGCTGGTTGTATTTCGCCACCCGGTCATCGAGTAAGGCTTTGATGGCAGCAATGTCTTGCTTCATGGGTTTGTGCTTTTAAGCTGAAGTATACGGGTTGTAAAAGTAATTATGAATGCTGAATTATAAATTATGAATGGTTTGTCTGAATCAGGATTTACAGGATTAAAGGATTTTCAGGATTTGGGTGTTGCTATAGTTGGAAGCTATAGTTCTATAGTTGCCGTGGTCCAACCACCCCTGCCCCTCCTTATCCAAGGAGGGGAACTCTGCTACTGTTATAATTGAAGCTATAGTTTCATAGTGATTGTTTTAACACCCCTATAGTCCCCTCAAGGGGACAGTCTCCGTCTATGTTAAAGTTTACGCTATAGTTCTATAGTTACAGCCCACGAACAGGCAGGCGCAGCCTGACAAAAGGAACTACAGCCGCGAACACTAAGCCGATCTGCTACAGCTAAAAGTCAATAGACCAACTATATCTAAGTCGCAAGCTATCGAATTTGATCTCAGTCTTTGGGTTGAGCGCCTTTGACTTGTTGCGGTGCCGTCAGGCAATCCGAGACACGAGGATAGCAAGAAGGCAGCAGCGCGATGCCCGAAGACGGGGCCTCCCGGCCCGGGAGGGAGCCGAGCATACTATAAAACTGTAGGTTAGTAGAGCTCCCAGGATTGGATTTAACTATAGAAAGAAGGCTAGGTTCCAGCAGTAAGCAAAGTCAACTATAGAACTATAGCCTTAGTGCATCAACTATAGGCTGAGATAGATTTCTCGTTACACTCGAAATGACAGTAGTGTGGGATGAACTATAGGATTCATAAGATGGCTCGGCTGTGCTCGACATGACACAAGAAAGATGTAGCTATAGGACAATTATGATCTCTAGTATAACGCTTAGGATGATATATAAAGCTGAAACTCACGATTTGTAATTACGTGATAAACCCTGCTAAAACCATTGAAAAAGCCTGAACATTACTGCCCAGGCTTCATCCTTATTTTAGCTAAACCGACTATTACGGCATATACGACACTTCTACTCTGAACTTCTGATCAACAGCGCCAAGCTTTTGATAAGCCTTTTTAGAGATACGCACGACCACATTGCTGTTGGCACCTGTTTCAGGAAGCTTACCGATCACACGCACATACACTACATTGTTATTCATTGCGTTTTTCACCTGCATAATAGTACCAACCGGGGCCGATTTGTGCAAAGCCAGGTATTTATTGGTATCGGCTTTCGGGTCAATCATTTCAGCCATACCTGTTTCGATCACTTTCTTTACACCCGCTTCCGTTACTGTAGTTCCAGCATCTTCTTCACGCTCACTCACAGCTGTTACCGGAGTTGTATTGGTGGCAGGCTCTGCCACGGTGGCATCTGCAGAAGCAGAAGTAGTGGCAGCAGGTTTAGCAGGTGTGGTGGTGGCTACCGGTTTGTTGGTTACTTCATCATCAGCTTCGGGTACGTAAACTGGCTTGCTGGCAGTTGGCACAGCGCCTTTGCCCACAATTAGCTCAGCACCGATCTCGATGTTGTTGTCAGGCAGTTTGTTCCAGGCTTTCAGATTATCAACAGAAATACCGTGCATGCGCGAAATGCTGTAAAGTGTCTGTCGGGCTTCTACAACATGTATCTTCTCGCCTTTGGCATTTACAGTAAAGGTCCGGTTGCTGGCAGCAGGTACTGCAGTAGTTACCGTAGCTTTAGCAGGGGTGGCAGGCTTTGCATTGGCATTAACAGCAGCCGAAAGCGGTGCCTTGCTCGGGATAAAAACCACCTGGCCGATCTTGATACTTGCCTCAACAGATGGGTTCGACTCCACGATCTGCGACACAGGCACACCATACTTGCGCGATAGGGCATAAAGGGTCTCTTTTGGCTCTACCTTATGCTTCACAAAAAGCTTTCCGTTGCGGCGCTCTATTCCTACCGAGTCGCGGCGGGCCGTAAGCTCCAGGGCCGATGCCGAAAATGCAAATACAGGTGATACTAAAAGAGCAAGTAAAAATATGCGTACCATGGCTAAAAGGTAAACTATGTAAGGTTATGAACAACTAATGTGTTTCTGTCCTGAATAAAGTATAATTTTTGGTTAAAGATAATAAAAGTATCTGAACCAATTCCACTTAATCCGCGGGCAAGGTGCTTATTTAATTTTGGTTTGCCGTGCAGGTCAAAAACGCTCAGCATATTATCCGTTTTTGAGTTTGCGGCAGTGGTATAATAACTAACAACGATGTATTCTCCTGCTTCAGCATACTCAATGCCGCCCATAGGCTCTACGTGTAACTGTTGTCTCAGAAAATCAGCCACCTCCGCAAAATATTTTTCACCTTCCAGGTACAGCATCGGGTAAGTGCAGTGCTGGTAGCGCGCTCTGCTATAGTTTGCTACTTCTTCCGCACCGCGTACCAGCGACACATTTTGCCTGACTATAGTTCCGGAATCTGGTTGCAATTGCACAAGTGTTTTTTGTTCGGGCTCCAGGGCCAGTACACCGGTTGCTGCAATGCCGTAAAAAGCCAGTTCGGGTTGCTCCCAGGCCAGTTTACCTGTTTCGGAACTATAGGCGAAAATGCCCTTATGCTCGCCCACCTGCCGGTTGCCGTAGCCATGCAGCAACAGTAAACTTTCATGCGCATCTTCCAGCCCCAGCCACCAGTTTTTAGCAGCCGGCAAAGGTAGTTTGGTAAGCTCGTTCCGGCTTAGCTCCAGACTATAGAAATCGGCGAGCAGCAGGTCGCCGTCGCGCACTTCCAGGCCCAGCCGGTTTGCCGTGGTATCCAGGCGCAGGCGCCACACGGGGGCTCCAAAATCGTATGTATACAGTAGTGGAAGTATAACTCTTAACTTTTTACTATATTCAGGCAAAATAGCACTTCTTCACCCGCAAAATTATGAAATCTGAGGCAAACCACCGGCACTTTATTCTATGTTACCTGCTTCCGCTGCTACTGTTGCTGCCAGCTATAGTTCAGGCACAGCAGCAGAAAGTATTGCTGATGGAAATAAAGGCAGAGATAGACCCGCGCACCAACCGTTACACCGAGCTGGCCCTGAACCACGCTACCGAAATAAAAGCCGACCACGTTCTACTGGTACTCGATACTTTTGGCGGCGCTCTGAACGATGCGGATGAGATCAGAAAACGCATACTGGAATACCCGAAACCGGTGTATGTGTTCATCAATAAAAATGCGGCATCGGCGGGTGCTTTAATATCCCTGGCCTCCGACAGCATTTACATGGCGCCGGGCGCAAACATCGGGGCGGCAACAGTAGTAAGTGCCAGCGGCGAAGCGGCTCCCGGCAAATACCAGAGCTATATGCGCTCTATAATGCGCTCTACAGCCGAGGCGCAGGGCCGCAACCCGCACCTGGCCGAAGCCATGGTGGAAGCCAGTGTAGACAGTACCCTCTCTGCCGGACAGGTACTGACCTTAACGACAACCGAAGCTATAAAATATGGCTTTTGCGATGGCGTGGCAACCAACGTGGAGCAGGTATTGCAGCAACTTAACCTGCAGGATGCCGAAGTGGTGAAATACGAGCTTAGCACCTCCAACAAGATCATCTCTTTCTTCCTGAACCCGGTCATCAGTGGTGTTCTGCTGTTGCTGATCATGGGAGGGTTATACTATGAGCTGCAGTCGCCAGGCATTGGATTTCCGCTGGCGGTAGCGGTGCTGGCTGGCATTTTATACCTGACGCCTTACTACCTGAACGGCCTGGCCGAGAATTGGGAGATACTGCTTTTTATAGCGGGACTTATACTGATCGGTGTGGAAGTGCTGGTCATACCGGGCTTTGGTGTAACGGGCATCAGTGGTATTATCCTGGTGTTTGTATCGCTGGTGCTGGTAATGGTAAACAACGAGAACTTCGACTTTACGTTTGTGCCATCCAGCGCCCTGATGCAGAGCCTGATATCGGTGTTGCTGGGCATGGTAGGCTCCGTGGTGCTGGTAGCGCTTACCTGGAACCGCTTTGCCGCCAGCCGTACCATGCAGCGCGTTATCCTGCACGATTCGTTCCAGGGCTCCGAAGGGTATCGTTCGTCTGCCGATGCCTCGCACCTGGTAGGTAAAACCGGCATTGCCCATACCCGTATGACCCCAACCGGACGCGTCATGATCGACGACACTCTTTATGACGCACAGGCCCGCGAAGGCTACATCGAAAAAGGCGAAACAGTACAAGTAATAGACCACAGCACCTTCGCCCTCCGGGTAAAAAAGGTCTGATGACTCAATGACTGTATTGTTAAATGGCTGTATTGTTAAATTGTTGATCATTAACCGAGGCTACTCATTATTAGACTTTCTAACTTTTTAACCTCCCAACTTTCTAACTTCTTAAACTCTCTAACTCCTAAACTTCCATGAAGCTTTCCTTACTTGCAGCTATAGTTTCGGCATCGGCGCTGTTGGCATCCTGCTCCCAGAAAAACATGAACTCCAAAGATCAGACAATCACAAAAGAAGCCCAGCTGGAATGGTCGGGAGAATACATGGTGGATGGCTGCGGCTTTAAACTGACCATAGACGGCAAAGACTATAAGCCTGAAGATGAAGCAACTATAGACGATTCGTTTAAAGTGGAGGAAGGTACTGTGCCCGTTAAGGTTACCTATACCGAAACCGGCGAGACAATTGACCGGCGCTGTGGACTTTCTACGCAGGATCGTTCTATGCCGGGCATCCGGATCATTTCTATTGAAAAACTATAATAGTTTGCTTTAGCAGGACAAGCGGTCGGGTTTTAAAGGAATACTGCCCGGATTACCTATAAAAGGGAACACTTCCGTATATTTGGGCTGCAACTATAACCTGTAAACTATGGACGTACTCGGCATTATCCCGGCCCGCTTTGCTTCAACCCGATTTCCGGGAAAACCCCTCACCGATATCAACGGCAAAACCATGATCCGGCGAGTATACGAACAGGCTTCGGCATCGGGACTGGCAGAAGTTATAGTTGCCACCGACGACGACCGTATTTACAACCACGTAACAGGTTTTGGCGGCAAGGCAATAATGACCGCCGAGCATCACCAGAGCGGCACTGACCGCTGCTTCGAAGCCTACAAGCTGCACGACAAGCCTTACGAATACATCGTCAACATACAGGGCGACGAACCTTTTATAAAGCCGGAGCAGATAGACCTGGTAGCCAGTTGTTTTCAACGTCCGGGCACCCAGTTGGCCACGCTTGTAAAAAAGATAAAATCAGAGGAAGAACTATTCAACGTGAACGCGCCTAAAGTAGTGCTCAGCACCTCCGGCGATGCGTTGTACTTCAGCCGCCAACCTATTCCTTATTGCCGCAACGTGCCCCAGGACATCTGGCACAAACAGCACACCTACTACAAGCACATCGGCATTTACGGGTACCGAGCCGATATTTTAGAGCAGATCACGCAATTGCCGCCATCGGCGCTGGAACTGGCCGAATCGCTGGAGCAGTTGCGCTGGCTGGAGAACGGCTTTAAGATTACCACCGCCCTCACCGAGTTCGAAACAATAGGTATCGACTCGCCCGAGGACCTGCAGCGGGTAATGAATAATTTATAATGGGTAATTATTGATGTTCAGAATTACTTAGTCATTATTATTAATTAATCATTAGAAATGCGAAACTATAGTTTGCTGCGGTTTCTGAAGCTGAATGTGTATTTCTTCCTGATGTATAGTTTGCTGACGGCTGTGTGGTATGGCATTACCGGGAAGTTTGAAGAGAACCCCACCGGAACTATAGGTGAGGTGTTTTTTACAGCAGCTGTATTTTCACTGCTCTTCAGCCTGGCTATAGTTATTTGGTTTCGTCGTGAGGAACGCCGCATTCCGGTTAAGGGCCTGTCGGTAAAAGAGCTGGATAAGAAACTTGCCCGGATAGGTTACCAACGCGTGCAGGGCAAGTCAAAACAAACTATAAGCTACAAACCCGAACCACCTAAAGCATCAGCCCTGGCCGGTAAAATTTTTGTACAGCAGTCTGTTAACTTCTACCACCTGCACGGCCCCGCAAGGTATCTTAAACAGATCGGGAATCTATAGTTTCTAAAGTGGCGAATGGATCGTTGGCTTCAAACTCTGACCCAAAAGCAGGGCCAGGCAGCCTGTAAAAACCCCGAACACTGCAATAAAGCAAAATCAAGTCAGGGACTAACATTCACTCATTCAAAATTAAAACTCAGCCCCCTACACGCTTTGCTTTGTAACCGGCTGCCTGCAGGGTTTGCAGCACTTTGTCCCTGAAATCGCCCTGGATAAGTATTTCGCCATCTTTGGCAGAACCACCAACACCGCATTTGTTCTTCAGCATTTTGCCAAGTTCTTTCAGGTCCTCATCGGTGCCTACAAAGCCTTCCACCAGTGTTACCTGCTTACCTCCGCGCGCTTTTTTATCGAGCATCACTTTCAGGTTCTGTTGCTGCGGCGGCAGTGTTTCGGCTTCATTTTCCTGTTCGTACTGGTACTCAAAATCAGAGCTTGTAGAGTAAACAACTCCCTGGCGGCCTTTCTTATTTTTATCTTTCATGGTTTTAATTTTGAATAACTGAATTTTGAATAACAGAATAGCTAAGCAATATTCATTACGCAGGTATAAGTACCTTCAGCGATAGCGGGTTTATTTTTACCTCAAACTGATTCTCTTTTCCTTTGAACTCGCCGTCTACATGAAACATCATAGGTACTTCAGTTTCTACGCGCACTTCGGTGGTTTTAAAATACTCTGCGCTATGTGGGTTTGCCAGCTGTCTGGTCAGCATACAGTAGCTCAGATTCAGGGCTTTCACAAAGTCCAGCTGCCGGATCAGGCACACATCCAGTAAACCATCCTGAATATCGGCGAGGGGCGCGATGTAGGCATTGTTACCGTACTGCGCAGCGTTGGCAAAGGCCAGTACAAAACAGTCGGTTTGTAGTTCCTTCTCGTTCAGCCATACTTTTACGGGCAGGTGTTTGTAGGCCCTCACCTCTTTCAGTACCAGTTCTACATACGTTTTCAGGCCGCGGCGCTTATTTCCGGCAAAAACCGACGAGATGTACGCATCAAACCCAATACCCGCTGTGGTAAAAAAGGGCATGTCGTTTATAGTTCCGCTATCAATACGCGTTATCTTGCCTGTACTCAGCATTTTAATAGCACTGTTGAGCTGCAGCGGAATATGCAGGTGGCGGGCCAAACCGTTGCCTGAGCCTTTGGGAAGTATGGCCAGGGCCGTATCGGTGTGTCGTAATCCGCGGGCTACTTCGTTTACAGTGCCATCTCCGCCTACAGCCACCACAATGCTATAGTTGGCAGCGGCAGCGGCGGCAGCCAGTTCTGTGGCGTGGCCGGCATAATCGGTGTACACAATATCGTGGTCCAGCTTCCCGTGGTCCAGGTAAAGTTTTATGCGTGCAGCCACATCTACCTTGCTACGGGTACCCGAAACAGGATTTATAATAAACCGGACGCGCGGACGTGTGCTCATGCTGCTTGCTAAAGTATAACTACAAAAGTAACCGTTACAGCTGTAAACAAAAAACCCGGCTACACTTGTATAGCCGGGCTTAGTATGAAACAGGAATTGTATTTTAGATCTGGTAAGTCAGTACCGGGCGACTGGTGTGGTTTACCAGGTCTTCGGCTATACTACCGCTCAGCAGGTGCGCCAGTCCGGTGCGTCCGTGCGTTGCCATCATAATCATATCGGCGTTGATATCTTCAGCAAAATGCAGGATGCCATCTTCTTCTATCGTATCGTTGTAAATATTGATGGTATAGTTGTGTAGACCATATTTTTCGGCCACGTGTGCCAGCTTGCTGCGCAGATTGCTGCTCGACTCAAAAGCGCCCGGCGTGTTGATGTAAACCAGGTGCAGGCGCGCCCCGAATAGCTGCTGAAAATACTTGAACGCATCCATGGCCTTGCTTATCTCGCGTCTGAAGTTAGAAGCCAGCACAATCTCTCTGATCTCAAAGTCTGTCTGTCGCTGCTTTATAGTCAGCACCGGGCAGTTGGCAGTGCGCACTACCTTCTCTGTGTTAGATCCGATCAGGAACTCATCCAGCCCGCTTGATCCTTTAGAGCCCATTACCACCAGGTCTACCTTATCGTCTTCAATAACACGCTTTATTTTGCTCACCACATTGTCCACATCTACTTCCTGCACTACCTCTACACCGGCGTGGTCGGTTATGGCCAGCAGTTTTGTCATACTTCCCTTTGTGGTTTCGAGCAGACGGATAACATACAGCTGTTCCATGTTGTCGTGGTAAGTAGCATCGCCGGTTGCACTAAAACTGGTCGTACCGGGCACATCCACCACGTGCAGCAGTTTTATGGCGGCTCCGGTTCGGCGGGCTATGTTAATGGCTACTTCAAAGGCGTATTGTGCCTGTTCTGAGAAATCTGTCGGTACAAGTATGCGTCTCATGGTGTTGGGATTTATGGGGTTTTGTTTGTACAAAAGTATACCAATGCTTTTAGCAGAAGTATGATATATATCAATTTAATAATTTATTTATATCATACTTCTATATACGCACTTAAAAAACGAAAGCCCACCAGATGGCGGGCTTCGTGTAAACTATAGTTTTGTCCGTAACTACGCTCCGAGCTTGGCGATCAGGTCAGCAGCACGGTTAGAGTAACCGGTTTCGTTGTCGTACCAGCCAACAACTTTCACAAGGGTCTCGTTTGCTGATGTCATCTCTGCATCAAAGATACAAGAGTGTGCGTTACCAACGATGTCGATAGAAACGATAGGATCTTCAGTATACTCCAGGATGCCTTTCATTTCGCCTTCCGCCGCTTTTTTCATCGCTGCGTTTATCTCTTCTTTGGTAGCTGGTCTTTTCAGAACGCAGGTAAGGTCCGTCAGAGAGCCATCCGGAATAGGAACGCGCATAGCAACGCCATCCAGTTTGCCTTTCAGGTGCGGCAATACCAGACCAACTGCTTTAGCAGCGCCTGTTGATGTCGGGATGATAGAGTAAGCAGCTGCACGTGCTCTTCTCAGGTCGCTGTGCGGAGAATCCTGCAGGCTCTGGTCAGAGGTGTAAGCGTGTACAGTGGTAATATAGCCCTTCTCGATGCCGAATGTATCGTCCAGCACTTTTGCCATTGGAGCAAGGCAGTTAGTAGTACAAGATGCGTTAGAAACGATCTTTTCATCACCTTTCAGGATGTCTTCGTTCACGCCCAGTACTACCGTAGGGATGTTGCCTTTTGCAGGTGCAGAGATAACTACTTTTTTAGCACCGGCTTCCAGGTGTCCGCTGGCACCCTGCTCATCTACAAAGCGACCTGTAGACTCCAGCACTACATCCACGCCAAGCTGACCCCAAGGCAGGTTTTTCGGATCACGCTCTGCCGTAATTCTGATCTCACGACCATTCACGATGATGCCGTTTTCCGTAGCTTCTACAGTACCGTTAAACTTGCCGTGTACGGAGTCATACTTCAGCAGGTGTGCAAGGGTTTTGGTATTGGTCAGGTCGTTGATAGCAACTACTTCTACATTCTCCTTCTGAAGCAGAGCCTTAAAAGTAAGTCTGCCGATACGGCCAAAACCGTTAATTGCAACTTTAATTTTAGACATGGTATCTATATTTGGTAAGATGAATGAAATGGTAAGTAAATGTGGTGCGAAGTTACGATTAGCATTAAGGAAAACCAATAATTTTTTCTACCCTGAAAATAAGGCGCTTACAAGTATTTACGTTTTTTTTGACCTCAAATGTTTTGCAAAACACTTTTGTCACCTATATTTGCATCGTCGTTCAGGAAATAACCGACACATACCACATACTGGTCCGTTCGTCTAGGGGTTAGGACTCCAGATTTTCATTCTGGCAACAGGGGTTCGATTCCCCTACGGACTACAAGTTATCATACCAAATTCAGCGAAAAGCCTGCAAATTCAATATTTGCAGGCTTTTTGCATTTTGGCACTACCGAATTATTCGGCTTTTCCTGAGAAAAAGGAGCGTGATTCGGTGCGTCATTTTAAGCTACCTTCTTAACTCACCGAATCTATCATAACTCTCTGTCGCACAAGCTGTACAGACGCTGTACATCTTGCTTTCGGCTGGCTGCAAGGCTAATTTCATTAACCTTTAAAGCTACAAAGTCATGAGTAAGCGCATCCGAATTATCTTTTACCTGAAAAAGTCCAGAAACTACACGGCAGGTCCCGTTCCCATCTATCTCCGGATCACTATTGCTGGAAAAAGAGCTGAAATATCTACTTCCAGAGAATGTTACCCCAAGGGATGGAATGCATCAGCCGGAAGAGCCATAGGCACCCGTGAAACGATACTTTCCTTGAACGCCTACCTGGACACGCTCCAACAGAAAATCTATGAAGCCCACCGCCAGCTGCTCGAACAAGGCAAAGAAGCCACGGCCAACCAGGTAAAGGCAGCCTACCTGGGCAAGCAGGAAAAAGCCTGCACCCTACTAGAAGCGCTACAGGGGCACAACCAGCGCGTGGAGGCCCTGCTGGGCTTAGAATACTCCCCTTCCACCTTTAAGGGTTATAAAACCTCCCTGCACCACATAAAGGATTTTATATTAAGTAAGTATAGGGTAAAGGATCTGGACTTGAAAAAGGTGGACTACGGCTTTGTCTCGGATTATGACTTTTATTTGCGTAGTACCTGCAGGTGCTCCAACAACTCCACCTTAAAGTACATCAAGCTGCTCAAGAAAGTAATCAGGGAGTGCCTGCACCAGGGCCTGCTGGATCGGGATCCCTTCCTGCACTACAAAGGAAAGGTAAAGCAGCTGGAGCGGGTCTACCTGACAGAAGAAGAGCTGGAGAAGATAGCTGCCAAGGAGATGATCACCGAGCGACTCTCGCAGGTCAGGGACATCTTCCTGTTCTGCTGCCTGACAGGCCTTGCCTACACCGACGTGCAACAACTAGCCAAGGAAAACATTATAAAGGGAGTGGACGGAGAAACGTGGCTCTCTGTACAGCGACAGAAGACCGGCACCCCCACCCGCCTGCCCCTGCTGCCTGCTGCTAGAATAATACTGGACAGGTACCAGCAGCACCCCCAGTGCCTGTACAAGAACAGGTTGCTACCCGTGCTGAGCAACCAGAAAATGAACGCTTACCTGAAAGAAATCATGGACGTGTGCGGCATCAACAAGGCCGTCACCTTCCACACTGCCCGACACACCTTTGCTACCACTGTCACGCTGCTCAACGGGGTGCCGATGGAGAGCGTCTCGAAAATGCTCGGCCATACTTCCATTAAAACCACACAGCATTATGCCAAGGTGCTGGACCTGAAACTGAGTCAGGACATGCAGGTGCTTCGAAACAAGTATGTCCCAGAGCTGGCAGTGAATGCTGCCATCCCTTCCCCGTAGCCAGTGATGTGTATTTAGGAAAGCAACAAGGTGTCTTTCATTTTAGTATATTTGTAGAGGGCAGTATTGTTCATGCCCTCTACAAATATACATTGTCCCCTATGCGTATACAGGCTGTTGCCCGAAAGGGCCCAATGAAAGAACTGGACGAGTAGGAGGACCTGCGCTACTGGCTCAGCCGCTCCCCCCAAAGAGCGGATAGAAGCGCTTACCTTCATTGTATCTCAATACCTGAAGCCAGGGCAGCTGCTTGACAAAACCGCTGTTTCTTTCAGAAAGCTCTCCCATGGTATTCGCTACTAACTTTGAAGAATAAAACTAGACTTAGAGCTGTTTTCATACGTACAAATTGATTCTAACGTTTAGTGCAGGCTGCGAACGAGGCGTAGCCGAGAATGGAGCCTGTACCGTGTTATGAGTTTTCATATTTAAGTAGATTCGCTACTTTAGATTCAATTTCTTGAAATGACAAGCCTCTTTCTATTTTGTGGTTGTCTAGCCATGCGTTTAGATTGAATCTGCAAAAGAAGTATTCACTAACTCTTCTAGGAAAATTTGCAATTGAAGAATCGAAGTAGTCGCGGTGAATGGAGAAATGATGAGTATGTATAAATTCTCGCCAAGAATCTTTCAACTTAATTTCATCATCTGTATTAATTATCTCAATTTCTTCCATTTTTCTGTCTTCGTTTAATCTCCATCCCATTTTCAGAAGATCAATTGCTGCCATATCAGATTTGGGAGCAGCATAACCAAAGACCGTTAGCCCACTTGCATAAGAAAGATAGTGCCTTAATGCCTGCCACTGTTCATATATATATTGATCAGTATCGTAGTCTTTGGAAGTGGTAGGATAGAGTAATTGAATTCTTTGTAGTGGAGCAAGACATTTAGGACATGCTTTGCCATTAATGTCGACTATATAATGTGTTGGACATCTAGCCAATGCGACAGTGCCATGCAAAAACAGCACCTTTGGTAATTTGTTAGTTATTCTACTGACCCGCCTGTATGCCTGTACAATGAAAGGATCCCAATTGAATGTAGCTATTACATCTGATTCTCTAAGTGAAAGCAAGAGGTAACCATATATAGTTGGCTCATCGAGAATTTCCAATTCTACAAAATAGTTAAAGATGCTTTCATTTAATTCATTCAAGAAGGTAGTATTTGATTCTTCAGCAGTCAATGAACTATAAAATTCTTCAAATGTATTGTCACCTAGTTCTGCTTCATTTGCCTTCAATATTTGTTTTATTACTGGAAGCTTATTCAATTCATTCATCAATGGAATAACCTTACCATTTTTATCTCCTTTGGGCATACTTGCTTTACTTGCTCCAGCACCTAGCAGAACGACATGAACCTTGTTTTTGATTACTTTATCTACTACTGTATTCATGCTTTTCTTGCTATCTCATAACGATTAGTCTAGATGGTGTTTCGTTGGAGGATCGCTGTGCTCAGCAAGTTCCTCCAATGGCATCTAGACAGTGTTGGTCGAGGTTGTTCTCCCTTTTTCCAGGTAATGACTGTGTGTAATTTTTT